>NZ_JACHYT010000003.1:0-11375 GCF_014193085.1 Mitsuaria sp. BK041 | reverse complement strand
GCAAAACCCCTCGACTGTTTCCAATCGAGGGGTTTGCCGGATATTAGCCTGACGATGACCTACTTTCACACGGGAATCCGCACTATCATCGGCGCTGAGTCGTTTCACGGTCCTGTTCGGGATGGGAAGGGGTGGGACCGACTCGCTATGGTCATCAGGCTTGACTGGTTGGCTGCTGCTCGTCGGGAGACGCGGCAACAAGCCCAATTCGGTAGAGTCGAGATCAGCTTTTGATTTGATTGCGTCTTCAGGCTTGAAGAACGGTTATTCGCATGACACCTGTCTTTGACGTCGATGGGACTGTCAAAGTTATAGGGTCAAGCCGCACGGGCAATTAGTACTGGTTAGCTTAACGCATTACTGCGCTTCCACACCCAGCCTATCAACGTCCTGGTCTTGAACGACCCTTCAGGGGGCTCTAGGCCCCGGCAAGACTCATCTTGAGACGAGTTTCCCGCTTAGATGCTTTCAGCGGTTATCTCTTCCGCACTTAGCTACTCGGCGATGCCACTGGCGTGACAACCGATACACCAGAGGTGCGTCCACTCCGGTCCTCTCGTACTAGGAGCAGGCTCTCTCAATCTTGCAGCGCCCACGGAAGATAGGGACCAAACTGTCTCACGACGTTTTAAACCCAGCTCACGTACCTCTTTAAATGGCGAACAGCCATACCCTTGGGACCGGCTACAGCCCCAGGATGAGATGAGCCGACATCGAGGTGCCAAACACCGCCGTCGATATGAACTCTTGGGCGGTATCAGCCTGTTATCCCCAGAGTACCTTTTATCCGTTGAGCGATGGCCCTTCCATACAGAACCACCGGATCACTTTGTCCTACTTTCGTACCTGCTCGACTTGTCAGTCTCGCAGTCAAGCACGCTTATGCCAATGCACTATCAACACGATTTCCGACCGTATTTAGCGTACCTTCGAACTCCTCCGTTACACTTTGGGAGGAGACCGCCCCAGTCAAACTGCCCACCATACACTGTCCCCAACCCGGATAACGGGCCAAGGTTAGAACCTCAAACACACCAGGGTGGTATTTCAACGTTGGCTCCACCTGATCTAGCGACCAGGTTTCAAAGCCTCCCACCTATCCTACACAGATCTGTTCAAAGTCCAATGTAAAGCTACAGTAAAGGTTCATGGGGTCTTTCCGTCTTTCCGCGGGGAGATTGCATCATCACAAACATTTCAACTTCGCTGAGTCTCTGGAGGAGACAGTGTGGCCATCGTTACGCCATTCGTGCAGGTCGGAACTTACCCGACAAGGAATTTCGCTACCTTAGGACCGTTATAGTTACGGCCGCCGTTTACTGGGACTTCAGTCAAGAGCTTGCACCCCATCATTTAATCTTCCAGCACCGGGCAGGCGTCACACCCTATACGTCGACTTTCGTCTTTGCAGAGTGCTGTGTTTTTAATAAACAGTCGCAGCCACCGATTCTCTGCGGCCTCATTGGGCTTGGCCCGCGGGGGCTTCACCTACTAAAGGCACACCTTCTTCCGAAGTTACGGTGTCAATTTGCCGAGTTCCTTCTCCAGAGTTCTCTCAAGCGCCTGAGAATACTCATCACGCGCACCAGTGTCGGTTTGCGGTACGGTCGTCAATAGCTGAAGCTTAGTGGCTTTTCCTGGAAGCAGGGTATCACTCACTTCGTCTGCAAGCAGACTCGTTATCACCCCTCATCTAAGCCCGGCGGATTTGCCTACCAGGCACGACTACAGGCTTGAACCGGGACATCCAACACCCGGCTGAGCTAACCTTCTCCGTCCCCACATCGCACTATTGATCGGTACAGGAATATTGACCTGTTTCCCATCAGCTACGCATCTCTGCCTCGCCTTAGGGGCCGACTCACCCTACGCCGATGAACGTTGCGTAGGAAACCTTGCGCTTACGGCGAGGGGGCTTTTCACCCCCTTTAACGCTACTCATGTCAGCATTCGCACTTCTGATACCTCCAGCAGGCCTCACGACCCACCTTCACAGGCGTACAGAACGCTCTCCTACCACGCACAGTAAACTGTGCATCCGCAGCTTCGGTAACTGGCTTAGCCCCGTTACATCTTCCGCGCAGGACGACTCGATCAGTGAGCTATTACGCTTTCTTTAAATGATGGCTGCTTCTAAGCCAACATCCTGACTGTTTTAGCCTTCCCACTTCGTTTCCCACTTAGCCAATTTTAGGGACCTTAGCTGGCGGTCTGGGTTGTTTCCCTCTTGAGTCCGGACGTTAGCACCCGGTGCTCTGTCTCCCAAGCTGTACTCTTCGGTATTCGGAGTTTGCATAGGTTTGGTAAGTCGCCATGACCCCCTAGCCTAAACAGTGCTCTACCCCCGAAGGTAATACTTGAGGCACTACCTAAATAGTTTTCGGAGAGAACCAGCTATCTCCAGGTTTGTTTAGCCTTTCACCCCTATCCACAGCTCATCCGCTAGTTTTGCAACACTAGTCGGTTCGGACCTCCAGCACCTGTTACGGTACCTTCATCCTGGCCATGGATAGATCACCTGGTTTCGGGTCTACACCCAGCGACTAATTCGCCCTATTCGGACTCGATTTCTCTACGGCTACCCTATTCGGTTAACCTCGCCACTGAATGTAAGTCGCTGACCCATTATACAAAAGGTACGCAGTCACCCTTGCGGGCTCCTACTTTTTGTATGCATGCGGTTTCAGGATCTATTTCACTCCCCTCCCGGGGTTCTTTTCGCCTTTCCCTCACGGTACTTGTTCGCTATCGGTCGATTACGAGTATTTAGCCTTGGAGGATGGTCCCCCCATATTCAGACAGGATTTCACGTGTCCCGCCCTACTCTATTCGTGCCTAGTTCCACAATCGACATTTCTCATACGGGGCTATCACCCGCTATGGCCGGACTTTCCATTCCGTTCTGATATGCCAACTGCTAAAACACGAGGGCTACTCCGATTTCGCTCGCCACTACTTTCGGAATCTCGGTTGATGTCTTTTCCTCGAGCTACTGAGATGTTTCAGTTCGCCCGGTTCGCCTCGCACACCTATGTATTCAGTGTGCGATACCTCTAAACGAGGTGGGTTTCCCCATTCGGAAATCTCCGGATCAAAGCTTATTTGCCAGCTCCCCGAAGCTTATCGCAGGCTATCACGTCCTTCGTCGCCTGTAATCGCCAAGGCATCCACCACATGCACTTAGTCACTTGACCCTATAACTTTGACATCCGCAGATGTCGTCAAGGACAGATGCTCGACAACTCGAGCATTCATTGAGTATCACGCGTTTTCGCCGTTCTTCAATTTCTTCTCTGAATTTCAGAGTTGAAGTCTGGTGACGCAATCAAATGTCGCTGGCGGCACGGTGCCGAGCGCCCCTTTACGAGCGCCAGCTTTCCGCCAGCAACGCTGATTCGACTCTACGAATTGTTAAAGAACAACAGCCGACTTTCAAAGTCGAGACTGGCAAACCACAGCGTCCATTCCTGACGCTGTGGTTTGCCACCCTGTGAAGTGATTGGTGGAGGATGACGGGATCGAACCGACGACCCCCTGCTTGCAAAGCAGGTGCTCTCCCAGCTGAGCTAATCCCCCAAGATCTTGTCGATCCTCGTGGTGGGTCTGGCTGGATTCGAACCAGCGACCCCCGCCTTATCAAGACGGTGCTCTAACCGACTGAGCTACAGACCCACGCATCTCTTGCGTGCCCCTGCATCGCGCCAACCGGCAAGGCCAGCTCGCCAGGCTCACGCGTTTTTCTCACTCACTGTTGTGTGTCTACAGCCGATAAGTGTGGGCGCGCTGAACTCGCTATTTGTGGACTCGACTCTCCCAAGCAACCGAAGCCACCTGGCGGTCTCGTCATTCTCTAGAAAGGAGGTGATCCAGCCGCACCTTCCGATACGGCTACCTTGTTACGACTTCACCCCAGTCACGAACCCTGCCGTGGTAATCGCCCTCCTTGCGGTTAGGCTAACTACTTCTGGCAGAACCCGCTCCCATGGTGTGACGGGCGGTGTGTACAAGACCCGGGAACGTATTCACCGCGGCAAGCTGATCCGCGATTACTAGCGATTCCGACTTCACGCAGTCGAGTTGCAGACTGCGATCCGGACTACGACCGGGTTTCTGGGATTAGCTCCCCCTCGCGGGTTGGCAGCCCTCTGTCCCGGCCATTGTATGACGTGTGTAGCCCTACCCATAAGGGCCATGATGACCTGACGTCATCCCCACCTTCCTCCGGTTTGTCACCGGCAGTCTCATTAGAGTGCCCTTTCGTAGCAACTAATGACAAGGGTTGCGCTCGTTGCGGGACTTAACCCAACATCTCACGACACGAGCTGACGACGGCCATGCAGCACCTGTGTCCAGGTTCTCTTTCGAGCACTCTCACATCTCTGCAAGATTCCTGGCATGTCAAGGGTAGGTAAGGTTTTTCGCGTTGCATCGAATTAAACCACATCATCCACCGCTTGTGCGGGTCCCCGTCAATTCCTTTGAGTTTCAACCTTGCGGCCGTACTCCCCAGGCGGTCAACTTCACGCGTTAGCTACGTTACTGAGAAGAAACCCTCCCAACAACCAGTTGACATCGTTTAGGGCGTGGACTACCAGGGTATCTAATCCTGTTTGCTCCCCACGCTTTCGTGCATGAGCGTCAGTACAGGCCCAGGGGATTGCCTTCGCCATCGGTGTTCCTCCGCATATCTACGCATTTCACTGCTACACGCGGAATTCCATCCCCCTCTGCCGTACTCTAGCCATGCAGTCACAAATGCAGTTCCCAGGTTGAGCCCGGGGATTTCACATCTGTCTTGCATAACCGCCTGCGCACGCTTTACGCCCAGTAATTCCGATTAACGCTTGCACCCTACGTATTACCGCGGCTGCTGGCACGTAGTTAGCCGGTGCTTATTCTTCAGGTACCGTCATGAACCCCCGGTATTAACAGGAGTCTTTTCTTCCCTGACAAAAGCGGTTTACAACCCGAAGGCCTTCTTCCCGCACGCGGCATGGCTGGATCAGGGTTGCCCCCATTGTCCAAAATTCCCCACTGCTGCCTCCCGTAGGAGTCTGGGCCGTGTCTCAGTCCCAGTGTGGCTGGTCGTCCTCTCAGACCAGCTACAGATCGTTGGCTTGGTGAGCCTTTACCCCACCAACTACCTAATCTGATATCGGCCGCTCCAACTGCGCGAGGTCTTGCGATCCCCCGCTTTCACCCTCAGGTCGTATGCGGTATTAGCTGCTCTTTCGAGCAGTTATCCCCCACAACTGGGCACGTTCCGATACATTACTCACCCGTTCGCCACTCGTCGCCAGGTTGCCCCGCGTTACCGTTCGACTTGCATGTGTAAGGCATGCCGCCAGCGTTCAATCTGAGCCAGGATCAAACTCTACAGTTCGATCTTGAATACTCAACGGAATCGAACAAAGACTACTTTCATAGCTTCATTCATTTCCGTGAGCGTCTAAAGATTTAACCTTCTCAGGTCGCTCGTTCAGACGCCCACGCTTATCGGCTGTAAATTCTTAAAGAACATCGAAGCCGCTTTCGCCAACTTCGTCGCGTCGCTGATTTGTCGTCAGCAGCGCAGAGGTGAGACTATAAACGAGTTCGTTTGAACTTGTCAAGCGTCTTTCGCGATCATCTTCATGATGGCTTGGACGTCGTCTCGCCTTCAGAGATCAACGCTCCGCGAAGCGCTGATCTCTGCAAGCAGAGAAAGGAACGCCCGGTCATTCGACCGGGCGTCTCCGGATATTAGCCTGACGATGACCTACTTTCACACGGGAATCCGCACTATCATCGGCGCTGAGTCGTTTCACGGTCCTGTTCGGGATGGGAAGGGGTGGGACCGACTCGCTATGGTCATCAGGCTTGACTGGTTGGCTGCTGCTCGTCGGGAAGACGCGGCAACAAGCCCAATTCGGTAGAGTCGAGATCAGCTTTTGATTTGATTGCGTCTTCAGGCTTGAAGAACGGTTATTCGCATGACACCTGTCTTTGAAGTCGATGGGACTGTCAAAGTTATAGGGTCAAGCCGCACGGGCAATTAGTACTGGTTAGCTTAACGCATTACTGCGCTTCCACACCCAGCCTATCAACGTCCTGGTCTTGAACGACCCTTCAGGGGGCTCTAGGCCCCGGCAAGACTCATCTTGAGACGAGTTTCCCGCTTAGATGCTTTCAGCGGTTATCTCTTCCGCACTTAGCTACTCGGCGATGCCACTGGCGTGACAACCGATACACCAGAGGTGCGTCCACTCCGGTCCTCTCGTACTAGGAGCAGGCTCTCTCAATCTTGCAGCGCCCACGGAAGATAGGGACCAAACTGTCTCACGACGTTTTAAACCCAGCTCACGTACCTCTTTAAATGGCGAACAGCCATACCCTTGGGACCGGCTACAGCCCCAGGATGAGATGAGCCGACATCGAGGTGCCAAACACCGCCGTCGATATGAACTCTTGGGCGGTATCAGCCTGTTATCCCCAGAGTACCTTTTATCCGTTGAGCGATGGCCCTTCCATACAGAACCACCGGATCACTTTGTCCTACTTTCGTACCTGCTCGACTTGTCAGTCTCGCAGTCAAGCACGCTTATGCCAATGCACTATCAACACGATTTCCGACCGTATTTAGCGTACCTTCGAACTCCTCCGTTACACTTTGGGAGGAGACCGCCCCAGTCAAACTGCCCACCATACACTGTCCCCAACCCGGATAACGGGCCAAGGTTAGAACCTCAAACACACCAGGGTGGTATTTCAACGTTGGCTCCACCTGATCTAGCGACCAGGTTTCAAAGCCTCCCACCTATCCTACACAGATCTGTTCAAAGTCCAATGTAAAGCTACAGTAAAGGTTCATGGGGTCTTTCCGTCTTTCCGCGGGGAGATTGCATCATCACAAACATTTCAACTTCGCTGAGTCTCTGGAGGAGACAGTGTGGCCATCGTTACGCCATTCGTGCAGGTCGGAACTTACCCGACAAGGAATTTCGCTACCTTAGGACCGTTATAGTTACGGCCGCCGTTTACTGGGACTTCAGTCAAGAGCTTGCACCCCATCATTTAATCTTCCAGCACCGGGCAGGCGTCACACCCTATACGTCGACTTTCGTCTTTGCAGAGTGCTGTGTTTTTAATAAACAGTCGCAGCCACCGATTCTCTGCGGCCTCATTGGGCTTGGCCCGCGGGGGCTTCACCTACTAAAGGCACACCTTCTTCCGAAGTTACGGTGTCAATTTGCCGAGTTCCTTCTCCAGAGTTCTCTCAAGCGCCTGAGAATACTCATCACGCGCACCAGTGTCGGTTTGCGGTACGGTCGTCAATAGCTGAAGCTTAGTGGCTTTTCCTGGAAGCAGGGTATCACTCACTTCGTCTGCAAGCAGACTCGTTATCACCCCTCATCTAAGCCCGGCGGATTTGCCTACCAGGCACGACTACAGGCTTGAACCGGGACATCCAACACCCGGCTGAGCTAACCTTCTCCGTCCCCACATCGCACTATTGATCGGTACAGGAATATTGACCTGTTTCCCATCAGCTACGCATCTCTGCCTCGCCTTAGGGGCCGACTCACCCTACGCCGATGAACGTTGCGTAGGAAACCTTGCGCTTACGGCGAGGGGGCTTTTCACCCCCTTTAACGCTACTCATGTCAGCATTCGCACTTCTGATACCTCCAGCAGGCCTCACGACCCACCTTCACAGGCGTACAGAACGCTCTCCTACCACGCACAGTAAACTGTGCATCCGCAGCTTCGGTAACTGGCTTAGCCCCGTTACATCTTCCGCGCAGGACGACTCGATCAGTGAGCTATTACGCTTTCTTTAAATGATGGCTGCTTCTAAGCCAACATCCTGACTGTTTTAGCCTTCCCACTTCGTTTCCCACTTAGCCAATTTTAGGGACCTTAGCTGGCGGTCTGGGTTGTTTCCCTCTTGAGTCCGGACGTTAGCACCCGGTGCTCTGTCTCCCAAGCTGTACTCTTCGGTATTCGGAGTTTGCATAGGTTTGGTAAGTCGCCATGACCCCCTAGCCTAAACAGTGCTCTACCCCCGAAGGTAATACTTGAGGCACTACCTAAATAGTTTTCGGAGAGAACCAGCTATCTCCAGGTTTGTTTAGCCTTTCACCCCTATCCACAGCTCATCCGCTAGTTTTGCAACACTAGTCGGTTCGGACCTCCAGCACCTGTTACGGTACCTTCATCCTGGCCATGGATAGATCACCTGGTTTCGGGTCTACACCCAGCGACTAATTCGCCCTATTCGGACTCGATTTCTCTACGGCTACCCTATTCGGTTAACCTCGCCACTGAATGTAAGTCGCTGACCCATTATACAAAAGGTACGCAGTCACCCTTGCGGGCTCCTACTTTTTGTATGCATGCGGTTTCAGGATCTATTTCACTCCCCTCCCGGGGTTCTTTTCGCCTTTCCCTCACGGTACTTGTTCGCTATCGGTCGATTACGAGTATTTAGCCTTGGAGGATGGTCCCCCCATATTCAGACAGGATTTCACGTGTCCCGCCCTACTCTATTCGTGCCTAGTTCCACAATCGACATTTCTCATACGGGGCTATCACCCGCTATGGCCGGACTTTCCATTCCGTTCTGATATGCCAACTGCTAAAACACGAGGGCTACTCCGATTTCGCTCGCCACTACTTTCGGAATCTCGGTTGATGTCTTTTCCTCGAGCTACTGAGATGTTTCAGTTCGCCCGGTTCGCCTCGCACACCTATGTATTCAGTGTGCGATACCTCTAAACGAGGTGGGTTTCCCCATTCGGAAATCTCCGGATCAAAGCTTATTTGCCAGCTCCCCGAAGCTTATCGCAGGCTATCACGTCCTTCGTCGCCTGTAATCGCCAAGGCATCCACCACATGCACTTAGTCACTTGACCCTATAACTTTGACATCCGCAGATGTCGTCAAGGACAGATGCTCGACAACTCGAGCATTCATTGAGTATCACGCGTTTTCGCCGTTCTTCAATTTCTTCTCTGAATTTCAGAGTTGAAGTCTGGTGACGCAATCAAATGTCGCTGGCGGCACGGTGCCGAGCGCCCCTTTACGAGCGCCAGCTTTCCGCCAGCAACGCTGATTCGACTCTACGAATTGTTAAAGAACAACAGCCGACTTTCAAAGTCGAGACTGGCAAACCACAGCGTCCATTCCTGACGCTGTGGTTTGCCACCCTGTGAAGTGATTGGTGGAGGATGACGGGATCGAACCGACGACCCCCTGCTTGCAAAGCAGGTGCTCTCCCAGCTGAGCTAATCCCCCAAGATCTTGTCGATCCTCGTGGTGGGTCTGGCTGGATTCGAACCAGCGACCCCCGCCTTATCAAGACGGTGCTCTAACCGACTGAGCTACAGACCCACGCATCTCTTGCGTGCCCCTGCATCGCGCCAACCGGCAAGGCCAGCTCGCCAGGCTCACGCGTTTTTCTCACTCACTGTTGTGTGTCTACAGCCGATAAGTGTGGGCGCGCTGAACTCGCTATTTGTGGACTCGACTCTCCCAAGCAACCGAAGCCACCTGGCGGTCTCGTCATTCTCTAGAAAGGAGGTGATCCAGCCGCACCTTCCGATACGGCTACCTTGTTACGACTTCACCCCAGTCACGAACCCTGCCGTGGTAATCGCCCTCCTTGCGGTTAGGCTAACTACTTCTGGCAGAACCCGCTCCCATGGTGTGACGGGCGGTGTGTACAAGACCCGGGAACGTATTCACCGCGGCAAGCTGATCCGCGATTACTAGCGATTCCGACTTCACGCAGTCGAGTTGCAGACTGCGATCCGGACTACGACCGGGTTTCTGGGATTAGCTCCCCCTCGCGGGTTGGCAGCCCTCTGTCCCGGCCATTGTATGACGTGTGTAGCCCTACCCATAAGGGCCATGATGACCTGACGTCATCCCCACCTTCCTCCGGTTTGTCACCGGCAGTCTCATTAGAGTGCCCTTTCGTAGCAACTAATGACAAGGGTTGCGCTCGTTGCGGGACTTAACCCAACATCTCACGACACGAGCTGACGACGGCCATGCAGCACCTGTGTCCAGGTTCTCTTTCGAGCACTCTCACATCTCTGCAAGATTCCTGGCATGTCAAGGGTAGGTAAGGTTTTTCGCGTTGCATCGAATTAAACCACATCATCCACCGCTTGTGCGGGTCCCCGTCAATTCCTTTGAGTTTCAACCTTGCGGCCGTACTCCCCAGGCGGTCAACTTCACGCGTTAGCTACGTTACTGAGAAGAAACCCTCCCAACAACCAGTTGACATCGTTTAGGGCGTGGACTACCAGGGTATCTAATCCTGTTTGCTCCCCACGCTTTCGTGCATGAGCGTCAGTACAGGCCCAGGGGATTGCCTTCGCCATCGGTGTTCCTCCGCATATCTACGCATTTCACTGCTACACGCGGAATTCCATCCCCCTCTGCCGTACTCTAGCCATGCAGTCACAAATGCAGTTCCCAGGTTGAGCCCGGGGATTTCACATCTGTCTTGCATAACCGCCTGCGCACGCTTTACGCCCAGTAATTCCGATTAACGCTTGCACCCTACGTATTACCGCGGCTGCTGGCACGTAGTTAGCCGGTGCTTATTCTTCAGGTACCGTCATGAACCCCCGGTATTAACAGGAGTCTTTTCTTCCCTGACAAAAGCGGTTTACAACCCGAAGGCCTTCTTCCCGCACGCGGCATGGCTGGATCAGGGTTGCCCCCATTGTCCAAAATTCCCCACTGCTGCCTCCCGTAGGAGTCTGGGCCGTGTCTCAGTCCCAGTGTGGCTGGTCGTCCTCTCAGACCAGCTACAGATCGTTGGCTTGGTGAGCCTTTACCCCACCAACTACCTAATCTGATATCGGCCGCTCCAACTGCGCGAGGTCTTGCGATCCCCCGCTTTCACCCTCAGGTCGTATGCGGTATTAGCTGCTCTTTCGAGCAGTTATCCCCCACAACTGGGCACGTTCCGATACATTACTCACCCGTTCGCCACTCGTCGCCAGGTTGCCCCGCGTTACCGTTCGACTTGCATGTGTAAGGCATGCCGCCAGCGTTCAATCTGAGCCAGGATCAAACTCTACAGTTCGATCTTGAATACTCAACGGAATCGAACAAAGACTACTTTCATAGCTTCATTCATTTCCGTGAGCGTCTAAAGATTTAACCTTCTCAGGTCGCTCGTTCAGACGCCCACGCTTATCGGCTGTAAATTCTTAAAGAACATCGAAGCCGCTTTCGCCAACTTCGTCGCGTCGCTGATTTGTCGTCAGCAGCGCAGAAGCGAGATTATGAACGATTCTTTTTGAATCCGTCAAGCAGTCTGCGAAATTATTTTCAGCGTCGACTGCGAGAATCTCGCCGCCAAATGAAAACCGGGA
>NZ_JACHYT010000002.1:0-2090932 GCF_014193085.1 Mitsuaria sp. BK041 | reverse complement strand
AGATTATGAACGATTCTTTTTGAATCCGTCAAGCAGTCTGCGAAATTATTTTCAGCGTCGACTGCGAGAATCTCGCCGCCAAATGAAAACCGGGAAACCCAGTCAAATCATTTGACTACCTCGGCATATCCTCCGAGGCCGCCGCTCAAAACGTTGTCGTGAGCAGCGAAGACCGAGAGTCTAGCACGAGTTTTTTCGGTCGCGCAACTCCCTCGTCATCTGATCGTCATGACGCGCGTTTGGCGAGCCCCACCCCTATATAGGGAGCGCCGGCCGTCCTGCGTCAATGCAGCCGTGACTGCGGCGCCAGCGCCTCCAGCGCCGCTTTCGCGGGCTCATCGCTTTCCAGGATCCGCGGCAGCGCTGCCGACAGTCGCGGCACGTCCGCCCGAAGGATCCGCTGTTTGACCGACGGGATCTGGGAAGGGTGCATCGAGAAGCAAGTCAGCCCCATGGCCAACAGCAGGTCGGTGAAGGCCGAATCCCCCGCCATCTCGCCGCATACGCTGACTTCCTTGCCGGCCGCCCGAGCCTGGGCGATGGCATTGGCCAGTAGGTGAAGGACCGCGGGATGCCAGGGGTCATACAGATGCGCGACCGCCTCGTCGGCGCGATCGATGGCCAGCGTGTACTGGATCAGGTCGTTGGTCCCGATGGACACGAAGTCCACGTGCCTGAGCAACTGCGGCAGCATGATGGCCGCCGCCGGCACCTCCACCATGACGCCAAGTTGCACCTCGCCGTACGCCTGGCCGGTCTCGTCCAGTTGGCCCTTGACCCGCTTGATGGTTTCCTGGATCTGACGGATCTCCCCCAGGTGGGCCACCATCGGCACCAGCAGCTTCACCTTGCCAAAGGCGCTTGCCCGATAGATGGCCCGCAATTGCTGACGGAACATGCTCGGCTCCGCCAGGCTCCAGCGGATCGCTCGCAGGCCCATCGCCGGATTGAGCACATGCTCGTGGCGGAGTTCATTGACCGACATCCGATCCAGGGGCTTGTCCGCGCCGATGTCCACCGTGCGGATCGTCACCGGCAGGCCGGCCATCGCCTCGACGGCACTCTTGTAGGCAGCGAACTGCTCTTCCTCGCTGGGCAGGTCGCCCTCGCGGTTCATGAACAGGAACTCGCTGCGGAACAGGCCGACGCCGGTCGCGCCCGAGGCCAGCGCCGCCACGGTGTCGCCCGGCAGTTCGATGTTGGCGTGAAGCTCGATGCGCTGCCCGTCCATCGTGATCGCCGGCGTGTGGCGCAATCGGGCCAGCCGCGCGTTCTCGAGCTCCGCCTGGCGCTGCCTGAACCGGTACTCCTCCAGCACGATGGGGGAAGGATTGACGATGACCGTCCCGGCATCGCCGTCGATGATCACCCAATCGTCCTGGCGGATCAGCCGCGAGGCCTCGCGCGTTCCCACCACGGCGGGAATGGCCATGCTGCGAGCCACGATGGCGGTGTGAGAGGTCTTCCCCCCGATGTCGGTGATGAAGCCCTGGAAGACGCTGCGCTTGAACTGGATCATGTCCGCCGGCGCGATGTCGGCGGCTACCAGCAGCAAGGGATCCTCGCCGGCGAAGTCGCGCGCGACCACGGCCGAGGCGCCACTGGGCGACTCGTCCTGCTCGGTGGCGAGCGCAGCCAGCACGCGCTCGACCACCTGCTCCAGGTCGGCCTTGCGCTCGCGCAGGTAGTCGTCCTCCATTTCGTCGAACTGGCGCGCCAGCACCTCGAGTTGCGCCGACAGCGCCCACTCGGCGTTGTAGTGGCGGTCGACGATCCAGTCGCGGGCGGCATCGACGAGCGCCTCGTCGTTCAGCAGCAGCAGGTGGACATCCAGCAGCGCGTCGAGCTCATGCGGCGCGTCCTCCGGCAGCTCGGCCTTGAGGGCCTGCAGCTCGCGCGTCACCGCGTCGCGACCGCGGACCAGCCGCGCATATTCCTGCTCCGCGTCGGCGGCGCCAATGAAGTAGTGGGCGACGTCGACGCGGCTGGACGCGACCAGCACGGCTCGGCCGATCGCCACGCCGCGGGAAACGGGAATGCCGAAGACCTGGAAACTCATGCGCCGACTTTAGCAGCGGGTGTCGAAGCCCTCTTGAGCCGCAGGTGAACTTGCGAAAACCCCTGTGAGCCCGGCGTCAATCGTCCGTGCGGGCGAGCGTGACGACGGCACGACTGTCATGGTTCGTTCACTTGAGGGTCACCGACGCGTCACCGCCGCCGCTCAGCATCCCGGCATCACTTCAGCGAGGCTTTGCCATGAGGGATCTGCCGCTGCCCACCCTGCCCTTCTCCGATCTGCGCCCCGCCGAGGCGCCCCGGAGGTCACTTCCAGCCAGCTCCCAAGACGTCGTTGTCGACGCTGCGCGCGCTCGCTTCCATGTGGGTTGGGCGCGCACGGAGGACGAGGTCCGGCAGGCCCAGCGCCTGAGGTACCAGGTCTTCGTCGACGAAATGGGCGCGCGGCTGAGCGTGCCCGCCGGTGCGCCCGCCGGTCATGACATCGACCTCTTCGATCCCTTCTGCGAGCACCTGCTCGTGCGCACGCTCGACGAGCACGGCCAACCGGCCGAGGTGATCGGCACTTACCGGGTGCTGACGCCGGAGGCGGCCCGCCGCGCCGGCGGCCTGTACAGCGAGACGGAGTTCGACCTGACCCGACTGCGCTCGCTGCGCCCCCGCATGGTCGAGCTGGGCCGCTCCTGCGTGCATCCGGACCACCGCCATGGCGGCGCCATCATGGCGCTGTGGGGCGCGCTGGCCGAATTCATGGTCCGCAACAACCTGGACACGATGATCGGCTGCGCCTCCATCAGCATGCGCGACGGCGGCCACTACGCGGCCAGCCTGTGGCGCCAGCTCGAAGGCAGCCATCTGGCCGACATCGCGTGGCAGGTGCGCCCCCGCCTGCCGCTGCCGGTCGACGACCTGCGCCAGGACCTGGTCGTCGAGCCGCCGCCGCTGATCAAGGGTTACCTGCGCGTTGGTGCGCGCATCCTGGGCCGTCCCGCCTGGGATCCGGACTTCAACACCGCCGACCTGCCGATGATCATGCGCATCGCGGACCTGCCGGCGCGCTACCGCAAGCACTTCCTCGGCGGTCTTTGAGGACGCCCGTCCATGCAGAAATGAAAAGGGCTGCCTCGGCAGCCCTTTCTCGTGACGTGGCCGCCTTACTGGCCTTCGCCGAACTTGTCGTTGACCAGCGCGGTGATCGCCTCGTGCGCGGCCTGCTCGTCCTCGCCCGTGGTCTCGAGTTCCACTTCGGCGCCGATCCCGGCGGCCAGCATCATCACGCCCATGATGCTCTTGGCGTTCACGCGCCGGCCGTTGCGGGTCATGAACACCTCCGCCTTGAATCCCCCCGCCAGTTTGGTCAGCTTCGCCGAGGCACGGGCATGCAGGCCCAGCTTGTTGCTGATGGTGAGGGTCGACTTGATCATGAGCAGGAAGGTTGGGACGAGGAGTGGGTGGAGCACGGCGCCGTCGCGTCGCACAGGATCCCCTGGGTACCGCCCTGGCTGGCGCGCTGCAGCAGCGCATCCAGTCCTTCGCCGGCGTAGCACAGCGAGCGCCACAACATCGGCACGTTGACGCCGGTCAGCACCTTGACCTGCTCGCCTTGCAGGCGCAGCGCGGCATTCGTCGGTGTGGCGCCATAGACGTCGGTCAGCACCAGGGTCTGCAGATGTCCGGAGGCGCTGATCAGCGCCCGCGCCAGCGACTCGACATCGTCGGCGCTCATCTCCGGCGTCACGTCCAGCACGCTGAGCTGCAGCGCGCAGTGCGGGAACGTGTGCTCGGCCACCTGCTTGAGCGCGGTGGCCAGCGGAGCATGGGCGATCAGCAGCAGGCCGGACATGGGGCGCATTATCGTGCGGCGCAGCATGGCGCGGGCGGGGCCCGCACAAATCCTCAATCCGGGGGAGGACGCCTTGGTGGTCCCCTCAAAGGGGCAGTTGCACCGACCCCAGGAACACGTCCCAGGCTTCCGCGTCCAGGCGCTCGCCCTGCAGCAGCAGCTGGTACAGGCGCCCCTCCCGGGAGAACACGGCCTGGCGCACCTGCTGGGCCGGCCGGCCCGGCCGGGCCTCGAAGGCCTGCTGGAACGCTTCGGGATCGACGGCGATCCCGCGGACGCCGAGTGGCGCCGAGGCGCCGGGAGCCATCTGCCGGGCGATGCCGTCGTGCATGCGGCGCATCGCCGCGGAGGTCGCGCGCGCGTCGCCCAGGTCGGTCCAGGTGAAGGAGAACTGCCCGCCGCGGGCCTTGCAGCTCATGGAGCGCACGACGACCGGCTGGCCGGCGGGTCCGGGCTGGGTGCGTTCCTCGCGTTCGGGCTTGCAGGGGAACATCAGCGAGACCTGCGCGCCTTCCGGATCGACCTTGCGCCAGTTCAACGCGGGACTGCAGCCGGCGGCCAGCACCAGCGGCAGGATCGGAACGAGCGGGGCCAGTCGTCGCATCGGGCGATTATGGCGGCCGTGCGACCGGCGCCTGCCTCGCGGGCGACCCCGGCGGCATCCCCCACAATGCCCCGATGAGCGAAGCGAACTCCCCCCGTCCCTCCGCCATGGCCCTGCAGGGCGTGCGCGTTCTGGATCTTTCCCGCGTGCTGGCCGGACCCTGGTGCACGCAGACCCTGGCGGACCTCGGCGCCGACGTCATCAAGGTCGAACGCCCCCCCAGAGGCGGCCATCCCGGCGGGGACGACACCCGCGGATGGGGGCCCCCCTATCTGAAGGACCGCGACGGCCAGGACACCGCCGAGGCGGCGTACTACCTGGGCGCGAACCGCAACAAGCGCTCGATCGGCGTCGACATCGCCAGTCCCAAGGGCCAGGCGCTGATCCGCGAACTGGCCCTGCGCGCGGACGTGGTGGTCGAGAACTACAAGGTCGGCGACCTGACCCGCTACGGCCTGGATGCGCCGGCGCTGCTCGCGCTCAATCCGCGGCTGGTGTTCTGCTCGGTCACCGGCTTCGGCCAGACCGGCCCCTACCGGGACCGCGCCGGCTACGACTACGCGGTCCAGGGCCTGGGCGGTCTGATGAGCGTCACCGGCGAGGCCGACGCGCTGCCCGGCGGCGGACCGCAGAAGGTCGGCGTGGCGGTGGCCGACCTGTTCACCGGCATGTATGCGACGGTGGCGATCCTGGCCGCGCTGCGCCACCGCGACGCGACCGGCGAGGGCCAGGTCGTCGACATGGCGCTGCTGGACACGCAGGTGGCGATGCTGGCCAACCTGGGCGCGAACTACCTGAGCACCGGCCAGGCGCCGCGCCGCATGGGCAATGCCCACCAGAACATCGTGCCGTACCAGGTCTTCCAGGCCAGCGACGGCCACCTGATCGTCGCCGTCGGCAACGACGGCCAGTTCGTCAAGTTCTGCGAACTGCTCGGCGTGCCCGAGCTGGCCCGCGACCCGCGCTACGCGACCAACGCCCAGCGGGTGCGGCACCGCGAGGCGCTGGTCCCGCTGCTGGCCGAGCGCATCGCCGCGCGCCCGCGTCAGCACTGGCTGGGCGCGATGGAAGCGGCCAAGGTGCCGGGCGGCGCGATCAACGACCTGGCCGAGGTCTTCGAGGATCCGCAGGTGCGGCATCGCGGCATGGTCGTGCCGATGGCGCATCCGCTGAGCGACGCGCTACGCGTCGTCGCCAGCCCGATGAAGCTGTCCGGCACGCCGGTGGCCTACCGATTGCCCCCGCCGCTGCTGGGACAACACACCGACGAGGTCCTGGCCGAGCTCGGCCACGGCCCCGAGGCCATCGCCGCCTGGCGCGAGGAAGGAGTCATCGCATGAGCAGCACCGATCGAGACGGCGCGGATCGACCGCGGGGCGTGGACATCGTGCTGGTGCACGGCGCGTGGCTGGGCGCCTGGGCGTGGAAGCGGGTGCTGGCGCCGCTGCGGGCGGCCGGCCATCGTGTCTTCCCGGTGACGCTGAGCGGCGTCGGCGAGCGGGCGCACCAGCCCCACGAGGGCATCCGCCTGCAAACCCACATCGACGACGTCAAGGCCGTCATCGAGTGCGAAGAACTGAGCGACGTGCTGCTGGTCGGCCACAGCTACAGCGGCATGGTGATCACCGGCGTGGCCGACCAGTTGCCGACCCGCATCGCGCGGCTGGTCTACCTGGACGCGGTGGTGCCGGAACCGGGCGAGTCCTGGTCCAGCCGCCACACGCCGGAGACGCAGGCGCAGCGGCGCGAGCTGATCGCGAAATTCGGCCACCTGCCGGTGACCGAGCCGCACGGCATGGGGCTCAAGCCGGAGGACTTCGACTGGATGATGCGCTGCCAGCGCCCGCAGCCGGGCGGCGTCTACGACAGCCCGCTGGACTTCGACAAGGAGGCCTGGCTGGCGCGGCCGCGCACCTTCATC
This sequence comes from Mitsuaria sp. BK041, assembly GCF_014193085.1. Classification (NCBI taxonomy): domain Bacteria; kingdom Pseudomonadati; phylum Pseudomonadota; class Betaproteobacteria; order Burkholderiales; family Sphaerotilaceae; genus Roseateles; species Mitsuaria sp. BK041. Next base: position 2,084,548 of record NZ_JACHYT010000002.1, on the reverse strand, counting down.
GACTGCAACCGGCCGGCCCTGCTCACCATCGCGGCCGCACGCGAGCGCGCCCGCAGTCAGCCCGGCTGGGAACGCTTCGAGATCCCGACCGGCCACCAGGTGATGATCTCGGCGCCCGAGGCGCTCATCGAGCGCTTGCTCATGCTGGCCGACCGCCAGGCCCAGGGCTGACGGATCGTCCGCCATCCGCCCCCGCCCCCCTGGGAAACGTGAGCCATTTCACGGCATCCCCCCAGGGGGGCGGTTGCCCCCGACTCACGGGATGGCCTCCCCCAGGACCGCGCGGAACCATGGCGCCTCCCCGCCCCGGCATGCCGCCGGCGGCCCACCCGAACGAGAGAGCATGTCCCGCCCGCCCCCCACCGTGGCCGCGCCGCTGGCCGCCAATGACATGGTGCAGCGCCCCAGCGATTCCCAATGGGGCGACATCGTCCAGCAGCTCGGCGCCGAGATCGCCGGCCCGCTGAGCGGGGCCCTGGAGCGCATCCACGCCTTGATCAGCAGTGGCCAGATCGATCGCCAGGGCCTGCGGGCGCTGCGCGACGCGGTGGCGCAGGCCCGCGAGGCCGGGATGGTCAGCCAGCAACTGGCCCGGCTGGCCTCGGGCCGGCTGCGGCTGTCGCGCGAGCAGGTGTCGCTGACGCAGGTGCTGCGCGGCGTGCTGGCGCAGCGCAGCCGCGAGACCCAGGCGCGCGGCATCCAGATCCGCCAGCTGCTGCAACCGATCGAGGTGATGACCGACGCGTCGCTGCTGTTCTCGCTGCTGAACGCGGTGATGGACTGGGCGCTCACGAACACGCATTCCTCGCTGGAGATGCGGCTGGACCTGACGCCCTGGCCCGCCAAGGCGCGGCTGCTGTGCCGCTTCGCCCACCGCTCGCTGGACCTGGGCAGCGCGCCCTCGTCGGCGATCAACGAACCGCCCGAATCGCTGAACTCGCTGACCTGGCGCCTGATCGAGCAGACCGCGCTGACGATCGGCGCGCTGCCGCTGCGCGAGGACGAGGCCGGCATCACGATGCTGACGCTGGAGTTCCCGCACCTGGCCGGCGACGAGCCCGGCGCGCAGCACGGCCCCGCGCCGGTCGCGCCGCCGGACCGGCCCGAACTCGACGATCCGACGCCGTCGCACAACTCCAAGCCGCTGGCGGGCTGCCACCTGCTGATCGTCTCGCCGCGCCGCGAGTTGCGGCAGGAGATCCAGGCCGCGGTGCGCCACATGGGCCTGATCATCGACGCCGTGGGCTCGATGGACGAAGCCCTGCAGTTCTGCGAGGAAGGCCTGCCGCACGGCATCGCCTTCGAGCAGTCGCTGCGCGACGCGGACTTCGATCGCCTGCGCGCCGACATCACCGGCGAGGTGCCCAACTTCAGCTTCGTCGAGGTGATGGACGGCGACCAGCAGACGCAGCTCTCGACCGCGACGGCCGACCACATGGCGCGGATCTCGCGGCAGAACCTGCAGGACGCGCTGCCGTCGGTGCTGCTCTTCGAGCTGTCCAAGGCGCTGTGAGGCCCCCCCCCGCCCAAGCCCCTGCCCGGTGACGGGCCACGGACGACCGGCATACACTCGCCCCCCATGAAGCTGCCTCGCTGGACCGGACTCCTGTTGTTGGTTGCCGCCGTCGGTGTCGGCGCCGGCCTCGCCTACGAGGGCCTGAAGCCCGAACCCGCCCCCCAGGTGGATTACGTGCTGCTCGACGGTTCGAAGCACGCGTCCGCGCAGGCCTGGTCCGGCAAGGTGATGCTGGTCAACTTCTGGGCCACGTCCTGCACCACCTGCGTCAAGGAAATGCCCAACGTCATCGCGACGCATCAGAAGTACAAGGACAAGGGTTTCGACACGCTGGCGGTGGCCATGAGCTATGACCCGCCGGCCTATGTCGCGAACTATGCCGAGACCCGCCAACTGCCCTTCGGCGTCGCGATGGACAGCACCGGCGAGATCGCGCGCCGCTTCGGCAAGGTGCAACTCACGCCCACCACCTTCCTGATCAACAAGCGGGGCGAGATCGTCAAGCGCTTCGTCGGCGAGCCCGACTTCGCCGCGCTGCACGGCACGATCGAGAAGCTGCTCGCCGAGAGCTGATCCGCCCTCGCCGCCCCGAAGCATGCCGCTCCTCGAGCGGCATTTTTCTTGGCCGCTCCTCGGGCGGGGCCGGACGCTTTGCGATTCTTTTCGTCGGCGACACCAGGCTGCTGTCGCCAGATACTAGGGTGTCGACATGCCCGCCGACCCTGCGCCCTGACGGCGCCGCGACGGCCAGCCCGCGTCCCGCTCCCGGCCCGCCAGAGGCCCTCCGCACCAGCGACCGACCCGCATGAACACCAACAACAAGCTGCCCTGCCCGCCGGTCCCCGGCCCCGTCCGCATCCCTGGCGTCCCGAGGCGCCGCCAACAACAAGGCCGCGCGACGCCGTGGATCCTCGCCCTCGTCGTGCTGGCCGCGGCCGCCGGCGGCTGGTGGTGGTGGAAGGGCCGCGGCGCGGACGGCGAGGCCGGCGGCGGACCCGCGCGCGCCGCCAGCGGTCCCGGCGGCGCCAGCCCGGCCGGCGCCGGCGGACGGGGCGGCCGCTTTGCCGCCAACCGGGTGCAGCCGGTCTCGGTGACGCCCGCGCGGCTGCAGGACATCCGTCACACCGCCTCCGCCATCGGCACCATCAGCGCTTCCAACACCGCCGTCGTGCGCGCGCAGGTCAGCGGCGTGCTGCAGCAGCTGCACTTCACCGAGGGCCAGCAGGTGAAGGCCGGACAGCCGCTGGCGCAGATCGACCCGCGCGCCTTCCAGGCCGCGCTCGGCCAGGCCGAGGGCCAGCTGGCCCGCGACAAGGCCACGCTGGACAACGCGCGCATCGACCTGGCCCGCTACCAGGACCTGCTCGCCAAGGACGCGATCGCCCGCCAGCAGGTCGACACGCAGCAGGCGACGGTCCGCCAGCTCGATGGCACGGTGAAGGCCGACCAGGCCGCCGTGGACAGCGCCCGGCTGCAGGTCACCTACACCCGGGTGCTGGCGCCGATCTCGGGCCGCGTCGGCCTGAAGCAGGTCGACATCGGCAACGTCGTGCAGACCAGCGACGCCAACGGCGTGGTCAGCATCACGCAGACGCGGCCCATCGCGCTGACCTTCGCCGTGCCGTCGGCGCTGCTGCCCCAAGTGACCGCCGGCCTGAAGGACAAGGCGTCGCTGACGGTGGAAGCCTGGAGCCGCGACGGCAAGACGCGCCTGGCGACCGGCCGGCTCGCGACCGCCGACAACGCCATCGACCTGAGCACCGACACGATCAAGCTCAAGGCGCTGTTCCCGAACGAGGACGACGCGCTCTACCCCAACCAGTCGGTGAGCGTGAAGCTGCAACTCGCCACCGAGGCCAACCGCCTGGCCGTGCCGGCCGCCGCGGTGCTGCGCGGCGCGCAGGGCTTCTACGTCTACGTCGTCGGCCCGGACAACACCGTGAGCACGCGCGTCGTGCAGACCGGCGCGGTCGACGGCGACTGGATGGCGGTGGACGGCCCGCTGCAGGCCGGTGACCGCATCGTCGTGGACGGCGTCGACCGCCTGCGCGAGGGCGCCAAGGTCGAGGTCATCGCCAACGACCCGAAGCAGCGCGCCGGTGCCAACGCGGCGCCGCGACGCGGCCGCGGCGCGAGCGCACCGGGCGGCGCGGCCTCCGGCGCGCGCGGCGGCAGCCGTCACGCCTCGGGCGCTTCCGCTCCCGCCACTTCCGCGACCCCCGGCGACAACGGCAACCCGGCCGACGCGGCGCTGCGCGCGCCCACCGCCGAGGCGCGCAACGACGCGGCCCAGTCCGGCGGCGAGCGCCCGGCCTGGCTGGATCGGCTGCCGCCGGACCTGCAGGACAAGGTCATGAAGATGAGCCCCGCCGAGCGCGAGGCCTGGATCGCCGAGCGCCGCGCCGAACGCGCCAAGCGCCAGGCCGCCTCCGGCAACGCCCGCTGACCGCGACGAGGGCAAGGCCATGGCCATGAACCCGTCCCGTCCCTTCATCGAGCGGCCGGTCGCGACCTCGCTGCTGATGCTGGCCATCCTGCTGGCGGGCCTGCTGGCCTACCGGCTGCTGCCGCTGTCGGCGCTGCCCGAGGTCGACTACCCCACCATCCAGGTCACGACGCTCTATCCGGGCGCGAGCCCCGACGTCATCTCCACCACCGTCACCGCGCCGCTGGAGCGCCAGTTCGGCCAGATGCCGGGGCTGGGGCAGATGACCTCGTCGAGCTCGGGCGGCGCCTCGGTGATCACGCTGCGCTTCTCGCTGGGCCTGTCGCTGGACGTGGCCGAGCAGGAGGTGCAGGCCGCGATCAATGCCGGATCGAACCTGCTGCCCTCCGACCTGCCGATGCCGCCGGTCTACAGCAAGGTCAATCCGGCCGACGCGCCGGTGATGACGATCGCGGTGACCTCGCCCTCGCTGCCGGTCATCAAGGTGCATGACCTGGTGGAGAACCGCCTCGCGCCCAAGCTGTCGCAGGTCGACGGCGTGGGCCTGGTGAGCATCGCCGGCGGCCGCCGGCCCGCCGTGCGCATCCAGGCCAACCCGAGCACGCTGGCCGCGCTGGGCCTGTCGCTGGACGACGTGCGCAGCGCCATCGCCTCGGCCAACGTCAACCAGGCCAAGGGCAGCTTCGACGGCGCGCAGCGCGCCTCCACCATCGACGCCAACGACCAGCTGCGCTCCGCCGCCGAGTACCAGAACCTGATCATTGCCTGGAAGAACGGCAACCCGCTGCGGCTCAGCGATGTCGCCCAGATCGTCGACGACGCCGAAAACCTGCGCCTGGCGGCCTGGGCCGACACGACGCCGGGCGTGATCCTGAACGTGCAGCGCCAGCCCGGCGCCAACGTGATCCAGACCGTCGACCGGGTGAAGGCGCTGCTGCCCAAGCTGCAGGGCACGCTGCCGGCCTCGGTCGACGTGCAGATCCTGGCCGACCGCACCACCACGATCCGCGCCTCGGTCGACGACACCGAGATCGAGCTGCTGCTCGCCATCGCGCTGGTGGTGGCGGTGATCTTCCTGTTCCTGCGCAGCGGCAGCGCCACGCTGATCCCCAGCGTCGCGGTGCCGCTGTCGCTGGTGGGCACCTTCGGCGTGATGTACCTGGCCGGCTTCTCGATCAACAACCTGACGCTGATGGCGCTGACGATCTCCACGGGCTTCGTCGTCGACGACGCGATCGTGATGATCGAGAACATCGCCCGCTACGTCGAGGAAGGCGACTCGCCGATGGAGGCCGCCTTCAAGGGCTCGAGGCAGATCGGCTTCACCATCATCTCGCTGACCGTCTCGCTGATCGCGGTGCTGATCCCGCTGCTGTTCATGGGCGACGTGGTGGGCCGGCTGTTCCATGAATTCGCGATCACGCTGGCGGTGGCCATCCTGATCTCGGCCTTCGTGTCGCTGACGCTGACGCCGATGATGAGCGCGCGGCTGCTGAAGCCGGAGACCGAGCAGAAGCACTCGCGGCTGGGCACCTGGTTCGGCGAGAAGTTCGAGGCCATGATCCAGGGCTACGGCCGCGCGCTGGACTGGGTGCTGGACCGTCCGGTGCTGACGCTGCTGGGCTTCGCCGCCACGCTGGCGCTGACCGCGCTGCTGTACGTGGTCGTGCCCAAGGGCTTCTTCCCGGTGCAGGACACCGGCCTGGTGCAGGTGATCACCGAAGCGACGCAGAGCACTTCCTTCGATGCGATGAGCGAGCGCCAGCAGCAGCTCGCCGAGGTCTTCCTGAAGGATCCGGACGTCGACCACATCGCGTCCTTCATCGGCGTGGACGGCGCGAACGCGTCGCTGAACACCGGCCGGATGCAGATCACGCTCAAGCCCTTCGCGCAGCGCCACGCGTCGGCCACCGAGGTCATCGCGCGGCTGGGCGACCTGAACCGCCAGGTGCCCGGCATCACCGCCTACATGCAGCCGGTGCAGGACCTGACCATCGAGGATCGCGTCTCCAAGACGCAGTACCAGTTCCTGCTGAGCTCGCCGGACTCGACCGACCTGCAGAAGGCCAACGACGCGCTACTGGAGCGGCTCAAGCAGCTGCCGCAGCTGGCCGACGTCGCCAGCGATCTGCAGAACCAGGGCCTGCAGGCCTGGGTGCAGATCGACCGCGAGGCGGCCGGCCGGCTCGGCGTCACGGTCGCATCGATCGACACCGCGCTCTACAACGCCTTCGGCCAGCGGCTGATCTCGACGATCTACACGCAGGCCAGCCAGTACCGCGTGGTGCTGGAGGCGGCGTCGGAATTCCGCAGCGGCCCGCGCGCGCTCGAAGGGCTGTATGTGCCGGGCAGCACAACGACGACCAGTGCGACCAGTGCGACCGGCACGGCCGCCACCACGACGGTGCAGGTGCCGCTGAGCTCGGTGGCGCAGATCGTCGAGCGGCCGGCGGCGCTGGCGATCAACCATGTGGCGCAGTTCCCGGCCGCGACGATCTCCTTCAACCTGCCGCCCGGCGTCGCGCTGGGCGACGCGGTGCAGGCGATCAAGGCCGAGCAGGCGAAGCTGGACCTGCCCATCAGCGTCGAGACCAGCTTCCAGGGCGCGGCCGAGGCCTTCAGCAATTCGCTGTCCAGCACGCTGTTCCTGATCCTGGCCGCGGTGGTCACCATGTACATCGTGCTGGGCGTGCTCTACGAGAGCTACATCCATCCGGTCACCATCCTGTCGACGCTGCCCTCGGCCGGCGTCGGCGCGCTGCTGGCGCTGCTGATCGGCGGGCTGGACCTGGGGATCATCGCGATCATCGGCATCGTGCTGCTGATCGGCATCGTGAAGAAGAACGCGATCATGATGATCGACTTCGCGCTCGAGGCCGAGCGCGAGCAAGGCCTCGATCCACGCGCCGCGATCCACCAGGCCTCGCTGCTGCGCTTCCGTCCGATCCTGATGACGACGATGGCCGCGCTGCTCGGCGCGCTGCCGCTGATGCTGGGCACCGGCGTCGGCCATGAACTGCGGCATCCGCTGGGCGTGACCATGGTCGGCGGCCTGATCGTGAGCCAGCTGCTGACGCTGTTCACGACGCCGGTGATCTACCTCGGCTTCGCGCGCATGGCGCAGCGCTGGCGCGAACGCCGTGGCGTGAAGCGCGAAACGCGCGCCGCGGCGCAGCACCGCGGTCCCGACGCGCCGGAGATCGCCGATCCGGCCGCGCCGCTCGCGCCCGCCGGTCCGAGCCTGCTCCGGCAACCGGGCGATGACGGCGGAGCGCCGCGATGAATATTTCAGCGCCGTTCATCGCGCGTCCGGTCGCGACGACGCTGATCACGATCGGCATCGCGCTGGCGGGGATGCTGGGCTACCACTTCCTGCCGATCGCGCCGCTGCCGCAGGTGGACTTCCCGACGATCTCGGTGTCCGCCTCGCTGCCAGGTGCCAGCCCCGACACGATGGCCGCGACGGTGGCCACGCCGCTGGAGCGCGCGCTGGGCAGCATCGCCGGCGTGACCGAGATCACCTCGCGCTCCTCGCTGGGCTCGAGCAGCGTGACCCTGCAGTTCGACCTGAGCCGCGACATCAACGGCGCCGCGCGCGACGTGCAGGCGGCGATCAACGCCGCGCGCACGCTGCTGCCCTCGGGCCTGCCCAGCAATCCGACCTACCGCAAGGTCAACCCGGCCGACGCGCCGATCATGATCCTGGCGCTGACGTCGAAGACGCTGACGCGCGGCCAGATGTACGACACCGCCTCGACGGTGCTTGCGCAGCGGCTGGCCCAGGTGGACGGCGTCGGGCAGGTCAACGTCGGCGGCGGCGCGCTGCCGGCGGTGCGGGTGGAGCTCAACCCGGACAAGCTGGCGGCCAACGGCATCGCACTGGACCAGGTGCGCCAGGCCATCACCAACACCAACGCGAACCGGCCCAAGGGCGCGGTCGAACAAGGCGGCCGCTACTGGCAGGTCGGCGCCAACGACCAGGCCCGCACCGCCGCGGAGTACGCGCCGGTGGTGCTGTCCTACCGCGACGGTGCGGCGCTGCGGCTGCGCGACGTGGCCGAGGTCAGCGACTCGGTCCAGGACGTGCGCAACTACGGCGCGTCCAACGGCCAGCCGGCGATCCTGCTGTTCATCCAGAAGGAGCCGGGCGCCAACATCATCGAGACCGTCGCCCATGTGCGCGAGCTGCTGCCGCGCCTGCAGGCCTCGATCCCGCCCGCCATCGAGCTCAAGGTCATCAGCGACCGCACGCCGACGATCCGGGCCTCGCTGGACGAGGTGCAGCGCGCGATGGCGATCGCCGTCGGGCTGGTGATCCTGGTGGTGCTGCTGTTCCTGCGCAGCTGGCGCGCGACGCTGCTGCCGGCGGTGGCGGTGCCGGTCTCGCTGGCCGGCACCTTCGGCGTGATGTACCTGTGCGGCTACAGCCTGGACAACCTGTCGGCGATGGCGCTGACGGTGGCCACCGGCTTCGTCGTCGACGACGCGATCGTGGTGCTGGAGAACATCACCCGCTACATCGAGCAGGGCCTGACGCCGGTCGAGGCCGCGCTGCGCGGCGCGCGCGAGATCGGCTTCACGGTGATCTCGATCAGCCTGTCGCTGGTGGCGGTCTTCATCCCCATCCTGCTGATGGGCGGCGTCGTGGGGCGGCTGTTCCGCGAGTTCGCGGTGGTGCTGTCGGCGTCCATCCTGGTGTCGATGGTGGTGTCGCTGACGACGACGCCGATGATGGCCTCGCGGGTGCTCCGGGCCCGCCCGGAACCCGCGCACGGCGCGGCGGTGCGGCGCCAGGGCCGGCTCGCGCGCGCGGCCGGCCGCTTCAACCGCGCGCTGGCGCGGGGCTACCGGCGCTCGCTGATGTGGACGCTGCGCCACCAGCCAGTGGCGCTGCTCTCGCTGGTGGCGGTGATCGCCCTGAACGTGCACCTGTACGGCGTGATCCCCAAGACCTTCTTCCCGCAGCAGGACACCGGCGTGCTCATCGGCGGCGTGCAGGCGGACCAGGGCAGCTCCTTCGAGATGATGCGCAAGCGCGTCGACCGCTTCATGGAGATCATCCTGTCCGACCCGGCGGTGCAGAACGTCAACGGCAGCACCGGCGGCGGGCAGCGCAACTCGGCGAACTTCTACATCACCCTCAAGCCGCTGAAGGAACGCAAGGTCTCGGCCGACCAGGTGGTGAACCGGCTGCGCGACAAGATGGCGCACGAGCCGGGCGCCAACCTCTTCATGGTGCCGGTGCAGGACATCCGCATCGGCGGCCGGCAGGCCAACGCGCAGTACCAGTACACGCTGCAGGCCGACGACCTGGCGGTGCTGCGCGAATGGGAACCGCGGGTGCGCAACGCCCTGTCCAACCTGCCCGAGCTGACCGACGTCAACACCGACCAGCAGGACAAGGGCATGCAGACCTCGCTGGTGATCGACCGCGATGCCGCGGCACGGCTGGGCATCAGCGTCAGCACCATCGACACGACGCTGAACAACGCCTTCGGCCAGCGCCAGGTCGGCGTGATCTACAACCCGCTGAACCAGTACCGCGTGGTGATGGAGCTCGCGCCGGAGTACCTGCAGGGGCCGGAGACGCTGCGCAAGCTCTACGTGACCAGCAGCTCGGACGCGCAGGTGCCGCTGTCGGCGTTCAGCCGCTTCGAGACCACCAACACGCCGCTGTCGGTGAACCACCAGAGCGGCACGCCGGCCTCGACGATCAGCTTCAACCTGCCCGAGGGCGTGTCGCTGTCGCAGGCGACCGACGCGATCAACAACGCGATGGCGGAGCTGGGCATCCCGGTCTCGGTGCGGGGCACCTTCGCGGGCACGGCCAACGCGTTCCAGGATGCGCTGAAGTCGCAGCCCATCCTGATCGGCGCGGCCATCATCGCGATCTACCTGGTGCTGGGCATGCTCTACGAGAGCCTGGTGCATCCGGTGACCATCCTGTCGACGCTGCCGTCGGCGGGCGTGGGCGCGCTGCTGGCGCTGATGATGTTCCACACGGAGTTCTCGATCATTGCCTTGATCGGCGTGGTCCTGCTGATCGGCATCGTGAAGAAGAACGCGATCATGATGATCGACTTCGCCATCGCGCGGCAGCGCACCACCGCGCACCTGACGGCGGGCGCGGCGATCTTCCGCGCGGCCAAGCTGCGGCTGCGGCCCATCCTGATGACGACCTTCGCGGCGATCTTCGGCGCGGTGCCGCTGGCCATCGGCAGCGGCGATGGCGCCGAGCTGCGCCAGCCGCTGGGCATCGCGATCGTCGGCGGCCTGATCCTGAGCCAGCTGCTGACGCTGTACACGACACCGGTCGTGTTCGTGATGATGGAAAGGCTGCGCCAGCGCGTGATGCGGCGCCGCGCGGCGAAACGCGCCGCCGGCGCCGCGCGTCCGCCGCACGAGGCGCCCCCGACGACTCCCGAGCCGCCCGCGGCTCCGACCCTGCAGGGCTGAGACATGCCGATCCCGATGACCTCGACGACCTCGACTTCATTCCTTCGTCCCTCGCTGCCGGCCGTGGCGGCGGCGGTGCTCGTCGCACTGCTGAGCGGCTGCGCGGTGACGCGCGTCGATCCGCCCGCGCCGGTCGCGGCGCCGGCGCAGTACAAGGAGGACGGGCTCTGGAAGCAGGCCCGGCCCGCCACCGCCGAGCCGGTCCCGGAGCAGTGGTGGACGCTGTTCGACGACCCCGTGCTGAACGACCTGCAGCGCCGCCTGGTGATCGGCAACGAGAACCTGAAGGCCGCCGTGGCGCAGCTGGCCGGCGCGCGCGCGGCGCTGGAGGCGAGCCGTTCGGCGCTGCTGCCGACGCTGTCGGTCGGCGTGTCGGGCACGCGCAGCGCGAGCCCGGATGGCAACGTCACCAACGGGACGATCAACCGCGGCCCGACCAACAGCGTGCAGGCCTCGCTCAACGCGAGCTGGGAGCCGGACCTGTGGGGCCGGCTGCGGCTGGCCAGCGAGGGCGCGGGCGCGACGCTGCAGGCCACCGCGGACGACCTGGCGGCGGCGCGGCTGAGCGCGCAGGCGACGCTGGCGCAGACCTACTTCTCGCTGCGCACGGCGGAGGCGCAGGAAGCGCTGTACGACCGCAGCGTGCAGGCCTACCAGCGTTTCCTGGACCTGACGCAGGCGCGTTACCAGAGCGGCGTGGCCGCGCGCAGCGACGTGCTGCAGGCGCAGACGCAGCTGCGCTCGGCGCAGGCGCAACTGCTGGAGACGCGGTCCACGCGCGCCCAGCTGGCGCATGCGATCGCGGTGCTGCTCGGTCTGCCGCCGTCGGCGCTGGAGCTCTCGAAGAATGCCGCGCTGCCCACGCCGCCGGAGGTCCCGATGATGCTGCCGTCGCAGCTGCTCGAGCGCCGGCCCGACATCGCCGCGGCGCAGCGGCGTGTGGCCTCGGCGTATGCGCAGATCGGCGTGGCGGACGCGGCCTACTTCCCGTCGCTGACCTTGTCGGGCAGCGGCGGCTACCGAAGCAGCACGCTCAGCAAGCTGCTGTCGGCGCCCAACCTGTTCTGGTCGCTCGGCCCGTCGCTGGCGCAGGCGATCTTCGACGGCGGCCAGCGCAAGCTGGCGAGCGCGCAGGCCCGCACCAGCGCGGAGGTCGCGACCTCGACCTACCGGCAGACGGTGTTGACGGCGCTGCAGGAGGTCGAGGACAACCTGATCCTGGCCGACCACCTGCGTGAAGAGGCGCGGCTGCAGCAGGAGGCGCTGGCATCAGCGCAGCGCAACCTGGAACTGGTGACGGACCAGTACCGCGCGGGCACGGTGTCCTTCCTGGACGTCACGACCGCGCAGAACAGCGCGTTCAATGCGGAGGCCTCGCTGCTGTCGGTGCGCAACCGGCAACTGGCGGCGATCAGCCTGCTGCTGAAGAACGTGGCGGGGCGGTGGACGCCGGCTTGAGGCGGCGTGAGGCGACATAAGGCTGCGCGCAGCGACCTGCCGTGGGCCAGTGGTCCGGTTGTCTTCGCTGCGCAACAAGGGTGCTGACCCTTGAGTTCAGTCGGAATTGAGCGCTCCTAGCATGCCTCTCATTGGGCGCCTTGACGCCCGTGAGACTGACCGCGACGGACGTCCGCGAAAGGAACAGGCATGCAGATCGATCCCGCAGCGAGGGCGGCCGTGCGCGGCGCCCTGCCCCCACCGACGAGGGCCGAGGATCTCGAGCGGTATCACGCCGTCGAGACCTACATCACCCAACACGCGCCGCAATACCGGATCCAGTTGCGCCCGCAGTACCGCGAGCGCCTGTCCACCATTCCCGCCGACCTGGCCAAGGAGCAGTTGGACATCGAGCTGTTCAAGATCCAGAAGGACATTGAACTGGAACATCGCCAGCGAGCCGCCAGCATCCAGTCGATGCCCTTGGACTCCGCGTCGGGGTCGAGCGAGTACGCAGCGCTCTACCGGCAATACCTGGACGAGGAGAACGAGCTCGGGAAGGCGGCGCTGGCGCGCTACGTCGTGCACCGCCGCACGATTCTGGAGATGCTCGAGGGTGCGTTGAAGATCCAGGACTCCGGCGCTTACGCGCGCGAGGACCTCATCCACGGCCTGATCTTTCCAATGCGGACGACGTCGGATGAAGTGGACTTCACGAGGCAAAACCTGTGGGTCGTCGATGAACGGCTCGCGTATCACACGCACCTCGCGTCGGACCTGCCGATGAGCCGGCTGACGCCCATCGCCGTGGCGGACCGCGATGAACCGGATCTCGTGGTGTTCAACACCCCGCGGGCCTTCGCCGATACCAAGAGCCCGTACCAGTCGGTCGTCATCGTCGAGTTCAAGCGCCCCGAAAGGAATGAGTACCCCGCCCGGGAGGAGAACCCGGTCGAACAGGTCCTGCGCTATGTCCGCAAGATCAAGGAGGGCCAGGCCAAGGACCGCGACCTGAAAACCATCAACGTCGGCGCGATCCCCTTCTACGCCTACATCCTGTGCAGCCTCACGCCCCGCATGCGCGCCATCGCGGAAGACCACGACTTCGTGCGGACGCCTGACAACGAGGGCTACTTCAAGTACCACCAGAGCCAGGGCTGCTACATCGAGATCGTGTCCTACGACAAGGTGCTCAACGATGCGAAGAAGCGCAACCGCGCCTTCTTCGAAAGGCTGCAGATTCCCGCCACCTGAATTCCCGATTCGACCTCGCAACGGACGACGGCTCCCGAAGGAGCCGTCTTTCGTTCAGCGCGTCAGCCGCGCCCGGCCTCAGCGACTCAAGCCGCCGAGGCCTTCTCCGCTTCGGCTTTCTCCAGCGCGGCGTGGGCCTGCTGGTCGGCGTGGTAGCTGGAGCGCACCATCGCGCCGACGGCGGCGTGCGTGAAGCCCATCTTGTAGGCCTCTTCCTCGAACATCTTGAAGGTGTCCGGATGCACGTAGCGGCGCACCGGCAGGTGGTGGCCCGACGGCGCCAGGTACTGGCCGATCGTGATCATGTCGATCTCGTGGGCGCGCATGTCGCGCATGACCTGGAGGATCTCCTCGTCGGTCTCGCCCAGGCCGACCATGATGCCGCTCTTGGTCGGCACGCCCGGCACCGCTTCCTTGAAGCGCTTGAGCAGGTTCAGGCTGAACTGGTAGTCCGAGCCCGGACGCGCTTCCTTGTACAGGCGCGGGGCGGTTTCCAGGTTGTGGTTCATCACGTCCGGCGGCGCCGCCTTCAGGATGTCCAGCGCGCGGTCCATGCGGCCGCGGAAGTCGGGCACCAGCACCTCGATCTGCGTCGTGGGGCTGAGCTCGCGCACCTTGCGGATGCATTCGGCGAAATGGCCGGCACCGCCGTCGCGCAGGTCGTCGCGGTCCACGCTGGTGATCACCACGTAATTCAGCTTCAGCGCCGCGATCGTCTTGGCCAGGTTCAGCGGCTCGTCGACGTCCAGCGGATCCGGCCTGCCGTGGCCGACGTCGCAGAACGGGCAGCGCCGGGTGCACTTGTCGCCCATGATCATGAAGGTCGCCGTGCCCTTGCCGAAGCACTCGCCGATGTTGGGGCAGGAGGCTTCCTCGCAGACCGTGTGCAGCTTGTGCTCGCGCAGGATCTGCTTGATCTCGTAGAAGCGGGTCGACGGGCTGCCGGCCTTCACCCGGATCCAGTCCGGCTTCTTCAGCTGCTCGGCCGGAATGATCTTGATCGGGATCCGCGCCGTCTTGGCTTGCGCCTTCTGCTTGGCGGTCGCGTCGTAGTCGGACGCGCTCTTGGCTTCGTGGGTGACGTTCTCGGTTGCCATCAGGCGCTCTTTCGGTTCCGGGTTCGAGCCTCAGGGTTCCAGCTGCGCGGCGAGCCGTTCAGCGAACCGCTGGGCCACCGTGGCCCAGTCCGTGAAAACCCCGAGTGTACCGAGGTCCACCGTCTGGAGCCCTGCGTACCCGCACGGATTGATGCCCAGGAAGGGCTTCAGGTCCATCGCCACGTTGAGCGCGACGCCGTGGTACGTGCAGTGCCGGCTGATCTTGATGCCCAGCGCCGCGACCTTGCCCAGCCCCCGGAACGGGTCGGCCGGATCGGCCGGTCCGGTCAGCGCGGCATGCGCCCCGGGGTCCTCCAGCCGCACGTAGATGCCGGGGGCGCCGGCCACGCGGTGGCCGGTCACGCCGAAGCCGTCCAGCGTCTGGATGACGGCGGTTTCGAGGCGGAAGACGTATTCCTTGACGAAAATGCCCAGCCGCTTGAGGTCGACCAGCGGATAGGCGACCACCTGTCCCGGGCCGTGGTACGTGACTTGGCCGCCGCGATTGGTCTGCACGACGGGAATGCCCTGGGCGTCGAGCACGTGGTCGGCCTGGCCGGCCAGGCCCTGGGTGTAGACGGGATCGAATTCGCAGAGCCAGAGCTCGTCCGGCGTCTCTGGACCGCGCGCGTCGGTGAAGGCGCGCATGGCATCCAGCGTGGCCGCATAGTCGACGCGGCCCAGGGTCTTGATCAGCATGCCGGCATGCTAGCCGCGATGGACCTAGCATCGGCCGCATCGGGACATTCAGGAGTGCGCCATGTCGCGCCACCTCATGCGCTTCGCCGCCGTGGCGATCGCCTTCGGACTTGCGCTGCCCGCGGTGGCGGCCCCCGCGCCGGCCGCGCGCGTGACGCTCGAACAGGCGCTCGCCACCTACGAGCGCGGCGACCTGCCCGCCGCCGAGCGCCAGTTCCGGCAGCGCGCCGAGCTGGCGCTGGGCCAGTTCCACGAGCAGGGCGAGGATGGGCGTCCCGATCTGGTCCAGGCCCAGTCCTGGTACCTGAAGGCGGCGGAACACGGCAGCGTCGATGCGCAGGTCGCGGTGGCCACGGCGTTCTACCTGGGCCGCGGCGCGGCGAAGAATTTCGCGCAGGCTGCGCAGTGGTATCGCGAGGCCGCCAAGGGCGGCGATGTGGGCGCGCAGTACCTGATCGCGTCGATGTATGAATCGGGCCTGGGCGTCGAGCGCGACCTGCGCCTGGCGCGCTACTGGTACGACATCGCCGCCCGCAACGGCGACGAAGCCGCGCCCTACAAGCTCAAGGCCGTCGACGACGCGCTGGCCGCGGACGCCGGCACGGTCTGATCGCGGCTCAGGGCGTCAGAGGACGACCTTCACCATCGGGTGCGTGGTCAGCGTGCGGTACAGCTCGTCGAGCTGTTCGCGGCTGGTCGCGGTGACGGTGATGGTGAGGCCCAGGTAGTTGCCGCCCTTGCTCGGGCGCTGCTCGACGGTGGACGCGTCGAAGCCCGGGTCGAACTGCCGGGCGACGCTCACGATCGCCTCGACGAATCCGTCCACGTGCGCGCCCATCACCTTGATGGGGAAGCGCGACGGGTATTCGATGAGCGACTGCTCGGGCGGGATCGGGGCGTTGGTGAACGAGGTCATGATGGGGAATCCAAATGGGGATGCTCAGAGGCTTTGCAAGCGCTTGGCCCGCTGGTACGCCTCATAGAGCTTCGCGTAGACCGGCCCCGGCTTGCCGCGCAGCGCGCCGTGGCCGACCGGCTCGCGGTCCAGCCGCGTGACCGGGGCCACCTCCTTGCTGGCCGAGGTCAGCAGGATCTCGTCCGCGGTGGGCAGCTCGGTCTCCGCGATCGGTCGCAGGTTGCAGGCGATGCCGAGTTCCTCGCACAGCTCCTGCAGCAGCCGCACGCGCACGCCCTCCAGCAGGGCCTCGCCCGGCGGCGGCGTCAGCAGCGCGCCGTCGCGCACGATCCAGACGTTGCTGCTGGAACCTTCGGTCAGGCAGCCGTCGCGGATCAGCAGCGTCTCGTCGGCGCCCTGGTCCGCCGCCACCTGCCGCGCCAGCACGTTGCCCAGCAGCGAGATGCTCTTGATGTCGCCGCGCTGCCAGCGGAAGTCGCGCGCCGTCACGCAGCTCAATCCCTGGTGACGCTGCTCCGGCGTCAGCGCATGCATCGGCTGCGTGTACGCGAGCACCGTCGGCTCCAGGTCCTTGGGCATCGCATGGCCGCGCGCCGCGACGCCGCGCGTGACCTGCAGGTAGATCGACTGGTCCTCGACCTCCGGCAGGTGCGCCACCAGGCTACGAAGCAGGTCGAGCCAGGCCTCGCGTTCATACGGATCCTCGATCCGCAGCGCCTTCAGGCTGCGTCCGAGGCGGTCGAGGTGGTCGTCGACCCGGAACAGGCGCCGGCCGTAGACCGGGATGGCCTCGTAGACGCCATCGCCGAACAGAAAGCCGCGATCCATCACCGGCACCCGGGCATCGCCGAGCCGACCGAGATGGCCGTTGAGGTAGCAGGGCAGGTCGGCCCAGGGCATCGTCATCGGTGGCTCCCGCAAGTGGTCAGGCCCAAGCCGTCGACTGTACGCCGCCGGCCCGGCCCGCCAACCCCGGCAAGCGAGGGGCCTTGGCCGGCCAGGACCAGGCGCGGCTTACTTGATCCAGAGACGGATCGCGTCCCAGGCGCGGCCGAAGATGCCGGCCAGCGGCACCTCGTGCTGCACGACCAGCGGCACTTCGGCCACCGGCGCGCCGCCCGAGGTCGTCACCTTCAGCGTGCCCACGCGCTGGTTCAGGCCCAGCGGCGCGACCAGCGGATCGGTGCGCTGGATGTCGGTCTTGAGCTTGCCGCCCTCGCCGCGCGGCACCGCGACGAACACGGCGTCCGCCGCGCCGAGCTTGGCTTCCGGCACCGCGCCCTTCCACACCTTCACGGTGGTGATGGGCTGGTTCTTCTCGAACAAACGTACCGCGTCGAACGCGGCGTAGCCCCAGTTCAGCAGCTTCTGGCTCTCGGTCGCGCGGGCTTCCTTGGAGGCGGTGCCCATCACCACGCTCAGCAGGCGACGCTTGCCGTTGGGCACGTCGCGCTGGGCGCTGGCCGCCAGGCAGTAGCCGGCGGCATCGGTGTAGCCGGTCTTGCCGCCGTCCACCGACGGATCGCGGCCCAGCAGCATGTTGCGGTTGGACTGCTTGATCTTGTTGAAGGTGTACTCGCGCTTGGAGTAGTACTCGGCGTAGTACTGCGGGAAGTCCTGGATCACGTGCGAGAAGATGACCGCGATGTCGCGCGCGCTCGTCTTGTGGCCGGGCTCGGTGATGCCGGTGACGTTCTTGAACGAGGTGTTCTTCAGGCCCCAGGCCTGCGCCTGCTTGTTCATCATCGCGACGAACTGCTCGACGGTGCCGCCCACGCCCTCGGCCAGCGCGACCGAGGCGTCGTTGCCCGACTGGATGATCATCCCGCGGATCAGCTCGTCGACCTTGGGCGTCATCGTGGTGTCGATGAACATCAGCGAGGGATCGCCCTTGCGCTCGTCCCAGGCGCGTTTGGAGACGGTCAGCGTCTGCTCCAGCGTCAGGCGCTTGGCCTTGAGCGCGTCGAAGACGATGTAGGCCGTCATCAGCTTGGTCAGCGAGGCGGGATCCTGCGGGGTGTCGGCGTCGCGCTCGGCGAGCGTCTGGTTCGTGGTCAGGTCCAGCAGGACGAAGTTGCGGGCCGCGATCTCGGGCGGCGTCGGCGCCTGCGCGGACGCGCCGGTCACCATCAGGAAGCTGGACAGGCCCACGCCGAGGGCAAGGGAAGCGAGGAAGCGTTTCATTCGAGGGAAATCCTTAGGCGCGCGCTTCGCCGACGGCATGCCAGCTGCGCAGCACGAGGTTCTTGAGCAGCGGCAACTGCCCATGGAAGAAATGCCCGACGCCGGGCACCACGATGACCGGCAGCGCCTGCGGGCGCGCCCAGTCCAGCACCGCGCTCAGCGGCACCACATCGTCCTGTTCGCCGTGGATCACGACGGTATCGGCCGGCACCGTCGCGACGCCGAAGCGGCTGGCGGCCGGACCGACCAGCAGCAGGCGCTCGGCCGGCTGCTCGAGCTGGAGCGCCGCCTGCGACGCGACGAAGCCGCCGAACGAGAAACCGGCCAGCGCCAGCGGCAGCGCCGCGTCGCGGAAGGCGGCGATCACGGCCAGCGCATCGTCGACCTCGCCCCGGCCCTCGTCCCAGCCGCCCTGCGACTTGCCGATGCCGCGGAAGTTGAAGCGCACGGTGCGATAGCCCAGGTGCACGAAGGCGCGGGCGATCGTCTGCACCACCTTGTTGTCCATCGTGCCGCCCTGCGTCGGATTGGGATGGCAGATCACCACCACGCCGCGCAGCGGACCGGCGTCGACCGCGGGTTCGTCGACGGCGCATTCGATCTCGCCGGCCGGGCCGGCGATCTGCCGGCGCTGGGTCTGTGCATTCATCGAGTCGGGCTCCCGCTCAGCGGCCGACCGAATCGTCGAGCACCAGGCGCTCGACGACTTCGCCGTGCTTGAGATGGCGCTCGACGATCTCGTCGATGTCGCTGTTGTCGACGAAGGAGTACCAGACCGCGTCCGGGTACACCACCGCCACCGGCCCCCCGGCGCAGCGGTCCAGGCAGCCGGCCTTGTTCACGCGCACGCCGCCCTTGCCGGCGAGCTTCTCCGCTTTCACCCGCTGCTTGCAGTGGTCGAAGGCGGCCTGCGCATCGTGCTGCAGGCAGGCGTTCTCGCCCTCGCGCTGGTTCAGGCAGAAGAAGATGTGGCGTTGGTAGTAGCTGGTGGAGCTCATCGCGGGATTGTAGTTTCAGGGTTTCCACCGACCGGCCGTTCGTGCGTTTCGTCACGACCTGCTTGTCCTTCAGAGCGCCCGCCCGGCGGTGGTTCCGGCGGCCGCGGCGGCAAGGGCCGGTCGCTCTGCGTGACCCCGTACAGCAGCCAGGCCAGCGCCGCGAAGGGCCACAACCAGCCCACCCATTGCGCCAGCCCGTACAGGTTGACGAAGCGCCCCTGCTCCCAGAACTGCAGGCTCTCCAGCAGGTAGGGGTCGGACGGGGCCTCGGCCATCAGCGCGATCAGCGCGGTCAGCACCACCAGGCCCCAGGCCGCGTTGGCGCGCCGGGACATGAACGCCGCCAGCAGCGCCAGCACGCCGCCGGCGATCAGGCCGGGCTCGGTCGTCGGCGTCAGCCAGGCCCAGGCGTGGTCCGGTCCGAAGTTCAGCAGCGTCGACCAGGCCGTGGTCGTCACGCCGAGCGCCACCGCGCCCAGCACCAGCAGCGCCCGCCGCCGGCCCGGCCGGGCCACCGACAAGGCCAGCAGGCAAGGCGCCAGCAGCCCCATCGCGATGGCGATCGCCTCCAGGCCGGGGGGCAGCGGCGGATCGTCGGCGAGTTCCCGGGGCACCAGCTCCCAGGGCGTGTTCTGGAGCAGCAGCTCCGCCCATTCGCGCAGGCGGGGAAACAGCTGGCCCAGGCCCAGCGGCAGCGGCGCCGGATACAGCAGGCCCACCGGCCACAGCGCCAGCAGCGCCAGCGCGCCGGCGCTGTGCGGCACGAACCAGCGCTCGCGCCAGCCGTTCCAGCGCGCCAGACCGTCCAGTCGCAGCACGCCCCAGGCGCAGAACGCGCCCAGCCAGGCGCCGGCGCTGTTGAGCAGGAAGTCCGCCAGAGAAGGAACGCGGCCAGGGAGGAAGTACTGCAGCGTCTCCATCGCGAACGACAGCAGGGGCAGGCCGACCAGCGTCAGCAGCAGCGCGCGCCACAGGCCGCCGCCACTGCGGATCACCGCGGAAAAGCACAGCAGGCCCAGCGGCCAGTAGCCGGCGACGTTGATCCAGAGGTCGAACTTGCCCCAGTAGCGCGGCCAGGGCAGGCCGATGACGCCGGGCCAGGGCAGGCTCGGCGGCATCCGCCAGGGCCAGAAGGGGTAGAGGCTGGCGTAGACCACCAGCACGGCGTAGCACAGGGCCAGCCAGGTGGCGGAGCTGCGCCGCTGCATCACGGGATCAGAAAGGCTTGACGACGACCAGGATCACGATCGCCGCGAACAGCAGCACCGAGACCTCGTTGAAGACGCGGAACCACTTGTGGCTGCGGCGATTGGCGATCAGCTCGAACTTGCGCAGGAAGGCGCGACACATGTGGTGGTAGCCGATCACCGCCACCACCAGCGCCAGCTTGGCATGCATCCAGCCATTGCCCGGACCGCGACCGATGCCGTAATAAAGCCAGAGAATGCCGCCGAAGAGCAGCGCCAGCAGCATCAGCCCGCTGCTGAAGCGGTAGAGCTTCAGGGCCATCAGCAGCAGTCGCTCGCGTTCGGCATGGCTGTCGGCCGGCACCATGGCCAGGTTCACGAAGATCCGCGGCAGGTAGAACAGGCCGGCGAACCACGCGGCGACGAAAATGATATGAAGCGCTTTGATCCAGAGCATCGCGGCATTATGGATGGCGCGAAAAAAAACCCCGGCTTCACAGCCGGGGTCGGAAAGCCTTATCGCTGTCATCACGCTAAGGCTCCTGCTCAGGGAGGAAAAGCAGGGAACGACAGCCGAACGGCTATCATTCAGGAGCGACTTTAACAGATCTGCCGAATTTCGGAATCTCGGCTTTCCCCTAGCGCCCCCCAACCCGGTGGTATTTCTCGGAAACCATGCAACTTCCCGCACCTTATCCCGCCAGCCGCCCCCGTCGCCTGCGTCGCGATGCCTACACCCGGGCGCTGGTCCGCGAACACCGACTGCACGCCAGCGACCTGATCTTTCCGGTCTTCGTCCATGAGGGGGACAACCGCGTCGAACCGATCGCGTCCATGCCGGGGGTGTCGCGGCTGAGCCTGGACCGCCTGATCCCCGTCGCCCAGGAATGCGTGGAACTGGGCATCCCCGTGATGGCGCTGTTCCCGGCGATCGACCCGGCGCTGAAGACGCCCGACGGCATCGAGGCGACCAATCCCGACGGCCTGATCCCGCGCGTCGTGCGAGCGCTCAAGGAGCGCGTCCCGGGCCTGGGCGTGCTGACCGACGTCGCGCTCGACCCCTACACCAGCCATGGCCAGGACGGCGTGCTGGACGAGCAGGGCTACATCCTGAACGACCGCACCGTGGAACTGCTCAAGGCGCAGGCGCTGGTCCAGGCGCGCGCGGGCGTGGACATCGTCGCCCCCAGCGACATGATGGACGGCCGCATCGGCGCCATCCGCGCCGCGCTGGAGGCTGACGAGCACATCCACACGCGGATCATGGCCTACAGCGCCAAGTACGCCAGCGCCTTCTACGGCCCGTTCCGCGACGCGGTGGGCTCGCGCGCCAACCTGGGCAAGGCCGACAAGAAAACCTACCAGATGGACCCGGGCAACAGCGCCGAGGCGCTGCGCGAGGTCGGCCTGGATCTGGCCGAGGGCGCCGACATGGTGATGGTCAAGCCCGGCATGCCTTACCTGGACATCGTGCGCCTGGTGAAGGAGGAGTTTCGCGTCCCGACCTTCGCCTACCAGGTCAGCGGCGAGTACGCCATGATCAAGGCCGCCGCCGCGAATGGCTGGCTGGACCACGACGCGGTGATGCTCGAGGCGCTGCTGGCCTTCAAGCGCGCCGGCGCCGACGGCATCCTCACCTACTTCGCGATGGACGCGGCGCGTCTGCTGCGCGCCGGTGCCTGAGGCCGCGGCACGCGGCCTGCCCGACCGACGCATGCGCATCTTCCATCTCAGCGACGCGCTCTACGAAGAACTGGCCGCGCTGCCCGAGGACCTCCCCCCGGAGGGCTTCCTGTGGATCGGCCTGCCGCGACGCGAGTTCGAACTGCAACTCGGCGCGCTGCAGCAGCGGCTGACACGCTGGTCGGGCGCGCAGCTGCTCGACCTGCATGTCTCGGACCTGATGAATCCGCAGCTGCCCTCGCACTTCGACTACACCAGCTGGTACGACCTCATGGTCTTCCGCCGGCTGGCGACGATACCGGGCAGCCAGCAGCTCCTGGCCGACGACGAACCCCGCAACGCCGCGGGCGTCAACGACGCGCTGAAGGCGATCGACACCAGTCCCGTCGGTTTCGCCGTCTTCGACCGCGTCCTGATCACGGTGCATCCGGGCGAGTGCTCGCTGCGCGACTACTTCGCCGGCAAGCTCGGCGCGCAGCAGGAGGGCCGCGACCTGCGCGGCAGCACGCGGCTCCCGACCAGCCCGGCCGAGCTGATGCTGCGCATGGTCAACCACATGGTGGACAGCTACCTGGACCTGCGCCGGCTGCTGACCCGCCAGCTGACGACGCTGCAGGGCCTGCTGCTGGACCGCCGCGGCCACTTCCGGGACTGGTCCGTCGTGCTGCATGCGCGCGACACGCTCTCGCGATTGGAGGACCTCTGCGAGGACCAGCGCAGCGCGGTGCAGGAGTGGATCGACGCGCTGGGCGAATGGCCGGCCGGCGATGCCCGCGCGGAGCGCGAGCGCGAACTGCTGCGTGTGCGCTCGCGGGACGTGCTCGAGCACATCGAGCGGGTGCTGACCCATGTCCGGCGGCTGGAGACCTCCGCGGAGACCTCGGTGCAGATGCACTTCTCGCTCACCGGCGAGCGCACCAACAACATCATGCGGACGCTGACCGTGCTCACGGCCATCTTCCTGCCGCTGAACCTGATCACCGGCGTCTTCGGCATGAACTTCGACAACCTGCCGCTGATCCACGCCGCCACCGGCTTCTGGATCGCCGTCGGCGTGATGGTGGTCACCGCGCTGGCGCTCGGCGCCTTCTTCTGGCGCAAGCGCTATCTCGGCTCCCAGCAGTAGCGAGCAGTAGCGCTCGGGCGCCGGCCGCGGCGCGCCCGCCTCAGCGCTTCGCGTAGGGATCGGCGAAACCCAGACCGAGCATGATCTCGGTCTCGCGCGCTTCCATGCACTCGGCCTCGTCGTCTTCCTCGTGGTCGTAGCCCTGCGCGTGCAGCGTGCCGTGGACCAGCATGTGCGCGTAATGCGCGGCGAGGTCCAGGCCCATTTCCTTGGCCTCGCGCTCGACGACCTCGGCGCAGATCACCAGGTCCGCGGCGACCACCGGCTCGTGCGTGTAGTCGAAGGTCAGCACGTTGGTCGCGTAGTCCTTCGAGCGGTACTCGCGGTTGAGCGCCTGTCCTTCCTCCGCGTCGACGATGCGCACCGTGATCTCGCCCGGCAGCTCGAGCGCCGCGCGCATCCAGCGGATGACCTTGTGCCGCGGCAACTGCGCCTTGTGGCGCGGATCGGCGAATTGCAGCGACAGGCTCAGTTCGGGACGGCTCATCGGGCGACTCCCTTGCGAGCCGGCTTCGCGGCGGATGTCTTCACCGCCGGTGTCTTCGCCGCCGGCTTCTTCGGCGCAGGCTTCTTGATGGCGGGCTTCTTCACGGCAGGCGCCTTGGCGACAGCCTTCGTGGCGGCCGCCGGCCTTGCCGCCGGCTTCCTCGCAGCAGGCTTCGCAGGCGCAGGCGTCGGCGCGGCTGCGTCGTCAAAGCGGGCCGCCGATGCTTCGCGCAGCTGGATGGCGCGCAGCCGGCGCTCCTCGCGCTCCTCGGCGAAGCGGGCTTCGCGCTCCTGCTGCTCGCGGGCTTCCTCGCGCGCCGCCACTTCGTCCCGGTCCTCGTAGGCCTGGACGATGCGCGCCACCAGCGGATGGCGCACCACATCGGTCCGGTTGAAGCGCGTGATCGCGATACCGTCCACGCCGTCCAGCACCTGCTCGGCATCGACCAGCCCGCTGTGCATGCCGCGCGGCAGGTCGATCTGGCTGGTGTCGCCGGTCACCACGCACTTGCTGCCGAAGCCGATGCGGGTCAGGAACATCTTCATCTGCTCGGGCGTGGTGTTCTGGGCCTCGTCGAGGATGACGAACGCATGGTTCAGCGTGCGTCCCCGCATGAAGGCCAGCGGCGCGATCTCGAGCTGGCCCTTCTCGAAGGCCTTGGTGACGCGGTCGAAACCCATCAGGTCATAGAGCGCGTCGTACAGCGGGCGCAGGTAGGGATCGACCTTCTGGGTCAGGTCGCCGGGCAGGAAACCCAGCCGCTCGCCGGCCTCCACGGCCGGACGCGTCAGGATGATGCGCTGCACCGTCGAACGCTCGAGCGCGTCCACCGCGCAAGCCACCGCCAGGAAGGTCTTGCCGGTGCCCGCCGGGCCGATGCCGAAGCTGATGTCATGCGACAGGATCCGGCGCAGGTAGTGATGCTGGTTGGCCGTGCGTCCGGCCAGGTCGGCGCGGCGCGTGCGCAGCACCACGTTGTCCTCGTCGTCCGGCGTGGCCGGGCCGGACCGGGCCGGCGCGCCCACGTCGTTGGCCGCCTCGACGATCGCCAGCCGCAACGTCTCGCCGGGAATGGCCCGGTCGGCCCGCGCGTAGAGCGCCTCCATCAAGGCCAGCGTGCGCTGCGCCGCGGCGCGTTCGCCCTCGATGTTGAAGTGCTCGGCGCGATGGGTGATCCGCACGGACAGGGCCGCCTCGATCTGGCGGAGGTGCTCGTCCAGCGGGCCGCACAGGTGCGACAGGCGCCGGTTGTCGGCGGGGGTGAAGGCGTGGCGCAGGTTCAAGGCGGAGGAAGCTCCGTATTCAGGGGGGTTGAGGGCGGTATTGTCGCGCGTCGATGTGCCACGCGCGTGCCGCGCCTGCACAATCGCGCCCCATGCACCGGACCACAGAACAACACGGGGAGGCCGCCGGCCGCAACTCGGCCGCGGCGGCACCGGGCGCCGCGAGGCAGTTCGCCGCCGGCACCGCGGCCGCCATGACCCTGGCGGTGCCGGTCTGCCTCGCCCAGGTGGCGGGCGCCGCGGCCGCCGGTGGCGACGGCATCTCCTCCTGGTCCTTCGCGACGCTCTGGAGCAAGCTCGCGCCGCAGCTGGCTTACGGCCTGCAGTCCGCGCTGGTGTTGATGGCCTTCGCGCTGGGCCTGCTGATCTGGCAGCGCCGCGCCCAGCGCCACATCGCCTGGCTGCTCGCGCTGATGCCGGGCTGGGTGGTCATGGTCGGCCTGTCGCCGCTGTCCTCCTGGCAGACGGCGATCGCGGTGGTCCTGGCGCCGTGGCTGCTCTGGTGCGCGGTCCATTACCTGATGCGTCGCACGCGGCGCCGCGACCGGCGCCTGCATCGCCTGCTGCTGGCGCAGGCCCTGCTCTTCCCTGCCGCCCTGCTGCTGCCGGTGCCGACTTCGCGCGTGGCCGGCTTCGCGCTGTGGTGGCTGGGTGCCCAGTTGCTGGTGACCATGGGATGGCATCTCTGGCAGCTGTGGCAGGACATGTTCCTGCCGACGCTCGAGGAGCGCTACCCGCGCTTCGACTTCGTCCTGAGCTGCGTGCTGATCGGCTTCGGCGCGCTGGCGGTGCTGTCGGCATGGTTCCTGCCGGGCAGCGGGCTGGCCGGCATCCTCGGCCCGCTGTCGCTGCTGGGCCTGGGCCTGCATCGCGTGCGCGAGTTCGCCCGCGCGCTGACGCAGGCCGAGCTCGCCGTGCTGCAGGGGGAGCTGCGCCTACAGGAACGCATCGCGGAACTGGAGCGCCATTTCGACCAGGTCGCCGAGGCCAAGCTGGAGCAGGTCACCGAGCGCGAGCGCAAGCGCATCGCCGCCGACCTGCACGACGACCTCGGCGCCAAGCTGCTCACCATCGTCCACACCAGCGAGTCGGACCGCATCTCGACGCTGGCGCGCGAGGCGCTCGAGGAAATGCGGCTGTCGGTGCGCGGCCTGACCGGCAAGCCGGTCCAGCTGCTGGACGCGCTCGGCGACTGGCGCGCCGAGGTGGTGTCCCGCCTGGCCCAGGCCAACATCCTGGCGGAATGGAAATCGCCGGCCGAGGACATCGAGCACACCTTCCCCGCGCGCGCCTACGTGCAGACCACGCGCATCCTGCGCGAATCGGTCAGCAACATCATCAAGCACAGCGGCGCGACGCACTGCGTGATCAGCTGCTCGGCCCAGGACGGCTACTTCTCGGTGGTGATCCAGGACAACGGCCAGGGCATCCCGCTCGAGCTGGAAGGTCGCCTGGACAAGGGACACGGCATGGCCAGCATGAAGGCACGCGCCAAGCAGATGCATGGCCAGTGCCTGGTCGAATCCGGCCCCGGCTGGGGCACGGTGATCCGGCTGACCATCCCGCTTTGAGGCGCGCCGGCTGCAAAGCCGCCCGCGGCGTGATCCATTGCCGACGACGCCACACTCCGGCGCCGATCCGGATGGTCAGCCCGCCGAGAAAGCCGTACCGTTGCAAACACCCGCCAGGCAGGCTGCCGGCGCCTCATTCCTGAGCAAGAATCCCGCGCCATGAACCACATCCTGCTGCTCGAAGACATTCCCGAAATCCGCGCCTGGCTCAAGGTCCTGGTGAAACAGGTCTTCGCCAACGCGGTGGTCACCGAATGCTCGCGGGTGCAGGACGCGCTGCAGCAGGTCAGCACGCAGCGTTTCACGCTGGCGCTGCTGGACCTGGGCCTGCCCGACGGCTCCGGCGTGGACGTGATCTCGGCGCTGCGCGAGAAACAGCCGGAGGTCCAGTCGGTCATCGTCACCATCCACGACGACGACGAGCACCTCTTCCCCGCGCTGCAGGCTGGCGCCTTCGGCTACCTGCTCAAGGAACAGTCGCGCGAGCTGCTGGTCGAGCAGCTGCAGCGCATCAGCCAGGGCGAGCCGCCGCTGTCGCCGTCGATCGCGCGCAAGGTCATCGCCTACTTCACCTCGCAGCGCCGGCCGCAGGCGGCGCAGGTGCTGCACGAGGTCTCGCTGACCGACCGCGAAACCGAGGTGCTGCTGCGCGTGGCCAAGGGCTTCACGCTGCCGGAGATCGGCGTGCAGCTGGGCCTGTCGCGCCACACGATCGCGGACTACGTCAAGCAGATCTATCGCAAGCTCAACGTGAGCTCGCGCGCCGAGGCGGCTCTCGAAGCGCAGCGCCTGGGCCTGTTCGGCCGCAATTGAGCGCCGCACCGGCCGCGCGCCGGGCGGGGTTCTCAGGCCTCGGGAAAATACTGGACAAACATCCAGCGAAACGCCCGCCGGGCGCCGCCGAACGCGGATAATCCGCGCCCATGATCGGCAAGCTCACCGGCGTCATCGCGGAAAAGTCGCCCCCGCAGGTTCTCATCGACGTGCAAGGCGTCGGCTACGAAGTCGACGTGCCGATGAGCACCTTCTTCAACCTGCCGAACCTGGGCGAGCGCGCCACGCTGTTGACGCACCTCAGCATCCGCGAGGACGCCCATGTGCTGTTCGGCTTCCTCACCGCCGAGGAACGCGCCACCTTCCGCCTGCTGATCAAGATCAGCGGCGTGGGGCCGAAGATGGCGCTGTCGCTGCTGTCGGGCATGTCGGTCGGCGACCTGGCGCAGGCGGTGTCGCGCCAGGAGGCCGGGCGCCTGGTCAAGGTGCCGGGCATCGGCAAGAAGACCGCCGAGCGGCTGCTGCTGGAACTCAAGGGCAAGCTCAGCCCCGACCTGTCGCAGCCGGTGGCGATCGCGAACGACGCGCAGGCGGACATCCTGCAGGCGCTGGTGGCCCTGGGCTACAGCGAAAAGGAAGCCGGCGCCGCGCTCAAGACGCTGCCGGCGGACGTCGGCGTCAGCGACGGCATCAAGCTGGCGATGAAGCACCTGTCATGATCGGCCCCCAGCCGCCCCGTCCCTCGCCATGAGCATCCAGACCGACGACTTCACCCCCGCGCCGCAGCAGGCCCGCCTGATCAGCGCCCATCCCGCCTCGCCCAACGAGGACGCGATCGAGCGTGCGCTGCGGCCCAAGCTGCTCGATGAATACGTCGGCCAGGCCAAGGCGCGGGAGCAACTGGAGATCTTCATCGGCGCCGCCAAGAAGCGGCGCGAGGCGCTCGACCATGTGCTGCTGTTCGGGCCCCCCGGCCTGGGCAAGACCACGCTGAGCCACATCGTCGCCGCGGAGCTGGGCGTGAACCTGCGCCAGACCAGCGGGCCGGTGCTGGAGAAACCCAAGGACCTGGCGGCCATCCTGACCAACCTCGAGCGCAACGACGTGCTCTTCATCGACGAGATCCACCGGCTGTCGCCGGTCGTCGAGGAAATCCTGTACCCGGCGCTGGAGGACTACCAGATCGACATCATGATCGGCGAGGGCCCGGCGGCCCGCTCGATCAAGCTGGACCTGCAGCCCTTCACGCTGGTCGGGGCCACGACGCGCGCCGGCATGCTGACCAACCCGCTGCGCGATCGCTTCGGCATCGTGGCGCGGCTGGAGTTCTACACCGCCGACGAGCTGCAGCGCATCGTGACGCGCTCGGCCTCGCTGCTCGGCGCGGCGATCGAGCCGGCCGGGGCGCTGGAGGTGGCGCGGCGCTCGCGGGGCACGCCGCGGATCGCCAACCGGCTGCTGCGCCGCGTGCGCGACTATGCCGAGGTCAAGAGCGACGGCACCATCACCCGCACGATCGCGGAAAAGGCGCTGGCGATGCTGGACGTCGATCCGCTGGGCTTCGACCTGATGGACCGCAAGCTGCTGGAAGCGGTGGTGCACCGCTTCGACGGCGGCCCGGTGGGACTGGACAACGTCGCCGCCGCCATCGGCGAGGAGCCCGGCACCATCGAGGACGTCATCGAGCCCTATCTGATCCAGCAAGGCTTCCTGCAGCGCACGCCGCGGGGACGGATCGCGACGCTGGCGGCCTATCGTCACCTCGGCGTGGCGCCGCCCAAGCAGGCGGGGCAGCTGTTCGACCTCGAGTAATCGAATCAGGGGACCGGACAAGGGACGCGGCGGCGAGCGCCGCGCCACCGAACGACGGCAGCAATGAAAAAGGCGCTCCGAAGAGCGCCTTTGTCGTTCCTGATCCGGGGATCAGAAGTTGTGACGAATGCCCAGAGCGAACGAGTTCAGGTCGTCGGCCTTGTTCGCGGTGGTGGCGTCCACGGCGGTGTAGAAGGCGTAGAGCTTGGTGCGCTTGCTCAGGTTGTAGTTGTAGGCCAGCGTGTACTGCTTGCCGCCGTTGCGACCGCTGTTGAACGAGGAGCCACCGGCCTTGGTGCCACCGACGTTCAGGTGGAATTCCGACTGGCCCATCGTGTACATCACGGCGGCACGGCCGATCCAGCGCGTGTCCTTGCCCAGCGAGCGCGAGTCGTCTTCACGCTGCGCGTAGCCGCCGAAGGTGAAGGCGCCCAGTTCGTACAGGCCGCGGATGGCCCACTGGTTGGCGTCGCCCTGCTTGCTGTAGCCGGCGCCCAGGTGCAGCGGGCCCTGGTCGTAGTTCAGCGCCACGTCGTAGCCGCGCGGATCGACGCCTTCACCGGCGTGCAGCGCGAACTCGGCGTTGAAGCCGCTGATGTTCGGGGTGAAGTAGCCGACCTTGTTGGTCTGCGTGAAGCCGGCGCCCGAGTACAGCTTGTCTTCCGACGTGCCGGTGTCGTGGTTGTGCATCGACACGTAGTCGGCGGTGGCGTAGTAGGAGCCCGGGGTCCAGCGGCCCAGACGGACGGCGCCGAAGTCGCCGGACAGCTGCACGCTGGCTTCACGGTTCCAGAACGCCGAGTTGGTCTGGCGGCCGTCGTCCGAGTTCAGGCCGTGCTCCAGGGCGAAACTGGCCTTCAGTCCGCCACCCAGGTCTTCCGTACCCTTGAAGCCCAGACGGGAGTTGTTGTTGATCACCGAGGCAACGCGGTCGCGGTTGCCGGTCTTGATGCTTTCCACCGAGGTGTTGATGCGGCCCCAGAGCGTGACGGAGCTTTGCGCGAACACCGGTGCGGAGAGAGCCGCGATGGCCGCAGCGATTGCAATCTTCTTCATATCCACCTTCATCAGTTGGAGGTTTCAGCCGGTCTGGCTCAATGGCGGTACTGCAAGGTGTGCGGAGTATAGAAGTGCGTTGCACGCACCCATAACACTCGACGCGAAATTGCAACAGTTCCCCGTTAGGGGTGGGATCCAGGCGGCAAAGGTGTAAGCAGACGGGCCGTCAGCACCTGTCCGGCCAGCAGTCCGACCAGCACGGCAAGCTGCCCCGCAGCCCCGAGCCGGTGGGCGTTCCAGAGGAACAGTGCCACCGCGCCGAGCATCAACAGGAACATCGCCGCGGCCGCCCACGCGCGCGAGGGCGCGACCGCCGGGTCGAAGAGCGCCCGCGCCCGGGGGTCGTAGCCGGGCGCTATGCGAGCACCGAGGCCGGGCTCCCAATGCGCCGGCTCCCACCAGAGCCGCAGCTTGTCCCGCCAGCGCGGCGTGCGTCGCATCTTGCCGATCAGCCGGGCGTAGACCTGGACGTTCGCCGTCCAGGGATTCCAGCTCCGCAGCGCGTCACGGGTGCCGTAGACGCAGGGCTCACGGTCCAGTTCTTCCTGGAAGCTGCCGAACAAGCGGTCCCAGATCACCAGGATTCCGCCGTAGTTGCGATCGAGATAGGGGTCGTTGACGGCGTGATGCACGCGATGGTTCGACGGGGAGCAGAACCAGCGGTCGAACCAGCCCAGCTTGCCGATCTGCTGGGTGTGCACCCAGAACTGGTACAGCAGGTCGACCAGGGCGACCACGGCGTAGACCAGCGGCGGGAAACCCAGGATCGCCATCGGCATGTAGAAGATCCATCCGACCAGCCAGCCGCTGCCGGTCTGGCGCAGCGCGGTGGACAGGTTGTAGTCCTCGCTCTGGTGATGCACCGCATGGGCCGCCCACAGCAGCGCCGTGGTGTGGCCGAGCCGGTGATGCCAGTAATAGAGGAAGTCGTAGAACAGCAGCCCCAGCAGCCAGACCCACCAGGCCCCCGCGTCCAGCCGCGCCAGCGCCGCATGCTCGAAGACCCAGGTGTAGATGCCCAGCGTGAAGAGCTTGGTCAGCACGCCCACGACCTGGCTGAGCATGCCCAGCGCGATGCTGCTGATCGCGTCGTTGAGCCGGTAGGTGTTGCGGCCGCGGCGCAGGCCGATCCAGTACTCCAGCCCGATCAGGGCGAAGAACACCGGCGTGGCCAGCACGATGATCTGTGCGTCGGTCATGTGTCTCCTCGATGAGCGCTCGATGCGGCGCTTCTGTCGATGTCGCGGCCACGGTCCGACGCCTGAGGCGTCCGGTCGCCGCGGTCCGCAGGCTCAGGCCTTGGCCGTCTGCGGCGCGGTGGGCATGAATCCGGGTACGCCGGGATCGTCCAGCGCCAGGCCGTGCAGGTGATGGTCGTCGTTCCAGCCCACCAGGCTGAAGCCTTGCGGCGAATGCAGCAGCCGGTTGATGCTGGCATTGCCCAGGACCCAGCTGCGCGGCGCCTGCAGGTCGATGCGGGTCGCGGCGCGATAGAGGCAGTCCAGGACGCCGCCGTGCGCGACGATGGCGATCGTCTGCCCGGCGTGCGCCGTGGCCAGTTCGGACACCACCGCGATGCAGCGCGCATAGAGCGCGGTCAGGCTCTCGCCGCCGGACGGCTCGAAGTCCGGATCGCGGCGGCGCCAACGCAGCGCGTCCTCGGGAAACGCGGCCTCGACCTCGGTCCAGAGCTTGCCTTCATGGACGCCGAACGCCCGCTCGCGCAGGCGCGTGTCGTGGCGGACTTCCAACCCATGCGGCGCCGCGACATGCCGGGCGGTCACCGCGGCCCGGGCGAGGTCGCTGGCGTAGACCGCGTCGATCGCGTGCTCGGCCAGCGCGGCGCCGAGCCGCTCGGCCTGGCGCATCCCCATCGCGTTCAACGGCAGGTCGAGGTGGCCTTGCAGCCGGCCTTCGCGGTTCCACGCGGTCTCGCCGTGCCGGATCGCCAGGATCTGGGTCGATTCCACCTCAGACGCCCCAGACCACATCGGCATTGGCGGATTGCGCGACGCGCAGCAGCTCCAGCAGCGGCCACAGCCGCTGACGCAGCATCACCTCCGGCTTGGGCGGCGCCTTGCGGCCCTCGGCCTGCGCCTCCTGCGCGGCGCGGTCCAGCGCCTGCTGTTCCTCGGCGATGGCCGCCTCGCCGCGCGCGATCAGCGCCGGCAGGTCCCCGGCCTGGAAGATGCCCTGCGCCGCGGGCTCGCGTCCCAGCGCCTTCAGCGCCTGATCGCCATGGGCCGCCAGCATGATGACGTCGGCGCCCGCCTTCGACTTGAACTTGTACAGCACGCTTGTCTCCCGGCCGTCGACGGCGGCCACCGGCGCATTGTGCCGTCGTCGTTGGAACGCCAGTGGAGAGGTCTCCCGATCCGCACCCGCGCGCGGCCGTCCGCGTCAGGCGCCGCGCAGCAGGTGCACCGACGCGCGCGCCGGACGCAGCACCGCGGTCTGCGCGCGCGCCGCCTGCCCGGCCTGTGCCTGCGCGGCGATCTGGGCGTGGCGCTCTTCGAAGGCCCGCGTCTCCAGCGCCGGCGCGCACAGGAAGCCCTGGTACTCGTGGCATCCGCAGCGGGCGAGGAAGTCGCGCTGCGCCTCGGTCTCCACGCCCTCGGCGATGACCTGCAGGTTCAGCGCGCGGCCCATCTGCACGATGGCGTTGACGATGCCGGCGTCGCTGGCGTCGCCCGGCAGGCCCTTGACGAAGCTGCGGTCGATCTTGAGCCGCTGGATCGGGAAGCGCTTCAGGTAGCCGAGGCTGGAATACCCGGTGCCGAAGTCGTCGATCGCCATCAGCACGTCGAGCTCCGACAGCGCCTGCATGCGATGCAGCGCCTCGTCCGCGTCGCGCAGCAGCACGGATTCGGTCAGTTCCAGTTCCAGCAGCGACGGCGGCAGGTCATAGGCGCGCAGCGCCTGGGCGACCTGCTCGACGAACTGCGTCTGCTGGAACTGCAGCGCCGACACGTTGACCGCCACCGGCACGCGCAGGCCTTTCTCCAGCCATGCCGCCGCCTGCGCCACCGCCTGCTGCAGCACCCATTGGCCGATCGCGACGATGAAGCCGCTCTCCTCGGCGACCGGAATGAACTCGGATGGCGGCACGTCGCCGCGCAGCGGGTCGCGCCAGCGGATCAGCGCCTCCGCGCCGATCAGCTCGCCGGTCTCGAGCGACACCTGCGGCTGGAAGTGCAGCCGGAACTCGTGTTCCTGCAGCGCCTGGCGCATCGCATGGTCCAGCCGCATGCGCGACAGCAGGTCCACGTCCTTGCGCGGCTGGTGGAAGCGGAACGCGCTGCGGCCGCTTTCCTTGACCCAGTGCATCGCGCGTTCGGCGCTGGCGAGCAGTTCCTCGGCGCTGGCGCCGTCGCCCGGGAACAGCGCGATGCCGGTGCTGCAGGTGACGGTGAAGCTCAGGGTGTCGAAGCAGAAGGGGCGCGACATCGCCTCCTGAACGCGACGGGCCGCGTGCTCCGCGCCGCGGGCGTCGGCCTGATGGATCAGCAGCGCGAACTCGTCGCCGTCCAGGCGGGCGACCGTGTCGACCTCGCGCAGCGACTCCTTCAGACGCAGCGCGACTTCCTTGAGCACGCGGTCGCCATAGGCGTGGCCCAGCGTGTCGTTGATCTGCTTGAAGCGGTCCAGGTCGACGTTGAGCAGCGCGAAGGGGGTCGTCTCGCGCCGCGCCATGGCCTGCGCGTAGTCGACGCGCTCCATCAGCGCGCGCCGGTTGGGCAGGCCGGTGAGCATGTCGTTGTGGGACAGCTCCTCGATGCGCTGGTGCGCCGCGAGCTTCTCACTCAGGTCGCGGAACGAGTAGACGCGGCCGATCGGCCGGCCGCGGCTCCACTGCGGCAGCGACACGCGCTCCAGCACGCGGCCGTCGATCAGCTTGAGGTTGTCGCTGGTATGCAGCAGCGGCGATTCCTGGATCGCGCCCAGGCGCATCGCGTAGGCGGCGCCGTCGACGACGCTGCGACGCATCCAGGCCTGCACGGCCTCGTCGTTGCGGTCGTTGAGCAGGTCCTCGGGAATGCCCCACAGCGACGCCAGCCGCTGGTTGAAGCTGCGGATGCGGCCCGCCAGGTCAGTCACCAGGATGCCGTCGGCGGTCGATTCCAGCGTCGCGCGCAGTTCGGCGAGCAGCGTCTCCCGCTCCTCGTCATGCTGGCGCTGCTGGGTCTGGTCGCGCATGGCGACCAGCCACAGCCCGTCGCCCTGTGGCTGCGCCACGTGGCTGATGCGACGCGAGACCCACAGCATGCGTCCATCGGCGTGGCGCATCATCGTGTCGGTGTGCAGGCTCTCGCGGCGACCGATGGCGGCGTCCATCCAGAACAGCGCATCCTCCGGCGTCGAGGCCAGCGACTCGACGCTCGCGCCGACCAGATCCTTCGACGCCATGCCGAGCAGCTGCTGCGACGCCGCATTCACCGCGACCACGCAATGGGTGCGCGCATCGACGAGCCACACCGCTTCCTGCAGGCCGTCGATCAACGGCAGGAAAGCGGTGTTGAACGCGGCGGGCGCTGCGACCGGCGATCGGGCGGGGAAGTTCACGCGGCCATCTCCCCGGGCGGCATGGGCTGCGCGCCGGCCGACTCGAAGAAATAGGCGATGCGGCTGCGAGGGCTGAGGTAGTCCAGCGACGCCCGCGGCAGCTGCTGCGGCTTGACGCTGCGGCGGATGCCGAGGTCGGGCAGCTCTTCCAGGTTCAGGACCAGGGCTTCTTCGCGCGGCACCTTGGCGTCATGGACCATGACCCGGGGCTTGAGCGGCCGCGAGGAGTTCACCGCCACGACCAGCGCATAGCGGTCGTCGGTCAGCTGCACGACGGAGCCCGGCGGGTACACCCCCATCATGCGGATGAAGGCATTGAGCATCGTGGCGTCGAAACGGCTGCGCCCCTGCGCGAACATCAGCGAGAGCGCCTCGTGCGGCGTCATCGCCTTGGAGCTGAGCAGCGGATTGCACAGCCCGTCGAAGCGGTTGACCAGCGCCACGATGCGGGCGCCGATGCTCATGCGGTCGGCGTTCAGGCGCTGCGGGAAGCCGCTGCCGTCGGCGTGTTCATGGTGCTGGGCGATGATCAGCAGCGGGCCGGCGCCCACCCCCATCTTCTGGCCCACCATCACGCCCTTGGCGACGTGCTGCTGGTACGCGGCGACCTCGGCGGCGGTGAAGCTGTCGTCGCGATGGCGGAAGCGGGGCGTCAGCTCCATCTTGCCGATGTCGTGCAGCAGCGCGCCCTGGCCGAGGTCCAGCATCTCGTCGCGCCCCAGGCCGAAGGCCCGGCCCAGCAGCATCGCGATCACCGCGACGTTCAGCGCATGCGCGGTGCCGCGGTCGCCGGCACCCTCGTTGAGCAGGCGGATGTTGATGTCGCCCTCGACCAGCATCTTGTCCAGCAGCGCGCGGGACAGCGCGGCGGACCGGTCGCGGGCGTCGGTCGGCTCGCGCGGCACCAGGTCGATCAGGTCGCGCAGGGCGGTGGCCGCCTCGGCGTACTGGCGCTCGCACAGCAGCAGCGCCTCGCGCTGCTCGGCCAGCAGCCGACGATGACGCTCGCGGGCATCGTCCTCAGCGTCGTGAGCGGCCTCGGCGACCACGGCCGGAGCGGCGGCCGTCGGCGGCATCGGCGTGGCTTCCAGCGGGAGCTCGCTCTTGCCCGGGCTCCAGCGCACCTGCTTCAGGCCCAGCCGGCGCAGGATCAGCAACTGCTCCTCCGAACTCAGCTTGAAGCTGCTGAGCGGGAAGGGATGCGACATCCAGCCGAGGTCGAGATGAATGAACATCCCCACTTTCAGCTGGTTCACATCGATGAGCGGATCGGCCGATCTGTCCTTCATTCTTGTAGTTCCGCGCCCGGTTCAGACGCCCTCGTCAGCAGCTTCGGCTGCCCAGGGCCGCAACTTAAATGAAAAGCGCGTCCATCGCGCGGCGCCGCGCATGATCCCGGACTGTGCGTGCAACTTGTCACGGGTTTTTCCTGAGGACCCCTATGATCCCGCGCAGCCCGCATTCTCATAAATATTCAGGAGACTTTCATGCATGCCTTTGTTTGCGATGCGCAGCGCACCCCTTTCGGGCGGTACGGCGGCGCCCTGTCGGCGGTCCGGGCGGATGACCTGGGCGCGGTGCCCATCCAGGCCTTGATGGCCCGCCATGCGGGGCTGGACTGGGAGGCGCTCGACGACGTGTTCTACGGTTGCGCCAACCAGGCCGGCGAGGACAACCGCAACGTGGCGCGGATGTCGGCGCTGCTCGCCGGCCTGCCGATCGCGGTGCCGGGCGTGACGCTGAACCGCCTGTGCGGCTCCGGCATGGATGCCGTCGGCACCGCGGCCCGGGCGATCCGCGCGGGCGAGGCGCAGCTGCTGATCGCCGGCGGCGTCGAGAGCATGAGCCGCGCACCGTTCGTGATGCCCAAGGCGGAAAGCGCCTTCTCGCGGGCGAATGCGATCTACGACACCACCATCGGCTGGCGCTTCGTCAATCCGAAGATGAAGGCCCAGTACGGCGTCGACGCGATGCCGGAGACGGCGGAGAACGTCGCCGTCGATTTCGGCATCGAGCGCGAGGCGCAGGACCGCATGGCGCTGGCCAGCCAGACCAAGGCGCTGGCCGCGCAGCGCAGCGGATTCTTCGACGCCGAGATCTGCCCGGTGACGATCCCCCAGAAGAAGGGCGAGGCGGTGGTCGTCCGCCAGGACGAGCATCCGCGCGAGACCAGCCTGGAGGCGCTGGCCAAGCTGAAAGGCGTCGTCCGACCGGACAGTAGCGTGACCGCTGGTAACGCGTCGGGCGTCAATGACGGCAGCTGCGCGCTGCTGATGGCCAGCGAGGCGGCGATCGCCCGGCACGGCCTGACCCCGCGCGCGCGGGTGCTCGGCATGGCCACCGCCGGTGTGGCGCCGCGCATCATGGGCATCGGCCCGGCGCCGGCGGCGCGCAAGGTGCTGGCGCAGGTCGGCCTGACACTTGAGCAGATGGACGTCATCGAACTGAACGAGGCCTTCGCGGCGCAGGGCCTGGCGGTGCTGCGCGACCTGGGCCTTCGCGACGACGATCCGCGCGTCAACCCCAATGGCGGCGCGATCGCGCTGGGCCACCCGCTCGGCGCCAGCGGCGCCCGGCTGGTCATGACGGCGATCAACCAGTTGCATCGTTCGAATGGTCGTTATGCGCTGTGCACGATGTGCATCGGCGTCGGCCAGGGCATCGCGGTCGTCGTCGAACGCGTCTGAGCCTCTCCGCTTCGGCCCGGCGCCTGAGCGCGGGCCCAGGCGCCAATCAACGGCCGCTCCGGATCGATACGGGGCGGCCGTTTTCAATAGTCAGACGATTGACTTCGCCGCCCTCGGTTGTCTGACCTCTTTTTGGTGCATCCAACCCCGCCAAGAGCGGCCTTGTGCGGCGTTTCGCCCATATCCAAAAGTTGGGGGCGCTAAAGAAATAGTCATGGGCGCCCGTAGGACCACGCAGGCGCCAATCGCACATCGCGTGGGATACTGACCGAGTTTGATGGCGCATACCGCTCATATATGTAGGGCGGCATCGTCACAGGCATGATGTCTGACTATTGACGGCTTGCTTAGCGACGCTCCGATCGCGATTCCGCGCACCTTTTCCCCGCTGACCGCCCGACCACACCGCTTCCCGCAGGCGGTGGGGCGCTGTGCGCAGCAAATGCACCAAAGTAATGCATTGAAGTGCGAATAGCGGAACAAAACAATTGCCCTGGCAAACATTCTTCACAGGGTTGTCCCTATAGTTTTGGACATCACCTGCTTACGCCCAGCAGATTTGGGCGTCAAACGCACGACCACCTCCCCACCATGTCCGCTGCTCGAGCCCACGATGAAGACCTGACCGCCATTCCGGTGGTCGCCCCCTCCCCCGAAGCTGAAGTCCGCACCGGTCCGCTGAAACGCGACCTGGTCGCCGGCCTGGAGAAAGGCCTGGCCGTGATCGAAGCCTTCGATCAGGAACGTCCCCGCCTGACCATCAGCGAGGTCGCCGGCCGCACCGGCCTGACCCGCGCGGCCGCCCGCCGCTACCTGCTGACGCTGACCCACCTGGGTTTCGTCTCGCAGGACCGCAAGATGTTCGCGCTGACCCCCAAGGTGCTGCGCCTGGGCCAGAGCTACATGCACTCCGCCCGCCTGCCCCGCATCATCGAGCCCGAGTTGCACAAGCTGGCCTATGCGATGAAGGAAGCCTCCTCGGCCGGCGTGCTGGACGGCAACGACGTGATCTGCATCTCGGCGACGAGCGCGGGCCGCGTGGTCTCGCCGACGCTGCAGCCGGGCACCCGCGTGCCGGCCTACTGCACCGGCAACGGCCGCGTGCTGCTGGCGGCGCAGCCGCAGGCGGAAGTCGATGCCTTCATCGCCCGCCAGGAACTGACCGCGCTGACCCCGCACACGATCACGCACCCGGAGCGTCTGCGCATCGAGATCGCCCGCGCCCGCGCCCAGGGCTACGCGCTGATCGACCAGGAGCTGGAGCAAGGCCTGCGCTCGGTGGCCGTGCCGCTGAAGAACTACAAGGGCGACACCGTCGCCGCGATGGCCATCAGCGTCCACGCGACCCGCATGAGCATGGAGCAGATGGTCGAGCACTGCCTGCCCCCGCTGCTGCAGGCGCAAGCGCATCTGCGCATGCTGCTCTGAGGCCGTTGCGGCTCAACGAAGAAGCGCCCCGAGGGGCGCTTTTTGCTTGTGCGACCGCGAGCACCGCGGGCCGCAAGAACCGCGTTCAGGCCCAGAGACGCTGGCGCAGCAGCGGGCTGATCCGGTACCGCTCGCTGCGATAGGCCTCGAAGAGCCCCGCGAGCGCATCGACCACGAGCGGCGCACCCAGTTGCGCGAGCCACTCGAAGGGCCCGGCGGGATAGTTCACGCCCAGCTTCATCGCGGTGTCCGCGCCGGCCTCGTCGCAGACGCCCTGCCAGACGGCATCGGCGCCCTCGTTGATCAGCATCGCGATCGTGCGGGCGACGGCCAGGCCCGGCACGTCGCGCAGCACCAGCGGCTCCCAGCCGAGGCGCCGCAGCAGCGTCTCGGCATGGGTCTGCTGGACGTTGTCCACGCGCGGCCCGAAGGCGATCGCCATCCCCTCGATCCGATCGGGCGCGAGCGGCCAATCGATCACCGCGAGGCCGGGTTGGCTGCGCTCCCGCGCGAGCTGTGCGGCGCAGCGTCCGCGCGTGAAATGCAGCTGGACGCCTTCGACCGCGACGCCTTGCCAGTCAGCCGTCTCGTCGCGCTCGAACGCGAGGCCTCGGGTGCCCATCCAGCCGCCCAGCAGCTCCACCAGTGGGCCGCGACCCGACAAGGTCACCGCGCCGACGTCGCCATCGATCACCGCGACGGGCGCGGCGTTCTCGGGCGTGCCCTCGTAGAAGCCCTTCCCCGCCTTGCGCCCGAGGCGGCCGCCATCGACGAGCGCCTTCTGCACCAGCGAAGGCTGATAGCGCTTGTCGCCGAAGTTGGCCTCGAAGACCGACTGCGTGACCAGGTAGTTGGTGTCGTGGCCGATCAAGTCCATCAGCTCGCAAGGCCCCATGCGGAAGCCGGCGCCGCGCAGCGCCCGATCCAGTTGGGCCGGGCTGCCGGCCTGCTCCTGCAGCAGTTGCAGCGTCTCTGCGTAATACGGGCGCGCGATGCGGTTGACGATGAAGCCGGGCGTCGACTTCGCATGCACCGGCGTCTTGCCCCAGCGGCGCGACAGCGCCTCGATGGCCTGCGCGGCGGAGGCGTCCGTCTCCGCGCCCCAGACGACCTCGACCAGCTTCATCAGCGGCACCGGGTTGAAGAAGTGCATGCCGACGAGCCGGCGCGGATTCGCCATGCCGTTGGCCAGCGCGGTGATGCTGATCGACGAGGTGTTGGACGCGATCAGCGCATCGGGCGGCAGCAGCGCGTCGAGTTCGCGCAGCAGCGCCTGCTTGGGTTCGAGCTTCTCGACGATCACCTCGATGACGAGCGCGGCGTCCGCCAGCTCCGCGGTCGAGGCCGCCGGCGACAGGCGCGCCAGCACCGCGTCGCGCGCATCGCGTTCCATGCGGTCCTTCGCCACCAGGCCATCGAGCGCCTTGCCGATCTGCGCGATCGCCGCCGCGGCGGCGCCTTCGCGCAGGTCCATCAGCCGGACCGGATGGCCCGCCTGCGCCGCCACCTGCGCGATGCCCGCGCCCATCACGCCGGCGCCGATCACCGCCACCGGTGCCTGCGCCGCATCGGCGCTCGCGATGCGCCAGGTTCCCGTCGATGCCGTCATTGCTGTCTCCATCATCTGTTTCGAATCTTGTGCGCGTGGCCGCTGCGCGTCAGTCCCGCGGGCGTCAGCGCCGGGGCACCCGAGGCCGGACCCCGAATGCTGGCCGCGCGCATCCGGCGATCGATCCTGAGGTCAGGACGCCGCGTCGGTCTTCGGCACCCAGGCTGCGGGGCGCTTGCCCAGGAAGGCCGCGAAGCCTTCCTTGGCTTCGGCCCCCATGCGCACGCGGGCGATGGTCTGCGCGGTGAGTTCACGCACCTCGCCGTCCACCGGCCCCACGTCGAGTTGCGCGAACAGCGCCTTGATCTCGGCCTGCGCCTGCGGGCCGTTCATCAACAGCTCCGCGACCCAGCGCTCGACGGCCGCGTCGAGCCCGCCGGCGGCATCGCTCTCCACGACCTCGTGCAGCAGGCCGATGCGCAGCGCCTCGGCGGCGGGAATGCGGCTGGCGGTGAGCGCGAGCCGGCGCGCCTCGCGCGGGCCCACGGCATTGACCACGTAGGGGCCGATGACCGACGGCAGGATGCCGAAGCGCGCCTCGCTGACCGCGAACTGCGCGCCCGCCGCGGCGACGGCGATGTCGCAGGCGAGGGTCAGGCCCACGCCGCCGCCCAGCGCCACGCCGTGGACCTTGGCGATCGTCGGCTTGGGGCAGCGCGCGATGCGGTCCAGCATGGCGGCGAAGCGGCGCGCGTCCTCGACGTTCCAGTCCTGCGTCGCTTCCGACGCTCGCTTCATCCACTGGAGGTCGGCGCCGGCGCTGAAGGCCTTGCCGGCGCCTTCGAGCACGACGATCCGCACGGCGGGGTCCCGGCCCAGGCGGTCGAAAGCGGCATCGAGGTCCGCGATCATGGCCTCGTCGAAGGCGTTGAACACCTCGGGCCGGTTCATCGTCACGCGCGTCACGCCGCGCGCATCGGTCGCCATCTGCAGGGTTTCCACGTGCGAGTCTCCTTGTGATCGGCGGAGTATCGCAGCCCGACCGGTCGGTCGAAAAAGCCCCTCACGTCCACCCGGACCCGGACCCGGACCCGGACCCGGACTCGGACCCGCCGAGCCGAGCCGTGCCGCGGGAGCGCCCCGGTGGGCCTCAGAAGAATGGCGACGCGTCGAGCGCCACGGCGGGATCAGTCCTGCCAGACCTCGTGCACCAGCTCGCGCAGCGCCTGCAGCGCGTGGTCCTCGGCCTGTTCCTGCTGGAGCCAGCACAGCCAGGTCTCGTCCTGCCAATGCGGCCAGATGCGCAGCTCGCCGGCGTCGACCGCCGCCTGCGCCTGGTCCTTGCGCAGCACCGCGGCGCCCAGTCCGCTGGCGACCATGCCGCGCACGGCGGCCTCGGTCTCCGCCATCAGGCTGTGCGGCGGCTCGCGGCCGGCGCTCTGGAACAGCCGCTCGGCCGCCGGACGCAGGCCGCAGTCGGGCGGCGTGCCGATCCAGGGCAGCGACAGCAGCGCCTCCCGCGACACCGGCCACTCCCGGTCGGCGAAGCGGCGCGGCACCGCCACGGCCAGTTCCATCCGGCGCAGGCGCTCGACCACCAGCCCGTCGGCCACCTCGCCGTCGTAGAGCACGTAAGCGCAGTCGACCTCGCCGCGGCGCAGCGCCTGCACGCTGTGCAGCGACAGGCGCTGCATCAGCTGCAACCCGATGCCGGGATGGCGCTCCGCCAGCTTCACCAGCACCTCGCCCAGGCGCAGCGCCAGCGGGTCGGTGACCGTGCCCATGCGCAGCCGCCCCTGCACCTCGCCACGGATCTGCGCGGCGGCCTGGCGCAGGCGCTGCGCCGCGTCGAGCGTGCGGCGCGCCTCCTCGGCCAGCTTCTCGCCCGCAGCCGTCAGCGTCATGCCGCGCGAACTGCGCTCGAACAGCTGCACGCCCAGCTCCTCCTCCAGCGCCTTGATCTGCGCGCTGACGGCGGGCACGCTGGTGAACACCTTCTCCGCGGCGCGGGTCAGGTTCCGTTCGGCCACGACGGCCAGAAAGCTCTTCAGCTGGTACAGCTCCATGGGGCGGAATTGTGACCAGCCGCCGGGCCGGCGGCGTTCGGATTCTTCAAACGCCTGTTCCAAACAAGCGCATGGACCGCGCGCGGGGCGGCGCCCAGACTGCCCTCCCATCGCAGTTGCCAAGAAGGCCGGTCGCCATGACGCCCACTTCCCCTCCCATTGCCGCCACCGTCGCGATGCTGTTCGCGGCGATCTCCTGGGGCAGCCTGTTCCTCGTCGGCAAGCCGGTGCTGGGACGGTTGGACCCGGTCTGGTTCACCGCGGTCCGCTACCTGCTGGCCGGCGTCGGCATGACGCT
This sequence comes from Mitsuaria sp. BK041, assembly GCF_014193085.1. Taxonomy (NCBI): domain Bacteria; kingdom Pseudomonadati; phylum Pseudomonadota; class Betaproteobacteria; order Burkholderiales; family Sphaerotilaceae; genus Roseateles; species Mitsuaria sp. BK041. The sequence goes on along the minus strand of NZ_JACHYT010000002.1, from coordinate 2,041,972 downwards.
GCTGGTGATGCGCTTCGGCCAGCGCCCCTGGGACAAGCTGAGGACGCACTGGGTCACGCTCACCGGCCACGGCGTGCTGGGCTACGGCTTCTTCGGCGTGCTGGTGCTGGAGGGCCTGAAGCTGTCCCTGCCCTCGCACGGCGCGGTGCTGATGGCCACGATGCCGATGACGACGATCCTGCTGCGCTGGCTGCTGGACGGCCACCGGCCGGGCCTGGGCGTGGCCGGCGCGGCGGTGCTGGCGCTGGGCGGCGTGGTGATGGTGTCGGGCGTGCTCGGCCGCGGCGATGGTCCGCCCCACATGCTGCTGGGCGACGCGCTGACGCTGCTGGGCACGATCGGCTGGGTGCTCTACACCCGCGGCGCGGCCCGGCTCCCCACGCTGAGCCCGCTCGAATACACCGGCCTGACCGCGATCGCGGCGCTGCCGTGGCAACTGCTCTTCGCCGTCGCCATGACGGCCGGTGGCTGGGTCAACGCGCCCACCTGGCAGGACCTGACGCCGGTCGCGCCGCACCTGCTCTACATCGCCGCGGTGCCCACTGTCGCCGCGGTCGTGGCCTTCAACTTCGGCGTGCGGCAACTCGGCGCGTCGCGCGGCACGCTGTTCCTCAATGGCGTCCCGGTGTCGGCGCTGCTGATGAGCGTCGCGCTCGGCCAGCATCCGGCGGCGCAGGAGTGGATCGGCGCGGCGCTGGTGATCGCGGCGCTGACCCTGAGCACGCGCGCTCCCGCGCCGGCCGCGCGCCCCTCGCCTCAAGAGGGCGTGAAGACGCGGGCGGCGACCGGTGCCGACAGGCGGTGTCCAGCCACTTGAAGGGCCTGCCGGCAAGCTGGAAAGCCCCGGTGCGACGGCCGCCACAAGCGGCCTCATGGCTTTTGTCACGGGTCTGCCTTGTGGCATAGGCTTCCGGCTCCGACGGGCCCGGCCCGCACTCCAGATCTGCTTGCGATGAAGAACGTCCTCCGCCTCACCACCCTCGCCCTGCTGATGCAGCTGGGCGGCCTCGCGATGGCGGCGCAGCCGCAATCGGGCCTCGACCTGAAGGGCTACGACAAGACCGTGCGTCCCCAGGACGACCTGTTCCGCGCCGCCAACGGCCATTGGCTGTCGACCACCGAGATCCCCGCGGACAAGGCCTCCTACGGCGCCTTCCACCTGCTGGCGGACCTCTCCGACAAGCGTGCCCGCGCCATCATCGAGGACCTGTCGAAGAAGAAGGCCCAGGGCGGCAGCGTCGAGCAGAAGATCGGCGACTACTACGCCGCCTACATGAACACCGCGGCGATCGACAAGGCTGGCCTGGCCCCGATCAAGCCGCTGCTGGACAGCATCGCCGCGATCCAGACGCGCACGCAGCTCGCGACCTGGCTGGGCGCGCAGACCGGTGTCCTCGACACCCCGGTGCCGCTGGGCATCGAGGCCGACTACCAGGACCCCACCATCAACCGCCTGCAGACCTGGCAGGGCGGCCTGGGCCTGCCCGACCGCGACTACTACCTCAAGAAGGACGACGAGCGCCTGGCCAAGGCCCGCGCCGCCTACGTCGACTACCTGCAGACGCTGGCCAAGGCCGCCGGCATCGCCGATCCGGCCGGCAGCGCGCAGCGGGTGCTGGCGCTCGAGGAGCGGCTGGCCGAGGTGCAGTGGGACAAGGTCTCGCTGCGCGATCCGCAGAAGACCTACAACCCGATGACGCCGGCCGAGCTGGCGCAGAAGGCGCCGGGCTTCGACTGGAACGCCTTCTTCACCGGGGCCTCCCTGCCGGGCCTGGACAAGCTGTCCGCGTCGCAGCCGAGCTACCTCACCGGCGCGGCCAAGCTCCTGGGCGAGGCTCCGCTGGAGGACCTCAAGCTCTACCTCAGCTTCCGAGCCATCGACGCCAATGCGCCGACGCTGCCCAAGGTCTACCGCGACGCCCACTTCCAGTTCCACGGCGCGGCGCTGACCGGCGCGAAGAGCCCGCTGCCGCGCTGGCAGCAGGCGGTGGGCAACGTCAACGGCGCGCTCGGCGAGGCGGTCGGCGAGGTCTACGTCAAGCGCTACTTCCCGGCCGCCGACAAGGCCCGGATGCTGCAGCTGGTCAACAACCTGCTGGCCTCCTACAAGGAGTCCATCGACAAGCTCAGCTGGATGACGCCCGCCACCAAGGCGCAAGCCCAGGACAAGCTGTCCAAGTACATGGTCAAGATCGGCTACCCCGATGTCTGGCGCGACTACGGCGCGCTGGAGGTCAAGGCTGGCGACCCGGTGGGCAACAACCTGCGCGCGGCCACCTTCGAGTGGAAGCGCCAAGCCGCCAAGGCCAGCAAGCCGGTCGATCGCCGCGAGTGGCTGATGACGCCGCAGACGGTCAACGCCTACTACAACCCGACCCTCAACGAGATCGTCTTCCCCGCCGCCATCCTGCAGCCGCCCTTCTACAACACGAAGGCCGACGACGCGGTGAACTACGGCGCGATCGGCGCGGTCATCGGGCATGAGATCAGCCACGGCTTCGACGACCAGGGCAGCCAGTTCGATGGCGACGGCAAGCTGCGCAACTGGTGGACCGACGACGACCGCAAGGCCTTCGACGCCATCGGCGCCAAGCTGGTCGCGCAGTACGAGGGTTACGAGCCGATCCCGGGCAAGCACCTCAACGGCAAGCTGACGCTGGGCGAGAACATCGCCGACCTCTCGGGCCTGCAGATCGCCTACAAGGCCTACCTGCGCTCACTGGGCGGCAAGCCGGCGCCGGTGATCGACGGCTACACCGGCGAGCAGCGCTTCTTCATGGGCTGGTCGCAGGCCTGGCGAGAGAAGGCGCGCGAAGAGCGCAAGCTGCAGCTGCTGACCATCGACCCGCACTCGCCGCCGGAGTTCCGGGCCAACGGCGCCGCCGTCAACCACGACGGCTTCCACGAGGCCTTCAAGACCAAGCCGGGCGACAAGATGTTCAAGCCCAGCGAGGACCGCATCCGGATCTGGTAACCCGGACCTCCCGACAAAGCGGCCATCCCGGCCGCTTTTTTCGTTTCAGAGCCCAGCCCCCCGCCCGCCACCGCCCCAGCGCAGTGAGCCGGTGATCGGGGACGGCAGGGCGCGGGGTTCCGGCGCTTGCCGCGGGAATCCTGCGCCCTGGCGGCCAACGCGCTGGTCGGCGCAGGTAGGCGGTCTCAGCGCCAGCTGACCTCAGTGCGTCAGCACATCCCGATCCAGCGCCCGACTGGCCCCGAGCAACGGCGCCTGATCCGCCTCCTGCACGACGTAGGTCGGGATCGCCCGCAGGTAGGACGTCAGCCTGCCGCAGGACTCGAAGCGCGCCCTGAACGGGCTGCGGTCGAACCAGTCGCCCAGTCGCGGCACGATGCCGCCGCCGATGTAGAGCCCGCCGCGCGCGCCCAGCGTGAGCGCGACATGCCCCGCGATGTCGCCCAGCAACGCGCAGAACATGGTGACGACCTCGCTGCTGAAGGGCTCGCCCGCCAGCGCCGCCGCCGTGATTGCCGGCGCGGCGCGGCCTTCGCCGGGAGCGAGCTTGAGCCCGCGCAGCTCGGCCAGCGCCATGTAGAGGTTTTCCAGGCCGGGCCCCGACACCGCCCGCTCCGCCGACACATGCCCGAAACGCCGGTGCAGCAGGTCGAGCACGGCCCGCTCCTCGGGCTCGTAGGACGACAGCGTGGCGTGCCCGCCCTCCCCGCCGACCGCGACCTGCGTGTTGCCGTCGTCGGACCGCAGCAGCCCCGACACCCCCAGCCCGGTCCCGGGCCCGACCAGTCCCTTGGCCGCGCCGGCCACCGGCTCGCCGCCGCCGACCTTGCGCATCGACTGCGGTCCCAGCACCGGCAGCGCCAGCGCCAGCGCGGTGAAGTCGTTGATCACCAGGACCCGCTCCGCGCCCAGCGCCGATTGCAGCGCCCGCGTGGAGAAGCTCCAGTGGTGGTTGGTCATGCGGACATGGTCGCCGGTGACGGCGGTGGCGATGCCGATCGCGCAGCTGCGTGGCCGGGGCAGGCCCTCGCGATGCAGGTGATAGAAGATCGCGTCCGCGAGCGTGTCGAAGTCGCGGCACACGTAGCGCGCGACGTGTTGCAGCGGCTCCGCCGCACCGCCCTGGCTGGCGAAGCGCACATGCGTCGCGCCCACGTCCGCCAGCAACCGCATTGGCGCCGTTCCGCCCTGACTCATGCCTTCTGCTCCTTCACCGATGCCTCCGTTCCGCGACGCGGCAGGCGCCGTGCCCGCCCCGTGCGCGAAAGCCCCGGATGCTGCCACAGTCCGCCCCGGCGTCGGGCCGGACGGTGACGCCGCGCCCGAGGTTCAGTCCCTGGCGCTCAACGCCCGGCCTTGAAGGCGGCGATCGCGTCGCGGTACCAGTGGGCGCTGTCCTTGGCCAGGCGCTGCTGCGACGCGTAGTCGACGTGGAACAGGCCGAAGCGCTTCTGGTAGCCCGAGTTCCATTCGAAGTTGTCGAGCAGGCTCCAGTAGAAGTAGCCCCGCACGTCCGCGCCCAGCGCCACCGCCTGGGCCAGCGCCTCGAGGTGGCCGCGCAGGTAGGCGATGCGCGCTGCGTCGGGCACGCGGCCGTCGACGATGCTGTCGGCATTGGCCATGCCGTTCTCGGTGATGACCAGCGGCGGCGGCGTGTACTCGCGGGTGATGCGCAGCAGGTGCTGGGTCAGCGCCTGCGGATAGATCTCCCAGCCCATGTCGGTGAAGCCCAGTTCCCCGGGCGGCGTCACGAACTGCTGGCGGCCGTTGAGCACGCTGCGGGTGTAGAAGTTGATCCCCAGGAAGTCCAGCGGCTGCTGGATCAGCGCCAGGTCGCCGTCCTGCACGCGCGGCGCGTCGGCGCCGAGGTACTCGACGATGTCGGCCGGGTACTGGCCGCGGAACACCGGGTCCATGTACCAGCGCACGTTGGTGCCGTCGTCGATGCGCGCGGCGCGGCGGTCCTCCTCGCTGAGCGGGTCGGCCGGGAAGGACGGCGTGTGGTTGAGCACGATGCCCAGCTGCGCTTTCGAGCCTACCGCGCGCATGGCCTGCATCGCCGCGCCATGCATCATCAGCAGGTGGTGCGAGACCTGGTAGGCCTCCGCGCGGCTGGTGTGGCCGGGCGCGAACTGCGCGGTCTCGTAGCCCAGCGTCGCCGAGCACCACGGCTCGTTCAGCGTGGCGATCGTCGCCAGCCGGTCGCCGAAGCGGCGCGCGATCTCGCCGGCGTAGTCGGCGAACAGCGGCACCACCTCGCGCGACAGCAGCCCGCCGATCGAATCGTCCAGCGCCTGCGGCAGATCCCAGTGGTACAGGGTCGCGTTGGGCTTGATGCCGGCCTGGAGCAGTTCGTCGATCAGGCGGTCGTAGAAATCGAATCCGGCCTCGTTCCAGGCGCCGCGGCCCAGCGGCTGCACCCGCGGCCAGGAGAACGAGAAGCGGTAGGCGTCCAGGCCCAGCCATCGCATCAGCTTCACGTCCTCCGGATAGCGGCGGTAGTGGTCGCAGGCGACGTCGATGTTGGAGCCGTCCTTGATGCGGCCCGGCTGGGCGCAGAAGCGGTCCCAGATGGACTCGCCCTTGCCGTCCTCGCGGCCGGCGCCCTCGATCTGCGCGGCGCTGGTCGCGGAGCCCCACTGGAAGTCCGCGGGCAGCGACTGGATCAGGGAGCGGAAGGTGGCGGTGTCGGCGGCGGGGGTGGCGTCGTTCGCGTTCATGGTGTTCAGCGTCGTGGTCGTGGGAATCGTGGAAGGAGGGGCGCCGCGAGGGTCCCCGGACGGCGGGAGCGCCGGGGGCGTCGCGGGTCCGGTGGGTGTCGGGGCGGTGGTCATGGCGAGGGGGTCACTGGGCGGCGAGGCCGGTCAGCCGCGCACGGCGCCGGAGGTCAGCCCGGCGACCAGCCGCCGGGCGCTGAAGAGGTAGGCCACCAGCAGCGGCAGCATCGCGATGGCGCTGCCCATCATGAGCGCACCCCATTCGGTGTTGTTGGGGGCCTGCATCGAGCGCAGCGCCAGCGGCAGCGTGTAGTGCTCGGCCGAGCGCATCACGACCAGCGGCGCGACGAAGTTGTTCCAGCTCGCGATGAAGGTGATCAGGCCCAGCGTGCCCAGCGCGGGCGTGAGCAGCGGCAGCACGATGGACCAGAAGATGCGGAACTCGCCGCAGCCGTCGATGCGCGCGGCGTCGATCAGGTCCGGCGGGATGGCCGAGCCGATGTACTGCCGCATCAGGAAGATGCCCAGCGCGCTGGCGGCCGCCGGCACGTAGAGCGCGCGCGGCTCGTCGATCCAACCGAGCGCGTCCATGACCATGAAGCTCGGGATCATGTGCAGGAAGGCCGGCAGCATCATCGAGCCCAGCACGATCGCGAAGAGCGCGCGCTTGAAGCGGAACTCGTAGATCGCGAAGGCGTAGCCGGCCAGCGAGCACAGCAGCAGGTTCAGCGCCGTCGTCATCGACGCGACGTACAGGCTCATGCCCAGGTTGCGCCAGAACGGCAGCCGCTCCTGCAGCAGCCGCAGGTTGGACCCTGCCGCGTCGCCGAACCACAGCGGCGGCGGCGTGTCGAAGATGGCCGCGCGGTCCTGCGTCGCGAAGACGAAGGTGAAGTACAGCGGCGAGACCAGCACCAGCGCGCCCGCGATCACCAGGCCCCAGGCGAGCCAGGGCCGGCCCGCGCGCGTCGCGCGGCCGTCGCGGGTCGGGGCGGGCCGCATCGGCAGGCCGTCAGCGCGCGCCATGGCGGCCCCCCGGATCGCGGCCGAACAGCTTCGCGTTGAGCCAGGTCAGCGCGGCGATCAGCACGAACATCAGCCACGACATCGCCGAGGCGGTGCCGAAGTCGCCGTCGGAGAAGGCGGTGCGGTACATGAAGATCGCCGTCGTCATCACCGACGAGGCCACGCCCTTCTCGCCGTCCACGAGGATGAAGGGCTCCTCGAACAGCTGCAGGTTGCCGATGATCGTCAGCGTCACCGCGAAGAACATCATCGGCTTGAGCAGCGGCAGCGTGACATGGCGGAACTGCTGCCACTCGCTCGCGCCGTCCAGCGTCGCGGCCTCGTAGAGGTCCTTGTCGATGACCTGCAGCGCCGACAGGTAGAGCACCAGGTTCCAGCCCAGGTAGCGCCAGAACACGACGAAGGCGACGGCGGGGCGGGTGACGTCGGCGTCGCCGAGCCAGTCGATGCCGCCCTCCCGCAGCGCGGTCAACGAGGCCAGCGGGCTGCCGATGAACGGGATGCGCGTCAGCTCCGCCAGCGCCGCGTTGATCAGGCCGTAGTCCTTCGAATACAGCGTCGTGAAGATCAGCGCGATCGCGACGCTGGAGGTGATGTACGGGACGAAATAGGCGCCGACGACCAGGTCGCGGCCGCGCTTGAAGCGGCGGTGGATGAAGAAGGCCAGCGGCACCGCCACCAGGTGCTGCGGCAGCCCCGACACCAGCGCGAACCAGGCGGTGTTGTAGAGCGCATCCCAGAACCACGGGTCGGTGAGCGCGTAGCCGTAGTTCTCGAGTCCGACCCAGTGCATCGTGTGCAGGCCCTCGGCGGGGTTCCACTGCTGCAGCGACAGGTAGATCGAGAACAGCAGCGGGAACAGGCCGAACACCAGGAACAGCGCGAAGAACGGCGCGATGAACAGGTAGGGCGCGATCCGGCGCGAGCGCAGCCCCGGCAGGCGGCGCGGGCGGGAGTCGCGTGGTGGCGCGGACATGTGCGGCTCCTCAGCGGCGGCGCGCGCGGCGCTCGATCAGGCGGCGGGCGTCGGCCAGCGCCTCGGGAATCGCCTTGCCACGGGCGATGACGCGTTCGAACTCGTCGCGGATCACCGTCGTCGCGAGCGCGTCGAAGCGGTTGACCGGGATCGCGGGAATGCGCACCGCGGTCTCGCGCCACAGCTGGCGCGCGCGCTGCCCACCGAGGAACGCGATCGGCTCGTCCATCACCGGGTCGTCCAGCACCGCCCGCATCGCCGGGAAGCTGTCGAGCGCCTTCAGGCTCTCGCGCTGCACCTCGGCATCGGCCGTCATCAGCCGGATGAAGTCCCACGCGGCCGCCTTGTTGGCCGCCTTCTTCGGGATCGCATAGAAGGAGCCGCCGTAGGCCGCGCGCACGCCGCCGGGCAGCGGCGCCGAGCGCCACAGGCCCGAGGTCGCGGGCGCGATCCAGTTGCGCAGCTGGCCGACGAGCCAGGCGCCGATCATCTGGGTGGCGATGCGCCCCTGCTTGAAGCCCGCCGCCCAGTCGTTGGTCCAGGCGATCGCGCGGGCATCGAGGCCGGCGCGGCGCGCGGCGCGGCCGAGCTCGAAGGCCTGGCGGAAGCGCGCCGACTCGACCAGCACGCGGCCGTCGGCGTCGAAGTACAGGCCCTCGCTATCGCGCAGGCCCTGGCGCAGCGCGATGTCGCGCAGGTCGGCGGCGTCGGCCATCAGGTAGGCGCCGGTGGCCTTGCGCAGGCGCTCGCCGGCGGACAGGTAGGCGGACCAGTCGCGGGTGATCTCGGCCTCGCTGACGCCGGCGCGGTCGAGCAGGTCCTTGCGGTAGATCAGCGTGCCGGGGCCGATGTCGGCCGGAATCGCCACCTGCGTGCCGCCGGGTCCGGCGCCCTGCGCCATCGCGAAGCGGACGTAGTCATCCGCATGCGACGCGGCCAGGTACGGCGCCTGGTTGAGATCGACGAAACCACCCGAGCCGGCGAACTTGCCGATGTAGCGCAGGTCGATCGCCATCACGTCGGGCAGGCCGGAGCCGGTCGCCAGCGCCGTCGTCATCGACAGGTGGTGATCGGCGTACTGCATCGACAGCAGCTTGAGCTCGACCTCCGGATGGCGCGCGCGCCAACGCGGCGCCGCGGCGATCGCGGCCCGGTCGAGGTCGGGAAAGGTGGCGACGCGCAGCACCGAGGCCGGTGCGCGCGTCGCGGGGCTCTGCGCCGCCGCCGGCATGGCGGCGGACAGCCCGGCGGCCAGCAGCGCGCCGGCCGCCGAGCGCCGGGTCAGCGTGCCCGCCGGTCCCTCGGCCCTCGCGCGATCGTCGGTGGCATCGGGAGTGACCATCGACGGGACCTGCGCGGGAGACTCGGTGCGGCGGACGGCGCGGCGGACGGAAACAACCGGGCCCGAGGGCTCAGAAGTTGTAGCCCGCGTTCAGGCCGAAGGTGCGCGGTGCGGCGTACTGCGCGGTCCAGATCGGATTGGCGAAGCTGCCCGAGCTGCCGGCGCTGGTCTTGATCTTCTCGTCCGAGACGTTGCGCACGAAGGCGTCGACGTACCAGTTCTTCTTCGACGAGTAGCGCACCGCGATGTCGGCGGTCGAGTAGGCCTTCTGGCGATCGCCGTCGCCGAGGTTGAAGACCGACAGCCAGTTCGCCGATTGGTAGTGGTAGCTGATGCGCGGCGCGACCTGATCGCCATTGGCGAGCGGGAACACATGCTCGTACATCAGCTGGATCGCCACCTTGGGCGCATGCGGCAGCTCGTTGCCGGTGACGTTCAGGCAGTTGCCGGTCAGGTTCGGCTCGGTGCAGACCGGCAGCTGGTAGTCGTTGGACGCCGCCACCAGCTGGCCCAGCTTGGTCTTGGTGTACGAGGCCGACAGCTGCAGCTTGTCGTCGTTGGTGATCATCCAGGCGGTCTCGATCTCCAGGCCGGAGACCTTGGCGCCCTCGGCGTTGGAGTAGGCGAACTGGCGGTTGCCGTTGACGATCACCGGCGCGCTGAACTGGAAGTCCTTGAACTTCATGTGGTACGCGCTGATGTTGAAGGTCATGCGACCGTCCAGCAGCGAGGTCTTGTAGCCGACCTCGTAGTTGGTCAGCGTCTCCGGCCCGTAGGGCAGGCCGCCGTCGCCGGTGCCGCCCGACTTGTAGCCGGTCGACACGCTGGCGTAGGCCATCGCGTCCTTGCTCAGGTCGTAGGTCGCGCGCGCCAGCCAGGTGGTCTTGCTGCCCTTGTAATGGGCATCGTTGATGTTGCCGGCGCTGTAGCCGTTGGCCGGATCGGTCGGGTCGATCGTCGGATTCAGCGGGATCTGCGGCGCGGCGGCGTTGCCGGCCCAGAACCAGCCGCGACCGCCGATGTTCTTGCGGTCGTCATGCGTGTAGCGCAGGCCGCCGGTGAGGTGCAGCGCATCGGTCAGGTTCCAGGTCGCCTGGCCGAAGGCGGCCTTGGAATCGACGGTCTCCTTGGGCTGGATGAACGAGCCCTGCCAGTTGACGGTGCCCTGCTGGGTGCCGTTCATGATCGGGATGTCGAAGCGGATGCCGTTGTCCTCGGCCGCGTAGTACAGGCCCAGCACCCAGTCGATGGTCTGCTTCTGCGTGCTCTGCAGCGTCACTTCATGGCTCTGGCTGCGGTAGCGCGTCCAGACGGTGTTGTCTTCCTGGTGCGTCGCGCCGGTGGTGAAGCTGGTCGGCATGTTCACGCCGAAGTCCTGGTCGTAGGTGCCCGAGCCCTTGAAGCTGGTGTAGCCCGCGACGTAGGCCAGCGCCATGCCGCCCATGTCGTATTCCATGCGGCTGCGGATCGAGGTGGAGTCCCGCTTGAGCGAGGGCGCGGTGTCGATCAGCGCGGACCACAGCTTCTCGCCGGCGCGCGGCGTCTGCATCAGGCTCATCGCCGGCGTGCCGCGGTCGGCGAACTGCTCCAGCGACAGGTCCCAGCGGAAGGTCTTGATCGGCTGCCAGAGGAAGCTCAGGCGCGCGGCGGTCTGGTCCTGGGCGTTGTACTTCGGGCCGCCGGTGACGAACAGGTTGTAGTTGATCGGCTGGAAGGCCGGGAAGTTGCCGGCCGTGTTGCCCGCGTTGTAGGCCGCCTGCTGCTGCGCCAGCGTGTACTGGGTGGGCTTCTGGTAGTCGACGTAGCCGTCGTGCTGCTCGTGGATGAAGGCCACGCGCGCCGCGAGCGTGTCGCTCAGCGGGATGTTGACGGCGCCCTTGGCGCCCAGGCGGTTGTAGCTGCCCGTGCCGACCTCCAGGTAGCCGGAGCTGTCCTTCAGCACCGGCTTGGCCGTCTTCATGTTGATGGTGCCGACGGTGGAGTTGCGGCCCCACAGCGTGCCCTGCGGACCGCGCAGGACCTCGATGCCGTCGAGGTCGAACAGCATCGTGGCGGCGCCTTCGGGGCGCGGCGCGAAGACGCCGTCGACGAACAGCGCCACTTCGGGGTCGGCGTACTCGGTCTTGGCCGAGTCGTTGCCGATGCCGCGCAGCGTGATGCTGACGATGCCGTGGTCGCCCTGCCCGGTGCCCTGCATGCTGGGCACGAGGTTGAACACGTCGAGCATGCTCTTGACGTGGTTGTCCTCGATCGTCGAGGCGCTGATCGCTGTCACTGCAATCGGGGTCTTCTGCAGCGAGGTCGAGCGCTTGGTCGCGGTCACCACGACCTGCGGCAGCGCCTTGCTGTCCTTGCCGTCGGCGGACGCGGTCGCGGCGGTGGAAGAGGTCTCGGCCTGCGGCGCGGGCGCCTCGGCGGACTGGGCGTGCGCAGCGCTGGCGAGCAGGGCCAGCACGGCGATCTGAATGGGCGAAGCCAGGCCAAGGCGCGGCCGGCGGATGAGGCGGTCGGTCATGTTGTTGTCTCCAGTGGACTCTCGAGGTGAAGCTCTGATCCGGGGTTGTTCTTGTAGTTTCGATACATCGTAGGAGCGCCATGACAACGTTGTCAACGGGTCGGTTGACATCGTTGTCATCTTCGACCCTATCATTTACCCGTAGTCCGCCTACGAAGACCCGCGACGCCCAGGACCCCCATGGATACGGGGTTGTCGTCCACACGCCACAACGACCCGGAGACCTTCATGACCCCGATCCAGGACATCCTCATCGTCGGCGGCGGCACGGCCGGCTGGCTGACCGCCGCCTTCCTCGCGCGGCAGTTGGGCACCGCGCAGGGCGGGGTGCGCATCACGCTGGTCGAGTCCAGCGACATCGGCATCATCGGTGTCGGCGAGGGGACCTTCCCGTCGATCCGCGGGACGCTGTCGGCGATCGGCATCGGCGAGGCGGAGTTCCTCGACGCCTGCTCCGCCACCTACAAGCAGGGCATCCGCTTCGACCACTGGGTCCGGCCGCCCGGCACGCCCGGCGCCGATCACTACTTCCATCCGTTCAGCCAGCCCAGCCAGCGTCCCGGCGCGCCGGAGCTGCTGCCCTACTGGCTCGCCGGCGAGGCCGGTCCGACGCGTGCGTTCGCCGAGGCGGTGACGCTGCAGAAGGCCGTCGCCGACGCGCGGCATGGGCCGAAGCGGGCCGCCGACGGCGACTACCTCGGGCCGCTGAACCATGCGTATCACTTCGACGCGGGCCGCTTCGCGACCTTGCTCGCCACGCACGGCCAGGCCCTGAGCGTGCGGCGCGTGATCGCGACGGTGGATCGCGTCGACCTCGATGAACAGGGGGCGATCGCCGCGGTGCACACCCGCGAGGCCGGCACGCTGACAGCCGGGCTCTACATCGATTGCAGCGGCTTCCGCGCCCGGCTCATCGGCGAGGCGCTGGGCTCGCCGTTCCGCTCGATGCGCGACGTGCTCTTCGTCGACCGTGCGCTGGCGATGCAGGTGCCGTATGCGCGGCCCGAGGCGCCAATCGCCTCGTACACGATCGCGAGCGCTCAGGAGAGCGGCTGGATCTGGGACATCGGCCTGCAGGAGCGCCGCGGCATCGGGCATGTCTACAGCAGCCGCCATTGCGACGACGCCGATGCCGAGCGGGTGCTGCGCCGCTACATCGGCCCGGCGTCCGACGGACTGACGCCGCGGCGGCTCACGCTGGACATCGGTTATCGCGAGACGCACTGGGTGAAGAACTGCGTGGCGGTGGGCCTGGCGGGCGGGTTCCTGGAGCCGCTGGAATCGTCCGGCATCGGGCTGATCGAGACCGCCGCCTACCTGATCGGCCAGCTGTTCCCGTTCAACGGCGACACCGCGCCGGTCGCGCGCCACTTCAACGCCTTCATGAAGGCGCGGTATGAGCGCATCGTCGACTTCATCAAGCTGCATTACGGCCTGACGCAGCGCACCGATACCGCGTTCTGGCGCGACAACGCGGATCCGGCCTCGTTCACCGATTCGCTGAAGGAGAAGCTGGCGATGTGGCGCTGCCGGCCGCCGCAGCGGCTGGACTTCATCACCGACGTCGAGATGTACCTGCCGGCGAGCTGGCAGTACGTGCTCTACGGCATGGAATTCAAGACCCAGCCCGGCGCCTGGATGGCGCCGCTCCATCGCGGCGAGGAGGCGCGGCGGGAATTCGCGGCGATCGCGCAGCTGGGGGCGCATGCGCTCCGGGACCTGCCGCCGCATCGGACCTTGATCGAGCAGATCCTCGCTCGCGCCGATCGGCGAGCCGCCTGATCGGGCGGCGGGTCGTCCGGGCGCTCAGCCGGACTTCTTCGCGCGCGGCGCCGCCTTGGCGCCCAGCACGGCGGTGGAGTCGCGCACGACCAGCTCATGCGGCAGCACGTGGTGCTTGAGCTTGGCGGGCGTCGCGGCATCGGCGTCGCGCGGCGCGCCGATCAGCAGGTCGACCGCGGCGCGCGCCATGTCGTCCATCGGCTGGCGCACCGTGGTCAGCGGCGGCCAGACGCGCGCCGCCGCCGGCGTGTCGTCGAAGCCCGCGATCGAGAGGTCGCCCGGCACCGACAGGCCCAGCCGCTGCGCCGCGGCCAGCACGCCCAGCGCCATGTCGTCGTTGCTCGCGAACACGGCCGTCGGGCGCTGGCGGCGGCTCAGCAACTGGTAGGCGGCTTCGACGCCCGCGTCGAAGGTGAAGTCGCCCTGCACCACCAGGTCCTTGTCCAGCGCGATCCGGTGCGCCTTCAGCGCCGCCAGGTAGCCCTGGTAGCGGCGCTTGGACGCGACCTGGTCCTTCGCGCCCTTGATGATCGCGATCCGCGTGTGGCCGAGGCTGATCAGCAGGTTGGTGATCTCCTCGGCCGCGTGCACGTCGTCCATGCGGACGCTGGGATGGTCGGGCTCGTCGGCCGCGGGCGAGATCAGCACGCATGGCGTGTGGCTCTCGCGCAGCGCGGACAGCACCTGCGGGTTGTCGCACAGCGGCGGGGTCAGGATCATCCCGTCCGGCCGCAGCGCCGACACCATGCGGTCGACCTGCATCGCCAGGTCGGGGGCATCGTTGTGGAGGGATTCGACCACGAGGTGGTAGCCAGCCTCGCGGCAGCGCAGCGTCGCGCCCTGCTGAACACCGCCGACGAAGGCCGCCGAGGGGTCGTAGTACAACAGGCCGATCAGGAAGGAGCGCCCGCCCGCCAGGCTGCGGGCGGATTGCTTGGGACGGTACTTGAGGTCGGCCACGACCTTGAGCACCGCCTCGCGGGTTTCGGAGTGGACACCCGGCTCCTGGTTCAGCACCCGGGAAACCGTCTTGATGGAAACGCCAGCTTCGCGAGCGACGTCGATGATGGTGGCGGGTTTCGGTGGCGGCATGGCGGTGGGGAAAACTCGCCTGACTGTGCCATATCGGAGCGGACGCGGCGGGAAGGGTCAGCCCGCGATCCTGGGGGCCCGCATTCGGGCACGAGCAGCGCTCATCGCGGAGAGGACTCGGTCACGCTTCGCGCGACCCCGGTTTGGACCAACGGTCCAAACCATTCGAGTCCTCCCGTGATGTCCACCGGACATCACTTCCTGGGCGGAAGAATGAGAAAAGCCGGCTCGAGGCCGGCTTTTCAGATTTGGTGCCCAGGAGAGGACTCGAACCTCCACGGAGTTACCCGCTAGTACCTGAAACTAGTGCGTCTACCAATTCCGCCACCTGGGCTTTCAGGATTTGTCTTCGCGTCAACTGCGTTGCAACGAAGAATTGGACTGTAGCACGGTTTCGGAATCTGACAAGCAGTTCATCCGCCCCAATCCACTTTTCCCATTCGAGCGTGCGGATCCCACAACATCTGTACGCGCCGCGCCCAATCCAGCACACCGGGTTCCACCCGCATCCAATGCGCCCGGTACGCCGCCTGCAGCTGCGGCCCCACCCCGTGCTCCGCGCTGATCGAGCCCCCCAGCTCCGCCACCAGCGCATACAGCCCATCGCGCAGGGCCAGCTCTTGTTCAGCCGTCCACTCGCCAGCGTCCATCGGCCACACCATGTTGAAGTGCATGCCGCCGTCGCCCAGGTGACCGAAGTCCGCCAGGCGCAGCTGCGGGAAGCGCCGCGCCAGCCACTCCGCCCCACGCGCGCGAAAGCGCATGAAGTGCCGTCGCGGCAGCGAGAGATCCAGGCCGATCACCTTGCCCTGCGCGCGCAGTCCTTCACTGATGCGATGACGCAGGGCCCAGATCGCCTCGTCGGCGTCGAGCACGGCATCGCGCACCCGCCCGGTCTCGAACTCCTGCTCGAGCCAGCCCTGCAGCAACCCGCCCAGCGCGAGTTGCTCGGCCGGCAATTCGCTGCTGAGCTCGATCAGCATCGCGTAGTCCGGCAATTGGCCGTCGAACCAGCGCGCCACGTCCTGGCCGTGCAGGCCGGCCTCGAGCGCCGCGCGGCTGATGCCTTCGAAGGCCGATACCAGCCCGCCCCAGCGCTGCATGACCTCGGCGTACAGCGGGAACACCTCGTCGAGCGATGACGGGGCCACCAGCGCCACCGCGCGCTGACGCGGCAGCGGCGACAGCTTGATCGTGACCTCGCTCACCAGCCCCAGGCTGCCCGAGGACCCGATGAACAGCTGCCCCAGCGCGAGCGCCGAGTTGTCCTTCTGCAGGCCCTGTCCGAAGCGCACGACCTGCCCCGCCGGCTCCGCCAGCACCACCTCCAGCGCGAGCGTGTTCGCGCGCACGTCGCCGTAGCGCAGCATGCGCGTGCCGCCGGTGTTGTGCGCGACCATGCCGCCGATCGAGGGATCGGCGCTGAGGTCCACCGGGAACCACAACCCGTGCGGCTCCAGGCGCTCGTTGATCTCCGACAGCCGATACCCCGACGACACCCGCAGCGTGCGGTCCAGCAGGTCGAGCTCGAAGACCTCGCGCAGCCGCTCGGTGCTGAGCAGCACCTCGCCCTGCGCGTCATCCGGCGTGCCCGCGCGGACCAGGCCGGTATGCGCGCCCTGCACCACCACCCGCAGCCCGCAGGCCGCCGCCAGCGCGAGCACGCGCGCCGCCTCGTCCCGGTGGCCCGGGCGCACCAGCGCCGCCGCCTGCCCCGCCGCATAACGCGCCGGCTGCAGGTAGCGCGGCTCGATCGCCGCGCCGTCCTGCACGAAGGCCTCGCCGCAAACGGCGCGGGCTTCCGCGAGGAAGCCCGCCAGCTGGCCGCAGGCCCCGGCGGCTTGCGGCGAGTCCGGCGTTCCGCTCAGCACGAAGCCGCCTCGCCCGCGGTGTCCGCGTCGGTCGCCGCGCCGGCCGTCATCTTGAAGATGCCGGTCGCGTTGCCCGCGTCGAAGGCCAGGTCCAGCGCGCCGGACTCGTCCAGCGGCGCGCGCTGGATGAATTCATGGAAGCTGCCCGGCACCTCGAGCATCACGCGCTGCCCGCGGTCGAGGAACTCACGCATCACCCGCGCCGCCTTGAACGCGGTCTGGCGCACGCGCCCGGTCGCGGAGGTCTCGATCGTGTCCTTCACCGGTCGCTCCAGCGCACGCTGCGCCGCGACGACGGCGTCAATGTCGGTCACGCGATCGGTCGCATGGTTGAACGCGTTGCCCTCGGTCGCGATCCAGGCCATCTCGGCGGACTCGGCCAGCAGCGCCTGATAGTCGTCCGCCTCGAACAGCCCATGCTGGCGCGCGAAGCAGCCCACCAGCCGGGGCAGCAGCGCGCTCGCCGCCGCCATCGGCAGGTCGCCGTCACGCGCCAGTTGCTCCAGCGCCGCCAGGTCGGCGGGCGTCAAGGGATCCCGGGAGGTCGACAGCACGCGCGTCACCGCGCCCTGGAAGCTGCCGGAGAAGCGCTCCGGATGCAGCTCCGAGACGAAGAATTGCGCGATGTCCTCGGGGAAGTCGGCATGGCGCCAGGCGCGGCCGGTCATCTTCAGCCGCGGCAGCGGATAGGTCGCCGCCATCGTGAAGCCCAGCGGACGCAGCACGCGCGTGATGGCGGCCTCGCCGGGCGGCAGCGCGCCGCTCGGCCACGCCACTGTGCGCAGCGCGCCGTGGTCGAACACCAGTTGCTGCCCATCGCGCTGCAGGTCGGCGACATAGGCCGCCGCCATCGGCACGCGCCGGGTGACGTCGAGGAACAGCGCCATGTTCAGCGCCTGCGCCAGTTCCGCGCGGGAGACGCGCTCCCCTGCCGCCTTCAGCAGGCCCGGCACGACATGCAGCCGCTCGAAGGCGGCCTGCGCCGCGTCCAGGCCCAGCGCACCGCGCAGCAGCGCGAAGACGCCGCTGCCGGCGGCCTCGGCCACGCGCAGGCTCAGCGCGCTCTGCACCTTCAGTTCGCCTGCGCGCTCAGACATCGAACTTCACGCCCTGCGCCAGCGGCAGCTCGCGCGAGTAGTTGACGGTATTGGTGGTGCGGCGCATGTAGGCCTTCCACGCGTCCGAACCGGACTCGCGCCCGCCGCCGGTCTCCTTCTCGCCGCCGAAGGCGCCGCCGATCTCTGCGCCCGAGGTGCCGATGTTCACGTTGGCGATGCCGCAATCGGAGCCGCTAGCGCTGACGAAGGTCTCGGCCTCGCGGATGTCGTTCGTGAAGATGGCCGAGGACAGGCCCTGCGGCACGTCGTTCTGCAGCGCGATCGCTTCGTCCAGCGTCTTGTACTTCAGCGTGTACAGGATGGGCGCGAAGGTCTCGTGCTTGACGATGTCCGTCTGCGCCGGCATGCGGACCAGCGCCGGCACCGCGTAGAACGCCTCCGGGTACTGCGACGCCAGCGCGCGCTCGCCGCCGCTGACTTCGCCGCCCTGCTCGCGCGCGGCCTTCAGCGCGGACTGCATCGCGTCGAAGGCGCCCTGGTCGATCAGCGGGCCGATCAGGTTGCCGGGCTCGACCGGGCTGCCGATCTTGAGCTGCGCGCGGGCGCGGTCCAGGCGGGCGACGAGCTCGTCATGGATGGACTCGTGCGCGATGACGCGGCGCGTCGTCGTGCAGCGCTGGCCCGCCGTGCCGTAGGCGCCGAACAGGATGCCGCGCACGGCCAGGTCCAGGTCGGCGCTCGGGGTCACGATGATCGCGTTGTTGCCGCCCAGCTCGAGCAGGCAGCGGCCGAAGCGCGCCGCGACGCGCGGACCGACCGCGCGGCCCATGCGGGTCGAGCCGGTGGCGGAGACCAGCGCGACGCGCGTGTCGTCGACCAGCGCCTCGCCGACGGCCGCGCCGCCGATGAGGACCTGCGACAGATGCGCCGGCGCGCCCTGGTAGCGGGCGACGGCCTTCTCGAACAGCGCCTGCGTCGCGAGCGCCGTCAGCGGGGTCTTCTCGCTGGGCTTCCACACGCAGGTGTCGCCGCAGACCAGCGCGAGCGCCGAGTTCCACGCCCACACCGCGACCGGGAAGTTGAAGGCCGAGATGATGCCCACCACGCCCAGCGGCAGGTACTGCTCCATCATGCGGTGGCCGGGGCGCTCGCTGGCGATGGTCAGGCCATGCAGCTGGCGCGACAGGCCGACGGCGAAGTCGCAGATGTCGATCATCTCCTGCACTTCGCCTTCGCCCTCGCTGGTCACCTTGCCGGCTTCCAGCGACACCAGGCGGGCCAGCGCGGCCTTGTTGGCGCGCAGTTCCTCGCCGAACAGGCGGACCAGCTCGCCGCGCTTGGGCGCCGGCACGGTGCGCCAGGCCAGGAAAGCTTGCTGCGCGCGGGCGATCGCGGCGGTCATGTCGGCGGGCTTGGCCTCGTGGACCGCGCCGATCACCGCGCCGTCGATCGGGCTGCGGACGGTCATGGAGCCGCCGGTGAAGGCGGCGCTCGGCACGCCCAGGGCGGCCAGCAGGTCGGTGGTGGTAGTCATCGCGGGATTCTCCTTCAGCCGATCGATTCGACCTGGCGCGACTGCTGATAGGCCTTGCCGAAGCGGTTGGCGAGGAAGTCCGGCAGCGCGACCTCTTCCTGGCGGATGAATCCGGACTGCGGCAGCTTGCCTTCGCGGAACAGGTCGACCGCGGCGCAGATGCCGGCGGCGGTGGTGATCTGGATGGCCGACAGCGGCTGCTCGCTATCGCGCTCGGCAAAGATCTTGCGAGCGAAGACCTCCTGCATCAGCACGCCGTTCTTCATGCCCGAGACAGTCACGAACACCAGCACCACGTCCTGCATCGTGGCGGGCATGCTCTTGCGCATGATGTCCTTGAGCTTCTCCTGGTCGTTCTTCAGCGCCAGGTCGTCGAGCAGGAACATCATCAGGTCGCGGTGACCCGGATAGCGGACGGTCTTGTAGTCCAGGTTGCGGACCTTGTTCTCCCAGGTCTCGCACAGCGTGCCCAGGCCGCCGGAGGTGTTGAAGGCCTCGTACTCGACGCCGTCGAGCGAGAAGTGCTCCAGGCCCTCGAGCGGCAGCGCGGAGATCGCGGCGCCGTCGTGGATGGCCTCGCAGGGGTGGCAGTACTCGTTGATCAGGCCGTCGACCGACCAAGTCAGGTTGTACTTCAGCGCATTGGTCGGGAAGGCGGGCAGCGCGCCCACGCGCATCTTCACGTCCTGCAGCGAATCGAAGCGCTTGGCCAGGTGGTGCGCGACGATGCCGATGAAGCCGGGGGCGAGGCCGCATTGCGGCATGAAGGCGGTCTTGGCGCCTTGGGCGATGCGCTTGATCTCCTTGGTGGCGGCCACGTCCTCGGTCAGGTCGAAGTAGTGGCAGCCGGCTTCCAGCGCCATGTGCGCGGCGGTGATCGCCAGGTGGTACGGCAGCGCGTTGACGACGACGTCATGGCCGCGCAGCGCGGCGGCGAGCTGGCCTTTGTCCTCGGTGTCGACGGTCTTCGTCGACAGGCCCTGGCCGGCCAGGTGCTTGAGCGCGGCGGCGTTCTTGTCCATCACGGTGACCTGGTAGTCGCCGCTGCCCTGCAGCAGTCGCGCGATCGTCTGGCCGATGTGTCCGGCGCCCAGCAATGCCACTTTCATGTCGTGCTCCTTGTGATTCTGGAAGAAGAGGTCCCGGCGCGCGCAGCACGCCGGAGAGATGCGATGGCCGCAGTGTCGGAACCTCTGCTGACGAAAGAAAGCGCGACTTCGACGAAAAACGCCTCTATGCTGACGATTCGTCGGCAGGATCATTCATTCCGGCGAAAACAAGGGTTTATCCCGAGCACTCCATCACGATTCGCCGAGGCCCTCATGAACGCGAAGAAGAGCGCGCCCCAGCCCTCACCCGCCACGCCGGCGACGCTGCGCGACCAGACCGACCGCGAGCTGATCGCGCTGCTGCAGGCCAATGCCCGCGCGAGCACCGCCGACCTCGCCCGCCAATTGGGCGTGGCACGCACCACGGTGGTGGCGCGGCTGGCGCGGCTGGAGGCGGAGGGCCTGATCGCCGGCTACACCGTGCGGCTGGGCGGCGAGGCGGTGGAGCGCGGCGTGCAGGCCTTCGTGGGCATCACGGTGCAGCCACGCGCAGGCCGGGAAGTCGTGAAGCGGCTCTCCCGGCTGCCGGAGCTGCGCCAGCTGGCGTCCGTCAGCGGGGAGTTCGACTACATGGCGACGCTGCGCGCCGACAGCACGGCGCGGCTGGACGCGCTGCTGGACGAGATCGGCGAGATCGAAGGCGTGATCAAGACGCACACCTCCGTCCTGCTGGCGCTGCGCGTGGACCGGAGCGCCTGAGGGCCGACGCGGCCGCGGGACGGGCCACGTGACGGGCCACGTGAGGGGAGGTGACCACCGTGACGTCGATCACGGACGGGCATGTCCTGCTCGTCAAGCCCGCGTAACGCTGTGTTTTTGACGCATTCGACAGTCAACGGCGCAAGTTGGCACGCCGTTTGCACGATATGAGCTGACAGCTCCAGGAGCGCACCATGTCGAAGCCATCCGTCACCGCCAAGCATGTCCCGCCGATCTTCCTCGGCATGAAGGCCGTCGCGATCCTCGCGGTCGCCTGGGGCGCGGTCTACCCGGCGCTGCTGTGGGGCCTGGGCGCCGTGCTGCCCTGAGCCCGGCGGCAAGCCTCGCTGGAGTTCCGCCATGAAAGCCCCCGCCCGCCTCGGCGGCGCGCACGTGTCCGCGCCGCGCCCCGCGTCCGATCACCGCTGGCGCCGCGTCCTGCTGCGGGCGCTCGGCATCGCCGTCGCCCTGCTGGCGCTGCTGGCCGCGCTGGCCTGGCTCGACCATGCCGAAGGCGACCTGCGCCAGGTCCGAGCCTCGCCCACGGCCCCCGTCCCGCCCGCATTCGCCCCGTCACCGACAACGGTCTCTTGATCCGGACCGCACTGGTGAGCCGCTCCCGGCGCGGGCATAGTCCGCGCCGACAAGGAGCGACTTCACCATGTGGGCACTGATCCTCGGATTGATCCTGTTCCTCGGACCGCATTCGGTCCGCATCGTCGCGCCGGCTTGGCGCGACGCCCGCCTCGCCGCCTGGGGCGAGCGCCGCTGGAAGTTGAGCTACACCGCCGTTTCCCTCGTCGGCCTGCTGCTCATCCTCTGGGGTTATGGCCAGGCGCGACTCGATCCCCATCCACTCTGGGCGACGCCGCGCGGCATGAATCACCTGGCGGGGCTGCTGATGCTGGGGTCGTTGATCCTGCTGGCGGCCGCCTACGTGCCGCGCAACCACCTCAAGGCCAGGCTGGGGCACCCGATGGTGCTGGCGGTGAAGCTCTGGGCTTTGGGCCACCTGCTGGCCAACAACACCGTCGCGGACCTCGTGCTGTTCGGCGCCTTCCTGGTCTGGGCGGTCCTGGACTACCGCTCGGCGCGGCGTCGGCCCGAACCACGCCCGCCGGCCGGCACCGCGCGCGGGACCGCGATCGCGGTGGCGATCGGCGTCGTGGTCTGGATCGTATTCGTGGCTGGACTGCACCGCGCGCTCATCGGCGTCAGCCCGTTCCCGACCGTCGGATGAAGGAAGCCCCGCGCGCTGGCGGGGCCCCTCGAGCGCGCCCGGCGCCGCGGATCAGAGACTGCGCTTGCGCTGCAGCACCAGCAGCCAGAAGCACACGCCGGCCAGCGCCAGCCCGCCGAAGAACTGCGGATGCAGCGCCGCATGCAGGACCTGCGGCAGGCCGTCGCGGGCGAAGTCGGGGAAGCGGAACAGCATGTCGAAGAAGTCCTGCATGTCGAGCCGCCCGTCGCCGTTGGACTCGACGATCAGCCGGGTGCCGCTCTGCACCCAGGCGCTGGCGACGCCTTCCATCTGCGTCTTGAGCAGCTGCTTCAGCGTCTGGGCGACGGGCTCGTCCTTGTAGATCTTGAGGAAGGCGCCCACGCCGATCACCAGCAGCGGCGCCCCCCAGCGCCGGAGCCAGGCCGAGGCCGCCATCAGCGCCAGTGCGATCGGCGCGATCCACAGCGACGCCAGCACCACGCCGACGACCAGCCGCAGGCTCAGCCAGAGCGTGGCCTGGAACAGCGCGGCCCACTGCGTCTGCTGCAGCGCCGAGAGGCCGAACTCCTTGAACGCCATCGCCGAGCCGACGACCACGCCACCGGCGACGCCGAGCAGCACGGCGACCGCCGGCATCAGCACGCCGTGCGCGACGATCGGTGCGCCCAGGCTCGCCGCATGGCTGCCGGGCAGCGAGGACCAGAACTCGATCGAGCAGTCCTGCTGGTCGCGCCGGGCCAGGCCCAGCAGCTGGTAGCCGGAGACGGCCATGGCCAGGGTCAGCACCAGCGCGACCGTCAGCAGGCCGGCGATCAGCGCGACCGGCTCCGGGCTGGGCACGTCGATGCCGTCGACCTGGCTGAACGGCACCAGCGCCAGCAGCACCAGGATGGGCACCAGCACCAGGCCGAGCCAGGCGCGCTTGTATTGCAGCCACTCGCGCAGCAGCAGCGTGTTGAAGAGCGTCATGGGATGTCCTTGAGGAGGGGTCGCGGGTCAGGCCGATTCCGGCGTGCGCGCCTGGATCTCGGGCTTGCGGGTCAGGGCCATGAACAGGTCCACGAGGCTGGGGCGCACGCGCTGCCCCAGGTGAGCGACGGTGTCCGGCGCGACGCCGTCGAACAGCGCGGCCGGCCGGCCCTGCACGCGGTAGCGCAGCAGCGGGTGGTTGGCCGCGACGGCCTCGGCGGCCTCCGGATCGTGCGACAGCGCCACGAAGCGCTCGTCCATCTCCGCCAGCGAGATGTCCAGCACCAGCCGGCCCTCGTCCAGCATGATCACGTCCGACAGCAGCGACTCGACCTCCTCCACCTGATGGGTGGAGATCAGCACGGAGCGCTCGCCGTCGCACCACTCGTCGATGAGCATCTCGTAGAAGCTCTTGCGCGACATCACGTCCAGCCCGAGCGTGGGCTCGTCCAGGATCATGAGCTTCGCGTCGATGGCCGCGACCAGCGCCAGGTGCAGCTGGGTGACCATGCCCTTGGACAGGTGCTTGACCTTGTCGTTCTCGCCGACGGAGGTGCGGCGCAGCAGCTGGCGGGCGCGCTCCGTGGAGAAGCGCGGCTGCAGGCCGGCCATCAGGCGGATCAGCTCCGACACCCGCGCCCAGCTGGGCAGGACGGCGACGTCGGGGATGTAGCAGAGCGAGGTCAGCAGCCGGGCGCGGTCCGCATGCGGGTCCAGGCCCAGCACGCGGAGCTGGCCGGTGGGCTGCTTCAGGCCGACCAGCGTCTTCATCAGCGTGGTCTTGCCGGCGCCGTTGTGGCCGAGCAGGCCGACGACGCGGCCGGCGGGGATGGAGAAGGTCAGGTCCTGCAGGGCCGCCTTGCGGCCGTAGTGGAGGCTCAGGTGGCTGGCCTCGATGAGCGTCTTCATGCGTCCTCCCAATTCAGGTCCTGGGGGCGGAGGCCCAGGCGGCGAAGTTTCTCCCGCAGGCGGGGCCATTCCTCCTGGAGGAACTGCTCGCGCTCGCTGCGCAGCAGCCGGACGCGGGCGCCATCGCGGACATACATGCCCAGGCCGCGGCGGCTCTCGACCAGGCCCTCGTCCACGAGGGCCTGCAGCGCGCGGCTGACGGTCAACGGATTGATGAGGTACTGGCTGGCGAGCGCGCGCACGGATGGCAGCGCCTCGCCCTCGGGGGGATCGCCGTCCAGCAGCTGCGACGCGAGGCGGTCGGCGAGCTGCTGATAGATCGGCGCTTGATCGTTCCAGCTGTGCATGACGCGAGGCGCCGGGGCGCCGGTGTGTTGCTGATGTAGCACACCATATCAACCGCCCCCGGCCCGCCCCCAGCGGGGGGCGACAGACTGCAGAAATGGGGGGATGAAGCGGGGAACTGGGAGAACCCCGGCGCTCATAGGCGCCTTCTGGGGATTCGTTCCTCCGCCACGCCGGCGGCGTACGGGCAACTACCGCCGAAGCACGGTGAGCAGGTAGCGCAAGTCACCGGTTGGCGAGCGTCGCTGGCGAAACTATTTCCATATTCGCTTGCCTCGGGTTGGACAAGAGTGCGCAACCTCAAGTCCCTCCCTGCTGGGATCGCCGGCTGAAGACCAGAAAGCCGATTTGCTGTCACGGCCGGCTCTTTTGAAGACCAGTTCACCGTTCCGATTCCGGCCATAGCTCACTGTCCTGTAATCCTTAAAGAGTTCGTCCCGCATGTATTCCAGAGCCGGCCTAAGAGAGCCAGGCCTGATCAAAAAGTCGATGATCCAAAGACTGTCGCCTTCGTTCCATTCGAAGTCATGCAGTTCCAAGCGTTTGGTTCTTATAACTCGACGCTCCACATCGGGAACCAATAAGGCCCACACAACAAACCCCGTGCACTGCCCAAACCCGTTATAGAACACCTTCGTCTGACCCAGGCCATGCGCGAACGACAGCGCATGCGAAAAACGCGCCAAAGACGTTCCACCATGGCTGGGTCGAGCACCAGCGAACCGCACCATGGCACCTATATCTTCATTGGCGCGTCGATGATTGACATCGGCCTCGCCTTTCACGCCCGCTACGTCGTAGTACATTTCATCTGGAAAGAGCTTGACAGGACCAAGGATGTTAGTCAGAGAGGATATGAACGGCGTTTTTGATGATCGAATCTATAAAATCGCCGACCCCGGAAAGATCTTTCTCGAAATTTCGCAACCCATCGTAGATTGACTCGCGCACAAGAAAGCTGAGGGGCCCGTTCAATCTCAGACACCGTTGAAGTGCGGGAGTGCGTAGACTCCGCATATATTCGGCAGGTTGCTGCCCTCGGTAGGCGAAATACAGGGCATCCAGACAACGTGACAAGGTATCGGCCAGAACAGGATCGCCCAAACTTTCCCTTAAAGTTGTCGATCCGCCCAGCTCCCTCCCTGCATACGCGCGCAATGCTTCGTTGAGATCGTGCCAGCCTATCGATTGAAGCGGAGCTGCCGACGTATTGACGGTATCAAACCCTTCTTTCAATATATATCGTCGACTACCTCTCAATGCAATTTCCCGCATACACCGGTACGCATCATCAAGCAGCCTCCTCGGCATCAATAGAAGTGCATCCTCCGGAATCCCGGACAGCTTTGAGAACTCTATAGCCAAGCAAGCATCATGGTGACAGCGGAATTCCTGCAAGAGTTCCAGTGTCGGAACAATCTTGTAGTCTGATGGCCGGGGAAGATAGCGCTCCAGCTGCTGGCGCATGCTCAAGAGAATTCTTTCAATATATTCGCCCTGATTCCAAATATCAGCCCCGCTGGGCTTTGGCGCCCCGATGCGGCGCCGATAAGCCGGTACAGCCGTGCATGTGCCAAAGTCAAGGAAGCGGCCGTCCAGCGCGATGTTTGATGCACTCAGCCCTCCATGGAATATGCGCTTCGCGTGTGCTGCGGCAAGCTGCTTGGCAAAGCGTGCGGCGATGGCAAGCAGTCCTTCATTGATCTTGGTCCGCTCCACGCCGAGTTCGCGTTCAAAAATTTCCGGGAGCTTTTGCGC
The DNA here is from genome assembly GCF_014193085.1 of Mitsuaria sp. BK041. Taxonomy (NCBI): domain Bacteria; kingdom Pseudomonadati; phylum Pseudomonadota; class Betaproteobacteria; order Burkholderiales; family Sphaerotilaceae; genus Roseateles; species Mitsuaria sp. BK041. Next base: position 2,016,074 of record NZ_JACHYT010000002.1, on the reverse strand, counting down.
AGCAAATCGAACTCGAGCGCTATCGTTCGAGATTCCAAATTCCGGATGAGGGCGAAAATGTATGTTTCGCAGGAAGTGCGCAGGACGCCAGGCGAAACGGCGCAACAGGATGACGCGAGGTACTGATGGCGGACTTCCAGGTTTTGCAAAAGCGGCTCTGGCGAATGTTCCGGTGGACATTAGTGCCAGCGTCGGCACGGCGCCGTAGGGAAGCACCTCGCCACATATTGAACTCATTATGGCCTCGTGACCCGCATCCAGAAGATCGATGGTGCCGCCCGAATGCAATATCTCTGGTTCGCTACCCGGCCTTGCACCGTATAGCGGGGTCAACCCAACGCCCTTAATTTGGACGTCCGAACTCGTAGCGCAGCGGGCGCTTCCTCCGCAGAATCCGATGCCTTCGCCACCGTATCGATCGGAAAACAGCGAAACTGCGTCAGTTCTATGCGCGGCGTCTGGGAACTCCGGAATGACACAGCAATAGTCTTTCAGCTCAAGTTCCGTAAAATGATTTCCGCTCCACGTCCAATGCACCGTTGGTCGTGCACACCGCTCCAGCTTCACGGCGACGGAGAGAGGCGAATTTCCAAGAACAACCGTCATGAACTCATTCTGCTTGTGAGGCGATTCAACTGAAAAGTTGGGGACGCCAGGCTTTCACTTTATGTCAGCTTGCGCCCCGCCAAGCCTTTCCGATCCTGGAGGGATCGCAGCAGGAGTAGAACCGTCGCGACTACCGCAAACCGCTTCACCGCTGTGAAATAGTCAATTGTTTCATTGAATAGGAGCCCGGCGAACCATGAATCGCTGCCGCCGGTAAGCAGGCCGGACCAGATGTTTGACCACGAGTGAACTAAAACAGGAGCCCACAATACCTTGCTTGCCTGATAGACCAGCCCCAACAACAACCCCACGCAGAAGAATCCGAAGAAGTTCAACCACGACGCCCTTGCCGCTTCTCCATGAAACAGTGCAAACACGGCGGACTGAGAAATAAGACAGACCAGCGCCGGCGAATTCGAGTACTGCAACAGCATTCTCAACAGCATGCCCCTGAACAAAAACTCCTCTATCGCGGCGGCGACAATCACTATTGCCGCAGATATGGGAAGAAGCTCCCAGCGCATGATGCCGTTGATCGCGACGTCTTTCCGAGAGGCCCAGGCGAGCACGATTGAAATGACGGGGATTGCTATTACAGGAACAATTGCATGCATGAATCCCGATAGGCTGACTCCTCGCGAAAAGAAGAGGGCCTCCGTGCTCGACTTTGATATAAGAGGCGGGGCGCTTTTATATGCGAGGTAGATTGCGCCAGAGACAGCGAACTGCACGCCTAAAAAGAGAGAAGTCTTAAATAGGTAGCTCCCCTTCGCAGGCCCAACCATCCTCATGGAAGCGTCCGAAATGACGTGAGAGCACCCAACGACGAAAGTGACCGCAGCAAAAAAGACAATGATGCATGCGGCGATCCTCAATGCACTGGCAGCTATTATTTTCATGGCGAAATCATGAATAGTAGGTCGCTCATATCCAATGGTCGCCAAGAGCCAATCTCCGGGAAAGGCGGGGGCCGGAACTCTCGCCCTCCCAGACATTGGGCAGCGATCATGCGCATGACTTCGCTGGACGCGTCCAAACTTCCAACCAACAGTAAATATGGCCGCACTACGGCGGCCATATGAATGGCAACTTGTATTAAGCCGTCATTCAGAAAAGGCAAATCCAATGGGCTTCGATCCAATTGCTACCGTTAGCCCCGAGGCATCGAATCACGTCGTCGCGGCTGACAATTTCGCCGGTGTAGTGATAATTGTCACCCATGCCGGTTGCACCGACTTCACCACCGGAAATTGCATCAAATTCGGTCGCTTCAATAAGTCGCACAATAGTTTCCTCCAAAGAAATAGATCGAAAGCGGTCGATCCGTCCGAATCTTCGCGAGAAACAACCTCGCTCAGAATCTCTTTCCCTTCAAGGCCAACACCGGTTAGTGCATCCAAATTCATGCCAGTTGCCAGTTCCGTTTGTTTTCCGTAGGTGTGAACCCAGCCTCCCTTGCGCATGTGCCTTGTTAGTCCTTTTTCTTTCCACGCAAAAAAGTCTAAGAGAGGAGGGACAGGTTCAAATTCCCCCCAGAAGGAGGAGAAACTAGGCGAAAAGACGGATCCGTCAAAAAGCCCTTTTGTCTTTCGCTGAAGTTGTGGACCGTTCAGCGCGCTTGCTGTAGAGCCCGGACATTCACGAGCCGCGGTAGCGCTTCTTTCCTCACGCCCACGGCGTGTCTGCAAAGCGCTGGCCCACCTCGCCCTGTGCTGCGGACCATTGCTTTCTTGCCCGGTTTCTTGCTGCGCTTCCGAGCCAAGGGCTCGATGCCAACCGCGTGCGCACCCCCACAGCGCGCAACCCGAGCGGTTCCGGCAGCACCACGCGCACCGTTCGGGCGCCAGGATGCTGGAGCGGGTCTCCCAAGCCTCCCGGCTCAGTTCGCGCCACCCGCCTCCGTCCGCTCACGATGAATCCGAGCGCTCTGATGCTTCTCCGCCCGATTCACCGCGATCTGCTCGCCGCGCGCGATGTGCCCGTTGTGCGCCGCGACCGCTTCCTTGTGACTGACTTCCGCTTGTCCGCGCTCGAGCTGCCCCACCTCCCGGCGAGACAGTGAGCCGTCCTGCAGTCCCGACTCGATGCGGCGCTGCTGGTTGATGTTGTGCTGCACGTCGGCCTCCATGCGCTTGGCCGATCGGGAATTGGGAGAAGCCACCTGGCCATTGCTCTCGAGCCGGGTGATGTCGGCGCTGGCCCGGTTCTGCGCGGCTCGCAGGCGAGCGCGCTCCGCGTCCGACAGATGCCCATCCTTCAACTCCCGCGATTGCAGCTTGTCGATGCGGCCTTCCTCGCGTTCGAGCTTGCCGGCTTCCTGCACAGTCAACTCGCCGCTCTTCAATCCGTCTTCGATGCGGCGCTGTTGATTGACGTCGCGCTGCACGGTCGTGGCCGTGGACTGCGCGAAGCTGGCGCTGCACACCGCCATCAGCGCCGAGACCGCCAGCAGTCGAGCATTGAGCTTCATATCGATCCTTCCATTCCGATTCGTTGAGAAGAGAGGCCGATGGCCCCACGGCCAGTCAACGTCCCCTCCCGCGAACCAGCGGACAGGAATGCCGGTGGATACGGTCGCGAATGGGTAAAGAAGTCCGAAGTGATGAAGCCCGGGTCGACGAAGGATCAAGCGCGCGTGAAGACGCAATCGCAGCAGGCCAAGTCAGGCTCGCCACCAGCGGCGCCCGCGGCATGGCACCTGAGGCCTGGACTGCCCATTCGCCTCAGGTGCCGCCATCACGACGCCGCGCTCAGGGCTGCGCGGTGACAGCGTTCAGCGACGATTCCTCGACCACCTGGCCGGCGCTGTTGGTGTGCCGCACGCGGATCACGCCGAAGCCCTTCGCGAACCACAAGGTCGACGGACCGTCCTCGCCGGCCGCGGCGGCCTGGGTCTTGATCCGGCAGGTGTCGGCGAAGGTCTTGCCGGCCAGCGTCAGGGTTTCAAAGCCCTCGAAAGTCCAGGTTTCCTCCAGCGCTTCGGTGTCGGTCTGCCCGGCCTGCGGGCCGGTCAGCTGCTGCACCGTGTCGGTGTACTTCAGGACCGTCGATTGGCCGGCCTGCAAGGTCAGCGGCAGCAGGAAGGCCGCGGAATGGACGGTCCTGGCCTGCGCCGTGCCGGACTCGTCGTACTCGACGAGGCCCCAGAAGCGAATGCCGTTGGTCTCCGCTGACCAATAGCTCGCGGCGCTCCGGATGTCGGTGGCGCCCGCGAATTCCACGCTGCCACTGCGGGCGGCCCCGTCGAAGCTCTCGTTCACGACGAGGACCTTGCCGGAGGTGCTTCCCCCATCGGGGTCGGTCATGGTGTACGCCGTGCCGGGCGTCAGGTTGAAGCAAGCGGCCAAGGTCGGTCCGGCCGGTGCGACCGGGGCGTCCGGCACCGGCGGCGTGGCGGGAGAGGCGTCGTCATCGCCGCCGCCGCAGGCGGCCAGAACGGCGCAGAGGACGGTCGTGAGGAAAAGGTGCTTCGTGTGCGGGGCGTGGGAGCGTGCGGTCTGCATGGGCGTGCTTCGTTGAACGTGCGTTGGTACGGCGTGTTTCGGGGATGTCTGATGACGTCGCCCAGTTTGCGCAAGCGCCGCGCGGCCGTTCGAAAGGAACTCCAAAGCTTGAACAACCGATCCATCGCCCACTTCCAACCACGTCATCACCGAGTCACCACCCACGGCTCCAAGGCGACCTGAACGTGGCGACGGCGACAACGTTCGTTCGACAATCGCGCATCCCAACATCCGGCCACGTCCGTGAGCGGTGAGATCTTCGTCTTCGGACGCTGCGAGGTACGCGTGGCGCAGCGGCAAGTCCTGCTCGAGGGCCATCTCCGGCCGCTTGAGCCCTTGCCTTTCGACCTGCTGGTCTACCTGATTCGCCGGCGGCATCAAGTCGTCACGAAAGCCCGTCTGCTCGACGAGGTGTGGCGCAACCGGCACCTCGGCGAAGCCGTGATCTCGGTGGCGGTGCAGAAGGCGCGACTGGCGATCGGCGACAGCAGCAGGCGAGCGAGGCTGCTCGTCACCGTGCCACGACGAGGCTATCGCTTCGTCGGTGAGCCGGACGCGCCGCGGATGCTGGAGAACGTCCACCCGGGCACCGCGCCGCAGCAGCCTGCCTCCCTGCTCCTGGCCAATCGGCCACTGCTGCTTGCGCCGCAAGTCGACGGGTCGCTGATCGGATGGCTGGAGCGCCTGGCCCGCGCCGACGACGCCGCGGCGCTGACGGTCGCCACTCGACTGCTGGAGCAGGCGCATGCGGCGGGACTCGTCCCGATGGAAGCCGCGGTGCATCGCGTGCTGGCCCGCCTGCATGAGCGCCAGGGCGCCTCCTGCCTGGCGCGGCTGCACATCAACGAGGTCATGCGCCTGATGGCCTCCGAGGCACCGCCCTGGGAGGCTCGCGATGGTCGCCATCTCCTGTACCACGCCCTCGATCAATCGCCCGACCCGATCTTCATCAAGGACCAGGCGCATCGGTGGGTGTTCCTCAATCGGGCGTTCTGCCGCCTCATCGGCCATGCGCGCGAGGACCTCCTCGGCAAGTCCGACTACGACTTCTTCCCCGAGCGACAGGCCGACGTCTTCTGGCAGCAGGACGACGTGGTGCTGCGGTCCCGCGAGGAAAGCACCAACGAGGAAGTCATCACGCCCGCGCGGGGCGCGACCCACATCGCCACCACGACGAAGGCGATCCTGGTCGACGACAGCCGGGAGAGCTTCCTGATCGGCACGCTGCGGTGCCGGCAGCACGTGTAGGCGCTGGATCCCGAGGGCACGGGCGAGCGCGGCGATCTCACGCTCGATCGGCGTCTGCCTGTTCGTCCCCGTCAGCCGGTGAAGCCGGCGCCGCCTCATTGCCGTATGCCTTGGACGCCCGCATCACCAGCGCGACCACGGTCCCGCGGCCCGGCGCGCTCGTGATGCGCAGCCGCGCGCCCAGGCCCTTCGCCCGCTCGCGCATCGAGGCCAGCCCCAAGTGTCCGGGCCGTCCCTGCGCCGCCAGTGCGGGGAGCATGCCGGCGCCGTCGTCGCGCAGCGTCACCCGCAACCACCATCCGCCGAAGCGCCAGCTCATCGTGATGCGGTCCGCATGCGCATGCCGGAACGCGTTCAGCAGCGCCTCGCCGAGGATCAGCCGCAGCTCGTCCCTCACCTCCGGCCGCAGCGGTCGCTCCCGGCCCACCGTCACCAGATGGAACTCGCCGTCGTAGTCCCGCGCCAGTTGCGCGGCGATGTCCTCCAGCTCGCGCGGCAGGCTGCTCCCGGTCTCGCTGGCGCCGCGCAGCGCCATCACGCGGCGGCGGCTTTCGTCGAGCACCTCGTCGGCCATCACCAGGTCGGCGTCGATGGCCTCCCTCACCGGATGGGCCGTGGGCAGCTGCGCCGAGTGCGCCTCGACGCGCAGGATCAGCCCCTGCACGCCCTGCAGCAGCGTGTCGTGCAGTTCACGGGCGATGCGCTCGCGCTCGGCCATGCGGGTGCGCATCTGCTCGCGGGCGCGCCGTGCGGCCTGCCGCAGCCGCAGCCGGTGCAGCCCCCAGGCGAGCGCCGCCGCGGCCGCCACGCAGAGCGCGCGGAACCACAGGGTCTGGTGGAAGGCGGCGGGGATCTCGATCTCCTGCACCGCCTCCTCGCGCGCGGCCAGGCCGTCGTTGTTGAGCGCCAGCACGCGGAAGCGGTAACGCCCCGGGCTGAGGCTGGTGTAGACCGTCTCGCGCCGCCCGCCCGCTTCGCGCCAGCGCGCGTCCACGCCCTCGAGCCGATAACGGAAGCGCACCCGCTCGGGCACCGCCAGGCTCGCGGCGGAGAAGCGCAGCTCCATCATGTCCGTGAGCCGCGGTAGCACGAGCGGCGCGCCGACCGGGTACTCCGCGCCGCCCGCGCGCAGCCCGGTGATCCGCACCACCGGCGCCACCGTGTTGCGGCGTGGCTGCAGCGGGTCCAGCCAGGCGACGCCGGTCGTCCCGGCGAACCACAGGCGGCCGTCCCGGCCCTCGACCACGCTCGGCTGCGGCCAGAACGAGGTCGCGCTGCCGGGATAACCGTCGAGCGCGTCCAGCACCTCCAGCGCCAGCGGCTGACGCGGATCGGCGAGAAAGCGCTCGAGCGCCTCGCGGCGCACATGCACCGCGCCCTTGCGCGCGTTGAGCCACAGGTCGCCATTCGCCGTCTCGACGATGCCCGACACACCGGCCAGCGTCTCCTGCCCCTCGGCGACCAGCGGAATGAATCGATCGCCGCGCAGCAGGCTCACGCCGAAGTCCCCGGCGATCAACAAGCGCGTGCGCCCCGCGTGGACATGCCGCACGTCCCCGACGTCGACGCCCTCTTCCGGCCCGAAACGCCGGGCTTCGCCATCGCGCCAGCGCCACAGCTGGTTGCCCTGCAGGCCCAGCCAGAGCGTCCCGTCCGCGGAGGCGGCGACGGCCGCCTCGATCGGACCGGCCACGCCGGGCAACGTCAGCGGCGTCCAGCGGCCATCCTCCCAGCGCTGCACGCCGGCCCGCTGGAAAGCCACCAGCACCCCGTCCCCGCTCGGCACGATGCCGTTGATCCAGCGCTCCCCGAGCGCCGGCGGCCGCGGCACCTCCGTCCAGCGCGCGCCGTCGCGTCGCCACAGCCCGCTGGGCCCGCCCATCCACAGCCGCCCGGCGCAGTCGCGTCCCATCGCGGTGATCTGCCCCTGCGGCCCGGCGTCGCGCTGGCCCTCGCCCGCCGGGCCGGCCATGCGCCACAGCGTCGATGCCACCGGCGAATACGCCGACACCATCACCGCGCCGTCCGCCTCGGCCGACAACGCGTAGTTGCTGGTCGCGCGCGGCATCGGCGCCGGCACCAGCGGCGAGCGGCGGAAGCGGTCGAGCCCGCTCTTGGTCGCCACCCAGAGGCTACCCTCGGCGTCCTCCAGGATCATCATCCCGAAGTCGCCCGACAGCCCTTCCGGCGCGGCCATGCGCTCGGGCTCGCCGGTCAGCGGCACGCGGTCGCCCTCCAGCGGCCACGGCAGGCGACGGCGGCACAACCCGGCCGGGCAGTACACGGTCCACAGGTTGCCCTCGCGATCGGCGATGGTCGAGGACCCGCGCCGTGTCGCGAGCAAGGGATCGCGGGTGAGCGGCGCCTGCGACACGGCAGGTGCCTTGCGCATCTCCTGCGGGTGGACGAACCACATCTCGCCGCGGATCACCTGCAGGCTGACGGCGCCAGTGCAATCGCCGACCGGACGGAAGCGCGTCTCCCCCTGCGGCAGCGCCAGCAGCCGCTCGTCGTCGCACACCCACACCGTGCCGCGGCCATCGGCCACCACGCCATCGATCGCGCGCGTCGGCACGCCGTGCTCGGGGCCGATGCGGGTCCAGCTCGTCCCGTCGAAGCGGAACAAGCCGGTCGGGCTGCCCGCCCAGACCGTGCCGCCCGAGCCCTCGGCGATGAAGCGGATGCGCATTGCGGCGACGGCTTCGTCCTCCGGCACGCGCCACACCTGGCCGCCGCGAATCCGCACCAGGCCGCGCGGGAAGAAGGCCGCCCAGAGATCGCCGTTGGACATCGCCACCAGGCGCCCCACCGCCGCGGAGGGGAAGAGTTCCGGCGGGTTCGGCCGGAAGCGCTCGAAGCGCACGCCGTCGAAGGCGGTCAGCCCGTTCGGCCCGCCCATCCAGAGCAGGCCGTCGGGGGTCTGGGCCATCGCCCAGGTCTCCATCGGCACGCCGTCGGCGGCGGTCCAGGCGCGGTGATGGAACTGCTGCAGGTGCAGCGTGCGGTCCAGCGCCCAGGCCGGCCGGCCGGCAGCCAGCAACCAGGCCGCCAGCAGGGCGGGCAGCAGCCAGGCCATCCACGCCGGCACGGCACGCGCCGCACGCTCGGCGCGGCGGGTCGGAACGGGCTTCGGGCGGGGCGGCGTCATCGGGCCGGAACGCTATCAGAACTTGGCGGCGGCGCCGTCGGTCGGGTCCGGTCGGGCGATCAGCGCGCGTGACACCGGATCGCGCGCCGGGCGCTAACTCTTTCGAGGGAGGGCGCGGGACCTTGCGCAGGCGCGGGAGGGGCCGCTGCGGCTACGCTTCGGCCCTGACGCTTCCGACCCGAGCCCGCGTGATCGATCCCGCCCCCACTTCCCCGGCCATCACCGTGATGGCCGTCGATGACCATGCGCTGATGCGCAGCGGCATCGCGTCCGTCATCGATGCCGAGCCCGACATGCGCCTGGTGGCCGAGGCCTCGACCGGGCTGGAGGCGGTGGCGCGTTTCCGCCAGCACCAGCCCGACGTCACGCTGATGGACCTGCGCATGCGCGACATGGACGGCATCGAGGCGATGACGGCGATCCGCCGGGAGTTCCCGCAGGCGCGGGTGGTGATCCTGACCACCTTCCCGGGCGACTTCCAGGCGGTGCGGGCGATGAAGGCCGGCGCGAGCGGCTACCTGCTCAAGGGCCTGATGCGCACCGAGCTGATCGAGACCATCCGCGGCGTGCATGCGGGGCAGCTGATGGTGCCGGCGGTGATCGAGGCCGCCATCGCGGAGCACGCGGGCAGCCGCACACTCTCGCTGCGCGAGACGCAGGTGCTGCGCCTGGTGGCGCTGGGCCACGCCAACAAGGAAGTGGCCGAGAGCCTGTCGCTGACCGAGGAGACGGTGAAGGTCCACATGCGGACCATCCTCGGCAAGCTCTCCGCGAAGGACCGCACCCACGCGGTCACCATCGCGCTCAAGCGCGGGATCATCGAGCTCTGAATCAGAAGTACTTCACGCGGTTCAACAGATCGATCTCGATCCGGCGGTCGCGCGACGCCTCTTCAGCGGCTTGACTGACTCGCCCGGCCCGGAGCTGACCAGACGCAGAGGAGATGCCTCTGCCTGACCGCGCCCCCACTTCGCGAGCGACGCGCCCGGGGCTTCAGGTTGCAGCTCGGGGAACAACGGAATCTGTTGAGAGTCTTGATGCTTGCTCATGTCGAAGCTCGTTTCGAGAGGCGGCTGATGAACTCAGGCACATCAAGGTCCGGCGAGAAAACCCTCGGCCGTGCGCTTCATACAAGCCGCCGAAGGCCCGCGGGACGTCGTTCCAGCCGACGGCCAGGACGTTGCCATCGGCTGCGGTGATGGCGGCTCCGACCTGTCGGGAAAGACACGCGGAGTTCCTGGCTGCGGAGTGCGCCTCATACATCGCGCGTTCATTGGCCGACGGCGTGATGATCTTCACCCCCAGGAGCAGATCGAGATAGCGGCTCAGGCTGCCACGGATCTGATCGTCCGTGCCATCGCTGATCCGGAGGAAGAAATCCGCTTGGGGGAAGACGTCGCGCACGCTCTGTCCGTTGGCGAACTCTTCCCCGGAATCCCGGTCGATGAGCTTGAAGACCTCGCCCATGTCACCCAGCTTCTTCTGCAGGTGCTGCACCCGCGAGGCCAGCGGCGCGTGGACGCCGATCACATGAAGCAATCGCCCGTACACCGAGCGCAGGAGCTCCAGCTCATCGGTGTTCTTGATGGAGTCGATGATGTGGCAATGACGGACCACCGGCGTCGGCACCACCGCTGCCGGTGCGGGCTCCACGCCGCTCAAGGTCATCTGCGAGTGGTCGGGGGCTTCCTCCTGCCGCTTTCGAACCATCGCGATCTTCCGTATGGCCAACTGGGCAAGCACGGAGTTGCCGTACTTCAGCCGGAGGTCGTTGCCCGCGTCGATCAGGTTCTGGATCGAGCTGGCTGCGCCCAGCTGCGAACGCTCCTTGATGAAGTGACTGAGCCGGATCTCGTCGACCACCTTGTAGTCGTAGGACTTCTCGAGCAGCTCCTTCAACGTGGCTGACACCTGATGGAGCGGCGTCCCGAGCGGACCGCAGAGCGCGATCACCAGTTCGGGCGTGATCGCTTCGTCGATGCGTCGTTTGGCGTCGAAGCGCTTTCGGTCATGCCTGCTCGACGCCGACGCTGACGGCAGCAGCGACACATTGCTTCCCAATGCCATTTCGACCTCCTTGTCCAAGCGAAGAACTCTAGGAGGCCTTGGAGCCTTTCGGCCTTAGGCATCTGGGTATGCAATGAGCGCCGCACCCTCGATACAAGTCAGGCTCCGGCAGAACGCCGTCACGTTCGACCGGACTTGCAACCGTTGAGCCCCGACTGGGGCCCCGGCAATCACGCCACCGTGAACGTCACCTCGATGTTCCCCCGCGTCGCCAGCGAGTACGGGCAGATCTGATGCGCGCCGTCCACCAGCGCCCACTTCTGCGCCTCGTTCAGGCCGGGCAGCACCACGTGCAGCTTCGCCGCCAGCGCGAAGCCGCCGTCGGCGGTCGTGCCGAGCGAGATGTCGGCCTCGATGGAGGCGTCGTCGGGCACGCGGATCGGATCGGCCGTCTTCACGCGGCGCATCGCGCCCATGAAGCAGGCCGACCAGCCCACCGCCAGCAGCTGCTCGGGGTTGGTGCCCGGTCCGCCCGAGCCCGGCAGGCTCAGCCGGACATCGAGCGCGCCGTCGCTGGACTTGCCGGTCCCATCGCGGCCGCCGGTGGTCAGCGTGGAACCGGTGTAGAGGACCTTGTCGATCGTGCGGGTCATGGAGAAATCCTTCGAAGTCGGAAAGTGGAACGGAAAGCGGAGGCGTAGACGGCAGCGGCGGGCTCGGGGCTCACCACTGCGCCACGTCGATGACGGCCTTGGCGAAGTCGGCCGGCGCTTCCTGCGGCAGGTTGTGGCCGATGCCGCCGGTCAGCGCGCGGTGCTCGTACTTGCCGGTGAAGCGCGAACGGTAGGCGGCCGCCGGCGGGTGCGGCGCGCCGTTGGCATCGCCCTCCAGCGTGATCGTGGGCATCGCCACGGTCTTCACCTGCGCCAGGCGGATCTCGAGCGGCTCGTACTGCGGGTCGGTCTCGGCCGCGCCGATGCGCGAGCGGTAGTTGTGCACCACCAGCGCGACATGGTCCGGGTTCACCAGGTTCGCGGCGCTGCGCTCGAAGGTTGCGTCGTCGAAGTTCCACTTCGGCGAGGCCTGGTGCCAGATGAAGCGGGCGAAGGCCTTCAGGTTCTTCTCGTAGCCGATGCGGCCGCGCTCGGTGGCGAAGTAGTACTGGTACCACCACGTGAACTCGTCGGCCGGCGACAGCGGCGTCAGCGCGGTCGTCCGGTCCAGCACCAGGAAACCGCTCACCGACACCAGCGCCTGGCAACGCTCCGGCCACAGCGCGGCCATCACGCAGGCATTGCGCGCGCCCCAGTCGCAGCCGCCGAAGATGGCCTTGCGGATGCCCAGCGCGTCCATCAGCGCGATGCCGTCCGCCGCCAGCGCGGTCTGCTGCGCCGAGCGCATCGTGGCGTCCGAGAGGAAACGCGTCGTTCCATAGCCGCGCAGGTGCGGCACGATGACGCGGAAGCCCTGCGACGCCAGCATCGGCGCGACGTCCTCGTAGCCGTGGATGTCGTAGGGCCAGCCGTGGAACAGCATCACCGGCGTGCCGTTGCGCGGACCGAGGTCGATGTAGCCGATGTTCAGCGGGCCGGCGTCGATCTGGCGCACCGGGCCGAAGGCGGCGCGGCCGACGGCGGTCGGGGCGGCGGTGGCGGCGGTCGCCGGGCCGGTCAGCCCGCCGAGAGCCAGGCCGGCACCGGTCGCGGCGGCGAGCGACAGGAAGTCGCGTCGGTTCGTGTCTGCGGTCATGGGGGTCTCCTGTGGCCGGTTCAGTCGGCGGACTTCGCGGCGGTTTCGATCAGCGCGGCGACCTCGTGGGCATGGCTGACCATCGGCACGTGCGACGCGTTGGGGATCACGACGGTGCGGCGCGCATGCGCGCGCTCGGCCATCCAGGCCATCGCGGCGGGCGGGATGTTCTTGTCCGCGGCGCCGTAGACGAAATACACCGGGTGGTCCTTCCACGCGGTGCCCTGGCTGGGTTCCTTCAGCGCCGCCTCGGCCACCGGGCGCTGGCCGACGGCCATCAGGCGCGCGGCATCGGGCTTCACATCGGCGGCGAACTGGTTGCGGAACTTGTCCTGGTCGATGTACAGGTCCACGCCGCCCTCGGGCAGCGGCACCGGCGCGGCCAGCGCGTCGCCCAGCGTGCTGCCGGGAAACTTGCCGGCCAGCTCGACCACCGACTCGCCCTGCTCGGGCGCGAAGGCCGACACATACACCAGCGCCTTCACCCGGGCGTTGCCGGTGGCGGCATTGCTGATCACCGAGCCCCCGTAGGAGTGCCCGACCAGCACCACCGGCCCGGCGATCTTGTCGAGCAGGCTGGCGGTGTAGCGCGCGTCGCCGGAGACGCTGCGCAGCGGATTGGCGACCGCGACGACGGGATAGCCCTTGCCGCGCAGCTCGCCGGCCACGCCGTTCCAGCTGGAGGCGTCGGCGAAGGCGCCGTGGACCAGCACGATGGTGGGCTTGGCGGCGGCGGGCGCTGCGTCCTTGGCGAGCGCGGGGCCGGCGGCCGACAGCGCGACCGTGACGCCCAGCGCGGCGATGGCGCCCAGCGCGGCCGAAGCGCAGGAGCGGAGGGAACGGGACGAAGATGAAGACATGGTGGCTGCCTCTGCAGGATCGGGTGGAGGTCGGCGGAACCCCTGTCCCGCCGCTGTCCGCCATCAGAGCAGCGCCGCCCTGCGCGGCAAATTGAACCTGCGGGCGCGCCGCCCCCTACCTGCGTATGGTCCGCGGACCGTGGACAACCCGGTTGCCGCTGGCCGCCGCCCTGCGTATCATGAGGCGATTCATGTAGTGCCCGCTACATGAAATCGCATTCAGGACATTCATGGCTCAGAAGAAGCAGACCCAGGCGGTGCGCGGCACCGGCGTGCGCGAGGCCGCCGCGCAGGCCACCCGCGACAGCATCCTCAAGGCGGCGACCAAGGTGTTCGCGCGCTATGGTTACGACGGCGGCAGCATCGAGAAGATCTCCAGCTCGGCCAAGACGCACGACCGGATGATCTATTACTACTTCGGCAGCAAGGAGGGCCTGTTCATCGCGGTGCTCGAGGGCATCTACGACCGCATGGACCGCGCCGAGGCCACCTGCGCGCCGGACACCGCCGACCCGGTCGCGGCGCTGAAGACGGTGATCCGCTTCAAGATCGACTACTACCGCCGCCACCCCGAGTTCGTCACGCTGCTCAACACCGAGAACCTGCACAAGGGCAAGCATGTGGCCAAGTCGGAGAAGGCGGTGGAGTACTCGTCCACCGCGGTCGACCTGATCCGCGACATCCTCGATGCCGGCGCCGCGCAAGGCCTGTTCCGCGCCGACCTGCACCCGCGCGACGTCTACCTGCTGATCGTCTCGACGGCCTATTTCTTCACCTCCAACCGCCACACGCTGTCCGCCTTCCTGGGCGAATCGCTGGAGACGCCCGAGGCCGTCGCCGCCTGGGAGCGCTTCGTCACCGACAGCGTGCTGCGCGTCGTGCGCGCCGATGCGGCGTCGCTTCCGCTCACGGCCTGAACCGACGGCGCGATCGCGCCGCGCGTTCAGCGCAGCGCTCCATCGGCGTGGACGGGGATCGCGCTTTCCCGGATCGGGTACCCCGTTCGAGGTAGGGCGTCGCCGCTGCGGTGGACATCGATGCCGGCGGGCGTTCGCGAGGCGCATCGCGACTTGTAGGATGAATTCATCCGGTCCGGCACGTGGCCCGTGCCCCATGCGCGCGAGCGCCGCGCGTGCCAGGACGGGCCCCCGCCGACTGCCCCGATGACCTACTTCCGTCCCACCTCGCTGGAGGACGCGCTCGCCGCGCTGGCCGAGCCGCTGCCCTCGCCGCGCCGCGTCCTGTGCGGCGGCACCGATGCCTACGCCGATCCGGGCGCGCGGCCGCCCGCGGGCGGGTGGATCGACATCAGCCGACTGGACGCGCTGCACGGCATCGCGCCGCGCGACGGCGAGCTGCGCATCGGCGCCGCCACGAGCTGGGACGCGATCGAGCGCTGCGCGCTGCTGCCGGCCTCGCTGCGCGAAGCGGCGCACCAGGTGGGATCGCGCCAGATCCGCGTCGCGGGTAGCGTGGGCGGCAACCTCTGCCACGCGGCGCCGGCGGCGGATGGCGTGCCGCCGCTGCTGACGCTGGACGCCTGCGTCGAGCTGGCCAGCCTGCGCGGCGTGCGCCGCCTGCGGCTCGATGAATTCCTGCTCGGCCGCCGCCGCACCGCGCTCGCCGCCGACGAGCTGCTCACCGCCGTCCTCCTTCCCGCCGCCGCGACCACCGGCCGCACCGCCTTCCTGAAATGCGCCAACCGCGATGGCACCGCGCTGGCGGTGGTCTCGGCCGCGGTCCGCCTGCGCTGGTCCGGGCGCGGCGTCGTGGCGCAGGCTGCCGTGGCGGTCGGCGCGGCGTCCGAGGTGCCGGTCCGCCTGCGCGCGCTCGAGCAAGGCCTGGAAGGCGCCCGGCCCGAGTCCCTGTCGTCGCTGATCCGCGAGAGCCGGCTGCCCGAGCTCGCGCCGATCGACGACGTGCGGGGTTCCGCGAGCCTGCGCCGTCACCTGGCGCGCGTCGCCGTCGAACGCGCCTGCGCGCGCTGCCTGCAGGAGGCCATCGATGGCGCCCCCGCGTGATCCGACCTGCCCGCGTGCGGCGAGTCCGAGTCCGAGCTTGAGCGCGACGGCGCCGGGCTGGGTCGAGATCAACGGCCACCCACACCGCTTGCCGACCGATCTGTCGCGCACCGCGGTCGACTTCCTGCGCGAGGACCTGCGGCTGCGCGGGACCAAGGTCGGCTGCGGCCAGGGCGACTGCGGCAGCTGCACGATCGTCGTCGACGGCGAGCCGCGCTACGCCTGCGTGACGCCGGTCGCGCAGCTCGACGGCCGCCGCGTGACGACGGTCGAGGGCCTCGCCACGGCGAGCCCCTGCGGCGCGCGCCTGCAGCAGGCCTTCCTGGCGCACCAGGCGGTGCAATGCGGCTTCTGCATTCCCGGGATGCTGATGGCGGCCTCGGCGGCGATCGACGCCGGCGAGGTGCGCGACCGCGCCGGCGCCTGCGCCGCGATCGACGGCGTGCTGTGCCGCTGCACCGGCTATCGCAAGATCGTCGACGCGGTGACCGAGGTCGGCACCGGCGCGGCACCGCGCCCGCTCACGCCACCGCCCGGTGCCGGCGAGGGCGCGGCGGTCGGCCGTCCGCTGACGCGCCTGGACGGGCCCGAGAAGGTCGACGGCAGCCAATGCTTCGGCGCCGACGGCATTCCCGCCGACAGCCTCTACCTGCGCGCGGTGCGATGCCCCTTTCCGCGCGCGCGTTTCGTGCTCGGCGACCTCGACGCCTACCTGCGCGCCCACCCCGGCCTGCATCGCGTGCTGACGCATGCCGACGTGCCGGGCCGCAACCTGCATGGCATCGCGCCGGCGTATGCCGACCAGCCGGTGCTGCCCGCCAGCGAGGCGCGCCACCACCTCGAGGCGATCGCGCTGGTCGTCGGCGAGCGCGCGGCCGTCGCGGCGCTGGACCTCGCCGGCTTCCCGGTCGAGTGGGAGCCGCTGCCCGCCGTCTTCACCGTCGACGAGGCCGCCCGCCCCGACGCCCCGCTGCTGCATGCGAACCGCGCCGGCAACCTGCTGGTCGAGGGCCGCGTGCTGCGCGGCGACGCCGCCGCCGAGCTGCGCGAGGCCGCGCACGTGGTCACCGGCCGCTTCGCATCGAGCTTCGTCGAACACGCCTACCTCGAGCCCGAGGCCGGCTGGGCGCGCCGCGTCGGCGACACGATCGAACTGCATTCGCCGACGCAGGCGCCGCACCCGCACCGCGAGGACCTGGCCCGCGTGCTGGGCGTGCCGGAGCCGCGCGTGCGCGTCGTGCCGACCGCCGTGGGCGGCGGCTTCGGCGGCAAGCTGGACATGACGGTGCAGCCGCTGCTCGCGGTCGCCGCCTGGCACCTGGACCGGCCGGTCGCGATCGTGTTCAGCCGCGAGGAGTCGATGGCCTCGTCGACCAAGCGCCATCCGGCCCGCATCGTCTCGACGATGGCGGCCGGCAGCGATGGCCGGCTGCGGGCCGTCGAATTCGAGGGCGACTACAACACCGGCGCCTTCGCCTCCTGGGGCACGGCCGTCGCCAACCGCGTGCCGGTGCATGCGGGCGGTCCCTACCGCCTGCCGCATTACGCGGCCCGCGCGCGCGCCATCCACACGCATGTCACGCCGGCCGGTGCCTTCCGGGGTTTCGGTGTGCCGCAGACGACGATGTCGCAGGAACAGCTGATCGACGAACTGGCGCTGAAGGCCGGCTGGGATCCGCTCGAATTCCGCGCGCTCAACGCGCTGCGGCCCGGCGACACGCTGCCGACCGGTCAGCTGCTGGACGACAGCGTCGGTCTGGTCGAGTGCCTCGATGCGCTGCGACCGCGCTGGACCGAGGCGCTCGCGCGGATCGCCGCGCGCAACGCCGAGGCGCCGCCGCAGCGGCGTCATGGCGTCGGACTGGCCGCGTTCTTCTACGGCTGCGGCAACACCGGCACGCCCAATCCGTCGACGGTGCGCATCGGCGTGCGGCCCGACGGCACGCTGGTGCTGCACCAGGGCGCGGTCGACGCCGGCCAGGGCTCGAACACGGTGATCCCGCAGATCGCGGCCGACGCGCTCGGCGTGCCGGTGGGCCGGCTCCACATCATCGGGCCCGACACCCACCTGACGCCCGACTGTGGACGCACCTCGGCCTCGCGCCAGACCTTCGTGACCGGACGCGCGGCCTTCCTGGCCGGCACCGCGCTGCGGCGGCGCATCCGCGCGCTGCTGGACGCCGCCGAGGACGCGCCGGTCCACTTCGGCGAGGGCTGGGTCGGCGCGGGCGACGCCCGCCTGTCGCTGCGCGAGCTGCCGCTGGATGCCCATGGCTACGCGCTGTGCGCCGAGGAGCGCTTCGATCCGCCGACGCGCTCGCTGGACGCCACCGGCCAGGGCCGCCCCTATGCGACCTACGCCTTCGGCGCGCAGATGGCGGAGGTGGAGGTCGACCTCGAGACCGGACGCGTGCGGGTGCGCCGGGTGGTCGCGGCGCACGACGTCGGCCGGCGCGTCAACCCGACGCTGCTCGAGGGCCAGATCGAGGGCGCGGTGGCGCAGGGCGTCGGCCTGGCGCTGATGGAGCAGTACCTGCCCGGCCGCAACAACAACCTGCATGACTACCTGATCCCGACGGTGCACGACGTGCCCGAGGTCGAGGTGCTGTTCGTCGAGGCGCCGACGCCGATCGGGCCCTACGGCGCCAAGGGCATCGGCGAGCCGGCGCTGGTGCCGACCGCCGCCGCGATCCTGAACGCGATCCACCACGCCACCGGCGCGCGGGTGCGCGAGGCGCCGGCCACGCCGGACGTCGTGCTGCGCGCGCTGGCCGCCGCCGGCCGCGGCTTGCCGCTCGCTCCCGGTGCCCGGTGATGCGCTGCATGCTTCGATCTCCGTCGATCCGCCCCGCCTCGCGGGTGCCGGCGGCGATGCCCGCCTCCCGGAAGGAATGACCCGGTGATGTCCGACACCCACCTCGAGTCGCCGTCGCGGCGCCACCGTTGGCTGGCCCTGCTGCCGGTGCTGCACGCGCTGGCCGGCGTGACCGTCGCCAACCGCGTCCAGCCCTTCGTTCTGGGACTGCCGTTCTTCATGGCCTGGACCATCGCCGGCATGCTGCTGACCGCGCTGGTGATGGCGGCGATCTACCGCCTCGACCCCGCCAACCGCGGCGACGCGGAAGCGGCGCCAGACCTCGGCGACGACGTCAGCGGGAATATCGGCGGGAATATCAGCGAGCACATCGGCGAGCACCGCAGCGGCAATGGCAGCGCCAGCGCCCAAGCCGGGAGCGACGCATGAACGCGGCCACCGTCATCCTGCTGCTGACGCTGGCCTTCGCGCTCTGGACCGGCCTGCGCGCGCGGCGTGGCGTCACGATGGACCTGGCCCAGTGGAGCGTCGGCGGGCGCGGCTTCTCCGCGCTGCTCGTGTTCGTGCTGATGGCCGGCGAGCTCTACACCACCTTCACCTTCCTGGGCGCCAGCGGCTACGCCTACGGCCACGGCGGCGCGGCGCTCTACATCCTGGTCTACACCTGCCTGGCCTTCGTGATGTCGTACTGGCTGCTGCCGCCGATCTGGCGCTTCGCCAAGCGGCATGGCGCGATGACGCAGCCCGAGGTCTTCGCGCGGCTCTACGACAGTCCGGCGCTGGGCCTGCTGGTCGCCGTGGTCGCGCTGCTGGCGCTGGTGCCCTACCTGGTGGTGCAGATGAAGGGCCTGGGCCTGATCGTCGAGCTGACCTCCTACGGCACGCTGTCGCCGGCGACCGCGGTCTGGATCGGCGCCAGCGTCATGACGGTCTACGTGATGCTGTCGGGCATCCACGGCTCGGCGCTGACCGCGGTGGTGAAGGACGTGCTGGTGCTGCTGGTCTGCGTGTTCCTGGGGCTCTACCTGCCCTACCACCACCATGGCGGCCTCGGCCCGATGTTCGAGCGCATCGAAGCGGCGCGGCCCGGCTTCCTCGCGCTGCCCGCCGAGGGCCGCAACGCCGTGTGGTTCAGCTCGACCGTGGCGCTGTCGGCGCTGGGCATGTACCTCTGGCCGCATGCGTTCAGCGCCGTGTTCACCGCAAAGTCCGAGCGCAGTTTCCGCAAGAACGCGGTCGTCATGCCGCTGTATGCGCTGGTGATGCTGTTCTCGATGTTCGCCGGCTTCGCGGCGGTGCTGGAGGTGCCGGGCCTGAGCGGCGGCCAGATCGACCTGGCGCTGCTGAAGCTGTCGCTGAAGACCTTCGACCCCTGGTTCGTCGGCGCGATCGGCGCGGCCGGCATGCTCACCGCGCTGGTGCCGGGCTCGATCATGCTGATCTCGGCCTCGACGCTGCTGGCGCGCAACCTCTACCGGCCGCTGTTCCCGCGCAGCGACGATGCGCGGCTGGCCACGGTCTCGCGGCTGGCCGCGCCGCTGCTGACCCTGATCGCGGTGCTGCTGACGCTGGGCGGCGGATCCAGCATCGTCGCGCTGCTGCTGATGGGCTTCGGCATCGTCACGCAGCTGGCGCCCGCGCTGCTGGCGGCGCTGGTGGCACCGCGGCTCGCCAGCCGGCACGGCGCGATCGCGGGCCTGCTGGTCGGCGTCGGATTCGTCGCCTTCACCGTCGTCACCGGCGCGACCACGCGCACGCTGCTGCCCGCCGCGCCCGGCTGGGTGCACGACCTCAACATCGGCATCGTCGGGCTCGCGCTCAACCTGGTGGTGATGCTGGGCGTCAGCCGGCTGGCGCCAGCGCGCGGCGCACCCAGTCCTCGAGTTCCCCTGCGTCGACCGGTTTCTCGATGACGCACAGCGCGCCCTGCCCCATCGCGCGCTCGCGCACCGACGGCGAGGTCAGCGCGGTGATGAACACGGTGGGCACGGCCAGGCCGTCGCGCCGCAGCCGCGCCAGCAGCCCGATGCCATCGAGGCGGGTCATGTGGATGTCGCAGACCAGGCAGCCGACCCGCGGCGCCACCTCGTCCTCCAGGAACTCGATCGCCGACGCGTAGCTGCGCGCCTCCCAGCCGACCGCGCGCACCAGGCTGCTGGTGGCGGCGCGGACGAAGGGATCGTCGTCGACGATGGCCACGAGCGCGCGCGGCGGCGCCGACGGGTGGCCGATGCCGGGCATCAGGCGGCCTCGCGGATCACGCCGATGGCCTGCATCTTGCGCACCAGCTCCGCCACCGAGCGCGAGCGCATCTTGCGCATCGCCTGCCCGCGGTGGATCTTGGCGGTGATCTCGGCGATGCCCATCTCGCCGGCGATCTGCTTGTTCATGCGCCCCGAGGCGACATGCCCCAGCACCTCGCGCTCGCGCGGCGTGAGCGAGGCCCAGCAGCCGCGCACGTCGTCGAGCGCGCGCTCCACCGCCAGCCGGCGCGCATCCGCGTCCAGCGCGGCGACGACCGCATCGATCATGTCCTGGTCGCGGAACGGCTTCTCGAGGAAGTCGCGCGCGCCCGCCTTCATCGCCCGCACCGTCATCGACACGTCGCCGTGGCCGGTCATGAAGATCACCGGCATCGGCCCGAGCCCGCGGCCCGCCATCGACTGCTGGAAGGCCAGGCCGCTCTCGCCGCGCAGGCGCACGTCCAGCACCAGGCAGCCGGGCCCGGTGCCCTTGGGCGCGGCGAGGAAGGCGGCGGTGGTCGGGAAGTCGCGCACCTCCAGGCCCATCGAGCGCAGCAGGCTGGCGAGCGAGCCGCGGATCAGGTCCTCGTCATCGACGATGTAGACGGTGCGGCGGGCGGCCGCGTCCGCGGTCGCCACGGCGGGAGGGCCGGGTCGAATGGACGATGGGATCAGGGACTGCATGACGGACACCTCGATGCGCAGGCGCGCAAGGTAGCAGAAGCAATGGCGCCAGGGACGCCCGCGAGGGCGTCCCTATACGCATGTATGAGCGGGCGCTCAGCCGAAGGTGAAGGCATAGGCGCGCACGCCGGGGTCCAGGAAGCGGATCTCGAGGCGCCGGTCGCGCACCGCGCCGCGCTGGCGCACCAGCTGGTAGAGCCGGCTGGCGTTCACGCGCCCGCGACCCTGCGCGTCCACGTCCAGGCCGTGTTCCTCGCCGGGCGGCTGGCCGTCGATCGTCAGCACGAAACGCGCGCCGTCGGGTGGCCCGGCCATCACCAGGTGCAGGTCCCGCGCATGGAAGCGGATCGCGATCGCGCCGGCACCGCCAGCGCCGGCAGGGCCGCTCGCATCGGTGCCGGCCGTCATGCCGCCCAGCTGCGCGAACTCCGGCCCCACGGTCCAGATCCCCGACAGCGCCCATTCGTTCAGGCCCAGGCGGCCCGCCGAGTAGCGCCGCGGCTGGTCGCGCAGCAGCGGCTCCGGCGACGCCATCGCGTTGGCCTGCGCATACCCGAGGTAGCTTTCCGGCGAGCGCAGGTTGTCGAGGTCCGCGGGCATGCCGACGCCGCTCAGGTCGGTGCCGGCGCGCGCGGCCGATGGCGCGGTGGCCGCCGGCATGGCCTCGCGCAGCAGCGCCTGGATCACCTGCTCGGTGGCGTCCGCGCCGTCCTCGCCGAACTGGTGATGGCGCAGTCGCCCCTGCGCGTCGACCAGGTAGATCGCCGGCCAGAAGCGGTTGCGGTACGCGCGCCAGATCCGGTAGCCGTCGTCCAGCGCGATCGGGTAGTCGAGCTTCAGGTCCTTGGCCGCGCGCGCCACGTTGGCCGGGTCCTTCTCGAAGGCGAATTCCGGCGAGTGCACGCCGACCACCACCAGCCCCTGCCCGGCGTAGCGCTGCGCCCAGGCGCGGACGTGGGGCAGCGTGCGCAGACAGTTGATGCAGGAGTAGGTCCAGAAGCTGACGACAACGACCTTGCCGCGCAGCGCCTCGAGCGCCAGCGGCGGCGAGTTGAGCCAGCCGGTGGCGCCGGCGAAGCCGGGCGCGACGCCCTCGACGGGCGGCGCCGCGACCGGGCGGCCTTGTGCGACGGCGGGCACGCCGGTCGACAGGCCGGCGGCCATCGCGACCGCCGCGAACAGGCGCCGCGGCGGCGCGACGGCGCAGGCGCCGGCCGCGAGTCCGAGCGCCAGCGCGCAGGCGCCAACGGCGATCAGTGCCAGCGTCTCCATGGCCGTCAGCCCTGGCGGCTCAGCGCCGTCACCAGCGTCTGGTAGCGGCCATCGCGCTTGAGCGCCTCGTAGCGCGCGCGGGCGGCGGCGTAGGCGGCGGTGTTGGCGGACGGCTCGCCCTCGCTGCGATCGAACGCGGCCAGGCCGGATTCGCGGTAGACCTGCAGGTCGGCCAGCACCTCGGCGCGACTGAGCGGGCGCTCCATCATGTCCATCATCGTCAGCTCGTCGTAGCGCTCCCGCGCGGCCAGCAGCGCGGCGGAGGTGTTGGACTCCTCACCGTCGCGGCGCTCCGCGTCGGCCAAGCCGGAGTCACGGTAGGCCTTCAGGTCCTTGAGGACATCGGCGCGGCTCAGCGCCTGCATGCGGGACACCGGCAGGCCGCGCAGCGCCAGGTAGCGCCGGCGCGCCTCCCGCCAGGCCGCGGTGCCGACCTGCGACTGCGAGTCGTCGCGCTCCAGCGCGGCCAGGCCGGACTGCTGGTAGGCGGCCAGGTCCTGCTCCACCTGCGCGCGGGTCACCGGCGCGGCGGCGGCGGGTTCGCCGGCGAAGGCGACCGACATCAGACCGGCCAGCAAGGCGCCGCCGAAGGTGAGGGCCAGCACCAGGCGTTGCGGCTGGAAGCGCGGACGGAAAGTCATTGGGGACGGATTCATCTGGAACTCCTTGGATCGGGGTTGCCCGGCGGCACGGGCCCGCCACCCTGTGCGGCGGACCGCCGACGGGACGGCGGATCGCGGTGCGCCGGGTCCGGGGACACCGTCTCCGCGATGGGATCGATCGGACCAGAGCGCGGCCCGCCGGCCTATCCGACCGAGCGGCGGTCCTTCCCATACCTGGGTTTCATCCCTCCCCTTCCCAGGGCGACGCGTCCGAGACCCGCGCTCCGCCCTCCTCATCCCTTCGCACAGGATGTCCCGGCGCCGCGCCTGACCGGCCGCGCAGGCGCGGATCCGACCGCCCCGCCCATCGACGCGAGCCGAGGCCACGGTCAGGCGTCCGCCATCGCCGCGACGCCGGCGGGATGCGGCGCCGTCGGCGTGCTCCGTGCGCCGGCACTCGGCAGCTGCAAGGTGACCAGCGTGCCGCCCTCGCGGCCCGGCTCGAAGGCCAGCGTGCCGGCATGGGCGTCGACGATGGACTTGCAGATCGCCAGCCCCATCCCCATGCCGTGGGACTTGGTCGTGAAGAAGGGCTCGGTCAGCTGCGCCGCCGCATCGGGCGGGATGCCGGTGCCGCGATCCTCGATCTCGACGCGGATCAGGTCCGGCAGCGCCGCGCCCCAGCGCATCGTCAGGCGACGCTGTCCCTCGGGCACGTCGGCCATCGCCTCCGCGCCGTTCATCAGCAGGTTGATGGCGACCTGCTGCAGCTGCACCCGGTCGCCGCGCACGCGGCAGGGTTGCGCCGGGCCGAGCACCGAGAGCGTCACCCCGAGCTCCGCCATCGAGCCGGCCACCAGCGACACGCACTCGCGCAGCGCGTCGCACAGGTCGATGTCGGCGAACTGCGGCTCGGCCTTGCGCGCCATCGCGCGCAGGCCCTGGATGATGCTCTTGGCGCGCTTGGCGCTGAGCCGGACATGCGAGACCATCGCCAGCGCCTCGCCGATGTCGGGCTCGTCGCGCTCCAGCCAGCGCGAAGCGGCGCTGGCCGAGGTGTCGATGGCGCTCAGCGGCTGGCCGATCTCGTGGACGATGGAGGCCACCAGCTCGCCCATCGCCTTGAGCCGGCTCGCGCGGCCGAGCTCGGCCAGCGCCGCGCGCAGCCGCTCCTCGGCCTCGGCGCGCTGGCGGTTCTGGTCGACGAGCTCCTCGTACAGCCGCGTGTTCTCAAGCGAGAAGGCCGCCTGCGAGGCGATCACCTCCAGCAGCTCCGCCTTGGCCGGCGTGAACACGCGCGGCGCCAGGCTGTTCTCCAGGTACAGCACGCCGATCAGGCGCGCGTAGCGCATCATCGGCACGCACAGCAGCGAGCGCGGCCGCGCGCGCTTCACGTAGTCGTCCTGCGCCAGCGCCAGGGCTTCGCGCGCGTCGTCGTACTGGGTCGCATGCTGCGTGCGCGCGACCGCATGGGCGATGGTCACCGGCAGCTGCTCCGCGCTGAAGGCCGCCGGCGTCTGCGTCACCGCGATCTGCCCCGCGACCATGCGCGCGCTGGCCCGCACCGTCCATTCGCCGTCGCGCCACAACGCGAGCGCGCCGTAGTCGGCGCCCGCCGATTCGAGCGCGGTGCGCATGGTCGTCTCGACGATGCGCTCGGGCACGATGTCGCTGGCCAGCGCATGGGTGATGCGCAGCACGGCCTGGACATCGAGCTCGTGCAGGCGGCTGGTCGGCCCCGGCGCGTCGGCCTCCTGCAGCTCCGGATGGCGCTGCTGCAGCTGGCGCGCCTTGGCCGCCGCGCCCCAGCGCTGCCAGGCGGCCAGCGCATGGCGCAGGTAGGCGCGGCGCTCGATCTCGCGACCGAGGCCGGCGTGGAAGGCCGCGGCCAGCTCCGCCGCCAGCGCCTCCACCTGGGTGAAGCCGTGGCGCCGCGCCTGCGTCACCGCGGTGGAGAAGAGGTCCGCCGCCTCGGCCAGATGGCCCAGCGCGCGCGCCTGCTCGGCCAGCACCAGCGCGCGGCGCGCGCCGAAGTTCTCCGGACATTCCGCGGCCCAGCCGTCCAGCGACGCGAGGTGGTGGCGCAGCGCCGCCTCCTGCGTCTCGTCGCGCTCACGCAGCTGCAGCAGCGCGAGCGCGCCGTAGAAGGCCAGGTCGCCGCATTCGGCGAAGTTGCGGGCGACGGCCACGCAGGCCTGCGCGCGCCGGCGCGACTCGAGCGCCTCGGCCAGGTCGCCGAAGAGCAGCCCCGCCTGCAGCCGGTAGGTCCAGTAGGCCAGGTCCACCAGCGTGACCGGCGCGCCCTCGACCGGCTCGGCCATGCGCTCGCCGCGCGGCTCGCCGTCCTGCAGCACGCTCAGCAGCGTGCGCTGCGCCAGCACCGCGTCGACGACCAGCCGGAAGTTGGCGTCCTTGGCCCGCGCCAGCGCGGCCTCGACGGTCTGGCGCACGTCCTCGAGGAACTCGCCCGCGAAAAGCATGCCGGTGGCCTGGTTGCGGCCGCAGTACAGCGCGAAGGTGTGGTCGCCCTCGCGGGTGGCGATCTCGAAGGCGCGGCCGAAGACCTCCCGCGCGCCGCGCGCCGGCTGGGTCCAGGGCACGACGAAGGTCGCATAGGTGTGCAGCACGCGCGCCTGGTAGCGGCGCAGGCCGCGCTCGCCGATCAGGTGCAGCGCGAGCTCGCCGAAGGCACGCGAGCTGGCGAAGTCGCCATAACGCGCGCCGAGCACCTGGATCAGGCAGACGTAGGCGTTGGCGGAGGCGTCGCAATGGCCATGCGCGATCGCCAACCGGACCACGCGCAGCAGCATCAGGTCGACCAGCTGCTGGTCCGAATACATCGCCGGCGGGACCAGGTCGGCGAAGACGTTGACCAGCGCCCGGCGGCGCGGGTCCGGATCGACCGGCCAGTCGCGCAGCGCGTCGACGCCGTGTTCATCGAACCAGGCGCGCAGCGGCGCGTATTCCGCGTCGACCTGCGCCGGCGTCGGATGGCGCGGCAGCACGATGCCCGCCGCGCTGGCCAGGAAGGCCAGGCCGATGTCCAGCGCCAGGTCGTAGCGGCCCAGCGTCGTGTACAGGGCCACCCGCAGCCGGGCCACCTCGGCGCTGAACAGTCCGTCGCCGGCCAGGCCCTGCAGCGCCGCCAGGCGCATCTCGGCGGCCTCGAGCGCACCGGTCATGAACTCGGCCTCGCCGCAGAGCAGGCTGGCCTCCAGCGCCTCGGGACTGGTCTGCTCGTCGCCCAGCCAGGTCAGCGTCCAGCCGAAGAAATCCAGCGCCGCGTGATGCGCGGTGGCCGCCTTGGCGCGCTTGCCCGCTTCCAGGTTGATCAGCGCGAAGGCGCGATGCTCGATCGGATGCACCACCGCCGGCCGCGCGAGGTTGGCCTGCGTGGCGATCAGGAAGGCGGGGATGCGTTCGTCGTTGGCGGCGCGCAGCCGGCGCGTGATCGCCAGGTGCAGCGCGGCCCGCTCGGCCGGCGCGATCGCGCCGAGGACCGCCTCGCGGACATGGTCATGGGTGAAGGTCCAGTCGCCGCGGTCGAGCACGACAAAGCCCGCCTGCAGCGCGGGCGCCATCGCGGCCGCGAGCGGGCCCTCGGTGCTGTCGACGGCCACCGCGAGCAGCGCCGGCGCCGCGCGGTCGCCCAGGCTGGCCATCGCGCGCAGCAGGGCGAGCGCGGCATCGGGCAGCTCGTCGAGCTCGCGCGCGAGCAGCTCGCCGACGTCGTGGATGACCGGGCTGGCCGCGGTGCGCTCGGCATGCCAGGCCCAGCGCGTGGTCGCGGGGTCGTAGGCGAGCAGGCCCTTCGCGACCAGGCGACCCAGCAGACGGCGGATGAAGAAGGGGTTGTGGCCGGTCAGGTGCTGGACCAGGTCCAGCAGCGGCCCCAGCGCCGAGACGTCCTGGTGCAGCACCTGCGCGACCAGGGCCCGCACGGCGTCGTCGTCCAGCGGCCGCAGCGCCAGGTGGCAGGCGCCAGCGCGGCTGAACAGCGGCGCCGCGCGCAGCGGATGCGGCGCGTGCGTCTCGCCCGACCGCATGGAGCCCGCCAGCAGCAGCGGCGCATCGGCGTGGTCGATCAGCAGGCGCTCCAGCATCTTGAGCGTGTCGACATCCGCCCACTGCAGGTCGTCGATCAGCAGCACCAGCGGACGCTCCGGCCGCGCGAAGGCGGCGAACAGCCGGGCCATGGCGCGCAGGACGATCTCGCGCTCGAAGACCAGCGCCGCGTCGCCCGGCACCGGCGCGGCCGGCCCCTCCTGCGGACCGAGCACGGCGGCCAGGCCCGGCACCCAGCCGGCGAGCGTCGCGCCGACCGGTTGCGCGGCGCGGCGCAGGCGGTCCCGCCAGGTCTCGAAGTCGGCCTCGGCGCTGCCAAGCACGCCCTGCAGCAAGGGCTCCAGCGCCCGCGCCAGCGCGTCGAAGGGCACGCCGCTGCGCGCGGCGTCGCACTTGCCGGCGGCCACCAGCGGCGCGACGGGCTGCCGCATCCGCGCGACCGCTTCGCGCAGCAGCGCCGACTTGCCGATGCCCGGTCCGCCCCAGACCCAGGCGGTGCGGGCGCCTTCGCCCTCGGCCACCGCGCGATAGAGCGCGGCGAGCTGGGCGAGCTCGTCGTCGCGGCCGACCACCGGGCCGGGTTCGTGCGCGCCGGCCAGCGCGGCGCCGGCATCGAGCACGAAGTCGGGGATGGTGCCGTGGCGGCGCAGCAGTTCGTCGCAGCTGCGCAGGTCGGCCAGCAGCGCGCCGGCGTCGGCATAGCGGCGGTCCGGCGACTTCTGCAGCAGGCGCAGCACCAGGCGCGAGAGCTGCGCCGGGACCTCCGGCCGCAGCGCGTGCACCGGCGACGGCAGGCGGGTCGCATGGGCGTGGATGCGGGCGGCGGCGTTGTCGCCATCGAAGGGCGGCGCGCCGGTCAGCAGTTCGTGGAACAGGCAGCCCAGGGCGTAGAGATCGGCGCGCGCGTCGACCTCCACATTCATCCGCCCGCCCAGCTCCGGCGCCATGTAGTCGAAGCGGGCATCGTCCCAGGCCAGCGCTTCCTCGCCGCGGGCCTGGGGCTCGCCCTGGCGCAGCGCGAAGCCGAAGCCGGTCAGCGTCGCCCTGCCGGCGGCCTCGTCGACCAGGATGCAATCCGGGCCGAGCGCGCGATGGACGATGCCGGCGGCGTGCATGCCGGCCACCGCGGACACGATGGCCCGCGCCAGGCGCAGGAAGGCCGCCGGCGCCATCGGCGGCCGGGCCGTCTCGCCGAGCAGCCGGCCGCCCGGGTCCTGGAGCAGCAGCACGACGCCCTCGCCACTGGGCTGCAGCGCCTGCGGCACCGCGGCCCAGTCCGGCCGGAGCGCGCCGCGCAGCGCGTATTCACGCTGCAGCAGCGCCAGCGCGGCCGGCGCCTGATGGCCGCGTCCGGCCACGAGGACGGACGGACCGCGTTGCGGACTGGCCCGGTGCAGGCGAGTCCCGCGCGGGGTCAACTCGAGGAAGGGAAGGCGGGCAAGGTCGTTCATCGCTGGCTTCAATGTAGGGAACACTACATGAAATTCGATGATATGGGCCGACCTCGGCGACCGCAAGGCGACACCCGCGCGACAACTCCCTCGAAAGAGTTAGTCCGAGGGTTTATCGGGGGTTGGCGGAGGGATTGCGCCGTGACGGCGCGCGGCGCGGGCGCGAAGCCGGCGCTCAGCGATTGACCATCACGATGCCGGCCGCGAGCCCGGCCAGCGCGAGCATCAGCCGCGGCGTGATCGGCTCGCCGAGCAGCATCGCGCCCGCGAGCAGCCCGAACAGCGGCGTGCTCAGCGTGAAGCTGGACAGCCGGGTCGCCGGGTAATGGCGGATCAGCCAGAACCACAGCAGGTAGCTGGCGAAGGAGACGATCACCGCCTGGAAGCCGAAGAGCCCGACCAGCCGCCAGGACCAGGCCAGCGGCAGCACCTCGCCGGTGGCGAGCGCGCCCGCCGCCAGGGCCAGCGCCGACACGCCGAGCTGGTACAGCAGCGTCTTCTCCGCGCTCGCCGACGACAGCCGCGTCGCACGGATCGCCAGCGTCGTGCCACCCCACAGCAGCGCGGCCAGCACGCCCAGCGCGTCGCCGAGCCATTGCATCGCCTGCCCGGTGCCCTGCAGGCCCTCGCCGAACGCGAACGCCACCGCGCCGAAGGCGATCAGCAGGCCCACCGTCTGGCGCATCGTCAATCGCTCGGCGGGCGAGATCAGCGGCATGCCCAGCGCGACGACGAAGGGCGACAGGTAGAGGAACACCACCATCCGCGACGCCGTCGTGTACTGCAGCCCGACGAAGATGCAGGCGAACTCGGCCGCGAACAGCAGGCCGGCGAGCAGGCCGCCGGGCAGGCTGCCGTCAGGGCGGAAGAGCGCGATGCCGCGCGCCGCGGCGAAGCCCCACACCAGCAGGCCGGCCAAGCCCGAGCGCAGCGCGGCCTGCCACAGCGGGCCGATCTCCGCCAGCGCGGCCTTGGCCGCGACCTGGTTCAGGCCCCACAGCACGCAACATCCCAGCAGGATGACCACCGCCGCGCCGTCGAGTCGCTGTTTGCGTTCCATGGCGCCGGATCATGCCCGGCGGCGTGTCCAGGCCCGCGCGGCCAACGCACACAGCAGCGCCGCCGCGGTGCCCGCGACCAGGCCGGTGAAATGCGACAGCGGCGCGATCGCGATGTTCCAGCCGTCCCAATGCCGCAGCGGCGGGCCGGCCAAGGGGCGCTCCGCCGCGACCTTCGCGATCAGTCCCAGCCCGATCAGCAGGCCGATGACGCGCTCGCGCCCATGCGAGGCGCGCATCCGCATCATCCCGATCGCGGCGACGGCGACCCCCGCATGCAGCACGCCGGAGGCGCCGCCGAAGCGCTCGAGCGACGGTTCGATCAGCAGCCCAAGCTGCGTCAGCGGCCAAGCCAGCAACCAGGCGACCGCGTCCCGTGGCCCCAGGCGCGCGGCGACGCCCAGCAGGCCCACGACGGCACAGCCGGCGAGGTTGGCGATCAGGTGCTGGGGACTCCAATGCAGCCACGCGGCGCTGACCGCGCGCCACGGCTCGTTGGCGGCGAACCCCGGCCGCCACTCAAGCGCGGCCT
Source organism: Mitsuaria sp. BK041 (assembly GCF_014193085.1). NCBI lineage: Bacteria > Pseudomonadati > Pseudomonadota > Betaproteobacteria > Burkholderiales > Sphaerotilaceae > Roseateles > Mitsuaria sp. BK041. The sequence continues at coordinate 1,986,210 of NZ_JACHYT010000002.1, read as the reverse complement.
GCACCGGCGCGGGCTGGACCCAGGCGACCAGCGAGCCGATTGCGAGCGCCATCGCCACCAGCAGCCACGCGCGTCCCGGCATCGGGGCCTCGTCCGCGACGCGTCAGCCGAAGACGGCCCGCCAGAGCGCCAGCACCGCGTCGCGCTGCGGCGCGAGCGCCTCGGCGGCCTCGCCGTCGAGCGCGGTGGACTGCTCGTTGAGCCGCGCCCGGTGCTGCACGCGGCGCAGCTCGCGATAGGCATCGGCGGCGTCGCGGCCGACGTTGGCGGGCAGCAGCCCGGCGGACTCGGCACGCTGCAGCAGCGCGATGTTGCCGGCATTGGCCAGCAGCTCAGGGTGTCGCGCCGAGTGCGCCAGGATCAGGTACTGCAGCGCGAATTCAGCGTCCACCATGCCACCCGGGCTGTGCTTCACGTCGAAGAAACCGGTCCGCACCGAGCGCGCGGCGCGCAGCTTCTCGCGCATCGCGACCACCTCGTCGCGCAGCGCCGCCGGATCGCGCGGCGCGGTCAGCACCGCGCGGCGGGTGGCCTCGAAGCGCTCGGCCAGCGATGCGTCGCCGGCGCAGAAGCGCGCCCGCGTGATCGCCTGGTGCTCCCAGGTCCACGCGGTGTTGCTGCCGCGGCCGCCCTGGTAGTTCTCGAACGAGGTGATCGAGGTCACCAGCAGCCCCGAGTTGCCGTTGGGGCGCAGCGCGGTGTCGATGTCGAAGAGCTCGCCCGCGGCGGTGCGGATCGTCAGCCAGGTGATCAGCTTGCGGATGAAAGCGCCGTAGATCTCGGCGGCGTTGTCGTCCTCGTCGTCGAAGAGGAAGACCAGGTCCAGGTCGCTGCCGTAGCCCAGTTCCTTGCCGCCGAGCTTGCCGTAGGCAATCACCGCCAGCCGCGGCGAGGGCCGGTGCTTCTGCTTGAGCCGGTCCCAGGCCCAGTCCAGCACGCATTGCACCGTCGCGTCGGCGAGCAGCGACAGCTCGTCCGCCACCTGCTCGACGCTGATCTGCCCTTCCACGTCGCGCACCAGCGTGCGGAAGACCTCGGCGTGATGCGCGCGGCGCACGCTGTCCAGCAGCGCGTCCTCGCTGGCCTCGCCATGCTCGGCCCAGGCGTCATGGCGCGCCTGCAGGTCCTGGATGAAGGCCGCGCCATCGAAGCGCTCGTGCAGCAGCCGTGCATCGGCGAGCTCGTCGATGACGCCGGGATGCTGCATCAGGTAGCGCATCGGCCAGCGCGCCAGACCCAGCAGCCGCAGCAGCCGGCCCTGCACCGCCGGCCGCTCGACCAGCAGCGCCAGGTAGCTCTCGCGGCGCAGCAGCGGCTCGATCCAGTCGACGAAGCGCTGCGCGGCGTCCAGCGTGCATTCGCCCTGGCGCACCGCCAGCGCCGCGCGCCCGACCAGCTTGGCCAGCCGCAGCCGGGAGTCCTCGCGCAGGTTCTGCACCCGCGCCTGCTGCGCCCAGCGCCGCACGTTGGCGGCCAACTCGGGCTGCAGCTTGTCGAGGAACTCCTCGCTGTCGATCGGCAGCGGCGGGCCGCCGCACATGCCGTTCTTGCAGTTGCCCTTGCCCGGCGCGACGCCGTCGTGCAGCAAGGCGTCGAACTCGGTCGCCACCAGCTCGCGCACCTCCATCAGCCGGTCCAGCAGCGGGCAGGCGTGGCTGTTGCAGCTCAGGCAGAGGCTGCGCGCGATCCAGCTGATGTCCTCGTCCGAGGCCGGCAGGCAGTGGGTCTGCTGGTCGTCCAGGTACTGGATGCGGTGCTCGACGCGACGCAGGAAGTCGTAGCCCTTGGCCAGCGCGGTGGCGGTCTCGGGCTTCATCAGGCCGCGCGCCGCCAGGCGCGTCAGCGCCTTCAGCGTCGAGCGGGTGCGGATCTCCGGGAACTGTCCGCCGCGCACCACCTGCAGCAGCTGGACGATGAACTCGATCTCGCGGATGCCGCCGCGCGAGAGCTTCACGTCGTTGGCGCGCTCGGGCCGGCCGGCGGCGCGGCGCTGGGCCTCGTCGCGGATCTTGCGATGCAGTTGCCTCAGGCCCTCGAAGACGCCGTAATCCAGATAGCGCCGATAGACGAAGGGCGTGACCAGGCTGCGCAGCTGCATCGCGCGACCGCTCTTGACGCTGGCGCGCGGCGCCACGACGCGGCTCTTCAGCCAGGCGAAGCGCTCCCACTCGCGGCCCTGGACGAGGAAGTACTCCTCCAGCATCGCCATGCTCACCGCGGGCGGACCGGAGTTGCCGTTGGGGCGCAGCGCGAGGTCGACGCGGAAGACCTGGCCGTCCTCGGTCACGTCGCCGATCAGCGTCGACAGCCGGCGCGAGAGCTGCGCGAAATATTCGTGCGCGGAGATCCGCTGGCGGCCCGTGCCGCTGTCCGGGCCCTCGGTCTGGCCGTCGTCCTCGTAGACGTAGATCAGGTCGATGTCGGACGAGACATTCAGCTCCCGCCCGCCGAGCTTGCCCATGCCCACGACCCAGAAGTCGATGTCCTGGCCGACCGCGTCGCGCGGCGGGCCGTACAGCGCGTCGAGTTCCGCGCGGCAGTGCGCGACGCCGATGTCCAGCGCCACCTCGGCCAGATGGGTCATCGCCTGCGTGACGTCGGTCATCGGCGCGCCCTGCTCGACGTCGAGCACCGCCAGCCGTTCCATCACCAGCTGGCGCATCACGCGCAGCGCGGCGGGCAGCGCACGACCGCCTTCGCACAGGCGGTCGACGACGGCGCGCATGACCGCGTCATCCGGCAGGCCGGGCGGCAGCAGGGGCAATTCGGCCGCGTAACGGCGGCGGATGCGCTGAACGAATCGGCTGTGGTCCGCGCTCGCGGCCGGCGTCGAAACGCCTGCCGGATCGGCGGTTGCCGGGGCAACTGAATCCATCGGTAAAGAAAGCTCTCGCTGGCTCATGGCCGGAAATGGCTGTGCTAGATTCGGCGACCGCCGTCCCCTCTTACATGTCTTCGTCCGCCGTCACCAGTTCTGACTCCGGTTCCGCGGTCGCGAAGCGACGCTGGTGGGCACGCTGCGCCCTCTGGCTCGGTCTGGCTTCGCTGGGCCTGTTCTCCCTGCTGATCGCGGCCTGGCTGGCATTGCACTGGGCGATTCTGCCGCACATCGACGACTGGCGGCCCCAGCTCGAAAAGCAAGCCACCCAGGCATTGGGGGTACCCGTGAAGATCGGCGCCATCAGCGCCCGATCGTCGGGCTGGATCCCCACGCTGGACCTGCGCGACGTGCGCATCGTCGAGGCCTCCGGCCGCGAAGCGCTGCACCTGCCCCGCGTCAGCGCCGCGCTGTCGCCGCGCTCGCTGCTGGCCTTCGAACTGCGCTTCTCCCAACTGCTGCTGGACAGCCCCGAGCTGCTGCTGCGCCGCGACGCGCAGGGCCGGGTCTTCGTGGCCGGCCTCAGCGTCGACGGCCCCTCGGACACGCAGGCCTCCGAAGCGGCCACCGACTGGTTCTTCGAGCAGCACGAGTTCGTCATCCTCCATGGCCGCATCCGCTGGGTCGACGACCTGCGCGCCGCGCCACCGCTGGAGCTCTTCGACCTCAACCTGGTGCTGCGCAACGGCCTGCGCCGCCACCGGCTGCGGCTGGACGCCACGCCGCCGGCCGGCTGGGGCGAGCGCTTCACGCTGCGCGGCGAGTTCACCCAGTCGCTGCTGGACCGGCCCGGCGCGGTGCAGCGCTGGAGCGGCCAGCTCTTCGCCCACCTGCCGCGCACCGACGTCAGCGAGCTGCGCCGCTACGTGGACCTGCCCTTCGAGCTCAACGAGGGCGACGGCGCCCTGCGCGCCTGGCTGGACGTGGACCGCGGCGAGCCGCGCAGCCTGACGCTGGACATGGGCCTGCGCGCGGTGAAGCTGCGCGTCGCGCCCGGCCTGCCGGAGCTGGCGCTGGCGCGGATCGGCGGGCGGCTGGTGCTGAAGCAGACGCCGCAATCGCTCTCGCTGGAAGCGAAGCAGCTGGGCTTCCAGGCGGGGGACGGGCTGGACTGGCCGCGCTCGGACTGGGCGCTCGAGGTCAAGCGCGACGCGCGGACCGGCACCATCACCGGCGGCGACTTCCAGGCGCAGCAGCTGAACCTGGCGCTGGGCGCGCAGATCCTGGCCCGACTGCCGCTCGCCGAGGCCCAGCGCCAGTTGATCGCCGACATGAAACCGGGCGGCCTGCTCAATGCGCTGCAGCTGCACTGGGACGGCCCGCTCGAAGCGCCGCGCAGCTATCGCGCCAAGGGCCGGTTGCAGGGCCTGCAGCTGGCGGCCGCGACGCCGGAGCCACCGTCGGATCCCGCCTCCTCGCCGCCGACCGGCCGACCCGGCGTGCGCGGCGCCGACCTGCAGTTCGAGGCCACCGACCAGGGCGGCAGCGCGACCCTGGCCGTGACCGACGGCGAGGTGACGCTGCCCGGCGTCTTCGAGGAAGCGGCGGTTCCGCTGAAGCAGGCGCAGGCCAGCGTGCAGTGGCGCGCGCAGCGCCCGGTGGCGCTCGGCGGCGCCAAGCGCGCGCCGGCGCCCAGTCCTTTGTCCCTCCCGGCGACGCGTCCGCTGGCCGCGGCCTCGGCGGTCGCCACCACCGCGTCGGCGCCGACCGAGCCCGCCACGCGCTGGACGGTGCAGTTCAACGACGTGCGCTTCAGCAACGACGACCTGCACGCCGAAGTCGACGGCAGCTGGCAGAGCGGCGACGGCAAGCGTCCGCATGACCACGGCCGGCTGGACCTGACCGGCCGCATCGACGAGATCCGCGCACCACGCGTGCTGCGTTACCTGCCGGCCTCGATGGGCCACGACGCACGGCGCTACGTGCGCGACGCCATCCGCGACGGCACGGTGCACCGCATCCAGGTGCGCCTGCAGGGCGACCTGATCGACTTCCCCTTCGACGCGCCGCGCAGCAAGGGGCAGTTCCGCGTGTCGGGGCAGGTCCGCGGCCTGACGCTGGCCTACGTGCCCAGCCATCCGGCCGAGGGCGAACTGCCCGCCTTCCAGTCGCCGTGGCCGGCGATGGAGCAGCTCGACGCCGAGTTGGTCTTCGACCGCGCCGCGATGAGCATCCGCAACGCCAAGGCCCGGCTGATGGGCGTGGACCTGGTCAACGTGCAAGGGTCCATCGCCGACCTGTACCACCACGCGCCGGTGCTGGAGATCGACGGCCAGGCGCGCGGGGCGCTCGCCGACGCGCTGCGCTACGTGAAGGCCTCGCCGGTGGCGGCGCTCACCAGCCACGTGCTGGACACGACCACCGCGACCGGTCCGATGGCGCTGAAGCTCAATCTGCGGCTGCCGCTGATGCATGTCGACGACACGACGGTCAAGGGCCTGGTCACCTTGACCGGCAATGACGTCCGCATCCGGCCCGACACGCCGCTGCTGGGCCAGGCCCGCGCACAGGTCAGCTTCGACCAGAAGGGCCTGCAGATCCGCGGCGGCCAGGCGCGCGTGCTAGGCGGCGACGCCAGCTTCGACGGCGGCAGCCTGCCCGACGGCACGATGCGTTTCGCCGCGCAGGGCACGGTCACGGCCGAGGCGCTGCGCAATGCGCCGGAGCTGGGGCTGCAGCAAGCGGCGTCGGTGATGACCGGCCAGGCCGCAGTGCGCTTCGAGCTGGGCGTGCTCAAGAACGGGCAGACCGAGGTCGCGGTGACGAGTCCGCTGCAGGGCATCGCGGTCAACCTGCCGGCGCCGATGCACAAGGCGGCCGAGGAGGCCTGGCCGATGCGCATCGCCACCAAGGCGCTGGCGCCTGCCGGCGCGGCCTTGCGCGATGAATTGCGCGTCGAGGCCGGCCCGCTGCTGGCGCTGTACCAGCGCGACGTGACCCACGAGGCCAAGGTGCTGCGCGGCGCCATCGCGGTGCGCGAGCGCGCGCCCGAGCTGCCGGCGCAGGGCGTGACGGCGCGCGCCAGCTTCGACCAGTTCAATGCCGACGCCTGGCAGACCGCCTTGCCGAGCCTGACCGGCGCGAAGGCCGGCGCGGAGCTCGAGGGCGCGACCGAGGGCGGCTACGCGCCGACGCAGCTGACGCTGAAGGCGCAGACGCTGCAGGTGGCGGGCCGCACGCTCAACGGCGTGACGGCGGGCATCTCCCACGACGCCGGCGCGGGCTGGCGCGTGTCGGTCGACGCGCAGCAGCTCAGCGGCCTGATCGAGGTCCGCGCGGCCAGGCCGGACCAGCCGGGCCGGGTCTTCGCCCGGCTCTCGCGGCTCTCGGTGCCCAAGAGCGATGCCGATTCCGTCGAGCAGCTGCTCGACAAGCAGCCGCGCTCGGTGCCGGCGCTGGACATCGTCGTCGAGGACTTCGAGCTGCGCGGCAAGCGCCTGGGCCGGCTCGAGATCGATGCCCAGCAGCAGAGCGAGGCCCGCGACTGGAAGCTCAACCGGCTGGTGCTCAAGAGCCCGGACGCGACGCTGAGCGCTTCCGGCAAGTGGGCGCCCGAGCCCGGCCAGGCGCTGCGCCGCACCGAACTCGACTGGAAGATGGACGTCGCCGACGCCGGCAAGCTGCTGGAGCGGCTCGGCCAGGGCCAGGTGCTGCGCGGCGGCAAGGGCGTGCTCACCGGCCAGGTCGCGTGGCAGGGCTCGCCGATGTCGCCGGACTACGCCAGCATGAGCGGCCAGCTCAATGTCTCGATGGAATCGGGGCAGTTCCTCAAGGCCGAGCCCGGCGTGGGCCGGCTGCTGGGCGTGCTCAGCCTGCAATCCATCCCGCGGCGCCTGATGCTGGACTTCCGCGACGTGTTCTCAGAAGGTTTCGCCTTCGACAACGTCACCGGCGACATCCGCATCGCCAAGGGCGTCGCGCGCAGCGACAACCTGCGCATGAAGGGCCTGCAGGCGGCGGTGCTGATGGAAGGCAGCGCCGACCTGGCCGCCGAGACGCAGGACCTGCATGTCCTGGTACTGCCCGAGATCAATGCCGGCGGCGCGGCACTCGCCTACGCGGCGGTGAATCCGGCCATCGGCCTGGGCGCCTTCCTGGCCCAGTGGCTGCTGCGCAAGCCGCTGGCGGCGGCCAACTCCGAGGAATTCCGCGTCACCGGCACCTGGTCCGATCCGCGCATCGAGCAGCTGCCGCGCCGCGCGCAGCCGCAGGGCAGCTACAACAACGCCACCACCGCGCAAGGAGAGTCCGTCCAATGAGCACCTCGACCCCGCAGGCGGCGCAGCCGATCACGATCGCCGCGATCCAGATGGTCTCCGGCCCGCGGCTGGAGGAGAACCTCGAGCGCGCCGCCCACTGGATCGGCGAGGCGGCGCGCCAGGGCGCGCGGCTGGTGTCGCTGCCCGAGTACTTCTGCCTCATGGGCCACAAGGACACCGACAAGCTGCCCTACGCCGAGCGGCCCGGCGACTTCGACGCGCCCATCCAGGGCGCGCTGCGCCGGGCGGCGCGCGCGCATGGCGTGTGGATCCTCGGCGGCACCTTGCCGATGGCGATCGACGGCGCGGCCCTGCCCGCCGAGCGGGTGCGCAACACCACCTGCGTGTTCGCGCCGGACGGCACGATGGCCGCGCGCTACGACAAGCTGCATCTCTTCTGCTACGACAACGGCCGCGAGCGCTACGACGAGGCCCGCGTGCTCCAGGCCGGCGAGGCGCCGGTGAGCTTCGACGCGCCGATCGGCGGCGGCCCCACGCTGCGCGTCGGCCTGTCCATCTGCTACGACCTGCGCTTCCCGGAGCTCTTCCGCGCGATGAGCTTCGGCGGCCCGCGGCCGCTGGACCTCATCAGCGTGCCGGCGGCCTTCACGTACACCACCGGCCAGGCGCATTGGGAGCTGCTGCTGCGGGCCCGCGCGGTCGAGAACCAGGCCTACGTCATCGCCTCGGCCCAGGGGGGCACGCACGAGAACGGGCGCCGCACCTGGGGCCACAGCCTCATCGTCGATCCCTGGGGCGAAGTGCTGGCCTGCCTGCCCGAGGGCGAGGGCCTGGCGATCGCCCGCCTCGATCCGGCGCGCATCGCACAGGTGCGCGAGCAGCTGCCGGCGCTGCAGCACCGTCGGCTCTGAGACGCGGCGGCGGCCGCGTTCCGTGAGCCGGTCCGCGAGCGCATCCGCGTTCCGGCCCTGCGATCCGGTCCTGCGATCCGGCGCCGGAATCCGGTTCAGATCGGGCGATCGGCGCCCGCTCCCTGGAGGCAAGATGCCCGGCATGATCGACCGCCGCCCTGCCCGTCCTCTTCGCTCCATGCCGGCGCTGCTGGCCGCCATGGCCTGCGCGCTGCTGGCGGGCTGCGGCACGCCGGCGCGGCCGCTGGAGTCCTCGCTGACCGACATGGAATCGCTGCAGCTGCGCTCCTGGCTGAGCCCGCAGTTGCGGCGCAACATCGACCTGCTGCCGGTGAGCGGCGGCCAGGAGACCTCGCGCTGGTGGGGCAGCCGCATCAACGCGATGACGCTGAACCAGACCTACCAGGAATCGCTGCGGCGCCTGGGTTTGATGCCGGACGTGCCGGACACCGGCCGCTACCAGCTGCAGGTCGAGGTGCTGGCGCTGGCGCAGCCGAATGTGCCGGTGCTGCCGGAGGTGGCGATCTCGGTCCGCTACACGCTGACGGAGCGCGCCGCCGGCGGCGGCAAGGTGCTGTACCAGCGCACGCTGCGCACGACGCAGAAGGCGGGCGTCGACGACAGCCTGAACCCCTCGGAGCAGTTGCGCATCGCCACCGAGGCCGCGCTGCGCAACAACATCGCAGACCTGATCCGCGACCTCGCGTCCCTTTCGCTCCCCGTCTGAGCAACCGGAAACCCCGCCTTCCCGATATAAGAATTCAGCGGAATTCCCACCCCGGCATATGCATATAAGCATTGATTGCTTGCCAACTGCCGGGTTATCCCTAAGCATCACGGCTTTCCGCCCCAAAAAGGCGCATGCCGGCAAAAGGTCCCGAACGGCGGCCAGCTGGCGCGAGCGTCCGTCTTTCGTCCGTGATCGAACTCCAACAGCTGCACAAATCCTATGAGGTCGAGGGTCGCCGCGTGCCGGCGCTCCAGGGCATCGACCTGCGAGTGGAACCGGGGGAAGTGTTCGGGATCATCGGCGCCTCGGGCGCCGGCAAGAGCACGCTGCTGCGGGTGATCAACCTGCTGGAGCGCCCGGACAGCGGTCGCGTGGTCGTGGCCGGGCAGCACCTGCAGGCGCTGGACGCGGCCGGCCTGCGCGCCGCCCGCCAGAAGATCGCGATGATCTTCCAGCACTTCAACCTGCTGAGCTCGCGCACCGTTGCGCAGAACGTCGCCTGGCCGCTGCGCATCGCCGGCTGGGAGGCCGCGCGCATCGCGCCGCGCGTGCAGCAGCTGCTCGCCCGCGTCGGCTTGTCCGACCAGGCGGACAAGTATCCGGCCCAGCTCTCCGGCGGCCAGAAGCAGCGCGTCGGCATCGCCCGCGCGCTGGCGCTGGACCCGCAGGTGCTGCTCTGCGACGAGGCCACCAGCGCCCTCGACCCCGAAACCACCCGCTCCATCCTGGACCTGCTCGCCGAGCTCAACGAGGAGCTGAAGCTGAGCATCGTGCTGATCACCCACGAGATGGACGTGGTGCGCCGCGTCTGCGACCGCGTCGCGGTGCTGGAAGGTGGCCGCATCGTCGAGCTCGGCCCCGTGGCGCAGGTCTTCCTGCATCCGCGCTCGGACACGGCGCGGCGTTTCGTGCTGGCGGCCGAGCATGTCGACGAAGGCGAGCAGCGCGACGACTACGCGCATGTCGCCGGTAGCCTGTGGCGCCTGACCTTCTTCGGCGAGCGCACCTACGAGCCGCTGCTGGGCGAGGTCGCCCGCCGCGCGAACCTGGATTTCGGCATCCTGGCCGGCCGCATCGACCGCATCAAGCGGCAGCCCTACGGCCAGCTGACCATCGCCGTCAGCGGCGGCGATCGCCAGGCCGCCCGCCAGCTGCTGGCCGAGCGCGGCGTGCAGGTCGAGGAGCTGCGCGCATGAGCCTCACGCCCTCCCTGATCGAGACCCTGCGGACCATCGACTGGCCCGAGATCGCCACCGCCGGCGGCGACACGCTGCTGATGCTGGGCGGTTCGCTGCTCTTCACCGCGCTGCTGGGCCTGCCGCTGGGCATCGCCCTGTACCTGTTCGACCGCGGCCGGCTGGTGTCCTCGCCCCGGCTGTACGCGCTGCTGTCGCTGGTGGTGAACGTGCTGCGCTCGCTGCCGTTCGTGATCCTGCTGATCGTGCTGATCCCGTTCACGCTGCTGGTGACCGGCACCTCGCTGGGCGTGGCCGGCGCGATCCCGCCGCTGGTCGTGGGCGCGACGCCCTTCCTGGCGCGGCTGGTGGAAACCGCGCTGCGCGGCGTCGACCGCGGCATCGTCGAGGCCGGCCTGGCCATGGGCGCCAGCCCCCGCCAGATCGTCGTCCAGGCGCTGCTGCCCGAGGCGCTGCCCGGCATCGTCTCGGCGCTCACCGTCACCGCGATCACGCTGGTCGGCTACACGGCCATGTCGGGCGTCATCGGCGGCGGCGGCCTGGGCGACCTGGCGATCCGCTTCGGCTATCAGCGATTCCAGACCGAGGTCATGGTCGTGACCGTGGTGCTGCTGCTGGTGCTGGTGCAACTGCTGCAGATGCTGGGCGACTGGCTGGTGACCCGCGTGTCGCACCGCTGAGCCCGTCCGGCATCGACCAGACCCCGCCTCCCCCCTTTCAGCGCCGATCGCCCCAAGCAGGCGAGCGGCATCGTTCCTCAGAGGAGTTTGCAAGCATGAAGAAGCTGTTCGCCGCCACCGTCGCGGCCCTGTCGCTGGTCACCGCCGGCACCGCCTCCGCCGAGAAGCTGAGCGTCGCCGCCACCGCGGTGCCGCACGCCGAGATCCTGAACCTGGTCAAGCCGGAGCTGGCCAAGCAGGGCGTGGAGCTCGAGGTCAAGGTCTTCACCGACTACGTCCAGCCCAACGTGCAGGTGGCCGAGAAGCGCCTGGACGCCAATTTCTTCCAGCACAAGCCCTACCTGAACGAGTTCAACAAGGGCAAGGGCACGCGGCTGGTGGCCGTCGCGGCGGTGCATGTGGAGCCGTTCGGCGCGTATTCGACCAAGCACAAGACGCTGGCCGCGCTGCCCGAGGGCGGCACCGTCGCGATCCCCAACGATCCGACCAACGGCGGCCGCGCGCTGCTGCTGCTGGACAAGGCCGGCGTGATCAAGCTCAAGGACAAGGCCAACATCCTGGCGACGACCAAGGACATCGCCGACAACCCCAAGAAGCTGAAGTTCCGTGAGATCGAGGCCGCCACGCTGCCGCGCATCCTGCCGCAGGTGGACCTGGCGCTGATCAACACGAACTACGCGCTGGAGGCGAAGCTGAACCCGGCCAAGGACGCGCTGGCGATCGAGGGCGGCGAGTCGCCCTACGCCAACTGGCTGGTCACCCGCGACGACAACCAGAACGCCCCCGCGGTGAAGAAGCTGGCCGCCGCGCTGCAGAGCGAGGCCGTCAAGCGCTTCATCCAGACGCAATACAAAGGGGCGGTGGTGCCCGCCTTCTGACGACGGCTGCGGCCAGGCTTGATTCCGTACAGCGCCCCGCGATCGCGGGGCGCTTTCATTTGGGCGCTGGATATCGAGGATTTGTGCCGGGCCGCCTTCCCGGCTTCTTGGCACCATGGCGGCCTCCTCCCTTGTCCCTCGGAATGGCGCCGCCAGGATGCCGCTCCTCGCCCGTCCGTGTCCGAACTCTCCGCGGCGCTGCCGCAGTTCTTCCTGCTTCGCGATGGCGCCCCGACGCTGCTGCTCACCGGCCATTACGACGGGGCCCTGGTGCTGCTGTCGCTGGCCGTCGCCTCGCTGACCTCGGCGCTGGCGCTGCAGGTCGCCGGCATGGCCAAGCCGGCCACGGGATGGCGTCGCCAGTCCATCCTGGCCACGGGCGCGCTGGCGCTGGGCGGCGGCATCTGGTCGATGCACTTCATCGGCATGCTGGCCTTCCAGCTGTGCGCGCAGATCGCCTTCAACGCCCATGTCACCGCCGCCTCCATGGTCCCGGCGCTGATCGCCTCCTGGGTCGCGCTGGCCCTGCTCTCGCGCCGCGAACTCGACCGCTGGCGCCTGGTCGCCGGCGGCGTGCTGGTCGGCGCCGGCATCGGCGCGATGCACTACACCGGCATGGCGGCGATGGAGATGTCCGCCGCGCTGCGCTACGACCCCGCCTGGTTCGGCGCCTCCATCGTGGTCGCGGTCCTGCTGGCGATGCTCGCGCTGTGGATCCGCTTCGGCCTGGCCGGCCGCCTCAGCCGGCCCTGGGCGATCGCGCTGGGCGGCGTGGTGATGGGCGGCGCCATCGCCGGCATGCATTACACGGCGATGGGCGCCGCGCGCTTCGTCGGCCTGGCCGACGGCCCCTGCAACACCTCGATCGAGAACGCCGGCTGGCTCGCCCTGGCCGTGACCGTGATGGCGCTGGCCATCAGCGCCATCACCGCCGGCGCCAACGGCCTGCTGGTGCTGCGCCGGCTCAACACCGAGCTGGTCGAGGAACGCGGCCGCATGCTGGTGATGGAGACCGCGCTGCGCGACAGCGAGACCAAGTACCGCACCGTGATCGCCAACAGCCCGGGCGTGACCTTCCGCTGCCGCCTGGACGAGAACTGGTCGATGCTGCTGATCAACGACGCCGTCGAGGACCTGACCGGCTGGACCGCCCGCGACTTCCTGGAAGGCCGCCAGCACTTCGCCGCGCTGATCCATCGCCACGACCAGGCGCGGGTGAACGCGGCCGTGGAAACCGCCGTCGCCGCCGACACGCCCTATGCGCTCGAGTACCGCGTCCACACCCGCGACGCCGGCGAGCGCTGGGTCTCCGAGCGCGGCCGCGCGGTGCGCGACGCGCAGGGCGCGCCGCAGTGGATCGACGGCGTGATCCTCGACATCACCGAGCCCAAGCGGCTGCAGCGCCAGCTCGAGGAAGCCAAGGAGCGCGCCGAGTCCGCCGCCGCGGCCAAGAGCGCCTTCCTGGCCAACATGAGCCACGAGATCCGCACGCCGATGAACGCCATCCTCGGTTTCACCGAGCTGCTGCTGGACACCACGCTGACCGAGGCCCAGCGCCGCCACCTGACGACGGTGCGCGGCTCGGCGCGCTCGCTGCTGGCGCTGCTCAACGACATCCTGGACACCGCCAAGCTCGACAAGGGCGCGATGGAGCTGGAGTCGGTCGACTTCTCGCTGCGCACCGTCTGCGAGCAGGCGCTGAACTCGCTGCGGCTGCTGGCGCAGCGCAAGAACCTGGTGCTGCACCTCGACTACCCGTCCGCCGCGCCGCGCTTCTTCCAGGGCGATCCGCTGCGGGTGCAGCAGGTGCTGCTGAACCTGGTCGGCAATGCGATCAAGTTCACCGAGCGCGGCGTGGTCACGCTGCGCATGCGGCACGAAGGCGGCCAGGTCCACCTGGCCGTCGTCGACACCGGCATCGGCATCGCGCCCGACCGGCTGGACCGCATCTTCGACGCCTTCGCGCAGGCCGACGCGTCGACGACGCGCCGCTTCGGCGGCACCGGCCTGGGCACCACCATCTCGCGGCAGCTGGTCGAGCGCATGGGCGGCCGCATCACCGTCGAGAGCGAACTCGGCCAGGGCAGCACCTTCCACGTCTGGCTGCCGCTGCCGGCCGGCAATGCGGCGCTCGCCGAGGCCCAGGCGAGCGAAGCGGCCGTCGCCCTCCCGCCGCTGCGGCTGCTGGTGGCCGACGACGTCGCGCAGAACGGCGAGCTGCTGCAGCTGATCCTGGGCCGCGAGGGGCATCAGGTCACGCTCGCCGCCGACGGGCTGCAGGCGCTGAAGGCCTTCTCCGACGAGCGCTTCGACGCGGTGCTGATGGACGTGCACATGCCGGGGTTGGACGGCCTTGGCGCGACGCGGCGGATCCGCAACTTCGAGCATGCGCAGGGCCGCGGCCACACGCCGGTGGTCGCGCTGACGGCCAGCGTGCTGGAGGAAGACCGGCAGGCGGCGCTGGCCGCCGGCATGGACGGCTTCGCGGTCAAGCCGGTGGAGCCGGCCCGGCTGTTCGCCGAACTCGCTCGGGTGCTGGGCCTGTCGCCGGGCCGCGGCGCCGGGGAGGCCGGGCCGGCGCCGTCGACACGCCATGCGGCGGGCCTGGGCTCAGCGGGCCCCGGCACCGAGCCGCTCGACTGGCAGCAGGGACTGCGGCTGTGGGGCAGCGTCACCGCGTGGCAACGCGGGCTGCGCCGCTTCGCCGAGGAACAGCGCGAAGGCGTCGCGCGGCTGCACCAGCTGACGCAGGCGCGGCAGTGGATCGAACTGCGCGGGCTGGTGCACCGCTGGCGCGGCGTGGCCGGCAGCCTGGCGATGCCGCGGCTGCTCGCCCACGCGCAGCCGGTCGAGACCGCCCTGCGCCTGGGGCGCGAAGAGGATCTGATGGCGCTGGTCGACACGCTGGCGCTGACGCTGCAGGACACGCTGGACGCGGTCGCGGAGCTGGATGGCCGGCCCTCGGGCTTCGCGGCCAGCGCGCCGATGCCGATGTCGGCCGATCGGCCCGCCGATCCGTCGGCCGAGGCGGCCGCGCGCGACCTGCGCGCCTCGAAGCAGCTGGTGGACCGCCTGGCGGCCGCGCTCAAGCGCAGCGAACTCGACGACGAGTCGCTGAGCGCGCTGCGGCTGGCGCTCGGCGCCGAGGCGCTGGGGCCCTTGACGCGCGCGCTGGACGACTTCGACTTCGCCGCCGCCCTGCTGCTGCTGCAGTCGCTGCGCACCCGGCTGAGCACGCCGAATGCCCCGCAAGGCCTGTCGTGAACGCCGATCACCGTCCCAAGCTGCTGCTCGTCGACGACGAGCCCGCCAACCTGCAGGTCCTGCGGCATGTGCTGCAGGACGACTACCGGCTGCTGTTCGCCCGCGACGGCCAGAAGGCCCTGGAGCTCGCGAAGAGCGAGGCGCCGCAGCTGATCCTGCTGGACATCATGATGCCGGGGCTCTCCGGGCTGGATGTCTGCCGCGTGCTCAAGTCGCAGCCGGCGACGCGGCGCACGCCGGTGATCTTCGTCACCGCGCTGGCCGACACCAGCGACGAGACCGAGGGCTTCGAGGCCGGCGCGGTCGACTACATCACCAAGCCGGTCAGCCCGCCGGTGGTGCGGGCGCGGGTGCGGACCCACCTGTCGCTGGTGCGCGCGGACGAACTGCGCGAGACCCGGCTGCAGATCGTGCAGCGCCTGGGCCGCGCCGCCGAGTACAAGGACAACGAGACCGGCTGGCACGTCGTGCGGATGAGCCACTACGCCCAGCTGCTGGCGCTGGCAGCCGGCTGGACCGACCAGGACGCCGACGACCTGCTGCATGCCGCGCCCATGCATGACGTCGGCAAGCTCGGCATCCCGGACGCGATCCTGCAAAAGCCTGGCCCGCTGACCGAGGCGGAATGGATGGTGATGCGCCGCCATCCGGCCATCGGTGCCGAGATCCTGGGCGATCAGGCGACCGGCCTGCTCGGCATGGCGCGGCGCATCGCGCTGGCCCATCACGAGAAGTGGGACGGCAGCGGTTATCCCGAGGGCCTGGCCGGGGAGTCCATCCCGCAGGACGCCCGCATCGTCGCGATCGCCGACGTCTTCGACGCGCTGACCAGCATCCGCCCCTACAAGCCGGCCTGGCCGGTGGAGCAGGCGGTGGCGCACCTGCGCGCGCAGGCCGGCCGCCACTTCGATCCGGCGCTGGTGGAGCTGTTCATCGGCGTGCTGCCGCAGGTGCTGGAGGTGCGGGACCGCTTCCTGGAGGAAGGCTAGGCCCCGCGGCCGGTTATGGCCGCCCGCCAGATCGTGATGCTCGCATTCCCGCAACACCGGGCGTGCGCAGCGCCCGGCATCGCCGCGGCCCGGAATAATCCGCGCCCATGGTGCTGAACTTCATCTGGATCGGGTTCTTCCTGATCGGCTTCGCGGTCGCGCTGGCGCGGCTGTTCCAGGGCGACCTGACCATCTTCACGCAGGTGCTGACCGGCATCTTCGACACCGCCAAGACCGGCTTCGACATCTCGCTCGGCCTGGTCGGCGTGATGAGCCTGTGGCTGGGCCTGATGAAGGTCGGCGAGACCGCCGGCGTGATCCAGCTCTTCGCCCGCGCGATGGGACCGTTCTTCGCGAGGATCTTCCCCGAGGTGCCGCGCGGCCATCCGGCCGGCGGCTCGATGGTGATGAACTTCTCGGCCAACATGCTCGGCCTGGACAACGCCGCCACGCCGCTGGGGCTCAAGGCGATGAAGGAGCTGCAGGAGCTGAATCCGCGGAAGGACACCGCGTCGAACGCGATGATCATGTTCCTGGTGCTGAACACCGCCGGCATCACGCTGATCCCGACCTCGGTGATCGCGATCCGCCAGGCGATGGCGGTGGACCAGGGCCTGGTCGGCTTCAACGCCGCGGACATCTTCCTGCCCACGCTGATCGCGACCTTCATCTCTTTCATGTCGGGGCTGGTTGCGGTGGCCTGGGTGCAGCGCATCAACCTGTTCAGCGCGCCGGTGCTGGTGTTCGTCGGCGGCTTCATCGCGATCATGGCCGCCGTCTTCGGCTGGCTGCACAGCTATCCGCCGGAGGTAATGTCGCAGTACATCGGGCTGCTGGGCAGCGGCGTGATCCTGAGCATCATCGTGATGTTCATCGCGGTCGGCGCCTGGCGCCGCATCAACGTCTACGAGGCTTTCGTCGAGGGCGCCAAGGAAGGTTTCGGCGTCGCGGTCCAGATCATTCCCTACCTGATCGCGATCCTGGTGGCGATCTCGGTATTCCGCACGACGGGCTGCATGGACTTCGTCGTCCAGGGCATCGCCGCGGGCGTGGCGGCACTGGGCCTGCCCACCGACTTCGTGCCGGCGCTGCCGGTCGGGCTGATGAAGACGCTGTCGGGCAGCGGCGCGCGCGGCCTGATGGTGGACGTGCTCAAGACCTATGGCGTGGACAGCTTCGAGGGCAAGCTCGCCGCGATCATCCAGGGCTCGACCGAGACGACCTTCTACGTGCTGGCTGTCTACTTCGGCAGCGTCAACATCAAGAAGACGCGTTATGCGCTGAGCTGCGGCCTGCTCGCGGACGCGGTGGGCCTGGTCGGCGCGATCCTGGTGGGCTACTGGTTCTTCAAGTGAGCCGCGCGAGCTCCGCGCCTCACTCCACCCGGTTGCGCCCGTTGGCCTTGGCGCGATAGAGCGCCGCGTCGGCGCGCGCGAGCAGCGCGTCCAGGCTGGTGTCCCCGGGCTGCGCCCAGGCCACGCCCAGGCTGGCCGAGCACGGCGGGATGCCGGGCTCCGGCGCATGCGCGGCCAGCGCCGCGCGCACGCGCTCGGCCGAGGCGCGCGCCGCCTCGGCGTCGGTGGACGGCAGCAGGATCACGAACTCCTCGCCGCCATAACGACCCAGCCGGTCGTTCACCCGCAGTTCCCCGCGCATCGCCGCCACCGCGCCGCTCAGCACCCGGTCGCCGGCCTGGTGGCCGTGTCGGTCGTTGACCTGCTTGAAGTGGTCGATGTCCAGCAGCACCAGCGACAGCGGCTGGCCGTAGCGACGCCAGCGGTCGAATTCCTCGCCGCCGGCCTGCAGCACCGCGCGGCGCGTCAGCGCGCCGGTCAGCGCGTCGCGGGTGGCGAGCAGCTCGAATTCCTCGCGCACCCGCTCGCTGGCCATCAGCAGGACGCCCACGCTCAGCAGCAGCACGCTGAAGCAGTAGCTGGCGATGTAGGCGGTCTGCACCGTCGTCATCGCGAAGCGCGAGGACTGCGCCCCGTCCACCCAGAAGCTCGCCAGACCGCGGCCGACCAGCACGGCCGCCTGCAGCAGCAGCGTGCCCGCGATCAGGCGCGCCGCGAAGCCGCGGCCGTCCCGCAGGACCAGCCGCGCGTGCGCCAGCACGCAGGCCGTCATCGTCCCGGTGAACACGACCATGCGCACGCGGTAGTCGGGCCGGATCAGGAACCAGGTCAGCACCGCCAGGCTCAGCAGCGCGATCGCGCCCCACAGCCGCCAGGTCACCGGCCGGCCGAAGAAGCGCTGCGAGCCGAAATAGAAGAGCCCGCAGCCCGTCAGCAGCAGCGCGTTGCCGGTCTGCGCGACGACGAATTCGGGCCACAGCCCCTGCAGCGCGTAGACGCCGGCGGCGAAGGCGCAGGTCATCGGCGCCATCGCCCAGGGCAGCAGCCCGTGGATCGTCGACGGATAGTTGCGCCGCACCCCGAGCAGCACCAGCCCCAGGACCGCCGCCATCAGCGCGGTCATGACGGTGATCGAGCGGGGATCGAGCTGCATGAGGCCGGCAGTGTAGGCGGCGCCGATGACAGGCGGGCCGCCGCCGGCCGGTCGCGGGCGCGGTGCGCGCCCCGCCGTTCACATCGACCGGAAGAGGTGGACGTAGGCGCGGCTGACCGGCAGCTCGCTCGCATGCCCGCGCACGCGGACGAACAGCCGGCTCAGTTCGTCGCGCCGCGTGCCGGCCACATGGTCCAGGTTGACGATGGTCGAGCGATGCACCTGCCAGAAGCGCTCGCCGTCCAGCTGCGCGACCAGCTCGTGGATCGGCGTGCGGATCAGGTATTCGGCCTCGGCGGTCTGGACACAGGTGTACTTGTCGTCGGCGCGGAAGAACAGCACGTCGTCGACGCAGACCTGGTGCATCAGGTCGCCCTGCGTCGCGCGGACCCAGCGCAGCGGGCCGGCGGGCCGGGCACCGCCGCCCGCGGGCGCGTGCAGCGTGCGCAGCGCCGCCAGCAGCCGGGCGTCGAGCGCCGCGTCGCCGTCGGCCTCCGGCTTCGCGAGCGCGCGCCGGATGCGCTCGACCGTGCGGCCCAGCCGCTCCGGCTCCACCGGCTTGAGCACGTAGTCGATCGCTTCCTGCTCGAAGGCCTGCACCGCGTACTGGTCATAGGCGGTGACGAAGACGACGCGGGTCGCGCCCTCGATGCCCTCGGCGACTTCCAGGCCGGTCAGGCCCGGCATCTGGATGTCGAGGAAGGCCAGGTCCGGCCGCAGCGCGGCGATCCGCTCGGCCGCCTCCGAGCCGTTGCGGGCGACGTGGACGACATTCAGCTCGGGCCAGACGGCGGCCAGCTGCGCGGCGAGCGCGCGGGCCAGGTGGGGTTCGTCGTCGGCGATCAGGGCGGTGGGTGCGGTCATGGTCGGAGAGGCGAATGGAAGGGAGCGAAGAACGCAGCGAATGAGGGCGGCAGGGCAGTGGCGGTGGCGACGTTCAGCCGTCCAGCGGCACGCGCAGCGTGACGAGGCATCCCGGCTCGGCGGCCACCAGGTCCAGCGACGCACGGTCGCCGTAATGCGTCATCAAGCGCTCGCGCAGGTTGGACAGGGCGATGCCATTGCCCGCGCGGCGCGACGCGCCCGGCCCCACGCCGTCGTCCCGGACCTCGACGACCAGGAAGCCGGCGCGCAGCGTCGCATCGACCTGGACCGTCCCGCCGTCGATCTTCGGCTCCAGGCCGTGGTGCACCGCGTTCTCCACCAGCGGCTGCAGCAGCATCGGCGGCAGCATCACCGCGCGGGCCTCGGGGGTGGCACGGACCTCGAAGCGAAGCCGGTCCTCCATGCGCGTGCGCAGCACCGTCAGGTAGGCCTCGGCCAGCGCGAGCTCGTCCTCCAGCGGGCCGGTCTCGCGCCGCAGGCCGCCGAGCGAGGCCCGCAGGTAGGCGGTGAAGGCGCCCAGCATGTCCTTGGCCTTGGCCGCGTCGTAATCGATCAGCGAGTGGACGTTGGCCAGCGTGTTGAACAGGAAATGCGGCTCGATCTGGCCCTGCAGCAGACGCAGCTGGGCCTCGGTGGCGCGGCGCTCGGCCTTGAGCTGCCGGTTCTTCGACGCGAACCAGTGATGCAGCACGAAGGTGATGCCCAGCGACAGCACCGAGGTGATGCCGATGACCTTGCCGCCCTGCGCCCAGTCCAGCCGGACCCAGGAGGTGAGCCCCGCGAGCCACATGCCGGGCAGCCAGCCGATCACGGTGCCGAGGATGGGCACGCCGGAGAAGAACAGCGTGCGGCGCCAGTCGCTCCATTGGCGGATGCGGGCGCGACCGCCCAGGCGCGGCGTCAGGGTCGCGAAGAGCACCTGGATGACCACGCCGATGGTGAGGCACACCGTCAGGTTCTTCCCGTACCACCATCCCCAGAGGCGCAGGTCGAACCAGTCCACCACCCGGAAGTTCATGACGAACCCCAGCACGGTGAAGCCGGCCGAGAGCGCGGCGCAGAAGACCAGGGTCCAGATCCATTGCATCCAGGCGGGGCCGCTGGGCTGGACATCGTTGCTGATCCAGGCATGCCAGGAGGCACGCAGGCGACGGGCATCGCGCCAGAGCGGTCGGGACGGGGCGGGAGTCATGCGGTGCAGTGTAGGAAGCGGTCGATCGCCGGCCGCCCGGGGAAACGACGGATCGACAGTCCGCTGGATGGATCAACGGCCGGTGGCGCGGACGCCCGCCCCGGCGCCGCCGATGCCCCTGACCTTCGGCTGGACATCCGGTCCATGGTGTCCAATAGCCCGCTGATCCGCCTCCCCGGCATTTCGCCCGCATCCCACGGAGACCCGCATGAGCTACATCCTGCTGATCAACGAACCTGTCGGCCAACGCGAGGCGCGCACGCCGGAAGAGGGCCGCGAGGCCTATGCGCGCATGACCGCCTTCGCCGGCCAATTGCAGGCGCAAGGCCTGCTGCAGGCGGCGCAGTCGCTGCAGTCGGTCAACGGCTCGACCCGCGTCGCCAGGCGCGACGGCCGCATGACGACGATCGACGGCCCCTTCGCCGAGGCCAAGGAAATGGTCGGCGGCTTCTTCTGGCTGAACGTGAAGACCCGCGAGGAAGCGCTGGCGATCGCCCGCGAATGCCCGGCCGCCGAATGGTGCACGGTGGAAGTGCGCTCGCTGGTGCCCTGCTACGAGGAATCGAAGGCTTGAGGGCGCTCCGGGACAGCTCGTCCCGGTTTTTCTCGCTGATCGTGTCGAGACCTGTCGAAACCGGCGGGCCTGGGCCGTCGTGCCAGTGTGGACGCCCCGGAAGGACCGGGGCGCCGCCCGCCGGAGGGCACGATGCGACCGCTTCTTCACCCGCTCGGGCTCGACCCCCTCACCCCGCTTCAGGACAAGCACCATGCGCCACAAGCAAATCTTCGTGAACCTGCCCGTCAAGGACGTCGAGCGCAGCAAGCGCTTCTACAGCGCGATGGGTTACGAATTCAACCCGCAGTTCTCCAACGAGCAGGCGCTGTCGATGGTCATCTCGGACGACATCTACGCGATGCTGCTGGTCGAGGAGTTCTTCCAGACCTTCACGCCGCGCAAGATCTCGGACGCGCACACCACGACCGAAGTGCTGACCTGCCTGTCCTGCGAGAGCAAGGCGCAGGTGGACGAGCTGATCGCCAAGGCCCGGGCCGCCGGCGGCACCGTGCCGCGCGAGCCGCAGGACATGGGCTTCATGTACTCCCAGGCCTATGCGGACCCGGACGGGCACATCTGGGAGCTGATGTACATGGACATCACGCAGTTCCCCGGCGCCTGAACCCTGGCGGGCCCGCCCGGGCGGCGACGCCGCTGGCGCCGGTGCCCGCGGTCCGGCGCCCGACCCCACGCGCGGCATGCGGAGCGGCATCCCCGCCGCCCAGGCCGTACGATCGCGCGCATGACCGACGAGACCCATCGCGCGATCACCACCGTCTGGCGGCAGGAGTCCGCCAAGATCATCGGTGCCCTGTCACGGCTGACCCGCGACGTGTCGCTGGCGGAGGAGCTGGCGCAGGACGCGCTGGTGGCCGCGCTGGAGACCTGGCCGAGGCAGGGCCTGCCCGACAAGCCGGCGGCCTGGCTGATGACCACCGCCAAACACCGGGCGCTGGACCGGCTGCGCCATGTGAAGCTCAGCGGCGACAAGCTCGAGCAGCTGGGGCATGAGCTCGATGCGCGCGAGGCGATGATCGTGCCGGACTTCGTCGACGACCTGGACGACGAGCGCGCCGCGCGGGAGATCGGCGACGACGTGCTGCGGCTGATGTTCTGCGCCTGCCACCCGGTGCTGGGGCTGGAGGCGCGGGTGGCGCTGACCCTGAAGATGGTGGCCGGCCTGACGACCGGCGAGATCGCCCGCGCCTACCTGCAGTCGGAGCCGACGGTGGCGCAGCGGCTGGTCCGCGCCAAACGCACGCTGGGCGAGGCGAACGTGCCCTTCGAGCTGCCGCGCGGTGAGGCCCTGACCGGCCGCCTGGCGGCGGTGCTGGAGGTGCTCTACCTGATCTTCAACGAGGGCTACGCCGCCACCAGCGGCGAGCGCTGGATCCGTCAGGACCTGTGCGACGAGGCGCTGCGGCTGGCGCGGATGCTGGTGCGGCTGGCGCCGCGCGAGGGCGAGGTCCACGGGCTGCTGGCGCTGATGGAACTGCAGGCCTCGCGGGCCTCGGCGCGCGTCGATGCGCAGGGGCAGCCGGTGCTGCTGCTGGAGCAGGACCGGTCGACCTGGGATCAGGGATCGATCGAGCGGGGGCTGGCGGCGCTGGCCACCGCCGAGCGGCTGGCCGCCGAGCCCGGGGACGACGCGGGTGCCGGCGAGGGTCCGGGGCCGTACGCGCTGCAGGCGGCGATCGCGGCCTGCCACGCGCGGGCACGGCGCGCCGAGGACACCGACTGGCCGCGCATCGCGGCCCTCTACGAGGTGCTGGCGATCCGGCAGCCTTCGCCGGTGGTGGAGCTGAACCGCGCGGTGGCGCTGTCGATGGCCTTCGGGCCGGCGGTCGGTCTGGAGATCGTCGACCAGCTGATGGAGGAGCCGGCGTTGAAACAGTACCCCTGGCTGCCGAGCGTGCGTGCGGACCTGTTCGCCAGGCTGGGACGCAATGCCGAGGCGAAAGAGGAATTCGAGCGCGCCGCCGCGATGACCGCCAATGCGCGGGAACGGGAGCTGCTGCTCAGGCGGGCGAGGGAGCAGGGGCACTGAGGGCCCCGCAGCTCAGAACACGCGCACACCGACACGCTCCGCCGCGGCGATCAAGCCCCGATCCTTGGTCGCGATCGACGCACCCGTGGCCAGCGCCAGGTCCAGATACAGCAGGTCAAAGCCTTGCACATGGCGCTTGACCGCGGCGTCCACATGCTCGAGCAAGGGCGTGATCTCGGGATGCAGGACCACGCGATAGGACTCGATCATGGCCGCGTAGTCCTGGACGGTCCCCGGCGGCCAGCCCCCTGATCGACTCCGCTTGAGCAGCGAGTGAGCGCATTCGGCGTGGAACACATACGGCGCGATGAGATAGGCCTCGTCGTTCGCAAGCGCTCGGCCGAGCTTGGCGGCGTAGTCATGCAGGTCCGGCCCTTGGTCCAGCGCTTCGATCCAGCCCAGCGCGACGTTCGCGTCAACAACCACCGCAACCATGGCGCATCTCCATCAGCGCAGCCTGCAGCTCACCCGCACGCGGCGGATAGTTCAGGACATCGGGATTGCGGGCGTAGATCGCGATCAATCGTTCGGGCAGGTCGAACGGTCGGGCATCCTCCCCTGGCGCGACGACCCGCTTCCGGGAGCGGCAGTCGATCAGCGATTGAACGTAGTCGAGTCGTCGTCGACCGGCATCGGTCAACGGACCCGGAATGGAAGGAAACCTCGGATCTCCCATCGGGGCGATCCGTCCCGACGATCCGGCAGCATGGGCATCAGTCATGAAACCTCCTGGCAGGCAAGGTGCGAAAGAGGTTTCCATTCTTGGCACCGATCGAACCGGTCGACCTTCACCCACGGCGCGTTTTCGGCGAAACCGCCACGCAGGTTCTTGTGTATTTGCGCCGACGCCGTCGCCCGACGGCCCCGATGAACACGGTCCTTCCGGCTGATTCAATCCGGCGCGTCGCCCTCGCCTTCGCTCTCGTCGGTGAGGCGCACGCCGGCGCCCTGGCGCTCGCGCTTGGCGGCGTACATCGCGGCATCGCTGCGCGCCATCAGCGTCTCCAGCGTGTCGCCCTCCTGCCGCTGCGCGGCCCCGATGCTGATGCTCACGCGCAGGCCGTCCGACACCGCGTTCCAGTCGTGCCGGCGCACCGCCTCGTCCAGCCGGCGACAGGCCTGCTGCGCGACTTCCTCGGTCGCGCCACGCAGCAGCAGCACGAACTCGTCGCCGGCCAGGCGCGCCGCGACGTCGTGCTCCCGCACATGCTGGCGCATCAGCCGCGCGATCTGGCTCAGCACCTGGTCCCCGACCAGGTGCGAGTGCTGGTCGTTCACCTGCTTG
Source organism: Mitsuaria sp. BK041 (assembly GCF_014193085.1). Lineage (NCBI taxonomy): Bacteria > Pseudomonadati > Pseudomonadota > Betaproteobacteria > Burkholderiales > Sphaerotilaceae > Roseateles > Mitsuaria sp. BK041. The sequence goes on along the minus strand of NZ_JACHYT010000002.1, from coordinate 1,961,991 downwards.
AAGTGGTCGACGTCGATCAAGGCCAGGCTCACCACCCCGCCGGCCGCGAGCTGCGCCCGCGCGTGATCCTCGAAGCTGCGGCGATTGGCGAGCTCCGTCAGCGGATCCTCCATCGACAGCTTCTCCAGCCGCTGTGCCTCGCTGGCGAGTTGCACGCGGTCGCGCTCGCTGCGGCGCGCATCGAGCTGCCATTGCACCGTCGACTCGCGGCTCGCGAGGCTGGCGATCCGCACCCGCGCCTCGCGCTCGCGCAGCGCGCGCAGGCGCTGCAGCGCGCGCTGCGGCTGCCCCTGCTGCTCCTCGATCTGGCTGGCGATCAGCTCGCCCAGCTGCGCCAGGGGCTCGTGCTGGACCAGGTCGGCCTCGGTCACCAGTTGCGCCGCGGCCCGACGCGCCTGCGGCCACAGCCGCCGCGCCCAGGCCAGCTCGGCCTGCACCCAGCCCGCCAGTGAGGCGAGCCAATGCCGCTCCTGCGCCGGCAACTGTGCCAAGGCCAGTTGCAGTTCCGGCTGCGCGAACGCCGAGGCGCCCTTCCAGATCTGCGCCATCGTCTGCATCAGCGTCCACCAGCACTGCGCTTCGGCATCGCCTTCGGCCAGCAGGTGGCGCGCGTTGATCAGGTGGCCTTCGAGCGGCCCCAGCGGCGGCAGCTGCCCCCGCTGTTCCCGCTCGCCGGCGTAGGCCAGCAGCGAGCCCATCGCCAGCCACAGGCAGGCCGTCAGCGGACTGCGCCTGGGCTTGCTGGCGTTGGCGGCGTCGGCCGCCTGGCGCAGCACCTCGGCCGCCTTGTCGAAGTTGCGCGCCCACACGTGGCAGGCCCCGAGGTCCTCCAGCGCCAGCACCAGCGCCGCGCCGTCGCCGCGCAGCTGCGCGAGCCGCAGCCCCAGCAGCGCCGCCTCGATCGCCTCCTCGTGATGCCCGGCCAGCGACGCGCTGTGCGCCAGCACCGACAGGGCCCCGGCCTCGCCGGACGCGTCACCCTGCTGGCGGAACAGCCGGGCCGCCAGTTCGCTGCGCCCACGGGCCTCGCCCGGTCGATGCAGCGCGCGATCGCAGCGCGCCAGGTGCAGCAGCGCCTGGGCCTGCTGCGCCTCGTCCGCCTGCTCGAGCGCCAGCAGCAGCCACTCCTCGCCGAGCGGTTGCGCCGCGGCGACATCGCCGGCGGCGAGCACGGCGCGGGCTTGCTGGGACAGCGCGGACGGCGGGTCCAGGACGGGATCGGAACGCAAGGCGGTTCAGGAGGTGGGTACCGAGGAGGCAGAGGATAGCGGCAACAGCCGCGGCGCCAGCAGCTCGGCCAGCCATTGCATGAAGGCCTGCACCCGCCGCGGCAACTGGCGCCGGTGCGCGTAGAGCAGGTGCACCGGCATCGGCGCGGGCCGGAAGCGGGGCAGCACCTCCACCAGACGGCCGTCCAGCACCTCCGCCTCGATCCCGTGGCGCGGCACCTGCGTGAGGCCCAGCCCGGCCAGGCAGGCCGCCGCGTAGGAGCCGGAATCGCTCACCGTCAGCGCACCGGTCATCGGCACGAAGTGCGTCGCGCCGGCGTCGTCGCACCATTCGAAGCCGGGGCAGCGCTGACCCAGCGTCGTCACGTACTGGACCAGCCGATGGCGCGCCAGGTCCTCGAGGGACTCGGGCATGCCGAACTCGGCGATGTAGGCGGCGCTGGCCAGGTTGGCCATCGCCAGCCCGCCCAGCGGCCGGGCGACCAGGGTGGAATCGCCGAGCGGCCCCACGCGCAGCACGCAGTCGAAACCCTCGCGCACGAGGTCGACGCGGCGGTCGGTGCTGCTGAGCTCGACCTCCAGCCCCGGATGCGCCGCGAGGAACTCCGGCAGTCGCGGGACGACGAGGTCCTGGGCGATCCGCATCGGCATGTCCACCCGCAGCCGGCCGCGCAGGCCGCTGGCGGCCGGCTGGAACATGGTCTGCATGTCGTCGAGGTCGGCCAGCAGGTCTTTGCAGCGCTCGTAGCAGGCCTGCCCGTCCTGCGTCAGCTGCACGCGCCGCGTCGTGCGGTGGAAGAGCCGCGTGCCCAGGCTGGCCTCGAGCCGCTGCACGGCCGTGGACGCGCTGGCCTTGGGCAGGCCCAGACTCTGCGCGGCCTGGGTGAAGCTGGCCAGTTCCGCGACCCGGACGAAGACCTGGAGCGTCTCGATCGAGGGCGGCGGGGAGGCCGGCAAGCGGAGGGGAGCGTCGCTCATTTGTTCGTCTCGCGTGAACGGTCAAATCGGTTCAGGACGATTTATACGCCAGCCATCGATCAATAAAGTTCCTGCATCCGATTCACCGACCCCAGCAGGAGCTCACCATGACGACGACCACCGCTTCCACTTCCGCTTCCACCTCCACCCCGACCCGCATCGCGCTGATCACCGGCGGCAGCCGCGGACTGGGCCGCAACGCCGCCGTGCATCTCGCCCGCCGCGGCATCGACAGCATCGTGACCTACCGCAGCCAGCAGGCCGAGGCGCAGGCCGTCATCGACGAGATCCGCCAGCTGGGCGGCCGCGCGGCGGCCTTGCCGCTCGACGTGGGCGACAGCGGCAGCTTCCCGGCCTTCGCCCAGGCGCTGAAGCAGACGCTGCAGCAGCACTGGCAGCGCGAGCGCTTCGACCACCTGGTCAACAACGCGGGCATGGGCGTGCATGCGCCGCTGGCCGACACCACCGAGGCCCAGTTCGACGAACTGATGCGCGTGCACCTGAAGGGCCCGTTCTTCCTGACGCAGGCGCTGCTGCCGCTGATGAACGACGGCGGCAGCGTGCTGAACGTGTCCAGCGGCCTGGCGCGCTTCGCGATGCCTGGTTATGGCGCGTACGCGACGATGAAGGGCGGCGTCGAGGTGATGACGCGCTACATGGCCAAGGAGTTCGGCGCGCGTGGCATCCGCGTGAACACGCTCGCGCCCGGCGCGATCGAGACCGACTTCGGCGGCGGCACGGTGCGCGACAACGCGCAGGTCAACGCCCTTGTCGCGTCGGTCACGGCGCTGGGCCGCGTCGGCTTGCCGGATGACATCGGGCCGGTCGTCGCCTCGCTGCTGTCGGACGACAACCGCTGGGTCAACGCGCAGCGCGTGGAAGCGTCGGGCGGCATGTTCGTCTGATCGGTCTCACCGGGCGCGCGCGTAGGGAGCCCGCGGCTCCTGCGCGCGCTGCACCACCTCTCCGAGGCAGTCGGGATAGCGACGCTGCAGATGTTTCAGTCCCGCCTGCCGACTGGCCTTGTAATCCAGGGTTTCCTGGAGGAACTGCAGGCGGGCCCGGTTCTCATCGATCAACTGCGCCCAAGTCACGACGTGGACGGAATAGTTGAACGGGCTGCGCAAATGCAGCTCTTCCTGCAGCCTCGCGCGGTTCTGCGAGCCTTCTTCGATGTCCCGCCCCACCAGCCAGAACGACCACTTGACTTTCACAGACAGGAATCGTTCGTCGCCCGTGACGTCCAGCGCGTAGTCGGAGATCTGGTTGATCTCCCTGCGCCCGATCGCGACACGCGGCGCCTTCAACTCGACGACGAGGTGCTCCAGCGTCGAGGGCTGGTGCCGCCTGGTCGCACGGGAGAACATGAGGTCGATGATCGAGCGCTTGTCGCCGACCGCCTCGATGGGCTCATCGATCGCGACATCGCGTCCCAGCAGTTCCCGGTGCTTGCGCAGCACCTCCGTCAATGATCGGTTGTCCACGGAAAGCGCGAACTCGTCGCCGAACAGCCAGGGGTTGCGCGCGACGATGCGGTGCAGTTCCCCACGCTCCTTGACGTGCGGTCGCAGCACTTCATCGAACAGGAGCGTCTCCAGCCCGTCGAGCAGCTGAAGGCGCTGGGTCACCACATGGGATTCGCGGATCACCGAGGACAAGGACACGTCCTTCAGCAGTTCCGCCATCCTCTGGCGGTCCTCCGCCGGCAGGTTGAGCACCTCGGTCAACAGCGCCTGGAGTTCCTCGGGACCACATTCGACGGCCTGCCGGAGCACCCGGAACTGCAGGGCCACCGCCTCCGGCGCCAGGGTGCGAAACACCGGATGAAAGCGCGACAGGTGCCACGCAACCTGGTCGAACAGCTGTCGTTCCAACAGTTCGACTGGCGTCTCCGGATCGCGGGAGAACGGATAGAGGCCCTGCGCCTGCCAGGCCTCGACCGGCGGTCGATCGGGCTCGCGCTGGGGAGCGTTCGTCATGACTGCACCTCGCTGGAGGAGAAGCCCCGGAGCGGGGCGAGGCAGTCACTCTAGGCAGCGCGTCGACGCGCGGCACTCCTGCATTCGCGATGGACATCGCAGCGATTCCAACTGCTTGGAGGCGCGCGATGCCCGATCGGAGTCGTCGCCGCGGGTCGGGCGGGCGCCTGGGCCCGGCGTCAGTGCCCGCCGCCCAGATAGGCCGCCTTCACCGCCGGGTCGGTGCGCAGCTTCTCCGCCGGACCGTGCAGCGAGATGCGGCCGTTCTCCAGCACGTAGCCGTAGTCCGCCACCGCCAGCGCGGCCGCGGCGAACTGCTCCACCAGCAGCATCGTCACGCCCTGCCCCTTCAGCCGCTCGATGATGCGGAACACCTCGTCCACCAGGATCGGCGCCAGCCCCATCGAGGGCTCGTCCAGCAGCACGACCTCGGGGTTGAGCATGGTCGCGCGGGCCATTGCCAGCATCTGCTGCTCGCCGCCCGAGAGCGTGCCCGCGAGCTGCTGGCGCCGCTCCTTCAGGCGCGGGAAGAGCTCCATCGCCTTCTCCAGGTCGGCGTCGACATCGCCCTTGGGCCGCGCGCCCGTGTAGCGCGGGAACGCGCCCAGGCGCAGGTTGTCGGTGACGCTCATCGTGGCGAACACGCGCCGTCCCTCCGGCGAATGCGCCAGCCCCAGCCGCGCGATGTAGTACGACTCCAGGCCGTCGATGCGCTTGCCGTTGAGCGTGATCTGCCCGGCACTGGGGGCGATCATCCCGGACACCGCCCGCATCGTCGTCGTCTTGCCGGCCCCGTTGGAGCCGATCAGCGTCACCACCCGTCCCTTGGGCACCTCCACCGAGATGCCGTGCAGCACTTCGACCTTGCCGTAGCCGGCATGCAGTTGATCGATCTTGAGCATGTCTGTTCCGCTCCGCGCTCAGGCCGGCTGGCCGCCGAGGTAGGCCTCGATCACCTTGGGATCGGCCTGCACCTGCGCCGGCCTGCCCTCGGCGATCTTCTGGCCGAAGTCCAGCACCGACACCACGTCGCAGATGCCCATCACCACGTCCATGTGGTGCTCGATCAGGATCACCGTGATGCCGTGGTCGCGGATCTTGCCGATGATGCGCATCAGCTCCTTGATGTCCGGCGCCGTCAGGCCGGCCGCGGGTTCGTCCAGCAGCAGGAGCTTCGGGTCCAGCGCCAGCGCCCGCGCGATCTCCAGCAGCCGCTGCTTGCCGTAGGGCAGGTTGCGGGCCTCCTCGAAGGCCAGCTCGCCCAGTCCGACGAACTCCAGCAGGCCCAGCGCCCGGGCCCGGGCCTGCGCGTCCTCCGCGTTGTAGCGCGGCGAGTGCAGCGCCACCTGCACCAGGTTGCTGCCGAAGCTGTGATGCAGCGCCACCATCACGTTGTGCAGCGCGCTCATCTCGCCGAACAGCTGCACGTTCTGGAAGGTCCGCGCGATGCCCGACAGCGCGATGTCGGCCGAGGTGCGCCCCACCAGCGAGCGGTCGACGAAGCGCAGCTCGCCCGCCGTCGGCACGTAGATGCCGGTCAGCACATTCATCATCGTGCTCTTGCCCGAGCCGTTCGGGCCGATCAGGCCGTGGATCGTGCCGCGGCGCACCTGCAGGTCGACGTTGTTGAGCGCCTTCAGGCCGCCGAACTGCATCAGCACGCCCCGCGCGTCGATCAGCAGCTCGTCCGCGCCGCCGGCCCGCGCGATGGCGTCCGCGGGTTTCTCGGCCACCGGGCCGCCCTCGCCCACCGGCCTGGCCTTGATGTGCAGCGCGCCGCGCACGAAGCCGACGATGCCGTCCTGCAGGTAGTAGACGACGAACAGCGTGATGAGCCCGAAGATCGACAGGCGCCAGTCGGTCATCGTCTCCAGCACGAAGGACAGCCCCGCCAGCGCGATGCTGCCCACCACCGGCACCGCCGCCTGCACGCCGCCGACCTTGCCGCGGCGCAGCGCCACGACGGTCACCGCCACCACCAGCAGCGCAAAGGCCACCGACACGTAGCGGAACAGCTGCAGGTCGTCGAGCAGCTTGGGCAGCAGCACGATGATCGCGGCGCCCAGCAGCGCGCCGGTGCGGGTCTTGCGGCCGCCCATGATGATGGCCAGCAGAAACATCACCGTCAGTTCGAAGTTGTAGGTGTTGGGCGAGATGTACTGCTCGGAGTAGGCGTACAGCGCGCCGGCCAGGCCCGCCAGCCCGGCGCTGACCACGAAGGCGTAGACCTTGTAGCGGTAGACCGAGACGCCCATGCAGTCCGACGCCACCGGACTGCCGCGCAGCGCCTCGAACGCGCGGCCCAGGTGCGAGCGCAGCACGCGATGCACGAACACGAGCGATGCGAGCAGCATCACGGCGACCAGCCAGTAGAACTCCGTCTCGTCGAGCTGGTGGCCCAGCAGCTTGGGCTTGGTGAGCGTGATGCCCATGGGCCCGTTGGTCAGGAAGTCCATCTCGTTGATCAGGATCTGGATGATGGTGCCGAAGGCCAGGGTCACCATCGCCAGGTAGGGCCCGGTCACGCGCAGCGCCGGCAGCGCCAGCAGCGCGCCGAAGGCGGCCGTCACGCCGACCGCCAGCGGCAGCGTCACCAGGATCCAGAGCCCGAACTTGGTGATCAGCACGCCGGCGGTGTAGGCGCCGATGCCGAACAGCCCGGCATGGCCCAGCGAGACCTGCCCGGTGTAGCCGACCACGATGTCCAGGCCGAACAGCACGATCGCGTAGATCATGATGGTCTCGACCAGGTGGATGTAGTACGGGTTGCCCGACACCAGCGGGAACGCGAACAGCGCCACGATGGCCACGGCGCCCGCGACGAATTTCTTCGGATTGATCTTGGTCGTCATGGGGGCTCAGACCTTCTTGATCGCGGTCTTGCCGAACAGGCCGGCCGGCTTGAGCGCCAGCACGATCAGCAGCAGCACCAGGCCCGGCACGTCCTTGTAGCCGGTGGACAGGTAGAAGCCGGTGGTCGTCTCGGCGATGCCCAGGATGATCCCACCGACGATGATGCCCATGCCCGAGGTCAGCCCGCCGATGATCGCCACCGCGAAGGCCTTCAGGCCGAGCACCGCGCCCATCGTGGCGCCCGTCAGCGTGAGCGGCGCGATCAGCACCCCGGCGAAGGCCGCCGTCAGCGACGACAGCGCGTACGAGAAGGTGATCACCAGACCCGTGTTGATGCCCATCAGCTTGGCGGCGTCGCGGTCGTTGAAGGTCGCCACGACCGCGCGGCCGTAGATCGAGCGCCGGTTGAAGAGCTCGACCGCCAGCATCATCAGCAGCGCGCCCACCACGACCAGGATCTCCATCGGCAGCACGTTGGCGCCGAGCAGCTTGATCGGCGCCTCCGGCAGCGGCGACGGGAACTTCAGGTCGTCGCGGCCCCAGACGTTCTCGGCCACGTTCTTGAAGATGATGCCCAGCGCGATGGTGGACATGATCCAGCCGAACTCCGACTTGATCTTGATGGCCGGCCGCACGCCGATGCGCTCGACGAAGGCGCCCTGCAGCGCGCCGAACAGGCACACCAGCGGGATCATCAGCCAGTAGTTCACGCCGTGCCCGACCAGCGTCAGGCCCACGAGCGCGCCCAGCATCAGCGCGTCCCCCTGGCCGAAGTTGAGGGTGTCGGAGGTGGAGAAGGTCAGCTGGTAGCCGAAGGCGATGACCGCGTAGATCATGCCGAGCGCGATGCCGCTGAACACCAGTTGGGTCAGGATCTGCATACGGAGTCCGGGACGTCAGGGAAGAAAAAACGGCCGCACCGGGCGGCCGTTTCGTGGGGTCACTTCTTCTGGGTCAAGGCGCCCTTGGCGTTGACGTCCTTGACCTTGACCTCGGAGGCCGCCTTGAAGTCGGCCTCGTAGGCATAGACCACGCGCTGGCCCTTCACCTCGCCGAACACCGGGATGTTGGCGGTGATGGCCTCGTGGTCGGTCTTGGTGAAGGGCTTGTTGTAGGTCGTGACGACGCCCTCGACGGGGGCCTTCAGGTCCTCGAGCGCGGCCTTGACCTTGGGCCCTTCGGTGCTGCCGGCCTGCTTGATCGCCGCGGCCAGCAGATAGATCGAGTCGTAGCCCTGCGCGGCCGAGACCGGCGAGTCGATGCGGCTGTTCTTCGGGTTGAACGTCTTGAGGTAGTTGACGATGAAGGACTGGCGCTTGGGCGTGGTCGGTTCCTGGATGAAGGTCTGCGGCATGCGCGCGCCTTCGCCGCCGGGGCCGGCGTTGTCGATGTAGTTGGCCATCGACAGCGTCCAGCTGCCCACCATCGGCACCTTCCAGCCGAGCTTGGTCATGCCGTTGGCGATCTGCGCCAGCTCGGGGCCGATGCCGTAGGTCAGGATGGCCTCGGCGCCGGCCTCCTTGGCCTTGAGCAGCTGGGCCGTCATGTCGACGTCCTTGATGTTGAACTTCTCGACGGCGACGGGCTTGATGCCCTTGAGCTCGAGCGCCTTCTCCAGGTCGGCGCGGCCGAGCTGGCCGTAGTTGGTGGAGTCGGCCAGGATGGCGACCTTCTTGAAGCCGCGGCGGGTGATGGCCTCCTCGACGATCATCGGCGCCTGGATCGAGTCGTGGGCGGCGTTGCGGAAGACGTAGTTCTCGGGCTGGTCCTTGAACTGCTGGGTGATCACCGAGCCGGTGGCCACGTTGTTCATCACCGGGATCTTGGCGTCCTGGTAGAAGCGCTGCGCGGCGAGCGCGACACCGGTGTTGATGAAGCCGACGGTGGCGACGACCTTCTCGCGGTTGATGAGTTCCTGGGCGATCTGGACGCCGCGTTCGTTCTTGGCCTCGTCGTCGCGCTCGACGAGCTGGATCTGACGGCCCAAGACCCCGCCGTTCTTGTTGATTTCCTGGGCTGCCAATCGCACACCGTCGCGCATGCTGACGCCCATCGACGACGAACCGCCGGTGAAGGGGCCGGAGACGCCGATCTTGATCGGGTCGGCCGCGAGGGCGGCGAAGCTGGCGGCGGCCAGGGCGGTAGCGGTGATCCAACGCGCGCTGAACATCATGTTTGTCTCCGAATGGTCTGGTCCATGAGGGGTCGGAACGCCAACCCTCGAGCGCCGGTACAACAAACAGCCGGACGCACGGCGTCAGCCTTCTCGGAACATGGTGCATCAAGCGTGTCGGATTGCACGCATGCGATTACGTACTCGCAAACCCGGAGCGGGGCGTTCAGCGTGGTGTCAGGTCCGTGGACGTGCGTCAACGGCACGGCACGCGGGCCATGGGGTGGCGGCGATAGACTGCCTTGACCGCCTACCGCTGTCTGCGACCCGGGCGTATTCATCGATGCCCGGAGGCCGGATTGACCCTGGAAGGACAAGAGCTGGACCGCAAGTCGCTGCGAATGGTCGTAGGAAAGACGGCGGACTGGAATGAGTTGGCGAAAGATTGCGTCGCCTTTGCGAACGCAAAGGGCGGAATGCTGTTGATCGGCATCGAGGATGGCGCATCGCACCCGCCGCCTGATCAAGTCATTCCCGAGGAATTGCCCGACGCCATACGCAAGCGCATCGGCGAGCTCACGGTCAATGTCGCGGTGCATCCGTCGATCCGCGTCGGCGACGGTGAAGGACAGGTGCTGGAGGTCAAGGTTCCGCGGTCCTCGGCAGTCGCCTCCACGACTGACGGTCGATACTTCCTGCGTATCGGAGACTGCAGCACACCCGTCACCGGCGACGAGGTCCTGAGGCTGGCCTCAGACCGGAGCGCAGTCTCCTGGGAGACGCACCGCTCATTGGACGTGCCGGTCGGCCTGGGGGATCCGCGAAAGCTCAACGCCCTCTTGGTCGCATTGCGCAGCTCGGACCGGGTCAAGCCCTCCGTGAAGGAGAAATCCGACGACGAGCTGCTCGTCCATTACTGCCTCGCCCACGAGGGCCGATTGACCAACCTTGGCGTCCTGTGCCTCGGCCTTCCGCTGCACCGCGCGCAGTTGGGCACATCGCCAGTCATTCAAGCCATCAAGTTCGACGAGCGCGACCAGAAAATCAACAAGCTGGTCTGGGACGACCACACGTTGAATCCAATTGAGTTGGTGGAGGCGGTCTGGGCGGAAATTCCGGACTTCCGTGAAAGCTACGAGTTGCCGGACGGCCTCTACCGCCAGCAGGTTCCGGCCTACGACGAGATCGTGATCCGGGAACTGCTGGTCAATGCCCTCGTCCATCGCCCCTATACGCAGCGCGGGGACATCTTCATCAACCTGCGTCCGGGACAGATGGACATCGTCAATCCTGGTTCGTTGCCCATCGGGGTGACGCCCCGGAATGTCCTGCACACGACGGTCCGCCGCAACGAGCAAATGGCTCGCCTGTTCCATGATCTGCAACTGATGGAGCGCGAGGGGAGCGGTTTCGACAAGATCTTCGAGATTCTTCTCTCGCAGGGGCGACCGGCACCGGCGCTGCTCGAAACGCACGATCGTGTTCAAGTCTGCATCTCGCGGCGGATCGCCCGGCCTGAGGTCATCGACTTCATCGCGAAAGCGGACCAGGCGTTCCAACTTTCCCAACGGGAACGCATTGCGTTGGCCCTCCTCGCGCAGAGCGACGGCATGACGGCGCGTGAGCTCATGCGAGCGCTCGAACTCGATGCCGTCGATGCCTTGCAAGCCTGGATCAAGCGACTGATGAACATCGAGCTGGTGCGAAGCGCTGGGAAAACGCAGGCTACCCGCTACTTCGTCGACCCCTCCATGCTGAAGAGCCTGGACTTCGTCGGTACCACGACGCTTCAGCGCATCGAGCCCCACCGTCTGATGGCACTGCTGATGGAGGACATCAAGCGATATCCCGCATCCGCCATCGGTGACATCCATGAGCGGGTCGGCCTCGAGATACCGAGGTCCCGAATCCGGCGCAGCATGCAGCAGTTGGTGCAGGAAGGTCGGATCGTCGCCGCCGGTCAACGAAAGGGCACTCGCTACAGCCTGGCCTGATTTGGTTCAAGTGCGGACATATCCGATACGACTAATCAAAATGATGACTCCCCGGATCGTTGGTCGTCGCGCTAAGTCGTTGTTTTACCGAGCAATTCGTTTGGCTCAAACTGCGCCCTATCCAGAGGGCGTCATCGGCGGCTGAACCAAAAGCTCATGAGGCAGGAAGCGGGGCGCGCGCCGACTGCCTCGACTTGAGCATCCACGCGGCTATCGCCGCCACCACCGACACCGCCAGCGCATAGCCCGTCAACACCGGCCAGCCGCCGTGGTCCCAGAACCACCCGCCCATCGCGCCGAGCGTGCTGGAGCCGAGGTAGTACGCGAGCAGGTAGAGCGAAGCCGCATGGCCCTTGCTGCGTCCGCCGAGCGCGCCGACCCAGGCGCTGCTCACCGAGTGCGCGACGAAGAATCCGATCGTCAGCAGCACGATGCCCAGGATCACCGCCGGCAGCCAGGCCAGCAGCGTGAGCCCCACGCCCGCCGTCGCCAGCGCGATGCCCGACAGCAGCGCCGGCGCCCGCCCGAAGCGGTCGGACAGACTGCCCGCCGTCGCCGACGCGGCAATGCCGAAGAGGTAGGCGCAGAAGATCAGCCCGATCGCGCTCTGGCTCAGCGAGAACGGCGGCCTCATCAGCCGGAAGCCGGCGTAGTTGTAGACCGCGACGAACATGCCCATCATCAGGAAGCCCATCGCGAACAGCAGCGGCAGCATCGGATGCGTGAGATGCGCCCGCCACGTGGCCACGTGCTCCGACAGCGTCACGCCGCGGCGGCGCACGAAGTGCTTCGATGGCGGCAGCAGCAGCCAGAAGCCGATCGCCGCCAGCAGCCCCAGCACGCTGACGATGAACAGCGCCGGCCGCCATCCGAAGGCATCGCTCAGCAGGCTCACCCCGACCCGGCCCATCATCCCGCCGAAGGCCGTGCCGCCGACGTACTGGCCCATCGCCCGGCCCAGGCCCTTCGGATGGATCTCCTCGGCCAGGTAGGCCATCGCCACCGCCGGGACGCCGCCCAGCACCAGGCCCTCCAGCGCCCGCGCCACCAGCATCCCGTGCCAGCCCGGCACCACCGAGGCGATCAGGTTCAGCAGCGCCGCCATCGCCATCGACGCGAACATCAGCCGCTTGCGGTCCATGCTCTCCGACAGCGCCCCGGCGCAGAGGATCGCGAACGCGAGCGCACCGGTCGCCAGCGACAGCGACAGCGCGCTTGTCGCCGCGCCGACCTGGAATTCCGCCGCGAACAGCGGCAGCAGCGGCTGCACGCTGTACAGCAGCGAGAAGGTGGTGAAGCCGGCCAGGAACAGCGCGAACGCGATGCGGCGGTAGGCGCGCGTGCCGGGCTCGGCGTGCTCGCCGTGCTCGGCGTGCGGGGCAGCGGCGGGCGCCGGGCCCGGGGAACTGCTCATCGGGAGGTGGGCAGGCGGTGGCCGCTCAGCGGCGGCCGAACATCATCTGCCCGGCCAGCGCCCGCTTGAGCGGCGGCATCGCCTGCAGCGCCGCCAGGCCGAGCCCGCGCGCCGCCGGCAGTCCGGGCCAGCGCCAGGCGAAGGTGCGGGCGAGGAAATCGGTGGTCAGGATCGTCGCCCAGCGGTCCGGCGCGCGCTGCCACTCGACGCGCCGCAGCGCCTGGTCGACCTGCGGATCGCGCCGCAGCGCCTCGACCAGCGCGAAGGCGTCGCGCAGTCCCAGGTTCAGGCCCTGCCCCGCCACCGGATGCAGGGTCTGCGCCGCGTTGCCGATGCGGATGCGGCGGCCCTCCACCAGCGTGCGTTCGGCATTCAGGCCGAGCGGGAAACACTTCAGCGGACTGATGCCCAGCAGGCGGCCGACGCGATCCGGCAACTGCTGCTGGATCACCGCCAGCCGCTGCGCGTCGCTCAGGCCCTCGACCTCGTCCTCGTCCTGCGGCTGGCACCAGACCAGCGCGGCGCGGCGCTGGCCGTCGCGGTCGGGCAGCGGCAGCAGCGCCAGCGGCCCGCGCCGCGTGAAACGCTCATAGGCCACGCCCACCGGGCTGTCCGGCGCCAGCGTCACCGTGCCCACCCAGGCGTTCTGCCGGTAGTCGCGCGTCAGCGACTTGCGGGCCTGCTCGGAGAACACGCCGCCCTCGGCCACCACCGCCAGGTCGAAGCGCTCGGCGATGCCGGCATCGATCTCGATCTCGTCCGGCCGGTCCTGCTTGAGGCCGTCCACCGCCTGGCCGAAGCGGCTGACCAGCCGCCGCGGCTCCAGCGCGCTGGCCTGCTGCCAGGCGGCCTGCAGCGGCGCGACCAGCTGGCCGTAGGCCAGCACCGCGCCCAGTTGCGGCACCGCCTGCTCGGCGGCGCTGATGCGGACCTCGGGCTCGCCCGACGGACCGAACCAGGGGCTGGAGAGCGTCGGCGGCGCCTGGCTCACATGGACTTCGCGGATCGGCTGCGCCTGCGCCGCCGGCCACACGCGCAGGCGCTGCAGCAGCTGCATGCTGCCCAGCGACAGCGCCAGCGTGCGCGGATCGCCGGAGACATCGCGCTCCAGCGGCCGGGCGTCGAAGAGGCTCACCTGCGCCTGCGGCAGGTAACGCGCGGCCAGCAGCGCGAGCGCGAGCCCGGCCGGTCCGGCGCCGATCACGGCCAGACGCAGCGGCGGGGCCTGGCCGTCGAAGGCGGCGTCGAAGGCATCGGGCGCCGTCGAGGCGGCATGAGCGGCGGAGTCTGGAGCTTGGGACATGACGTCGACCCGGGAAAACTGGTGCCGGCCGCGTCAGGCGGCCGGCTGCGGACGACTATAGCGCCGGCCCTTTCGCCGTGGCTCGGCGGGATCGCAGCGGCTTGCGCCAGCGCGCATCGGCGCGCGAAGGCCCGCGACCGGGCGACGGCCGCCGGTCACACCGCGACCAGCCTGCGCTGTCCCGCGCCCGGCAAGGTGCGCAGCGACTGCGCCAGCGACGCGGTGTAGTCGCGGCTCAGGATGGTGTTGACGAAGATCCAGTCGCAGCGGCACTCGGCCGCCGTGGCGGTGACCACCATGTAGCCGCGCCGCGAGGTGTCCGCGTAGACCAGCGGTCCGATCAGCTGCGTCAGCGCGCCGGCGAGCTGCTGCGGGTCCTCGTTGGGCAGGTACTCCTCGAAGCCCGGCGAGGTCACCGAGGAAGTCGCGAACTCGACCCCGACCTGGCGGTTCGCCCCGTCCAGCAGGTCGTTGGCCCAGGCGTTGTGGGTGTCGCCCGCCAGCACGACCAGGTTCTTGTCGAGCTGGCGCGCCGCGGCCAGCAGCGTCTCGCGGGCGACCGGGTAGCCGTCCCACGCATCGAGGTTGTAGGGGAGGCTCGGCGCGTTCAGCACCGCCTGCTCCTGCGGCGTCAGGCTGGCCGGGTCGTTCCGCGCCTTGGCGACGATGGCCGCGTACTGCGACACGGTCACGCCGGTGCCGGGCGCGTTGGCCTCGAAGAGGATCGGCGACGGGATGTCCATCCGGCCCATCAGCACCTGCTGCCCCAGTACCTGCCAGGTCGCCGTCGACGCCTGCAGGCGCGCCTGCAGCCACTGGTCCTGCGTCGCGCCCAGCAGCGTGCGGTCGGCGCGGGCCATGTCGGCCTGGAACCGGCCGCTTTCCAGGCCCGAGGCGCCGAGGTAGTCCGCGTAGTCCAGCTGCTCGCTGCGCGCGATCACCCGCGTGTCCAGCATGTGCAGCGACATCAGCGAGCCGAAGTCGAAGCCGCGGTAGGTCGTCAGCGGATCGGCGCCATCGCGCACCGGCAGCCACTCGTGCCAGGCCTGCACCGCGGCGGCCCGGCGCGCGGCGAAGTCGCCCTCGGTCGCCGGCTGGTGGTTCTGCGCGCCGCCCAGCCAGGCGTCGTTCGCGATCTCGTGGTCGTCCCACACGGCGACCATCGGCAGCAGCGCGTGCAGCCGCTGCAGGTCGGCGTCCGAGCGGTACTGCGCGTAGCGGCGTCGGTAGTCCGCCAGGGCCACGATCTCCTGCTGCGGCTCGACCACCCGGCCCAGCGCCTGGGCGTTGCCGCTCGCGTACTGGCCGGGGCCGTATTCGTAGAGGTAGTCGCCCAGGTGGACGGCGAAGTCGTAGCCATCGGCCTCGGCGCGCTTGGCGGCCTCGGCATAGACGTTGAAGTAGCCGGTCGGATAGTTGGCGCAGGAGAACACCGCCAGCTTCGCCTGCGCGACGTCGCCGGTGGGCAGCGTCTTCGCGCGGCCCACGGTCGACACCGCCTGGTAGGCCTTGAAGCGGTACCAGTAGCGCGTGCCCGGCTGCAGGCCGGTGGCATCGACCTTGACGCAGAAGTCGCCGGCCGCGCGCGCGGTCGCGCTGCCGCTGGCCACCAGAGTGCCGAAGGCGGCGTCGCTGGCCACCTCCCAGGTGACCGGCACGTCGCGCATGTCCGCGGCGTCCTGCGCCAGCACGCGGGTCCAGAGGATGACCCGGTCGCCCAGGGGATCGCCGCTGGCCACGCCGTGGCTGAACACGACCGCGACGCGCGGGCCGCCGTCGTCCCCGCCATCGCCGCCGCCGCCGCCGCAACCGGCCAGCGGCAGCCCGGCCAGCGCGCCGGCGGCCAGCGCGCCGCGCACCAGGTGGCGGCGGGCGTGGTCGACGGTCTCCGCCGGCGCGGCGGCCTCGTCCTTCTTGATCCAGTTGAGCAGGGGTGTCTTGGTCATGGTCGAAGCCGCCTCTCGCACAAGCCGTCCCCGCCCTCCGGGGCATTCGGCATGCCGCGCCGCCAGCCCGCGGTGCGTCCGCTACCCTTGCGCCCCGACCCGAACCACACACGAGGAAAAGCGCATGCAATACCGTCGACTCGGCCGCAGCGGCCTGCAGGTGTCCGAACTGTCCCTGGGCTCCTGGGTGACGTATCACAACCAGGTCGACACCGGCTCGGCCGTCGAGATGCTGGCCGCCGCGCGCGACGCCGGCATCAACTTCTTCGACAACGCCGAGGCCTACGCGCTGGGCAAGAGCGAGGAGATCATGGGCCAGGCCTTGCGCCAGCTGGGCTGGGGCCGCCACACCTACGTCGTCTCGACCAAGTTCTACTGGGGCATCGACAAGTCGGGCACGACCGTCAACTACAAGGACACGCTGAACCGCAAATACCTGATGCAGGCCATCGATGGCTCGCTCAAGCGCTTCGGCCTGGATGAGATCGACCTGGTCTACTGCCACCGCCCCGATCCGCACACGCCCATCGAGGAGACGGTGCGCGCGATGAGCGACATGATCACGCAGGGCAAGGCGCTGTACTGGGGCACCAGCGAATGGAGCGCCGACGAGATCCGCGCCGCCTGGGAGATCGCCGAGCGCCACCACCTGCACAAGCCGGTGATGGAGCAGCCCCAGTACCACCTGTTCCACCGCCAGCGCGTCGAGAAGGAATACGCCCGCCTGTACGAGGACATCGGCCTGGGCCTGACGACCTGGAGCCCGCTGGCGTCCGGCCTGCTGACCGGCAAGTACCGCGACGGCATCCCGGCGGGCAGCCGCGGCGCGATGGAGAGCATGTCCTGGCTGCGCGAGCAGCTGCAGGAGCCGCAGCGCAATGCCGCCGTCGGCGAGTTGGCCACGATCGCGCAGGAACTCGGCTGCACGCTGGCGCAGCTGGCCATCGCCTGGATCAACCGCAACCCGCGGGTCTCCACGGTGATCCTGGGCGCGAGCCGGCTCTCGCAACTGCAGGACAACCTCGGCGCGCTGGCCGTCACGCCGCGGCTCACGCCGGAGATCCTCGCGCGCATCGACGCCATCACGCTCCCGCTGGCGAAGTAGGCCCGGGCCGCCTCGCCAGGCGTGCCCGCCGCGCCGCGGCGCGCCGTCGTCGGGGTTTATCCGCACACCGCCCGCCAAGCCCCCCATTGACGGGGCTCGTCTGTCGCGCCGCTGCCGCAACCGCGGAGAAGGGCGCCGCTAGCATCCCCGGCGATGCTGCGACGACGTGCCCTGCCCCTGCTGCCGAGCCTGTGCGCCGCCGTCGCGCTGGCCCTGGCCGTCGCGCCGGGCGGCGTCGCGGCGCTGCCGGACAGCCCCCAGCCGGAGCGGGCCGCGCCGGCGGCGGTGCCGCTGCTGGCCGAGCCGCGCTTCGAGACCGTCGGCATCGACGCCCCGGTGCCACTCAACGTGATCTCCGCGCTGGCGCAGGACCGCGCCGGCTTCCTGTGGATCGGCACCGGCGCCGGCCTGGTGCGCTTCGACGGCTACCACTTCCGCCAGCCCGGCGCGCCGCTGGAGAACGGCGTGCGGTCCGCCCGCAGCCTCGGCTTCATCCGCTGCCTGCTGGTGGCGCGCGACGGCCGCCTGTGGATCGGCACCGAGGCCGACGGCCTGGCCGCCTACGACCCGCAGAGCGAGAAGCTGTCGCTGTTCCGCTCCGACGCCAGCCCGCAGCAGCCGCATGGCGCGGTGTCGGCCGGCACGATCCGCGCGCTGGCCGAAGACCGCGACGGGCAGCTGTGGATCGGCACGATCGGCCACGGCCTGGACCGTTACGACCCGGTCGAGGGCCGCTTCCAGCACTTCCGCCACCAGCCCCGGCAGGCCGGCAGCCTGCCCGACGACCGGGTCCAGTCACTGGCGATCGACCGCGAGGGCTCCTTGTGGGTCGGCACCTGGCGCGGCCTGGCGCGCAAGCGCGCCGGCGCCGACGCCTTCGAGCCGGTGTTCTCGACGCCGGGCCGTCCCGGCCTGGCCGGCAAGATCGTGCTCAGCCTGTTCGAGGCGCCCGACGGCCGGCTCTGGGCCGGCACCCAGCAGGGCGACCTCGCGCTGATCGATCCGAAGACCGGCGAGGGCCGGATGCTCGAGCGCGCCGAGGACGCCGTCCACGGCTCGGTCAACAGCTTCGTCGCGGTGGATGAACGGCATGTCTGGCTGGGCCGCAACGGCGGGCTGGAGTTGCGCGCGACAGCCGACGGCGCACTGCTGCGGGTGATGAAGCACGATCCGCTCAATCGCGACAGCCTGGGCGGCAACGAGGTCCGCGCGCTGATGCGCGACCGCGCCGGCTGGATCTGGACCGGCGGCTACGGCGGCGGCCTGCAGCGCCACAACCCGGCCAACACCAGCACGTGGGTGCGCGGCCGCGACCCGGGCCAGCTGCCGCAGTTGGTCGACCCGAGCACGCGCGCGATGGTGCAGCTCGACACCGGCGAGATCTGGCTGGGCAGCAACGAAAGCGGCGTGACGGTGCTCGACGAGCAGCTGCGCTCGATCGCGACGCTGCGACCCGCGCCCGGCCAGCGCGGCGGGTTGTCGGGCGGACGCATCTCCAGCCTGGTCCAGATGAAGGACGGCAGCGTCTGGCTGGGCAGCGACGGCGGCCTGCACCAGTACACCCGCGACCGCCAGCTGCTGCGCGTCATCCAGGCCGGCACCGGTCGCGCACGGCGGCTTCTGGCGGGCCGCGACGGCACGCTCTGGATCGGCACGCAGGACGGGCTCTATCGGCTGCCGCCGGACGCCGGCCCGCAGGCCGCGCCGGAGCGCCTGCGCCAGGACGGCGGCCAGCCGCTGACGGGCGACGTCAACGCCCTGTCCGAGACCGCCGACGGCGGCCTGTGGGTCGGCACCGAGAAGGGGCTGTACCGGTTCGCGCCGGGCGCCAGGGAACTGATCGCGGTACGCGCCCAGCCGGGGCGCGACCTGAGCCATCACTCCATCGTCGGCCTGCTGGTCGATTCGCGGCAGCGCCTGTGGGTGGACACCGCGTCCGGCCTGCACCTGCTGGCGCGCTGGGACGGCCGCGAGGCGGCGTTCGAGCGCATCAGCGAGAAACACGGCGTGATCGGCCGGGCCTTCGGCGCCAACCTGCTCGAGGACCGCGACGGCCGCATCTGGACGCAGAGCTTCGTCTACGACCCGGCCAAGGACAGCTACTACGAGCTGACCAACGCGGATGGCGTCGACATCGGCACCGGCTGGTTCCGCGCCTACCTGAAGACGCGCGACGGGCGCCTGCTCTTCGGGGGCAGCAAGGGCGTGCTGGTGGTGACGCCGGAGCGCTTCGAGGCCTGGACCTACCAGCCGGCGCTGGTCGCGACCGAGTTGCGGGTCGACGGTCAGCGCCTGGGCGCGGGCCGTCTGCCGGAGGAAGGACTGACCCTGACCGCGAGCAACCGCAGCTTCAGCGTCGAATTCGCCGCGCTCGACTTCAGCGAGCCGCAGCGCAACCGCTACGCCTACCAGCTCGAAGGCTTCGATCCGGAATGGATCAGCACCGGCGCCGACCTGCGCGTGGCGGTCTACACCAACCTCGATCCCGGCCGCTACCGGCTGCGGGTGCGCGGCACCAACCGCAACGGCGTCTGGAGCCCGCTGGAGCTCAGCATCCCGGTGCGCGTGCTGCCGGACTGGTGGCAGACCTGGTGGGCCCGCACGCTCGGTGGCGCGGCGCTGATCGCGCTGGTCTATGCGCTGGTGGCGCTGCGCACGGCCTACCTGCGGCGCTCGCAGCTGGCGCTGGAGATCAAGGTGAAGGCCCGCACCGCGGAGCTGGAGCGGCTCTCCGCCGACCTGCAGGCCAAGAGCGTGGCGCTGGAAGAGTCCAGTCTGTCGGATCCGCTCACCGGCCTGCGCAACCGGCGTTTCCTGACGCAGCACATCGAGGCCGACGTGGCGCTCGCGGTGCGTCGTCACGAGCAGGCGCGCGACGACGGCTATGCGCCGCCCGACGATGGCGACCTGATCTTCTTCCTGCTCGACCTCGACTTCTTCAAGGCGCTCAACGACCGCCTCGGCCACGCGGCGGGCGACGCGGTCCTGCAGCAGATGCGCGGCCGCCTGACCGCCGTGTTCCGCGAGGCCGACTACCTGGTCCGCTGGGGCGGCGAGGAGTTCCTGATCGTGGCGCGTGGCACCTCCCGCCGGCATGCGGCCGAGCTCGCGGAGCGCGCGCGGCTGCAGGTCTGCGGCGCGCCCTTCGAGCTCGGCGAGGGCCGGCAGGTGGACGTCACCTGCTCGGTGGGCTTCGCGGCCTTCCCACTGTCGCCGGCGCTGCCGCGCGCGCTGGACTGGGCCGCGACGGTGGCCCTGGCCGACGAGGCGCTGTATACGGTCAAGCGGGCCGGGCGCAACGGCTGGGAAGGCGTGACCGGCATCGCCGGGGCCGTTCATGGCGTCGACGTCGCGACGAGCTTCGCGGGGGACGTGACGGAGCTCGAGGGCGCATTGCGCCAGCGTTCGCGCGGATCGATGGCAGACTGGCTGGCCAGCGGCGACCTGAAGGTCGTGCGCTCTTCGCCGCCGGCCGATGCCGGAGCCGCCGTCGCGCGGCCGATCGAGGCCGGCAAGTCCTGACCCTGGACGCTCGGCCGCGCTGGTCCCCCCAGGGGCGGACCCGCCAATTGCCGAGCGCTGGATGAGAACGGCACGAGCGCGGCAAATGGCGCTCCCGCCGAGTGCCGATGACCGGCAATCGGTAAAGCCGACAAGTAAAGGCTGCCAGCGCCTGCCCCGGCTTCGCTCCATGGCGACCGGAATGGCCCGATGATCGGGGGCTTCCCCCGGCCGGATTGGCCGCCGTCCACGAATCGAGGAGAACCTTCGTTTTGATGAACGACCTTGCGAACTTCCTGCAGTTCAGCGCCTGGCCGCCGCGCCCGGACTGGCTGTTCTGGGCCTCGCTGACCATGGTGGCCGCCGGCGTGCTCGGCGAATTCGTGAACCGCCGCCTGGGCCTGCCGCGCGTCGTCGGCTACAGCGTCGTCGGCATGATCCTGGCGGCGCTGGGCCATGGCATCTTCGCCAACGGCGCGCTGGACGCGCGCTTGCGGCTCGTCGTCGACCTGGCGCTGGCGCTGCTGCTGTTCGAGATGGGCTCGCGCGTGAACCTGCGCTGGCTGCGCAACAACAAGGCGCTGCTCGGCGCCAGCGCGGCCGAGGCCGCGGTCAGCTTCGTCGTCGTCGGCTACGGCCTGACGCTGCTGGGCGTGAGCCCGCTGGTGTCCATCAGCTGCGCGGTGCTGACGATGGCCTCGAGCGCCGCGGTCGTCGGCCGCGTTGGCGCCGAGCTGCGCGCGGCCGGTCAGGTCAGCGAACGCATGCTGGCGCTGACCTCGCTGAACACGATCTACGGCGTGCTCGCGCACAAGCTGCTGCTGGGCTGGCTGGCGCTGGACCAGAAGGGCGACTGGCTGGAGGCCGTCGCGCAGCCGCTGTATGCCTTCGTCGGTTCGGTGATCGTCGCGGCGCTGCTGGCGCGATTGACGGCCGGCCTGATGCGGCGGCTGGACCTGCGCAACGAGAACTCGGTGCTGATGCTGCTGGGCCTGGTGCTGGTGGCGCTGAGCGTGGCGCGGGTGCTGAACCTGTCCACGCTGCTGGTGCCGCTGCTGGCCGGCATGATCCTGCGCAACACCACCGAGCGGCCCTGGGTCTGGCCGCGCCACTTCGGCACGGCGGGCGGCGTGCTGGTGCTGATGCTGTTCGTGGCGGTCGGTTCCGCCTGGACGCTGCAGGCGCTGGCCGCGGGCGCGGTGCTGGCGCTGGCCCTGCTGCTGCTGCGCCTGGTGGCCAAGGCGATCGCCCTGACCGGCATGGCGCGGCTGAGCGGCATCGACACCCGCCAGGGTGTCGCGCTGGCGGTGTGCCTGAGCCCGGTGTCGGGCACGATGCTGGTGCTGTTCAGCGAGGTGCAGCTGCATCACCCGCAGACCGCCGCGCTGCTGGCGCCGGTCATCCTGTCGACGATCGCGCTCATGGAGCTGGTCGGACCGATCGCCGTGCAATGGGGCCTGCGCCTGGCCGGCGAGCATCACCCTGAAACCCCTGTGAAGGAGGCTGCGAAGCGATGAGCCTCGAACCATTCGCCACATCCAAGCCCTTGACGATGGGCGTGGAGCTGGAGCTCCAGATCGTCAACCGTCATGACTACGACCTGATGCCGGGGTCCAAGGACCTGCTGCGCGTGATGAAGGGCGAGACCCTGCCCGGCGATGTCACGCCGGAGATCACCGACTCGATGATCGAGCTCTGCACCAACGTCTGCACGAACTACGAGCAGGTGCTGGAGCAGCTGACGATCACCCGCGACGCGCTGGTGCGCAGCGCCGACAAGCTCAACCTCGGCCTGTCGGGCGGCGGCACGCATCCCTACCAGCACTGGAGCAAGCAGCGCATCTTCGACAAGCCGCGCTTCCAGGAGATCTCCTCGCTCTACGGCTACCTGAGCAAGCAGTTCACCGTCTTCGGCCAGCACGTGCACATCGGCTGCGAGGGGCCCGACCACGCGCTGCGGCTGCTGCACGGGCTGTCGCGCTTCATCCCCCACCTGATCGCGCTGTCGGCCTCCTCGCCCTACGTGCAGGGCAACGACACCGGCTTCCATTCGGCGCGGCTGAACTCCGTGTTCGCGTTCCCGCTGTCGGGGCGCGCGCCCTTCGTGCTGACCTGGGACGACTTCCTGGTGTTCTTCGAGAAGATGACGCACACCGGCGTCGTGAAGAGCATGAAGGACTTCTACTGGGACATCCGGCCCAAGCCCGAGTACGGGACGATCGAGGTGCGGGTGCTCGACACGCCGCTGACGATCGAGAAGGCCTCGGCGCTGGCGGCGCTGATCCAGTGTCTGGCGCGGTGGATCTCTCATGACCAGCCGTTCGCGCTGCACGAGGACGACTACCTGCCCTACACCTTCAACCGCTTCCAGGCCTGCCGCTTCGGACTGGACGGCACCTTCGTCGACCCGAAGAGCGGCGAGCACCGCAGCCTGCGCGAGGACCTGAACGTCACGCTGCATGCGCTGGAGCCGCACGCGGTGGCGCTGAAGGCCGAGCCGGCGCTGCGCTACGTGCGCGAGGAGATGCGCTGGCAGGGCAACGACGCGACCTGGGCGCGCGGCGTGGTGGAGAAGGAGCAGCTGCTCAACGAGCTGGTGCGCCAGCAGTGCGAGCGCTGGGCCGGTCGGCCGGTGGCGAACGCGCGCTGAGCGCCGGCCCTCACTTCACCTCGGTGAGGGCCGCGTGTTCCTGAATGCCTGGGGACCGCCGTGGCGGGGCGGATCAGCGAGCTGTCGTCGCGTTCGCGTGTCGCTTCACCACGGCCTGAAGCGCTTTCCACGAAGTCTCATCGGCGAAAAAGCTTCGCGGGAGAAAGTACGCGCACAGCGGCGCGTAATAAAGCAGGACCAGTTGATCATCGATCTTGTATCCCGTGATCTTGGTCCACGGCAGCTCGGCGGTCACAAACTCGTTCTTCAATCGCAGGCCGGCGGTACCGACCTCTCCGCTGGTCCGGCCTTGCAGCTTGATGTGGGACTTCCACTGCCAACGCTCGACCGCCTTGATCGCCCAGGCGGCGATCAGCAGCAACAGTCCCATAGGCAAGAGCTGGAATACGAATTCGCCTGGATCGTTGCGGGCAGCGTCGATGTCGATGTTCCAGAACATCAGGACCGGAAGCGCGATCGTCCAGATGAATGCTGGCCGGCCCCACCACGGCAACAGGCGGCGCCGGACATGGCGATATTCGGGCCAAGTGATTTCGCCTTCGAAGCGAACGGACTCATTTCCCATTGAGTTCTTCCAACTGATCCGGCGAACCCACGTTCGCCCAGGGCCCGGTGTAGAGCTCCGCGGTCACCGCGCGCGCCTGGATCGCGCGGTCCAGGCTGACGCGGATGCGCTGGTGCTCCCCCGGCTGCACACCATCGAAGAAGGCGCGCTTGTAGAGGCCGATGTTGCTGTAGACCTCGAGGTTGCCGTCGATCGTCGCGAAGCCGGCCGCGTCGATGCCAAAGTCGCCGGTCGGATGGCGCGGCTGCTTCGGCACGAACCACAGGTGTGCCAGCAGCGGGCTCGCGGCGAAGGCTGCGGCCTGGGCCGGATCGAAGACGAAGTCTGGGATGAAGATGTCGGCCGAGACTGCCCAGAAGGCCTCGTCGCCGTCGGCGCACAGCAGGTCCAGCGCCGTCGCGATGCCGCCGCCGGTCTCGAGTGCGCGGCCGTAGCGCGCGCCTTCATGGCTGTAATGCAGCCGCAGGCCCCAGCGCGCGCCGTTGCCGAGCGTCGCCTCGAACTGCTCGTGCAGCCAGGCGGTGTTGATGACGATGTCGCGGATGCCGGCGCGGGCGAAGGCCTCGATGTGCCATTCGATCAACGGCTTGCCGCGCACTTTCAGCAGCGGCTTGGGCGTGTGGTCGGTCAACGGCCGCATGCGCTCGCCGCGCCCGGCCGCGAGGATCATGGCTCGCATCGATTCACCAGAAAAATTAGCCGGCGAGTTTAAAGCGCTCCCCTCTAGTGACCCGCCGCGGAGTCGCTTTGGGATGCTCCGCTAGGCGCGAACCGGAGCCATAGCGCGGCTATGGCGAGGATTCGCAACAACGCGGAGCGCCCAAAGCGGCTTCGCGGCGGGTCACTAGAATGCCGGGTTTGCCCTTCACCCCGCCGAGACCCCACTATGGCCGACACCGCCGCAGCTGCCGCTTCCACCCCGAACACCACCCAGATGGCCAACGCCATCCGTGCCCTGGCGATGGACGCTGTCCAGCAGGCCAACTCCGGTCACCCGGGCGCCCCGATGGGCATGGCCGAGATCGCTGTCGCGCTGTGGAAGCGCCACCTGCGCCACAACCCGGCCAACCCGCTGTGGCCGGACCGCGACCGCTTCGTGCTGTCCAACGGCCACGGCTCGATGCTGATCTACGCGCTGCTGCACCTGACCGGCTACGACCTGCCGATCGCGGAACTCAAGGCCTTCCGCCAGATGCACTCCAAGACGCCGGGCCACCCGGAAGTGGGCATCACCCCGGGGGTGGAGACCACCACCGGCCCCCTCGGCCAGGGCATCACCAACGCCGTCGGCCTGGCGCTCGCGGAAAAGCAGCTGGCCAAGGAATTCAACCGCGACGGCCACGCCATCGTCGACCACCACACCTACGCGTTCCTGGGCGACGGCTGCCTGATGGAAGGCATCAGCCATGAAGCCTGCTCGCTGGCCGGCTCGTGGAAGCTGAACAAGCTGATCGCGATCTACGACGACAACGGCATCTCCATCGACGGCCAGGTCGGCCCCTGGTTCGGCGACGACACCGCCAAGCGCTTCGAGGCCTATGGCTGGAACGTCGTCGGCCCCGTCGACGGCCACGATGTCGACGCGGTCGACGCCGCCATCGCGCTGGCCAAGACCAGCAAGGACAAGCCCTCGCTGATCATCGCCAAGACCCACATCGGCAAGGGCAGCCCGAACCGGGCCAACACCTCCAAGGCCCACGGCGAGCCGCTCGGCGCCGAGGAAATCAAGCTGACCCGCGAGGCGCTGGGCTGGTCGCACGAGCCCTTCGTGCTGCCCGCCGAGGTCTACGCCGACTGGGACGCCAAGGCCGCCGGCAACGCGGTGGAAACCGCCTGGGACGACAAGTTCGAGGCCTATGCCACCGCCTTCCCCGAGCTGGCCGCCGAGTTCTCGCGCCGCATCGCCGGCGTGCTGCCGCCCAACTTCGCCGACGTCGCGGCGCAGGCCGTCATCGGCGCGCACGACAAGGCCGAGACCGTCGCCTCCCGCAAGGCCAGCCAGCTGGCGCTGGAAGCCTTCACCGCCGCGCTGCCCGAGCTGCTGGGCGGCTCGGCCGACCTGACCGGCTCCAACCTGACCAACACCAAGAGCACGCCCGCCTTCCGCCTGGAAGCCGACGGCAGCTCCAACGGCGGCCGCCACATCAACTACGGCGTGCGCGAGTTCGGCATGGCCGCGATCATGAACGGCGTCGCGCTGCATGGCGGCTTCATCCCCTACGGCGGCACCTTCCTGACCTTCAGCGACTACAGCCGCAACGCCATCCGCATGGCCGCGCTGATGAAGCAGCGCGTGATCCACGTCTTCACGCACGACTCCATCGGCCTGGGCGAGGACGGCCCGACGCACCAGTCGGTCGAGCACGTGTCCAGCCTGCGCCTGATCCCCGGCCTGGACGTCTGGCGTCCGGCCGACACGGCGGAAACGGCCGTCGCCTGGACCATGGCCCTGGCCAACGCCCAGCGCCCGAGCGTGCTGGCGCTGAGCCGCCAGAACCTGGTCTACCTGAAGAAGTCGGGCGAGGCCGTCGACGCGATCACCAGCGGCGGCTACGTGCTGAGCGAACCGGCCGACATCGGCCTGAAGAAGAAGGCGCAGGCGGTGCTGATCGCCACCGGCTCGGAAGTGCAGCTGGCCATCGCGGCGCAGCAGCAGCTGGCCGTGGCCGGCATCCCGGTGCGTGTGGTCTCGATGCCTTGCACCAGCCTCTTCGACCGCCAGGACGCCAAGTACAAGCAGAGCGTGCTCCCCGACGGCCTGCCGCGCGTGGCCATCGAGGCCGGCGTCACCGACCTGTGGTGGAAGTACGGCGTCTCGGCCGTGGTCGGCCTGGACACCTACGGCGAATCGGCCCCGGCCAACGTGCTGTTCAAGCACTTCGGCTTCACGCCGGAGAACGTCGCCGACACCGTCAAGGTGGTGCTCGGCAAGGCCCGGCTGAAGGGCTGATCGGCGCCCCGGGCCTGATGGGCCCGATGGGCCCCGTCGTCTCCCTCGAAGGGGTGCCTCTGGCACCCCTTTGTCGTTTCCGCCCATCGGAGGCCGCCGAGTCCCCTGTTTCCTGACGGCCGCTTCACGCGGCCGCGCCTAGACTGCCCGCGCCCGCCAGCGACCCGCCCCACGAGCCGGCGCGCGGGCCCAGGGACAGGACAACACGGAGGACTCCCATGACTCGACCTCGTCTGGCCGCCACGGCCCTGCTCGGCCTGCTCGCCGCCTTGATCGCGCACGGCCCGGCATCGGCCCAGCAGAACGACATCTCGCCGCTTCCCGTCGACCCGGCCACCAGCCCGCTGCGCTGCCTGCAGCAGCCCGAGGCCCCGCTCGAGTACCCCGCCGAGGCGCGCCGTCTGCAGCTGGACGGTACCGTGCGCGTCGGCCTGGCGTTCACGGCGCCAGACCGGCCGCCGGAGGTCGAGGTCCTCGCGCGCTTCGCCGACGAGCGCTTCGTCAACGCGGTGCGCGAGCGCGTCGCCGCCTACCGCCTGCCCTGCCAGGCCGCCGCCCGCGGCACGGTGCGCGCGGTGCAGACCTTCATCTTCCGCCTGCGGGAGCCGGTGCCGGTGCGCTGGTCCCAGCCGGTCGAGCTCCAGGACACCGACCGCGCCCGCGCCATGCGCGCCTGCCTGCGCACGCCGGACGACCAGCTGCAGGTCAATGCCTCGCGCTTCGACCAGAAGACCATCGGCAACGTGATGGTCCGCATGACCTTCACCGCCCCGGACCAGCCGCCCGAGGTCCAGGCCCTGTACGCCTCCACCAGCGGCAACACGCAGGACGCGATCCTCGACCGCGCCCGCAGCTACCGCCTGCCCTGCCTCTCGGCCGAGGACCGGCCGATGAGCTTCGTCCAGCACTTCATCTACCGCAAGCACGACGCCGGCCGCGCCAGCTTCAAGGACGAGGTCACGCTGGGCGAGTTCCTGTCCAACATCAAGGGCATCCGCCAGCAACAGGCCGAGTTCGACTTCAACACGATGAACTGCCCGTTCACCGTCGCCTGGACGCTGGGCAAGCCGGCGCTGGCCAACCGCGTCGGCGAGATCGGTACCGAGCGCGACCCCAACCGCGCCGAGTTCCTGGCCTGGCTGGCCGGCCTGGAGATGGACCTGACGCCGGATCGCTTCGAGCACCTGCTGGGCCGCATGGTCAAGATCAAGGTCGCCTGCGGCACGCTGCGCCTGCAGCCGGCCACGACAGCCGCCGCCGCGCCTCTGGCGCCGTGATGTAACCGCGCGGTTCCGCGCGGTGAAACCCGGTAACCCGTTCGAAACGAGTGGGCGCGCCGATCTGTTCAAATCGTGCGTTTCCGGCGCCCGTGCCCGGCCCTCGTGCCGGGCCTCGCGGATGCACCGACCGAACACCTCCGCGGCACGACGTCCACTGGCTGGGCGACGCGCCCATGACGTCATCGATTCATTTCACTCGCAGGAGACTTTCCTCATGACCATCAAGATCGGTATCAACGGCTTCGGTCGCATCGGCCGCATGGTGTTCCGCGCCGCCGTGGCGAACTTCAAGGACATCCAGATCGTCGGCATCAACGACCTGCTGGAGCCGGACTACCTGGCCTACATGCTGAAGTACGACAGCGTGCACGGCCGCTTCGACGGCGATGTGGCGGTCGACGGCAACACCCTGATCGTCAACGGCCAGCGCATCCGCCTGACCCAGGTCAAGGACCCCGCCGAGCTGAAGTGGAACGAGGTCGGCGCCGACATCGTCGTCGAGGCCACCGGCCTGTTCCTGACCAAGGAAACCGGCGAGAAGCACCTGGCCGCCGGCGCCAAGAAGGTCATCATGTCGGCCCCGTCCAAGGACGACACGCCGATGTTCGTCTACGGCGTCAACCACACGACCTACGCCGGCCAGGCCATCATCTCCAACGCCAGCTGCACCACCAACTGCCTGGCCCCGCTGGCCAAGGTGCTGAACGACAAGTGGGGCATCAAGCGCGGCCTGATGACCACCGTGCACGCCACCACCGCCACGCAGAAGACCGTCGACGGCCCGTCCAACAAGGACTGGCGCGGCGGCCGCGGCATCCTCGAGAACATCATCCCCAGCTCCACCGGCGCCGCCAAGGCCGTGGGCGTGGTGATCCCCGAGCTCAACAAGAAGCTGACCGGCATGTCCTTCCGCGTGCCGACCTCCGACGTCTCGGTCGTCGACCTGACCGTCGAGCTCAACAACGAGGCCTCCTACAAGGAGATCTGCGCCGAGATGAAGGCCCAGAGCGAAGGCGCCCTCAAGGGCGTGCTGGGCTACACCGAGGACAAGGTGGTCGCCACCGACTTCCGCGGCGACCCGCGCACCTCGATCTTCGACGCCGAGGCCGGCATCGCCCTGGACGGCACCTTCGTCAAGCTGGTGTCCTGGTACGACAACGAGTGGGGCTACTCGAACAAGGTGCTGGAGATGGTCAAGGTCGTCGCCAAGTAAGCGATCCTGGCTTTGCCCCGAAGCCCCGCCCCGGCGGGGCTTTTCATTTGTGCGCGTACCGTTGGCGTCCCGGATACGGCCCGTCACAACCGCCGCGGGGCGCCGAGTCGATCGGTGTGAGAAATCCCTCATCGCTATTGCTCTACTGCAAATGTGTCAGGGGATTAGTGATTTCTCGGTGATGGCCACCCTAAACTGGTTAGCCCAGTTTTGTGGAGCCGTCGCATGTCCGTGCTGTCTTTGCCCAAGCGCCTGGCCGCTGCCGTGGCCGTGTTCGGGTTGTTCGGAGCTGGCGGCGCCAGCGCGGTGACCGGGACGGCGGTCCGCCCCGACCAGCAGCCCGATTTCGCCCGGGTGATCGTGCGCTTCAAGGCCCAGGCCGATGCGGTGAAAGCGCGCCCGCTGGCGACGCGGGTGACGGCCTCCGAGGCCCGGGACATCGCCCAGGTCCGCGGCACGACGCTGGGGCTGCGCCATGCCGCGTCCCTGCATGCCCGCCTCAGCCTGGACAGCCGCACCCACGTCTACACCGCCAGCGGCATGAGCTCGGCCGAGCTGGCGCGCCGGCTGGCCCAGGACACCGAGGTCGAGTCGGTCGAGGTCGACCGCTGGTGGCGGCATTTCTCGGTGCCCAACGATCCGCTGTACGCCACCGCCGCCTCGGCGGGCGTCACCGCCGGCCAGTGGTACCTGAAGGCGCCGGACGCGACGGTGGTCTCCTCGATCAACGCGCCGGCGGCCTGGGACCGGGCGACCGGCACCGGCGTCGTCGTCGCGGTGCTGGACACCGGCGTGCGCTTCGATCATCCCGACCTGAGCGGCCAGTTCGTCGGCGGCTATGACCTGGTGGGCTACAACCAGGGCGGCACGGCGACCTCCACCCAGATCGCCGCCGCCAACGACGGCAACGGCGCCGACAGCGATGCGAGCGATCCCGGCGACTGGGTCAGCCAGGCCGACATCGACTCGGGCGCGCTGGGCAGCACCTGCACGTCCGACGACATCGGCAACAGTTCCTGGCACGGCACGCGGGTATCGGGCCTGATCGCGGCGCTCACCAACAACGGCCAGGGCATGGCCGGCCTGGCCTACAACGCGAAGATCCTGCCGGTGCGGGTGCTGGGCAAGTGCGGCGGCTGGGCCTCCGATATCGCCGCGGGCATGCGGTGGGCGGCTGGCGTGGACGTGCCGGGCCTGCCGACGAATCCCAACAAGGCCAAGGTGATCAACCTGAGCCTGGGCGGCGACGGCAGCTGTGGCTCGACCTACCAGGACGCGATCAACGCCGCCTACAACGCGGGCGCGACGGTCGTGGTGGCGGCGGGCAACGGCGTCGAGAACGACGACCCGACCAAGGAAGGCGGCATCGCCGTCGGCACGCCGGCCAACTGCAACAACGTCATCGCGGTGGCCGGCCTGCGGCATGTGGGCACCAAGGTCGGGTTCTCCAACCTCGGACCGCAGGTGACGATCAGCGCGCCCGGCGGCAACTGCGTCAACACCACCGCCGGCAGCACCTGCCTGTATCCCATCCTGTCGACCAGCAACGCCGGCACGACGACGCCGGTGGCGGGCAGCGGCGCGTTCAACTACAGCGGCACGGGCACCAGCTTCTCGACGCCGCTGGTCAGCGCGACCATCGCACTGATGCTGTCGAGCAATCCGGCGCTGACGCCGGCGCAGATCAAGGCGGCGCTGCAGAGCTCGGCCCGCGCGTTCCCGACGGCAAGCGGCGTCGCGCAATGCGTGGCCGGCAACAGCGCGCAGCCGCAGCTCGAGTGCAACTGCACGACCAGCACCTGCGGCGCCGGCATGCTGGACGCGAATGCCGCGGTCGCCGCGGTCGCGCCGACGACCAATACGCCCACGACGCCCACGACGCCGACCGAACCCTCGTCGGGCGGTGGTGGCGGCGGTGGCGCGATGAGCGCCTTCTGGCTGGCCGCGCTGGTGCTGGCGATCGTGGCGCTGCGCTGGCCGAGGGCTGGCGTCAAAGGGCCCTCAACGCCCTAAAAGCCCTAAAGGTCCTGAGGGCCTCAACGCGCGGCGGCGCCCGAACCGGCTCCGTTGGTGGCGCTGGCGCCTGACCCGGCGGCGCTGGCCTCGGAGGCCGCCGTCGGCGCCTCGGCGGCGCAGTCCTTGCGCTTCTCGCCCCAGGGCGGGTTGGACAGCGCGTTCAGCTTGCCGATCTGCACGCCATCCAGGCGCGCCAGGCGCAGCGTGGTCTGCCGCAGCGGCTCCTGCAGCCGCAGCACGCGCAGGCCCTTGTAGTTGCGACGGGTCATCGCGTCGAGCGCCGCCTGCGCCGCCGCCTCGCTGTCGTGCTTGCTCAGCACCAGCGTCGGCTGCTCGTCGGGGAAGCCCTGCAGCGGCTCGAAGGCGATCCGGGCATTGCGGTAGGTCTCTTCCTTGCGCTCGCGGAAGTCCTTGCTGGGCATCTTGATCGTGGCCAGCGCCCACACGCCGCCGGTGTCGACCACGCGCGACTCGATCGCCGCGCCAGGCACGCCGGCCGAGGCCAGCGTCGCATTCGCGCGCTTGAGCAGCTCGTCGCCGATCAGCGGTCCGAGCTCGACACAGCTGCGCGTGGCCAGCTGCGTCACCGCCTGCTGGTTGAGCAGCGACAGGCGCTGCGGATTGACCTGCTGCTCCAGCCGCGGCGCGGTGGCGGCCGCCCCGCCGACCCAGCCCTTGTTCCACGCGAACACCAGCACATTGGCGACGAACAGCAGGACGACCGCGGCGCGCAGCATCGCGGCTTACCCCTGCGCGCCGGCGGACGCGCCGCCGAGTCGCACGCTCACCTCGCCGCCGCTGACCGTCTGGCGGCCCTGGGCGGTGTCGATCAGCAGTTCACCGCGTTCGTTCACGCCGGCCCCGGTGCCTTCGAGCGCCCCGGCGGTGATCGCCTTGCCCTGCAGCAGGTCGCGCGCCGCGAAGCGCTCGCGCCAGGCGCCGAAGCCCTCGCGCGGGAAGGCCGCCAGCGCCTTCACCAGCACCGGCGCCAGCCGCGCCAGCGCCTGCGGCGGGGTGATGTCGGGCAGCAGTTCCTGCAGGCAGGCGAAGCCGGTATTGAGCTGCGACTCGGCCACCTTGGCGCGGTCCGACACGTTCAGCCCCACGCCGATCACCGCCATGCGCGACGACCCGGCGGGCACGGTCTCGATCAGGATGCCGCCGAGCTTGCGCTCGTCCAGCCACAGGTCGTTGGGCCACTTCAGGCCGAGCCGGCGGCCGTCGGGATCGAGCGCCTCGGCGATGGCCGCGCCGACCACCAGGGACAGACCCGACCAGTCCGCGATCTCCAGCGGCAGCGACAGCGAGAAGGTCAGCGACGCGCCGGCCGTGCTGTGCCAGCTGCGGCCCTGGCGACCGCGGCCATGGGTCTGGTGCTCGGCGATCAGCAGGCAGGGATGCAGGTCGTGCTGGCGGCGTCCGTAGGGACGATCGCCCGCCCGGCCGCCACCACCGCCGCCGCCGCCGCTGGCCGCGGCGCCTTCATCGCGCCGTACGCGCTCGACCAGGGTGGCGTTGGTCGATTCGACCCGCGCCAGCACCTCGATGCTGAGCCCCGGCAGCAGCGGCTCCAGGTCTTGCCAAAGGGCTTCGGCGCCCCAGTTCTGATGTTCTTGCATCGCCGCGAATGTGATCCTGCGATTCCCGTCTTGGTCTTCCCGGGCCGGTCGGTCCGGTGGTCGTGGATGGGCGGAGTCTAGAGGGAGACGCCCCCCTTCCGGGGGAGCGGCACCACGAATCGGTGGCTGTAGGACCTGACAGGGTCCCCCCGCCGCCCGTTCGGCGCCCGCTCGGCGCCTTCCCGGCCGGTGGACCGGTCCGCCCTCAGCGCCCCTTGGGCGCGAGCATCGTGCCGCGGCAGCCCGGCGTGCCGCAGCGGCACTCGAAACGCTTCTTCAGCTTGGGCGTATAGCGTTCCTCGATCACCAGACCATAGTCGTAGAACAGCTCCTCGCCCGGGTAAATGTCCGTCAATGCGTGGATGAACACCCGGCCCTTCTTCTCCCGCGCTTCGCAGTTGGGGGTGCAGGCGTGGTTGATCCAGCGCGCGCGGTTGCCGTCGACGGCGGCGTCGATGACCCCACCGGTCTCGAGGTGGAAGTAGAAGGTATGGTCCGGCTGCGACGGATCGTGGGGATGGCGGCGCAGCGCCTCGTCCCAGTCGATGCGCTCGCCCTTGTATTCGATGAGCTTCTCGCCCGCCTTCAGCGGCTCGACCGCGTAGACGCCGCGGCCATGCACGCCGGACGCCCGGACCTCGATCCGGGCGCTGCGCTTGCCCGGCTTGCCGGCCTTCCCGGACTTGTCCGCCTTGTCAGCCTTTTCTGCCTTGTCCGCCTTCTTCCCCTTGCCGGCCTTCTCCGCCTTCTCCGCCTTCCTGGCCTTCTTGCCCTTGCTGGCCTTGTCGGCCGGGACGGCGGCGGCGCCGGTCTCCGGAGCGGTGGGCGGGAGCTGCGAATCGGGACGCTGTTGCGGCATGGAGCGAGTCCGGTACATTGAATTCATGGGTGCGCGCGCGTGCACACACGTACGTAGGTGCGTGGGCGCGCGCGAGGCCGGATTGTAGGCAGGCGTTCACGAGGATTTCGGACGCCTGAACGAAGACGAAAGAAACAAGCGCATGAGCAAGGCATTGGTGATCGCGGAGAAGCCGTCGGTGGCGCAGGACATCGTCAAGGCGCTGACCCCGCTGTCGGGCAAGTTCGAGAAGCACGACGAATATTTCGAGAACGACGAGTACGTCGTCAGCTCGGCCGTCGGCCACCTGGTGGAGATCAAGGCGCCGGAGGAATTCGACGTCAAGCGCGGCAAGTGGAGCTTCGCCCACCTGCCGGTGATCCCGCCCCACTTCGACCTGAACCCGATCGACAAGAGCAAGGGCCGGCTCAACGCGCTGGTCAAGCTGATCAAGCGCAAGGACGTCACCTCGCTGATCAACGCCTGTGACGCGGGGCGCGAAGGGGAACTGATCTTCCGCCTGATCGTCCAGTACGCGGGCACCGCCAAGGCGCAGGTGACCAAGCCGGTGAGCCGGCTGTGGCTGCAGTCGATGACGCCGCAGGCGATCCGCGAGGGCTTCGAGCGCCTGCGCAGCGACCAGCAGATGCTGCCGCTGGCCGATGCCGCGCGCTGCCGTTCCGAGGCCGACTGGCTGGTGGGCATCAACGGCACGCGCGCGATGACCGCGTTCAACTCGCGCGATGGCGGCTTCTTCCTGACCACCGTGGGCCGCGTGCAGACGCCGACGCTGTCCATCGTCGTGGAGCGCGAGGAGAAGATCCGCAAGCACGTCTACCGCGATTACTGGGAGATCCGCGGCACCTTCGACGCCGAGGCCGGCCAGTACGAGGGCAAGTGGTTCGACCCCGCGTTCAAGAAGAACGCCGAGGACCCCGAGCAGCGCGCCGACCGCGTCTGGACGCAGGCCGAGGCCGATGCCATCGCGGCCGCCGCCAAGGGCCAGCCCGCCACGGTGACCGAGGAGTCCAAGCCCAGCACCACCGCCAGCCCCGGCCTGTACGACCTGACCACGCTGCAGCGCGAGGCCAACTCGCGCTTCGGCTTCTCGGCCAAGACGACGCTGGGCCTGGCGCAGGCGCTGTATGAGAAGCACAAGGTGCTGACCTATCCGCGGACGGACTCGCGCTACCTGCCGGAGGACTACCTGGGCGTGGCGAAGCAGACCGCCGAGATGATCGCCAGCGAGGACCTGCCCGGCCCGCTGCAGGCGCTCGCGCCGCACGCGCGCACGGCGCTGGACAAGGGCTACATCAAGCCGACGAAGAAGGTCTTCGACAACGCCAAGGTGTCGGACCACTTCGCCATCATCCCGACGCTGCAGCCCCCGCGCAGCCTGACCGAAGCCGAAGCCAAGCTCTACGACATGGTCGTCAAGCGCTTCCTGGCGGTGTTCTTCCCGCCGGCCGAGTTCCAGGTCACGACCCGCATCTCGACGGTGAAGACGGCGGCCAAGTCCTATGCGTTCCAGACCAACGGCAAGGTGCTGGTCAAGCCGGGCTGGCAGGCGGTCTACGGCAAGGAAGCCACCGACGAGAACGCCGAGCCGGGCACCAGCGGCGCGATGCTGGTGCCGGTGAAGACCGGCGAGGTGGTGCGCACCGAGGACACCGACGTCAAGGCGCTGGTGACCAAGCCGCCGGCGCGCTACACGGAAGCGACGCTGCTGTCGGCGATGGAAGGCGCGGGCAAGCTGGTCGACGACGACGAGCTGCGCGAGGCCATGGCCGAAAAGGGCCTGGGCACGCCGGCCACGCGCGCCGCGATCATCGAAGGCCTGCTGGCCGAGAAGTACATGCTGCGCGAGGGCCGCGAGCTGATCCCCACCGCCAAGGCCTTCCAGCTGATGACGCTGCTGCGCGGGCTGGGCGTGGAGGAACTGACCAAGCCCGAGCTGACCGGCAACTGGGAGTTCCAGCTGTCCGAGATGGAGAAGGGGCGGCTCAAGCGCGAGGCCTTCATGGCCGAGATCGCCGCGATGACCGAGAAGGTCGTGCGCAAGGCCAAGGAGTACGACCGCGACACCATCCCCGGCGACTACGCGACGCTGAAGACCCCCTGTCCGAAGTGCGGCGGCGTGGTCAAGGAGAACTACCGCCGCTTCACCTGCACCGGCAGGAGCGGTGACGGCGAGGGCTGCGGCTTCTCCATCCCCAAGATCCCGGGCGGCCGCAGCTTCGAGCTGCACGAGGTCGAGGCCTTCCTGCGCGACAAGAAGGTCGGACCGCTGGAGGGCTTCCGCTCCAAGGCGGGCTGGCCCTTCACGGCCGAGCTGGCGCTGGTCTTCGACGCCGAGATCGACAACTGGAAGCTGGAGTTCGACTTCGGCGAGGACGCGAAGAAGGCCGAGGAGAACGGCGAGCCGGTGGACTTCAGCGGGCAGACCTCGCTGGGCCATTGCCCCAAGTGCGGCGGCCGCGTCTTCGACTTCGGCAGCAACTACGTCTGCGAGCACGCGGTCGGCGACAAGGTCACCTGCGACTTCAAGAGCGGCAAGATCATCCTGCAGCAGCCGGTCGAGCCGGAGCAGGTCACCAAGCTCCTGGCCACCGGCAAGACGGACCTGCTGGAGAACTTCGTCTCCAACAAGACGCGCCGCAAGTTCAAGGCCTTCCTGGCCTACGACAAGAAGGAAGGCAAGGTGGTGTTCGAGTTCGAGCCGCGCGCCGCCAAGACCGGCGCCAAGCCGGCGGCCAAGAAGGTCGCCGCCAAGAAGGCAACTGCGAAGGGCTGATCGACGGTTCCGCCGCGGCGCCGTGGCGTCGCCGAACGACCCAGGGGCCCGATGGGCCCCTTGTTCATGGCGGCGCCCGGCGAGGCCCGTCGCGGCGGACCTTGCCGGGTGTCGCTCCGGCCTGGCGGCGCCCCGGCGGCGCCTCAGCGCAGGAAAGCTTCGCCGGCCAGCACGGGCTGATCGCGCAGCCGCGCGGCCATGTGGTCGATCAACAGCCGCAGCGGCGCCGGCACGCGCCGGCCGGCGGCGTGCACCAGGTGCACCGGCGCGGCGGGGATCTCGTGGTCCGCCAGCACGATGCGCAGCCGCCCCGCCCGCACCGCCTCCGCCGCCTGGTAGACCTGGCAGCGCGCCAGCCCCACGCCGGCCTCGGCCGCGGCGATGCCGGCCGCGCTGTCGTTGACCATCAGCGTCGGGGTCAGCGCCTGCGATCCCTCGCGGAAGCGCCAGGGCGTCATGCCCTGGCCGTCGAAGTAGCCGGCCACGATGCGATGCCCCACCAGCTCGCGCGGCGACCGCGGCTCGCCGGCCCGGGCGAGGTAGTCCGGCGACGCCACGATCACCCGCCGCATCGCGCCCACCGGCACCGCGGTCAGCCCCGAGTCCGGCAGGTGGGCGATCCGCACCGCCAGGTCCTGGGCCCCGTCCAGCAAGGACACGACGCGGTCGACCAGCAGCAGCTTCATCCGCATCCGCGGGTACTGCTGGAGGAACTCGGCCGCCAGCGGCGCGACATGCAGGCGCCCGAACATCGACGGCGCCGTCAGCGCCAGCAGCCCCGCCGGCTCGGCCTGCGCGCCGGTGACGGCCGCTTCCGACGCGTCGAGGTCGCCCAGGATGCGGCGGCAGTCGAGGAGGAAGCGCTCGCCGGCCTCGGTCAGCCGCACCGAGCGCGTGCTGCGCTGGAACAGCTGCGCGCCCAGGCGCTGCTCCAGCGCCGCGATCGCGCGGGTGGCGGCCGGTGCCGAGCAGCCCAGCCGGCGCGCCGCGCCGGCGAAGCTCTGCGTGTCGGCGACGGCGACGAAGCAGCGCAGGCGTTCCAGGTGGTCCATGGCGATTCGCCGTCCGGGCAGAACGGCGCTCATTATTTCGACAGCTGCAATTCTCAATGATCTCTTCCATCCATTCCGGTCACGCGCCGCAATGGATACGGTAGAGGCCTTGCTGATCCACGATGGAGCCTCGCTCGATGAACGCCTCTTCCCTCGCCGCAAGCTCTCGGGCTTCGACACCCATGGCCACGACCGCCGGCGCCGCGAGCGCCCCGGCCGCGCCGCTGCGCCTGCACCGCCTGGCCGCGTCGGGCCATTGCCACCGCGTCGAGCTGCTGCTGTCGCTGCTGGGCCTGCCCTACGAGGTGGTCGACCTCGACCTGCGCCGCGGCGACCAGCACCAGCCGGCCTTCCTCGCGCTGAACGCGCTGGCGCAGGTGCCGGTGCTGGAGGACGGCGAGCTCGTGCTGCCGGAGAGCAACGCGATCCTGGTCTACCTCGCGACCCGCTACGCGCCCGAGGCCGGCTGGCTGCCCCGCGACGCGGTCGAGGCCGCTTGGCAGCAGCGCTGGTTCAGCCTGTCGGTGAGCCTGCTCGGCCCGGGCGCGGCCTCGCCGCGCTACCGCGCGCTGACCGGCCAGCCGGTGGATCCGGCCTCGCTGGCGCTGGGGCACCGGCTCTTCGCGCTCATCGAGGACCGGCTCGCCCGCGCCGCCTTCCTCGTGGCCGACCGGCCGATGCTGGCCGACCTCGCGTTCTACGGCTACACCTCGCAGGCGCCGATCGGGGGCGTGTCGCTGAGCGACTACCCGCGCTTGCGCGCCTGGCTCGCGCGCATCGAGGCGCTGCCTGGCTTCGTCCCGCTCACCGACCAGCTCTGAACGACGCCGGAGGCTCCCCATGGACAAGTCCTGGCACCCCGCCGAGCAGACGCTGCAGGCGCGCGTCGGCATGCGCGAGCGCATGGCCGAGATCGGCCCGCAGGTGATCCGCGACCACATGCCGGACCAGCATCGCGAACTCTTCGGCAAGCTGCCGACGATGCTGCTGGGCGCGCTCGACGCCGCGGGGCAGCCCTGGGCGACGATGCTGGCCGGCCCGCCGGGTTTCGTCGCGACGCCCGACGCGCGGACGATGACGATCACGACGGCGCTCGACGGGCAAGACCCGGCGCTGGCCGCGCTGCGCGCGCGCGGTCCGGGCGCGCCGGTCGGTCTGCTGGGCCTGGAGCCGCACACGCGGCGCCGCAACCGGATGAACGGCCGGCTCGCGGCGATGTCGGAGGTCGGGCTCGAGGTGGCCGTCGTGCAGAGCTTCGGCAACTGCCCGAAGTACATCCAGGCGCGCGACCCGCTGCGCTGGGACGACACGCCGCCGGCACTGGCACAGCCGCTGGACGCGGCGCTCGATGCCGGCGCGCTGGCCTTGATCGAGGCCGCGGACACCCTCTTCATTGCCAGCGCCTCGGCGCCGGTGCCTGGCGACGGCCGTGCCGAGGGCGTGGACGTGTCGCACCGCGGCGGTCCGCCGGGCTTCGTCGCGGTGCAGCGGCGGCTGGACGGTGGCGTCGACCTGCTGATCCCGGACTTCCCCGGCAACCGCTTCTTCATGACGCTGGGCAACCTGCTGCGCCATCCGCGCGCCGGGCTGCTGGTGCCGGATTACGCCGGCGGCGAGCTGCTCCACCTGGCGGCGGATGCGGAGATCGTCTGGCGGGACGACACGCGCGGGCTGCGCCTGCGGGTCACCGCCGGCCTGCGCCGGCCGGGCGCGCTGCCGTGGCGCTGGAGCGCCGCGCAGCTCGCGCCGCAGTTCGAGCCGGCGCCCTAGCGGCGTCCGCGGCATCCGCGGCGGTGGCCGCAGCCCAGGCGCCGCGAGTGCCCGCGGCGCCCCTTTCGCGCGCCCTCAAATCGCAACCCGTGAAATCCTGGGGGCCGGTTCGTGCCTGCTCGCCGGGCGCGCTCCCGCATTTGCGCGACACTCGGCCGCAAACAACGTGCGAGTCAGGAGAGGGCATGGGGTCATGGGCCGATCGACGCTGAGCATCCAGACGCGGCTGGTGGCCGCGCTGAGCCTGAGCGCGACGGTGCTGGTGGGCTTGATCGGTCTGTACTGGGTCGACCGCCACGAGCACGAACTCAACGAGGCGCTGACCGAGCGCCAGCAGCGCATGGCGCAGCTGGTGGCGCGCGGCTTCGCCGAGCCGGTCTGGAACCTGGACAGCGCGGCGCTGTCCGAGCTGCTGGACGCGGTGATGGCCGATCCCGAGGTCCAGTCCATCACCCTGGCCGCGCCCGGCCTGGAAACCCTGCAGCGCGCCCGCGAGACGCCGGCGGTGCGGCCGCTGACGCTGGAATTCGAGCTCAGCCATCGCGC
This sequence comes from Mitsuaria sp. BK041, assembly GCF_014193085.1. Classification (NCBI taxonomy): domain Bacteria; kingdom Pseudomonadati; phylum Pseudomonadota; class Betaproteobacteria; order Burkholderiales; family Sphaerotilaceae; genus Roseateles; species Mitsuaria sp. BK041. The sequence goes on along the minus strand of NZ_JACHYT010000002.1, from coordinate 1,922,262 downwards.
CGGCGCCCAGGGCGCGGCCGGGGCGCTCGGCCGCGCGACGCTGGTCTACACCCGCAGCTACATCGACCAGACGCTGGGCGAGACGCGCCGTCTGGTGGCCAGCCTGCTGGCCACGGTGCTGGCGGCGATCGCGCTGACCAGCTACGTGCTGGTGCGCCGCCTGGTGGAGCGGCCGGTCTCGCGCCTGCGCGGCCTGGCGCAGCGGGTGGCCAGCGGCGAGCTCGGCGCCCACATCCAGCCCGAGCATGCCGACGAGATCGGCGACCTGACCGACCAGCTCAACGCGATGAGCGCCAAGCTGCGCGACTTCGCCGAGGGCCTGCGCAGCAGCGAGCAGCGCTACCGCAGCCTGTTCGAAAACGCGGCCGAAGGGATCTTCCAGGCCGACGGCCACGGGCGGCTGCTGCGCGTCAACAAGGCGCTGGCCCACATGCTGGGACTGGGCCGGCCCGAGGACGCGCAGGGCGTCACGCTGCGGCGCGTGGTGCGCATCGAGCGCGACGAGTACCGGCGCCTGGCCCTCGCGCTGGAGCGCCACCGGCTGCTGCAGCAGGTGCCGCTGCTGGTGACCACGCGAGACGGACGCGACCTGTGGGTCGAGCTCAGCCTGCACCTGGTGCTCGACGGCGCGCCGCGCATCGAGGGCCTGGTCAGCGACATCACGCTGCGCCGGCTGGCGGAGCAGGAACTCACCCAGCATCGCGATCACCTCGAGGAACTGGTCACCGAGCGCACCGTCGAGCTGTCCCAGGCCAAGCAGCGCGCCGAGGCGGCGAACCAGGCCAAGAGCCGCTTCCTGGCGACGATGAGCCACGAGTTCCGCACGCCGCTCAACGCCATCCTCGGCTTCGCGCAGCTGCTGCAGATGGATGCCTCGCTCAGCGAGGCGCAGCAGCAGCGCATCCGCCTGATGCGCGAGTCCGGCGAGCACCTGCTGGTGCTGATCACCGACCTGCTGGACGTCGCCAGCATCGAGGCCGGCAAGCTGACCCTGCAGCTCAGCCCGCTGGACCTGCGGGCGCTGCTCGAGATCTGCAGCGAATCGATGCGGCCGCGCGCCGCCGAGAAGGGCCTGGCCTTCGACGTCCACCTCGACGCGCAGTTGCCGACGCGGGTGCGCGCGGACGGCCAGCGGCTGCGCCAGGTGCTGCTGAACCTGCTGTCCAACGCGGTCAAGTTCACCGACCACGGCCGGATCGGGCTGTCGGTGGACGTCGTGGCCCAGGGCCCGAGCAGCCTGATGCTGCGCTTCACCGTCTCGGACACCGGCATCGGCATGGCGCGCGCGCAGATGGAGCGGCTGTTCCAGCCCTTCGAGCAGGTGGCGGACCTCTCGCGCCGCGCCGGCGGCACCGGCCTGGGCCTGGCGATCAGCCAGCAGCTCGTCCGCCTGATGGGCGGGGAGATCACCGTCCAGACCTCGGTGGACGAGGGCAGCCGCTTCAGCTTCGCGCTCGAGCTGCCGCTGGCCTCGTAACCCGGCCCCCGGCTTCCCCGACGCTCGCCCCGCCTCTCGTCCCGCGCCCCGGGTCCCCGGCCTCACAGCTACACAGCCACACGGCTGCACGGCCACACGGGCCACACGGGCCTCACGGCCTCGCGGCCTCCGGCCATACGGCCCTTGCGGTGGCCCCAGTCCACTGTGCGGGCGGCGCCCGGCGCGCGCGGGCGCTTGGGCATACTCCCCGGCCATGACTGCCGTCCTGTTCTACAAGCTGCTGGCGATCTTCATCGCCGCGGGGATGGGCTGGTTCGTCGGACACATGCGCTGGCTGGGCAAGGCCGGCGGCGAGAACGACCCCGCCCGCATCCTCTCGAACCTGGCGTTCTACCTGTTCGTCCCGGCGCTGATGTTCCGCACCACCGCGCGGGTGGAGTTCTCCGCCCTGCCCTGGCTCACCGTCGCCGCCTTCTTCGCGCCGGTGGTGCTGATGCTGGTGGCCGTCTACCTCTACGAGCGCCAGCGCCATCCCGACAGCCCCGCCGCCCCGGCGGTGCGCAGCATCACCGCCAGCTTCGGCAACACGCTGCAGGTCGGCGTGCCGCTGGTGGCCGGCGTCTTCGGCGAGAGCGGCCTGGCGGTGCACATCACCGTCGTCAGCCTGCACGCGCTGACGCTGCTCACCGTCGCCACCGTGCTGGTCGAGATGGACCTGGCGCGCCACAGCGCCGGCGGCGCCAGCCTCGGGCGCACCGTCGCCACGACGATCCGCAACACCGTCATCCATCCGGTGGTGCTGCCGGTGCTGTGCGGCTTCGCCTGGCACCTCACCGGCCTGCCGCTGCCCACCGTGCTGGACGAGGTGCTGCAGATGCTGGGCAGCGCCGTGGTGCCGCTGTGCCTGGTGCTGATCGGGATGTCGCTGGCCTACTACGGCCTGCCGCGCGGCGCGATCCGCTCCCTGCTGGGCCTGGCCGCGCTCAAGCTGCTGGTGCTGCCGGCGCTGGTGCTGGGCATCGCGCACTGGGGCTTCGGCCTGTCGGGCATGCCGCTCGCCGTGATCGTCATGATGGCGGCGCTGCCGCCGGGATCGAACGCGATGATGTTCGCGCAGCGCTATCGCACGCTCGAGGCCGAGGCCTCCGGCGCCATCGTGCTGGGCACGCTGCTGTTCGCGCTCACCGCGCCGCTGTGGCTGGCGATCCCCGCCTGGCTGGACGGCGCCGGCACGCCGTGACGAGCGGCGCCGCGGCCCGCGCGCGGCACCATCGCCGTTCCCACCGATCGTTAGGAGCCCCATGACGGCATCGCCCTCCGACCCGACGAGCACCTCCGCCCCGCGTTTCGCCTTCGTCCGCGGCGACGAGATCGCCCCGCAGGCGCTGCATGCCGCCTTCACCGCGGCCTTCTCCGATTACCTGATCGGCCCGTTCCAGATCCCGCCGGCGCAGTGGCCGATGTTCCTGGCGCGGCAGGGCGTGGACCTGGCGCTGTCGCGGGTGGCGCTCGACCCGGCGGGCGCGGCGCTGGCCTTCGCGTTCGTCGCGCCACGGCCGCTGGCCGGGCGCTGGCGCCTGGCCACGATGGGCGCGCTGCCCGCCGCGCGCGGAACCGGCGCCGCGCCGGCCCTGCTGGACGACTTCATCGCCCGCGCCGCCGCCGCCGGCCTGCGCGCGGTGGAACTGGAGGTCTTCGCGCAGAACGAGCGCGCGCGGCGGCTCTACGAGGGCCGGGGCTTCAGCGCGCGGCATCGGCTGGACGGCTACACCGCCGAGCCCGGCATGATCGCGACGGCGCCGCCGCAGGGCCGGGCCGCGCCGCATGCGGTGGAGATGCCGGTCGCGCTCGCCTGGCTGGAAGCCGCGGAGCAGCGCCTGCCCGAGCTGCCGCTGCAGGTGACCGCGGCGACGCTGCGCCATGGCGTCGACTACCACGCCTGGCAGGTCGGGGCGTCCGGCGATGGGGAGGCGCCCGGCGGCGACGCGGCCGCGCAGGTCGTCTTCAGCCTGCCCGACGAGACGGTCATGGTCCACAGCCTGGTCGCCCCGCGCGAGGCCGACGCCCGCGCGCTGGTCCAGGCACTGGTGGCCGTGCATCCGCAGCGCCGGCTGCGCGTGCCGCAGCTGCAGCGGGACGACCTCGGCGGCGCGGCCTTGCGGGCGCTGGGGGCGGTGCCGCAGCCGCTGCACCAGCAATGGATGCTGCGCCCGCTGTGAGGCGGCTTCGGCGCCGCTGCGGTGCCGTATCGGTGCCGCTTCCATGCCATGTCGACGCCATGTCGACACCATGTCCACGCCCTATCGACGCCGCGTCGACGCGGTCTTGACGCCCGCCGGCCACGCGGGCGCGGTACCCTCGCCCCGCCTTGATCTGCCTGAGTTCCGGCACTTGTGAGGGCCGCCCGCTTTGGATAGCGTGCGCCGCACCAACCTTGAAGGGAAGCGTCCCACCATGCGATTCATGCCCGCGGCGCCCGCCGCCATCACCCTGGCTGTCCTGACCGCGCTCGGCGGCCTTCATGCGGCCGTCGCCGCGCCGGCCGCCGCTGGCACCAGCGCCGTCTCCACCGTCGGCGGCACGCTCAACGTGAAGCTGGAGAAGGTCAAGCTGCCCAACGGCTTCGAGGTGATCCTGGTCGAGGACCACCGCCTGCCGCTGGTGGCCTTCAACCTGTGGGTGCATGCGGGTCCCCGCAACGAGGCCAAGGGCCAGACCGGCTTCGCCCACCTGTTCGAGCACCTGATGTTCGCCGGCACCCGCCACATCCCGCGCGGCCAGGCCGACAAGATCATCGACGCCGCCGGCGGCACCGATTCCAACGGCACGACCGACTTCGACCGCACGAACTACTTCTTCACGTTGCCGTCCAACCAGCTCGAATTGGGCCTGTGGCTGAAGTCGGACATGCTGGGCTACATGATCGACGAGGTCGATTCGGTGGCGCTGGCCAACCAGCAGGACGTAGTCCGCAACGAGCGCCGCCAGTCGGTCGAGAACCGGCCCTACGGCATCGTCGAGGAAGCGCTGTACCAGGCGCTGTTCCCCGAGGGCCATCCGTACCGCGCCACCGTGATCGGCTCGCATGCGGACATCCAGTCGATCAAGCTGGAGGACGTGAAGGCCTTCGCCCGCAGCTACTACCGGCCCAACAACGCCACGCTGGTGCTGGCCGGCGACTTCGACCCGGCGCAGGCCAAGCGGCTGGTGCAGAAGTACTTCGGCCCGCTCAAGGCCGGTGATCCGGTGCCGCCGGTCAAGGTCGAGCAGCCCCGGCTGACCGAGGAAAAGCGCATCGAGGTGACCGACCGCATCGAGCTCTCGCGCCTGGACGTGGCCTGGCACACGCCCGCCGTGTTCCAGCCGGGCGACGCGGAACTGGACATCGCCTCGCACGTGCTGGGCGGCGGCAAGTCCAGCCGCCTCTACAAGACACTGGTCTACGACAAGCAGCTGGCGCAGTCGGTGCAGGTGCAGCAGTACTCGCTGTCGCTGGGCTCGGTGTTCTCGATCGAGGTGGTGGCGCGGCCCGGCAAGTCGCTGGACGAGATCCAGAAGATCGTCGACGACGCCGTCGCCGAGCTGGCCACCAATCCGCCCACGCCCGAGGAGATGGCCCGTGCCCGCGCCGCGATCGAGACCGGCACGCTGTCGCGGCTGGAGAAGGTCCAGACCCTGGCCGACCAGATCAACTACTACAACCAGCAGGCCGGCGACCCGAACTACATCGGCAAGGACCTGGCCCGCTACCAGGCGATCACGCCGGCGCAGGTCCGCGACGTGGTGGCGCAGCAGCTGAAGAAGAACGCCCGCGTCGTCGTGCTGGCCACGCCGGGCGAGCAGAAGCTCGCCGCCGAGGTGCCGACGCCGCCGGCGCCCACGAAGGCCGCCCAGGGCGAGCGCGAGTCGATGAACCCCGACGTCGCCTGGCGCAAGACGCCGCCCAAGGGCGGCAAGGCCAAGGCGCCGGTGCTGCCCGAGGGCCGGCGCCTGACGCTGGCCAACGGCCTGACGCTGATCCACATCCCCAACCCGGGACTGCCGCTGGTGAGCGCGACGCTGGTCGTGCGCGCCGGCCAGACCGCCAATCCGGCGGACCGGCCGGGCCTGTCGAGCTTCACCGCCGGCATGCTGCAGCAGGGCACGCAGACCCGCTCCGCGCAGCAGATCGCCGACGAAGCCGCCGCACTGGGCGCCGCGATCAGCAGCGGCGCCGGCCGCGACGAGGCCCGCATCGAGGCCAGCAGCCTCAAGCGCAACTTCCCGCAGACGCTGGCGCTGATGGCGGACGTGGCGCTGCATCCGGCGTTCGACGCCGGCGAGATCGCGCGCATGCAGAACCAGCGCCTGGCCGCGCTGCAGCAGCAGCGCGAGCAGCCGCCGGCCGTGGCCGCGATCGTCGCCAACCGGGTGGTCTACGGCGAGGGCCATCCGCTGGCCAAGACCTCGCTGGGCGACGAGGCCGCGATCAAGGCCACCGACGCGGCCGCGCTGCGCCAGTTCTGGTCCACCCACTACCGGCCGGACCAGGCCGCGCTGGTGGTGGCCGGCGACATCTCCGCCGACGAGCTCAAGGCGCTGGCCGAGCGCCTGTTCGGCGGCTGGGCGCGTCCGGCGACCGCGGCGGCGACGGTGAACACCGCCGCGCCCCAGCCGGTGGCCGCACGGGTCGTGCTGGTCGACAAGCCGGGCGCGCCGCAGACCGCGCTGAGCGTCGTTGCTCCGGGCCCGAAGGCCGGCACGCCCGACGCCGAGGACATCAAGGTCATGAACGCCGCGATGGGCGGCCTCTTCACCTCGCGGATCAACACGCAGCTGCGCGAGGTCAAGGGCTACACCTACGGCATCTATTCGGCCTACACGATGAACCGCGACAGCGGCCTGTTCGGCATCCGCGGCAGCGTCCGCACCGACGTGACCGGCCCGGCGCTGAGCGACATGTTCAAGGAGATCGAGGGCATGCGCGCCAAGCCGATGGGCGCCGAGGAGCTCAACCGGGTGCGCAACGCGCAGCTGCTGGCGCTGCCGGGCCTGTTCGACACCAACCGCGTCGTGGCGTCGAGCTACGCCAGCGAGTGGGCGGTCGGCATGCCGGCGGACAGCATCACCGCGCTGCCCCGCAAGTTCGCCGCGGTCACCGCGAACAGCGCCTACCAGGCGACCAGGACCCACGTCGACCCGGCGGCGCTGATCGTCGTGGCCGTCGGCGACAAGGCCAAGGTGCTGCCGCAGCTGGAGGCGCTGGGCCGCAAGCCGCTGGAGATCCGCGATCCGCAGGGCGCGCCGGTCGGCGTGACCGCGCCGTCGATGCCGTCCTCCGCCGCGAAGCCCTGACCGGGCTTCGGCAACGCCCTCTTCCCCGCGCGGGAAGAGGGGATGAAGCTTCGCGAAGGCTAGGCTGGCCGCTTGCGATGGCCCCAGGGCGGCGGAGACCGCGTGGCATCGGTCAGAATCCCCGTCCATGACCGACCTCACCGCCTACATGACCGGCGTCGGCGAGGCGGCCCGCGCGGCCGCGACGCTGATGGCCGCCGCGCCGACCGCCGCGAAGAACATCGCCCTGCTGGCGCTGGCCCGCCGCCTGCGCGAGGCCGGCCCGGCCCTGGCCGCCGCGAACGAGCGCGACCTGTCCGCCGCCGTCGAAGCCGGCCTGGACGCGCCGATGGTCGACCGCCTGCGCCTGACCCCGAAAGTGCTCGCCACCGTCGCCGAGGGCTGCGAGCAGATCGCCGCGATGCCCGATCCGATCGGCGAGATCACCGGCGTGAAACGCCGCCCCACCGGCATCAGCGTCGGCCAGATGCGCGTGCCGCTGGGCGTGTTCGGCATGATCTACGAGAGCCGCCCCAACGTGACCATCGAGGCCGCGTCGCTCGCCATCAAGAGCGGCAACGCCTGCATCCTGCGCGGCGGCTCCGAGGCGCTGCACAGCAACCTGGCGCTGGCGGCGCTGGTGGCCGACAGCCTCGAGGAAGCCGGCCTGCCGCGCGAGGCGGTGCAGCTGGTCAACACCACCGACCGCGCCGCGGTCGGGCTGCTGATCGCGATGCCGGCCTTCGTCGACGTGATCATTCCGCGCGGCGGCAAGGGCCTGATCGAGCGCATCAGCCGCGAGGCCCGCGTGCCGGTGATCAAGCACCTGGACGGCAACTGCCACAGCTACGTCGACGCCGAGGTCGACCTGGACCTGGCGGTGACCGTCGTCGACAACGCCAAGACGCAGAAGTACAGCCCCTGCAACGCGACCGAGTCGTTGCTGGTCCATGCGAAGCAGGCCGCCGACTTCCTGCCGCGCATCGGCATGGTGTTCGCGGCCAAGGGCGTGGAGATGCGCGGCTGCGAGCGCGCGCTGGCGCTGCTGGAAGCGGTGCCGCGCGACCTGCTCAAGCCCGCCACGCCGCAGGACTGGGACACCGAGTACCTGGCGCCGGTCATCAGCATCAAGATCGTCGACTCGCTGGACGAGGCCATCGCGCACATCAACCGCCATGGCTCGCATCACACCGACGCGATCCTCACCACCAACCACCTCAGCGCGATGCGCTTCCTGCGCGAGGTCGATTCGGCCAGCGTGATGGTCAACGCCAGCACGCGCTTCGCCGACGGCTTCGAGTACGGCCTGGGCGCGGAGATCGGCATCTCCACCGACAAGTTCCACGCCCGCGGCCCGGTGGGCCTGGAAGGCCTGACCTCGATGAAGTGGGTGGTGCTGGGCCAGGGCGAGATCAGGACCTGACGCGGTCCTGCGCGCCCGGCCTCGCGGAGCCGGCCGCGCGCAGCCTCAGGGCAGGTTCGGAACGTTGGCGTCCTTGGGCGCGCTGACCTTGTAGACCGCCTGGAAGCGCTGCGTCTGGTTCGGCGCCAGCGGCAGTTCCCACATCTGGATCCCGCGCTGGTCGCGCCAGTCGGCCTTGGTCACCGGCGGCGTGAACTGCGTCTGCACGCGGATGTCTTCGTGCTCCGACACCGGCGCCGGCTCCAGCACCTGCAGCGTCACCGGCTTGCCGCGCAGGTTCTCGACCTGCCATTGGCGCGTCACCACGACCTCGCGGCGCCCGCCGATGAAGCCGCCGTTCGCGCCATCGCGCTTGTCGGGCTCCACGCGCACGCGCAGCCGGTCGTCGAGACCGAAGGGCAGCGTCCACGTGGTCTCGCCGCCGAACTGCAGCGGCACCTGGCCGATCAGCGCGTTGTCGCGGAACAACTGCACCGGCCCCGCGGGCCACGAGCCCTGCGGGCGTGGCAGCTCGGCGACGAGGTAGGCCGCCGCCTCGGTCCGTGGTTGCACGCGTGCAAGCACCCGGGCCTGCTCGGCCGTGCGGCCCAGGCTGACCGTCGACATCGCGCCGTCCGCGCGCAGCGTCACGCGCTGCGGCAGGTCGTATTCGGCGCCGAACTCGCCTTCGAAGACGCTCGGATCGAAGCGGATCGTCTCCGCGACGCGCGAGCCCGTCACCTCGACGGAACGCAGATCCGCAGCCGGCGCCGGTGCGGCCATCGCCACCGGTGCGATCGCCATCCGGGAACGGGTCATCTTCTCGAAGATTTCCTGCTGGACCGCCAGCGTCCAGGGCACCAGTGGCTCGAGCGCGACGGCGTCGCGCGGCCGCACCGTCGAGAGCTTGAGCTTCACGTCGGTCCAGTCCTCGCCGCTGGTCTGCGCGATCTGCGCCAGGCGCTCGATCGCCAGCGCGCCGGTCGCGGTATCCAGGCGCGCGCGATATTGCGGCTGCCAGCCGGCGCCCGCGACGCGATAGGAGAGCCCGACATCGGCCGCCTCGGCCGTCGACAGACGCAGCGTCACCACCGACACCTGGGCCGACGCCGTCGGCGCCAAGGCCTTCGCCGCCGCCAGGTCGTTGCCCAGATCGGTCAGCCGGTCCTTCAGCGTCTGACGCCGCGCGGTCAGGTCCTGTCCGTTGCGGCGCAGCGTGTCCAGGCTGGCGCCGAGCGTGGCGCCGGGCCGCGCCTCGCGATCCGAGAGCCCCTTCAGGTAGCCGAGCGCCAGGTCGACGCCGGCGATCTCCGCCTCCACGGCGGCGCGCTGCTGCTCGATCTCGCGCACCCGCGGATCGCGCTGGCGGCATTCCGGCAGCGAGTCGCGCGGGGCGCGCTCGATTTTGAGCTCGCCGAGATTCACGCCCGGCGGCGCCTGGACTTGCAGCGCGTCGCGCTCCAGGCTGGCGGGCAGACAGGCGAAGCGCGCCTGGACCGCGCCAGCCGGCACGCGCAGCGTGCGGTCGACCTGCGCGCCACCCGGGTACAGCAGCACCTGCGAAATGGTGGACACCCCCGCGGAACCGGCGGCCGCGCGGGCCTCGCCGAGGGCCAGCGGGCCGGCCGCCAGCGCCGCCAACGCGGCGCCCGCGACGGCGCGCGTCGTGAACAGTCGTTGCATTGCTTTTCCTCCTTGGGCCGGCCACGCTATCACGGTGCTGGCACACTTCCGGCCTGCCGTTTTCCTTGTCAACCGCTGGTCCGCCATGTCCGACGCCGCCCCCGCCCCGATCCCCGCCGTCCACGCCTCGCGCCGCAAGGCGCTGGTGCTGTTCTCCGGCGGCCAGGACTCCACCGCCTGCCTGGCCTGGGCGCTGGACCGCTTCGCCGAGGTCGAGACCCTGGGCTTCGACTACGGCCAGCGCCATCGCATCGAGCTCGACTGCCGCCAGACCGTGCGCGCCGAGATCGCCGCGCAGTTCCCGCACTGGGCGCCCAAGCTGGGCGAGGACCACCTGCTCGACCTCGGGCTGCTGGGCCAGATCTCCGACACCGCGCTGACCCAGGAGCGCGAGATCGAGCTGCAGGCCAACGGCTTGCCCAACACCTTCGTGCCGGGCCGCAACCTGCTGTTCCTGACCTTCGCCGCGACGCTGGCCTACCGGCGTGGCGCGTCGGTGCTGGTCGGCGGCATGTGCGAGACCGACTTCTCCGGCTACCCCGACTGCCGCGACAACACGCTCAAGGCGCTGCAGGTGGCGCTGAGCCTGGGCCTGGACACCCCGATGACACTGGACACGCCGCTGATGTTCCTGACCAAGGCGCAGACCTGGGCGCTGACCGAAGCGCTGGGCGGCACGGCGCTCAACGACCTGATCGTTGAGCACACGCACACCTGCTACCTCGGCGAGCGCACCACCCGCCATGCCTGGGGCTGGGGCTGCGGCCACTGCCCGGCCTGCGAGTTGCGCGCCCGGGGCTGGGACGAGTTCCAGCGCGCCCGCTCCGGCGGCGCGGCGGTCTCGGCCTGAGCGCGGCGGACGCGATGCAGTGGCATTGGAACTGGGGGCTGTGGGCGCTGGCGGCGGTGCTGGTGTTCTGGAGCATCGGCGCCTACAACCGCGTGATGCTGCTGCGCAATGAAATCGCCAGGGCCTTCGCGCAGTTGGACGACGCCTTGACCCGGCGCTTCGCGCAGGGCGACCTGCTGCTGGAGCGGCTGCGCGAGCGCCTGCCCAGCGAGCAGGCCAGCCTGGACGCGCTGGCCGCGGCGCAGGTCGAGGCGCGCGCCGCGACGCAGGCGGTGCGCGTCAGGCCGCACGCAGCCGATCCGGTGGCGACGCTGGCGGTGGCCGCGGCGGTGCACGGCGCGGCGCTGACGCGGCTGGTGTCGCTGGTGGAGCATCACGCCGAACTCAGCATCGAGCCCGACCTGGCCGGCGCCGTCGACGAGCTCAAGATGATCGAGCGCCAGCGCGCGTTCTCACGCCAGGTGTTCAACCAGGCGGTCGAGGCCTACAACGCCGCGATCCGCCAGTTCCCCACCCGCGTGCTGATGAGCTTCGTGGGCTTCAGCGAGGCGCGCAGCCTCTGAGCCGCTGAGCCGCCGAGCGCCTGGGGCGCCTCAGCCCTTCTGCTTCATCAGCGCCAGGAACTCCGCCCGCAGCGTCGCGTCCTTCAGGAAGGAGCCGCGCATGACGCTGTTGGTCATCGTCGAGTCCATGTCCTTGACGCCGCGCCAGTGCATGCAGAAGTGGTCGGCGTCCATCACGATGGCCAGGCCGTCGGGCTGGACGCGTTCCTGCAGCTCGTTGGCCAGCATCACGACGGCTTCTTCCTGGATCTGCGGGCGGCTCATGATCCATTCGGTCAGGCGCACGTACTTGGACAGGCCGATCAGGTTGGAATGCTCGCTGGGCAGCAGGCCGATCCAGACCTTGCCGATGATCGGGCACAGGTGGTGCGAGCAGGCGCTGCGCACCGTGATCGGGCCGACGATCATCAGCTCGTTCAGGCGCTCGGCGTTGGGGAACTCGGTCACCGGCGGCGGCGGCGCGTAGCGGCCGGCGAAGACCTCCTTCAGGAACATCTTGGCCACCCGCTTGGCGGTCTCCTGGGTGTTGTGGTCGCTGTCGGTATCGATGACCAGCGCTTCCAGCACGCCCTGCATGCGCGCCTGCACCTCGGCCTGCAGCTGGTCGAGCTCGCCCGCCTCGATGAATTCGGCGATGTTGTCGTTGGCGTGGTGGCGCCGCCCGGCCTGGACCAGCCGGTAGCGGATGCGCTCCGAGGCCGGCAGCGCGGCCAGGTCCTCGGGGCTCAGGATCGGGGTGCTCGTCATGAAGCCTGCGTTCTCATGGGGGACCGGCGATTGTCGCGGCTTCCGCCCGGGATTGCGAAAGCCGGGGCTTGGCCTTGCGCGGGGCCCGGTCGGGACGGGCCCACTAAACTCGCGCGGTGTCTTCCGTCCCCTCCCCCAAGAACGCCGCCAGCGGCGGCGCGCCCCCGCTGCACCGGCTGCTGGCCAATGCCTCCGACGCGGTCCAGGCCGTGCGCGACGGCCACTCGCTGACCGACTGGCTGTCGCGCTGCCCTGCCGAGATCCGACCCGGCGTGCAGGCGCTGAGCTTCACCGTGCTGCGACGGCTGGGCGCCGCGCAGGCGGTGCGCGCGGCCCTCGCCCCCAAGAACCCGCCGCCGCGCGTCGACGCGCTGCTGCTGACCGCGCTGGCGCTGCTCTGGCCCGGCGAATCGGCCTACGCCGAGCACACGCTGGTCGACCAGGCCGTCCATGCGGTCCGCCAGCGCGCGCCCAACAGCGCCGGCTTCGTGAACGCGGTGCTGCGCCGTTTCCTGCGCGAGCGGGAGGCGCTGGTCGCCGCCGCCCAGGCCGATCCGGTCGCCCGCTTCAACCATCCGCGCTGGTGGCAGGACCGGCTGCGCGCGGACTGGCCCGCCGCCTGGGAAGGCCTGCTCCAGGCCAACCAGCAGAAGCCGCCGATGACGCTGCGCGTCAACCCGGCCCACGACGACCTCGCCGGCTACCTCGCCCGGCTGGGCGAGGCCGGCATCGCCGCCCATCCGGCCGGCGCGCTGTTCCCGCAGGCGGTGGTGCTCGACGAGCCGCGTCCGGTCCAGGCCCTGCCCGGCTTCGACGACGGGCATGCGTCGGTGCAGGACGCCTCGGCGCAGCTCGCCGCGCCGCTACTGCTCGGCCAGCACCCGCCTCAAGACCTGGCCCCCGGCGAGGACTGGCCGCTGCTCGGCGCCGGCGCGCGGGTGCTGGACGCCTGCGCGGCGCCCGGCGGCAAGACCGCCCATCTGCAGGAACTGGCCGGCAACCGCCTCGATCTGCTGGCGCTGGACGCCGACGCCAAGCGGCTGGAGCGGGTCCGCCAGAACCTGCAGCGGCTGCGGCTGGAGGGCGCGGTGCGCGCCGCCGACGCCCGCGACACCGCCGCCTGGTGGGACGGGCGCGCCTTCGACGCGATCCTGCTGGACGCGCCCTGCAGCGCCTCCGGCATCGTGCGCCGCCATCCCGACGTGCGCTGGCTGCGCCGCCCCGACGACATCCCGGCGCTGGCGCGGATCCAGTCCGAGCTGCTGGAGGCGCTGTGGCCGCTGCTCAAGCCGGGCGGCCGGCTGCTCTACGCGACCTGCTCGGTCTTCCGGTCCGAGGGACAGGACCAGATCGACGCGTTTTTGCAACGCCATGGCGATGCGCGGTCGCGTCAGTTCGACCAGGGGGCCGGGCATCTGCTGCCGCTCGCGGACAATGCCCGCCAGGACCTCGCGCCCGGCGCGGCGGCCGTCACCGACGGCTTCTATTACGCGCTGTTGCACAAGGCCTGATCCCCGAACTCCTCGTCGAATCCCGTCCGCGTGTCCCCGCCGTCCCGTTCCGTTCCGCTGCGTGCCTGGTGGCAGCGCCTGACCCTGGTCGGCGCGCTGCTGGTGCTGCACGGCTGGGCACTGGCGCAAGGCGTGGCGCTGCAGCTGCTCAACGCGGAGCGCGCCGAGGACGGCCTGGCGGTCAGCTTCAGCACGCGTTTCGAGCTGCCCCGGCAGGCCGAGGACGCGCTGCTCAAGGGCGTGGCGATCTACTTCGTCGCCGAGGTCCAGGTGCTGCGCAGCCGCTGGTACTGGCGCGATGCCCGGGTCGCCCAGGCCAACCGCACCTGGCGCCTGACCTGGCAGCCGCTGACCCGCCAGTACCGCGTCAGCACCGGCGGCCTGCATCAGAGCTTCGACACCCTGGGCGAGGCGATCGCCTCGCTGCGCGGTGTCTCCGGCTGGCGCGTCGCCGACGCCAAGGAGATCGAGGACGACGGTCGTTATTACCTGGAGTTCAGCTACAAGCTGGACACCGCGCAGCTGCCCAGACCGCTGCAGATCGGCCTGGGCGGCAGCCAGGGCTGGACGCTGGGCGTCGACCGCACGCTGACGCTCACGCTCGAGGCGCCGGCCGCGCCGCCGCCCAACAAGCCGCAGCCCTGACCGCGCGTCGCCCCATCCGTTCCCGCCTCTCGTGACTCAGCAAGGATCCTGACCCGTGACCAAGTCGGCACGCCTGGCGTGGTTGATCTCCGTGGCCGCGATCGCGGGCGCCTGCGGCATGCTGGCCTTCCTGCTGTCCATCAGCACCACCGCGCAGCGCGGCTTCCTGGAGCGCCATTTCGTCTGGCTGTTCTGGGTGAACGTGGCGGTCGCCACCGCGCTGGTCATCGTGATCGGCGCCGCCGGCACGCGGCTGGCGCTGCGCGTCAAGCGCGGCCGCTTCGGCAGCCGGCTGCTGCTGAAGCTGGCCGGCATCTTCGCGATCGTCGGGGTCGTGCCGGGGCTGCTGATCTACACGGTGTCCTACCAGTTCGTGAATCGCAGCATCGAGAGCCTGTTCGACCAGCGCCTGGCCAGTGCGCTGGAAGCCGGCCTCGCGCTGGGCCAGGACACGCTGGAGAACCTGCGCACCGAACAGAACGCGCGCACCCGCGCCGCGGCCGAGCGCTGGGAGGACGGCGCACTGGCGCCGCTGGCGCTGGAGCGGCTGCGCGACCAGATGAATGCGCGCAGCGTCGCGCTGATCGCCGGGAACGGGCAGGTCGTGCTGTCCGCCGGCGGGGAGTCGAGCGAGATCCCCGAGCGCCCCAGCAGCACGCTGCTGGCGCAGGCGCGCAACAACGGCGTCGCCTCGCGCCTGGAGGGCCTGGAGGACGAGCAGCAGGCGGTGCTGGGCGAGGCCCGCATCCGCTCGCTGGCGCTGCTGCCCAGCAGCGCGCTGCAGCTGACCAACAGCGACCGCTACCTGATGGTCGTCAAGCAGATCTCCGGCAAGGTCATCAGCAACGCGCTGAACGTGTCGGCCGCCAACCAGGAGTACCTGCAGCGCTCGCTGCTGCGCGACGGCCTGCGGCGCATGTACCTGGGCACGCTGACGCTGGTGCTGATCCTGGCGGTGTTCGCGGCGCTGCTGCTGGCGGTGGCGCTGTCCAACCAGCTGGTGCAGCCGCTGCTGCTGCTGGCCGAGGGCATGCGCGAGGTCGCGACCGGCGACCTGAAGGCCAAGCCGGTGTTCCGCTCGCGCGACGAACTCGGCGGGCTGACGCGGTCCTTCGCCGACATGACCCAGCAGCTGGCCGACGCGCGGGCCCAGGTGGAGCTCAGCGTGACGCAGCTGGAAAGCGCGCGCACCCATGTGCAGACCATCCTGGACAACCTGACCGCCGGCGTCATCGTGTTCGACCGCGACCGCCGCATCGAGACGGTCAATCCCGGCGCGACCCGCATCCTGAAACTGCCGTTGTCGGCCTACGTCGGCCGGCCGCTCGAGGACCTGCCGGCGCTGGCGGCCTTCGGCAAGGACATCTGGCAGCGCTTCGAGCTGCAGAGTCCGGAATCCGGCGAGCGCGAGCACTGGCAGGACTCCTTCGAACTGCAACTGGACGAGAAGACCGCGCTGACCCTGCTGGTGCGCGGCGCGCTGCTGCCGCAGGAGGCGCGGCTGCTGGTCTTCGACGACATCAGCGAGGTGGTGTCGGCGCAGCGCTCCGCGGCCTGGAGCGAGGTCGCGCGCCGGCTCGCCCACGAGATCAAGAACCCGCTGACGCCGATCCAGCTGTCGGCCGAGCGGCTGCAGTTCAAGCTGGAGTCCAAGCTCGAGGGCAACGACCAGGCGATGCTGGTGCGTTCCGTCGGCACGATCGTGAACCAGGTGCAGGCGATGAAGCAGCTGGTCAACGAGTTCCGCGACTACGCCCGCCTGCCGGCCGCCAAGCTGGCGCCGCTGGACCTGAACGCGCTGGTGGCCGAGGTGCTGACCCTGTACGCCGAGGCGCAGGAATCCGGCCACCTGGGCGCGGACCTGGCGTCCGATCCACCGGCGATCCTGGGCGACGCGCCGCAGCTGCGGCAGGTCATCCACAACCTCGTGCAGAACGCGCTGGACGCGGTCAGCGAGCGCCCCGACGGCCGGGTGACCGTGCGCACGCAGAAGGCGATGAACGAGGCCGGCGAACTGCGGGCGCTCCGGCTGGTCGTCACCGACAACGGCCACGGCTTCGCGGAGAACGTGCTGAAGCGGGCCTTCGAGCCTTACGTCACGACCAAGACCAAGGGGACCGGCCTGGGGCTGGCGGTGGTGAAGAAAATCGCGGATGAGCATGGCGCGCGCATCCGGCTGGTGAATCTCCCAGCCGCCAGCGGCGCCGATCTGCCGCCGAGCGGCGCACAAGTTTCGTTATCATTTTCAAAACTCGCGACTGCACCGAGCCCTGCGCAGGACGCGCCTCGGCCCGCGTGAACAGTAGGCATACATGGCAACCATTCTTGTTGTTGACGACGAATTGGGCATCCGCGCCCTCTTGTCTGAAATCCTCTCGGACGAGGGGCACACGATCGAGCTCGCGGAGAACGCCCAGCAGGCGCGCGCCGCCCGCGAGCGCTCGCGGCCCGACCTGGTGCTGCTGGACATCTGGATGCCTGACGTCGATGGCGTGACGCTGCTGAAGGAATGGGGCAGCTCCGGCCAGCTGACGATGCCGGTGATCATGATGAGCGGCCACGGCACGATCGACACGGCGGTCGAAGCGACCAAGTTCGGCGCGATGGCCTTCCTGGAAAAGCCGATCACGCTGCAGAAGCTGCTGCGCGCGGTGGAGCAGGCGCTGGTGAAGACCACGCCGCGCCCGGCCCCGCCGGCGGCGCCGGTGGTGGGTGTGGGCCTCAACATCGGCAACAGCTACCCGCGCCCCGAGGTGCTGCCCGCGATGACGGCCGGCACGCTGCCGATGCCCTCGGCCGGCCTGGCGCCGGTGGCGCCCCTGCCGCACCAGGGCCTGGCCTCCGAGCAGGTGTTCGAGCTGGACCGACCGCTGCGCGAGGCGCGCGACGCGTTCGAGAAGAGCTACTTCGAGTTCCACCTGGCCAAGGAGAACGGCTCGATGACCCGCGTGGCCGAGAAGACGGGGCTGGAACGGACCCATCTGTACCGCAAGCTGAAGCAGCTCGGCGTCGATCTTTCAAGAAACAAGCGGGGCAGCGGAATTTAGTGCTATAGTCGCGGTCTTCGTTGTTCAGCACGAGTCGCAAGACCCGGAACAACGGAGACAGAGACCCAGTCTCATGGCCAAGTAGCTCAGTTGGTAGAGCAGCGGATTGAAAATCCGCGTGTCGGTGGTTCGATTCCGCCCTTGGCCACCAGATTCACGAAAGCCCGGCTCCGCCGGGCTTTCTGCTTTCTGCGGCCCCACGACGCTCATCACCACACCTCGAACCAAAGCCGCACACGCGACCAAGCTCACTGCGTGATGATGTCCCGATGCATCGGCGCGAGCAGCGCCAGCAGGCGGTTCTGAACGGCGAACGGCACCCGCTGCGCGTCCATCGCCAATTGCAGGTCTTCGACCAACGCATTGAAGTCGGCCTTGTCCAGCGCGAGGTGGGCATGCGACTTCGCCATCGTCTCGCCGTCGTAGACGCATGGGCCGCCGCTGAGCTGGCAGAACTGCTTGCGGATCGATTCCTTCAGCGCTTTCGGGTTGACGCCATCGAACTTGCGCTTGATGCGCTCATCCGCATAGGCGCGATCGATCATGCCGTCGACGATGTGGGCGATGCCCTCCTCGCCGCCCAGCGCGCGATACAGCCCGTCATCCGCCGCGCCGGCGATCGACGCGGCGCCCACGCCCATCAGCAGAGCCAGCGCGCCAGCCCTCCACAGCCTTCGAGCGGATCGCATCGTGCAGACCTCCTGGTCGAGTCGTCGGAGCGCGGCGAGGCCGCGGTCAGTAGGCGAATTGAATCGAGCCGTAGACGCCGCGCTGACGACGCGGCTGGATCCCCGGCACGATGCCACCGAGGTCCACATAGGCAGCCGTCAGCGACACATGCTTGTTGGGCGCCCAGGCGACGAACACATCCTTCCAGTCGTCCTCTCGCAGCGCGTCGCCCAGGATCGATGAATTGAGCTTGTCGGGCTTCACGCGGTACTCGACGCCCACCGCCCACTGCTTATTCAGCAGGTAGGCGATCGACACCTCCGGCACCAGCGAATAACTGCCGCTCGCCGTCCCGCCGAAGCCCAGCAGGCCGTTCTGATTGGCGCGCGTCGCGCGCAGCGTCAGGTTCACCAGCGTGCTTTGCGCCAGGAACAGCTTGGTCGCGCTCAGATAGATGTCCACGCCCTGACGCTTCGCGCCGAGCGCGCTCAGCGTCGGCGCCAGGCCACCCGCGTCGAGGTGCTTGTACTCGACGCCCAGCGCGAGCTGCGGCATCCAGGTGTCGGCATCGAGCACCGCATCGCCGCCCAGTCGCACCTTCGCGCCGAGGATCGTCTGCTTGAGCCGGAGCCCGGGTAACCCCAGCGCTGCGCCCGTGGCGCCAGCGCTCAAGTCCTGCCTGGCGATCGACAGCTCGGCGCGCTCGCCAAAAGCCACGGCGGCGCCGTAGCCGGTGAAGCCGTAGTCCTGCACCGGCAAGCGCGTGAGGTACGCGGTCGCACCGATCTGGCCCGCCGTCGCGTAGCTGCCGGTCAATGCCCATGGCGACAAACCGCCACCAGCCGCGCCATCGATGCTGCTCACCCCGCCGGTCAACAGCAGCTTGCCTTGCGCCTGTGCGGCGCAGGCCAGCGGCGCGGCCATCAACAACGGCGCGATCAATCGCAGCAGCAGGTGGTCCATGAGCAGAGACGGTGAGGATGCCGAAGACGTCGCGCGGGCGCTTACCAGGCGCCGGTGTTGGGCATCGAGATCCAGGGCTCGGCCGGCGGCAGCGCCGGGCCGTCCTGCAGCAGCTCGATCGAGATGTTGTCGGGCGAGCGCACGAAAGCCATGCGGCCGTCACGCGGCGGGCGGTTGATCGTCACGCCAGCGTCCATCAGGCGCTGGCAGGCGGCGTAGATGTCGGGGACCGCGTAGGCCACGTGACCGAAGTTGCGACCCCCGGTATAGATCTCGGGATCCCAGTTGTAGGTCAGCTCGATCTGCGCGTCCTCGTCGCCGGGTGCGGCCAGATAGACCAGGGTGAAACGGCCGGCCTCATGCTCGCTGCGGCGCACCTCCTGCAGCCCCAGGGCGTCGCGGTAGAACTTCAGCGAGGCATCGAGATCGGTCACTCGGACCATGGTGTGCAGATACTTCATGAGCGGTGTCGGATGGCGTTGGACAGTGGAATCGACGCGAGGTCGGACGGCGCATTGTGGCCGGGTGGCGAGCGGTTTGCATGCAGCGGGGCATGCGTGGGAACACCCTCGAGGAGCGCTGCGGCTCAAATGAAGAAGGCCCGCGTCGGCGGGCCTTCGTACGAGCGGAAAACGCGAGGGTCAGGTCGCCTGCGGCGTGGCGTCGCCACCTGGCGCCTGCTGCGTCGCCTGAGCCAGGCGTTGCGTCAACTCCTTGCGGAAGCGGTTCAACTCCTGGACGCTCACGAAGCTGCGCTCCATCAGCAGGCTCATGTTGTGCAGGATGCGTTCGACGACCTTGTTTTCCCAGACGCTGTCGAACTGGATCTGCTTGTCGAGCCAGCGCTCCAGCCACTCCGGATCGGGCAGGCGGCTCTGGATGGTGTCGCGCGGGAACAGCTTGGCGTTCACATGCAGGTTGGTCGGGTGCAGCGCCTGCGCGGTGCGGCGCGCGCTGGCCATCAGCACGCCGACCTTCGCGAATGCCGCCTTCGCCTCGTCCCCGAACTTGCTCATCGCGCGCTTCATGTAGCGCAGGTAGGCGCCGCCATGACGGGCTTCATCGCGCGACAGGGTCTCGTAGATCGCCTTGATGACCGGCTCGGTGTGCCATTCGGCGGCGCGGCGGTACCAGTGGTTCAGACGGATCTCGCCGCAGAAGTGCAGCATCAGCGTCTCCAGCGCCGGGGCCGGATCGAATTCGAAGCGCACCTCGTGCAGTTCCGCTTCGGTCGGCACCATGTCCGGACGGAAGCGGCGCAGGTATTCCATCAGCACCAGCGAATGCTTCTGCTCCTCGAAGAACCAAACGCTCATGAACGCGGAGAAGTCGCTGTCGTCCTTGTTGTCGCGCAGGAACATCTCGGTGGCGGGCAGCGCGGACCACTCGGTGATCGCGTTCATCTTGATCGTGCGCGCCTGGTCGTCGGTCAGCTTGGACGCGTCGAACTTGTCCCACGGAATATCCGTGTCCATGTTCCAGCGCACGGCCTCGAGTTGCTTGAAGAGTTCGGGATAAAGCATCTGTCTGCGTCCTGTTAAGCGCGCCGGATTCTACCGGTCGCACCATGACAATCCCTTACGGCATCGGCCCATGGGGCGATCTGGCCTAATCCCGCATCCGACCGATCTCACGCCGGGTTCGCTTATTACGAAGCAGCACGACCGTTCGGATTCACCGATCCTGGAGACACAGCCCATGAACACGTCCTTCGGTTCCCTCCTGCGGCGCGCCGCCTTCGCCGGCCTCGCGATGGTCGCGATGGCTTTGGCCACGACCGCCGCCCATGCCGCACCGGCGGCCGAGCCCGCGACTTCCGGCGCAGCCTGCCCGGAGCTGCTGAACCGGCAAATGCCTCGCCTGCAGGACGAAAAACCACAGGCGCTGTGCCAGTACGCCGGCAAGGTGGTCCTGGTGGTCAACACGGCAAGTTTTTGCGGCTACACGCCCCAGTACAAGGCGCTGGAAGCGGTGTCCGCGCGCTATGCGGACAAGGGGCTGGTGGTACTTGGTTTTCCATCCGGTGATTTCGGCAACCAGGAGTACGGCAGCAACAAGGAAATCGCCGAGTTCTGCGAGAACACCTTCAACGTGAAATTCCCGATGTTCAGCAAGAGCAGCGTCGCGGCCGGAAAAGCCGATCTGAACCCGCTCTTCGCCGACCTGGCCAAGCGCACCGGTCAGGCGCCGAAGTGGAATTTCCACAAGTACCTGATTTCGCGCGACGGCAAGCAGGTCATGAGCTTCGCGTCGGGCGTGAGCCCGGACAGCTCGACCTTCACCCAGGCCGTGGAAAAGCTGCTGGCGCAGCCGCAGTGAACGGGCATCGCAGCGGGAACTCGAAAATCCTGTCGCTTGAGCTCGTTCCAGCTTGCAAAAGCTGAATGAAAGGCGCGGGAGGAGGCAATCGGCACGCCTGTGGCGAGGGGCCTTCATCAGCCTGAAAACTGTCCCGGCTAGCCGGGACAGCAGTGACAGTTGCTCACGTATTTGTCGCTCGGCGGGGTGACTTCCGCGTCGATGCGCTGCACCATAACGACTCGATCAATACATCGCTGATGAGAAACGCAAGCGACGACGCCGATAACAGCGCTCACTTTGAGCTGACTTAAACACGGCGGATGGCGCAGCAGCGTGGGAGGGCATTCCGCGGGTTTACACCGATCCCATCAGCGATGGGAGTACAGTCGACGCAACCACTTTCAGCCGCAAGACCTGCTTCTTCGTGAAGCTGCAATCCCGAGGCCTTTCTCCTCCTCCTCCCTCCCTCCCTCGTTGGCCAGGGGCGTCTTGAGGCTACTTTTCTACCCAGGGCTTCCGCTTCGCGGAAGCCCTTTGCATTTGCGGCGTCCAGCCGAAAAAAAGCGCGCCTCCTGGCGCGCCCTGGTCAGCGTCGAGCGGGCTTGATCAGGCCAGCCAGCCCTTGCGGCGGAAGTAGATGAAGGGCGCCGCCACCGACGCCACCATCAGCCCGATCGCGAAGAAGTAGCCGTACTTCCAACGCAGCTCCGGCATCGCCTCGAAGTTCATGCCATAGACGCTGGCGATCAGCGTCGGCGGCAGCAGGGCGACGCTCGCGACCGAGAAGATCTTGATGATCTTGTTCTGGTTGATGTTGATGAAGCCGACCGTGGCATCCATCAGGAAGTTGATCTTGTCGAACAGGAACGCGGTGTGCGAATCGAGCGAATCGATGTCGCGCAGGATCTGGCGCGATTCCTCGAACTGCTCGGCGTTGAGCATGCGGCTGCGCATCATGAAGCTGACCGCGCGCCGGGTGTCCATGACGTTGCGCCGGATGCGCCCGTTCAAGTCCTCCTCCCGGGCGATCGCCGCCAGCACCTGCCCCGCCTCGGTGTCGTTGACGTCCTTCTTCAGGACCCGCGCGCTCACCTTCTCGAGGTTGTCGTAGATGCCCTCCAGCACGTCGGCGGAGTACTCCGCGTCCGCGTCATAGAGCTTGAGCAGCACGTCCTTGGCGTCCTCGATCAGCGCCGGGATGCGACGGGCCCGCAGGCGCAGCAGCCGGAACACCGGCAGGTCCTCGTTGTGGATCGAGAAAAGCACGTTGTCGAAGAGGATGAAGGCGACCCGCACGTTGCGCGGCGCTTCCATGTCGTCGATCAGGAAGTCGGAGCGGATGTGCAGCTCGCCGTTGTCTTCCTCGTAGAAGCGGGCCGATTCCTCGAGATCCTCGTCGACGATGTCCTCGGGAATCACCAGATGGAAGCGTTCGCGGATCCAGTCCTTTTCCTCCGGCGTCGGCGACTGCAGGTCGACCCAGACCGGGTTGCGGTCGGCCCCGGCGAGCGAGAGCAGTTCGGCGGCGGTGGAAATCTCTTCCTGGACCATGCCTCCCTTGAGGCGGCCATTGTCCAGCGTGAACACATTCAGCATGCGGATCCTTCGTCGGCGGTGCGCGCTCGGGCGAACGCGCAAGCCGGAGTGCGCGTTGACGGACCCTTCGAGGGTCGCCGCGGCGCGAGAGTTGCCAGGAGCAGGCGACGCCAGGCGGCGCGCCAGGGGGTCGAGGTGGCCCGTCTCACTCCGGACAAGCGTCGCGGCGGCGTTGGATGCGGTGGAGCAGAACGCTCAGGGGCTGCGGCGGATTGACGCTGGAGTGGACGGCCACCGAGGGTGGTCGCTGTCCAAGGGGGACTCCAGTAATCGGGACGCGGGATTATCACATCGCGTCCCGAGGGCCAGCAAGGAAGCGCGAGGAGGACGCCCGGTCGGAAGGCCCGCGCCGCACAACACCCAGCATTCCAGCACGGACCTCGCCCTGCTGCAAGGCGGGAAAATTCGCCCCCAAACTTGCTTTCCATCACTTGCCGAGGCTGGGGATCGGGAGCAGACTGGACTCGTCTTCTTCATCGATCTCGCCTCAGAACCCGCATGCCATCGGCCCTCGCGGCCTTCCGGGTCCCTCGCGGACCGCTCACCCGTCGCGCCGTTTCCGACACTCCATCCGCTTCCCCCGCGTCTCCAGCTCGATGCCGGCGACGTGCCGACCGACCCTCACCGACTCCCCACCTCACCAAGACCCTGCCCGCTCTTTTCCCCGCGGCAACGACCGCCGACTCCGACTCTGTTTCCGACCAAGCCCTTGTGAAAGGAGGCTTTATGAACCTGACCATCAGCGGCCACCATCTCGAAGTGACACAGGCTCTGCGCGAATACGTGCTGAACAAGCTCAGCCGGGTGCTCCGCCACTTTGACCAGGTCGTGGACGTCAACGTCCTGCTGACCGTGGAGAAGCAAAAGGAAAAGGATCGACGCCAACGCGCTGAAGTCACGCTGCATGTGAAGGGACGGGAAATCTTCTGCGAACACTCGAACGGCGATCTCTACGCCGCCATCGACGAGCTGATGGACAAGCTGGATCGCCAGGTCTGCCGCCACAAGGATCGGGTGCAGAACCATCACCATGAATCGGCCAAGCGCATGGACTTGAGCGCCGGATGACCGATCTCCGCGAATCCGACGGTCCTCCCCGGCCCGTCGGGCTCGCTGCCGGATCTTCGGGATTACCCGGAGATCCCCCGCAAGGCGGCCCATCGGGCCGCCTTTTTGCCGAGAATTGTTGCGATGCAACACCAGCGGAGACGTTTTCACAGAAGCGTCGCATCCGTCACACCCCCTCTCGGTAGCGGGATTCCTATAATCCAGTCCTTCAACCCTCGAATCTGCGTACCCGCTGGTGCGCAGGCTGCTTCCCCAGCTCGCCGGTCGACATGGCCGGTAAATGCCCGATGAACCGTCTCGCCGCCATCCTTCCCGCCAGCAACGTGCTGGTCGATGTGGACGCTTCCAGCAAAAAGCGGGTCTTCGAACAGGCCGGGCTGCTTTTCGAGAACAACCATTCGATCTCCCGCGCCGCGGTCACGGACAACCTGTTCGCCCGCGAGCGCCTGGGCTCCACCGGTCTGGGCCACGGCGTCGCGATCCCGCATGGCCGCATCAAGGGCCTGAAGAACCCGCTGGCCGCGGTGCTGCGCGTGCAGCAGCCCATCGGCTTCGACGCCCCCGACGACGAACCGGTCACCCTGCTGATCTTCCTGCTGGTGCCCGAGGCGGCGACCCAGAGACACCTCGAGATCCTGTCCGAGATCGCCGAGATGCTGTCCGACCGCGAACTGCGCGAACGCCTCAAGACCGAGGCGGAGGCCGCCACCGTGCATCGCCTGATCGCCGACTGGGAACCGCTGAAGTCGGTGGCCTGAGCGGCCCGGCGCCTCGAGACGATCTCT
Organism: Mitsuaria sp. BK041; assembly: GCF_014193085.1. Classification (NCBI taxonomy): domain Bacteria; kingdom Pseudomonadati; phylum Pseudomonadota; class Betaproteobacteria; order Burkholderiales; family Sphaerotilaceae; genus Roseateles; species Mitsuaria sp. BK041. Next base: position 1,897,681 of record NZ_JACHYT010000002.1, on the reverse strand, counting down.
CCACACCTCCAGCCCCCGCCCAACTTGAAAGCCACCTCCATCAGCGCGGACCGGTTGTTCGAGGAACACCGCGAGGCCTTGCGTTGGGAGTGGATCGCCGGGCATGCGCACCCTGAACGCCGTTTCGACGAAGCCGCGCTGCGGGACGCCCAGTCGGCCGCCGACCTGGTCGGCTACCTGAACTACATCCACCCCTACCGCGTCCAGATCGTCGGCCGGCGCGAAGTCGCCTACCTGAGCCAGGCCTCGGGCGACGTGCTGGACCGCCGGATCTCGCGCATCGTGACGCTGGAACCGCCGGTCATCATCGTCGCCGACGACCAGGTGCCGCCGGACCGGCTGGTCGCGATGTGCGACCGCGCCGAGATCCCGCTGTTCACCACCGCCGAAAGTGCCGGCCACGTCATTGACCTGGTGCGAGCCTACCTGGCCCACGTCTGCGCCAACCGCACGACACGCCACGGCGTGTTCATGGACATCCTCGGCCTGGGCGTGCTGCTAACCGGCGAATCGGGACTGGGCAAGAGCGAACTCGGCCTGGAACTGATCAGCCGCGGCCACGGTCTGGTGGCGGATGACGCGGTCGACTTCTTCCGGATCGCGCAGACGGCCATCGAAGGCCGCTGCCCCGAACTGCTGATGAATCTGCTGGAGGTCCGCGGCATCGGCCTGCTGGACATCAAGGCCATCTTCGGCGAGACGGCGGTGCGCCGGAAGATGCGGCTCAAGCTGATCGTGCACCTGGTCCGCAAGGAAACGATGGAGCGCGACTTCGAGCGCCTGCCCTACGAGCCGCTCTACGAGGACGTGCTGGGCATGCCGGTGCGCAAGGTCGTGATCGCCGTGGACGCCGGCCGCAACCTGGCCGTGCTGGTCGAGGCCGCGGTGCGCAACACCATCCTGCAATTGCGCGGCATCGACACCTACCGCGAGTTCGTCGAGCGCCACCAGCGCGCGATCGAGCAGGGACTGAACGACAACAACTGAACGCGGCGCCGCTTTCGACGGTGCATGACGAAGGGGCTCCGCGGAGCCCCTTGTCGTTGACGCCGCGATCGCCGGACCGGGTCAGCGGGCCATCTTGTGCGGGCAGTCCTTCTTGACGCAGTTCGCGTACAGCGCGAGCGAGTGCTCCTGCAGCTGGAAGCCACGCTCCTGCGCGATCGCGTGCTGGCGCTCCTCGATCTTCGGATCGTAGAACTCCTCGACGAAGCCGCAGGTCAGGCAGACGAGGTGGTCGTGGTGGTGGCCCTCGTTGAGCTCGAAGACCGCCTTGCCCGATTCGAAGTGGTTGCGCGACAGCAGGCCGGCCTGCTCGAACTGCGTGAGGACGCGATAGACGGTGGCCAGACCGATGTCGGCGCGTTCATCGAGCAAAGCTTTGTAAACGTCCTCGGCGGTCATGTGCCGCTGCTGGGCGGTCTGGAAGATCTCGAGGATCTTGATGCGGGGCAGCGTGGCCTTGAGCCCGCTGTTCTTGATTTCGTCTGACCGGTTCATGGGGTTTGCGCCTGCGGGGAAGCGGGGGTGCGTGCCGCTAGAATCTCGCGATCATAGCCCTTGCGCCTCGGCCAATCCGCGCCATGTCATTGAATTCCCGTATCGCCTGCATTGCCCGCCGGAACGCCTCCGGCGCCGCGATGGCAGGCCTGGTTGTCGGTCTGCTGGCGCTGGGCGGCTGCTCGCAGATGCCCAAGTTCGACGCGCTCTCGGTGAGCGGCGACAAGGTGCTGGGCCTGGTGACGCCCTACCGCGTCGAGATCGTGCAGGGCAACGTGGTCACCAAGGAACAGCTGGCCGCGATCAAGCCGGGCATGAGCCGTGTCCAGGTGCGCGATGTCCTGGGCTCGCCGCTGCTGACCGACGTCTTCCATGAGTCCCGCTGGGACTACGTGTTCACGATCCGCCGCCAAGGGGCCGCGCCGCAGAACCGCCACATCCTGCTGACCTTCGACGGCGACCAGCTGTCCAAGATCGACGCGCCGGACGACCTGCCGACCGAGAAGGAATTCATCGCCTCGATCAACACGCTGAAGGTCTCCGGCAAGGAACCCAAGCTGGAGCTGACCGAAGAAGAGCGCAAGGCGCTGCCGCCGCCGGTGCGCACCGCCGCGGCGTCGGCGCCGGAGCCGATGGGACCGACCCGCGACTACCCCCCGCTGGAGCCGCGCCGATGAGCCGTCTGCGGATCGCGATCACCGGCGCGTCCGGCCGCATGGGCCGGATGCTGGTCGAGGCGGTGCTCGCCGCCGACGACCTCGAGCTGGCCGCCGCGCTCGACCGCGACGGCAGCCCGGCGCTCGGCCAGGATGCCGGCGCCTTCCTCGGTCAGATCACCGGCGTGGCGATCACCAGCGACGTGCGGGCCGGCCTGTCGCGGTCCGACGTGCTGATCGACTTCACCCGCCCCGAAGGCACGATGGCGCACCTGGCGCTGTGCGCCGAACTGGGCGTGCGCACCGTCATCGGCACCACCGGCTTCAGCCCCGACGAGAAGGCGAAGATCGGCGAGTACGCCCAGCGCGCCGCCGTCATGATGGCGCCCAACATGAGCGTCGGCGTCAATGTCGTGCTGAAGCTGCTGGCGCAGGCGTCCAAGGCGCTCTCGCAGGGCTATGACATCGAGATCGTCGAGGCCCACCATCGCCACAAGGTCGACGCGCCCAGCGGCACCGCGCTGAAGATGGGCGAGGTCGTCGCCGAGGCGCTTGGCCGGGACCTGAAGACCTGCGCGGTCTACGGCCGGGAAGGCGTCACTGGCGAGCGCGATCCGTCGACGATCGGTTTCGCGACGGTCCGTGGCGGCGACGTCATCGGCGACCACACGGTGATGTACCTGGGCATCGGCGAGCGCATCGAGATCAGCCACAAGGCCTCGAGCCGCGCGACCTTCGCGCAGGGCAGCCTGCGCGCGGCGCGTTTCCTGGGCGAGCGCAAGACCGGGCTGTTCGACATGAACGACGTGCTCGGCATGGCCTGAGCGCGACGCGCTCGATCACCGGCGATCGACGAACGACGCGATGACCGAACTGATCCATCTCTGGCAAGCGGGCGACGGTGTCGCCCGTTTCGTTTCCCTGCTGCTGCTGGCGATGTCGGTGTGCAGCTGGGTGCTGATCTTCTGGCGCGGCTGGACGCTGGCGCGGGCCCGCGCCGACCTGGGCCGCGGCCTGCCGGTGTTCTGGACGGCGCCCGACCTGGGCCAGGGACGCGAGCACCTGGCGCCGCTGGACCGCGGCGCGCTGATGCTGCCGCTGATCGACGCCGCGATGCAGGACAGCGCGCCCGGCACCCTGGCCGCCACCGCGCGCAAAACCTCGCAGCTCACGCGCCGTCTGCGCGACGCGCTGCACGCGGTGCTGGGCGGCCTCAACCGGGGCCAGGTCATGCTGGCGACCATCGGCGCGACCGCGCCCTTCGTCGGCCTGTTCGGCACCGTCTGGGGCATCTACCACGCGCTGCTGAGCATCTCCTCGACCGGCAACTTCAGCCTGGACAAGGTCTCGGGGCCGGTCGGCGAAGCGCTGATCATGACCGCCGCCGGCTTGGCGGTGGCCATCCCGGCGGTGCTGGCCTACAACCTGTTCGGCAAGTGGGTCGCCGCCTGCGAGGCGGAACTCGAGGGCTTCGCGCACGACCTGCGCGAGTTGATCGACGAGGCGTGAGCGCCCGCCTGACCTGAGCTGATGCCATGAAGTTCGGCCGCCTCGAACGCCGCGAAGCGCCCAAGCCGATGGGCGAGATCAACATGACGCCGCTGATCGACGTCATGCTGGTGCTGCTGGTGATCTTCATCATCGCCGCGCCGCTGATGGGCAGCGCGCTGAAACTGGACCTGCCCAAGAGCGATGCCGCCGCGCCCGGCCCGGGCGCCAAGTTCATCGCCCTGGTGATCACCCCCGAGGGGGACTACCTCTTGGGGGACGAGCCGCTCGACGCCAAGGCGGTGCGCGAGCGCCTCGTGCAGCTGGCCGCACGCCAGCCCGACGCCGAGCTGCGCCTGAGCGCCGACCGGGCCGTGCCTTATGGGAAGGTCGCCCAGTTGATCGGCTGGGCGCAGAAGGCGGGGCTGAACCGGATCGCTTTCGTCGCGGAACAAGGCGAGGGCGAGGGCGGCGAAGTCGGCGAGGCCGGCCCCGCCAGAGCAGCGCCCGACCCCGCCGCGAAGCGCTGATCGCTCACCCCCGCAGGGTGGCGCCCACCGGGAGGATGGGCGGCGGCGCGCGGCCTCCTACAATCGGCGGCTACGTTGCCCGAGCCACCATGAACGAGAAATACGCTCCCTCCGAGGTCGAACAGGCCGCCCGCGACCACTGGAACGCCAGTGACGCCTACCGCGTCGTCGAGGACGCGTCCAAGCCGAAGTTCTACGCCTGCTCCATGCTGCCCTACCCGAGCGGCAAGCTGCACATGGGCCATGTCCGCAACTACACGATCAACGACATGTTGACGCGTCAGCTGCGCATGAAGGGCTACAACGTGCTGATGCCGATGGGCTGGGACGCCTTCGGCCTGCCCGCGGAGAACGCGGCGATGAAGAACAAGGTGCCGCCGGCCGCGTGGACCTACGACAACATCGCCTACATGAAGTCGCAGATGCAGGCGATGGGCCTGGCGATCGACTGGTCGCGCGAGATCGCCACCTGCAAGCCGGACTACTACCGCTGGAACCAGTGGCTGTTCCTGAAGATGCTGGAGGCCGGCATCGCCGAGCGGCGCACGCAGGTCGTGAACTGGGACCCGGTCGACCAGACCGTGCTGGCCAACGAGCAGGTGATCGACGGCAAGGGCTGGCGCTCGGGCGCGACGGTCGAGAAGCGCGAGATTCCCGGCTACTACCTCAAGATCACCGACTACGCGGAAGAGCTGCTGGCCGCGGTCGCCGATCCGTCGGACAAGAACTTCCTGTCGGGCTGGCCCGAGCGGGTGCGCCTGATGCAGGAGAACTGGATCGGCAAGAGCGAGGGCCTGCGCTTCGCCTTCCCGCACGCGATCCAGGGCGAGGACGGCCAGCCCATCCAGGACGGGCTGCTGTACGTCTTCACGACGCGCGCCGACACCATCATGGGCGTGACCTTCTGCGCCGTGGCGCCGGAGCATCCGCTGGCCGCGCACGCCGCGAAGACGAATCCCGCGCTGGCCGCCTTCATCGAGGAATGCAAGCAGGGCGGCACGACCGAGGCCGAACTGGCCACGCAGGACAAGAAAGGCCTGGCGACCGGCCTCTTCGTGACGCACCCGCTGACCGGCGAACAGGTCGAGGTCTGGGTCGGCAACTACGTGCTGATGAGCTACGGCGACGGCGCCGTGATGGGCGTGCCGGCGCATGACGAGCGCGACTTCGCGTTCGCGAAGAAGTACGGCATCGCGATCAAGCAGGTCGTCGCCGTCGAGGGCGAGACCTACTCGACCGACGCCTGGGCCGAATGGTACGGCGACAAGCAGCGCGGCACCTGCATCAACTCCGGCGCGCTGGACGGCCTGACGCACAAGCAGGCGGTGGACAAGGTGGCCGAACTCGTCGGCACCAAGGGCCTGGGCGAGAAGAAGACGACCTGGCGCCTGCGCGACTGGGGCGTGAGCCGCCAGCGTTACTGGGGCACGCCCATCCCCATCATCCATTGCGACAGCTGCGGCCCGGTGCCGGTGCCGGAAAAGGACCTGCCCGTCGTGCTGCCGGAGGACTGCATCCCCGACGGCAGCGGCAATCCGCTGAACAAGCGCGCGGACTTCCTGAACTGCAGCTGCCCGAAGTGCGGCGCCGCCGCCAAGCGCGAGACGGACACGATGGACACCTTCGTGGACAGCTCGTGGTACTTCATGCGCTATTGCGATGCGACCAATCCCGAGCAGATGGTCGCGAACGGCACCGACTACTGGATGCCGATGGACCAGTACATCGGCGGCATCGAACACGCGATCCTGCACCTGCTGTACGCGCGCTTCTGGACCAAGGTCATGCGCGACCTGAAGCTCATCAAGTTCAACGAGCCGTTCACCAACCTGCTGACGCAGGGCATGGTGCTCAGGGGCGCCTTCTTCCGCAAGCCGGAAGACGCCGGCAAGCACTACTACTGGGAGCACGAGGTCGACGTCATCCGCAACGAGCATGGCCTGCCCACCGGCGGCACGCTGAAGGCCGACGGCCTCCCGCTCGAGTACGAGATGACGACGATGTCGAAGTCGAAGAACAACGGCGTGGACCCGCAGGCGCTGATCGACGAATACGGCGCCGACACCGCTCGTCTGTTCGTGATGTTCGCGTCCCCGCCCGAGCAGACGCTGGAGTGGAACGACGCCGGCGTCGAGGGCGCGCACCGCTTCCTGAAGCGGGTCTGGGGCTTCGGCGCGAAGCAGGCCGAGGCGATCAAGGCCGGCGGCGCCGATTTCGCCGCGCTGAACGACGAGGGCAAGGCGCTGCGCCGCGAGGTACACCTGGTGCTCAAGCAGGTCTCGTACGACTACGAGCGCATGCAATACAACACCGTCGTGTCGGGCGCGATGAAGCTGCTGAACGCGCTGGAAGGCTTCAAGGCCGAGGGCCAGTCGGCCGCGGTGCGGGAAGGCTTCTCGGTGCTGCTGCGCGTGATCTACCCCGCCTGCCCGCACATCGCGCATGCGCTGTGGACGGAACTGGGCTTCGCCGCCGAACTGGGCGAGCTGCTGGACGCCCCCTGGCCGCAGGTCGACGAAGGCGCGCTGGTGCAGGACCAGATCGAGCTGATGCTGCAGGTCAACGGCAAGCTGCGCGGCTCGATCAAGGTCGCCGCGTCGGCCGACAAGGCGGTGATCGAGGCCGCCGCGCTGGCCAATCCCGAGTTCGAGAAGTTCGCCGAAGGCAAGACGCCCAAGAAGGTCGTCATCGTGCCGGGCCGCCTCGTCAACGTGGTGGTCTGACGCCATGAAGCGCCGCCACCTGCTGTCCTTCGCTTCCCTGGGCGCGCTGGGCGCCGCGGCCGGGCTCCCCGGCTGCGGTTTCGAGCTGCGCAAGGAACCGGTCTACCACTTCAAGACGCTGGCGCTGACCGGCTTCGTGCCGCACTCGCCGCTGGCGCAGGAGCTGCGCCGCCAGGTGCAGCGCAGCACGGTGCGCCTGGTCGAGGACCCCAACCGCGCCGACGTCATCATCGACGCCGAGCGCGAGGTGCGCGACAAGACCTCGGTGGCGACGACCGCCGCGGGGCAGATCACGGAATGGCAGCTGCGACTGTCGCTGGACTACTCGCTGCGCACCGCCGGCGGGGACATCCTGCTGCCGCGCACCGAGCTGCGCCTGACCCGCGACATGAACTACAGCGAAAGCGCGGCGCTGGCCAAGGAGCAGGAAGAGGCCTCGCTGCAGAAGGCGATGCAGGTGGAGGCCGTCGGCCTGCTGCTGCGCCGCCTGGCGGCGGTCCACCTGCCCAACTGAACGCCGACGGGACGCGCGGATGCAGATCAAGGGCGAGGCGCTGGCCGGCCAGTTGGCCAAGGGGCTCAAGCCGGTGTACGTGGTGCACGGCGACGAACCGCTGCTGGCGCAGGAAGCCGCCGACGCGCTGCGCGCCGAGGCCCGCCGGCAGGGCTACAGCGAGCGCCAGGTGTTCACCGTCAGCGGCGCCTACTTCGACTGGGCGCCGGTGATCGCGGCTTCACAGGCGATGAGCCTGTTCGCCGACAAGCAGCTGATCGAGATCCGCATTCCCACCGGCAAGCCGGGCAAGGACGGCTCCGAAGCCCTGCAGCGCTACGTCGACGGCCTGCCGCCCGACGTGCTGACGCTGGTGACGCTGCCGCGGCTGGACAAGACGCAGCTGAGCAGTGCCTGGTTCACCGCGCTGGACGCGGCCGGCGTGTCGGTGAAGGTCGATCCGGTCGAACGGCGCGAGCTGCCGGCCTGGATCGCCCGGCGCCTGCAGCAGCAGGGCCAGTCGGTGGCCTCCGGGGCGCAGGGCCAGCAGGCCCTGGAGTTCTTCGCCGACCGGGTCGAGGGCAACCTGCTCGCCGCCCACCAGGAGCTGCAGAAGCTCGCGCTGCTGCACCCGCCGGGCGAGCTCAGCCTGCAGCAGATCGAGGCGGCGGTGCTGGACGTGGCGCGCTTCGACGTCTTCAAGCTCAGCGAGGCGCTGCTGGGCGGCAAGATCGGCCGCGTGCTGCGCATGCTCGAGGGCCTGAAGGCCGAGGGCGAGGCGGCGGTGCTGGTGCACTGGACGATGGCCGAGGACATCCGCGGCCTGAAGCGGGTCCATGACGCGGTGGCGGCGGGCAAGCCGCTGCCGATGGCGCTGCGGGAATCCCGCATCTGGGGACCGAAGGAGCGCCTGTTCGAGCGCATCGTGCCGCAGCTGCACGGCGCGGCGCTGACCCGGCTGGTGGTGGCCGCCCAGATCTGCGACGGCATCGTCAAGGGGCTGCGCCACCCCGAATGGCCCACCGATCCGTGGGAGGCGCTGGGGCGCCTGGCCCTCATGTTGGAGCAAGCCCTGCGTCCGCCGGCGCAGAAAAACCGCTATGGTTGACGGCATCTCGTCCACCTGACGTCGCCGATGCGCCTGCTCCGCTCCGCAGCCCTGTCGACCGGCCGATCCGGTACCGTCGCTTGCCGCCCGTCCCCTGACGGCACGGGGACGCCGGGCGCGCGGAACGCCTCGCCGCGGCAGGCGTGGGCTTCGGCGCGACGGCTCGCCGCCCTGGCGATCGCGCTGGGCAGCGCCGGCGCGAGCCAGGCCGCGGGCCAGGCCACGGATTGGACCCTCCAGGTGCGCGACGCCGCCGGCGCTCCGGTGCCGAACGCAGCGGTTGCCGTCGAGCTCAAGGGCCAGCCCGCCCGGCCGGCGACCGGCGCCGCGGCCACGATGGCCCAGCGCGATCGCCAGTTCCAACCCCAGTTGCTGGTGGTGCAGACCGGCACCGCGGTGAACTTCCCCAACTTCGACACCGTCCGACACCACGTCTATTCGTTCTCCCCGACGAAGAAGTTCGAACTCAAGCTGTACTCGGGCACGCCGGCCGAGCCGGTGGTCTTCGACAAGCCCGGCGTCGCGCAGCTGGGCTGCAACATCCACGACCGGATGAGCGCCCACATCGTCGTCGTCGACACGCCGCTGTTCGGCATCACCGACGCCAAGGGCGAGGTGACGCTGAACCTGCCGCCGGGCGAGCACCGCCTGCGGCTGTGGGCGACGCGCATGGGCAATGCCGCGCCGAGCGCCCAGCCGCTGGTGGTCGCCGCCGGCGCCGCGGGCGTGCTCAAGGTCGAGCTCAAGGACTGAGGCGCCCATGCGCTGGCCGGACTTCCTCAACCTGCGGCGGCTGGAGGGGCGCATCGTCGCGCTGTTCCTGGCGCTGCTGCTGGTCGTCCAGCTGCTGAACCTGGCGCTGATCAACGAAGGCATCGGCCGCAATGCGCGGGCCTCGGTGGCCGAGGAACTGGAGGCCGGCGAGCGCATCCTGGTCCAGCTGATCGACGAGGACAACGAGCAGCGCGGCCTGGTGGCCGACCTGCTGCAGTCGGACTACGGCCTGCGCCAGCTGGTCGCGGCCGGCATCCAGGGCGAGGAACTGCGCGGGATGCTGCAGGACGTCTTCACCAACCTGAGCGCGCGGGGCGACGCTTCCTTCATCGGCTACGCGGACGACAGCTTCAAGCTGGTGACCGCGACCGACCCGATCGCCGCCAAGGTCGCGCCGCTGCTGCGCGGCGTCACGCGCCAGCAGCAGGGCCGCACGCAGAGCCAGCTCCTGCTGGTGGGCGGCAAGGCCTATCAGGTCGTGGTCGCGCGGATGCGGGCCGCCGGGCTGGGCGGCTGGATCTTCACCGGCTTCGAGATGAAGAGCGACCAGCTCCAGGAGCTCAAGCGCATCGTGCGCATCCAGGGCGTGCTGCTGGCGCAATCGGCGGCGGGGCAATGGCAGGTGCTGTCGACCGTGCTGGACACGACCGCCACGGCGCGCGCGGTGCAGGCGCTGCCCACCTTGAGCGCGACGGACCGCACGGTGCAGACCTTCCATCTGGAACTGGAAGGCGAGCAGTTCCAGGCCCGCCTGCAGCCGCTCGACCATGGCGGCGATACCGACAAATCGGTGGCGGTGCTGCTGCTGCGCTCGGTGGACGAGGCCCTCGCGCCTTACCGGCGGCTGCAATGGATGCTGCTTGGCCTGAGCGTCGCCGGGGTGCTGCTGTTCGCGATCGGGGCGGTGCTGACCGCCCGCCGCATCACCGGGCCGGTGAAGGCGCTGGCCAGCGAGGCGCACAGACTGGGCCAGGGCGACTATGCGCGGCCGGTCGAGCGGCCGTCCAGCGACGAGATCGGCGACCTGGCCGAAGCCTTCGAGGCGATGCGCCAGGGCATCCGGTCGCGCGAGGAGGAGGTGAACCGGCTCGCCTTCTGGGACCCGCTGACGGACCTGCCGAACCGCGAGCAGTTCCACCAGGCGCTGGCGCGGCGCATGGCCGAGAGCGAGGTGCGCTTCTCCCTGCTGATGCTGAACCTGGACCGCTTCAAGCATGTCAACGACGTGCTGGGGCGCGCCTTCGGCGACCGGCTGCTGCGCGCGGTGGCGGACCGGCTGCAGCATTTGCTGAAGGACGAGGTGCGGCTGACCGCCCGGGTCGGCGGGGACGAGTTCGTGCTGCTGATCGAGGGCGCCGGCGCGACGCGCGCGGAGACGATCTGCAAGCGCATCCAGCGGGATTTCGAGCGCACGCTCAGCATCGACGACCAGACGGTGGACCTGTCGGCCGGGATGGGCGTGGCGCTGTATCCGCAGCACGGCCGCGATCCGATGCTGCTGCTCGCTCGGGCGGAGCTGGCGATGCATGCGGCCAAGCGCGGCCAGAGCGGCTGCGAGGTCTATGCGCCGAGCATGGACGCGGCCAGCCAGGAGTCGCTGTCGCTGCTCAGCGAGCTGCGCCACGCGATCGACGCAGGGGAACTGCGGCTGTTCCTGCAGCCCAAGGTGGATCTGCATGCGCAGAAGATCTCGGGTGCGGAGGCGCTGGTGCGCTGGCAGCATCCGTCGCGCGGGCTGGTGCCGCCGATGGCCTTCATCCCCTTCGCCGAGCAGACCGGTTTCATCCGCCAGATCACCGCGTGGGTGCTGCAGGCCTCGGCGCAGGCCTGGATGAGCCTGCAGCGCGAGGGCCTGGCGCTGCCGATCAGCGTCAACCTGTCGACGCGCGACCTGATGGACCAGGACCTGCCGATCAAGGTGGCGGACCTGGTGGCCGGCGTGCCGCCGCCGGCCCTGTGCCTGGAGATCACCGAGTCCGCGATCATGGACGACCCGCAGCGCGCGCTGCAGACGCTGGAGCAACTGCACGCGCTGGGCTTCAAGCTGTCGATCGACGACTTCGGCACCGGCTACTCGTCGCTGGCCTACCTGAAGCAGTTGTCGGTCGACGAACTCAAGATCGACCGCAGCTTCGTGATGAACATGGAGCGCGACATCGACGACGCGAAGATCGTGCGCTCGACCATCGAGCTGGCGCACAACCTGGGCCTGTCGGTCGTGGCCGAAGGCCTGGAGACCGGCAAGCAATGGACGCTGCTGCAGACGCTGGGCTGCGACCAGGGCCAGGGGTATGCGCTGTCGCGACCGATGCCGGCCGAGCAGTTCGCGCAGTGGCTGCGCGACTGGCAGCCACCGGACCTCGGCGATGCGCGCGCGAGCACGATCCTGGCCGGGCTGTGACGACGAGCCAGAGCGTCGGGTCGCTCAGGGGCTCGAGGCTTGATGTCCGGGCGGCTCGACCCCTCGAGCCAGGCGTTCAGGAGTCGCGATCCTCCAGCGCATCGCACAGCGCCTCCAGGCCCGCGCGCACCGTGCGCGCGCGGACTTCGTGGCGGTCGCCGGTGAAGTGCTCCTTCCACACGCGGATCCTGGTGCGCCCATGCATCAGCGCCAGCCACACCGTGCCCACCGGCTTGCTTTCGGTCCCGCCGCCCGGCCCGGCCACGCCGGTCACCGCGATCGCCCAGTCGATCGGCGCATGCGCGACGAGGCCACGGGCCATCTGCTCCGCCACCTCGCCGCTGACCGCGCCGTGCAGGCCGATCAGCGCCGCCGGCACGCCCAGCAACTCGGTCTTGGCCTCGTTGCTGTAGCTCACGACGCCGCGCTCGAACCATTGGCTCGACCCCGCCAGGCTGGTGCAGGCCGCGGCGATCAGCCCGCCGGTGCAGGACTCCGCGGTGCCCATGCGTTCCTTGCGCTGGATCAGCGCCAGCGCGATGCGCTCGATCAGTTCGGACTCGTCGGGAAACAGCATGGGGATCTCCTCGTCGATGGGTCTGGCATCCGTGGATGAAGGCGCGGCTCGCAGCGTCAATGCAGCGAGGCCCGCGCGCCGGCCAACACCACGAGCGTACATCCGGCGGCGACCAGATCGTCGAAGAGGATCCCGAAGCCTTGCCACACCGTCACCGGCTGCCCGGGCTCGATCTTGAAGAGACCGTCGGCCCAGCGCACCGGCCCGGGCTTGGCGGCGTCGAAGTAGCGGAACAGCGCGAAGGCGGCCAGTTGCCATCCGAAGCCCGCCGGCATCAACAGCCACAGCACGAGCCAGATCGCGATGATCTCGTCCCACACCACCGCCCCCGGGTCGCAGGTGCGCAGGTGCCGCGCCGTCACCGTTGCCGCCCACCAGCCGACCGGCAGGCTGACCGCGATCAGCACCGCCCACTGCGCCGGCGACAGCCACAGGTTCAGCACCGCGAACGCGGCCCAGCCCCACAGCGTGCCCACGGTGCCCGGCGCCTTCGGCGACAGGCCGCTGCCGAAGCCCATTGCGATCCAGTGGGCGGGGTGTCTCGCCATGAAGGCGAAGGTCGGTCGGACGGCGCTCATGACTTGAAGTGGTCGAAGCTGCGCGGCAGGTCCTGCACCGGATGCCCCAGGCCGTCGACCACGCGCAGGCCGGGGGCCGACTCGATCCGTCCGATGCGGTAGACCGGCGTGCCGGCGGCGCGGCCGGCCTCGAGGACGCGCTGGCGAGCATCGGGCGGCGCGGTGAAGACGAGTTCGTAATCGTCGCCGCCGGTCAGCAGGCACAGCCGCTGGAGGTCCTCCGGCATCGCGCCAAGCACCGCCGAGCGCGGCAGGTCCGCCAGGCGCAGCGTCGCGCCAACGTTGGAGCGCTGGAGCACGTGCCCCAGGTCGCCCGCGAGCCCGTCGGAGACGTCCACCGCGCTCGTCGCCAGGCCTCGCAGCGCCTTGCCCAGCGCCACGCGCGGCTCGGGCATCTCCATTCGCAGGCGGACTTCGTCGAACTGCGCGGCGCTCAAGGACAGCGTGCCGCGGAACACCTCCAGCGCCAGCCGCGCATCGCCCAGGGTGCCGCTGACCCAGAGGTCGTCGTCGACGCGCGCGCCCGAGCGCAGCAGCGCCTGGCCGGCGGGGACTTCGCCCATCGCGGTGATGTTGAGGTTGAGCGGCCCGGCCGTGGTGTCGCCGCCGGCCAGCACGATGCCCTGCGCATCGGCCAGCTCGAACAGCCCCTGCGCGAAACCGGCCAGGAAGGCCTCGTCGACGCGCGGCAGCGCCAGCGAGAGGAAGAAGGCCCGCGGCGTCGCGCCGCAGGCCGCCAGGTCGCTGAGATTGACCGCCAGCGCCTTGTGGCCGAGGCGCCGCGGCGAGACCGTCGACAGGAAATGCCGGCCCTCGACCAGCATGTCCGCCGTCACCAGCCATTGATGGCCGGCCGTCGGCGTCAGCAGCGCGCAGTCGTCGCCGATGCCCAGCGCCACCGCGCCGCCCTCGGTGCGGCCGGCGCGCGCGGCGCGGCCGAAGAAGCGGTCGATCAGGTCGAACTCGCCCAGCGGCCGCCCGTCCCGTCGCTCCCGCGAATCAGAAGAATCACCCATGGGCGGCATTGTCGCCGCGCAGCAGGTTGGACAACTCCACCGCGGACTTCACGTCCATCTTCTCGAACACCCGCGCGCGGTGGACCTCGACGGTGCGCACGCTGATGTTGAGCTGGTCCGCGATCAGCTTGTTGGGCAGGCCCTGCACCACCAGCTGCATGACCTCGCGCTCGCGCTCGGTCAGCTCGCCGACACGGTGTCCCAGCGCCGATTTCGCATCGCGCGCGGCGATCGCCTCGGCGCTCTGCGCCAGCGCCTGTTCGACGCGGTCGACCAGCGCGTTGTCGGAGAAAGGCTTCTCGACGAAGTCGTAGGCGCCCTGCTTCACCGCCGCCACCGCCGTGGGCACGTCGCCATGACCGGTCAGGAAGATCACCGGCAGCGTGTCCAGCAGGCCGCGCTCAATGAGCCGCTCGAACAGCGCGAGCCCGCTCATGCCCGGCATGCGCACGTCCAGCAGCAGGCAGCTGGGCGCCGACGGCCAGTCGCGTCCGCCGCGGGGCAGGCCGTCGAGCAGCGACTCGAAGGCCTCGGCGCTGCCGAAGCCCTCGGACAGCAGCCGGCGCGAGCGCAACAACCAGGCCAGCGCATCGCGCACCACATCCTCGTCGTCGACGAGGTAGACCATCGGCAGGGACTGCGGCTTCATGCGGACGACTCTCCAGATCCAGTGACGGGCAACCGGTCGGCCCCGGTGCCGGGGGCCGCGCCAGGCGCATCCTCGCACGGCAGGCTGAAGCGGAACTCGGTGCCGGTCGGCGACGCGGGGGCGACGCGGCTCTCGAAGTCCATCGCGCCGCCGTGCTGTTCCACGACCGTGCGGCACAGGCTCAGGCCCAGGCCCATGCCCTCGGTGCGGGTCGTGAAGAAGGGCGTGAACAGCTGGCGCGCGACTTCCGCCGGAATGCCCGGCCCATGGTCGACCACCGCGAAGCTCAGCCAGCGCGGCTGCAGGCGCCGCACGCGCAGCACCAGCGCGCGGTCCGCCAGCGGCGTGGGACCGTCCATCGCCTGGATCGCGTTGCGGGTGAGGTTCAGCAGCACCTGCTCGACCATCGTGCGGTCGCAGCGCACCCGCGGCAGGCCCTTGGGCAGGTCCATCTCGATGCGGGCGCCGCTCTTGCGCGCCTGCAGCCGCACCAGCGGCAGCACCGCGTCGAGCAGCTGCTCGACATGGACCCACTCGCGCGCCGCCTCGCGCCGCCGCACGAAGTCGTGGACGCTCTTGATCACGCGGCCGGCCCGCTCGGCCTGCTCGGCGATGCGGGTCACGGCCTGCCGCACCATCGCCGGCGTCTGCGGGTCGTCGGCCTCGCGCACCATCAGGTTGATCGACGCGGTCGCGTAGCTGGCGATCGCGGCCAGCGGCTGGTTCAGTTCGTGGCTGAGCAGCGAGGCCATCTCGCCGACCGTGGCCAGGCGCGCCGTCGCCTGCAGCCGGTCCGACTGCTGGCGCGACAGCTCCTCGACCTTGCGCTGCGCGCTCAGGTCCAGCACGGCGCTCATCCAGCCGGTCTGCTGGCCCTCGGCGTTGAGCAGCGGCGCCTCGTAGATCATCACCGGGAAGCGCTCGCCGGTGCTGCGCGCGAAGACCGTCTCGAAGCCCTCGCGCGGCGGCAGGCCGGCCTCCCATCTCGCCTCGCGGTCGTGATGGCGGCGCCAGTATTCCTCGATGAACTCGGGCGGCCAGTACGGCGGCGCCTGCGGCGGTCGGCCGGTGCCGACCAGCTCTTCCGCGGCGTAACCGACCATCGCGCAGAACGCCGGGTTGACGTAGCTGATGTTGCCGTCCAGGTCGCGCGCGCGCAGGCCGGTGATCAGCGAGTTCTCCATCGCCTGCCGGAACGCGAGCGACTCGGCCAGCGCGTGCTCCGCCTGCGCGCGCTTGCGCGTGTCCCGCGCCAGCACGATGACCAGCGCGAACAGCGCCAGCGACAGGCCGATCACCAGCGCCGTCGCCAGGTTGGGGATCAGCTGCGGCCGGCCGGTCGCGTTGTCCACGCGCAGCTGCAGGCTCAGGCCGGGCAGGTCGAGCAGGCGCTCGGACAGGTAGAAGCCGCTGCCGCGCGTCAGGCCGGTGCGCGCGAGCCGCGTGCCGTCGCCCTCGACGAAGGACATCTCGAAACGGCGCGCCTGCTCCTGCGAGACCGATTCCTCCAGCAGCGGTCGCAGCCCCATGGTCGCCACGACGTAGGAGCGCGGCTCGCCGGCGCGCACCCGGGGCAGGCACAGGTCGGCGACCTCCATGCCGTCGCCGCCGGGGCCCGGCACGAAGTACGAGCGCGAGAACAGCGGCGTGCCCTGGCGCAGCGCGGCGATGCAGGCGAGCTCGGTCTCGATCTGGAGCTGCTCGCGCGACAGCGTCGAGAACAGCGGCGGCGCATAGGGCGTGTCGACCGCGCGGCGCACCTGGCGCTGCTCGTCGCGCAGCTCGATGCGCAGCATGACCCGCGTCTGACGCAGCTGCGCGGCGGCGTTGCCGCGCCAGTCGTCGTCCTCGGCCCACATCAGGCCCTGCAGGCCCTGCAGGTCGCGCCCGATCAGCTGCTTGGCGCGCGCGGTCACCTCGGCGGCGGCGAGATCGGAGGCCTCCTGCGCGCGCGCAGCCTCGTGGCTCAGCGTCAGCGTCAGCAGCAGCGACTGCGCGATCAGCAGCAGTCCCACCAGCGTGCCCCACAGCAGCGCACGCCGCCAGCGCCGCGGCCGGGTGCCACGTGCCAGGGGGGTGGAAGGGGCGGACAGCATGATGGTGGGCGAAGGCAAGCAGGGACCGCGGCGCGGCGTGAAGGGGGCGTCGGGACGCGCCGCGAAGGACTTTGGAGTGCCTTGAAAGGACCTTGAAAGCCAGGTCCGGACGAGGGCCTCGCGCGCGTGCGGGGCAGGCAGTATGGCGCTCGCGCGGGCGCTCCGGATGCGCAGTTTCGCGTATGCCCCTGCGGCCCGGGCGACATGCAGCATACGCATAGTCCGCACTGTCGCCGCCGGGTCGGACTCCTACAATCGCCGACCCGGCCCACGACGGCGGACCGGTTTCAACCAGAAGAGTCCCCCATGTCCACGTCCGAAGAAAAACGCGCTCAGCTGCGCCAGGCCGCTCTCGAATATCACGAGTTCCCGACCCCCGGGAAGATCGCCATCGCCGCCACCAAGCAGCTGATCAACCAGCGTGACCTGGCGCTGGCCTACTCGCCGGGCGTGGCCGCCGCGTGCGAGGAAATCGTCGCCGACCCGGCCAACGCCTTCCGCTACACCTCGCGCGGCAACCTGGTGGCCGTGATCTCCAACGGCACCGCCGTGCTCGGCCTGGGCGACATCGGCCCGCTGGCCTCCAAGCCGGTGATGGAAGGCAAGGGCGTCCTGTTCAAGAAATTCGCCGGCATCGACGTCTTCGACCTCGAGATCGACGAGAAGCACGACCTGGACAAGCTGGTCGACGTGATCGCCGCGCTGGAGCCGACCTTCGGCGGCATCAACCTCGAGGACATCAAGGCGCCGGACTGCTTCTACGTCGAGCGCGAACTGCGCAAGCGGATGAAGATCCCCGTCTTCCACGACGACCAGCACGGCACCGCCATCGTCGTGGCCGCCGGCCTGCTCAACGGCCTGAAGGTCGCGGGCAAGGACATCCGCTCGGTGAAGCTGGTCACCTCGGGCGCCGGCGCCGCCGCCCTCGCCTGCCTGAACCTGCTGGTCAAGCTCGGCCTGCCGCGCGAGAACATCTGGGTGACCGACCTGGCCGGCGTCGTCTACGAAGGCCGCGCCGAACTGATGGACCCCGACAAGGCCGTCTACGCGCAGAAGACCGAGCTGCGCAGCCTGCGCGAGGTCATCGCCGGCGCGGACGTGTTCCTGGGCCTGTCGGCCGGCGGCGTGCTCAAGCAGGACATGGTCGCGTCGATGGCGGCCAAGCCCATCATCTTCGCGCTGGCCAATCCGAATCCGGAGATCCAGCCCGAGGACGTGCACGCGATCCGCGACGACGCGCTGATGGCCACCGGCCGCACCGACTATCCGAACCAGGTCAACAACGTCCTGTGCTTCCCCTACATCTTCCGCGGGGCCCTGGACTGCGGCGCGACGACGATCAATGACGAGATGGAGATCGCCGCCGTCCACGCGATCGCCGAGCTGGCGCAGGCCGAGCAGAGCGAGGTCGTCGCCGCCGCCTACGCCGGCGCCAACCTCAGCTTCGGCCCCGAGTACCTGATCCCCAAGCCCTTCGACCCGCGCCTGATGATGAAGATCGCCCCGGCCGTCGCGAAGGCGGCCGAGGCCTCCGGCGTGGCGCTGCGTCCGATCCAGGACATGCCGGCCTACCTGGAGAAGCTGCAGAGCTTCGTCTACGCCTCCGGCACGACGATGAAGCCGATCTTCCAGATCGCGAAGAAGGCGCAGCACAAGCGCGTCGCCTACGCCGAAGGCGAGGAGGAGCGCGTGCTGCGCGCGGTGCAGGTGGTCGTCGACGAAGGCATCGCCCGCCCGACGCTGATCGGCCGCCCGCAGGTGATCGCCCAGCGCTGCGAGCGCTTCGGCCTGCGCCTGCAGGAGGGCCGCGACTACGACGTGGTGAACACCGAGTTCGACCACCGCTATCGCGACTACTGGCAGACCTACCTCGCGATGACCGAGCGCAAGGGCGTCACGCAGCAGCTCGCCAAGATCGAGATGCGCCGCCGCCTGACGCTGATCGGCGCGATGATGCTGCACAAGGGCGAGGTCGACGGGATGCTCTGCGGCACCTGGAGCAACACCGCGATGCACCTGCAGTACATCGACCAGGTCATCGGCAAGCGCCCCGGCGTCAAGAACTTCGCCTGCATGAACGGCCTGATCCTGCCGGGCCGCCAGGTCATGCTGGTCGACACCCACGTCAACTACGACCCGACCGCCGAGCAGATCGCCGAGATCACCGTGATGGCGGCCGAGGAAATGATGCGCTTCGGCCTGCGCCCGAAGGCGGCGCTGCTGTCGCACAGCAATTTCGGCTCGAGCAACTGCCCGTCCGCGGTCAAGATGCGCGACGCGCTGGCGCTGATCAAGGACAACGCGCCCTGGCTGGAAGCCGACGGCGAAATGCACGGCGATGCCGCGCTGGACCCGCATTACCGCGAGCAGCTGGTCTCCAACAGCACCCTGACCGGCGAGGCCAACCTGCTGGTCATGCCCAACATCGACGCGGCCAACATCAGCTACAACCTGCTGAAGACGGCGGCTGGCGGCGGCATCGCCATCGGGCCGGTCCTGCTGGGCGCGGCCAAGCCGGTCCACGTGCTGACCCCGTCGGCGACCGTTCGCCGCATCGTGAACATGACGGCGCTGACCGTCGCGGACGCGAACGCGGCCCGCTGAGCGAGCGGCGATACCAGGGCCGGACCGGCCCTGGTATCGCTCATCCAAGCTGCTGGAGGGCCTTTAATCCCGACCTCCGGTCCGGCCTATAGAAAAAGTTTGTAGTGGCTCACCAGTCAATTTCCACTGGATGACTACTCACGTTTATGGGTGTTTGGGCGAATGTGTGCGCATGCTAACAATGCCGCTTTTTAAGGCATTGTGGTAGCCCCCGGCTTGAGCATTCGAGGCCCTTTCTGTACCATCTTGGTTTCAGAGTTCAGGGTTAACCCTCGCTGGCTCAGCCCTCCCCCACCGACGATCACAGGCCCCGCGGGCGCTGTTCCGGTGCACGGCCCCACCCAGACATGAGCTCGGATACCCCATCTAGGAGGAACGCGACAATGCTTTTGCAGACAGTCCGTCCCAACATCGTGCAGGCGATCAGAGCCTACCGGGTCGAGGACTTGATGCAGGCCGCGCAGGACGCCGGCCAACATTTCCTGTACGCCAACCTGTCTCCGGCCGAGACCAAACAGGACGTGCTGGAACTGATTGCCAGCAACTTCCTGTTCCCGGCGCACTTCGGCAAGAACATGGAAGCGCTGTACGACTGCATGACCAACCTGGTCCACAAGTCGGGCACGCAGCCAGGTTTCGTCGTCGTGTTGGACCAGTTGCCCGATCACGCGAAATTCGATCGGGAGGCACGCGAGCAGTTGCTCGATGTCTTCCGCGAGGCGGCCGACTTCTGGGCCGAGCGGAAGATCTCCTTCAGGTGTTTCTATTCTTTTCAGTAGCCCGCTCCCAAGAATCAGGGTCATGGGAGCGGGCGACTGAGGTGGCCCCCGAAGCGAAGCCGGTGCTCAAGAGCACCAAGACCAATCCGAACCCCAACTTCGGCATGAACATGCCGATGATGTGCAGCGCGTTCGACACGTCGATGTGGCTCAGCGCCGCTTGATGGACTGAAGCGCCGGTTCTGCGCACAAGGCCTTCCGGCGACGGAAGGCCTTTTTCATTGGGCGTCGCCGACCTTGCGCGCGCTGGCAGCCGCTCAGCCCTGGACCGCCTGCGCCAGCGCGACGAACTCGGCCACTGGCACTTCCTCGGCACGGCGCTGCAGGTCGAAGGTCCCGCCGAAGCCGCGAGCCTCCAGCCACTTCCCCAGCGAGTGCCGCAGCAACTTGCGGCGCTGGGAGAACGCCGAGGCCACCAGCTCGCTGAGCAGCGCCTCGTCGATGCGGGCGGGCGCCGACAGCGGCACCATGCGCACGATCGCCGAATCGACCCGCGGCGGCGGATCGAAGGCTTCCGGCGGCACGTCGAACAGCGCCTCGACGTCGTACCGCCATTGCAGCATCACGCTCAGCCGGCCGTAGTCCTTGCCGCCGGGTCCAGCGGCCATGCGGTCGACGACCTCCTTCTGCAGCATGAAGGTCTGGTCCACCACATGGTCCACCACGCCGAGCAGGTGGAAGAGGATCGGCGAGGAGATGTTGTAGGGCAGGTTTCCGACGACCTTCAGCTTGCGGCCCCGTTCCGCGGCCAGCGCCGCGAAGTCCACCTTCAGCACGTCGGACTCGATGACGGTCACATCGCCGCGCTTGCGCATGCGCGCGGCCAGGTCGCGGTCCAGCTCGATGACGGTGAGCGGCTGGCTCGAGGCCGGCAGCCGCTGCAGCAGCGGCAGCGTCATGGCGCCCAGCCCGGGACCGATCTCGACCATCGCCTGGTCCTCGCCCGGGCCGATGGCGTCGATGATGCCGTCGATGATGGCCTTGTCGGTCAGGAAGTGCTGGCCGAAGCGCTTGCGCGCGACATGTCCCATGAACTCAGTCCCGGCCGCTCAATCCAGCCACTCGCGCGTCTCGATGAAGGCGCGAGCGCGCATTTCCTTCATCCAGTCGTTGTACGCGTCGTCGTACTTGCGCTCGCGCAGCGCGTTGCGCGCCTGTTCGCGCAGCTGCTTGTTGTCGAGCACCACGTCGCGGCGCTCCATCACCTGGATCAAGTGGATACCGAAGCGCGACGGCACCGGGTCCGAGATGCCCTTGAGCGGCAACGCATCCATGGCCTGCTCGAACTCGGGCACGAAACCACCCGGCGACACCCAGCCCAGGTCCCCGCCTTCCTGCGCGCTGCCGTCTTCCGAGTTGGCTCTGGCCAGTTGCTCGAAGGTGGCGCGGCCGGACTCGATCGCGCGCTTGAACTCGACCAGCCGGCGCGTGGCCTGCTCCGGCGTCAGCTGCTCGGACGGGCGCAGCAGGATGTGACGCGCGCGCGTCTGCACGACCACGTTGATCGAGGCCTTGCCGGTCTGGCGCTCGATCAGCTTCATCACATGGAAACCGGCCTCGGAGCGCAGCAGTTCGGGGCGCACCTCGCCGGGCTGCAGGTCCTTGACCGCATCGACGAAGACGTCCGGCAGCTTGTCCGCCGCCCGCAGGCCGATCTCGCCGCCGCGGTTCTTGTTGGCGTCCTCCGACAGCTCGCGGGCGACCTTGGCGAAGTCCTCGCCCGCCTTCACCCGCGCCAGCGCCGATTCGGCGCGCGCCTTGCGCTCAGCCAGCACGACCGGGCCGGCGCCTTCGGGCACCGGCACCAGGATCTGCGCCACGTTCAGCTGCGCGCGGCCCTGCAACGCGGCCTGGCGCTCGTCCAGGTACTTGTCGATGTCGCCGTCGGTAACGCGGATGCGGCCCTGCACCTCGCGTTCGCGCACGCGCTCGCTCAGCATCTGGTCGCGCAGGTTCTCGCGGAAGCGCTTGAAGTCGATGCCTTCGGCGGCCAGGCGCTGGCGGAGTTCCGGCATCGTCAGCTTGTTCTGCGTGGCCACGTTCGCGACGACCCGGTCCAGCTCCGGCTCGTCGACCC
Organism: Mitsuaria sp. BK041; assembly: GCF_014193085.1. Taxonomy (NCBI): domain Bacteria; kingdom Pseudomonadati; phylum Pseudomonadota; class Betaproteobacteria; order Burkholderiales; family Sphaerotilaceae; genus Roseateles; species Mitsuaria sp. BK041. The sequence continues at coordinate 1,875,632 of NZ_JACHYT010000002.1, read as the reverse complement.
GGGGACCGTTCTCGCGCGCGTAGGTGACGACCACGCGCTCGTCGATCAGGCTGTCCAGGGCCTGCTTGTGCAGCAGCTCGTTGGTCACGTTCTGGCCGCGCTGGCGGGCTTCCTCGCGCATGCGCTCGGTGCGCTGGATCACTTCCGACGCCGCCACGATGTCGGTGTTGACGATCGCCGCGATGTAGTCACCGGGCTTGAGCTGGCGCTGTTCGACGACCGGGCGATTGGGCGTCGCGGCGGCCGCCGATGCGGCCGAAGCGGCCGGGGCGGGGGCGGCTGGCCGCGTCTGCGCCGAGGATGCCGAGCCGGCCAGGGCGGCGGTCAGGGACAGGAGCGTGGCCGCCACAGGCTTGAGATGTCGCATCGAACGCAGTTCAGTCATAAGTGCCAAAAGCCGACCGCTCGGAGCTGAGCGACCGGTAACCCGGAATATTGTCTCTCAACACCTTCAGGGCATTGGAGCCCAGCGGCGACAGGCCGACCAGCTCCAGCTGCAGGATCAGCCGGGTATTGGTTTCCGCGCGACCGGTGGCCTGGCGCTCGGCACCGACACGAAGGATCCAGCAGCCCGAGTCGTATTCGGCGCCGATGACGGAATCGGTGAAGCGCTTGTCGCGCATGCTGTACTGCAGGCGGCCCGCGCCGTACCAGGCGCCGGCGCAGCCCGGTCCGCCCGCCACCGACTTGCGGTCCGGTCCGAACAGCGGCCACTGCCAGGCCAGCTCGACCTGCTCGCTCTGGCCGCGCGCCAGCCGGTAGGACGCGCTGACGGTGCGGAACGGCCCCGGCGAATAGCGCAGCCGCAGCACCGTCCGCTCGACCTTGCCGTCGGACGAGTTCAGCTGCAGCGTGCTGTCGGTCCACCAGGCCTGGTTCAGGTGGGCCGAGGCCAGCAGCACCACGTCCGAGAGGCGGTGCGTCTGCGGCGTGCCATCCGGCGTGATGCGCTGGTTGCGGAACAGGTAGCGCTGGACCATGCCCAGGCGCAGCTGTTCCTCGCCCTTCTCGTCCTCGATCCAGCGCGTGGTGGCGCCGAAGGCCAGCATGTTGGCGTCGTTGACGCGGTCCACGCCGGAGAACTGGTTCTCCGCGAAGACCGAATCGAAGTTGTAGTCGCGCGGCGCGGCGTCGAAATTGGGGATCAGGCTCTGGTCCCGGTACGGCGTGTTCACGTACAGCAGGCGCGGCTCGAGCGTCTGGCGCATCGCCTGGCCGAACAGCGAGGTGTTGCGCTCCAGGATCCAGCCGTGGTCGACGCTGAAGGTCGGGATGGTGCGACCGATCGAGCGCCGGCCGGTGGCGTCGATGGGCTGGTCCAGGTTGTAGCTGGCCGAATTGACCGACAGCTTGGGGATCAGCCACCAGGCCGCGCCGCTGAAGGGCAGGCTGACGTGACCCAGCAGGTGCATGCGCTCGCCGGTCTGGGTCTGCGAACTCAGCGCGCCGCCGGGCAGGTCGAAGCGGTTGTACTCGACCTCCAGCCCGCCTTCCAGGCGCGCGCGACGGCCGGTGGGCAGGTAGCCGGCCAGCACCGATTCATCGGCGCCGGTCTGCAGCCGCACGCCGATCTGCGGCGAGCGCTGGTAGGGCGACGCGAACTGGTCCTCCACCTGCGCAACCTGCAGCGGCTGCCACTTCTGCACCCGCGCGTAGGTCTGCATCTCGCCCCAGTTGAAGCTGAAGTCGCGCTGCGTGCGCAGGTCCGTCGACAGCAGGCGCGGCGTCTGGGACAGCATGCGGCTGCGCAGGTCCTTCCAGTAGTCGTCGTCGGAGACACGCTCGGTGTGGACGTTGTAGGTCCAGTTGGGCGTGATGTCGCCGTCGCCGTTCAGGCGCAGGTCCCAGCGCGAGCGGCCGGTCACGCGGTCGTGCGGCAGCAGCGCGTAGTCGATCTGGCCGCGATGACCGGGCTCCAGGTAGCGGAACTGGCTGTCCACGCCGGGGCCGCGCCGCGTCATGATGAAGGGCGTGATGGTCGCGTCGCGGTTGGGCGCGATGCTCCAGTAGAAGGGCTGGCTGTACTCGACGCCGCTGCGATTGTCGATGTTGACGTTGGGCGGCAGCAGGCCGGACTTGGGCTGGTCGCCGAGCGGGAAGCTCAGCGACGGCGCCGCCAGGATGGGCACGCCCAGGAAGCGCACCACCGCGTCCTTGGCCACGCCCTCGCCCGCGTCGAAGTCCAGGTTCAGGCTGCTGGTGACCAGCTCCCAATCGCGCTGGCCCTTCTTGCCGGCCTTGGCGTCCTGCAGGTCCTGCTCGCCCTTGTCCGACACCGGGCAGGTCGAGTAGGTCGCCTCGTCGGCGCGCATGCGCTGGTCGCCGAGGAAGTGCAAGGCCTTGGCGCTGCCGCTGCCGCCGGTGGCGGCGAAGAAGTAGGTCGGGCTCTCGAGCTGGCCTTCGAACTTGTCGACGAAGAGCTCCAGCTTGGGACCACGCAGCACCGCGCCGTTCTGGCTGAGCTCCACCTCGCCCTCGGCGGTGGCCAGGTCCTGCGGGTAGTCGTAGCGCAGCGTCTTCGACTTCAGCAGCATGCCGCCGTAGCGCAGCTGGACGTCGCCCTCGGCGGTCGAGGTCTGGTCCATCTCGCTGGTGATGCGGTCGGCGCTGAGCGCCATCGCGGGCCGGGCGTCCTTGCGCTTGGTCTGGTGCAGCTGCTTGACCGACTTGAGGATCAAGGGCTGGCCGGCGGACTCCTGCGCCTGCGCCGTAGACACGGAGACCGCGGGCAGCGCGACCGCCAGGGCGGCGGCCAGGGAGATCGGACGGGGTCGGGAAACCGGAGGGCGCATCAGGCGGGCAGCGTCTTGCAGAGGTCAGGCGGCCGCGCGTCGGTCGCGCCGCGCTGCCCGGGGTTTGTAGAATCATTATCCACGAGGCTCGCCGGCCGGCAGGACCGCCGAAGCGCCTTGTCACCGTCCTCCGGGGCCGCTCGCGCAGCGGCCCTTCTGCTTCCCGCCCCTGCCTCGCGCGGGCTTGCGCCCATGCCCTTGCCGATGACCGCTTCCGATCCGACCGCCGCGCCCGTGCCCTGGCCCGATGCAGACCGCGCCGCCCGTTTCCACGCCTGGATCGCGCCGCTGGTCGAGCCGCTGGGCCTGCGGCTCGAGACGCTCGCCGTCGCCAGCAGCGACGCCGGCTTCCGCCGCTACCTGCGCGTGGCAACGAGCACCGGCGGCACGCTGGTCGTCATGGACGACCCCGCGACGCCGAATCAGCTGGCCGCCTTCCTGCACGTCGGCGCGCTGATGGCCGAACGCGGCCTGCATGTGCCGCGGGTGGTGGCCCACGATGTCGCGCAGGGATTCGCGGTGATGGAGGACCTGGGCCGCCAGTCCTACATCGCGGCGCTGCTCGAGGCGCAGCGCGCGGGCGACGAGGCGCTGCCGCGGCAGCTGATGCGCGACGCCGCCCAGGCCCTGCTGCGCTGGCAGACCAGCGCCTCGGCCCGCGCCGAGGGCGCGCTGCCCGTCTTCGACGAGGCCTTCGTGCGCCGGGAGCTGCAGATCTTCGTCGACTGGTGCGTCCAGGCCCACCACGGCAAGCAGTGGAACGAGAAACAGCAGGGCTACTGGGACCGGACGGTCGCCCTGCTCGCCGCCAACATCGCGGCCCAGCCGCGCGTGCCGATGCACCGCGACTACATGCCGCGCAACCTGATGGTCTGCCCGCCGGGCGACGGCACCGGCGCCTTCGCATCGCCCGGCATCCTGGACTTCCAGGACGCGGTGATGGGGCCCGTCACCTACGACATCGCCTCGCTGCTGCGAGACGCCTTCATCTCCTGGGACGAGGCCGAGGAGCTCGACTGGGCGGTGCGCTACTGGGAAGGCGCCCGGCGCGCCGGGTTGTTCGGCCTGGATCCCGGCGGCGAGGACCCGCATGAGATGGCGCTGGACTTCGGCCTGTTCTGGCGGCGCCTGGAATGGACGGTGCTGCAGCGACAGCTGAAGATCATGGGCATCTTCTGCCGGCTCAAGCACCGCGACGGCAAGCCGCATTACGCCGAGGACCTGCCCCGCTTCTATGCCTACGTGGTCAAGACGGCGACCCGCTACATCGAGCTGTCGCCGCTGCTGCGCCTGATCGAGGACCTGCAGCCGCAGTACACCCAGACCGGCTTCAGCCTGCGCTGATCAGTCGCCGTCGGCCGGCGCCGATGCCGATGCGGCCGACGCCTTGGCGGCCCTGGCCTCGCGGGCGGCCTGGAGCGCGAGGAGCTCCTGGGCCGCCAGGTAGCTGGGGCAGCCCGCGGCGGCCAGCCACGGATCCTCGTCGCGGCCGCCGAAGATCTCGACCAGGAAGTCCATGAACGCACGGGTGCGCGCCGGGACGAACTTGCGCGTCGGCATCGCCGCCCACAGCTGGTAGCTGTAGATGCGCCACTGCGACAGCACGCGCTCGAGCGCGCCCTCCATCAGCGCGTCGCCGACGACGAAGGACGGCAGCCCCGCGATGCCCAGCCCATGCAGCGCGCAGGCGTACTTGGTGTCCACCGACGAGGTCGTCATCACCGGGCGCGACGGGATCGCGAAGAAGCTCTCGGCGGTGAGGCCGTCGGCACCGCAACGCTCGAAGGTCACGCCGCGCGACAGCTCATGGATGGGCGGCAGCATGATGTCGTGCTGCTTGAGCTCGGACGGATGCTGCGGCCGGCCGCGCCGCGCGAGGTACTCCGGCGAGGCGCACATGATCACTTCCGTGCGCGCCAGCTTGCGGGCGATGAAGTCGCCCTGCAGCGGGCTGCGCGTCGAGATGACGGTGATGTCGAAGCTCTCGTCCAGCGTGTCCACCGGCCCGGGAGCGACAAGCTCGACGCTGACCAGCGGGTACATCGCATGGAAGCGGGCCATGTGGCGCGCCAGCTGGTGGATCGCGATCGCCGGCGGCATCAGCACGCGCAGGCTGCCGCGCGGCTCGTTGGTGGCGGCGGAGGCCAGCGCCTCGGCCTCCTCGATGTCGCTGAGAATGCGGCGGCAGCGCTCCAGGTAACCCTCGCCGACATCGGTCAGCGACAGCCGCCGGGTCGTGCGGTTGAGCAGCCGCGCGCCGAGGTGCTCCTCGAGGTCGGCCACCAGCCGCGTGACCACGGCCGGCGCCAGGTCCATGGCCCGCGCCGCGCCGGCGAGGCTGCCCTCGTCGATCACGCGGGTGAAGACCCGCATCGCCTTGACCTGATCCATCCCGTCTCCTCCGGGCGACTGCCGCGGGGTTCCCGCGTCGGTCGCCTCTCTATGACTTCGCGATGCGCCGGAGACCGGCCTCAGGGTGCGCGACGGCCGGGCCGCCGCGCCGGGGGGAAGCGCCTCGGCGCCCCGTTCGTCGTCAGGGGTGCGCGGCGATCACCTGCGCCACCGCGGCGGTCAGGCGCTTGCCGTAGGGCACGTGCAGGAACTCGTTGGGGCCGTGGGCGTTGCTCTTGGGGCCCAGCACGCCGCAGACCATCATCTGCGCGGCCGGGAAGCCCTTCTGCAGCATGCTCATCAGCGGGATGGTGCCGCCCTGGCCGATGTAGCCGACCGGCTGGCCGAAATGGGCCTGGCTGGCCTCGTCCAGCGCCTGGCTGAGCCACGGCGACAGCTCCGGCGTGTTCCAGCCGGTGGCGCCATAGGCGCCGGCGCGGCCGTCCGGCACGAAGCTGACCTTGGCGTTGTAGGGCGCGTTGTCCTCGAGCAGCGCCTTGAGCTTGAGCGCGGCCTCGTTGCCGTCGATGAGCGGCGGCAGGCGCAGCGACAGCTTGAACGCGGTGTACGGGCGCAGCACGTTGCCGGCGCTCTTCAGTTCGGGGAAGCCGTCCACGCCGGTGACCGACAGCGTCGGGCGCCAGGTGCGGTTGAGCAGCACCTCGACCGAGTCCTGCGTCACCGGCAGCACCGGGCCGCCGTCCGCGCCGCAGGCCCAGGGCAGGCGCTTGTAGACCTCTTCCTTCAGGATCGCGGCGGTGGCCCGCGCCTGCTCGTGGCGCACGCCGGGGATCTCGCAGTGGAAGGACTCGGGCAGCAGGCGGCCGGTCCTGGAGTCCTCCAGCCGGTCCAGCACCTGGCGCAGGATGCGGAAGGACGAGGGCACCACGCCGGACGCGTCGCCGGAGTGGATGCCCTCGGTCAGCACCTCGACCTTCAGCACGCCGGAGACCATGCCACGCAGCGAGGTGGTCATCCACAGGCGGTCGTAGTCGCCCGCGCCGGAGTCCAGGCAGACCACCAGCGAGACATTGCCCAGCCGCGGCTTGAGCAGGTCGATGTAGGCCGGCAGGTCGTAGGAACCCGATTCCTCGCAGGCCTCGATCAGGCCGACGCAGCGCGGGCGCGGCACGCCCTGCTGGTCCAGCGCCAGCAGCGCGGTGATCGACGCGTAGATCGCGTAGCCGTCGTCGGCGCCGCCGCGGCCGTAGAGCTTGCCGTCCTCGTACTTGGGCGTCCACGGGCCCAGGTCGGCGCGCCAGCCGTTGAACTCGGGCTGCTTGTCCAGGTGGCCGTACAGGACGACGGTGTCGGTGCTGTCCGCCTTGGTCGCCGGCAGCTCGAAGAAGATGACCGGCGTGCGGCCTTCCTGGCGGATGACCTCCAGCTTCAGGCCGGGGATCTTCTTGCTTTCCACCCACTGGGCGGCGTCGCGGACGACGCGGTCGAGGTAGCCGTTGGCCTGCCAGTCGGCGTCGAACATTGGGCTCTTGGCCGGGATGGCGATGTAGTCGGTCAGCGCGGGGACGATCTCCTGGTCCCACACCTTCTCGGCGAAGGCGCCCAGGGCGCTGATTTCATCGGCTTGCAGCGGCAACGACGGGTCACGTGCGTTCATGCGGGTCTCCTGCGCGGCCGGTCGGGCCGCCGTGGCTGGGTCCGGGGTCGCGGTCGCGGCCGGTCCGGGCGGAAGGGGTGAATCGGGCGATTCTAGGAGCGTGCGCCCAGCCAGGCGCGCAGCCGGGCGAAGACCTGTTCGCGCTCAGGTTCGTTGAAGATCTCGTGCGCCAGGCCCGGGAAGGGGACGGCCTGCACCGCGCCGCCCGCGGCGGCGGCCGCGGCGAAGGCGGCGCTGCCCGCCGGGGCCACGCAGCGGTCGGCGCCGGCCCACATCAGCAGCGTCGGCGTGGTCCAGCGCGGCACCAGCGGCAGGGTGTCGGGGCCGAAGCTGGCGATCATCCGGGCCAGCGTCGGGGTGATGCGGTCGTGGACCAGCGGATCGTCCTTGTAGGCCTGGACGACCTCCGGGCTGCGCGAGACCCACGACGGATTCAGGCCGTTGCCCACGGCCAGGTGCGGCACCAGCGGCAGGGTGGCGCCCAGCAGGCCGCGCTGGAACGCCGACAGGCCGGGGTCGAGCGCCGGGGAACTGAGGATCAGCCCGTCGACCGGGCGCGACCAGGGCGCCTGCTCGAGCGCGCCGGCGACGAAGCGGGCCGCGACGGCGCCGCCCATCGAATGGCCCAGCAGGATCAGCGGGCCGCGTCCCTTGCGGTCGTCGGCGCGCAGGCCGTCGATCGCGGCGGCCAGGTCGCGCAGCAGGCTGTCGTGGGCGGGGATGTCGCCGCGCGGTCCGCCGGAGGCGCCGTGGCCGCGCTGGTCGTAGCCGGCGGCATGCCAGCCCCAGTCGTTCAGGCGCCCGGCGACGGCCTCGTAGCGCCCGATGTGCTCGCCCAGGCCGTGCACGATCAGCACGGTGCCGCGGGTGGGCAGCGACAGGTCGGCGCCCCATTCCCGCCAGTGCAGCGGGAGGCCGTCATGGCCGGTCAGAGTCTTCATGGGGCCGGAGTGTAGGATCGCCCGCGCCCAGTCTTCCCGCCGGGGACGCCCCCCGTTCCGACGACGATGACCCCTGCCCTGCTCGAGTCCTTCCCCGCCTTCAACCCGGAAGTGCGCCTGCAGCCGCCGCCCCTCGAGCGCTGGCGCCGCGGTACCGGCACGGACGTGGCGTTCGTCCACGTGCTGGACTCGGGCCGGCCGGGCCCGGTGGCGATGGTGGTGGCGCTGGTGCACGGCAACGAGCTCTGCGGCGCGATCGCGCTGGACGGACTGCTGGGTCGGTCCCTGAAGCCGCTGCGCGGCCGGCTGGTGCTGGCCTTCGCGAATGTCGAGGCCTACGGGCGCTTCAATGCGCTGACGCCGTTCGCGTCACGCTGCGTCGACGAGGACATGAACCGCGTCTGGGACGAGGCGGTTCTGCGCGGGCCGCGCGACTCGGTCGAGTTGCGCCGGGCGCGCGAGCTGGCGCCCTTCGTGGACGCGGCGGACGTGCTGCTGGACCTGCACTCGATGCAGGAGCCGGGCGCGCCGGCGCTGACCATCTGCGGCATGACCGACAAGAGCGTGCCGCTGGCCCGGGCGCTGGGACAGCCGGAGACGCTGCTGGTCGACACCGGCCATGCGGCGGGGCTGCGGATGATCGACCGCGGCAGCTTCTCGGATCCGCGGAGTCCGCGGCAGGCGGTGCTGGTCGAGTGCGGCGCGCACTGGGAGCCGGCAAGCGCCACGATGGCGACCGACGTGACGCTGCGCTTCCTGCGGCATCTGGGGATGATCGACGACGCGTGGATGGCGGCATCGCCGCGCCTGCCCACGCCGGCGCGGCAGCGGCTGGTGCGCGTCGGCGAGGGCGTGACCGCGGCATCGCCCGACTTCCGCTTCCTGCTGCCGACGCATCACCTGAAGCTCATTCCCGCGGCCGGCACACCGCTGGCCGAGGACGGCGCGCGGCGCTGGGTCACGCCGCACGACGACTGCGTGCTGATCATGCCGTCGCGGCGGGCCGGCGTGGCCGGGCAGACGATGGTGCGGCTGGGACGCTACGAGGACTGATCCCCGCCGTCACACGCGAGCGCCTGTCCTCAATCCCGGTCGAACTTGAACACCGCCATGCTGGCCATCAGGTTGGGCAGCACGCGGACCTGGCGGCCGTCCTGGACGCCGAAGCTGTCCAGCACCCGCAGGCCGCACTTGCGCGCCAGCACATGGAAGTCGGCGTAGGTGCCGACGCGGATGTTGGGCGTGTCGTACCACTGGTAGGGCAGCACGCGGGTCACCGGCATGCGGCCCGACAGCACCTGCAGCCGGTTGGGCCAGTGCGCGAAGTTGGGGAAGCTGACGATGCCGATGCGGCCCACCCGGGCGGTCTCGCGCAGCATCGCCTCGGTGTTGCGCAGGTTCTGCAGCGTCTCCAGCTGCAGCACGACGTCGAAGCTCTGGTCCTCGAAGATCGCCAGCCCTTCCTCCAGGTTGAGCTGGATCACGTTCACGCCGCGCTGCGCGCAGGCCAGCACGTTCGCGTCGTCCAACTCCACGCCGTAGCCGGTGCAGCCCTTGGTGGCCTGCAGGTGCGCCAGCAGCTCGCCGGTGCCGCAGCCCAGGTCCAGCACCCGCGACCCCGCCGGCACCAGCTCGGCAATCATGTCCATCACGGCCCGGTCGCTCATACCGCCACCCCCTGCAGGCGATGCGAGACCGCCGCCGTGCCACCGGGCACCGGCCGTTCATGCTCTCCGGCGATGCGGTCGAAATAGGCGCGCAGCACGCCGTGATAGCGCGGATCCTCGAGCAGGAAGGCGTCGTGGCCGTGCGGCGCGTCGATCTCGGCATAGGAGACGTCGCGCTTGTTGTCGAGCAGGGCCTTGACGATCTCGCGCGAGCGCGCCGGCGAGAAACGCCAGTCCGTCGTGAAGCTCACCACCAGGTACTTGCACAGCGCGCTGGCGAAGGTACGGCTCAGGTCGCCGCCGTGCTCGCGCGCCGGGTCGAAGTAGTCCAGCGCCCGCGTGATCAGCAGGTAGGTGTTGGCGTCGAAGTACTCGCTGAACTTGTCGCCCTGGTAGCGCAGGTAGCTCTCGATCTGGAACTCGATGTCCGAGGTCGAGTAGCCCAGCTCCGCGGCGCGCATCTGGCGGCCGAACTTCTCTTCCATCACGTCGTCGCTGAGGTAGGTGATGTGGCCAATCATCCGCGCCACCCGCAGGCCGCGACGCGGCACGACACCGTGTTCGTAGAAGAAGCCGTCGTGGAATTCGGGGTCGGTGATGATCGCGCGCCGCGCGACCTCGTTGAAGGCGATGTTCTGCGCCGACAGGTTGGGCGCCGTCGCCACCGCGATGCAGTGCCGCATGCGCTGCGGGTAACGCAGCGACCAGTCCAGCGCCTGCATGCCGCCCAGCGAGCCGCCCAGCACCGCCGCCAGCTGCTGGATGCCGAAGCGGTCCAGCACCCGGGCCTGGGCGTCCACCCAGTCCTGCACGGTGACGACGGGGAAGTCCTTGCCGTAGACGCGGTCGGTGGCCGGATTCAGGTGCATCGGTCCCGTGGAGCCGAAACACGAGCCCAGGTTGTTGATGCCGATGACGAAGAAGCGGTCGGTGTCCAGCGGCTTGCCCGGTCCGACCAGGTTGTCCCACCAGCCCTCGCTCTTCTCGATGCCGGCATGCGTGCCGGCCACGTGGTGGCTGGCGTTCAGCGCGTGGCAGACCAGCACCGCGTTGGACTTGTCCTCGTTCAGGCGGCCGTAGGTCTCGACCATCAATTCGTAGCCCGCGATGCGGGCGCCGCTGCGCAGGGTCAGCGGCTCGTCGAACAACAAGCGCTGCGGTGTGACGTCACCGACAGATCCCATGAAACACCCCAAAAAAGCAAAACCCGGCGCCGCGCTTGAAGCGGAACACCGGGTCTCGATCCGTGGATCGGGTGTCCCTCTTTAGCTGCATTTCTTGGGCGCCCGCAAGCCGGACAAATCGGCGCCATGGGGCGGGAGTATAGCCACGCCTCCGGAGCCCGCCGCCCCGGAGGCGCACCGCGCCGCGCTCAGGGCGCCGTGCAGAGGCAGTGCACGATCGCGCGCACCGGCGGCTTCGACCCGGCCGGCCCCGCCTGGGCCTGCTCGGCCAGCCAGGTCATGTCGACCTGGGCCTCACGCAGCGCGGCCGGCATCGCCGGAACGCCGCCCAGCGCGTGCATCACCATGCCGCGCAGCGAGGGCGCGGCCGCGTCGCCGACGCTGGTCAGCAGGCGGTCGAGCGTGCTGCGCTCGGGCTCCACGTAGCGCACCGTCGGGTCGTCGCCGAGCTTGGCGCGCTTGGCGGCGCTGGCGATCGCGTCCTGCAGCAGGCCGTTGCGGTCCACCAGGCCGCGCTCCAGCGCCTGCGCGCCCGTCCACACGCGGCCCTGGCCGACGGCGTCGATCTGGGGCTGCGTCTTCTTGCGGGCCTGGGCGGCCTTGCCGGTGAAGTCGGCATAGATGTGCTCGATCGACGACTGCACCACCTGCGCCAGGCGCGGATCCAGCGGACGCCGCGGGTCATACCCATTGGCCAGCCAGGTGGTCGTGTAGCCGCCGGTGTGGATGGACAGCTTGTCCATCAGCTTCTCGGCGGTCGGCAGCATGCCGAAGACGCCGATCGAGCCGGTGATCGTGGAGGGGTCCGCGATGACCTCGTCCGAGGACATGGAGATCCAGTAGCCGCCCGACGCGGCCACGCCGCCCATCGACACCACGACCGGCTTGCCGACGGCGCGCGTCAGCTCCAGCTCGCGGCGCACCAGTTCGGAGGCGAAGGCACTGCCGCCCGGCGAGTTCACACGCAGCACGATGGCCTTGACCTTGTCGTCCTCCCGCGCCTGACGGATCAGCTTGGACATCGAGTCGCCGCCGATGCGGCCCGGGCCGGCGTTGCCGTCCACGATCTCGCCTTCCGCCACGATCACGCCGACCTGGCCTTCCGGCTTGGGCAGCGTCGGCGACAGCTGGGCGACATAGGCGCCCAGGCCGATGCGGCGCAGCTGCTTCTCGTCCTTGGCGCCGCGCTTCTCCAGCAGCGCCTCGACCTGGTCCTGCGTCTTCAGGCCGTCGACCAGCTTCTCGGCCAGCACGAACTTGCCGGGATCGCCGCCGACCGCCTGCAGGCGCTGCGGCAGCTCGTCGATCGCGCGCTGGATCGCGCCCTTGGGCAGCTTGCGCGCGGCCTCGACGCTGGTCTGGTAGCGGGTCCAGAGCTCGTCGTACAGATAGCCCTCGGCTTCCAGCGTCGCCTTGGACGGCCCGTTCGCGAAGTAGGGCTCCACCGCATTCTTGTAGGTGCCCACCCGCATCACGTTGGGCGCGATGCCCAGGCGGTCCAGCGCGTCCTTGTAGTAGTTGCGGTAGCGCCCGTAGCCCTCGATCATCACGCCGCCCATCGGGTGGACGTAGACCTCGGTGGCCTGCGCGGCCAGGTAGTAGGCGCGCTGGTCGAAGGCCTGGCCGAAGGCGACGACCGGCTTCTTGCTGGCCTTGAAGCGGGTCAGCGCCGCTTCGATCTCATGCAGCGCGGCCGGCGTGGCCGAGCCCATCTGGTCGAGCTCCAGCAGCACCTGGACGATCTTGTCGTCCTTGGCCGCGGCGTCGATCGCGCGCAGGATGTCGCGCAGCCGCGTCTGGGCGCGGTCCTCGCCCTTGATCTGGGCAAGCGCCTGGTCGCGTGGCGAGCCCGAGAACTGCTCGACGACATCGCCGCGGATGTCCAGCACCAGGGTCGTCTTCTCCTGCAGCGGCTTGCCGCCGCGCGTGGCGGCCCAGACCAGGCCGATCACGATCAGCCAGAACAGCAGCGTGAACACCACGCGCCGCGTGCCGTCCAGGAACCACCACAGCCGGCCGAACAAGCGCCCGATCGGCGCCAACGCTCGCTTCACACCCATCCAATCCTCCCGGGATCTGTCAAAGGAATGCGCCGGCCGGGGTCGGGATCGGACCCGGGCCGGATCGGGCGATTGTGGGCCCAGTCAGGCGAATCGGCGGGAAGTCAGCGGCGCCCTCGCCCGTAGGGGGGAGAGCGTGGAAACGACGACGCCCGGCTGGGCCGGGCGTTCGTGGGGTCGCGGGATGGGTGGCGGACCGGCGGGCCCGCGGGGCTCAGGCGTTGGCCGGCGGCACCGTGTCCTGGAAGCTCTGGCGCGTCATCAGCTTGTCGAAGTGGCGGGCCAGGTTGGGATAGGCCGCGCGCCAGTCGATCTGCGGGAAGCGGAAATCCAGGTAGCCGAGCGCGCAGCCCAGCGAGACGTCGGCCAGCGTGAAGTGGTTGCCGGAGCACCAGGTCTTCTCGCCCAGGCCATGCGCCATCGCCTGCAGCGAGGCATGGACCTTGTTCATCTGGCGCGTCACCCAGGCCTCGCTGCGCTCGCCCGGGGCGCGACCGGACCAGGTGTGTTCCAGGCGCGCGGCGACGCAGGCGTCGATCAGACCATCGGCCAGCGCTTCCCAGGTCCGCACCTCGCAGCGCTCGCGGCCGCGGTCGGGGATCAGGCGGCCGACCGGCGACAGGGTGTCGACGTACTCGACGATGACGCGCGAGTCGAACACGGCGCCGGTGATCGAATCCTGCCCCTCCATGACCAGGCACGGCACCTTGCCGAGCGGGTTCACCTTGAGGATGTTGTCGCTGCCCCAGACGTCTTCCAGCTCGAACTGGTAGTCGAGCTTCTTTTCCGCCATGACGACGCGGACCTTGCGGACGTAGGGGCTGGTGAGGGATCCGATGAGCTTCATGGTGTCGCGGGATTCTAGCCAGTCGCTTCCCCGCGCTGACTCCCGCAAGCGACAGGTCGGTTGCCCTCATTTGGGTGTATTGCCGTCCCCTGCGCCGGTGACGCACACTCTCGCCCGCCCGCCGCTGAGCGGGCCGCGGCCGACACGGCCGACGATCGCGCTGCGAACCATCGCCGCGCGGACAACAACGGAGGGCCCCCCAATCCGGGGTCATCGAGAAGAGGGAAACATGCAACAGCACGAAGAAGCCGCGGCGACCGGCGGCCTGACCGGATGGCCGCTGTCGGAGTTCCGCAAGCGCAAGCTCGACATCCAGTTCACCGGATCGGGCAGCGAGTATTTCCGGATCTGGATCGTCAACCTGCTGCTGACGATCGTCACCGCCAGCCTGTACTGGCCCTTCGCCAAGGCGCGGCGCATCCGCTACTTCTACGCCAACACGCTGATCGACGGCCACGCGCTGTCCTTCCACGGCGACCCCTGGAAGATGTTCCGCGGCCACCTGCTGCTGCTGGTGCTGATGGGGACCTACTCGGCGGCGGGCCACTTCTCGCCGATGGCCGGCTTGATCGCCTTCGGCGTGATGGCCGCGATCTGGCCGGCGCTGTGGCGCGCGGGCATGCAGTTCCGGCTCGGCAACACCGGCTGGCGCGGCCTGCGCTTCGGCTTCGCCGGCACGCTCAAGGGCGCCTACGGCCCGGCGCTGCCGATCTGGATCTGCTCCGCCGTGATCCTGCTGGTGCAGGTGGTCGGTGGCCCGGCGGGGCTGCCGGTGGACGGCAAGCCGCGCTTCGGCATGGTCGAGAAGGTGGTCCTGCTGGTCGCCGGCGCCATCCTGCTGCTGACGCCCTGGGTGATCGCCGCGGCCAAGCGCTACCAGCACAACGGCTACCGGATCGCCGCCCAGCACGGCGAGCTGCGACTGGGCGCCGGCCCGGTCTACTGGCTGAGCCTGAAGACCCTGGGCGTCACGCTGCTCATCACCATCCTCATGCTGGTGCTGGCGGGCGCCGGCTTCGCGATCGGCATGTTCGTCCTGCACTCGCCGAAAGCCGCCAGCGCCGCGGCGGTCGTGGGCGCGATGGTCGGCTACCTGCTGTACTTCGCGCTGCTCGGACCGTTCTTCACCGCCCGCTTCCAGAACCTGGTCTGGAACGGCACCACCACCGAGGACCTGTCCTTCACCAGCCAGTTGAAGGTCGGCGCGCTGACCTGGCTGACGCTGAAGAACTGGGTGCTGACGCTGGTCACCCTGGGCCTGTACCGGCCCTTCGCCGTCGTGCACACCACGCGCCTGCGGCTGGAGGCCGTCAGCGTGACGATGGACGGCGACCCCGAGACCTGGGTGGCCGGCCAGGGCAGCGCCCCGCAGGACGCCGCGGGCGAACTCGCCGGCGACTTCTTCGGCATCGACATGGGCCTGTGATGACGGGCCAGGCCTCGGGCGCGCCGACGCTGCTGGCGGACTACTTCGACGGCCGCAGCGCCCGCGCGCGGCCGGTGCGCCTGTGGCTGGAGCATGAGCAGCTCATCATCCACGACCAGGACCTGGACGGCGTCGAGCGGCGCTACCCGATCCGGCAGGTGCAGTGGCCGGAACGCACGCGCCACGGCCAGCGCCAGGCCCAGCTGCCCGACGGCGGCGTGCTGAGCACGCGGGACGCCGTCGGCTGGGACGACTGGGCCGCGGCCGCGACGCAGGGCCGCGGGCTCGGTGGCGGGCTGGCGGTGCGCTGGTTCTCCAGCTGGCGGCATTCGGTCGTCGCGCTCGGCGTGGTCGTCGCCGTCGGCGCGGTGGTCTGGCAGTGGGGCGTGCCGGCGGCCGCCGACACCATCGCGTGGCACCTGCCGGCCTCGGTCGGCGAGTCGATCGGCGACGAGTCGATGGACCAGCTCGACGGCTACCTCCTCAAGCCCAGCCGGCTGGACGCGCAGGCGCAGCAGCAATGGCGCGCGCGCTTCGCGGCGATGGTCGCGAGCCAGCCCGGCGAGTCGACGCCCTACGAGCTGCACTTCCGCGATGCCGGCGACACGATCGGTCCCAACGCGTTCGCGCTGCCGGGCGGGCACATCGTCGTCACCGACGCCCTGCTGAAGCTGCTGGGCGACCAGCCCGACGCGGTGCTCGGCGTGCTGGCCCACGAACTGGGCCATGTGCGCGAGCAGCATGGCCTGCGGCTGACGATGCGCGCCAGCCTGACCGGCGCGCTGCTGGGTTTCGCGATCGGCGACTTCTCCAGCCTGCTGGCGGCGGCGCCGGCGGCGCTGACGCATGCCAGCTATTCGCGCGACTTCGAGCGCGAGGCCGATGCGCAGGCCAAGCGCCTGCTGATCGACAGCGGCCGCTCGCCGCGCGCGATGCTGCTGCTGTTCGAGCGCATCGGAGCGTGGCGCGCGGCCAGGACCGCGCAGGCCAAGGCCGAGCGCGCCTCCGAGCCGAAGACGCTGGGCCGCGAGGTCGGCGAGCAGGCCAAGGCGGGCGCCGGCGAATTGCTGCGCATCGCCTTCAACACCCATCCGGCCGACGAGGAACGGATGAAGTTTTTCGAGCGCTAACCGGCCGGGCCCACCGCCCTGCCCGGCACGCGGGCTTCCGTCGCGCGGCGCGAGCGGCTCCTACACTCGCCGCTCCCCATTCCCGTGGAGTTCGACATGAGCGTCTCCAGTCCGGCGTCGGACGCCGGCTACGTCCTGTACGGCACCCAGGGCTCCGGCTCGTCGATCGTGGAGATCGGCCTGCGCTGGTGCGGACAGGCCTACCGCACGGTACACGCCTCGTCGTGGGAGGACGCCTCGGCGCAGGAGGCGCTGCGCGCGCTCAATCCGCTGATGCAGATTCCGACGCTGCGCACGCCCGAGGGCGAGGTGCTGACGGAAAGCGGCGCGATCCTGATGCACCTGGGCCTGCGCTTCCCGGCGGCCGGGCTGCTCGGCGACGACGAACGCCAGCGTGACCGCGTGCTGCGCGGCCTGGTCTACATCGCGGCCAACTGCTACAGCTGCATCAGCGTCATCGACTACCCGGGCCGCTACACCACCCGCAGCGACAAGGCCGATCACGACGCCATCGTCGCCGGCACGAAGGCCCGGCTGCATCACCACTGGGCGCTGTTCGCGGACATGTTCCCCGGCGATCCGTGGCTCAGCGGCGCCCGGCCGGGCGCGCTCGACGTGATGGCGGTGATCGTGTCGAAGTGGTCGGGGTCACGGAAGTTCCTCGAGGAACAGCGTCCGGCCTTCTTCGCGCTGCTGCAGCGCATCGAGGCCCTGCCCCACGTCGCCGAAGTCTGCGCGAAGCACTGGCCGCCAAAGCCGGTGTGAAGCGGCCTGAAGCGATCTGAAGCGGCCCGAGGCGACCCGAGCCTTCGCGGCCGCCCGTTCAGGCCGCCTGGTAGCGCGGGAGCAGCCGCACGTGGGTGTAGCGGGCCGGGCGCTCGATCGGCTCGCGCTGCGCGCCGATCGGGGCGAAGCCGCAGCGGCTCCAGAAGGACGCGGACTCGGGGCTCTCGCAATTCACATGCAGGCGGCTGAAGTGGCCTTGCGCGCTGGCCAGCACCGCGTTGACCAGCCGCCGCGCCAGGCCGTGGCCTCGCCAGGCCGGGTGCACGTAGAAGCGCCGCATGCGGCCGGTGCCGGGACGTCCCGGCGCGGGCTCGACATTCAGGCCGCCGACCGCGATCGCCTGGCCGTTGGCATCGAACCAGGCCCACAGCGATTCGCCGGGTTGCTCGTAGCGATTGGCGCCGCTGCGCCATTCGTCCATCAGCCGGCCCAGCATCTGCCAGCCCTCGCCCTGGCTGGCCGCGAGCAGCGGCGCCCACGCGAGGGGATCGATCTGATGCACACGGATCAGGCGCGGTGCGACGCCATCGGAAGCCAGCGAAACCATGGGACGAAGCGGTAACCAGACGTCAACCGAGCGGGAAAGGCCGGATTAAGCAGCAAGCCCACGCCCCTCACATCAGGGACAACCCGCCTGGCGTCGGACCTGCCCAACGCCAGGGGCAATGCCGTGATCGATGTCCCGATCACCGCTGCGATCGAGCCGCAATGGACGCGGCAGTGGCGCCCCAGTCGACGCCGCCGACGGGTCCGCGCGCGGCTCCTGCCGCGCGGCGGACCCTCGATCAACGCGGCGGTTCCGGCTTGGGCGCGCTGTCCGGGTGCTCGATCCAGGCTTTCAGCCCCGCAGCGCGCGCATGCTGGGGCGAGAGCTCGATGAATGCGCGGTACGCCACCTGCGCCCCCGCCTCGTCGCCCGCGCGCAGCAGTGCATCGCCGAGGTTCAGGTGGGCCAGCGCGCGGCTGCCGTCCATCTCGATGGCCTTGCGGTACCAGCGCGCGGCCTCGGCCGGCTTGTCGCGCTTGTAGTAGATGAAGCCCAGGTTGTTGGCGGCCAGCGCGAACTTGGGCTGCAGCTTGAGCGCCTCGGTGAAGGCGGCCTCGGCCTCGTCGTAGCGGCGCTCCTTGTAGAGCTGCAGGCCGCGGTCGTTGGCGCGCTGCGCCGCGACGCGCGCGCTGATCGGCGCGGGGGCGGCGCTGGTCGCGATCGCCGTGTCCGTGCCGTCCAGGCCCTTGAGCGTGACCTGCACCGCGGTCGCGCTCGCCGCGGCCGCTCCCGGCGCGGCGCCCGCGGGCGCGGTGGCCTGGGCGACCGGCTGCAGCTGCGCATTGCGGGCGTCATCGGCCTGCTTGGCCATCGCGCTGGCCTTGGCGTCGAGCTGGTTGCTGTCGCCGCTCAGCGCCTGCTCCTGCGCGGACGCCAGCTCGAAGATGAACTCGCCGCCCTCGCTGCCGGGCAGGCTGCCGAAGGCTGGCGTCTGGTGCGCGATCGCCGACACCGCCGGCGCGACGTAGGCCGCCAGCTCGGTCGCGGTGATCAGGCCGTCGCCATTGAGGTCAGCCTTGCCCGACAGCGCCTGCAGCAGCGTCCAGGTGAACACCGAATGACCACCGGGGCCGTCGTCGGCCACCTGCTGGTCGGCGCCGCCGGCCGTCATCATCTGGCGGCCCAGCCGGCGCGCGTTGTCGCGCACGAAGTTGGCGCTGCTGCCCGCCGCACCGCCGCGCGTCAGGCCCAGGCCCGAGTAGCAGGCATCGATGACGAAGAACGCATGCTTGGCGGGCAGCGCCTCGCTGAGCTCCTGCAGCTGCGGCATCGCGATGGCGTCGGTCTGCAGGTCGTCGGTGCCGGCGTCGACCGGGATGATGTAGCCGACGTCGCGCCCGCTGGGCAGCTTGCGCGTGCTGCCATGGCCGGCGAAGAAGACGAACACGCGGTCATCGCGCTTGAGCCGGCCATCGCCGCCCTTGCGCGCCATCGCGTTGAGCGCGCGCAGGATGTTGGCGCGTGTGGCGTCGCCGTCGGTCAGCGTGGTGATGTTCTCGGGCCGGAAGCCGAATTGCGTGCGCAGCGTTTCCTGGATGGCCTGGGCATCGCGCACCGCATGCTGCAGGCGCGGCCAGCTCTTGTACTGGTCGATGCCGATCACCAGCGCGACGCTGTCGCGGTAGAGGTTGGCGCCCGCCAGGTCCGGCGCGGCCTCCGCGGCGGGCGCGTCGACGGCGACGATCCGGCCGTCCTTCCAGGCCGCGAACTTGTAGCCCTCGGCCTTGAGCTGGTCCAGCACCAGCGGCAGCGCCTCGACGGTGCGGGCGTGGATGTCGTGGAAGAGCACGATGCCGCGCTGCTGCTTGCCGAGCTCGCCCAGCACGCGCGCGGCGATCGATTTCGGGATCGGATCGGACCAGTCCAGCGAGTCGACGTTCCACATCATCGAGCGCAGCTTGAGCGCCTCGATGGCGCCGAGCGCCGCGTCGTTGCGCGCGCCGTAGGGGAAGCGGAACAGCGCCTGGCCGTCGCGGCCGGCGGCGTCGAGCAGCGCCTCGGTCGAGCTCGCTTCCTGGCGGACCTTGTCGAGCTCGAACTTGGACATCACGCCGTGGCTGAAGCTGTGGTTCGCGATCGGGTGGCCGGCGGCGAGCACGCGCTTGGCGACCTCGCTGCCCGGCCCCGGCTTGACCTTGCCGCTGGCGTCGACGCTGCCCAGGTTGCGACCCAGCTCGAAGAACACGGCTGGCGCCTGGTAGCGCTTGAGGATCTCCAGGATCTCGTCGGTGTAGCGCGGATGCGGGCCGTCGTCGAAGGTCAGCAGCACCGTCTTGGGCGGCAGCTGGCGGCCGAAGAACTCGCGCTCCTCCTTGCCGGGGCCGCGCGTGGCGGCCGACGCCGCGGTCGCCGCCGTGGCCGCGGTCCCTGCCGGCGTCTCGGCGACGACGCTCGGGCGCGCCTGCAGGTCGGGCAGGATGGTCGCGTAGTCCTTCAGGATGCGCTCGCGTGCGTAGAGCGCCTTGAGCTTGGCGACGTAATCGGTCCACTTCTCGCGCTTGGGCACGATGCCGCGCTGCGCGAAGCGGCCGAAGGTGTCGCGCAGTTCCTGCTCGTAGGCGTCCTCGATCTCGGCCAGCACGCCCAGGTCCTCGCTGGCGCGCTTGGCCAGCTTCAGGCCGGCGATGCTCTGCGAGGTCGAGAACTGCTGCGAGAGCTGCGTCAGGAACTCCTTGAACGCGAGCCGGTCGGCGTCGAACCACGACGGCTCCTGCTCGATCCGGTCCAGCAGCTGCGACAGCGCGGCCAGGCCGGCGGGATCGGTGCTGCGGGCCGCCGTCTCGCCGAGCGCGCGGATGCTCTCCTGCATGTCGTGGAACAGCATCAGGCCGACAGCGCGCACCGCCTCGCGTTCGGCGGGCTTGAGCGCGGCCTCGCCGTCCATCAGCACGATCATCTGGCGATGACGCGCGAGCAGCTCGTCGCTCTGGCGCAGCAGCGTGGCGCTGACCGCCGGATTGGCGGACGCCGCCTCCAGCGGGGCCAGCGGCTTGGGCGCGTCGCCGGTCGGCTTGCAGCCGCTCGTCAGGGTCATCGTGGCGGCGCACGCCGCGGTCGTGAGGGCGCTCATCCAGACGGCGCCCTTGCGTTGACTTCTCTCTTGCATGCCTTCCCTCGAAGCTTCACGCGAGGCGGGTCGTGCCGCCTCGTCGGCGCCGCGCTGGCGCCTGCCGGAGGCCGCGCCTCGGGGGGCGGGGCGGGTCCGGAGCGGGGGCTATTGTGACCCCCTCTGTAGAATCCGCGGGTTTGTCCCACCCCCTGAACGGCCGGTCCGGCCGGCGCGCGCCATGAATCTCTCCGCCCTCACCGCCCTGTCGCCCCTGGATGGCCGCTATGCGTCGCGCATGGCCGCGCTGCGCCCGCTGCTGTCGGAGTTCGGCCTGATGCACCGCCGCGTGCAGGTCGAGATCGAATGGTTCATCGCGCTGTCGGATGCGGGCCTGGCCGAGTTCAAGCCGCTGCCGGCCGCGACGCGCGAGTTCCTGCGCGCGCTGGTGACCCACTTCTCGGAGCGCGACGCGCAGGCGATCAAGGACATCGAGAAGACCACGAACCACGACGTCAAGGCGGTCGAGTACTGGATCAAGCAGCAGTTCGCCGGCAAGCCGGAGCTGGAGGGCGCCGGGGAGTTCGTGCACTTCGCCTGCACCAGCGAGGACATCAACAACACCAGCCACGGCCTGATGCTCAAGGCCGCGCGCGAGCAGGTGATCCTGCCGGCGCTGGACCGCGTGATCGCCAAGATGACCGAGATGGCGCAGGCGCATGCCGCGGCGCCGATGCTCAGCCGCACGCACGGCCAGACGGCCAGCCCGACGACGGTGGGCAAGGAGATCGCCAACGTGGTGGCGCGCCTGCGCCGCGCCCGCGCGGTGATCGCCGAGGTCAAGCTGCTGGCCAAGATGAATGGCGCGGTGGGCAACTACAACGCGCACCTGTCGGCCTATCCGGAGAAGGACTGGGAGTCGTTCAGCCGCTCGGTCATCGAGCAGCAGCTGGGCCTGAGCTTCAACCCGTACACCATCCAGATCGAGCCGCACGACTACATGGCCGAGCTGTTCGACGCCGTGACGCGCGCCAACACCATCCTGGTGGACTGGTCGCGCGACGTGTGGGGCTACGTGTCGCTGGGCTACTTCAAGCAGAAGACCAAGGCGGGCGAGATCGGCTCGTCGACGATGCCGCACAAGGTCAACCCGATCGACTTCGAGAATGCCGAGGGCAACTTCGGCCTGGCCAACGCGGTGCTGACGCACCTGAGCCAGAAGCTGCCGATCTCGCGCTGGCAGCGCGACCTGACGGACTCGACGGTGCTGCGCAACATGGGCGTGGCGCTGGGTTACGCGCTGCTGGGCTATGACTCGCTGAGCAAGGGCCTGGACAAGCTGGAGCTCAACCAGGCGGCACTGGACGCGGACCTCGATGCGTCGTGGGAAGTGCTGGCGGAGCCGATCCAGACGGTGATGCGCCGCTACGCGCTGCCCAACCCGTATGAGCGGCTGAAGGAACTGACGCGCGGCAAGTCGATCACTCGCGAATCGATCCAGCAGTTCATCCAGGGCCTGGAACTGCCCGAGGCCGAGAAGCAGCGCCTGCTGGCGATGACGCCGGGCAACTACATCGGCACGGCCGAGGCGCTGGCGAAGCGGATCTGAAGACCCCTTGGCGCCTGAGCGGCGTCGCCCATCGGCAGCCCGCATGAAAAAGAGGGCAGCGCATCACTGCACTGCCCTCGCGCCTTCCGGGAATCAGGGGGTTTCGGGTGTCGCTCAGGAGCAGCCCGGAAGGCGCCGGTGCCGGGGGGAATCGGCACCGGTCAACCGTGTCGGTCGATCAGAACTGGTAGGCCAGGCCCATGCTCAGTCGATCGTCCTTCTTGTTGAAGCCGTTGGCCTGCGGCATGTCGTTGTAGCGGGTCGCCTCGGCGCGCAGCGAGACGTTCTTCGTCAGCGCGTAGTCGACGCCCACGCCCAGCTTCAGGCCCGTCTTGTCCTTGTCGCCCAGGCCGTTGTTGAAGTCGCGCTGGGCGTAGGCCAGGCCCACCTTGCCGTAGACGCCGAAACCGGCACCCAGCGGCGCGCGGGCGATGCCGTCGAGCGCGTAGACCTTGTTCTTCGCGGTCACGCCGTCGAAGCTGACCTTGCCCAGGTCGGTGTAGGAGATCTCGGCCGCGAAGTTCTCGTTGAACTTGTAGCCGCCGAAGATGCTGTAGCTGTCCGAGGTGCGCTTCTGCGAGTTGCCATCCACGCGCTGCGTCGTCTTGCCGACGTCACCACCGATGTAGTACGGGGTCACCGGGTCGGCGTGCGCCACGCCAACGCCCAGGGTCAGCGCCGCGGCGGCGACCGCCAGCAGGCCGGCCTTCTTGCCGTTGATCGAGGTGCGGGCGTTGTTGTTGTTGCGGTTCATTCGAAACTCCTTCAGAGCTGTTGATCGATGTCGTCCGGGGGTGCCTTGGACAACCGCCAGGCTCGTTCGACATGGAGCTCATTCTGGGAATTCGACCCGCCGGTGTCTGTGGACCGAGTTGGGCGCTTGTGTGACCGTCGATGACAGCGGCGCGCGCGGCGCAACACGAAGCTTCACAGGGCGGCTTGCGCACGCGGCGCGAGGTCTTCAGCCTTGCGCCGACCAGTGCAGCAGCAGCCGCGCGCCGCCCAGGCGCGGCGCCTCGCCCAGGCGCGCGTGACCGCCGTGCGCATGCGCGACGTGCCGCACGATCGCCAGCCCCAGGCCGAAGCCGCGCGTGCCGCGACCCTTGCGCTCGAGCCGCTTGAAGGGCTCGAACGCCGCCTCGCGCAGCGACGGCGGCACGCCCTCGCCGTCGTCATCGATCGCGAGCCAGAGTTGCCCCGCCTCCACCCAGGCCGACAGCAGGATGCGGGCCTTCGCGTAACGCGCCGCGTTGCGCAGGCCGTTGCGCACCGCATAGGGCAGCAGGCGCTCGTCGAAGGGCAGCGCGGCGGGCAGGCGCAGGTCGGTGTCGAGCGCCTTGCCGTCGAGCAGCGGCGCCAGGGACGCGGCCTCCCGCACCAGCATGTCGCCCAGGTCGCCCTGCACCACGTTCGGTTGCAGTGCGCCCATGTCCAGCCGCGCCAGCGTCAGGCTCGCGTCGATCAACTCGTCGAGCTCGTCGATGTCGCGCTCGCAGGCCATCACCGCCTGCTCGCGCCGATCGCGGTCGTCCTCGTCGACCAGCGCGTCGACCGCGAAGCGCAGCCGCGCCAGCGGCGTGCGCAGCTCATGCGAGACCGCACCGGTCAGCTCGCGCTGCGTCGCCATCGCGGCCGCCAGCCGCTCCAGCATCGCGCGCGTCGCGGCGGCCACCGGCGCGAACAGCCGGCTCTTGAGCGGCGGCAACTCGGTGTCCAGGCGTCCCGCGCTCAGCCGTTCCGCCGCGCGCTGCAGGCCGCGCAGGTCGCGCCACAGCGGCCGCAGCTGCCACCACGCGATCAGCGCGACCGCCAGCGCGATCACCACCGCCACGCCCAGCTGCGCCGCGAGCTCCTTCGGCAGCTCGCCCGCGCGCTTGGAGTCCAGCGGCCCGAGCAGCAGCAGCTGGTCGGGTTCGCCGGGCAAGGCGGCGTAGATGCGGCGGTTGAAGCCGGTGACCAGCACCTCGCCGCGGCCCAGCCGGCGGCGCTGCTCGGCGCTGAGCGGCGTGAGGTCCGTGCGCACGAGCCGGACCGGATAGTCGAACTGCGCATCGAGCTCGCGCACGCGCTCGCGCCGCGCCGGCGGATCGAGCGGGGCGAGGTCGCGCACCAGCAGGTCGACCGTGCCGCGCATGAAGTTGCGCACGTAGTCGTTGGTGACCTCGGACGCGCCGATCAGCACCAGGCCTTCGACAAGCAGGATCAGCGCCAGCACCGCCAGCCCCAGTCCCAGCGCCATCCGCAGCAGCGAGGCGCGCAGCGTCATCGCGGCCATCAGTCGATCGCGAAGAGGTAGCCCTGCCCGCGCACCGTCTTGATCCGCACCGGCGCCTGCGCGTCGTCGCCGATCTTCTTGCGCAGCCGCGAGATGCGCGCGTCGATCGCGCGATCCAGGCCGTCGAACTCCAGGCCGCGCAGGCCCTGCATGATGTCGTCGCGGCTGACCACCTGGCCGGCGCGCTGCGCCAGGAAGTTCAGCAGCTCGTATTCGGCGGTGGTGAGCGCCACCGGCTCGCCATGCAGGCGCAGCTCGCGCGACTGCGGCAGCAACGTCAGCGGCCCGAAGTGCAGCGCCTCGCCGACCGGATGCGCGGCGGGCAGCGCGTCCCGGCGCAGCAGCGCCTTGAGGCGGGCCAGCAGCACGCGTGGCGCCACCGGCTTGGCGATGTAGTCGTCCGCGCCGCCTTCCAGGCCGAGCACCTGGTCGATGTCGTCGTCGCGGGCGGTCAGCATGACGATGCGGCCGGCGAAATCGCGCCGGGTGTCGCGCAGCACGTCGAAACCGTCCTTGCCCGGCAGGTGCCCGTCCAGCAGCACGAGCTCGAAGGGCTCCTGGCGCATCAGCGCTTCGCCGGCCAGGCCGTCGCCGCAGACGGTGACGGCGTAGTTGGCCTTGTGCAGCGCATCGGCGACCAGTTGCGCCAGGCGCTCGTCGTCCTCGATCAGCAGGATGCGCGCGGCGCTCTGAGCAGAAATGTCCATGGCCGCGAGCATAGGCGAGGCCCCCTGCCGTCGACTTCAGCCACGCTTAAGCGCGCGCGCCACCGCGCATACGCGCGCGCAGCGATCGCCGACCGGCCGTCAGCGGTCGACGGGCACGTCCAGGCGCCAGCCGGCGGGCGTGCGCACGGCCCGCAGCGTGGGATCGTCCGCCAGCGGCGCCCAGCGCTGCGCCAGGTGATCCAGCGCCTGCGGCGAGAGGTCGGTGCGGCTGGCCATCACGCGGTCGACGGCCTCCGGCGTCAGGCAGGCGGTCAGCGCCGCGCGCGCCGGTCCGGTCAGCGCCGCGCGCCAGCGCAGGCGCAGCGCGGCGATCTCCTCGGCGTCGCTGCGCTCGACCGGGTCGTGCCAGGTGTAGACGCGCGAGAGCCCCTCATGCGCCTCGGTCTGCTGCTCGCCTTCGTCGGTCATGCCGATGGCCACCAGCACGCGGCCCGAGGGATGGTTCTCCGGCGCCGTGGTGCCCATCAGGTGCCGCATGCCCAGCACCTGGCGGCAGTAGTCGAAGGTCGCCGACGCCGCCTCGCGCGCGTAGCCGTGGCCCCAGAAACGCGCCGGGAAACCGTAGCCGATGTCCGGATGCGGCAGCCCCTCGCGCTGGATCACGCCGGCCAGGCCGAGCAGTTCCCCGTCCTCGAGCCGCTCGACGGCCCAGAAGCCGAAGCCCAGCAGCCAGTAGCGCGCCTCCAGGCGCTCGCGGATCCAGGCGGCGGCCTGCTCGTCGGTGCGCACCTGCGCGTCGTAGATGTGCTCGATCCACGCCGGCTCGTTGAGCAGCCCGCGGACGAAGGCCGCATCCGATTGGCGAAACCACCGCAGCCGCAGCCGCGCCGTCCTCAAGACTTCCATCCGCGCCTCCCAGCGCCCGTGAGCGTCGTCCGGCACCGGCGGGTCCGATCGGGGCCCGCCAGGCAAAAGCGGGACAATACCGCACCCCGCCGGCCCCGGTCAGCGCCGACACGCCCGGCCCCCCGAACGACTTTCTCCCGGACACCTCATGAAATTCATGCAGAAGCTGCAGGCCGCCGAGCGCCTGAACGACTCCCTGCTGTGCGTCGGCCTGGATCCCGATCCCGCCAAGTTCCCCGCCCACTGGAAGGGCGACGCCGGCAGGATCTACGACTTCTGCGCCGCCATCGTCGACGCGACCAAGGACCTGGTCAGCGCGTTCAAGCCGCAGATCGCCTACTTCGCCGCGCACCGCGCCGAGGACCAGCTCGAGCAGCTGATGGCCCACATCAAGCGCAACGCGCCGCACGTGCCGGTGATCCTGGACGCCAAGCGCGGCGACATCGGCGCCACCGCCGAGCAGTACGCCCGCGAGGCCTTCGAGCGCTACCAGGCCGACGCGGTGACGCTGTCCCCGTTCATGGGCCGCGACTCGGTGGAGCCCTACCTGCGTTATCCCGACAAGGGCGCCTTCCTGCTGTGCCGCACCTCCAACCCCGGCGGCGACGATTGGCAAATGCAGCGCCTGGCCGACGTGCCGGGCCAGCCGCGGCTGTTCGAGCACCTGGCCGCGATCGCGCAGGGCGACTGGAACACGAACGGCCAGCTCGGCCTGGTGGTCGGCGCGACCTATCCGAAGGAGATCGAGCGCGTGCGCGAACTCGCGCCGACGCTGCCGCTGCTGATCCCCGGCGTGGGCGCCCAGGGCGGCGATGCCGCGGCCACCGTCGCCGCCGGCTGGCGCCGGGACGCCGGCACGGTGATCGTGAATTCCTCCCGGGCGGTGCTCTACGCGTCCGCTGGCGAGGACTTCGCCGCCGCCGCCCGCCGTGTGGCGCTGGCGACACGCGACAGCCTGCGCCCCGCCACCACCGCCTGACCGGGGCCTCACGGCGCTCGCCAACTAATTGGCAGAAACCCCGGGCGCGAGCCGGCAGGCACGCGTTTCGGGATTTCTCGACGCTTCAGATCGGCCCCCGCTCGCCGAGACTCCGTTACCGGACGTTGCACTCCGAGGCCGCCGCGCGCCGAACCGGCTGACGCGGCCCTCGTCCCCCGTCGCCGCGAGAGCGACCGCGCAAGGTCCCCGGACACAACGAGTTGGGCAAGGTCGAGTGAGCAAGGATTCCCAGGACGATCTGAGCAGTCTGGTGGGGCAGGAGCTGTCGCGCGGCGACCGCCTGCCCGCGACGCTGCAATGGCGCGCCGCGCGGCTGTTCATGGCCGCGTGCGTGCTGCTGTCCGGGTTGGCGGGCCTGCTGCTGCTGGCCAGCGCCGGCGCGGCCGAGCCGCTGCGCGGCCTCGTGCCGCCGTCGCTCGCGCTGGTGACCACCTTCGCCGCGCTGGCCATGCTCTGGAAGCTGCCCGCCGACCGCGGTCCGGCCGCCACCCTCCTGCTGATGGGCCTGGCGATGGCGACGGCGCTGTCGCTCGCCGTCTCGCGCCAGCTCGGGCTGAACGCCGCCAGCCTCGGGATCATGGGGCTGATGGTCGCGCTGGGCACCAGCATGATCGGCCTGGGCGCGGGGCTGTCGCTGTTCGGCCTGGGCCTGGCGGCGCTGGGCGGACTGGCATCGGCGGAGCTCGGCGGCTGGATCCACGTCGGCACCGCGCCGGTCGGCCTGACTGCGAGGCTGATCACGCAGCTGCTGCTGCTCAGCGCCGGCCTGGTCGTCGGCCTGGGCACCGCCAAGCTGATCCGGCGCGCGATGCAGGAGGTCAACGAGCGCCACTCGCGCTTCCGCCACCTGCTCAACATGGCGGCGGACTGGTACTGGGAGATGGATCGCCAGTTCCGCTTCACCCACCTGGCCGAGCACCACGCCGGCGCGTCCGGCCTGTCCATCGCCGAGCGGCTGGGCCGCGCACCCTGGGAGATCGAGCACCTGGGCCTGTCCGACGAGGAGCTCGACGCGCACCGTGCCGACCTCGAATCGCACCGCCCCTTCCGCGGCCTGGTGATGCGCCGCACGGCCGAGGACGGCACGCTGCGCTACGTCTCGATCAGCGGCGAGCCGCGCTTCGACGCCAAGGGCAACTTCCGCGGCTACTGGGGCGTGGGCCGCGACGTCACCGACGAGGTCCAGACCGAGCAGGCCATGGTGGCCACCGAGACCCGCTACCGCGAGCTGTTCCGCCGCTCGCCCTCGCCGCTGGTGCTGCACCGCTGGGGCCGGGTGATGGACGCCAATCCGGCGGCGATGGCGATGTTCGGCTACACCCAGCGCTCGTCGATGATCGGCCAGGACCTGTTCTCGCATTACGAGCCCGGCGACGAGGAACGCGCCCGCCAGCGCGCCGCCAAGATCGAGGCGCTGCCGGTGGGGGCGATGCTGCCGATGACGGAATTCCGGCTGCGCACGCTGTCGCGCCGACGCCGCCTGGTGCAGGCCACCAGCGTGCGCGTGGACGCGGCCACCGGTCCGGCGACGCTGTCCTTCTTCATCGACCAGACCGAGACCTCGCGCGCGCAGGAGGCGCTGCGGCGCTCGGAGGCGCTGCTGTCGCACCTGTTCGCGACCAGCCCGGACGTCGTCACCCTGACCGAGACCGTCAGCGGCCGCTACGTGATGGTCAACAAGACCTACGAGTCGATGAGCGGCTACAGCGCCGACGAGGTGCTGGGCCGCACCGCCGAGGAAGTCGGCATCTGGCAGGACATGGAGGACCGCGAGCGGCTGATCGAGGCGCTGCGCCAGCAGGGCCGCGTCAGCGACATGTCGGCCACCTTCGTGAACCGGCGCGGCCAGGCGATCCCGATGCTGCTGTCGGCGGCGCCGTTCGTGCTGGACGGCGTGTCCTACCTGGTGGTCAACGGGCGTGACGTCAGCGACACCGAGCGCACCCGGCTGGTCCACGCGGCGATCCTGGAGAACGCCTCGATCGGCATCGCGTTGACGCGCGACCAGCGTTTCGTCCAAGCCAACCGCCTGGTGGAGGAGATGTTCGGCTGGCCCGCCGGCGGGCTGATCGGCCAGCCGGGCAGCGTGGTGTGGCCGGGCATGGACGACTATGACGCGGTCGGCCGCGAACTTGGTCCGCGCCTGGCCGCGGGCGAGCAGGTCGAGGCCGAGCGCCTGATGCGGCGCCGCGACGGCAGCCGCTTCCTGTGCCGGATCCTGGCCCGCGCGGTGGACCCCAACCACCCCAGCCGCGGCGGCACGATCTGGATCATGGAGGACGTCACCGAGCGCCGGCGCGTCGAGGCGGCGCTCGCGCAGGCCAAGGACGAGGCGCAGGCGGCCAACCGCGCCAAGAGCGCCTTCCTGGCCAACATCAGCCACGAGATCCGCACGCCGCTCAACGGCCTGGTGGGGCTGGCGCGGCTGCTGCAGCAGCCGGACCTGGCCGGCGACACCCGCAGCCACTACCTGGACCAGATGGTGGACAGCGCGGAAAGCCTGTCGGGCTTGATGTCGGACATCCTGGACCTGTCCAAGATCGAGGCCGGCCGGCTGACGCTGGAGACGGTGCCCTTCGCGCTGCGCGACATGCTCGCCACCATGCGCATGGGCTACCTGACGCTGGCGCAGGCGCGCGGGCTGGGTTTCAGCATCGACGTGGAGGACGCGGTGCCCGGCTGGGTGATCGGCGATCCGGTGCGCACGCGCCAGATCCTGAGCAACTACCTGAGCAACGCGCTGAAGTTCACCGAGCAGGGCAGCGTCGCCGTGCGGGTGCGCCGGCTGGACGAGCGGCGGCTGCGCATCGAGGTCAGCGACACCGGCCCCGGCATCGCCGAGGCGATGCACGAGCGGCTGTTCCAGCCCTTCACCCAGGCCGACGAATCGACCACGCGCCGCTACGGCGGCACGGGGCTGGGGCTGTCGATCTGCCGGGAGCTGGCCACGCTGATGGGCGGCCAGGTCGGCGTGGAGAGCCAGCCGGGTGCCGGCGCGACCTTCTGGGCCGAGTTGCCGCTGCCCGCCGCGCCCGCGCCGATGAGCGCCCAGCGCCGCGCGCCGGCGGACGATGCGGAGCTCGCGGGGCGCCGCATCCTGATGGTCGAGGACAACCCGGTGAACATGATGATCGCCGTGGCGATGCTGGAGCAGTGGGGCGCGGAGGTCTCGCAGGCCAGCGACGGCAGCCAGGCGGTGGAAGCGGTGACGGCGGCGGCCAGCATGGGCAAGCCCTTCGACGCGGTGCTGATGGACGTGCAGATGCCGGTCATGAGCGGCCACGAGGCCACGCGCCAGCTGCGCCAGCGCTACGACCCCACGCAGCTGCCCATCGTCGCGCTGACCGCCGCGGCACTGGTGCAGGAGCGCGACGAGGCCCTCGGCGCCGGGATGAACGAGTTCCTCACCAAGCCCATCGACGCGCAGCGGCTGCGGCAGGTGCTGGTGAGGCTGACGGCGGGGTGATGGCGGCGACGTGGTTTTCTCGCATTTCAAGTGCGCGAAAACCACGATATCCGCTCCGGAATCGCCTAAATCTTGAGACAGAACGGCCAGTCTGGTAATTTTCGCGCACTTGAAGTGCGAGAAAATCACATGAGCCTCTACCTCGTCGGCGAGAACCTGGACGCCAACCGCGGCTACCGCAGAGCGGAAACAGGCGAACTGATCCAGCTGATGCGCGGCATCTACGTGGACGCCGGCGATGACGCGGACGACCTCGTCCTGCGGCATGCGGTGCGCATCGCGCGCTATCTCTACCCCCGCGCCTTTCTCTCGGCCGCGAGCGCCGTGCTGCTCGCGCCGACCCGTGATGGTCGCCTCTACATCTCGGGGCAGCGCAGTCAACGCACACGGCTGCGCGGCCTGGAGATCGTCCAGAACCGCGCCCCGGCGCGCCCATCCACGATCGACGCCGTGGTCGCCGATGGATGGGGCGAGCTGCCGATCCCGGTGTCCTCCCTGCGCCAGCGCTTCCTCGAGGCGTTTCGCCTGCGCAGCGAGCACGCCCAGTCGATGGACCTGGCGATGCGCGAGGCCCTGGCCGCGCGACTCGTGCAGGAGTACGGCGACGCGCAACGCGCTGCCGATGCGCTGTGGACGCTGGCGCGCGACAACGAGTGGTACCGCGAGGGCGAAGGCGCCGAACGCTTCCTGAAGCAGCAGTCGGACGGCCCGATGCGCAACGAGGCCGCGTTCGACCTGACCGTCGCCTGGCATGGCCTTGCGCTGGGAGACCTGGCCCATGACGGCACCGAATGGCGCTGGAACGCCAGCAGCGCCGGCCCGGTCCTGCCGCCGCTGATCCGCCAGACCACGCCGGGACGGCTGCCGCCGTTCATCGTGTCGCTGCTGCCGGAAGGCTGGCTGGAGTCCGTCCTGCACGACGCGAGCGACCGTGACGTCCTGCGGCGCGGCAAGCGCTACATGTCCAACATCACGATTTCGGAGCGACGCGCGGAACTGGCCGCCTTGCCGCAGGACACGCTGACGACGCGACTGGCCGACTTCACGCGGGACGGCATGTTCAGCGGCCACTACGCCGGGCCACGGCGCGACGCGATGGACGCCGACTTCGCCCACCGCCTGGCGCAGCTCTTCGCGAACCAGCAGACGCCGCGGCTGTCAGGCGTGCAGGTCAAGGCCCCCATGCACCTGGCGGCTGACGGCACGCTGCTGATCGCCACGCATCTGCCCTTCACCCACATCCTCAAGCCGGCAGGTGCCGCCGGCTTCGAAGGACTTCCGGTGGCGGAATGGATCGGGCTGACGCTGGCCCGCGGCGTGGGCTTCGAGGTCCCTGATCACGCGCTTGTCGCGATGCCCGACGACCTGCCGGCGGCGCTGATCGTGGAGCGCTTCGACATCCGCCTTCAGCTGGACGACACCCGTCTCCTGGCGATGGAGGACCTGTGCTCGGTGCTCGCGCTCGACCCCAGGGACAAGTACACCGGCACGATGGAGCGCGTGGCCCGTGCGGTGCGCGCGCTGTCGACGTCGCCCGACGAGGACGTCATGACGTTGCTGCGCCGGGCGCTCTTCGCCTGGCTGATCGGCGACGGCGACATGCACCTCAAGAACATGGCGATGCTCAAGACCGCCCAGGAAGGCGCTGCCACGTTCCGGCACGTGCGGCTCGCGCCGGTCTACGACACCTTGACGACCCGCGTGTTCCCGGGGCTCCAGCATGACGCCATGGCGCTGAAGGTGAACGGCAAGGCCCAGCGCCTGCGCCGCGCCGATTTCCTGGCCCTGGCGGCGATCGCCGACCTGCGGGCGGGCGACGCGAAAGTCGCCATCGATGAGATGCTGGCGTCGATGACGGCGGCGCTGGACCAGTTCGCTTTGCCCCCGTCCCTCCAGGCTGATGCGGCGGCTCTCGCGCTGAGCGAGCGGGTGCTCCAGGTGGCGCGGGAGCGGGTGCGGGATTTCGATTGATCGGCTCCCCATCCGTCCACCGTCCACCGTCCACCGTCCACCGTTCATCCGTTCACCAGGAACGCGGCCGCGACGCAGTGGCGCGGCGGCGCGCAGCGGACCTCCTCATCTGGCGCTCAGGCTGGCCCCCTTCCAATCCGCCGCCTGCCATCGCTGGAACGCGCCCAGCATCGCGACATCGCCGGCCTGGCGCTTCGTCTCCAGCGTGTCGAGGTCGACCTGCTCGTAGCT
The DNA here is from genome assembly GCF_014193085.1 of Mitsuaria sp. BK041. Taxonomy (NCBI): domain Bacteria; kingdom Pseudomonadati; phylum Pseudomonadota; class Betaproteobacteria; order Burkholderiales; family Sphaerotilaceae; genus Roseateles; species Mitsuaria sp. BK041. Next base: position 1,843,071 of record NZ_JACHYT010000002.1, on the reverse strand, counting down.
GCGCTTGTAGCGGCCTTCGGCACGCGATTCGCGCGCGACCAGCAGCTCCTTGCCGCCCGGCACCCAGCCGGCGAATTCCGCGTAGCCCAGGCCCGGCTGCGCCGCCACCGGCGGCAGCGCCGTCATCCGCCAGCCCTGCGCCGTGCGGCGCAGCAGCCAGAGCTCGCGCCAGCCATCGGCCGGCACCGACGCGATCGCGATCGCATTGCCCTCGCGGTTGATCCGCGCCGAGGCCGTCATCACCAGCCCCCACGCGCAGTGGCGCAGCAGCGGCGGACTGCCCTCCTTGGCGCCGTTCATGGCGAGCGTCAGGCAGCTTTCGCCCGGCTGGCCCGGCAGCACCGTCAACGTGAAGCCGCCCAGCGTCTGCGTCGACGGCCCCGCGGGCAGCGCCGCCCAGCGCATCGCGTTGCCGCGCATCGCCGCGTCGTTGTAGTCGCGCTGGTCGTCGTCCGACAGCTCGGCCGGCACGATGCGCGCGAACGCCTCGAGCGCTCGCCGCGACGCGGCCGACGATGCATCCACCTGCAGGCTCGCGACCGGCACGCCTTCGCCTGCGCCCGCGCCAGCACCAGCACGCCGTGCGCGGATGAAGGCCAGGCTGCTCCACACGCCCGACTGGCGCATCAGCACGCGATTGCGCCAGTGCGTCGCGAGCGCCGGATCGCGCAGCTCGACCTTGTCCAGCACGTCCGCGCGCCACTGGTCCATCTGCTCCCGCTTCGGCGGCGTCGCGGCCGGATCCAGGCAGTCGACACGCGTCAGCGCGAGCGCCGCGCGCGCCTTCTGCTCGGGCGTTGACGCCGGCATCGCCAGCACGCGCCGGAACGCCTCGCCGTCGTAGCAGAGCTGCATCGCCCCGGCCTCGCGCTCCAGCGAGCGGAAGCGCAGGCCGTAGCGCGCGGCCACGTCGAGCTGCGCGGCCACCTGCGTCTCCGCCGCCGTCGTCGAGCCATCCGCCTTGGGCTGCACACGCGAAGCGCGATCCGCCAGCCGCTCGGCCAGCGTGCCCATCGCGTCGAGCGCCTCGGCACCGTCCGCGCCGTTGATCTCTTCCGCACTCGCCGCCTGCACGTAGGCGGCGGCCAGGCCCAGCCCGAGCGACTCCGCGCCCGGCTGCTGACGCACGACGCGCAGCGCGGCCAGCAGCGCCTCCGGCTGCGCGGCCGGGCCGGCCAGCGGCAGCAGCGCGGCCTTGCGCACGAAGCCGCCGCGCTCGCGTCGGTAGTCGTAGACCTGGAAATGATCCGGCCGCTCGCCGCGGATCTCCAACGCCTCGCCGCGCCACAGCTGCGCTTGAGCCGGCGAGCCGTCCTTCGCCGCGGCGCGCAGCGCGACGTTGTCCTGCACCACCAGCGCCGTGCGCACCGGTGCGACGCCGTCAGCGGCGCCGGTGCGCTTGATCGGCGGCTTCGGCGCGACCTCGTCCGTCGCCGCGTCGGCGGCGTGGACGCACAGCAGTTGCACGGCGACAGCGGCGATGGCGGCGGCCATCACGAGCTTCATGCGGCCCATGGCATTCCCCTTCCCGACGGCATCGGCCGCCGGGGTGTTCAAGGTCGTCAAGGTGTTCCTGGCGTTCATCGCGTTCATGGCATTCATGGCCTTCACTGGGCACCCTGTTCCTGGGCGGGCTCCTGCTTCGTCCCCAGCAGCGTCTTGCCGATGAAGCCGCCATCGGCCGGCGGCGGCGCGATGATCACCTGCACCTTGTCGGACAGCTTGTCGGCCATGGCCTTCTGGATCAGCAGCGGATGGCGGCTCAGCAGCGCGCCCTCTGCGGCCATCTGGTCGACGGCGACTTTCCCGATGCGCGTCTGGCGATACGCCTCGGCATCGGCGAGCTTCTCGCGCGCCTTAGCCTCGCCGTCGGCCTCGATGCCACGCGCCTGCGCGTTGCCCTCGGCCATGCGGACCCGCGCGACGCGCTCCGCCTCCGCTTCCAGCTGGCGCTGCTCGACCTGGCGCTGCTTGAAGGGCAGCACATGCTTCATCGCCTCCTCCTGGCCCTTGGCGGCGATGACCTGCTCGCGCGCCGAGGCCTCGGCGGCCGTCTCGCGGCGCACCTTCTCGGCCGCAGCCTCGAGCTCGGTCTGCTTGACCTGCTTCTCCTTGAGCGCCAGCGTGTAGCGCATCTTCTCGCTCGCCAGGCCCTCGGCCAGCAGGTTCTCCAGCCCTTCGCGGTACTCGTGGGGCAGGTCGACGTTGCCGATCTCCAGGCCGCGCAGCACGATGCCGTCCAGCGCCAGCTTGCGGCGCAGCTCGCCTTCGAGCGCCGCCTGGATGGGGCCGCGCTGCGTCGAGAAGATCTCGCGCACGGTGTGCGTGGCGATCTGGCGATAGACGATGCCCTGCAGTGCCGGGGCGATCACGTCGCCCTCGATGTCGTCGGGCAGCGAGGCGGCCAGCTGCGGCAGGCGGCTCGGGTCGACGGTCCAGCGCACCGTCAGGTCCAGGCCCAGCGACAGGCCTTCGAGCGACTGCAGCGGCGCCTCGCCATCGGCGCGGGCGAAGCGGGTCGGGTGGTAGCTGCGGTCGCGCACCGGAAGGTCGCGGACCTCATGCAGGCCGGGCAGCTTCAGCACCGAGCCCGAGCGCGCCTCGGTGACGCCGCCCGTCAGCGTGTTGGTGCGCAGCGTGACGGCGCCGCGCGGCACCTCGTGCACCGGCGGGTGCGTCACCAGCAAGGCCACCGCGCCGGCCACGGCCGTCAGGCCAGCCAGCCAGGGCAGCGCGCGCACCAGGCCCGCGCCGGCGCGCCGGCCGAAGCCGTCGGCGCCGGCGCTCGTGCGCTCGAGGCCGGCGCCTTCGTCGCCGAGGTCGGTGCCAAGGCCGGCATCGGCGCGGCGGGAGAAGCCGGGCAGTCGAGCCTTCAGCCGGGCAGCGGCGTTGCGGATCGATTGCAGGCGGTCGTTCATGAGGTCCTCCGGGGTGCCCGCTCACGGGCTGTTGGGATGTCGCTCATGGTCCGGAGACGGCGCGGAAGCCTCAATGCGGGCGGGTGGCGCCTCCCTTCACGGTCCGGAAGAAACCTTCACGGGGCGGCGGCGCGCGGGCGGCCGGGGCTGTCCATAATCCGGCGCCATGGTCATCCCCAGGAACAAGGTCGCCGTCATCGAGGACGACCGCCCCACCAGCGAGCAACTGGCCGGCTGGATCCGCGCCGCGCGACCCGAGCTGCAGGTCGATCAATGGTTCGACCGCGACGCCGCCGAGGCCGCCCTGGCCCGCGAGCGCTACGAGATGGTCGTGCTCGACATCGAGCTCGGCCGCGAGCGCAATGCCGGCATCGCGCTGATCAACGAGATCAACAAGCTGGGCGCCGGCACGCCGGTGCTGGTGGTGTCGGCGATGCCGGCGGCGATCTACCGCGGGATCATGAAGGCGCTCGACGCCTGGGACTACCTGCAGAAGACCAGCTTCGACGAGGCCGAGTTCATCGACACCTTCCTCGACATCCTGCGCGCCGCGAGGGCCCGCGCGAGCGCCGAGCCGGCCGCGGCCGCGCCGCATGCGCTGCAGCTGGACCCGCTCTGGCAGCGCAGCCCGCTGTGGAAGGGACAGCGCATCAACCTGCCGCTGACCGCGCAGCGCATCCTCGCGACGCTGCATCAGCGCGCGCCGGAGGTGGTGTCGTACGAGGAGCTCTATGACGTGGTGAAGAGCGGCCGCACCCGCGACAACGTGCGCAAGCATGTGTCCACGCTGCGCGAGGCGCTGAAGGAAGTCGATCCCGACTTCGACGCGATCGAGAACGTGCCGATGCGGGGATTCAGGTGGCACGGTCCGCGATGAAGGCGTCCGCATGAAGCTCGGACCGGTCGAGCTGCCGGCGCTGGCCGTGCCGCGCCTGGGGCTGGCGGCGTTCCGGCGTCGCGCGGTGGTGCACCTGGCCTTCCTGCTGCTGGCGCTGGCGACGGTGGGCCTCGTGCTGACGGTGCTGATCGACCAGAAACAGCGCGCCTACCAGCGCTACGCGCAGGGCTTCCGGCAGTCGCTGGCGGAGATCGTGCTGCAGCTGCGCCATCCGAGCGGCCAGCTCGCGCTGCTCAATCCGACGATGAGCGCCGGCGGCCGCGACGGCCAGGCGCCGGTGCTGCTGCCGTTCTCGGCGATCGACTTCGACGACCAGAACAAGGCCCAGCGCGCCGTGGAGATGGCCGGCTGCGGCCTGCGCTGGCCCGACGGCGCGAGCCTGTGCGCCGCCGTCGGCGCGAACGCCTATGCGGGCGGCTTTCTTTATCTCGTCGGCAGCTTGGAGAGCGGCCCGCTGACGGGGCGCCAGCATGGCGCGCTCGACCTGGCCGGCGTCCATCGCGCCCGCGTCACGCTGACGCTGCGCGGCGAGACGCAGACCTGGATCGCGCCGTTCGAAGGCGCAGCCGCGGCCGACGGCACCCAGCGCGGGCGGCTGACCGGCTTCATCGGCGCCGGGCCGCAGTTGCCCGGCAAGGCCCGGCCGGTGCGCGAGTTCCGCGGCTGGCTCTGGCGCGAGGGCCCCTGCGCCCAAGGCAGCAGCGGTCCGGACTGCGTGCGGCGGACCTTCTATTCGATCCGGCTGCCGGTGGAGGCTTTCCAGGCGGCGCTGTTCGATGGCGACGGCCATCGCGCGCGGCCGGTGTGGCCGCCGGCGGACCTCGACCAGGCGCGCGTGCGGGTGGAACTGCTCGGTCCCGCCGAGCCGGCGAGGTCGGCCCCGGGCGCGTCGACGGCCGCGGCGGCGGCTGACCCGCCCGCGAGCGACGCTGCGCATGGCGACGGCCCGGTGCTCTTCGACAGCGCACGGCCGGGCGCGTCGCTGGCGCAGTCGCTGGACCGCATCGGCGCCTCGCTGCAGCCCGGCGAGACGCTGCGCATCGAGCGCCAGGGCCGGCAGCCGCAGACCATCGCCGAGCGGCGCGGGCCGGACCTGTCCGAGCGCGCGCTGCCGTGGCTGATCCACGTGATGCGCCGGCTGCCGGTGCGGGGCGAGGTGCTGGGCGTGGGCGCCGGCACCGATGCCGCCGAGGTGCGCTGGCTGACCGCCTCCGACGAGGTCGCCACACCGAGCGGCCGCTACCGGCTCGAGCTGCGCGGCGACCTGCGCAGCCTGGACCGCCAGCTCGCGCTCGAGGCTCGGCCGCTGGCCTGGCTGGCCGCGGCGATGCTGGCCGCGGTCGCGCTGGCCTGGCTGATGGTGGAGCTGGGCCTGATCCGCGGCATCGCCGTGCTGACCAAGCGCGCGGCGGCGGTGTCCTACAACATGCAGGACGCACGCGCGGACCAGCGCATCGGCGAGCTGGACGTGGCTGACCTGCGCGGTCGCGATGAGCTCGGCATCCTGGCCGGCAGCCTGGCCGACGCGCTCAGCCGCGTGAAGGACGGCCTGCGTCGCGAGCAGCTGCGCGCCGAGCGCGAGCGCGAGATGTGGCATGCGGTGGGCCACGAGATCATGTCGCCGCTGCAATCGCTGATGGTGCTGCACGGCGCGCCGGACGATGCCAGCCATCGCTACGTGCAGCGGATGCAGCAGGCGGTGAAGGTGCTCTACGGCAGCGCGCCGCCGAGCGAGGCGCTGGCCTCGGCCGACCTGCATCCGCAGGCGCTCGACCTGGTCGCCTTCTGCCGGGAGATCGCCGCCAACGCGCATTACGCCGGCATCGACGGCGTCAGCTTCTCGACGGCGCTGCCCGAGCCGCTGCCAGTGCGGGCCGAGGCCTATGCGCTGGAGGACGCCGTCACCCACGTGCTGCGCAACGCGGACCGCTACCGGCCCGAGGGCACGCCCATTGCCCTCACGCTGGAGGCCGGCGAGCCCGGCGTGGTGCTGCTGCGCATCCACAACCAGGGGCCGCCGATCGACGCGGCGATGCTGGAGACGATCTTCGAATACGGCGTCTCCGACACCGCGCCGCAAGCCGCCGGGGAACGTCGCGGGCAGGGTCTGTTCGTCGCCAGGACCTATCTGGCGAAGATGGATGGCAGCATCCGGGCATTCAATGTGCCGGAAGGCGTGGTGTTCGAGATGAGCCTGCGCCGCGCCGCGGCCTGAGGCTTGAAACCCGCCGGAGCGGCCCGACGTGGCCTCGCGTTGCGCGCCCTTCCGGCCCGACCCAGCAGGAGTTCCCCATGCCGATGAATGCCCATTACGCGCTGACCGAGCCGATCCGCGACGCCGTCGACACGCTGTCCAAGGAGCATCCGCTGCTGGTGGAGTTCGGCGCCTCGTGGTGCCCGATCTGCGAGGCCGCGCAGCCCTTGCTGGTGGAGGCCTTCGGCGGCGGCCACGAGCGCATCCAGCACATCAAGGTCGAGGACGGGAAGGGGCAGCCGCTCGGGCGTTCCTTCAAGGTCAAGCTGTGGCCGACGCTGATCTTCATGCGCGACGGCCAGGAGGTGGAGCGGCTGGTCAGGCCCACGAACGCCGCGGACATTCGGGCCGCGCTGGAACGCATCGACGGCCCCTGACGGACAATCGCGCCCCATGACCCAAGCCCATGTGCTGATCCCCAAGGACGGATCGCCCGACCTGCTGTTCGTGCTGCTGCACGGTGCCGGCGCCGACGCCGAGCAGATGCGCCCGCTGGCCGAGGCGCTGCATCGCCAGTACCCGCGTGCGGCCCTGGTGCTGCCCGAGGGCTTCGAGCCGTTCGACGCCATCCCGGGCGGCGGGGCGGGGTTCCAGTGGTATTCCGAGCAGGGCGATGACGCGGCCAAGGCGGCGCGCCTGACGGCGGCGGTGCCCGAGCTGATCGCGCTGGTGCGCCGCTGGGCGGCGAAGCTGGAAATGAGCTGGGAGCGCGTGGCGCTGGGCGGGTTCTCGCAGGGCGCCATCCTGGCGCTGGAGGCGCTGCAGCAGGAGGAGCAACTGGCGGGGCGCGTGCTGGCCTTCGGCGGCGCGTATGCCTACTGGCCGCAGCATGCGCCAAAGGATGTGTCGATCCACCTGCTGCATGGCAAGGACGATGCGGAGCTGCCGTATCCCGCGTTGCTGAACGCGGCGCGCGAGCTGATGGCGCTGGGCGCCGACATCACCGCCGACGTGCTGCCCAAGGTGGGCCATGAGCTGCATCCGGAGCTCATCGAGCGCGCGATGGAGCAGCTGCGGACCTTCATCCCCGCGCGGCTGTGGCGCGAGGCCGTGCTCGCGGCCGCCGAGCAGGACAAGAGCGAGTCGAGGCATTGAACGCCTGAGCGCTTCTTTCTCCCTCTCCCGCTTGCGGGAGAGGGCAGGGGTGAGGGCTGCGGTCGCCGCAGTGCGGCCAACCTCAATCGAGCGTGACTTCAGTCCTCACCGTGCCGGCCCGATCGGCCCACGCGACCAGGCTCAACCGCGTGCCCTGCGGCGCTCTGACCACCCATTCACCGTAGGCACGATCGCCGGTGATGTCCCGCTCCGGCAGGAACGCCAGCTGCGTCTGCTTCGGCGCATGCCCCTCCAGCTGCGGCCCTTCCATCCGCGGCTTGCCGCTGATGAGCCCCACTTCGGGATCCACCGGCAGGAAGATCTCGAACATCACCCCGCGGGTCTGCTTGCGCGCCAGCGCCTGCTTGGTCACGTAGGCCGGCAGCCAGCCGCTGTTGCCCACCGCCATCCGCAGCCGCCACGTATCCGGCCCGAGCGCGCGGACCTCCGTCCTCAGCAGCTCCAGCTTCGGCAGGCTGAGCGCGATCTGGTTCATCCACGCCGGGAACCGCGCCGCCTCGCGCTCGCGCAGGTGCGGCGGCGGGTTGCGCCAGAAGTTCATCTTGTCCCAGCCGCCGATCTCCACCGGCCCCAGCTGCGGATGCATGAACGCGGTCCACTCGACATGCGCCTGCCCGCCGCAGTGCTCGTCGCTCCACTTCAGCAGCTTGAGGTCGTCCTCGACCGGATGGTCGCGGAACCAGTCGATCCACTTGTAGCCGGTGATGCCCGCCTCCTTGTTGGGCGACCACAGCTCCACCACCCAGAACAGCGCCCCCAGGTGCTCGTACACCCAGTCCTGCGTGCCGGTGATGACCTCCTTGGGGTGGTACTTGAACTCGTGCCAGATGCTCACCGCCGGATAACCGGTGTGCTGCTCGCCCAGCCTGGAGAAGCGCTGGTAGGCCCACAGGTCCTCGGGCGCCATCTCCTCGTCGCTGCGAGTGCCGCAGGGCCGCAGGATCACGCCGCTGTGCGTGTGGAAGCTGATGGCCGCGCCGATGTTGGGATGGCCGACCATGAAGTCGACCATCGCGCGCACCTCGGGCTCGCTGGTCGGGTAAGGGCCGGCACCGACCTGCTCGAACTCCTGGCGCCAGCCGGCGGGGAAGTTCCGGTTCAGGTCCAGGCCCTCGCTGTCGCGGTTGACCTTGATGGTCAGGCCGTCGTGGTTGATGACCAGGCCCTCGGGCATCAGGCGGTAGTACTCGCCGCCGAATTCGCCGGGCTGGCGCGCGACCATCAGGCGCGGGTCGTCGGGATGCTTCTTGTAGCCGCCGTGCGGGTCGGGGACCCGCATCGTGAGGATGCGGCCGTCGCCATCGATGTCCTCGACGCTCAGGCCCTCGACGGCCTCTTCGTCGAACGGATACGGGCGCGTGGACGAGCGGATGTGGCGCGGCCGGTCGGCCAGCGCCAGCTCGGCGCCATCGGGGTTCAGGCGCGGGACCATGTAGATCGTGCGCGTGTCCAGCAGGTGGGTGACCTGCGCGTCGGTGCCGTACTTGCTCAGCAGGTCGTGCAGGTAGTACAGGCAGGTGGTGCAGGCGGTCAGCTCGGCGGCGTGGATGTTGCCGTCGAGCCAGAAGGCGGGCTTCTCGACGTCGATGCCGGTGGCGGTGTTGGTCAGGATGAGGACCCAGATCTCCCGCCCCTCGAAGCTCTTGCCGATCGACCGCACCGACACCAGGTTGGGACAGGCCTCCGCGTAGCTGAACAGCAGCCGGGTGAGCGCCTCGTAGCGGGGGAACTCGTCGAAGCGCGGGCTCGGCAGCGTGGCGGTCGACGCGGGCGCGGCGGCGGGCGGGAGAGCGGTCATGGGCGTCCCAGGGGCGGTGGCGGTGCGGCCGATTTTGCATGCCCAGGCCCCTGCGACCGAGAGGCCTCTCCAGCCCGCGACAGCGCGTTTACCCTGAGAACGGTTAAATTGCGGCCCTTGGGCGCGCAGGTCGACGACGACGGGCGCGCACCGCACGACATGAACGACGAGGCCGTCCGAGAGGGCGCCGAGGTGACTGCTGGAGAGATGGCTGTGAATCACTGCGAGAAGATCCCGTTGGGCACGCAAGGGGCGACCGAGTGGGAGGTGGTGCATCTGCCGTCGTCGCTGGGCGATTTCCAGGCGCGGGCCTTCCGCAGCCCGGTCACCGGCTCGGAGCACCTGGTGCTGTCGGTCGGTCCGCTGCAGGAGCGCGGTGGCCTGCTGCGCGTGCACAGCGAATGCCTGACCGGCGACGTGTTCCAGTCGCTGCGCTGCGACTGCGGCCCGCAACTGCAAGGCGCGCTGGACCTGCTGAAGGACGAGGGCGGCATCGTCATCTACATGCGAGGCCATGAGGGCCGCGGCATCGGCCTGGTCGAGAAGCTGCGCGCCTACGCGCTGCAGGAGGCGGGCGTCGACACCATCGACGCCAACCTGCGCCTGGGCCATGCCGAGGACGAGCGCGACTACGCCGACGCCATCGACATCCTGTGCCTGCTGGGCGTGAAGAGCGTCCGGCTGATTACCAACAACCCGCAGAAGCGCGACGCGCTGGTGGCCGGCGGCGTCGAGGTCGAGGCGCTGGTGCCGCTGCGCATCGCGGCCAATCCGCACAACGAGCGCTACCTCGAGACCAAGCGCAAGCGGATGGGCCACTACCTGGAGTGATCCCGGCGTGAGTCCGCTGCACGCCGCGCCGGCCGCCGGCTTCGACGCGCCGTTCGAGCTGATGGGCGCGTGCCACGAGCGCATGGCGCGGACGCTGGCGCTGCTGGCGCGCCTGGGCACCCACGTCGCGGCGCACGGCTGCGACGGTCAGGCGCGGGACGCGGCCGGCGACGTGCTGCGCTACTTCACCCTGGCAGCGCCGCTGCACCACGAAGACGAGGAACGGCATGTGCTGCCGCGGCTGCGCGAACGCGGCCAGGGCGCGCTCGCCGACCGGCTGGGCGCCGAGCATCGCGAGATGGAAGCGCAGTGGGCCGCGATCGCGCCCACGCTCGAGGCGATCCGCGATGGCCGCCTGCGCGACGACGAGCTGCCCGGCGCGCGCGAGCGCTGGGACCGCTTCGCGACGCTGTACCGCGGGCACATCGAGGTCGAGGACCACGCGGCCTATCCGGCAGCGCTCGAAGCGCTGACCGGGCCGGAGCTTCAGGCCATGGGCGCTGAGATGGCGGGCCGACGGAAGACGCCGTGGCCCGTTACGCCCAGGGACGAGGCGGCGCCTCCATCCAGGTGACGGTTCACGCCGCGGCGCGTAGGCCGCGGGCCCCGGATCCGGCCGTCGTCGGGTTCCTGATCCAGGTGGCGCAGATCCTCGGCGCAATGACGGCGCCAAGGATCTGCGAGGTCAGAAGCGAAAGTCAGAAGCGGCGCTGCGGCCGACTACGCCGCCATGCGGCGGCACTCGTCCGCGCAACGCTTGCAAGCGACCGCGCAATCCTGGCAATGGGGATGCTCGTGCCGGGCGCACTCCTCGCCGCAGGCATCGCACACGGCGGCGCACAGCTGGCAGAGCTGGCGGTCGAACTGACTGCCTCGCGCCATGTAGCTCGCCGCGAGTCGGCAGATGGCGGCGCAGTCCATGTCGAGGGCAATGCACTTCGCCATCATCTTGACGTCCTGCTCTCGCAGGCAGGCGGTGGCGCAGTGGTCGCAGGCATCGGCACAGGCGTTGCAAGCCTCGACGCAGGCTTGGTTGACTTGATGGGACATGTCGGTCTCCGGTAGGCCGGCCGCTTCAAGGCCGGCAAAAAGGGATGGAGGCCGCTTCGCGGGCGAAGCGGCCGCTTGCGGAGACGCTCAGGCTTTGGGCGGTGGGTCGGGCGGCGGCCGTACATGGGACGCCATCCCGAACGGCGGCTTGCGCGCCCACTCGAAGGTGAGCTTGAGCAGCACCGCCGACGCGGCGCCGGAGGGCGCGGTCGGGACGGCAGTGAGCTGGCAGGGGCCGTGAAAGAGGCCGTGCGTGCCGGTGTCGGCAGCCGGCGCGTCGGCCACGGGGTGGTCGGGGGAATCGCCGTGCGCATGGCTCTCGCCGTGATCTGCCGACACCGCGCACAGCATCTGGCAGATCACCGATGCCGTCGCCACCGGCACCATCGTGCCGAGCATGAACGCCACCAGCAGGCGCCGCAGCAGCGGCGACCGCAGTCGCATCAACAGCGCAGCCACTTGGACCTCGCCATCGCGCTCGACCTTGATACCAGCAACATGCCTGCTCCCGGGAAGAGCCCTGCTGCGGGCAAGTGCCGTTCCCCGCCCGACAACGACGCGGTGCCTTCGGCGCGCCCCGCCCGCCCCTCGCCAGCGTGGCGACGACCCGCGTGGCGAACCTCCGTGATGCGGCAAAAACGTCTGCTTCGGCCGCGTCGGCGCCACCAGGGGACAGCCCCAGCCGCTTGACCTTCCCACTGGGGCAAGGTCCAGACTCCTCGAGTCGCGGGCCCCTTGGCCCGACGCCGACACCCCTCGACGTTCGCCAACCCCGTGGCCATGCCGGTCACCCAAGGAGTCCCCATGAAAACGCTGCACGCCTGTGCCTTCGCCGTGCTGTCCCTCGCCTCGGTCGCCGTTATCGCCCATGGCGACGAGGACCCCGCCAAGCCTCGCCGCCATGACGACGGAAAGGTCGAGGCGACCGCCTTCGGCCAAGAGGGCCGACCGGGGCAGGTGGTTCGAACCATCCAGGTCAACATGGCCGACAACATGCGGTTCACGCCGTCCGACGTGACGGTCAGGAAGGGAGAGACGATCCGGTTCGTCGTCCACAACAGCGGCCAGGTGCTGCACGAGATGGTGCTGGGCACCACGGACTCCATCGCCCAGCACGCCGCGCTGATGAAGCGGTTTCCCAAGATGGAACATGACGACGCCAACATGGCGCATGTCAAACCGAGCCAGACCGGGGACATCGTCTGGCAGTTCACCCAGCCCGGCGAGTTCCAGTTCGCGTGCCTGCAGCCGGGGCATTTCGAGGCCGGCATGGTCGGCAAGGTGATCGTGAAGTGATGGCCGCTCACGACCGCTTGTCACGCGCCCGCTGGCTGCCCGCCTTGCCGATCGCCTTCCACTTGCCTCGCAGCGCGATGCGCTCCAGCGCCGTCATCTCGCCGCGCTGCGCGTCGCGCATCAGCTTCTTGTAGTTGTCGAGCCGGTCGGGGTCGACCTGCGCCGCCACGGCGCACCCGGGCTCACCCTCATGGTGGCAATCCCGGAAGCGGCAATGCTGCGCGAGCGACTGGATGTCGTCGAAGGACGACGCCAGCGTGCGCGCGTCCGCATCGGGCCGGAAGGTGCGCAGCCCGGGCGTGTCGATGATGCAGGCGCCTAGCGCAGTGCGATGCAGCGAACGGGCCGTCGTCGTGTGCCGTCCGCGGCCGTCGCCCTTGCGCACGCCGCCCGTGTCCTGGGCGGCGCCAGCCAGCGTGTTGATCAAGGTCGACTTGCCGACGCCCGAGGAACCGAGCACCACGAGCGTCTGTCCGGCCTGCATCCAGGGATCGAGCTCGGCACAGGTCGCCGGCGAAAGGCCGTTGACCGGCAGCACCGGCACGGTCGGGGGCAGGCGGCTGCGCATCTCCGCGATGCGGTCCGGCGCGTCGGGCGCGAGGTCGCGCTTGGTCAGCACGACGACCGGCGTGACCTCGCAGGCCGTCACCATGGCGATGTAGCGTTCCATCCGGCGCGCGTTGAAGTCGGCGTCCAGTCCCATCACGAGCAGCGCCGTGTCGACGTTGCTCGCCAGCGGCTGGCGACGCCCGTCATTCGCGCGCCGCGCGATCTGCGTGACGGGGTCGACGCGATCGGTGATCCAGGCCTGGCCGTGGATGTCCACCTGCATGCCGACCCAGTCGCCGATCGTCAGCGCTTGCGCGCTGGCTTGCAGCTGTTGCACCAGCCGGGGCAGCGCGCGCGCGAGCCGCTCGCCGCGGTCGTCGTGCAGCGTGAAGCAGTCGCGTTGGGATTCGATCACTCGCGCCAGGCGCGAATTCGGTTCATGGGCGCCGAGCTGCGCGGCGCGGGAGGCGATCAAGGGGGTGAGACCGAGCGCTTGCAGCGTCTCGAAGTCGATGTCGATCATGGGAGTCCATTGAATTTGGCTTCGTTCGCGCAGGCGCGAACCCGACCACGCGCGATGGCGCATGGCGTGAGCTGAGTGGGAAGCCGGCCGCGACTGGCGCGACGATCAATGGACCCGCGTTGAGCGCGGAGTCAGGAGCGCTGGGCGCTCAGGCAGCCGGACACGAGAAGGTCGACACGATCTGCTTGTTCCATGGTCTTCTCCTGTCGGGGTGGGTGGATGAAGGCCGCAAGTCTGCAGCGGACGGGGAGCGACGTCAATTTCGGCAAGATGTCGAATTCGGATGCGCCGGTTCGTCGTCCCTGCATCACCCCTCTCAAGGACTGCCCATGAAATACCTCGGCCTCGCCTACTACACCCCCGAAGCCTTCGCCGCGATGGCGCCCGAAGACGTCAAGGCCCTGGTCAGCCAGTGCCCGGCGCTGGACGAGAAGATGCGCGCCACCGGCAAGGTGCTGGTCTCCGCCTCGCTGGGCGACCTGGAAGGATGGAAGACGCTGCGCCCGCGCGGCGGCAGGACGCAGGTCACCGACGGACCCTATGTCGAGACGAAGGAAATGGTCGGCGGCCTGTTCATCATCGAGGCGGACAGCCAGGAGGAAGCGCTGCGCATCGCGTCCATGCACCCGGCCGCCACGCTGGGCGAGGAAGGCGGATGGGCGGTCGAGCTGATTCCGATGGACTTCTATCTGGGCCGCTGAGGACGGGGCGGAATCACGGATACGCCGCGGGTCGCCGCGTCGCGGCATTGCCTTGGCGCGCGAGCGGGTCGCGAGTCCGATACATTGCCGTCGACGCCGCCTCCGCGCGGCCACCCCTGCCGCGACCCCATGCCCCTGCGCCACCACACCGTCCCCGTCACCCCGTTCCTCCAGAACGCCTCCCTCGTCTGGTGCGACCTCACCCATGAGGCCGCCGTCATCGATCCGGGCGGCGAGGTGCCTCGGCTGCTCGCCGAGGTCGAGCGGCTCGGCCTGACGCTGAAGGCCATCTGGCTGACCCACGCCCACATCGACCACGCCGGCGGCACCGGCGAGCTCGCCCGCCTGCGCGGCCTGCCCATCATCGGCCCGCACCAGGGCGACCAGTTCTGGATCACCGCGCTGCCGCAGCAGTCCGCGATGTTCGGCTTCCCGCCGGCGGAGATGTTCACGCCGACCCGCTGGCTCGAGGACGGCGACACCGTCCAGATCGGCCAGGAAACGCTGACCGTGCGGCACTGCCCCGGCCACACGCCCGGCCACGTCGTGTTCCACTCGGCGTCCGCGCGGCGCTGCTTCGTCGGCGACGTGCTCTTCGCCGGCAGCATCGGCCGCACCGACTTCCCCGGCGGCGACCACGACACGCTGATCCGCTCCATCACCGAGCGCCTCTGGCCGATGGGCGACGACACCGTCTTCATCCCCGGTCACGGTCCCGAAAGCAGCTTCGGCGAGGAACGACGCACCAACCCGTTCGTCGGCGGCCGCTGGGGCTGAGCGGCGCCGCGCAGGCAACCCCGCGCCCGCGCTCACAGCGGCGACAGGCCGGTGTCCAGGAAGCGCGATTCCGGAAAGCCGCGCAGCGCCAGCGCCGCCAGTTCGACGAGTTCCTCGAAGCTGCGTTCCTTCTGCAGCACCGCCACGCCGCCCATGCGGTCAGCCGCGTCGGTCAGCTCTTCGCCGATGTAGCCGGTGGTGATGATCACCGGCACCCACGGCAGCGTCGCGCGCACGGCCGCGGCCAGTTCCAGCCCGTTCATGCCCGGCATGTTGAAGTCGGTGATCAGCAGCTGCATCGGCGTTCGCCCCTGCTCGATGTCCTTCAGGCAGTCGTCGGGCGACGCGTAGGTCCGGATGTCGTAGCCCGCCTTCTTGAGCAGCGCCTCCACCATCAGCAGCACGATCGGGTCGTCGTCCACGTAGACGACATGCTCGCCCTCGCCCGGATCGGCCACGCGGCTGAGCGCCGCCGTATCGAGCGGCGCCGCCTCGTCGCCGACCACCGGCAGGTAGACGCAGAACTGCGTGCCCCGCCCCGGCGCCGATTGCACATCGATGGCCCCGCCGTGCGCATGCACGATGCCATGCACGATGTGCAGGCCCAGGCCGGTGCCCTGCCCCCGCGGCTTGGTGGTGAAGAACGGCTCGAACAGCCGCTTCGTGACGTCCTCGCTCATGCCGTGGCCGTCGTCGCGCACGCTCAGCGCCGCATAACGCGTCGGCGCCACGCGGCCGATCGCGAAGGCGCGCGGCGCGTCGAAGTGCACCGCGCGCAGTCCCACATGCAGATGCCCGTGGCCGCCCGGCATCGCCTGCCACGCGTTGGTGCACAGGTTCAGCACCACCTGCTGCACCTCCGCCGGATCCACCGTCGCCACGCAGTCGTCGCCATGCAGGTCCACCGTCAGCCGCACCGTGGCCGGCAGGGTCGAGCGCAGCAGGCCGATGCTGTCCTCCACCAGCGGGCGCAGGCGATGCTTGGCCAGTTCCTGGCCGCTGCCCCGGGCGTAGGCGAGGATGCGCTGCACGATGTCCCGCGCGCGGTCGCCGGCGCGCTTGATCTGCTGCATGTGGCCGCGCAGCGGCGAGTTGGCCGGCAGCTCGTCCAGCATCATGCCCGCATGGCCGAGGATCGCCGCCAGGATGTTGTTGAAGTCATGCGCCACGCCACCCGCCAGCGTGCCCAGCGACTCCATGCGCTGGATGCGCACCAGCTTCTCCTCCAGGTCCACCCGCGTCAGCTCGTCGGCCTTGCGCATCGTGATGTCGATGAACAGCACCACCAGCCCGAGCTCGCAGGGAAACGCGCGGCACTCGAACCACTTGCTCAGGCGCGCATTGAATTCCTCGTAGAGATGGGCCGTGCGCGACTGCATCGCGGCACGCGCCTCGACATCGAAGCGCGCGCCCATGACGCCGGGCAGCGACTGCCAGTAGTTGCGGCCGATCAGGGCTTCCCGCTGCCGGCCGGTGGCGCGCTCGAAGGCGACGTTGACGAACTCGATGGTCCAGTCGTGCCGCAGCAGGATCACCGCGTCGGTGACGTAGTCGAGCGCCGCGCCGACATGCGCGGCGCCATCTTCAGGTGCGGCGGATGCACCCGATCCGTGCGACGGCTCTTGACGCGGCATGAACGCCCCCCGGTGGACGAGGCGCCAGTGTGGACCTCATTCGCCGGCCCGGCAATCACCGTGCCGCCCCCTGATTCGGGAGAGGGCCGATGGCATCGGGCTTTGCGCGCGCCGCGACGGCGCGCCGAGGGTCAGGATTTCGCCGGTGCGGGCGGCTGGAAGCGCTGCTCGGGCTTGGGCGCGCGGGCATACAGCCCCTGCACGCGCGGCAGTGTGCGCTCGATGTCGCGGATGCGGGTCGGGCCGGCCGGGTGCGTGGAGAGGAACTGGGGCGGCGCGCCCTTGCTCGCCTGTCCCATCTTCTGCCACAGCGTCACGCCGGCCTGGGGGTTGTAACCGGCGCGCGCGGCCAGCTCCATGCCGACCAGGTCGGCCTCGCTCTCGTCCTCACGACTGAAGGTCAGCGACAGCAGCTGGCCGCCGATGTTGGCGATGCCGCGGCCCATGTTGCCCAGGCCCAGCAGCGCCGCGCCGATCTCGATCGCACCGTTGGTGGCCATGTTCTTGCCCATGCGCTCGCGGGCATGCTCGCGCAGCGCGTGCGCCATCTCGTGGCCCATGATCATCGCGACCTCGTCGTCGCTGAGCTGCAGCTGCTGCAGGATGCCGAAGTAGAAGGCGATCTTTCCGCCCGGCATGCAGAACGCGTTGAGCTCGCGGCTGCCGATGAGGTTGACCTCCCAGCGCCACTGCTGCGCGCGCGGGTTCCAGGTCGCGGCGAACGGGATGATGCGCTGCGCGATCGCGCGCAGGCGCAGCACCTGCGGATGATTGGCCGGCGCGAGCGCCTTCTGCGCCTGCGCCTGCCGCATCATCTGCGCGTACTGCTGCTGCGCGGCGGCCTCGACCTGCTCGGCCGAGACCAGCTTGGTGAAGCGGCTCTGCTTGCCGACGTCCACGCCCTCCTGCGCCCAGGCCGGCGTCAGCGCCGACACGCCGCCGGCGGCGAGCAGTCCGGTGAACAGGCGGCGGGCGGGGTGCGCGGGCGCGCGGTCCACGCCGCAGCGGCGGCAATCGCAATGGCCGAATCCGGCGGGAGCATCCGGCAGCTGCGGGTCGGCATCGGGGAGGAAGTCAGCGTCAACCATGGCGGCATTCTAGGGAGGCGACAATGCCCCTCATCATGTCCCAGCCGCCCTTGATCACGCCGTCCCCGGCCTGTGCCACCTCGCCGCTCGACCCGCAGCAGTTCCGCGCCGCGCTGGGCATGTTCGCCACCGGCGTCACGATCGTGACCGCGCGGGCGGAGGACGGGACGCTGGTGGGCCTGACGGCCAACTCCTTCAACTCGGTCTCGCTGTCGCCGCCATTGGTGCTGTGGAGCCTAGCCCGCCGCGCGGGCTCGATGCCGGTCTTCAGCCGCGGCTCGCATTACGCGATCAACATCCTGGCCGCGGACCAGAAGGCGCTCGCGCAGCGCTTCGCCACGCGCGACATCGACCGCTTCGCCGGCGTGGCCTTCCGCGAGGGCTGCGGCGGCGCGCCGGTGCTCGAGGGTTGCGCCGCGGTCTTCGAATGCGCCAACCGCAGCCAGTACGAGGAAGGCGACCACGTCATCTTCGTCGGCGAGGTCGAGGCCTGCAGCCGCGCCGACCTGGCGCAGCCGCTGATCTTCCACGGCGGCCGCTACTACACCGAGCTGCCGATCTGAGGCCTGGGCCTCACTCGCCCGCGTGACGGCCGACCGGCCAGAAGGGCGCCATCCGTTGCAGCGCGCGCCAGCGCCAGGCGCCCAGCGCGACGGTCACCAGGACCGACGCGGCCACCTGCCACAAGGCCGGGATGTGCCAGCGATGGGTCGCCGCGATGCTGAGGCCCACCAGCGCGACCATCAGCATCGTCAGCACCGCCGCCCGCGCGCCCTTGGGAAGGCCCTGGCGTGACCAGTCGCGCCAGACCAGCAGGGTGCCGGGCAGCGCCACCGCGGCGAAGTTCAAGCCCAGCAGCGGGCTGCCCCAGCCGTCGTCATGCCCGGGCGCCAGCGCCTGCAGCGCCATCATCATCGCCACGCCGGTGCCCCACAGCACCAGGTGATGCCGCAACAGCCGCAGCCCGACCACGCGGTTCATCTCGATGCCACGCGGCATGCCGGGCACCAGCGACAGCAGCGCCTGCTCGCGGCGCGTCTGGTGCAGCGTCGCGTCCAGCCCGAAGAGCGGACCGATCATCGCGCTCATCAGGCCGATCGACAGGCCCGGCAGGGCCGCCCGGATCACCCGCCCGGCGCGGTCCGGCAGGAAGACCAGCAGCACCACTTCGGCGATCAGGAAGACGACGAAAAGCAGCAGCGTCGTCGAGGCCGTGGCCGACCAGTGCAGCCCGCGCAAGGCGACGAATTCGGCGCGCGCGGTCACGCTCGCCGTGGTCGGCCGCGCCGTGCGCAGCAGGTGTTCCCGCCACAGCGGATGCGCCCATTGGAAGCAACGGCCGAGCCAGGCCAGCGGTCCGCGCGACCAGACCGTGGTCGCCGGCACCGCGCTGCCCTGCATCGTCATCAGGTGCTGGACGCGCTGGCGCTGAGCCCAGGATTGGGCATGCGCGGCGCCGCCGGCCTGGAACAGATGCCACAGGCCCGCGCCCAGCAACAGCAGCACCGCGCCGGTCTGGGTGAAGGGCTGGCGCGCATGCCACTCGCGCGCGATGTCCATCACCTGCAGCGCCAACGGCAGCTCGCGCAGCGGCGGCAACGCGATCCACGGCAATACCCAGATCACCAGCCACATCACCGGCCAGCGCAGGCAGATGGCGAAGGACAGCATCAACGCCGCGGCGCCCATCGTGAACGCCAGCCCATGGTCGAAGACCAGGCCCAGCAGTCCGCCGCAGGCCGCGGCCACGCCGAGGAACACGCCCAGCGCCGACTCGCGCAGCCGCCGCAACTGACCCGGCATCAGGTGCGCCGACAGCGGATCGTTCAAGCCCAGCAGTGCATTCGCCGCCGCCCACCAGGCCAGGTGCAGCGCGATGGCCAACGTCACGCAGAAGGTCCCGGCGACGGCCAGCGGCTGTTTGCTCATCGTCGCCAGCGCGGTCGCACCCAGCACCGGCAGGAGCAGCCACCAGACGCGCCCGACCTTGCGCCCCATCGCCCGCAGCACCGCGGCATGGCCGCCCAGGCCGGGCAGCGGCAGCGCGGCGCTCATTGCGTCAGCTCCAGGAACAGGTCCTCGAGGTTGAGCGCCTCGCAGCGCAGCACGGCATCGGGCGCGGGGGCGTTCCCCTCGGCGAATCGCACCAGCCAGCGCGGCTGCTCGCCCAGGTCGCGCCGGCTCAGCACTTGGCCGCCATGGGCGTCGACCGCCGCCTGCAGCCGTCCCACCGGACCGGCCAGCAGCCGGACCTCGTCGGCCAGTACGTCCTGCGGCGCCTGCAGCGCGATGCGACCGCGGCTGAGGAAGGCGATGTTGAAGGCCACGCGCTCGAGGTCGGAGAGGATGTGCGTCGAGAACAGCACCGTGGTGCCGCGGTCGAGCACCTGGTCGACCAGCTCGCGCAGGAAGTCGCGCCGACCGACGGGATCGAGGCTCGCGACGGGCTCGTCCAGCACCAGCAGGTCGGGCTCATGCGCGAGCGCGCGGATGATGGACAGCCGCTGCTGCTGCCCCTGCGACAGCTGGCCCACGCGCCGGTCGCGCGGGATGTCCCAGCGCGACATCAGGCCGTCCACCTTCGCGTCGTTCCAGCGCGGATAGAAGCTGCGGAAATAGCGCAGCAGGTCCCCGGCCTGGAAGTCCTCGAACAGCGCGGCCTGCTGCGGCACGTAGCCCAGCCGGGCGCGCAGCGCGTCGTCGGGCAGCAGCGCGGGCTGGCCGAACAGCCGCACCTCGCCGGCCTGCGGCTCGCGAAGCCCGAGCAGCGTCTCCAGCAGCGTGGTCTTGCCCGCGCCGTTGCGGCCCAGCAGGCCCACGACCTGACCCGGCGCGAGCGCCCAGTCCAGCCCGGCGATCACGCCCGGCTGCCCCTTGAAGTCGACCCGCAGGCCGCTCGCGCGCACCGGCGGCGCGCCGAGCGCGTCATCCGCCAGGGCCTGCGCCGAGGCACGGTCGCCCACCGCCAGCGCGTGGGTCATCGCCGATTCCATCGCTTGAGTCATCGCGTCTCTCCCTTGTCTTCCAGCAGCGTCTTGAACAGCGCCAGCACCTGCTCGGGCGGCAGCTCGAGCTGCCGCGCCTCGGCGGCGGCCTGGGCGAGCACCGGCCGCAGCAGCTCGACGCGACCCCGCGTCTTCATCGCCTTCTGGTGCTGCGCCGCCACCACCATCGGCAGCCCGCGGCGACGCTCCACCAGCCCCTCCGCCTCCATCAGCCCGAAGGCCTTGGAGACCGTCATCGGATTCACCGCCAGCGCCTGCGCCAGCTCGCGCACCGACGGGATCTCCTGCCCGGCCACGAGCTGGCCGCTGGCGACGCGGCGGCGCAGTTGCTCCACCAACTGGCGGTAGATCGGCTCGGAAGAGCCGGGGTTGATGCTGAAGAGCAGGTCGGTGTCCATCGGCGGATCGTTGGCGACGTCGACCGGTGTCGTCGACGTGTATCGCTACAGTAATACAGCAGGGAGCGGGACGTCAACCCCGCGCTTGCGGCGCCTGCGGGGCGCTCACTCGATGGCGGCGGGCTCGTCCTCGGTGTGCCGGTCCGGCTCCGAGGCGCGGAGGATTTCGCTCAGGACGGACGTGGCGTAGTTGCCAGCGGGCAGCGAGAAGGTGAGCACCAGTTGATCGGCTTGCGGCCATTCCCACGACATCTCCGCGGGGCTCGCCACCAGGGCGCGGCGCTCCTGGTCCAGGCCAGCGTGCTCCATGCCGTCGCACAGGGTGGCGTGACGCTCGGCCACGCCGTTCTCCAGGGCCTGCGCCTGGTCGGTGGTGCTGACGCGACCCCGTCCCCAGAGCGGCCCGGTGGGCCGGCCCGCTTCGTCCATCACGTCGCCGGGCAGGGTCTGGCCCCAGAGCCCCTGCTGGATGCGCAGCGCCAGCACTTCATTGAAGACGAAGGAGCGCACCGCCGACAGGTAGATGCCCTTCTTCTTCGGGTTGCGCACGCGGATCTCGCGCGCCAGCATGGCGCGGCCCTGCTCGACGTTGCCGCCGTCATGGCCGAAGCGCTGGGCGCCGAAGTAGTTGGGCACGCCCTGGGACGCCACGGCCTGGAGGTTGGCCTCGATGGCGTCGCGGTCGCCGCTCACTTCCCGCAGCACGATGCGGAACCGGTTGCCCCGCAGATCCCCGGGGCGCAGCTTCTTCACGTGACGGCTCTGGTTCAGCACCTTGAACTCCGGATGTTGAAGCAGCGTCAGGTCGGGCGTCTCGCCCTTGGGTAGATAGATGCTGAACCACTGGCGCGTGACGGCGTAGCGGTCCTTGAGGCCGGCATAACCGACGTCCCTGTCCTGCACGCCGGCGGCCGCGGCCAGTTGCTGGGCGACGAAGGCGGTGTTGGCGCCGTTCTTCTCGATGTCCAGCCAGAGGTGTTCGCCCTCACCGGAGGGCAGCTGCAGCGGCAGTTCGGTCACGATGAAGTCCTCGTTGAGGCGTTTCAGCGTGGCGCTGGCACCGGTGGCCGGATAGGCGTTGGGCCAGGGCGGCAAGGTCGTGTATTGAGGGTCGGTCATGAGCGGTCTGGCGGCACCCGGCGTGAAGGAGGAAAGGCGGTCGAGCCGGCCCGGGGCCGTCGAGGCGGCGATTGTCCCTCGCTGTCCGGATGCCTCGGCGGCCGTCGACGGAAGCGACGGCCATCGCAGCCGCGCGCGGAGAAGCCGCCACTGGCAATCGACCCGGGCGCGCGGCTTGCTGAGGCCGGCTGCGCATCCTCCGCGTTCAATGTCCGTTCTCCATGCCGCGTCGTCGTCCTCCCTCGCAACGCACCCTCGAACGTCAGCTGCGCAGCTTTGGTTTGCGCACGTGGCGGCCCGGCCAGCGCGAGGTCATCGACCGCGTGCTGCGCGGCCTGAACACGCTGGCGGTGATGCCCACCGGCGCAGGCAAGTCGCTGTGCTATCAACTGCCGGCGGCCCTGCTGCCCGGGCGCACGGTGGTCGTGTCGCCGCTGATCGCCTTGATGAAGGACCAGTGCGAACGACTGGCCGCGTTGGGCATCGCTTGCGCGCAGGTCCACAGCGGCCTGCCGGCCGCGGCGCTGTCGGAGCAGGAGACCGCCGCGCTGGACGGCACCGCGCAGGTGGTGCTGCTCACGCCCGAGCGTCTGGAGGACAGCGACTGGGTCGCGCGCCTGGCCGAGCGGCCCACCGACCTGCTGGTCGTCGACGAGGCCCATTGCATTTCCGAATGGGGACACGACTTCCGCCCCGCCTTCCTGCGTCTGGGCGCCGCGCGCAAGGCGCTGGGCGCGCCGACAGTGCTGGCGCTGACCGCGACGGCCACCGGGGAGGTGATCGATGACATCGCCCGTCAGCTCGACATCCCGGCCGCCGGATGCCTGATCGGCGGCAGCTATCGCGCCAACCTGCATTACCGGGTGGAGCCCCTGGCCAACGACGCGGACAAGCTGCGGCGCCTGATCGAGATCGTCGCGCAGTCACCCGAGAGCGATGCGATCGACACCGCGGATGCTGCGCCGAATCCCGAGGCCCATGCCGATCCGGATGCCGGCCCCTCCACCATCGTCTACACCGCGACGGTGAAGTCAGCGCAGGCAGTCCACGAGGCGCTGCTCGCCGCGGGCGTGGCCTCGACGCTCTATCACGGCCGCCTGCGCGCGGCGGCGAGGCACGAGGCGCAGGATCGCTTCATGCGCGGGGAAGTCCGCGTGATGGTCGCGACCAATGCATTCGGCCTGGGCATCGACAAGCCGGACATCCGCCGCATCGTCCATTACCAGTTGCCGGCGGGGCTGGACGTCTATTACCAGGAGTCCGGCCGGGCGGGCCGCGACGGCGAACGCGCGGACTGCACGCTGCTGTTCGTGTCGGGTGACCGGTCGGTGCAGCAGTTCTTCCTGAATGGCCGCTACCCGGTGCCGGCGGATGCGCAGGCCTTGATCGAGGCGCTGCGCGAGACGCCGCCCGACGAAGCGGGATGGA
This sequence comes from Mitsuaria sp. BK041, assembly GCF_014193085.1. Classification (NCBI taxonomy): domain Bacteria; kingdom Pseudomonadati; phylum Pseudomonadota; class Betaproteobacteria; order Burkholderiales; family Sphaerotilaceae; genus Roseateles; species Mitsuaria sp. BK041. The sequence goes on along the minus strand of NZ_JACHYT010000002.1, from coordinate 1,819,688 downwards.
CGCTGGAGGCGCTGCATCGCCGTCTCCGGCGGCCGCTCACCAAGCTGCGCGCGCTGGCGGCGCTGCTGGCGGAGGAGGGTTGGCTGTCGACCTCGGACGACAGCCTGCGGCTGGTCGATCCACCGCCGGGCGACGCCCAGGCCCTGCGCGCCTTGATGGGCCGTTATGAAGCGAAAGGCGAGCAGGACCGGCGGCGCCTGGAGCAGATGGTGTCGTATGCGCAGTCGGGGCGCTGCCGGTGGCGGGACATCCTGGAGGCGCTGGACGAGGCGGCGGTCTTCGATCGCTGCCACGGCTGCGACAGCTGCGAGCGGATGGATGCGCATGAGCGCGAGATGACGACCACCTCCGCCTGACAGCGCACCCGCCGTCGCAACCGCCCAAGTTCTTCTCAGCGCCCGTCCAGGTAGGGCGCCTTCCACGCGTCGAACTGCGCTTGCCACTGCGCACGTGCGCGCTCGACCACCGGATCGGGATCGGTGAGCGGGTCCAGCTGAGCGACCTCGCTCAGCCACTCGCGGTAGTCCTCGATCGCGTCGCTCGCGTACTCGTCCCCGTCCTCTTCGTCCTCGTCGATGAAGAAATACGCGCTCTCGTGGTCGACATACGGCTCGACGTCCAGGCCGCTGAGTTGCAGCAACTCGCGCACGTTGCGCGCGATCACCCACTCGCCGCCTTCGTCGCCGAACACGACCACCGGCCACGCTGCCGGCTCGCTGCCGTCATCCGGGTTCCACAGCGCGTAGAACGAGCCCGAGCCGTTGGCCACGCCGATGGCCACCAGCCGCTCCAGGAACGCGGCCTCCTTGGACCAGCCGGCCTCCAGGCCGCGCTTCTCATGGTCGGTGAGCCACAGGCTCTGCGTGTACTGCGTCTTGACGACGTTCTGGAAGCCGCCGAGGCGGATGAGGTCCTCGGGCACCGGACGGCCCTGGAAAAGCGCGATGAACTGATGCAGGTCGAGCATGACGGCCCTTCAACATGGAGTCAGCGGGCGACGATAGCGAATCGCCGAGGGCCGTCGGCATGACCTAGGTCGTGGTGCTGCCTGCCACCGGCATCAACCTCGCTCGACGGACGGCTCGCCAAACCACCGCCGAACAGCCTGCTCCAACTCCGCGTCATCGCCGCCGCTGCCAACCCACGCGACGACGCCGTCGGGTCGTACGAGCAATGCGCGCATGCCGAGGTCCTCCTTCACGCCGCTGGCGACATAGGCGATGCGGTCCGTCCAGCCCCGTGACCACTCGCGCAGCGGTGCCGCGGCGTCCATGTCCAACAGCAACCCCTGGCCCGTTTGCAGATGCGTCGCCAGCTTGGTCCCGTCATCCAGCGCCAAGTCCGGCGCGCTTCGGCCGACCAACGGGTGGGCGTCGCCGAGGTCGTGGCGCAGCGTCGCGCCCCAGACGCGTTCGGCGAAATACGTCGCCCCGTCGCGGGTCTCGATGAGGTCGCGCATGATCGCGGCCAGCGCCCGCGTCGCCGGGCTCGGCCGCATCAGCGCCACTTGCGCGCGCGACCAGTCCAGCACCTGCGCGCCGACGGGATGGCGCTCGGCGGTGTAGCTGTCGAGCAGGCCTTCGGGGGCGTCGCCGCGGATCGTCGCCGCCAGCTTCCATCCCAGGTTCATGGCGTCGCCGATCCCAAGGTTGAGTCCCTGCCCGCCCAGCGGCGAATGAATGTGGGCGGCATCGCCGGCCAGCAGGATGCGACCGCGGCGATAGGACGTGACCTGGCGGGCCCGGTCGGTCCAGGTCGTGGCGAGGTGGAGCGCCTTGACGCGGACCCCCGTGCCGCTGACGCGGCGAAGCACCGTCTGCACATGCTCAGCGGTGATCGGCGCGGTGCCGTGGAAATGACCGCCATCGAAGTCGACCATCGCGATGACGCCGGGCGGCTGGTAGGTGTACATGCCGGTTGCCGTGTAGTGACGGCCCGGAGCGAGCGCCGCGCCATCGGCCAGTTCCACGTCCACGGAGTAGCCGGTGAACTCCGGCTCGGTGCCGGCGAACTCGAAGCCAGCGGCCTTGCGCACCCGGCTGCGACCGCCGTCGCAGCCCACCAGCCATCGCGCGTGCATCGCCTGGCCGCCAGCCCGCACGCAGACGCTGTCGTCCGACTGCGTCAGGTCCTCCACGCGCACCCCGCGATGGATCTCCACGCCCAGCGCCGTAGCGCGCGCCGCAAGCGCCGATTCGATACGGGCCATGGTGCTGGGCTGGCTCTCGCTGAACGGGCCTGGTAGGCGCCAGGGCCAGCGCGCGGTGTCGATCCTGTCGTGGAAGAACTGGATCCCCGCGAAGTGGCCACCAGGTCGTCGAGGTTGCTGCGCCCATGGTGGCGGCGGCACGGTATCGCCGCTGCCCGCGGTCCCGACGACGGCGTCGAGCAATCCGCGGCGGTGCAGCGCCTCGAGCGTGGGGATGGACAGGCCGCGGACGCCGAAAGGCGGCTGCTTGAGCGGTGAATCGTGGCTGGTGGCCTGCTCGAGCACCAGCACCGAGCAACGGGCGAGCCGGAGCTCGCAGGCCAGCATCAGGCCGACAGGGCCTGCGCCCGCAATGATGACGTCGTGTGGGGGGATCGCGCGCATGGACGTTTCCTCTCTCGATGACCGTTCGGCCGGAGCGATTCTTCGTCTTGAGAACCCCACCGACGAACCCGGCGATGCAGGACTGCATCGGACGTTCGTCGTGGGGACCCATGCGCGGGCAGAGTCAGAGCTTCCGTGAGGAAGGACCTGGGCTTACCAGACCAGATCTGCCTTTTTCGACGGGCGCAGTGTAGCGCCCCTCCCCGCATTCAACGCATTCAGGGCATCACCGTCCACCCGGACGGCGACCAGCGCAGCAGCACGTCCGTCAGCGGATTGGCGGACTTGCCCATGATCTCGCGCACCTGCGCGCGCAGCGCGTCGATCGTCGCGGCATCGTCGTCGCCGACGTAGAGCACCGTGTCATTGGACGGCGCGGCGACGATCAGTTTGCCCTTCTGCGCGTCGGCCAGCGGCTTCCAGTCGTCGATGAAGACCAGGCGGCTGGGTTGCGGCACCGGACCGTCGAGCTTGCCCACCTCGCCGGCCGCCGCGGGCTTGGCGGTCTGCAGTACCTGCGGCATCGCGTCGTAGGTGTTCTTGCGCGCGGTCTCGCGCACCTGGTCCACCGACAGGTTCAAGGTCTTGTAGTCCTTCTCGCTGATCAGCCGCGAGGCGCGCAGCGTGTCGAAGACCGGCACCGTCACCAGCGGACCGACGAAGGGCCGCGGACGGAAGGTGGTCGCGTCGCCGCCGACCTCGCGCTGCGCCTGCTGCACCGACGCGGCCGTGCGCACCGCCAGCCGCAGCGTCTCGCGCGTGGCGGGGATGGTCGCCGCGCGGAAGGCCTGCGTCCGCGTCTTCACGAAGGCGTTGACGTCGTCGGCGCAATGGCTGCGGTTGCCCTGGCACGCCGCGTAGAGCTTGTCGAGCGGCGTGCGCTCGCTGGCGATGCCCAGCGTCAGCGGCTCGCGGACGACCACGGTCGCATCGCCCAGCTGCAGGCGCAGTTGGCTCGCGACGTATTCGGTGAAGCCGGGCGCATCCGGCGGCACGACCGTCGATTGGGCCTGGGCGCCCATGGCCGCAACACCGAGCCATGCCAGCGCCGCGCAGGCGGCACGCAGGGCAGCGGCGCGCCGGCCAGGGGCGCGGGAAGGACGAAGACGCATGACGGGCATGAGGACCTCCGTGTTTTCATGGGGAGGCCCGGGCTGGGCAAGAGACGCTCCCGCGCCCCTGCCCGCCGGTCGGTCAGGCGCCCTGCACGCGGTACTGGTCCGCCTTCGCGAGGCCCTCCATCGCCGGATCGCTGACCGACGGCGCGCCGGTCTCGATGTGGCCGGCGAAACGGCGCAGGAAGTCGGGCTGGCCGCCGACTCGCACCGACACGTCGTACCAATGCGCGGCAACGGCGACGCCCAGGCGCAGCTCGCTGCGACTGCGCGCCGGCACGTTGACGCTGCGCGGCGCGCCCGTCTGGTACTTGTTGTGGGCGACGCTGAAGGTCGCCGCCACCGGACCGGTGTTGACCAGCGTCAGCACCAGTTCGCCGGTGGCCGGCGCGGCCTGGGCGATCACCTCCGGATTGGGCTGGCCGGCCGCCGCCGCGCGACGCGCGTTGCCGGCGATGTGGCGATGGAAACCGTTCGGGCCGAGGATCCACAGGTCGTAGGCGCCTGTCGTCTGCGGCACGAAGCTGCCGGTGAGCTGCTTGCCCGCCTCGACGGTGTAGCGGCGCGGGATCTCGTTCAGGCGTGTGCGGTCGTAGACGTGGAAGACCGCCGCGGCGGTGCCGGTGTTCTGGAAGGTGACCGCGATCGTCGTCGCATTGGGGCCGGCGCCGGTGCTCAGCGCCGCGGTCGCCTGCAGGTCATAGGGCAGTGGCCGCGCGGGGCGCACGCCGGCGTTCTGCGACGGCAGCTGCAGCGCGCCGGGCACCGGCGGTGTCGTCGTGCCGGGCAGCGCTCGGGCCCGGTTGGCGAGCGCCACGGTGCCGGGCAGCTTCGAGAAGAACTCGCTGTCCTCCGGATCGGCGAAGTTGAAGCACGAGGTCAGGTCGCCCGCGACCGCGCGACGCCACGCGCCGATGTTGGTCTCCTTGACGCCGAAGCGCGCCTCGATGAAGCGCAGCACCGAGGTGTGGTCGGACACCTGCGAATTGACCCAGCCGCCCTTGCTCCACGGCGACACGATGTAGAGCGGCACGCGCGGGCCCATGCCATAGGGACGGTGCAGGTAGGTCGGCGAGGCGCCGTTGAGGATCTCGCAGTACTCGCCGGTGGTGTCCACCGTCGATCCGCCAGCGAGCACCGCCTGCGCCGGGTTGGCGTTCCAGCTCACATAGGACGGCGCGGCCGGCGGCGGCACGTGATCGAAGAAGCCGTCGTTCTCGTCGAAGTTGATGAACAGGACGGTCCTGGCCCACACGTCCGGATTGGCGGTGAGCGCGTCCAGCACCTTGGCGGTGTAGTCCGCGCCCTGCGCCGGGCTGGACGGGCCGGGATGCTCGGAGCCCTCGGCGGTGGCCACGATCCAAGACACCTGCGGCAGGCGGTTGTTGAGCACGTCCTCGCGCAGCAGGTCCAGGTCGCGGGTGGAAATGCCGCGGTCCTTCAGCACCTGTGAGTAGCCCGGGCGGTTGTACCAGCCGTCGCGGAACACCTTGAAGCCGGCCAGCGAGTTGTCGGTGAAGTTGTCCGCCATGTTCTGGTAGACCTGCCAGCTGATGCCGGCCGACTGCAGGCGCTCGGGGTAGGTGGTCCAGGTGTAGTCGTCCAGCGGGTTCGGGTTGAACCAGTCGTGGCTGTTGTCGGTGGACGGGCCGTTGCCCAGGCGCAGCGGGTCGTTGGTGCCGGTCCAGAGGAACAGCCGGTTGGTGTTGGTGCCGGTCTGCGTCGAGCAGTGGTAGGCATCGCAGAGCGTGAACGCGTTGGCGAGGGCGAACTGGAACGGCAGGTCCTGCGCCGTGAAGTGGCCCATCGAGTGGTTCTGCTTGGCCTTGGGCCAGTTGTTCATGCGGCCGTGGTCCCAGGCGGCCTGCGCGTCGGTCCACGAGTGCGGCGTGCCGCTGACGCGCATGAAGGCGAAGTTCTGCGCGGTGTTCAGGTGGAAGGGCGCGATCGCGCGGGGCGCGGCGTTGTTGGCGGTGGGCTGGACCCAGATCGAGCGGCCCTTGACGTTGGCCGAGTCGGCCACTGGCGCGGGGAAGGGATCGCCGAAGCCGCGCACGCCGTTGAGCGTGCCGAAGTAGTGGTCGAAGGAGCGGTTCTCCTGCGTCAGGATGACGATGTGCTCGACGTCCCGGATCGTGCCGGTGCGCACGGCCGCCGGAATGGACAACGCGCGGGCGATGGCCGGCGGGAAGCTGGTCATCGCGGCGGTGGCGCCGGCGGCCGTGGCGACCGCGCGGAGGAACTGGCGGCGGGGGGCTTGCTGCTGCGCCATGGCGGGCTCCTCAGGCGGCGGATTGGGACGCCTGGCGGCGGCGGATCACCAGCGCGGCGACGGCCAGGCCGCCCAGCGCGAGCGCGCCGGAGGCCGGCTCGGGGACGGCGGCGGCGAAGCTCAGGTCGTCCATGACGAAGAAGGCGGGGTCGTTGCTGCGGAACACCAGGCGGTCGACGAGGCCGGTGTAGCCGCTGGCCAGGAAGGCGGGCGTCTCGCCCAGATTCAGCGTCGACGTCGAGGCGACCAGCAGGCCGCCGCGGTACAGGTCGATCGCGATGTTGACGCCGTCGAAGCCGGCGAACCAGGCGCCCTGGAAGGTGCTGGGGGTCAGGAAGCCGATGGCGCTGGTGGCGCTGCTGCCGTCGAAGCCGAGCGTGGCGCGGCGGTCGCCCGAATGCGGCGTGTACGGGGCTTGCTCACCGGCGTACTGGAACCAGGAGCTGGCGGACCAGTCGAGGCCGGCGTAGTTGGCGGGGACGATGCCGTCGGTGGCGAGGTCGTCGAAGGTGACGACGGTGGCGGACGCGAACGAGGCGGCCAGGGCCAGCGTCAGCGGCAGGCAGACGCGGGCGAGGCGGCGGGCAAGGGGCTTGCGCATGGGGACTCCAGGGAGGTCGGCGGATGGGGATTGCCACCGCGGCGCGGCACGCGCGGGCCCGACTGGAGGGTCAGGCCTTGACGGCGCAGGGGCGGTGGAACGCGGCGGATGTTCAGAGGCCGAGGTGACAGACCGGTGAACGGTCGATGTCATCGACAGGCTTGGCACCCACCCCGGGCGGCGCTGTCGCCCGAAGCGGGGGCGCGTCCCCGAACCGACGCGCGGCTGTCATGTAACCCTGGGTGTTGCGCGTCTGCGAGCAAGGGTGTCGACGGTGACGCGATGCATCGCCGGGTCACCTGTCGCGGGCCTGACGGACACCCCCATGATCAGGATGCGCAGGGGGACCCGCCTCCCTCGATCAGTTCCCCCATCGATCCCGCAACTTGGAGGAGAGACACGCGGCCGGCGGCTGCCGACACTGCAGGCCTTCGGGTCATGGGACCCGCACGAAGGAGCCGCTCATGAGCGCCATGACCCGATTGCTTCCAGCCACGCCCTCGAGCGCCTGCCAGACGGCCCCTGCCGCCGCGGACTCGTTCGAGCACCTGATCCACGCGCTTCGCCATCCGCAGGCCCTGTTCGACGACATGGCCGATCCCCAGCTCTTCACGCGATGCGAGATGGCCGATTGGGATGCGACCACTGCGGCCATGAGGCAGATCCTCGATCGCTACGGCGTCACGCCGGCACAGGTCCTGGCGAAGCTGCGCCTGGCCGCGGAGTTCATGCGGCACCACGAGATTCCGCTCGAAGGGTCGCCGTGGTTATGCACCCACCACGATGAATGCGACATCTGGGCACGATTCGACATTCATACGGCGCTGATCGGGCCAGACATCGCGGTCTGGCAAGACCGCTTCGATGATGTAGTCGCGAATCGCGACCTCCGCGTCGAGTGCTTCCAGATCTGGCTGCTTTCGCGCGGCCCGCATTGACGTCAATCGCCGCGTGAGGCCTCCATGTCTGTCAGCAGCCGCAATCTCTTTACCCTGGCACGCAGCTTATCCACCAGCACGGACGAAGCGACCTTGCGAGCGGCCATCAGCCGCGCCTACTACGCGGCCTATCACCGGTGCCTGGACTGGGAGCGGCAGTTGCCGCGGCGCGGCAGCGATACCGGGGTGCATGGCGTTCACGCCTGCCTCATCAGCCGCCTGGAGAGCCCACATCGGCATTGCAGTCCCTTGCAGGCCCAGCGCTCGAAGGCGATCGGCAAGCAGCTTCGCGAGCAAAGGGACCGACGCACGTTCGCGGACTACAGCATTCACGGCCACCTCCCGCGCCAGTTCGTAAGTGCTCAACTGACTTCGACCGCCGATCTCCTCAAGCAATGTGACCAGTCCAACGGGTTGCCAAGGAGCGGCAAAAGCAGGACACGATGACACGCCTTCGCCGATGCCATGACGGCCCGCTACGGCGCTGCCACTCCATTGGCCACCGCTGCGCCGCTATGCCCGGCTCCGTGCGAACGCCTGGTACCAAGCCACCGCATCGGCATTCGCCATCGCATCGCGCTTCATGACCTGTTCCGCCGCCGCGCCGAGCAGCAGCTTCTTGATCGGCAACTCCATCTTCTTGCCCGACAGCGTCCGCGGAATCGCGGTCACCTGGTGGATCTCGTCCGGCACATGCCGCGCCGACAGCGCCTTCTTGATCGACGCCCGCAGCCGCTGCTCCAGGTCCGCCTCCAGCGCCACCCCGTCCCGCAACTGCACGAACAGCAGCAGGCAGCTCGGCCGTCCGAGGTACTCCAGGTCCACCACCAGGCTGTCCAGCACCTCCGGGTGCGCCTCCACGGCGCGGTACAGCTCGGCCGTCCCCATGCGGATGCCATGCCGGTTGATCGTCGCGTCCGAGCGGCCGTAGATGATCCCGCCCCCCGACGGCGTGATCCGCAGCCAGTCGCCATGCCGCCAGATCCCCTCGCCGTTCGGGCCGCGGTACATGTCGAAGTAGCTCGACAGGTAGCGCTCGTTGTCCTGGTCGCCCCAGAAGTACAAGGGCATCGACGGCATCGGCCGCGTGCAGACCAGCTCGCCGACCTCGTCGATCAGCGCGCGGCCCTGGCCCTGCGCGTCGGCCTCCGAGAACGCATGCACCGCCGCGCCCAGGCTCCGCACCTGCATCTGGCCGCGCACCAGCGGCTCGGTGATCAGACCGGTCAGGAAGGCGCCGGCGAAGTCGGTGCCGCCGCTGATGATGCAGATCCAGATCGGCTGCCCGTCCGGCTTGGGGCAGTGCGCCCAGATCCAGTCGTAGCTTTCGTCCGCCAGCGGACTGCCGGTGCTGCCGACCGCGCGCAGGCGGCTCAGGTCGCCATGGCGCAGGGGCTCGACGCCCGCCTTCAGGCAGCTCGCGTAGAACGCCGCCCCCGCACCGAAGAAGGTCGCGCCCGACAAGGCCACGAAGCGCCACAGCGTGCTCCAGTCCGGCGCGTCCTTCGGGCCGGCGGGACTGCCGTCGAACAGGCAGATCGTCGTGCCGCCCATCAGCGCGCCGACCTGGCAGTTCCACATGATCCAGCCCGTCGAGCTGTACCAGTGGAAGCGGTCGCCGGTCTCCACCGTCGCGCCGACGTTGTTGTGGATGGACCCCTTGAGCATCTCCAGCAGTACGCCGCCGTGCCCGTGCACGATGGGCTTGGGCAAGCCGGTCGTGCCGCTGGAGTAGACGATCCACAACGGATGGTCGAAGGGCACCGGCTCTGGCGCGCGCGACACCGGATGGGCGACCAGGTCGTCCCAGCGATGCGCACGCCGCGCCGGGCCGCCCGAGCCGGCCTCCCGAGCCAGCGGCGCGGGATCCGCCCGCGGGTCGAGGTTGGCCAGCAGCACGACATCGCCCACCGTGGGCAGCTCGTCGAGCAGCTGCGCCAGCATGCCCATGCGGTCGATCTCCTGGCCGGCGTAGCGCACGCCGTCGGCGGCAATCAGCACGCGGGGCTCGATCTGACGGAAACGGTCCAGCACCGCCACCGGTCCCATGTCCGGCGAGCACACCGACCAGACCGCGCCCAGGCTGGCCACCGCGAGGAAGGCCACCGCCGTCGCCGGCACGTTGGGCAGGTAGGCGACGACTCGATCGCCGCGGCGCACGCCGAGTTCGTGCAGCGCGGCCGCCAGCGCGCCGACCTGGCGCTGGAGCGCGGGCCAGCTCAGTTCGCCGAGCTCGCCCCGGGCCAGCATCGCCTCGTCGGCATGCACGATGGCCGGGTGGCCGGCGGCGTCGGCCGCGTCGACGTGGCGCAGCGCCTGCGCCGCGACATTCAGCGTGGCGCCGCGGAACCACACCGCGCCCGGCATGCGCTCCTCGCAGAGCGCCGCTTCGAACGGCGTGCAAGAGCGCAGGTCGAAGTGGTCCCAGATGCTGCGCCAGAACGCGTCCAGCTCCGTCACCGACCAGGCCCACAGCGAGGCGTAGTCATCGAAGACCAGGCCGCACTGCTCGCGCAGGAAGCGGCGGTAGTGGTCGATCTGCGGCGTCGGGACCATGGGAGTCTCCTTGTCGAGGTCGAGAAGGTAGCCCAGATCCGGTGGGGAGCGCGTCACGCGTGTGACCGGGAGTGAGAGTCAGCGCGGGGGCAGCTTCGCCGTGTCGATGTCGACGTAGGGCCAGAAGATCTGGTTGAAGTACGGGCGGCGGAAGCCGATCAGCCAGGGCTGGGCCAGGTCGTTGACGATCCGGTGCACGCGGAACTTCTGCGGCATGTAGGCGGTCAGCAGCTTCTGCGCATCGCGCAGCAGCGCGGCGCGCTCGGGGCCATCGGGCAGGACCATCATGCGGCGATAGATCTCGTCATAGCGCGCCAGCTTGAAGCGGCCCAGGTTCTGCCCGCCCGAGGCCGGCCCGTACATCAGCTCCAGCCCGAGCTGCGCATCCGGCGTCGAGCTGTTGAAACCCAGCTGCCAGATCATCAGCTGCCCGGCGCGCGCCGACTTCAGGTTCTCCGGCCACTGCGCGGTCCGGATGCGGATCTGCACGCCCAGCTTGTCCATGTCGCGCTTCCACAGCTCGTCGTAGGGCTTGGAGCGCGAGTCCGGCGAGGACGCGATCTCCAGCACCAGTGGGCGGCCGTCGGGCTGGTCGCGCCAGCCGTCGCCATCCTTGTCGACATAACCGTAGGTGTCGAGCAGCGCCTTGGCGCGCGCCAGGTCGAAGTCGCCGTTCTCGCTCTTGTAGTCGGGGTCGTAACCCCAGGTCATCGGCGCCACGACCGACTGCGCCGGCACCGCCTGGTGGCGGCGCGTGCGCGTGATCTCGGTGGCGATGTCCGTCGCCAGGCCGATCGCGCGCCGCAGCGCGACCTTGTCCGGCGTGTAGCCGCCGACCGTCGGGTCTTCCATGTTGAAGTAGTACATCGTGCGGTCGCTGGCCAGCACGCTGTAGAGCTGGATGCCCTGCTTCTGCAGGTTGGGCGCGATCCTGCCGTGCGGCGCGGCCACCTCCGCGTACTCCTCGGGCAGCAGGTAGAGCAGGTCGAACTCGCGGTTCAGGAAGGACAGCCAGCGCGGCTGGCCCTCCTCGATGATGCTGATCTCGACCGCATCGATCATCGGCAGCTTGCGGCCCTTGAAGCGCGCCAGCAGCGCCTGGCCCTCGGCATCGCCGGGATTGGGCTGGGCGTCGTAGAACACGTCGCGGTAGCCGGGGTTGCGCACCAGGCGGATCAGCGAACTGCGCCGCCAGCGGTCCAGCATGAAGGGCCCGGTGCCCACCGGATGCTCCATCGTCTTGCCGGCATAGGCCTCGATGACCTCGCGCGCGACCGCGCCGTAGGTGTCGCCGCCGGCCAGGTTGTAGAGGAAGCGCGGACGCGGCTCGGCGAGTCGGAACTGCAGCGTGTAGCGGTCCAGCGCGCGCACGCCCTCGACCGGCCGGTCGTAATCGAAGGGGCGCTTGCTCTTCAGCGCCTCGACCCGCAACTCCTCCAGCCCGAGGATCCCTTCCTGCTTGAAGGTCGAGTACAGCGGCGCCTTGGTCGCCGGATCGTAGAAGCGCTTGAGGCTGTAGACGTAGTCCTCGGCGGTCAGCTCGCGGCGCCGGCCCTTGAAGGCCGGGTCGTCGGCGAAGTAGATGCCGGGCCGCAGCCGGATCGTCCAGGTGCGGAAATCGTCGGACACCTCCGGCATCGCCGCGGCCGTGTTGGGCTTGAGCTTGAATGGCCGCGCCAGATAGTCGTAGTTGTAGAGCGACTCGAAGATGTGGGCGGTGACGATGCGCGAGTACAGGTCGCTCAGCTGCGCCGGATCGAAGCCGGTTTCGGCCACCAGGAAGGCGTAGCGCAGCACTTTCTCCGGCTGTGCCGTGGGCGCCTGGACCGAGGGCGTGCCGCCTGCCGGCGGCGGGGACGCCGCGGCGCCGGCGCCCGTCGCGACGGCCAGCGAGGCCGCCATCAGCACCAGCGTCCAGGCCCCGCGGCGCATGGCGCCGGTGATCCGATCGAGGAAGACGCCGTGCGGGACGGCATTCGGAGCGGGGCGGCGTGCGCGCATGGACGTCGGGACCTCGGAGGCTAGTGCTTGAACTTCGCGGCGGCGTCGGGATCGATGTCCACGTACTCCCACCAGTTCTGCCAGAACTGCGGCCGGCGGTAGCCGATCAGCTGCGGCTGGGCGATGTCGGTGATGAAGCGGTGGCCGCGGTACTTGTAGGGCATGTAGGCGGTGGCGTAGCGCTTGGTCTCGTCGAAGATCTTGAGCCGCTCCGGCCCGTCGGGCAGGTGCGAGGCCTCGTCGTAGAGCTTGTCGACGGCCGGCAGCCGGAAGCGCGCGTAGTTCTGCGCGCCGATCTGGCCGCTGTACATGCGCGCCAGCGAGTCCTGCCCATCGGGCTTGGCCGCCGAGGTCGCCAGCGACCAGATCTGATAGCGGCCGGCCCGCAGCGCCTTGAGGTTCTCGGGCCACTTGGCCGGCTTGAACGCGATGCGCAGCCCCACCGCGTTGAGGTTCTTCTGGACGATCTCGTCGATCTGGCGCTGGAACTGTTCGGGCGTGGTCAGGCTTTCCAGCACCAGCGGCGTGCCGTCGGGCCGGTCGCGCCAGCCGTCGCCGTCCTTGTCGACATAGCCGTACAGGTCCAGCAGCGCCTTGGCGCGCGCCGGGTCGAAGCTGCTCATGTCGCTCTTGAACGCCGGGTCGTAGCCGGTCGTGCCCGGCATGTAGAGCGACTGGGCCGGGATCGCCTGGCCGCGGCGCACCAGGCGCAGTTCGCGCTCGACATCGATGGCCAGCGCGATCGCCCGGCGCAGCGCGATCTTGTCCGGCGTGTAGCCGCCCACCAGCGGGTCCTCCATGTTGAACACGGTGAACAGCACGTCCGAGGCCACGGTCCGGTAGGCATGCTTGCCCTGCTTGGCGAGGTTGGGCGCCAGCTTGCCGTTGGGCATCGCCTGGTTGATGAAGTCCTCCGGCGTGCGCTCGATGAAGTCGTACTCGCCATTGAGGAAGGACAGCCAGCGCGGCTGGTTCTCCTCGATGACGCCGATCTCGACGCGATCGATCATCGGCAGGCGGCGGCCCTTGAAGCGCGCCTTGAGCGCCTGGCCCTCGGCATCGTCCGGCGCCGGATCGACCTCCTGGTCGTAGAAGCGCTCGCGGTAATGCGGGTTGCGCTCCAGCACCATCAACGAGCTGCGCCGCCACTGCTTGAGCACGAAGGGCCCGGTGCCCACCGGATGCGCCATCGAGTCGCCCGGATAGGCCTCGATCACCTCGCGCGCGACCGCGCCGTACAGGTCGCCCTGCGCGAAGACCTCCATCAGCCGCGGCCGCGTCTCCTTCGTCCGGAACTGCAGCGTGTAGCGGTCCAGCGCGCGCAGGCCCTCGATGGGCTTGTCGTAGTCGAAGGGCTTGCCGGACTTGCGCACCTGCGCGTGGTATTCGTTGAGGCCAACCAGCTCAAGCTCCTCCACCTCGCTCCACGACGGCGAAGCCACGGCCGGGTCGGCGAAGCGCTTGAAGGTGTAGACGTAGTCCTCGGCCGTCAGCTCCCGCCGCCTGCCCTTGAAGGCGGGATCGTCCGAGAAATAGATGCCCGGCCGCAGTTTGACCGTCCACAGCTTGTAGTCGTCGGCGCTCTCCGGCAGCGCCGCCGCGGTCAGCGGTTTCATCTTCGCGGGACGCGCCAGCTGGTCGTAGGTGTAGAGCCCCTCGAACATGTGGGGCGTGACCATGCGCGAATAGAGGTCGCTGACCTTGGCCGGATCGAAGCCGGTCTCGGCGACGCGGAACGCGTAGCGCAGCACCTTGGGGGTCGAGGCCGAGGCCGGGGACGCCGCGGATGCCGGGGACGTCGCGGGCGCGCTCGCGCCGTCCGCCGCCTGCGCGGCGCTCAGGCCGGCCAGCGCCAGCAGGGACGCGAGGACGGCCCCGCGCAGGTTCGAGGACAGGCGGCGGGCGCGGATCGTCGTCATGGCGGGGCGGTCGTCGAAGCGCTCAGGGCTTCTTGTTCACATGGGCCTTGGCCAGCGCGTCGGTGTCGATGTCGACGAAGGTGTAGAAGTCGCGCTGGTAGAGGTTCTTGTCGTAGCCCAGCACCCAGGGCTGGGTGATGTCGGTGTAGATGCGGTGCACCTCGACCTTGTAGGGCATGTAGGCCGTCAGCAGCCGCTGCGCATCCTGCATCACCGCGACGCGCTCGGGACCATCCGCCATCGAATGCTGCTTACGGTACAGCGCGTTGAACTCGGGCAGGTCGAAGCGGGCCTTGTTCGACTGCCCCTTGCTGCCGCCGTAGGCCAGGCCCAGGAAGTTCTCGCCGTCGGGGATGTCGGCGCTCCAGCCCATGCCCCACATCTGCAGCTTGCCGGCGTTGGCGGCCTTCAGGTTCTCCGGCCACTTGGCGATCTTGAACTTGATGCGCACCTTCAGCGCATCCATGTCCTTCTGCCAGAGCTCGACGAGCTGGCGGTTGCGGCCATCGGGCTGGGTCGCGTACTCGAGCACCAGCGGGCTGCCGTCGGGCAGGTCGCGCCAGCCGTCGCCGTCCTTGTCGACGTAGCCATACAGGTCCAGCAGCGCCTTGGCGCGGGCCGGGTCGTACTGGCTCATCTCGGTCTTGAAGGCCTTGTCGTAGCCGGTCACGCCCGGCGAGATGATGCCCTGCGCCGGGATCGCCTGGCCCTTGCGGGGCAGCCGCACCTGGCGCTCGACGTCCACGCCCAGCGCGATCGCGCGGCGCAGCGCGATCTTCTCCGGCGTGTAGCCGCCGACGATCGGGTCCTCCATGTTGAAGTAGGACGCCGAGATGTCCGCGCGTTCGTAGCGGATTGCCCGCATGCCGTCCTTGGCGAGGTTGGGCGCGAGCTTGTTCTGCGGGATCGCCACCGGCGCGAAGTCCTCCGGCAGCTCGTCCATGAAGTCGAATTCCTTGCGCAGGAAGGCGAGCCAGCGCGGCTGGGATTCCTCGATCACCGAGATCTCGACCCGGTCCACCATCGGCAGCTTGCGGCCCTGCAGCTTCTTGACCGCCTCGACCAGCGCGGCCGGGCGGTCCGGGCCGACCTCCTCGTGATAGCGCACGTCGCGGAAGTTGGGGTTCTTCTCCAGCACCATGCGCGAGGAGCGGCGCCACTCGGCCAGGCGCCAGGCGCCGGTGCCCACGGGGTGTTCCATGATGCGGTCGCCGTAGGCCTCGACGACCTCGCGCGCGACGATGCCCACCATCGGATCGGCGAAGTGGTACAGGAAGCGCGGATCGCTGTTGGCGACGCGGATCTCGACCGTGTAGCGGTCCAGCGCGCGCACGCCGTCGACGGGGCGCGCGTAGTCGAACGGCGTCTTGTTCTTCAGCGCCTCGGCGCGCACCTCGGACAGGCCCAGGATCTTCGCGCCCTCCAGGCGGTAGAGGTGGCCGCTCTTGTTGCGCGGGTCGTAGTGGCGCTTGACGGTGTAGACCAGGTCCTCGGCCACCAGTTCGCGCTTGTGGCCCTTGAACGCCGGATCGTCGGCGAAGTAGATGCCGGGCTTGATCTTGAAGACGAAGCGCTTGTGGTCGTCGAAGACCTCGGGCAGCCCGTCGGTGATGTTGGGCTCGAGCCGGTAGGGCCGCCCCAGGAAGCTGTAGCGCAGCGGCGCGTCGAAGATCGCCGAGGTCACGTTGCGCGAGTACAGGTCGGTGACCTGCACCGGATCGAAACCGGTCTCCGCCACGCGGATCGCGTAGCGCAGCACCTTGGGCGCGGGGGTAGCGGCCTCGTCGGCGGCGCGGGCGGTCGACGGGATCACCGTGAACATCGCCAAGGCCGCGAGGGATGCCGAAAGTAAGAGCGCCTGGGATTGTGTCCCGGCCATGCCGCGTCGCATCTGGAAGCCGTCCTTGAATTCGAAAGCGCGCCAGTCTAGTGGGCGATGTCCGCGCCCGCCATGCCAACAACCCCGAGAGCGGGACCCGCCCCGTCGCCAGGGCGCACTGCGGATGGATGCGCCTGCTTCCACGAGCGTGCTTCATCAGTTTTCTTCGATGGATTCAGGGCAAATGCCGGTGCGGCGGTGAGAGGCGCTCACGTAGACTCGCGCGTGATTTTTCGACCCGCAGGCCCCGGCCGTCACAAGCGTCCGGGGTTTGTCTTTATCGGTCGCCGGACGCTCGCGCGATCCCGGCGGCGCTTGCTTGGAGTCCCGCGGTCATGGCGGCATATCTCATCAGGCGCCTGTGGCAAATGATCCCCACGCTGTTGGGCGTCGTGCTGCTGGTGTTCTTCCTCTTCAAATGGTTTGGCGGCGATCCCGCCGAGGTGCTGGGCGGCCTGAACGCCAGCCAGGACCAGATCGAAGCCATCCGCGAGCAGCTCGGCCTGAACAAGCCGGTGTGGGAACAGCTGCTGATCTTCCTGCAGCAGATCGTGACCTTCGACTGGGGCAAGAGCTGGGCGACCAACGAGTCGGTGGCCAACCTCTTCGCCACGCGCATGCCGGCCACGCTGACGGTGATGCTGCCCATCCTGGTGCTGGAGGTGATCCTGGCGATCCCCTTCGCGCTGGCCGTGGCCTACATGCGGGGCAGCCTGACCGACCGCGCGGTGATGATCCTGACGACGGTGGCGGTGTCGATCTCGCTGCTGGTCTACGTGATCGTGGCGCAGTACGTCTTCGCCTTCCGGCTGGGCTGGTTCCCGGTGCAGGGCTGGAGCGACTCGCTGTGGACCAACCTGACGACCTACGCGCCGCTGCCGGTGTTCGTCGCGGTGGCGGTGGCGCTGTCGCCGTACACGCGGCTGTACCGCACCTTCTTCCTCGACGAGATCGGCCACGAGTACGTCCGCACCGCGCGTGCCAAGGGCCTGACCGAGAAGACCATCCTGCTCAAGCATGTGCTGCGCAACGCGATGATCCCGATCATGACCAACATCTCGGTGGCGCTGCCCGGCGTGTTCGTCGGCTCCTTCCTGCTGGAGGTCTTCTTCTCGATCCCGGGCCTGGGCCGCGAGATCCTGCTGGCGGTCAACCGCAACGACTATCCGGTGATCCAGGCCTTCGCGATCTATATCGCGGCGCTGACGATGGTGGTGAACCTCGTCACCGACCTCCTCTACAAGCTGGTTGACCCCCGGGTGGTCCTCAAATGAGCGCAGTGCTGTCCAACCAGGCCGCGGTCGCGGCGCCGAAGCGCTCGCAGGGCGTGTGGGCCGCTTCGTGGCGACGTCTGAAGTCCGACAAGGTCGGCGTGTTCTCGATGGTGGTGGTGGCGCTGTCGCTGCTGCTGGTGCTGGCCGCCGGCCTGGGCCTGGTGGCCCGCGACTGGCAGAAGGAGACCGGCGTGCCCAACGCGCCGCCGACCTTCATGGGCCCCGCGCCCGCCGAGGCGGCCGGCGCGATCGCCCAGCCCAAGGGGCCGAACGTCGACCTCAGCGACATCGACCCGCTCGCGCCCAAGTACGCCGAGTGGACCGAACGGGCCAAGCAGTACAAGACCGACGAGGCGCCGCGCGCGCAGACGCTGGCCTTCGGCGCCGACCGGCTGGGCCGCGACGTGCTGGCCAAGGCGATCAAGGGCGCGGAGATCTCCATCATGGTGGGCGTGCTGGCCGCGCTGGTGGCCACCCTCATCGGCACGGTGCTGGGCGCGCTGTCGGGCTTCTACGGCGGCAAGGTCGGCGACTTCCTGGAGTGGGTCTACAACGTCTTCACGGCGATGCCCAACATCCTGCTGATCTTCGCGTTCGCCGTCGTCTTCGGCCGCGGCGTGCTGCCGGTGGTGATGATCCTGGGCTTGGCGGGCTGGACCGGCATCTACCGCCTGGTGCGCGCCGAGTTCATGAAGCATTCGGTGCGCGAGTACGTGCGCAGCGCCGAGGCCATCGGCGCGAGCAAGGCCTCGCGCATGTTCAAGCACATCCTGCCCAACGTGTCGCACGTGGCGCTGGTGCAGCTGTCGCTGCACGTCGTGGGCTTCATCAAGAGCGAGGTCATCCTGTCCTACCTGGGCCTTGGCGTGAGCGTGGACCAGGTGTCCTGGGGCACGATGCTGGCGGAAGCCCAGAGCGAGCTGATCCTGGGCTACTGGTGGCAGCTGGCCGCGGTGACCGGTTTCATGGCGGTGTTCGTCACCGCGTTCGCCCTCTTCACGGATGCGCTGCGCGACGCGCTCGATCCCAAACTGCGCGGTCTGGAGTAACGCCATGCTGTTGAGCATTCAAGACCTGAAGGTCGCCTTCCGCATGGGCAGGACCGGCGGCGTGATGCAGCGCCAGCTGGCCGTCAAGGGCGTGAGCTTCGACATCCCCGAGAACCGCACCGTCGCGCTGGTGGGCGAGTCCGGCTCCGGCAAGAGCGTGACGGCGATGTCCATCCTCAACCTGCTGCCCGACAACGCCGAGCGCAGCGGCGCGATCCTGTTCCAGGGGCGCGACCTGCTCAAGACCTCGCTGCGGGAGCTGCAGTCGGTGCGCGGGCGCGAGATCGCCTGCGTGTTCCAGGACCCGATGAGCTCGCTGAACCCGGTGTTCCCGGTCGCGGACCAGATCATGGAGCCGCTGATCAAGCACCTGGGCATGAGCCGGCGCCAGGCGCTGGTGCGCGCCGAGGAGCTGCTCAACGAGGTCGGCATCCCCGACCCGAAGCGGCGGCTCAAGAGCTACCCGCACGAGATGTCCGGCGGCCAGCAGCAGCGCGTGATGATCGCGGTGGCGCTGGCCTGCAATCCCAAGCTGCTGATCGCCGACGAGCCCACCACCGCGCTGGATGTGACCATCCAGCGCCAGGTGATGGAGCTGATGGCCAGGCTCAAGGACACGCACAAGATGAGCATGCTGTTCATCTCGCACGACCTGGGCGTGGTGGGCGAGATCGCCGACCAGGTCGTGGTCATGCGCCATGGCGAGGTCCGCGAGCAGGCCCCGGTGGCCGACATCTTCCACCACCCGCAGGACGCCTACACGAAGGCGCTGCTGGCCTGCCGGCCCTCGCTGACGGAGAACCCGGCGCGGCTGATGGTCATCGACGACCACATCGCCGGGCGCGCGGCGCAGAGCGCGGGCAAGGCCAAGGATCCGGCCGCGCCGGTGATCCTGGAGGTCAAGGGACTGCGCAAGAGCTTCTTCTTCAAGTCAGGCCTGTTCGGCAAGACCGAGTTCAAGGCCGTCAAGGGCGTGGACTTCCAGCTGCGCAAGGGCCACACGCTGGGCGTGGTGGGCGAGTCGGGCTCCGGCAAGACCACGATGGGCCTGACCCTGCTGCGCCTGCACGAGCCCACCGGCGGCGAGGTGCTCTTCGAGGGCCGGGACCTGCTGAAGATGACGGGTCCGGACTGGCAGAAGATGCGCCGCCGGATCCAGGTGGTGTTCCAGAACCCGTATGCGTCGCTGAACCCACGCTTCACCATCTCGCAGACGCTGCTGGAGCCGATGGAGATCCATGGCATCGGCGCCAGCCACGAGGAGCGCCTGGCCACCGCCAGCGCGCTGCTGCGCAAGGTCGGCCTGGACGAGAGCGCGCTGCACAAGTACCCGCACGAGTTTTCCGGCGGCCAGCGCCAGCGCATCGCGATCGCGCGCTGCCTGACGCTCAAGCCCGAGGTGCTGGTGCTGGACGAGGCGGTGTCGGCGCTGGACGTCTCGGTCCAGGCGCAGGTGCTGAACCTGCTCAAGGACCTGCAGGACGAGTTCGGCCTGAGCTACATCTTCATCAGCCACGACCTGGCGGTGGTGAAGTTCATCTCCGACGAGGTGCTGGTGATGCAGCACGGCGACGTGGTCGAGCAGAACGACGCCCGCGCGCTGCTCCTGGCGCCCCAGCAGGAATACACGAAGCGCCTGCTCGGCGCCGTGCCGCGCGGCTATCAGGGCGCGGAGCCCGCCGCCAGCGTGGCCTGAGCCCATCCGACGCCGACCGGACGGGGAACGCCGCCCCGCCCCCTGCACCATCCCTGCACCAAAAGGGAACTTTGCACAATCGCGAAGTCCAGGTCCCTCGCTCGCGCGGGGGACCTCCTGCTCCGTCGCGAAGCGGTGGCTAGAATGGCCAGCAAGTTTTGTGCCGTCAGGATTCCCCCATGTCGCTTCGTCGCCCCTTGCTGTTGTCGAGCGCGCTCGCGCTGGCCCTCGCCGCGCCCTGGGCGCAGGCCTCCAAGGACGACCGCACGAAGCCGCTGAACCTGGTTTTCGACCGCGAAGGCGCGATCGACAAGGTCCGGCAGCGGTCCGAGTTCAACGGCAACGTGATCATGACCAAGGGCTCCATGGAGCTGCGCGCCGAGCGCATGGACGTCCAGGAGACCAGCGACGGCTACTACCAGGCCTACGCCAACGGCACCTCCGCCAAGCAGGTCCACTTCCGTCAGG
The DNA here is from genome assembly GCF_014193085.1 of Mitsuaria sp. BK041. Classification (NCBI taxonomy): domain Bacteria; kingdom Pseudomonadati; phylum Pseudomonadota; class Betaproteobacteria; order Burkholderiales; family Sphaerotilaceae; genus Roseateles; species Mitsuaria sp. BK041. The sequence continues at coordinate 1,799,327 of NZ_JACHYT010000002.1, read as the reverse complement.
ACCGTGACACCCCGGGCGAGCGCATCGAGGGCCGCGCCGACCAGATCGAATACGACACCCGCACCGAGACCATCCGCCTGGTCGGCAACGCCGAGGCGCGGGTGATGCAGGGCGACCAGCTCAAGCAGGCGCTGTCCGGCGCCACGCTGAACTACGACAACCGCACCGAGCGCCTGGTCGTCGAGACCGGCGCCGCCTCGCCGCATCCCAGCGGCCGCGGTCGCGTCGTGCTGATGCCGCGCAATGCCGCGAGCGAACCGCCGCCGGCCAGCAGCGCCCCGCTGCCGCTGCGTCCCAGCATCAACCTGACGCCCCGCCAGTCGCCCCAGCAATGACCCAAGCCCGCACGAACACCTCCCGGAGCCGCCTGCAGGCCTGGGGGCTGCAGAAGTCTTACGGCGTCAGGAAGGTGGTCAAGGACGTCCACCTCGACCTGCACAGCGGCGAGGTCATCGGTCTGCTGGGCCCCAACGGCGCCGGCAAGACGACCAGCTTCTACATGATCGTCGGCCTGGTCCGCGCCGATGCCGGCGAGATCCAGATCGACGGCCGCCCGGTGCAGACCCTGCCCATCCACCAGCGCTCGCGCATGGGGCTGAGCTACCTGCCGCAGGAAGCCTCGATCTTCCGCAAGCTCAATGTCGAGGAGAACATCCGCGCGGTGCTCGAGCTGCAGCTCGACGACAAGGGCAAGGCCTGGTCGTCCGCGCGCATCGACGCGGAGCTGGACAAGCTGCTCAACGAGCTCTCGATCGAGAAGCTGCGCGACACGCCCGCGCCGGCGCTGTCCGGCGGCGAGCGCCGGCGCGTCGAGATCGCCCGCGCGCTGGCCACGCAGCCGCGTTTCATCCTGCTGGACGAGCCCTTCGCCGGCGTGGACCCGATCGCCGTGCTGGAGATCCAGCGGATCATCCGCTTCCTCAAGCAGCGCGGCATCGGCGTGCTGATCACCGACCACAACGTGCGCGAGACGCTGGGCATCTGCGATCGCGCCTACATCATCAGCGAGGGGGCGGTGCTCGCCGAAGGCACGCCCCAGCACATCGTCGAGCACCAGGACGTGCGCAGGGTCTACCTCGGCGAACACTTCAAGATGTAGGGCCGGAGCCGGACATGAGGCCGACGCTACAGGTTCGCCTGTCCCAGCATCTCGCGCTGACGCCTCAGCTGCAGCAGTCCATCCGTCTGCTGCAGCTGTCGACGCTGGAGCTCCACCAGGAGGTGGAGCAGATGCTCGCCAGCAATCCGCTGCTGGAGACCGACGAGGAATTCGACGCCCCGCTGCCCACCGCCACGCAGGAGCGTCTGACCGAGCGCGAGGAACGCGAGGAGCGCGTCGCGCAGACCGAGTCCGAGGCGCCGTCCGGCGACGCGCCCGCGGGGGAGGAGATGCGCGCCGAGGAATTCGGCACCACCGAGCGCGACGACTGGGAGAACGGCACCGAGGGCGACGACTTCGACGGCATCCGCGAGACGCCGGGCAGCGCGGCCTCGTCCTCGGGCGACGACGACGAGCGGCCAGAGACGGAGGCGCCGTCGGAATCGCTGCAGGACGTGCTGCGGGCGCAGATCCCCGGCATGAACCTGAGCGCGGTGGACCGCGCGGCGTTGCTGGCGCTGATCGAATCGCTGAACGAGGACGGCTACCTCGAGGATCCGCTCGAGGAGCTGGTCGCCGCGATCCTGGGCGAGGAGGCCGACGCGGAGCAGCGCGAGGAGCTGCTGGACCGCTTCAAGGTGGCGCTCAAGTGGCTGCAGTCGATGGAGCCGTCCGGCGTCGGCGCGCGCGATCTGTCCGAATGCCTGGAGCTGCAGCTGCGCACGCTGCCGCGCTCGCCGGAGCAGGCGCTGGCGGTCGTCGTCTGCCGCCGCCATCTGGACCTGCTGGCCAAGCGCGACTGGCGCCGGCTGATGTCGCTGACCGGCGCCGACGAGGAACTGCTGCGCGACGCGCAATCGCTGATCGCCGGCCTGGAGCCCAAGCCCGGCCGCCGCTACGCGCAGAGCGACAACCGGCCGGTCATCCCGGACGTGATCGTGCAGAAGGCCGGTCGCAACTTCCGCGTCTCGATCAACCCGGACGTGCTGCCCAAGCTGCGCATCAACGAGCTGTACGCGCAGGCGCTGCGCGCCACGCGCGGCGGCGTCAGCAATTCGCCGCTGGGCGGGCAGCTGCAGGAGGCGCGCTGGTTCATCAAGAACATCCAGCAGCGCTTCGACACCATCCAGCGCGTCAGCGAGGCGATCGTCGAACGCCAGCGCGGCTTCTTCACCCATGGCGAGCTGGCGATGAAGCCACTGGTGCTGCGGGAGATCGCCGATGAACTCGGGCTGCATGAGTCGACCATCTCGCGCGTCACGACGGCCAAGTACATGGCCACGCCCTGGGGCACCTTCGAGCTGAAGTACTTCTTCGGCTCCAGCCTGTCGACCGAGGCGGGCGGGAATGCCTCGAGCACGGCGGTGCGGGCGCTGATCAAGCAGTTCATCGCCGCCGAGGATGCCACCAGCCCGCTGTCGGACAGCCAGCTCTCGACGATGCTCGGCGAGCAGGGCATCACCGTGGCGCGCCGCACCGTCGCCAAGTACCGCGAGGCGCTCAAGCTCGCGCCAGCCAACCTGCGCAAGTCGCGCTGAGCGCCGGCCCCGATCGCCTGTCGGTGGGACAATCCGCCGCTTGATCCCCGGGCGCCGCGGCGCCCGCTTCCTCACGCCGCCCCACGATGTCCGATACCGCCTACCACCTGTTCCTGCCCTGCGCCGCCGGCGTCGAAGACTGGCTGGAGGCGGAGGTCCGCGACATCCTCGGCCCGGACGAATGCCTGGACGGGCCCAAGGCTTTCCGCGGCGGCGTGGGCCTGTACGGCACGCTGGCCGCGGTGATGCGGCTGAACCTGCACAGCCGGCTCGCGCAGCGGGTGCTGATCGAAGTGGCCCGCGAGGAATACCGCCACGAGGACGACATCTACGCGATCGCGCGCACCGTCGACTGGACGCGCTGGATCACCCCGCGCCAGACGCTGCGGGTGGACACGACGGCGCAGCGCTCGCCGCTGCACAGCCTGAACTTCGCGACGCTGCGGGTGAAGGACGCCGTCTGCGACGTGCTGCGCGAGGCCAGCGGCGAGCGCCCCAGCGTCGACACGCGCTGGCCGGACCTGCCGCTGCAGCTGCACCTCACGGAATACCTGGCGACGGTCTACGTCGACAGCTCCGGCGAATCGCTGTTCAAGCGCGGCTGGCGCGAGGACAAGGGCGATGCGCCGCTGAAGGAGACGCTGGCCGCGGCGATGCTGGCCGCGGCGGGCTGGAAGGGCACGCGCGAGGCGGGCGGCGCGCTGAGCGATCCGTGCTGCGGCTCGGGCACCATCCCGGTCGAGGCGGCGACCATCGCCTGCAACATCGCGCCGGGCATCCAGCGCCGCTTCGCCTTCGAGAAGCTCGCGCCGTTCCAGCCGCTGCTGCCGGCCTGGCGCGCGATGAAGGACCAGGCGCGCGCCGCGGAGCATCCGCCCGAGGTCCCGATCTTCGCCAGCGACGTGTCGTTCCGGATGGTCGACTTCGCGCGCCGCAATGCCGAGCGCGCGGGCGTGGCGCAGTACATCCAGTTCAACGGCGGCGATGCGCTGGAGCGTCCCGCGCCGAAGCTGCCGGCGGACATGCCCGGCACGCTGATGCTGAACCCGCCGTATGGCGAGCGGATCGAGGTCCGCGGCAAGGCCGGTGCGCACCGGATGGACGGTGGCGCGCTGTCCGAGGAACGCGACGCTGGGGACGACTTCTTCCCGCGCCTGTCCGCGCACTGGAAGCGCGCCTACACGCAGCACGAGGCGGGATGGACGGCCTGGCTGCTGTGTCCGGAGATGAAGCTGCCGAGCAAGATGCGGCTGAAGGAGTCGCGCCGCATCCCGATGTGGAACGGCCCGATCGAATGCCGGCTGTTCAAGTTCGACCTGGTGGCCGGCTCGGCGCGCCGGCAGAACGCCGAGACCACTGACTCCGACGAATAACTTCGCCGGCTGGGGGCCTCCTTGTTGGGGATGCGGTCACCCCCTACGATGCGATTTCTTTCCGAGGAAATGACCGAGATGATTCACGCCGAACTTGGACCCGACCTGGAGGCCATCGTGCTGGATCTGATCGAGAGCGGAAAGTATTCGTCGCGCACGCAGGTGCTGCGCGACAGCGAGGAGTTGAAGGACTGGCGGGAGGCGCAGGCCCTGGCGTTCACCGAACTGCTCGACAGTCGCCTGGCGACACCTTCCTCCGAGTACATCCCGGCGGAAGAGGCGTTCGACAGCCTCTTTCGCGAGCTCGGCATCACGGACGACGGCAACGAATGAAGGTCAGCCTCCACCCGGAGGCGCGGGCAGACTTGCGGTCGATACACCAGTACATCGCGGCGGCGAATCGGCGACGCGCGGACTCATTCCTCAAGGAACTGCGCGAGAAGATTGCCAGCCTTGGCCGCATGGCTGACTCGTATCCGCTGGTGCACGGCTACGAAGGCCGCGGCTTTCGCCGACGCACTCACGGGAATTACCGAATCTTCTATCGCATCCTCGATGTTGGTGTCATCGAGGTGACGCACGTAATGCACATGTCGCGTGACCACACACCGTTGCTGAACACCTGGCGTGGAAACAAGGAGCAAGGATGAATCAGCGGTCCACGACCAGCCTGCCTGAGACGCCGGTCACGCCGGCGCAGTGGCGCGACTTCGACGCGAGCATTGAGCGGGGGCTGCGGGAGATCAGCGAAGGCGGAGGCATCCCTGCGCAGGAAGCGTTCGAAACGCTCTATCGCAAGTTCCGGGACCTCCGCCCCATCAAGCCTCGCTGAGGGATAGCCAACCCAACACCGCCAGCGGCGCCGTATCCGCCCGCAGGATCCGAGGACCCAGTTTCGCGGCGCTGAAGCCTCGCGCGCGGGCCGATTGCTCCTCGGCCTCGCTGAGGCCGCCTTCGGGGCCGCTGAGGACCACGATGCGTCCCGCATCGCCCGCCTCCGGCGCCAGTGCCGACAAGGGCTGCGCCGCCACCGGGCTCAGCAGCCAGCGCTGTTCATCGGCATCGTCGGGCAGGTCCGCCAGCCACTGCGCCAGCGTCTTCACCGGCGCCACCTGCAGCGGCTTCGACCGCCCGCATTGCTCGGCCGCCGCGATCGCGACGCCCTGCCAGTGCGCCCGCTTCTTCTCCGCCCGATCGCCCTGCAGCCGCAGCACCGAGCGCTCGCTCATCAGCGGCTGGATCGCCACCGCGCCCAGCTCGCAGGCCTTCTCGACGATGCCGTCCATGCGGTCGTTGGCCGGCATCACGACCGCCAGCGTCACCGCGCGCTTCATTTCGCGATCGACCGGCTGCCGGGACTTGAGCGCCACACGGACCTCGCTGCGGCCCATGGCCGTCACCGCGGCGGTCCACTCGTCCCCGCTGCCGTCGAACAAGGTGACCTCATCGCCGGGCTGCAGCCGCAGCACCTGCACATGGCGCGCCGCGCCGGGCGGCAGCGCCAGTTCAGCCTCGAGCGCAAGCGCGCCCAGCGGCTGCTCGACAAACAACCTCGCCGCCAAGCCTCACCCCTTGAGCTTCTGCACCCAGGCGGCGAAGGCGGTCATGACCTTGCGCAGGAAGGCTTCCGTCTCCGGCTTGGCCAGGCTGCCATCGTCCTTGAACATCTCGTTCGCGCCGCCGAGGTAGACCTCCGGCGAGGGCAGCAGCGGCGCGTTCAGGCAGGCCAGCACCTGACGCAGGTGGTGATGGGCGCCGAAGCCGCCCAGCGCGCCCGGCGACAGCGTGATCACCGCCGACGGCTTGCCGTCGAAGGCGTTGTGGCCGTAGGGCCGCGAGCCCACGTCCAGCGCATTCTTCAGCGCGCCCGGGATCGAGCGGTTGTATTCGGGGCTGACGAACAGCACGGCGTCCGCCGCCTTGATGGCATTGCGGAATTCGACCCAGGACGCCGGCGGCTCGGCCGCCTCGTCCTCGTTGTAGAAGGGCAGCTGGCCAATCTCGACGATCTCCAGCTTCAGCTCGGCCGGGGCCAGCTGCGCCAGCGCGAGGGCCAGCTTGCGGTTGAACGAAGCCTTGCGCAGGCTGCCGACGAGTACCGCGACGCGATAGGGCGAGGACATGGATGAGCTCCCAACAAAGGAAGGACCGCCCCAGGGCGGTCCGGTTCAGTTGAAGCCCAGTGTCGCACGCAGTTCGTGGGCCGCGGCGTCGCCCTTGGTGGCGCGCACGCGGTCGATGATGTCCAGCGCCAGCGTCTGCAGCTGGTTCATGTCGCTGCACTGCTCGACCTCGAGCGCCAGCTTGTAACCCTTGAGCAGCCCCTGCTGCTTGGCGAAGGTGCTCAGCGCGGTGTAGAGCTGCGCGTAGTCGAGCGACGAGGTCGGCACGCCGGCCAGACGCGAGGGCGCCGGCCGCGACGGCGAGGCGCCGCTCATGCGCGAGGACGGCCCCGCGCCCATCGGCGTCGCGATCGACGCCGGCCCCATGGGCCGCGACAGCGGCGCGCCGGCGGTCGCCTTCACCAACTGGTGCTGGATCAGCAGTTCCAGGTCTGCCGGCGCGGCGCCCTGCACCATCGCCACCCAGTCGGCACCGGTCTTGCTGGCGTCGATCACCAGCAGCAGATTGCGGGCCACGCGCGCCTGCACCAGCGCGCGCGACTTGATTTCCGCTCTCCCGGCCTCGGTCTTTTCGTAACGTTCTTCGAGCACGGCCTTGTCTCCTCCACAGGAGGGCGAACTTTAGGCGGACACGGGCGGGTTTCGCCCGCGAGCATTCCCGAAAACTGCTACCGACTGCTACTTTTTGTCGCGCAATTCACGGCGCAACACCTTGCCCACTGGCGTCTTGGGCAGCTCGGTGCGGAATTCGATGATCCGCGGCCGCTTGTAGCCGGTCAGGTTGGCCTCGCAGAAGGCCTTCACGTCGGCTTCGGTCAGCGCCGGGTTGCGGCGCACGATCACGACCTTCACCGCCTCGCCCGCCTTCTCGTCGGGCACGCCCACGGCCGCGCATTCCAGCACGCCCGGCATCTGCGTCAGCACATCCTCGATCTCGTTGGGATAGACGTTGAAACCGCTGACCAGGATCATGTCCTTCTTGCGGTCGACGATGCGGAAGAAGCCGCGCTCGTCCACGGTGCCGATGTCGCCGGTGCGGAAGTAGCCGTCGGCGGTCATGACCTTGGCGGTCTCGTCCGGCCGCTGCCAGTAGCCGGCCATCACCTGCGGACCGCGGATCGCGATCTCGCCGGTGCCGCCGGGCGGCACCTCGTCGCCGTCATCGTCCAGCAGCGTCACCTCGGTGCCGGACAGCGGCAGGCCGATCGAGCCGGTGTAGGCGGTGCTGTCGGTCGGGTTGCAGCAGGCGACCGGCGAGGTCTCCGACAAGCCGTAGCCCTCGACGATCGGGCAGCCGGTCTTCTCCAGCCACAGTCGCGCGGTGGCCTGCTGCACGGCCATGCCGCCGCCGACCGAGATCACCAGCCCGCTCCAGTCCACCGTGTTGAACTGCGCATGGTTGGCCATCGCCATGAAGAGCGTGTTGACCGCCGGCAGGCTGTGGATCTTGTGGTGGCTCAGTTCCTTGAACACGGCCGGCAGGTCCCGCGGATTGGGGATCAGCACATTGCAGCCGCCCACCCGCATCGACAGCATCAGGTTGGTCGTGAATCCGAAGATGTGATACAGCGGCAGCGCGCAGACGCTCATCAGCTGCTCGTCGGCGGGTTTCTTCTTCAGCGCCGGCTGGTACCAGGCCTCGCACTGCAGCGTGTTGGCCACCAGATTGCGATGCAGCAGCACCGCGCCCTTGGACACGCCGGTCGTGCCGCCGGTGTACTGCAGCACCGCGATGTCATTGGGGCCCACCGTCGGGCGCTTGTAGGTCTGGCCGCGGCCCTTGGCGACGGCGTCGTTGAAGCGCACCGCCGACGGCAGCTCGAAGGCCGGCACCAGCTTCTTGACCTTGCGCACCACGTAGTTGACGACCATGCCCTTGGCGAAGCCCAGCATGTCGCCCATCGCCGCCAGCACGATGTGCTTGGTGGGCACGCTCGCGAGCACCTGCTGCAGCGTGGCGGCGAAGTTCTCGATGATGACGATGGCCTTGGCGCCGGCGTCCTTGAGCTGGTGCTCCAGCTCGCGCGGCGTGTAGAGCGGATTGACGTTGACGACGACGAAGCCGGCCCGCAGCACGGCCGCGACGGCGACCGGGTACTGCGGCACGTTGGGCATCATGATCGCGACGCGGTCGCCCTTCTCCAGGCCCAGGCCCTGCAGGTACGCGGCCAGCGCGCGCGAGGCCTCGTCGATCTGCGCGAAGCTGATCGAGCGCCCCAGCATCTTGTAGGCGGCGCGCTCGGGAAACTGCTTGAACGCGGCCTCCATCAGCTCCACCAGCGAGGGATAGACATCCGCATCGATCTCGGCGGGCACCCCGGCCGGATAGTGCTTCAGCCAGTTCTTCTCCATTGTTCTGTCTCCAAGGTACGGCGCGGATTCTCGCTGATCGTCATGCGCCCCCCATCAGGGGATTCGATAGAGCGCACAAAGTGGAGAGATGACTCCAGAACGCACCGGGAACGACCGCGATCGGTGTCGATCGCGCGTTGACGTTCAGTCATCGGCGTGCAGCGGCAGGCGCAGCAGCAGCTCGGTGCCGCCCTCGACGGCGGCATCCTCGGGCGGGCGCCAGTCGATGGCGGCGCGGATCCGCTCGGCACGCCGGCGCATGCCGCGCAGGCCATTGCCCTGGCGCAGGCCGACGGCCATGCCGCGGCCGTTGTCGACGATCGACAGCAGGACCTGTCCGCGGGCCGCGTCCACGCGCGTCGAGAACCGGACCCGCGTGGCCCCGGCGTGGTGAATGATGTTGCTCAGCGCCTCCTGCACGATCCGAATCAGCTCGCGGCCGCCGGTGCCGCGCAAGGTGGGCAGCAGCGGCACGTCGGTCAGCTGCCAGTCGAGCTCCAGGCCCGCGTCCTGCAGGCGCGGCGCCATCCGGTGCCGCAGGTTGGCCAGCAGCAGCGTCAGGTCGCCGTCGGTGACGGCCAGCGCATCGACGGTCAGGCGCATCTCGCGGATGCATTCGTCGAGCTGGCCCACCAGCGCCTGCGACGGCACGCCACGCTCCGCGCACAGGCGCGCGGTCACGAGCTGCGAGCCCAGGCCATCGTGCATCTCCTGCAGCAGGCGCTCACGCTCCTGCGCCGCGGAACGCTGCCGCTCGCTGTCCTGCAGGTCTTCCCAGCGGTCCTGCAGCTCGCGGGTGCGCGCGTCCAGCGCCTGCTCCAGCCGCACCCGCGCCATCGCCTGGTCGCGCAGCGAGCCGACGAAGCGCCGCTGCAGCGCCACGCCGGCCATTGCGATCAGCACCGCATGGCCGACGACGTTGATGTCCACGACGCTCATCTGGCGCGACATGACCAGCGCGAAGGCGCTCACGTAGAGCCACACCCAGCCCGACAGCGCGACGGCGCAGGCGGCGGCGAGGTGGGCACGACGGCCGGACGCCAGCGCGGCGCGCGCGGCGAGCGCCGCCGCGGCCACCAGCACGACGAGGCGGCTGCCCAGTGCCCACCAGGGCCAGGGATGGTGGAAGTCGGTCCAGCTCCAGCCGAGCATCGCCGCCGCGGCGTCGATCACCAGCCCGAGGCCCAGGTAGGCGGCGGCCATCCGCTCCGCCCAGCCCGCGGCCAGGCCGGACAGCCGCGCCACCAGGAACAGCAGCAGCGCTTTGGACAGCACGTCGGCGACATCGAGCGCCACGCGCCACCACGGCGCAGGGAACAGCGCGCCGTTGAGCAGGTAGGGCGAGAGCAGCAGCGCGGTGCAGAGGCAGAAGACGCCGGTGACGCCGTAGAGCCATTCCTGCCGCAGTGCCAGCCACACCATCAGCATGAAGGTGCCGATGACCAGGCCCGCGAGGGCGGTCGTCACGCGCGCCACCTGCCAGAAGCGCCTCCCCTCCTGAAGCGCGCGGATCTGGGACGCCGGCCCCAGCAGCGGTGCCGACAGCCCCGCGCCCTCGAAGCCCGGCCGCGCCAGGCGCAGGCTCAGCCGATGCTCACCGGCGGGCAGCAGCGCCGGCGGGATGCTGACCTGCAGGCGCCGGCCGGCCAGCAGCAGGCCACGCTGGGCGAGATCGTCCTCATCCTCGGACACGTAGCCGACACCCGGCCCGGAGGTGGCGATCAACTGGCCGTCGAGGTAGATCGAGGCCGCGGGCCGGTGCTGGATCACGAGCCAGTACGGCACCTGCGCCGCCCGATCGAGGTGGAAATCGAGCGCGAACCAGAGCGGGCCCGGCGCATCCGTGTCGTGGATCTGGACCGGCAGCGCCACGACGTGGCCTGGCGCGAGGGAGGTCATCGGCGTCGTCGGCGCCGTCGCGGGCATCGGTGTCGGCGTGGCCGTCGCCTCGAGCGGGCGGGACACGATGGCCGACGCGGCGGGGGCCGGCACCTGTGGATCGAGCAAGGCGCCGGGGATCTGCGCGGGGTCCAGGGCGTCGCCGGGCAGCAGGCGCGCCTCGGCCAGCCGCAGCACCTGGGGCGGCATCGCCGTCCCGTACTGCTGCGAGAACAGGTGGACGGCGCCCAGCAGCAGCAGCGGCAGCACCACCAGCAGCGCGAGCCGGCGGATCGAGATCGCCGACGTCGCCGGCCGCGCCTCCATCGCGCGAGTCCATACCGCCAAGTGGCCCCCCACGGCATCGCCAAAAGGAACGCCGGCCCGAGATGGAACCGGCGCGGCCGATGCTAGGTCAAGCGGCGGGGCGGGACAACCTTGGACCTAGGGGCGGCGTCGTCCCGTCCGTTTCAGATCACGGCGGTCTGGGCGTAGAGCTCGAAGTCGAAGCGGGTCATGGCACTCTGGTTCGTCGCCTGGTCAACCTGCCAGAGGAACACGGAGACCTTGCCCACCTCGCCCGCCGGCAACCCCAAGTCCGCCGTCGTGATCGTGTCGCCACTCCCTCCCTGGTAGTAGTCCTTGCCGTTGACGACGGTCTTCAGCCACCACTTCGCGTTCGGCTCCAGGTTGGTCACGCGCAGGGTCCCGTCGGAAGTGATCTTGTCGACATTCGACCACCCGGTGTCGTTGACCAATCGCAGCGTCGGCGCGGCCGGCCTGACGTTGTCCAGCGTGAACGAGCGCTCGTTGATCGTCACATTGCCGGCCTGGTCCTGCTGGCGGACGTACAGCGTGTGAAAGCCGTCGATCAACCCCTGCGTGCGGACGACGGCGCCGTATTCCGCGTCGGTGCGCCAGGACTGGCCGTCCCAGCTGTAGGCCCAGCCGGCATCGGCGGCCACGGTGATGGGCCCGTGCGTCATGTGCGGCTGGGTGGTGAACGGGCCATCGATCGCGGGATCGACGTGGAGCCGGATCGCCGCGTCGGTCGGCGCGGTCAGGTCCACGTTCACGGTGATGCGGCTCGCCTCGCTCGTGTTGCCCGCCAGGTCGACCTGGCGCAGCCAGACCTGTTGCTCGCCTTCCTTGCCGACCTCGGCGCCGCGCAGCCCGCCGCCAGTGCCGGCCCGCCAGGTCGTGCCGTCGAGGCTGTACTGCCAGTGCGCGTCGCGGTCCAACTTGCCGACGTGGATGTCGCCGTCCCGTCCCAGCCAGCCGTTCGCTGGCGCGGTGGGCGTCAACGCCGCCGGCGCCAGCGTGTCGAGCTCGAACGACAGCCGGCTCGAGACGCTGCGATGGCCCTGCGCATCGAACTGCTCGACGATCAGGTCCTTGCGGCCGTCCGCGCCGAAGGCGGCGGCCGCGATGCGATCGCCGCTGCCCGCGACCCAGGACTCGCCGCCGTCGAGGCTGTAGCGCCACCGGCCGCTGCCCAGCAGGGCGTCGACCTGGACGTCCGCGCGCGAGGTGATGCCGTCGCGGTCCGACACGCCGGTGTCCATCACCAGGCGCGGGCGCGGCGCGGGGACGTCGGGGGTCGGCTCAGGGTCGGTGCCACCGGGTTGTTCCGGTTTCGGTTGCTCGGGCTTGGGCTCTTCGGGCTTCGGTTGCTCAGGCTTTGGCTCTTCGGGCTTCGGCTGCTCCGGCTTGGGCTCCTCCGGCTTGGGCTCCTCCGGCTTCGGTCGCTCGGGCTGGGGCTCTTCCGGTTTTGGCTGTTCGGGCTTGGGTTGCTCAGGCTTGGGTTGCTCGGGCTTCGGGGACTCCGATTCGGGCTTCTCCGGCTTCGGCCCTTCGGGTTTCGGCTGCTCGGGCCCAGGGGCTTCGGGCTTCGGCTGCTCCGGTCCGGGCTGCTCCTGCTCGGGGCGTTCCGGCTTGGGCGTCTCGGGCTTCGGTCGCTCCACCTCGGCCACGGGCGGCTTGCTGCTCGAGCCGCCCGCGGCGGCCACCGCGACGCTGGCCGCGCCGCCCACGCCGAGCAGGCCGAGTCCCGAGGCCAGCAGCGCGCTGGAGCGATCGGCGCGCGACGCGTCGGCGCCATCGGCATCCGCCTTCACGGGCGCGCCGGCGTCCGAAGCCGGCGGCTCCGTGGGCTCTGCCGGCGTGGCGGGTGGCGGCGGCGCGCCATCGCGCGCGGGCGCATCCGGGTCAGCGGGCGGCGCTGCGTCGAGGTCGTCCTCGTCGCGACGACGGCGCGATGGCGCATCGCCCCCTGGCGCCGGCGACATCACGGCACGGACACGGGACAACGGATCGGAGGGAGTGGTCATGGCAAACAGACGGCGATGGAAAGCCTCGCAGTCTGTTCAAGCGCACTCGGATGCGCATCGACCTTCAGCGGTGGTGCGCTTGGACGCCTTCCCCTTCAGTCGGTAGGTGTCCTACTGAAACTAGCCGGGGAGGACGGCCACGCGCCGATCGCGCGGATCGCACCACACCGCCTCACACCCCTCGGTCACTCCACCGCCTTGACCATGTCCTCGACCACCTTCTTCGCGTCACCGAAGACCATCATGGTCTTGTCCATGTAGAAGAGTTCGTTGTCCAGGCCCGCATACCCGGCCGCCATCGACCGCTTGTTGACGATGACGGTGCGCGCCTTGTAGGCCTCCAGGATCGGCATGCCGTAGATCGCGCTGCCCTTCTGCAGCGCGGCCGGGTTCACCACATCGTTCGCGCCGAGGATGATGGCCACGTCGGTCTGGCCGAACTCGGCGTTGATGTCCTCCATCTCATGGACCTGGTCGTAGGGCACCTCGGCCTCGGCGAGCAGCACGTTCATGTGGCCGGGCATGCGACCCGCCACCGGATGGATCGCATAGCGGACGGTGACGCCCTTCTCGATCAGCTTCTGCGCGAGCTCCTTGACCGCATGCTGCGCGCGCGCGACCGCCAGGCCGTAGCCGGGGACGATGATCACGCTCTCCGCGTTGCCGAGGATGAAGGCCGCATCGTCGGCGCTGCCGCTCTTCACATTGCGCTGCTGCGCGGCCCCGGCGGCGGCGGTGCCCTCGGCGCCGAAGCCGCCCAGGATCACGTTGAAGAACGAGCGGTTCATCGCCTTGCACATGATGTAGCTCAGGATCGCGCCCGAGCTGCCCACCAGCGAGCCCGCGATGATCAGCATGCTGTTGTTGAGCGAGAAGCCGATGCCCGCCGCGGCCCAGCCGGAGTAGCTGTTGAGCATCGACACGACGACCGGCATGTCGGCGCCGCCGATCGGGATGATCAGCAGCACGCCCAGCACGAAGCCCAGCGCCGCGACCAGCAGGAAGTCCATCGCGCTCTGCGAATGCCAGAAGCCGAAGATGAAGAACACCGCCGCCAGACCCAGGACCAGGTTGAGCCAGTGCTGCCCGGGAAAGGTGACCGGCGCGCCCTGGAACAGACGGAACTTGTACTTGCCGCTGAGCTTGCCGAAGGCGATGACCGAGCCGGAGAAGGTCACCGCGCCGATGAAGCAGCCCAGGGCCAGCTCGATGCGGTTGCCGCCGGGGATGGGTGCGTAGCGGGGCGCGATGCCGAAGGCATGCGGCTCGACGACCGCGGCCACCGCGATGCACACCGCCGCCAGGCCGATCATGCTGTGCATGAAGGCCACCAGCTCCGGCATCTTGGTCATCTCGACGCGCTGCGCCATGACGGTGCCGATGCCGCCGCCGACCACCAGGCCGCCCAGGACATAGGCCAGCCCCAGCGTCTGTCCGCCGGCCAGCTTCAGGATCAGCGCGCCCGTGGTGAGCACGGCGATGGTCATGCCGACCATGCCGAAGACGTTGCCGCGGATGGAGGTCGTCGGGTGGGAGAGGCCCTTGAGCGCCTGGATGAAGCAGACGCTCGCGATCAGGTAAAGCAGGGTGACGAGATTCATCGACATCGGTCAGCCCTTCGCGTTGCCGTGGCCATCGGCGGGAGTCTTGCGCTCCTTCTTCTTGAACATCTCCAGCATCCGCCGCGTGACGAGGAAGCCGCCGAAGACGTTGACCGCCGCGAGCGCGACGGCGAAGGTGCCCATGAACTTGCCCAGCGAGGTCTCGGTGAGCGCGGCGGCGAGCATCGCGCCGACGATGACGATGGCCGAGATCGCGTTGGTCACGGCCATCAGCGGCGTGTGCAGCGCCGGCGTCACGGTCCAGACGACGTGGTAGCCGACGTAGATCGCCAGCACGAAGATCGTCAGGTTGATGAGGGTGGGAGAAACGGCATCCATCCGGGACTCTCCTTGCGGGCGCGCGGCCCGGTCGTCATGCGGCCTCGCGGCCTCCAGCAGGGTGGCCGCTCAGGCCTGGCGCAGCACCTGGCCCTCGTGCGCGACGAGGCAGGCGGTCACGATGTCGTCGTCGGCCGGCAGCGCGAAGCCGCCTTCCTTCGTCAGCACCAGCTTCAGGAAATCCAGCACGTTGCGCGCGTAGAGCGCGGACGCGTCCGCCGCCACCAGCGACGGCAGGTTGGTCTCGCCCACCAGCGTCACGCCGTGCTTGCGCACCGTCCGGCCCGGCTCGGTGAGCGGGCAGTTGCCGCCCGCCGGCGCCGCGATGTCGACGATGACGGAGCCCGGCTTCATCGCGCGGACCATCTCCTCGGTGACCAGCACCGGCGCCGGCCGCCCCGGGATCAGCGCGGTGGTGACGACGACATCGGCCTGGGCGACGCGCTTGGCGACCTCGACCTGCTGGCGCTGCAGCCAACTGGGGGGCATCGGGCGGGCGTAGCCGCCGACGCCCTCGGCGGCCTGGCGCTCCTCGTCGGTCTCGTAGGGCACGTCGATGAATTTGGCGCCGAGGGACTCGACCTGCTCCTTCACCGCGGGGCGCACGTCGGAGGCCTCGATGACCGCGCCCAGCCGCTTGGCGGTGGCGATCGCCTGCAGGCCGGCGACCCCGACGCCCAGCACGACGACCCGCGCGGCCTTGATCGTGCCGGCGGCGGTCATCAGCATCGGGAACAGGCGCTGGTAATGGAAGGCGGCCAGCATCACCGCCTTGTAGCCGGCCAGGTTGGCCTGGCTGGAGAGCACGTCCATGCTCTGCGCGCGGGTGGTGCGGGGCGCGGCCTCGAGCGCGAAGGCGGTGAGCCGCGCCTCGGCCAGGCGCTGCAGGCCGTCGCGGTCGAAGGGATTGAGCATGCCGGCGAGCACCGCGCCGGGCTTGAAGAGCGCCATCTCGCCGGGCTCCGGCGCACGGACCTTCAGGACGAGGTCGCAGGCGAAGGCCGCCTCGCGCCCGACCAGTTCCGCGCCGGCGGCGGCGTAGGCCTCGTCGGTCACGCTGGCGTTCAGGCCGGCACCATGCTGAACGCGCAGCGTGTGGCCCTGCGCGACCAGCTTCTTGACGGTTTCCGGCGTCGCGGCGACGCGCGCTTCCCCCGCCGCGGTTTCCTGCGGCACACCGATCAGCATCTGGAATCCCTCCATCCTGAATCAGGGTCCGGGCGAGCTTAACCGGGGGACCGCCTCGGGCGGGACGCGCCCGCGACTGGGGTTTTCACCAACCAAACCCATGAGCAATGTGAGGCAAAGCTGTTTCGAATGGTGAACTAGAGTCGTCGAAGGGAGTCAAAGCGGCGTTAAATGACGACCGAAAGGAGTCAGACCATGACAAAGAAAATTCTCCTCAGCAGTGCGTTGGCCTTGGTGGCCCTGATGCCGATGGCATCCCGGGCCGCCGATGTGGGGGTCTCGGTGAGCATTGGCGAACCGGGCTTTTATGGACAGATCGACATCGGCAATGTGCGCCCGCAGGTGGTGTACGAGCGGCCGGTGCTGGTGACCCGGGTGCCGGCGCCCGCGCCGGCGGTCTATCTCCGCGTGCCGCCGGGCCATGAGAAGAACTGGGCCAAGCACTGCGCGCGCTACAACGCGTGCGGCCGGCCGGTGTATTTCGTCCGGGACAACTGGTACCGCGAGGTGTACGCCCCGCAATACCGCCGGGAACACACCGAATATCGCTGGCGCGACGATGGCCGCCGCGATTACCGCGATGACGATCGCGGTCCCGGCAAGGGTCACGGCCGCGGACACGGTCACGACAAGGACCGCGACGATGACCGCGGCCACGGACACGGCCGGGGCAACTGAGCCTCTCGCTGAAGAATGAAGAAAACCCCGGCAAGCCGGGGTTTTGCTTTTGGGCGATGTCGGACGGGTGCGCCGACGGGTTCAGGGGACACGCCTTCGCCGGCGTGGTCGCTGTTCGCCGCCGCTGTCACCAGGCCCCCTCACAATGCGGCCCCGTTCCCACATCGAGGTGGCGCTCCCCCGGCATCCCCTGCCGCCGGACCAGCCGCTCCCCAGGAAGGACCATGACCGAACGATTCAAGCCCAGCGTCACCGTCGCCGCCGTGATCGAGCAGGACGGCCGCTACCTGCTGGTCGAGGAGCTCACCCGCGACGGCCTGCTGCTCAACAATCCCGCCGGCCATCTGGAGCAGGCCGAGTCCGCGATCGACGCGGTCAAGCGCGAAGTCCTCGAGGAAACCGCCCGGCCGTTCACGCCGGACGCCTTCCTCGGCGTCTACATGTCGCGTTTCCTGCGCCCGGACCGCGGCGACGACGTGACCTACGTGCGACTGGCCTTCACCGGCCGGGTCGGCGACCAGATCCCCGGCCGCCCCTTCGACGAGCCGATCCAGCGCACCCTCTGGCTGACGCTGGACGAGATCCGCGCCAGCCGCGACCGCCATCGCAGCCCGCTGATCCTGCAGTGCATCGAGGACCACGCCGCCGGCCGCCGGCTGCCGCTGGAGGCCGTCGCGGCCCACCCGTCGCTGTACGCGCCGCGCGCCTGGCCGCATTGAGCGGCCGAGGCGCGATCGCGCTCAGAGCGTCATCGCGGCGCTGATCGCCTGGTCGATGTGGCGCGGCTCGCGCCGGCGGGCCTCGAGCTCATTGATCGCGCAGCGCGACAGCGTCACCAGCGACTCGCGCTGGCGCTCGCGCAGGCGCCGCGGCAGGCGGTCCATCACGCACAGGCTGCCGACGACCTCGCCGGTGGACAGCGACAGCGGCACCGACGCATAGAAGCGCACATACGGCGCGCCCTGCACCAGCGGGTGGTCGAGGAAGCGGCTGTCGTGCCAGGTGTCCGGCACCTCCTGCAGTCCGCCGTGATGCATCACGTGCGAGCACAGGCCACGTGCGCGCGGCATCGTCCGCAGCGGCAGGCCGGAGGTGCCGATCAGCCGCAGCTGCTCGCCATCCACCAGGCCGACCGCGGCCATCGCGCCGCCGCTGATGTCGCAAGCCAGGTCGGCCAGTTCGTCGAAGGCGGAGTGGCCGCGCGGCGGCAGGTCCAGCCCGTCGACGGCCGCCTGCCGCGCCGGCTCGTCCGCCCGCAGCGGCGGCAGCCAGCCCTGCAGCAGCGCCAGCACCTCCTCGGCCTGCGTGCCCTTGTCGAAGAAGCCGGAAATGCCGTGCTCGGCGCAGGCGCGCCGCATGTCCTCGTAATAGCTGTTGCTCAGCACGATCGCCCGCGCGCCGATGCCCAGCTGCCGGATCGCCCTCAGCACCCGCAGCCCGCTGCCGGGTTGCAGCGCCAGGTCCATCACCACCACGTCGGGCTGGGTCCGGGTGATCGTCTCGATCGCGGAGGCCTCGCAAGCCGCCTCGCCCACCACCTGGATCCGGCGTTCTCGCGCCAGCAGCGCCTGCAGTTGCGCCCGGATGGTGATGGACCCTTCGACGATGACGACGTTCATGATCGGTCTCCCTGTTTCATTCAGTTTCTTCGGACGCCGCGCGCCGGAGGAGTCGGCGACCACCGGCCCCGCTGTGCGTCGAATCGCGCAGCGCGTGTCAGCCATTCCTGACACGCCTCCCCCCGGGCGCCGTGGGTCGTGAACGGCGTCACGAAATCGGGGTGGAGGCGGTGGGTGAAGGGGCGCTGAGGCGCGTCGGGCGGCGGCCGGCCCCGCGCCGGACAGGTCTTGCGGACCTTTGGGACAATCGCGCCCCATGAATCCCAAGAAGCAACGCATCGTCGTCGGGCTGTCCGGCGGCGTTGATTCCGCCGTGTCCGCCTGGCTGCTCAAGCAGGCGGGCCATGAGGTCGTCGGCATCTTCATGAAGAACTGGGAAGACGACGACGACAGCGAGTACTGCTCCTCCAACATCGACTTCGTCGACGCGGCGGCGGTGGCCGACGTGATCGGCATCGAGATCGAGCATGTGAACTTCGCCGCCGAGTACAAGGACCGCGTCTTCGCCGAGTTCCTGCGCGAGTACGAGGCCGGCCGCACGCCCAACCCGGACGTGCTGTGCAACGCCGAGATCAAGTTCAAGGCCTTCCTAGACCACGCGATGCGGCTGGGCGCCGAGAAGATCGCCACCGGCCATTACGCCCGGGTGCGCGAGCAGGACGGCCAGGTGCAGCTGCTCAAGGGCCTGGATCCGCTCAAGGACCAGAGCTACTTCCTGCACCGGCTCAACCAGGCGCAGCTGCGCAAGACGATGTTCCCGGTCGGCGAGCTGCCCAAGACCGAGGTGCGCCGGCTGGCCGAGGAGATCGGGCTGCCCAATGCGAAGAAGAAGGACTCGACCGGCATCTGCTTCATCGGCGAGCGGCCCTTCCGCGAGTTCCTCAACCGCTACCTCTCCCACAAGCCCGGCCCGATCAAGGACGAGCGCGGCCGCAAGCTGGGCGAGCACGTCGGCTTGTCCTTCTACACGCTGGGCCAGCGCCAGGGGCTGGGCATCGGCGGCGTGAAGGAGAAGGGCGCGCCGCGCGGCGGCGGCGAGCACGAGCCCTGGTTCGTCGCCCGCAAGGACCTGGCGAGCAACACGCTGGTGGTCGTCCAGGGCCACGACCACCCGCTGCTGCAGAGCCGCGGTCTGGTGGCGCAGGACCTGAGCTGGACCGGCCAGGCGCCGGCCTTCGGCGGCTTCGGCGCCAAGACCCGCTACCGGCAGGCCGACGCGCCCTGCGCGCTGACCCCCGGCGAGGGCAGCATCCGCCTGGACTTCCCGCAGCCGCAATGGGCGGTCACGCCCGGCCAGAGCGCGGTGCTCTACGACGGCGACGTCTGCCTGGGCGGCGGCGTCATCGCGGAAGCGATCGCGTAGTCCGAAGGCCGCGTCCGCTGGCGGGCCGTCCCGCGTGCCCAGCCGACCGGGGCCGGCGCGGCGGCGGTCCGCTGCCCGTCGCACGCCCGCCGGCAGCTCATCCAGCGATTCGGGGCACTCGTCGCATGGCCGGAACCGCCGCGGCCGGTGTCCCATGACAATGCGCACCTTCCCTGCCGGACGTCGCCTGTGGCACGCTGGCGTGTTGCCGCCTCGCCTGGATGGACCCCTTGGATCGTCTGCTCGCCCGCATCGCCCAGCCCGCCTTCGTGCTGCGCATTGCCGCCCTGGCGATCTGTCTGCTGGAGCTGGGCTCGGCGGTCTGGGGCCTGATGGGCAACGCGACCGAGCCCTACGACGGCGTCCTGGCCAGCCTCTACCGCCGCACCGGCGGCGACACCCACGACGCGCCCTTCGTGCTCACCTGCCTGGCGCTGGTGATGCTGTTCGCGTGGCACTTCTGGCGGCTGGCGCGCCAGCAACACCTGGACCTGCCGCCGGCCGACGCGCTCGCCCGCGTGCTGCTGCTGGACGTGCTGGCGCTGCTGGTCACGCCGGGTCTGCCCTTCCTCGTGACCGTGCTGGCGGCGCTGCTGCTGAACGTGCGGCGCGCCTTCAATTTCGCGCTCGCGCAGGTCGTGATCAGCGTGGCGCTGTACTGGCTGCTGCCCAGCGAGGCCCAGCGGCTCGAGCAGCTCCAGCCCGACCTGCCCTGGTGGCTGAACAGCCTGGGGCTGTCGATGTCGATGGTGGCGCTGCACGGCATGGCCTTCGGGCTGGGCCGGCTGGCCGCGGCGGAGGCCGAGCGCAGACGCTGGTTCCAGGCCATGCTGGCCGAGAAGGAATCGGGCGAGCGGCTGCAGATCGAGCAGCTGCGTTATGCCGAGCGCCTGCACATGGCGCGCGAGCTGCACGACGTGATGGGGCATCACCTGACCGCGCTCAACCTGCACCTGCAGCTGAGCGAGGCGCTGCTGCGCCGCCACGACGAGCCCGGCGCCGCGCAGGCGGTCGAGAAGGCCAAGCTGGGCGCGGCGGGGCTGCTGGCGGAGGTCCGCGCGGCGGTATCGCGCGAACGGGAGAGCCAGCGCATCAACCTCGAGGCCGCGCTGCGCACGCTGGCCGACGGCATCGCCAGCACGCAGATCGAGCTGGCGCTGGACCCGGTCGCGCAGGACCTGACGCCGCGCTGCGCGCACGCGCTGCTGCGCTGCGTGCAGGAGGCGGTGACCAACGCGGTGCGCCATGCCGGCGCGACGCGGGTGCGCGTCAGCCTGGAGGCGGTGGACGAATCCGGTCCGCAGGTCCGGGTGCGGGTTGACGACAATGGCCGCGGCACGCGCAAGCTGCGCGAGGGCAACGGCCTCAAGGGCATGCAGGAACGCATGGCCGAACTGGGCGGGACGATGCAGGTGCTGCGGCATCACCCCGGATTCCTGATCGAACTGAACTGCCCGCGGCGCGCCTGAACCGGGATTGCGCCATCCAGCAAGGAGACGACATGAGCGACAACACGATCAAGCTGCTGCTGGTGGAAGACCAGCAACTGGTGCGCGAGGGGCTGAAGGGCCTGCTGGCGCTGCACGACGACATCCGCCTGGTGGGCGAGGCGTCGGACGGCGCGGAGGCGCTGGAGTTGCTGGCGCGCGAGCAGCCGGACGTGATCCTGTCGGACATGCGGATGCCGCGGCTGGACGGGATCGGGCTGATCCGGGCGCTGGCGGCGCGGGCGCTGAAGATCCCGGTGGTGCTGCTGACCACCTTCGACGACACGGCGGCTTTCGACGAGGCGGTGCGCGCGGGGGCGCGCGGGTTCCTGCTGAAGGCGATCAGCCCGGACACGCTGGTGCAGGCGCTGCGCGACGTGGTGGGTGGCTCGACGGCGCTGCGTCCGCTGCTGACCGAGCGCATGGAGCGCGCGCCGGTGGAGCGCGCCTTCGCGGCGACGGCGGAGCCCGAGCCGCTCAGCCCCAAGGAGCTGCAGGTGCTGCGCCTGGTGGCCAGCGGCCGCAGCAACACCGAGATCGCCGCGCTGCTGGGCAACAGCGAAGGCGTCATCAAGAACCACTGCTCCGCGGTGTTCGCGAAGATGGGCGTCCGCGACCGCACGCAGGCCGTGCTGCGCGCGATCGATCTGGGCTGGATCTGAGCACCGCCTCTCCCGCTCCCCACCCCCTCTCTCACCTTCTTACTCCCTCTCCCACGACGTGGGAGAGGGTAGGGGTGAGGGTCTTCGCAGGTTCCCACCCTCACCCCTCCCTCTCCCGCCCCGCGGGAGAGGGTGAAAGAAGGGAGAGAAGGGAGAGGCTGAAAGCCTTAGATCCAGAGGTCGTAGTCTTGGAGCGCGCGGATGCGCCGCTCGACCGACAGGAATCGGGCGGCGCCGACTTCGCCGATGGCCCGGACCACGCGCGGGTGGTACTTCTTGTAG
Source organism: Mitsuaria sp. BK041 (assembly GCF_014193085.1). Taxonomy (NCBI): domain Bacteria; kingdom Pseudomonadati; phylum Pseudomonadota; class Betaproteobacteria; order Burkholderiales; family Sphaerotilaceae; genus Roseateles; species Mitsuaria sp. BK041. The sequence continues at coordinate 1,777,415 of NZ_JACHYT010000002.1, read as the reverse complement.
AGCTTCTGCTCAGCGTCGACGTACCCCAGATAGCCCTTGGAGAAGTACTTCGACTGCGCATTGGTCGGCTTCTCGCCGATCTGCACGAATTCCACCGACATGCGGGTGAACTGGCGGTTCAGCGTGGCCAGTTCGCGCTCATACGCCTCGTAGACGGGCACGAACTTCTTGGTCTGCGCCTCGTCGAGCTGCAGCGCCTTGAGGACGACGCCCTTGCGGTCGGCCCGCACGGCGTCGCGCAGCGATTGCGCCTGGGTGGCATCGGGCACCGGCGCCGGATCGGCGAAGGCGGGGAGCGCGGCGGCCAAGGACAGGCACAGCGCGGACAGCGCGGCAAACTTCTTCATCACTCTTCCCTCGTGAAAACGTCGGAACTTCGACGTCGCGCGGATTCTAGGAAGCCGGGTATGCCCTGACCCTCGGGGACTTCACGGGGAGACGACCGCGCGCTGCTGCCGCCAGCGCGCCCGCCAGCCGGCGCGTGGCGCATCGGCCAGTTGCAGCACCAGCTCGGTGCCGGCGCCCGGCGCGCTGCGCACCGACAGGCACGCCGCCATGAGGCGCGCCCGCTCGCGCATGCCGCACATGCCGTAGCGCCCGTCGCGCGGCTGCCGGGCCTCCCAGTCCGGCGGCAGGCCGATGCCGTTGTCGCGCACCGTCAGCGTCAGCCCGTCGGCGCGGTACTCCAGCTCCAGGCTCACCTCGCTCGCCCGCGCATGGCGGTCGGCATTGGTCAGGGCCTCGCGCGCGATCAGCAGCATTTCATCCTCGATCGAGGCCGCCAGCGCCCGCGGCGTGCCGGTCACCCGGATCCGGAACCGGCCCGGCGGCCGGACCAGGTCCTGGCCGGCGCGCGCCAGCCGCTCGGCCAACCGACGGTCCGAGCCCCGGCCCTCGCCGCCGTTTGCGTCGTCGTCGCCCTCGTCGTCATCACCCCAGCCGCCGCGCTCGGCGGCGTCTTCGTCGTCGATGCGCTGACGCAGCTGGCCGACGCGATCGCGCCCTTCGGCCAGCAGCCCCTCGGCCCGCGTCAGGTCGCGCTCCATCTTGTGCCGCAGCGCCTGGTCGGTCACGCGTCGCACGCTCGCATCCAGCCCCAGCAGCAGCCCCTGGAAGCCCTGCAGCAGCGTGTCGTGCAGGTCTCGCGCGATGCGCTCCCGCTCGCGATGGCGCACCTCCAGCCGCATCCGCAGCCGCGCCTGCAGCGCCCGCACCCGCAGGCGATACCCGCCCCAGATGGCCCCCACCAGCGCCAACGCCAGTCCCCAGCGGAAGGCGGCGTACTCGTGCAGCGCCGGCGCGATGCGGAAAGCCAGCACCGACGGCCGGCGGCTCCACAGCCCGTCGGGATTGGAGGCCAGCACCTCGAAGCGGTAGTCGCCCGGACCGAGGTTGGCGTAGGTCGCCTCGCGCTGCGTGCCGGCATCGCGCCAGTCCGCGTCGACGCCCACCAGCCGGAAGCGGTAGCGCACCTGCTCCGCCTTGCTCAGCACGCGGGCGGCGTAGCGCAGCGTCAGCGCATTGGTGCCCTGCGGCAGCTGCTGGCCCTGCGCGGCCGGATAGCTCTGCCCGCCGGCCATCAGCGCCTGCACATCGACGCCGACCTCGCGCGAGTTGCGCGGCGTGCGCGCCGGGTCCAGCCAGACCACCCCAAGGTTGGTCACGAACCACAACCGGCCGCGGGCGTCGCGCACCGCGGTCGGCGTCGCCGAGGCCTGACGGGCGATGCCGGGCAGGCCGTCCGCCGCGTCCAGCAGCTGGTAGCTCAGCGGACTGGCCGAGGCCTCGAACAGCGCGGGCACTTCCGCCGCGGCCAGGCGCACCAGGCCGCGGCCGCCGTTGAGCCAGAGGTCACCGTCGAAGGACTCGACGATGCCCGACACCCGGCCGAAGGCCGGATCGCGCTCGATGGGGATGGTGGTGAAACGGCCGTCCCGGCCCAGCGCGACGCCGTTCTCGCCGGCGACGACCAGGCCGTGGCGGGTGTTGCGCACCGTCAGGATCCGGCCGGTGCGCAGGCCCTGCTCCGGTCCGAAGCGCAGGCGCCGGCCCAGGTCGTCGATGGCGGTGAGCACGCCGTCGTGGCCGAACCACACGGCCCCGTCCGCGTCCACCGCCAGCGAGCCCGGCGGCTGGCCATCGAGCTCGCCTTCCCTGACGCGGGCGATGCCGGCGCGCGTGGCGTGGAACACGCCGACCTCGTGCAGCGACAGCCACAGCCCGCCGGTCGGATCGGCGGCCATGCCGCTGGCGGCGGCCCGCGTCCCGGCGGGCAGCGGCTGGGCCCAGCGCTCCCAGCGCCCGCCCGGCGGCGAGCGCCACAGCGTCTCGTTGTCCCACAGCCAGAGCGAGCCGTCGGTCGCCCGCACCGCCTGCGTGGCCGGCCGGCGCGAGCTCGGCCGCGGATCGATGCCGGTCTCGCGCACCGGACCGCCGGGCGGATCGACCCGCCAGCTCGCCGAGGAACTCGACAGCAGCACGCCGCTGCCGTCCGGCTGCACGTTGAAGCCGGTCGAGGCGGCATCCTCCAGCCGCGTGACGCTCCGGATGCGGTGCTGGCGCAGGCTGCTGACGCCGACGTTGGTGCCGACCCAGATCTCGCCGTCGTCGCTTTCCACCAGCGGCACGGTGATGGACGAGCCCAGGCCGTCGGCGACGGTGAACCACTGCCCGCGCGACCAGTCCAGCTGCTCGCCCGCCATCAGGCGGGCCGCGTCCGCGGCCTCGGTGCGGAACACGCCGCGGCCGTTGACGGTCACCCACAGCCCGCCGTCGCTGGCGAACAGCATCTGCTTGACCAGCGTCGCCGGCCGGCCGTCGCGCTCGGACACCACGCTGGGGGAGAAGGGCGCCGCGGCCAGGTCGTCCATCCTCACCGGCGCGGGCGCCGGCGCGGTGTCCGGCAGTTGCGCCCACGAGCGCCAGGATCCCGGCACGCCCAGCGGCCGCACGCCGCCGCGGCCGTCGGCGATCCAGAGCCGGTCCTGGCCGTCCTGCGTCATCACCGCGCTGCGGCCCAGCGGCACGCCGGTGTCCTCGAAGCGCTCGGCATTGGCGGCCAGCCGGTACAGGCGCTCGCCGGAGCTGACCCACAAGGTGCCCTGGCGGTCGCGGAACAGGTACTCGGCGCCGGCCGCGGGATAACCCTGCGCCTCGCCCACGCGTTGCCAGCGCTGCCCGTCGAAACGCGCCAGGCCCTTGCCCGCCGCGGCCCAGAGCGCCCCGCCGGCGCGCACCAGGCGCAGCACGCGGCCGCCGGGCAGCCCCTGCGCCGCGCCGTAGCGGGTCACACCGTCGTCGCGCAGGCGCAGCACGCCGCCTTCGAACAGGCCGATCCACAGCGTGCGGTCTTCGTCGACCAGCAAGGCGTTGATGTTGAACGCCGGCAGCGGCTGGTCGCCGGGCCGGTAACGCTCGAAGCGCAGGCCGTCGAAGCGGTACAGCCCCATGCCGGTGCCGAGCCACAGCACGCCCTCGCGCCCGCCGCCCAGCGTCCAGACATCCGCCGGCGCGCCGTCGCGGACGTTCCAGGAACGGTGGGAGAAATCGGGCAGGCCCTCGGCGGCGGCCCCCGCCGCAGGGTGGGCGGTCGCGGCCGCAAGCGCGACCACCAGCATCCATCCGATCCACCACCTCGCCACTTGACCTCCCTCTGTCCGGCGCCATGCCGGCCGGCGACTGTGCCGACCCGGGCCCCTGGCGGTCAAGCGCGCGTCGTCCCGGTCATGCGGCCGGCAGCGGCTGGAGCCGGTAGAGCCCTTGCGCGGCGCCGCGCGACGGGCGCGCCGGCAGCGGCACCGGATCGTCGGCCACGGGCTCGTCGTCCAGCAGCCCGCGGCGCAGCGCCTCGGTGGCGGCCTGGGTGCGGCTGCGCGCGCCCAGCTTCTGCAGCAGCGTCTTCACATGCGTCTTGACGGTGCCCGCCGCGACGCCCAGCCGCAGGCCGATCGACTTGTTGTCCAGGCCCAGGCAGAGCATGCGCAGCACGTCGCGCTCGCGCGGCGTGAGCTCGTCCCCGAGCCAGCCCTCGGCCACGGCACCAGCGGCCGTGCGGCAGAGATAACGCCGTCCGGCCGCGACGGCGCGGGCGGCGTCGCGCAATTCCTCGAGCGCGCAGGCCGCATGCACATAGCCGAGCACGCCCGCCGCCATCGCGTGACGGACGCGGCCGCCGTGCGTGACCGGACTCACCACCAGCCACTGCGGCGCAGGCACGCCGCCCGAGGCCGTGCCGGCGCCGCCGCGGCGCGGCGCGCCGGCCAGCGACTGCAGCGCGCCCTCGTGATCCGCGATCACCAACCGCACCGACGTGCTCCGGCTGCCCGGCCCCGCCGCGCCCAGCGACGGGAAGCCGGACGGCAGCCCGTCGTCGCCGGTGTCGTGCGCGCGGAAGAAGGGCGACAGCGCGGCGGCGATGCCGGCGCGCAGCAGCGGATTGCGATGCACGACGATCGCGTCGAGGACGGCGGGGGGACGCTCGATCAGGGACATGGACAGCTCCCGGGGGGCGGTGAAGGGCGGTGGCGCGGGGGCGCCGGAGGACTGCGCCGATCATCGGAAGCCATGCTGCACCGCGATAGCCCCGGTCGAGTCGATGCCCGCTACCCGAAAGGGTAGTGGCCCCCTGGAAGAGGGACGCCCCGAAGGGGGTCGCCCTATGATCGCCGCCATGCTGCCCGCGCCCGAACCCATCCGCGTCCTGACGGTCGACGACCACCCGCTGATGCGCGAGGGCATCGCCGCGGTGCTGGGCGAGCAGCCCGACATGGCGCCGGTGGGCGAGGCGGCCGACGGCTGGCAGGGCCTGCAGGCCTTCGAGCGGCTGCGCCCCGACGTCACGCTGATGGACATCCAGATGCCGGGCATGGACGGCCTGGAGGCGCTGTCGCGGCTGCGCACGCTGAGCCCTGGTGCGCGGGTCATCGTGCTGACCACCTTCAAGGCCGATGCCCAGGCCTGGCAGGCGCTCAAGCTGGGCGCCTCGGGCTACCTGCTCAAGACGCAGCTGCGCACCGAGCTGCTGGACGCGATCCGCGCGGTGCATCGCGGCCACCGCTGGATCCCCAACGAGGTCGCCCAGGAGATCGCCGCGCACGCCGGCCAGGAGCAGCTCTCGGGGCGCGAGATCGACGTGCTCGAGCACATCGCGCAGGGCCTGAGCAACCGCGAGATCGGCGGCCTGCTCTCGCTGTCCGAGGACACGATCAAGGCGCGCGTGAAGATGATCCTGGCCAAGCTCGACGCCCGCGACCGCACCCACGCCGTCGTGCTGGCGCTCAAGCGCGGCCTGCTGCGCCTCTGAGCTCCCCCGAGCGTCCCCGCTCATTCCCTCTCCCCCGCGGGGGAGAGGGCGAGGGTGAGGGGTCGCCCGCCACCTGCCTCTGACGGGAGAGCGCTGGCTGCGCCATCGGCGGCTGTCGCGCCGGACATCGGTTTCCTAGGATGCCTTCATCCCTCGGAGACCCTCGATGACGATTCCTTCGACCCCCTCGGACCTCACCCGCCGCGACCTGCTCGCGCTGGGCGGCCAGCTCGCGCTCGCCGCGGCGCTGCCGCTGGCGCTGGCCGACGGCGCCGAGGCCGCGGCCTCTTCCTCCCCCTCCACCCCCTCCCAACACCCCCTACCAGGAGCCCCCATGAGCTACGTCACCACCAAGGACGGCACCCAGATCTTTTACAAGGACTGGGGCAGCGGCAAGCCCGTCGTCTTCTCCCACGGCTGGCCGCTGAGCAGCGACGCCTGGGAAGACCAGATGCTCTTCCTCGGCCAGAACGGCTTCCGCGTGATCGCCCATGACCGCCGCGGCCACGGCCGCTCCAGCCAGAGCTGGAACGGCAACGACATGGACACCTACGCCGACGACCTGGCCGCGGTGCTCGACAAGCTCGACATCAAGGACGCGATGCTGGTCGGCCACTCCACCGGCGGTGGCGAGGTCACCCGCTACGTCGGCCGCCACGGCGTCAAGCGCGTGTCCAAGGTCGTGCTGGTCGGCGCCGTGCCGCCGACGATGATGAAGTCCGCCGCCTACCCGAACGGCCTGCCCAAAGACGTCTTCGACGGCATCCGCGCCGGCGTGCAGAAGGACCGCTCGCAGTTCTACAAGGACCTGACGACGCCCTTCTTCGGCGCCAACCGCCCGAACGCGCAGGTCTCGCAAGGCATGCGCGACAGCTTCTGGCTGCAGGGCATGCAAGGCTCGCTGAAGTCGCAGTTCGACTGCATCAAGCAGTTCTCCGAGACCGACTTCACCGAGGACCTGAAGAAGATCACCGTGCCGACGCTGATCATCCACGGCGACGACGACCAGATCGTGCCGATCGGCAACTCCGCCGAGCTGTCGGTGAAGCTGGCCCCCAAGGCGACGCTCAAGGTCTACAAGGGCGGCAGCCATGGCCTGGCCGCCACCAGCAAGGACCAGCTGAACGCCGACCTGCTGGCCTTCGCGAAGTCCTGATCCCGCCGGTCGCGGCCCGCCGCGCCCACGCGGGCGGGCCGCGACGCCGTCCGCTTCAACGATTCCCTCGAGGGTCCGCGCCGTCCTTCACCGCCGCGCGGACCGTCGTTTCCTCGTCCCTCCAGGAGACCCTCATGAGCAAGCTCGCCAAGGCCGTTCCCGGCGCCAAGTTGCTGAACCCCACCGACCACACGCTGGTCATGATCGACTTCCAATCGCAGATGGCCTTCGCCACGCACTCGATCGATGCCAACAACCTGCGCACCCACGCTTCGCTGGTGGCGCAGGCGGCCGCCGGCTTCGGCGTGTCCACCATCCTGACCACGGTCGCCGAGAAGAGCTTCTCCGGCCCGATGTTCGACGAGGTCACCGCGCCCTTCCCCGGCAAGAAGATGCTGGACCGCACCTCGATGAACACCTGGGAGGACGTGGCGGTGATCGAGGAGATCAACCGCATCGGCAAGGACCGCATCGTGCTGGCCGGCCTGTGGACCAGCGTCTGCATCGTCGGTCCGGCGCTGTCGGCGATCGACCAGGGCTTCGAGGTCTACGTCATCACCGACGCCTGCGGCGACGTCTCGCTGGAAGCGCACAACCGCGCCGTCGAGCGCATGGTGCAGGCCGGCGCGCAGCCGATCACCTCGCTGCAGTACCTGCTGGAGCTGCAGCGCGACTGGGCTCGTGGCGAAACCTACGACATGACCACCGGCATCGCGAAGAAGGTCGGCGGCGCCTACGGCATCGGCATCAACTACGCCAAGACGATGTTCAACGCCCACGAGGGCTGAGCTTCGACGGCAGCGCAAAGGCGGTCCTCATGAATGCATATGTGTTGTCGGCCGCCGTGGGCCTGCTCGTCGGCGTGATCTACGGCCTGCTCAACGTGAGGTCGCCGGCGCCGCCGGTGATCGCGCTGGTGGGCCTGCTGGGCATCCTCGCCGGCGAGCAGATCCCGCCGCTGGTGCGCCAGTGGCTGCAGCGCGATCCGGCGCAGGTCAGCTGGGTCGACCAGAAATTGCGCCCGCACATGTTCGGGCACATGCCCGGATGCGAGAAGACGAAGACCGCGGCGGCCCCCGGCGCGGCGCCCGAGGCGACCACCGCCCGGCGCGCGAGCACGGCCCCGGCGGCGAACGCGGAGTCCCACGATGCCTGACACCTCCTTCTCCCGCACCGCGGGCATGACGCCCGACCTGGTGCTGTTCAACGGCCGCTTCACGACGCTGGACCGCACGCGGCCGAGCGCCGAGGCGGTGGCCATCCAGGACGGACGTTTCCTCAGCGTCGGCGGCAACCAGGAGATCCTGGCGCTGGCCGGCGCGACGACGCGCCGCATCGACCTGAAAGGCCGCGGCGTGCTGCCGGGCCTGATCGACAACCACCTGCACATCATCCGCGGCGGCCTGAACTTCAACATGGAGTTGCGCTGGGACGGCGTGCGCAGCCTCGCCGACGCGATGGCGATGCTGAAGGCGCAGGTCGACATCACGCCCGCGCCGCAATGGGTGCGGGTGGTGGGTGGCTTCACCGAGCACCAATTCCATGAGAAGCGGCTGCCGACCATCGACGAGCTCAATGCCGTCGCGCCGGACACGCCGGTCTTCATCCTGCACCTCTACGACCGCGCGCTGCTGAACGGCGCGGCGCTGCGCGCCGTCGGCTACACCCGCGAGACGCCCGAGCCGCCCGGCGGCCAGATCCTGCGCGACAGCGCCGGCAATCCCACCGGCCTGCTGCTGGCCAAGCCCAACGCGTCCATCCTGTACGCGACGCTGGCCAAGGGGCCGAAGCTCCCGCCGGAGTACCAGCTCAACAGCACGCGCCACTTCATGCGCGAGCTCAACCGGCTGGGCGTCACCGGCGCGATCGACGCGGGCGGTGGCTTCCAGAACTATCCCGAGGACTACCAGGTCATCCAGCAGCTGTCCGACGCCGGCCAGCTGACGATCCGCCTGGCCTACAACCTGTTCACCCAGAAGGCGGGACAGGAGAAGGAAGACTTCCTCAACTGGGCGAAGTCGGTCCCCTACAAGCAGGGCAACGACTACTTCCGCCACAACGGCGCCGGCGAGATGCTGGTGTTCTCCGCCGCGGACTTCGAGGACTTCCGCCAGCCGCGGCCCGACATGGCGCCGCAGATGGAAGGCGAGCTCGAGGAGGTGGTGCGCATCCTGGTGCAGAACCGCTGGCCGTGGCGCATGCATGCGACCTACGACGAGACGATCTCGCGTGCGCTGGACGTGTTCGAGAAGGTCCATCGCGACACGCCGATCGACGGGCTGAACTGGTTCTTCGATCACGCGGAGACGATCTCGACGCGCTCGATGGACCGGATCGCCGCGCTGGGCGGTGGCGTGGCGGTGCAGCACCGCATGGCCTATCAGGGCGAGTACTTCGTCGAGCGCTACGGCGCACGAGCCGCCGAGGCGACGCCGCCGGTGGCCGAGATGCTGCGCCGGGGCATGAAGGTCTCGGCCGGCACCGACGCGACGCGGGTGGCCTCGTACAACCCGTGGGTGTCGCTGTCCTGGCTGGTCACCGGCCGCACCGTCGGCGGCCTGCAGATCACGCCGCAGCGCAACTGCCTGGACCGCGAGGCGGCGCTGCGCATGTGGACGGAGAACGTCACCTGGTTCTCGAACGAGCAGGGCAACAAGGGGCAGATCGCGGCGGGCCAGCTGGCCGACCTGGTCGTGCCGGACCGCGACTTCTTCGGCTGCGCCGAATCGGACATCGCCGACACCAGCGCGCTGCTGACGATGGTCGGCGGCAAGGTGGTGTGGGGCGCCGGCGATTTCGCGTCGCTGGATGAATCGGCCCCGCCGCCGGCGATGCCGGACTGGTCGCCGGTGCGGCGCTACGGCGGCTACGGCGCCTGGGGCGCGGAAGGCAAGCCGCTGCAGGCGGCGATGCGGCGCACCGCGTGCTGCGACACCGCCTGCGGCGTCCATGGTCATGCGCATGCGAATGCCTGGGCGTCGGAGGTGCCCGCCTCCGACCTGAAGAGCTTCTGGGGCGCGCTGGGATGCGCGTGCTGGGCGGTCTGAGGATGGACTTGAAGACACGAGCCGCCCCGATGCGGCGCGCCGAAGCCGGGCGCAACCGGCGGCACCTGGAGGCCCCACGATGAGCGAGTACCGATCCACCCGTCTGTTCTCCCCCGCCGCACCGCGCTGGGTGGAGGCGGTGCTGCAGTGGCCCACCTTCGGGGTGATGCTGCGCCTGTGCCTGGCGTCGGCCTACCTGATCGGTGGGATCGACAAGGCGATGGACTTTCCCGGCGCGGTGGCGGAGCAGGCGCATTTCGGCCTGCAGCCCGCGGTGCTGTGGGCGGTGCTGGCGATCGTGGTGGAACTGATCGGCGCGTTGCTGCTGATCCTGAACCGCTGGGTCTGGCTGGCGGCCGGCGCGCTGGGCGTGCTGACGCTGGTGGCGATGCTGGTGGCCAACGACTTCTGGCACCTGAGCGGCCAGGCGCGCTTCATGGCCAAGAACGCCTTCTTCGAGCACCTGGGCCTGATCGCCGGGCTGGCCTGCGCGGCGCGGATCGCGGTGCTGGAAAGGAAGGTGCTGGCATGACGGGCGTGAAGCGCTTGCTGGTGGCCAGCCTGACGCTGGGTTTCATCGGCGGCTATGTGGACACGGTGGGCTTCGTGGCGCTGTTCGGGCTGTTCACGGCGCACGTGACGGGGAACTTCGTGCTGATCGGCGCGGAGCTGAGCCGCGCCAGCGGCGGCAGCGTGCTGCTGAAGCTGCTGGTGTTCCCGACCTTCGTGGTGTCGGTGGCGCTGGCGCGGATGGTGGCCCTGCGCTGCGAGCGGACGAAGACGGTGGCAAGCCGGCCCTTGCTGGTGATGCAGGCGGCGCTGCTGGTGGTGGCGCTGATCTGCAGCGTGCCGGCGGGTGCGGCGCTGGCGCCCGACGCGCCGTGGGCGATGGCCACGGGCCTGTTCATCACCGCGGCGATGGGCGTGCAGAACGCGGCCGGCCGCCTGGCCTGGCCGGCGCTGACGCCGACGACGGTGATGACGGGCAACGTGACGCAGGTGGTGATCGACGGCGTGGACCTGCTGCGGGGCGCGGCCGGTCCCGATGTGCGGGAGCGGCTGGGTCGCTTCATCTGGCCGGTGGCGGCCTTCGCGGTGGGCGCGTTGACGGGCGCATTCGCGTATGTGGCGTGGAAGTTCTGGGCGCTGCTGCTGCCGCTGGTGATGCTGGCCGGGCTGGTGGTGATGGATGTGAAGGCGGATAAGAAGGGCTGAGCCGGCCGGCGGCCTGTCGTCTGTGCCGCGTGCGCCACGGGCATGCGCCCAGGCCGCCGCTCAGTCTTCGGCGTAACGCGTCCGCAAGAAGTCGACGAAGGCCCGCAAGGGCGCGGGCACGTGGCGCCGGCCGGGGTAGTACAGGAACGGCCCGGTGAACGGGCGCCACCATGTCTGCAGCAATGGCTCCAGCGCGCCGCTGGCCAGATGGGGCTGGAGCCAGTCCTCGAACAGGTGGATGACCCCGCTGCCGGCCAGCGCCGCATCGATGGCGAGGTCCACGCCGCCGCCGGCCCGCACGACCAGCGGTCCGGCCGGATCGACCGTCACGACCTCCGACTTGCGCTGGAACTCCCAGGGCGGCATGGCACCGCTGGCGAAGCGCACCCGCAGGCAGGCGTGCTGCAGCAGGTCGCGGGGATGCAGCGGCCGGCCGCTGCGCGCGAGATAGCCCGGCGCGGCGGCCGTCGCCATGCGTTGGTGACGCGGGCCGATGGGCAGGGCGATCATGTCCTGCTCCAGGCGTTCCTCGTAGCGGATGCCGGCGTCGCAGCCCGCCGCCACGACGTCCACGAAGCCTTCGTCGACGATCACTTCCAGTCGGATGTCCGGATAGGCGGCGAGGAAAGGCGGCACCAGGGCCGGCAGCACCAGGCGCGCCGCGTTGACGGGAACGTTCAGCCGCAGCGTGCCCGCCGGACGGTCACGGAATCCGTTGATCTCGTCGAGCGCCGCTTCCACCTCGCCCAACGCAGGCCCCAGCCGATGAAGCAGTCGCGCGCCGGCTTCGGTGGGCACGACGCTGCGCGTGCTGCGGTGGAGCAGCCGAACCCCCAGGCGGGCTTCCAGCCTGCGCAAGGCCTCGCTGAGGCTGGACGCGCTGACGCCCTCGCCGCGCGCCGCCTGCCGGAAGCCTCCGGCGCGCGCCACCGCCACGAAAACCGCCAGATCGGCCATGTGATCCGCCATCGCACCCGCCACTGTTCTGATTTCCGCACGACCCGTGCGGATTGGAGCCACTTATCGTACGCCGCGGCGCTGCCTAGAGTGAGCCACCTTCGAAAGGACATGCTCATGAACTCACTCGACAAGGCCGGCACCTTCCGCATCGGCAACCGCAACGTGAAGCGCCTCGGGTACGGCGCGATGCAGCTCGCCGGACCCGGCGTCTTCGGCCCTCCCAAGGACCGGGCCGCCGCCGTGGCGGTGCTGCGGGCGGCCGTGGAGCGCGGTGTCGACCACATCGACACCGCTGACTTCTATGGCCCGCACATCACCAACCAGATCATTCGCGAGGCGCTGCACCCCTATCGCCAGGATCTGCTCATCGCCACCAAGGTGGGCGCCAAGCGGGGGGCCGATGGGTCGTGGCTGCCTGCCCTGTCCGCCGACGAGCTGACGAGGGCGGTGCACGACAACCTGCGCCACCTCGGTCTGGAGTCGCTGGAGCTGGTCAACCTGCGCAGCATGCTGGACGTCCACGGGCCTGCCGAGGGCTCGCTGGAGGAGCCGCTCACCGCTTTGGCCGAACTGCAACGGCAGGGCCTGATCCAGCACATCGGGCTGAGCAACGTGACCGCGCGGCAGGTCGAGGATGCGCGTCGCCTCTGCGCCATCGTCTGCGTGCAGAACCATTACAACCTCGTCCATCGGAACGACGACGCGCTGGTGCGGCAATTGGCCGGGGACGGCATTGCCTATGTCCCGTTCTTTCCGCTCGGTGGCTTCACGCCCTTGCAGTCGAGCGCCTTGTCGGAGGTCGCCAGCCAACTCGGCGCCACGCCGATGCAGGTGGCACTGGCCTGGCTGCTGCAGCGCTCGCCCAACCTGGTGCTGATTCCGGGCACCTCATCGGTCCAGCATCTGCGGGAGAACCTCGTGGCCGCTGAACTGCGGTTGCCCGAGGAAGCGGTGGGGCGTCTGGACCTGATGGACAAGGTCACTCCGCACGCGTGACTGGACAACCGCGCCATCGGCAATGGCGTGGCGTTCAGGACCGCGCGTCGCGGCTGGTGACGCTGCGCGCCGGGAGAATGCGGGCGCACCAGCATTCATGACAGGCCCGGAGCAGAGTCGATGCGCAAGCTCAGAAGTGGAATGATGAAGATCGCCAGCGCCGCCGCCATGGCGATCGCTGCCGCCGTCCCGGTCTCGGCCAAGACCTACGTCTATGTCTCCGCGGCGCAGGACGGCGTCATCGACGCGTTCGAGATGGACGCCGCCGGCGCGCTCACGCCGCTGGGCAAGACGGCGGCCGGCAAGCTCGTGATGCCGATGGCGGTGGATCCCGCCAAGCGGCATCTGTACGCGGTCGTGCGCTCCGAGCCATTCCGCGTGCTGACCTACGACATCGATGCCGCGAGCGGCGCCTTGCGCCAGAAGGCCGACGCGCCACTTCCGGACAGCATGGCCTACGCGTCCACCGACCGGACCGGACGCTTCCTGTTCACGGCCTCCTATGACGGAAGCCGGATCGCGATCAGCGCGATCAAGGACGGCCTGGTCGAGCAGGGCGCCATCCAGGTCCTGCCCACCGGAGAGAAGGCGCACAGCATCCGGATCGACTCCGGCAATCGCTTCCTGTACGTCACCAACCTCGGCAGCGATCAGATCCTGCAGTTCGGATTCGACGCCGCCAGCGGCAAGCTGACGCCGCTCGATCCGCCGCTCGTCAAGACCAAGCCGGGCAACGGCCCGCGGCACATCGAGTTCTCCCCCGACGGTCGATTCCTCTACGTGATCAGCGAGCTGAGCGGCAACGTCATCCAGTTCGGGAGGGATCGCGATCGGGGGACGCTCACCGAGCTCTCGAGCACGCTCACGGTGCCGGCGAGCGACGAGCAGCGACGCATCTGGTCCTCCGACATCGCCATCACGCCGGACGGCCGGTTCATGTACACGTCCGAACGGACGAGCAGCACGATCTCGTTGCTGACGCTTGCCGCGGCGTCCGGCAAACCGAGCCTGGTGGACGCCTATCCGACGGAAACGCAGCCGCGTGGCATCCGCTTCGATCCGACCGGGAAGTTCCTGCTCGTGGCCGGAGAGAGATCGGAGCGGCTGTCGGTGTACCGCATCGATCCGGACAAGGGCGCGCTCCGGCTGATCGGCCGGCAACCGGTGGGACGGGCCGCGAACTGGATCGAGATCGTGGACCTGCCCTGAGGGGCGGCCATTTCGGCTGAAGGTGGGCGTCCGGCTCGAAAAGGAAAAAAAGCCCGCGGCGTGAACGCCAACGGGCTTCCTTCATCTTGATCATCCGACCCCGGCATAGCCGGGATCGCTATCGATCAGAACGGAATATCGTCATCCATGTCATCGAAGCCGGTCGCCGGCTTCGGCGCGGGGGCCGGGGCGCGAGGCGCCGCGGCGCGCGGGGCCGGCGCGCGCGGTGCGTCGAAGTCGCCGCTGTCGCGGCCGCTTCCGCCACTGCCGCGCTCCGACGAGCGCTCACGGCTGTAGCCACCACCACCGCCGCCGCCCATGTCGTCGCCGCCGCCTTCACGGCCGCCCAGCAGCTGCATCTGCTCGGCGATGATTTCCGTCGTGTAGTTGTCCTTGCCTTCCTTGTCCTGCCACTTGCGGGTCTTCAGGCGACCCTCGACATAGACCGGACGGCCCTTCTTCAGGTACTCGCCCGCGATCTCGGCCAGGCGGTCGTAGAACACCACGCGGTGCCATTCGGTCTCCTCCTGGCGCTCACCGCCTTCACGGCTCTTCCAGTTGCGCGTCGTCGCGATGCTGACGTTGCACACCGCGCTGCCGCTGGGCGTGTAGCGGAGTTCGGGATCACGGCCCAGGTTGCCGAGGATGATGACTTTGTTGACCGAGGCCATGAGGGTTGCCTTCGCTTGCGTGTCGTTGAATGTTCGGAATGGGAAACTCGGCGCCGCCCATCGCCCGGGACATCGGGTCGGAAACAGCGGCGCAGGGGGCGGATTATGCCGCCCGCCCATTCCGCCGACGATCCCCGGGAAACGCCGATCCGCTGCCCGCTTCGCGTCAGCCGATCACCTGATTCAGGGCCGCCGTTGCCGCCGCGCCCGCCCGGACCGGCCGTCAGCCCATGCGGCGCCGGCTCTGCTTGTGCGCGTACATCGCCGCGTCGGCCTGCTGCATCAGCTCCTCCAGCGTCAGCGGTCGGTCGGCGGCCATCGCGGCGTCGCCGACGCTGAAATCCAGCGCATAGCCCCGCTGCGCCCTCAGGTTGAGCGCCCCGACCTGCGTGCGCACCCGCTCCAGCGCGGGCGACATCTGCTCGGTCGCCGTGCCGCTGAGCAGCACCACGAACTCGTCGCCGCCGGTGCGCGCGATCACGTCCGAGGCCCGCAGGCAGAAACGCAGGATGTCCGCAAAGGACTTCAGCGCCCAGTCGCCCTCCGCATGGCCATAGCGGTCGTTGACATGCTTGAAGTGGTCGAGGTCGAAGTACAGCATCGTCGCCGGCCACTGCTTGCGCCGGCACAGCGCCAGCACATGCCCGGCCTGCGATTCGAAGCCGCGACGGTTCGCCAGCCCGGTCAGTTCGTCCACCATCGCCATGTACATCGCCGCGAACTGCTGCTCGACCATGAAGGCCAGGTCGCGCAGCGTCGCCTGGTCGTCGGCGTCGAAGCCGCGCGGCACCCGGTCGATCAGGCACAGCGTGCCGAGCCGGTGACCGCTGGGCGCCCGCACCGGGCAGCCGGCGTAGAAGCGGATGTGCGGCGCCCCGGTCACCAGCGGGTTGTCGACGAAGCGCGGATCGGCATGGGGGTCGGGGATCAGCAGGATGTCGTCCGACAGGATGGCGTGGCCGCAGAAGCTGACGTCGCGCGGGGTCTCCGGCACGTCCAGGCCCTGCGCCGACTTGAACCACTGCCGGTCCGCGTCGACCAGGCTGACCAGCGCGATCGGCACCTCGAACAGGCGCCGCGCCATGCGCGTCAGGCGGTCGAAGCGTTCCTCGGGATCGGTGTCCAGCACCTGCAGCACGCGCAGCGTGGCCAGCCGGGCATTCTCGTCGTCAGGCAACGGCGCAGCGATCATGAGCAGGTCTGTGCGGTGCGGAGGAGCAAGGCGCTCGGAAAGCGCCGTCCACGACGGATCGGGACCGGGTGAACGGCGGACCCGTCGATGTGCAGGACAATCGAGGGCTCCATGAGTTCGTCCAAGCATCATCCCGTCCCGCTAGCCATCCTGCAAGAGGTGTTCGGTTACAGCGCCTTTCGCGGCCAGCAGGCGGCGATCGTCGACCACGTGACCGCCGGCGGCGACGCGCTGGTGCTGATGCCCACCGGCGGCGGCAAGTCGCTCTGTTACCAGATCCCCGCCATCGCCCGGCAGCGCGCCGGCCATGGCGTCACCGTGGTCGTCAGTCCGCTGATCGCCCTGATGCATGACCAGGTCGGCGCGCTCGAGGAAGCGGGCGTCGAGGCCGCCTTCCTGAACTCCACGCAGACGCTCGAGGAAACCCAGCGCATCGAGCGCGAGATGCTCGCCGGGCGCCTGACGCTGCTGTACGCGGCACCGGAGCGGGTCAACACGCCGCGCTTCATCGCGCAGATGCAGTCGCTGTACGAGCGCGGCCTGCTCGCGCTGTTCGCGATCGACGAGGCGCACTGCGTGAGCCAGTGGGGCCACGACTTCCGCAGCGAATACCTGTCGCTGAGCCTGCTCCACGAGCGCTTCCCCGACATCCCGCGCATCGCGCTGACCGCGACCGCCGACGACATCACCCGCGCCGACATCATCGAGCGGCTGCAGCTCGACAGCGCGCGGATCTTCGTCGCCTCGTTCGACCGGCCCAACATCCGCTACCTGATCGTCGAGAAGGACAGCCCGCGCGAGCAGCTGCTGCGCTTCATCCAGGACGAGCACGAGGACGAGGCGGGCGTCGTTTATTGCCAGAGCCGCAAGAAGGTCGACGAGACGGCGGAGTGGCTGCGCGCCAAGGGCATCAACGCGCTGCCGTACCACGCCGGCATGGAACAGGAGCAGCGCAAGCGCCATCAGGACCGCTTCCTGCGCGAGGACGGCATCGTGATGGTCGCCACCATCGCCTTCGGCATGGGCATCGACAAACCCGACGTGCGTTTCGTCGCCCACCTGGACCTGCCCAAGAACATCGAGGGCTACTACCAGGAGACCGGTCGCGCCGGCCGCGACGGCGAACCGGCCCAGGCCTGGATGGCCTACGGCCTGGCGGACGTGGTGCAGCAGCGCCGCATGATCGACGAGAGCCCGTCGTCCGACGAATTCAAGCAGGTGCAGCGCGGCAAGCTCGACGCGCTGCTCGCGCTGGCCGAGGCCATCGACTGCCGCCGCGTGCGGCTGCTGGCCTACTTCGGCGAGGACAGCCAGCCCTGCGGCAACTGCGACAACTGCCTGAATCCGCCCGCGACCTGGGACGCGACCGAGGCGGCGCGCATGGCGCTGTCGTGCATCTACCGCTTCCACCAGGTCACCGGCTTCAGCTTCGGTTCCGGCCACCTGATCGACGTGCTGCGCGGCAAGGAGACCGACAAGGTCGCCCAGTACCGGCATCACGAACTGTCGACCTGGGGCGTCGGCGCCGCGCTCAGCGAGCAGCAGTGGCGCGCGGTGATCCGCCAGCTGATCGCGCTGGGCTATGCGGTGACCGAGGGCGAATACAACACGCTGTCGCTGGGCGGCGATGCCAAGGCCGTGCTGCGTGGCGAGGTGCGCATGCTGCTGCGCCAGCCCGCGGTGCCGACGCGCAAGAGCAAGTCGAGCCGCGGCGGGTCGTCGTCCAGCCGGCGCTCGGAGGCCGAGGCCGACCTGGACGCCGCGGCGCAGGCGCGCTTCGATGCGCTCAAGGCCTGGCGCGCCGAGGTGGCGCGCGAGCACGGCCTGCCGGCCTACGTGATCTTCCAGAACGTCACCCTGGCCGAACTGGCGCGGGCGCAGCCGCGCTCGCTCGACGAGATGTCCGGCATCAGCGGCATAGGCGCGAAGAAGCTCGAGGCCTATGGCGAGGCGCTGCTGCGGGTCCTGGCCGAGGACTGAGCCGCTTGGGCCCTCGATCGCGTCACGCGATCGTCACCAGGAAAACTCACCGACAAAAAGAAGAACGCCCGGCAACTGCCGGGCGTTCTCGTGGGCGATCGCTACAGCTGGACCGTCGCGGTCGCCGCCTTGACAGCGCAACCGCCGGAGCTCAGCAGAGCTGGGTCGTGCAGCCGGCCGGCGCGGCCGAAGCCAGCTGCTGGCCGTCGGCCGCGGTGTCGCGGCGGCCGGTGATGTAGACGGTGGGCAGTTGCTCGCGCTTGGCGGTGATGACCACCGGATCCAGCGTGATGACGGCCGCGCGTTGCTCGCGCTGGTCCTGCACGTGCAGCAGGCTGACGGCGATCGCCAGCGCGGCGCCGATGCCGAAGGCAAAGGCCTTGAAGCTGGTGCGGGCGGTCTTGAAAGAGGGGGTGCTCATGTCGATCTCCTTGATGGGGTTGCGTGTGTCAGTGAAGTCAGTGTCGTCATCGCGCCCCCGTTCCGCGAGCCGCAAGCGACGAATGCGCGCGGCGACGGAGTGAACTGCGCGGAACCGCGACGAATGGATGAGCCCGGACCGTCGATCGCCGGGATGCCCCATTCCATCGATGTTCCCGACGATCGAGCCGAAAAAAAAGAAGCCCGCTGGTCAGGCGGGCTTCGAAATGCCGGGGGAAGCGTGGCGTCTATCGGAGCGCAGGCCGCGGGGTCATCCGCGCGGCTTGCTGGCCTGGTCGGCCTGAGGTCCCGGCATGGTCTGCTCGGCCCAGTGCAGGGGCAGGGGATGGGACGGACGCGCGGCCTCGTTCGTGTCCGCCAGCCACAAGGCGATGACGGCGGCGCTGGCCACGGCGGCCAGGGCGGTGAGGAAAGTCTTGGCGGCGTCGTTCATGGTGGTCCCCTGCGGTGCGATCCCTGTCCTGGCATTTCAACGAGGATGCACTGTGCGCCGACACCGGCGGCAAGACCACGACGACGCGACGAATTGCCGCTATCGCGCGCCGAAATGCCGGTCGGCCGGGCGAATGGGTCCTGGGGGGCGATCCTGGCGGGGCTTCAGCCGCGCGCGGCCCGCGCCGCCCCAGCCTGGGGCGGCCAGACGGCCAGGCGCGCCGCCAGCGCGGCGGCCGGCTGCGGCCGGCAATAGAAATAGCCCTGCTGCTGCCAGCAGCCCAGCGCCAGCAGCGCGTCGCGCTGCGCCTCGGTCTCGACGCCCTCCGCCACCACGTCGATGCCCAGCGCCTCGGCCATGCCCATCATGGCGCGCACCAGCGCCCGGTCGTCGGCGCTGCTGGGCAGGTCCCGGACGAAGGCCCGGTCGATCTTCAGCCGGGCCGGGCGCAGCAGCTTCAGGTAGGCGAGCGAGGAATACCCGGTCCCGAAGTCGTCCACCGACAGGCTCAGCCCCAGCTCGGACAGGCGCGCCAGGGTCTGGAGCACCGTGTCGGTGTCGGTCAGCAGCGAGCTTTCGGTCAGCTCGATCGCCAGTTCGCCGGGCGCGACCGCGTGGCGGCCCATTGCCTCGGCGATCCGCTCGGCCAGCCGGGGCTCGCGGAACTGCAGGGCCGACAGGTTGATCGAGATCGGCCCCGGATGCCGCCCCGAGGCCTTCCAGCGCGCCAACTGCGCGCAGGCCTGCTCGATGGTGCTCCAGCCCAGGTCCAGGATCTGCCCGGTCTCCTCGGCCAGCTCGATGAACTGACCTGGCATCACCAGCCCTCGCTGCGGATGCTGCCAGCGCATCAGCGCCTCCAGCCCCGACCAGGCGCCGGTGCGGGCATCCACGACGGCCTGGTAATGGAGCAGCAGTTCGTCGCGTTCCAGCGCCAGCTTCAATTCGCGCTCGAGCTCCATCCGCTGCACCGCCGCCGCGTCCATGTCCTGCTGGAAGAAGCTGTAGCGCGAGCGCCCCAGCTGCTTGGCGCGGTACATCGCCAGGTCGGCATGGCGGACCAGGGTGTCGAAGTCGTCGCCATCGCGCGGGAACAGCGCGATGCCGACGCTGGCCGACACGCTGGCCACGCCGCCCTCGAGCTGCAGCGGCGCGTTCAGCGCCTCGATCAGGCGCTGCGCCGCGGAGGCGACGTGCTCGCTGGAATCGCGCATCAGCAGCAGGAACTCGTCGCCGCTGACGCGGCAGGCCAGGTCGGACTCCCGCACCGCCTGGCGCAACCGCTCGCTGGCCTGCAGCAGCATGCGGTCGCCGGCGGCATGCCCTAGCGAATCGTTGATCGCCTTGAACCGGTCCAGGTCGACGAACAGCAGCGCCAGGTGGCTCTGCTCGCGCCGAGCGACCGCCGCCTCGTGCAGGAACACTTCCCGGAACAGCGTCCGGTTGGGCAGGCCGGTGAGGTGGTCGTACATCGCGAGCTGATGCAGCTGCGCGTTCTTGCTCTCCATGTCCGCCAGCAGGCCGGCGATCTGCTGCCCCATCTGGTCCAGGTGCACGCCCAGCTGGCCCAGCTCGTCCTTGCGGTTCCAGCGCAGCCGCGGCACCGGCTGGCGCTCGGCGATCGCGTTGGCCAGGCGCTTGAGCCGGTCGATCGGGCGGACCATCCGCAGATAGAAGACCATCAGCACGATGCCCACGCCCACCGCCACCTGCGCGGCCACGATCAGCGCCGTCTGCCGGCGCCCCTCCTCGAGCATGCGTTCCTGCGCGGCATCGTCGAACTGCACCCGCAGGCTGCCCAGCACCTGGCCCTCGCGCTGGATGGTCGCGGCGAGCGTGACCGTCGGCCAGCCGGGGCTGCACTTGGCGCGCACGATGTCGCGGGTGTCGACGCGCTCCTCGTTGAGCTCCACCGCGCAGACGTTGACGTCAGACAGCAGCTGGTCGAGCGCCCGCTGCACCGCCGGGCTGTCCACCGTCCACAGCGGCTCGACCAGGCCATTGGCGGCCAGCGTCAGCACGGCCGCGCGCTGGCCCTCCAGCACCGGCTCGAGGCTGCGGCGGATGAACGCATCGCTGTAGGCGAGCAGCGCCAGGGCCGGCGCCGCGATCCCGACCACCACCGCGAGCAGGATCACACTGCGCAGCGACAGCGACGGCGCTTTGAACTTCATCGAGGGGGGAAGGGGCAGGAGGGGATGCGGCGATTCTGCACCCCCATGTGGCCAGAGAGCCCCCGCAAAGGCGGGGTCGCGGGGAAGGATTTCGGCATTCCTCCCGCTGCCATGCGGTGTCAGCAGGGATCGGCGCGGGAACGGGGCTGGCCCTATCATGGCGAGTTCGCCTCCAGCTGTGTCCGGCCCCATGTCCACGAAAGTTCCGCCCGCCGTCCCCGCCCCGTCCGAGCCCACGGCCGCGCCGCAGCCGGGCCCGGGCGGCCGGTATCTGGGCCAGGTGCTGGGGCGGATGGGGGACGAGCCGCCGATGATCCGCGTCCGCGGCGCCCGCACCCACAACCTCAAGAACATCGACGTCGACCTGCCGCGCAACCAGCTGGTCGTCATCACCGGGCTGTCGGGCTCGGGCAAGTCCTCGCTCGCCTTCGACACGCTGTACGCCGAGGGCCAGCGCCGCTACGTCGAGAGCCTGTCGGCCTACGCGCGCCAGTTCCTGCAGCTGATGGACAAGCCCGAGGTCGACGTGATCGAGGGCCTGTCGCCGGCGATCTCGATCGAGCAGAAGGCCACCAGCCACAACCCGCGCTCGACGGTGGGCACGGTCACCGAGATCCACGACTACCTGCGCCTGCTCTACGCGCGCGCCGGCACGCCCTTCTGCCCCGACCACCACCTGCCGCTGGAGGCCTCGAGCGTCGGCCAGATGGTCGACGCGGTGCTGGCCATGCCGGACGACTCGCGCCTGATGGTGCTGGCGCCGGTCGTGCGCGACCGCAAGGGCGAGTTCATCGAGCTCTTCCAGGACCTGCAGGCGCAGGGGTATGTGCGCTTCCGCGTCGACGGCCAGACCGTCGAGGTGCCGGACCTGCCGGCGCTGAAGAAGGCGGAGAAGCACGACATCGATGTCGTCGTCGACCGCATCAAGCTGCGCCACGACAGCGCCGACCAGCTGCGCCAGCGTCTGGCGGAAAGCTTCGAGGCGGCGCTGCGCCTGGCCGACGGCCGCGCGCTGGTGCTCGACATGGACCGCGGCACCGAGTCGATCTACTCCAGCAAGTTCGCGTGCCCGATCTGCAGCTATTCGCTGCCGGAACTCGAGCCCCGGCTGTTCTCGTTCAATTCACCGGTGGGCGCCTGCCCCTCCTGCGAGGGCCTGGGCCTGGTGACCGTCTTCGATCCGGAACGCGTCGTCGCCTTCCCGACGCTGAGCCTGGCCAGCGGCGCGGTCAAGGGCTGGGACCGGCGCAACGCCTACACCTTCTCGATGCTGGAATCGGTCGCGAAGCATTACGGCTTCGACATCGAACAGCCCTTCGAGGAACTGCCCGAGCTGGCGCGCCAGGTCCTGCTGCAGGGCTCCGGCGAGGACGAGATCACCTTCACCTACCAGGCCGAAGGCGCCAACGGCCGCAAGCGCAGCGTCAGGCGCTCCCACCCGTTCGAGGGCATCCTCCCCACCCTGCAGCGGCGCTTCCGCGAGACCGATTCCGCCGCGGTGCGCGAGGAACTCGCGCGCTACCAGAGCGCCAAGCCCTGCCCCCATTGCGAGGGCTCGCGCCTGAGACGCGAGGCGCGCCACGTGCTGCTGCAGCCGGCCGACGCCGCCGAGGGCGAGCGCGGCAAGCCGATCTACGAGGTCGAGCACGCGACGCTGCGCGAGGCGCTGGCCTATTTCGAATCGCTCAAGCTCAAGGGCGCGAAGGCGGAGATCGCCGACAAGGTGATCCGGGAGATCGCCTCGCGGCTGCACTTCCTCAACGACGTGGGGCTGAACTACCTGAGCCTGGACCGCAGCGCCGACACGCTGTCCGGCGGCGAGGCGCAGCGCATCCGGCTGGCGTCGCAGATCGGCTCCGGGCTGACCGGCGTGATGTACGTGCTGGACGAGCCCAGCATCGGCCTGCACCAGCGCGACAACGACCGGCTGATCGCGACGCTGCGGCGCTTGCGCGACCTGGGCAACTCGGTGCTGGTGGTCGAGCATGACGAGGACGCGATCCGCGCCGCGGACCATGTGCTGGACCTGGGCCCGGGCGCCGGCGTGCATGGCGGCCGGATCATGGCGCAGGGCACGCCGGAGGAAGTGGCAGCCAACCTGAATTCCTCGACCGGCCGCTATCTGAGCGGCGTGGAGCGCATCGAGGTGCCCAAGCAGCGTCACGCGCTCAGCGACAGCGCCGATCCGCGCACGCTGAAGATCGTCAACGCGCGCGGCAACAACCTCAAGGGCGTGACCGCCGAATTCCCGGTCGGCCTGCTGACCTGCGTGACCGGCGTGTCCGGCTCGGGCAAGAGCACGCTGGTCAACGACACGCTGTATGCCGCCGTCTCGCGCAAGCTCTACCAGAGCCATGCCGAACCGGCCGAGCATGACGAGATCGAAGGCATGGACGCCTTCGACAAGGTGATCAACGTCGACCAGTCGCCGATCGGCCGCACGCCGCGCTCCAACCCGGCGACCTACACCGGCCTGTTCACCCCGATCCGCGAGCTCTTCGCCGAGATGCCGACCGCGCGCGAGCGCGGCTACGGCGCGGGCCGCTTCAGCTTCAACGTGGCCGGCGGCCGCTGCGAGTCCTGCCAGGGCGACGGCGTGCTGAAGGTGGAGATGCACTTCCTGCCCGACGTCTACGTCCCCTGCGACACCTGCGGCGGCAAGCGCTACAACCGCGAGACGCTGGAGGTGCTCTACAAGGGCAAGAACATCTCCGAGGTGCTGGGGCTGACGGTGGAAGACGCGCTCGCCTTCTTCAGCGCGGTGCCGACGCTGGCGCGCAAGCTGCAGACGCTGATGGACGTGGGCCTGGGCTACGTGAAGCTCGGCCAGAGCGCGACGACGCTGTCAGGCGGCGAGGCGCAGCGCGTCAAGCTGGCGCTGGAGCTCTCCAAGCGCGACACCGGGCGGACGCTGTACATCCTCGACGAGCCGACCACCGGCCTGCACTTCGCCGACATCGCGCTGCTGCTCAAGGTCGTGCACCAGCTGCGCGACGCGGGCAACACGATCGTGATCATCGAGCACAACCTCGACGTCATCAAAACCGCGGACTGGCTGATCGACATGGGTCCGGAGGGCGGCTCCGGTGGCGGGCGGCTGCTGGTCGCGGGCACGCCCGAGGACGTCGCCGCCTGCGAGGCGAGCCACACCGGCCGCTATCTCAAGCCGCTGCTCGCGCGAGGCTGAAGCGCGCGGCTCAGGGGCGCAGTTGCGGGGGCGCGGCTGAGGCGCGCGCCAGTTCAGGCGGCGCGGCGCTTCGCCGCGATGACCAGGGCGCCGAGTCCCAGCGCGAAGAGCAGCCAGGTCTGCGGTTCCGGCACTCCCGGCACGACGGGCAGGTTGCCACCGCCGCCGCTGTTGCCCGTCGGCAGCTGCGGCAACGTGATGACGCCCGGTCCGCCGACGCCGGTGGGCGGCGGCGCCACGGGCGCCCCGCCGCCGCTGCCGCCCGGCGTGGGCGCGATCAGGCTGGTGTCCGAGGTGGCCGTGGGTGGCAGCGCGGCGGTGCGCGCGAAACTGCCCGGATCGCCGGCACCGCCGTCGGCGGCCGCACCGGCCGCCGGGGGCTCGAACATCAGCGGTTCGTCCTCGGCCTTGGCGGTCGGGCCACCGGCCGCGGCCGGCTTCAGCGGTCCGCGCGCGATGCGGCTGACATTGCGGCACACGGTCGGGACGAGGATGCATTGGCCGTCCTCGCAATAGACCAGGCCGCGCTCCAGCGTCTGCGCGGTCCACTTCGTCCGCGTGACCGTGCGGCAGACCGAGCCGGCGCCGAAATGCATGTCGCGGATCTCGCTGCCGTACTCGTAGCGGCCGACGATGCTGTCGCGGTGGATGTCGACGATCTCGTCGTACTGGCGCGCGGCCATGCGCGCCTTGAGCTTGGCGCGGGTCGCCGCCGGGATGTCCTTGTAACGGTCCACGGCCGCGACGAGGTCGCCCATGAAGGGATTGACGCCCGGCTTGTCCCAGGAACAGTTGGGCAGCGTCACGGTAGACGCGGCCAACGCGAATGCGGCCACCAACGACATGACAGTTCTCTTTTTCGGCGGCCGCCTCCGCGAGACATCTCGTCGGGGTCAAGCCTTGCCGTTTGTGGCTCCTGTTTCCATCCGTCGCTTTGCATCACCGGATGTGACAGGAGTTGCGGCGAGTGTAGGGAGCGAAGGCCCGTCGCATCGGGCCGTCCCCCTCAGCCGGGGGTATGGCCACGCGTGGTTTTTGTCACGGTGCTCCCGCAGATCGCACGGGCGGTGAAGAAGCGGTGACGGCATGGACAAGACGGGCCGTCCAGCCAATCGCTGGTATCGTGCGTTGTCCCCTGCCTGTCCTCGCCATGTCCTCCCCCACCGCCGCCCGCCACGTCCTCTACGTCGAGGACGACCGCATCAACATCGTGCTGATGGAGGAGGTGTTCCGCCTGATGCCCGGCTGGACGCTGGACGTGGCCGAGACCGGCGCCCAGGCGATGGAGATGCTGCCGCGCGTCATGCCCTCGCTGGTGCTGATGGACATGAACCTGCCGGACATGAATGGCCTGGAACTGATGGCGCTGGTGCGCGCGGACGCGCGCCTGGCTCAGTTGCGCTGCATCGCGCTGTCGGCGGACGTGATGGACGACCAGCGCCAGCGCGCTCGCGCCGCGGGCTTCCAGGATTACTGGCTCAAGCCGATCGACGTGCGCCAGCTGCGCGCCGCGCTCGAGCGGCTCTGAGGCGATCGCGCCGCGCCTGCCCACGGACCGGCGCGGACGCAAAAAAGCCCGCGCGAGGCGGGCCTTGTCCTGAACGCGGAAGAGGCCTTGCGGCCTCGGCGCTCAATCCTTCAGGTGGCTGTTGATCAGGCGGGTCATCTCGAACATGTCGGCCTTGGCCTTGCCGAAGATTTCCTTCAGCTTGGCGTCGGCGTTGATGACGCGCTTCTGCGCAGCGTCCTGCAGGTTGTGCTTCTTGATGTATTCCCAGACCTTCTTCACCACGTCGGTGCGCGGCAGCGGCTTGTCGCCGACGATCGCGGCCAGCGCGGGGCTGGGGGTCAGGGCCTTCATGAAGGCGGCGTTGGGGGTGCGCTTCTTGGCGGGAGCGGCAGCCTTCTTCGCGGGAGCTGCCTTCTTCGCGGGCGCGGCCTTCTTCGCAGGTGCCGCCTTCTTCGCGGGCGCGGCGGCCTTCTTCGCCGGTGCCGCCTTCTTGGCCGGTGCCGCCTTCTTGGCGGGCGCGGCCTTCTTCGCAGTTGCCATTTCGATTCTCTCCATCAAGGGTTGTTGATGTGCCGGGCCCTGGTGAAGGTCTGACGCCTTCGGTACTCGTTGGCACCCTGCGCGGGCAATGGTACTGCGCACCTCCTGCATTGAGAAGGCTCTGGCAGGGGGAAAACGGCCTCGAAGTCAACGCCGTCCCCCGTGTTTGTCGCGGGCGCGCATCAATCTCCGCATGTCCGACACGCGCGATGCCTGCGCGCCTACGGGGTTCCCCGTGGTGCGCGGACCGCTCAGTACACGTCGCGCCGGTAGCGCCCTTCGCGGATGAGCGCGTCGACATCGGCCTCGCCGAGCGTCTCGCGCAGCACCGCGTCGACGGCGCCGGCCATGCCTTGCAGGCTGCCGCAGACGTAGATCGCCGCGCCGTCCGCGATCCATTCGCGCAGACGCGGCGCCTCGCGAGCGAGCAGGTGCTGCACATGGACGCGTTCCGCCTGGTCGCGCGAGAAGGCCCAGTCCACGCGGGCCAGCACGCCGTCGCGCTGCCAGGCCTCGATCTCGTCGCGGTAATGCGCGTCGTGCGCCGATTGCCGTTCACCAAAGAGCAACCAAGCCCTCACGGCGCCGTTCCCCGTGTTCATGCGGGCTTGCGCGCGGACCTTCAAGTGCGCCCGCAACCCCGCCAGCCCGGTGCCGTTGCCGACGAGGATCAGCGGCCGGTCGGCGTTGGCGCCGATGCGGAAGCTCGCATGCGGTCGCAGGCGCAGCGCGACGCCCCCACCGACGGCCAGGCGCTCCGTCAACCATCCCGACGCCAGGCCCGGCGAGCCGTCCTCGCGCGCGGTGCGGCGCACCATCAGCTCGACGCGGCCGTCCGCGGGCAGCGAGGCGATCGTGTACTCGCGCGGTCGCCGCGCGTCGTCATCGATCGCATCGGCCGCGCCGGCCGCACGGGCCGCTTCCCCGGCCACGCTCACTTGCACGAGATCGCCGGCCTCCCAGGCGGGCAGCGGCGATCCGCCCGCGGGCACCAGCTCGAGGTGGAACACCGGTCCGCCCTGGCTCCCTGGATTCAGATGGCGGCGCGCCGCCAGCCGCCAGTCGGTGAACACCGGCGCCTCCCACTCGGCCAGGTCGGCGGTGCCGGCCAGGTGGCTCAAGCGCTGCCGCCACTGCGACAGCGCGTGTTCATCGGTGCGGTCGGCCTCGATGCGATCGAACATCGACCGCGCGCCGCGCTCGCGCAACCAGGCGTCGAGCGCGCGGCCGAAGCCGCAGAAGTGGGTGTAGGTCGCATCGCCCAGCGCCAGCACGCCCACCTGCAGCGACGACAGGTCCAGGCCGGTGGCCGCGTCCGAGGCCTGCGCCGCCATCAGGTCGCGCGCGAACGGTGCCGCGCTGTCGGGGGCGTCGCCCTCGCCGTAGGTGCTGGCGATGAAGAGCGCATGCCGCGCGCCGCGCAGCGCCTCGCGGTCCACCTCGCCGAGCGCGGCGACGCGCACCGGCATGCCGGCCAGGTGCAGCGCCCTGGCGGTCTGCCAGGCGATCTCCTCGGCCTGGCCGGTCTGGCTCGCATGCAGCACCAGCACCGGCGGGCCGGCGTCGGCGGCCGGCAGCAGCGCGGCCGATTCCGCGGCCGCCTGGCGTTGCCGGCGGCGATGCCGCCACCACACCGCGGCGCACATCAGCAGGTAGAGCACGAGCAGCAGCAGCGCCGCCGCGGGACGGGACAGGATCGCAGTCATCAGAGCATCAGCGCGCGCATCGCCGCGGAGAAGCGCTCCTCGAAACCACCGCCTTCGGCCGGCGGGCGGCGCCGCACGAGCCGCGCGGCCAGGCCGAGCCGGTCGGCCAGCGCGAGGCCCTCGTCGGGCCCGAGCACCATCAGCGCGGTCGACCAGCCATCGGCCGCCATCGCGCTGTCATGCACCACGGTGACCGACGCCAGACCGTGCTCGACCGGCCGCCGCGTGCGGGGGTCGATGGTGTGGGAGCGCCACTGGCCGGCGGTATCGACGAAGCACTTGCGGTAGTCGCCGGAGGTCGCGACCGACAGGCCGTGGAGTGCGATGCGCAGCGGCGCCAGGCCGCAGTCGGCGGCGGGCGGCTCGAGGTCCACCCACCAGGGTTGCCCGTCGGGCTTCAAGCCGGCGCCCCGCAGCTCCCCGCCGATCTCGACGAGGTGATCGCGCAGGCCGAGCGTGCCCAGCAGCTCCGACACACGGTCGACGGCGAACCCCTTGGCGATCGCCGACAGATCCAGCGCAACCCCGCCGGCCTGCGTCAGCGTGCGACGCGCGCCGTCCCACGGCAGCGCGTCCCAGCCGCAGTGGACGCGGGCGCAGTCCTGCGGCGACGGGGCGCGGAAGGCGGGGTCGTCGTGGCGCGGCGCGAGCGCCGTCTCGCCCGACGGACCGAAGCCCCACAGCGCCACCAGCGCGCCAGCGCTGGGGTCGTAAGCGCCGCCGCTCGCGGCGGCGATCTTCAGCGCCGCATCGAGCACCGTCGCGAAGTCGTCCGGCAAGGGACACACCGTGCCGGCGGGCGCGCGGTTGAAGCGGCTCAGTTCGGACGCGGCGTCCCAGCCGCTCATCTGCGCGATGACCTCATCGCAGGCGCGCACGATGGCTGCCTCGATCGCGGTGAGCCGCAGCCCGTCCGGCCCGATGAAGCGCACCGACCACGTCGTGCCCATCGTCTCGCCGTCCAGCGCGTGCGGCACCTGCCCCAGCGCCGGCGGCTCGCCGTCGATGCGCAGCGGGACCAGCACGCGCGGCTCGGGCGCGAGGCCCGGCGTCCGCGCGTGAGTCGTCCCGCTCGTCGGGCTCACTTGGGCAGCACCTCGAAGGTGGCGCTGACGCCGGCGCGCTGCACCGGCGCCTGGCGCGTGCCGGCCGGCGCATTGGGGCCGCGCGCCGGGCCGGTGCTCGCGCCGAGGAAGTAGCGGCCCGGCTCGGTCCACTCGACGGTGAACTCGCCCTGGGCGTCGGTCTTGAGCTCGACCTCGCCGAACTTGTAGCGGTAGCGGTTGCCTTCACGCACCAGCTTCAGCTGCACGTCGGCGGCCGGCTTGCCGTCCAGCAGGAGACGGAAGCGCGTCTTGTCGCCATGGCTCAGGTCGGTGACCGGGCCCAGCGGCAGCAGCTCCAGGCCGTCGCCCTCGGGCTTGAAGTCGACCTTGCCGGCCTCCTCCCTGCTGACGAAGGTCTGCTGGCGGTTGGTCATCACCGTCAGCGCGGTGATCTCGGCGTCGGCCGGCACGTCCTTGGCGAAGCTCGCCGGCGTGCCGCGGAAGCGCTTGGTCTCGCCGCCCTGCTTGTAGCTGCCCATCATGGACTGGCTGACGTTGCTGATGCGCCAGGTGCCGTCCTGCGTCAGCTTCACGTCGAAGCTCTCGCGGTGGCGGGCGGTGCTGCGGTTCTCGGCCTCGACGGTCTTGCCGTCCGGCGCGGTGATGCGCAGCGTGTCGAGCTTGAGCGCCCGCTCGAAGTTGAAGAGGTCTTCCGAGACTGCCGCGTCGAAGGAGGCCACCGGCTCCTTGCCGTCGAAGGCGGACTTGTTGGGCAGCAGCCAGGTCATGTGGGCGTGCGCGGCCAGCGGCAACAGCGCGGCGACGGCCAGGGCGACGGGGGCGAGGCGGGAAGCGATCGAAGTCTTCGTCATGGTGGAGTGCTCCGTGTCGTGTCGGGGGACGGGATGCCGCTCAGGGCTTGACGTTCAGTTCCAGCGCGCCGAGCTCGTGCTCGCCCTGCGCCTTGACGGTGGCCGCGGCCTTGACGGGCCAGGTCAGCGGCAGGCGCTGTACCTCGCGGCCGCCGGCCTCGCGGCTGGACTCCACGACGATGTCGTACTTGCCCGGGGGCAGCGCGGCCAGCGCCGGATGCGTGTCCAGCGAGATCGCATGCTCGCCGGGCGCGCGCGTGGCGGCGCTTACGCCGTCAGCGGGCACCGTCAGGTTGCGGCCGCCCTGGCGCCACCACTGGCGCATGTCCTTGAGCCACTTGGTGCCGGCGTTGTTCTGCTTCTTGATGTCGTACCAGACCGCCAACTGCGCGACGGCCGGGCCGGACTCGCCGGCCTTCTCGACCCAGACGGCGATGTAGGGGCGGTGGTACTCGGCCACGTTCAGGCGCGGCAGCTCGAGCTTGAGCTGGACGGTGGCGGCCCAGGCGGACGAGCCCGTGGCCAGGGTGCCCAGGGCACCGATCGTGAGGAGGGTACGACTTGCGGAGCGATTCATGGTCGATGTCTCGGTGGAAGGTCGGGAGGATCCTGGCGGCGGCTCGGAACGGGAAGGTCGGCGGAAAGAAGGACGGGACCGGCGCCGCGGCGGGCGCCGATCGTGGTCGTGTCGGGGATCAGGTCAGCTCAGGTCAGTGGATCAGCAGCAGCGCCAGCAGCGCGGGAATGACGAGGCCCAGGCCGACCAGCGGCCAGGTGCTGGGCCGGCTGACCGCATGGAACTTCAGGATCAGCAGGCCGGTGACGGAGAACAGCAGGCAGGCGACGGCGAAGAGGTCGATGAACCAGCTCCAGGCCACGCCGGCATGGCGGCCCTTGTGCAGGTCGTTGAAGTAGGAGATCCAGCCGCGGTCGGTGTCCTCGTACTCGACCTCGCCGCTGTCCCGCGCGATGCGGACCCAGGCGTCGCCGCCGGGGCGCGGCATCGCGAGGTAGACCTCGTCGCGGTTCCATTCGGCCTCGCGGGCATCGATGGGCCGGCCGAGTTCCTTCGCCAGCCAGGCGCGCACGGGCGCGGGTACGGCGGCCTTGCGGTCGGCCTCGCTGGCCTCGTCGACCGAGCGCGGCTTGAGCGTCGCGGCGAGCTCGGCGGGCAGCTGCGCCGTCTTGCCGACGATCGCGGGCTTGGACTCGATGTCGGCGGCGTGGTTCAGCGTGATGCCGGTGACGGCGAACAGGATCATGCCGATCAGGCAGATCGCCGAGCTGATCCAGTGCCACTGGTGCAGCTGCTTGAGCCAGGCCGCGCGCGCGGCGGGGCCCTTGCCGGGCTTGGCGGCGGAAGAGGGGGAAGTGTCGGCCGGCGTCATCGGAACGGTCTCGCGCGCTCAGGTCTCGGCCCAGAGCCGCAGCAGGTTGTGATAGTGGCCGGTGAGGGCGGTCGTCTCGGCGTCGTCGCCGAGCCGGGCGCGCAGCTTCTGGACGGTCTGGTCGAGCTCGAACAGCATCGCCCGCTGCCAGTCCTGGCGGACCAGGCTCTGCGTCCAGAAGAAGGAGCACACGCGCGCGCCGCGCGTCACCGGCGTGACGCGATGCAGGCTGGTGCTGGCATAGACGATCAGGTCGCCCGCGGGCAGCTTGACCTCGTGGGTGCCATAGGTGTCGACGACCTCCAGCTCGCCGCCCTCGTACTCGTCGGGCTCGCTGAGGAAGAGCGTCGAGGACACGTCGCTGCGCAGCGGCTGGTCGGTGCCCTGCTGGCGCATGATCGCGCCGTCGATGTGGAAGCCGTACTGCTCGCCGCCCTCGTAGCGGTTGAACAGCGGCGCCAGGGTGCGCAGCGGCAGCGCGGCCGAGATGAACAGCGGATGCCGCGCCAGCACCTGGCGGATGTGGGCGCCGATCTCGCGCGCGGCCGGATGGTCCACCGGCAGCTGGCGGTTCTGCTTGACCTTCGCGCCCTGCTCGCCCACGGTCGCGCGGCCGTCGGTCCAGTCGGCGGCGTCCAGGAGCTTGCGCATCTCGCGCACGTCCTGCTTGCTGAGCACTTCGGGGATGTGAAGCAACATGTCCGGATCGATTCGGTTCGGGGGCGGGACGGACGAACGGCCCGCCCCCGCCAGAACGGGAACGGGCCGCGCGTACGCTACCTCAATCGGCTCAGAAGCCGATGTTGGCCATCAACGTCACCGCACGCGGAGCGCCCAGCACCAGACGGCTGCCGCCGTTGTTCAGCGAGGACATGTATTCCTTGTCGAACAGGTTGGTGACGTTCAGCTGCAGGCTGAGGTTCTTGTTGACGCGGTAGGCGCCCATCACGTCCACGACGGTGAAGGCCGGCAGCGCCGCCAGGCCGTTGGCCGGCGCGGCATTGACGGTGACGATGCGCTTCTGCTCGGCCGTGTGGCGCACGCCGCCACCGATGGTGAAGTCGTTCCACTGGTACGAGTTCCACAGCGTGGCCGACCACTTCGGCGTCCAGCGCACGCCATCGGTGGTGGTCTGCACGCCGGTGGTCGAGTTGAAGCTGCGCAGGCTCAGCGCCTTGGCGTCCATGGTCTGGAAGCCGGCGGTGATCTGCCAGAAGTTGGTGATCTGGCCGACGGCCGCCAGCTCGATGCCCTGGACGCGGGTCTTGCCGCTCTGCGTGGCGACGTTGGTCACCGCGTCGACGCTGACCTGGCCGTCGTTCTCGCTGCGGTACAGCGCGGCCGTCAGGTTCAGGCGCTTGTGCAGCAGGTCCCACTTCGTGCCGACCTCGTAGTTCTTGGTCTCCTGCGCGTCGGCGGCGGTGGCGTTCTGGCCCGAGGCGGCCAGCGTCGAATTGGCGCCCCCCGGCGGCGTCAGCGAGTTGGCGGCGGCGGCGTAGACCGTGCCGTTCTCGGACAGCTTGTACAGCGCGGCGACGTTCCAGCTGGTCACCCACTTGCCGGTGTCCAGCGCGCCGGTGGCGGCGCTGCTGTACTTGACCTTGTAGTGCTCGGTGCGCAGGCCGGCGGTGAGCTTCAGCGCGTCGGTGACCGAGATCGTGTCCAGCGCGTAGATCGCGGTGGTGGTCGTGCTGCCCGAGGTGTCGGCCGCGGCATTGCGCACCGACCCGCCCAGGTCGACGTTGGGGTTCGGGTTGTACAGGTTGGCGACGTTGGTGCCGGCCGGGACCACGGCGGTGTAGCCGCGGTTGTCCTGGCTCTCGTACATCAGCTCGATGCCGGTGGACAGGTCATGCTTGAGACCACCGGTGGCCAGCGTGGTGTTGAGGCTGGTCTGGTTGGCCAGGATCTCGTTGGTCTGGTTGACGCGCTGACGCGAGCGGCTGATCGTCCAGGTGCTGCGGTCGGCCGGGTCGACCGCGACGATCGAGTTGATGCCGGTGACCAGGCGGTCCATGTAGGTGCGGCCGTAGCGCGAGACGTTACGCACCGTCATCTGGTTGCCGATGTCCATCTCGAGCTTGGCGGTGACCATGTCGGCCTTGACGTCCTCGTAGTCGTGGACGCTGCCGTAGAAATTCTTGCGGTCGACCTTGGGCGCGGCCATCAGCGCGGCGGCCTGGGCCGGCGTCACCGTCGCGGACGACACCGCCGTGTAGCCGGGCCAGCCGATGGTCGGCACGCCGCCGTCCGGGCGGTTGTTCTGGCGCAGGTGCTGCGAGTACAGGAAGAAGCGGGTCGGCGTGTTCAGGCCGAACGCGATCGAGGGCGCGATGCCGTAGTTCTTGCGCTTGACCTCGTCGCGGCCGGGGACGCCGTAGTCCTGCCACACCGCGTTCAGGCGCACGGCGCTGTTGTCGAAGATCTTCTGGTTGACGTCGACCGAGGCGCGCTTGCGGCTGGCGTCGCCGATCGTCACCGAGCCGTCGATGAAGTCGTCGATCTGCGGCAGCTTGGTGATCAGGTTGATGTAGCCGGCGCTGGCGGCGCGGCCGGTGTCGGCACCGGCCGGGCCCTTCACCACTTCGATCTGCTCGACGTTGAACACGTCGCGGGTCACCGCGCCCAGGTCACGGATGCCGTCGACGAAGGTCGAGGTGCTGGCGCTGAAACCGCGCATCTGGAAGGTGTCGCCGGCGGAGGTGTTGCCGTTCTCGCCCAGCTGCATCGTGATGCCGGGGGTGTTCTGCAGCGCTTCGATCAGCGAGACGGCGCCCTGCTCGCGCAGCACTTCCTTCTTGATCACCGAGATCGTCTTGGGCGTCTCCAGCAGCGGCTGGGTCAGCTTGGAGGAGGCGCTCTTGTCGGCCTTGTAGGCGGACTGGGCGGTGCCTTCGATCTTCACCTGGGGCAGGTAGGGCGCGGCGGAGGAGGACGCGGCGGTCGAGCCGGCGTCGGCGGGGGCAGTGGCTTCGGCGGCGTGGGCCAGCGGGAGGGTCAGGGAGGCGGCCAGTGCGGCCAGCGGGGCCACCGCGTGCTTGCGGCTCTTGATGTAGCGGGACATGGGGATCGAGCTCCGGGGGGAGAAGTTCTTATGGAAATCGGCTCGGCTGGCTGCGCGCTGGCGGCGTCGTCCCGACGCTTCACGGCGCACGGTGGCGGGCCCCTCCCTGATCGCGACTGGCTGGCGGTGGCGGGTGATTGAGGCCGGTTCTGGACTCAAAGGCCGCAAATGCTAAGCATTCTCATTTGTACATGTCAAAGATTTGCTGGTGAATAGCGCTTCCGCGTGGCGAACGCGCGACGCCTGGGCCTGCTCGGAATCTGCTCGGAAATGCAAAAACCCGCGGGACGCTGGCGCGTCACGCGGGTCGGAGGGGGATGGCGGGGCGGGGAAGCGCCCTGCCCGTCAGCGGGCCGTCAGTTCAGCGCGTCCGGCGACTCGTTCGAGCGATGCTCGGGCAGCTTGGGCGCGGTGCGCAGGCTCCAGATCATCGTGATCGCGAGGATCGCCACCACCACGCCCAGCGACAGCAGCACCGGGATCTTGATGACGTCGATCAGCATCATCTTGGCGCCGATGAACACCAGCACGACGGCCAGGCCATAGCTCAGGAGGTGGAACTTGGACGCCATCGCCGCAAGCAGGAAGTACATCGCGCGCAAGCCGAGGATCGCGAAGATGTTGGAGCTCAGCACGATGAAGGGATCGCTGGTGATCGCGAAGATCGCCGGGATCGAGTCCACCGCGAAGATCACATCGGTCATGCCCACCAGCGCGATCACCAGCAGCATCGGCGTGGCGATGCGCTTGCCGTTCTCGACGGTGAAGAAGCGTTCGCCGTCGAAGTTCTTGCTGACCGGCAGCACACGACGCAGCAGCTTCAGCGCGGGGTTGTCCTCGAGGTCCGGTTCCTTGCCGGCCGCCCACCACATCTTGATGCCGGTGATCAGCAGGAAGGCGCCGAAGAGATAGAGGATCCAGTGGAATTGCGCGATCAGCCAGCCGCCGACCAGGATCATCACCGTGCGCAGCACGATGGCGCCGATGATGCCCATCATCAGCACCCGCTTCTGGTAGGCCGACGGCACCGCGAAGTAGGTGAAGATCATCAGGAAGACAAAGATGTTGTCGACCGCCAGCGATTTCTCGATGAGATAGCCGGTGATGAACTCCAGCGCCTTGGTGTTGGCGAGCGCCGTGTCGCCGGTGCCGTCCTTGACGGCCCACCACAGCAGGCCCATGAAGGCGACGCTCAACGCCACCCACACCAGCGACCAGTTGATCGCTTCCTTGACGCCCACCTCGTGCGCGCCCTGCTTGCGCAGGACAACGAAGTCGAGGAACAGCGACACCACGACGATGCCGACGAAAACCACCCACAACCAGGTGGGCACGATCGTGCTCATGAAGACTCCTTGCAAGAACGGGGCGGACTGTACCGATCCCCAAGACACTCGCGGCGATCGAGCGACCGCCGTCCGGCCAAAAGGTCTTGCAAGACTGACGCCACGCCGCGTCGGTGACGGCGGTCCGGTGTCAGGTGCAGAGCCCGGCTGCCAACAAGGCAACGTACTGACGGGCGTCTGCCGCGGCCTGGGCCGCGTGGCTACTCCCCTTTCGGAAGGTTCGGATTATCTTGTGTTGTTGGCGATTTCAAGTTCGTATTTTTCTGATGATGCCTGCCGGTATGCTGAGCGGCATGAAAACGCTGACCCGTTGGCTGCTTCTGGCGGCCGCGCTGCTGCTGGTGGCGCATCTCTACCCTGGCGTCCAGGTGAAGGGCTTCGGCACGGCGCTGATCGCGGCCTTCGTGCTGGGCTTGTTCAACACGATCCTGCGACCGGTGCTGGTGCTGCTGACGCTGCCAGTCACGCTGTTGACGCTGGGCCTGTTCCTCTTCGTCATCAACGCGCTGCTCTTCTGGGCCACGGCCACCGTGCTGGACGGCTTCACCGTCGCGGGATTCGGCGCGGCGCTGATCGGCTCGCTGATCTACTCGCTGTGCGGCATGGCCATCGACGTGCTGATCGAACGGCTGTTCCCCGACAGCGAATGAGCCCCCCTCGCTGGCCAGGGCACCTCCCGCCATGAAAAAGGCCGCTCTCATCGAGCGGCCTTCGTTCTGGCGCCTGCGAGGCGCATTCACGGTTCGGCGCCAGGCGGCACCCCGCGGGGATACATCTCCATCAGCATCTGGCGGCGCTCATAACGAAGATCGCGCAGCCGGGAGTCGATCACCGACGCTTCGAACTGGTCGGCCGAGCGAGCGCGGCCCTGGCGTTCCGCCGACGCGAGGCGGTCGATCGCGCCGGTGATGTCGCCGAGTGCCGCGCGGTTCTCGCCCTGAGCCCGCAGCGAGCGCAGCGGTTGGCCGAGCTGCTGCCACAAGGTGCCGCTTTCCTGCCAGGCCAGCGCGTCCTGCGCATGCAGCGCCAGGTGGGTCTGCAGCGCCTCGGCGGCTTCCCGCTTCACTTCCGGCCGCGGGTCCGCCTGCGCCAGATCCGCGCGGATCATCAGCATCGGGCGCGAGCGCTCGTTCTTGAGCGGCTCCAGCGCCGCGAAACCAGCGTCCGGCCTGCCGCGGGCGACCTCCAGTTCAGCATGCGCGTAGACGAGCAGCCGCTTCGCGCCCGGGTCGGCGCCGAGCAGGCCCGCCAGCGCGTCGGCCGTCTTCAGCGTGGCCTCGGCGCGGGAGAAGTCCCTCAGCTTGATCGACGCCAGCGCGCTGGTGTAGCGCGCGGCGAGCTGATCGATGTTCTTCTCGCCGGCTCTCGAGCCAGCGTCTAGGCCCTGGAGCACGCGCCAGGGATCGGTGCGCTGGTCCATCAGCACACGGGCGCGCGCGGCCATCAAGACATGCTCCGAGGTGCCGACCAGCTTGGTCTGCGCGGCCGTGCCCAGTCGCGCGCGCGCCTCGCCGATGCGCTCGCTGGTCAGCGGGTGACTGCGCAGGTAGGGATAAGCCCCCGAATCCATCAGGTGATAAGCCTGCTCCATGCGCTCGAACATGCTGGCCATGCCGGCGGGCTGGTAGCCCGCCTGCGTCATGACCTGGAAGCCCACCCGGTCCGCCTCGCGCTCCATGTCGCGCGAGAAGTTCAGTTGCGCTTGCGCCGCTGCCGCCTGGCTGGTGACGATCGCGGCCTGGGCGCCGTCGACGCTGCGGCTCTTCGCGGCGGCGAGGATGCCCAGCAAGAGCCCCACCGTCGCGAGCGCACTGGTCCGGGCATCGCCGACGATGCTCCGCGCGATGTGCCGCTGCGTGACGTGCGACAACTCGTGCCCCAGCACCGAGGCCAATTCGTCACGCGCCCCCGTCATGGCGATCAGCCCGAGGTGTACGCCCACGTAGCCGCCGGGCAGCGCGAACGCGTTCACCGAGCGGTCGCGCACCAGGAAGAGTTCCCAGGCGAAACGGTCGCTGGTGTCGTCGCTGATGTTGCCGAGCCGGCGCGCCGCGTTCACCAGCGGCTGCCAGGTGTTCTGCGCGTACTCGAGCAGCAGCGGATCGTCGATGTAGTCGGGGTCCGGCCGGATCTGCCGCATGACCTGGTCGCCGAGCTTCTTCTCGGCGCCGATGCTGACGTCCGCGGACACCGAGTCGCCCAGGGCGGGCAGGTTCACCTGCGCAGCGGCGCCCTGGCCGAGCAGCATCGCGCTGAGCAGCACCGCCAGGCAACGACGGCTGAAGGGAATGGGGTTCGGTCGCTTCAAGGGATCTCCAGGGCGGGAACTATGATGACGCCTCTTCGGTTTCGCGATTGTTGCCGCGCCCATGAGCTCGCCTCTGACCCATTTTGACGCCGACGGACAAGCCCACATGGTGGACGTCTCCGGCAAGGATGTCACGCACCGCGTGGCGCGCGCGGCGGGGCGCATCCGGATGAAGCCGGCGACGCTGGCTCTGATCCGCGATGGGAACGCAAAGAAGGGCGATGTGATCGGCGTCGCGCGCATTGCCGCGATCCAGGCCGCGAAGCGGACGTCGGATCTGATTCCGCTGTGCCATCCGCTGCCGATCACGCGGGTGGCTGTCGAGT
This sequence comes from Mitsuaria sp. BK041, assembly GCF_014193085.1. Classification (NCBI taxonomy): domain Bacteria; kingdom Pseudomonadati; phylum Pseudomonadota; class Betaproteobacteria; order Burkholderiales; family Sphaerotilaceae; genus Roseateles; species Mitsuaria sp. BK041. Next base: position 1,739,346 of record NZ_JACHYT010000002.1, on the reverse strand, counting down.
TCGAACTCGATGAGGCGGCGAACGCGGTGGTCTGCACCGCGCAGGTCGAGACGCTGGGGCGCACCGGCGTCGAGATGGAGGCGCTGACCGCCGTGCAGGTGGGACTGCTGACCGTCTACGACATGTGCAAAGCCGCTGATCGGGGCATGGTCATGGAGCAGATCCGCGTGCTGGAGAAGCACGGCGGGAAGTCGGGCGACTGGACCGCCGAGGTCTGACTCCCCAGCCCCTATCCGCTTGGCTCGCCCGATCAGCGTAGTTCGCGGAAGCTGTACTCGCGCTTCGGCGCTTCGCATTGGAAGGGCTTGGCTGCGGCGCCCAGTTGCGCGACCTCGTCGCATTCGTTGAGCCACTCCTCGCTGGCGACGTTGCGGAACTCGCGCAGGCGCTGGACCAGGTAGCGCGCCTTGTCGGTCTCGCCGACCGCGTTGAGCGATTTCGCCCAGGCCATCAGCAGGCGCGTGTCGATCAGGTGATGCCCGGTCTGCCGGGCTGCGGCGAGAGCCACGGCTCCCGGCGGTTGCACCGTGGCTTCGGCGTAATCGGCTTGGAGCGCGAACAGCGGCGAACGCTGGCCAGCGGCGATGCGGTCGTCGAGCGAAGCCGCACCGGCCGGCGGCGCGTAGATGTGCACGATGCGCAGGTAGTCGATCACGACCAGCGGCACGGCGGCCGCAACCACAAGCCCGAGCGCCGCCAGCCATGGTCGGCGCTGACCGGTCGCCGGCGTCGACTCGGCGACATCCCCCCCCGCCAGACAGAGCCCATAGGCGAATGCAGCCGGAAGGAGGAAATAGGCATACCAGAGGGGGTACTCGAACTGGCTGTGGAGGCCGATCATCGCGACCAGCATGGCCGCGCAACGCGTGGCCGCGCTTCCGCGCACGGCGCGGGCGAAGCCCTTCCACAGACCCAAGGCGAGCAGGGCTAGCGTGAGCAGGCCCAGGGGCAGCCCCATCTCGACGAGCAATTGCAGTTCGAGGTTGTGGGTGTGATCGAAGAACGCGACCGGGCGGTCCGGGAACGGCGTCATCGTCCAAGCGAAGTTGAAGTCTCCCCAACCGGAGCCGGTCAGCGGGTAGCGCTGCAACAGGCCGATCGCGTTTTTCATGATCGCGATGCGCGACGGAGAACCCGCGCCTTCCTCAGACACGCGGGACTGGGCGCCGAAGGCGTGATGGCTCAGGGCGGTGTAAGCCTCGAGCAGCCCCCAGCCGATGGCGAACATGATCAGCGTCGATCCCAGCGCGATGCGCACGCGCGGGGCGAGTCGGGCATCGACCGCGCCCCAGAGGGCGAGCATCGCCACGCCGATCATGCCGGTGCGGGAGGCGCTGAGCAGCACGCAGAAGACGAAGAGAAAGAGCAGCACGTGCAGTGCGACGGTGCCTCTCAGCGCTCCGCCCAGACGGCGAGCGAGCCAGCCGCCTTGCGCCAGCCACACGGACGCGACGCAGGCCCACATCAGCAGGCTCGCAAGGTGATTGGGCTGGCGCATGTTGCCGACCGCGCGACCCACGAGCCCTGAGCGTGCGATGACGTTGCCGTCGGCCAGCGACGGGAAGAACATCTGGATGAGGCTGACGACGACGCTCAGCACACCGGCGCCGACGAGGGCGACGCAGAAGAGCGTCAGCACTTGGTCTCTCTGGTTGGCCACCACGGCGCGACCGGTTTGCACGGCGAGCAACGCGCCGAGCAGCATCGCAATGCTGGTCAACGACATGGACCAGGGGAGTCCATGGGTGAACGGCGCCGCCAAGGCGACGGCGGTCATCAGCAGCAGGGAGAGGGACACGCCGTCGTTGCGCCAGCCTGCGCGCAGGGAGCGTCCCCACGCCAGACCGGCGACCAGCAGCCCGAGACCTGCAAAGGCCATCAGCTGGTTGTAAAGCGTGGCCGACGGCGTCTGGTTGAAGGCGATCAGCGGGGCGAGCGTGACGCCAACGAGCAGGCCCAGGAGGATAAGCGGCCGGCGGGGCGGTACGACCGACTGCCCCGGATCAAAGGTGGACATATCGGCGGTACGAGTCGTCGCGGCGGGCGTCATGGGCAATTTGCGTCTTGCGGACTGACTACTTTACTGTCCTGGCGCATCAACGCCGCCGACGCCTCACTCATCAGCGGGTAGCGGCGGAAGCCGGAGCCGTCGGTATCGAAGGTGACGCGCTGAAGCGTTGCAGCACCGCCAGATTCTGTTGTTGTGAGGCCAGCGGGTCACGAACATTGGCTCGTGGCGTGCTGTACTCGAGTCGCACATTGTCGTCGGTGCTAACCCACACGGCGGGCGCTACGCCTGAACTGGCCACAAAGCGATCCACCCCATCGGGTGCGAGCAACCGGTCTCCGATCAGCGCTCGGAGTGGCCGGCCAAGGATTGTCCGAACCTCCTCAAGCTCCGCAAAGGACTCCAGCGTCTGCACCGCTTGCAGTCGAGGCATCGCGCGAGCGGGATCGTTGGTGGCGACCAAGACGCCCTGCCCACCCAACACATACAGGCTCACGAAGTGGAACGAGCTGCGCAGGCTGGCCACGACGGTTAGGATGTCCTCAGGCGTCAACCGGTGCAATTGCACCCACTGCTGTAGCACACCGTCCTCCGTCATCCTGCGCTTTGCCAGTTCATAGAACTCATGGTTGTAGAGCGAGGCGGCGCCCGCGAACCAGATAGAAGTCAGCTCGATGCTGACTACATCGTATTGATCTCGCGACAGCAACAGTAGATTGCGGCCGTCGGTCACACTGAGGTGCACGCCTGGCTGCGACGAGACCTGACGGTTGATCGCCGGAAAATGCTGGTCAGCGAGCCGCACGATATCGGCGCTGAGTTCCGCAATATCCACTCGCTTGAAACCCGCCTCGTGAAAAACGCGGCTGGTTGCCCCGGTTCCGTAGCCGATCACAAGCGCCCGCTCCCGACGCTCCTGATGCATTAGCGGCGCCATCGCGAAGCCGATCTGTGCCTGCATCTCTCCGGTGAGCCAGTCATTGCCTTGGAATTTTCCGTTGGTCAGCAGCGTCTTCAGAGGCCGGCCTTGAAGGTCGCCTTGCGCCACTGCGGTTAGGCCACCGTCAATGCTTTCTGCGTGGTCCACCACACGCCCCCAGTCCTGCGCCGCGAAATACACATTGGCACCTGAACTGAGAGTGCGGTAATCCAGCGTGGCGTCGCGGTGTTGCCAAAGGAGCCCGAGTGTTGCGACGGCGAATAGAGCGACCCAGCGTCGCGATCGTCCAGCAATGGAGGTTGTGAGCAGGATGAGTCCGAGCGCTATCGCGCAGAAAGCGATCAACAGAGCCGCATCCAAGCCGCCCCAGCGCGGCAACACAACGAATCCAAACAGCAGCACACCGACGATATTGCCCAGGGTATTGATTGCCGCCGCGGCACCGAGTCGCTTGACAGTAGCGCCAGAGGTCGCGATTTCCATCGCGAAAACGTAGGCCGCGCCGATGCACAGGGTCGGTGGCACCATGATCAGCATGCATACCATGCCGCGGATCGCTTCGCGGCTGCCGAAGCTTCGTACCGCCCCGTACTGTTGAAAACTGGCGAAATAGTCTGGGATAGCGTTCCATCCGCCAGCAGTGAGAACAATCGACGCGGCAAGGCACAGCAGGGCTGCGGCCAGGCCGGCCACAGGGGACAGTCGTCCGAGGAGTCGGCGCGCGCCTTCGCCCCCGAGCGATAGGCCCATGAGGAACGCGGCCAGCATCAACCCAAATGCATAGACGCTGTTGCCCGCCACGATCGACAGCAGGTGCACGTAGGTGACCTCCAGGCCAAGCGACAGCATGCCACCGATGCCCAGCGCCGCCATGGCCAACGTCACCTGCCGGCTGCCGAACGGCGTCTGGCTGGAGCCGGCCAGAGCGGCCGGCACGGCAGCACGGTCTGCGGCCGGCTGCTTGAGCAATTCAAGCGCGCCGAGCGCCACCATGAGGTTGAGCAAAGCGGCGATAAGCACAGTGCGCTGGATACCCACCGCCGGAATCACGAAGTAGGCCGTCAGGAGTGCGCCGAGCGCCGCGCCAATGGTGTTGCAGAAGTAGAGCCAAGCCACCCGATTGCCCAGCGAGCCGGCGGTGGCACCGAGCGCCTGAGCGAGCAACGGCAGCGTCATACCCATCAGTACCGTCGGCACGGAGAGTACTGCAGCGCCGAGCGCGATCCGCAGCACCAGCAGCTGTGGCGCGTCGGGTGGCACGCCCGCAGCCAAGGCCACGTATGCGGCCTGCGCGAGATCGAACAAGAAGGGCGATAGCACGCAGTAGCCTGCGATCGCAAGTTCGACGATGGCGTAATCGCGCAGCGGTCGATGCGAGCGTGTCGCTAGTACGCCGCCAATCAGTGCGCCGATCGACATGCCGCCGAGGAATGTCGCCAACACCGTGAAGGTCGCAGTGGCCGTGCTGCCGAAAACCAGAGCCAGCTTTTTCGCGAAGACGACCTGATACACCAATGCCGCAGCACCGGAAGTTACGAACATCAGACCGAAGCGATGCAGCCATCGACGCTGCACTTCAAGCTCCGCGGTGGCTTGGGGGCTTGGCGCTGGTTCGATGGGGGTGATCGCGTGCGCCTCGAATTGGCGTCGCCACGAGATCTGCAAGACCACGACCGCGATCGTGACGAGTAGCATACCGAAGGCGATCCATTGATGCTCCTGCAAGAAGGGCATCGCAAAGCGCATGCACAGCACCCAGACCAGCCACTGGCCAAAGCCGGCGATAACGACCCGCCGCTTGGCTGCCGACGTCCACGGAACTCCAGTCGTGACCATTGCCATTGCGCCAAGCACGAATGGGATGGCCACTATCAAGTCAATCAGATAGTGCTCGCCCAGGGCGATTGTTGCCGAGGCAACGCCCAAGGTCGCCAAGGCGCCAACAAGGCGCGGCAGCCAATGCCGCACGGTCTGCCATAACACGATGCACGCCGCCAAGGCCCAGCCGAAGTGCATCGACGGCATGCCGTTACGGGGGTAAGGGGCAAGTACAAGGACCTGCTGAAGAGTAACGGGCTTGGCGATTGCAGTCGCGAAACCCACGTCACCAAAGACGTAGCGCGGGCCTGTGATGGGAAACAGGTGATAAGCGACGCAGGCGGACATCGTCATCAACAGCCATATCAGCGTCACGCTCGGCACATGGGCCCGCTTGCCTGCGAGTTGCAAAGCCACCGCGCCAAGTAGGAACGCAGGCGTATAGGTGTAGAGAAACTCATGTAGTTCAAGCAACCCAGGAGATCCGCGGACAGCCTGCACAACCGACGCCGCGAAGCCAAAGTTCAGCAATTGATCCATGGCCAGCGCGTGGGTGTCCATGACCTCGGGATGAGCCGCCGCGGTCAATTGAAGCGCGGCGTTCGCAAGAACAATATTGAGCAACAGAAGAACCAAGACGCCGCGCATTCGGTAACCGATCAAGTCGGCAGGAATGGAACGACCAGCGAGCACAGCACGATGAATAACCAGCGCGATACATGGCACGCCGTATGCCAACAAGATGTGTTCGGGGTTGGAGGGGCGAAACACATCGGGTAGCAGCAAGGCAAGCAAAGCGTAGACCGCTGAGCCACCCATGAGCGACACGGCCATTGCGGTACGGCTAGGCAATGTTCCCCAAAACAGGATCACGAACAACACCGCAACGCTATCCACGACATTGAAGCGCTGAATGGCCGTGCCGAAGAACAAACTCGGAATGATTGAGGCTCCAGGCCAACTGCAGAGGCCAAGGCTGGCCGCTAACGCAAGAATCAGCAATGCAACCAACGCTGCCTTGATGGCTAGCTTGGTGTCTCGTACGCATGCGTCACTTGTGGACGTCGCAGGGTGAAGAGTCAGCGACGACGGCACTGCAGGCAAATATTCAGTCATGTAGGGAATGCGTGGTCCGCAGATGTGTGTCAGGCAATGAAGCGGAGCTTCAGAATGACTCGACGGGCGCAAATCCGACCGGATCGCCCGTGGTCTTGTCGATCAGCACGGACCAATCCAGACGACGCGCAATCACGGGAATCACCAGCAGCTGATCTGCGGGGCGGCCTGTGCGAGCAATGGCCGCGTCCACCTCCACGCGATTCGCCAACGACGTCAGGAGTGGCTCGAGTGGCTTGCCCACCTTTAGGGTTTCGCGGCGGGCGTCGGGCCCCCAAGTCCGCCAGAACAACGGTCGTGCGCCGAGGTCCGCCCCCGCCATGGCCATGAAGATGGCATCACCTTGTTCTTGCGCCGATGGCTCGGCCGTTGCCACCAACCATGGTCCGTTCAGTGGTAAAGACCTAAAGCCTTCCTGCGCACGCGGCAATTCCTCCGACACGACCTGAACCGCCGTGGTGACACGGAAACGCGACCCCTCCAGCGCCAGCGCGATCGGGCGTGCGACATAAACCGTATGCAAGCCATAGAAGAGCGCAGCAATTTGCAGGGCGACAATGACAATCAGGTCCCGCTTGAGCACCCGCATCGGCTTGCGGGGGTCGAAGATCGCAAGAGTAATCAGCGGGCCCATGACGATATCAACGCCCATCACAAGAAAAAGTAGGTGTTCGCCGCCCGAGATCACCCGATATGGCCAGGGATACCAAACCAGCAATACCAACGCTGCGACAGCCGTCGCTACCGCGATGCAACTGACCAGGTGGATGGCACTAGCACGGACACGAGTTCGCCATGCGAAGCGCGCGTCAGGGGGCGGTGTCAGCGGAAGCATGAATAAACCCGTGGGTGGGGAGAACGGCAGGTGTGGCCACTCGGTGTCGGCAGCCTTCCGTGAAATTGGAGTATTCGGGGCGGCGGTATGGTAACGCGGCAGTCCGAGGCAAAACTTCGGTTGAATACCTCCAAACGACGAAAGGAGCCCGTAGGCTCCTTCTTCATGGCGCTCCAGGCGCCTTTCAGTTCACAAGGCTAGATTACTTGCAGCTGGCCGGCAGATACTGCTTGGCAACCGTGCCGCCGGAGCAAGTCCAAACCACGACTTCGGTGTTGGCAGGCAGCGAGCTCTTGATGACCACGGTCTGGCCCGACAGCTTGGGTTCGACACTGCTGCCGGTAACCGTGATGTTGGTGCCATCGAAGGCCGTCGAGGCGACGACGCTGCCCGACGGAGCGGTCGGCATGGCGATGTCAGCGGTAGCGGGCATCGTGCCCTTGACCGTGACCCATTCCTGAATGTTGGCCTTCGGTTGAGCGGTGAACGCGTACATTTCCGACGCCTTGGCGCGGATGATGTAGTCACGATACGCCGGCAGAGCCACGGCGGCCAGGATGCCGATGATCGCCACGACGATCATCAGCTCGATCAGGGTGAAACCTTGTTGAACGCGCTTCATAAACACTCCAAAGAGAGATTAGGGGTAGAGACGACCTCCATGAACGCAGGGGCCGTGCCAGCCGCATTCCTTCTCCGTTCCGTGACCCACTTCACAGCCTGTCGGCGGCGACCTGACTTCAAGTGACCATTTTTGTCAGCCGCCCTGCCACGATTTGTCAGTCGCCGAGGTGCTGCCAAAGTTTGTCGGCCAAGGTACGCGACCACCCGAAACGAAGCCGCCCACAGCGAAGATCGGTGCGGGCGGCAAGTGTGGCGGCAGCGAACGTTAGGCCAGTGCGAACTCCTGGAAGTTCTCCAGGGCAGACAAGCGATGCGTCGTACGAAGCGCCATGACTGCCTCCATCACCGCCTCCCGTTCACCGGGTTTGATGTGGGTGATGTGTACATCAATCGAACCGTCTAGCTTCGCCAGTTCATCCCGCAATGTTGTCGGGCATAGGTGCTTGCTGATGCCGGCGAGCCCGCATTCGTCGTCGCCAAACGCGCATTCGATGACCAGATGCGCGACCTTGATCTCCGACAGCCGCTGCCAGAGCGCCGGATTCGGGCCGGTGTCTCCGGTGAAGACCCAGTGACCAAGCGCTCCGCCATCCACGGCAAAACCCACCGCGGGAACCGTATGCGCAGCGCTCAGCACCTCGATGCGGCGACCATCGCCGAGATCCAACCGATCGCCCACGGCGAACTCATGGAAGGTCAACGCGGGCCGATCCGTTGACGGCAAACGGGTGAAGTCCGGCCAGATGACGCCGTTGAATACGTGGGCCCGGAGGGCTTCCAGCGTTTCTCGAAGCGCATGGACCTTCACCGGCGGGCGGCCTGCCTGGGCGCGTCGGCGTTGGACGGTGTCAGCCAGCAGGCCGATCGCCAGGACGTGGTCGAGATGCGAATGCGTGACCAGGATATGGTCGACCTTGGCCATCGCCTCCACAGTGAGCTCGGCCACGCCGCTGCCGGCGTCGATGAGCACATCGTCGTCCAGCAGGAAGGAGGTGGTCCTGTAGCCGGCCGCCAGGGCGCCGGCGCAACCGAGCACGCGAATCTTCATGCCGGGGACTGTAGAGGCAGCCTTGCGCGGCGCTAAGCGCCGAATCCGCGAATCGGGGACTTATTGCCGTCGCTTACGCGACGCCGCCGGTGTGCCGTGAAAACCTGCACGCGTGTCAGTCATCGACCGACAGTGCTGAATCATCTGGATACAGGATTGGCGGCGATCCAACGCCTGATTTGGCCGAAACGCACGTGAAAAAGGGGCTCGCGAGCCCCTTTGACCGGATCTGCGGAGCGAAGCGTCAGACCTGCACGAATTGCATCTGCGTGCCGGCCAACTCGATCACGTCACCGTTTTTCAGCGGGACCGACTCGGCGGTCAGAGGCGCGCCGTTGACCACCGGTCTGGCGCCGCCCTCGACGTGTGCGAAGACATAACCGCTGGGCCGCTTGGTGATCGACGCCACCTGCACGCCGGGCTTGCCGACCGTCGTGACCACCTTGGTCAGCGTGACCTCACGGCCGGCTGCCGGCCCGTTGAGCACCTTGATGGCGGCGGGCGCGGTCGACACCGGCGCCGGGCCCAGGCCACCGAACGAGGACGGCAATCCAAAACCGCTGCTCGGGGCCGTGCCCGGGCGCAGGATCATCGTCTTCTCGTAGTCGGCGTTGTCCTCGACCAGATACTTGATCTTGTACTTCCCGACTTCGATCACGTCGCTGTGCGAGAGCAGCTGCTTCTTGATCGCCTTGCCGTTGATGTACGTGCCGTTGGTCGAGTTCAGATCCTCGATGAAGACATCCGCGCCAACCATCTGCAGCACGGCGTGCTCGCCGCTGACCGCCAGGTTGTCGATGACGATGTCGTTGTACGGCCGACGGCCGAGCGTGGTCTTGTCCTTGGTGACCTGCACTTCCTTGATCACCACGCCGTCGAGCGACACCACCAGCTTGCCCATGCTTGACCTCGAGTCCTGTCTTATTTGTAGCGGGCCGCCTCAACGGCGCCCATTGTTACGACTGAATGGCCACCACGCCCATGGCTTGGTGCGACTTTCCGCGCGAACCAGAACGATCGCAATATTATCCTTGCCGCCCATGTCATTGGCCGCGTCGACCAACGCCTGCGCCGCCTCAGGCAGGTCTTCGTGGCTTTGCAACACCTGTGCCACGCTGGCGTCATCGACCATGTCGGACAGTCCATCGCTGCACAGCAGGATCTGGTCGCCCGGCAGCAGCTCATGCTGATGGACTTCCAGCATCACCGTGTCCTCGACGCCTACAGCCCGCGTCACCAGATTCTTGTTGCTGCTGAAGACGGCTTCCTCGGGTGTCAGTAGACCTGCATCGATCTGTTCCTGCAGCAACGAATGGTCACGCGTCAACTGAACGAGTTGCCCTTCCCGCAAGCGGTAGGCGCGCGAGTCGCCGACGTGTCCAAGCAGCAGGCTCTGTTCTCTGAAGACTGCCAGGACCAACGTCGTGCCCATGCCGGCATAACGCGGATTCGTGTTGGCGGCGTTGAAGATCGCCCGGTTGGCGTTGTCGACGCAGATGTCCATCGCACGCCGCACATCGATGTCGGTCGCATGCTGCCCGCTCTCAGCCAGCCAGCGCCCCAGTTCCGACTTGATGAAGGTCGTCAGCATCTGGCTGGCGACTTCCCCGGCGTTGTAGCCCCCCATGCCGTCGGCGAGGACCGCCAGCCCGACGCCCGGCTCCAGGGCGACCGAGTCTTCATTGTTGTCGCGCACGCGTCCGGTGTCGGTGGCGCTGAAGAACTCCAGGGTCATGTCTTGCTGGCGGGATCGGCTGGGGGAAGGGGATTGTGCACTGCGCCCTGGGACTGTAGCCGCAAAGTTCGCTCGAATGCCTGTCCCGCTGGCGGGGGGGGTGTGGCGCCTGTGCTATTGGCCAATTCGACCGGAATCTGGCTCAACACCGCCTCCAGATCCTGAGCCATCAGGTCACCGCGCTGGTAGCGCAGCTCGGGGCGTTTCTCCAGCGCGAGAGCGACGATCAGCGCCAGCGATTCCGGGAGCTCCGGACGCAGGCGACGGATGTCCGGCGCCGGCTGGTTGGTGATCTGATGCATCAGCGTGGCCATCGACTCGGACTGGTGGGGCAGATGGCCGGTGAGCAGCTGGAACAGCATCGCACCCAGCGAATACAAGTCGCTGCGCCCGTCCACCTGCAGGCCGGCCAGCTGTTCCGGCGACATGTAGGACGGCGTACCCAGCACCAGGCCGGTCCGCGTGCGGCTGCCGTCGGCGACGCGCGCGATGCCGAAGTCCATGATCTTCACGCTGCCGGACTCGCGCTCCAGCATCACGTTCGCCGGCTTGATGTCGCGGTGCACGACGCCGTGTCCATGGGCGTAAGACAGGGCCCGCGCCAGCCGGGCGCCGAGCAGCAGCACCTCCCGCAGGGGCAGCAGCTGCCCCGCTCGCGTGTGGTGGCTGAGATCCTGCCCGACGACGTACTCCATGGCGATCCAGGTGTCGCCGGCGCATTCGCCGGCGTCCAGGACGCGAAGGATGTCGGGGTGATCCAGGTGTCGCGCCGCGCTGGCTTCCCGCATGAAGCGGTCGCGGACGTCGATCAGGTCCTCGGGCGCGAATTCGCGTTGCAAGGCCAGCCGCTTGATCGCGACCGTTCCGCCGCTGCGCCGGTCGATCGCACGGTTGACCACCGCCATCGCCCCGCGACCGAGTTCCTCGCCGATCTCGTAGTCGTCGAGCGCCACGCCGGCCGCGCGCGGCATCGGCTGTGTCGTGGGCAGGGTGTCAGGCGCGCCATGCCCGTCCTCGTCGGACGCGCCCCGGCCCAGCAATCGCTTCAGGAAGCCGGAGGCGCTCATGGCATGGCGGGCCTTTCGTCAGGCTTCGGCCGGCTTGCGCGCAGCCAGCAGCTTGCCGACGATCAACACGAACAGTGCGCCACCCACGCCCAGCGCGTAATAGACCTGTGGCAGCACTTCCGTGGTCCCGGGCTTGTCGCCCGGCTGCATCGGCACCCAGCTGTTCAGCGCCGGATCGGTGACCAGCATCGTGCCGGCGATCCAGCCCAGCAACATTGCGCCCAGCGTGATCACGATCGGGAACTTGTCCATCAGCTTGATCACCAGCTGGCTGCCCCAGACGATGATGGGGATCGAGACCAGCAGGCCGAAGATCACCAGCGGCATCTGGTGATGGGAGCCCGCGCCTTCCGCGGCACCGGCGATCGCGATGACGTTGTCCAGGCTCATCACGAAGTCCGCGATGATGACGGTCTTCACCGCGCCCCAGAGCTTGTCGCTCGCTTCCATCTTCGAGTGGTCATCCTCGGCTTCCGGCATCAGCAGCTTGATGCCGATCCACAGCAGCAGCGCACCGCCGACCAGCTTCAGGAACGGCAGCTTGAGCAGCGTGAGCGCGAAAAAGATCAGCACGACGCGCAGCACGATCGCGCCGGCGGTGCCCCACATGATGCCCTTCGTGCGAAGGTTGGGCGGCAGCTTGCGGCAGGCAAGCGCGATGACGACGGCGTTGTCGCCACCCAGCAGGATGTCGATCAGGATGATCTGGCCGACGGCGAGCCAGAACTCGGGGCTGGTGAACATGTCCATGGAGGGGAACCCGCGCCGGGCCTCGCGCAACGAGGGCCCAGTCTAAAGCGTTGGAGGGATGAACGAGAGAAGGGGCCCACTGGGCCCCTTCCTTGGTTCAGGGGGTACGCGAGGATTGTCCCCGCCCTACCCCTGGGATCGCAGTGCGTGAAATTACGCACCAACGATCTTCCTCATCAGGTTTTTCCTGCTGCTTACAGCAGGCCCTTCAGCAGCTTGCCCATTTCAGACGGGTTGCGGGTCACGGTGAAGCCGCACTCTTCCATGATGGCCAGCTTGGCATCGGCCGTGTCGGCGCCGCCCGAGATCAGCGCGCCGGCGTGGCCCATGCGCTTTCCGGGAGGGGCGGTGACGCCGGCGATGAAGCCGACGACCGGCTTCTTCATGTTGGCCTTGCACCAGCGCGCGGCTTCCGCCTCGTCCGGGCCGCCGATCTCGCCGATCATGATCACGGCGTCGGTGTCGGGATCGTCGTTGAAGGCCTTCATCACGTCGATGTGCTTCAGACCGTTGATCGGGTCGCCACCGATGCCGACGGCCGAGGACTGGCCCAGGCCGATCTCGGTCAGCTGCGCGACCGCTTCATAGGTCAGCGTGCCGGAGCGCGAGACCACGCCGATGCGGCCCTTGCGGTGGATGTGGCCGGGCATGATGCCGATCTTGATCTCGTCGGGCGTGATCAGGCCGGGGCAGTTCGGGCCCAGCAGCAGCGTCTTCTTGCCGCCGGCCAGTTCCTTGGCCTTCATCTTGTTGCGCACTTCCAGCATGTCGCGGACGGGGATGCCTTCCGTGATGCAGATCGCCAGGTCCAGGTCAGCCTCGACGGCTTCCCAGATCGCGGCGGCGGCGCCCGCGGGCGGCACGTAGATCACCGACACGGTCGCGCCGGTCTGGGCGGCGGCTTCCTTCACGGTGCCGTAGATGGGGATGTCCGAGAACTTCTCGCCCGCCTTCTTCGGGTTCACGCCGGCGACGAACGCGTTCTTGCCGTTGGCGTAGGCCTGGCAGCCCAGGGTGTGGAACTGACCGGTCTTGCCCGTGATGCCCTGGGTGATGACCTTGGTGTCCTTGTTGATGTAGATGCTCATGTCGTATTCCTTGGCTGGGTCTGCGGCTTACTTGACGGCGGCGACGATCTTGGTCGCGGCTTCGGCCATGGTGTCGGCGGCGATGATGGGCAGGCCGGACTCGGCCAGCATCTTCTTGCCCAGCTCCTCGTTGGTGCCCTTCATGCGGACGACCAGCGGCACATTCAGGTTGACGGCCTTGCAGGCGGTGATCACGCCTTCGGCGATGGTGTCGCACTTCATGATGCCGCCGAAGATGTTGACGAGGATGCCCTTCACCTCGGGGTTCTTCAGCATGATCTTGAAGGCCTCGGTGACCTTTTCGGCGGTGGCGCCGCCGCCGACGTCCAGGAAGTTGGCCGGCTCGCCGCCGAACAGCTTGATGGTGTCCATCGTGGCCATGGCCAGGCCGGCGCCGTTCACCAGGCAACCGATGTTGCCGTCCAGCGAGATGTAGGCCAGGTCGAACTTGGAGGCTTCGATCTCAGCCGGATCCTCTTCGTCCAGATCGCGGTAGGCGACGATTTCCGGATGACGGAACAGCGCGTTGGCGTCGAAGTTGAACTTGGCGTCCAGCGCGATCAGGTTGCCCTTGGAGTCGCAGTTCAGCGGGTTGATTTCCACCAGCGACGCGTCGGTGTCCATGTAGCACTTGTAGAGCTTGGCGAACAGGTCGACGGCCTGGTCCACCGAAGCGCCGGTCAGGCCGATGGCCGCGGCGATCTTCTTCGACTGCCCCGCGGTGATGCCGGTCAGCGGGTCGATGTACTCGGTGATGATCTTCTCGGGGGTCGAGTGGGCGACTTCCTCGATGTCCATGCCACCCTCGCTCGACGCGATGAAGGCCACCTTCTGGGTGCCGCGGTCGGTCACCAGCGAGACATACAGCTCATTCTTGATGTCCGCGCCTTCCTCGATGTACAGGCGGCGGACCTTCTGGCCGGCCGGGCCGGTCTGGTGCGTGACCAGCTGCATGCCCAGGATCTGCTCGGACAGCGCCTTCACGTCGTCCAGGCTCTTGCCCAGCTTGACGCCGCCGCCCTTGCCGCGACCGCCGGCGTGGATCTGCGCCTTGACCACCCAGACCGGGCCGCCCAGCTTCTGCGCGGCTTCGACCGCTTCTTGCACCGTGAACGCGGGAATGCCGCGCGGCACCGGCACGCCGAACTGGCGCAGGATTTCCTTGCCCTGGTACTCGTGAATCTTCATAGGGAGGTCTCGCTTGATGGATGAATCAGGAAGAGGCCGCCGATGCCGCGGACGCTCCGCGATGCCGGCGTTGAGATGGGGTTTGCAGCGCCGGATTCAGCCGGGCCTCCGCGACAAGGATCCCGTCGTCGCGGCCATAGGACCTCGCGTCGACGGTTCGGCGACGTTGCGGCGGATGGCGCTCGGGGGAGGCGGTGAAAGACATAAACCGATGCAAACACGCAAAAACACGCCCGCGGACGAACGCCGGCGGGCTGGTTTGCGAAGCCGAAAATGTAGCATGCTGCGTTGCATCAAGCCCTTGGCGCGGTTGTGCCGCGCACTGGCGTGGGCTTGTCAGCGGCTCGAAAGGTGCTCGTGACGCACGAAGTTTCAGGCGGTTTCTGCGTCTGTCACCGCTTCATGCGTCAGGGCCGGCGGCAACGCGGCGCACCGCCTTGCGGGCGAGTTCGGATCCAAAGCCTCGCCCCGTCAGGAAGCGCAGCCGTTTGGCCTCCGCCGACGCGTCCACCGGCGCTCCCTCGCCGAACTTGCGACGCAGCAACTCACAAGCGCGGTCCAGCTCTCCGGCCGCCAGCGCCGATCGCTGCTCCGCGTCGAGCGCCAACCCATGCTGGGCGAGCTCCTGCTCGATGCGGCGCTGTCCGAAGCGCTGGGAGCGCGCGTGGATGCGCGACTCGACGAATCGCGATTCGTCGAGATAGCCGTTCGCCTTGAGCCAGTCGAGGACCGCGTCCACTTCCTGGGTCAGCGTGACCGCCTGGGCTTCGGAGCCGTCTGGATCCTCGGCCTCGGAACGCCCGGCCCCCGGCCCTGGGCTCGAAGAGGGATTGCCCTCGCCGGCGGCGGCCTCGATCAGCGCAGCTTGTCGATCACGAGCAATGCGCAGCAGCTTGCGGCGCAGCTCCATCGCGCTGTGCTCGCGCTGCGCGAGCAGGGCCACGGCTCTGGCCTTGAGCGACAGCGGCTGCGAGGCCGAACCCCGCCGGTTTCCGGACGGAGTCATGCCGTCGCCCGGTGCTTACTCGGCGTCGCCAGGCGCGGCGCCCAGCAGGGGGATACCCAGCGATTCGCGGATCTTGTTCTCGATCTCGACCGCCAGGTCGGGGTTCTCGCGCAGGAACTCGCGCGCGTTGTCCTTGCCCTGACCGATCTTCTCGCCGCTGTAGGCGTACCAGGCCCCCGACTTGTCGACGATCTTCGCGGTCACGCCCATGTCGATGATCTCGCCCTCGCGGCTGATGCCCTCGCCGTAGAGGATGTCGAACTCCGCCGTCTTGAACGGGGGCGCCACCTTGTTCTTCACGACCTTGACCTTGGTCTCGGAGCCGATGACTTCCTCGCCCTTCTTGATCGAGCCGATGCGACGGATGTCCAGGCGCACCGAGGCGTAGAACTTCAGCGCATTGCCGCCGGTGGTCGTTTCGGGCGAACCGAACATCACGCCGATCTTCATCCGGATCTGGTTGATGAAGATGACGGTGCAGTTGGTCTTCTTGATGGTGGCGGTCAGCTTGCGCAGCGCCTGGCTCATCAGGCGGGCCTGCAGGCCAGGCAGCGCGTCGCCCATCTCGCCTTCAAGCTCGGCCTTCGGCGTCAGCGCGGCGACCGAGTCCACGATGATCAGGTCCACCGAACCCGAACGCACCAGCGAGTCCACGATCTCCAGCGCCTGTTCGCCGGTGTCGGGCTGGCTGATCAGCAGCTCCTGCAGGTTGACGCCCAGCTTCTGCGCGTACTGGACATCCAGGGCATGCTCGGCGTCGATGAAGGCGCACACGCCGTCCAGCTTCTGCATCTGGGCGATGACCTGCAGCGTCAGCGTGGTCTTGCCGGACGATTCCGGACCGTAGATCTCGATCACGCGGCCGCGGGGCAGGCCACCGACGCCCAGCGCGATGTCCAGGCCCAGCGAGCCGGTGGAGACGACCTGGATGTCCTCGATCTTCTCGCCTTCGGCCAGCCGCATGATCGAGCCCTTGCCGAACTGCTTTTCGATCTGGGCGAGGGCGGCCTGCAGGGCCTTGGCTTTTTCGGTGTTGGCGTTCTTCACGGGGGCGTCCATGCAATCTTCTCCTGTTGGCTGCGGCGGATTATGGCGCAATCTGTATATCTGTACAGTACTTTGTCGACCCGTGCCGCCCGTCGGTGCGGCTGCGGCGCTGTCGATGGCGGGATGTTAGGCCGCAGGTGGCTCACAGGATGAGCCAGCCGCACAACTCCCCCCGTTTTCGCCAAAGAGGGGGAAGTGCCGCCTCCCAAGCTGTCGCCCACCTGACTGGTGCCCCGCTCATCCGCCTGAGGACGGCTCGGAAACGCCTAGGGAAGCGCCCCGGACCGCTCCCTAGAATGTCTCCATAACCAGAGGGGACGACACATGCGCATCTTGATCGCCGAAGACGACCAGGTCCTGGCCGATGGCCTGCTGCGCTCGTTGCGAGCCTCGGGTTGCGCCGTCGACCAGGTCGGCAGCGGCAGCGAGGCCGACGCCGCGCTGGCCTCGCATGAGTTCGACCTGCTGATCCTCGACCTGGGATTACCGAAGCTGCATGGGCTGGAAGTGCTGCGTCGGCTGCGGGCGCGCGGATCGTCCGTGCCGGTGCTGATCCTGACCGCGGCGGACAGCATCGAGGAACGCGTCAAGGGCCTGGACCTTGGCGCCGACGACTACATGGCCAAGCCCTTCTCGCTGCAGGAACTCGAGGCGCGTGTGCGCGCGTTGACGCGCCGCGGCCTGGGCACCGCCTCCAGCGTGATCCGCCATGGCCCGTTGACGTTCGACGCCACCGGCCGCGTCGCTTACATCAACGATCAGATGGTGGAACTGTCGGCGCGGGAGCTGTCGCTGCTCGAGGTGCTGCTGCAGCGCGCGGGACGGCTGGTCAGCAAGGACCAGTTGGTCGAGCGCCTGTGCGAGTGGGGCGAAGAGGTCAGCAACAACGCGATCGAGGTCTACATCCATCGGCTGCGCAAGAAGATCGAGCAGGGGCCGATCCGCATCGCGACGGTGCGCGGGCTTGGCTACTGCCTTGAAAAGATTCCGGGCTGAGGTGCGGGGCGTCCCGGAGCCCCTGGGCGCACGCTTGATCGAGGACGCGCGGCATGGCGGGTGAATCGTCCGGCCATCGCTCGCTGTTCGGCGAGATCCTGGACTGGATGCTCGCCCCGCTGCTGGTCATCTGGCCGATCAGCGTCGCGCTGACGTGGCTGGTGGCGCAGGGCATCGCGAACAAGCCCTACGACCGCGAGCTCGACGAGATGGCGCGCACGCTGGGCCTGCAGGTCGCAACGGAGCCGGGGCCCGGCGACGCCTCCACGCGACGTGGGCGGTCGCGCTACGCGCTGGCCCCAGAGGCCGCGGCGCTGCTCCGGGCGGACGAGTCCGACACGGTCTACTACCAGGTGCTGGGCCTGCGCGGCGAATTGCTGAGCGGCGACGCCCAGTTGCCGGTGCCCGAAGTCGAACCGCCCATCGTGCCGTGGGAGGTCAACCGCCGTTTCGACGAGGTCAACAACGAGGCGGTACGGGTGTCCTACCTGTGGGTGGTGCCGGAGGGGATGGCCGGTGGCGACAAGATGATGCTGGTCCAGGTCGCGGAGACGCTGGGCAAGCGCTCGCGGCTGACCAACGAGATCATCAAGGGCGTGATCCTGCCGCAGTTCGTGATCCTGCCGCTGGCGGTGCTGCTGGTGTGGCTGGCGCTGGCGCGCGGCATCGCGCCGCTCAACGACCTGCAGCGCCGCATCCGCTCGCGGGACAGTTCCGACCTGAGCCCCATCGACGAGCAGCGCATCCCCGACGAGGTGGCCCCGCTGGTGCAGGCGATCAACGACCTGCTCGAGCGGCTCGATCAATCGATCCGCGCGCAGAAGCACTTCCTGGCCGACGCCGCGCATCAGCTCAAGACGCCGCTGGCGGGGCTGCGGACGCAGGCCGAGCTCGCCCAGCGCGAGATCGACGAGGGTCGCAGCTCGCCGTCGGAGCTGCGGCGTTCGCTCAAGCAGATCGCGGTCTCCAGTCAGCGTGCGGCGCACATGGTGAACCAGCTGCTGGCCATGGCCCGCGCCGAGGACCAGGAGCACGCCGCGCGCCGCAGCGAGGTGAACCTGGCGGTGCTGGCGATCGAGACGGTGCGCGATTTCGTGCCGCGCGCGATGGAGAAGCGGCTGGACCTCGGTTATGAGGGGCCGGAGGCCAGCCAGGCGGGCCTGCGCATCCACGGCCATCCCCTGCTGATCCGCGAGCTGATCCGCAATCTGGTGGACAACGCCTTGCTGTACACCCCCAGTGGAGGGACGGTGACCGTGCGGGTGGTCGAGGATCCGTTCGGCCAGGTCTGCGTGCTGCAGGTGGAGGACTCGGGGCCGGGCATCGCGGAGGCGGAGCGCGAGCAGGTCTTCCAGCCGTTCTACCGCGCGCTGGGCACCAATGTCGACGGCTCGGGGCTGGGCCTGGCGATCGTGCGCGAGATCGTCCAGCAGCACGACGCGGAGATCGCGGTCGACGACACGCGGGCACGCCGTCAGGCGGAGGCGGAAGGTGTGGGCCCTGGCGCGCGGTTCACGGTGCGCTTCGCCGCCCATCCGCTTGCCCAGGGCGAACGTTGAACCCGGCGGCGACGCATCCTCCACCCATCCGTCATTCGGTGCCCTGAACCTGGAGCCGGCGAGCGATCCAGCCTCAGTTCGAGCTAGCGACAACCCTTCCGGGCTTTCGAAGAATCACCGCCTCCTTCCTACTGAAGCGCAGGTGACTCCGATGGCATACCGACTTCCGGCGGCAACGACGATGCAGATGACGAGCGACGATTTCCTGGCCTGGGACTCTGGCGATGGCAGCCGATATGAATTGATCGACGGCCAGCCGGTCGTCATGGAAAGCGCGAGCGAGGGCCATCAGATCGTGGCCTGCAATCTCTATGTCGCGATGCGCCAGCATCTCCACGGCGCGCCCTGCCGGGCCATCCTGTCGCAGGAGGTGCGGTGCGACGACGGCAACTGCCTGGTCCCCGACGTGATGGTGTATTGCGACAAGGACAAGCGCCCGCGCGGCATGGAGGCCTGCCCGCTGATCGTCGAGGTGCTTTCCCGGAGTTCCGCCCGTGACGACAGGACCCGGAAGTTCGCGCGCTACCGCCGGCTGGCCGCGCTGCGCGAGTACCTGGTCGTCGACTGGGAGCAGCGCGCGACGGAAGTCCACCGCCTGGCCATCGACGGCTCCTGGCAGGTGACCCGCTACGCCGGCGGCGAGGTGGTGTACCTGGCCTCGATCGATCTCGCCCTGCCGGGCGACGTCATCTTCGCCGACCTGGAAGCGGCCGCCTGATGGCCGCCGGTCGACTCAGCGCTGCGTGCCGCCGCGACTCTTGGCGATCGACATCAGCATCCCCAGCGACAGCCCCAGCGTCACCATCGCCGTGCCGCCGTACGAGATGAACGGCAGCGGTACGCCGACCACGGGCAGGATGCCGGTCACCATGCCCATGTTCACGAAGACGTAGGTGAAGAAGCTCAGCGTGATCGCCCCGGCGAGCAAGCGGGAGAACAAAGTCGGCGCCTCGTGCGCGATGGCCAGGCCCCGCAGGATCAACGCGGTGAAGCCGAGCAGCAGCCCCAGCGCCCCGATCAAGCCGAATTCCTCGCCATAGGCGGCGAAGATGAAGTCGGTGGTCCGCTCTGGGATGAACTCGAGGTGCGTCTGCGTTCCCTTCATGAAGCCCTTGCCGGTCACGCCGCCCGAACCGATCGCGATCTCGCCCTGGATGATGTGGAAGCCCTTGCCCAGCGGATCCTTGGTCGGGTCCAGCAGCGTGCAGACCCGGTCCTTCTGGTAATCCTTCAGCACCACCCACTTCACGTCGGGCTGGCAGATCTGGTCCTCGCTGAAGACCAGCGCGGTGATGCCCGCGCCGGCCAGCACCAGCGCCGGAATGATCAGCTTCCACGACAGCCCGGCGAAGAAGATCACGTACAGGCCCGCACCCAGCACCAGCAGCGAGGTGCCCAGGTCCGGCTGCTTCGCGATCAGGCCGACCGGCACCACCAGCAGCACGAAGGCGGCGACGAAATCGGGCAGGCGCAGCTGGCCCTCGCGCTTCTGGAACCACCAGGCGAGCATCAGCGGCACCGCGATCTTCAGCATCTCGGAGGGCTGGATCACGACGCCGACGTTCAGCCAGCGCGTCGCGCCCTTCTTGCTGATGCCGAACAGCGCAACCGCCACCAGCAGCGTGACACCAACGGCGTAGAGCGGCAGCGCGAGCTGCATCAAGCGCTGCGGCGGTACCTGCGCGGTCACGAACAGCACGCCCATCGCCAGCACCATGTTTCGCGCGTGATCGACGAAACGCGTGCCATGGTCGTAGCCGGCCGAGTACATGCACATCAGCCCCAGCCCCATCAGCCAGCCCATGGCCAGCAGCAACGGAATGTCGAAACCCTGGAACAGCGGTTTCACGCGCTGCAGCAGGCTGGGTTTGCTGAAGAGGGCGCTCATCGTGAGGCTCCCGGGTTGGGGCGCGGCGCGACCGGCGCGAGGCGGCGTTCCGCCGCGGAGCCCGGTATCGCGGCGGGCACGGCCGACGCCGGAGCGGCGGGTCTGGGTGTCGGTCCGGCTGGACCCGAGGCCGCCACCGGCGCGGACGCTGCGGAGGCCAAAGCGTCCGGCGCGCTGGCCGCGGCGCCCGGCAGCGGGATGTCCTCGACGCGGCGCGGCGTGCCGATCGGCGCGCCCACCTGGCCGACCCGCACCTTGGCGATGTCCTCTTCGCTCGGGTACGTGCCGGTCAACACGTAATCGAAGACGCGTCGCGCGATCGGCGCTGCGGACTCGGAGCCGAAGCCGGCGTTCTCCACGATCAGCGCCAGCGCGATCGTCGGTGCCTGGTACGGCGCGAAGGAGATGTACAGCGAGTGGTCGCGCTTGCGCTCGTCCGCCTTGATGCTGCTGTAGGTCTGTCCGGCGCGCAGGCCCACCGCCTGCGCCGTGCCGGTCTTGCCGGCGCTCTGGTACTGCGCGCCGGCGAACACCATCCGCGAGGTGCCTTCCATCGTCACGTCGTGCATCGCGTTGCGGATCACGTCGACGTCGGCCTTGCGCAGCGCGAGCGGCGACAGCGCGTCGCTCGCGGTGCGCCGCTGCACGTGCTTGACCACGTCCTCGATCTCCCGCACCAGCCGCGGCCGGTAGCGTTCGCCGCCGCTGGCAAGCGTCGACATCGCGGTGGCCAGCTGCAGCATCGTGAAGTTGTTGTAGCCCTGGCCGATGCCCAGTGAGATCGTCTCGCCGGCGTACCACTTCTGCTGCTCGGGCCGCTTATAGGCGCGGCGCTTCCACTCGGTGCTGGGCAGGATGCCGGTGACCTCGCCCAGCAGGTCGATCTCGGTCTTGCGGCCGAAGCCGAAGGGCTCCAGCTGGTCGTGGATCATGTCCACGCCCATCTCGTTGGCCAGCGAGTAGAAGTAGACGTTGGACGAGGTCACGATCGCCAGCCGCATGTCCTTCGGGCCGGCGCGGTCGCCAGTCGCGCTGCCGAAGGTCCGCCCACCGAAGCTGTAGGTCAGGTTGTCCTGGACCACCACGTTGGCCGCGCGCTTGCCGGTGTTGAGCGCCGCCATCGCCATGTAGGGCTTGAAGGTCGACCCCGGCGGATAGGTGCCGCGCAGCGCCCGGTTCAGCAGCGGCTTGTCGATGTCCTCGTTGAGGTCCTTCCAGCTGTCGGCGTCGATGCCGTCGACGAACAGATTGGGATCGAAGGTCGGCTTGGACACGAAGGCCAGCACCTCGCCGTTGCGCGGGTCCATCGCCACCAGCGCGCCGCGCCGGTCGCCATAAAGGCGCTCGACCAGCGCCTGCAGCTTGATGTCGATCGACAGGTGCAGCGTGTTGCCCGGCGTCGGCGGGCGGTTGCGCAGCCGGCGCACGGCGCGGCCGCCGGCGCTGGTCTCCATCTCCTCGAAGCCGGTCTGGCCGTGCAGCTCGCGCTCATAGGCCTGCTCCAGGCCCAGCTTGCCGATGTATTCGGTGCCGCGGTAGTTGGCGATGTCCTCTTCGGACCAGTCCTCCATCGCCTTCTTCTCGGCCTGGTTGATGCGGCCGATGTAGCCCAGCAGGTGCGCGCCGACATCGCCCAGCGGATAGTTGCGGAACAGCCGCGCCTTGATGTCCACGCCGGGGAAGCGGAAGCGCTGCGCGGCGAAGCGCGCGACCTCGGTGTCGGTCAGCTTGGTGCGGATGGGCAGCGACTCGAAGTTCTTGCTCTCCTCCATCAGCCGCTTGAAGCGGCGACGGTCGCGCGGCTGGATGTCGATGACGGCGGTCAGCGCGTCGATCGTGGCCTCCAGGTCCGGCACCTTGGACGGCGTGATCTCCAGCGTGTAGGCGGAATAGTTGCTCGCCAGCACGACGCCGTTGCGGTCGACGATCAGGCCGCGGTTCGGCACGATCGGCAGCACGGTGACGCGGTTGGTCTCGGCGCGCTCGAGCAGCGAGTCGTGCTGCGTGATCTGCAGGTAGACGAGGCGGGCGACCAGCAGGCCGAAGCAGAACAGCACGAACACCGCCGCGGCGACCAGCCGCAGCCGGAATCGGCTCAGCTCCGCCTGGAGGTTCTTGATGACCGTCATCGCGGGCCCGTCCTCGGCGCGCTCAGAGCGGACGGTGCGCGTCGGGATCCGGCGCGCGGCGCTGGGGCGCGAGCAGCAGCGCCGCGGCGATCGGCCACAGTGCCGCCTGCAGCACCGGCGCCAGCACCAGGCTCCAGCCGGGCCACATGCCGCCGACGACCAGTCGCACGATCACCGCGATCGCGGTGGCCAGCACGAACAGCGGCAGCACGTGGAGCGCCTGCGCGCCGAGCGTGAACCAGAGCAGCCGGCGATGCAGCGCGACCGCGCCGAAGGCCAGCAGGCTGTAGGCCAGCGCATGCTGGCCGAGCAGTGCGCCATGGTGGACGTCGATCATCAGGCCGAAGACGAAGGCCCAGCCCACGCCGACACGCCGGGGCTGGTGGACATTCCAGAACACCAGCACGATCGCCAGCACGTCCGGCATCCAGGGCTGGCGGCCGACGGGCACCATGTCGATCAGCAGGCCGACGACCAGGCTGAAGGCGATGAACAGGGGGTTGGCGGGCAGCAGCAGCTGGCTCGCGCCACGCGGCATGATCATCGGTGGCCTCCCTTGGGCGCGGACGCGGCGCGACGCGGCCTGGCGCCGGATTCGGCGGCGGCGGCGCTCGCGGCGCTGGCCGCTTCCTGCGCGGCTTCGATGCGGGCGTCCTCCTGGCCCTGCAGCGGCTCCAGCACCAGCACGTGCCGGGCGCTGTCCGGCTGCGCGACCGGCGCCAGGCCGACGCGGGCGAAGCTGGTGTCGCCGCGGCGCTCCACCTCGGCGACCTTCGCCACCGGCAGGCCCGGCGGGTAGAGACCGTCCAGGCCGGAGGTCGCAAGCGCGTCGCCGGGCTTGATGTCGGCGTTGGCGGCGATGAAGCGCAGCTCCATCACGCCGCGTTCGCCGCCGTAGGCGACGCCGCGCTGCTGGGTGCGCGTGTTGAGGACGGGGATGGTGGCTTCGCGGTCGGTCAGCAGCGTGACCTCGGCCGACAGCGGATAGACCCGCGTCACCTGGCCGAGCACGCCCGCGTCGTTGACCACCGGCGCGCCCAGGCGCACGCCACGGTGGCTGCCGCGGTCGATGACGATGCGGCGCGAGAAGGGATCCGGCGCCTCGTAGAGGACTTCAGCGGCGAGGCCTTTCACCGGCAGCGCCTCGCGCAGGTCGAGCAGCGCGCGAAGATGCGTGTTCTCGGCCTGCAGCTGCGCCGCGCGGCTCAGGATCACCGCCTGCGAGGCCAGTTGCTGGCGTGCCTGGTTCTCGGCCTCGGTGGCCTTTTCCATGCCGCGGGCGTAGTCGCCGGCCTGTTCCCAGGCGTCGACGGGCGCGAGCAGAGCGCGCTGCAGCGGATGCAGCGCGAGCGCGAGGCCGGCCCTTGCGGGTGCGGTCAACTGGAAGCGGGAGTCCGCCACCATGAGGAACACTGCCAGCGCGGCGCAGAAGGCCAGCTTCGTCAGCGCGGACGGGCCTTCACGGAACAGCGGTGGCGGATTGCGATCCAAGGTGCCGAGAGGCATGAAGATCTCAGCAAAGGAGATTCAACGCAAGGCGGCCCGAAGGCCGCATCGATTTACTCGTTCGTGAAGATCGAACCGAGGCGTTCCATGCGCTCCAGGGCCATGCCACAGCCGCGCACGACGCAGGTCAGCGGGTCCTCGGCCACGAGCACCGGCAGGCCGGTTTCCTCGGCCAGCAGCCGGTCCAGGTCGCGCAGCAGCGCGCCGCCGCCGGTCAGCATCATGCCGCGCTCGGCGATGTCGGCGCCCAGTTCCGGCGGGGTCTGCTCCAGCGCGTTCTTCACCGCCGAAACGATCTGGTTGAGCGGATCGGTCAGCGCTTCCAGGATCTCGTTGCTCGAGATCGTGAAGCTGCGCGGCACGCCTTCGCTCAGGTTGCGGCCCTTCACCTCCATCTCCTTGACCTCGGAGCCCGGGAAGGCCGAGCCGATGTTCTTCTTGATCGCTTCCGCGGTCGGCTCGCCGATCAACATGCCGTAGTTGCGGCGGATGTAGTTGATGATGGCCTCGTCGAACTTGTCGCCGCCGACGCGGACCGAGCCCTTGTAGACCATGCCGCCCAGCGAGATCACGCCCACTTCGGTCGTGCCGCCGCCGATGTCGATGACCATCGAACCCGACGCTTCCGACACCGGCAGGCCGGCGCCGATCGCGGCGGCCATCGGTTCCTCGATCAGGTAGACCTCCGAGGCGCCGGCGCCCAGCGCGGCGTCGCGGATCGCGCGCTTCTCGACCTGCGTGGAGCCGCAGGGGACGCAGATGATGATCCGGGGCGAGGGACGCAGCAGCTTGGTGTCGTGCACCATCTTGATGAACTGCTTGATCATCTGCTCGGTGACCACGAAGTCGGCGATCACGCCGTCCTTCATCGGGCGGATCGCCTCGATGTTGCCGGGCACCTTGCCCAGCATGGCCTTGGCTTCGTGGCCGACGGCCTGGATCGTCTTCTTGCCATTGGGACCGCCTTCATGACGGATGGCGACGACGGAGGGTTCGTCCAGCACGACGCCTTTTCCGCGGACATAGATCAGCGTGTTGGCGGTGCCCAGGTCGATGGCGAGGTCGGTGGAGAAGTAGCGGCGCAGGGAGGCGAGCATGTGTGTGGGCAAGGCCAGGACAGGACGCTTCGGCACCTGGAGCCGCCAGTCCATGTCGAACCACACGCAATCGGCGGCATTCGACGGCATCAGGCGGCGTTCGTCTGCGTTCTGTCCGGGCGGCTGCGATTCGGGGCGGTTCTTGTCGGGTAACCGCGCGGACCGGCGGCGTCCGCGCGAGCGAAATTCCTTGCCATAAGCAACGAGGCTGCAGAAGCAGCCCCGGCGCCATGGAGATAAGCGGGGATAATAACTGATCACCCCTTGGTTTGGCCCGTCTGCAAGGCTTCCGTCAGCGTTCGGCGAATGTTTCGCGCGCCCGGCGGACCGCTGGTCCGGACCGGCCCTCGAGCACATTCCCATGGCACTCACCCACGACGATGTCAGCCGGATCGCCAAACTGGCGCGGCTGGAACTTTCCGGCGACGAACAGGCCGCGCTGCTGCCGCAGCTCAATGGCTTCTTCTCGATCGTCGAGCAGATGAGCGCGGTCGACACCAGCGGCGTCGACCCCCTCTACACGCCGCTGTCGGCGGTCCAGGAAGTGGCCCTGCGGCTGCGCGAGGACCGCGTCACCGAAACCGACCAGCGCGCGCTCAACCAGCGCAGCGCTCCCGCCGTCGAGGACGGCCTGTTCCTGGTCCCGAAAGTCATCGAATGACCGCCCCCCTGCATCAACTCGGCGTCGCCGAGCTCGGCCGCGCCTTGCGCGCCAAGACGGTCTCCAGCACCGAACTGACGCAACATCTGCTTGCGCGTGTTGCCGCGGCGAAGGATCTCGGCGCCTTCCTGCACGTGGACCCGGATTACGCCCTCGCCCGCGCCAAGGACGCCGACGCGCGGCTGGCCGCCGGCGAGGCCGGCGCGCTGATCGGCGTGCCGCTGGCGCACAAGGACATCTTCGTCACCCGCGACATGCCGACCACGGCCGGCTCCAGGATGCTCGAGGGCTATCTGAGCCCCTTCGACGCCACGGTCGTCGACCGGCTGAACGCCGCGGGCACCGTGTCGCTGGGCAAGCTGAACTGCGACGAGTTCGCGATGGGCTCGGCCACCGAGAACAGCGCCTACTTCAAGGCGCTGAACCCCTGGGACCGCACGCGCGTGCCGGGCGGCTCGTCGGGCGGCTCGGCGGTCGCGGTGGCGGCGGCCCTGGTGCCGGCCACGACCGGCACCGACACCGGCGGCTCGATCCGCCAGCCGGCCAGCTTCTCCGGCATCACCGGCATCAAGCCGACCTACGGCGTGTGCTCGCGCTACGGGATGATCGCCTTCGCGTCCAGCCTGGACCAGGCCGGCGTGATGGCGCGCTCCGCCGAGGACTGCGCGCTGCTGCTCTCGGCGATGAGCGGCTTCGACGAGCGCGACGCCACCAGCGTCCAGCAGCCGCCGCAGGACTTCCATGCGCGCATGCTGGCCGCGCGCGAGGGCGCGAGCGCCGCGCAGCCGCTCAAGGGCCTGCGCATCGGCCTGCCGAAGGAGTTCTTCCCGGCCGCCCTCTCGTCCGACGTGAACGGCGCCGTGCGCGCCGGCCTGGCGGAGCTGGAGAAGCTGGGCGCGACGCTGGTCGACGTCTCGCTGCCGCGCACCGAACTGGCCATCCCGGTCTACTACATCATTGCCCCGGCCGAGGCGAGCTCCAACCTCTCGCGCTTCGACGGCGTGAAGTTCGGGCACCGCGCCAAGGACTACGGCAACCTGATCGACATGTACGAGAAGACCCGCGCCGAGGGCTTCGGCGCCGAGGTCAAGCGCCGGATCATGATCGGCAGCTACGTGCTCTCGCATGGCTACTACGACGCCTACTACCTGCAGGCGCAGAAGCTGCGCCGCATGATCGCGGACGACTTCCAGCAGGCCTTCCAGCACTGCGACCTGATCGCCGGGCCGGTGGCGCCGACGGTGGCCTGGAAGCAGGGCGAAGGCGCGGACGATCCGGTCAAGGTCTACCTGGCCGACATCTTCACGCTGCCGGGCTCGCTGGCCGGCCTGCCCGGCATGAGCGTGCCGGTGGGGCTGGGCGAGGGCGGCATGCCCGTGGGCCTGCAGCTGCTGGGCAACTACTTCCAGGAAGGCACGCTGCTGCACGCCGCCCATGCGCTGCAGCAGGCCACCGACTGGCACCGCCAGACCCCGGCGGGCGTGTAAGGACAACGAGCAAGCGATGAGCAAGAACAGCCAACTGGTGCGGGGCTACGAGGTCGTGATCGGCCTGGAGAACCACGTCCAACTCTCGACCGTCTCGAAGATCTTCAGCGGTTCGTCGACCGCATTCGGCGCGGCGCCCAACACGCAGGCCAGCGCGGTGGACCTGGCGCTGCCGGGCACGCTGCCGGTGCTGAACCGCGGCGCCGTCGAGCGCGCGATCCGCTTCGGCCTGGCGGTCGGCGCGAAGGTGGCGCCGCTGTCCATCTTCGCCCGCAAGAACTACTTCTATCCCGACCTGCCCAAGGGCTACCAGATCAGCCAGTACGAGATCCCCGTCGTGCAGGGCGGCCAGATCGAGTTCTTCGTCGGCGACGAGAAGAAGGTCGTGAAGCTGACGCGCGCCCACCTCGAGGAGGACGCCGGCAAGAGCCTGCACGAGGACTATCACGGCCAGTCGGGCATCGACCTGAACCGCGCCGGCACACCGCTGCTGGAGATCGTGTCCGAGCCCGAGATGCGCTCCGGCGCCGAAGCCGTCGAGTACGCCAAGACGCTGCACGCGCTGGTGATGTGGCTGGGCATCTGCGACGGCAACATGCAGGAAGGCTCGTTCCGCTGCGACGTCAACGTCTCGGTGCGCAAGCCCGGCGAGCCCTTCGGCACGCGGCGCGAGATCAAGAACCTGAACAGCTTCCGCTATCTCGTCGACGCGGTGAACTACGAGGTCAACTGGCAGATCGACCAGATCGAGGACGGCCTGGAGATCCAGCAGGCGACGGTGCTCTACAACCCGGACACCGGCGAGACCCGCGCGATGCGGACCAAGGAGGATGCGGCCGATTACCGCTACTTCCCGGACCCGGACCTGCCGCCGCTGATGATCGGCGCCGACTGGGTCGAGCGCGTGCGCGGCGAGATGCCAGAGCTGCCGTCGGTGATGGCGGCGCGCTTCCAGGAGGTCGACGGCCTGCCGGCCTACGACGCGACGATGATGACGCAGAGCCTGGCGACGGCCCGCTTCTACGAGGCCGCGCGCGAGGCCTGCGGCGCGCCGAAGCTGGTCGCCAACTGGGTGATGGGCGAGATCTCGCGGCGCCTCAACACCGAGGAGCGCGCCATCGACGACGCCCCGGTGACGCCGGCGCTGCTGGCCGCGCTGATCAAGCGCATCCAGGACGGCACGATCTCCAACAACGCGGCGAAGCAGGTCTTCGAGGCGCTGTGGACCGGCGAAGGCCAGGACGTCGACGCGCTGATCGAAGCCAAGGGCCTCAAGCAGATGAGCGACACCGGCGAGCTCGAGCGCATCCTGGACGAGGTGCTGGCGGCCAACGCCAAGTCGGTCGAGGAGTTCCGCGCCGGCAAGGAGAAGGCGTTCAACGCGCTGGTCGGCCAGGCGATGAAGGCGACCAAGGGCAAGGCCAATCCGGCCGCCGTGAACGAGCTGCTGAAGAAGAAGCTCGGCGCCTGATCAGGCCGCTGAAAAGCAGAACGCCGGTGGATCGCTCCACCGGCGTTCTTTTTTTGGAGTCGACGCTGTCAGCGCCCGCTGGCGGACGGTGCCTGCGGCGCCGCTTTTTCCAGCGAGCCCGGCGCGGCGCCGGCCCACAGCCGCTTCAGGCGGGACAGTTCATCGTCATAGAACTTGTTCACGCGTCCGATCTCGGCCTTCTGGTTCTCGATCGATTCGCGCTGCGCGGCCGCCGCGGCTTCGTTGGCCTCGAGCTGATGCTGCAGCTTGAACGGCACCCGCTTGCCCTTGTAGAACTCGGCCTCGTCCAGCAGCGGCTTGCGCTCGATGGCGAGTGCCTGCAGGCGTTTCTCGGACTGCCGCATCGCCTCGCGGACGTCGTCGAGCGCGGCCTCGCGTGCCTTCTGGTGCGCGGCCTGGTCGGCGTAGCGCTGCAGCAGGTTGCGGTCGCGCCGGACCGCGTCCTGCTGCGCGGAGCGCTGCACTTCCTCGGCGCGTCGGCGCTGCTCGGCGGAGGCCTGCTCCTCGGGCGACATCGCCGGCGGCACCATCCGCCGCACCGAGCCGTCGGAATTCAGCAGGCGCTGTTCGCGCGTCTGGCACTCGGGGATCGGCCGATCGGAGGTCAGCCGGCGGCCATCGGGCGTCGTGCAGGTGTAGATGGTCGGCGACGACGGCGCCTTGGTCTGCGCCAGGGCCGGACCCGCGAGGCTGCCGCCCAGCATCAGGGCGCCAACGAGCGCCGCGGGCGCGGCCGGTCGGGACAGCAGGCGGCGTGAGATGGAAGGACGCATCAGACTCCGTAGCGATCGCGGTAGGCATGGACCGCCGCCGCGTGCGCGGAGACGGCGGTACTGCTGGTCGTCTGCAGATACTGGAGCAGGTCGGACAGCCCTGCGATCGCGACCACCGGCAGCTTCAGCTGGTCGCGCACGTACTGTACCGCCGACCATGGCAGGTCCTGCCCGTTCTCGGCGGCCTTCTCCTGGCGGTCCAGCGCGATCGTCACGCCGCAGGGCGTGGCGCCCGCGGCCTGGATCGTCGCGATGGATTCGCGCACCGAGGTGCCGGCCGAGATCACGTCATCGATGATCAGCACCCGGCCCTGCACCTTGGCGCCGACCAGCGTGCCGCCCTCGCCATGGTCCTTGGCTTCCTTGCGGTTGTAGGCGAAGGGCTTGTTGTGGCCCAGGCGCGCCAGCTCGATGGCGACGGCCGCGGCCAGCGTGATGCCCTTGTAGGCGGGGCCGAAGATCATGTCGAAGGCCAGGCCCGAGTCCAGCAGCCGCTGCGCGTAGAACTGGGCCAGGCGGCCGACCTTCAGGCCGTCGTCGAACAGGCCGGCGTTGAAGAAATACGGGCTGAGGCGGCCCGCCTTGGTCTTGAACTCGCCGAAGCGCAGCACGCCGGTGTCCACGGCGAAGGCGACGAATTCCTGGGCCAGGGCGTCCTGGGGAGCGGCGGTGGTCATGGCGGGCGCGACGTCGAGACGTGACAGTGAAAGTGGGGCGGAATTGTAGGACCGGGGTTTGGCGCGGCCCGGGCGCTTCACAGGACACGCTGTCGCTGGAATCCAGGCATACCAAGCAAAAAGAAGGCCCGCTCCGTCGCCGGAGCGGGCCTGCTTCTTGCAGGGCGCGCGGCCGAAGCCGCAGCACATCAGCGGTGTCGTTCAGCCGATCAGAAGATCGCCTTGAACTGCACGCCGTAGGTCCGCGGGTCGTTGATGAAGCCCGTCAGGTTGTTGAAGTCGATCACGCCGGTCACGCGGACCTGATTCGTGATGTTGCGGACGAAGGACGCCACCTCGTACTTGCCGTTGTTCCAGACGTAGCCGACGCGCAGGCCGCCTTCGGTCAGCGACTTGCCGGTGAACTCCTTGGCTTCGTACAGCAGGAAGTTGACCTTCGAGCGATAGGCCCAGTCGGTATAGATGTAGAACTCGTTGCCCGCTGCGGTCGGGATGGAGTAACGGGCGGTCAGGTTGGCCACCCACTTCGGCGCGTTCGGAAGCACGTTGCCGTCGATGCTGTAGTTGGTCGTCGAACCAGCCGCCAGTGGGTCCACCATCGTGCAGCCGCCGCCGCAGGCCGGCAGCGTCAGGCTCGGGTCCTTGATCTTGGTGTTGTTCAGGCTGCCGCCGACGGTGATCAGCAGTTGGTCGATCGGCAGGACTTCCAGGTTGAGCTCGACACCATTGCCTTCGGCCTTCTTCGCGTTGAGCAGGCGGTTGGCATTGCTCTGGCCGCCGACGGCGGTCAGTTGCAGGTCCTTGACCGTGTAGGTGAAGGCGCTGGCCGACAGGCGGGCGCGGCGATCCCAGAAGTCCGACTTCACGCCCACCTCGTAGGAGGTGATGTTCTCCGGCGTCGCCTGCGACTGGCCGGCGAAACGTGACGCACCTTGCACCGACGACGCGCGGAAGCCGGTGGCCACGCGGGCGTACAGGTTGGTCTCCTTGGTCAGCGCGTAGGTGCCCGAGACGTCCCAGTTCCACTTCTTGTCGGCGGTGTTGGCCGACACGCCGGTGCTGGTGTTCAGGTCGGTGTAGCTGCTGGTGACGTTGACGTCCTTCTTGTCATGCGTGTAGCGCAGGCCGCCACGCAGCGAGAAGTCCTGCGTGACCGCGTAGTTCACCGAGCCGAACGCCGCCCACGCGGTGTTCTTCTGGTACGTGTCGACGTAGCCGGCGGCCAGGCCGGTCGAGGTCGTGTAGTCGGTGCTGCGCGCGGTGTAGCGCTCGTCGAAGAAGTACAGGCCGCCTTGCCAGCGCAGCGGGCCGGCCGCGGCGGACTCGACGCGGAACTCCTGCGTGATCTGACGGTGGCCGCTCATCGAGCTGGACGACTCGGCCGGGAAGCTGGCCTGGCCTTCCTGCGTGAACGGCTTGGTGCCGCCATAGAGGTAGCCGCCGTCCACGTCGCCGCGGCTGAACGGGCGCACCGACTCGTAGCCGGTGATCGAGTACAGGTTGATCTGGCCCAGGCCCCAGCGCAGGCGCGCGCTGCCGCCGGTGGCGTGCAGGGTCTGCTCGTTGACGCCGTCGGTGTAGGACTTCTCGGGATCGAAGCCGTCGACCAGGTCGTTGGTGCCGGGCTTGATGATCGACGCGCGGAACACGCGCGCGCTGCCCTTCAGGTCGCGGCCGTGGAAGTTGAACAGCGCGCTGAAGTCCTTGTGCGGCTGGTACAGCGCCTGCACGCGCAGGGCGCGGTCGTCATAGCCTTCCATCTCGCCGGTCTTGCCGGTCGGGACCTGGTTCTTGACCCAGTCGTCGCGGTGCTGGATCTGCGCCGAGATGCGGGCGGCCCAGTCGCCGGTCAGCGGCACGTTGGCGGCGCCTTCCAGGCTCATCGTGCCGTAGTTGCCGTAGGAGACGTTCAGGTAGCCTTCCTGGCGCTGCGAGGGCTTCACCGAATCGAACTTGACCACGCCGGCCGGCGTGTTGCGGCCGTAGAGCGTGCCCTGCGGACCGGCCACCACTTCGACGCCGGCCAGGTCGAAGGCGGGGAAGCCCTTGAGGATCGGGTTCTCCTGGACCACGTCGTCATAGACCAGCGAGACCGGCTGCGACGCGTTCAGGCGGAAGTCGGTGTTGCCGTAGCCGCGGATGTAGAAGCGCGGGAAGGCGCGGCCGAACGAGGATTCGATGTTCAGGCTGGGCACGCGGCCCGACAGGAAACGGATGTCCTGGCCGCCGGAGTTCAGCACGTCCAGCTTCTCGCCGGAGATCTTGCTGACCGCGTTCGGCACTTCCTTGATGTTCTCGACCCGGCGCTCGGCGGTGATGGTCACCGTCTCCAGCTGGCCCTTCTCCTTGGCCGGCGCGTCGGTGGCGTCCTGGGCCAGCGCGGGCCAGGCGAGCAGGGCCAGCGACACGGCCGCGGCGGCCTCGCGCAGGGCCGGGACGGCAGCGCGCTGGGTGGCGAATCGATTCATGGATGGAACTCCGGGGGAAGGATGGGGGAAACCGGGGGGAGGCCGGCGGTGTCCCGAGGGGTGCTCCGGGTTCACAGCTGGCAAAAATGTGGGTGCGGGGTAGCGCGGTGGACGCGAATCTAGCAAGTTCGTCATAAACACGTCACCCCACGCACCTCGGTGGTGCGTTTTCTGTTGTCCAAACACTGCACCCGCTCGCGTGTCGCCCGAATGGGCGTGGACGGCGCACGCCCACCGCGCCATGTGGTGCAGCTCCCGGGCCTCGCGAACGCGTGGGGCGGCTGCTGTCATCTTTGGCAGGCGGCTTTGCGATACTGCCGCCCTCTTCCAGGGGCCCCCTCCATGCGCTTCATCACCCTCAACCTCAATGGCATCCGCTCCGCCGCCACCAAGGGCGTGTTCGACTGGCTGCCGCCGCAGCAGGCCGACGTGGTCGGCGTCCAGGAACTGAAGGCGCAGGCCGACGTCGTCGAGTCGCAGTTCGCCGGCTACGACACCCTCAGCGGCCACTTCCATTACGCCCAGAAGAAGGGCTACTCCGGGGTGGGGCTCTACACGAAGGAGACGCCCAGCGATGTCATCGTCGGCTTCGGCAGCTCGGAGTTCGACCTGGAAGGCCGCTGGGTCGAGAAGCGCTTCGACAAGCCCGGCCGCAAGCTGAGCCTGATCAGCTGCTATTTCCCGAGCGGCTCCAGCGGCGAGGAACGCCAGGCCGCGAAGTTCCGCTTCCTCGCGGAGATGTACCCCTACCTGATGGCGCTGCGCGCCGAGCGCGAGTTCATCCTGGTGGCCGACGTCAACATCGCCCACAAGGAGATCGACCTCAAGAACTGGAAGGGCAACCAGAAGAACAGCGGCTTCCTGCCCGAGGAACGGGCCTGGATGACCAAGCTGCTGGAGCAGGACGTGGGCCTGGTCGACGTGTTCCGCACGCTCAACGACAAGCCCGACCAGTACACGTGGTGGAGCAACCGCGGCCAGGCCTGGGCGAAGAACGTGGGCTGGCGCCTGGACTACCACCTCGCCACGCCCGGCATGGCGCACCTGGCCACCCGCGAGGCCATCTACCTCGACCAGCGCTTCAGCGACCACGCGCCGCTGACGATCGATTACGACTTCAAGATCTGAAGCTCACCGATCCGGGTGTCAATCCACTTTGGCGCCCGAGGCCTTCACGACCTTGGCCCACTTGGCGGTCTCGCTCGCGATGAGCGCGGCGAACTCCGCACTGGTGCCACCGCCCGGCACGGCGCCCTGCGACGCCAGGCGCTCCCGGATCGCCGGCGTCGCCAGCGCCTTCGCGGCCTCGCGCTGCACCCGCGCGACCTGATCCGCCGGCTGCGCCGCCGGCGCCAGCAACCCGAACCAGGACGAGGCCTCGAAGGCCTTGAGCTCCGGCACGCCGCTCTCCGCGATCGTGGGCAGCTCGGGCAGCGCCTCGCTGCGGCGCGCGCTCGTGACCGCGAGCGCCTTGAGCTTGCCCGACCGGATGTGCGGCAACGCCGAAGGCAGGTTGTCGAACATCAGGTCCATGTTCCCGCCCATCAGGTCCAGCAGCGCCGGTCCCGAGCCGCGATACGGGAAATGGATCATGTAGGTGGCCGTCAGGCTCTTGAACAGCTCACCCGCCAGGTGGATCGACGTGCCGTTGCCGCTCGAGCACATGTTGAGCTTGCCCGGCTGAGCCCTGGCCACGCGCACCAGGTCGGCGACGCTCTGGATGCCGTACTTCTGCGCGTTGGCCGGATTCAGCACCAGCACATTGGGCACCGCGGCGACCAGCGTGACCGGCGCGAAGTCCTTGACCGGGTCGAAGGGCATCTTGGGATAGAGCGAGGCATTGATCGCATGCGTGCCCACGGTGCCCATCAGCAGCGTGTGCCCGTCGGTCGCATGCGCCACCTCGGCCGAGCCGGTGTTGCCGCCCGCGCCGGGTTTGTTCTCGACGATCACCGGCTGGCCCAGGGCCTTCTGCAGCTCGGGCGCCATCGCGCGGGCCAGCAGGTCGGTGGTGCCGGCCGGCGGGAAGGGCACGACGATGCGCAGCGGCCGCACAGGCCAGCCCTGCTGGGCGCGGGCCAGGCCCGGCAGACAGGCCGCGGAGGACAGCGCGAGCAACGCGCGACGGTTCAGGCTCATGGAACGTCTCCTCGTGGTGATCTCGATGCGGGTCGTCGGCGGCGATGCGATCGTGATGCGGCGGGGATGTCCGTCCCGCCCGGCTAGTCCGCCGACTCCACCGACGCCGCCGACTCCGGCAACCCGGGCGGCTCCGGACCGAGGAGGGTCTGCAGCTGCACCCGCTCGGAGCTGCAGGCGGCATCGAAGTCGGCCTCGATCTGGATCAGCGCCTGCGCGTCGCCGGCCTCGACGGTCACGATGCCGCGCGCGCGG
The DNA here is from genome assembly GCF_014193085.1 of Mitsuaria sp. BK041. Classification (NCBI taxonomy): domain Bacteria; kingdom Pseudomonadati; phylum Pseudomonadota; class Betaproteobacteria; order Burkholderiales; family Sphaerotilaceae; genus Roseateles; species Mitsuaria sp. BK041. Next base: position 1,703,949 of record NZ_JACHYT010000002.1, on the reverse strand, counting down.
TTGCGGCCCTGCGACTTGGCCGTGTAGAGCGCCATGTCCGCCCAGTTGACGGCCTGTTCCCAATGCAGGGCGAGCTGGGCCGGCGGCAGCGGGAAATGCGCGAAGCCGATCGAACAGGTCACCCGCAGCGCGCCGGCTGCGGTCTGCACCGGCTGCTCGCCGACGATGAAGAGGATGCGCTCGGCCAGCAGCTGCAGCTGGTCCGGCGCCACGTTGCGGGCGAAGACCAGGAACTCCTCGCCGCCCCAGCGCACCACCAGGTCCTCCGCCCGCACCGCCTGCGCGATGCGCCGCGAGACCTCGACGATCACCGCGTCGCCGGCCGCGTGGCCGTGGCGGTCGTTGACATGCTTGAAGTGATCGATGTCGATCATCAGCAGCGCGCCGGTGAACACGTCCTTGGCATGGCGGTCCATGACCGCGAGGAAGTGGCGCCGGTTGGCCAGGTCCGTCAGCGGGTCGCGCTCGCTCTGGGCGCGCAGCAGGCTCTGGTTGGCCTTGAGCCTGCGGTTGGCCTCGCGCACGCGCGCCAGCATCACGCCCATCAGGATCAGCGACAGCCCCAGCAGCGCCGCCAGCCCGACGCCGACGTACTGCGCCAGCCGCCGGTTGCCGAGCTCGCGGTCCTTGAGCGTCTGCTCGCGGCGCAGCAGCTCCAGGTCGCGCTGCCTGGCCTCGCTGTCGTACTTGAGCCGCAGCTGCTGCAGCGCGGAGTCGCGGTTGCGCCGGGCCGTCTCCGCGCTCAGCGCGCGCTCCTCGTGATAGAGCCGCAGCGCCTCCTTCCACTGCCCGACCTTGGCGTAGGCCTCGCCGAGCTCGCGCAGCTGCAGCGCGCGGCGCACCGGATCGAAGTCGCCCTGCGCCAGCTCGAGCACCCGAGCGACCTCGCGCCGCGCCGGCTCGAACTGGCGCTGCAGCACCAGCGCGACCGACAGGTTGTGGCGCAGCGTGCGCTCGACCGTCTGGTCGTTGTAGGACTGCACCACCGGCAGCGCCAGCCGCGCCAGCTGCACCGCCTTGGCGGCCTGGTCGGTGTGGATGTAGGCGTCGAGCAGGTTGTTCTGCAGCAGCGCGACGTCGCGCCGTCCGCCCGACTGCTGGGCCAGCCGCAGCGCATCCTCGAGCGCCGCCAGCTGCTGGTTGCGATCGCCGCGTCGCGACGCGACCATGGACTCGACCATCTTCGCCCGGCTCATCGCGGACGCATCGCCCTGCGCCATCTGCCAGGCCTGCGTCATCCACTGCTGCGCCGCCGCGGTCTCGTCGCGGACCTGGCTGTTCACCGCGAGCGAGCCCATCATCGCGCCGGTCGCGGTGTGGTCCTGCAGCGCCTGGGCCAGCGCCAGCGCGCGGCGCAGCGAGGTGTCGGCGAAGGCGTACTCGCCCCGCGCGCCCTGCGCGCGCGCGATCAGCCGCAGGGCCTGCAGCGCGACGCGCGCGTCGCAGTTGGGCGGCACCGCCTGCGCCGCCTGCGACGGGCAGGGCGGCGACAGGGCCTCGAGCGCCTGCCGCGCCATGTCGCCCGAGCGGCCGGTCTGGCCCTGTCGGTCCTGCAGCTCGGCCAGCAGCATGCGCGCCAGCGGCTGGCCGCCGGGCCGCTGCTCCAGGTCCGCCGCGATGCGGCGCACCGTCTCCGGATGCCCGGCGTAGACGGCGTTGCGGCCGAGCGCGTAGTCGAGGTGCAGGCGTTGACCGGCGTGCGCCGGGTCCGCCGCCAGCGCGCGCAGCTGCTGCGCGGCCTTCTCCGGCTCGTTGTAGCCGTAGCGGTCCAGTTGCACGAGCTGCGCGTCCAGCGCACGGTCGGGGATCGCCGCCCACGCGGCCGCGCCGCTCAGCAGCATGGCCAGCAGCGTGGCCTTCACGACGGCGGCGAGCGGCCGGATCATGCGCGCCCCTCCTGCACCGGGCCGAGCAGGCTGACCAGCTGCACCTGGCCCTGGTGCCAGGCGGCCTCGATGCGGCCGGCCAGGGCCAGCAGCTGGTCGCGGTCGCGGGCCTGCATCGCCGCCACGCCGTAGGCCTTGTTGCGGCCATGCGCCTTGGCCATGTACATCACGGTGTCGACCAGGTCGATCGCCCGCTCCCATTCGAGCGTCAGGTCCTGCGGCGCCATCGGGAAGCTGGCGAAGCCGATCGACGCGCTGATCGGGATGCGTAGCGGCCCGTGGTCGACCGGCTGCCCGCCGATCTGGTCGAGCAGGCGCTGGCCGAGCTGGCGCGCATCCTCGGTGGCCTCGGAGTTCACCAGGATCAGGAACTCCTCGCCGCCCCAGCGCACGACCAGGTCCTGCTCGCGCAGCACGCTGCTCAGGCGCCGCGCGACCTCGACCAGCACGGTGTCGCCGGCCGCATGGCCCCACTGGTCGTTGATGCGCTTGAAGTGGTCGATGTCGATCAGGAACAGGCTACCGCGCAGGCCGCCTTCGCGCGTGCGCTGCGCGATGGCCTGCTGGAAATGGCGCCGGTTCGCGAGGCCGGTCAGCGGGTCGCGCTCGCTCTGCACGCGCAGCGATTCGTTGGTCTGCGCGAGCGCGGCGTTGGTACGCCGGATGCGCCGGTAGGCCAGCGCCAGCAAGGCGCCCGAGAGCAGCACGCAGCCACCGACCTCCGCCCAGAGCTTGAGCTGCAGGTCGCGGGTGCGGATCTGCTCGGCCTTGAGGCTGTTGTCCTGGTTGAGCAGCCGGATCTCGCGCTGGCGCTGCTGGTCCTCGAAGCGCGCCTGCGCCTCGAGCACCGCCTTGCGGGTCTCGTCGCGCAGCACCGCGTCGAACTCCTTGCGCGCGCGGTGGTAGGCGTCGACCGCGCCGGGCAGGTCGTCGACCTTCTCCAGGTAGCCGCCCAGCTCCAGCCAGGCCTCGGCGGTGTAGCTGCCGGCCTCGCGCTGCGCGTCCATCGTGATGGCCTGCAGCACGTCGCGCTTGCCCTCGTCCAGCCGCTTCAGCCCGATCTTGGCGATGCCCATGTTGTGGCGCGCCAGGATCTCGGTCGAGATCTCGCCGCCCTCATGCGCCAGCGCCAGGCTCTGCGTCGACAGCTCCAGCGCCCGGGCGTAGTTGCCGCTGCGCAGTTCGTAGTCGGCCAGGTTGCCCAGCGCGAGCGCCTGCAGGCCGGGCGCCTGCGCCTCGCGGGCGTACTGCAGCGCCTGCTCGCGGGCCTGCTGGCTCAGCCGCGGGTCCTCGTCCTGCGAGTGGACGATGCCCAGGATGGTGTAGACCGAGTACATCAGCACCGGATCCGGGTCCTGCTGCGCCGTCTCGAGCGCCTCGCGCGCGGCACGCAGGGCATGGTCGAACTGCTGACTGCGGAAATAGTTGAAGGCGAGCGTGGCGTCGTTGGTGGCGGCCCGCCAGCGCGAGCCCATCGCGCGCGCCTGCTCCAGCGCCTTCAGGCCGCTTTCGACCGCAGCGTCGACCTCGCCGTAGTCCCCCTGCATGTAGGCGCGCAGCTCGGTCGCGCGCCACAGCATCCGGCGGTCGGCCTGGGCCGCGTCCATGTCGGCGAGGCCGCCCAGCAGGCGCACGCCGGCGCCCAGTTCGCCATTGGCCTTGAGCCATTGCGCCCGCGCCAGCATCAGGGCCAGTGGAATCTGCGCGCGCACCGGCGAGCTCTCCGGCCAGGCCTTCAGCGCTTCCACCGCGGCCTCGTGGCCGCTGCGGTCCCGCAGCTGGGCGAGCAGCGCGGCGCGCTGGCTCAGGGCTTCCAGCCGCTCGGCGCTGCCCGGCGCGGCACGGGATTCGATCGCCTGCAGCTCGCGCAGGTGCTCGCGCGGGTGCGCCGAGGCGATGCGTTCCTGCTGCTCGAGCTCGGCCTGCAGCGCCCGGTCCTGGACGCCGGTGGCGGAGGCCGCCGCGTCGCGGCTGTCGGCGCCGCCCTGCGGCCCGCAGCCGCTCAGCAGCGGCATCGCCAGGCTCAAGGCGAGCGCCAGGAGCGCGGCGGCCCATTCTGGCGCGCGCGCGCGCGTGCGTGCGCCGGCCCGGCCAGTGGCCGTCCTCGCTTGCTCCGTTGCTCGCAACACCCCAAGCATGCTCATCGTGCTGATGTCGAGTGGTAGGTCTCGTGACTTGAGCGCCGATCCCCGGGTTCCCGTGAAGCCTGCACGAGTCGGCGCCCGCGCACGCGGCGTGGGGTCAGTCCGTGCGGCCTCGCCGCAGCAGCGCATGCAGCAGGATCGCGCCGAAGGTGGCAGTTCCGATGCCACCCAGGGTAAACCCACCCATTTTCAAGGTGAAGTCGCCGGTGCCGATCACCAGCGTGATGGCCGCCACCATCAGGTTGCGCGGGTCGCGGAAATCGACCTGATGGTCGACCCAGATCCGGGCGCCAGCGATCGCGATCAGGCCGAACACGACGATGCTGACGCCGCCCATCACCGCGAGCGGGATGGCCTGGATCAGCGCGCCGAACTTCGGCGAGAAACCCAGCACCAGCGCCATCAGCGCGGCGAAGACGAAGACGGCGGTCGAGTAGATACGGGTGGCGGCCATGACGCCGATGTTCTCGGCGTAGGTGGTGACGCCGGTACCGCCGACCGCACCGCTGGCGATGGTCGCCAGGCCGTCACCGACAAAGGCGCGGCCCAGGAAGGGCGACATGTCGCGCCCGGTCATCGCGCCCACGGCCTTCAGGTGGCCCAGGTTCTCGGCCACCAGGATCAGCGCCACCGGCGCGATCATCAGCATCGCCGCGCCGTCGAAGACCGGCGCATGGAAGCTGGGCAGCCCGAACCACGGCGCGGCCGCGACCTTGCTGAGATCGATGGGCGTGCCCAGGCCGAAGCCGTTGGTCAGCAGCGCGTAGATCAGGCTGGCCTGGACCAGGCCGGCCAGGATCAGCAGCCGCTGCAGCATGCCGCGCGCATGCACCGCCACCAGCGCGACGCTGAGGAAGGTCGCGGCCTGCATCCAGGCGTCGAAGGGCGTCGGCGCCATGTTCTTGATCGGGACCGCCGCCAGGTTCAGGCCGATCACCGCCACCACCGCGCCGGTCACCACCGGCGGCATCAGTCGCTCGACCCAGCCGCTGCCGGTGGCCGAGACCAGCAGGCCGATCGCCGTGTACAGCACGCCGCAGGCGACGATGCCGCCCAGCGCCAGCGGCAGGTTGGGATTGGGGCCGCTGCCGGCATACCCGGTCGCGGCGATGACGACGCCGATGAACGCGAAGCTCGAGCCCAGGTAGCTCGGCACCCGGCCGTCGGTCAGGAAGAAGAACAGCAGCGTGCCCACGCCGCTCATCAGCACGGCGACGTTGGGATCGAAACCCATCAGCAGCGGCGCCAGCACGGTGGCACCGAACATGGCGATCACATGTTGCAGGCCGAGCGCCGCGGTCTGCGGCCAGGACAGGCGTTCATCGGGGGCAATCGCCTTCTCGGGGCCGACGGTCACGGGCCGCCAGCGCATCAACCACGCCATGGACTTTCCTCAACGGGACAAGCCAGGGAGTGTAAGGAGGCCCCATCACATCGCCACTCCGGGCATATCCCGTGACCAGGCGGCCCGGCGGAGGCTTGACGGGATGGCGCATGCGATGCACGCGCCGCCGCTCAGAACAGCACCATGTCGCGGTTGTGGCGCGGCAGCATGCGCAGCAGCCGGCGCCACGACACCCAGGCGCGCCACAGCGCGCCGCCGGTCAGCAGGCTCAGGATCAGCAGGATGGTCATGGCAGGGCTCCTTGGGCTCAGGGAAGAGGGAAACGAATCAGTTCGCACGAGCGTGCGAAATTGAGGCAGGGATTGGGGACGGGCGGTGGCATGGCGTGTGGGTCAGCGGGAGGCTTCTGAGGCCGAGGCGGCCGGCGCCGTCAGCATCGGCGCCATCAGGCGCCGATAGCTGGTCCAGGCCCGCTCGACCGCATCCGGCGTGCGCAGGAAGCGCACTTCGCGGACCAGCGCGGTGAAGAGGCCGTCCAGCTCGAAGATCAGTTGATCGAGATCCGCGTCCTCGCGCAGCTGTCCCGCGTCCTGCGCCTGGACCAGCGTGCGGCGCAGCGTCGAGCGCCAGCGCCGGACACCGTCGAGCAGCCGCTCGCGCATGGCGTCGTCGCGGTCGTCGTATTCGAAGGCGCCCGCCACGTACAGGCAGTTGCCGTGCGGCCCGCCCACGCGCCCCAACCAGGCGCGCACCATCGCGTCCATGCGGGGCAGGCCGCGCGGCTCGCGCAGCGCCGGCAGGATGACCTCCTGCTGGAAGGTCTTCTCGAAAGCGTCCAGCACCGCGGCCTGCAGCGCCTCCCGCGAGCCGATGCGCGAGAAGACGCCGCTCTTGGACAGGTTCAGGCGCTTGGCGACCTCGCCGATCGAGAGACTGTCCAGGCCGTCGAGGCGGGCCATCTCCAGCGCGACATCGACGATGGCGCTCTGCGTCAGTTCGCTGCGGGCGGTCTTGGCTTCCATGGCGCGCAAGTTAGCACGGTCGTGCGAAACCCGCCGCAGGCCCCGAATGCCACGGATGACGGCCGGGTTATTCGTCGCTGGAGTCGGCTTGTGGCGCCGCGTCGTCCATCGCCTGCCCGGTGTCCTCGGCAGCGCCGGCCGGAGGGCGTCCGCGACGCGCCGCCGGGGAAGGCGCCGGCTTGATGCCGCGGCGCTTGAGCGCCTCCCGCAGCAACAACTCGATCTGGGCATTGGACGAGCGCAGCTCGATCGCGGCCAGCCGCTCGATCTCCTCCCACAGCGCGGGATCGAGGCGCAGCGGGAATTGCTTCTTCGCGGGACTGGCCATCTGCGCCCGCCGCTCAGTTGTAGAGCGTCCCCGCGTTCACGATGGGCTGCGTGTCCTTGTCGGAGCACAGCACCACCAGCAGGTTGGAGACCATCGCCGCCTTGCGTTCGTCGTCGAGCTGGACGATCTCCCGCTCGCTCAGGCCCTTGAGCGCCTCCTCGACCATGCTGACCGCGCCGTGCACGATCTTCTTGCGGGCGCTGATGATGGCCTCGGCCTGCTGCCGGCGCAGCATCACCTGGGCGATCTCGGGGGCGTAGGCCAGGTGGGTGAGCATCGCCGTCTCGACGCTGACACCCGCTGGCTGCAGGCGCGCCTGCAGCTCCGCGATCATCGCGGCCATCACCTCGTCGGCGCCGGCGCGCAGGGTGATCTCGCGGCTGTCGAGGTCATCGCCCTCGTCGTAGGCGAATTGCGAGGCGACATGCCGGATCGCCGCCTCCGCCTGGATGCTGACGTACTGCTCGAAGTCGTCGACCTCGAACACGGCGCGGGCCGTGTCCTCGACCCGCCAGACCACGGCGGCGCTGATCTCGACCGGGTTGCCGCGCTTGTCGTTGACCTTCAGCGTCGGCGCGTCGAGGTTGCGGGCGCGCAGCGACAGGCGGCGCTTCATCATGAACAGCGGGATCGTCCAGCGCAGGCCGGGCGTGCGGTCGGTGCCGACGTAGCGGCCGAAGAGCGTCAGCACGCGGGCCTCGTTGGGCTGCTGGATGTACAGGCCGGTCAGCAAGATGACGCCGGTCATCACCAAGGCCAGCTGCGGCAGGCCGACCGCGCCATGGCCGAGCGCCGCGAAGCGCCAGATCGCGAAGGCCAGCAGGCCCAGGCCGATGAGCAGCGCGGCATAACCGTTGGCCGTGCCGGCGCGCCGCTCCAGCGGCGTCGGCGCCGCGCCGGGCGAGGGCTTGTTCTTCGGGACTGCGGTCGTGCTCATCACCAGCTCCTCCAAAAAGGTGATATCACTTTAAGCGCAACCGCCCTCGGCGCGCAAGGGCCGACGCGGAGCCACCCCCAAGAGAGGGGCCGGGCGAGAGTCCCGCAGAAAGCAGAAAGCGCCCCCATGAGGGGCGCTTTCGAGGGAGCGCTTTGGAGGGAGCGCAGAGCGTCCGCGCTGGCGCGGCGCCCGTGGGCGCTCAGCCCTTGCGGGCCAGCGGCAGCAGGAAGTTGGCCACGGCGATGCAGCGCTGGCCCAGTTCTTCCTCGCTGACGCGCAGGCCGAAACCGGCCATCGCCGGCGAGGTCAGGAAGCGCCCGCCGATCGCGACGGTGGGCACGCCGTCGATGTTGTACTGGTCCTGCAGCTTCGTCGCCTGCTGCACGCGGGTCTGCACGGTGAAGGAGTTGTAGGTCTCCTTGAACTTGGCCGGGTCCACGCCCAGCGGCGCCAGGAACTTGGCCATCGCGTCCACGTCGGTCAGGCTCTGGCCGCCGCGATGGATGGCGTTGAAGATGGCCGGGCGCACCTGCGCCTCCTTGCCCATCGCCTCCAGCGTCACGAACATCTGCTGGTGGATCTTCACGTTCGCGCGGAAGGCCACGTGGACCTTGCGGTAGACGACGTCGGCGGGCAGCTGCTTGGCCCAGGCCTCGATCGTCGGTTCGAAGACGTAGCAGTGCGGGCAGCCGTACCAGAAGAACTCGATCACCTCGATCTTGCCGGGCGTCGAGCCGGGCACCGGCTTGGCCAGGCGCTGGTACTGGCGGCCTTCGATCGGGCCGCCCTGCGCCTGGGCGGGCGCGCCGCTCAGCAGCAGGCCACCGCCCGCGGCGGTCGACAGGGCCGTGAGGGTGTTGAATTCGCGACGCTTCATCTTCGATTCCTTGGTAGTTCCGCGGCGACCGGCAGCGCGGCGGCCGGCCATCCTAGAAAGTCAAACTTAGGGTGGCATTAACCACCGCTCGGTGGCTCAGCGCTGGATCGCGACGAGGTTGGCCTCGACGCCGGCCCCTTCGAGCTTCTTCTGCTGCGCTTCGGCCTCGTCGCGGGTGTCGAACGGTCCCAGGCGCACGCGGAAGACGGTGCGGCCCGCCTGTTCGCGTTCCATCACCTTGGCCGAGAACCCCTGGATGGCCAGCTTGGCGCGCTGCTGCTCGGCGTCCTCCATGCGGGTGTAGGCGCCGGCCTGGACGAAGAAGCTGCCGCGCGACCCGTCGGCGCGGGCGCCGTCGGCAGTGCGCGTCTCGGCGGGCCGCTGCTCGGGCCTGGCGGCCGGCGTGGGCGTCGTCTGGGCCTGCGGCTGCGCGGCGGGCGCGCGCTCGGCGGAACGGCCCTCGACGGCCGGCGCGGCCGTCGGACCGGCGGTGACCTGCGGCGTCTGCGCGGGCGGCGGCACGACCGCCGGCGTCACCACGCCCGAGGCGGCCTTCGCGCCGGCGCGGCCGGCCAGCGGCGCATTCGGATCCCAGTTGCGGTTGCGTTCGGCTTCCTGGGCGTCCTGCTCCGCGGTGCGTTGCGGCAGCTTGTTGACGAACGGCACCGGCGCCTTCGTCACGTACAGGGCCACGCCCAGCGCGATCCCAAGCCCCAGCAGCAGGCCCACGATCAGGCCCATGGCGAATCCGCCACGCTGCTTTTCTTTGCTCATTGCTGCTCCTGCGAGTCACGTTCCATCGCGTCCGGGGCCGACACCCCCAGCACCGCCAGCGCGTTGCGCATCACCTGCCGCGTCGCGGCCAGCAGCGCCAGGCGCGCGCGCGTCAGGGCCGGGTCGTCGCCCAGCACGCGTTCGGCGCCATAGTAGCTGTGCAGCGCGCCCGCCAGGTCGCGCAGGTAGAACGCCACGTCGTGCGGGGCCAGGTCTTGCGCGGCGGAGGCCAGCATGCGCGGGTAGTCCGCCAGCTTGAGCATCAGCGCGTACTCGGTCGGCGCGGTCAGCAGCGAGAGGTCGGCGCCGGCGACCGAGGCTGCGTCGTGGCCCTGCTCCGCGCCCTTGCGCAGCACCGAGCAGATCCGCGCATGCGCGTACTGCACGTAGAACACCGGGTTCTCGTCATTGGCCTTGAGCGCGAGGTCGACGTCGAAGACGAATTCGGTGTCGGCCTTGCGGCTGATCAGGAAGAAGCGCACCGCGTCGCGGCTGGTCCATTCGATCAGGTCGCGCAGCGTGACGTAGCTGCCGGCGCGCTTGGAGATCTTGACCTCCTCGCCGCCCTTCATGACCGTGACCATCTTGTGCAGCACGTAGTCCGGGAAGCCCTCGGGGATGCCCACGCCGGTGGCCTGCAGGCCGCCGCGCACCCGGGCGATCGTGCCGTGGTGGTCGGTGCCCTGGATGTTGATGCACTTCGAGAAGCCACGCTTGAACTTGTTCACGTGGTAGGCGACGTCCGGCACGAAGTAGGTGTAGGTGCCATCGGACTTGCGCATCACGCGGTCCTTGTCGTCGCCGTACTCGGTGGAGCGCAGCCACAGCGCGCCGCCCTCCTCATAGGTCTTGCCGTTGGCGATCATGCGCGCGACCGCGTCCTCGACCTGGCCGCCGGTGTACAGCGAGGACTCGAGGAAGTAGTTGTCGAAGCGCAGGCCGAAGGCCTGCAGGTCCAGGTCCTGCTCGTGGCGCAGGAACGCGACGGCGAACTGGCGGATCGAATCGAGGTCCTCCGGGTCGCCCGACGCGGTGAACTCGCGATCGTCGGCCTTCACCGTCTCCTTGCGCAAGAAGGCGTCGGCGATGTCCTGGATGTAGTCGCCGTTGTAGAAGTTCTTGCTCTCGGGATTCCCGGGATCGGTCGGCCAGACCGGATCGCCTGGCTTGACCCCCTGGGCGCGCAGCTGCGTGCTGCGCGCGAGGGTGCCGATCTGCACGCCCGCGTCGTTGTAATAGAACTCGCGGCTGACGTTCCAGCCCTGGGTCGCGAACAGCTGGCACAGCGAATCGCCCAGCGCCGCCTGGCGGGCATGGCCGACGTGCAGCGGCCCGGTCGGGTTGGCGGACACGAACTCGACCAGCGCCGAGGTGTCGCGCCGGGGCTGGTGTCCGAAACGCTCGGCCGCGGCGAAGACCTCGCTCACCACGGCCTGCTTGGCCACGGGCTTGAGGCGGATGTTGATGAAGCCGGGGCCGGCGATCTCCAGCGCGTCGACCCAGCGCTCGAAGGCCGGTTGCGCCTGCAGCTGGGCGATCAGCGTCGTCGCCAGTTCGCGCGGGTTCTTCTTCAGCGCCTTGGACAGCTGCATCGCGGCCGTGCAGGCGAAATCGCCATGGGAGGCTTGCTTGGGGGTCTCGAATGCGGCCACCGGCGCGGCGGCGACGAGGCCGGCGTCGACAGCCTCCTGGCTCAGGCCCTGGAGCACGGTGCCGAGGGCGGCGAGCAATTCCTGCTTGGCTTGGATCATGGCGCCGCATTTTAGGGGACCTCCCCCGTAAGAGGCCGTACGCCCCCTTGCCGGCGCCCTCCTCGTGGGGCAGGATGCCCCTCCGATGAGCGCCCCCGTCGATCCACGCCCCGCCAGCTTCACCGATTCGACGCTCGGCGGTCTGGCCGACCTGCCGGAGCAGATCGGCAAGTACCGCGTGCTGCGCCGACTGGGCGAGGGCGCGACCAGCGACGTCTTCCTGGCGATGGACGACTTCAAGGGCCAGGAAGTCGCGATCAAACGCATGCGCGCCTGGTCCGGCGGCGGCCCGGCGGAAGAGGACACGCTCAGCATCCGCTTCTTCGCCGCCGAGGCCGCGCTGGCGGGCCGACTCCAGCATCCGAACGTGGTGCAGATCCTGGACGCGGTGCAGGACGGCGACCTGCCCTACCTCGTCATGGAGTACGTCCATGGTGTGACGCTCAAGCACTTCTGCCGCAACGACCGGCTGCTGCCGCTGGACCAGATCGTCGAGCTCGGCTTCAAGTGCGCGATGGCGCTGTCCTACGTGTTCCGCCAGGGCGTGGTCCACCGCGACATCAAGCCTGCCAACCTGCTGGCGGTGCTCGACAGCCAGGGCCAGGTGACCGACGTCAAGGTCAGCGACTTCGGCAGCGCGCTCAACCTCAATGCCGACATGACGCAGGTGCACCGGGTCGGCTCGCTGGCCTACATGCCGCCGGAGCAGATCGAGGGCGGCGACGTGGGCGCGCAGGCGGACATCTATTCGCTGGGCGCGGTGCTGTACCACATGGTCTGCGGCCGCCCGCCCTTCGACGCGCCCAACCAGATGGCGCTGATGCATCAGATCTACCACCAGGCGCCGCAGCCGCTGCTGGGCCAGCGCGGGGGCGTGACGCCGGAGCTGGACGCGGTCATCCAGAAGGCGCTGGCCAAGCATCCGCACGAGCGCCATGCCGACTGGGAGGCCTTCGGCCAGGCGCTGTCGGAGCTGGTGGCCCGGCAGCTGGTGCCGCTGGCGCGACTCAACGAGGTCAAGGACTCGGAGCGCTTCAACCTCCTGCGCGACCTGGAGTTCTTCGCCGGCTTTGGCGACGTCGAGCTGTGGGAAGTGGTGCGACGCGCGCGCTGGCGGCGTTATCCGCTGGACCACCTGCTGTTCAAGAAGGGCCAGGAGGGCAACACCTTCCACATCATCACGCAGGGTGAGGTGGAGGTCTGGCGCGACGGCGCGCTGGTCGCGACGCTGGGCACCGGCACCTCGGTGGGCGAGATGGCCTACCTCGCGCCGAATCCCGACCTGCGGCGCCACAGCACCGACATCCGGGTGACCCAACTTTGTACAACCGTGTCCTTCACGCCGGATTCGCTGGGACAGCTCAGCCCCGAGTGCCAGCACCGGTTCGACCGCGCATTCATCCAGGTCCTGGTCAGGCGACTCCATCTTGCGCATGAGGCGCTGGCGTCTCCGCGCCGGATCATGTGAGTCAGGCGCCCACCAGTTCTTCCAGGCCGGGCTCGCATCCGCGTCAACCGACCCGAGTCAGCGCGGCTCTTGACCGGCATCAACCGCTATTGAGGGCCGCTCGCCGGTGTGCTCCACTGCCCCCAGGTCCTTCCCCAACCCCCTGTAGCCCCATAGGAGAGAGTGATGAAACGCCTGACCCCGACCTCGCTGTTCGCCGGCGCGCTGCTGGCGCTGGCCGCCCTGGGCGCGCACGCCGCGGACGATGCCAAGAAAGCGCCGTCCGAGAAGCAGCTCAAGCAACAGCAGCTGATGAAGTCCTGCAACGCCGACGCCAAGGACAAGACCGGCGACGAACGCAAGGCCTTCATGAGCAGCTGCCTCAAGGGCGAAACCGCGCCGGCCAAGACCGCCCAGCAAACCAAGATGACGACCTGCAACGCCGAGGCCAAGGGCAAGACCGGCGAAGAGCGCAAGGCCTTCATGAAAGACTGCCTCTCGGCCAAGTGACACGCGACGCCGCATCGGGCGCTCCGCGTTGTTGCAAATCCTCGCCATAGCGCCGCTATGGCTGCGGTTTGCGCCTAGCGGAGCACCCGATGCAGCGTCGCGTCACTCGGCCGATTTCGCAGTTCACTCGGCCGATCTCAGCGGTTCTATCGGCCCCGTTGCGGTGCGTTCACTTGGTCAGCACGCCGCGCGCGAGCATCACCGCCGCGATCGGGATCAGCATCAGCAAGTGGGCCTGGATCATGACCAGGCGTCGCGTCGCACGCACCTCGGTGTCGCTCGGCAGACCACCACCGCCGTCCAAGGCCTTGAGCCAGCGGCGGTAGGTCAAGGTCGGCTTGATGGAGATCAGGCCGATCACCACGAACAGCCCGAACTTGAGGTGCAGCAGTGGCTGGCCCCAGTACCAGCCCAGCCCCTTCATGCCCCACCACGTCCGCGCAAAGCCCGTCAGCAGCACCGCAACCGCGGTCATGCCGTAGATCATGTCCAGCCGCGACAGTCGACGCACCACCGCCGCGTTCATCCATTCGGTACGGCACAGCGCCGCCTGGCTCGACAGGAATACGACCAGGCTGAGGATCGCCAGGATGTGCAGACCGGCGAGCAGGGCTTCGAGCGTCATGAGGTCTCCCAGGTGGCGGCACGCGTCCAGTACTCGGCGCTGCCGTAGTGTTCCTTCAGGAAGTCTATCCAGAGCCTCACCCGCAGCGGCAGGTGCTTGCGCTGGGGCAGCACGGCGAAGATGCCGTTCGGCGGCGCCGCGAAATCGTCCAGCACGCTGACCAGTTCACCGGCGCGCAAGGCCGCGGCCACCTCCCAGGTGCTGCGCCACGCCAGCCCGAGGCCTTGCCGGCACCAGTCGTGCAACACCTGGCCGTCGCTGCAATCGAGCCGACCGCTCGGCCGCAGATGCTGCACCTGCCCGTCCACCCGGAAGGCCCAGCCGCGCGTCTGGCTGGCGTCGGAACTCAAGGTCAGGCACTCGTGCCGCATCAACTCGGACGGATGCCGCGGCGTGCCGGCACGCCGCAGGTAGGACGGCGCAGCCACGCACAGCCGTCGGTTGTCAGCCAGCCGCGTGCTGATCAGGCTGGAATCGCTGAGATCCCCCACCCGCACCGCGCAGTCGAAACCCTCGTTGACGATGTCGACCACCCGGTCGCTGAGGTTCAGCGAGACGCTGACCTCCGGATGCCGCGCGAGGAAGGCCGGGACCAGCGGCGCGACGTGACGACGGCCGAAACCCGCCGGCGCGGTGATGCGCAGATGACCGCTGGCCTTCACGCCGCCCGCGCTGACGCTGGCTTCAGCGCTGGCGAACTCGACCAGCAGGCGCTGGCAGTCCTCCAGGAAGGCGATGCCTTCATGCGTCAGCGTCAGCTTGCGGGTCGTGCGCAGCAGCAGCTTCACGCCCAGCCGCGCCTCCAGCGCGTCGAGGCGGCGGCCCATCACCGCGGGTGCCACGCCTTCGGCCTGCGCCGCGGCCGTCAGGCTGCCCTTGGTCGCGACCAGCACGAAGGACTCGATCTGTTTGAGGCGGTCCATGGCCGGCGATTGTTGGGCCGTTGCACCGCGCCAGGCAATGAATGCTGACCCGATGCGTTGTTATTTGTGCAAAAAAGTCAGGGATCTCCGACCGGCGTCGACATGAATCGGTGCCGTGCCGCAGCCTACAGTCGGTGCGTTCCGATGGGGGACGACCGCGCGCCGGCCCGTGTCTTGCCCCCGCCTTCCGGTCGCCATTCCTTCGCATCTTGGGAGCCGCCATGAGCGCACGCAGCCAACACCACCGCCTCCAGGTCGACACCGCCCTGGCCCGTTTCATCGAGACCGAGGCGCTGCCCGGCACCGGCATCGAGCCCGCCGCGTTCTGGCAGGGCTTCGATGCACTGGCCCATGACCTGGCGCCGAAGAACGCCGCCCTGTTGGCGGAGCGCGACCGGCTGCAGGCCGAACTGGACGGTTGGCATCGCGCCCACCCTGGTCCGATCCGCGACATGGCGGCGTATCAGGCCTTCCTCCAGCAGATCGGCTACCTGGCGCCGCTGCCCGCCGATCCGAAGGCGACGACCGCCGATGTGGACGCGGAACTGGCGATCCAGGCCGGCCCGCAGCTGGTGGTCCCCATCCTGAACGCGCGTTACGCGCTGAACGCGGCCAACGCGCGCTGGGGCTCGCTGTACGACGCGCTCTATGGAACCGACGTCATTCCCGAAACCGACGGCGCCGAACGCGCCGGCGGCTACAACCCGGCCCGCGGCGCCAAGGTCATTGCCTTGGCGCGCCAGGTGCTGGACCAGGCCGCGCCGCTCGCGGGCGCCTCGCATGCCGACGCCACCGGCTATCGCGTCCATGGCGGCGCGCTCGCCGTCGCGCTGAAGGACGGTCGCGACGTCGGCCTGGCGGACGCGTCGCAGTTCGTCGGCTACCTGGGCGACGCCGCGTCGCCGACGGCCATCCTGCTGCGCCATCACGGCCTGCACATCGAAGTGCAGATTGATCGCGCCTCGCCGATCGGCAAGACCGACGCGGCCGGCGTGTCCGACCTGCTGATGGAGTCGGCGCTGTCGACCATCCTCGACCTGGAGGACTCGATCGCGGCCGTCGATGCCGAGGACAAGCTGCTCGCCTACCGCAACTGGCTGGGCATCCTGCGGGGCTCGCTGACCGAGGAAGTCAGCAAGGGCGGCCGCAGTTTCGTGCGCCGCCTCAACCCGGACCGCGTCTACAAGGCGGCGGACGCTGGCCAGGACGTCGTGCTGCCGGGACGTTCGCTGCTGTTCGTGCGCAATGTCGGCCACCTGATGACCAATCCGGCCATCCTGCTGGACGGCAGGCGCGAGATCCCGGAAGGGATCATGGACGCCGTCATCACGACGCTGATCGCGTTGCATGACTTGAAGCAGCTATCGGGCTCGGGCCTGCGCAACTCGCGCCGCGGCTCGATCTACATCGTCAAGCCCAAGATGCACGGACCGGCCGAGGTCGGCTTCGCCAACGAGCTGTTCGGCCGCGTCGAGCAGTTGCTGGGCCTGCCGGCATCGACGGTGAAGCTGGGCATCATGGACGAGGAGCGCCGCACCAGCGTCAACCTCGCCGCCTGCATCGCCGCGGCGCCCAGCCGTGTCGCCTTCATCAACACCGGCTTCCTCGACCGCACCGGCGACGAGATGCACACCGCGATGCTGGCCGGCCCGATGCTGCGCAAGGGCGACATGAAGACCAGCGCCTGGATCCAGGCCTACGAGCGCAACAACGTGCTGGTGGGCCTGAGCGCCGGCTTGCGCGGCCGCGCGCAGATCGGCAAGGGCATGTGGGCGATGCCCGACCTGATGGCCGCGATGCTCGAGCAGAAGATCGCGCACCCGAAGGCCGGCGCCAACACCGCCTGGGTGCCGAGCCCGACCGCCGCCACGCTGCACGCGCTGCATTACCACCAGGTCAGCGTGGCGCAGGTGCAGCAGCAGATCGAGGCGGAAGCCGCTGGCGTCGATCGCGCCGAACTGCTGCAGCGCCTGCTCACCATCCCGGTGACGGACGCGCCGAACTGGTCCGAGGCCGAGAAGCAGCAGGAGCTGGACAACAACATCCAGGGCATCCTGGGCTACGTGGTGCGCTGGATCGACCAGGGCGTCGGCTGCTCCAAGGTGCCGGACATCAACGGTGTCGGTTTGATGGAGGACCGCGCCACGCTGCGCATCTCCAGCCAGCACGTGGCGAACTGGCTTTATCACGGCGTCGTCACGGAACAACAAGTTCGGGCGACATTCGAACGGATGGCGGCCGTGGTGGATGCGCAAAACGCCGCAGACCCGCTCTACGAGGCAATGGCAGGCCGTCCGCAAAGCATGGCGTACCAGGCGGCACTGGATCTGGTGTTCCAGGGACGGGAACAGCCCAGCGGGTACACGGAACCGCTGCTGCATGCGTGGCGGCAGCGGCGTAAGGCGACGAGCGCTCAATAAGGTCGGGACAACGCCAGCGCAACGACGACCATCTGCTTCAAACCGCCGCCATCGTGCGGCGTAAGGGAAATCTTTCGGAGCGGCCCTCGGGCCGCTTCGTCGTTTCCGCGCGTGTCACTTTTGCCGTTTTCAATCGTTCGTCGACCCGCGCCTGGGATGACTTCCGGCAGCACCGGGCGTTAGTTGTTCGCAAATCGTCCGGCAATGGCGGAAATCCCGTAGGGAACAGCCCCGGGATCGTCGGCAACACCTGTTCCTTAAAGTTTCTTCACTTTCGCGCAGCATCCCGTCACATGGCGACCGCCTGGGCCGGGAGGCTGCTTGTCATTTTTGCCATTTCACGGAACAGGCATGTCCCACTCCCTTCGCCAAGTCAGCCTGGCCGCAGCGATCCTCGCGGCCTCGATGGGTGCGCACGCACAGAACGCGCAACCGCAGCAGCTGGAACGCATCGAAATCACCGGCTCCGCCATCAAGCGCTCGATCGCCGACGAGGGCGCGCTGCCCATCTCGGTCATCAAGGCCGAGGAACTGCGCCAGTCGGGCGTGACCAGCGTCGAGCAGATCATCGACCTGCTGGCATCCAGCCAGTCCAGCAACACCGGCTCCAACTCGATCGGTTCCAGTACCGGCGGCGCGGCCTATGCCAACCTGCGCGGCCTGGGCACCAACAAGACCCTGGTCCTGCTGAACGGCCGCCGGATGACGGCATTCGCCTTCGGCGCCACGGCGGTCGACCTGAACTCGATCCCCTTCGCCGTCATCGACCGCGTCGAGGTGCTGCGCGACGGCGCCTCCGCCGTGTACGGCACGGACGCCATCGGCGGCGTCATCAACTTCATCACCAAGACCAACTACCGCGGTGGCCAGATCGTGCTGGAAGCCACCCGTCCGCAGGACGATGGCGGCAAGAAGGAAGGCGGATCGGTGACGATCGGCTTCGGCGACCTGGACAAGGACCGCATCAACTTCTGGGCCTCGTACGACCAGCGCCGTCAGCAGCGCGTGCGCGCGCTGGACCGCGAGTTCGCGCGCACCGGCATCATCCCGTCGCGCGGCGTGTCGGGCAGCTCGGGCACCACCTTCCCGGGCAACTTCACCCAAGGCAGCACCTTCAGCGGCAACCCGACCGCCCCGACCTGCCAACCGCCGCTGTCGCTGGTCAGCCCGACCAACGCGGCGAACTGCATCTTCGACTTCAGCTCGACGATCGACATCATTCCCGACACCAAGCAGGACACGCTCGCGGGCCGCTTCACCTTCAAGCTGTCGGACGACCACCAGTTCTCGCTGGAAGGCACCCAGACGGTCAACGACAACATCTCGCGCATCGCGCCGGATCCGGTGACCGGCATCACGATGCAGCCGAGCAACCCGTTCTTCCCGAGCACCTATCCCGGCATCAACCTGACGCAGCCGATCAGCGTCGGCTGGCGCATGGTGCCGGCCGGTTCGCGGACCAACGGCGCCCATGCCGAAGCGCAGCGGGTCGTGGCCGACCTGTCGGGCGTGATCGCGGGTTGGGACTACAAGGTCGGCGCCCTGTACTCGCGCAGTACCGCCAATGACGCGGCCGTGGACGGCTACGTGAACGCGCCCTTCGTGCGCGCCCAGGTCGCCGCCGGCAACCTGAACCCGTTCGGCGAGGCCACCCCGGCCCAGCTGGCGGTCATCCAGCAGGCCAAGCGCGCCGGCGTCTTCGCCAACGCGCTGGGCACGACCAAGAGCGTCGATGCCCGCGTCAGCAAGGAGATCTTCGACCTGCCGGGTGGCCGCGCGGCGATCGCGGTCGCCGGTGAATTCCGCAAGGAGTTCTACAAGAACGACACCAACGACGCCGTCGTGCTGGCGATCCCGTCGGCCGGCCGTTCGCCCAACCACGTCGGCGGCGAGCGCGAAGTCAAGGCGATCGGCGTCGAGCTGCTGCTGCCGGTGCACAAGATGGTCGAGGTCCAGCTGGCGCTGCGCACCGACGACTACTCCGACGCCGGCCGCACGACCAACCCGAAGATCGGCCTGCGCTTCCAGCCCATGAAGGAGCTGGCCTTCCGCGGCTCGTACAACACCGGCTTCCGCGCCCCGGCGCTGGACGACCTGTACGCCCCCAAGTCGGTCACCTTCACCTCCGGCGCCAAGAACGACCCGGTGCTCTGCGATGCCAACGGCAACCCGATCGTCGCCCTGGGCGGCATCGGCAGCCGCGACTGCCGCCAGCAGCCGCAGGTGCAGAACGGCGGTGACGCCAACCTGCGTCCGGAGAAGTCCAAGACCTTCACGCTGGGCGCGGTGTTCGAGCCGACCAAGGCGCTGACCGTCGCGGTCGACTACTGGAACATCAAGCTGCGCGACCAGATCGACGTGCTGCCGGTGGACACGCTGCTGGCCAACTCGACCCGCTACGCCGACCGCATCGTCAGATGCAACCAGCTGCCGGTGTCCGAGCAGGCCAACCTGCAGCGCTGCTCCGGCCTGTGGGTGAACGGCCCGGCGATCGCCTACCTGATCACGCACAACGAGAACATCGGCCGCATCAAGACCGACGGCCTGGACCTGAGCGCCGCCTACAGCCAGGGCCTGGGTGGCTGGGGCAACCTGTCGCTGGCGTACGAAGCCACCTACGTTCACAAGTACGAGTACCAGACCAGCCCGGAAGACAAGTTCAAGAGCCGTCTGGCCTACTACAACGACAACAGCGTGGTCTTCCGCTGGAAGCACAACATCTCGGCCGCCTGGGCGATGAACAACTGGGGCGCGCGCCTGGCGGTGCGTCACCAGTCCGGCTATCGCGACCAGAACGATGCGACCACCGTCGTGGGCGGCCCGTCGTTCTACGGCAATGTCGACTCGTACACCCTGGTCGACCTGTCGGGCACCTACAAGTTCAACAAGGCCACGTCGCTGACGCTGGGCGTGAAGAACCTGTTCGACACCGACCCGCCGTTCTCCAACCAGTCGACGCGTTCGCAGCGCGGCTTCGATCCGCGCTACACGGATCCGCTGGGCCGCGCGTTCTTCCTGCGCGCTGCTTACGGGTTCTGATCGCGTTGTCGTGAAACCCCGGCCGCCTGTCGCGGCCGGACGACAGCCTGTTGCCGGGTCGCAACGGGCTGGGCGCATAACGCCTCCGGGTTTGTCCCCCTCGCGACATCACCCGCGTTCCCCGCCACTGGCCGGAAGTCACCCGTGACGCCGGTCACGGCGGGGTTTTTCGCTGGAGGGTGCTCCTCGCGTCCAACAGCCCGCCGCCGGCTCAATTGGTAGGAACCCCCGCCGATCGGCGAAGCCGTTCATTGACACTCTTTTCACACGGCAGTCACGCATTTCAAATGCCCGAGCGCCGTCCGGTAACGTTTTGCGCGCCGCCACAAGCGCCGCCGCTCAACACTTTAGGAGTGTCTTTTGAAGAACAAACTGAACGCGGTGAGCCTGGCAGTCGCCGCCACCCTCGCCGCCGCGTCGTCGGCCGCCCTGGCCCAGGCGCAGGAACAAGCCCAACTGGAACGCGTCGTCGTGACCGGCTCGGCGATCAAGCGCATCGCCGCCGAGGGCTCGCTGCCCGTGCAGACCGTCACTCGCGCCGAGATCGAGCGCAGTGGCGTGACCTCGGTCGTGGAACTGATGCAGAACCTGTCGTCCGTGCAGGGCGGTATCACCGAAGGTGACACCGTCGGCGGCGGCGGCGGCGGCCAGGCCACCGTGTCGATCCACAACCTGGGCGGCGATCGCACCCTGGTGCTGCTGAACGGCCGCCGCCTGATCGGCGAAGCCGGCGGCGCGGTGGACCTGAACATGATCCCGCTGTCGATCATCGAGCGCGTGGACGTGCTGACCGACGGCGCGTCCGCGCTCTACGGCTCGGACGCCGTGGCGGGCGTGGTGAACTTCATCACCCGCAACAACTCGACGCGCAAGAACATCAGCGCCAACGTCTCGGTCCCGCAGCACAAGGGCGGCAAGGAGCGCAGCGCGTCGATCTCCGGTGGCTTCGGCGACCTGGACAGCGACGGCTTCAACATCATGGCCGCCTTGTCGGTGGACAAGCGCGACGCCCTGACGGCCGACCAACGCGAATTCACCAAGACCGGCGTCATCAACTTCAGCCACAACGGCAACCAGTACCAGTTCTTCAACGGCTCGCCCTCGTCCATTCCGGGCAACGTGAACGTGCCGGTGATCGAGGACGGCGAACTGAGCTCGGAACTGCGCAACGTCTACCTGGCGCAGAACGGCAAGTGTGCCGAGCGCACCGTGCAGGTGGGCCAGTCCTGCTATTTCGACTACGCCGGCACCGTCCAGGCCTTCCCGGACCGCAAGCGCACCAACCTGTTCGGCTCCGCCTCGGTGAAGCTGGGCAACCACACGCTGCGTGCCGACCTGCTGCTGGGCAAGACCAAGACCAGCGGCAAGATCGCCGCCGTGCCGGGCTCAGTCGCCGTGGATCCGAACGGCCCGTTCGCCAACGAACTGGCGGCGGTCGGCTACACCCCCGCCTACCTGCAATCGATCGGCCTGGACCCGAACCGCATCGCGTCGGTGTCCTATCGCGCCTACGACCTGGGCAACCGCACCAGCACCTTCGATCGCGACAACAAGGCGCTGTGGCTGCAGCTTGACGGCCAGCTCGCCGGCTGGGACTACACCGCCACCGCGGGCTACCAACGCGCCGTGGTCGAGGAAAGCAACTCCGGCTATCCGCTGGCCAAGGCCTTCGGCGCCCTGCTGCGCAGCGGCCTGTACAACCCGTTCGTGCTGCCGGGCCAGCAGTCGCAGGCGGCGCGTGACGCGGCCTCGCAGATCATGATCTCGGGCATCTACGACACCGAGACGAGCACCCTGTTCAACGCCGACGTCCGTGCCCAGCGCGAGATCTTCTCGACTTCCGCTGGCGGCGCCTACCTGGCGCTGGGCGCCTCCTTCCAGAAGGACAAGGTCACAGACGATCCGGGCGCCGTGGCGCGCGGCGAAGGCGGCGTCAATGGCGACGACCAGCGCTTCGGCGACAGCACCGTCGTCATCCCGTACAGCGCCAAGCGCGACTCGATGGGCGCCTTCGCCGAAGTGATCGTCCCGGTCGTGAAGAACCTGGAAGTCACCGCCGGCGTGCGCTACGACAACTACCGTCACGTCGACAGCGCGACCAACGGCAAGCTGTCGTTCAAGTACACGCCGATGCCGCAACTGCTGGTCCGCGGTTCCA
Organism: Mitsuaria sp. BK041; assembly: GCF_014193085.1. Classification (NCBI taxonomy): domain Bacteria; kingdom Pseudomonadati; phylum Pseudomonadota; class Betaproteobacteria; order Burkholderiales; family Sphaerotilaceae; genus Roseateles; species Mitsuaria sp. BK041. The sequence goes on along the minus strand of NZ_JACHYT010000002.1, from coordinate 1,681,763 downwards.
TCGGCACCGGCTTCCGCGCGCCGACGCTGCGCCAGCTGTACCGCCCGCTGCAGGAATTCGGCGTGACCGCCGAGCCCTACACCTGCAATGCCGGCATGGCCGCCATGGCCGCCAGCCTGGGTGCGACCTGCCAGGCCGGCGACAAGCAGTACAACGTGTTCACCGGCGGCGTGAAGACGGTGAAGCCGGAAGAGTCGAAGCAGGCCACGCTGGGCTTCCGCGTCGAGCCGACGAGCACCTTCTCGTTCGGCGCCGACTGGTGGTGGGTCGGCATCGACAAGACCTTCGGCTCGGTGGACGAGAACGAGGCCTTCAGCGATCCGCAGAAGTACTCCAACCTGTGGCTGGTCTACACCGATCCGGTCACCGGCGAGAAGTTCCTGGCCTACAACGCCAGCACGACCAACCTGGGCAAGTCGTTCAGCAGCGGTATCGACTTCGACGTGACCGGCCGCGTCAACACGCCGATCGGTCGCCTGACGTCGAATGTCCGCGCCACCTACATGCTGAACGACAAGCAGCAGCTGCTGGCCGGCGGCGAGTACTTCTCGACCATCGCGGACAACCATCCGTCGATCGGCGACGTGACCTTCCGCTGGAAGGGCCAGTGGACCAACACGCTGCAGACCGGCAACTGGGCGCATGCGGCCAACATCAACTTCCAGTCGGGCTACAAGGATTTCCCCACCGAGGTGGAGAACCTGGCGAACGGCGAGACGGAAGTGGTGCGCCTGAAGGTCAAGCCGTACGTGACGCTGGACTGGCAGACCGCCTATACCTGGAACAAGCAGCTGACGCTGTCCCTGGGCATCAAGAACGTGTTCGACAAGGAACCCCCGCTGTCGCTGCGCGTCAAGGGCGGCCACATGCTGGGCTTCGATTACCGCTACTACAGCCCGATCGGACGCACCTTCCAGGCGCGCGCCAGCTACGACTTCTGATCCGGCTTGCGATTCGCCGCACCCGCGGCGAATTCCGCACCGCATACAAGGACCCCATCCGGGGTCCTTTTTTATTGCCCTGCCACCAGCGTGAGCGTCTTGGCAATCGGAATCCGCCCGACCGGTGCGTGAAGTAATGTTTCCATCGCTTCACCGATATTTCCAAGTCATTGAATCATATCGGCTTTTTCATATTCCACTCGCGTGCGATTCAAACCGCGCGTTGCCAATCCCCTACGTGCCTTCGCATTATCTTCACGGTATACAAACGGGTTATCAACGTTTGGTGCGAAATCCGATGGTTTTGAATCTATTTCCATATCCGACATTTCTGTGAGAGTAATGGTCATGTAAATGCGAAAACTGTGGCGCAGGCACGACCGAAATGTCACCAAACAGTAAGGAAAAACCCGCAAAAAATGCAGGTTCGACAGCTAGCCGTCAGATCCAGTGCGATCTACGAACACGGACCTATGACCTCTGGGGATTCCTCAGCACACTTTTGCACAGGCCTCGCGATGCGGGGCCGTTTCAATTCCGGCTCGCCGCACCCACAAGGAGGGCGGGCACTCTCCCCCTAGAGGTGCATATGTACAAGCTGAACGCGGTGAGCCTGGCAGTCGCCGCCACCATTGCGGCCGCGTCCTTCCCGGCGCTGGCCCAGGACCAACAAGAGCAGAGCCAGCTCGAACGAGTCGTCGTCACGGGGTCCGCGATCAAGCGGCTCGACGCCGAATCGTCGGTGCCGGTGACGACCTTCAAGATGAGCGACATCCGTCAGCAGGGCCTGACGACGGTGGAGCAGATCCTGAGCACCCTCACGGCCAGCCAGAGCAGCCTGGGCACCAGCCAGGCCGTCGGCTCGTCGACCGGCGGCGCCTCCTTCGCCGACCTGCGCGGCATCGGCGCGAACAAGACGCTGGTGCTGCTGAACGGGCGTCGCATCGCCAACAACGCGTTCGACGGCTCGGCCCCCGACCTGAACATGATCCCGCTGGCGGCCATCGAGCGCATCGAGGTGCTGCGCGACGGCGCCTCCTCGCTTTACGGCACTGACGCGATCGGCGGTGTCATCAACTTCATCACCCGTTCCGACTACCAGGGCGGCACCGTGACGCTGGGCTACGACTCGCCGCAGCACGCCGGCGGCAAGACCCGCAACGCCAACGCCGGCTTCGGCTACGGCGACCTGGACAAGCAGGGCTTCAACCTGTTCGGCTTCGTCGACCTGCAGAAGCAGGACCCGATCGGCGGCACGCAGCGCGACTACAACACGCGCTTCGTCGGCGGCAAGTCCGGCTCCACCCTGCCGGCCAACTACTACCAGGACGGCAGCACGGTCTACAACCCGGCCGCCCCGACCTGCGCCAGCGGCATCTTCCTCGTGCCGAACGCGGACCAGACGTCCTGCACGATGTCGACCTCGCGCTTCGTGGACTACGTGCCCGAAAGCCAGCGCGCCTCGGCGATGCTGAAGGGCACCGTCAAGCTGAGCAACGACCACACCTTCGGCGCCGAGTACTTCATCACCCGCTCCGAGGTGAAGACGCGCATCGCGCCGGTGCCGTATGGCTTCCTGGTGCAGAACCGCCTGCGTCCGGACGGTTCGCCGAACCCGTTCTATCCGAACAACCCCGCGCTGAGCTCGACCTACGACGGCGACAACTACGCCGGCCAGACGATGACCGACGGCGGCGCGACCATCCAGCCGGGCTACATCACGCTGAAGTGGCGTGACGCCCCGAACGGCCCGCGCGGCGACAAGAACACCAACACGCAGCAGCGCCTGGTGCTGTCGCTGGACGGCACGCTGGCGGGCTGGGATTACTCCGCCGGCCTGAGCTACAACCAGAACAAGGTCACCGAGGACCTGATCAGCGGCTACACGGACGGCAACAAGATCACCGAAGGCATCCTGACCGGCATCATCAACCCGTTCGGCGACCAGGACGCGGCCGGCACGGCCTACCTCCAAAGCGCCAACGCGCTGGGCCGCCTGATGATCGGCAAGGGCCGCACCACCAACCTGGACGCCCACGCCAGCCGCGAGCTGGGCGACTGGCTGGGTGCCGGCCGCGCCGCCGCCCTGGCGCTGGGCGCGGAGTTCCGCCAGGAGAAGTTCACGCAGGACGCGCAGGACGCCTATGCGCAGACCGTGGTCGCGTCGACCGGCATCGACCCCAACATCTACAGCTCCGGCAAGCGCGACGTCTACGCCGTCTACGGCGAACTGAACGTGCCGCTGCTCAAGACGCTGGATGTCACCGCCGCGGTCCGCTACGACAAGTACAACGACTTCGGCAGCACGACCAATCCGAAGGTCAGCTTCCGCTTCCAGCCATCCAAGGAAGTGCTGATCCGCGGTTCGTACTCGACCGGCTTCCGCGCGCCCTCGCTGTATGAGCTGCACGCCGCGCCGACCTACACGAACTCGAGCACGGTCAACGACCCGGTGCTGTGCGCCAACGGCGGCACCACGATCAACCTGTGCGACGCCCAGTTCATGGTCCGCAACGGCGGCAACGACCAGCTCAAGCCCGAGAAGAGCAAGAGCGCGTCGCTGGGCTTCCAGTTCGCCCCGCTCAACGACCTGAGCTTCGGCGTCGACTTCTGGTGGCTGCGCGTGAAGAACCTGATCGGCGTGATCGGCGATGCGTCGCTGTTCGACCCCGCCAACCTGGACAAGTTCGGTCAGTTCTATCACCGCAACTCGCAAGGCCAGCTGTCGGTCGACGGTTCGCAGTGCCCGGGCACCGACTGCGGCTACGTGGACGTGCGCCAGCTCAACCTGGGTGGCAACAACACCAACGGCTTCGACCTGAACGCCAACTACCGCCTGCGCCTGGCCGGCGCCGGCAACGTCATGCTGGGCCTGAACAGCACCTACGTGACCAAGTACGAGTACCAGGACCTGCAGGACGGCCCGTGGAACCAGAACGTCGGCGTCTACTCCGGCGTCGGCCCCGTGTTCCGCTGGCAGCACACGCTGTCGGCCGTGTGGTCCTACGACAAGTTCACCGTCGGCCTGACCGGTCACTACAAGTCCGGCTACATCGACGTGACGCCGACCAACCACGTCGGCAGCTACACGACGGCGGACCTGTACGCCTCCTGGCGTCCGATCAAGACCGCCTCGCTGACGCTGGGCGTGCGCAACATCGCGGACCGCGATCCCCCGCTGAGCTTCCAGACCCAGGTCTTCCAGGCTGGCTACGACCCGCGCTACACCGATCCGACCGGCCGCACCTTCTACGTCCGCGGTTCCTACGACTTCTGATCGCCGGGAAATCCGACACAATCCGAGGGCCCCATCCGGGGCCCTTTTTCTTTGTCCGGATCCGTTTTCCGCCGCCTCCGTCCACGTATGTCCGACACCTCTTCCACGCCGCCGTCGCGGTGCCAGGTCCTCATCATCGGCGCCGGCCCCGCCGGCAGCGCCGCGGCGCGCTGGCTGGCCCGGGCGGGCGTGGACGTGGTGTTCGCCGACCAGCAGCCGCTGGGCCGCGACAAGGTCTGCGGCGACGGCCTGATCCCCGACGCGCACCAGGCGCTCGAGCGCCTGGGCCTGCTGGACCGGGTGATGGCCAAGGCGCAGCGCTCGGCGCACGTGGGCTGCGTCGGACCGCGCGGCGGCCGCATCGACGTCCCCGGCCACCTCGCCGTGCTGCCGCGCCGGCAGCTCGACGAGCTCCTCAACCTCGGCGCGCAGGAGGCCGGCGCGCGCTTCCTGGCGCCGGCGCGCTTCGAGGCGGCGCTCGAGGACGCCCAGGGCCGGGTGCGCGGCGCCCGCTTCTCGATCGAGGGCCAGCCGCACGAGATCGCCGCCGACTGGGTCATCCTGGCCACCGGCGCCGTGCCCAAGGCGCTGACGGCCGCTGGCATGTGCGAACGCCACACGCCCAGCGGCGTCGCGCTGCGCGGTTATGTCCGCGCGCCATCGATGGTCGGCGAGATCAAGGCGCTCGAGGTCGTCTGGTGCAAGCCGGTGCAGCCGGGCTACGGCTGGATCTTCCCGGCGCCCGACGGCAGCTTCAACATCGGCGTGGGCGTCACCGACAGCCATCAGGACCTGGCCGGCAAGGGCCAGAAGAAGGACGTCAACCTGCGCGCCATCTTCGACGCCTTCGTCGCGCATTACCCGCCCGCCAAGCGCCTGATGGCCGAGGGCGAGCTGATCGGCGAACTCAAGGGCGCACCGCTGCGCTGCACGCTCAAGGGCGCGCGCTGGACCCGTCCCGGCCTGCTGGTGACCGGCGAGGCGGCGGGCTCGACCTACTCCTTCACCGGCGAAGGCATCGGCAAGGCGATGGAGACCGGCCTGCTCGCCGCCGAGGCGATCCTGGCCCACGGCACCGGTGTCGACGGCTTCGACGCCAAGGTCCGCACCCAGTACGAGCAGGGCCTGCGCGCGCTGCAGCCCAAGTACGACCTCTACGAGCGCGGCAACCGCGTCAACCGCTTCCCGTGGCTGGCCGACCTGCTGATCTGGCGCGCGAAGAAGAGCCCGCGCCTGCTGCAGCGCATGAGCGGCGTGCTCAACGAGACCAGCAACCCCGGCAACCTGGTGAGCCTGAAGGGGATCACGCGGCTGTTCCTCGAATGAGCGCCGCGACCTGAGCCTGGAGAGACCGCGATGTGCCAGCTGATGGGCATGAACGCCCGCCGACCGACCGACGTCATGTTCAGCTTCGCCGGACTCGCGACGCGGGCCCATGAGCACAAGGACGGCTTCGGCATCGCCTTCTTCGAGGGCCGCGGCCTGCGGCACTTCGTCGACCACCACAGCGCGCGGGTCTCGCCGCTGGCCGAGCTGGTCAAGACCTACCCGATCCGCAGCGACGTCGTCATCGCCCACATCCGCAAGGCCACGCAGGGCGTGGTCTCGCTGGAGAACACCCACCCCTTCGTGCGCGAGCTCTGGGGCCGCTACTGGGTGTTCGCGCACAACGGCGACCTGAAGGGCTTCGCGCCCCGGCTGCACGCAGCCTTCAAGCCGGTCGGACAGACCGACAGCGAGCAGGCCTTCTGCTGGCTGATGCAGGAGCTGGCCAAGGCCCACGCCAACATGCCGGCCATCGAGGAACTGAACCACACGCTGCGCGAGCTGCTGCCCCAGCTCAACCGCCACGGCACCTTCAACATGCTGCTGTCCAACGGCCAGGCGCTGTGGGCGCACGGCTCGACCAAGCTGCATTACCTGCTGCGCCAGCCGCCCTTCGGCCACGTGACGCTGCAGGACGAGGACCTGAGCGTCGACCTGTCCGCCAAGACCACCGAGGACGACCGCATCGCCATCGTCGCCACCGAACCGCTGACGCGCGGCGAAGCCTGGGTGCCGATCGAGCCGGGCACGCTGAAGGTGTTCCTGGGCGGCGAACCGCTCTGCTGAGCCCAGGCTGCGGGCCAGTCGTCCCCGCCAACCGCCATTCGCCGCATCCGGCGGCCCGCCCCGCACCCCTGGCCTAGACTCGCCCCATGACCTCGCCCAGCGCTCCCGCCGAAGCCGCCGCCGCCGTGCCGGCCAAGCCCGCCGCCGAAGCCGGCGCCGGGGTCCGCTTCGACTGGGCCTACTGGCTGTTCCCCGGCCCGCGCCGCCGCTTCTCCGAGGCCGAGATCGCGCGCTCCGGCCTGAAGGGCTGGTCCAGCGGCATCGACTGCTACGTGATGAGCAACGTGCTGGTGCTGGGACTGGTCTTCTACACGATGCTGCCGCGCCACCTGGCGCACGTGATCCTGATCGGCGGGCTGGCGATGGCGTCGCTGGGCCTGGGCGTCGGACGCTGGCTGTGGCGCCAGCCGACGCGCACCCGCTTCAACGGCGCCACGCTGGCGCTCAGCATCCTGATGGTGCTGATCACGCTGGTGATGGTGAGGCTGGGGTACCGCGACGAGGCGCGCGACCTGCTGCCCTTCGCCGCCGGCGGCATGACGCTGACGGTCTCGTCCTGGTGGTTCCTGACGCTGTACCGCACGCAGCAGCTGGGCGCGCGGCTGGCCGAGCTCGACGCCCAGGACGAACGCATCGCGATGGCGCAGCGGCTGGCGACAGCGCAGATCCAGCCGCATTTCCTCTTCAACACGCTGGCCTCGCTGCAGCACTGGGTCGACACCCGCGACGACCGCGCCGGCCCGATGCTGCGCTCGCTGACGCGCTACCTGCGCGCGACGCTGCCGATGTTCGAGCAGGACCGGCTGCCGCTCGAGCAGGAACTGCAGATCGTGCGCAGCTACCTGGACATCATGCAGGCGCGGCTGGGGCAGCGGCTGAGCTGGTCGCTGGACGCGGACGCCGGTTCGGCCGCCGTGATCGCCGGCGCCAGCCTGCCGCCGGGCACGCTGCTGACGCTGGCGGAGAACGCGATCACGCACGGCATCGAGCCCAGCCTGAGAGGCGGCCACATCGCCGTGCGGGTGAAGGCGGCGGACGGCCGGCTGCGGCTGGAGGTGCAGGACGGCGGCCAGGGCCTGACGCCGGGCGCTTGCGACGGCCTGGGGCTGGCCAACACGCGCGAGCGGCTGCAGGCGCAGTTCGGCGCCGAGGCCCGGCTCGGCCTGGAGCCCGCGCCGGACCAGGCGCCCGGCTGCCTGGCCTGGGTCGAACTGCCGACCGCCTGAGCGCAGCGCGCGACACGTCGCCCCGGCCTCGCCGCGGGACATGGACACATCGAGGGGAGAGCAACGCATGACGAAGATCCGCACGCTGATCGCGGACGACGAGGAAGGCCCGCGCGAGCAGCTGCGCGCCGCGCTGGCACGACTGGCGCCGGAGCTGGAGATCGTGGCCGCCAGCGTCAACGGCTGCGACGCCTGGGACGACTGCCTGGAACATGAGCCGCGCCTGTGCTTCCTCGACATCCGGATGCCCGGCATGTCGGGCCTGGAGGTGGCGCAGCGCCTGGCGCAGCTGGCGGAGCCGCCGCGCGTCGTCTTCGTCACCGCCTATGGCGACCACGCGCTGTCGGCCTTCGAGGCCGGCGCGGTCGACTACGTGCTCAAGCCGGTGGAGGACGCCCGCCTGGAGCACTGCCTGCAGCGCCTGCGCCAGCGTCAGGCCCAGGGCGCCGCCGGGACGGACGGCGCGGACGGCGCGTCGGAAGCCGGGGCCCCGCTGCCGGCGATGCCGGCCGGGACGCTCGAGCTGCTGCGCCAGCTGCTGCCGGCCCAGCGCCCCGCGATGCGCCCCATCCAGGCCAGCCAGGGCCGCGAGATCCAGTTGATCGCGCCCGACGACATCCTCTTCTTCCAGAGCGACAGCCGCTACACCCGGGTGGTCCACCGCGACGGCGAAGCCTGGATCCGCACCGCGCTCAAGGAACTGCTGAGCGACCTCGATCCCTCGGTGTTCTGGCAGGTGCACCGCTCGGTGCTGGTCAACAGCCGCTTCATCGCCAGCGCGACGCGCGTCGACGAGAACACGATGCAGCTGTCGCTGAAGGGCTGCGCGGAGAAGCTGCCGGTCTCGCGGCAGTTCCAGGGGCTGTTCAAGGGCCAGTGACGCCGGCCCGTGCGGGGCGGGGCGCCGTCGAGGTACAACGCAGGCTTCTTCCACGAGGCCCACGGCCTGACGGAGCCCACCCGCATGCGCAACGGCATCACGTCCTCGCGCGACCGGCGCGAGCGCGGTCGCGATCCCCGAAACGGCACCGCGCGCGCCGCCCTGCTGCTGGCGATCGCGGCCTTGGGCGCGCCCCCGGCGCAGGCGCGCGTGACGCGCATCGTCATCGACGAGGTGACGCCGCTGATCGGCGAGCAGCGCGGCTATGAACGGCTGCGCGGTCGCGCCTTCGGCGAGCTCGACCCGGCCGACCCGCGCAACGCGGTGATCACCGACCTGCGCCTGGGCGCGGACCCGGACGGCAAGGTGCGCTACGAGACGAACTGGGTGCTGACCCGCCCGGTCGGCCGCAAGGCCGCGAGCGGCTTCCTGTGGCACGACGTGCCCAACCGCGGCGGCGAGGTCCGGCTGCAGGCCGGCGAACTGGCCGCCGGCGACATCGGCCTGCGCAGCGGCTGGCAGGCCGACAACGCCGGCAGCACCGGCGTGCCGCGCTGGCGCCCGGAGGCGGCGCGCCACCATTACGTCCGCGTGCCCATCGCCCGCATCGACGGCGCGCCGGTGACCGGCACGGTGATGGCGCGCATCGTCAACCGGCGCGGCGCCGACTCGCAGCCGCTGCTGGTGCAGGGCAACCCGGTGCCCTACCTGCCGGTCTCGCTCGACACCTCGCGCGCCACCTTGACGATCCACACGCAGGAGACCGTCGACGGCCGCATCACCACGGCGGGCACCATCGATCCGAAGGACTGGGCCTTCGCCCGCTGCGACGCCGAGCACCCATTCCCCGGCCAGCCGGTTGACATCGATCCCACGCGCGCGCCGGACAACCTGCCGGTCCACGTCTGCCTGCGCGACGGCTTCCAGGCCGATCGCGTCTACCAGCTGACCTACACGGCGGGCAACGCCTACGTGCTGGGCGTCGGCATGGCGGCGTTCCGCGACGTCGGCGCCTTCTTCCGCCATGAGAAGGCGGACGACGCCGGGACGCCCAATCCGATCGCCGGCCAGGTGCGTGGCAGCGCGATCCGCGGCGTTTCGCAATCGGGGAACATGGTGCGGCAGTTCCTCTTCATGGGCCTGAACCAGGACGAGGCCGGCCGGCAGGTCCATGACGGCGCCTGGGCCATCATCGCGGGCCGCCGCGTCGCGGCGAACGCCCGGTGGGCGCAGCCCGACGGCGTGCTCGAGCTCTACCAGATGGGCAGCGAGGGCCCCCAATGGTGGGTCGACTGGCCGGACCGCGTCCGCGAGCTTCCCGCCAAGGGGCTGCTCACGCGTTGCACCGCCAGCAAGACCTGCCCGAAGGTGTTCGAGCATTTCGGCGCGGCCGAGGTCTATGCGCTGAAGCTCTCGCTCGAATGGGTGGGGTCGTCGGCCGATGTCGACATCCCGCTGGCGCCGGACGTGCGCCGCTACTACGTCGCCGGCAGCCCGCACGGCGGCGGGGTGGGCGGCTTCCGGCACGCCGGCGGGGCGACGCCGTTCAGCTGTCCGGGCAACCAGTTCGGGCAGGCGACGCTGGCGCCGAACCCGGTGCCGCATCGCGAGCTGCGCAACCTGCTGAGCGCGGCGATGCGCGACTGGGTGCTCAAGGGAGCGCCGCCGCCGCCGAGCCGCTATCCGACGCTGGCGCGCGGCGAGCTGGTCGATCCGACGCGCGAGGCCATGGGCTTTCCGCCCGGCGTGCCCGGCATTCCGGACAACGTCTTCAGGCCCGGGAACTTCGTGTTCCCGGTCTTCGATTACGACTGGGGGCCGGGCTTCGATCGTGTCGAAGCCGCGGGCGTGCCGGATCGCATCCCGCCGACGATCCGCCGCGTGCTGCCGGCCAAGGTGCCGCGGGTCGACGCCGACGGCAACGAGCTCGGCGGCGTGCCGACCGTGCTGACGATGGCGCCGCTGGGCACCTACCTGGGCTGGAACATCACGGCCAACGGCATCCACGCCGGCCAGGTGTGCAACTACGCCGGCGGCTACGTGCCATTCGCGCGCACCCGCGCCGAGCGCGAGGCCAACGGCGATCCGCGCCTGTCGCTGGAGGAGCGCTACCGCGATCACGCCGGTTATGTCGCGGCTGTGCGGAAGGCCGCGGACCGCGCGGTGGCGCAAGGCTTCCTGCTGGAGGCCGACCGTGAGCGGTTGTTGAAGGAGGCAGCGTCCAGCGACGTGCTCCGGTGAGGCCGCTCACCAAGCCATCGAGGCCCCTCTCCCGCAGCGCGGGAGCGCGCGAGAGGGGGGTGGGGGCGAGGGGTCCCCGCGGTCAGACCCCTCAGCGAGCCGCGGTCTGCGCGGGCGCCTCGCCGTCGATGCCGCCCGCCAGCGCCTTGTAGACGCCCACCAGCGAGGTCGCGGCTGCCGTCTGCGACTGCGCCAGTTGGTTGCGCGCGTTCAGCAGCTCCCGCTCGGCGTCAAGCACCGCCAGGAAATCGCTGATGCCGACCTTGAAGCGCTCCCGCGCGATGTTGGCGGCGCGCTCCGCCGAGACGGCCGCGTCGAACAGCGCCTGCGCCTGCTGCTGGCTGCGGTTGTAGGTCACCAGCGCGCCCTCGGTCTCCTCCAGCGCGGCGAGCACGGTGCGCTCGTAGCTGGCGAAGGCCGCTTCGTTGCGCGCATCCGCCGCCGCGATCTGCGCGCGGATGCGGCCGAAGTCGAGCAGGTTCCACACCAGCTGGGCGCCCAGGTTGTACGCATAGGCCGGCCCGTCGTTGAGGTCACCGATGCGCGAGGCGTTCTGCCCGATCGTGCCGCCCAGCGTGACGCGCGGGAACATCGCCGAACGCGCCACGCCCACGCGCGCCGCCGCGGCCGCCGCCTGCGCCTCGGCCGCGCGCACGTCGGGGCGGCGGCGCAGCAGGTCCTCGGGCGTGCCGATGCGGTCCAGCGCGATCGTCTTCAGGCCCGGCAACGGCTTGACGTCCGACAGTTCCACGTCCAGCGCCGTCGGCGGCTGGCCGGTCAGCACCGCCAGGCGATAGCGCGTGCGCGCCAGCGCCATCTCCAGCGCCGGGATCGTCGCGGCCGTGCTCTGGACCAGCGCGCGGGCGCGCTCGGTGTCGAAGCCGGTGCCCCGGCCCGCCTCCTGGCGGCCAGCCACCAGCTTCAGCGCGCCCTGCTGCGTGTCCAGCGACTGCTGGGCCACGCGCAGCTGCTCCTGCAGGCCGCGCAGCTCGAAGTAGTTGCGCGCCACTTCCGCCGCGACGCTGACCTGCGCCGACCGCAGGCCCGCCTCGCCGGCCAGCAGGTCGGCCGCGGCCGCCCGGCGTTCGTCGGACAGGCGACCGAACAGGTCGGCTTCCCAGCGCACGTCGAAGCCGACCGAGAACGCGTTGTTGGTCTGCGGGTTGCCTTGATAGTCCGGCGCCCGCACCCGCGCCGCGCCGGCGTTCAGGTCCACCGTCGGGAACAGCTGCGCGTCGGCGAAGCGCGACAGCGCACGGGCCTCGCGCAGGTTGGCCGAGGCCACGCGCAGGTCGGTGTTGGCCTGCAGCGCGCGCTGCACCAGGGCGTCCAGCCCGGCGTCATTGAAGCCCTGCCAGAAGCGGCCCACCGGCGCCTGCGCCAGCGTGCCGGCATCGCCCTGCGGCGCGTTGGCGAAGCCGGACGCCAGCGGCACCTCGGACTTCTTCGGCGCCGGCGCCGTCGAGCACCCGGTCAGCGCGACCGTGGCGGCCGCCGCGGCGGCCATCAGAGAGACTCGGAAGAACATCATGCGTGCCCCTTCGGCGAAGTGCCCTTGGGCGGGTCGGCGTCGTCGACGCCCGGGTGGAACGGGTGCGCGGCGGCATCGATCTGGTGACGCAGCTCCACCGCATGGGCGCGCTGCTTCTCGGTGCCCTTGCGCAGCAGCGCGTAGAACACCGGCGTCAGGAAGATGCCGAACAGCGTCACGCCCACCATGCCGGAGAACACCGCGATGCCCATCGCGCGGCGCATCTCGCTGCCCGCGCCGGTGCCCAGGATCAGCGGGATCACGCCGGCGCAGAACGCGATCGAGGTCATCAGGATCGGGCGCAGACGCATGCGGCAGGCATGGATCACGGCGTCGACCATGGACTCGCCGCGTTCCTCGAGCTCCTTCGCGAACTCCACGATCAGGATCGCGTTCTTGCAGGCCAGGCCCACCAGCACAACCAGCGCCACCTGCGTGAAGATGTTGAGGTCCCCCGCCTGCATGAAGGGCGGGAAGTGCGACAGCCAGACCCCGAACAGCGCCGACAGGATGCACATCGGCACGATCAGGATGATGGCCAGCGGCAGCGTCCAGCTTTCGTACTGCGCCGCCAGCACCAGCACCACCAGCAGCACCGAGATCGCCAGCACCGCCGCCATCGTCGGGATGGAGAAGCTGCCGGCCTTGATGTCGCGGGTGAGCCGGTCCTGGTAGGTCAGCTCGGTCCACTCGTAGGTCATGCCGCGCGGCAGGTTCTTCAGGCGCTGTTCCATCTCCGCCTCGGCCTGGCCGCTGGAGAAGCCCGGCTTCGCGGCGCCGTTGATGTCGGCGCTCGGGAAGCCGTTGTAGCGCGTCACGCGCGTCGGGCCGAAGGTCGGATCGACGTTCATCAGCGCGCCCAGCGGCACCATCTCGTTGCGCTCGTTGCGCGTCTTCAGATCGGTGATCGCGCTGGCGTTGGCGCGGAAGGGCGCGTCCGCCTGCACGATGACCTGGTAGGTCTTGCCGAAGCGGCTGAAGTCGTTGACGTACAGCGAGCCCAGGTTGATCTGCAGCGTGTCGTAGATGTCCTGCAGCCTCACGCCCATCTGCTTGGCCTTGGTCCGGTCGACGTGGGCGAACAGCTGCGGGACGTTGATGTCGTAGGTCGAGAAGGGCGTGCCGATGCCGCTCTTCTGGTCGCCGTAGATCGGCCCCAGCGTGCCCCAGACGGCGCCGTAGAGCGCCTGTTCGCCCAGGCCGTTGCGGTCCTGCACCTGCACCTTGAAACCGCCCGCGTTGCCCAGGCCGTCCACCGCCGGCGGCGGCACGACGAACATGCGCGCGCCCTGGATCTGCTGGATCGCGCCGTTGACCTTGCCCAGGATCGCGTCCTTGGACAGGTCGGCCGAGGTGCGCTTGTCGAAGTCGTCCAGGCCGAAGAACACGATGCCTTCGTTGGGCGCGGCCGAGAAGCCCGCGATCGACAGGCCCGGGAAGGCGATCGAGTCACGGATGCCCGGCACCTTCAGCGCGATGTCGCTCATGCGGCGGATCACCTCGTCGGTGCGGTCCAGCGTGGCGCCGGCCGGCAGCTGCGCGATGCCGATCAGGTACTGCTTGTCCGGCGCCGGCACGAAGCCTGACGGGATGCGCGTGAACAGCAGCGCCGTCAGGCCCAGCAGCACGGCGTAGACGATCAGCGCGGCCGACTTGCGGCGCAGGATGCCGGTGACGCCGCGGCTGTAGCCCTCGCTGCGGCGCTGGAAGAAGCAGTTGAACCAGTGGAAGAACCGGCCGAACAGCTTGTCCATCACCTTCATGATGGGGTCCTTGGGCGCGTCGTGCGGACGCAGCAGCAAGGCCGCCATCGCGGGCGACAGGGTCAGCGAGTTGAACGCCGAGATCACCGTCGAGATCGCGATCGTGACCGCGAACTGGCGATAGAACTGGCCCGACAGGCCCGGGACGAAGGTCAGCGGGATGAACACCGCGCACAGCACCAGCGCGATCGCGATGATGGGCCCGGAGACCTCCTGCATCGCCTTGATCGTGGCCGCGTGCGGCGTGAGGCCGTCCTCGAGGTTGCGCTCCACGTTCTCGACCACCACGATCGCGTCGTCGACCACGATGCCGATGGCCAGCACCAGGCCGAACAGCGTCAGCGTGTTGATCGAGTAGCCCAGCAGCAGCAGCACCGCGAAGGTGCCCACGATGGACACCGGCACGGCCAGCAGCGGGATGATGGACGCGCGCCAGGTCTGCAGGAAGATGATCACCACCAGCACGACCAGCAGCACCGCCTCGATCAGGGTGTGGATCACCTTCTCGATGGAGGTGGCGACGAAGCGCGTCGGGTCGTAGACGATGTCGTAGCTGACGCCGGCCGGGAAGTTGGCCTTGAGCCGCTCCATCGTCGCGCGCACGTCCTTCGAGATGTTCAGCGCGTTGGACTGCGGGGCCTGGAAGATGCCGATGCCGACCGCTTCCTTGTTGTTCAGCAGGCTGCGCAGCGCGTAGGTGCCGGGGCCCATCTCGACGCGGCCCACGTCGCGCACCCGCACCAGGCCGCCGGTGGCGGTGTCGGTGCGGATGATGACGTCGGCGAACTCTTCCTCGGTGACCAGGCGCCCCTGCGTGTTGATCTGCAGCTGGAAGTCGGTGCCCTTGGGCGCGGGCGGCGCGCCGACCACACCGGCGGCGACCTGCGTGTTCTGCTCACGGATCGCGTTGGTGACGTCGGTGGCGGTGAGGCCACGGCCGGCGAGCTTGGCCGGATCCAGCCAGATGCGCATCGCGTAGTCGCCCGAGCCGAACACCTGCACCGAGCCCATGCCCTGCACGCGCAGCAGCTCGTCGCGGACCTGCAGCTGCGCGTAGTTGCGCAGGTACAGCGCGTCGCGCGAGTTGTCCGGGCTGACCATGTGCACCACCATGGTCAGGTTGGGGCTGGACTTCTCGGTCGTCACGCCGATCTGCCGGACGATGTCGGGCAGGCGCGGCAGCGCGCGGTTGATGCGGTTCTGCACCGCCGTCTCCGCGGCTTCCGGATTGGTGCCGATCTTGAAGGTCACCGTCAGCGTCATGCCGCCGTCGGCGGTGGCCTGGCTGTCGAAGTACAGGACGTTTTCCAGGCCGTTGATCTGTTCCTCGAGCGGCGTGGCGACCGTCTCGGAGATCACGCGTGGGTTGGCGCCGGGGAACTGGGCGCGCACGACGACCTGCGGCGGCGCGACCTCGGGGTACTCGGAGATGGGCAGCCGGAAGATCGCCAGCAGGCCCACCAGGAAGATGAAGATCGAGAGGACCGACGCGAAGCGCGGCCGCTCGATGAAGAAGCGGGAGATATCCATGAATGACCTCGCGCCGGGTTACTTCGACGCGGCCGGGGCGGCGGGAGCGGCGCCTTGCGGCGGGGCGACCGCGCGGCCCTTGTCGTCGAGCTTGGCCTGCTGCGGCGTGACCGGAGCGCCGGGCATCGCATGCTGGAGGCCGTCGATGATCACCAGCTCGCCGGGCTTGATGCCCTGCACCGCGCGGTAGCCGTCGAACTGGGCGCCGACGACCACCGGCCGGGGCGCCACGATGTTGTTGGCGCCGACCACCATCACGACCTTGTTGGCCTGGTCGGTGCCGATGGCGCGGTCGGGGATCAGCGTCGCGGTGTAGCTGCCGGTGCCTTCGAGCTTGACGCGGGCGAACAGGCCGGGCGTGAAGGCGCCGTCCTTGTTGTCGAAGACGGCGCGGCCGCGGATGGTGGCGGTGGCCGGGTTCAGGCGGTTGTCGACGAAGTCCATGCGGCCTTCATGCGGGTAGCCCTGCTCGTTGGCCAGGCCGAGGTGGACCTTGCTGGCCTGCTCGCGCTTGGCGCCACCGGCGCGGGCGGCGGCGGCGTACTTCAGGAAGGTCGCCTCGCTGGCGTCGAAGTAGGCGTAGACCTTGTCGCTGGAGACGACGGTCGTGAGCACGGGCTCACCCACGTTGACCAGGTTGCCGGGCGTGACGTTGGCGCGCGAGCTGCGGCCGGTGACCGGGGCGCGGACCTGGGTGAACTCCAGGTTCAGGCGGGCCTGGGTCACCGCGGCTTCGGCGGCGCGGATGTTGGCGTCGTTGTTGCGGACGGCGGCCTTGAGCTGGTCGATCTCCTGCTGGCTGACGCCCTGGATCGAGACCAGCTTCTCGGCGCGGCCGAGGTCCGACTTGGACAGCTCGGCGGCGGTGCGCGCGGCGGCGAGCTGGGCCTCGGCGCGGGCGACCTCGGCCTGGAAGGGGCGGGGGTCGATGGTGAAGAGCGGTTCGCCCTTCTTGACCACCTGGCCCTCGCGGAAGTGCACCTTGTCGAGCGTGCCGGCGACGCGGGCGCGGATCTCCACGGTGTCGGGCGCTTCCAGGCGCGCGGTGAATTCATCGAAGTCCTGGACTTCGCGCGCGATCGCCGGGGCGACCGTCACGGGCGGGGGGCCGCCATGCTGTTGTTGTTGATCCTGTTGTTGTCCGCAGGCGGTCAGCAGCAGCGCCACGAAGGCGCCAGCGACGACATTGCGATGGAAAGACGGTCCGACCATGCATCACTCCCGAAAACGCCCGCGGCATCTGTTGCACCGCAGCGTGCGGCGGAATGTAAGCGGTCGGTGAATGACCGCAAAGTGCCGAGGGCAATACCTGTCCCTGAAGCTCAGGCCTTGTCAGGACGTCATTGACTGCCTGGGCAAGGTTGTGCGCAAGTCTCGTCGGGACGGATGCCGGAAAACGTCAGGAGGATTAGGCAAGGACGCCGGACTCCCTCTGAAAAGGGCCAGTCGAGACGCCCGACGGAGGAGCTCGCCTGCTGGGATTGAAGCGCTGCGTGTTCGAAGCGGGTGCGAGCAGTCGCCGTCGTGGCGCGGGGAAACTGAACCGGAACGGTGCGTCGCGGACGCCTTCGCCAGCATGACGTCCCTGTACGAAGGCATGGGCGCGAGGACGCCAAGAGATAGGTCGAACAGTCGGCAGCAGCCGCTGACCGAAGAGCGCGGAGTTCAGGACAGTCGCTTGGGCGGTCGCTTGGCCTCGTGAATCGCTGCTTGAAGCCGCCGACGGAGCGCGTCGTTGGTGAGATCCAGACGCCCTCGGCGAGGGTGAAGCGGCAACTTGCCAGGCGCCGGTGCAAACCATTCATCGTCGAAGGGCAGCGCATGCCGATTTACGAGGTCGAACTTGGTCGGCTTCACGAGACCTGTCTTCGCACTTGGCTCAACCACGAATTCGCCAGGAAACAGCATGTTCGTGCGGCGAGAGGTCGCGTACGCCACCACGACCACGCTGCCCTTCGGCTCTTCAACGGCCTCTTCGACCTGAAGAACAAGGGCCGGCCGCTCCTTGGGTCCCGGTACGCCGACGTGTTCGGGAAACCGGCACTGAACGATGTCGCCGGACTTGGGCCGCGGCGTCCAATACATGCGGCCTCACAGCAGGGTGTCCAGCACCTTGCCGCGGCGACGGGGCTCCGCCTTGGCGATCGCTTCGTGATGCTTCTTCGTGAGCGGCATGAACTTCTCCAATTCCTCTTCGTTGAACACCTCGTCCCTCAAGCGCGCGAGCGCAAACAGGACGGTCTGGGTTTCGTTGAAACCGAGCTTCTTGGCCATGGCACGCAAGGCGTCTCTCGACACCGTCGTGAGCGTGTCTTCCTTGAAGTTCAGCTTCAGCGCTTGTTGACTCGTGGCGGATGGCATGAGAGCTCCGTAGGGTATGGGGGTGCGGGATGCATAAACAATAGCCAATCCTTATGCATCGCTCAAGCGGAGCGCCTTCCCTCGCGGGCAAGAAAAAACCCGGGCAGCGCCCGGGTTCTTCGAGGGGGCGAACCCATCCGGGTTCGCGAAGGTCGCGCTCAATGCACCCCGTGCATCAGCTTCTTCATCCACGGGCTCAGCAGCATCAGCAGCACGCCGGCGGCGGCCGGGATGATGGTGAAGATCAGGAAGAAGGTGGACATCGAATAGGTCGACGAGATCGCATCGATGTAGGAGCCCGTCGCGCCTGCGATCTTGTTGGCGATCGCCGCGTTGACGAACCAGACCCCGAACATCAGGCCCAGCAGCCGCGCCGGCGCCAGCTTGGAGATGTAGGACAGTCCCACCGGCGACAGGCATAGCTCGCCCATCGTGTGCAGCAGGTAGGCCAGCGTCAGGAAGATCATGCTGACCTGCGCCGTCTTCGCGCCCGCCGGAATGCCCGACGCGCCATACGACAGCGCCGCGAAGCCCAGGCCCAGCAGCACCAAGCCGACGCCGAACTTCACCGGACCGCTCGGGTTCCAGTGACGCTCCCACATCTTGCTGAACATCGGCGCCAGGATCACCAGGAAGAAGGAGTTCAGCACCCCGAACCAGGTGGCCGGAATCTCCGATTGCTCCATCTGGAACTCACGCCCCAGCATCCACAGCGACAGCCCCCAGATCAGCGCCAGCGCCACCACCAGCAGGCCGTTGGACAGCGCGTACTTGCCCTCGGTGCTGCGGGAAAGCTTGACCAGCAGCCAGCTCAGGATCGCCACCGGGATCAGCGTCATCAGCGAATTGACGATCTTGAACACCAGCCCGCTGGTGCCCACCAGCGCGCGGTCGGTGTAGTCCGCCGCGAAGATCGTCATCGACCCGCCGGCCTGCTCGAAGGCGAACCAGAAGAAGATCGTGAAGAACGAGAACACGCCGATCGCGATCAGGCGGTCGCGCACGATGTGCGCCGGCGTGTCGTCCAGCGGCTCGCTCGCGTCCACCATCGGCGCGTCCTTGCTCGGCGCGCCGCCGATGTCGCCGAAGATGCCCTGGCCGAACCAGAACTGCAGCGCGCCCAGGATCATGAAGATCGCCGCCAAGCCGAAGCCGTAGTGCCAGCCGATCTTCTCGCCGATGTAGCCGCACAGCGAGATGCCGAAGAACGCGCCCGCGTTCACGCCCATGTAGAACAGCGTGTAGCCGCCGTCGCGCTGGCCCTCGTTGTCCTTCGAATACAGCTGACCCACGATCGCCGAGATGTTCGGCTTGAACAGGCCCGTGCCCAGGATCACCAGCCCCAGGCCGACGTAGAAGGTCGCCTTGGTGTCGAAGAACAGCGCGATGTGGCCGGCCGCGATGATGAAGCCGCCCAGCACCACCGAGCGCCGCGTGCCCAGCATCCGGTCCGCGATGTAGCCGCCGATGATGGGCGTCAGGTAGACCAGCATCGTGTACCAGCCGTAGAGGCTGGTCGCTTCCTCGCGGGTCCAGCCCCAGCCGCCCTTGGTCGTGGCCGAGATCAGGTACAGCACGAGCAGCGCCCGCATGCCGTAGTAGGAGAACCGTTCCCACATCTCGGTGAAGAACAGGACGAACAGGCTGTTGGGCTGGCCGAGGATGGTCTGCCGCGCTCCGGGAGTTTGAATTGTGTTCAAACGACGCTCCGTGATGGATCGCTGAGGGATCGATGACCCGGCGCTCCGGGTCACGGGAAACCGCGTTCCAGGGATCAGAACGCGTTTGCCGCTGGTCCAGGCCCCGGACCGGTCGATCCCTTGGGGCCCGCCAGCGGCAGGCGCGCCATTGTCAGCGAAAGGTCAGCGTCAACCGCCGCCTCGGGATTAGGGCTCACCCTAGGTCGCGCGGACCTTCCCCAGCGCCCTCGCACGGCGTCCATGGCCGGTTCACGCCGCGTCGACGGCTCAGGGGCGCTCCTCGCGCAGCAGACGCAGGCCGTTGAGCACCACCAGCAGGCTCGCGCCCGCGTCGGCCAGCACCGCCAGCCACAACGAGCCGATGCCCGCCAGCGTGAGCGCCGCCACGATCGCCTTCAAGCCCAGCGCCACGACGATGTTCTGCTTGAGCACGGTCGCCACCCGCTCGGACAGGCCGATCAGCTCCGGCAGCTTGCGCAAATCGTCCTGCATCAGCGCGATGTCGGCCGTCTCCAGCGCGGTCGCGCTGCCGGCGGCGCCCATGGCGATGGCGATGTCCGCACGCGCGAGCGCCGGCGCGTCGTTGACGCCGTCGCCGATCATCGCGACCGGCCCCTGTTCATCGGCCATCCGCGCGATCGCGTCGAGCTTGTCCTGCGGCAGCAGCGGCGCGCGCACCGCGTCCTCCGGCAGGCCGAGCCGGCCCGCCATCGCCACCGCGCTGGCGCGCTGGTCACCGCTGAGCATCGTCAGCGCCAGGCCGCGAGCGCGCAGCGTGCGCAGCACCTCGGCGGCCTCGGGCCGTGGCGTGTCCGACAGCGCCAGCAGCGCCAGCGTCTGCGGGCCGCGCATCAGCCAGACCAGCGTGTGGCCCTGCCCCTGCAGCGAACGGGCCGCCGATCGCGCTTCGTCGTCGACGGCGCCGCGCTGCTCGGCCAGCCGCTCGTTGCCGAGCGCGAAGTCCTGACCCTCCAGCTGCGCGGTCAGGCCCAGGCCGGGCAGGTTGCTCAGATGCTCGACCGGCTCCAGCGCCGTGCCCAGCCGCTGCGCATGGGCCGCGACAATGGCCTGCGCCAGCGGATGCGCGCTGCCGGCGTCCAGCCGCGCGGCCAGATGCAGCGCCTGGTCGACGCTCACCGACGGGTACAGCGGCTGCACCGCCGCCAGCTGCGGCCGGCCTTCGGTCAGCGTGCCGGTCTTGTCGAAGGCCAGGGTCTTCAACTGCCGGGCGCGCTCGAGGTACAGCCCGCCCTTGATCAGGATCCCGCGCCGGGCGGCCGCGGCCAGGCCGCTGACCACGGTGACCGGCGTCGAGATCACCAGCGCGCAGGGGCAGGCGATCACCAGCAGCACCAGGCCCTTGTAGATCCAGTCGCCCCAGGCGCCCAGTCCCAGCAGCGGCGGCAGCACCGCCAGCGCGACCGCCACCAGCACCACCGCCGGGGTGTAGACACGGGCGAAGCGGTCGATGAAGGCCTGCGTCGGCGCGCGCTGCGACTGCGCCTGCTGCACGGCCGCGGCCATGCGGTCGAGCAGCGTGTGGCCCTTGTCCGCCGTCACCGCCATCTCCAGCAGGCCGTCGCCGTTGATGCTGCCGGCCAGCAGCGTGTCGCCGGGGGCCTTGTCGACGGGCATGGCCTCGCCGGTCAGCGCGGCCTCGTTCAGGCTGGAGCGGCCGCTGAGCAGCCGGCCGTCCAGCGGCACCCGCTCGCCCGGCGGCACGCGCACCCGCGCGCCGATCGCCACCTGCGCCGCCGGGACGGTGGTCCAGCGTCCGTCCTCGCCCTGGACCTGCGCGGTCTCCGGCGCCAGTTGCGTCAGCGCGCGGATCGCATCGCGGGCGCGGGCCAGGCTGAGGCTCTCCATCATCTCGGACAGGCCGAACAGCCACACCACCATCGCCGCCTCCGGCCACTGGCCGAGCACGATGGCGCCGATCACCGCCAGGCTCATCAGCAGGTGGATGTTGAGCGTCACGCTCTTGAGCGCGATCCAGCCCTTGCGCAGCGTCGGCAGGCCGCCGAGCAGCATGGTCGCCACCGCCAGCGCGATCACCAGCGGACCGGATTCATCGAAGCCGGCGAAGGCCAGCGCCTCCGCCGCGATCGCGGCCACGCCCGCCAGCGCCATGCGCCAGCGCAGGCCGGTCGAGATCGCCGGCGGCGGCGCGGGCGGCGCGGCGGCGGTGTCGACGGCCTCGGCGCTCATTCCGGCGGCCGAGATCGCGGCGCGCAGCGGGGCGTCGTCGGGCAGGCGGTGATGGACGTCGAGCAGGCGATTGATCAGGTCGAACTCCAGGGCGACCACGCCGTCCTTGCCCTGCAGCTGCTTGCGCAGCAGGCCCTCCTCGGTCGGGCAATCCATGCCGGCGATGAAGTAGCGCTGCCGCGTCGTCCCGGCCAGGGCCTCGGCCGAGACCCGCGGCGCGGGCTCGACGGCCACGTCGCCGTGGTGATGGTCGTGGTCATGGCTGTGTCCGTGACCGTGGGTGTGTCCGTGGTCATGCGCGTGAGCATGTCCGTCACCGCGTCCTTGATCGTGGCCCTGACGGGTCTGGCGCGCGGGCGCTGGCGCCGCCGGGTGACCGCAGCAGCCGCCGCAGGACGCCGGCGCGGGCTCGGGCGCGGCGGGACGGTGATCGTGTTCCTGATGTGCCATGGGGGTGGATTGGATAGTCTGTAGCCGCTCCAAGGTCAAGCGGCTATCCTGCCCGGCATGCGAATCGGCGAACTGAGCAAGTCCACCGGCGTGGACATCGAAACCATCCGCTTCTACGAGAAGAGCGGCCTGCTGCCGCCGCCCGCGCGCAGCGAGAACGGCTATCGCGACTACGCCCACGCCCATCTGGAGCGGCTCGCCTTCATCAGGCACTGCCGCGCGCTGGACATGTCGCTGGCGGACGTCGCGCTGCTGCTCGACAGCCTGGGCAGCCGCGACCCCGAGGCCCTGGTGCAGGTGGATGCGTTGGTCGCCTCGCAGCTCGGCAAGGTCCGCGCCCGGCTCAAGAGCATGCAGGCGCTGGAGGCCCAGCTGGTCGCGCTGCAGAAGCGCTGCGACGCCGACCACGACCACCACGCCTGCGGCATCCTCGAGGAACTCGTGTCCGCCGCGCATGGCGAGGCCTGCGCCTGCCACCCGGACCTCAAGGCGCCAGCGGCAGCGCGGCCCGCGTCAGCCGGTCCCGCAGGCGCGGCACCGCGAAATCGATGAAGGCGCGCAGCTTCAGGGGCAGGCGGCCCTGCGGCGCATAGACCAGGTGTACCGGCCGCGGCGCGGCTTCGAAGTCCTCGAGCACCAGCCGCAGCCGCCCCGCGCGGACGTCATCGTTCACTTGGTAGGACAGCGCCCGCACCAGCCCGGCGCCCGCGCGGCCGGCGTCCAGTGCGGCATCGATGGTGTTGACGCTCAGCCGAGATCGGAAGGCGCCGGTGCGCGCCACCCCGTCCTGGCGGAACGGCCAGGCGCCGCCGGTGGACACGCTCTCGAACGAAATCACGCGATGCCGCGCCAGCTCGTCCGGCGTGGCCGGCGCGCCGTGCGTGGCGAGGTAGTCCGGCGCCGCGCAGACCACATGCCGGACCTCGCCCACCCGCGTCGCGATCAGGCCGCTGTCGGGCAGGGCGCCGATGCGCAGCGCGACATCGATCTGGTCGTCCAGGAAATGGGTGATGCGGTCGGTGAGCTTCAGGTCCACCGCGACGTCCGGATAGGCCTCCAGGAAGCCGGTCACCGTCGGCAGCAGGTGCAGGCGACCGAACATCACCGGCGCGGTGACGATCAGGTCGCCTCGGGGCTCGGTGTATTCGCCGGCGGCGGCGCGCTCGGCCTCGTCAAGCTGCTCCAGGATGGCCTTGGCTGCTTCCACATAGGCCCGGCCCGCGTCCGTCAACTCCAGCCCCTTGGCCGAGCGGATCAGCAGCGCCGCGCGCAGGTGCTTCTCGAGGTCGGCCACCTTGCGGCTGAGGGTCGCCAGCGGCAGCCCGAGGCGCCGGCTCGCCTTCGACAGGCTGCCGGCTTCCACCGCGGCGATCAGCATCGCCATTGCATCGAATCGATCCATCGGGTCCAGCGTGCGACAGCCCTCCCGGATTTCGAGAGGCTTTCTCCCGATCCTAACGACTTCCCGTGAAATCCGGGAAGCAAGAGACTGGCGCCATGCCTTCCGACGCGGGTCGCCGACCCCGGGAACGGCGCCAGGAACCGTCATGAGCCCCGCCCACTCCCCCGTCCCCGCTCACGTCCCCGCACAAGCCTCCAACCCGGCCGCCGGAGCCTTCGCTGCCTCGGCCGCCGCGGTCTTCCACCGCCACGCGACCGTGCTGGGCCGCCAGGTCTTCTATCGCGAGGCCGGCGACCCCGCCGCCCCGACGCTGCTCCTGCTGCACGGCCTGCCGACCAGCAGCCGCATGTTCAATCCGCTGATCCCGCTGCTGGCGGACCGCTTCCACGTGATCGCGCCCGACTACATCGGCTTCGGCCATTCGGACGCGCCCTCGCCCGAGGACTTCGACTACAGCTTCGACCAGCTGGCGGCGCATGTCGCCGGCCTGGTGGACCTGCTGGGATTGAAGGCCTACACGCTCTACATGCAGGACTACGGCGGCCCGATCGGCTTCCGCCTGTTCCAGCAGCGCCCGGAGCAGGTGACCGGCTTCATCATTCAGAACGCCAACGCCTACCTGGATGGCGTCGGCGACGAGGCCAAGTCGGTGCTGCAGCCGCTGTGGGCCGGCCGCACGCCGGCGACCGAAGCGCCGGCGCGCCACCTCATCAGCCTGGAAGGGACGAAGTGGCACTGGCTGGTCGGCGCGCAGGACCCGGCGCGCATCGACCCGGACCACTGGCTCATCGACCAGGCGCTGCTGGACCGGCCCGGCATGCAGGAGGCCCACCTCGACCTGCTGGAGAACTACCGGACCAACGTGGCGCTCTACCCCGAGTGGCAGGCCGCCTTCCGCCGGCATCGCCCGAAGACGCTGATCGTCTGGGGCCAGCACGATCCGATCTTCGTCCCGGCCGGCGCGCGGGCTTACCTGAAGGACCTGCCGGACGCGAAGCTGGTCTGGCTGGAAGGCGGGCACTTCGTGCTGGACGAGCATGGGCCACGGGTGGCGGCCGAGATCCGCGCGACCTTCGGCTGAGCCTCAGCGCGGCATCGACCGCGCGAACTCCTCCAGCCGGCGGCGGAGCTCGTCCCGCAGCTGCCGCAGGGCCGGCGACAGCTGCGCGCGGCCCGGCACGACGAGATGCAGCGGCGACGGGTCGCCGCGCCAGTGCGGATGGACGTGGACGAGCTGCCCGCTGGCGAGTTCCTGGGCCACGTCCGGCCACGACTTGTAGGCGATGCCCAGCCCGGTGAGCGCCCAGCGCTTGACCACCTCGCCGTCGTCGGCGACGCGCCGGCCGGCCAGCGGCAGGTTCACCGGCTCGCCGGCGATCGACACTGGCCAATGCGTGGGCACTTCGCCCGCGCGCAGGTAGCGCAGCGCCTCGTGGCGCGCCATGTCCTCGGGCGAGGCCGGCAGGCCGTGCAGCGCCAGGTAGTGCGGCGCGGCGACGAGCACGCGGCGGCAATCTGGCAGCAGCGGCAGCGCGACCTGCGCGTTGCCGGCCGGTGGCCCGTAGCGCACGGCGGCGTCGACCGGCCGGCGCAGCAGGTCGGTCAGCGGGTCGCCGATCTGCAGGCGCAGCGTCAGCGCCGGATGGCGCTCCTGGAACTGCTCCAGCCACGGCAGCAGCACATGGCGGCCCAGGTCCGACGGCACGGCCAGGTGCAGCACGCCGCTGAGCGCCTCGCGTCCGGCGAGCGCCTCGTCCCGCCCGTCGGTCAGGGCGCGCAGCGCCGCCCGCGCATGCGGCAGGTAGCGCTGGCCCTCACCCGACAACCGCAGGCTGCGCGTGCTGCGCACGAACAGCGGAAAACCGAGCTGCTCCTCCATCCGCTTGAGCGCCGCGCTGGCCGCGGCCGGCGACCAGTCCAGCGCCTTGGCCGCCGCCGTGAGGTTGCCGAGATCGGCGATGCGCACCAGCAGTTCGAGGTCGGTGATCCGGGTCATCGTTCGATTTTCTTTGAAAAAGCTTCGACCGCCACCCGGCTCAACCGCGCGGCCATCGCTTCCAGACTGACGACCATCAAACAACCTGGAACGACGATGACGGCTTCCCTTCTCCCTTCGACCGATCTCTTCACCCCGTTGACCCTCGGCCCGCTGACGCTGCCCAGCCGCGTCGTGATGGCGCCGATGACCCGGGCCCGCAGCTCGCAGCCCGGCAATGTGCCCAATGCGCTGATGGCCGCGTACTACGCGCAGCGCGCCAGCGCCGCGCTCATCGTCAGCGAGGCCACGCAGGTCTCGCCCCAGGGCCAGGGCTACAGCTTCACGCCGGGCATCCACAGCGAGGCGCAGGTCGAGGGCTGGCGCCTGGTGACCCGCGCCGTGCACCGCGCCGGTGGCCGCATGGTGCTGCAGCTCTGGCATGTGGGCCGGATGTCGCATCCGGTCTTCCACGACGGCGGCCTGCCGGTGGCGCCGTCCGCGCTGTCGCCCGAGGCCCAGGTCTGGGTCGCCGACGAGCACGGCGTCGGCCGCATGGTCGATTGCCCGGTGCCGCAGGCGCTGACGACCGAAGGCATCCGCGCCATCGTCGACGACTTCCGCCGCGCCGCCGCCAACGCGATGCGCGCCGGCTTCGACGGCGTGGAGGTCCACGCCGCCAACGGCTACCTGATCGACCAGTTCCTGCGCACCACCTCCAACCATCGCGACGACGCCTACGGCGGACCGCGCGCGCATCGCCTGCGCTTCCTGCTGGAGGTCGTCGACGCGGTGGCCGCCGAGGTGGCGCCCGAGCGCATCGGCGTGCGGGTCGCGCCCTACATCACCGCCCGCAACATGGCCTGCCCGGACATCATCCCGACCATCCTCGAGGCCGCCGCCGAGCTGTCGCGCCGCGGCGTGGGCTACCTGCACCTGGCCGAGGCGGACTGGAACGACGCGCCGCAGGTGCCTGAGGACTTCCGCCGGGCGCTGCGCCGGGCCTTCGCCGGCCGGATCATCGTCGCGGGCCGCTACGACGCCCCGCGCGCCGAGGCGCTGCTGGCATCGGGGCTGGTGGACCTGGTCGCGTTCGGGCGGCCGTTCATCGCCAATCCGGACCTGCCGGCCCGGCTCGCGGGCCGCCTGCCGCTGGCGAGCTTCGACGCGCAGGCGCTGTTCGGCGGCAACGCGGCCGGCTACAGCGACTACCCCGCGATCACCGCAACCTGACCCCCCGTCCTCCCCATTCGTGACGGAGTCGGCGCTTCCCTCGCCCGGCAGGGGGAGGGGCGGCCCCCGGGCTTCAGCCCGGCGAGGGATGGACGATGTAGAGTCCGGGCCGCCCGCGTTACAACTTTCAGACATGTCGAGCGCGGCCGGTCCTCCCTCCGCTCACCGCGCCCCTTCATGCGTGTCTGTTCACTGTCATCGGTCAAGAACCGCATCGTCCTCGGCCAGCCGCTCGCCTTCAGCGTGCGCGACGCCGACCGGACCTTGCTGCTGGCGCGCGGGCAGGTCATCGCCGACGAGGCCCAGCTCCGTGCGCTGATGGGCCGCGGCGCGCTGGTGGAGGTCCACGAGCTGACCGAGGCGATGCGCCAGCCGCAGCCGACGCGCTCGCCCGCCTACCTGCGCGACCGCCTGCCCGAGGAATGGGACCGCGGCATGCAGGACGTGCGCAATGCGCTGTCCGCCACGCCCGACCGCATGGCCGAAGCGCTCGACGGCGCGACGACGCTGCTGCTCTCGCTGATCGACAGCTCGCCCGAGGTGGCGCTCGCCCAGGTGGTGCGCCAGCCCGGCACGGGCACCGGGCATTACGGCGTGACGCACTCCCTGCACGCCGCGACCGCCTGCCAGGCGGCGGCGCGCTACCTCGGCTGGGGGCCGGAGGACCAGCGCCGGGCCTTCCAGGCCGCGCTGACGATGAACCTGGGCATGCTGGACCTGCAGGCGCGGCTGTCCAGCCAGGTGTCGCCGCTGACCTCGATGCAGCGCGACGCCATCCATGAGCACCCGATCCGCAGCGTCGAGATGCTGAGCGCCGCCGGCATCGACGACCACGACTGGCTGGAAGCGGTGCTGCAGCACCACGAGACGCCGGACGGCCGCGGCTACCCGCACGGCATCGGCGACATCGGCGAGCTGGCCGAGATGCTGCGCTACGCCGACGTCTACACCGCGCGGCTGAGCAGCCGCGCCAACCGGCCGGCGATGAGCGCGGCGCAGGCCGGCCGCGAGCTCCACCAGATGGCGGCGCAGAGTCCGCTGGCGGCGGCGCTGATCAAGGCCTTCGGCATCTTCCCGCCCGGCAGCCTGGTGCGACTGGCCAGCGGCGAGGTCGGCCTGGTCGTGCGCAATGGCGAGAAGGCGCATCGCCCGATGGTGAGCGTCTTGACCAACGCCAATGGCGAGCCCCGCCACACCCCGGTGCTGCGCGACAGCAGCCGCGACGACCACGCGGTGGTCGCGCTGCTGCCGGCCCACGCCGCGCCGATCCGCCTGTCCGACGAGCGCATCGCGACGCTGATCGCCGGCGCCTGAGGCATCGCCGGTCGGGCACCGGCTCACTCTTGCTTTCCGCCCACCCCGATGGGTGGCACCTGTCGGGGGCCGCCTTCCTATGGGTGGACGCCTTGGCGCGCCCGCCCGCGCAGACTGCGACCCGTTCGATCAAACGGGGGATGCATGTGAGGCGCGAGCTGGAACTGAAGTCGGGAACGTGGCGGGCGGTGGTCGCGCCGGCCCGGGGCGGCCGCCTGCGCTGGCTGGGCCAGGCGCGGCCGGGCGGCCACGAGCCGTGGCTGCGGCCGCTGATCACCGAGCGCGGCGCGCTGGTGGGCGGCGCGGCGGCCCGGCTGGAGGCGCCGACCGCGGTGGCCGAGGGCATGGACGCCCTGGTCCCGGACCCGATGACCTTCGACCAGCCCTGGCAGGTGACCCAGCAGTTGCCAGACCAGGTGACGCTGATGCTGCATCCCGGCCGCTCGGCGCCCGGCACCTGGGGCTTCCAGGCGAGCCAGACACTGCGGCTGGACGAGCATCGGCTGGAGTGGTCGCTGTCGGTGCGCAACCTGAGCCGCATGCCGCTGCCGGCGCGCTTCGGCTGGCTGATGCACTTCCCCGAGGATTTCGCCGACGCCGCCTGGCTGGACGACACCATGGACCTGGTGCGCCGCATCGAGCGCGGCCGCGTCGAGCTGCGCGAGCCCTGGTGCGGCGTCGCCTCGCTGAGCGGCGCGGGCGGTCGCCTCGTGCTGGCGCGCGCGGCCGCGCCGCTGGACACGCTGCGCTTCGAGCGCCATCCGACGCGCAACTCGGTCCAGCTGGGGCTGTGGACGGCGGATGCGCCGCGGCTGGCGCCGCTGCCGCGCGGCGAGGAACTGACGCTGCGCCTGAGCCTGGACCTGCTGCTGCCGCGCCTGCCGCCGCTGCCCACGGGACCATCCGCGGGGCCGCTGATCCTCTGAGCGCGGGCGGCGGCGGGCGGCCCGGCCCCTATACTGCCGCGCGCCGCGCTGCTGCCGCGGCGCCCCCGTTCATGCCGCCGTTGCCGTCCCTCGCCGCCTTGCGGCCCTACCTGCGCGACGCCTTG
This sequence comes from Mitsuaria sp. BK041, assembly GCF_014193085.1. Taxonomy (NCBI): domain Bacteria; kingdom Pseudomonadati; phylum Pseudomonadota; class Betaproteobacteria; order Burkholderiales; family Sphaerotilaceae; genus Roseateles; species Mitsuaria sp. BK041. Next base: position 1,652,568 of record NZ_JACHYT010000002.1, on the reverse strand, counting down.
CGCGACGACCTCGTCGCCGCCGTGGTGGTCAGCGTGCTCCTGATTCCCCAGAGCCTGGCCTACGCGATGCTCGCGGGTCTGCCGCCGCAGGTCGGCCTCTACGCCAGCCTGCTGCCGCCGCTGTTCTACGCGGCGCTGGGCTCCAGTCCCTTCCTGAACATCGGCCCGGTCGCGGTGCTGGCGCTGATGATCATGCAGACGCTGCAGCTGGCGCCGGCGGGCGTCAGCCCCAGTGAGGCCGCGCTGGTGCTGGCCGCCGAGGTCGGGCTGTTCCTCGGTGCCGCGGCGCTGCTGCGCCTGCATGCGCTGGCCGCGCTGCTGTCGGTGCCGGTGCTGCACGGCTTCGAGTCCGGCGCCACCATCGCCATCGCTGCCAGCCAGCTGCCGGTGCTGATCGGCTCGGCCGCCAGCGGCGGCACGCTGCCGGAGCTCTGGCGCTCGCTGAGCGCCCACGGCTTCGACGGGCGCGGCGTCGCGGCGCTGTTCGGCGTCGTCTCGCTGCTGACGCTGGTGGCGGTGCGGCGCCTGCCCAAGGGCTTCGTCTCGCGCATCGCGCCGCTGGCGGTGCTGCTGGCCGGCATCGGCATCGCCTGGGCCTGGGACCCGCAAGGTCTGCCGCGCGTCGGCGAGCTGCCGCCGCTGGCGCTGGTCTTCACGCCGCCGCGGCTCGATCCCGAGCTCTGGACCGCGATGCTGCCCGGCGCGGCGCTGATCGGGCTGCTGGGGTATGTCTCGAGCCTGGCGGTCGCGGAATCGCTGGCGCGCCGGGTCGGGCAGCGCGTCGATGCGCGGCGCGAGCTGATGGGACTGGCCGCGGCCAACCTGGCGGCGGCGGTGTCCGGCGGCATGCCGGCGGCGGCGAGCTTCTCGCGCAGCGTGCTGATGAGCGACGCGGGCAGCCGCACCCGCATGACCGGCGTCTTCGTCGCCGCGCTGATGGGCGTGGTGCTGCTGACGCTCTCCCCGCTGCTGGCCTGGGTGCCCAAGCCGGTGCTGGCGGCCAGCATCATGGTGGCGGTCCTGTCGGGGCTGAAGTTCGGCCCCTATGCCGACGCCTGGCGCTACGCGCGCGCCGAGGCGCTGCTGATGGTGGCGGTCACGCTGCTGGTGATCTTCGTCGGCATCACCGCCGCGCTGGGCCTGGGCGTGGCCGGCGCGATCGCGCTGCTGCTGCAGCGCAGCGCGCGGCCGCATGTGGCCCTGATCGGCCGCATCGCCGGCACCGAGCATTACCGCAACGTCGAGCGCCACCAGGTCGTGCTCGACCCCGAGGTGCTGGGCCTGCGCATCGACGAGAGCCTGCTGTTCCTGAACGGCCGCAGCCTCGCCGACGTCGTCCAGGCCCACCTGGACACGCACCCGACGACGAAGCGGGTGCTGCTGCAGATGTCGCCGGTCAACGCCATCGACTTCAGCGGCCTGAGCGCGCTCAAGGAGCTGCACGAGACGCTGGAGCGCCAGGGCCGCCGTCTCGACCTCAGCGAGGTCAAGGGGCCGGTGCTGGACCGGCTCAAGGTCAGTGGCTGGGAGTCCTGGTTCCGCGGCCGGCTGTACCTGTCCCACCACCTGGGCATGCAGGACCGGGAAGGGCGCTGATCGCTCCCGCCTTCCGGCGTCAATGCACGTCGTTCAGGTGCCCATGCCTGCGCGGGTCCGGCATCAGGAAGCAGACGAGGAAGACGAACAGGCACATCACCGAGACGTAGACGTAGAACGCGCTCTCGACATTCGCCGCCTTGAGGCTGAGCGCGACGTACTCCGCCGAGCCGCCGAAGATCGCGTTGCCGATCGCATAGGAGAGCCCGACGCCCAGCGCGCGGATCTCGGGCGGGAACATCTCCGCCTTGATGAGGCCCCCGATGGAGGTGTACAGCGAGACGATGGCCATCGCCACGACGATCAGCCCGAAGGCCGCATAGGGGCTGTGCACGCCCTTGAGCGCCGACAGCAGCGGCCAGGTGCCCAGCGCCCCGAGCAGGCCGAACCACAGCATCGAGGTGCGCCGCCCGATGCGGTCCGACAGGGCACCGAACAGCGGCTGCATGCACATGTAGACGAACAGCGCCGCGGTCATCACGGTGCTGGCCACCTTCTTGTCCATGCCCACGCTCAGCACCAGATATTTCTGCATGTAGGTGGTGTAGGTGTAGAAGGCCAGCGACCCGCCCGCGGTGAAGCCCAGCACGATCAGGAAGGGCTTCATGTGCTTGCTGAACAGCTCGCGCATCGATCCGGCTTCCTTGCGCTCGAGCTGCTCGGCCTTGGCGGTCTCGGCCAGCGAGCGGCGCAGGTAGAAGGCGATCACCGCGGTCGCGGCGCCCGCCACGAACGGGATGCGCCAGCCCCAGGCATGCATCTGGGCGTCGGTCAGGGTCTGCTCCAGGATCGCCACCACCAGCACCGCCAGCAGCTGGCCGCCGATCAGCGTCACGTACTGGAAGGACGCGTAGAAGCCGCGCTGTCCGCGCAGCGCCACCTCGCTCATGTAGGTGGCGCTGGTGCCGTACTCGCCACCCACCGACAGCCCCTGGAACAGCCGCGCCAGCAGCAGCAGGGTGGGCGCCATCACGCCGATGGTCTCGTAGGTCGGCATGAAGGCGATGGCCAGCGAGCCGCCGCACATCATGAGGACCGAGATCATCATGGCCGTCTTGCGGCCCTGCTTGTCGGCGATGCGGCCGAACAACCAGCCGCCGATCGGCCGCATCAGGAAACCGGCCGCGAAGACGCCCGCGGTGTTGAGCAGCTGGACCGTCGGGTCGCCCTTCGGGAAGAAGGCGTGCGCGAAATAGATCGAGGTGAAGGCGTAGACGTAGAAGTCGAACCACTCGACCAGGTTGCCGGAGGAGGCGCCGACGATCGCCAGGATGCGATCGCGTTTCTCGTGCGGCGTGTAGTGCCCGGGCTGGCCGGACGCCGGCGGCATCGCGCCGCCGGTCAGGGGAGGAGTCTTGGCAGTCATGCCGGCAGACTACTCCCGCGATGGAAATCCCTCACGTCCGGTTCGGATGAACCGAACGCCACGCGCACCGCGGTCGGGCTAGTGCTGCGGGCGCCATGCGCCATCACGCCCCTTCCGGGGGACGCCGCGCGCACTGCGCGCGGGAATATCGGCCGCCGCCGGCGCGAATGCCGATTGTTCCGATCTTTTCAACGGAGTGTTGCAAGCCGATGGATTTAAGGGTCAACCCTTATCGCTCATAGTTCAGCCCATCGACACATCGAAACCGCTCCAGGAAATCTCCACCAGGCGACGACTGAAACCTCCGGGCAACCGGCGGAATTCAAGAGAAACCCAGTGGCATCCCAAGCGCAATCGTCGGGTCGAATCCTCCACCCGTGCCCCTTCGCTGATCGCCCTGGGACCGAAACCGAAAGGAAAGATCATGAGCACCAAGAACATCCTCGCTTCCGTCCTGTTCGCTTCCGCCGCCCTGGTGGCCGGCAGTGCGATGGCCAACGACAACCCCCACACCCAGCCGGTCAACACCCCCAGCGCCGTGAGCCGCGCCGAAGTGCTGGCCGACCTGGAGATCTACCGCGAATCGGGCCTGGCCGCCGTCGAGCAGTCGGAGACCTACGGCTACGACAACGCCCGCCGCGATGCCGCCAAGGCGCGCTACGCCGAACTGCGCAGCTCGCCGTACTACGCGACCCTGGTGAAGAAGTTCGGCGGCAGCGCCCCGGCCACCGCCGTCGCCGGCCGCTGAGCGACTCGTTTCCTGTCCCCTCCTGAGAGAACTCGAACAATAGATTCCTGAGAGCGATTTTTGGGTCAAGGGCTTCGGCCCTGGTCGGCGGCGGTTCTCCGCACTCCACCCTCCTGTCCGTCGCCGACCGCCTATACCCCCTCGGATGAGCCACTGCTCGCCGAGGGGGTTTTCTTTTGCTTAAGTCGGCTTTAAGTCGAATTCAGGGTGATGCGCGAATCGATACTCGTGTCGGCCGAGGAGATATTCAATCGATATTCGCCCCGGCGCGCTGAAACGGGGCACCAGAACGCGGCGCAAAAGGCCGATTCGGATCGGAACGCGCACGACCGTGCGGATTCCCCGAGAATCGCCCGTCGGCCCGTCAGCAGTCCCCCATCTTCCGGGCCGCCAGAGCGAGGGTGTCGATGGACCGGATCGTGCAAATGCGGGCGTTCGCCCGGGTGGTGGAAACCGGCAGCTTCACCAAGGCGGCCGACTCGATGGACCTGCCCAAGGCCAGCTTGACGCGCCTGGTGCAGGCGCTGGAAGCGCGGCTGCGGGTGCAGTTGCTGACGCGCACCACCCGCAAGGTGAGCGTCACGCAGGACGGCGCCGCCTATTACGAGCGCACCATGGCCCTGCTCAGCGAGCTGGAGGCCATCGACCAGGGGATGCTCCACGACCAGAGCAAGCCCCGCGGCCGCCTGCGCGTGGACGTGACGACGCTGACCGGCTCGCGGGTGCTGATCCCGGCGCTGGCGGACTTCCATGACCGCTACCCGGACATCCAGATCGCGCTGGGCGTGAGCGACCGCGCGATCGACCTGCTCGTCGACAACGTCGATTTCGTGCTGCGCGTGGGCGCGGTGCAGGATGCCGGGCTGGTGGCGCGGCGGGTCGGGCAGATCCAGTTCTGCACCTGCGCCGCGCCGGCCTACCTCCAGAAGCACGGCACGCCGTTGGCACCGCAGGACCTGGACCGGGAGCCGCACCAGGCGGTGGGCTACTTCTCGTCGCGCACCGGGCGGGTGTTCCCCTTCGTCTTCCATCGCGGCGACGAGCGCGTCGAGATCGAGGGCCGCCGGCGGCTCGACGTCAACGACAGCAACGCCTATGTCGCGGCCGGCCTGGCCGGCCTGGGCGTCGTGCAGCTGGCCCGGTACGCGGTGCAGGACCAGCTCGACAGCGGCGAGCTGGTGCCGCTGTTCCCCGAATGGCATCACAACGCGGTGCCGGTCTACCTGGTCTATTCGCCCAACCGCTATGTCTCGGCGCGCATGCGCGTCTTCATCGAGTGGGTGGCGGAGACGCTGGCGAAGAAGGGCCTTGGGCCCGATTGAGGCGAGCTCAGACGGTCCCGGCGGGCACGCCGCCGGAGCGGCCCACCAGCCACGTGACGACCAGCGCCAGCAGCAGCACCCACACCACCACGATCGCGGCGGCCACCTTGAGGTTGCGCGGCAGCCGGCCGCGCTGCGCGGCGGCGCGCTGGCGCGCCCGGGCGATCACCGCCGGCGGCATCAGGCGCAGCACCAGCCAGAAGCCCAGCGGCACCAGGATCAGGTCGTCAAGCAGGCCCAGCACCGGGATGAAGTCCGGGATCAGGTCGATCGGGCTGAGCGCGTAGGCCGCGACCGCGATCGCGACGAGGCGCGCCAGCCAGGGCGCCTCGGGATCGCGGGCCGCGTAGAAGACGGTGAGCAGCTCGCCCTTGAGCAGGGCCGCCCAGCGCTTGAGGGATCCGCGTTTCATCCGCGCATCATGCCCTCATCGCGCGAGCGGGGCTCAGTCCGCCCAGATGACTTTCCGGCGCTGGCCGATCCAGTTTTCCAGGCGCGGGCCGTAGACCTCGTCGACCCGGTTGCGGCGCACCTTGAAGGTCGGCGTGATCAGGCCGTTGTCGACCGTCCACGGCGTGGCCGTCACGATCAGGCACTCGAGCTGCTCGTGCGGGTCCAGGCGCGCATTGACCTTCTCCAGGTGGGCGGCCAGTTCCTGCTCCAGCGCGCCGCGGTCGCGCGCGGCGGCCTCGGGCGACAGCATCGCGATGCCCACCGGCTGCGCGAAATTGGCGCCGGTCACCGCGCAGGCCTCGATCGCGGGATGCGTCGACAGCCGATCCTCGATCGGCGCCGGCGACACGTACTTGCCCTTGCTGGTCTTGAAGAGATCCTTCACCCGGCCGGTGATGCGCACGCAGCCCGCGAGCGCGCCCTTGTCGGAGATCTCCGCCTTGTCGCCGGTGTGCAGCCAGCCGTCGGCGGTGAGCGTCTCGGCCGTCAGCTCGGGCTGCTTGTAGTAACCCAGCATCAGCGCCTGGCTCTTCATCTGCAGCTCGCCGGTGATCGGATCCAGGCGCACCTGCACGCCGTCGTAGGCGGGGCCAACGCTGCCGATCTGGTCCTGGCCTGGCACGGTGATGTGGGACAGCGCCAGGTTCTCGGTCATGCCGTAGCCCTCGTTGATCGGCAGGCCCAGCGCGCGGTACCACTTCAGCAGCGCGACCGGCATCGGCGCGGCACCGCCGGCGGCAAACTTGCATTCGTCCAGGCCCAACGCCTTGAGGATCTTCCTGCGCACCAGCTTGCCGATGATCGGCAGCTTGAGCAGCCGCTCGAGCTTGGGCTGCGGCACCTTGGCCTGCACGCCCTGCTGGAATTTGGTCCACAGCCGCGGGACCGAGAAGAAGACCGTCGGCCGGGCGCGCTGCAGGTCGGCGGCGAAGGTGTCCAGGCTCTCGGCGAAGTACACCGTCATGCCGGTGTGCAGCCAGCCGTGCTCGACCAGCGCCCGCTCGACCACATGCGCCAGCGGCAGGTAGGACAGCATGCGGTCGGACTCGGTCAGCGGGATGCGCTTCAGGCCCGAGCCGATCGCCCAGGCGAAGTTGCCGAACGAGTGCATCACGCCCTTGGGCGCGCCGGTCGTGCCGGAGGTGTAGATGATGGTGGCCAGCTCATCGGCGCCGCGGGTCGGCTTGCCCTTGAGCGGCGGCGTCTCGGCGCAGATCGCGTCCCAGTGGTCGTAGGCGTCCTGCGCGTCCTCCGGCGAGACCGGATAGGAGATGCACGGCAGCCCCAGCGGCACGCCGGGCCGCATGCCTTCCCAGCCGTCGAGCTTGCCGACGAAGAGCAGCTTGGACTCGCTGTGGCTGAGGATCTGGTGGATGGTGTCCGCGGCCAGCGTCGGGTACAGCGGCACGCTGACGTAGCCCGCCATCCAGATGGCGAGGTCGCTCATCAGCCACCAGGCGCAGTTCTTGGACAGGATGGCGACGCGCGCGCCCGGTTCCCAGCCCTGCTCCAGGCCCAGCGTCTTCAGGTGGGCGGCCATGCGGCGGGCCTGGTCCGCGACGTCCTTCCAGCTGAAGTCCTTCACCACGCCGCCGCCCATCGGCTGGCGCAGCGTGACCCGGTTCGGCGTGTCGAGCTCCCAGGCGTACAGGCGTTGCAGCGCGAGGGAATCAGCCGGCAGGCGGGTCGTGGACATCGGGGGTCTCCTTGTTGTGATGGTGCTGAAACCGGACGGAATCAGCGCCGGAGACTACGCCGGCCCGCGCGAGGCAACGAGCGGGTTTCTTCGATGACCGTGATCGACTTGGCACCCTAAACCAGGGTTTCCTTTGGACACGGGGGGAGACGCTCAGCCCTTGGCGGCCGCCGCCTCGAGCTCCGCCGCGACCAGCGCCTCGAGCGCCGGCAGCAGCAGCTCGTCGCCCACTTCTCTGGACACCGGTGCGCCATCGAGCGCCGCGGCGCCTTCGCGCTTGAGCTTGGCGACCCACTGGCCGGCTTCCTTGCCCTGCGGCAGGCCGGTGCTCTGCAGCAACAGCGTGCCGTCGGCGGCGAGCAGCTTGAAGTAGAAGAGCCCGTCGGACTCGCGGTACTGCTTGAACGCGGGGACGGTCGACTTGGCCTTGACCGCCTGCGCGACCGGCGCGGCCAGCGGCTGGAAACGGCGCAGGCCGACGGCCTCGCGGGCGCGGGCCAGCAGCGGCGCGGCGATGGCGCGGGCCTTGGCGGCGCCTTCCATCAGGATGGCCTCGATCTTCTCGGGGTTGGCCATCAGCGCGTCGTAGCGCTCGCGCATCGGGCCGATCTCGGCGTCGACCAGCGCGAACAGCTGGTCCTTGGCCTCGCCCCAGGACAGGCCGCCGTGCAGCGCCGCGCGGAATGCCTGGCGCTGCGCCGGCGTGGCGAACGCGTCGTAGATCTGGACCAGGTGCGAGCCTTCGGTCTCCTTGGGCTCGCCGGGCAGCCGCGAGTCGGTCACGATCTTGGAGATCGCCTCGCGCAGCGCCTTCGCGCCGCCTTCGAACAGCGGGATCACGTTGTCGTAGCTCTTGGACATCTTGCGGCCGTCCAGGCCCGGCAGCAGCTCCATCTCCTCGTCGATGCTGGCCTCGGGCAGCACGAACAGCTCGGCCTTGAAGGTGTGGTTGAAGCGCTGCGCGACGTCGCGCGCCATCTCGATGTGCTGCGCCTGGTCCTTGCCGACCGGCACGCGATGGGCGTTGAACATCAGGATGTCCGCGGCCATCAGGATCGGATAGCTGTACAAACCCATCGTGATGCCGGCGTCCGGGTCCTCGCCCGCGGCGACGTTGGCATCCACCGAGGCCTTGTAGGCATGGGCGCGGTTCATCTGGCCCTTGGAGGTGACGCAGGTCAGCAGCCAGGTCAGTTCGGGGATCTCGGGGATGTCGCTCTGGCGGTAGAACACCACCCGGCTCGTGTCCAGGCCGGCGGCCAGCCAGGTGGCGGCGATCTGCAGGCGCGAGGCCTCGATGCGGGCCGGCTCGTCGCACTTGATCAGCGCGTGGTAGTCGGCCATGAAGAAGAAGCTCTCGACGCCGGGCTCGCGGCTGGCCGCGATGGCGCGGCGCACCGCGCCGACATAGTTGCCGAGGTGCAGGGTGCCGGTGGTCGTGATGCCGGTCAGGACACGCAGGGTCATGGGAGCTCGTCGCCGTCGTTTCGCAAAACGGCGATTGTCCCGCAAAGGCGGACCGGCGCGGGCCCCCTCCAATGGCGATGCGTTGGGGGAGGCGCCGGGGAATGCGTGGGGGGACCCCTTGAGGGGGACGCAGGGGAGGCGCGTCAGCCCAGCGTCGCCATCGGCTCGCCCAGGCGCACCGCGCTGCCGGGCTGCCAATGCGCGTTGAACTGCATCGGCAGGTGCTTCGGGAACAGCATCACGACGGTCGAGCCGAGCAGGAAGCGGCCCATCTCGGCGCCACGCTCGTAGCTGAAATGCTCGTTCTCGTAATGCCAGGTACGGGGACGGCCCGGTCTTGGCGGATTGACGACGCCATGCCAGACCGTGGCCATCGAGCCGACGATGGTCGCGCCGACCAGCACCAGCACCCAGGGGCCGAACTCGCCTTCGAAGAGGCAGACCACGCGCTCGTTGCGCGCGAACAGGCCCGGCACGCCGCGCGCGGTGACCGGGTTCACCGAGAACAGGTCGCCCGGCACATGCACCATGCGCACCAGGCGGCCGCCGCAGGGCATGTGGATGCGGTGGTAGTCGCGCGGGCTGAGGTAGATCGTCGCGAAGTGGCCGTCGCGGAACTGCGCGGCCAGGTGCTGGTCGCCGCCCAGCAGCGCCGCCGTCGAATACTGGTGGCCCTTGGCCTGGAAGAGCTGGTCCGCGCGGATCGGGCCGAACTGGCTGATGGCGCCATCGACCGGGCAGATCAGCGGCGCATCCGCCAGCGGGCGGGCGCCGGGCTTGAGCGCGCGGGTGAAGAACTCATTGAAGGTCGCGTACGCCGCGGGATCGGACTCGGCCGCCTCGGCCATGTTCACGCCGTAGCGGTCGATGAAGCGCCGGATCGTCCAGGTCGTGAAGCCGCCCAGTTCCGCGCTCGCCAAGCGCCCGGCCAGGCGCGTCATGGCCAGCTTGGGCATCAGGTATTGAGGCAGGACGGCAAGGCGATCGGACACAGCGGTGGGCCCCCGGAAGGGCGGGAAAAAGGGTGGCGGATTCTAGGCGGGCAAGGAACGGTCCCGCACCCGGGTTGGTCCCGGGCGGCGCGCGTCCCCCGGTACCATCGCGGTTTCCCTCTTCTGCACCCCTCTACCCCCCGATGGCCGCCCCCGAGCACCAGCACAGCTCGTTCTACAAGTTCGTCCGCCTGGACGACACGACCGCGCTCGCCCAGCGCCTGCGCGAGCTCAACCAGACCCTCGGGAACACCATCGGCGGCAACCTGCTGCTGGCGCCCGAAGGCATCACCGGCGCACTCGGTGGCCCCGTGCCGGCGCTCGACGCCTACGAGGCCGCCTTGCGCGCCGAGCCACCCTTCGCCGACCTGCACTTCAAACGCAGCTTCTGCACCACGCGGCCGTTCACGCTGCTCAAGGTGCATGAAAAGCCGGAACTCGTGGCCTTCGGACTGGACGGCGTCACCGGCCTGGCCGACCCGCGCGACACCCACGTCTCGCCCAGCGAATGGCGCGAACTGATCCGGCGCGACGACGTTGTCGTGCTCGACAACCGCAACCACTTCGAATTCACGCTCGGCCACTTCGAAGGCGCCGTCGACCCCGGCGTGCGGCACTTTCGCGACTTCCCCGCCTACGTGGAAGCGCACGCCGAAACCTGGCGTCGCGAGGGGAAGACCGTCGCGATGTACTGCACCGGTGGGATCCGCTGCGAAAAAATGTCCGGCTGGATGGCCGAGCGCGGCTTGACGGTGCGGCAGCTCGATGGGGGCATCCTCAACTACTTCGAACAGATGCCCGATGCCGAGGTGGATTGGCGCGGAGAGTGCTTCGTCTTCGACAAGCGCATCGCGATCGACACCCAGCGGAGGGAGACCGATACGACGGCGGAAGAGGTCTATGGGGATGATCCGGCCGAGGCTTGGCGGTTGGCGCGGGCGAGGCGCTTGGATCCTTCGAAAGGCTGATCGACTCCGTTGGGCCAGGCGCGGGCACTCCACGACGCGGGGGGCATCACGTCCGTGAACCCCCCGCATCGTTCCGGCCCCACAAGCACTCGCTGACGACGGGCCTTGGCGAAGCGGCCGGGGTGGTCGCCGGCGAGGTCTTTCGTGAGCGCGGGACGGGCGCTCGCTGACGTAGGGCCTTGGCAGAGCGGCCGGGGCGGTCAGCCGGTGAGGTCTTCCGTCAGGCGCAGGCGGCGGGGGTTGCGGATGTCGATGACCGCGGTGTGGGCAGCCTTGTCGTGCAGGCCCTGGCGATTGGCGTCCCACAGGATCTGCAGGAAGCCCATGCCGCCCGTGGTGGCGCCGGCCGCGTAGCCACCGTAGCGGCGCACGCAGAGCATCGGCTTGAGCGGCTTGCCAGTGAGCTCGACGATGCGCAGGCCCATCAGCTTCTTGCCCGGCGTCTGGCCCGGCCAGATCAGCGGGAAAGCAACGAAATACGCGAAGGCCCAGGCCAGGTTCAGGCCCACCAGCTCCCACCAGTGCCGCAGCTTCTCGATCGGCGAGCGCTTGGCCTCGTCCTTGAGCTTGCGGACCTCCTCCTGCAAGGCCTTGATGCGCACCCGGTCGGCCTTGCGCTGCAACTCCCGGTCGTGCTCGAGCCGCGCCAGATCCAGTTCGCCCGCGCTCGCGGCCGAGGCCGCCGCGGCGACCGCTGCCTTCACCAGGTCCTTCGTCTCGGCACCGGCCTCGTCCGACTCGTCGTCCGAGCGGTCGTTCCGGTCGGGGGAAGCGGCGGCGACGGCCTCGCGGCGCGCCTGCTTCGTCGGCTCGTCGATGTGCTCCATCGTGCTCGAGTACAGCCCGAACGCGACCAGGCACAGCGCCGGCGCCCAGCCGAGCCAGCCGCTGTCCGCCCGCAACTCGCCGCGCGAGGCACGCTGGTGCTTGTGCCAGCGCCACGCGATCCAGCAGAAGCCCGCCAGCAGCGGCGTGTTGCCGAAGTTGGAAAGCACCGTCACCAGGATCACGTCGACCGCCATCGCCTTGGCGCGCTGCCACGGCGAGGCCAGCGGCAGGCCCAGCAGCGCGGGCGCGACGTTGAGGTCCTCCGGCGTGATCCAGTCGCGCGGGTCCTGCGGCGCCTCGCCGGTCGCAGCGCTCGGGGCGGTCGGGGCAGCGCGAGCGGGAACCGCGGCGGAGGCGACGGTTGCAGAGGCGACGGTTGCAGAGGCAACGGCTGCGGCCGCGGTGGTGGCAGAGGCGGCAGCGGCTGCGGTGGTGGGGAGGGGAACGGGCGCCGGGCTGTCGGGCAGCGCCGGGGCGGCAGCCGACGGGGACGGATCGACGGGCGTGGTCATGGGCCGGCATTGTCGCGAGCGGGACCCGGCCCGCAGGCCCATGACTTCCCCTAGCGGCGACGCAGCGAGCGGGCGGAAGTTTTCCTCCGGCGCCGGAAGGGACGCGCGCTGGCGGGCGGTCCGGCCGCGTTGCAAGATGTCGCCCCATGTCCCGACCGGGCGCCGGGCCATCGAACGACCCCCGATAATTCGCGCTCGCCCACCGATTCCCACCGCGCGCTCCGCGCCAGGCCATGTCCAATCTCATCGTCCACGGCGGCTCGCCCCTGAAGGGCCGCATCGTTCCCTCGGCCAACAAGAACGCCGTCCTGCCCATCCTGTGCGCGACGCTGCTGACCCGCGAACCGGTGCGGCTGCACGGCGTGCCGGAGATCACCGACGTCAAGAAGATCCTCGAGGTCTTCCGCAATCTCGGTAGCCATGTCGCCGTGGACTTCAAGAGCGGCGTGCTGGACCTGCATCACCGGGACACCCACTTCGACGCGGCCAAGGACCACCTGCCCGAGGAGATGCGCTCGTCGATCATGCTGGTGCCGGGCCTGATGGCGCGCTTCGGCGCCGCGCGCATCGAGGACGACGTCAAGGGCTGCACGCTGGGCGCGCGCGAGATCGATCCGCACGTGGAGGTCTTCGAGCGCTTCGGCGCCAGCGTCGACCGCGCCGCCGACGGCCTGCTGCTGCAGGTCCCCGGCCAGCTCAAGGCCAACGACCACTGGACCGACTACGCGTCCGTGACCACGACCGAGAACTTCGTGCTCTGCGCCGCGCTGGCGCACGGCACCTCGACGCTGATGAACGCGGCCAGCGAGCCGCACGTGCAGGAGTTCTGCCAGTTCATGCAGATGCTGGGCGCCAGGCTCGAGGGCCTGGGCACCTCGCGCCTGACCATCCACGGCGTGAAGGAACTGGGCGGCGGCGAGTTCACCTTCGCCGAGGACTTCCACGAGATCGTGACCTTCCTCGCCCTGGGCGCCATCACCGGCGGCGACGTGAGGGTCAAGAACTCGCATCCGGAACAGTTCCCGCTGATCGACCGCACCTTCGCCAAGTTCGGCGTCCAGATCGTCCACGAGGACGGCTGGTCGCACGCGGTGGTGGACGGCAAGCTCAAGGTCAAGGAGCCCTTCACCCGCAACATCCTGCAGAAGGTGGAGGCGGCGCCCTGGCCCTACCTGCCGGTGGACCTGCTGCCCATCTTCGTCGCGCTGGGTGTCAAGGCCGAGGGCAGCGTGATGTTCTGGAACAAGGTCTACGACGGCGCGATGGGCTGGACCACCGAGCTGTCCAAGTTCGGCGCCCATGCCTTCCTGTCGGACCCGCACCGGATGGTGACCTTCGGCGGCAAGACGCTGAGCCCGGCCGAGGTCGAGAGCCCCTACATCATCCGCGTCGCGATCGCGCTGCTGATGGTGGCGGCCAGCATCCCCGGCAAGTCGGTCATCCGCAATGCGACGCCAGTCCGTCGCGCGCATCCGCAGTTCGCCGAGAACATCACCCGCCTCGGCGCCAAGGTGGAATGGGTCGACGGCGATTGATCGCCGCCTGGGCGATCCTCACGGCGGCCTGCGCAGCCGCGCAGCCGACGCCGCCGGCCGCAACGACGGGCGCGACACCGGGGACGACAGCGGCCGCCCCCTCCGCGCCGCCCGTGCTGCGCTGGCTGGTGCAGGACATGCCGCCGCACTTCGCCTACCGCGACAAGCGGCCGCCGCAGCGCGTCGAGGAGCTCGGCGACGGCGAGGTCGACGGCTTCCTGCGGCTGCTCATCGAGCGCATGCCGCAGTACCGCCACGAGTTCATCGAGCTGAGCCTGCCGCGTTTCGAGGCCCAGGTGCGCCAGGGCGAGACGATCTGTTCCGTGCTGCACGTGCGCACGCCCGAGCGGCTGCAGTGGCTGTACTTCACCACGCTCCATCCGCCGATGCTCTCGCGCCAGATCCACGTGGTGGTGCGCCGCGAGGACCTGGCGAAGTTCGCGTCGAACGGCCAGCCCCTGCAACTCGCCGACCTGCTGCGCCGCACCGACCTCACCGGCCTGCTGCCGCGCGACCGCAGCTTCGGACCGCGCATCGACCGCCTGCTCGCGGAGCATCCCGAGCGGGCGCCGCGCTCGGTCGTCGCCGGCCGCGGCGCCCATCTGCTGCCAATGCTGCGCGCCCGGCGGATGGACTACACGCTCGAGTACCCGGTGGCCGTCGACGACTTCAGCGCCAGCCACGCCGGACCCCCGGAGCTGGTCAAGCTGCCGCTGGTCGAGGGCCGCAGCACGCTGGTGGCCACCGCCGGCTGCAGCCGCACGCCGGACGGCCGGCGCGCGATCGAGGCCATGGACCAGGCGGTGCGCCAGCTCGCCGCCGATCCGCAGCGCGAGGCCTGGATCAGGGCCTGGCGCAAGGGCACCCCGATCGACGCCGACGACCTGCAGCGACTGAACCGCTTCCTCGACGAACGCGCGCGCGGACCCGCACAGATCGAGTGATCGCCTGATCGAACGACCGCCCTCCTCAGATCCCCTCCCGCCCACCGACCTCGCTCACCGGTCCCGCTCACCGCCGCCCGCGCTCACCGCCACTCCCTCGACGCTCTTCGACGACTCGCCATGGCCCGCCCTCCCAAGCTCGACCTGCCACTGCGAGACGGTGTTGCCGCGAGCGCGCTGGCCTGCCCGCCGGGGTCATGGCCGCTGGTGCTGGACTTCCTGGCCGAGCGGTTGCCGCTGGTCGCACGCGACGACTGGGCGATGCGCATGAAGCTCGGCGACGTGCTGGACGACGCCGGCACGCCGCTCTCGCCGGACGCACCTTACCGGGCGCAGCGGCGCCTCTACTACTGGCGCTGGCTCGCGGCGGAGCCGGAGGTCCCGGGCCAGGCGCGCGTGCTGCATCTGGACGAGCACCTGCTGGTGGCGGACAAGCCGCACTTCCTGCCGGTGACGCCCAAGGGCCGCTACGTGCAGCAGACCTTGCTGACGCGGCTACGCCGGGAGACGGGCTTGGCGGACCTGAGTCCGATCCACCGGCTTGACCGCGAGACCGCGGGGCTGACCTTGTTCTCGGTCCGGCCCGCGACGCGTGACGCCTACCAGCGCCTTTTCCGTGATCGCGATGTGGAGAAGGTCTACGAGGCGATTGCCCCGTGGCGCGACGAGGTCGCCGCGCGGCTCCCTTTCGACTATGAGAGTCGTCTCGAGGAGCATCCGGTGGACTTCATGCAGATGCGCACGGTGGCGGGCGAGCCGAACGCACGCACGCGCATTGCGCTGCTCGAGCGCCTGGCCGCGGACCGCGCCCGTTACGAGCTGCGGCCGCACAGCGGCGTGAAGCACCAGTTGCGAGCGCAGCTGTGCGCGCTGGGTCTGCCCATCGAGGGCGACCGCATCTATCCGGTGCTGCGCCCGGTCGAGGACGAGGTGGATTTCAGCCGGCCGCTGCAGTTGCTGGCGCGCGAGATCGCCTTCACCGATCCGATCAGCGGCCAGCCGCGGAAGTTCGTGACTTCCCTGAAGCTGGCCGGGTCCCCCGCGCCTGGATAAGGCCCGAGTACCACGATCTCACTGGGCCCGGACCTGGATAAGGCCCGAGCGCCTGGATCTCACTGGGCCCGGAACAGGGCTTGGGGTTCCCGGACGGGACGCCCCATGCCCTGTGATGGGCCGCGCCTGGCGACGGCACGCGAGCGCCGCCGGCAGGGCGCTCAAGCGCCCCGCACGCCTCGCAACGTCGAGCGCATCGAGCGCGTCGAGCGCCGCTCAGGCCGTCAACGCATCGAGCCGCCGCAACGCCGCCAAGGTCGCGCGGCAAGCGCTCGCGAGCTCGGTGCCCTTGACCACCAGGTGCTCGTGAAAGAACCCGTGGTGGGTCGCATGCTCGTGGAAGGCCAGCGGCGTCAGCACCGCCGAGAACACCGGCACGCCGGTATCGAGCTGCACCCGCATGAGCCCGTCGATGACGGCTTGCGCGACGAAGTCGTGGCGGTAGATGCCGCCGTCGACGACCAGCGCGCAGGCGAGCACCGCATCGAACTGCCCGCCGCGGGCGAGTTTCATCGCATGCAGCGGGATCTCGAAGGCGCCGGGGACCTCGAAGGTCTCGACGCGAACGGGGCCTGAAGCCTCGAGGCCGCGGATCGCGGCCTCCCGGCATCGGCCGACCAGGTCGGCATGCCAGCTCGCGGACACGATGGCCACGCGGGGGACGGCGGAGGAGGGGGAGTGGAGGGGGGTCTGATTCATGTGAACCCTTTGCAAGGTGGAACGATGAATCAGGGCGCGCACGCACAACGCGGCCGCCCGGCGGCGCAGGCGCGAACGCTTGCGCCGGCCCGCGAGGCCGACGATGGACGCGATCTCTTTCATCCGGACTGTGACCGTCGGCCCTGGCCTCTCACCAGGTCTGCTGACCCCGGCACCGCAAGGGCGATGCCGGGCGCTCGCGGGCTCCCGGGATCGACGGCCTGACGACCGCGTCCCGGATACCGCCGGTGGGGACTTCCACCCCGCCCTGAGAACGCTGCCCCTCGCGCCTTCGGGGGAAAGCGCGGCGGGGCGGGCGGATTCTAGGCAGCGCGGCGCGGCGTCGATGTCGCCTCGGCGCAAGACCCTGAAGGGAAGGGTCGGTGGGGCGATCCTCGATCCGCCGACGGCCCGTCCGGATCGCCGCGGGGAACGCCGGGCGACGTCCCGCTTGGAGTTTCCCCGGGGAAAGCGCCGGGCGCGGCTCGGCACAATGGCTCGACGGTGACTTGACGGCGACCCGCCGCGACTCCGGTCGCGGCCCTGGCATCCACCCATGACCCACAAGGCCATCCGCATCTCGCTCGGCGCGCGCCCGCTGCTGGCGCTGCTCGCGCTGGGCCTGCTGCTGATCGTGCTGTCCAGCGGCTGGCAGCTGCGCCAGACCACGCTGCAGCGCGCCGCGGAGACCGGCGCGGAGCTGAGCGCCATCCCCCTGATGTATGCCGGCCCCCTCGCCTACAGCCTGCAGCAACGCCCCCAGAAGCCGGAAGCCGTGCATGGCCTGCTGCATCACATCCTGACCCGCCACAAGCTGCGCCGCGTGGAACTGCGCACGCCGGACGGCGAGCAGTTCCGTGCCCTGTCCGACGACGACGGCGAGCCCGGCGAGAGCGCCGAGTTCTCCCTCGCCGACACCGGCGAGCTGCGCCTGCAGGCCACCGCCGCGACCGTGCTGGATACCCTGCGACGCGATCCGCTGCTGCGCAGCACGCTCATCCACCTGGCCATCGCGACGGCGCTCGGGCTGGCCGCGGTGCTGCTGCTGGACCGCTGGGTGCTGCAGCAGTTGCGGCGGCTGTCCGAGCAGGCCAGCCGCTTCGATCCGACACTGCCGCCGCCCTCGCCGTTCTGGCCGGAGGCCCACGAGCCGCGACCGCGCGAACTGCTGCAGCTGGAGCAGGCCATCGACCACGTCCGCACTTCGCTCGGCGACGAGCTGCATCGCGAGCAGTCGCGTGGGCGCGAGATGCGCGAGGAAATCGCGCGCCAGCATCGGGCCCTGCAGCAGGCGGAGCGGTCGCTGGAGGCCAAGCGCAGGGAGCTGGCCTCGATGGAGCGGCACGACGCGCTGACGGGCATCGCGAACCGGCGGGAGTTCGACGCGGCGCTGCGGCGCGAATTCAAGCGGGCGCAGCGCGATCAGGGCCGCCTGGCCTTGGCGATCCTGGATATCGATCACCTGAAGCCGTTCAACGCACACCACGGCCGCGGCGCCGGCGACGAGGTGCTGCGCCGCCTGGCCCGGTTGCTGTCGGATCATTTCCAGCGCGACACCGACCTGGTCGCCCGCCTGGGCGGCGAGGAATTCGCCGTGCTGCTGCCCGGCCTGGACGCCGAGGCGGCGCAAGGGCTGATGGAGACGCTGTGCGATGCGTGGCGCTCGCTCGCGGTGCCGCATGGCGCGCTCCCCGACGGCGCACCGGACGAAGGCATCGTGACCCTCAGCGCCGGCCTGGCGGCCTCGCAACCCGGCCATCCCTACCTGAGCGCGCAGGCGCTGATGCAGGCGGCGGACGAAGCCCTCTACCTGGCCAAGCACATGGGCCGCGACCGGCTCTGCCTGGCGTCCTGAACCCGTCTTCCCAAACGGAACGGCCGCCCCGGAGGGCGGCCGTCGTGGCAACGGACGCGGTGCGGCGCGATCAGCGACCGCGCGATTCCGCCTGCTGGAGCTGCTCTTCAACGCGGCGCGCGGCGCGCAGCATCAGCGTCTCGTCGAGCTGCGCCTGCGGAGCGATCTCCATCACCGTCTCGTCGAGCGACTCCGGCTTGTTCATCAGCGTCCAGGCGACCAGCGAGATCGCGCCGACGCCGCGGCGCTGCATGGCCTCGGGCATCTGCAGCTCATCCTGCACCTGCACGTGGTATCTCACGCTGGCCACGGCGGCGGGCGCCAGGCCCCAGCTCTCGCACAGGGCCGCGCCCAGCGCGTCATGGCTGACGCCGAAGGCGGTGTGCTCCAGTTGGACCAGTTCCTTGTCGCTGCCGGCCGCCCGCAGCATCGCCGGGTAATGCCCGGGCGCGTGGCGATAGAGCACCGCCTTGCCGCATTCCTCGAACAGGCCGGCCGAGTGCGCCGCCCAGGGGTCGACCCCGAGCATCTGTCCCATGCGGCCCATCAGAAGGCCGCGCTTGGCGGCGCGAGACCAGACGGGTTCAAGCTCGACGGCGGGCGGGAAGGCGGCGCGCAGGCCCATCTCGAAGGTGATCGCGGCGACCTCGCGCATGCCCAGGTAGGTCAGCGCCTGGTGCACCGTCTGGACCCGGCCGCGCAGGCCGTAGAGCGAGGAATTCACCGCCTTCAGCACGGCGGCGGCCAGCGCCATGTCGGTTTCCACCAGGGAGGAGACGGCCTGCAGGTCGATGTCCTCGTCCGCCATCAGCAGCGAGAGCTTGACCAGCACTTCCGGCTGGGTCGGGATCTCGATATCCAGCGCGCGCAGTTGAGGATCGACAGGCATGGTGAGCAGCGGTTGTTTGGTCGGATGGTAGCCCGGGCGGCGGGACGCCGGCATCCCGCCTTTGGCGGACAGCCAGTGACGAGTTGTTCACGGGGCGTTTGGCGTTCCCGGGTACGGTGTACACCGGCGGCTGCGGCGAGGTCCGCGGCGCAGTGTCAGCGCAGGAAGGCGTCGTAACCCGTCTTGAGGATCAGCAGCGACACCACGACGACGAACATGCCGCGCACGAACCCGGCGCCCTTGGCCAGCGCCATGCGCGTGCCGACCAGGCTGCCGAGGACGTTGGCCACCGCCATCACCGCGGCGACGTGCCACCACACGTGGCCCTTGGCCGCGAACAGCACCAGCGCCGCGAAGTTGGTCGCCGTGTTCAGCAGCTTGGCGGTCGCGGAGGCGTGCAGGAAATCGAAGCCCAGCAGGCGCACGAAGAGGAAGACGAAGAAGCTGCCGGTGCCCGGGCCGAAGAAACCGTCGTAGAAGCCGATCGTCAGGCCGATCGCGCTGGCGATGAGCGTCTGCGTCGTCGTCTCGTGACGGGGGGCATGGTGCCGGCCGAGGTCCTTCTTCGCCAGCGTGTACAGCAGCACGCCGAGCAGGATCGCCGGCAAGGCCTTGCGCAGCCCGCTCGGATCCACCTGCGTCACCGCCCAGGCGCCCGCGAAGCTGCCGACCAACGCGGCGCCCGCCGCCGGCATCAACGCCAGCCAGGGCAGCGACACGCGCTTCGCATATTGATGGGTGGCCCAGGCAGTCCCCCAGATGGCGGCGCCCTTGTTGGTGCCGAAGAGGGTGGCCGGCGCCGCGTTGGGATAGACGCTGAACAGCGCGGGAACCAGGATCAACCCGCCGCCGCCCACGACGGCATCGACAAAACCGGCCAGCAGCGACGCGACGGCCGCGGTGAACAACTCGATCATGAACAGCGATTCGCAAGGGCAGGAGCAGCCTCGGTCGCGAGGCTGCGGACATGGGCCGCGAACGATCGCTGGGAACGCACAACACCGGACCCCGAAAACAAAACGGGCACCTGATTCAGGTGCCCGCGAATTGTGACAGTGTCACTGCGATTCGTTGGTGTTGGTTTGATCTGTTTGTCTCCTCAGCCCCCGTAGGCAACCCCCTTGGCGTCGGCTTGTCGCTGGCGCGGGACGGGTGTCGCGTCGAGTGGGATGGATGCTAGGACCCGGTCCCCATGCACGCACTTGGGGTTTTCACCCGGCGCATGCACCAAGATGGAACGGTTAGCCGGCCCTCACTTGCGCAAAATGGCCCCAACGAAAACGATTTGCGAACATCGCACGCCGCACTGTTCTCGCGCCCGGGCGAGGGCCGCCGGTGTGGCGCGAAGGTGTCATTTCCCTGAAACATGGGGGTGGTGCGCGCGCTGGCGGGCTGTTCTTTTTGCGTGCCGGGAACTTTTGGAGCCGCTCGCGCAATACGGTCATGCTGCGAGACGCGGTCTCGCGCTGCCGAACTCCTCGGCGACCGCCGGTCGCCGTTCCGCCACCGACGCAACGACCACGCCGAACGCCGATGAGCTTGTGGACCCGCCTGGCCGGCCGCGCCCGCCCGAACCCTGACGCCGAGCCCGACGCCCCTTCGGCGTCGACCTCCTGCGCCACCAGCGCGGCGCTGGTGCGCCGCCTGCGCCAGGGCGATGCCGGCGCGCTGGAACCGCTGTATCGCAGCGAGTCGCCCGGTGTCTATCGCTACGCGCTGGCCCTGTGCGGCCAGGCCGACTGGGCGGCGGACGCGATGCAGGAGGCCTTCGTGCAGTTCGCCGGCCGGCCCGAGGGCTGGGACGCGGGCCGCGGGACGCTCGGTGCCTACCTCGCCGGCATGGCCAGACATCACCTGCTGAGCCGCTGGCGGGACCGCCCGGTCGCCCATGACGAAACCGACGCCGAGACCGCCGACGACCCAGCCGAGGCGCCCGAGCAGCAACTGGTCCGCGCGCAGGACCAGGCGCGCGTGTGGGCGGCCCTGGCGCAGTTGCCCTGGACCTTTCGCGAAGCGGTGGTGCTCGTCGACCTGCAGGAGCGCCCCTATGCCGAGGCGGCGCGCATCGCGGGCGTCGAGCTCAACACGCTGCGCAGCCGCCTGCACCGGGGCCGCGCCCGGTTGCTGGCCGCCTTGCAGGACGAGTGTCGGCCCGGGGTCGACACCGCCGCGTTCGACCGTTCATCGAAGTCCGCATGATGAAGACCACCGACTCCTCCCTGCCTCGCACCGCTCGATTGGCCGACTGGCTGTGGGCCGTCGCGCAGAACCTGAGACAACGCGCCCCGTCGCGCGAACGCGATGACGCGGTGCTCGACGCGATGCGGCGCCAGTTCGACGCCCGGCAGAAAACCGCCAAGGCCGGCCGGTGGCGCTGGGCGTTGGCGGGGCCCGCGCTCTGCGCGTCGGTGCTGGTCGCCTGCGTGTGGCTGCTGGGCTCGGCGCCGCCGGGCGAGTCCGGCGCCACCGTGATGGGCAACCCCGGCAGCGGCTTCATCGTGCTGGTGTCGGCGGACCGCTGGGCTGCGTACGAGAAGGCCGGCGCGAGCACCGCCTGGCTCGTTCCCGCTGAAGTTCCGCGCGAGCGGCTGGCCCTGCTGGGCCTGCCTTACGACCCCACGGACGCCGCAGCCCCAGTGCGGGCGGAACTGCTCGTCCACGCCTCCGGCGACGTGCTCGCGATGCGCGTCATGCCCTGAACCGACCGACGTCCTCATCGCTCGACATGGATCGCTCTGCCTCTTCATTCCCGCTGCCCTGCTTCCTGGAGACCGCCATGAACACCGCCTTCCCCCCACTCGCAGCCCTCACCCTGGCGTTCGCCGCCACCGCGGTCCACGCGCAGCCCGCGCCCGCCCCCGACGCGCGACCCGCGCCTCAACCACATGGGTCGGCTTCGCCGCGCCCGTCGCCACCTTCCTCGCCCGCGATGCCCGCCGTCGTGCCGCCCGTCCCGCCGACGCCTCCGGTCCCCGACGTCGCCGAACTGATTGCTGAGTCGGGCGTCGCCACGAACATCCTGAGCGCCGAGCGCGTCGTCAAGGGCGCGCCCTATTGCGCGCAAGCCGTGCACGAGACTGTCCAGGCCCTGGCCGACGGCAATCGCATCGTCCGGCAGCAGACCAGCCAGCTGTGCCGGGACGGCGAGGGCCGCACACGGCAGGAGGTGGAACGCCAGGGCCGCAAGATGGTCTACCTGCGCGACGCGGTCAGCGGCGAGAACTGGCTGCTCGACCCCGAGCGCAAGACCGCCCGCTACCTGGGCGGCGGCCGCGCCTCGGCCGAAGCGCAGCGCGAATACGGCGAACGCATGCGCGAGTACCAGGACAAGATGCGCGACTACAACGAGAAGATGCGCGAATACGGTCGCAAGATGCGCGATTGGGCGCAGGAGAACTTCGCCCACGGTGAGCCAACCCCGCGCGGCGACACGCCCCGGCCGCCGTCGCCGCCCGCCGCGCCGCGCGTGGCGACGCCAGTGGTGATCGCGCCGGGCGAGGGCGGCCAGGAAGTCCGCGTCATCCGCGTCGAAACCCCGACGAGCCCCACCCCGCCGATGCCGCCGCTCCCGGCGGCCCTGGCTCTGCGTCTGGAACCGCTGACCGTCCCCGGCGTCGACGGGCCGCTGAGCGACCTGCCGCCCAAGGAGATCGAGGGCCTCAAGGTCACCGGCGGTCGGGCAACGCGCATCATCCCCGCGGGCAAGATCGGGAACGAGAAGCCGATCGTGATCTCCCGCGAGGTGTGGACCTCGCCCGATCTCAAGGTCACCGTCAGCGCGCAGACCAGAGATCCGCGCAGTGGCGAGCAGAACTACCAGTTGCGCAACATTCGCCGCGCCGAGCCGGATGCCGCGCTGATGCAGGTCCCGGCGGACTATGCGAAGACGGGCCTGCCCAAGCCGCGGGCGCCCAAGGACGCCAGGGAGCGCAAGGAAGGCTAGGCGGCCGGTCCGACTCGCGCGTCGCGGCCGGCACCGACAATCGCGCCCGATGACCGCACCGCCCGTTCCGCTCCCGCCGAAATTGACCTTGCAGACCCTGAGCCGCGGCGATGGCCTGCTCGGGATGCGGCCGCACGGCAAGCTGGGGCCGCGCGGCGATCGCGTGACGCTGCTGCGGCTGGAGCGCTGGCCGGCGGATCCGGCCGCGCTCGAGCAGTGGCAGGCGCTGCCCCTGCATGCGGTCGACGTGGAGATGCTGCAGTGGCGGGACGCCTCGTTCGGCCATGGCCTGACGCCCTGCTGGACGCTGGAACAGGAGGATCTGTTTCCCGATTTCGCCGCCGACGAGTTGCCGCGGCTGCGCGGTCTCGGCTGGGAGATCGAGTGTCTGCCCGGCTTCGCGCATCACAGCGTCGCGATCGATGCCTGGTCGCTGGAGGTCCAGCCTGCGGGTGACGTGCCGGATGAAGGATTCCGGCCCGAGATGCCCGGCCAGGCCGACCGGCTGCCCGGCCTGGCGCTGTCGCGCCGTAAAGGGTCGTGGCTGCTGAGCCTGGGGGTGACCGTGCAGGGAACTCGCGTCGATCTGGCGCCGATGATCTGGGATCTGCTGCGCAAGGACCGCCGCTGGCTCTACGCCGAGGCGATCGCCGGCATCGACGACGACGCGATCGTGGGCCTGAAGGCGCCGGGCGGACGTCGCCTGCACACGACCGCTGCGCCGCTCAAGCGGCTGATGCTCAACCTGCTGGACGTGCTGGTCGCGCAGCGATCGAGGCGCGGACCAGTGGCGCTCACCGCTTGGGAGGCGGCGCGGCTGGCGGCGCTCGACACGCCGGACAGCCGTTGGCAGGTCTACGGCGCCGACGAGTTGCGCACGATGTGGCAACGCCTGCGCGACGCCGGGCCGCCGCCCGTGCCGGCCGAGCCGCTCGGGCTGGGGATCACGCTGCGCCCGTACCAGTTGCAGGGCCTGGCGTGGCTGCAGTACCTGGCGCGCCAGCAGTTGGGCGGCATCCTGGCCGACGACATGGGCCTGGGCAAGACGGCGCAGGCGCTCGCGCACCTGTGGGTCGAGAAGCAGGCCGGGCGGCTGACGGCGCCGGCGCTGGTCGTCGCTCCGACCTCGCTGATCTTCAATTGGACGCAGGAAGCGGCGCGCGTCGCGCCGGGCCTGCGGGTGGCCGCGCTCGCCGATCCGGCGGAGCGCGGCGAGGTGCTCAAGCGCCTGGGCGAGATCGACCTGCTGCTGTGCAGCTACGGCTTGGCCTGGCGCGAAGTGCGGGCGCTGACCCGGCCGACGTTCTCGGTGCTGGTGCTGGACGAGGCCCAGGCGGTCAAGAATCCGCGCTCGCGCGCCGCACGGGCCCTGCGGCGGCTGCGTGCCGGGCAGCGGATCGTGCTCACTGGCACGCCACTCGAAAACCACCTCGGCGAGCTCTGGACCCAGTTCGACTTCCTGATGCCGGGCTACCTCGGCGAGTCGCGCTCCTTCGCCCGCCACTGGCGCAAGCCGATCGAGCAGACCGGGGATGCCCGCCGCGCGCGGGAGCTCGCGAGCCGCGTGCGGCCATTCATCCTGCGCCGGCTGAAGGAAGAGGTCGCGCGGGATCTCCCCCCGATGACGGTGCTGACCCAACGCATCCCGCTGCTGGGGCGGCAACGTCAGCTGTACGAAAGCGTCCGGATCGGCGCCGACCACCTGGTGCGACGGCTGCTGAAGGAGTCTGAGATCTTCGGCTCCGGCTTGATGTCGGTGCTGGACGCCATGTTGAAGCTGCGCCAGGTCTGCTGCGACCCGCGGCTGGTGCCGGGCATCGAGATGGCCCCAGGGATGGAGACGGCCAAGCTCGCCTGGCTCCGGGAGAAGGTGCCCGAGATGATCGCCCAGGGGCGGACGATCCTGGTGTTCTCACAGTTCACCGGCATGTTGGCGCTGATCGAGGACGCGATGCGCGACGCGGGCGTGCCGCTGATGAAGCTCACCGGCGACACCCCCGAAGGGCGGCGAGGCGAGGTGGTCCGGCGCTTCCAGGCGGGGGAGTCGCCGCTGATGCTGGTCAGCCTGAAGGCGGGCGGCGTCGGGTTGACGCTGACGGCCGCCGATACCGTCATCCAGGTCGATCCATGGTGGAACCCGGCGGTCGACGCCCAGGCCCACGCGCGCGCGCATCGGATCGGCCAGTCGCGGCCGGTGTTCGTCCACCAGCTGGTGATCGAAGGCTCGATCGAGGAGCGGATGCTCGAACTGCAGGCCCGCAAGCGGGCGCTGGCTGACGGCCTGTTGGGCCGCGATGGCGGGGAAAGTCTGGAGAAATTCAGCGCCGACGAGATTGATCGGCTGCTGGCGCCGCTGCAGTCACCGGAGGACGAGGACTGAGCGGCGGCTGTGGCGGCGGAAGCCGGCCCCGGACCAGGGGCGGCTTCCGCGCCGGGGATCAGCGCTTGCGATCGAAGCGCAGGGCGCGCGCGACGCTGCGGCGGTCGCAGCCCAGGCTGGCAACTTCGAAGGCCTCGTGCTTGCGGCCCTTGTCGTGGTTCGCCAGTTCCGGCATCGGAAGGCGGCGCGGCTGGGATTCGGTACGGGTCTGGAACTTCATCATGGTCGGGGACCTCTGGCTTTTCAGCGTCGGGAAGCGGGGGATGACCGCTTTGTGCCAGCTAACGCAAGCCTTTGGGACTGCGTTGACAGCGCCCTCACAAATCTGAACAAAGCTCGCGCCATCGTCACGCATGACGCACCAATCAGGTGCATCGGACGCAGTTCGAACGCGATCGTGTCTGGCGCTTTCCCGCTAAGCTCGCCTCCCATGTCCGCCGTGTCGCCGTCCCCCTCGTCTCCCCCGTCGGCCCCCTCGTCCGAACTGCTGGTCGCCTGCCTGTGCGCCGCCTGGTGCCGCACCTGCGACACCTATCGGGATGATTTCGCGAGCTTGCGCCAACTGCATCCCGGTGCCCGTTTCCTTTGGGTCGACATCGAGGACGACGCCGAACTGGTCGACGACCTGGAGGTCGAGACCTTCCCCACGCTGCTGATCGGCCAGGGCGAGCGGCTGTGTTTCATCGGCCCGGTGCTTCCCGGCCCGGGCGCGGCGCAGCGTCTGATCCAGGCGGCCGAGGACAACCCGGCGATGTCCGCCGCCAGCCCGAGCGCGCCGGCCGGCACCACCGCCGCGGCGCAGGCCTTGCTGTCGCGCCTGCGGCAGTCCTGCTGATCGCCCTTCCCCTCACCGGTTCCTGACGGCGATCTGCCATCGGGCGACGCTCGTCGGCGGCGTGCCCCCGGACGGCGGCATGACCCCCTTCCACCGAGGGAAGCGCGAGCGAGAATGCGCCACCGCCAACCCCCAAAGGCCGGCCTCCCGCGCGACCCGCGACGGACCGGTGCATCGATGAACGTCCAATTCAAGAACTCGGTGGCTCGCGCCACGCCCATCCTGGCGCTCGATCGCGCCACCTACCAGGCCCTCGGCCCCAAGCTGCCCAAGCGCACCCAGCAATGGCTGGCGACGCTCGGCTTCTCGGCGGCGCCGGACACCTTCGCGCTGGTGCCGGGCGAGGACGGCAAGCTGGCCCAGGTCTTCGCCGGCGTGGCCCATGCCGCCCATCCGTTCGCGCTGTCCGCGCTGCCGCTGGCGCTGCCCGAGGGCAACTACACGCTGTCGCCGGAGGGCCTGGCGCTGCAGGACGAGGCTGCGGCACTGTCCTGGGAGCTGGGCTGCTACCAGTTCGACCTCTACAAGCCGCGCAAGCGCGAGCCGGCGCAGCTGCTGATCAAGAGCAGCGCGGACGGCCAGCGGGGGCTGGCCATCGCGACCGCGATCTCCGCCGTGCGCGACCTGGTCAACACCCCGGCCGAGCACATGGGCCCGGAGGAGCTGTCGAAGGCCGCCGCCGTGGTGGGCAAGCAGCATGGCGCCAAGTTCAAGGAGATCGTCGGCGACGACCTGCTGAAGAAGAACTTCCCCGCCATCCACGCGGTCGGCCGCGCCAGCAGCCGCGCGCCGCGCCTGGTCGAGCTGAACTGGGGCAGCGACAAGCATCCGCGGCTGACGCTGGTGGGCAAGGGCGTGTGCTTCGACACCGGGGGCCTCGACATCAAGCCGGCCGACGGCATGCGCCAGATGAAGAAGGACATGGGCGGCGCGGCCAACGCGCTGGGCCTGGCCACGCTGATCATGGCGCTGAAGCTGCCGGTGCGCCTGCAGGTGCTCATCCCGGCGGTGGAGAACTCGATCAGCGGCAATGCCTACCGGCCCGGCGACGTGATCAAGACGCGCGCCGGCCTGCACATCGAGATCGGCAACACCGATGCCGAAGGCCGCGTGATCCTGTGCGACGCCCTCGCCTACGCGGCCGAGTTCAAGCCCGAGCTGATCATCGACCTGGCGACGCTGACCGGCGCCGCGCGCGTCGCGCTGGGCGCGCAGTTGCCGGCGCTTTTCGCCAGGCACATGGACACCGCCCGCGACCTGGTCGACCTGGGCCTCAAGATGGACGACCCGCTGTGGCACCTGCCGCTGTGGGCGCCCTACAAGGAAGGCATCACCTCCAGCATCGCCGACATCGTGAACACCGGTCGCAGCGCGCTGGCCGGCGCGATCAACGCCGCGCTGTTCCTCGAGGCCTTCATCCCGGCCGAGCAGGACTGGCTGCATGTCGACCTCTTCGCCTGGAACGACATCGCACGCCCCGGCCGCCCGGTCGGCGGCGAGGCCCAGACCCTCCGCACGCTGCTGGCCTACCTGGAAGAGCGCTTCAGCGGCTGACCGCCGCTCCCTCCCCGTCGGTCATTCCCCGGCGCGCAGCCAGGCGGCGGCGCGCTCCGCGATCATCAGCGTCGGCGAATTCGTGTTGCCGCTGGTGATCGTCGGCATCACGCTGGCGTCGATGACGCGCAGGCCGCTCACGCCGCGCACGCGCAGGCGGCTGTCGACCACCGCGCCGTCGTCGTCGCCGCGCCCCATGCGGCAGGTGCCGACGGGATGGAAGATCGTCGTCGCGATGTCCCCCGCCAGCCGCGCCAGCTCCTCGTCCGTCTGGAACTGCACGCCGGGCTTGTATTCGCTGGGCCGGTAGCGCGCCAGCGCCGGCTGTTCGACGATGCGTCGTGTCAGTCGCAGGCTGCGCGCGGCGACCTCGCGGTCCTCGGCGGTGCTGAGGTAGTTGGGCGCGATCAGGGGCGCATCGGCCGCATCCGCGCTGCGGATCGCGACGCTGCCGCGACTGGTGGGATTGAGGTTGCAGACGCTGGCCGTGAACGCGTTGAAGCCGTGCAGCGGCTCGCCGAAGGCCTCCAGCGACAGCGGCTGCACGTGGTACTGCAAATCGGGCCAGGCCTTGTCCGGACCGCTCCGGGCGAACGCGCCCAGCTGCGACGGCGCCATGCTCATCGGTCCGGTGCGGCGCAGCGCGTACTCGAGCCCGATGCGCGCCTTGCCGAACCAGCTCGACGCCAGCGTGTTGAGCGTGCTGACGCCCTCCACCTGGAACACCGCGCGGATCTGCAGGTGATCCTGCAGGTTGCCACCGACGCCCGGCAGGTCGCGCACGACCTGGATGCCGTGCCGCTGGAGCAGCGCCGCCGGGCCCAGACCCGACAGCTGCAGCAGGTGCGGCGAGCCGATCGCGCCGGCGGCGAGCAGCACCTGGCCGCCCGGGTTCAGGCGGATCTCCTCCAGCCCCTGGGGCGTGCGCACGAGCACGCCCTCGCAGCGCGTCGCGCCGTCGACCTGCTCGAGCAGCAGCCGCTGCGCCTGCGTGCCGGTCCACATCTCGAAGTTGGGGCGGCGATAGCAGGTCGGTCGCAGGAAGGCCTTGGCCGTGTTCCAGCGCCAGCCGGCGCGCTGATTGACCTCGAAGTAGCCGACGCCTTCGTTGTTGCCGCGATTGAAGTCGGGCGTCGCCGGGATGCCGGCCTCCTGCGCGGCGGCGGCGAACGCGTCCAGCACCGCCCAGCGCAGCCGCTGCTTCTCCACGCGCCATTCGCCGCCGTGGCCATGCAGAGCGGGATCGAACCCCGGCGGCCGCTCGGCGCCGTCGTCCAGCCGCCAATGGTCCTCGTGCTGGCGGAAGTAGGGCAGCACCGCGTCCCAGCGCCAGGCGTCGTCGCCGGACGCGGCGGCCCAGCCGTCGTAGTCGCGGGCCTGGCCGCGCATGTAGATCATCCCGTTGATGCTGGAGCAGCCGCCCAGCACCTTGCCGCGCGGATAGCGCAGGCTGCGGCCGTTCAGGCCGGCGTCGGGCTCGGTCTTGAAGAGCCAGTCGGTGCGCGGGTTCCCGATGCAGTACAGGTAGCCGACGGGGATGTGGATCCAGTGGTAGTCGTCGCGGCCGCCGGCCTCGAGCAGCAGCACGCGTTTGGCGGGGTCGGCCGACAGCCGGTTGGCCAGCAGGCAGCCGGCGGTGCCGGCGCCCACGATGATGAAGTCGAAGCGGCCCGAGGCCGCCTCGCGGACCGTCGCCGGTCCGTCCGCAGGGTTGTCTCCGCCCATGTCTCTCTTGTCGTCCAGGGTCCGTGGAGACCCATGCTGACCGAGCCGCGGGCGGGCGGCAACCGCGTTGTCACGGAGTGCCCGCGGGCGCGACCTCCGGCGGATCCGCAGTGCGCCCGCCCAGCGCATACCAGTCGATGCGCCGCGTCAGCGCCATCACCGCGGCCAGCACCGCGAAGAGCAGGGTCGCGCCGACCAGCAGCGAGGCCGTCTCCAGGCTGAGCAGCACGTACAGCGCGCCGTAGAGCACCGCGACCAGCGCGCCGAAGCCCAGGCCGCGCCAGGCCGCCCCGAGCATCGAAGCCCCGTAGAAAGCCAGCAGCCCGACGGCCGCGCCAGCCGCCAGCGCATAGGAGACCGGGAAGCTCAGGTGCTCCGACAGGCTCAGCAGCAGCAGGAAGAACAGCGTCATCGCCAGGCCGACCAGCAGGTACTGCACCGGATGCACGCGGCGGCCGGACAGCAGCTCCAGCAAGCCGACGCTGACGAAGGTCAGCACGATGAACATCAGGCCGTACTTGATGGCGCGGTCGCTCATCACATACGGGTTGACCGGGTCGATCATCGAGAAGGCCAGCGTGTCCGCCACGACCTCGGCGCGGCCCTCCTGCGCGGCGACCCGGGCCGGCGCATACGCGGCGGGGCCGGCATCGGGATCCCGCGCCACGCCGGGCAGCGCGAAGCCGGCGAGCACGTCGCGCGGCGCGGTCGTGGCGAGCTCGGTGACCTGCCATTGCGCCTCGAAGCCGCTGTCGTCGATCCGCCGGGACATCGGCAGGAAGCGGCCGCCGAAGCTGGGATGCGGCCAGTTCGAGCGCAGCTTCACCTGCGTCGCCGACGCGGCGGGCACGATGCCGAAGTCGGTCATGCCGATCAGCTTGATGGCCACCGTCAAGCTCAGCGGCTGGTCCAGCGCGGAGTCCGGCAGCACGGCATGCAGGCCATGCGGATAGCTGCCATGACGGGTGCCCGGGCGCACCGCCAGGGCCTCCGTGCCGCGCTGGAGCGTCACCGCGCGCAGGCCGCGCGCGTCGCTGACGGCGACCATCACGCGCGGGTCCTCGCAGCTCAACCGGCCCTTGTGCTCGGCCACCGGCACCAGCGCGCCGAGCGACGCCCAGCGTGCCTGCAGCGCGACCTCGCCCGCGTAACCGTTCACCTTGAACAGGCCGCGCTGGCGCTGTTCCTGGTTCAGCGTGCCGTCGACGGCCAGTTCTACCGGCACCGCCGACAGCACGAAGTCGCGCCGCTCGGCGGTGCGTGTCTGGTCCTTGCCGGTCCCACTGACGTTCTCCCACTCCTCGGTGCAGCTGCGCTGCAGCACCGGCCCGAGCAGCACCTGCGGTCCGGCCTGCGCCAGCGCCACGCTGGCCTCGGCGGCGCGCTGGCGCTGCTGGCGCTCGTCGACCAGCCAGCCGATGCGCATCAGCACCATCAGCAACAGCAGCGTCACCCCGCCCAGGATCAGCAGCTTCCACCACAGCGCCTTGCTCTGCATTCGTCCTCTCCTTGCCCGCGGGCCATTTAGGGAAGGCGGCAGTCTCGGCAGGCGGGGTGAGCTCAGGACGAAGTTTGTGTGGCGGCCGTGAAGTGGGGGAAGGAGAGCCGCACGCGCAGGCCCGGCTCGGCCGGCTCGAAGCGCAGGTCGCCGCGGTGCAGGCCGGCGATCTGGCGCACGATCGCCAGGCCCAGGCCGGAGCCCTTGCGCAGGCTGCCCGGTCGCGCCGTCGAGAAGAAGCGCTCGCCCAGCTGCGCGAACGCGGCGGTCGGCACGCCGGGCCCCTGGTCGCGGAGCTCGAAGAACGCGCGGCGGCCGCCCGCCCCGGACGCGGGCTCGATGCCGACCTGCAGCGTCAGCTCCGCGCCGGCGGGCGAGAAGTCGATCGCGTTGACCAGCAGGTTGCTGATGGCGAGCATCAGCATCTCGGCGTCGGCCTGCAGCTCGACCTCGTCGCGGCGCAGCCAGCGCACCGTCAGCGCCTGCTGCGCCAGGCGGTCGTCGAGTTGCGCGAGCACCTCGTCGACCGTGGCCGCCAGCGCCACCGGCCGCGGATGCGCCGGCCCGCGCCGCAACTCCAGCGTCGACAGCGCCAGCAGCCGCTCGACCAGTTCCGTCATGCGCTCGCTCTGCGAGACCACCTGCGCGGCGAAGCGCTGGCGGTCCGGCGCCGGCAGGTCGTCCTGCAGCAGCTCGCCGGCTCCGCGCAGCGCCGCCAGCGGGCTCTTGAGCTCATGCGTGAGCGCGCGCGCCATGTGCTCGAGGCGCTCGCGCCCATCGAGCCGCTCCCGCATCGCGTCCATCGCATGGGCCAGGTCGCCGAGTTCACCGGGCACCTTGGGCGGCGCCTGGCGCTCGCCCATCTGCACTTCCTGGGCGTAGCGGCGCAGGCGCCGCACCGTGACGATCATCCAGGCCGTCACCGCCACGCCCACCGCCAGCGACACCGCCAGCAGCGACAGTCCCGCCATCCAGATGCGGCGCTCGGCGCGGTAGATGATCTGCTGCACCGCGGCGGCCGGCTTGGCGACGGTGACCACGCCGATCGTGCGGCCGTCCAGGCGCACCGGCGCGGCCACGTACATCACCGGGCTGCCCTGCGCGTCCTTGCCGTTGCCCAGGTCGCCGGCGTTGCCGTAGGGCGTGAGCTGTTCCGGTGTCGTCCGGGCGCCGTATTCGCCGCGCAGCGTGCGGGCGACGTCATTCCAGGCCGAGTAGTCCTGCCCGACCGCCGGCGCGGGACTGGTGTCCAGCACCACGCGGCCGACGGCGTCGGTGACATAGATGCGGAAATCCAGCGTGCGCTTGCGGGCGCTGAGGATGCGGGCGTCCACCGGCCGCTCCGCGTAGTCCTTCACCCGTTGCGCGAAAGCGGTGCCCACCAGGTCGCCGCCCGGCGGCATCGCGGCCAGTTCATCGCGGGCCAGCGCCGCCACCAGGTTGGCGGTGTCCACCATCATGTCTTCCATCACCTCGCGCACGCTGGGCTTGAACTCGCCCAGCACCACGCGCAGCAAGATGAAGGCGCTCAGGCCCGCCACCAGGAAGAAGCCGAGGAACAGCCGCAGGCCCAGGCGCATGCGCCGTCACTCCAGCGAGTAGCCCATGCCGCGGTGCGTGCGGATGGGGTCCAGCTCCGGGCGCACCTGGCGCAGCTTGGCGCGCAGCGTCTTGATGTGGGTGTCGACGGTGCGGTCCCCGCTGTCGGCGTCCAGGCCCCAGACGGCATCGAGCAGGCTCTCGCGGCTGTGGATGCGACCGGGCGCCTTCAGCAGGCGCAGCAGCAGGCCGAGCTCGCGGCGCGTCAAGGGCAGCAGCTCGCCATGGAAACGCACGCGGGAGCCCTCGGCCTCGACGAGGAAACCGGCCACGGCCGGCGCGCTCGGCTCCGCGGGGGCCTGGGCCCGCCGCAGCAGCGCC
This sequence comes from Mitsuaria sp. BK041, assembly GCF_014193085.1. Taxonomy (NCBI): domain Bacteria; kingdom Pseudomonadati; phylum Pseudomonadota; class Betaproteobacteria; order Burkholderiales; family Sphaerotilaceae; genus Roseateles; species Mitsuaria sp. BK041. The sequence goes on along the minus strand of NZ_JACHYT010000002.1, from coordinate 1,619,790 downwards.
CGCACCCGCGCCACCAGCTCCCGGTTGCTGAAGGGCTTGGCGAGGTAGTCGTCCGCGCCGAGTTCCAGCCCCAGCACCTTGTCGCTCTCCTCGCTGCGCGCGCTCAGCATCAGCACCGGCAGGCGCCCGAGCGGGCCCTGGCGCAGTTCGCGGCACAGGTCCAGGCCGTTGCCGTCGGGCAGGCCCACGTCCAGGATCGCCAGGTCCGGCGGCGTCGTGGATAGCGCGGCGCGGGCCTCGTGCAGCCAGCCGCAGGCGCGGACGCGGTAGCCCTCGCGTTCCAGCACGAAGCTGACCGTCTGGGCGATGGCGGGGTCGTCCTCCAGCAGCAGGACCTGGCCGGCGAACGGCGCGGGCGGCAGGGTGGGCGGGGACGAAGCGGGAGCGGTCGAACTCATGGGCGCGATCATCGCGGAGCGGCGGACAGTCCGCGAAGGTAACGCAGCCCCTCGGCGGCGCGCGGGCCATACCAGCTGACCAACTCGCCGTCGACGAGGCGCACCCTCGCGTTCGGACACAGGGCCTGGGCTTCGGCCACGTGCTGGGCGCCGAACCGGTAGGGCTCGGAACTGAGCAGCAGTTCGTCGACGCCGGCCAGCCAGAGCTCGTCGCCCGTCAGCACCGGATAGCGCGCCGCGCCGCGCTCGCCGCCCTCGACCGGGGGCCAGGTCGACCAGCCCACCTCCGCGAGCATGCAGGAGATATAGGTATCGCGGGCGACCGTCATCCAGGGGTCGCGCCAGATCAGGTAGAGGACGCGCGGCGTCGGCCGCCCCTCGCCGGATGTCCGCAGGGCCAGGCAGGCCGCCAATTCCTCCCGCAGGGCGTCGGCCAGCCGGTTCGCCCGGTCACGGAGATCGGGGACATGCGGGAGCGAACTCGCCCCTGTCGAACTTTCTTCCGAGCCTTGGAGATTTCTGCCGGTGAGTTCAGACCTGACCCTCCAATCGGCGGCAAAAACCTCCACCATCTCCACCATCTGGGTGACCAAGGTCAGGTTGTCAGCGGGTGCGCAGGGATGCGTCACCACCACATGGGGGACGAATTCGCGCAGGGCCTGGACCGTCTCGAGCCGGTTTTCATCAACGTTCACGATGACATGGCTGGGGGCCAGCCTCCGCAGCTTGGGGAGATTGACGTCCTTGGTTCCACCGATCTTTGATATTGCTGACACCGCCGGCGCGGGATGAATGCAAAAACCGGTGCGACCGACCACCCAAGGCCCCAGTCCGAGGGCGAACAGCAGTTCGGTCACCGACGGAACCAGCGAGACGATGCGCAGCTCGGGCGTGAGCGGGACGGGTGTGGACGGCGGGCGCTGGAGGGCGATGGGCGTCACCTTGTGCGATCAGGGGGTGGGTTCCCGCATAGTGGAAAACACCGAGCGCCGGCGGGGGGTCTCGGGAGCCGGTTTTGCCCCGATCTAAAGCCGGGGGCGAGGGATTTCCAGCGCTTCCGACACTGCTCGGGGTTTGCGCGCATAAGCCGAAAAACAACAACCGGCTTGACGCGTTGCGAACCGCCAATCCTGTCACACATAATCGGATCGCCTGAATGCAGCGCCTTCGTATGAGTGGTTCACGATGGGTTGAAGCAGCACATTGGGTTATTTGGTTTTGAAAGGGCTTCCCCCATGGGAAACAAGCTATACGTGGGCAACCTCGCTTACAGCGTGCGAGATGAGTCGCTCCAGGAGGCATTCTCGCAATTCGGCACCGTCATCTCCGCCAAGGTCATGATGGACCGCGAGACCGGCCGTTCCAAGGGCTTCGGCTTCGTGGAAATGTCGACCGACGACGAAGCGCAATCCGCCATCAACGGCATGAACGGTCAGGCCCTGGAAGGCCGCGCGATCGTGGTCAACGTGGCGCGTCCGCGTGAAGACCGTCCGGGCGGCGGCTTCGGTGGCGGCGGCGGCGGTGGTCGCGGCGGCTTCGGTGGCGGCGGCGGCAGCCGTGGCGGCTACGGCGGCGGCGGCGGTGGTGGCGGCTACGGTGGTGGCGGCGGCGGCGGTGGTCGCGGCGGCTACGGCGGTGGCGGCGGCAGCCGTGGCGGCTACGGCGGCGGTGGTGGCGGCGGCGGCTACGGTGGTGGCGGCGGCGGCAGCTACGGCGGCGGTCGCGGCGGCTACTGAGCCACGGCGGGGTTGATCCCCGCCTCGCAATGAACAAGGCGCTCCTCGGAGCGCCTTTTCTTTTGCCCGCATGGCAGAGCATCGCGGGAATCGTCATCGGCGCCACGGCGGCCGACGCGCGTCGGCCCACTTGGTGGGCGCGAGCGCCCCGAAGGGCGCTGCCTCTCAGCGCTCGCCCTGCCGATGCTTGCGCGGACGCCCCGCTAGCAGCTGGTCGAAGACCGCGCCCGGCAGCAGGCGCATCGCGTGCGCCACGAGCCCCATCTGCCAGGGAATGAAGCGCACCCGGGCGCCGGCCTCGATCGCGGCGTAGGCCTTGCGCGCGAAGTCGTCCGGCTGCATCAGGAAGGGCATGCTGTAGCGGTTCTCGCGCGTCAGCGGCGTATCGACATACCCCGGCGCGATGGTCACGACCTTCACGCCATCGGGCCGGCATTCGCCGCGCAGGCTCTCGCAATAGCTGAACACCGCCGCCTTGCTGGAGCAATACGCCCCGTGCCCCGGCAGTCCCCGGATGCCCGCGACGCTGGCGATGCCCACCAGCGTGCCGCCGCGGCGCTCGCGCATCGGGCCGACGAAGGGATGGAAGGTCGCCGCCAGGCCGATGTTGTTGGTCGCGTAGACGCGCTGCATCACGGCCAGGTCCTCATGGATCGCCGTGTCCATGCCGATGCTGATGCCCGCGTTGGCGATCACCACATCGGGCAGGCCCTGCTCGGCGATGCAGCGGCGGCCGGTGGCGGTGATGGCCTCGATGTCGCTGACGTCGGCGCGGTAGACCCGCCAGCGTGACGGCGCCAGGCCTTGCTGCTCCGCCCAGGCGCTGAGTTCCTCGACGCGGCGCGCGACCAGCGCGAGGTTCCAGCCCTCGCGGTAGTACTGGAGCGCGAGCGCCTGGCCGATGCCGCTCGAGGCACCGGTGATGTAGACGAGTCGATTCATGGCTTGCGGGCGGGCGTCGGCGCCGAGGCCCTGGCGGCCGGTGCCGCGGCGCGCGCGCCGGGTCGGGCGGCGAAGGTGGCGCGGCCACCGCCGCTGAAGCTCAGGCGCCCGGTGAGCTGGTCGTAGACGAAGCTCTTCACCTGCATCTCGCCGCCCATGCCGATGACACGCGCCGGCAGGTGCGAGCGGATCTGCTGCTGCGGGACGAAGGCATGGAGGAACTCGCCATACAGCTCCAGGTCGGGCGGCTGCGACGGATCGCCGTCCGGATAACGCTTGACCTTCACGTCCCCGAGCAGCTGCACCTCGCTGCCGTCACCGTTGGACAAACCGCGCTGCGCGTCGGCGACCAACAGTTCGCCCTGCTTGCCGTAGGCGCGCAGCTGCGGCGCGTCGATCTCCAGCGTGTCGTTGTCGGGGTAATGCCGCATCTCGGTGCCGATGATGCGTCCGGTCAACCGGCCGTCGCTGCTGAAGCGCTCGACCTCGAAGCCGTTCATCCGGTAGTCGGGCTCGTGCTTGGGCGCGGCCTTCTCGCGCGGCGTCTCCAGCTGCGGCGTGTTCTTGATCAGCCACCAGGTGAAGCCGGCCAGCATCGCCATCAGCAGCAGCGGCACGTAGCTGGCCAGCATCGACTGCAGGCGCCACAGCAAGGGCTGGACGCGGCGCCGCGGCGAGGTCGGCGGCGGAGCGAGCGCCGCCATCAGTGGCCGCTCCCGTCCAGGGTCTCGAGGTGGCCGTGCAGCAGCCGCGCGTACTGGCCGGCGGCCATCAGCAGCAGGTCGCAGAACTCACGGGCGGCGCCGTGGCCGCCGGCGGCGGTGGTGACGTGATGCGCGGCCGCCTTGACCTCGGCATGCGCCTGAGCCGGCGCGCAGGCGAAACCGGCGCGCACCATCAGCGGCAAGTCGGGCCAGTCGTCCCCGATCACGGCCACCTGCTCCCAGCGCAGGCCGAGCTGGTCGAGCAGCGGCTGCGCCGCGGCCAGCTTGTTCCTGGCCCCATAGACGGCGTGCGGCAGGCCGAGGTCGGCGACCCGCCGCCGCACCGCCGGCGAATCGCGGCCGGTGATGACGATCGGCACGATGCCGCCCTGCGCGAGCAGCTTCATCCCGTGGCCGTCCAGCGTCGCGAAGGCCTTGAACTCCTCGCCCTGCGCGCTGAGGTAGATGCGGCCGTCGGTCAGCACGCCGTCGACGTCGAAGATCGCGGCCCGCAGGCCGAGCGCCTGGCCCTGCGCCTTGAGCAGCAGTTCCGGCGGAAAGGCCAGCGCGGGCTGGAGCTCGCGCACGACCGGCGCGTCCGCGTCCGCGGGAGTCAGGGAGGAAGCGCTCATCAGATCACCTTCGCGCGCATCAGGTCGTTGATGCTGATCGCGCCGACCAGGCGCTGTTCGTCGTCCACGGCCAGCACCAGCGTGATGCGGGCCTGCTCCATCAGGTCGGCCGCGTCGACGGCCAGCGCGTCGGCGGCCACGGTGCGCGGATTCGGATGCATGACCTGGCCGGCCGTCAGGCCGCGCAGGTCGCCGCCGCGCTCGATCAGCCGGCGCAGGTCGCCGTCGGTGAAGATGCCGCCGGCCTTGCCGTCGGCGCCGACCAGCACCGCGCAGCCCAGGCCCTTGTCGGACATCACCCGCATCATGTCGAGCAGCGGCAGCTCGGCATTCACGCGCGGCAGCGCGTCGCCGCCGCGCATCAGGTCGCGCACATGGGTCAGCAGGCGCCGGCCGAGCGAGCCCCCCGGATGGGAGCGGGCGAAGTCCTCGGCGCGGAAACCGCGTGCGTCCAGCAGCGCCACGGCCAGGGCGTCGCCCAGCGCGATCTGCGCGGTGGTGCTGGCGGTCGGCGCGAGGTTCAGCGGGCAGGCCTCCTGCGCCACGCGCGAGTCGATCACGAAGTCCGCATGCTTGGCCAGCGACGACGACAGCCCGCCGGTCATGCCGATCAGCGTGACGCCCTGGCGCTTGAGCACCGGGATGATGGCGTTGAGCTCGTCGCTTTCGCCGGAATTCGACAGCGCCAGCACGATGTCGCCGGGCGTGACCATGCCGAGGTCGCCATGGCTGGCCTCGCCGGGATGGACGAAGAACGCCGGCGTGCCGGTGGAGGCCAGGGTGGCGGCGATCTTGCGGCCGACGTGGCCGCTCTTGCCCATGCCCATCACGACGACGCGACCGGAGCAATCCAGGATCTTGCGGACCACCTGTTCGAACGATTCGCCCAGGCGGGGACCGAGCGCGAGCAGCGCGTCGGCCTCGACTTGCAAGGCCGCGCGGGCCACGTCGAGCGCGCGGGAATGGGTGAGGGCGGCGTGGGTCGTCATAAGGGCGAAAGTGTAGCCGCCGGGGTCGATTCAGTCCGGCGCCGGCCCCAGTCTGAGGGCCACGCCGAAGCCCGCTTCCATGGCCGGCAGCCGCAGGTCGCCGCCGTGGGCGCGGGCCACGAGGTCGGCCATCATGAGGCCCAGGCCCATGCGCCCTTCGTACTGCTGCCGCTCCAGCGCGTCGTTGAGGTCCACGCGCTGCCAGTCGGCCACGCCCTCGCCGTTGTCGGTGAGCTCCAGCGTCATCCCCCCGTCCAGCTGGGCCTTCAGGCGCAGCCGTACCTGCGAGGCCCCGTGGCGCCAGGCGTTGTCGATCAGGTTGATCAGCGCGGCGGCCAGCAGGTCCGGATCGGCGTCGATGCCGGCCTCCGGCGGCAGGTCCAGCACCAGGCCGTCGGGCAGGGGCAGGAGCTGCATCAGCTCGACCAGGTCCAGGCGCTGCCAGCGCAGGCTCATGCCGGTGCGGAACAGCGTCAGCAGCGCGGTCACCACGCGGCGCAGCCGGTCGCCCGCCTCGCGGGTGCGCTGCAGCCGGGCGCGCGACTCGGGCGGCGCTTCGCGCAGCGCCATCGCGAGCTGGGCGTCCATGCCCGCGAGCGGCGTGCGCAGCGCATGCGCCGCATGCGCGCTGAAGGCACGCTCGTTGGCGACGCGCTGGGCCAGGCGCTGGCCCAGGTCGAGCACCGCGGCGCGGATCTCCGCCAGCTCGCTGCGCGGCTGCTCCGGCAGCAGTTGCCGGGTGTCGAGCGGGTCGTAGCCGCCCAGCGCGGCGGACAACTCGCCCAGCGGCGCGAGCTCGGCGCGTGCGCGCCGGTTCATCCACACCATGCACAGCCCGCCGACCAGCAGCGCGGACAAGGCGCTGGCCAGCCCGACGCGGCTGCGCACCTCCTTCCGCTCGGCGCTGGTCTGCGCCACCATCAGCCAGCCGGGGCCGGCCGCCGTCGGCAGCGGGCGCACGTGCACGCGCCAGTCGTCGCCATCGCTGCCGTCGTCCTGCCAGTCGCTGAAGCCCGGCGGCAGCTTCCAGGCCTTGATCGGCGCGAGCGGCGAGCGATGCAGCAAGGCGCCGTCCGGCGCCACCAGCTGCCAGGCGAAATGGGTGCTGAGGTCGTCGTTGTCGGCGATCTGGGCCGGCATGGCCTGGCTCTGGCGCAGCAGCTGGCCCAGCACCTGCGAGGACGCCTGCAGCGTCTCGTCGAGCAGCTCGTCGACCTCCTCCTGCACGACCAGCCAGACGCTCACCCCGGCCAGCACCGCCCAGAACGCCGAGATCAGCAGCAGCTGGCGCGCCAGACGGCCGGCGATGGACGGGCGGCGCGGCCCCGGCGTGCCGCTCACGGCGCCTCCGGGCCGAGCCGGTAGCCCAGGCCGCGGACGGTCTCGATGAGCTCGCGGCCGAGCTTGCGGCGCAGGCTCGACACATGGACCTCCAGCGCGTTGCTCAGCACCTCGGCGTCGTCGCCCAGCACCTGCAGCTCCAGGTCGCGCTTCGGATAGAGCCGGCCGCCGCGCTGCACCAGCGCCTCCAGCACGGCCCACTCGCGCGCGGTGAGCTCGACCGGCTGCCCGTCGCGCGTGGCCCGCTTGGCGGCCAGGTCCAGCACCACGTCGCCATGGCGGCGCTGCGAGCTGCTCGCGCCCGCATGGCGACGGCTGACGGCGCGCAGCCGGGCCGCCAGCTCCTCGGGCGCGAAGGGCTTGACCAGGTAGTCGTCGGCGCCGCTGTCCAGGCCTTGCAGCCGGTCGGCGAGCAGGTCGCGCGCGGTCAGCATCAGCGCCGGGATCGACACGCCCCGCTGGCGCAGGCCGCGCAGCCAGTCCAGGCCGGAGCCGTCCGGGAGCTGCCAGTCGACCAGCAGCGCATCGAACTCCTCATGCTGGCGCGGCAGCAGTTCGGCCAGGCGGCGGGCCCAGGTCACGGCATGGCCTTCGTCGCGCAGGAAATCGCGCAAGGCCTCGCCGAGCAATTCGTCGTCTTCGAGCAGCAGGAGTCGCATGGGCGTGCGGCGGGCAGCCGCGGGAAAGGGGGCCGTCGGGCCGAAAACGATACCAGCGGCCACCGGTCGGTCCGGCCGCGGCGCGCACTGTGCGGACTGTCGCAGAACTTCAGCCGGCCTTCAGCTTGGCTTCAGTCGAACTTCAGGGCGGCGGTGCCCACTGCGAGGCCGTGAACACGCCTCCCCTCTCCCCCCTGCCGCTGGGCGCCGGATCGGCGTCCGCGCCCGTCCTGTCCCCTGTCGGCGCGCTGCGCCTGCCGGACCTGCGCCGCGGCTGGCTGGTCGCGCTGGCGGGGCTCACTGCGCTGCTGCTCTGGGATGCGGCCGGCTGGGACCTGGCCGTGGTGCGGCTCTTCGCCGATGCGCACGGCTTCGCGCTGCGCGACCACTGGCTCACCTCGGGCCTGCTGCACCAGGGCGGGCGCTGGGTGGCGACCGGCCTGGCGGTCGTGTTGCTGATCAACGCGCTGCGACCCCTGTGGCCGGGACTGACGCGCCGCGAGCGCTGGGGCGCCGTCGCGCTGACAGCGGTCAGCCTGGTGCTGATTCCGCTGATGAAGCAGGGCAGCAACACCAGCTGCCCGTGGGACCTGGCCGAATTCGGCGGCGTCGCGCATTACGTGTCGCACTGGCGCTTTGGCGTCGGCGACGGCGGACCGGGGCACTGCTTCCCATCGGGTCATGCGAGTTCCGCCTTCGCCTTCTTCAGCATCTTCTTCATGCTGCGCCGCGCCTATCCGCGGCAGGCGCGGATCGCACTGGGCGCGGTGCTCGTGATGGGCACGCTGTACGGCCTGGCGCAGATGGCGCGCGGCGCGCATTACCCCAGCCACACGATGTGGACCGCCTGGATCTGCTGGACGCTCGCGGTCGCTGCCGCGCCGGCGCTGCGAGCCCGCGACGCCGACGCGGGTACATGAGGGATTCATCGACCTGACGGCCTTGGCCTCCCAGAATCGGCGCTCCCTCAACCGACTCTGGAGAGATGCGATGGGCAAGAAGCTGCTGCTGCTGGCGGGCGACTACGTCGAGGACTACGAGTTGATGGTGCCGTTCCAGGCGCTGCAGGCGGTGGGACACCGGGTCGACGCCGTCTGTCCGGGAAAGAAGGCCGGCGATTTCGTGCTCACGGCCATCCATGACTTCGAGGGCGCGCAGACCTATTCGGAGAAGCCGGGTCACCGCTTCACGCTGAACGCCAGCTTCGACGCGATCAAGCCGCAGGACTACGACGGACTGGTGATTCCGGGTGGCCGGGCCCCCGAGTACCTGCGCACGATGCCTGGCGTCCTGCCGCTCGTGCAGCACTTCTCCCAGGCCGACAAGCCGATCGCCGCGATCTGTCATGGCGCGCAACTGCTGGCCGCCGCCGGCATCATCCGTGGCCGCAAGGTATCGGCCTACCCCGCGTGCGCCGCGGAAGTGGAGCTGGCTGGCGCCAGCTACGCCGACATTCCGGTCGACCAGGCGGTGACCGACGGCAAGCTGGTCACGGCGCCAGCCTGGCCCGCGCACCCCGCCTGGATCGCACAGTTCCTGCAGGTGCTCGGCACGAAGATCAGCCACTGACTTCCTCCCCCAAAGTCCCCGCTGGCAAAACCGTCGAAGGACGGAGGTGATGGGGGACGGCAGGGCGTGGGGTTTTGGCGCTCGCCGCCAAGGCCCCATGCCCTGGCGGCCAACGCCCCGGCCTGCGCATGAACTCCACCTGCGCCCACCGCCGACCCATGAAAAATGGGCCCACATGGGGCCCATCCGCTCCGTAACCGCGAGAAACCCGCGGCTGGTCGATGAGGAGGGATCAGGGGTAGAGGCCGCGCTCTTCACGGGCCTGCAGCACGCGCGTGCAAGCGACCGTGAACGCCGCCGTCCGCAGCGGGATCTTGTGCTGCTCGGCCGTATCCCAGATGCCCTTGAACGCGCCGACCAGGATCTTGTCCAGGCGGACGTTGATCTCGTCCTCGGTCCAGAAGAACGACGAGAAGTCCTGCACCCACTCGAAGTAGGAAACGGTCACGCCGCCCGCGTTGGCGATCACGTCGGGGACGACGATGATGCCGCGGTCCGCCAGCACGGCGTCGCCGTCGGGCGTGGTCGGGCCGTTGGCGCCTTCCAGCACCAGGCGGGTCTGGACGCGCTTGGCGCGCTCGCCCGACAGCTGGCCTTCCAGCGCGGCGGGGATCAGCACGTCGGACTTCACGTCCCAGAAGTTCTCGTTGTCGATGCGGTCCGCGCCCTTGAAGCCGGCGACGCCGCCGGTGTGGCCGACGTGCTCCAGCAGCGAGGCCATGTCCATGCCGCTGTCGTTCTGGATGGTGCCGGTGTGGTCTTGCACGGCCACGACGATCGCGCCGTTGGCGGCGAACATCTTGGCGGCCACCGAGCCCACGTTGCCGAAGCCCTGCACCGCGACGCGGGCGCCTTCCATGTTGATGTTGAGGCGGCGCATCGCCTCGCGGCCGACGACGAACACGCCGCGGCCGGTGGCGGCCACGCGGCCCAGCGAGCCGCCCAGCGGGATCGGCTTGCCGGTGACGACGCCGGTGGCGGTGGCGCCGACGTTCATCGAGTAGGTGTCCATCATCCAGGCCATGATCTGGCCGTTGGTGTTGACGTCAGGCGCGGGGATGTCCTGGGTCGGGCCGATGATGATGCCGATCTCGCTGGTGTAGCGGCGGGTGACCTTTTCCAGTTCCTTCAGCGACAGCGTCTTGGGGTCCAGGCGGATGCCGCCCTTGGCGCCGCCGTAGGGCAGGTTCACCGCGGCGTTCTTGACCGTCATCCAGGCCGACAGCGCCATCACTTCTTCCAGCGTGACGTCCGGGTGGTAGCGCACGCCGCCCTTGCCGGGACCGCGGGTCAGCGAGTGCTGGACGCGGTAGCCCTCGTAGTGGGCGATGGTGCCGTTGTCGAGTTCGATGGGGATGTCCACGATCAGCGCGCGCTTGGGGCGGCGCAGCGTTTCCACCCAGCGGGCCAGCTTGCCCAGGTAGGGCTCGACGGCGTCGATCTGGGACAGGTAGGTGCCCCAGGGACTGTTGCGCGTGGGGGAAACGAAACTCAGGTTGGGCATGAAATGCTCCATAACTTTTCGGTGGCGCGAACGGTACCCCGAAGCCCTGCGCGTCCGCCACGTCCGGCAAAGCCGAGTACACATGCGGGCATGCGCCCGATGCATAAGGCGGGTAGTTTGCGCCTGACGCGTGACCAAAGCCAGTCCCGTCCCGCGGCGGCGGACCGCGTGTCGCGACCCGCGCCCGCATGGCTGGGGCGCCGCTCGCCGGCCCTATGGCGAGGCCTGTCCTTGCTGCATCCGGGGCCGCCCGGGGCCGGGGGCCAGTACCATCGCCGCCATGCTTTCCGCGCTGGACCTGACCCTCATCTACCTGATCGCCGCCGTGCTGGGCGTCGTGGTGTGCCGCTCGCTGAAGCTGCCGCCGATCCTGGGCTACCTGGTGGTGGGCGTGCTGATCGGTCCGAACGCGCTGGCGCTGGCCAGCGACGTCCCCGGCGTGCAGCACCTGGCCGAGTTCGGCGTCGTGTTCCTGATGTTCGCGATCGGCCTGGAGTTCAACCTGCCCAAGCTGCACAGCATGCGCGCGATGGTGTTCGGGCTGGGGCTGCTGCAGGTGGTGGTGACGATCGGCGGCACCATGGCGGGCAACCTCTTCCTGCGCTGGTTCTTCGGCCTGATGGGCTGGCCCTGGGACCTGGGCTGGCAGGGCTCGCTGGTGCTCGGGTCCGCGATGGCGATGAGTTCCACCGCCATCGTCGTGAAGCTGATGGCCGAGCGGCTGGAGCTCGAGAGCGAGCACGGCCGGCGCGTGATCGGCGTGCTGCTGTTCCAGGATCTGGCCGTGGTCCCGCTGCTGGTGCTGATCCCGGCGCTGGGCGGCAGCGGCACGCAGATGATCGAGTCGCTGGGCTGGGCGGCGCTGAAGGCGACGCTGCTGCTGGTGCTGCTGCTGACCGGCGGCCAGCACCTGATGCGCCGCTGGCTGACGCTGGTGGCGCGGCGCAAGAGCCAGGAGCTCTTCATGCTCAACCTGCTGCTGGTGACGCTGGGCCTGGCCTGGCTGACCGAGCATGCGGGGCTGTCGCTGGCGCTGGGCGCGTTCGTCGCCGGCATGCTGATCGCGGAGACCGAATACAAGCACCAGGTGGAGCTGGACATCCGGCCCTTCCACGACGTGCTGCTGGGGCTGTTCTTCATCACCATCGGCATGCGGCTGGACTGGCAGACGCTGGTCTTCCAGTGGCCGCTGGTCATCATCCTGACGCTGGTGCCGACGACGGCGAAGTTCGTGCTCGTGGCCGGGCTGGCGAAGCTGTTCCGCGCGCCGACCGGCGTGGCGCTGCGCACCGGCCTCTACCTGGCGCAGGCGGGGGAGTTCGGCTTCGTGCTGCTGACGCTGGGCGCGCAGCACAACCTGATCGCGGCGCAATGGGTCAGCCCGGTGCTGGCGGCGATGGTGCTGTCGATGCTGATGACGCCGCTGATCATCGAGCACAGCAACCGCATCGTCATGAAGCTGTCGGCCAGCGACTGGCTGCTGCAGTCGGTGCAGCTGACGACGATCGCGAAGAAGTCGATCAAGACCGATGCCCACGTGATCATCTGCGGCTACGGCCGCAGCGGGCAGAACCTGGCGACGCTGCTGGAGGCGGAGCACATCCCCTACATGGCGCTGGACCTGGATCCGGACCGGGTGCGGCAAGCTGCGGCGGCCGGCAAGAGCGTGGTGTTCGGCGACGCGGCGCGTCTGCCCAGCCTCATCGCCGCGGGCCTGACGCGCGCGAGCGCCGTCGTCATCTCGTACCACGACACGCCGTCGGCGCTGAAGGTGCTGCACGAGGTGCGCGGGCACGCGCCGCATGTGCCGGTGGTGGTCCGGACGATCGACGATACCGACCTGGAGAAGCTGCGCGCCGCCGGCGCCACCGAGGTGGTGCCGGAAGCGATCGAAGGGTCGCTGATGCTGGCCAGCCATGCGCTGGCGCTGGTCGGCGTGCCGATGCGGCGGGTGCTGCGGATCGCGCGCGATGCGCGGGACCGGCGCTATGGGCTGCTGCGTGGCTACTTCCACGGGGCGGACGACGACACCTCGGAGGAGCGCGATCAGGCGCGGCTGCAGTCGATCAGCCTGCCGATGGCGAGTGCGCTGGAGGGCCGCACGCTCGGGGAGCTCGGGCTGACCGGATGGGGCGTCAGCGTGCTTTCGGTGCGCCGTCCCAACGGCGCGGTCAAGGACGCGAGCGACGAGCTGGTGCTGCAGGGCGGGGACACGCTGGTCATCTCCGGCACGCCCGAGGCGCTCGCGCGCGCCGAGCACGGGTTGCTGGTCGGCTGACGCCGCCCCGGCGCGGGATCTGCCACTCCGAGAACTCCCTCGGCGAGGGACTCATTCAGTTCAATTTCGCAACGCGAGCTGCCGTTCGCCCACGGCTTCCGACATCACTGCCGGCATCAGCAGTCTCGAGCCCTCGCGGCTGAGGTGGCCCTGGTCGCGGTAGAGCGGCACGCCGTCGCGCTCGACCTGGCAGCTCGTGCCGTCGCACAGCAGCGGCTCGAAGCGCAGCACCGGCAGCCGCGCATCCGCCTTCGCGAGCGCCTCGATGAACGCATGCTCGGAGGCGCGCCGCTGTTCGTCGTCCTTCACATCGATCACGCAGCCCGGTGTAGCGCCGATCGTCCAGCGACGCGCCTGCCGGCGTTCCAGGCAGCCCGCGATGTCGAACGGGGCGGAAGGCGGTGGCGCCACCACCATCACCCGCTTGCCCATCGCCTTCAGACGCTTCACCGTCTCGGCCATGTCCGCCAGCAGGGCCTCTCTCATCGCCCGCTCGCCGCGCACCCGTCCGTCGTCCGACGCATCGCCGCGCGTGCGCTGCAACTCGTACTTCGACGCGTCCAGGTACTGCGTGAGCAAGCTGGACAGCACCACGGTCTCGATCTCCGGATGCCGCGCCAGCCAGCGCAGCACCGATGCGTTGAAGGCCTGGCACTGCTCGATCCACGGTGAAGCGAAGCTGTTGCCGCGGCCCAGTCCCGGTCGCACCGGCGTCAGCCCGGGGAACGGGCCGCAGGAGGACTTCGTCGCCTGCGCCAACCCCTGGTCGCTGGCCACGCGGACCAACCCCGGCACCAGGTGCATCGCGTAGGAATCGCCCCAGACCATCCAGCGCGCGCCCGGCCGCGTGCGGCAGTCCTCGCGGCCGTCGAAGGGCTCTTCGGCATCGCAGTTGGCCGACAGGCCGTAGTTGGGCTTGCGCAGCTCGACGAAGTCGATCGCCCCCGGCGCCGGCTTGTGCAGCGCCAGCACGATGCCTCCCAGCGCCAGCGCCGCCGTGCCGCTGCCCAGGATCCAGGCCCCGCGAGGCCCGGTCAGCGCCGCCTTGGCTGGCCGTTCGACGCCACGGTGCAGCAGCCACGCCAGCGGGAACGACAGCAGCACCGCGCCGATGCGCCAGGCCATCAGCGCCTGCGGATCGGCTTTCAACCCGACCCAGGCGTTGTGCAGGATCGCGATCAGCGGCCAGTGGACGAGGTACAGCGCATACGACCAGTCGCCGATGCGGATCAGCGGCGCCGCGACGCGCGGCCAGCCCTGCGGCTCGCGCAGCAGCAGGACCAGGGTCGCCAGGCCGACGACCAGCGCCGCCGGCCCCGGGTGCGCGGGGCCGAAGAGCTGCGGCGCCGCGAGGACGACAAGCAGCAGCGCCCATGACGGCAGCGTGAGCGCCCTCAGGACGCGCTGCCATCGCTGGGCGCGCACGTCGACCAACGCGGCCGAGGACCTCGCCGTCGCCGTCGCCAATGCCGTCGGCGCCGACACGGACGTCATCAGCGCCCCGATCGATCCCAGGCCCAGCTCCCAGGCCCGCGTGGGCAGCAGGTAGAACGCGCCGCCGGCGTCGATCGGCTGCCACCACGCCAGCAGCGCCAGGCTGCCGAGCGTCACCGCGATGGCCGTCGCCGTCCGCAGCCGCGCGGGACTGAAGACCAGCAGCGCGGGCAGCACGAGGTAGTACTGCTCCTCCAGCGCCAGCGACCAGAAGTGCAGCAGCGGCTTGAGGTCGGAGGCGCCCTCGAAGTAGCCGGTCTGCTTCCACAGCACGAGGTTGTTGGCGAAGCCCAGCGCGCCCAGCAACTGGCCGACGAAGTCGATCTGCTCGCGGCGGTTGAGCGCCCACGGCACGACGAGCAGCGTCGCGCCGAGCACCACGTAGGCCGCCGGCAGCAGACGCCGCGCGCGCCGGCCGTAGAAGGCGCGGAAGGAGAAGTCGCCGCGCCGCAGCGCGCGCTGGATCAGGCCGGTGATCAGGTAGCCGGAGATGACGAAGAAGATGTCGACACCGAGGTAGCCGCCCGACGCGCCGGGGATCTGCGCGTGATACAGCAGCACCCACAGCACGGCGACCGCGCGCAGTGCCTGGATGTCGTCGCGCAGCGGTGGCTCGCCGGCCGCGTGCGGGCCCGGCGGGCGATGAAGAGGGAGCGGAGCGGGGCTTGTCACCAAGGCGTCAGGACGGAAGCGGGGAACGGAAGTGGCACGGGTGCGCCGCTGCACGGCACGGCACGGCACGGCACGGCACGGCACGGCACGGCACGGCACGGCACGGCACGGCACGGCACGGCACGGCACGGCACGGCACGGCACGGCCGCGAATTGTGGCCCGGTCCGCGAGCCTGCCGCCTGCGTGACAGTGCGGCCTGCGTCGTTGCGCCACACTGCCGCCCATGTTGGACACCCAGCCCCGCAGCCCGCAACGCCGCCGCGTCTACCTGATGCGGCATGGCGCGGTGACCTACTTCGATGGCACGACCGGGCGTCCGGTGCTGCCCGAGCAGGTGCGGCTGAACGACGACGGCATCGCTCAGGCGCAGGCCGCGGGCGAGGCCTTCCGCGCGGCCGGCGTGCGATTCGATCGCGTGATCGTGTCGGGCCTGCCGCGCACCGTCGAGACCGCCGACCTGGTGCTGCGCCACGCCGGCCAGGGCGAGCTCTCGCCGCAGGTCTGGCCCGAGTGGCAGGAGATCCGCGGCGGCCGCCTCGGCGATATCCCCACCGATGAACTCGCGCGCACCTTCACCGGCCTGCAGCGCAGCCCGGTCCCGGAATCGCAGCGCTTCCTCAACGGCGAGAGCGTCGGCGAGCTGCTCGACCGCGTGCTGGGCGGCGTCGCCCGCCTGCAGGCCGATCCCGACTGGGACTGTGCGCTGCTGGTGCTGCACGGCGTCGTCAACGCCGCGATCCTGTCGCATGCGGTCACCGGCGGCCAGCGCCTGATGCTCGGCAGCTGGGTCCAGTCGCCGGCGTGCATCAACGTGCTGGACGTCGCGCCGCCGACCGGCGACGCGCCCGGCGACTGGCTGCTGCGCGTCTGCAACTTCGCGCCCTCGCATCCGCTGCATGCGGACGAACGGTCCACCACGATGGAGGCGCTGTACGCGCAGTACCTCCGCTATCGCGGCCAGCGCGGCTGACGCGCGCTGCGCCGACCCGCCGCGCGCCTCACGGCCTCACGAACGCATCAAGAACGCATCAAGAACGCCTCACCGGGAGACTCCTCCATGAACTTCGACTACAGCCCCAAGGTTGAACAGCTGCGCGACCGCCTGCTGGCGTTCTTCGACCAGCACATCTATCCCAACGAGCATCGCTACCACGCCGAGATCGAGGCCAACCGCCGCGCCGGCAACGCCTGGATCCCGACGAAGGTGATCGAGGAGCTCAAGCCCAAGGCGCGCGCCGCCGGGCTGTGGAACCTGTTCCTGCCGCGCTCGGCGCGCGCGCCGGAAGGGCTGTCCAACCTCGAGTACGCGCCGCTGTGCGAGATCATGGGCCGCGTGTACTGGGCGCCGGAGGTCTTCAACTGCTCCGCGCCCGACACCGGCAACATGGAGACGCTGGAGCGCTACGCCAGCGAGGCGCTCAAGGACCGCTGGCTCGAGCCGCTGCTGCGCGGCGAGATCCGCTCCGCCTTCCTGATGACCGAGCCCGACGTGGCCTCGTCCGACGCGACCAACATCCAGTGCCGCATCGAGCGGGACGGCGACGAATACGTCATCAACGGGACGAAGTGGTGGTCGTCGGGCGCCGGCGATCCGCGCTGCGCGCTCTACATCGTGATGGGCAAGACCAACCCGGACGCCGGCCGCCATGAGCAGCAGTCCATGGTGCTGGTGCCGGCGAACACGCCCGGCATCACGGTCAAGCGCCACCTCAGCGTCTTCGGCTACGACGACGCGCCGCACGGCCACATGGAGATCGAGCTGAAGAACGTGCGTGTGCCTGTCGAGAACATCCTGCTGGGCGAGGGCCGCGGCTTCGAGATCGCGCAGGGGCGCCTGGGCCCGGGACGGATTCACCACTGCATGCGTTCGATCGGCGCGGCGGAACGGGCGCTGGAGCTGATGTGCAAGCGGGCGATCTCCCGGGTCGCCTTCGGCAAGACGATCGCGCAGCAGACGGTGACGCAGGAGCGCATCGCCGAGGCGCGCTGCAGCATCGAGCAGGCGCGGCTGCTGACGCTCAAGGCGGCCTACATGATGGACACCGTCGGCAACAAGGTCGCCAAGGCCGAGATCGCCATGATCAAGATCGTGGCGCCGACGATGGCGCTGAAGGTGATCGACTGGGCGATGCAGGTCCACGGCGGCATGGGCGTCAGCGACGACACCCCGCTGGCCTACATGTGGGCGGGCCAGCGCACGCTGCGCTTCGCGGACGGCCCGGACGAGGTGCACCGCAACTCGCTGGCGAAGCTGGAACTGGCGCGCCACATGAGCCTGCCGAACGCGGGCGACATGCCGGTCACCCGCGGCGGCTGACCCGTCCCCGTACACCGTCGCTCACAAAGCGTGGCACCCCACCAACGAGGGGACGTCGCCCGAACCCGCTTCTCCCCCCGTGGAGCGGTATTCATCGCGGAGCGGGCTGGCTAGGATCAGCCACCCTTTTCCATGGCGTCGCCGCCGGCGCCGCGCTCCGCGATGAACCGATCCGCCGAAGTCCGCACCTGGCCGCTGCTGGCGTTCGCGCTGCTGGTGGGCCTGCAGGCCATCGTGCTGACGGTCACCCTCGGCGGCGACGCGGTCGACGGCTGGCTGGCGTGGGTGGGCGTGGCCTCGCTGGCGCTGACGGTGCTGCTGGCGGTGGCGGTCGTGTCGACGCTGGCGCGCACGCAGGCCCGCGCCCGGCTGGCGCAGCGCACGATGGAGGAAGCGATCGACGCGCTGCCGGCCAGCGTCGAGATCTTCGACGCCGAGGACCGCCTGATCGCCTACAACCGCCGCCTGGTCGAGATCTACCCGCACATGCTGCGGCACTTCCAGCGCAAGAGCACCTTCGAGGACCTGGTGCGGGAGTCCCTGGCGCGCGGCGGCATCCCGGAGGCGCGCGGCCGCGAACCCGAATGGCTGGAAGAGCGCCGCCAGGCGCGCGGCAAGCAGGTGTCGCCGCTGCTGCAGCGGGTGCACGACGACATGTGGCTGCGCATCTACGAATCCCGCACGCCATCCGGCGGCATCGTCGGCGTGCGCATGGACGTGACCGACCTGATCCACGAGCAGCAGCGCCTGGCGGCGAGCCGCGCGCAACTGCGCGCCACGATCGAGTCGGCGGCCAACGGCATCCTGACGCTGGACTCCGGCGGCCATGTGCTCGAGGCCAACCCGAGCTGCGAGTCGCTGTTCGGCTTCACCGCCTCGGAGCTGCAGGGCGTCCACCTGGGCATGCTGCTGGGCGCCGCGGCGGCGGCGGCCGGTGGTGCGGGTGCGACGCAGGAGGCGCCGCTGGACCCGCGCTCGCTGCTGGGCCAGCCGCGCGAGTTCACCGCCCGTCACCGCAGCGGCGAGGCGCTGCACCTGCAGCTGGCGATCGCCGAGGTCCGGACCGACACGATCCACCTCTACGTCTGCATCGTCACCGACCTGACCGAGCGCAAGCGCCAGGAGGAGCGGCTGCGCCGCGCCAACGAGCTGCTGGCCCGGCAGTCCACCACCGACGGGCTGACCGGCGTCGGCAACCGGCGGCTGTTCGACCAGCTGCTGCAGACGGAGTGGCAGCGCGCGACCCGCGCGGGCCGGCCGCTGGCGCTGCTGATGGTCGACATCGACCATTTCAAGCAATACAACGACTGCTACGGCCACGTCTCCGGCGACGACTGCCTGCGGCGCGTCGCGACGCTGCTGCGCAGCTGCGCCGGACGCGGCGGTGAATCGGTGTGCCGCTACGGCGGCGAGGAATTCGCGGTGCTGCTGGTCGACACGGACCTGGCCGGCGCGCAGGTGGTGGCGCAGCGCTGCCTGGACAGCGTGCGGCTGGCCGCGATCGAGCATGTGGGCTCGCCGGTGCGGCGCTCGGTGAGCCTGTCGATCGGCGTGGCGGCATTGATCCCGCGCAGCGGCGAAGAGGCCCAGCGCCTGATCCAGACGGCGGACGCCGCGCTCTACGAAGCCAAGCAGGCCGGCCGCGCCCGCCTGATCTGCCAGCAGCAGACGGCCTGACCCCGCCGAGCCCGGCCGGCGCGACAATCGCGCCCATGCCGCACACCGACCTCACCCCTGACCCGATCGCCTTCCTGAGGCAGCAGATCCGCACCGTGCCGGACTGGCCGGAGCCAGGCGTGCAGTTCCGCGACATCACGCCGCTGCTGGCGAACCCGCGGGCCTTCCGCGTGCTGATCGACCAGTTCGTGCACCGCTACTTCGACCTGCGGCCCGATGCGATCGCGGGGCTGGATGCGCGTGGGTTCATCATCGGCTCGGTGCTGGCCTATGAGCTCAACGTCGGTTTCGTGCCGATCCGCAAGAAGGGCAAGCTGCCCTTCACGACGGTGCAGGAGACCTATGAGCTGGAGTACGGCAGCGCGACGGTGGAGATGCACACCGACGCGGTGAAGGCCGGCGACCGGGTGCTGCTGATCGACGACCTGATCGCCACCGGCGGCACCATGATGGCCGGCAAGCGGCTGCTCGAGCGGCTGGGCGCCGAGGTCATCGAGGGCGCGGCGATCGTGGACCTGCCGGAACTGGGCGGCTCGAAGCGGTTGCGGGAGGGCGGGTTGAAGGTGTTCTCGCTGGTGGCGTTCGAGGGGCATTGAGCGCCTCGGCGCTCACTTGCCGATGCAGAACCTGCTGAAGATCTCCCCCAGCAGATCGTCGGCGGTGAACGCGCCGGTGATCTCGCCGAGCGCGTCGTGCGCCAGGCGCAGCTCCTCCGCCATCAGGTCCAGCGCTGGCGGCTCGGTCTCGGCCTGGGCCAACGCCAGCCCGATGTGCTCCTGGGTGCGGCGCAGTGCCTGCACGTGGCGCTCGCGCGCGATGAACAGGCCCTCCGGCACCGCGTGCCAGCCGACCTGCTCCAGCAGGCGCCGGCGCAAGGCGTCCAGGCCCTCGCCCGTCTTCGCCGACAAGGTCAGCGCGTCCGCCGGCAAGCCCGCCGGCGCATGCGCGTCGGCCTTGTTGTAGATCTGCAGGATCCGCGCCGGATCGACGCTCGTCAGGCGGCCGCGGATCTCGGCGTCCTCGGCCTCGTAGTCCGCATGGCCGACGCGCGTCAGGTCGTGCAGGAACAGCACCACGTCCGCATCCGCGATCGCGTCCCAGCTGCGGGCCACGCCGATGCGCTCGACCTCGTCCTCGGTGTCGCGCAGGCCGGCCGTGTCGCTGATGTGCAGCGGCACGCCCTCGATCTGGATGGTCTGGCTCAGCTTGTCCCGCGTCGTGCCCGGGATCGGCGTCACGATCGCCAGCTCGGCGCCGGCCAACGCGTTCAGCAGCGAGCTCTTGCCGACATTCGGCTGCCCCGCCAGCACGACCTTGATGCCCTCGCGCAGGATCGCGCCCTGGCGGCTGCGATCGAGCAGCGCCTCCACCCGCTGCAGCAACCGGCGCAACTTGCCCAGCGCATCGGCCTGCTCGAGGAAATCGATCTCCTCCTCGGGGAAGTCCAGGGTGGCTTCGACCAGCATCCGCAGCTGGATCAAGCCATCGCGCAGCCCGCCGACCTCGCCGCTGAGCGCACCGGCCAGCGCCCGACCGGCGCTGCGCGCGGCGGCTTCGGTGCTGGCGTCGATCAGGTCGGCCACGGCCTCGGCTTGCGCCAGGTCCAGCTTGCCGTTGAGGAAGGCGCGGCGCGTGAACTCGCCCGGCTCGGCCAGCCGCATCCGCAGCGCGGGATCGGCCTCCAGGCAGCGCGCCAGCAGCAGTTGCAGCACCACCGGGCCGCCGTGGGCCTGCAGTTCCAGCACATGCTCGCCGGTGTAGGAATGCGGCGCCGGGAAGAGCAGCGCCAGGCCGTGGTCGATCGCCTCGCCCTGGGCGCTACGGAAAGGCAGGTAGGTCGCCTCGCGCGGCTTGAGCGTGCGGCCACAGATCGCCGTCACCAGCGGGGCCAGGTCTTGTGGCGCGGACACCCGCACGATGCCGACGGCCCCGCGTCCGGGCGCGGTGGCGATGGCGGCGATGGGATCCTGGTGTCGCGACAGCATGGGCGCGATTGTCTCGCAGCGTCCGGGCACCAAGAACAACGGCGATGGGCCGCCAGGCCGCATCGCCGTCATCGTGGATGGCGCGGGGCAGGCCTCGTCGCCGCCTCTCGTGAGCCGGCGTCTTGCGCCTCCGGTCCCCCACCGTCCCGAGTCAGGTGGAGAAGCGATCCCCGCATGGACACGATTAAGCGCCTGCGCGCGGACGAAAAAAAGCCCCCGGGGTGCGGGGGCTCCTGCGATCGGCGTGAGGAATTGGCGAATCCCCCGCCGCCGTCGATCACTTCTTCGAGCCGCTGACGCCGATCTGCTTGTTGATCATCCATTGCTGGGCGATCGACAGGATGTTGTTCACCAGCCAGTACAGCACCAGGCCCGACGGGAAGAAGAAGAACATCACGCTGAAGGCCAGCGGCATGATCCACATCATCTTGGCCTGGACCGGGTCGGCCGGCTGCGGGTTCAGCCAGACCTGCAGCAGGCTGGAGGCCGTCATCAGCAGCGGCAGCGGGCCGATCGGCGCGCCGAACAGGTGGCCGAACAGGCTGTCGGGCTTGGACAGGTCGTGGATCCACATCACCCACGGCGCGCCGCGCATCTCGACGCTGGACAGCAGCACCCAGTACAGCGCGATGAAGAACGGCATCTGCAGGAAGATCGGCAGGCAGCTGCCCAGCGGATTGATCTTCTCTTCCTTGTAGATCCGCATCATCTCCTGCTGCATCTGCTGCGGCTTGTCCTTCAGGCGCTCGCGCATCTCCTGGATGCGGGGATTCACCGCCTTCATCTTGGCCATGCTGCGGTACGCGCTGGCGTTCAGGCCGTAGAACGCGACCTTCAGCAGCACGACCAGCAGGATGATCGCCCAGCCCCAGTTGCCCAGCAGCGTGTGCAGGACGTCCAGCAGCCAGAACAGCGGCTTGGACAGGATCTTGAAGATGCCGTAGTCCTTCACCAGCTCCAGGCCCGGGGCCAGCACTTCCAGCTTCTTCTCTTCCTGGGGGCCGACGTACAGCAGGTTGTCCAGCTTGGCCGACGCGCCCGGCGCCACGGCCGGGAAGTTCATCACCATGCCGGCGGTGTACAGGTCCTGGTTGAGCGGACGGACGTTGAACTCGCGCGGCCCGGCTTCGTTGCGGATCCAGGCGCTGACAAAGTAGTGCTGGACCATCGCGACCCAGCCGTCATCGGCGTTCTTCTCGTACTCGGCCTTGCCCTTCTTGAGGTCGTCGAACGCGAGCTTGTGGTACTTCGCCTTGTCGGTGTAGATCGCCGGGCCGGAGAACGAGGTCGGCGCGAAGGACGGACCGGTGTGCTCGACATGGCCGTCACGCACCAGCTGCAGGTACAGCTGCGGCGTGACCGCGGCCGCGCCGGTGTTGGTGACCTCGTGGTTCACCGCGATGGCGTAGTCGCCCCGCTTGAAGGTGTAGGTCTTGGCCAGCTTCACGCCGCCCTGTTCACCTTCCAGACGCACAACCAGGGTGTCCTGGCCGTCCTTGAGCTCCTTGGGGCCGTCGACCAGCGTCAGCACCGTCTGGTCGCTGGGCGCGTTCGGCACGTTCAGCAGGCCGGAACGGGCGCTGTAGTTGCGCATCGGATCCAGCACGACGACATGGCCGCTGGGGTTGGTGTCGTCGGCATGCTTGAGCAGCTCGACGCGCACCAGGCTGCCGCCGCGGGTGTCGATGGTGGCCTTGACCACGTCGGTGCTGAAGGTGACCAGCTCGTTCTTGACGACGGGCGCGACCGGCGCGCCGGCAGTGGCGCCGGAAGCAGCCGCGGCGGCCGGCAGCGCGGCGGCGGAAGCGGCCGATGCCGGGGCGGCGGGTGCGGTGGCGACCTTGGCCGGCGCCGGATGGAACAGCGACGGCTGGCCGTTGTGCCGCTGCCACCCGTCCCACAGAAGGACCAGCGACATCGTGAACACCACCCACAAGATGGTGCGGCGAATATCAGTCATGGGAAGCTTTTGGATTGGCGGTTGAAGAGGCTGACCCCGGACGGCATCTGGAGGGACGCTCGGTGAACCGGGTGAACAGGCGGGGCGGATTGTCGGGCACGGGATCGTGTCCGCCCAGACAGAAAGGGTTGCAACGCAGGACCCGTCCGACCGCAAGGTAGGTGCCGGCGGCGGCGCCGTGGCGGCGCAGGGACTGCATCGCGTAGTTCGAGCAACTCGGGCTGTAGCGGCAGCCCGCGCGCAACCAGGCGCTGAACAGCAGCTGGTAGCCGCGCACCAGCCCCATCAGCAGTCGCGTCGGCAGGCCGGGGCGGTCGTCCATGGTCGCTGTTCCGAACCGCGATCCGGTCAGCCGGCGGCGCCCGGGGGCGGTGGCGCGAGCTTGCGGGTCAGCTGCAGCAGCTCCGCGCGCGCGGCGGCGCGCAACGCGTCGGAAGAGGCGCTGGGGTACTGCTTGCGGTCGAAGGGCATGCGCAGCCGCACCACCCAGAGGCCGGGCGGCAGCGTCGGCAGGTCGCCGAACACGGCGCGGATCTGGCGCTTGAGCAGCGCCCGCGTCACGGCGCGCTTCGCGTGCCGCTTGGGCACGACGTAGCCCAGCCAGGCCCGATCGGGCGCGGCTGGAACCGATTCAACGGGGGTGGGCGCCACGTTCGCGGAGGACCGTTCATCCACAGCTTGGGGATGAATCGGTGCATCACCTGTGGACAAGTCAGCCGTTCCTGTGGATGGACGGCGCTTCGGCAGCGAGGGGCTGGCGGCCAGGTGATGCACGGCGAAGTGCGCGCTGCGTGCGCGGCTGGGGGTGCCCAGCACGCGCTCGAAATCGGCCGATCGCACGATGCGGCCGATCACGGTGCTGTCGGAGTCGTCTTGCGCTTCGCTCAGACGGCCAGGCGCTTGCGGCCCTTGGCGCGGCGAGCGGCGATGACGGCCTTGCCGCCACGCGTCTTCATGCGGACCAGGAAGCCGTGGGTGCGGGCGCGACGGGTCTTGGAGCCTTGATAAGTGCGTTTCATGTTCAACCTCTTGGAAATCTTCGGTACTTCCCGTCGCCTCGCGCCACCTTGGCGCCGCGGACGGTGGCGACGGTGGACATCTCGGAGGGATGTCGCAAGCCGCTCGAAAAGCGGAGGCCCACGCAGCAACGTCCGGGCGTCCGGAAAACCCGCGATTACAGCAAAGATTTGCATCAGGGTCAATCCGGAGGCTGGCAGGCACGGGGATTACCAGCACTTGACCGGGGCAAAAAATCTGTGGATAACCCTGGCTTCGCGGTCTCGCATCGGTACAATCCGGCCGCTCGAAGAATAAGTTTTCCACAATGAGCGCAGACTTGTCAGGGGCGGCCTTGTGGCAGCGCGGCTGCGAACGCCTGGCCGCCGAACTGCCTGAGCAGCAATTCAATACCTGGATCCGTCCGCTGCCCCCGGCAGAGGTCGCCCAGCAGGAAGAGAACGGCCACGAGGCCGTCCTGGTGTCCCTCCGTGTCCCCAACCGATTCAAGCTGGACTGGATCCGCAGCCAGTACGCCGGCCGCATCGAGGCCATCCTGACCGAGCTCGCCGGCAAGCCGGCACGCCTGGAACTGTCGCTGGCGCCGCGCGAGGCGATCGCGCCGCTGCCGCGCACGCAGCCGTCCAGCATGACCATGGGCCAGGTGCTGAACCAGCACGGCCTGGGCGCGCCGGCGGCCGGTCGGCCGGCCGTGCCGGCCTCGGTGGCCGCCCGTCCGGCCGCCGCGCCCGTGGCCGCCCAGCCGCCCGCGGCGCCGGCCACCGCCGCCAGCCTGATCCAGCCGGGCGCGACCCCCAACGTCCCGCCCAGCGCCACCCGCCACCGCATCAACACCAGCCTGACCTTCGACACGCTGGTGCCCGGCCGCGCCAACCAGATGGCGCGCACCGCGGCGCTGCACGTCGCCGGCGCGCCGGGCCAGATGTACAACCCGCTGTTCATCTACGGCGGTGTCGGCCTGGGCAAGACCCACCTGATCCACGCCGTCGGCAACGCGCTGCTCAAGGACCGCCCCGACGCCCGCGTGCTCTACCTGCACGCCGAGCAGTTCATCTCGGACGTGGTCAAGAACTACCAGCGCAAGACCTTCGACGAGCTCAAGGCCAAGTACCACTCGCTGGACCTGCTGCTGATCGACGACGTGCAGTTCTTCGCCGGCAAGGACCGCACGCAGGAAGAGTTCTTCAATGCGTTCGAGGCGCTGCTGGCCAAGCGGGCCCACATCATCATGACCTCGGACACCTATCCGAAGGGTCTGGTGGACATCGACGAGCGCCTCACCAGCCGCTTCGACGCCGGCCTGACCGTTGCGATCGAACCGCCCGAGCTGGAAATGCGGGTCGCCATCCTGATCAAGAAGGCCGAGGCCGAAAGCGCGCCGATGCCGGAGGACGTGGCCTTCTTCATCGCGAAGAACGTGCGCGCCAACGTGCGCGAGCTCGAGGGCGCGCTGCGCAAGGTGCTGGCCTACAGCCGCTTCTCGCACAAGGAAATCAACATCCAGCTCGCGCGCGAGGCGCTCAAGGACCTGCTCTCGATCCAGAACCGGCAGATCTCGGTCGAGAACATCCAGAAGACGGTGGCCGACTTCTACAAGATCAAGGTCGCGGACATGTACTCGAAGAAGCGCCCGGCCAGCATCGCCCGGCCGCGCCAGATCGCGATGTACCTGGCCAAGGAGCTGACGCAGAAGAGCCTGCCGGAGATCGGCGAGCTGTTCGGCGGCCGCGACCATACGACGGTGCTGCATGCGGTCCGCAAGATCGGCGGCGAGCGTCAGAAGAACACCGAGTTGAACCAGCAGTTGCATGTGCTGGAGCAAACGCTGAAGGGATGAGGAAAAACGCCTTCGCCTTCAGCGAAAATGCCGCGTTCGCCCGAACAGCCAACAGTGGAGAGAGGTTGACATGATCGTGTTGAAAGACAGCCAGGACAAAGTGCTTGCCGCGCTGCAGGCGGTGTCCGGCATCGTGGAACGGCGCCACACCCTGCCCATCCTGGCCAACGTGCTGGTCCGGAAGCAGGGCAAGCAGGTGGAGCTGACCACGAGCGACCTGGAAATCCAGGTGCGCACCACGGTCGAGTTCGAGGGCGACGACGGGGACTTCTCCACCACCATCGGCGCGCGCAAGCTGATCGACATCCTGCGCTCGATGCCGTCGGACCAGACGGTGAGCCTGACGTCCAACCAGAACAAGATGACGCTGCAGGGCGGCAAGAGCCGCTTCACGCTGCAGACGCTGCCGGCCGACGATTTCCCGCTGGTGCAGGAAGCGGCCGACTTCGGTCCCGCGTTCAGCGTGCCGCAGAAGACGCTCAAGGGCCTGATCAACCAGGTCCACTTCGCGATGGCGGTGCATGACATCCGCTACTACCTGAACGGCATCCTGTTCGTGGCCGAGGGCAAGACCCTGACGCTGGTCGCGACCGACGGGCACAGACTGGCGCTGGCCCAGGCCGAGACGGACACCGAGATGCCCAAGCAGGAAGTCATCCTGCCCCGCAAGACGGTGCTGGAACTGATGCGGCTGCTCAAGGACGGCGGCAAGGGCGACGACGAGAGCGCTCCGATCGAAATGCGCTTCGCCGGCAACCAGGCCAAGTTCAGCTTCAGCGGCATGGAGTTCGTGACCAAGCTGGTCGAGGGCAAGTTCCCCGACTACAACCGCGTCATCCCGAAGAACCACCGTTTCCACGTGATCCTGGGTCGCCAGCCGCTGCTGGCCGCGCTGCAGCGCGCCGCGATCCTGACCAGCGAGAAGTTCAAGGCGGTGCGCCTGTCCTTCGAGCCGGGCCTGCTGTCGATCGCCTCGAGCAACGCCGAGCAGGAAGAGGCCAAGGAAGAACTCGAGATCGACTACGGCGGCGACCAGATCGAGACCGGCTTCAACGTGACCTACCTGATGGACGTGCTGGCCAACATGTCGCAGGACATGGTGCGGGTGGACCTGAACGACAGCTCGTCCAGCGCGCTGCTCAGCATCCCCGAACACACCGGCTTCAAGTACGTCGTCATGCCGATGAGGATCTAAGGTCGCTGCGCGACCTTCGCTCCCCGGAGCGTGAACGTTGCGCACCCCCTGCCCCCGCCAGGCGGGGGTTCCAGCCAGTTTTTTCAGCGGCCGCCGCGGCGGCCTGAGTACCCCTCCGATGACCGATAACAGCACTCCTGAGAACACCCCGACGCCCGCGCCTCAAAACGACGGCGCGGGATACGGCGAGTCCAGCATCCAGATCCTGGAAGGCCTGGAGGCGGTGCGCAAGCGCCCCGGCATGTACATCGGCGACACCTCGGACGGTACCGGCCTGCACCACCTGGTGTTCGAGGTGGTCGACAACTCGATCGACGAGGCGCTGGCCGGCTACTGCGACGACATCGTCATCACCATCCACACCGACAACTCGATCTCCGTCATCGACAACGGCCGGGGCATTCCGACCGGCGTGAAGATGGACGACAAGCACGAGCCCAAGCGCTCGGCGGCCGAGATCGCGCTGACCGAGCTGCACGCCGGCGGCAAGTTCAACCAGAACAGCTACAAGGTCTCGGGCGGCCTGCACGGCGTGGGCGTGTCCTGCGTGAACGCGCTGTCCAAGACCCTGCGCCTGACGGTGCGCCGCGAAGGCAAGGTCCACCAGCTGGAGTTCAAGAAGGGCGTGCCGCAGGACCGCCTGATCGAGGTCCGCGACGGTTTCGAGACCAGCCCGATGAAGATCGTCGGCGAGACCGACAAGCGCGGCACGGAAGTCCACTTCCTGCCGGACACGGAGATCTTCACGCAGAACTCCGAGTTCCACTACGACATCCTGGCCAAGCGCCTGCGCGAACTCTCGTTCCTGAACAACGGCGTGAAGATCCGCCTGGTCGACGAGCGCAACAACAAGGAAGACAACTTCGCCTTCGCGGGCGGCGTGCGCGGCTTCGTCGAGTTCATCAACAAGGGCAAGACGGCGCTGCACCCCAACATCTTCCACGCCCAGGGCGACAAGATGTCGGAGCAGAACACCAACATCGGGGTCGAGGTCTCGATGCAGTGGAACGACGGCTTCAATGAAAGCGTCCTCTGCTTCACCAACAACATCCCGCAGCGCGACGGCGGCACCCACCTGACGGGTCTGCGCGCGGCGATGACGCGGGTGATCAACAAGTACATCGAGGACAACGAACTGGCCAAGAAGGCCAAGGTCGACGTCACCGGCGACGACATGCGCGAAGGCCTGGCCTGCGTGGTCAGCGTGAAGGTGCCGGAGCCCAAGTTCAGCTCGCAGACCAAGGACAAGCTGGTGTCGAGCGAGGTGCGCGGCCCGGTGGAGGAAATCGTCGCGAGCAAGCTGGGCGACTGGCTGCTGGAGAACCCGACCGACGCCAAGATCATCTGCGGCAAGATCGTCGAGGCGGCGCGGGCGCGTGAAGCGGCGCGCAAGGCGCGCGAGATGACGCGGCGCAAGGGCGTGCTGGACGGCATGGGCCTGCCGGGCAAGCTGGCGGACTGCCAGGAGAAGGATCCCGCGCTGTGCGAGATCTACATCGTGGAGGGTGACTCCGCCGGTGGCTCCGCGAAGCAGGGCCGCGACCGCAAGTTCCAGGCGATCCTGCCGCTGCGCGGCAAGATCCTGAACGTCGAGAAGGCGCGCTACGAGAAGCTGCTGACCAGCAATGAAATCATCACGCTGATCACGGCGCTGGGCACCGGCATCGGCCGCGGCGCGGGCAGCGACGACTTCAATCCGGACAAGCTGCGCTACCACCGCATCATCATCATGACCGACGCGGACGTGGACGGTGCGCACATCCGGACGCTGCTGCTGACCTTCTTCTACCGGCAGATGCCGGAGCTGGTGGAGCGCGGCCACATCTACATCGCGCAGCCGCCGCTGTACAAGGTCAAGGTCGGCAAGCACGAGCAGTACCTGAAGGACGGCCACGAGCTGGACGGCTTCCTGCTGAAGGTCGCGCTGAACGATGCCGAGCTGCACACCGCCGGCGTGGGCGCGGGTCCGGTGCTCAAGGGCGAGGACCTGGAGACCAAGGCGCGCCAGTACGTGGCGGCGCAGAACGTGATCGAGCGCCTGTCCGCCTGGATGGACGGCGAGGCGCTGCACCTGCTGGCGTCGGGCCTGTCGCTGAACCTGGACACGAAGGACGCGGCGGAGATCTCCGCGACGGCGCTGGCCTCGGCGCTGCACGACGCGGTGGTGACGGCCGAGACGGATCCGCGCACCGACAAGCAGCTGCTGCGCATCAGCCGTCGCCATCACGGCAACGTGCGCTCGAGCATCATCACGGCGGACTTCGTGCACGGCGCGGACTATGAAGTCCTGGCCGAGGCCGGCAAGACCTTCAAGGGTCTGGTGGGCGAGGAAGCCGTGATCCGCAAGGGCGAGGGCGAGAAGGCCAAGGAAAGCAAGGTGACGGACTTCCGCGGCGCGATGGCCTGGCTGATGACGCAGGCGGAGTCGAGCGTGGGCCGCCAGCGCTACAAGGGCCTGGGCGAGATGAACCCCGAGCAGCTGTGGGAAACGACGATGGACCCGACGGTCCGCCGCCTGCTGCGCGTGCAGATCGAGGACGCGATCGAGGCGGACCGGGTGTTCACGATGCTGATGGGCGACGAGGTGGAGCCGCGTCGGGAGTTCATCGAGACGAATGCGCTGCGCGCGGCCAACATCGACGTGTGATCACCCGTTCCCGCCTCGCTCCCCCTTTCACCGGCCTGCTCCTCGCCATCGCCGGCCTGCCCGCGCTCGGGCAATCGGAGCCGCATTCCCCTCCGGTCTATCCGCCCGACTGGATCGACCTGCCGACCGCGCCGATGGTGCTCGAGCTCAAGCCGGTGCGCGGCGAGCTCGCCCTGGTGCTGACCAACCGCGGCCCGCGGGGCATCGTCGCTGTCGAGCTCGGTTGCGTCCGCGAGCGCGGCACCGGCCACGAGGTGCTCAGCGAGTTCGCCGGCGTTTCGATCAGCGACGGCAGCATCGCGCCGGCGCATCACGTCGACATGAGCCATGAATTCGACCGGCCGCGTGATCAGTCACCGGCCCGTCCGATGCGCTGCCCGCAATCCCACGCCGCCGTCACGCGGGTCACTTTCGAGGACGGTACGGCATGGCACGCCGGTCCACCGGCCGACATGACCTCGGTCACACCCGCCCCCTTTGAAGGGGGCAAGCCGCCTCGACAGCGGTAGCCGCGCCCGTGGAGACTGCGCCTCGTCGTCCGATTCCACGAGGCTCACGCATGCGCGCTTCCCGATTCCGTCTCTCTTCCGCCGCCGCTCCGGCGCTCGCCCTGTCGCTGGGCCTGCTGACGCTGTCGGCGCCCGCCCAAGCCCAATCCATCAGCGTCAAGCCCGGCTTGTGGGCCAGCGCGAGCGTCAACACGCTCAACGGCCGGAAGATGCCCACGATCTTCGACATCAACGGCGCCCTGACGCCGCAGCAGAAGAGCAGCCTCGCCGCCGCGATGGCCAAGGTCGGCCTGCCTACCGGCGGCAGCCCGCATCTGGACTGCCAGCAGAGCCCCGAATTCGCCCTGCCCAAGCCGCAGAGCGTCGACGACTGCACCACGCAAGTGAAGCCCGGCGACGCCACCAGCGGCACCTTCACGATGAGCTGCAAGAGCGCGACGGCCAGCGGCATGGGCAACGGCTCCTACCAGGTCACCGACAAGTCCAGCGCCACCGTCAAGGTGACGTTCAAGGGCACGACCGCGCAGGGCATGCCGATCACCTATGAATCGACGTCGGTGCACAAGTGGATCGGCAGCGACTGCAGCGCACCGCCGCCCGGCATCGACCCGTCGCTGATGGATCTGATGCGCTGATCCCCCGGCGGGGCGCCTGACCCGCCCCGCGAAGCGGGGGGCGGTCCTCAAGCTTGAGGATGACGCCCACCGCCGGTGGCCCCGATCCTGCCTCCCCCAGGAGGGTCCCACCGTGAACAGCCTTGACCGCTGCCTGCGCCGGGCAACGCTGCCGGTGCTCGTGCTGATCGCCGGCTGCAGCACCGCGCTGCAGCCGCAGATCTTTTCCAGGCACCTGACGGCGTCGAAGAACGTGTCGGGCGAATACACGCTCGACAAGAACGACGAGCCCAAGACCTTCGACGAGGTCTACAAGGAGGTCGCCCTGGTCCGCGGCCGCTACGTCTCGGCGGTCAGCGACCTGTCCAACGCCAGTCCGCAGCTGTCCGCCTGGCTGCTGGGCCTGTCCGCCGCGGGCGCCGCCGTGGCGCTGGGAGACGGCAGCGCGCGCACCGTCGCGGGCATCGCCGGTGTCGGCGCCGCGAGCTATGCGGCGGGCAACCTCTTCATCGTGCGCGCGCGCATCGATGTCTATCGCGCCGGCGCCGAGGCGCTCCAATGCGGCCTCAACGCGGCGGCTCCGTTCCGGAACAAGGCCCGCCTCGTCGGCGAGCCCGACGATCCGGATTACAAGGACACCCTCTATGGCCTGAAGGCCGCCGTGGCGCGACGCAGCGACGAGCTGCGCGTGGCGATGCGCCAGTCCCAGGAGGTGGACCAGCCCGAACTCAGGATCGTCCCGGCGCGGACGCGCAGCTGCCCGCGCCCCAGGCCGGCCTGCCCCGCGGCGCCCGCCGGCGCGACCGCCGAGGAACTGAAGCTGTTGAACCGGTCCGCCTGCCTGCGTGAGCAGGCAACATGGGATCGCGACTGTGTCTCGACGTCGGAACGGACCGAGACCCTCCCCGCAGCCCCGGAGGCCATCCAGACCATGAAGGAGGCCCGCGCCAGCCTGGAAGACGGCAACCGGGCCCGGCGGCGCGCGGATCGGGCGATCGACCTGATCGAAGGCGCGGCCTCGGACCTGTGGGCCCGCGCCGTGGCCGTGCAGCTCAAGGTCAGCGAGGAGGTCGACAAGACGATCCCCAATCAGACGGCCGTGCTGGCCGCCATCAAGGCCGCGGGACCGGTGGCCGGTGCGCTGGAAGACGGCTTCAAGCGCGCCGGGGTCACTGGAGCGTCGACGCCCGCATCGGCTCCTGGCGGCGCGTCGGCCACCGGCGAGTCGCAGGGAACGGCCCGGCAGGTCCGCGCGCTGAGCGCCGGCGACCGCGCCCGTCTCCGAGACCTCGCGCAGCTCACGCTGGAGTTGCAGGAGGCGACATCGAGCCTCGACGAGATCGCGGCGAACGTCGCCGGCAGTGGCGCCGCGAAGGCGCGCAAGGCCATCGCGGCCTGCACGACGAAGATCAACAACACCACCCTGCGGGTCTCGCCCGACGCGACCAGCCTGCCGCTCGAGCTCGGCAAGACGCAGCCCTTCTTCGTCAGCAGCACCGGCGGCGTGCCCTCGGCCGACGTGGAGGTGGACGGCAAGACGAGCTCGCTGCCGGTCCAGGTGCAGGGTGGGCAGTTCCGCGTCGACTACACGGCCAGGGACGTCAAGGCCGGCGACACCGCGCTGCTGACGATCCGCGACGGCAGCGCCGAGCATGCGGTCAGCCTGTCCATCATCGAGGCGACCGGCACGCGCCGGAAACTGCCCGCCATCGATGCCGACACGCAGCGGAAGATGGGCCTGACGCCGCCCGCGAGCGAGGCGGAGCTCTACGCCGCCATCGACCGCTGCCAGGCCAAGGGCGCGGCCCCGAAGACCGGCGAGTGGGACGACGCCACGCAGAAGGCCGCCGGGCGCGGCGACTGCAAGCCGTGAGCGGGACGATGGCCGCCCACGCCGCTCCCTTGCTCGCCGTGCGGACCGCGCTCGGCGCGCTGATGACGTCGCGTCGCGAGGACGAGGCGCTGGCCGCCCGGCTCGGGCTGTCGGCGGACGCGGCGCGCGCGCTTCACTGGTGGCGCCTGCCGCTGCCGGGCAGCCACGGGCCGCGGCGCCTGACCCTGGCCTTCGGCGATGACTGTCCGGGACGGCAACTGCCGCGCGCGCTCCGCTCGCCGCTGACCGGCGAGACGATGCCCGTCGACGCCGTCCGCGGCGGACGGTTCGGCCACGCCCACGCCGCCTGGGTCCGCGCCGAGAACGCCTCCAACCGCTTCCTCGAAGGCACGCTGACCGCCGTGCTGCGCCGGACCGCGCGCCCGTCCAGCCTGCTGGCGCTGACCTCGGGCCATGTGCTGGCCGCGGCCCGGCCGAGCGCCCGCGGCGACGACGTGACGCTGTGGCTGGACGGCGAACCGGACGCGGCCCCGATCAACGGGCGCCTCTTCGACTGGCAGCCCAACTTCCAGGCGCTGCCGGTCACCTGCGCCGTGGACGCCGCGCTCGTGGAGGTGTCTGCCGCGGCGCTGCGGCCGCTCGCCGGTCGCGGCGCGGAGTGGCCGGTGGGCACCGCCTCGGCGCTGGCCGACGACCAGCTGTTCATCCGCACCCGCGGCCGCGCGATCGGCGGCCGGGCCCCGCATCTGTTCGGCGCCAGCCTGTGCATCGCCGGCGACGAGTCCCGCCCCTACCTGCTCGATGGCGCGCTGTGCTGGACGCCCGACGAGGCCACGCTCGGCGGCGACAGCGGCGCACCGATCTGGAACAGCCGCGACGAGCTGGTCGGCCTGCATGCCGGCGTCGCCCCCGATGGCGTGGGCCTGCGCTGCGCGATCGCCGTTCCCATCGCGCCGGTGCTGGCATGGGCCGGCGCCGAGCTCGTGCGCCGGGATGAGTCGCTGGTACGGGCCGGGCCCCTGGCGACGCCGGCGGCGCCCGTACCCGCGCCGATGGCTGGACCGGGTCCGGCGTCGGTCCCCGGGAGCTCGGCCGCGATGCCCGCCGCGGCCAGCCCGGCCGGGCAGGACGTCGTCATCCTGGCCCGTACCGTCTGGGGCGAGGCCCGCGGCGAGCGCGGCCAGATCGACGGGATGGAGGCCGTCGCCCACGTGGTGCTGAACCGCGTCCGGCGCGCGACCTATTGGGGCCGTGATGTCGTCGAGGTCTGCCGCAAGCCCTGGCAGTTCAGCTGCTGGAACCGCAACGATCCCAACCTGCCGCAGCTGCTCGCGGTGGACGCCACCAACGCGCGCTTCGCCCAGGCGCTCGCGATCGCGCGGCGGCTGATGGCCCAGGAACAGGACCGTCCGCAGGAACGGCTGCGCGGCGACCCGACGGCCGGCGCCACCCATTACCACGCCGCGCGGCTGGCGCCGCCGCCCCGGTGGGCCGCCGGCCATCGGCCCTGCGCGCGCATCGGCGCGCACCTGTTCTTCAACGACATTCCGTGAGGTCGAACGATGGACACCCGGATGATCGACGTCGTGATCGGAGTGGCGCTGGTGTTCGCGATCACCAGCCTGCTCGCGACGGCCCTGCAGGAGCTCTGGTCGTCCATCCGGTCGCTGCGCGGCAAGTACATGGAACGCGCGGTGATCTCCTTCTTCGGCGACGACCCCGTCTTCGCCAAGGGCCTGCTCGCGCACCCGCTGATCGTCGCGCTCTCGAAGGCCACCCGCGCGGAGGACCGCAAGCCGTCCTACATCAACGCGGACGCCGTCATCAGCTCCCTGATCGCGCTGCTCTGCGACAAGCATCTGGCCGGGCTGCGTCCGGCCACGCCGGCAGAGTTCGTGGCCACCGTCACGGACGCCTCGCAGCGCGCCGGTGGCGCCTCGTCGGGCGCCCTGCCCAACCCGGCCTTCGTCGACGCGATGCGCGGGCTCGCCATGGGCGTGGAACAGGACTGGCCCGCCTTCGAAGCCCGGCTCGCGGCCTGGTACGACGCGGTCGGCGAGCGCTCGATCGGCTGGTTCAAGCGCCATACGCAGGTGACGCTGTTCGTCTTCGGCTTCCTCGCCGCGATGGTCGCCAACATCAACCCCATCCTGATCTCCGCGCGACTCTGGCAGGACGAGGCGCTGCGCAAGGCCACGCTGACCGTCGCGCAGGAGGTCGCCACCAACTACAACCAGCAGGTGTCCGCCGCGGACAAGCCAGCCGTCACGCCACCCGCGGCGCCGGTCAGCGCGCCCGCCGCCGCGCCCGCGATCCCCGCGGCGTTGCCCCCTGCAGCTGCGGCAGCCTCGAAGACGCCGGGCCTGCCGGCTCCGGCACTCGCGCGGGCCCAGGCGTCGCTGCAGCCCCTGAATGCCGCCTTGCTCAAGCGACTCGCGGACACCAGCGACGCGCAGGTCCGCCAGCCGCTCGAGACGCTGCTGCGTGCCGCGATCACGCTGCGCGGCGCGCTCAACGCGACCCCGCCGGATGCGCAGGCCATCGCCCGATCGAGCGCTGCGCTGGAGCAGGCCTTCCTGCCCGGCGAGCCGCATGCCGAGCTGCGCGCGCTGTTCGAGCCGGTACGGCTGGCCCTCGTCCCGCCCACGGCGGCGGCTACGGCCGCGCCGAGCGCCGCTTCGGCGCCGACGGCGCTCGCCCGTCTCGTCAAGCCGACGGGCAAGGAGATCCCGCGCCAGTGCGAGCGCTTCGGGGACGACGTGGCGGCCAAGTCCTACTGCACGCGCCTGGCGGAACTGGACACGCTGCAGAGCATCGGCCTGCCGCTGGGCTGGACGGGATCCGCCTGGCCGACCTATTTCGACGAAGCCTGCGATCCGGCCGGGAAGGCGGTCCCCTGCCGCCTCGGCGACCGGATCGGCGATGGCGGCTGGTGGGGCAACCTGCTGATCGCGCTGCTGGGCTGGAGCATGACGGCGGTGGCCTGCACCCTGGGCGGACCGTTCTGGTTCGATTTGCTGAACCGGCTGGTCAAGCTGCGCGCCGCCGGCACGAAGGCGCAGGAAACGCCCGCGGCCGCCAATGCCGCGAGTGGCGCGGAGCCCCCCAAGTCGATGCTGGCCCGCACGCCCACGACCGCTGCGCCCGGTGCGACGCAAGAAGCGCCCCCGGAAGCGATGAGCGACGCGCTCAACGACGCCGAGCGCGGCCTGTCGCCGCAGGAGGTCGAGCGGGTGCAGCGGGGCCTGGGCCTCACCGGCGCCGAGGTGACGGCGCTCTTCGATGGCCGCACGCGCGCCGCGATCAAGACCTGGCAGGGCGAGCGCGGGCAGGCGCAGACGGCCGAGCTGACCTTGGTCCAGATCCAGGAACTGCTCGGCCTGGCTCCCGGGAGCAATGACGATGACTACCTCGCCTAAGCCAGTCGCGACGCCGCTCGCACCGCCGCGCCGCGTGCGCATCGAGCAGAAGCTGAACCTGCGCGGCGGGCCGGCGGTCGGTTTCGCCCGCATCGGCCGACTCGAGCCGGGCGACACCCTGATGGTCGATCGCGTCATCGACGGTGAGGCCTACCTGGGACGGCGCGCCTGGTATGGCGTCGAAGGGCGCGAGCACTACTTCTGGTCAGGCGCCGCCCAGTTCGAGGACGCCGCCACGCCGGTGCCGGCGGCACCGGCCGGCGCGGTCGCGCCCGACGTGCGGCGGCGGGGCAACGGCACGATCCTGCCGCTCTCGCAGGCGGAGCTGGCCGGCACCTTCGGCGCCTTCCAGTCGACGCCGGGCGCGCAGCGCGGCTCGATCGTCATCACGCCGGCGGCCTGGGTGACGCAGCACATCGCGCCCTTCAGCCATCCGGTGCTCGCGGCGCTCGGCCATCCGGCGGTGAGCCTGCACCGGCTGGCCCATCCGCACTTCCAGGCCGTGTTCGACCGCATCGACGCGCTCGGACTGGGCTCGCTCATCCAGACCTTCGACGGCGGCTGGGTGCCCCGCCACAAGAACTGGGATCCGGGCAATCCGGACCTCAGCTCCCACAGCTGGGGCGTCGCGATCGACCTGAACGCGCGCTGGAACGGCGCCGGCCATCCCCCCGCGTCGCCCGGCCAGCAAGGCGACCTCACCCCGCTGGTGCCGCTCTTCGCCGCCCAGGGCTTCGCGTGGGGCGGCCACTTCAGCAGCAACGTCGACGGCATGCACTTCGAGCTGGCCCGCCGCAATCCCTGACCGCGGCTCAGCCGTCGATCTCCTTGAAGACCTCGGCGGCCGAGCGGAACGCATCGATCGCCGCCGGCACGCCGCAGTAGATCGCCGTCTGCAGGAAGACCTCCTTGATCTCCTCGCGCGTGAGCCCGTTGTTGAGCGCGCCGCGCACGTGGATCTTGAGTTCGTGCGGCCGGTTCAGCGCGGTCAGCATCGCCAGGTTCAGCAGCGAGCGCGAGCGCCGGTCCAGCCCCGGCCGGTTCCAGACATCGCCCCAGCAGTACTGGGTCACCAGCTCCTGCATGTCGATGGTGAAGTCGGTGGCGTTCCGGATCGACGCATCGACGTAGGCATCGCCCAGCACCTCGCGGCGCGTGGCGAGGCCTTCATCGAATAGCGCCTGGTTCTTCGGGGCGTAGGGACGAGTCACGGGCAGCTCCTGTCAGCGGAAGACCAGCCGGTCCGGCCGGCGATGGGAGGCAATGTAGCCCGGTGCCGACCATGCGATGCCCAATGGGCCTGCACGCTGCCGGACGTGGGACGCATCCGACACCCGCATGCCGTGTTCCATCTTGGCTCATTTACCTGTCCGGTAAAGTCCCATCCGCCGTCCGCACCCGTTGACCGGAGATCGCGCGGGTCAGTTCGCTCTTGACCTGGCCGCCGGCTGGCGGCTGGTGTTTGCGCCCGCGGACGAGCCGATCCCTCGGCGCGCCGACGCCTCCATCGATTGGCCAATCGTGACCATCGTCTGTATCGAATTCATTGGGGACTACCATGGCTGACTCTGTGTTCGCGCCCGACTGGGTGTCGCCGCCCGGGGACACCATCCTGGACCTGCTCGAGGAGCGCGGCTGGACGCAGCTGCAACTGGCCGACCGGCTCGGCTTCTCCCTGAAACACGTCAATCAACTGATCAAGGGCAAGGTCCCTCTGTCGGAAGACGCGGCCGTGCGGCTTCACACCGTTCTGGGCGGCTCGGTCGGCTTCTGGCTGAAACGGGAGGCCCACTATCGCGAGCGCATCGCGCTTCAGGACGCCGCCGAGCGGAACGCGACGATGGTGTCCTGGCTGGACCGCTTTCCGATCAAGGAACTCATGGCGGTCGACGTCCTGGACAAGCGTCGGCTGGACGCGAAGTCCAAGCCGGCGCTGGTGGGCGAAATGCTGTCCTTTTTCGGCGTCGCCAGTCCTCAGCAATGGGAGCGCCAGTACGGCGAAATGCAGCTGGCCTTCCGTCGCAGCCGGCAGGACCAGGCCGATGTCGGCGCGATCTCGGCGTGGCTGCGCATGGGCGAGCGCCTCGCGGAAAGGCAGGACGGACCGCGCTACGACGAGGCCCGCTTCCGCGCCGCGCTCGAGGACATCCGCGCGCTGACGCTTCAATCGTCCGGGGACTTCCTGGCGGCCATGCGGCGTCTGCTGCAGGGCGCGGGCGTGGCCTTCGTGCTGGTGCCCGCGCTCCCGCGCACCCATGTGTCAGGCGTCGCGCGATGGCTGAGCCCGAGCCGGCCCTTGATCCAGCTGTCGCTCTACGGCAAGACCAACGACAAGTTCTGGTTCAGCTTCTTCCATGAAGCGGCCCACCTGCTGCTGCATGGCCAGCAGAAGTCGACGGTCTTCCTGGACGATCCGACCAAGTCGGGCAGCAATTCCAGAGAGGAGCGGGAGGCGGATGCCTTCGCTTGCGATGCTCTGATCCCGCCAGCGCTCGCCCGCGAGCTTCCGAACATCGCTGGCACGCGCGCGGCGGTGCGCGCCTTCGCGAAGCGCGCCGGCATTCACCCTGGCATCGTGGTCGGCCGGATGCAGCACGACGGCCTGCTCGACCTGGCCTGGCTGAATGACCTCAAGGTCAGTTTCCGGTGGGAGGCCGGTACCGACTGACGGTCCCCGTGCCGCGACATCCGCGTCTCCACGCCGCGGCGGCCGGGCCGGACGTCGTCTTCACCGCGCCAGCATCACCTCGTGATGCCCCTTCCCCGCCGGAATCATCGGGAAGCAGTTCTCCACTGGCGCGACGGCCACGTCGAGGAAATACGGGCCGTCGCTCGCCAGGCACTCGGCGAGCGCCGCATCGAGCGTATCCCGCCGCGTCACCCGCGCCGCCTCCCAGCCGAAGCCTTTCGCCACCGCGACGAAGTCCGGCATGCAGGCGTTGTAGCTGTGGCTGTAGCGCTCGCCGTGATGCAGCTCCTGCCACTGCCGCACCATGCCCATGTGGCCGTTGTTGCACAGCACGACCTTCACGCCCGCGCGGTGTTGCCGCGCCGTGGCCATCTCCTGCAGGTTCATCAGGATCGACGCGTCACCGCTGACGCACACGACCAGCCGCCCCGGATGCGCCACCTGCGCGCCGATCGCCGCCGGCAGGCCGTAGCCCATCGTGCCGGCGCCGCCCGAGGTGAGCCAGCGCCGCGGGCGCTCGAAGGCCAGGTGCTGCGCCGCCCACATCTGATGCTGGCCGACGTCCGTCGACACGACCGCGTCCCGGCCGGCGAGCTGCACCTGCAGCCGCGCCATCAGCGCCTGCGGCGCGATCACCTCCGGCGTGTCCTCGAAGGCCAGCGATCGGCGCGAGCGCCAGTCCTGGATCCGCGCCCACCAGTCGGCCAAGCGCTCCGGCGGCATCGGGCGTCGCTCCACCGCGCGGCGCAGGCGCGGCAGCAGCGTCCGCGCGTCCCCGCACAGGGCGAGGTCGGCGCGCCGGACCTTGTCGATGGACGAGGGGTCGATGTCGAGGTGGATCACGCGCGCGCCGGGCGCGAAGGCATCTAGCCGGCCAGTCACCCGATCGTCGAAGCGCGCGCCGGCGCAGACGATGAGGTCGGCGTGATGCATCGCCAGGTTGGCCTCCAGCGTCCCGTGCATGCCCAGCATGCCCAGCCAGTGCGGCGACGACGCCGGCACGGCGCCCAGCCCCATCAGCGTCAGCGTGCAGGGCGCGCCGGCCAGCGCCACCGCGGCCGCGAACGCGGCGCAGGCCTCGTCGCCGGCGTTGATCAGGCCGCCGCCGCCATAGAACACCGGCCGGCGCGCGGTGGCGATCCAGTCCACGGCCGTTTCCACCGCACGCACGTCGACGATGGGCGAGACGGGCAGCGCCGCCGCTTGCGGCCGCTCGTGTGCGGTCCGGGCGGTGGGCCTGGCATCAAGCCTCTCATCAGGCCGCGCCGGCGCCAGCTGCACATCCTTCGGCACGTCCAGCAGCACCGAGCCCGGACGACCGCCCCGCGCGATCTCGACGGCCTTGCGCACCAGCGCCGCGACGTCGCCACCGGGCCGCGCCTGCGCGTTCCACTTGGTCACCGGCCGCGAGATGCCCAGCGCATCGCACTCCTGGAAGGCGTCGGTGCCGATCGCCGCGCTGTTCACCTGGCCGCTGATGCACAGCACCGGCACCGAGTCGCACAGCGCGTCCAGCAGGCCCGTCGTCGTGTTGCTCATGCCGGGGCCCGAGGTCACCAGCACGACGCCCAGCCGGCCGGTGCTGCGCGCATACCCCTCGGCCGCATGCACCGCCGCCTGTTCATGGCGGACCAGGATGTGGCGCAGGCGCGGCTCGCCGTGCAGCGCGTCGTACAGCGGCAGCACCGCCCCGCCGGGATAACCGAACACGGTGTCCACGCCGCAGGCCACCAGCGTGTCCAGCAGCGTCTGGGCGCCGTTGCGCGGTGCCGCATTCCCGAGCGGGGCGACAGGGCCGGCGCTGGCCGGCGATGAGGGGGAGGAGGGAGAACAGGGCGCATCGATGACCGCGCCACGGGCGCTGACCTGGGCGCCGTCGAACCTGGCATTCATGGGTCCAGTGTCCCGGCACTGGCCCGGAAAGGGTTGCCGTTCTTGCCTCATAGAATCCACCGCACAGCAAATCTTCCTTTTGAAGCGCGATGGATCAGCAAATCAAGCTCGACAAGTTCGACCGCGCCATCCTGCGTGCGCTGCAGCGCAACGCGCGCGCCAGCCTGCAGGAGGTCAGCGAGGAGGTCGGCCTGACCACCTCGCCCTGCTGGACGCGCATCAAGCGGCTGGAGGAATCCGGCGTGATCGAGGGCTACACCGTCAAGGTGAACGCCGAGAAGATCGGGCGGCCCGAGCAGCTGATCGTGCAGCTCACCCTGAACAAGCACACCGACGCGGCGATGGCGGAATTCGCCCGCCACCTCGAGGCCATCCCCGAGGTCATCGATGCCTACCTGGTCTCCGGCGATTACGACTACGTGCTGCGCCTGTCCGTGCGCGACACCCGCGACTACGAACGCCTGCTGCGCGAGAAGCTCTACAAGATCCCCGGCGTGCGCCACAGCAAGTCCAGCTTCGTGCTGCGCTGCCTGAAGGCGAGCTCCCTACCCCTGTGAACGGCGCCCCGCGAACGGTACCGCGCCGAATGGTGGGCTGCCGCGGTCGGCGCGACCTCCGTCGAGGCCGCTCAGTCGGCGTCCGGCGCCTCGCTCGAGGTCGAACCCGGCGCGAACGACGCGCCCTCGACACGCGCCGGCAGCTCGGGCAGCCGCAGCAGGCGCAGCATGTAGGTCCGCGCGGCCGCGACATGGCGGCGCATCGCCTCGCCCGCGGTGACCGGGTCGGCCTGCCGGATCGCCTCGACCATCGCCCGGTCCTGGACAGCCAGCACGTCCAGCTCCGACGCCCACAAGGCCATGCGCGAGCGCCGGACCGCCTCCAGCAGCCGCCCGCGCGAGGCCTGCATCCCCAGCGCCTGCGCATTGCCGCCCCAGCGCGCGAGTTCCTCGTGCAGCGTCTCGTCGGCCGCCAGCAGCTCCCGCGCACGGCCATCTCGGGCGGCCTCCTCCACCGCCCGCACGAGCGCCTCGACCTGCGGCCCGTGCGCCGCCTCGCGGGCCTCGGGCCGACCGCAGGCCTGGGCCAGCAGCATCGTGTGCAGCGCTTCGCGCACGTCGAAATACTCCTCGATGAAGCGCGCGTCCACCGCTCGCACCACCGCGCCCTTGTTCATCCGCATGTCCACCATGCCGTCCCCCTGCAACTGCAGCAGCGCCTCCCGCACCGGCACGTTGCTGACCTGGTAATGCGCGCTCAGCTCGTGCAGCGTCAGGTGCTGGCCCAGGCGCCAGCAGCCGTCCTCGATGTCGGCGCGGATCTGGTCGCGCAGGCGCAGGTAGGTCGGCGCATTGATCGGGTGTGTGGATCGAACCATCGCGGCACTCCGTCCAGCAATTGCGGTGAATGAACGATTCACTCTAAGGAGCGCGCTCCCTGTCCATTCCCGGCGAAACGCGTCGCCGCCCGCGTTCTTGCCGAAGCGCAATGAACCGATGTCTCGCGCCGGCATGGACTGCGCAATCGACATGTATGTCGCCTGGCGCCCTACTGGAATCAGTCGAATCACCCCGTGTCAATGGGACAGGCTGTGTCGTTTCCGCATCGCTCGCGCGCAGGGCGCTACAGTCGCGCCCGGGAGGTCAGCGACACAGAGGCAGATGCCCAGGTCAATTCACCCCGAATGGAGTCAGCCGAATGGCGAAATCCTTGAAACAAGTCCTGAGTCAGATCGAGAAACTTCAGAAAGAAGCCGAGGCGCTGCGCGCGAAGGAAATCTCCGGCGTGGTCGCGCGGATCCGCGAGGCCATCGATCACTACGGCCTGACCCCCGAGGAATTGTTCGGCGCGACCCTGCAGCGTCCGCGCGCCGGCCGCAAGGCCGCCGCGAAACCGGCCCGCGCGGCCACCACCGCCAAGCGCAAGGCGCCGCGCGGCGCCGGCACGCCGAAATACCACGATGGCGCCGGTCGCACCTGGACCGGCGTCGGCAAGCGTCCCACCTGGTTCAAGGAAGCGCTGGCGGCCGGCAAGACGGCCGAGGACCTGCTGATCGGTTGACGTCGGCGGCCCGGGTCGGCGGACCCTCGCGCCGCGAGGCCCGCCGGGCCCGTCACCAGATGCGGCAGCGCTCGGCGTCGGGCTTGACCATCTTCTGGCCCGGCTTGCAGTGGAAGGCCCGCTCGAACTCCGGCATGTTCACCGCGACCCCGTTGATCCGGTAGCGCCCCGGCGAATGCGGGTCGGTCAGCGCATGCACGCGCGCGTACTCCGGCCGCGCGTGGCTGCAGTCCCACTGCGCGAAGCCGACGAAGAAGCGCTGCTCCGGCGTCAGGCCGTCGCGGTCCGCCGGCGGCGGCGACATGTCCGCGATCTGCGCCTTCCAGGCCGCATGCGCCAGCACCAGGCCGCCCAGATCGGCCAGGTCCTCGCCCAGCGTCAGCTTGCTGTTGATGCGGATGTCGTCGACGACCACGTACTGCGCGTACTGCTTCGTCACGCAGGCGGCGCGCTGCTCGAAGGCCTTGCCGTCCTTCTTCGTCCACCAGTCGCGCAGGTTGCCCTTGGCATCGAACTGCCGGCCCTCGTCGTCGAAGCCGTGGGTCAGCTCATGGCCGATCGTCCCGCCGGTGTTGCCGTAATTCGGCGCGTCATCCAACTTGGGATCGAACAGCGGCGGCTGCAGCACGCCGGCCGGGAAGTTGATGTCGTTCATCTGCGCGTCGTAATACGCGTTGACTGTCTGCGGCGTCATGCCCCATTCGCCGCGGTCCAGCGGCTTGCCGATCTTGGCCAGCTGGCGCTTGAGCTCGAAGGCATTGCCCCGCATCACATTGCCGGCGAAATCGTCGCGCGCGACGCTCAGCGCGCCGTAATCGCGCCAGCGGTCCGGATAACCGACCTTGTTGACGATCGCATGCAGCTTCTCCTGGGCGCGCTGCTTCGTGGTCTCGCTCATCCAGCTCAGCGACCGGATGCGCGCGGCCATCGCGTCCTCGATCTGCTTCGTCATCGTCAGCGTCTTGTCCTTCAGGTCGGGACTGAAGTTGCGGGCGACGAACTCCTGGCCCAGCGCCTCGCCGAGCTGCGCGTCGACCAGCTCGACGCAGCGCTTCCAGCGCGCCTTGTTCTGCGGCACGCCCTGCAGCGTCTGGCCGAAGAACTCGAAGTTGGCCTGCACCGCGGCGCCGGAGAGCGTCGGCGCCTGGCTGCTGACCAGCTGCCAGCGCAGGTAATGGCGCCACTGCGCCAGGTCGCGCTGGCGCAGTTCCCTGGCCATGGCCTTGAAGAAGGCCGGCTCGGTCACGTTGTAGGCCGCCTGCGGGTCCAGGCCCAGCGCGCGCTGGTAGGCCGCCCAGTCGAAGCCGGGCGTGAGCGCCTGCAGCCCGGCCGCCTTCATCGGGTGGAAGCCCTTGTAGGGATCGCGCTTGTCGACGCGGCTCAGCGAGGCGCGCGCCAGCGCGGTCTCCAGGGCCATCACCTGCCTGGCCTGCGTGCGCGCCGCCTCCGGCGCATCGCCGAGCAGCTCGAAGCTGCGCGCGACATGCGCGATGAACTGGTCCCGCAGGGTGCGGGATTTCTCGTCGGCCTTGAAGTAGTACTCGCGGTCCGGGAGGCTCAGCCCACCGGCGTAGGCGAAGGCGATGACGCGCGCCGAGTCGGCCATGTCCTGGCCCGAGCTGAAGTGGAACAGCACGCGCTCGTTGTTGGTCGCCAGGTGCAGCGCGGCCAGCAGCGCCGGCAGATCGCGGCGGTCCTTCAGCGCGTCGATGCGCGACAGCAGCGGCCGCAGCGGCGCCAGCGCGTGGCGCTCGGCCGCCGCTTCGTCCATGCAGGCGGCGAAGTAGTCGCCCATGCGCGCCTGGTTGGCGCTGCGCGCCGGATCGGCGGCCGAGAGCTTGTCCAGGATGCCCCAGAGGTAGCGCTGGTTCTCGTTGGCCATCTTGGCGTAGACCGACCAGCGCGCCTGGTCCGG
The DNA here is from genome assembly GCF_014193085.1 of Mitsuaria sp. BK041. Taxonomy (NCBI): domain Bacteria; kingdom Pseudomonadati; phylum Pseudomonadota; class Betaproteobacteria; order Burkholderiales; family Sphaerotilaceae; genus Roseateles; species Mitsuaria sp. BK041. The sequence continues at coordinate 1,575,305 of NZ_JACHYT010000002.1, read as the reverse complement.
CGGGATCGGGTTGGCCGCCATCCAGCCGCCGCAGGCGTACTGGTAGAGGTCGTCGCAGGGATCGGCGTTGCGATCCATCGCCGCGGTGTCCAGGCTCGGCGTGTAGGGCAGCTGGTCGAGCGGCGCTTCGGGCGCGGTGGCGGGTGCGGATGCGGCCGCGCCGGGCGCGGGCGTCGCGGCCTGGGCGAAGGGGGCGGCGCCAAGGGAAACGGCCGCGACAAGCGCGGCCGCCGTGGTGCGGGCGAGGGGGTGACGGGTCATGCGCGACAGCCTGGAGTTCTTGCTGGCGGGCATTCTCCGTCAGCGTCCCGCGGCCGCCGAGGTGCCGGAGGACACCTCGGGTAGACCCGACCGCGAGTGACCGGGCCGCCGGCCGGTCAGGGCGCCACGTAGCTGCTCAGCGCCTTCGGGAACTTGAACAGCCACAGGTGGGTGAGGCGGTCGACCTCGTTGCCGCGGGTCACGCGCGCGGTGACCGCGCCGGCCGCGCAGCTGCCGTCCTGGACGATCACGCCGTTGGCGTCGACGGTGCACTCGGTCGGATCGCCGGCCAGCAGCTTGCCCTTGGCGTCCACCAGCGTCGACTTCAGGCCGAAGTCGTTGTCGTTGATCAGCGCCAGCGTGTTGCCGTCGACGACCGCCAGGCCCTCGGCCTTCTCGGCCTTCCAGCCGGCGGCGTTCAGGTCCAGCAGCACCGTCTTCTTCAGCTTCACGACCTGGGCCCAGGTCACCGCCGAGGCGGTCACGCCATCGATGCTGTTGCGCTCGAGCTCGGTCCCGATGGCGGCGATGTCGGTCGCCGCGGCCGGCAGCTCCACCAGCATCAGGAAGTTGCGCACCGCGCCGGTCGAGTCGGCGCCCTGCTCGATGACGATGAACCTGCCGTTGCCCAGCGAGACCAGGTCGCCGAGCTTGGCGCTGCCGGTGCGGTTGCGGTCCCACTTCTCGCCCTTGGCGGCGAGCGGGTAGCTGAGCGGATAGGCGTAGAGCCGCGAGGTCTCGGTCTTGGGATCGAACTCGATCCAGCGCGCGAACTGGGCGAAGTCGCGCACCTTGACCTTGTCGGTGGTCTTGCCGTCCTGGTCCAGGTCGGCACTGTCGACGACCTCGAGGCTCTTGCCGGCGGCGTCCACCGGATCGATCGGGCTCTGCAGGAAGCCATGCAGCCGGCCGGTGGCCGCGTCCATCGTCAGGCCTTCCATGCCACGGTTGGGGCGGCGATGCTTCAGCACCTCGGGCAGGCTGCCGGCGGTCGTGCCGGGCGCGTAGCGCTTGACGACCTGGAAGCTGGCCGCGTCGATCTTCACGATGAAGGGGCCGTACTCGTCCGAAGTCCAGAACACCTTGTTGGCAGCGTCGTGGACCAGCGTCTCGCTGTCCAGGCCGTTCGCGTCGAAGTTGCCCTTGGTCTGGTCGAACTTCAGGGTGTCGGCCAGCGGCACCTCGGCGCTGTTGCCGACGGCGCCGAAGGGCAGCGGGCGGCCGGTGACCTTCGAGCCGTCGGGGTTCTTGAGCGGATTCAGGCTGGTGATGACCGCGCCGTCCTTGCCCAGCGTGATCACGCCGATCGACGGCGCGAAGCTTGGCGCGGGGAACATCTTGGTCGTCACGGCCGCGCCGGTGTCCGGGCGCGGCGCGCTCGGGCTGTCGCCGTTGGGGCCGCGGTCGGTGATGCCCCAGAACTCCAGCGCGCCGTCGGCGTTCCTGCCCTTGTAGGCCAGGCCCGAGCCGACCGCCGGATAGAAGCCCTTGGGGAAGTCCTTCTTCGCGTCGGCGTTGCTGCCCTCGTAGGGCACGTACTGGTTGTCGGCGGCGCGGATCTGGAACTTGGTGATCGCGACGGCGCCGCCGGCGCTGTCCTGCGTGGCGCTGCTGGTCTCGGTCTTGCCGAGCAGCGTGGCCATCGTCGATTCGTAGTGGTCGATCGCGGCGGCGCGGCGGCTGGCGCTCATCGCGCGGCCGGCGTAGGGCTGGCCGTAGACGTCGTTCTGCCCGGCCGGCAGCAGCGCGGCGAAGGCCTTGTCGAAGTCGGCCGCGGCCAGGTTGAAGTCCAGCGCCTGGGTCAGCGCGTCGTGCACCGCGGCCGTGATGCGGATGCCGTTGGTGGGATCGTCGTCCTCGTCCAGCGCCTGCAGGAAGACGAGGCGGTTCTGCAGCTTGACGTCGCCCAGCGTGCTGGTGCCGGCGAGGTCCGCCGCGGCGACGGTCGCCGCGCAGGCGGCGCTGCCCACGACGACGCCGCCGACGCTGAAGCTCACCGTGTCGCCCGCCTTGCAGGTGAAGACGCCGTTCGCGCCGGTCTTGCCGGAGATCGCCGACGGCATGGCCTGGTAGCTGACGCCCTCCACCGGCGCATCGACGAGCCGGCCCTGCGTCGGCTGGACGACGGCCGGGATGTCGTAGCCGTCGTTGTCCTTGGTGTTGCAGGCGCTCAGCGCCGCGATCGCGGCCAGGCTCATCAGGGTCCGGCCCAGCCGGCTCGGACGGCGCAGGCGGGGAACGGAACGGACGGTCGTCTTCTTCATGTCGATCTTTCGTGGCTCGAGGACGCCGCGGCCCGGTCTCCCTCGACGGGCCGGGTGGCGACAGGGCGGCACGCTAGGCAGCGCGGATGACAGCCCCGTGAAGCGCGTTAACGAATCGTCACGAATACGACAGGAAACCGGGAATACCCCGGGCGAAGGCCGACAGCAGAAAGCCCCGGCACCGCGTCGGGCGACGCGGGCCGGGGCCCCGGTCAGACGGCTGCAGAGGAGGAGATCAGCCGTTGACCTTGATGCGGTTGTTGACCGACTGGACGCCCTTGGCGGCCAGGGCCATCGAGCCGGCGCGGTCACGCGCGGCCAGGTCGGGCGCGGTGCCGTCCAGGGTCACGTGGCCCTTCTCGGTCTCGACCTTCACATCGAGCGCGCTGAGCTTGGGGTCGCCCGCCAGCGCGGTCTTGATGGACGTCGTGATCTGGGCGTCGTCGACGGCGGCGCCGACCTTGTCGACGGTCCGGTCCATCTTGTTGCCCATGTTGTCCATGGCCTGGCGGGTGTCCTGCTTCGCTTCCTCGGACTTCTGCTCCATCTTGGAGATGCCGTCGTCCAGGCGCTGGCCGGCGGTGCGACCGTCGTCCTCACGACCGCAGGCGGTCAGGGCGACGGCGGCCACCACGGCGGGCAGCAGCAGGGCGAGTTGGCTGGGGCGGGAAGAGTGCTTCATGGCGAGGCTCCTTTCGGGGATATCGCGGTGTCGCGGAAATTCCGCGGAAGGCCGCGGATCCATGCCCTCACTCTAGGCAGGCGCCCGGCGCCACCGGGTCGGCGGCGACCGGAAGCGGTGGTCGCCGAGCGTCCCGGGCGCTCGTAGGAGCCCGCCTACAGCCCGCCACCCGCAGACGAGGCGCCACCTTCCCCGGGCATCCCCGCCATCCCGGGAATCGGAAAGTCGATGCGCGGAATCTCCGGCTCATCGCGTTTGAGCGGCAACCAGGCGCAGACCTCGGTGCCCTGCCCCGGCGCGCTGCGCAGGCGCAGCTGGCCGCGCTCGGCCTCGACGCGGAAACGCATGCCCAGCAGCCCGTGCGAGCCCAGCGTGAGCCGGTCCGGCTCGAAGCCCTGGCCGTTGTCGGCGACCACGACCATGGCCTGCGCGTATTCGCGCTTGAGCGTCACCTCGACCTCGGTGGCCCGGGCGTACTTGGCGGTATTGGTCAGCGCCTCCTGCACCAGCCGGAAGGCCGTCAACTGCGCGCTGGGCGGCAGCTCGACCGCGGGATCCAGGCTCATGCGGATCGGCACGCCGAGCCGCTCGGAGGTCTCGCGGCACAGGATCTCGAGCGCCGGCACCAGGCCGAGCTGGTCCAGCGTCGACGGCCGCAGGTCCTCGATGATGCGGCGCTTGAGCGCGATGCCGCTGTTGAGCGTCTCCGTCAGGTGGTTGAGCCGCTGCATCAGGTCGGGCGCCCCGGCCTGCAGCTTGGGCCGCAGCCGCGCGACGTCGAGCTTGGCCGCGGTCAGCAGCGCGCCGAGCTCGTCATGCAGGTCGCGGGCGAGGCGGGCGCGCTCGTCCTCGCGCGCGGTCTGCAGGTGGCGGGCCAGCTGGGTGAGCTCGGCGGTGCGGCGCGCCACCTCGACCTCCAGCCGGTCGCGCTCGGCGCGCACTTCCTGCGCCTGCTCGGCGCGCTGGTCGTCGAGCGCGCGGCTCTTGCGCACGAACAGCACGAACACGATCAGGCTCAGCAGCGTCATGCCGGCCACGCCGATGCGGCTGAGCATCAACGTGTCGTAGACCTGGCCGGTGCCCAGCGCGATGCGGCGGTTCTCGTCGGCCAGCAGCTCGGCCGAGCGACGGCGGATCTGCTCCATCTGGTCGCGGCCGATGTCGGTCATCATGAGCTCCCGGCCGGCCGCCTCGCGCCCGCTCTCATAGAGCTTGAGCACCTCCTGCAGCTCGCTGAGCTTGGCGCCGACGGCGCTGGCGATCTCCTTGCTGCGGCGCTCGGCATCCTCGGCGCCGACCTGCGCGTACATCCGCTGCAGCGCGCTGAGCCCCTGCGAGGCGTCTTCCGCGGCGAAGCGGTAGGGGTCCAGGTATTCCGGCCGGCGGGTGATCAGGTATCCCCGTTGCCCTGACTCGGCGTCGGTCACGCGGGCCATCAGCCGGAGCAGTTCCATCCGGGCCCGGCCCAGCGTGTCCAGACGGTCCATCTGCGACACGGCGCCGAAGTAGGCCAACTCGCTGATCAGGATCATCAACAGGGCCACGAACACGCCCAGCGGCATCGCCCAGGTCTTGCGACCCAGGTTCGTGACGGTGTCCTTCAGGCTCATCCTCTACACTCCCCGAGCGATTTCGCTCGCTTGACCATCGCCTCACCATGATCCGAATCGCCATCGTCGACGACCACGCGATTGTCCGCGCCGGGCTGCGGCAATTCCTCTCCGAGCAGGTCGACCTGCGCGTCACCGGCGAAGCCAGTTCCGGCCGCGAGGCCCTGGACCTGGCCCGCGCCGGCGAAGTCGACGTGATGCTGATGGACCTCTCGCTGCCCGACCAGAGCGGCGTCGAGACCCTGGCCGCCATCAAGGCCCGCAAGCCCGAGCTGCCGGTGCTGATCCTCAGCGGCTTCCCCGAGACCCACTACGCGACCACGCTGCTGCGCCAGGGCGCCAGCGGCTACCTGAACAAGGAATGCGACCCCGAGGAGATCGCCACCGCGATCCGCACCGTGTTCCGCGGTCGCAAGTACATCACGCCCGCGGTGGCCGAGCTGCTGGCCGAGGGCCTGGGCGCGCCGGCCGACCAGGCGCCCCACGAGTCCCTGTCCGAGCGCGAACTGCAGGTCTTCCTGCGCCTGGCCCGCGGCGAGACCGTCGGCCATATCGCCGACGGCATGTCGCTGAGCGTGAAGACGGTCTCGACCTACCGCTCGCGCGTGCTGGAGAAGCTCGCGCTGAACACCAACAGCGAGCTGACGTATTACGCCCTCAAGAACGGGCTGATCGAGTAGCCGCATCGCGATGGGCCGCATCGGCCAGGCCGCCGCAGTAGGCGAGCAGGTCCTCGAGCTCGGCTGACTTGTCGAACACCTTGTCGGCGCCCAGCGCGAAGCAGCGCTGGCGCATGTCCGGCGTCGCGTAGTTGCTCAGCACCACGCGGCGCGCCTGCGGCATCCGCTCGCCGGCGGCGCGCAGCACGTTCAGCCCGGTGCCCTGGGCCAGGAAGATGTCGATGATCAGCAGGTCGCAGCCGGGATGGGTTTCCGACAACCAGTCCAGCGCGCCGCGCTCGTCCTCCGCGTGACCGAGCACGCGCAAGTCCACCATCTCCTCGAGCGTCGCCACCAGGTTCTCCCGGATGACGGCGTTGTCCTCGACGAGGAAGCAGGTGAGGGCGGCGCTGGCGGGCTGGGACTCCATGGCGGGACTCGTGTACTTCTCGGAACCACAAGCGGGTGCGCGCGAACGGACGGGATGCGGAGGCACACCGTCCGTTCGCGCACAGCGCCCGGGGCGGTCGGTCAGGCCGCCACCGGGCGCGTGTCGGTCGCGCGTCAGCGCGTCAGGCTGGGCCTCCGCGGCCCGATCGGTCACCCGATCAGTTGCGGATGGCGATCTCGTTCTTGACGCGCTTCACGCCCTTGACCTCACGGGCCAGGCGCTCGGCATCGGCCTTCTCGGTGGCGCTCTTGGCGAAGCCCGACAGCATCACCTCGCCCTGCAGCGTCTCGACGTGGATGGAGCTGGCGTCGACGGTCTTGGCCTCGACGAACTTGGACTTCACCGCGGTGGTGACGGCGGCATCGTCGACGTATTCGCCGACCGAGGATTGGCCGCGGGTGACGGCGCAGCCCGGCAGCATCGTGATGGCGCCCACAGCGGTGGCCAGGGCGAGAACGGTGGCTCGAATCATCATGTTGATCTCCTTGGATTGATGACAGGGCTCGGACTCACGCGGCGTGGCGGTCTGTCGACACGACGGCAGGGGCCGGCTCGGCGAACGTCGCGGGGGCGTGGTCCATCAGGTAGGGCAGGGCCGCTTCCAGTCCCAGGACCGGTTCGTGGTCGCCGACGGCGGTCCACTGGACCTGGCAGGCGATCTCATGAACATGCAGGGCGAGGGAATGGTGGTCGGCGATACCCATCTGTCGGCTCCTTGTGCACCCCGCGGTGCGCTGGAACTGACTCTACGTATGCCGAACAGCCGGCCCTGTCGTCCGCATGCGCGTTGTTGTGTAGGACAAGCGGAGATCGCCGGCGAATGGCGCGCCCGCGGTTCGGGTCAAAGGCGGCGAGGGCGATCACCGCCTGCGGGATGAGGCAATGTCCTACAGGGCGTCGCGGGCGACCCCGACACCCACGGGCATGCGCCCTGCCTACGATCGCGGCCATGGAAACGCTGGAAATTGTGAATGCCGAACTGCTGTTGTCGACCCCGCTGACGGTGGTCGTGCGGGCGCGGCTGGACTTCATTGAAGCCGACGGCCACGAGACGCAACGCGAACTGGCCCTGGTGATCCCGCGCAGCCGCTGCGACGGCGACCGCCCGCTATGGCCGGCGCTGATGTCCGCGGCCAGCGAGCACTGGCACCGCTGCCCCGGCAGCGCGCGCCGCCTGCAGGTCTGCATCGACGGCGAATGGGAGACGCTGCTGACCTCGCAGCTGGCCCACTGAGCCCGCAGCCGCACAGCAGTGCGATGACGACGGGGCGTCGTCAGCCCGGACACGGATAATCCGCCGCTGGCCGATCACGGCCCGACGACGATGATCCGACGCCTCACTTCCGATTCCCTTCGCCCCTGGGCCATGGCGGCCCTGGCGGCCGCGCTGCTGGCCGGCTGCGGCGCCTTCGGGCCGGGCAGCGCCGCGCGCAAGAACTCCGTCTACCAGAACGAGCGCTTCGCGGCGGACGAGACCTTCTCGCGCCTGTTCGACGCCAGCGTCAACGACACCTGCGAGGCCGCGCGGCGCGCGCTGCTGAGCCAGGGCTACGTGATCAACACCGCGACGCCGGACTCGATCGCCGGCACGAAGCGCTTCCAGCCCGAGGGCGAGGTGCACGTGGAGATCAGCTTCACCATCGTCTGCGTGCCCGAGGGCGGCAGCGGCAAGCTGGCCACCGCCTACGTGTCCGCGCTGCAGGACCGCTACAACGTCAAGCGCAGCGCCAATTCCACGAGCCTCGGCGTGAGCGCGATCGGCTCGATCTCGGTGCCGCTGTCGTCGACCTCGGAATCACTGGTCAAGGTCGCGTCCGAGACCATCCCGGCCGGACAGTTCTACGACCGCTTCTTCGCGCTGATGCAGCGCCTGTTGAAGGACCAGGGGGCAGCGGAATCGCCGGTCGAGGACAAGACCGGCGGGTGATCTGGGCTACTTCGCCTTCAGCGTCGGATCCTCGCGCTGAATCTTTTCTGCCAGTTCTTGAATTTCAGCCTCGATCAATGGATCGATGTCTGGAAACCCACCGGCACCGTACCGTTCCCGAGTCAGCCTGACAGCTTCCTCGGTCGACATCGGACGACAGAATCGCGCGGCAATTTCCCAAGGGTTCATAGGGTCACCGCACCAATTCTTCATCCGCATACCAGCCGTGCAATTCCGGCGCACGGCGCACTTGCACGCTCGCCACGTCAAACCACTTCCTCGTGATCTCATCCATCCGCACTGCTCCACCTCGACAACGAGGCGGAAAGTCTGGTGCCGCCGGTGCCTCCCAAAAACGAAAGAGGGCGCCTCGATGAGCGCCCCCTTTGACCTAGCACAAGCAACGACCCACCGAGGGGTGGGTCGCATCGTCGTCACTCCGCCGTCGTCCCGTGCGGCTTTACCGCGGTGCGGGTCTTCTCAAGGACCAGCCCGCGGCGCTCCAGCAGCGGCTGGATCTGCGGCTCGTGCCCGACGACGCCGCGGAACAGCGTCAGCGCGTCCTGGCTGCCGCCCTGCGACAGCAGCTTGGCGCGGAAGGTGTCGCCCAGCTCGCGCTTGAGGCCGCCATTGGCCTTGAACCACTGCACCGTGTTGGCGTCCAGCACCTCCGACCACACGTAGGCGTAATAACCGGCCGCGTAGCCGCCCATGATGTGGCTGAAGTAGGGCGTGCGGTAGCGCGGCGGCACCGCGTCATAGTCGTAGCCCTCCTCGCGCAGCGCCTGGGCCTCGAAGGCCATCACGCCGTCGGCCGCCGGGATCCGGTCCAGCGGCAGCTGGTGCCAGCGCTGGTCCAGGCTCGCGGCGCTCAGGTACTCGGTCGAGGCGAAACCCTGGTTGAACTGCTTGGCCGCCAGCACCTTGTCCAGCAACGCGCGCGGCATCGGCTCGCCGGTCTTGTAGTGCTTCGCGTAGTTCGCCAGCACGCTCGGCCAGTCCGCCCACATCTCGTTGACCTGCGACGGGTACTCGACGAAGTCGCGCGGCACCTTGGTGCCGGCCATGCTCGGGTACTTCACGTTGGAGAACATGCCGTGCAGCGCATGCCCGAACTCGTGGAACAGCGTCGTCACCTCGTCCCAGGTCAGCAGCGTGGGCTTGCCGTCGGCCGGCTTCGGGATGTTGAGGTGATTCGCCACCACCGGCTTCTGGTTCATCAGCCCGCTCTGGTCGACATAGGCATTCATCCAGGCGCCGCCACGCTTGGAGGGCCGCGCGTACAGGTCGGCCAGGAAGATCGCCAGCTGCGAGCCGTCCGCGTTGAACACGTCGTAGACCAGCACGTCGGGGTGGTAGACCGGCAGGTCGCGGCGTTCCTTGAACTTGAGGCCGTAGAGCTGCCCCGCCGCGTAGAACACGCCGTTCTCCAGCACGTTCCTCATCTCGAGGTAGGGCTTGAGCTGCGACTCGTCGAAGCCGTACTTCTCGGCCCGCAGCTTCTCGCTGTAGAAGCTCCAGTCCCAGGCGGCCAGCTTGAACGAGGGCTGATGGCGCGCGGCCTGCTCGCGATCGATCACGGCCTGCAGCTCGGCGCCCTCGCGCCGGGCCGCACCGACCGCCGACGGCGCCAGCTGGCGCAGCATGCCGTTGACGGCCTGCTGGGTCTTGGCCGTCTCGTCCTTCAGCACGAAGTCGGCATGCGTGGCGAAGCCCAGCAGCCGCGCCCGCTCGGCCCGCAACGTGACCACGCGTGAGACCAGCGCGGTGTTGTCGAAGGCATTGCCGCGCGAGCCGCGCGCCACCGAGGCCTCGTACACCCGCTGGCGCAGCGCGCGGTTCTCCAGCTGCGCCAGCACCGGCTGGCCGGTCGTGTTCAGCAGCGCAATCAGGTACTTGCCGTCCAGGCCGCGGGCCTTGGCGGCCGCCGCGGCGGCGGAGATCTGCTCCTCGTCCAGCCCCTTGAGTTCCTCCAGGCTGTCGACGACGACCGCCGAGTCGTTCACTTCCGCCAGGACGTTCTGGTTGAAGCGCGCCCCCAGCTGCGCCATCTCGGCGTTGATCGCCTTCATGCGGGCCTTGCCGTCCTCGTCCAGCTTCGCGCCGGCGCGCAGGAACTGCTGGTACTGGCGTTCGATCAGGCGCTGCTCCTGCGCGCCCATGCCCAGCGCGGCGCGGCGCTGGTACAGCGCCTCGATGCGGGCGAAGAGCCTGGGGTTGAGCTGGATCGCGTCGCGGTGCGCGGCCAGGCGGGTGGCGTAGTCGGCCTGCAGCTTCAGCCGCGCGGGGTTGGCGTCGGCGCCGGTGAGGCTCATCAGCAACGTGGTCGCGCGGCCCAGCGTGCGGCCGCCGCGTTCGAGCGCCACGATGGTGTTGTCGAAGGTCGGCGCGGCCGGGTTGTCGGCGATCGCGGCCACCTCGGCCAGTTGCTCCGCCATGCCCTGGTCGAGCGCGGGGCCGATGTCGGCATCGGGAATGCGGTCGAACGGCGGGTACTGCAGCGGCAGCGGACTCGGCGCCAGCAGCAGGTTGGCGGACGGCGCGCCGGTGGCGGCCGACGCCACGGCGGAGGCCGGGGCCGCGGCGGGCGTGACGGTCTGCGCCAGGACGGGCGCGGCGAGGGCCACGGTGGCGGCCAGGACGAAGGGAATCCTCATGGGAGACGGCCCGCGTGGGTCACAGGCATTCGTGTTGTGCGAGGCCGCCACCTTAGCCGATGACCCCGCCGGGAACGAAGGGCATGGGCGTCGTCCGCCCCCGTGGCGAACCCTGCCCCGGGACAACCCTGAGGCCTTCCGCGGCAAGACGTCACGACGGCGTTGGCGATTAGCATGTCGGCTCCCCTTGCCGCACATCGCGGGACCGGCCCGCTTCCCCACCGACCCATGTCCGACTCCACCTTCCAGTGGGCCGTGATCGGCCCGGGCGCGATCGCCCATCGCTTCGCCGATGCCGTCGCGCGCCTCGACGGCTGCCGCCTGCATGCGGTCTGCGGCCGCGATGCCCATCGCGCGCAGCAGTTCGCCGACCGCTGGTCCGCAGCGGGAGAGTCCGCCGTGCTTGCCCACACCGATCCGGCGGTGCTGCTGGCCGATCCGGCCATCGACGGCGTCTACGTGGCCACGCCCCATGGCCAGCACTACGAGCCCGTCCTGGCCGCGCTGCGCGCCGGCAAGGCGGTGCTGTGCGAGAAGTCGCTGGTGCCCAATCAGGAGATGGGCCGCCGCCTGGTCGAGGCCGCGCGGACGCACCGGAGCTTCCTGATGGAAGCCGTCTGGACGCGCTTCCTGCCGGCCTACCAGGAGCTCGCGGCCTGGCTGCGCGACGGCCGTCTCGGCGCGCTGCACGGGTTGCAATCGAGCTTCTGCTTCCCCGCGCCCTACGACCCCGACAGCCGCATCTTCAGCCCGGCGCTGGCCGGCGGCGCGCTGCTGGATGTCGGCATCTACAACCTGACCGCCACGCGCTGGGTGCTGCAGCACGCGCTCGGCGAGGTGCCGCCGCTGGTGGACCTGCAGGTGCGAGCCAAGCTCGCGCCGACCGGCGTGGATGCGCGGCTGGCGGTGGCGCTGGACTTCGGCGACGGGCTGGTGTCGCAGTTCCATTGCGCGGTGGACACCTTCGCGCCCAACACGATGCAGGTGCTGGGCGCGGCTGGCGCCATCGTGCTGCCGGAGACCTTCTGGGAAGCGACGCGTCTGCAGTGGCTGCCGGCGCGCGGCACGGTCGAGACGATCGAGCGCCCCTTCGAGATCAACGGCTTCGAGAACGAGATCCGCGAGGCGATGCGCTGCGCCCGCGCCGGTGAGATCGAAAGCCCGGTGGTCCCGCATGCGGAGACGCTGGCGGTGCTCGGCTGGATGGATCGCATCCGCGCGCTGGCCGGCGTGCGCTATCCCTTCGACGACGACTTCCCGCCGCCGCGCTGACGCGGCCGGGAGAAGACCACAGGAACAGCCAGCAGCGAGGCCTCATGGAGACACGACCCGGCGCCTTTTCCGACTCGATTCCCGTGCCGCTTCCCGACAGCCCGGCGCTGCGGATCGAGCGCGCGGCGCCCGACGACCTGCCGCGCATCGAGAACCTGATGCAGTTCTACAACTACGACCTCAGCGAGTGGACGCCGGTGGCGTTCGCGCCCGAGGGGCGCTACCAGCTGCGGCCCAAGGCGCCGTACTGGGCGCAGCCGGACGTGCATCCGTTCCTGATCTGGGTCGGCGACGAACTGGCCGGCTTCGCGGTGGTCGACCGCGACTGCGAGGACAGCCAGTCCGACCACAACATGGGCTACTTCTTCCTCGCGCGGGGCTACCGCGGCCATGGCCTGGCGGCGCGCGCGGCCGGCGAGGTACTGGCGCGCTTCCCGGGCCGCTGGGAGGTCTACCACCTGATGGCCAACACCCCCGCCGCGCAGTTCTGGCCCGGCGTCATCCGCGGCCGCGCCGCCGGCGAGATCGATCGCGAGGTCCGCACCCTCCACGGCGACGAGTGCTGCCTCTACCGCTTCACCGTGGCGCTGCCCGCCGGCGCCTGAGCCCACCACGTCCCCTCACGAAAGTTCCGCCATGCAGCTCATCGGCATGCTCGACTCCCCCTACGTCCGCCGCGCCGCGATCGCGATGCAGCTGCTGGGCCTGCGCTTCGAGCACCGCTCGCTGTCGGTGTTCCGCACCTTCGACGAATTCAGCCGCATCAACCCGGTCGTCAAGGCGCCGACCTTCGTCTGCGACGACGGCACGGTGCTGATGGATTCGACGCTGATCCTGCAGTACGCGCAGTCGCTGTCGCCGGGACGGGCGCTGCTGCCGCCCAGCGATCCGGCGCTCAAGCGCGCGCTGCGGCTGATCGGCCTGGCGCTGGCGGCCACCGACAAGAGCGTGCAGGCGGTGTACGAGCAGCAGCTGCGCCCGGACGACAAGCAGCATGCGCCCTGGCTCGAGCGGGTGGGCGCCCAGCTGCGCGCCGCGCTGCTGGAGCTCGAGGCGGAGATGGGCAAGGCGCCGCTCTCGGCCGAGCGCGACGCGATCGGCCTGGCGGGCATCACGATCGGGGTGATGTGGGAATTCGTCCGGCAGATGACGCCGGAGCTGTTGCCGCCGGCGGAGCGGCTGCAGACGCTGATCGCCTATGCGACCGAGGTCGAGCAGCTGCCCGAGTTCCGCGCCGCGCCTCACGGCGACGGCCTCGTCCAGCCCTGCGGGGGCTGAACGAGGCCGGGGACGCGTCAGCGTGTCGCCGCGGCGGGACCGCCGCCGGTGCGCGGGAGGCTCTTGATCAGGTGATTGAGCAGCAGCGCGATCACGATCAGCACCGTCAGCCCAAAGGCCCAGGTGACCCATACCACCGGTACCAGCCAGCCGATCGCCGTCCCGGCCATCGGGGCGCCGGTGCCCGCCATCTCCATCAGCCAGCGCACGAAGGACTGGAGCATCTCGAGCAGCCCGGTGTCGAGGAAGGGCTCGGCCCAGGCCGGGAACTTGAACTCGACCGCGGCCTTGCCCAGCTCGGTGGCGCGGCCGGTGGAGAGCGCCTCCACCGTCCAGCGCACCAGGCCGGCCGCCGCCCAGGCCAGTCCGCTCCAGACCAGCGCGAACACGCCGGTCAAGGACCACAGCAAGGTCTTCATCGTCGCGCCGTCAGTCGTCGCTGGAGCCAGCGAAGCCGAAGATGCTCAGCAGGCTGGTGAACAGGTTGAACAGCGAGACGAACAGGCTGACCGTGGCCATCACGTAGTTCCGCTCGCCGCCGTTCACGATCATGCTGGTGTGGAACAGGATCATGCCCACCGACAGCAGCGCCACGACGCCCGAGACCACCATCGCCAGCATCGGCAGCTGGAAGAACAGGTTGGCCAGCGACGCCAGGATCGCGATGATCATGCCGGCGAACAGGAAGCCGCCCATGAAGCTGAAGTCCTTCTTGGTCGCCAGCACATAGGCCGACAGCACCAGGAAGGTCGCGCCGGTGGTGCCCAGCGCCAGGGCGATCGTGTTGGCGCCGCCGGGCAGGTTCAGGATGGCGCTCAGCAGCGGGCCCAGGGTGTAGCCCATGAAGCCGGTCAGCGCGAAGACCAGCGGCACCGACGCGGCGGAATGCTGCGTCTTGTGGATCGCGAACAGCAGGCCGAAGTAGCCGATGAGCGTCAGGATCATGCCCGGGGCGGGCAGCTTGAACGCCACCGCGGCCGCCGCCACCGCGCCGCTGAACAGCAGCGTCATCGACAGCAGCGCATAGGTGTTGCGCAGCACGCGCGCCACGTCGGCGCGCTGGGTGAAGACCGAATCGCCGCCGCTGGCGGTGGCGGGCGTCCAGGCCGAGGGGGACGCCGGATGTCGTTGGTAGTCGCTCATGACTGGTTCTCCTGGATCCGAGTGAGCCGTTGGACGGAACGCGCGCTCTCGCGCGCACGAGGTGCGGACCTTAACGCCGTCTTCACTTCGTATAAACCTGCTTCAATCTCATTCTGCTGAAGCAATTTCCGATTCGTTGTCCATCGGCGGTTCCTGCGTGCCGCGACGCTGCAGCAGCTTGGCCACCAGCGGATGGTTCTGGCCGCGACGCGAGTAGATCCCGTGCACGTCCTCGACGACCTCGGTCTGGCCCAGCAGGTGCAGGCCGGCCATCATCGACAGGTCGTCCGCGCCCAATCGGCTGACCGGGAAAACGCCCAGCCCGCGCGCGGCGAAGACGCTCATCAGCGCGCTGTCCTCGAACTCGCCGACGATCTGCGGACGGATGTGGTGCTGCTCGAACCAGCGCTCCAGGCCCGCGCGCAGCGAGGCGTGGCGCGTCGGCAGCAGCACCGGCAGCGTCTCCAGCACGTGAGGGAAGCCCTTGTTCGGCGCGCGACGGGCGCGCTCGACCAGTTCCGCGGGGCCGTACCAGTCGACCGAAGTGCTGGCCAGCAGCTGGCTGGTGATGCGCAGCGTCGGGTTCACCGGCGCGGGCTGGTCGGTGAGCACCAGGTCCAGGTGGTGCAGGGCCAGCTCGCCGATCAATTGGTCGACCTCGCCCTCATGGCAGACGAGGCGCAGGTTTGGCGTGTCCAGGACCGGCGCCAGCAGGGCATGGGCCGCCAGCTTGGACAGGCCGTCGGACAAGCCCACCGACAGGCGCTGCACGCGCTGCGTGGCCGCCTCGTGGACCTCGTGCGCCACCATCTGGCCGATCTGGAAGATCTCCTCGGCGCGGGCGAAGGCGGCTTGGCCGGCCTCGGTCAGCACCAGGCCTCGGCCTTCCGGCTTGAGCAGCTGATGGCCCAGCGAGCGCTCGAGCTCCCGCACCTGCGCGCTGATCGTCTGCACCGCCATGCCGAGGCGATCCGCCGCCCGGGCGAAGCCGCCCTCCTTGGCGACGACCCAGAAGTAGTGCAGATGGCGGTAGTTGAGGGCAGACATGAGAGGGCCTCCGAGAAAAACGAAGCCGGATCATAAATAACTTCGCTTAAACGGAAGTTAAGAAAGACTTGTCGAAGGTTTTTCCGACGAGCCAACAAATCCGGTGCGCGTGGATTCGCCACTTGGCGGCGCAACGCTTCGCGCGTTTGACGCGCGCATCTTCACGCATTCTTCACGTCGCACTTCGATTCTTGTGCGGCCAGCGGTTCGGAAAAGCAGAACGCGCCGGCGGCCTCCCGGCCCCGGCGCGTTCGTCCGCCGCGGAATTCCCGCAGCGCGCTCCTCGGTCAGACGGCGTCCAGGCCCGCCTTCAGGTCGTCGCGCAGGTCCTCGAGGTCCTCGATGCCGGCGGAGATCCGCACCAGCGAATCGGTGATGCCCAGCCGCGCCCGCGTCTCCACCGGGATCGACGCGTGCGTCATCAGCGCGGGCAGCGAGATCAGGCTCTCGACGCCGCCCAGGCTCTCGGCCAGCGAGAAGATCCGCACCCGCTCCAGGAAGCGGCGCGCGCCGGCCAGGTCGGTATCGAGCTGGACGCTGATCATCCCGCCACCGCCGCGCATCTGGCGCTGGGCGAGCGCCTGCTGCGGATGGCTTTCCAGGCCCGGATAGTGGACACGGCGCACCTTGGGCTGGCCTTCCAGCCAGCGGGCGAGCTCCAGCGCGCTCTCGTTGTGGCGCGCCATGCGCAGCGCCAGCGTCTTGAGCCCGCGCAGCGCGAGGAAGCTGTCGAAGGGGCCGGCGACCGAGCCCACCGCGTTGTGCAGGAACTCGAGCTGCTCGCGCAGCGCCGCCTGACGCTGCTCGCCCCCGACCACGACCACGCCGGAGATCACGTCGCTGTGCCCGTTGAGGTACTTCGTCGCCGAATGCATCACCGCGTCGAAGCCCAGTTCCAGGGGACGCTGCGCCCAGGGGCTGGCGAAGGTGTTGTCGGCGATGGCCAGCGCGCCGTGCTCGCGCGCGATCTTCGCGACGGCGGCCAGGTCGGTCAGCTTCAGCAGCGGGTTGCTGGGCGTCTCGATCCAGATCATCTTCGTCTCGGGCCGCAGCGCGGCGCGGACGTTCTCAGGATCGCTGCTGTCGACGTAGCTCACCTGCAGGCCGGCGCTGCGCTTGCGCACGCGCTCGAACAGCCGGTAGCTGCCGCCGTAGAGGTCGTCGCCCGCGACGATGTGCGAGCCCGCGTCCAGCGTGTCCAGCACCGTCGCCATCGCGGCCAGGCCGGACGAGAAGGCGTAGCCCTGCACGCCGCCCTCCAGGCTGGCGATCGCGCGCTCATAGGCCTGGCGGGTCGGGTTGTGGGTCCGGCCGTATTCGTAGCCCTGATGGACGCCGGGGCTCTGCTGGCGGTAGGTCGAGGTCGCGTAGATCGGCGGCATCACCGCGCCGGTCAGCGGGTCGGGGCGTTGGCCGCCATGGATCGCGCGGGTGTCGAAGCGCAGGTCGGCGTCGGCCGGATGGTCGTTGTCTTTCTCGGGGGAATGGCTCATGACAAGCCCTTTCGCAGGTGGTTCAACAGGTCGAAGCGGGTGACGAGGCCGTGGAAGCTGCGATCGTCGGCGATCACGGCCACCAGGCCCTTGCGCAGCTGCGCGATCAGGTCGGACAGCGGCGCGCCCGGCGGCAGCGTCTGCACATCATGGCTCATCGCGCTGTCGACGCTGTCCTTGAAGTGGCGCGCGTCCATGTGCATCTGCGCGAGCAGGTCGGACTCGTCCAGCAGGCCCACCAGCTTCCCGTCCTTGAGCACCGGCAGCTGCGAGACCTCGGCCTGGCGCATGCGCGAGAAGGCGGTGGCCAGGGTGTCCTCGGGGCTGACGCTGATGACGGCGCCATCCTCCGGCCGCCGCGCGATCAGGTCGCGCAGGTCGCCCTTGCTCTCGCGCTTGAGCAGGCCCTGGTCGAACATCCACGGGTCGTTGTAGACCTTGGAGAGGTAGCGGGTGCCCGTGTCGCAGACCAGCGTCACCACGCGCTTGGGCGTGGTCTGCGCGCGGCAGTACTTCAGCGCCGCGGCCAGCAGCGTGCCGGTGGACGAGCCCGCCAGGATGCCCTCGGCGCGGTACAGGTCGCGCGCGGTGGCGAAGCTCTCCTCGTCGGTGATCGCGTAGGCGTGGCGCACGCCGCTCAGGTCCGCGATCGGCGGCACGAAGTCCTCGCCGATGCCCTCGACGGCCCAGGAGCCGGCCTCGCCGAAGCTGCCGGTCTCGATGAAGTCCTTGAGGATGGAGCCGGCCGGATCGGCCAGCACCACGTCCAGGCCCGGCCGGACCTTGGCGAAGAAGCGCGACAGGCCGGTGATGGTGCCGCCGGAGCCGACGCCGCAGACCAGCGCGTCGATCCGGTGGCCGACCTGCTGCCAGATCTCCGGACCGGTGGTGGTCTCGTGCGCGAGCGGGTTGTTGGGGTTGTTGAACTGGTCGGCGTACCAGGCGCCGGGGAGGTCCCGGACCAGGCGCGCGGCGCGGTCCTGGTAGTAGTCGGGGTGGCCCTTGCCGACGTCGGAGCGGGTGATGTGCACCTCGGCGCCGAGCGCCTTGAGCTGCAGCACCTTCTCGGCCGACATCTTGTCCGGCACGACCAGCACGACCCGGTAGCCCTTCGCCCGCGCGACCAGCGCGAGCCCGAGCCCGGTATTGCCGGCCGTGGCCTCGACGACGGTGCCGCCGGGCGGGAGCAGGCCGTCGCGTTCGGCCGCCTCGATCATCGACAGGCCGATGCGGTCCTTGATCGAGCCGCCGGGGTTCTGCGATTCCAGCTTCAGGAAGAGCTGGCAGGGGCCGGTGTCGAGCCGGTTCACCGGCACCAGCGGCGTGTTGCCGATCAGGTCCAGCACGGCGGGGCGGTCGGGCCGCTCGATCGCTGGCGACGCGGTGGGGGAAGAGGTCTCCTTGGCACTCATGGGCGCTCCTTGTGATCCTGGTGGGATGGTCGGGCGACGCGTCCGGCGGGGTGGTACCGGACGCGGGCAAACCGCGCAGCCTATCCGCCGGGAGCGGGTCGCTCCAAGCGCGGTTGTCGCCGCAGCTTATCCGCTTCGCTTCGTTCCCGGCGTGGCGCCACGTCCCTACCCTTCATCCGTGTCGTCCAGCATGAGGAAGCCCAAGACCCAGCCATGAACTGACCCTTGTCATCCGATGCGAGCAGCGCCCCGGCTTCGGCCGGGGCGTTTGTTTTTGGGGGCGGCACCACTGGAGTCGGTGGGCCGGTCCGGCAGCGGCATAGGAACAGGCCACTGACGGCGGGGGCGAGGCGGCGCAAGCTGGCGCCTTCGCAATCCGATGCGCGTGTCGAGTCACTGATCCGGCTTCAGTGATGCCGCCTCGGAGCGACTCGTGAAAAGGAAGATCATGCTTGACCAAGCCCTCTATCAACGCGCCCTCGAGCTCTCCGACACACCCATGAGCCCCCAGGAGATGGTGACCTTGGCGATGAAGACCTACATCGCCATCCAGGCGGCGCATCGATTGGCCGATCTTGGCGGCTGCGCGCCGGACATGGAGGACATTCCTCGCCGTCGCTGGGATCCGGAGGTTCCCGAATGAGCACCTGCATCGTTGTCGATTCCTCGATCTGGATCGAGCACTTCCGCCGCAGTAATCCACGATTGCTTGAGCTCCTCAAGGACCATCGCGTAGTCACTCATGAGCTTCTCATTGGTGAGCTGCGTTGCGGCACACCGCCCGTACCGCGATCAGCCACCTTGCAGCTTCTTGCGAACCTGCTCCAGATCGAATCCGTCGATATCGACGAAGTTCTGACGGTGGTCGAAGAACGGAGGATGTACGGCTCCGGCTGCGGCTTGGTCGACATGGCCGTCCTGGTGGCCACGCTCAGGACGCCGGAAGCCAGGCTCTGGTCGAAGGACAAGAAGATGCAACGCCTGGCGACGCTGCTCGGTATTCCGCTGATGGAGGGAGAGCCCGCGCCGAGATCCGTCCGGACCGCCGACCTCAGCGCTGCATGCCCCACCGCCTGACCGTCACGCGTTCGATCGTGCTGAACACCAGCCGCTCGACCAGCCATCCGATCAGGATCACCAGCGCGAGTCCCGCGAAGACGCGATCGGTCATCAGCTCGTTGCGGTTCTGGAAGATGTACCAGCCCAGGCCGCCCTGGCCCGAGGAGGCGCCGAAGAACAGCTCCGCGGCGATCAGCGTCCGCCACGCGAAAGCCCAGCCCACGCGCAACCCCGACAGGATGGCCGGCAGCGCCGCGGGCAGCAGGATCTGCGCGACATAGCGCGGTCCCCTGAGGCCATAGTTGCGGCCCGCCATGCGCAGGGTCTCGGGCACCGCCGCGAACCCCGCCGAAGCCGCCAGCGCCAGCGGCCACAGCACCGCATGGACCAGCACGAAGATCAGGCTCCCCGAGCCCAGTCCGAACCACAGCAGCGCCAGCGGCAGCAGCGCGATCGCGGGCAGCGGATTGAACATCGCCGTCAGGCTGGACAGCAGGTCCCGGCCCCAGCGCGACGAAGTGGCCAGCGCCGTCAAGCCCAGCGCGAGCGTCACGCCCAGCGCATAACCCTGCAGCAGCAGCCTCAGCGAGATGAACGCCCGCTGCAGCAACTCCCCGCTGGCGAGCCCCTCCCACAGGGCGCTCGCGGCCGCGGTGAAGGTCGGCAGCAGCAGGTCGTTGCCGGCGGCGCGCGCGGCGATCTCCCACAACGCGGCCAGCAGCGCCAGCAGCGCGGCCTGGCGCCAGGCGCTCGAGTCCAGCGCGCGCCGCCACAGCGGCACGGGCGTCGCCTCGACCGGCGGGGCATCGGTCAGCGCGAATTCGCGCTCGGCTCGCGCGGCAGGGTCCAGCAGCCGAGAGGTCGGCAACGCGGTCACGGTCATCGCGCCTCCTCAAGTCAGGGCCGCGGCCCGTTCAGCAGCCACCGGCTCGCTGATCGCATCGACCGCCTCCCGGTCGCCGAACAGCAGTCGTTCGATGCGATTGGCCTGCGCGGCCCGCTGCGCCGGCGTGAGCCCTTGCGCATTCAACTCCGCCCGCACCCGTCCCGGATGCGGCGACAGCACCAGCACCCGGTGCCCGACGATCAAGGCCTCCTCGATCGAATGGGTCACGAAGAGCAAGGTGAAGCGCTCCTGCTCCCACAGCGCCAGCAGCTCGTCCTGCATGCGACGTCGGGTCAGCGCATCCAGCGCGGCGAAGGGCTCGTCCATCAACAGCACGCGCGGCTTCATCGCCAGCGCGCGGGCGATCGCGACGCGCTGCTTCATGCCGCCGGACAGCTGATGCGGATAGGCCGACGCGAAGTCCGCCAGGCCCACGCGGGCGAGCCAGTCCCGCGCCTGCTCCAGCGCCGCCTTGCGCGGCAGCGAACCCGAGGCGATCAGCGGGAACGCGACGTTTTCCAGCACCGTCTTCCACGGCGGCAGTTGGTCGAATTCCTGGAACACCGCGATGCGGTCCGGCCCGGGTCCGTCGATCGGCCGGCCGTCGACCAGGATCCGGCCCTCGGCGGGCGCGATGAAGCCGCCGACCGCCTTCAGGAGCGAGGACTTCCCGCAGCCCGACGCGCCAAGCAGCACGAAGCGCTCCGACGGCAGCACGTCGAAACCGACGCGATGGGTCGCGCGGATCGGGCCGCGTTCGCCGCGGTATTCGAGGCTGACGCCTTCCACCCTCAGCCGCGCCTGCTGCGCCAGCGGCACGCCCGCCGCCTGGCCGCCGGCCTCGCACACCTCGCAGCCAAGCCGGGTGTCGATCGCGTCGAGCCGCTCCAGCACCGCGCTCATGCTCAGCTCCCCGCCGCGTTGTGCGGATCGTCGAAGAAGTAATCCTGCGCGGAGGCCGGCTTGTTTTTGATCGCGCCGATCCGATGCATGAAGGACGCCAGCGCGAAGGTGTTCTGCGGCGTGATCTTGAACTGCACCTCCGGGTTCTTGATCACCTTCAGCAGCAGGTCCTTGGGCACCTTGGAGTTCTCGTTGCGGATGTAGATGTCGGCCGCGCGCTCGGGGTGCTTCGCGATGAAGTCCGCCGCCTCGGCCAGCGCGCCGACGAAGGCCTTGTAGGTCTTCGGGTTGTCGCGCCGGAACTTCTCCGTCGTGTACAGCACCGTGGCCGACGCCGGCCCGCCCAACACCTCGTAGCTGCTGAGCACCACATGCACGTTGGGATTGCCCGCCAGGCCCTGTTCCTGGAACGGCGGGTTGCCGAAGTGGGCGTTGATCTCGGTGCCGCCCTTGATCAGCGCCGCGGTCGCTTCCGGATGCGGCAAGGCGACCTGCAGGCGGTCCAGCCGGTTGAACTGTGCATCGCCCCAGCGCCTGGCCGAGGCCAGCTGCAGGATGCGCGACTGCACCGACACACCCACCGCCGGCAGCGCGATGCGGTCCTTGTCGCTGAAGTCGTCGATGCTCTTGACGGCGGGATTGCTGCTGGTCAGGTAGTACGGGAAGTTGCCCAGCGAGGCGATGCCGCGCACGTTCTGCCGCCCCTGCGTCTTGTCCCACAGCGTCAGCAGCGGGCCGACGCCCGCGCCGGCGATGTCGATGCTGCCGGACAGCAGCGCCTCGTTGATCGCCGGTCCGCCGGACAGCTGCACGCGCTCGACCTGGATGTCGACGCCGGCGGCCTTGCCGTGCTTCTCGATCAGCTGCTGATCCTGGGCGACGTTGAGCAGCAGGTAGACGATGCCGAACTGCTCGGCGATGCGGAGCTTGCCTTCCGCCTGCGAGGCGGTGCCGGCCAGCGCGAGCGCCAGTCCGAGGGCGGCCATCAGGGGTTTCTTGAAGGAAGAGGTCATGGCAGGGAAGTGGAGGCGGGTGAAGCACGCGAAGGGGTGGGTCATCCCACCGGAGCGTCGCCCTCGATGGTGGTGCGGTGGAGGTGGCGGCGCAGGGAGTCCGGACAGCCCGCGGCCAGGTGCAGCAGCGAGCGGTTGTCCCAGAACACCAGGTCGTGCGCCTGCCAGCGGTGGCGGTAGACGATGCTCTCCCGGCTGCTGTGCTGGAAGAGCTGCGCCAGCAGGTCGCGGCTTTCGTCCTCGGGCAGGTCCAGGATGCGCGTCGTGAAGTGCTCGCTGACGAAGAGCGCGCGTCGGCCGGTCTCCGGGTGAATGCGCACGACCGGCTGCGACACCGGCTTGACCTCGGCGATCTGCGCCGGCGTCAGCTTCGGGCGCCAGGGATTGCGCGCCCGCAGTTCCTCGTACTTCGCCAGGTAGCTGTGCTCCGCGCGCTTGCCGGCGATCGCGGTCTTCAGCGCCAGCGGCAGGCCGTCATAGGCGAGATGCTGGTTCGCGAACAGCGTGTCGCCGCCCTCCGCGGGCAGTTCCTGCGCATGCAGCAGCGAGCCCAGGCTGGGGCGCTCCTTGTAGGAGAGGTCGGAATGCCAGTACTGGCCGGCGTCGCCCAGCCCGACCGGCTGGCCCTGCGCATCGCGGAGGTTGGACACCTGCAGGATCTCCGGATGGCCCGGCAGCTGGAAATTGCGCAGCACATGGATCTGCAAGGGCCCCCAGCGCCGGCTGAAGGCGATGTGCTGCGCGGGCGTGATGCGCTGGTCGCGGAAGACCAGGACGTGGTGGTCCAGGTGCGCGCGGTGCAGTCGCGCGAAGTCGGCGTCGTTCAGCGGCCGCGCCAGGTCGAGCCCCAGCACCTCCGCGCCAAGCGGCGCGTCGAAGGCCTGGACCTCGAAGGCCTGCGAGGGCGCGTCGGCGTCTTCCACGAACGCGGCGGGCCGCAGGGGCGGGACGGTCAGGGGCGGGGCGAGGGCTGTCATGGGCGCCGACTCTAGGCAGCGCGCTTCCTCGCCGGAACGAAGGTCCTGGCATGTCCAACTGCGCCCATCGCATATCGAAGCCAGTCCGGCGGCGGGTGCGTCAGTCGCCCGGCGGGGCGCCCGATGTCCCGCGTCATCGAGGCGGAAAGCCCCGTTTGCAATCCAGTTACAGGCAGCTGCGTATAGTGTCGTCCTTCCCTATCTGGGTGAGACCACAACCAAAATGAGCCATCGCTCCCCCATGAAACAAGTCATCTGCGTCAAGTGGGGCACCGCTTACGGCCCGGAATACGTCAACCGCCTCTACGGCATGCTGCGCCGGCATGTGACCGGCGATTTCCGCCTGGTCTGCCTGACCGACAACGCCGAGGGCCTGCGCCCGGAGGTGGACGCTTACCCGCTGGAGGAACTCGGCTGCGAATGGCCGAAGAAGTCCCTGGGCAAGTGGCGCAAGCTGGTGATGTGGAGCGCCGACCTGGGCGAGAAGACCGGCCTGTCCGGCCCGGTGCTGTTCATCGACCTGGATTCGGTGATCGTCGACAACATCGACGGCTACTTCACCCACGGCCATCCCGACGACGTGGTGCTGGCCCGCAACTGGGCCAAGCCGATGCAGCGCCTGGGGCAGACCTCCGTGTTCCGCTTCCCGGTCGGCAAGTACCCGCACATCATCGAGAAATTCCGCGCCGACCCCCAGGCCGTGGCCGACAAGCATGGCTTCGAGCAGCACTGGGTGACGGCCTCGGTGCCCGGCGGCATCAAGTTCTGGCCGCACCTGTGGACGCGCCATTTCCGCCTGCACTGCCTGCCGGCCTTCCCGCTGCGCTACTTCAAGCCGGCCAAGCTGCCGGCCGGCGCGCGCATCGTGACCTTCCCGGGCGGACCGAATCCGGCCGACGTCATGCTGGGCCGCTGGAACACCCAGGACCCGCCGCACGAGAAGCCGTGGGACCACTTCCGCGCCGCGTTCGCCGGCGGCGTCAAGCACCGCTGGCGCCACCTGCGCAGCTACGTGCTGCCCACCCCCTGGCTCACCCAGCATTGGGTGGAGTGACCCCCGCCGGGGGGGCGCGGCCCTCACTGGGCCGATTCGGGGCGGGCCAGGTCCTGGATGACCTCCAGCGCGGTCTTGACCTTGAAGGGCTTGAGCATGATGCGGCGCACCTGCAGCTCCTTGTAGAGCTGCGCGGTGGGCAGGTCGCAGGCCTCGGCGGTCAAGGCCACCGGGGTGGACGGCGGGCAGCGCAGGGCGCCGGCGCGCACGCTCTGCAACAGCGCGAGCGCGTCCAGCCCCTGGCCGATGTCCAGCAGCAGGCCGTCCATCGACTGGTGCTCCAGCAGGCGCTGCGCCGCCTCGAGGCTGCTGGACTCATGCACCTGCGCGATGCCCAGCTGCCGCGCGACCATCGCGACCGTGCGGCGGAACAGCGAATGCGGGTCGACCAGCAGCAGCTGGGGCGGCGCGACGGCGCTCATGAATCCGACTCCGCGGCCTTCCCGAGCAGTTCGGAGACCACCACGTCCCGCAGGCTCATGAGGATGGCCAGGTCGGTGTCGTCCAGCGCGCGGCGACGCCGATCGATCAGGCACAGGGTGCCGACACGGACGCCAGGGCGGATCTCCAGCGGCGCGCCGGCGTAGAAGCGGATGTGCGGCGGCCCCAGCACCATCGGGTTGTCCGCGAAACGCGGATCCTGGGTGGCATCGGACACCACCATCACCTCCGACACATGGATGGCATGGCCGCAGAAGCTGCTGCGCCGGTCGGTCTCGCACACCGCCAGCCCGAAGCGGGCCTTGAACCACTGGCGGTCGTCGTCGACCAGGCTGATCAGCGCGATCGGCACGCCGAATTCCTCGGCGGCGAACTCGACGATGCGATCGAAGCGCTCCTCGGGCGGCGTGTCCAGGATCAGCAGCTCGCGCAGCGCCTGGATCCGCTCCGCTTCGTTCGCGGGGATCGGGGCAGTCATCATGGAGGCGGTTCCTCGCTCTGGCGGTGGGGTTCGTGCTCCCTGCGCAGCCTAGCGGACTCCCCCACCGCCCGCCATCGCCCTCGTCCATCGGAGGGAGGACAGCGCGGCACGTCGCACGCGGCCGGTGGCCGCCCATATGAGCCGGCCGACGCTGCTCACTTGCATTCCGCATTGGCGATGACGAGCGACCCGCACCAGACTCCGTTTCACGGGGCGCGCCCATGTCGCCCCCGCCGGCGGCGGCAGTAGGGCCGCCGGGAAGGCATGGTGAAAGCCCAGGTCGCGACCGGGCGCCGCCCTCGGGGTCTTGGGGGAGGCGCTTCCGGCGGAGCCCGATCGCGGTCCTGGCGCCTTTCATCCCACTCGCCTCGCATATTCGATATGCGAGATAAGCAAATGCTCAAACAATCGTTCCTGGAATAAGGACTGTTTGGCAAGCTTCGCAGCCCGACCTTCAACGTCGCCGGCCCCCGCCTGCTTGCCATGCTCCAGAACAACGCCCACAAGAACCGCTCCCTGTTCTCCGCCACGCGCCGCCGGGCGCTGCTGCTGGCCGCCGCGACGCCGCTGCTGGGCGTGCCGATGCTGGCGTCGGCCGAGCAGCCGACGACGCTGCTGAACGTCTCCTACGACGTGGCGCGCGAGCTCTACAAGCAGATCAATCCGGCCTTCGTCGCCGCGTACAAGGCCAAGACCGGCCAGACGATCACGGTGAACCAGTCGCACGGCGGCTCGTCCAAGCAGATCGGCTCGGTGATCGGCGGGCTGGAGGCGGACGTGGTCACGATGAACCAGGCCACCGACGTCGACACGCTGGCCGAGAAGGGCCTGACCGGCGCCGACTGGCGCAGCAAGTTCCCCAACGGCGCCGCGCCCTACAGCTCGACCATGCTGTTCCTGGTGCGCAAGGGCAATCCCAAGGGCATCAAGGACTGGGCCGACCTGGCCCGTCCCGGCATCTCGGTGATCATTCCCAACCCCAAGGTGACCGGCAACGGCCGCTACGGCTACCTGGCCGCCTGGGGCAGCGTCATCGCCAAGGGCGGCAGCGACGCGCAGGCCCGGGACTTCGTCTCCAAGGTGCTGGCCAACGTGCCGGTGCTGGACGGCGGCGGCCGCGGCGCCACCACCACCTTCACCCAGCGCGGCATCGGCGACGTGCTGCTGACCTTCGAGTCCGAGGCCGAGCTCATCGAGAACGAATTCGGCAAGGGCAACTTCGAGGTGGTCGCGCCCAGCATCTCGGTCGAGGCCGACGCGCCGGTGGCCATCGTCGACAAGGTCGTCGCCAAGAAGGGCTCGGCCGCGCTGGCCAAGGCCTACCTGGACTTCCTCTGGACGCCGGAGGGCCAGGAAATCATTGCCCAGAACAACTTCCGCCCGCGCGATCCGGCGATCTTCAAGAAGCACGAGAAACGCTACGCGCCGATCAAGCTGTTCAGCGTCGACCAGACGCTGGGCGGCTGGGCCAAGGTCGGCAAGACGCACTTCGCCGACGGCGGCACCTACGACCAGATCATGGCCGCGCGCCGCTGATCGAAGCCCGCGCCGTCCGCCCTCCCCGCCGACTCCTGACCGACTGATCCGATGAACACCGCCGTGCTCCCCGCGACGCAGGCCGCCCCGGCGCCCGCCCGCAAGCGACGCCGCGTGCTGCCCGGCTTCGCGCCGACGCTGGGCTTCACGCTCTTCTATCTCTCGCTGCTGGTGCTGATCCCGCTGTGCGCGGTCTTCCTGAAGTCCGCCGGCCATGGCGTCGAGGCCTTCTGGGCCGCGGCCACCTCGCCGCGCGTGCTGGCGTCCTACCGCCTGAGCTTCGGCGCGGCGCTGCTGGGCGCCTTCATCAACGTGATCTTCGGCTTCATCCTGGCGTGGTCGCTGGTGCGCTACGACTTCTGGGGCAAGAAGCTGGTGGACGCGCTCATCGACCTGCCCTTCGCCCTGCCCACCGCCGTGGCCGGCATCGCGCTGACCGCGCTGTACGCGCCCAACGGCTGGATGGGCCAGTGGCTGGAGCCGCTGGGCATCAAGGTCGCCTTCACGCCGCTGGGCGTGCTGGTGGCGCTGATCTTCATCGGCCTGCCCTTCGTCGTGCGCACGGTGCAGCCGGTGCTGGAGGACCTGGACACCGAGCTCGAGGAAGCCGCCGCCTCGCTGGGCGCGCACCGCTGGCAGGCCTTCCGCCTGGTGGTGCTGCCGATGCTGACGCCGGCGCTGCTGACCGGCTTCGCGCTGGCCTTCGCGCGGGCCGTGGGCGAATACGGCTCGGTCATCTTCATCGCCGGCAACATGCCGATGGTCAGCGAGATCACGCCGCTGATGATCATCACCAAGCTCGAGCAGTACGACTACGTCGGCGCCACCGCGATCGCGGTGGTGATGCTGGTGTTCTCCTTCGTGCTGCTGCTGGGCATCAACGGACTGCAGGCCTGGAGCCTGCGCCGCAACGGACTGGACGGGAAGCGCTGACATGGCCGGATCCGCCGCATCGCTCGGCCGGGCCCGCTCGGCCGGTCACTATCAAGGCAACCCCGCCACCGCGGAAAAGCGCTGGGTGCGCTACACGCTGCTGACGCTGGGGCTGGCCTTCTTCGCGCTGTTCCTGCTGCTGCCGCTGGCCGCCGTCTTCACCGAGGCGCTGCGCAAAGGCTGGGACACCTACCTGGCTTCGCTGATCGAGCCCGACGCCGTCTCCGCGATCAAGCTGACGCTGATCGCCGCGGTCATCGCGGTGCCGCTGAACGTCGTCTTCGGCGTCAGCGCCGCGTGGGCGATCACCAAGCACGACTTCCGCGGCAAGCAGCTGCTGATCACGCTGATCGACCTGCCGTTCTCGGTCTCGCCGGTGGTGGCGGGCCTGATCTACGTGCTGATCTTCGGCGCGCAGGGTTGGTTCGGGCCCTGGCTCGCGGAGCACGACATCAAGATCATCTTCGCCGTCCCCGGCATCGTGCTGGCCACGGTCTTCGTGACCTTCCCCTTCGTCGCGCGCGAGCTGATCCCGCTGATGCAGGCGCAGGGCCGCGATGAAGAAGAAGCCGCCACAGTGCTGGGCGCCAGCGGCTGGCGCACCTTCTGGCATGTGACGCTGCCCAACATCAAGTGGGGCCTGCTCTACGGCGTGATCCTGTGCAACGCGCGCGCCTTCGGCGAGTTCGGCGCGGTGTCGGTGGTCTCGGGCCATATCCGCGGCCAGACCAACACGCTGCCGCTGCAGGTCGAGATCCTCTACAACGAATACCAATTCGCCGCGGCCTTCGCCGTCGCGTCGCTGCTCGCGCTGCTGGCGCTGGTCACGCTCGGACTCAAGCAGTTCGTCGAGTGGCAGGCCTCGCGCAATGTGATCAAGGAAGAAGCATGAGCATCCAGGTCCGCAACATCCACAAGTCCTTCGGCAGCTTCACCGCGCTGGGCGACGTCAGCCTGGACTTCCCCACCGGCGAGCTGACCGCGCTGCTGGGTCCCTCGGGCTGCGGCAAGACCACGCTGCTGCGCATCATCGCGGGCCTGGAGACCGCCGACCGCGG
Organism: Mitsuaria sp. BK041; assembly: GCF_014193085.1. NCBI lineage: Bacteria > Pseudomonadati > Pseudomonadota > Betaproteobacteria > Burkholderiales > Sphaerotilaceae > Roseateles > Mitsuaria sp. BK041. Next base: position 1,546,808 of record NZ_JACHYT010000002.1, on the reverse strand, counting down.
CCAGGTGCTGCTCGACGGCGCCGACGCCTCCGACACCCACGTGCGCGAGCGCGAGGTCGGTTTCGTGTTCCAGCACTACGCGCTGTTCCGCCACATGACGGTGTTCGACAACGTCGCCTTCGGCCTGCGCGTGAAGCCGCGCAAGCAGCGCCCGCCCGAGTCGGAGATCAAGCGCAAGGTCCACGAGCTGCTGCAGCTGGTGCAGCTGGACTGGCTGGCCGATCGTTATCCGCCACAGCTGTCCGGCGGCCAGCGCCAGCGCATCGCGCTGGCCCGCGCGCTCGCCGTCGAGCCGCGCGTGCTGCTGCTGGACGAGCCCTTCGGCGCGCTCGACGCCAAGGTGCGCAAGGAGCTGCGCCGCTGGCTGCGCCGCCTGCATGACGAGCTGCACATCACCAGCATCTTCGTCACGCACGACCAGGAAGAGGCGCTGGAAGTGGCCGACCGCGTCGTGCTGATGGACCACGGCCGCGTGGAGCAGGTCGGCTCGCCGACCGAGGTCTACCAGCGTCCGGCCACGCCCTTCGTCTACGGCTTCCTCGGCGCGGTCAACCGCTTCGAAGGCCGCGTGGACAGCGGCATCGTGCGCGTCGGCGACCAGACGCTGGCGCAGGGCGCCGGCGCCGCGATCGAAGGTGCCCAGCAGGGCCTGGTGCAGGCCTACGCGCGCCCGCACGAGCTGGTGATCATCCCGGCGCAGGACGCACCCGGCCTGCCCGCCACCGTCGAGCGCGTGCTGGCCTTCGGCGCCGCCGCGCGCGTGGAACTGCGCGGCGCCTCCGGCGAGCACCTGGAAGCGGAACTCAGCCGCGAGCAGGCCGAGGCGCTGCAGCTGGCCTCGGGCCAGCGCGTCCGCCTGCAGGCCTCGCGCCTGAGCCTGTTCGGCATCGATCAGGCTGCTTGATCCCCCTCGATCAGCGAGCCGCAGAGCGCGCGATCCCTCGAGTCCTCCGACCATGAATCTCCAACAGCTCCGCATCGTCCGGGAGGCGGTGCAGCAGAACTTCAACCTGACCGAGGTGGCGGCGGCGCTGTTCACCTCGCAGTCGGGCGTCAGCAAGCACATCAAGGACCTGGAGGACGAGCTCGGCGTCGAGCTCTTCCAGCGCCGCGGCAAGCGGCTGCTCGGGCTGACCGAGCCGGGCAAGGAGTTGGCGGTCGTCGTTGACCGCATGCTGCAGGACGTGCGCAACATCAAGCGGCTGGCGCAGCAGTTCAGCAGTGCGGATCAAGGCCAGCTGACGATCGCCACCACGCACACGCAGGCGCGCTACGCGCTGCCGCAGGTGGTGGCGCGCTTCAAGGCGGCCTACCCGCGCGTGCACCTGGTGCTGCACCAGGGCAGTCCGTCGGAGATCGTCTCGCTGCTGCAGTCGGGCGAGGCCGACATCGGCATCGCCACCGAGGCGCTCGGCAAGGACGACGCCTTCGTCACCTTCCCGTTCTACGAATGGCGCCATGCGGTGGTCGTGCCCGAGGGCCATGCGCTCACGCGCCAGCCGCTGACGCTGGAGGCGCTGGCCGAGCAGCCGCTGATCACCTATCACGAGGGCTACACCGGCCGCGCCCGCATCGACGCGAGCTTCGCCGCCGCCGGCCTGGCGCCCGACGTGGTCATGTCGGCGCTCGATGCGGACGTCATCAAGACCTACGTGCAGATCGGGCTGGGCGTGGGCGTCATCGCGGCGATGGCCTTCGAGCCGGGTCGCGACTCGGGCCTGCAGCTGATCGACGCGAGCCACCTGTTCCCGCCCAACACGACGCGCATCGCGCTCAAGCGCGGTCACTACCTGCGCGGCTTCGCCTATCGCTTCCTGCAGGAATGCGTGGCCGAGCTGACCGAGGACGCGGTCCGCGAGGCGATGGATCCCGACGCCTGACGCTGGAGCGCAGGCGCGTCGTGCCTGCATTGCTCATGCGGGCGCCGCGGGATTGCTTATCGGAATTTGTTGGAGGACATCGGCGGCGCGGATTCGAATAATCAATCCGCATAAGCAAGCCGCTTTCGCGACGTTCATCGAATGCCGTCGAGGCCGGCGAGCCCTCCCCCGATGTGACTGCCGACGATGAACTTCCAGCAACTCCGATCCGTCCGCGAGGCCCAGCGCCGCAACTTCAACCTGACCGAGGTGGCGCAGGCGCTGCACACCTCGCAGCCCGGCGTGAGCCGGCAGATCCGCGAGCTCGAGGACGAGCTCGGCATCGACATCTTCGTGCGCGCCGGCAAGCGCCTGACGGGCCTGACCGAGCCGGGCCGCAACGTGATGCCCATCGTCGAGCGGCTGCTGCGCGAGGCCGAGAACCTGCGCCGCGCCGGCGAGGACTTCGCCCGCGCCGACAGCGGCCATCTGCGCATCGCCGCCACGCACAGCCAGGCGCGCTACGCGCTGCCGCCGGCGGTGCGCGATTTCCGCGAGTCCCATCCCGAGGTCAGCCTGCAGTTCACGCAGGGCTCGCCGCAGCAGGTCGCACGGCTGCTGATCGACGGCGAGGCCGACATCGGCATCGCGACCGAAGCGCTGGCGCTGCATCCGCAGCTGCTGACGCTGCCGTGCTACCGCTGGACCCACACGGTGCTGGTGCCGCCGGGCCATCCGCTGGACGCCGAGGCCAGCGCCGGCACGCCGCTGACGCTGGAGCGTCTGGCGGAGTTCCCGGTCATCACCTACGAGACCGGCTACACCGGCCGCTCGCACATCGACGACGCCTTCGCGGCGGCCGGGCTCGACCTCAACGTCGTGCTGGTGGCGATGGACGCGGACGTGATCAAGACCTACGTCGAGCTCGGGCTGGGCGTGGGCATCGTCGCGGCGATCGCCTACGACGAGGAGCGCGACCGCCATCTGCGCGCGATCGATGCGCGCCATCTCTTCGCCGACAACCTGACGCGGCTCGCGGTGCGGCGGGATGCCTACCTGCGCGACTATGTCTACGCCTTCATCGAGACCTTCGCGCCGCCGCTGACGCGTGACCTGGTCGAGCAGGCGCGGGTGTCGCCCAACGGGTCGGACTGAGGGCCACGCGGAAGCTCCGGCTGAGCGGCGGAGTGAGGACCGCCGGGGGTGCCGGAAGAAAATCCGCATGTGCATAACCGGACCGCACAACAAAGCAAAGCAGAAACGATTGCTTCATCGACCTGAGGGCGCTTCCTAGAGTGACGGGCTCACCTGTTCACTCCCACGAGGAAGTCTCTTGAAGCCCTTCGTCGAGCACGCGGCCCGCCTCACCGGATCGGCCGCCACGCTGGCCGCCGCACTGGCGGCCGCATCTCCCATCGCCGTCCTTTCCATCGCTGTCCTGCCCGTCGGCAGCGTTCACGCCCAGGTTCCGGCCACGGCGCCCGCCCAGGACGCCAGTCCGGCCAAAGATCCCAAGGACTCCAAGGCGGTCAACGACGCGAAGGACGCGCCCTTGCCGTCGGTGGTCGTCACCGGCTCGCGCATCTCGCGCGTCAACAGCGAAGGACCGAGCCCGGTCACCGTCATCAAGTCGGAGGACCTGGACCGGCTCGGCTACAAGAACGTCTCCGACGCGCTGAGCGGCCTGACCGAAAACACCGGCTTCACGCAGGGCGAGGATTTCGGCAACACCTTCACGCCGGCGGCCAATGCGATCAGCCTGCGCGGCCTGGGGCCCAACCACACGCTGGTGCTGGTCAACGGCCGACGCGTCGCCGACTACCCGACCGCCTACGAGGGCTCGGTCAACTTCGTCAACATCGCCAACATCCCGTCCGCGCTGATCGACCGCATCGAGGTGCTCAGCGGCGGCGCGTCCTCGGTCTACGGCTCGGACGCGATCGCCGGCGTGGTCAACATCGTGCTGAAGAAGCGGGTCGAGGGCGTCTCGGTGAACCTGCGCGCCGGCGGCACGCAGCGCGGCGGCGGGGAGAACGCCCGCGCGCAGGTCACCGGCGGCTTCGACGGCGGCCGGCTGCAGGGCGTGTGGGGCGTCGAGCTCAGCGGCCGCGAGCCGATCTGGAGCCGGCAGCGCGACTTCATGGCCGACACCACCCTGAGCGGCGCGGCGCCGACGGTGGTCTTCGGCCGCCGCAACGCGTCCGGCGGCGCCTACCTCACGCCCAGCGACGGCTGCGCCGCGGCCGGTGGGCTCTTCGAGGGCTCGGTCGCGCCTTATCAAGCCAGGAACGGCACCTACTGCGGCAGCGGTCGGGCCTCGCCGACCTACTGGACCACGCAGACCGGCAACCGCAGCGCGCAGGCGGCCGGGGGCCTGACCTGGCAGCTAGATGGCGGGCTGGAGCTGTTCGCCGAAGGCCAGTTCGGCTGGGCGCGGACCGAGAACAACACCCGCGGTCCGAGCTGGACCTCGGACGCCGCCGGCAAGGGCTACTTCCGCAATGCCGCGACCGGCCAGCTGGAGATCTGGACCCGGCGCTTCGCGCCCGAGGAACTGGGCGGCGTGGACCGCTTCAACCGCCAGTGGCGAGACGCGACGCACAACGTGGCGGTCGGCGCGCGCGGGGAGCTCACCGGCAGCTGGACCTTCGAGGTCGCGGCCAACAGCTCCTACTACCTCAACCGCACCACGACCCCGCGCCTGACGGCCGGCATCGAGTCCCTGCTGCTCGGCCCGCGCATCGGGACGGACGCGGACGGCGTGGCGATCTACTCGGCCGATCCGGCGCGGCTGTTCCGCCCGCTCACGCCGCAGGAGATCGACAGCGTCAGCGACCGCAGCTGGACGCGCAACGCGAGCTGGAACCAGCAGCTGAGCGCCTCTGCGAGCGGCGAGTGGTTCCGGCTGCCCGGTGGTCCGGTGCGGGCCGCGGTGGTGGCGGAGGCCGGCACGCAGGGCTTCCGCAACGAGGCCGACCCGCGACTGGGGCAGGGCGTCTTCTACAACACCAGCGCCTCGCCGACGGTGCGCGGCACGCGCGAGCGCCTGGCGCTGGGCGGTGAGTTGAACGCGCCGATCACCCGGCAGCTGACGGCCACCGTCGCCGCGCGCCATGACCGTTATGAATTCGCCGGCCGCAGCGACGGCAGCACGACCTACAACGCCGGCCTGGAGTTCCGGCCGCTGTCCACGCTGCTGCTGCGCGCGCAGCACGCAACCAGCTTCCGCGCGCCGGACATGAATTACATCTTCGCGCAGCAGACCAAGGGCTACTACTCGTCGTCGACCGACTACTACCGCTGCGCGCAGGCCGGCCAGCCGCTGTCGCAATGCGATTTCGCCGGCGTGTCACCAGGCTTCAACTACGTGCGCACCGGCTCGTCGGACCTGAAGTCCGAGCGCGGCCGCTCCTGGGGACTGGGCGCGGTGTGGCAGCCGGCCGCGTCCTTCGATCTCTCGGTGGACCTGTGGAAGATCGCCATCCGCGACCTGGTCACCGACCTCAGCGCCGACGGCGTGCTGCGCACCGAGGCGGACTGCCGCACCGGCGTGAAGGACGCGCAGTCGCCGACCTGCCAGGACGCCGTGGCGCGGGTGCGCCGCAATCCGCTGGATGCGCTCGTGCGGCCGGGCGAAGTGGCGGAGATCCGCGTCAACCCGATCAACGCGGCCAATGAATCGACCTGGGGCGTGGACATCGGCGCGCGCTACAGCTGGACGACGGCGACCTGGGGCCGCTGGACGGCCGACGCGAAGTACACGCGGGTCAAGAGCTTCAAGTACCAGCAGTTCGCCGGCGACGACAACCGCAACCTGGTGGGCACGCCGGACTTCAGCGACTGGCCGAGCAAGCTCAACGCCAGCCTGTCCTGGCAGGTCGGCGACTGGACGCACACGCTGGCCGCGCAGCGCAACGGCCGCATCGCCCGCGAGGCGCAGGACGGCTGGCTGGGCCCGTACTGGAACGTCAACGCGAGCACCGCCTGGCAACTGGACAAGCGCACCCGCGTCAGCGTCATCGTCAACAACCTGTTCGACAGCATCCGCCGCGATCCCAGCGCGACCTGGCCGTACTACCCGGTCGGCTACTACCTGCCGCATGGGCGGCAGGGCTGGATCGAGCTGGACTACCGCTTCGGCGGCTGAGCGCGGCGGCCCCTCCCGTCGATCCGACTGCTGGCGCGACCCCGCGCTGGCTTGCGGGCCGCTCCTCACGAGGGAGCGGCCCTTTTTCCAGGCCAGGCTGCAAAGCAAAGCAGATCTTCTTCGTTCCCTTGGACGGTGCGCTTGCCTACATTGGGCGCTCCCCTCAACCCCCCGTGAAGAGAAGACTCCCGTGAACGCACTCCGACGCACCGTCTCGCTGCTTGCCACCGCCGCTCTGCTGGGGGGTGCCGCGCTGATGCCCCAGGCCCATGCGCAAGGCGCGGTCACGCTGCTCAACGTCTCCTACGACCCGACGCGCGAGCTGTACCAGGACTTCAACGCCGCGTTCGCGAAGTACTGGAAGGCCAAGACCGGCGAGACCGTGACGGTGAAGAACTCGCACGGCGGCTCGGGCAAGCAGGCGCGCTCGGTCATCGACGGCCTGGACGCCGACGTGGTGACGCTGGCGCTGGCCTACGACATCGACGCGCTGCACGACCACGGCAAGCTGCTGCCCGCCGACTGGCAGAAGCGCCTGCCGAGCAACGCGTCGCCGTACACCTCGACGATCGTCTTCCTGGTGCGCAAAGGCAATCCGAAGCACATCAACGACTGGCCGGACCTGGCGCGTGGCGGCATCGACGTGATCACGCCCAATCCGAAGACCTCGGGTGGCGCGCGCTGGAACTACCTGGCGGCCTGGGCCTATGCGCTGAAGCAGCCGGGCGGCAACGCCGAATCGGCCAAGGCCTTCGTCAAGCGGATCTATGCCAACACCAAGGTGCTGGATTCCGGCGCGCGCGGCTCGACGACGACCTTCGTCGAGCGCGGCATCGGCGACGTGCTGATCGCCTGGGAGAACGAGGCCTACCTGGCGGTGAAGGAGCTGGGGCCGGACAAGTTCCAGATCGTCACGCCCAGCCTGTCCATCCTGGCGGAGCCGCCGGTGTCGGTGGTGGACAAGACGGTGGACAAGAAGGGCACGCGCAAGGTGGCGCAGGCCTACCTGGAGTACCTGTATTCGCCGGAGGGCCAGGAGATCGCCGCGAAGAACTACTACCGTCCGCGTGACCCGAAGGTCGCCGCCAAGTACGCCAAGCAGTTCGCGCCGGTGAAGCTGGTGACGATCGACGAGGTCTTCGGCGGCTGGCGCAATGCCCAGAAGACCCACTTCGACGACGGCGGCGTCTTCGACCAGATCAACGAGAAGCGCTGATCCGGCGCCTCGGGCAAGAACACCTGTTTGTCTCCTCGGTCGGTCTCGGGCGCCGCGCAAGCGGCGTCACAGGCAATCAGACCGTTCGCTCTGTGCGAGCAGCCCCGCTGGCGATGGCCGGTGGGGCTTTTTTTGTCCTGACGTTCTCGTAGCTACCCCATGAACATTCGTGAATGGGGAACGGCCCTTGCTGGCGGGAGACTCCGGAGCGCCGCGTCATCGCTGCGGCGCCCGCGCCTTCGCATCGTTGAAGGAGTTTTCGCGCCGGCAAGGTTCCATGCCGAGACCGCACATAAGGTCTGTGGAACGTCTTCGACACCGGCGCCGACCGCCGGCACACCTGGCAGTACAGATGACCATCAACAATCTTCGCAATCTCTTCCGGACGAATCGCACGCCCTCTGCGGAATCCAGTAGCTCGCCAGCGCAACGCCAAGAGACGGCTCCCGAGGCACGAGCCTCGCAGAACGCGCCAGCATCGCCTTACGGTATTCCGACCGGGCGGCGCCATCAGGCTGCGGCCACGGCTGAAGATGGACGCAGGCATCGAGTGCAGATCGGCAATCCCACGCCACGCAGCGATGCAGCACGCCACGCTGGGGCGGCAGCTGGCGCGACCGTGGCTGGCCCTGGGCGCATGCCAAACCGTGAAGTGGTGGAAGGCGCGTTGCGCCTATTGGGTGGGACAGACCGCTCCAACATCACAGGCATGAGCCATCGAGATGTGCTCCACGTGACCAATCACGTCCACCAGATCGCCATGCTGCCCGCATCTCGCCTCGACCCACGGGTCGTCGAAGCTGCGCAGCGAGGCAGCGGCAGCGCGGAACAACTGGTGCGCAACCTGTTGGCGTTGGTGACGTCAGACTCGCCGGTATTGCCGCGAAGCCAGAGATCCGAAACACGTCCTGGCGATCAGTTGTTGGCCTCGGCCCCCGCAAATCAGCCGGATCGGGCGACCAACCGCCCCAGCCATACAAACATGCCCAGGCAGGACGTCCAGTCCAATGCTGACCGTCGCACAGCGATGTTGCATGACGCCATGGACATGCTCACCGGCATGCACGACATCGACTTGACGGCCGTGGCGGGCCGCAACACGCAAAACCTGGTCGATCATCTGCAGGACATCCACTCGCCGCCCTCTGGCGGTCTGAATGCGCAGGTGGCAAGGGCCGCGACCCGGGCGAACGGCGACCCCGAGCAGTTGGTGCTCAACCTGCTGCGTCTTGTGACCAGGAAAGAACCGGTGCTGTCCACACGAGCGACCTCATCGGTTCAGCCGCCGACCGTGCCGAGCGCAGAAGTGATTGGTGATGCCGTCGTGCTGGTCGCGCGCGGCACAGGCATGCCGCAGGCCACCGAGCAAAACCGGCGCGATGTGGCCGGCCATCTGCGGGACATCGTGACGCAGCCATTCTCGTCATTGCATGCAGGCGTGCGGCAGGCGGCACAACGGTGGCACGACAACCCGGAACAGCTGGCCAGCAGTCTGCTGACCCTTGTGACCGCGAACCCGCCGGTGCTGTCGAACAACCCGAGCCCTTCAACACAGACCGCAGACCGGCGCTCCCCGGCAGCCGACCAAGGCGAGCGCAGGAATGGAGCGCAGACCGTACAGGGCTCAAACCACGCCCGTTCGCGTGCCCGTCATCTGGACAATGGCTCGGCGACTCCGGCACACCGTGGCCCATTCGACGTGGGGCACTATCCGACCGAGCTGATGGGCGATCCGCAAAACCCGAACAACGACCACGCCCGAATCTTTTCGCGTCCGAACAACCCACGCGGGCCACGAACCTGAGTTCAGGAAGCATTGCGCCCAGACGCCCAGACCTGGACCTTGCCTCGTTGATTGGCCGGAGGGCCGGCCCGACGCTCCGCGCTCGAAGACACGCCGGGAGTGACCAACTACCGCTCTGCGGCTCCGGCGGGAGGGACGGCGGACGAGCGTCGCGGGTGATCCCCGTATGCTGCCCGCCGTGAACCCCCTTGCCTCGAACTGCGGCCGTCTCGTCGCGTCGCTTCCGTTGGCCGCCTCGCTCTTGGGCGGGGCGCTCGCGCCTGCACAGGGGGACGCCGTGGGGGCGGCGGCGGTCGCGCCGCCGGTGGTCGCCAAGATCACCTGGCTCGCCTCCGACCACGCGCCGCAGATGACCGGGGCGAGCGCGAGTGGCGTCACCGGCCACGTGATCACCTACCTCGACAAACGCTGGCCCGGCGTCCGGCACGAGATCGTCTTCGCCAACGCCAAGCGCAGCTGGCAGATGATCGAAAACGGCGACGAGGTGTGCCGCGCCAACGTGGTCCGCACGCCGGAGCGCGAGCGCGCCGCCTACTTCATCAACACGCAGCTCACGCCGCCACCGCAACTGATCGTGCGACGCGAGCTGCTCAAGCGACTGCCGCGCAACGGCGCCGGCGAAGTGCTGCTGCCGCGCCTGCTCGCCGACACCTCGATGCGGGGCGCGCTGATCGACGGCCGCAGCTATGGGCCGGTGCTGGACGAGGCACTCGCCGCACGGCCGGCCGACAGCGCCGTCTCGCTGTACTCGCCGAAGGACTTCGGCGCGCGCCTGCTGCAGATGATCAGCCTCGGGCGCGCGGACTATTCAGTCGAACTCGACATGGCGCTGGTCATGGCCGGACATCCGGCGGACCTCGTCAGCGTCCCCATCCACGGCGCCAGTGAGCTGGTCATGGCCGGCATCGCCTGTCCCCGCACGCCTTGGGGCCTGGCCGCGATCCGGGGCATCGACAAGGCCTACGGCCGCCCCGAAGGCGCCGCCAGCCTGCGCAAGGGCCTGATGCATTGGCTCACGCCGGAAACCAAAGCCCACTACGCAGCCCGCTTCGACGCGTTCTATCGCGAACGCGCCAAGCCCTCTCGCATCGATCCCTGATGCCACCGCCGATCGGCACCGTCGGGCGTAATGCCGGTGCCTGTGCCGATGCCGATGCCGGCAGCGACCTCAGGACCGCCGCCGCCCATCAGGCCTGGTGCTCGACGCGGTTGCGTCCGCCGTCCTTCGCGCGGTACAGCGCCTGATCGGCGCGGCCGAGCAGCTCGTCCACCCGCAGGTCCTCGGGGCGCAGGGCCGTCACGCCGAAGCTCGCCGTCAGCGACGCCGGTGGCAGGCCCGGCTGCAAGGCCATGCCGCTGGTCTCGATGTGATGGCGTAGCCGCTCGACCAACTGCATCGCATGCGCCAGCGAGGTCTGCGGCAGCAGCAGCGCGAACTCCTCGCCGCCGAGCCGTCCCAGCAGGTCCTGCTTGCGCACGACCTGCGCGCACAGCTGCACCAGGCGGCACAGCGCCGCGTCGCCGCGCGCGTGGCCCAGCGTGTCGTTGATGCGCTTGAAGTGGTCGACGTCCATCATCACCAGCGCCATCTCCAGCCCGTAGCGCCGGCTGCGCGCCACCTCCGCCTCCGCGTGGTCCAGGAAGCAGCGCCGGTTGGCCGCGCCGGTCAGCGCATCGGTGGTCGCCAGCCGCTGCAGCTCGAGCTCCAGCCGCTTGCGGTCGGTGAAGTCGACCAGCGTGCTGAGCACCGAGGGCTCGCCGTCGTACACGACCGGCACCATCGACAGCAGCATCCACAGCTCGCCGCCGTCGGCCGCCAGCAGGCAGACCTCCTCGCCCTGCAGCCGGCCTTCCTCCTTGAACTTGAGCTGCATGCGCTCGCGGTCGCCCGGGTCGCGGTAGAAGCTGATCGCCGGCTTGCCGACCAGCTCATCCAGCGTCCGTCCCGCGATCACGGCGGACGGGCCATTCGCATACACGATCAGCGCATCGCGCTCGCGCGTCACCACCATCGGGATCGGCGCGTGGTCCAGCACGGCGCGCAGGCGCTCCTCGCTGTCGGCGAGCTCGCGGGTGCGCTGCGTCACGCGACGCTCCAGGCTGGCGTTGAGCTCCTGCAGCTCCGCCACCAGTCGCGCGTTGTCCACCGCGTTCACCACGTTGGCGCAGAGCAGCTCCAGGAAACTCACCCGCGCCTCGGTGAACACGCCGGCCGCGGCCGCGTTCTCCAGGTAGAGCGCGCCCACCGTCTGCCCCTGCTTGAGCAGCGGCAGCGCCAGCACCGAGCGCGGCGGCGCGGCATGGCGCTGGAAGTAGTCCTCCATCGTCGCCAGGCCCCGCGCGTCGACGATCAGCTCGCGTCGCCCGTCGCCGAGCACCCGAGCCATGAGCGCCAGCGGCAGCTGCGCCCCGGCACGTTCCAGCGGCAGCTGCTCCAGCAAATGCAGCCGGGGCTGCTCGCCCAGGGTCGCCTCGGCCTGCAGCACCCAGCGCGACGCGCCTGCCGTGCCGCTGGCCAGCACGATCGCCGCGCGCTGCGCGCCGGCGTTCTCGGCGACGACCTCCAGCAGGCGACGCAGCAGGCGCGGCAGGTCCGGCTGGCTGCTGATGGCCTGCACCGCCTTGGTCAGCGTGCTGAGGTCGGCGGCATCGGCGCGGATCTCCGTGCCCTCGGTGGCGGCACCGGCCGACCGGCCCGGCGCATCGGACAAGGGCGCGAGCGCCAGCGCCTCGCCGGCGAGCGCGATCACGCCCCAGTCCTTCCACGCCAGTTGCAGGCGCTGACGCGCCCGGTCGGCCTGCGCTGGATCGCGCTCGCGCCACCAGTCGACCTGCGCGCGCAGCACGGCCGCGACATCGAGCGGCGTGCCTTGCGGCCCCTCCGCCGCTGCCAGCGCCCGGTCCAGGGCCGCGGCGATCTGCTCGTCCGGTTCGTCCGCCAGCATCGCCTGCTGCGCCCGCAGCAGCGCCACGCGATCGGCCAGGTGTCCCGGTCCCGCGTCCTGCCAGCGTTGCAGGCGCCGCAGCGCGTCGTCCTCGAGCGCCTGGTCGCGCGCCCCGCCGGCCAGCGCGACGCGCTGCGCCGCCCAGGCCGCGATGAACAGCAACAGCGATTGCGCATGCATGCCGCGGCCGGCCGCGAACAGGCCGCGAGCGTCGAGCGCCAGCCGCAGCGCGGACTCCGGCCGGTCCGCCACGAAGTGCAGCACCGCCTGCCAGCCGTGCAGGAACATCAGCCCGGTCTGGTCCTGACGCTCGCCATAGGTGCGCGCGAACGCCTCCAGGCCGTCGAAGCCGTCCTCGGGCAACCGCGGCTGCTGCAGCGTCCGCACCAGCGCGAGCAGCGCGTCCTCGTAGTCCGCCGCCACCGGTTGGCGCATCGCGCGCAGGCGCCGGCCGTGCGTGACGAGCTGCTCCTCCAGCGCCGGCAGCGGCATGCCGGACAGGAAGGCATGCGCGTCGTGCACGTACAGGCCCAGGCCCGCATGGCGCAGGTTGCCGAATTCCAGCCCATTGCGATGCGTCTGCATCAGGCCGTCCATGCTCACGCGCAGGCCCTGCACCCAGTGGCTGAGGAAGGCATGAAAGGAGAAGCCCGCATGCGCGTAGACCTGCATCCAGCCGTGCCGGCTCACGAGCTCGGTCGACATGCGGCCCAGGTCATGCGCGAAGCGGTAGTCGCCGAGGAACTCCGCGCACATCAGCCCGAGCACCGAATACGCCGACAACGCCTGCGGCACATGGCCGTGGTCCACCATCAGGCGGACCTGGAACAGCGTCAGCAAGGGCAGCAGCGCGGGCCGCACGATGTAGGCGGCGGCGGTCATCTTGGCGGCGATCGAGATCAGCAGCAGCCGTTGCTCGTCGCGCATCGGCGCGCGCGCGGCCAGCGTGTCCAGCCCGATCGCGGCGATCTCCCGCTGCAATCCGGCCAGCAGTTCCATGACCTGCGCCATCGGGTCGGGCCCGGCGGCGCGCGGCAGCTCCGCACCCAGCAGCAGGAACAGCTCCAATCCCAGGTCGACGGTCTCGGCCAGCCGCCCTTGCGCGTAGAAGGCCTCCATGCGGACTTCCAGCAGCCGCGCGCGCTGCGCGTTGTCGCCGGCATCGGCGAGCGCCGATTCGAGCAGCGCATCCATCCGCGACGGCCGGCCCGCCAGGTAGGCCATGCGGGCCGCGTGATGCAGCCAGGCGGCCCGCTGCGGCGCCAGGGGCGCCAGCTCGAGCGCGAGCTCCGCGTAGTCGGCGGCGGGCTCGAAGGCGGCAGCGTCCATCGCCTGGAACGAGGCCTGCGCGTTGAACGCGGCCAGCGCCTGGCGCTCCGCCTCCTGCGCCGGCTCGCACAGCAGCAGCCGCGACGCGTTCAGGTGATGCAGGACCGTGTAGGGCAACGGCAGGTCGGCGTTGGCGGCGAGGTGTCGGTCGCGCAGCAGCCGGCCGATGCGCAGTTGCAGCGCCGGCCGCTGGTCGGCCGCGATGCGTTGCAGCGCCGCCTCCTGCACGCGGTCATGGGCGAAGGCGTAGCGCACGCCCTCGCTGACCTGTCCCTGCAGCTGCGGGGCGTAGCGGTACAGCGCGCTGGCGGGCACCAGCAACTGCGCCTGCAGCGCCGGCAGCAGGTCGGTGGCCAGGGCGTCGGCGGGCACGTCCAGCGCGGTGGCCAGGCCGTCGAGGCCGAAGTTCGCGCCCAGCAGCGCCGCCACGCTCAGCGCCTGGCGCGTCGCGTCGGGCAGGCGCTCGAGCTGCTGCAGCATCAGCGCGACGACGTTGTCGGCCGTGCGCGTCGCCGCGATGCGTTCGAGCGCATGGTCCCAGCGCTGCGTCGCAGCGTCGTAGTGGATCAGGCCGCGCCGCACCAGGTCCTCGAGCAGGCGGCGCAGGAAGAACGGATTGCCGGCGGTGCGGGTCTGGCACAGGCGCGCGAGCTCATCCAGGCCGGCATCCTCGACCTCGGGATCGCGACGCAGGCTGTCCGCGAGCAGGCGCCGCGTGTCGTCCAGGCCCAGCGGTCCGACGCGCAAGGGCGTGAAGCGCTCGCCGAGCTGCTGGCGCAGTTCCGTCAGCTCCTGCGCGATCGGATGGCCGGGCGGGGTCTCGTTGTCCCGGTAGGCGATGACGAACAGGGTGTGGCGCAGCGTCGCGTCGTTCAGGCATTCGCGCAGCAGCCGGCGCGACGCGCGGTCGGCCCATTGCCAGTCATCGAGGAACAGTGTCTGCGGCTCGCCCTCGCGCGCGAGCGCCGCGAAACCCTGGCTGATGCTGCGCAGGAAGCGGTTCTCCGCCTCCGCCGGGCCCACCGGCACCAGCGGCGCGTCCGGCGTCAGCAGCGGCGCCATCTCCGGCAGCGCCTGCGCGAGCAGCGCGGCATTCGCGCCCAGGCGCTCCCGCAGGCGATCGCGCCAGCTCGATTGATGTTCAGCGGGCAGCGACAGCACCTGCGCGGCGCGCTGCTGCAGCAGGTGCAGCAGCGGCCCGTAAGGCCGGTCCTGGCCGTACTGGTTGAACTTGGCGGCGGCGAAGTGGCCGCGCTGGGCCAGCAGACTGCGCTGCGCGGCCAGCACCAGCGCGGTCTTGCCGATGCCGGAGAAGCCTGCCACGGCCACCAGCCCCGGCCCGCCGGCCAGGCCCGACGCGGCCTCGTCGAAGGCCTGCCCGAGCTGCGCCTGCGCCGACTCGCGACCGTAGAGCCGGCCACTGGGCTGGAAGCGCACGGCGGCATCGCCATGGCCGGGTTCGAAGCCGGGCAGGTCGCGGCCCTGTGCCAGCGCCGCCTGGCAGAGCTGCAAATCCTGGCGCAGGGCCTGATGGCTCTGGTAGCGGCTTTCGGGCTCCTTGTGCAGGCAGTGGGCGACGACCTGTGCCAGCGGCGTGAAGACCTGGTGATTGCGGCTGGTCGCCATCGGCGCGGCGAGCGCCAGGTGCGCATGCACCGCGCGCGCCGGATCGTCGACGCTGAAGGGCGGCGCGCCGGTCAGCGCCTCCAGCAGCGTGGCGCCGAGGCTGTAGAAGTCCGCGCGGTAGTCCACATCGCGGCTCATCCGGCCAGTCAGTTCCGGCGCCAGCGTCGCCAGCGAAGCCTCGATCAGCTCGGCGCGCTGGACCAGCGGCCGTTCCCGCTCGATCTCGGCGGCCAGGCCGAGGTCCGCGATCAGCGTCCGGCCGGCCTCGCGGCCCGCGCCGGGCAGCAGCAGCACCTGGCCCGGCCCGAGGTTGCGATGGATCAGACCCTGGCCATGCAGGTGCTGCAGCGCCTCCACCAGATCCAGCGCGATCCGGATCAGCGCGTCGTTGTCCAGCGTGCCGCGCCGCAGGCGCTGCCGCAGCGTCTCGCCTTCCAGCTCGGGCAGCAACAGCGCGGGACGCTGGTCATGCTCGACCAGCGCGCGCGGTCGCAGCACGAAGGCGGGATCCAGGCGCTGGGCCAGTTCATATTCGCGGCGCAGCCGGGCGATGGCGGCCGCGTCCGGCCGGGCGTCGCGCAGGCGCTTGAGCAGCGCCCGCCCGCCCCGGCCGTCGCCGACCTGGAGGACCTCGCTCCGCCGACCCTGATGGATCGTCCGCTCCGCCTGCCAGGCCTCTGGATCGGCCGCCTCCCACGCTCGTCTGTCCGTCATCCCGTCCGCTCTCGGTTGTCGACGGACTGTAACGGGAGACCAGCCCGGCACCGCGTCGCGTCGGCGCCAGTACCGCGACGAATGCGGCCGGAAACGGAAGAAAGCGACAGATCGGCGCGCGGCGCGCCGATCGCCGCGTCAGCTGCCGTACTTGATCGAGCAGCCGTAGGGCTTGGTGCTGGCGTGCGTGATCTTCTTGCCGGCGGCCAGCTCGCCCAGCGCGGTCTTCACGTAGGGATCCGCCTTGGGGATGTCGTCGACCTTGGCGGTGGCGATGCTGTCGATGCCGCCCTTGTAGACCAGCACGCCCTGCGGATTGACGATGAACAGGTGGGGCGAGGTCTGCGCGCCGTAGCTCTTGCCGATCTGGCCGCTCGGGTCCAGCAGCACCTGCGTCGGCGCGGCGCCGCGGTCCTTGTTCAGCTTGAGCGCGGTCGGCCCGTCCACATGGCCCTGCTGGCGCGGCGCCGACGAGATCACCTGCAGCCACACGACGCCTTGCGCCGTCGCCTCCTTCTGCAGCGCCGGAATGTTGCCGCTGCCGTAGTGCTTCTTCACGAAGGGGCAATCGTGGTTGGTCCACTCCAGCACGACGGTCTTGCCCTTGTAGCTGTCGAGCGAGACGGTCTTGCCTTCGGCCGTCGTCGCGGTGAACGCGGGCGCGGGCTGGTCCAGCTGCGCCTGGGCTCGGGCCAGGCCGCCGGTGGCCAGCAGCACCGTCGTCGCGGCGCCGGCCAGCACGGTGCGGCGCGACAGCAGGCCACGCAGGAAGGGGGTCTTGGAGGTCATCGAGCGGGTCATGTTGCAGTCTCCAGGGATGAAATCGAAGCCGAGGGTTGATCGGATCCGGGGAATCGATCGGGAAGCTCGCTCAGGCGGCACCGCCACGCAGCGCGGTGGTGACGATGCCCGGCGTGAGCAGTTGCGGCAGCACCTGGGCGTCGCTGCCCGTGCCGGCCGGATAGAACAGGTAGAGCGGCACGCCGCTGCGATCGTGCTGCTTCAGCAGCTCGGTGATGCGCGGATCCTGGCGCGTCCAGTCGCCCTTCAGGTAGGTCACGCCTTCACGCACGAAGGCCTCGCGCACCTCGTCGGTGGATAGGGCCACGCGCTCGTTGACCAGGCAGGTGATGCACCACGACGCGGTCAGGTTCACGAACACCGGCTTGCCCTGCGCGCGCAGCTGGGCCAGGCGTTCCGGCGAATACGGCTCGTGATCGGCACTCGCCGACGGACTGCTCGTGCTGTCAGAGCCGCCGCCGCGTGCGACGTCCTCGCCGGCCACCGTGCCGAGCGTCGGCACCAGCGTCGCCGCGGCGACGACGGCCGCCAAGGCGGCGCCCGCGCCCGTCCACTGCCAACGCGGCGTCGCGTGCCGGCTCACCGCGCGGATCCACGCGGCCAGCGCCAGCAGACCCATGCCGGCCAGCGCCACCAGCACGCCCATCGGCCCGGCCTGCTGCGCGATCACCCACACCAGCCAGATCGCCGCGGCAAACATCGGGAAGGCGAGCGCCTGCTTGAGCACGTCCATCCAGGGCCCCGGCCGAGGCATTCGGCGCTGCAACGCCGGCCACCAGGCCAGCGCGAGGTAAGGCAGCGCGAGCCCCAGGCCTAGCGCGAGGAAAACCGCCATCAGCTCCACGGCCGGCTGCGCCAGCGCGTAGGCCATGGCCGCGCCCATGAAGGGCGCGGTGCATGGCGTCGCCACGACGGTCGCCAGCACGCCGGTGAAGAAGCTGCCGCTGAGACCCGGCTTCTCCGCGAGGCCCTGTCCGACACCGGCGAAACCAGCGCCGATCGACAGCAGCCCGGCCAACGACAGGCCGAGTACGAACATCAGCCAGGCGAGCAGCAGCACGAACAGCGGCGACTGGAACTGGAAGCCCCATCCCACGCCCGTGCCGGCGCCGCGCAGGGTCAGCAGCACCGCGCCAAGCGCGGCGAATGTGGCCAGCACGCCGGCGGTATAAGCCAGCCCCTGGCGGCGATGCGTGGATGCGCTGCCGTGCAGAAAGCCCAACGCCTTGATGGCCAGCACCGGAAACACGCAGGGCATCAGATTGAGGATCAGGCCGCCGATCAGCGCCAGACCCATCGCGGCCCAAAGGCCGAGACCAGCGGCCTCAACGGCACCGGCACCGGCACCGGCGGTGGCGGTTGCGATGGCGCCTGGGGTCTTCGTCGTTGTCGCGGCGGGCGAAGTCGCGGGATTGGTCGCATTGGCGGCGTTCCCGGCGTTCGTCGCGTTCGTCGCATTGGCCGTGTTGGACGACAAGGTCCCGCCGCCCGTGTCCAGGCTCCCGCTGACGGGCAGGCTGACCGCCCAGGCCTGGCCGTCGATCAGTAGCAGGCCATCCAGCGGCTTGCCGGCTGAAGGCGGCTCATCGCCGACCGGCATGCGCAGCCGCCACTGCTGGCCATCGCGATCCAGTTGGGGCTTCGCCGCATGCTGGATGCGTCCCCAGGCCTCCGGCAGGAACAGCGCCTGACGGACCTCTCGGCCTGAGGCGCCGCCGGCACCTGTGAACGGCCAGCTCACGATCAGGTCCCTGCCTTCGAGCCGCGCGACGGCGGCAAAGGGCGCCGGACCGGGCAGCGCGGCTCGAGCCGCGGCAAGCGCGCTGTGCTCGAGCGATGGCTTGGCCGTGGGCCCCACCGACAGGGAGAGCGACAGCGTCGCCTGTTGCGGGATGCATTCCTCGCGGCAGACCAGCCAGGTGGCTTCGGCGCCGATCGTCGCGGTGGAGCCGGGGGTCAGGCCTTGCGGCAGGCGGATTTCAGTCAGGAGGACGACCCGGTCCTCGTAGCCGTAATTGGTGATGGGGCCGACATCGAAACGCTTGGGGGCGGGCCAGAGGATGTCGCTGGCGGTGGCGCCTTGGGGCAGCTTCCATTCGATGCTGGTGGGCTGGCCGGAGTCGCCGGGGTTTTTCCAGTAGGTGTGCCAGTGGGGTGCGATCTTCTGCTCGAGCGCCAGCAGCAGGGTCTGGCCGGGCGCGACCTGGGTGCTGTCGCTGATCAACCGGACCTGGACTTCATCGGTGGCGGCGCGATCCGAGGGTGGCGCGGCGAGCGACGCGCTCGTGAGGGCCGCGAGGGTGATCGCTGCGAGTGCTGGCGCGATGGCGAGTCGGAAAAGACGCATGGGCGCGATGCTAGGGAATGGGGCCGACCCTCACAAGGCGTCGGCTTCCTTGTTTCCTTACTCCCTGGATTCGAATAATCCGGTGTCCCTGTGATCCTGGATTCGCTCGATCCGTGACGCCCCCGAGTCATTCTCTCGGCCACGACGTCGACGACCACGAGCGCGGCTGGGGCCGGAACAGGGCTTGGGGGTCCAGGAGGGATCCCCCATGCCCTGTGGAGAGCCCGCGCTTGGCGAAACGCAGGAGAGGACCCTGGGCGACGGCGAAAAAAATGAGGAGAGCCTGACAAGCCCTGACAGCCGCAACCCGACGCCGGGCAGCGCCGGCGCTCCAAAAAATCAGAGGGGCAGAAAAACGGGCAAAACCAGGGAGGCCCCATCGGGCCGCCCGATCGAGCCACCGATCAGCCGTTCGGAATCAGCCGTTCGGAATGTCCGGCTCGACCAACTGGGTGAGCAGCGCCAGCGACTCCTGCCATCCCAGATGGCAGGCCTGCGACGGGATCACGTCCGGGATGCCTTCCTGGGTGATCTGCATCTCGGTCCCGCAGAAGACCTGCGACAGCTCCACCGTGGTGGTCATTTCCCCCGGCAGGTTGGGGTCGTCGAACTTGCTGGTGTAGCGGAGCCGCTTGCCGGGCTGCAGCTCCAGGTAGTTCCCGCCAAAGGTGTGGGTTGCTCCGGCCGAGAGGTTGGTGAAGGACATGCGCCAGCTGCCGCCGACCTTCGGTTCCATGTGGTGCATGGTGCCGGTGAAGCCATGCGGCGGCAGCCATTTGCACATCGCCGCCGGATCGGTGAACGCGCGATAGACGCGCTCCGGCGGGGCCTTCAGGACGCGGTGCAGGCGGAGGGTGAAGGGCATCGGTGTCTCCTGGATTCATGCACGAATGGGAGACGGACCATAGCCCTGGATCGTGTCCGGCGCGAGACTCCTCGCCCCTGACAGGGATTCCCCGGGACCTCGGCCCGGCGTGTCAGCGCAGGGTCCCGGCGCGGGGGCTCAGCGCGCCGTGTCGCCTGCCCACACCCGCATGATCCGGTAAGGCGGCTTGCCTTCGTCCCGCCCGCCGGTGAAGGCCGGCGTCTTGTACAGCTGGTTCACCGAGATGTAGAGCCAGGACGAATCGCCCACATGGACGCTGTCGGGCCAGTCCAGCCGTGCGTCGCGCACCAGCGGGACGAGCTTGCCATCGGTACCGAGGCGGTCGATGCCGCCCTCGTTGACGTTGGTGAAGAAGTGGCGTCCGCTCGCGTCGGTCGCGGCGCCGTCGGAGACTGGTTTCGGGCCAACGCGGCGGATCGCCGCGGCGGTCTCGGCGTCCGGGACGCCGGTGCGCAGCAGCCGCGCCGGCACCGAGTACCAGCTGCGACCGTTCATCGCGCCGAAGAACAGCGTCTCGCGATCGGCCGAGAGCGTGATCGGATTGACCGCGACATTCGCCGGCTTGCCCTGGAACTGGATCGGCCGGCCGCCGATGACCATCCGCGCCTGCGGCTCGGCCTGCAGCGCGGCGTGACCGCCGAAGCGGCGGGCACGACCGGTCGCGATCTCGACGGCGATCAGGCCCGGGTTGGCGATGTCGGCCAGATAGACCCAGCCCGCGCGGTCGTCGACGACCAGGTCCTGCACGAAGCTGCCTTTGGGCGCGATCTCCGGCGGCAACTCGATGCGCTGGACCTGCCGGCCGGATTCGGCCTCGAAGGCCCAGAGCCGGGTCTTTCCAAGGTTCAGCCCCATGTCGACGATCCAGATGCGGCCAAGGCCGTCGCCGATGATGCCCAGCGGCGAGTCGATGCGATCGTCGCTGGCGGTCGACGTGCCACGCTGGAGGTCGGCGGACGGCCAGGGCTTGAAGCTGTCCCGGCCGGTGATCTCGATTAACTGCGCCGCGGCGGGCGCGCCCAGCGGATGCACGGTGGCGAACAGCCGGCCAGCGGGCCCGGGCACCACGTTGCCGGGACGGATCGGGAGCTCGGCGACGACTTCGAGCTCGCCGGAGGTCGCCGCGCGGGCAGACAGGGCGGGGACGGCAGCGAGCGCGAAAGTCAGCGCGCCGGCCAGTGCGGTCGCGGCGCGATGGATCGAGTGGAAGCGGGCGGATGGCTTCGAAGGATGACGGTTCATGGAGTCCTCGTTCAGACAATCGGTGGAGACGGGACGCAGTGTTCCGCCGGGCCGACTTTCAATGAACGGGTCAATCGTTGAACCTATTTCAAGCCTCGCTTGAAGCTGGCCCACCCGATCAGACCGAGAACGACCACTCCAGGATGCTGGCCCGCGCCGGTCGGCGCTCGCGCGCGGCGCGGGCCCGGGCGGCCTCGACCCAGCGCTTGGCCAGCGGGAAGGGGCCGAAGCCCGATTCGCTGTTGATGTGGCCCACCAGACCGATGTTGCTGTAGCTGCTGCCCCAGCGCGTCGCCCAGCGCAGCGCGCTGGAGGCGCTCATCCAGGGATCGTTCTGGCTCGCGATCAGCGCCGTCGGCCGGCCCAGCCGCTGGTGCGGCAGGCTCTCCGCCAGGCCGAACTTGTCGGGCTCGGCGGGGGCGACCAGCAAGGCCTCGCGCACCGGCGAATCGGGATGGCGCTGCAGGTGATGCGCCAGCGCCAGGCAGCCGAAGCTGTGCGCCACGGCGATCCATTCGCCGGGGCCGGCGCTGTCGATCCGCGCGTGGATGCGGTCCGACCAGCGCTCCAGGTCGGGCTGGCTGAAGTCCCGCTGCCGCACCCGGTGGGCGTCACGGTACTGCTGCTCGAGCCAGCTCTGCCAGTGCGCCGGCCCGCTGTCGTGCAGGCCGGGGATGATCAGCAGCCGCGGCTCGGCGCTGCCGTTGTGCTGCGCGGAGCGGTGAGGGTAGAGCGCCATGGCGGTCTCCTGCGGGGTCGATGCGGACAGCGCGCGTCAGAGGGTCGCGATCGACACCTCAGTGGACTTCACCAGCGCGACGACTTCCTTGCCGACCGTCAGCTGGAGTTCCTTGACCGAGCGCGTCGTGATCACCGAGGTGACGATCAGTCCACCGGCGGTCTGCACGTCGACCTCGGACACGACCGGTCCTTCGACGATCTCCTTGATGGTGCCGCGGAACTGGTTGCGGACATTGATGGCGGTAATGGTCATGCGAGGGGCTCCTGAGAAGGTGACGGTCAGCTTAGGCAGCGCCCTTCATTTGCCGAACGAAGCGCTTTGCCCATGGACATGCGGTCGGCGCATAAGCCCCGGCCCCGGGGATCCCCGCCGCTGTCTGTCACGAGCCGCCATGCACAATCCGCGATCCCCTGCCGGCGCACCGCCGGCGCATCGTCCGACACGGGTTCCTGTCATGACCACTTCCTTCGCGCGCGGCATCGCCGCGCTGTCGCTGCTTGCCGCCTGCTGCGGCTCCGCCTTCGGCTTCGGCGCCGTCGGCCACAACGCGGTCGGCGACATCGCCGCCCAGCTGATCAAGGGTCATCGCGCCGAAGCCGAGGTCCAGCGCATCCTCGGACCGGTCTCGCTGCGCGACATCGCCGTCTGGGACGACTGCGTCAAAGGCATCGACACCGGCAACGACTTCAAGTACGCGGTGACCGGTCGCTTTCCCGAATGCGCGGTCTTCGAGAACAACGCCGAGGAAGAGGCCCGGATGCGCGACTACGTGAAGCGCAATTTCGAGCAATGCGGACCCAAGCCGGGCGAGGAGTCCTGCAACAAGCAGTACCACTACGCCAACGTCGCGATCCAGCGGGGCCGCTATGTGCCGGGCGCGATCGGAACCAGCGATCACGACATCGTGCCGGCGCTGAAGGCCGCGATCCTCGTGCTCAAGACCGGCCGGCAAACGCCGCCGATGGATTTCAACGAGCGCGAGGCGCTGGCACTGGTGGTCCACGCGCTGGGCGACATGCATCAGCCGCTGCACATGGGCTCGCTCTACCTGGACGCCGACGGCAAGCCCTATGACCCGGACCGGCAGGGCGCGGATGCGCTGACGCACACGGTCGGCGGCAATGCGATCACGATGCCGCGTCCGGACGGCACGCCGGGCGGCAACCTGCACAGCTACTGGGACGGCCTGCCAGGGCGCCTGAGCGCCGAGCAACTGGCCGCGATGCCGGCGCTCGCCAAGGCCGTGCCGCCGACCACGGGGAATCCGGACGACTGGCCGGTGCTGTGGGCGAGTGAATCGCTGCTCGGCGCGAGGGAGGCTTTCGAGGGCATGAGTTTCGGCGCCCGCCAGCAGAGCTTGCGCGGCCCGCGCTGGATGGGCACACCGCCGGCCGGTTATGAAGCCCGCAGCCTGGAACAGACCCGCGAGAACGTCATCAAGGGCGGCGCGCGTCTGGCGCAGCTGCTGCGGTCGATCTGGCCGGACAAGCCCTGAGCCGTTGAACCCGGCCTCGTGGCCAGCGCCCCGCTATCGCGGGGCTTTTTTTCGTCCTGACGGACGATCCGGTCTTGAGAACGGGCCTGTGCACAAGCCTGGGGATGGCGCTTGAACAACTCGGCGCTTGTCCACAGCGGCGTGGCCGCGCCGGAAGTTGTTGTCTCGCCATCCCGCCGTTGCCCCGGGTCCGGCCCACACCGTTGCGCCGGTCGCAAGTCCTTGTCGGGCCACGGAAAACGGTGGTTGTCCACAGAAACCCGCCAACACCTACCAATACGACCAAAGAGATATTCAACACAAGGAGATAAGAAAACCCGGCGTGTCACACTGTCGGGATGTCTGCTTTTCCTGCTTCCCTTTTCACCGCTTCGGCCGGCTTCGAGTCCGCCTGCCAGATCGACGCGCTGCCCCCCGGCCACCGCTCGCGCGGCCTGCACGGCCACAGCTACCTGGCCACCATCCGCGCCGAACTTCCCGCCGGCTGGGCCCCGTTTCCCGGCGCTGAAGTCAGCGCGCTGCGCGACTGCCTCGAGCGCTGCATCGCCCCGCTGGACCATGGGCTGCTGAACACGCACATCCCGCAGCCGACCGACGAGAACATCGCCCGCTGGATCCGCCAGCGCCTCGAATCCGAATTCCAGGTCCCCGGCATCACCCAGGTCGGCATCCAGAGCACCTCGAACTCGGGCGTGGACCTCGACGCCAACGGCCATGCCCATGTCTGGCGCCGTTATCGCTTCCAGGCCGCTCACCAACTGCCCAATGTTCCGATGGGCCACAAGTGCGGTCGCATGCACGGTCATGGCTTCGAGTTGATCCTGCATGCCAACCAGGACCTCGGCGAGCGCGACCTGAGCATCGACTACGACCACCTCGACGAGCTCTGGGCGCCGTTCCATGCGCAGCTGAACTATCGCTGCCTCAACGAGATCGAGGGCCTGTCCAATCCGACCAGCGAGCTGATCTCGTCCTGGCTGTGGGCGCGGCTCAAGCCGCAGTTGCCGGAACTGAGCTGGGTGACGGTGTACGAGACCGGCTCCAGCGGTGCGAACTTCGACGGCGAGCGCTACCGGATCTGGAAGGAATTCACCCTCGACAGCGCGGTGCAGCTCAACCGGGCGCCGGCAGACCATCCGCTGGCCGGCATCCATGGCCACACCTTCACGCTGCGACTGCACCTGAGCGCCGCGCTGGACCAGGTGTTCGGCTGGGCGATGGACTTCAGCGACGTGAAGCTGCTGTTCGATCCCATCTTCAAGGCCATGGACCACCATCCGCTGCATGAACTGGCCGGATTGCCGGACGCCGACACCGCCAGCCTGGCCGCGTGGGTGCTGCGTCAGGCCAAGGCCCAGTTGCCGCCGCTGGAGCGCGTCGACCTCTACGAGACCCGCGGCAGCGGCGTCATCGTCAGCCACGGTCCGTTCGAGGAGCTGATTCCGGTATGACCTACGCCGTCAAGGAAATGTTCTACACGCTGCAAGGCGAGGGCGCCCAGGCCGGCCGCGCGGCCGTGTTCTGCCGCTTCGCCGGCTGCAACCTGTGGTCCGGCCGAGAGCAGGACCGCGAGAAGGCCGTCTGCAGCTTCTGCGACACGGACTTCGTCGGCACCGACGGGCAGGGCGGCGGGAAGTTCGCCTCCGCCGATGCGCTCGCGGAGGCGATCGACGCGCAGTGGCCCAAGGACACCGACGGCCGCAAGACCGGCACGCCCTACGTCGTCTGCACCGGTGGCGAACCGCTGCTGCAGCTCGACGGGCCGCTCATCACCGCGCTGAAGGCCATCGGTTTCGAGATCGCCGTCGAGACCAACGGCACTCAGCCGGCGCCGGAGGGACTGGACTGGATCTGCGTCAGTCCCAAGGCGGACGCCGAACTCGTGCTGACCCGGGGCAACGAGCTGAAGCTGGTTTATCCACAGCCTCTGGCCTTGCCCGAGCGCTTCGCCGACCTGGACTTCGACCACTTCTTCCTGCAGCCGATGGACTCGATCCTGCAGAAGCAGAACACCCGCGAGGCCGTCGCGTATTGCATGGCGCATCCGCAGTGGAAGCTGTCGATCCAGATGCACAAGGTGGTCGGGATCGATTGACGCGATGCCGGGAACGGGCGGCAGTTGTCCCCAGTTCGGCGCTCGCTAGCGCATCCGGGAGCGGGCTGTAAAGCCAACAACGCTGTGGAAAACTTTCTGGCAACCGGGGGCTTCTCCACAGCCGGAGGGGGTCCACCCGGTCTTGTTGTTGGTTCATGCAACGCCAAACCGGCCCTCCGCGCACAGGGTTTGGATGCAGATAAGTCGTTGGCTTCAAAGAGGAATTTGGACTTGTCCACAAAATTACGGCCCTCTACTAAGACGACCAGAGAGATATATAAAACCTTGATGTTGAAAAGAGAGGCAGGAAATTTCGTCCCGGCGTTGCTGTGGGGCGCTTCCTGCGCACAGGCCGCTTGAGCGGGCGACGCCGGACTTGCACACTGCCGACCCATGGACATTGCCGACCTGCAACGACGGCTGCGCGAATTCGCCGCAGCCCGCGACTGGGACCCCTACCTCACGCCGAAGAACCTGGCCATGGCGCTGGTGGTGGAGTCGGCCGAGCTCGTCGAGATCTTCCAGTGGAAGACGGCCGAGGAGTCGCAGCAGCTGTCGCCCGACGAGCATCGCCACCTCGGCGAGGAAGTGGCCGATGTGCTGATGTACCTGCTGCAGATCGCGGACCGCGCCGGCATCGACGTGCCGGCGGCGGTCGACCGCAAGATCGCGATGAACGCGAAGAAGTACCCCGCGCCGACCGCATGAAACGCACGATCGCCGTCATCGACTTCGAGACCACCGGCCATTCGCCGCAGGGTGGAGGACGCGCCACCGAGATCGGCGTGGTGCTGCTGCGCGACGGCGAGATCATCGGCCAGTACCAGAGCCTGATGAACACCGGCGCCTGGATCCCGCCGATGATCGAGCGCCTCACCGGCATCAGCAACGAGATGCT
This sequence comes from Mitsuaria sp. BK041, assembly GCF_014193085.1. Lineage (NCBI taxonomy): Bacteria > Pseudomonadati > Pseudomonadota > Betaproteobacteria > Burkholderiales > Sphaerotilaceae > Roseateles > Mitsuaria sp. BK041. The sequence goes on along the minus strand of NZ_JACHYT010000002.1, from coordinate 1,520,662 downwards.
CGAGGATGCCCCCGATGCCGCCCGCGTCATGCGCGAGGTCGCCGAGTTCACCGCCGGCTGTGGTTTCGTCGCGCACAACGCGGGTTTCGACCGCGGCTTCTGGCTGCACGAACTGGACCGCGCGGAAGCCGCGCCCCGCATCGCGCCGGAGTTCGCCTGTACCGTGAAGCTGGCTCGGCGGCTTTATCCGGAGTCGCCGAACTGCAAGCTCGGCACGCTGGCCAAATACCACGGCCTGCCCGACAACGGCCGCGCGCACCGCGCGCTCGCCGATGCGATGACCACCGCGCAGCTGGTGCAGCGCATGCAGCGCGACATCGGCACCGAACTTGCCGAGTTCCTCGGAGAGTTGTCCGTCGAGCACGAATTGCTGCTGCGCTTGCAGGCGGTCGCGCGGCCGCAATGGCACAAGGCGGCCACCGGCTTCGCGCGCGATTTCCGTCGGCATCTGCAGGCGTCGCTGGTCTGAAGTTCGGATGTGGTGACGTTCTGGTGCGTCGTCCTGGTGATGCCGTGTCCGGCGATCAAAGGTCAGCAAAACATTTGCTGTCAAGGTGCCCGTTTCGCCGCATTGGCTGGGACAATCCCGCCCTTTCCTGAATTGCGTTTGTTCTCAAGGTATGTCGAGTATTCAGATTCGCCCGGCCACGCTGCGTGATGCCAAGGCCATCGCCCAGATCCAGGTGAGTTCCGCTCAGGACGCGTACAAGGCGTTCTGGCCCGACACCGCCCTCAACGGGTTGTCCGTCGCCCAGCGCCAGGCCTACTGGCGCGAGGCCATCAACATGTGCGAGCCGCAGGTGCTGGTCGCGCACCTGGACAACGAGGTCATGGGCTTCGTCGGCTTCGACCGTTCGCGCGACAAGGGCACGCCGTCGACGACGGGCGAGATCTGGGCCATGTACGCGGCACCGTCCCACTGGGACAAGGGCGTCGGTCAGGCGCTGGTCGAGGCGGCGCAGGAAGGTCTCCAGGAAGAGGGCTGCACCCGCGTCACGCTCTGGACCTACAAGAACAACGAGCGCGCGATGCGCTTCTTCGAGATCGCCGGCTTCCGCGCCGAGTCGGACAGCGTCAAGGCGGTGGACGTCGAGGGCAAGCCGCTGGAGCAACTGCGCCTGCAGCGCTCGCTGGTCTGAGCCGTGCTGGCGAAGCTGACGTCCAAGAACCAGCTCACCCTGCCGAAAAACGTCACCGAGAAGCTCGGTCCGGTGCAGTACTTCGAGGTCCAGCTGCAGGCCGGCCAGGTGCTGTTGACGCCGGTGCGCATCCAGCGCGGCGATGCGGTGCGGGCCAAGCTGGCGGAACTCGAGCTCGGTGATGAGGTGGTCGCTCAGGCGATCGCCTTCGCGTCCAAGGCCGCCAGGCCGGCTGCGAAAGCGGCGGCAAAAGTGGCGGCGAAAAAGCCGGCGAGAACTGCGAAGTCCCCGGCCGCGAAACAGGCCGCTGGCAAGAAGACCCGCAAGTCCGCATGAACCGTCGACCGAAGCCGGCGGCGCCGGTGCTCGTCGTCATCGATCCCGCCCTGATCCTGAACGCCTTGCTGAGGTCCGGCGGCGAATCGCTGGGCCTGCGTCGCGCCTGGCAGCAGGGCGTGCTGCGCCCGCTGGTCAGTCCCGGGCTCGCGTCGACGCTGATGCGCGCGCTGGCCTATCCCAAGCTGCAGCTGTCCGCGGCGCAGCAGCAGGAACTGCTGGCTGATTTCCTGCCGTATGCGCAGGTCGTGAAGCCGCAGCGGCAAGCGCGTCTGGCCGGTGTGCCGGAGGACGCCCAGGCCCTCGTCGAACTGGCGCTGCAAGGCGAGGCCTCACTGCTGCTCAGCGACGATGCGGTGCTCGCGGAATGGTCTGCGAACAGTCGAAGCCAGGCCGCGCGGCAACTCTGCACGGTCCAGTCGATGTCCGCATGGTTCCAGGTGTTGCCCCCCTCCCAACGCGACCTGCTGCTTTGCTAGATTCCGCGGTCGCATATGGCCAGCTTCCAAGACCGCATCCCTGCCAACATGTGGCGCGTGGTGTTCTATGAACGCCGCGGCAATCGCGTCCACCTCGACCGCACCGGCCCCTGGCTGCCGGAAAAGACCCTCGCCCGCAACTGGGCCCACTGGTTCATCGAGCGCGGTTATCACGTCGCGCTGCAGGACCAGAACGGCGGCCTGGAGAAGCTGCACGTCGGACTGCCCGGTTGAGGCCGGCCGCCCACGTGCCGCGTCTCGCGTCGCCTCTCACGCCGCCGCGCGGAACCCCTGACGCTCAAGCGCCCAGCCGTCGGTGGGCGCGGCGTGGCTCTGCACGCGAATGTTGCTCAGCTGCTTCTTCGCGGCACGCTGCACCAGTTGTTCGGCCTGCTCGGGGGTCAGTTGTTGCGCGAAGTGCGTCCAGCGCTTCTGCAGCAGCGGATCGCGCCACGCGTCTTCCAGGGCCCAGCGGATCTCCATCGGATCGGTGAGCGACTGGCAGCGCAGCACGCGCGGCACCAGCGCCAGCACGAATTTCGAGAAATCCGCGCGCTGCTGCGTGGCCATCAGCGCCTCCAGGCGCGTCAGCCGCTGGCTCCAGCCGGGCGTCGCCAATTGGCGCGTCACCAGCGCCTGCAGCGCCTGGACGGGGTTGAACAGGCGCAGCCGATTGGGCGGCAGCACCAGCATCGGCAGTTGCGCGGCCAGCTCGTGTGCCATCGGCGTGACGAAGCTCGCCAGGATCGCCATCCGTTCCCAGGCCTCGGCGTTCAAACCGCCGGCCATCGTCATCGGGCCCTGGCGCAGGCTCTGGCCCATGGCCCAGCATTGCTGCCAGCTGCGGTCCAGCTTCGCGACGTTGGCGGCGTGGCTCATCAGCGCCAGGTTGCCAGCCGCATAACCGGCGTCGTCACGGACCCGGTCGATCGAGCGGCGCTGCGGGTGGTCCGCTTCGTCGCTGAACGGCAGGCGGCTGACCGGGCAATGGCTGGTGTCCAGCTGCTGCAGGTAGTTGGGCGTGACCAGCAGGGTTTCGAAGCTGCGGCCGCGCTGCCAGGCATGCAGGCGCAGCGAGAGCCACAGCTGCGTGTGCCGATGAGACTTCAGCGTGCGGGCGCCGAAGGTCGAGCGTCCCAGTTGCCATCCCTGCTGCAGCGGCGACTGGCGGAACAGCTGCTCCACCGGTGGCGTCAAGCCGTGATGGGCATAGTCCCAGCCCAGTTCGAAGCCGACGCGCTCATGGCTCGACGCGCCGGCTTCGTCCTTCCGGTCCTCCAGCGTGTCGGCGGCCGTCATCGGCAGGGCCAGTTGCTGGAGGGTGATGTCGTCGGCATTGCGGTGGATCGTGGCGACCATGGGCTGCTCCTTGAAGACTGGGATGCGGGTGGCCTGCGGCTACTGCTTCAGGCTTGGGATCCAGTATTCAAGTTGGGTAGCTCATAGAATGAGCCACCCCGAAATCGGTCAGCAGAAAGTCGGGGCTGACCCACCTAAATCTGTCAGGAGGCCCCCGCATGGATCGCACCGAGCGCTTCTACAAGATCGAGATGCTGATCCGCAGCCGCGGCTGCGTGAGCTTCGCGGAGATGCGCAAGCTGCTGGAGGTCTCGCCGGCGACGCTCAAGCGCGACCTGCAGTACCTGCGCGAGCGGATGGACGCGCCGATCGAATACGACGCCACGGAGAACGGCTATCGCTTCGGGCAGCAATGGCGGGGTCAGCGGCATGAACTGCCGGGCGTCTGGTTCAGCGAGAAGGAGCTGCACGCGCTGCTCACCATGCATCAGATGATGGCGGGTCTCGACGAGAACGGCCTGCTGAGCCGGCACCTGCAGCCGATGCTGGACAAGCTCACCGGCATGCTGGGCGGCGATGCCGCCGAGGCGCAGGAAATGACGCGGCGGATCAAGCTGATCTCGACGGCGCGGCGCCGTGTGCCGTCGGAGCATTTCGAGACCGTGGGCAGCGCGGTCGTGAAGCGCCAGCGGCTGCGGATGCGTTATCGCAAGCGGGGAGCGGGGGGCGGCTCGGTCAGCGAGCGCGTGGTGTCACCGCAGCGCCTGGTGCATTACCGCAATACCTGGTACCTGGACGCGTGGTGCCATGCCAGCGATGGGCTGAGACGGTTCGCGCTCGACGCGATGGAGGATGCGGAAGTCCTCGAAGGGCAGGCCGCGCGCAGCCTGCCGTTGAAAGAGCTCGAAGGGGAACTGGACCAGGGCTACGGGATCTTCGCGGGTGGCGATCCGCAATGGGCGACGGTGGTGTTCAGCGCGCAGATCGCCGCGTGGGTGTCGAGTGAGGAATGGCATCCGTCCCAGCGCAGCGAATGGCTGCCCGATGGACGCTGGCAGCTGGAACTGCCCTTCGTGGACGCGACGGAACTGCTGATGGACCTGCTGCGCCATGCCGGCCAGGTCGAGGTGCTAGCCCCGCCCTCGTTGCGCGAGGCTTACGCGAAGCGCCTTACCGCCGCTGCAGCTGCCCTTGCCTGAGCCCTTGTCCTCACGCCTGTCCGCGGTCTTCCTGAGCCTCTTGAGCCTCCTGCGCCTCATAGCGCGCCAACCGCTCGCTCTTCCAATAGACGTCATCACCCCCCTTGCCGTCGAGGTTGGCGCGATTGAGAACCCGCGCCAGCACGAACAGCAAATCCGACAACCGGTTCAGGTAGTGTCGCGGCGTGGCGTTGACGGCCTCGTTCGCGGCCAGCGTGACCACCGCCCGTTCGGCGCGGCGGGCGATGGTGCGGCAGACATGCGCGATCGCCGCGCTGCGGGTGCCAGCCGGCAGGATGAACTCCGCCAGGCGGGGCAGGGCGGCGTTGTGGTCGGCCAGCGCCTGGTCGAGGTGGAGCACCGCCGCTTCCTTGAGCAGGCTGTAGCCCGGCATGCACAGCTCGCCGCCCAGGTTGAACAGCTCATGCTGGATGGTGACCAGCAGTTCGCGCACCTCGTCGGGCAGCGGCTCGGCCAGCAGCACGCCGATCTGGGAGTTCAGTTCGTCCACATCGCCCATCGCCTGGATGCGCAGGTGGTCCTTGGGGACGCGGGTGCCGTCGCCGAGGCCGGTGGTGCCGTCGTCGCCGGTGCGGGTCGCGATCTGGGAAAGTCGATTGGCCATGGCGGATGCCGCGCGGGCTGCGGAAGTGCAAACCCGGCATCTTGCCGCAACTCGACCGGCAAGGCGGTCAGTTGCGGCTGCCGCTGCGATGGAAGACCGGGCGATGGTGCGACATGGCGGCGGCATGGCCATGCACGTCGTGCACGGTGTGTCTCGGGATGCCGACCGGCCGGGGCACATGCGGCGCCGGCTGACGGCCGCCGGGTTCGAGGTGGCCGCGGGCGGGCTGTCCGGGATCGATGTCCTCGTCGGCAGCGTCGCCGGGCAGGTGGCGGAGCTGATCCATCCACCAGACCCTCAGCCAATCCATGCGCAGGGTGGCCAGCACCACCAGCGCCAGCAGCAGGGCCCAGATCGTCCATAACCACAGGTGGGACATGGCGGACTCCTCGTGGCGCGCGACCAGGCGCGCGATCCGTTCATGCTGTCACTGTGCGGGTCGCGGCGCAAGCGGGACGATGCAAGTGAATGCAGCGACGCGTCTTCCTAGAATCCATCGCATCGACGAGCGATGACCCGCCGGCCGATCGGTGCTGCCGATCCGGGAACGGCGGCACCAGGAGACCACGATGAACGCGCCTCGAGAACTCGGTGACGACCAGGGAGACCCCGGCGCGCCGCACCAGCCGGTCTACGCCCCGCGCGCGATGCCGGCGGCGATGCTGGAGGCGCTGAAGGCGCGCTTCGGCGACCGCTGCAGCACCGCGATGGCCCTGCGCGAGCAGCATGGTCGCGACGAATCGCCCTTCGACGTGCCGCCGCCGGAGGCGGTCGTCTTCGCCGAAAGCAACGACGAGGTCGCCGCGGTGCTGGCCCTGGCCAACGCGCATCGCGTGCCGGTGATCCCCTACGGCGCCGGAACCTCGCTCGAAGGCCACCTGCTGGCGGTGCAGGGCGGCGTGAGCCTGGACCTGTCGCGGATGAAGCGCCTCCTCAGCGTCAACGCCGAGGACCTGACGGTGACCGTGCAGGCCGGCGTCACGCGCAACCAGCTCAATACGGAGATCCGGCACCAGGGACTGTTCTTCCCGATCGACCCCGGCGCGGATGCATCGATCGGCGGCATGTCGGCCACGCGGGCCAGCGGCACGAATGCGGTGCGCTACGGCACGATGAAGGAGAACGTGCTCGGGCTGACGGTCGCGACGCCGGACGGGCGGCTGATCCGCACCGGCTCCCGCGCGCGCAAGAGCAGCGCCGGTTACGACCTCACGCGCCTGTACGTCGGCAGCGAGGGCACGCTGGGCGCGATCTGCGAGATCACGCTGCGGCTGTACCCGCTGCCGGAGGCGGTGTCGGCGGCGGTCTGCTCGTTCGAGTCGATCGATGCCGCGGTCCGGACCACGATCGCGGTCATCCAGATGGGCGTGCCGATCGCGCGTTGCGAGCTGCTCGATGCCCACGCGGTGCGGGCGGTCAACCGCCATGACAAGCTCACGCTGCGCGAGGCGCCGATGCTGCTGATGGAGTTCCACGGCTCCGAAGCCGGCGTGGCGGAGCAGGCGGCCACCGTCCAGGAGATCGCCGCCGAGCACGGCGGCACCGGCTTCGAGTGGGCGACCACGCCGGAGGAGCGCACGCGCTTGTGGACGGCCCGGCATCACGCCTACCTGTCCGCGCTGCAGATGAAGCCCGGCTGCCGCGCGGTGACGACCGACACCTGCGTGCCGATCTCGCGCCTGGCGGAGTCGATCAATGCGTCGGTGGAGGAAGTCGAAGCCAGCGGGCTGCCGTACTTCATCGTCGGCCACGTCGGCGACGGCAATTTCCATATGGGCTACCTGATCGATCCCGCCATCCCGGCCGAACGCGAGACCGCCGAGGCGCTGAGCGCGCGGATGGTGGCGCGCGCGATCGCGCTCGAAGGCACCTGCACCGGCGAGCACGGCATCGGCCTGCACAAGCAGGGCTTCCTGCTCCAGGAGGCCGGGGAGGGCGCGGTCGATCAGATGCGAGCGCTCAAGCGGGCGCTCGATCCGAACGACATCATGAATCCGGGGAAGGTCTTCGCCTGATCAATGCTGCGGTGCCGGCACGCTCCACCGGCGCGTGACATCGCCGCGCGCATTGACGCTCTCCAGGTGGACGCCGAAGCCCCACAGGCGCGCCACATGCTTGAGCACTTCCTGGGCGTCGTCGTGCAGCGGGCGGTCCAGGTGCTGCTGGTGGCGCAGGGTCAATGAGCGGTCGCCTCTGAGGTTCACGTTCCAGACCTGGATGTTGGGCTCCCGCGTGGACAGGTCGTACTGCCGGGACAGGGTCTGGCGCACGTGCTGGTAACCCTGCTCGTCGTGGATCGCGGAGATCTCGTACTCCGCCTGGTGCTCGTCGTCCAGGATCGAGAACAGCCGGAAGTCGCGCATCATCTTCGGGCTCAGGTACTGCGCGATGAAGCTCTCGTCCTTGAAGTTGCGCATCGCGTGATCCAGCGTCGGCAGCCAGTCGCTGCCGGCGATCGCGGGGAACCATTCGCGGTCCTCGTCGGTGGGGTGCTCACAGATGCGCTTGATGTCGGTGTACATCGCGAAGCCCAGCGCATACGGATTGAGCTGCGCCATCGGCGGCTGGGCCACCACGTTGGTGTGGGACTTGAGCCACTCGATCATCATCCCGTCCGACAGGTAACCGTCGTCGTACATCGTGTTCAGCAGCTTGTGATGCCAGAAGGTGGCCCAGCCCTCGTTCATCACCTGGGTCTGCCGCTGCGGGTAGAAGTACTGCGCGATCTTGCGGACGATGCGGACGATCTCCCGCTGCCAGGGCTCCAGCAGCGGCGCATTCTTCTCGATGAAGTACAGCAGGTTCTCCTGCGGCTCGTCGGGGAAGCGCCGCTTCTCTTCCGCCTTGGCCTCGTCCTCGGGCCGGCGCGGCAGCGTGCGCCACATGTCGTTGACCTGCTGCTGGGCGTAGGACTCGCGGTCCTTGCGCATCGCCTGCTCCTGGGCTAGCGACAGCTTGGCCGGGCGGCGGTAGCGGTCCACGCCGTGGTTCATCAGCGCATGGCAGGAATCCAGCGTCGACTCCACCGCATCGAGTCCGTGGCGCTGCTCGCAGTCAGCGACATAGTTCTTCGCGTAGACCAGGTAGTCGATGATCGACGACGCATCGGTCCACATCCGGAACAGGTAGTTGTTCTTGAAGAAGCTGTTGTGACCGTAGCAGGCATGCGCGATCACCAGCGCCTGCATCGCCATCGTGTTCTCCTCCATCAGGTAGGCGATGCACGGGTCGGAGTTGATGACGATCTCGTAGGCCAGGCCCATCTGGCCGCGCTTGTAGTGGCGCTCGGTCGAGATGAACTCCTTGCCGTAGCTCCAGTGCCGATAGTTCACCGGCATGCCGACCGACGCGTAGGCGTCCATCATCTGCTCGGCGGTGATGACCTCCAGCTGGTTTGGGTAGGTGTCCAGGCCGTAGCGCTCCGCGGTCTGGCGGATCACCTCGTGGTACTGCTCGATCAGATCGAAGGTCCAGTCGCTGGGCGACTCGAGCGGCCGGTCGGGCCGCTTCTCCAGGGGCCGCATCTTCGTCAGCGGCGCGCGCACGCGGCGGCCGCCGTATTCGTTGGCGCCCACGCCCACGCCCACCTGGCGACGGTTCTCGAGACTGCTCATGGTGCTGTCCTCCGGCGTCGCGCTCACGCGGCCGCCCCTTCCTTCTTGAACAGGTCGCGGAAGACCGGATAGATCTGCGCGACCTCGACCGCCTTGCGCATCGCGAAGTGAGGCACGTCCTCCTCGAGCTTCGCGTACTCCTCCCACAGGTTCTGCTCGGCTTCCGCCACCTGCACGTAGGCGTAGTAGCGGCACAGCGGCAGGATCTTGTCGGCCAGCAGCTCGCGGCAGCGTCCGCTGTCGTGATGCCAGTTGTCGCCGTCGCTGGCCTGCGCGCCGTAGATGTTCCAGTCGCCGGAGGGGTATCGCGCCCGGATGATCTCTTCCATCAGGACCAGCGCCGAGGACACCACCGTGCCGCCCGTCTCCGTGGCGTGGAAGAAGTTCTGCTCGTCGACTTCCTGCGCCTGCGTGTGGTGGCGGATGAAGACGACCTCGATCTTCTCGTAATGCCGCGTCAGGAACAGGTAGAGCAGGATGAAGAAGCGCTTGGCCAGGTCCTTGCGGCTCTCGTCCATCGAGCCCGACACGTCCATCAGGCAGAACATCACCGCGCGCGTGGTCGGTTGCGGCACCTTGATGCGGTTGCGGAAGCGCAGGTCGATCGGGTCCAGGAAGGGGATGTTGGACAGGCGCTGGCGCAGCAGCACGATGCGGGCCTCGGTCTCCGCGACCAGCGCCTGGACCTCGGGCTTGCGCGCGTCCTCTTCCTGGGTGAGCGTCTGCAGCCGGGCTTCGAGCTCATGCAGCTCGCGCCGCTTCTCCATGCCCAGCGCGATGCGGCGCCCCAGCGCCCCGCGCATCGAGCGCACCACATGCAGGTTGGTGGGCGTGCCGTCGGTGACGTAGCCGGCGCGCACGGTCTTGTACTCGGGCGTTTCGGCGAGCGTGGTGCGCGCCAGGTTGGGCAGCGCCAGGTCCTCGAAGAAGACCTGCATGAACTCCTCCTTGCTGAGGTGGAAGACGAAGTCGTCCTCGCCCTCGCCGGAGTCGCTCGCCTGCGACCCGCCGCCGCCGCCCTGGCCGCCCTGCGGCTTGCCGATGCGGTCGCCCTTGATGTGCTCGGTGTTGCCGGGCCGCACCACCTCGCGGATGCCGCCCTCGCCGTGGCTGAAGACCGGTTCGCTCAGGTCGCGCTTGGGGATGTGCACGTCCTCGCCGCGCTCCATGTCCCGGATGCCGCGCTTGTCGACCGCCCGCCGCACCGCCTCGCGGATCTGGTCCTTGTAGCGGCGCAGGAAGCGCTCCCGATTCCCGATCGACTTGTTCTTGCCCGACAGCCGCCGATCGATGATCTGTTGAAGGCCTGTCATGTAGGGACCTTTCCGGTGGCGTCCGTTCGGCTCAGCTCGACTTCCGCACGCGCAGGTACCACTCGCACAGCAGCCGGACCTGCTTGGGCGTGTAGCCCTTGTCGACCATGCGCTGCACGAAGTTCTCATGCTTCTTGGCCTCGTCCGCGCTGGCCTTGGCATTGAAGCTGATCACCGGCAGCAGCTCTTCGGTGTTGGAGAACATCTTCTTCTCGATCACCGTGCGCAGCTTCTCGTAGCTGGTCCACGTCGGGTTCTTGCCGGCGTTGTTGGCCCGCGCCCGCAGCACGAAGTTCACGATCTCGTTGCGGAAGTCCTTGGGATTGCTGATGCCCGCGGGCTTCTCGATCTTCTCGAGTTCCGCGTTCAGCGCCGAGCGGTCGAACACCTCGCCGGTGTCGGTGTCGCGGTACTCCTGGTCCTGGATCCAGTAGTCGGCGTAGGTGACGTAGCGGTCGAAGATGTTCTGGCCGTACTCGCTGTAGCTCTCGAGGTAGGCGGTCTGGATCTCCTTGCCGATGAACTCGGCATACCTCGGCGCAAGCACCTCCTTGATGAAGCCGACGAATTTCTGTTCGGCTTCCTGAGGGAACTGCTCGCGCTCGATCTGCTGCTCCAGCACGTACATCAGGTGGACCGGATTGGCCGCCACCTCGGTCGAGTCGAAGTTGAAGACCTTCGACAGGATCTTGTACGCGAAGCGCGTGGAGATGCCGGCCATGCCTTCGTCGACGCCGGCGTAGTCGCGGTACTCCTGGATGGACTTGGCCTTGGGGTCGGTGTCCTTCAGGTTCTCGCCGTCATAGATCTGCATCTTGCTGAAGGCGCTGGAGTTCTCCGGATCCTTCAGCCGCGTGAGCACCGCGAACTGCGCCATCATCTTCAGCGTGCCGGGCGCGCACTTGGCCTCGGCCAGCGAGGAGTTGCGGATCAGCTTCTCGTAGATCTTCACTTCCTCGCTGACGCGCAGGCAGTAGGGCACCTTGACGATGTAGATGCGGTCGAGGAAGGCCTCGTTGTTCTTGTTGTTGCGGAAGCTCTTCCATTCGCTCTCGTTGCTGTGGGCGAGCACGATGCCGTCGAAGGGAATGGCGCCGAAGCCCTCGGTGCCCTTGAAGTTGCCTTCCTGGGTCGCCGTCAGCAGCGGGTGCAGCACCTTGATCGGCGCCTTGAACATCTCGACGAACTCCAGCAGCCCCTGGTTGGCCAGGCACAGGCCGCCGGAATAGCTGTAGGCATCGGGGTCGTCCTGCGCGTAGGTCTCGAGCTTGCGGATGTCGACCTTGCCCACCAGCGAGCTGATGTCCTGGTTGTTCTCGTCACCGGGCTCGGTCTTGGCCACGCCGACCTGCTTGAGCACGCTGGGCAGCCGCTTGATGACCTTGAACTTGCGGATGTCGCCGCCGTATTCGTCCAGGCGCTTGACCGCCCAGGGGCTCAGGATGCGATTGAGGTAGCGACGCGGGATGCCGTACTCGCGCTCGAGCAGCGGGCCGTCCTCGACCGGGTCGAACAGCCCGAGCGGGCTTTCGTTCACCGGGCTGTCCTTCAGCGCGTAGAAGGGCACGTGCTCCATGAGCTGCTTCAGGCGCTCGGCGATCGAGCTCTTGCCGCCGCCCACCGGCCCGAGCAGATAGAGGATCTGCTTCTTTTCCTCCAGCCCCTGCGCGGCATGGCGGAAGTAGCTCACGACCTGCTCGATCGCGTCCTCCATGCCGAAGAACTCGGCGAAGGCGGGATAGATCTTGATGACCTTGTTCTGGAAGATGCGGGACAGCCGCGGGTCGTTGCGCGTGTCCAGCATCTGGGGCTCGCCGATCGCCTTGAGCATGCGCTCGGCCGCGGTGGCGTAGGCAAGGGGGTTGCGCTTGCACTCGTCCAGGTACTCCTCCAGCGTGAGTTCCTCGACCTTGCTGCGTTCATAACGAGCCGCGAAATGGCTGATCACATCCATGCTGACCTCCGGAGTAGTTCGTAGGGAGGCGACGCGCGTCCAGGTGTGACCACGGACCTCGCATCGTCCAGGAAGTTCTGGCGACGTCCATGACTCAAGGCGTCATCAGAGCTTTCCGAGCTCAGCAAGCATTCAGCAAACGGCCAGCCCATGCTGGCCCAAAGTCCTTCGCCCTGTCGCGGATCGCGATCGACAACCTCAAGGGCGGCGCGGCTTTGGAGGCCATGCTACGCCCATCGAGAGCGATGCGCGATAGCAAGACGTGACCCCGTTGTACTCCCTCGTGCAACGTCTGTGAAGCACTGCCGTTGACGGCCCCCCGTGTGTGGGGCACCTGTGGGAAGTACGAAGAAGACAGCACGCGTCCCGCGTGCCATCCTCATGGATTGAGTCGACGGGCCGGCGCGCAACGCGGCCCGTCCGCCCTCACTCCTCCGCGCCTGGCGGACGCAGCTTTTGCAGCAAGCCGTTCAATTCGTCGAGCGAGCCGAAGCTGATCGCCACCTCGCCCTGTTCGCCGCGCTTGGTCTTCTTGCGGACGCGGATCTCGACCTGCGCCGTCAGCAGGTCCGACAGCTCTTCCTCGAGCCGCAGCACGTCGCGGCTCTTGTCCGACTTCACGCGCAGCAGCGGGGCCTGGCGGCCCGCGCCCTGCTGGCGCTGGACCAGCTTCTCGGCCTCGCGCACGCTGAGCTTCTTGGCGGCGATCTCGGTCGCGCTGGTGATCTGGTGGGCCCCGTCGAGCGCCAGCAGCGCGCGCGCATGGCCCATGTCGATGTCGCCGGCCATCAGCATGTTCTGGACCGGCTCGGCCAGGTTGAGCAGGCGCAGCAGGTTGGACGCCGCGCTGCGCGAGCGGCCCACCGCCTGCGCGGCCTGGTCATGGGTCAGGCCGAACTCGTCGACCAGCCGCTTCAGGCCCTGCGCCTCTTCCAGCGCGTTGAGGTCCTCGCGCTGGATGTTCTCGATCAGCGCCATCGCCGCGGCAGCCTCGTCCGGCACCGGCTTGACCAGCACCGGCACCTCGGCCAGCCCGGCCAGCCTGGCGGCGCGGAAGCGCCGTTCGCCGGCGATGATCTCGTAGCGGACCGCGCCCTGGGGCGCGATCGGGCGCACCAGGATCGGTTGCATGATCCCTTGCGCCTTGATGCTCTCGGCCAGCTCATACAGCGAGCCCTCGTCCATGCGCGTGCGCGGCTGGTACTTGCCGGCCTGCATCTGCGCCAGCGGCAGCACGCCGGGTTCGCCTTCGCGCACCGCCGGTGCGTCGCTCACTTTGGGGCCCAGCAGGGCCTCCAGGCCCATGCCCAGGCCCTTGGGTTTCTTTGTCGCCATGGGGCGCGATTCTCCGTGATTCCTTCGCTCTTCCGACGGCCCCCGCCGACCACCTTGCGGGGGAGGGCTCGCGGCCGACCGGGCGCCTCAGCGGGCGAGGCGCTGCAGCATCGCCCGCCCTTCCGGCCAGGCACCGAGTCCGGACGCCGCGTTCAGGTGGCCGAGCGGGCCCGCCAGGACGAATTCGGCACCCCAGTCCGCGGCCATGCCGGCGGCGCGTTCGGGGCGGCAGAAGGGGTCGTCGGTGGAGGCGACCACGATCGCCGGGAACGGCAGGCGAGGGCGGCGGATGGGCCGCCAGTTGTGCAGCTGGGGCGGGGTGTCCTCGCGCTCGGTGTCGGGCGGCGCGACCAGCAGCGCGCCGGCCACCAGGCGCGTGTGGCTGGAGTGGTCGGCCCAGGCCGCCACCAGCTGGCAGCCCAGGCTGTGGGCGACCAGCAGCGCGGGCCGTTCGACCAGGCGCGCATCCTGCTGGAGCACCTCGTCCAGGCGCGCCATCCAGTCGCCGCGGCGAGGCCATTCCCAGTCGTCCTGTTCGACACGCGTGTCGCCATGGCGGCGTTGCCACTCGCTCTGCCAATGGTCGGGATCGGAATTCAACCAACCCGGAAGCAGGTAGACCGGACCCGCCAAAAGGGGATCGTCGAGGTCATTCGAGGGAAGGGCGTGCTGTGACATCTGTTGGCCTTATGCTTCGCGCTTTCTTTGGCGCCATCGGGGAAGGGCCCCGGCGGCAGCGGATTTTGCAGGAGCGGCGATGAAGTACGCGGTGTATGTCGACGGGCAGGAAGGCACGACCGGCCTGCGCATCAATGAATATCTGGCGCAGCGCGCCGACATCGAGGTGCTGCGCATCGACGCCGACAAGCGCAAGGATCCCGCCGAGCGCGCCCGGCTGCTCAACGCTGCCGACGTCGCCTTCCTCTGCCTGCCGGACGCCGCCTCGCGCGAGGCGGCGGCGATGGTGACCAATCCCAAGACCTGCCTGATCGACGCCAGCACCGCGCACCGCACCGCGCCGGGGTGGGCCTTCGGCCTGCCGGAACTGGCCAAGGGCCAGCGCGCCAGGATCCGCGAATCGAAACGCATCGCCAACCCCGGCTGCCATGCGAGCGCCTTCATCCTGGCGGTGCGCCCGCTGGTCGATGCCGGCCTGCTGTCGCCCGACGCGCTGGTGACCGCGACCTCCATCACCGGCTACTCCGGCGGCGGCAAGTCGATGATCGCGGAGTACGAGGCCGGCGGTCAGCCGAAGCTGACGGCGCCGCGTCCTTACGCGCTGGGCCTGGCCCACAAGCATCTGCCGGAGATGATGGCCCACACCGGCCTGAAGCAGGCGCCGGTGTTCATGCCGATCGTCTCCAACTTCTACAAGGGCTTGGCCGTCACGGTGCCGCTGCACCTGAGCCAGCTGCGCGCCGGCACGACGCCGCAGCAGGTCCGCGACGCGCTGGCTGCGCATTACGAGGGCGAACGCTTCGTCCACGTGAAACCGCTGCGCGACCCGGACACGCTGGCGGGTGGCTTCTTCGACGTGCAGGCCTGCAACGACACCAACAACGTCGACCTTTTCGTCTTCGGCAGCGAGCAGCAGGTCCTCGTCATGGCGCGTCTGGACAACCTGGGCAAGGGCGCCAGCGGCGCCGCGGTGCAGAGCATGAACGTGCACCTGGGCGTCGACGAATCGCTGGGCCTGACCGGTCCGGACCTCAACAGCATCTGATGGCGGATCCGACGCGGATCGCCAGCCGCGAATGGCGCCGGGATGGCGCCGTTCCGCAGGCTGACCTGGACGCCATCCGCGACGGCGTCATCACCCACGGACGCCAGCAGACCCAGGGCAGCGACGCCCGCGACATCGCGGTGGCGCTTTACGACGGCGACGCGCTGATCGCCGGCGGTTTCGGCCGCACGGAGTTCCAGCGGCTCTACATCAGCTACCTGTGGGTCGATGCGGACCACCGCGGCCAGGGCTTGGGCGGCGACTGCCTGCGCCAGCTCGAGGCGCTGGCCCTGCAGCGCGGCTGCGTCGATGCGCTGATCGAAACCTTGCTGGACGAGGTTGCCGAGCTCTACGAGCACCTCGGCTACGCCTGCATCAGCCACGTCCACGACTTCGTGCCGGGCTTCACCCGGCACACCTTGCTGAAGGTCTGGCAGGCGCGCGACTGAGCCTCGCCGCGCGAGGCGAGGGCGCTCAGGCCCAGGCGCGAGGATCGTCGCTGCGGTAGTGGTAGCGGTAGGCCTGCAGGAAGCCCAGGCGGGCATACAAGCGCTGCGCGGCGTCGTTCTCGGCGCCGACCTGGAGATAGGCCGTCGTGGCGCCCTCCACGCGCGCCTGGGCCAGGAGCGCGGCGCAGAGCCGATGGCCGTGCCCACGACCGCGTTGATCCTCGGGCGTGAAGATGTCGAAGAGTCCCGCCATGCCGCCCACCGAGGTGCCGGCCGGCCCGGGATCGATGGCCACCTGACCGCAGGCGAGCAGCACGCCATCGCGTTCCAGCTTGAAGGCCTGATGACGCACGCTGGCTTCTTCGAGGCGCCGCGCATGGCCGGTGATCTCCTCGACGCTGGAGCGGCGCAGCGCGCCGATCAGTGCAGCGTAGTCGGCGGCGGAAAGCGGCGTCAGCGGGTCCGACGGACCGGGCTCGTCGAAGCCGTCCAGGGACGGCAGCACCATCACATCGGCCGGATCGAAGCGATGCCAGTGCATCGCGGCGAGGCGGTCGTCGAGGTCGTCCGGTTGGCTGAACGGGGTGAGGCGCAGGATCAGCGGCAGCCCGGCCTGCTCGAAGCTGACGCGGCAGCGGCGCAACAGCTCTTCCAGGGGAAGCGATCCCCCCGCAAGGGGGTTCACACAGCGAGACCGCTTGGCCTTGCCCGGCGACAAGCGCAGCAGCCACCCCTCCACCTGGGCTTCACGTGGCGCCGACGCTGCGTTGAGACCGGCCAGTTCGGCGCGGCGGGCGAGGGCGTCCAGTTCCGGCGACATCGATGGGACGCGCTCAGCGCATGCCGCCGACGCGCTTCACCATTTCCTTGGCGAAGTCGATGAAGGCATGCGCACCCTTGGATCCACCATCGAAGACCACGCCGGGCAGACCGTAGCTGGGCGCTTCGGCAAGACGGACGTTGCGGGGGATGACGGTGTCGAAGACCTTCTCGCCGAAGTGCGCCTTCAGCTGCTCGCTCACCTGCTGCTGCAGGGTGATGCGCGGATCAAACATCACGCGCAGCAGGCCGATGATCTGCAGGTCCGGGTTCAGGTTGGCGTGGATCTGCTTGATCGTGTTGACCAGGTCGGTCAGGCCCTCCAGCGCGAAGTACTCGCACTGCATCGGCACGACCACACCGTGGGCCGAGCACAGGCCATTGAGCGTCAGCATGGACAACGAGGGCGGGCAGTCGATCAGGACGAAGTCGTAATCCTGCGCGGCGGCGGCCAGCGCGGTCTTCAGGCGCTGCTCGCGGCGTTCCAATTCGACCAGCTCCACCTCAGCGCCCGCCAGTTCCCGGTTGGCGCCCAGCACGTCATAGCCAGCCTTCTCGCTGCGCTGCCGGGCTTCGGCGATGGTGGCCGATTCCAGCAGCACGTCGTAGACAGTGAGGGCCAGGGCGCGCTTGTCGATGCCCGACCCCATCGTCGCGTTGCCCTGCGGATCCAGGTCGACCACCAGCACGCGCTGGCCGACCTTGGCCAGGCCGGCGGCCAGATTCACGGTGGTGGTCGTCTTGCCGACGCCACCTTTTTGGTTCGCAACGCAAAAGATCTTGGCCATGAATGCTGGGAGAACGAACTCGGGAGAGGGCGCAGCTTAACCGCTGGCGCAAGGGTCGGCGACGCAGAGTCGCCGGGAGAGGGCGACCTCAGGCTGCGGATGTCGCTTCCGCCCCAATGGGGCGAATCCAGAGCAGGCAGCGCTGGGCGTCAAGCCCGGGCACGATCAGCTGTTCCACGTGAAACACGCTCAGGTCCGGGGCCCGTTGACGGAGTTCAGCAAGCTCCTCGACCGGTTGCTGCCCCTTCATGGCTGCCCACACGGCGCCGGGCTTCAGGTGCATGCGGGTCCACTCGGTGAAATCCGCCAACGAGGCGAAAGCCCGCGAGGTGATGACGTCGAACGGCGCCGTCTTCAGCTGCTCCACGCGGGAGTGCTCTGCATGCAGATTGGGCAGGCCGATCTCCGCCGCGACCTGAGCGATGAAGAATGCCTTCTTGCCGACGGTGTCGACGCAGGTCACATCAATGCTCGAATCGCAGATCGCGATCACCACGCCAGGCAAACCGCCACCGCTGCCGACGTCCATCAGGCGAAGCGGCTGGCCGGCGGCATGGCGGCGCAGGGGAGGGATCAGGCTGAGGCTGTCGACCAGATGCTGGGTGAGCATGGCCTCGGGATCCCGGACGGCCGTCAGGTTGTAGACCTTGTTCCACTTCGACAGCAGCTGGAGGTAGGCGATCAGCTGATCCAGCTGCTGGTCGTTCAGACCGAGCGCCAAGGTCTGGGCGGCGGCGGCAAGTCGGGAGCGCAGGTCGAGGTCGGTCATCAACGGCGTGGTCGGTCGATTCAGGATCGGAACGTGGGAAGGGATGAATCAGGCGGCGGCCGATTCGGCGGTTGCATCCTGGTCGGTAAATCCCTTGAAGCGGCCCTTGCGCAGGTGGATCAGCAGCAGCGAAATCGCCGCCGGTGTGATGCCCGAGATGCGCGAAGCTTGGCCCAGGGTTTCGGGACGATGCTTGTTCAGCTTTTGTCTGGCCTCGAAGGAGAGGGCGGTGACCAAGCCGTAGTCCAGGTCTTCGGGCAGCTTCAGGTGCTCGTAGTTGGAGGCGCGGGCGACGTCCTCCTGCTGCTTGCTGATATAGCCGGCGTACTTGACGCTGATTTCGATCTGCTCGACCACCGCATCGCTCAAGTCCGCGCCGACGGACGCGGCCAGCGCGGCGCGCGACACGCCGGCTTCCGGACGTGCAATTGCCGCCACTTCAGCGATGGTATTGAAGGTGACGCCAGGGCGGCGAAGCAGGTCGATGAGGTTGTATTCGCGCTCGAGCGGCTTCCCGACCAGACGTTCCGCATCGGCGGCCGGAAGGATGTTCGGATGCACCCAGGTCGACTTCAGTTTCTCTGTTTCACGTGAAACAGCATCACGCTTGCGGTTGAAAGCATCCCAGCGGGCATCGTCCACCAAGCCCAGTTGCCGCCCCGCTTCGGTCAGTCGCATGTCGGCGTTGTCCTCGCGGAGCTGGAGCCGGAACTCGGCGCGACTCGTGAACATCCGGTAGGGCTCGGTGACGCCCTTGGTAATCAGGTCGTCGACCAGCACGCCCAGATAGGCCTGGTCGCGGCTAGGCAGCCAGGCGTCCTTGCCTTGAACCTGCAGCGCCGCGTTCAGGCCGGCGAACAGCCCCTGAGCGGCCGCTTCCTCGTAGCCGGTGGTGCCGTTGATCTGGCCGGCGAAGAACAGGCCCGCGATGGCTCGCGTCTCGAAGCTGGACTTCAACTCGCGCGGGTCGAAGTAGTCGTACTCGATCGCATAGCCCGGGCGCAGGATGTGCGCGTCTTCCAGTCCCGGGATGGACTGGACGGCCGCCAGCTGGATGTCGAAGGGCAGGGAGGTCGAGATCCCGTTCGGATAGAACTCGTGCGTCGTCAGGCCTTCGGGCTCCAGGAAAATCTGATGCGAGTCCTTGTCGGCGAAGCGATTGATCTTGTCCTCGATGGACGGGCAGTAGCGCGGACCCACGCCCTCGATCACGCCGGTGAACATCGGACTGCGGTCGAAGCCGGAGCGGATGATCTCGTGCGTGCGGGCATTGGTGTGGGTGATCCAGCAGGGCAACTGCCGCGGATGCTGCGCGGCGCTGCCCATGAAGCTGAACACCGGCACCGGGTCCAGGTCGCCCGGCTGTTCGGCGCACTTGGAGAAATCGATGGTGCGGCCGTCCAGGCGCGGCGGGGTGCCGGTTTTCAAACGGCCTTGGGGCAGCTTCAATTCCTTGAGCCGGCCGGACAGCGACACGGCCGGCGGGTCGCCGGCGCGACCGGCGGCATAGTTGTCCAGGCCGATGTGGATCCGGCCGTCGAGGAAGGTGCCGGCGGTCAGCACGACCGCCCGGGCGCGGAAGCGCAGGCCCGACTGGGTGACCGCGCCGACGACGCGGTCCCCCTCGACCATCAGGTCGTCGACGGCCTGCTGGAACAGCATCAAATTGGGCTGGTTCTCCAGCCGGCGCCGGATGGCGGCCTTGTAGAGGATGCGGTCCGCCTGCGCGCGGGTGGCGCGGACCGCCGGGCCCTTGGAGCCGTTGAGGATGCGGAACTGGATGCCGCCCTCGTCGGTCGCCGCGGCCATCGCGCCGCCCAGCGCGTCGACTTCCTTGACCAGATGGCCCTTGCCGATGCCGCCGATCGACGGGTTGCAACTCATCTGGCCCAGCGTCTCGATGTTGTGGGTCAGCAGCAGCGTGCTGACGCCCATGCGGGCCGCCGCCAGTGCGGCCTCGGTGCCGGCATGGCCGCCACCGACCACGATCACGTCGAACTCTTTGGGATAAAACATGGCAAGGCGTCCAGCGGAATCGGCGATCGGTCGATCGAGGCCATCGCGGCGCGCGGAAGGCGCGAATCCAGGCGATGGACAGCCGGCTGGCGTTCAGATGAGGGAAGGGCGCGATTTTACGCGGGGCTGTGGATAAGTCACTGCCTCAGGGAGATAGCGGGCGGACCTTGTTGGCGTCTGCGAAGGGCGTGCGGCGACAATCCCGCCGTCATGAACTGCCGCCCCCACTGCGCCGCCTGCTGCATCGCCCCGTCGATCAGCAGCCCGATCCCCGGCATGCCCGACGGCAAGCCGGCCGGCGTGCGCTGCATCCAGCTCGACGACGAGCTGCGCTGCCGGATCTTCGGCCGGCCGGAGCGGCCCTCGGTCTGCGGATCGCTGCCGCCATCGGAGGACATGTGCGGCGACTCCCGCGAGCAGGCGATGCGCTGGCTCGGCTGGATGGAGGAGCAGACCGCGCCCCCGGCCTAGGCCCTCACGCGGCGCCGACGGACCGACAGCGCCTTGAAAGCGCGTGTTCGTAGAGTCATCCTCTCCAGAAGAACCGACCGGAGACATCGCATGACCCCCACGAACGAGGACCGCCGCCGCTTCCTCCTCCAATCCGCCGCGCTCAGCGCCACGGGCACGACCCTCGGCGCAAGCGCCCCCGCCTTCGCGCAATCCACCTGGCCGTCGCGCAACGTGCGGCTGGTCGTGCCCTTCGCGCCCGGCGGCAGCAGCGAGATCGTGGCCCGCGCCACCGCCGCCGAACTGAGCAAGACGCTGGGCCAGGCGGTCTACGTCGACAACAAACCCGGCGGCGGCGGCAACATCGCGATGGTGGAGGTGGCGCGCGCGGAAGACCAGCACACGCTGATCCTCGGCCACATCGGGACGCTGGCGGTGAACCCGTACATCTACGACAAACTGCCCTACGACCCCAACCGCGACTTCAAGCCGATCACGCTGCTAGCCAAGGTGCCCAGCCTCTACGTCGTCCATCCCGACGTGCCGGCGAAGAACCTCAAGGAATGGGTCGCGCTGGTGCGCAAGAACCCTGGCAAGTTCAGCTACGGCTCGGCCGGCAACGGCAGCGCGGGGCACCTGGCGATGGAGTACCTCAAAATGGTCGCCGACCTCTTCATCCTCCACGTCCCGTACCGCGGCACCGGCCCACAATTGACCGACCTGCTGGCGGGACGGCTCGAGGCCGCGTCGGTCGGCGCGCCGGCCATTCTTCAATTCATCAAGGCCGGGAAGCTGCGCTGTCTGGCGACCGGCTCGAAGGAACGCCTGCCCCAATTGCCCGACGTGCCAACCGTCGCCGAGCAAGGCTACCCAGGCTTCGAAATGACCCAGTGGTACGGGCTGTGCGCGCCGGCCAATCTCGCGGCGGCAAACACGGACAAACTCGCCGTGGAATCGGCGAAGGCCATCCGATCGGTTTCTGCGAAGGAGCGCCTCAGCCACGATGCGGCGGAACCGATCGGCAATACGCCGGCGCAATTCGCGGCGTTCATCGCGCAGGAACAGCAGCGCTGGAAGCAGGTGGTGGCACGGGCGAAGATCAAGCCCGATTGAGGGGGCTTCTGTGACCCCTCCGGGGGGCCAATTGGGGTGCCCTCGGGAGGGCGACTGCGGTTGGCCAAGCGCGGGCTCTCCACGACGCGGGGGGCATCCCGTCCGGGAACCCCCCGCATCATTCCGGCCCCACATTCGCTCGCTGACGCCGCGTGCGCGTGGCACTGGCTGACGCCGTGAGGGCGTCGGGGCGGTGGCGGGGAGGGGGTGTCGGTTGGGTCAGCGGTGCTGGACCGAGCGCAGGTCCTGCACGACGCGGCCACCTTGCAGGCTGACGACGCGCTGCGCCGCGGCGATGGTCTCGGGGCGGTGCGCGATGACGATGCGCGTCAGCGAGAGCTGGCGCAGGCTGGCGTTGACGAGGCGCTCGCGCTCGACGTCGAGCGCGCTCGTCGCCTCGTCCAGGAACAGGAACTGCGGGCGCTTGTAGAGCGCTCGGGCCAGCAGGATGCGCTGGCGCTGGCCGCCGGACAGGCTCGAGCCCATGTCGCCGATCAGCGTCTGGAAACGCATCGGCATGGCCTCGATGTCCTCCAGGACGCAGGCCAGTCGCGCGCATTCGCGGACCCAGTCAGGATCGACGTTGAGGTCGAAGAAGCTGATGTTGTCGGCGATGCTGCCGGCGAAGAGCTGGTCGTCCTGCATGACGGTGCCGATGCGCTCGCGCCAGGCATTGGTGCCCAGCTGGGCGAGGGCGACGCCACCGATGCGGATCTCGCCGTGCTGCGGCGCGTGGATGCCCAGCATGAGCTTCATCAGCGTGGTCTTGCCGCAGCCCGACGGGCCGACGATGGCGACCGATTCGCCAGGCTCGATGCGCAGTGAGCAGCCGGCAATGACCTCCGGCTCGCCGTCGGCGTAACGGAAGCGCAGGCCGTCGAGCTCCAGCGGCGCCTCGCGCGGCACCGCGCGGCCGGGCGCGTCCAGGTCGGCCTCGGGCGCGGTGAGGACGATGTCGGCCAGGCGCTCGCCCTGCAGGCGCAGCATCTTGAGCGCGACGACCTTGTCGATCAGGCCGGCGATGCGTTGGCTGAATTGGTCCTTGTAGGCGAGGAACGCGAACAACATGCCGACCGAGAGTTCCTTGTCCAGCACGAGCATCGCGCCCAGCCCGACGATGGCGACACGCTCGAGCCCGAACAGCAGCTTGTTGCCCTGCGTCATGCCGAGCTCGAGCTTGCGGCCGGTCAGTGAGGCATTCATCTGCTCGACGACCAGGTTGGCGAAACGCGCGCCGCGATCGGCCTGCGCGTTGAAGAGCTTGATCGCCTGCGCACCGCGCAGCGATTCGAGGAAGTGGCTGTTCTGGCGCGCCTCGTGGGTCAGCGCTTCTTCCTGGGCGTCGCGCAGCGGCCGGAAGCAGGCCCAGCGCAGCAGCGCGTAGCCGGCCACGGCGGTCAACGCGACCGCCGTGAGGCGGCCGCTGTAGAGCACCATCATCGCCAGCGTGAGCAGGACCATGAGGCCGTCGAGCACGGCCTCGATGAAGCTGCCGGTCAGCGTCTTCTGGATTTCCTGGACGCTGGAGAAGCGCGACCAGATGTCGCCGAGATGGCGTTTCTCGAACCAGGCCAGCGGCAGCCGCAGGAGGTGCGAGAAGACGTTGGAGAGCCACTGCAGGTTGAGCGAGGCCGACAGGATCATCACCGCCCATGAGCGCAGCAGGCCCATGCCGACCTGCAGCAGCACGAGCAGCGCGAAGCCGATGCCCAGCGTGACGAGCAGGTCGCGGTCGGCGCTGACGATGACGCCATCGACGGTCCATTGCAGCAGGAAGGGCGCGAGCAGGCCCAGCAACTCGAGTCCGAGCGCGAGCGCGAGCACCTGCGCGATGGAGCGCTTGAGCCCGCTGACGTGGCCGAGCAGCTGCCGCCATTGGGGCGCCGGCGCCGGCGCCTTGCGGGCGAAGTCCATGCCGGGCCGCAGTTCGAGCGCGACGCCGGTGAAGTGCTTGGAGACCTCGGCCAGCGGCAGCCGGCGCTCGCCGTGCGCGGGATCGAGCACGACCGCGCGGTCGCCGTCGACGCGGTCCAGCACGACGAAGTGGTTGAAGTCCCAGTGCAGGATGCAGGGCGTGTGCAGCTTGTGCAGCGTGTGCGGCTCGGCGCGCAGCGCGCGGGCGGTGAGGCCGAGCTGCGCGCCCATGCGGACCAGGTCCGCCATCGTCAGGCCCTTGAGCGAGACGGCGAAGCGGTCCCGCAGCTCGCCCAGCGCCCAGCGCTGGCCGTGCGCCGCGGCGACCATGGCCAGGCAGGCGAGGCCGCACTCGGCGGCCTCGGTCTGCAGGATGACGGGACGGCGGCGGCGCCAGCCGAGGTTCAGCTTCGCCAGGAAGCCGGTGGGCGCGGCGCCCGGCGGCGGAGCGCCTGGCGGGGCGCCGGAGGCGGGGACGTCAGACACGGCGGGCGAGGCTCA
The DNA here is from genome assembly GCF_014193085.1 of Mitsuaria sp. BK041. Taxonomy (NCBI): domain Bacteria; kingdom Pseudomonadati; phylum Pseudomonadota; class Betaproteobacteria; order Burkholderiales; family Sphaerotilaceae; genus Roseateles; species Mitsuaria sp. BK041. The sequence continues at coordinate 1,496,827 of NZ_JACHYT010000002.1, read as the reverse complement.
GCAGCGGTTCGAAGATCCATTCAATCAGGCGGCGCCGCTCGAGCAGCACGTCGGCCTCGAGCAGCATACCGGGGCTGAGCGTCTGGTCCTGCCCGTAGGCCTCGACCGACTGGCGCTGCAGCTGCACGGTGATGCGGTACATCGGCTCGCCTTGCGCCATCGCGGCCGGCAGGCCGAGCTGGGCGAGCTCCGCGGCCTGCAGCGGGGTGCGCGCGACCTGCAGGACCTCGCCGGCCTGCTGGCCGAATTTCTGGTACGGGAAGGCCTGGTAGCGCAGCAGCACCGCCTGGTGCGGGCGCAGGAAGCCGACGGCGCTGGACGGGGCGTAGAGATGCGCCTGCAGCGGCGTGCGGGCGGGGAGCAGGGCGGCGAGTTGCGTGCCGGCCTGCACGACCTGGCCCGGCTCGGCCAGCACGGTGCTCATCTGACCGTCGCTGGGCGCGCGCAGCACGAGCCGGCGGCGCGCCTCGTTCTCGACGCCCTGCGCCTGCAGCGCGGCGATGTCGCGCGCGAGTTCCCCTTGCTGGACCTGTGCCTTCAAGGGAATCGCCTGAAGCTCAGCTTGCAAGCCCAACGCCTCCCGCTGCAGGTTTTCGCGCTCGCGCGAAAGTGCCTGCCGTTGGGCCTGCAAGCCAAGCAACTCCTCCCGCTTGGTCTGGACCTGGGCGCTCGATACGAACTGGTCCTTCGCCAGCGATTCCAGCCGTCCCAGACTCTGCTGCGCCAGCGCCTCGCGCTGGGCATGCAGCTGCAGCTCGGCATCGGCCTGGCGCAGCGTGGATTCGAGCGTGGCGATCCGCGCCTTCAGCGAGGCCGCCTGGCTCTGCGCGAGTTCCCGCTGCTGCGCCTGCGCGGCACCCAGCGATTGCTCGCGGTCCTTCAAGGTCCGCGACAGGCTGTCGCCCGTCGGATTCGCGCTGTCCAGGGACAACACGAACAGCACGTCGCCCTCACGCACCTGCTGCCCATCCTGGACGGGCCGTGCCACGACGGTGGCGCTCTGCGGCACGCTCAGCCGCATCACGCCGCGCTCGGGCACCAGCAGGCCGTTGACGCGGGCCTTGCGGGTGTATTCGGTACTGAACAGGAAGGCGCCGACCGCGACGACACCCCCCAGCGCCAGAAGGCTCAACCAGCGCAAGGTGGCGGGCCGATGCAGCTGCACCGATCCCAGCCAGGCCTGCTGCTGCGAGGCCTGGGCTTCGGCGCGGAAGAGCGCCACCACGATTTGCTACGCCTGGTTGCGAACCTGACGGATCGCGTGTGAGCCGCGAGGGCTCACCAGGTGCCCTTGGGCGCGGGTTCCACGTCCGCCGACGCGGCCGCGGCCAGCGTGGCATCGCTGCCGACCAGCCAGGTGCCCTTCGGGGCGCCGCCGCCGACGTGAACCAGGGCCTGCAGGTCCAACTCGACCAGACCTTCTTCGACTTGCGTGGTGACAGCGACGTTTTGCGGTTGGGCTTGCATAAGAGGCTCCAGATTCGGTGACGTGCCCGGAAAAGTGTTGAGCACGGGACGCATTGAAGCAGCGCGCCGCCTGACGCATAACTGTCAGCTCTTACAGTGTTTACAAGGTGCCGCCGCGGGCAGCATCAGCGAATCAGGCCCAGCCGGAGCGCCTTCAGCACCGCCTGATGCTTGTTGGAGCAGCCCAGCTTGTGCATCGCATTGTTGATGTGCAGCACCGCCGTGCGTTCGGTGATGCTGAGGATGGCGCCGACTTCCCAGGCGGTCTTGCCTTCCATCGTCCAATGCAGGCACTCGAGCTCGCGCGGCGTGAGCCGCGGCGATTCGGTGACCTTCTCCTCCGGCAGCAGCACGCGCAGCGCGGTGTCGACCGCGTGCACCGCGAACAGCTGCAGGTCCGCGACCATGCGCGTGAGCTGGCCCGAATCGCTGGGCAGCGGCTGGTCGCGATCGACGCCAAGCACGAAGTGCCGCCCTTCGGGCAGGTGCAGCGCCAGGCAGATGCCGGTGCTGTAGCCGAATTGCGCCTGCGATTCCCAGATGTCGCTCGCGCCGTGGCGGGCGTAGGTCTGGCGGTCCCACACGATGGGCATGCTGTTGCGCTTGCAGTGCTGCATGACCGGATCGCGGCGGCCGAATTCGGGCGCGTGCATCACCTCCGCATAACCGGCGGGGCAGTTGTCGATGGTGATGAACTCGGTGTCGGCCAGCGTGTGGTCCACCACCGTGATCGCCGAGACCGTCTGGAAATCCAGTTTTTGCGCGAAGCGGATCACCTCACTGCGGAACTCTTCGCGTGAGCGCGCTTCCAGGACTGATTGATAACCGCCTTGCAGCATTGATCGCTCCGGCCCATCGGCCGGCCTTGTGGGCCTCTTCGGGTGGCTGTCGCGGGGGGGCGCCGGGCTCGTCGGGGTTCCGCCACGCGCCCACTGCGACCGCATAGGCCACGTGACGCATTCACGCCCCTGACAGGGTTTACAGCTGGCGGGTCGTGCTCATCATGACCACACTGCTGGTCAAGGGGAGAAGCAGCAACCGCCGATCCGCAATAGCCAAACCAAACAATTCTGACAATGACACCAGCTTGGATTGTGTACGCGTGGCCACGAATATTGTGTGATGTGCAGCGTCTACCCCGCTTACAGTTCGCGCATTTGAGCACGCGCGTGTTGGTGGCGGGAGACGAGGATCACCCGGCCATGGGGCAAACCCTGTGGAGTGGCGAGTCGGAATTCGGCGCCGCCGGCGTGGCATGGGACTGGGTGCGCATGCCTTACGGCATCGTGTCGATGGTCGATCCGATGGCACTGGTGACCAATCTCCAGTTCCTGAATGGCGAGGGCGAGGTGCTCGCTCCCATCGAATCGGCCATCCAGCTCAACGGCATCGTGCACACGCTGCCGTGGCAGGAGCAGGTGCAGCTGGCGCTCGCGACGCGGCACTGAGCTCATCGCGCCACGGCCGCGCGCATCGAGCGCGCCACCAGCGCCAGCCCGGCCACGGTGAGCGCGGCGCCGACGATCACCGTCGGCATCACCTTCGCGAAGGTCAGCGGCTCGCCCTTGAGCACCTGCATCATGAGCAGGTTCTGACCCAGCCCCGGCACCCACAGGTGCCAGGAGGCCTCGCCGCCGGGATGGATGATGGCCACCACCGGCGCCAGCGAGATCGCGGTCACCACCAGCGTGGTGCTGGCCTGCGCTTCCTTGAAGGTCTTGGTGCGGATGGCCAGCGCCATCAGCACCGCCGCCAGGCCCGCGGCCAGCGGGATCTGCAGCAGCAGGAAGCGCAGCGCCTCGCTCCAGCCGAACTGGAACATCGCCGCCAGCGCGTCGCTGCGCATCAGCCACTGGCCGGGCAGGAAGCTGAGGTTGGACAGCACGGCCACCGCCAGGCCCGCCATCATCACCGCGGCCCACTTGCCGGCGACGATGGCGGCATGCGGCGCCGGATTGACCAGCAGCGGCTCGAGCGAGCCGCGCTCGCGCTCGCCGGCGGTGCTGTCGAGCGCGGCGGTCAGCGCGCCGTAGAGCACCGCCATCATGATGAACATCGGCAGGATCTGGGTCAGCCGCGTCGAACGCGCCTGCAGGCTGGCGAGGTCGCGTTCCTGGACCTCGACCGGCTGCAGCTGCCGCGCGCCGATGCCGCGCATCGCCAGCGTCAGCGTCGCGCGCTCGCTGCCGAAGCCCTGCAGCAGGCGGCCGATCGTGCCCACGCCGGCCTCGGCGCGCTGGTTGGCGCTGTCGGTGACGATCTCGATGCGCGGCGCCTCGCCGCCGGCCAGCAGCGTCTCGAAGTCGGCCGGCACGACCATCACCGGATCGCTCAGCGTGGACGAGCGCAGTTGGGCCTCGTAGTCGGCCGGCGCGGCCTTGATCGTGTAGTTCTGGCGCTCGAGGTAGTTGCGCAGCGTGGGCGCATGCTCGATGCCCACGGCGAGCAGCTCGCGCTGCTCGGCGCGCTCCTGCAGCGAGGCCGTCAGGCCCGACATCAGCATCAGCAGCAGCGGCCCCATCAGCACCGCCGGAACCAGTAGGCGCAGCAGCGTGCGGCGGTCGCGCAGCGCGTCGACGATCTCCTTGGCGAAGACGGTGCGGAAAGCCTTGAGGAAGGGACCGTTCATGCGGACTCCAGGTGGCGCGCGTGCGCGGCCTCGGGGAAGGCGAGGTCGACGAAGGCGTCCTCGAAGCGTTGCCGGCCGGTCTGCGCGAGCAGGCCGTCGACGGTGCCGGTCGCGACCGAGCGCCCATGCGACATGACCACGACCTGGTCGCAGAGCTGTTCCACCTCTTGCATGATGTGGCTCGAGAAGACGATGCACTTGGCGCCGCCAGCCGGCGAGCGCAGGTGGCGCAGCACCTCGCGCAGCGCGCGCGTGGCGACCACGTCCAGCCCGTTGGTCGGTTCGTCCAGCACGATGTTGGCCGGGTCGTGCACCAGCGCGCGGGCCAGCGCGGTCTTCATCCGTTCGCCCTGGCTGAAGCCCTCGGCGCGGCGGTCCAGGATGGCGCGCATGTCCAGCAGTTCCGCGAGCGACTCCGCCCGCGCCTGGGCCTGCTCCATCGGCAGGTCCTGCAGCCGCGCGAAGTAGACGATGTTCTCCCGCGCGGTCAGGCGCGGGTACAGGCCATGGGCATCGCCCAGGATGCCCATGCGCGACAGCGCCTCGCGCGGCGAGCGCAGCACGTCCACGCCGTCGACCTCGATCGCGCCCCGGTCCGGCGGGAACAGGCCCGCCAGCATCCGCAGCGAGGTCGTCTTGCCCGCGCCGTTGGGGCCGAGCAGCCCGGTGATGCGGCCGTTGGGCGCGTCCAGGTCCAGGTGATCGACCGCGACGACGGTGCGCGCCGGGCCCTTGCGGCCGAAGCGGGCCGCCAGCGAGCCGCCGCCGCCGCGCGTCTGGAAGGCCTTGTGGAGGGCATGCAGGCGGATCATCGGTCGGACTCCCGGACGGCGGAGGCGGCGGCCGCGAGGGTCGCCGGGGTGGGGGGCAGGAAGGCGGGCGGGCGCGGCAGCTTGAGGGCGCAATTCGCGTCGACGGCCAGGGCATCGGCATCCCGCGGCGCGTCGATGAAGCGGAACAGCACGTCGCGCATGCAGGGCAGCGCCAGCACGACGCCATGGCCCGCGGTGGGCACGACCACATGCCGCGCCTGCGCGCCCAGCGCGGCCTGCACGCGCTGTCCGTGACGCTCGGGCGTCGCGGGATCGCTGCCGCCGCTGGTGATCAGCACCGGATGGCGGGCCGGGGGGAGGGCATAGAACGCGGGCTCGACCGCGCCGCGCGGCCAGCTGGCGCAGACGCGCGCGTAGAGGTCGCGGTCCAGGGTGCCGAAGTCGGGCGAGGGCGCCTCGGTCGAGGCGGCGATGCGGGGCGCGTCCTCGGCGCAGATCACCGAGAAGTGCATGCCCTCGAAGATCCGCATCGCGCGCGAGCCGCCGCTGAGCTGGCCGGCCAGCCCCGCCAGCGCGTCGAAGCGGCCCAGCGACGCTTCATGGATGGCCGCCGGCAGCGCCGCGGCGACCTGGGGCGCGTACAGCGGCGGGCGCACCAGGCCCAGCAGGCCTTCGCGCGTCAGGGTGACTTCCTCCGGCCGCCCGGTCAGCGGATGGGTGAAGGCGACCTTGCGCGGCATGCCCTTGAGCAGCGCCTGCCATTCCGCCTTCAGCGCCGGATAGCGGGCCTGGCAGTCGGCGGCCTGGGCGCAGGCGGCGAAGCTGAGGTCCAGCGCGCGCTGCGCGTCCTGCGAGAAGCTGACCGGCAGCACCATGTCCGGCGGCGCGACGCCGTCGATGACGGCGCGGCGCACCCGGTCGGGGAACTGGCGCTGGTACTCGAGCGCCGCGCGGGTGCCGTAGGACGCGCCGATCAGGTTCCAGCGCTCGACGCCGAGCGCCGCGCGCACGGCGTCCATGTCCTGCATCGCGATCGTCGTGGTGTAGAAGCGCAGGTCGCCGTGGGGCAGCCGTTGCAGCGCGTCGCGGCATTGCTCGAGCAGCCGGACCTTGGCGCCGGGCTTGAGCAGCTCGTCCAGGCTGCGGTCGCTGTTGTCGGGGCAGGAGAGCGGCGCCGAGCGGCCGGTGCCGCGCTGGTCGATGAACACCAGGTCGCGGCGATAGTTCAACCGCGACAGCCGGGGCATCACCGAGGCCGTCAGCGCGATGGCGCTCTGGCCGGGACCACCGGCCAGCAGCAGCACCGGGTCGGGCAGCTTGTTGCGGGCCAGCGCGGGCACCACGACGTAGCGGATGTCGATGCGCACGCCGTCGGGCCGGGCCGGATCGAGCGGCCGGCTCACCTGGCCGCACAGCACCTCGGTGGAGACACCGTCGACCCGGCAGGCCTTCAGCGGCGGGGCCGCCTCGGGCGATGCGGCGCGGGCGCCGCCGGCGGCCAGCGCGAGCGCTGCCAACGCTGCTGCTGAAGCCGCCACTGAGGCCGCCGCCTTCGGTCGCAGGGCCGGGACCGGCCGGGCTCGGGGGGCAGGCCTTGCCCCGGGACGCGTCAACATGGACTCTCTCCTCCGTCGTGCCCGGCGATTATGGCCAGCGGGAGGGACGCGGCCGGGTGCCTTCGGTCAGGTCCCGCGGCGACCGAACATGCCCCAGCCTTCCATGGTCATGACCAGCTCGTCCTTCTGGTTGAAGACCTCCCAGCTCGAGCGCACCAGCCCGATGGCCGGGCGGCTGCGGCTGTCCTTGGTCTCGAGCACGGTCATGCGCACCCGCAGCGTGTCGCCGGGGCGCACGGGCTTGAGCCAGCGCAGCTGGTCGATGCCGGGGGAGCCCTGGCTGGTCGAGTCCAGCAGGTAGGCGTCGCACATCATCCGCATCACCAGCGCGCAGGTGTGCCAGCCGCTGATCGAGAGGCCGCCCAGCACCGAGGCGGTGGCGGCGTCCTCATCCAGATGCAGCGGCTGCGGGTCGTAGGCCGCGGCGAAGGCCAGGCCCTCCTCGCGGTCGACAAGGCGCGAGCCGAACTCACGGACCTGGCCGACGCTGAAGTCCTCGAAGGCATGGGTCGGGGAGGGGGTCGGGGCGGAAGTCTGGGCGGGGGTGGGCGTGGGGGAGCGCATCGATGAGGTCCTCGGACAAGTCTCGATCGGGCGACTGTAGGCGCGCGGCCGCCGGGCGATTGGCGCGACGGCGACATCCCCGCGCGCCGCCCTCGGCATTGCGCCCGTCCGGCTGGGCGCGTATGGTCCCCGGGTTCCGCTTCCCCAATCCGTTCCCCAATCGCCCGCTCGCTGCCGAGCGGGCCACGTCGAAGGAGACCCCATGAAGCTCTACTACAGCCCCGGCGCCTGCTCGCTGTCGCCGCACATCGTCCTGCGCGAGGCCGGCCTGGCCTTCGAGCCGGTGCTGGCCAGCACCAAGACCCACAAGCTGCAGGACGGGACCGATTACTACGGCATCAATCCCAAGGGGTATGTGCCGCTGCTGGAGCTCGACGACGGCCAGCGGCTGACCGAAGGGCCGGCGATCGTCCAGTACATCGCCGACCAGGCGCCCGACAAGCAGCTCGCGCCGGCCAACGGCACGATGGCGCGCTACCGGCTGCAGGAGTGGCTCAACTTCATCACGTCCGAGCTGCACAAGACCTTCAGCCCGCTGTTCAACCCGGCGGTCTCGGAGGACGCCAAGGGCGTGTTCCGCAGCAAGCTGCATGAGCGCTTCAAGTGGATCGACGGCCAGCTCGAAGGCAAGCAGTTCCTGATGGGCGAGCAGTTCTCGGTCGCGGATGCCTACCTGTTCACCGTCTCGAACTGGGCACAGCACGTGGGCGTGGATCTCGCCGGTTATGCCAATCTGGTGGCCTACCGCGGCCGCGTCGCGGCCCGGCCGGCCGTGCAGGAAGCGATGAAGGCAGAAGGCCTGCTGAAGTAGTCGGGCCCTCGGTGGGGGTGAGGGCCAGCGGCCTCACCCCTTCTTCAGCAGCGACTCGCAGGCGCCCTTGTCATCGGCGTCCTGCTTCGCGCACACGCCATCGAGCTGCGTCCGCAGCCGCGCGAGGGTGGCCTCATGCTGCCCCTTCGCGTTCCACGCCACCAACTGGCTGCCGACCTTCTGCAGCGCACGCGCGCTGCGCTCATAGAACGCGCCCTTGTCCTTCCCCGCCTCGGCCAGCAGCTGCGAGGCGGCCTTCTCGATGCGTGCCGCGTCCTGCGGCGCCAGCTCGACCAGCGCGCTCAGGTAATTCGATCCCCACTGCAACCGCGTCGCCGGCCCTTCGCTCTTGTTGAAGGCCTCCTCGTACCAGCGCAGCGCCTCTTCCTTGCGGCCTTGCTTGCGGGCGTTGCCGCCCAGCGAGCTCATCAGGTAATACGGGCTGTGGCTCTTGGCCAGGCTGGCCTTGAGCAACGCGTCGCTGTCGCTCCACAGGCCGGCGCGCCCGAGCAGGAAGGCCGCCGAGGTGATCACCGCCTGGCGCTCATAGCCGTCGGTGACCTCCTTGTCGACCTTGGCGGCATGCGCCTTCACCTCCGCCAGCAGCGGCGCGGGCAGCTTGGGCGTCAGCTCGGTCTTGGACTGGTCCAGCCGCGCCAGCTCGACCCGCGCGATCAGCGATTGCAGGCGGTCGGCCCGCGACAGGGAGGCGTCGGCCTCGAAGCGCTTGAGCGCCGCGTCGAACTTCGCGACCAGCGCCTGCCGCTCCGGACCCGCAGCGGGCGCCAGCGCGCGGACGATGTCGTCGCCGTTGTTGCTCAGCACATCCATCTGCGCGCGGGCAGCGGCCGGATCCGCCAGCACCTGCTCCACGCGGGACCGCAGCGCGGCATCCGCCTTGAGCGCGCCGCCGCCCTCGGTGGCGGCCAGCGCCTTGAGCCACAGCCGGGTGGTGGTCTCCTCATCGACGCCCTGGCTCGCCGCGGCCAGCCGCGCCAGCAGCGCGGGCCGCTGCGCGGCGGGCACCAACTGCTGCTCGTCGGTCTCCCAGGAATAGAAACCCAGCAGCTTCCACTCGTTGGCGGACAGCTTCCGGCCCGCCTGGGCGTCGGCCAGCACCGTCTTGACGGGGCGGCCGCCGGCCAGGCCCAGCTGCAGCACGCGCAGCACCTGCGGTGCGTCGACCTCGCCCGGCAGGCGCGTGAGCTCCTGGCCGTCGTTGCCGAACAGGATCATGGTCGGATAACCGCGCACCTTGAAGCGCGCGCCCAGGCGCTGGGCGCCGGGGTTGTCGCCGTCGATGTGGACCGCGACGAAGGCGCGCGACTGCTCGATGAAGTCGGCGCGGTTGAACAGTGTGGCCTTGAGCTGGTTGCACGGCGGGCACCACTTGGCGCCCCAGTACAGCAGCACCGGCTTCTTCTCGCCGCGGGCCTGGGCGAAGGCGCGCTCGATGTCGGCGTCGCCGGAGGCTTCCTGCCATGACACCGAGGACGCCGCGCTCGCGGCGGTCGCCACGGGCATCAGCGCCGGGATCGCGCCGATCGTGGACAGCGCGGCGGCAAGGACGGTCAGTCGGGCGGCCGAGCGCAGGCGCCGGGCGGTCGAGGTGCGGAAAGTCATGGCGGAACGCGCGGCCTCGTGAGCCGTTGGTGTCGAGGGAAGGCGGCATTGTGGCGCCGCGCCGGCCCGCCCGATATGCGGGACGCTTCTAACCTTGCTTGCCCCGCAGGATCGCGCCGCGCCGCAGGCTCTCGGCGGGCCAGCGCTCGCGGGTGTCGTAGTACTCGGGCACGGCGACGGCGCCCGGCGGCAGCTGCACCCAGGGCTGTTTGGAGGCGGTGAAGATGTGGATGTCCGGCGGCAGCCGGTCCGGCTCGTCGAGTGTGCCCACGCGCACGAAGCGCATCGCGTCGCCGGCGCCGGCGTAGTTGCTCCACACCGCGATCCAGCAAGTCGGGCAGCGCCAGATCTTCTGACCCTTGCCGCTCGCCGACGGGTTCATCACCGGTACCGGTTCGCCCGCGAGCAGCTCCACGCGGTCCGCCTCGATCAGCGCGTTGAGCGCGAAGGCCGCGCCGCTGGCGCGCTGGCACCAGCGGCAATGGCAGCAGTGGACGAACAGCGGCCGGCTGGTCATGCGGTAGCGGACCTGGCGGCAGTCGCAGCCGCCTTCGAAGCTCTCCGGGGTGTCGCTCATGGCGTGTCTCCTCCTGATCCGGAGGGCGCAGGATAGCCGGCCGAAAACGGCGAGTGCCAGCTCCGCGCCGCGCCGCCGCGCGAAACGGGGACGGCGCGGCTCGCGGCCGTCGCCGGCGGCGCAGGGCTCAGCCGTCCGCGAGCGCGCGCCGCGTCGCGGCGTCCGCGGGGAAGAAATGCTCCACGCGCAGCGACGCCAGCGTGACGTCCAGCGGCGAGCCGAAGCTGGTGAACGCCGAGAACAGGCTGAGCACGCCCGCCGACGAACGCAGCCGCGTGTGCAGCAGCGGCGTGTGGGCGTGCGGCGCGACGCGCTGCGGCACATGCGGACGCAGTTCCTCCAGCAGCGGCTTGAGCTCGGCGAAATGCGCGGCCTCGTGCTGGGCGCGGCTCCAGAGCGCGGCGCAGACCTCGGCCTCGTTCTCGCACAGGGCGCGCAGCCCGCCCGGCTGCAGGCAGGCGCGCAGCAGGTTGAAGCCGGGCTGGAGCATCGCCTCGGCGTCGACGCCCAGCAGCGTCATCAGCCGGTGCGCGCCGCGGTTGGCCATCACCAGGTTCCAGCCGCCGTCCAGCACCAGCGCGGGCGCGGGGTCGTGCGCGTCGAGCAGATGGCGCAGCGCCTCGCGCACCGCGCCGAGGTCGGGATCGTCGAGCGAGCGGCGCGGATAGTGCGGCGCGTAGCCGGCGGCCAGCAGGGCCTCGTTGCGGCGCGGCAGCGGCGCGTCCAGCGCGTCCAGCAGCGCGATCAGCATCTCGCGGCTCGGCCGCGCGCGGCCGGTCTCGATGCAGCTCAGGTGGCGCTGCGACACGCCCACGCGCAGCGACAGCTCGAGCTGGCTCAGGCGGCGCTCGCGGCGCAGCTGCGGCAGCAGCACCGTGACGGGGGAGGTCGCGGAGGTCGAGGCGGTGAACGTGTTCATGCGGGGCATGCTAGCCGCGGGGTGGAGGGCGGCAATGACCTCGGAGGTCATTGAGCCGGCGCGCGCCGCCGCCGAGACTGACCGCCATGTTCAACCCGTCGATGACCTCAAGGAGCCCGTCATGCTGAAGATCTCCCTCGCCCTGGTGTTGGCCGTGTTCGGCGCGTATTCGATGCACGTCGTCGTGGAGCTGGGTTACGTCGGCCTGTGGATGTCGCTGTTCGAGCGGCCCGGCAGCCGTCAGGCGGTGGCCGACCTGATGATCGCCTGCGTGCTGCTGCTGAGCTTCCTGTGGCGCGACGCGCGGCAGCAGGGCCGTCGCTTCTGGCCGTATGCGGTGATCACGCTGGCGGCCGGCTCGGTCTGTCCGCTGCTGTACCTGCTGCTGGCGCCCAAGGCCGCGACCGCGCCGGCGCCCCGGGCCGACGGCCTTCAGGCCTCGCCCAGCAAGTCCTGACCCTCGTCCAGCGGCGGCGCCTCGGGCGCCGCCTTCGCGAGCGCCATCCAGGTGCCGAAGTCCGGCTTCATCGGCCGGCGCGGCGCCGGACGGCCCAGCTCGAAGCGCCAGCCCTCGCCCAGCTCATGCGCGAACAGCACGCCGAAGGCGGGCGGGATTTCCTCCACCGCGGCGATGCCCGCGCGCAGCACGTACCAGCACTGGCCGCTCAGCGCGAGGTAGGCCTGTGCCTTGGCCGGGCGGCGGAGTTCCGAGAGCAGGTCGGCGCGGCTGACCTTGATCTCGTGGACGGCCGGTTCGAGGTAGTCCTCGACGGTGGTGTTGCGCACCGAATAGACGTCGGGCATCGCGTTGACCCAGCGCAGGCGGTCGGGTTCGTCCTCGCGCGGCAGTCCGGCGCGCAGCGACAGTCCGCGCCAGACCACGCGCCCCGCGCGCTGCAGCTCCACGGCCATCCGGCCGACCAGGTCCTCGTGCCGGTCGCGGGCGGCGCGGTTCCTGCGCAGGCCCAGGTGCAGGACCTCGATGCCGGGGGCGGTCAGCCGCAGCGTCTCGCGGCCGTGCGCGTCCTGCTGGCGCTCCAGCCAGCCCAGCGCCAGCAGCTCCACCTCCAGCATGTCCTGGCACGGCCAGCCCGCCGAGCGCCACAGCTGGCGCAGGCGGCGGATCTGGATCACGGTGGGACGGAGCGGCGGCGAGGACATCCGGCGATGTTGCCCGACAGGCATGGCGAAACCCGGCAGTAGCCACGTCGCGGCATGCGCGGTGCTGCCTGACGCGCTTGCCCGGCCGGGCCTGGACACGTGCTACCACGCGCCCCGTCGCCTATCACGCCGCCCGGTCGAATAATGGACGTCATGGCGACTATCAGGGCTCATAAAGGTTCTGATGGGAGCCCTAAACCCGACAGACCTCTTCCGGTCCAGCCATGCGGACCGCGAAAGGTGGGCGAGGATCTCAACAGGAGAAAAAAAGCCACGCCTCGTGAGAGGACGTGGCCAACAGGGAGGAAGTTGCCGGGGCCCGGAGCGTCGGGCCCGAGGGCCGGGCGAGGGCCCGGCCGGCGCATTCCAGCGCTTTCGGCGCGTCAGTTGTTGGTGCGTTCGCGGCGCAGCGAGCCCACCATCGCGGTGTTGTCGCCCATCACGAAGACGGTGTAGACGTACCCTGCCGCGATGCCCAGGTCGCTCAGCGAGTACACCGGCGTTGTCGACGACGGCGAGGTCACCGTCAGCAGCGCCGAGGTCGAGGCCGGCGTTGTCTGCGCCGTCGAGGCGGTCCCGGCCACCACGTTCGACGCCAGCGCGCTGTAGTCGACGTTCAGTGTCAGGCCGGTCGCGGCGCTCGCCACGCCGTTGACCAGGCGGATCTTGGCGGTCGTCGTCGGGCTGGTGGGCAGGCGGTTGTCATCGGTCAGCACCGCCAGCTGCGGACTCGCCGCCGGGCCCCACACCATCAGGGTGTAGTCGTTGCCCGCCACCAGCGTCGGCTTGGCGAAGGACATCAGCTGGCCGTTGACGTAGACCGACAGGTCGGCCGCGCCGGCCGTGAGGGTGGTGTAGTCGCCGATCGTCGGCGCGACCGAGGTGGGCATCAGCGCCGTCTGGCCGACCGAGCCCGACACCAGCGCGCTGCCGCCCACCGCCGCCACCAGCCGCGCCCGCGCGGTGGTATTGGGGAAGTTGGTCGTCGCGCCCTGCTGGATCAGCTGGATGCCGTTGACCAGCACGCCGCCGGCGCTGCCGGTCAGCACCAGCGTCGAGACGCCGGCCGAGGGCAGGGTGATGCTGGGGATGTCCAGGCGCACGTCGCTCTTGGAGCCGGCGGCGGTCAGGCGGACCCGGAAGGTGCCGCTGTTCAGCGACACGTAACCGCTGCCCGAGCCGGCCGCGATGCCGGCCGCCACCGTCGACGCGGTGTCCAGCGTCTCGTCCGCGCCGGTGACGTAGACGTCCATCGAGCCCGCGTCCGGCGCCAGGTTCAGCACCAGCAGCTTGGACTTGCCGGAGGCCGGCGCTTCCTGGTCCTCCTGCAGCAGCGTCGTCTGCAGCGAGCCCGCCGAGCCGTAGGCGATCATCGCGTAGTGGCTGCCGGCCGCCAGCGTCGGCGTGGACGAGGCCAGCGTGCTGCCGACGCTGTTGCTCTGGATCTCGGTGCCGGTGGCGGAGGTCTTCACGTCGGCATAGCTGCCGACCCCGGCGTAGGCCACGGCGGAGTTGACCGTCGTGCTGTCCACCGACATATCCAGCGCGGCATAGCCGATGCTGGCGTTGAGAAGGCGCATCTGCGCCGTGCTGCTGTCACCGCCGCCCCCGCAGGCGGTCAGCAAGGTGGCAGCGGCCACGCTCAGGCCCCAGGCCCAGGTCTTGAATCGCATCGTCCGACACTCCGATTGAGGATGGCGGGATTGAACGAGGCCCGTGTTGCTGCGGCTTGTGGCCGCTTGCCAGGTTTGTGTAGTTCCATATCAAGACTGACACAGCATTGCTGGCGCCTCGGCCCAGCGCGGGCGTACCTGGGGTCTTCCCTCCTGGGTTCCACTCTCTAAACGGCCGGCGGGCGCGCCGCTAGCATCCGCGCCATGAATGCCTACCCGCAGCTGCTGTCGCCCCTGGACCTGGGCTTCACCACCCTCAGGAACCGCGTGCTGATGGGCAGCATGCACACGGGGCTGGAGGACTCGCGCAAGCACATCGGGCGCCTGTCCGAGTACTTCGCCGAGCGCGCCCGCGGCCAGGTCGGCCTGATCGTCACCGGCGGCTACGCGCCCAACATCGCCGGCTGGGCCAAGCCCTTCGCCGGCACCTTGATGACCGGCGGCGCCGCGCGGCGGCACCAGGCCATCACGCGCGCGGTCCATGCCGAGGGCGGCAAGATCGCGCTGCAGATCCTGCACACCGGCCGCTACGGCTACCACCCGTTCAACGTCGCGCCTTCGGCGCTGAAGTCGCCGATCTCGCCCTTCACGCCGCATGCGCTGAGCGAGCGCGGCATCGAGCGCCAGATCCGCGCCTTCATCCGCTGCGCCGTGCTGGCGCGCGAAGCGGGCTACGACGGCGTCGAGGTGATGGGCTCCGAGGGCTACTTCATCAACCAGTTCCTGGTCGCCGCGACCAACCGGCGCGACGATGCCTGGGGCGGCGACTTCGCGCGCCGCATGCGGCTGCCGGTGGAGATCCTGACCCGCATGCGCGAGGCCGTCGGGCCGGACTTCATCATCATCTACCGCCTGTCGATGCTGGACCTGGTCCCCGACGGCGGCAGCTGGGACGAGGTGCTGCAGCTCGCGCGCGCCGTCGCCCAGGCCGGCGCGACCATCATCAACACCGGCATCGGCTGGCATGAGGCCCGCATCCCGACGATCGCCACCAGCGTGCCGCGGGCCGGCTTCGCCTGGGTCACGAAGAAGCTGCGCGACCAGCTGCACGCCGAGGGCCTGCGCATCCCGCTGATCACCAGCAACCGCATCAACACGCCGGAGGTCGCCGAGTCGGTGTTGGCCGACGGCTCGGCCGACATGGTCTCGATGGCGCGGCCGCTGCTGGCCGACCCCGCCTTCGTGCGCAAGGCCGCGGAGGGCCGCGCCGACGAGATCAACACCTGCATCGCCTGCAACCAGGCCTGCCTGGACCATGTCTTCAAGCAGGAGGTCGCGTCCTGCCTGGTCAACCCGCGCGCCGGCCACGAGACGCTGCTGCGCATCGTGCCGGTGGCCCCGGAGCAGCGGCGCAAGCGGGTGGCCGTGGTCGGCGCCGGACCGGCTGGCCTGGCCGCCGCGACGACGCTGGCCGAGCGCGGCCATGCCGTCACCCTGATCGACGCCGCCACCGAGATCGGCGGCCAGTTCAACCTCGCCAAGCGCATCCCGGGCAAGGAGGAGTTCCACGAGACGCTGCGCTACTTCAAGCGGCGGCTGGAACTGCTGGGCGTGACGCCGCAGCTGGGCCGGCGCGTCCGTGCCCAGGACCTGATGGACTACGACGAGGTGCTGCTCGCCACCGGCGTCACGCCGCGCGACCCGCGCATCCCCGGCCAGGAGGAAGGCGTCGCTCGGGGCCAGGTTCTGACCTACCTGGAAGTGCTGCGTGGCGAGAAGCCGGTCGGCCGCCGCGTGGCGGTGGTCGGCGCGGGCGGCATCGGCTTCGACGTGTCGGAGTTCCTGCTCGAGCAGGGGCACTCGCTGGCGCTGGATGCGCCCGCCTGGCGCCGGCATTGGGGCGTCGGCGATCCGCAGGAGACCCGCGGTGGCCTCGCCCGTCCGCAACCCCAGCCGGCGGAGCGCGAGATCACGCTGCTGCAGCGCCGCGCCGGCAAGCTCGGCGCCGGCCTGGGCAAGACCACCGGCTGGATCCATCGCGCGGCGCTGAAGACGCACGGTGTACGGATGATCGGCGGCGTGCAGTACGAGCGCATCGACGCGGCCGGCTTGTGGATCAGCCGGGGCGAGGATCGCACCGAGCCCGAGCGCATCGACTGCGACACCATCGTGCTGTGCGCCGGCCAGGAACCCTTGCGCGAACTCGAGGCGCCGCTGCGCGCGGCGGGCCGGTCGGTGCACCTGATCGGCGGTTCGGCCGAGGCGAAAGAATTGGACGCAAAGCGTGCAATCCTGCAGGGAACCCAGGTGGCGGCCTCGCTGTAAACCCTAGCGGCCCCTTCAGCCGCGCGCCGATACTCCGAAGGTCGAGCCAAAGGGAGCGGCCGCCACACGCGGTCGCCGCCGACCTGGGGCCAGCTGTTGCCCCTCCATTCATAAGAAAAGCTTGGGTGAGCCATGCGTCTTCGCCTGACCCGTCGTTGGGGATGCCTTGCCGTGTCCGCGCTGCTGCCTGCGTGCCTGAGCACGACGGCATGGGCCGGCGCGTCCGCGCCTGCGTCGGTCCAGGCGGCGGCGACCGGGATGGCCTCGCGCCTGCCGGCGTGGATCGATTCCGGCTCGACCGTGTTCTGGCTGGGCGCCGGCTGCGTGATCGGCGGCCTGACGCTGGGCGTGATGGTCAGCCTGTTCGTGCAGCAGCGCGGCCGGCTGCAACGCCGACGCGAGGAACTCAAGCGCGTGCGCCGCGAGCGCGCCCGCCTCAGCGCGCTGCTGAACGCGATCCCCGACCCGATGTATTTCAAGGACGCGAATGGCGCCTATGAGGGCTGCAATCCGGCCTTCGAGCGCGCCGTCGGCCTGAGCGAGCAGGAGATCATCGGCCGCCGCGACGCCGACCTGCCCAACCCGCCGGGCTGGGTCGACACGCAGGCCGACGGCCGCACGCTCACCTGGCGTGATGGCGCCGACGGCGGCGCCCGCTGCCTGGACGTGCTCAGCGCGCCGGTGGTCGACGACGACCAGTACCTCGGCCAGGTCGCCATCGCGCGCGACATCACCCAGCTGCAGCAGGCCACCGATGCGGCCCGCCGCGCCGCCACCGTCTACGAGCACTGCGGCGAAGGGATCATGGTCATCGACCACAACCTGCGCATCGTCGACGTCAATCCGGCGCTGGTCGCGATGGTCGGCCATGATCGCCAGACGCTGCTGGGCAAGCGCCCGCTGCTGCTGCGCGAGGCCGAGCAGGACCCCGAGAAGCTGCGCGCGCTGTGGGCCGACATCGAGTCCCGCGGCAAGTGGAGCGGCGAGGTCACCGAGCGCCACAAGAACGGCGAATCGATCCCGATGTGGGCCACCTTCGTGAAGGTGCCGGCGCCGTCGGGCGATCCCGACCAGGTGCAGTACCTGAGCGTGCTGACCGACATCTCCCGCATCAAGCAGACCGAGGCCGAACTGCTGCACCAGTCGCTGCACGACAGCCTGACCGGCCTGCCCAACGCGGCGCTGCTGCGCGACCGCATCTCGCGCCAGATCGGCAACGCGCAGCGCGAGCACACCTGCGTGGCGGTGCTCTACATCGACCTGGACGGCTTCCGCGACGTCAACGACATCGCCGGCCATGCCGCCGGTGATCAGGTGCTGCTGACGGCCGCGGCGCGTTTCGCCAATGTCACGCGGCTGAGCGACTCGGTGGCGCGGGTGGGCGCGGATGAATTCGTCGTGGTGCTGTCCGGCCTGGTCGACGAGGAAACCGCGATGCGCCTGGGCGACCGCCTGATCCAGGCGATGGACGAGCCGGTCATCATCGACAACCACCGCTTCAATGTCGGCGCCAGCATCGGCCTGGCGCTGTTCCCGGCCGACGGCACGCAGGTCGACGAGTTGCTGCGCAATGCCGAGGTCGCGATGGTGCGCGCCAAGCTGCATGCGCGCGGCTCGGTCCAGGCCTACCGGCCGGAGCTGACCCAGGCGGTGCAGCAGCGCTTCGAGCTGACGCACGCGCTGCGCCAGGCCAACGAGGCCGCGCAGTTCCGCCTCGAATACCAGCCGCAGGTGCGCCTGAGCGACGGCCAGCTGATCGGCGCCGAGGCGCTGCTGCGCTGGCGGCATCCGACGCGCGGGCCGATCTCGCCGGCGGACTTCATCCCGCTGGCCGAGGAGACCGGCTTGATCATTCCGATCGGCCGCTGGGTGCTGGAGCAGGCCTGCGCGCAGGTGGCGCGCTGGCAGGGCCAGGAGGGCAAGCCGCAGCAGGTCGCGGTCAACGTGTCCGCCCGCCAGCTGCGTCAGCCCGATTTCATCGAGACGCTGGACTTCATCCTCGGCGAGACCGGCTGCCCGCCCAGCGCGCTGGAGCTGGAGGTCACCGAGAGCCTGCTGCTGGAGGACGCCGAGCAGGCCATCAGCCTGCTGACCCGCATCTCCAAGCGCGGCGTGCGCGTGGCCATCGACGATTTCGGCACCGGTTATTCCTCGCTGGCCTACCTGAAGCGCATGCCGGTCAGCACGCTGAAGATCGACCGCAGCTTCGTCCACGAACTCAGCAGCGACGCCAACGTCGCCGCGATCGCGCGCACGGTGATCGTGCTGGCGCGCAGCCTCAACCTGGACGTGCTGGCCGAGGGCGTGGAGACGCTCGAGCAGGCCGAGTGGCTGCGCCGCGAAGGCTGCGACTGGGCCCAGGGCTGGTACTACGGCCGCCCGATGCCGGCCGAGGACTTCGTGCTCACGCCGCCGCCCGAGCCGCTGCGCCGCGCGCCGGCCAAGCGGCTGCAGCTGGCCTGATCAAGGCTCGCCGTTGCCGTTCACGCGGCGCCGGGGCGCGGTCGGCGGAGCCGGCTCGCTGACCCAGAGCCGCCATTCGCGGGCGCTGATCTCGCGCACTTCCAGGCCGCGCCTGAGGACGTAGCTCGAGTCATGCCAGCTCTCGACCGGACCGGCGACGGTGCGCTTGGGCGGGGGTTCGAAGCCGAACTCGGAGTCGCCGAAGCTGCTGCCGCTGTCCGCGTACTGGCTCTCGCCATGGCTGAAACGGCTCTCGCCGTAATGGCTGGGATACAGGCTGTCGGACCCGCCGCCGGTCGCCATCGGCCTGGACGCCGCGGGCGGGAGCTGTGGGAGGGAGGACCGGTACTTCATCGCTGGAACTCCGGGATCACGGGGAAGGGGCACTCCATGGTGATCCTCTCGGCCCGCGACCGTCAGCCCGCAGATGGAGGGGCTGGCGGGGGAGGACATCTCCCCCTTGAAATCACTTGCCGGCGCCGGCGGTGTGTGCAAGTCACAGCGGTAGCGCTGTCGTGTGCTTCACCTCTTCCATCACCGCGTAGGTCCGCGTCTCGCGCACACCGGGCAGCGTCCAGATGACGGCGCCGATGAACTCGCGGTAGGCCGCCATGTCCGACACCCGCGTCTTGAGCAGGTAGTCGAAGCCGCCCGCCACCAGGTGGCATTCCAGGATCTCCGGCCGCGCCTGCACCGCCGCGCGGAAGTTGTCCATGACGTCGTGGACGGTGCGGTCCAGCAGGATCTCGATGAACACCAGCATCTGCGCGCCCAGCTTGGCCGGATTCAGGCGCGCCTCGTAGCCGAGGATGAAGCCCTCGCGCGTCAGCCGCCGCACCCGCTCCAGCACCGCCGTCGCGGACATCTGCACCTCCTCCGCCAGCTTCAGGTTGCTGATGCGCCCGTCCTGCTGCAGCAGCGCGAGGATGCGCCGGTCGATCTTGTCCAGGTCCTGGAGGCCGCTCATGCTGGATTCCGTGCGGTGGATGGCTTAAACATTGGAGATTAATTCGGAGTCGTCCTTTTTACACTCCCGATATTCGCTAGGGGAGCGCCCCTCGCACGAACATTCGAGGATCCCATGACCGCTTTCGCCCTGCCGCCCGAGACCTCCCGCCTGCCCGACCCCTACCGCGAGGAGCTGCCGCTGGTGCGCGCGCTGGCCGCGCCGCTGCAGACGCTGCACTGGCCGGCGGTGGTCGACCAGGCGCGCCCCTGGGTGCAGCAGGTGCGCGCCAACCCGGCGCCGTTCTGGGCGATGGAGTCGCTGCTGCGCGAGTACCCCATCACCAGCGCCGAGGGCCTGGCCCTGATGCGCCTGGCCGAGGCGCTGCTGCGCGTGCCCGATGCGGAGACCGCCATCGCGCTGACCGCCGACCAGCTCGGCCGCGCCGACTTCGAAGGCGGCGCGGACGGCCCGCACAAGATGCTGGCCGGCCTGGCGGCGAGCGCGATCTCGCTGTCCAAGAAGTTCCTGCCGGACGCCGAGTCCGACGGCGGCCTGATGAAGCGCCTGGGCGCGCAGACGGTGGTGGCCGCGACGGTGCGGGCGATCCAGTTGCTGGGCCGCCAGTTCGTGCTCGGCCGCAACATCCAGGAGGCGATGAAGGAGGCCGACGCCGCGCGCAAGGCGCAAGCGCAGCTGCGCTTCTCCTACGACATGCTGGGCGAGGGCGCCCGCACCGAGCGCGATGCCGAGCGCTACCAGGCCTCCTACCTGAATGCGATCGCCGCCATCGCCGCCGGTCGCAAGGCCGAGTCGCCGGAGGGCAGCGACGGCATCTCGATCAAGCTGTCGGCGCTGTTCTCGCGCTACGAGGTGCTGCAGCGCGAGCGCGTCTACGCCGAGCTGCTGCCGCGCGTGTGGCAGCTGGTCGAGAAGGCGGCGCAGGCCAACATCAACCTGACGATCGACGCCGAGGAGGTCGACCGGCTGGAGCTGTCGCTGGAGCTGCTCGACGCGCTGGCGGCGCGCATCGCCACCCACTTCCCGCAGTGGCGCGGCTTCGGCCTGGCGGTCCAGGCCTACCAGACGCGCGCGCGTGACGTGGTGGAGGCGGTCGCCGCGATCGCCCGCCGGCATGGGCTGCGCTTCATGGTGAGACTGGTGAAGGGCGCCTACTGGGACGGCGAGATCAAGCGCGCCCAGGAGCAGGGCCTGCCCTGCTACCCGGTCTACACGCACAAGCCGCACACGGACGTGTCCTACCTGGCCTGCGCCCAGGCGCTGCTGCAGCACCACGACGTCATCTACCCGCAGTTCGCGAGCCACAACGCCGGCACCATCGCCGCCATCCTGCAGATGGCCCGCGCGCTGGGCGCCAAGTTCGAGATGCAGCGCCTGCACGGCATGGGCGAGGGCATCTACCGCGAGGTGCTGAAGGACGGCAGCATCCCCTGCCGCGTCTACGCGCCGGTCGGCGAGCACCGCGACCTGCTGGCCTACCTCGTGCGCCGCTTGCTGGAGAACGGCGCCAACTCCTCCTTCGTCCACCAGCTGGCCGATCCGACGGTGGCGCCGGAGGAGCTGCTGGCCTCGCCGATGACGCAGATCCAGGAGGCCGCGGCGCTGCCGCTGCCGGTGGCGCTGTACCGCGACGCGGCGGGCCGCGGCCGCGACAACTCCGCGGGCCTGGACCTGGCGGTGCCGGCGCAGCGCCAGCCGCTGCTGGACGCGCTGGCCGCCTGCAGCGTGCCGACGCTGACGGAAGCCTCGCCCGATGAAGTGGACGCGGTGATGGCGCGCCTGCAGGGCGGCTTCGCCGGCTGGAACGCGACGCCGGTGGCCGGGCGCGCCGCGGTGCTGCGCCGCGCCGCCGACGCGCTGCAGGCACAGCTGCCGCAGTACTGCGCGCTGCTGGTGAAGGAGGCCTACAAGAGCTTCGGCGACGCGATCAGCGAAGTCCGCGAGGCCATCGACTTCCTGCGCTACTACGCCGATGAAGCGGAGCGCCTGGCCGCCGATGGCGTCGCGCTGAACGGCCGCGGCGTGTTCGTCTGCATCTCGCCGTGGAACTTCCCGCTGGCGATCTTCGCCGGCCAGGTGGTGGCGGCGCTGGCCGCCGGCAATGCCGTGGCCGCCAAGCCGGCCGAGCAGACGCCCGCGGTCGCGGCCGAATGCGTGAAGCTGCTGCATGCCGCCGGTGTTCCCGAGGACGCGGTGCAACTGGTGCATGGCCGTGGCGAGACCGTCGGCGCGCGCCTGGTGGCCGCGCCGCAGACGGCGGGCGTGTGCTTCACCGGCTCGACGCAGGTGGCGCAGATCATCAACCGCCAGCTGGCGGCCAAGCCCGGCGCCGCGGCGCTGCCGCTGATCGCCGAGACCGGCGGGCTGAACGCGATGATCGTGGACTCGACCGCGCTGCCCGAGCAGGTCATCGACGCCGTCGTGCAATCGGCCTTCCGCAGCGCCGGCCAGCGCTGCTCGGCGCTGCGCCTGCTGGCGGTGCACGAGGCGGTGGCCGATGGCGTCATCGAGATGCTGCGCGGCGCGGTCAAGGAACTGCGCGTCGGCGACAGCGCCGACCTGGCGACCGACGTCGGTCCGCTGATCGACGACGAGGCCTTCCAGGGCGTCTCCCGGGAAGTCCAGCGCCTCAAGCGCGAGGCGACGCTGATCGCCGAGGCCGTGCCGGCCGATGCCTGCCCGCGCCTGCTGCCGCCGGTGGCGGTCGAGCTGCCGACGATCGCCTCGCTGAAGCAGGAGATCTTCGGCCCGGTGCTGCATGTCGTGCGCTGGAGCGGCGATGTGGACGGCGTCGTGCGCGAGATCAACGCGCTGGGTTACGGCCTGACGCTGGGCATCCAGACCCGCATCGACAGCCGCGCGCTGCGCCTGGCGTCGCAGGCGCGCATCGGCAATGTCTATGTGAATCGCAACATCATCGGCGCGGTGGTCGGCGTGCAGCCCTTCGGCGGCGAGGGCATGTCGGGCACCGGCCCGAAGGCGGGCGGCCCGCACTACCTGCTGCGCTTCGCGGCGCAGCCCAAGGTCGAGGCGACCGAAGCGGCGGCCCCGGCGTTGGTGACGACGGTCGCCGGCGCGGACCTCGGGCCGCTGTTCGCGGCGCACGAGGCCTGGGCCGAACGCGCGCTGGACGAGCGTGCCACCGCGCTGGAACGCGCCAGCGCCGGCCAGCCGCCGGTGGTGGCCGGAGCCTGGCGCACGATGGGCGCGGCCGCGCGCCGTGCGCTGGTGGATGTGAAGCTGCCCGGCCCGACCGGCGAGAGCAACGAGCTGCGCCTGCATGGCCGTGGCGTGATCGCGGTGCTGGCGCAGGGGGCGTCGACCGAGGAACTGGCGCGCGCGCTGGGCGCGGCGCTGGTGGCGGGCAACGCGGTGGCCGTGGTGGGCGGCGGCGACGCGGCGCAGGACCTGCGCACCGCGCTGATGCGCGGCGGCGTGGCGGCGGCGGCGATGCAGCTGCTGCCGGCCGACCAGCTCGGCGCGGTGCTGCGCGCGGCGAAGCTGGCCGGCGTGATCGCGCCCGCGGGCCTGCAGCTGGCGGCGCAGCGCGAGCTCGCCGGCCGCGACGGCGCGATCCTGCCGGTCGTGCCGATGATGGAACTGGCGGATGCGCGCCAGCTCTACCGCCTGGTCGCCGAGCAGACGCTGACGATCAACACCGCGGCCGCCGGCGGCAACGCCGCGCTGCTGGCAGGCGTGCACTGAGCCTCAGCGCTTCAGCGCCCCCCAAGCGCCCCCCAAGCGCCGCGTGCCTGGCGCTCGGTGCTCGGTGCTCGGCACCCGGCGCTCAGCCCCGAAGGCTGAACCGGCCGACGCCGTCCCGGGAGGGACGGCCGTCGATCCGCCACCAACCGGTGCGCGGCACGATCCAGGTCTCGCCCGCGCGCAGGCGCATCGGTTGCGGCCAGCAGTGGTCGGCCCACAGCGTGGGGGCGTCCTCGACGCTGACTTCGCCGCCGCGCAGGTGCAGCACCGTGCCGCGGGCCAGCCGCAGCAGCGTCGACTGACCGGCCGCCAGCGCGTGATCGTCGGCGTGGAGCGCCGAGCCCGGCGCGGATGCGGATGCGGATGCCGACGTCGCTCCCGACTGCGACTGTGATTCAGAGCGCGCGTGGGCTTGGCCTTGGCTTGGCGCCTTTGCCATCGCCTTCGCCAGACGGGTCGGCACGTGCTGCCCGGACCACGGCGCGGGCAGCCATCTCAGGACATGGGTGAGGAACATGAGGTCATCGCCCGACCGGTCGCGGGTCCGGGCGCCATGAGGATGATGGGGACCAGTGTTCCGATCGCCGCCGCGTCGCGACAGGTACAGCCGACCGATTTGTTCTGCGCAACAGCGCTCGCGCGCTTGCTGTTCCGTATCCACTGCCCGCCCGCTGTTCCGGTGTCGCGCGGATTGCCAGGCGCAGAATCGCCGCCATGGACGCCACCGACCCCCTCTACGCCCAGGTCGCCGCGCATTACCGCCAGGCCATCACCGCCGGCACGATGCCGCCGGGCAGCCGGATGCCGTCGGTGCGCACGCTGATGGGGCTGCACCGGGTGAGCCTCAGCACCGCGCTGCAGGCCTATCGGCTGCTGGAGAGCCAGGGCCTGCTGCAGGCCCGGCAGCGCGCCGGCTACTTCGTCCGCCCGCCACGGCCCACGCGCCTGGCCCGCGCGGCCGAACCGC
Source organism: Mitsuaria sp. BK041 (assembly GCF_014193085.1). Classification (NCBI taxonomy): domain Bacteria; kingdom Pseudomonadati; phylum Pseudomonadota; class Betaproteobacteria; order Burkholderiales; family Sphaerotilaceae; genus Roseateles; species Mitsuaria sp. BK041. The sequence continues at coordinate 1,472,647 of NZ_JACHYT010000002.1, read as the reverse complement.
GCCAGACGCAGGCGGACCCGGCGCGTTTCGTCGGCGTGCATGAGCGGATCTCGGACATCCTCACCCGCGGCATCGCGGCCAAGCCCGAGGTCAATCTGTCCGGCGCCTGCGCGCATCCTTCGCTGTATCCGACCCGTGCGCTGGCGCTGCACGGCCAGCGCCTGCTGCGCCGCCGTCCGGAGATCCTCGGCACCCAGCCCGATCCGCAGGGGCTGCTCGGGCTGCGCCAGGCGCTGTCGCGCCTGGCGCTCAATGCGCAGATCCAGCTCGACCCCTCGCAGCTGGTCATCACCCATGGCTGCACCGAGGCGCTGAGCGTCGCCCTGCGCGCGGTGACGACGCCTGGCGATGCCGTCGCCGTCGAATCGCCCACCTACTACGGCCTGCTGCAGCTGCTCGAAAGCCTGGGCCTGCGCGCGCTCGAGATTCCGACCAGCCCGCACACGGGCCTGTCGGTCGAGGCCCTCGAGGCCGCCGCCGCGCAGGAGCCGCGGCTGAAGGCGGTGGTGGTGGTGCCCAACCTGCAGAACCCGCTCGGCGCGGTGATGCCCGACACGGCCAAGCAGGCCTTGCTGGCGCGCTGCGAGGCCCGTGACCTGGCACTGATCGAGGACGACACCTACGCGCTGCTGTGCGACACGCCGCAGCGCGCGATCAAGTCCTGGGACACGACCGGGCGGGTGATCTTCTGCTCCTCGCTGCACAAGACGCTGGCGCCGGGCATGCGCGTGGGCTGGATCGCCGCCGGGCGCTGGCAGCCGCGGGTGGAGATCCTCAAGTACGCGCAGAGCCGGCCCAACGAGATGCTGGGGCAGGCGATCCTCGCGGAGTTCCTGGCCGGCGGCCAGATCGACCGCCACCTGCGGGCCCTGCGCGCGAAGCTCGCCACGCAGCGCGAGCAGATGGCCGCGGCGCTGTCCGACGAACTGCCGACCGGCACGCGCCTGTCCATGCCGCCGGGCGGCCCCAGCCTGTGGGTGGAATTGCCCGAGGGGCTGTCGTCGCTGGCGCTTTTCGACGCGGCGCTGGAGAAGGGCGTGCGGCTGGGCCCGGGGCTGATGTATTCGAACTCGGACCGCTTCGACAACTTCATCCGCATCAACGCCGGCAATCCGATGGACGAGGCGCAACGTCGCGCCATCGCGACGCTGGGCCAGCTCTGCGCGTCGATGCTGCGCGGGCGCTGACCGTCCTCCCGCCCGAGGGCCCGCGGCTACACTGCCGGCCCATGAGTTCCTGCATCGCATTCATCGGTGGCGGCAACATGGCCAGCGCCATCATTGGCGGCCTGCGCCGCGCCGGGCATCCGGCCGAGGACCTGCTGGTGGTCGAGCCTTTCGAGGCGCAGCGCGAGCGCCTGGCCGCCGACTTCGGCCTGCGTCCGATGGCGGCCGCCGATGCCGCGCTGTCGCGCGCCCGCGCGGTGGTCTGGGCGGTCAAGCCGCAGCTGTTCCAGGAAGCCGCCGCGCCGGTGGCGCCGCACGTGGGCGGCGCGCTGCAGCTGTCGGTGATGGCCGGCCTGCGCGCCGACGCGATCGCCCGCGCGACGGGCGCCGCGCGCGTCGTCCGCGGCATGCCCAACACGCCGGCGCTGATCGGGCAGGGCATCACCGGCCTGCATGCGAGCGCCGCCGTGACCACGGACGATCGCGCGCTGGTCGAGCAACTGCTGCAGGCGACCGGTCGCACGCTGTGGGTCGATGCCGAGGGCGACCTCGACACCGTCACCGCGCTGTCGGGCTCGGGCCCGGCCTACTTCTTCTTCCTCGTCGAGCACATGGTCGCCGCCGCCCGGGCGCTGGGCCTGGACGAGGCCAAGGCCCGCGAGCTCGCGCTGGCGACCTGCGGCGGCGCCGCCGCGCTGGCCCTGCAGTCGGGGGAATCGCCGACCGCGCTGCGTGAGAAGGTGACCTCCAAGGGCGGCACCACGCATGCGGCGATCACCAGCCTGCAGGCGGACGGCGTCGGCGATGCGATCGAGCGCGCGGTGAAGGCCGCGCATCGGCGCGCGGGCGAGCTGGGCGACGAGTTCGGGCGCGGCTGAAGCCCCGTGCTTCACGCGCTGCGTCGACGTCCGCCGATGTCCTGATCCAGAGTTCCGTTCCGACCGATGGGGATCGCCGATCGCTGGGGCCTGCGCGCGTGGCTGCGCGCGCCGGGCTCGCTGAGCAAGCGCCTGGCCGCGACCGGCCGCCGCTACGAGGTGCTGGTGCTGCGCCAGACGGTGGCGCCGCTGCGGCCGCAGGAGCGCGCCGCGCTCGGCTTGCCGCGTCGCGGCCTGACCGTGGTGCGCGAGGTGCTGCTGCATGTCGACGGCCAGCCGCTGGTGTGGGCGCGCTCGGCGGTGCATGGCCATTCGCTGGCGGGCCCCTGGAAGGCGCTCAAGGGACTGGGCAGCCGGCCCCTGGGCCATCTGCTCTACGACGATCCCCGCATCCATCGCAGCGAGCTGCAGCCGCGCCGCGTGACCCGCCATGGCGCGACCCACCGGCAGATGCAGCGCCAATGGCTGGCCGCGACCGGCACCGAGGCCCCCGCGCGGATGCAGTGGTCGCGCAATTCCGTCTTCACCCGGCACGGCCAGCAGCTGCGGGTGATGGAGATGTTCGTGCCCGACGTCGCGCTGCGCGACCCCGGGCCGCTGCGGCGCAAGTCGCGGCCGCGGCGCTGAACGCCGCCGAGCCGCGCGCGACGCCCACCGGAGACGCCGATGCCTGATCCGACTTCCCCTGCCGATGCCGGGCCGATGACGCTCGGGGCGCGCCTGGTCGGCGCGTTCCGGCGCTGGCTGCAGGCGCTGCGGCCCGCACCGATGCGCGTCGATGCCGGCGAGCGCCTGCGCGTGGTGGCCGGCGCGATCGCCGGCGTGCTGGTGACGGCCATGCTGATGGAGCTGCTGTCGCGCCATGCGCCGGGCGTGCCGCGCCTGGTCGCGCCGCTCGGCGCGAGCGCGGTGCTGGTCTTCGGCGTGCCCGCCAGCCCGCTCGCGCAGCCGTGGGCGGTGGTGGTCGGGAACACCGCGTCGGCGCTGGTGGGCATCGCCTGCGTGCACCTGTTCGGCGGCGTGCCGGAACTGGGCGCCGCCATCGCCGTCGGCGGCGCCATCGGGCTGATGTTCCTGCTGCGCTGCCTGCATCCGCCCGGCGGTGCGGCGGCGCTGCTGATGGTGCTGTCGGGCGCGCACGATTGGCACGTCGCGCTCGACACGGTGCTGCCGAACTCGGTGCTGCTGGTCGCGGCGGGCATGCTCTACAACGGCGTCACCGGCCGGCGCTATCCCCACCCGCAGGTGGCCGCGCCCGCCGCGGCGCCGGCTCGCGGCGGTGCGGCCGGCGAGGCGACCGCCTTCAGCGGCGCCGACCTCGAGACCGTGCTGGCCCATTACAACCAGGTGCTGGACATTCCCCGTGACGACCTGCAGGCCATCGTCGACGAGGCCGGCCTGCTGGCCGCGCGGCGGCGGATGACGACGCTGCGCTGCGCCGACGTGATGTCGCGCGAGGTGAAGACGGTGGAATGGGGCACGCCGCTGCAGGAGGCCTGGTCGCTGCTGCGGGAACACCACATCAAGGCGCTGCCGGTGGTGGACCGCGCGCGGCGCGTGGTCGGCATCGTGACGCTGGCGGACTTCCTGCGCGGCGCCTCGCTCGACCTGCACGCGGACTGGGCGACCCGGCTGCGACAGCTGATCCGCCCGACGCCCTCGACGCACAGCGACAAGGCGGAGGTCGTGGGCCAGATCATGAGCCGGCAGGTGCGGGTGGCCAGCGCGGACCGCCCGCTGGCGGACCTGGTGCCGCTGTTCGCGGCCACCGGGCACCACCACATCCCCATCGTCGGCGACGAGGCGCGGCTGGTCGGGATCCTGACGCAGTCCGACCTGGTCGCGGCGCTGGCCCGGGTGGATCGCCTGTAGGCCGCCTGGCGCGGCGATCCGTACAGGTCCCGCTCAGGTTCGCTCGGTATGCTGCGGCCGCTCCGTTTTCCTGGATGCCGCGCCGATGGACATCGACCCCGAAGAACTGATCGAGAACGCCCGCCAGGCCGTGGACCGGCCCGAGGCCGCCGCGCGCCCATCGCGGCTCAATGCCGTCGTGGCGGTGACCGTCGCGCTGCTGGCGACCTTCATGGGCATCTGCAAGGTCAAGGACGACAACATCAACCAGAACATGCAGCAGGCGCAGGCCGACAAGATCGACCACTGGGCCTTCTACCAGGCGCGCAACGCCCGCGAGGAGATCGCCAAGGCGGCGCTGACGCAGCTGAAGCTGCAGGCGCTTGGCGCGCCGGAGTCGGCCGCCGACGGCTACCGGCAGGCGATCGCGCATTACGAGACGCTGGCGGCCGAGCAATCGGCCAAGAAGGACGAACTGCGCAAGCAGGCCGAGGCCGACCAGCAGCGCTACGACGCGCTCAACTTCCGCGACGACCAGTTCGACCTGTCCGATGCGTTGCTGGCCATCGCGATCGCGCTGCTGGCGATCACGGCGCTCACGCAGATGTGGGCGCTCTTCGCGGTGGCCATGGTGCCGACGGTGTTCGGCGTGCTGATGGGCCTGGCGGGCCTGGGCGGCTGGCCGCTGCATCCGGACCTGATCGTCCAGCTGCTGTCCTGAGCCGCGCGCCGGGCTGGACGTGGGAACGGGCGCACGAGGCGCCCGTTTGTCATGGGATCGCGACCGCGGCGCTCAGCGCAGCGCCAGGTCCAGCACCGTGCCCGCGAAGATCGCGAAGCCGACCCAGTGGTTCTCGCGGAAGGCCTTGAAGCAGCCGTCGCGGCCGCGGTCCTTGATCAGCGTGTAGTGCCAGACCACCTGCGCCGCCGCGGCGGCCAGGCCAGCCAGGAACCAGTGGCCCATGCCCAGCCGCAGGCCCAGCGCCGCCCACAGCGCGAGGAAGACGACGTAGAAGGTCATCACCCCGATGACGTCGAAGCGGCCCAGCGTCAGCGCGGAGGTCTTGATGCCGATGCGGATGTCGTCGTCGCGGTCGACCATGGCGTATTCGGTGTCGTAGGCCAGCACCCAGAACAGGTTGGCGGCGAGCAGTCCCCAGGCCGACAACGGCACCGAGGCGGCGATCGCCTGCAGGCTCCACTCGCGCCCGCCCAGCGCCGCGGAGAAGGCCATCGGGATGCCGAAGGAGAACGCGACGCCCAGCACGGCCTGCGGCATCGAGACCCAGCGCTTGGTGAACGGATAGAGGATGGTCACCGCGAGCGCGGCGAAGGACAGCAGGATGGTGGGCGGGTTGGTCGTCAGCACCAGGCCGAAGGCGACCAGCGACAGCGCCGCGCCGAGCACCAGGGCTTCCTTCACCGAGACCAGCCCGGCGGTGACGGGTCGCTGGGCGGTGCGCTTGACGTGCTTGTCGAAGTCGCGGTCGGCGACGTCGTTGACGGCGCAGCCGGCGCTGCGCATCAGGAAGGTGCCGATCGTGAAGACCAGCAGCAGGTGCCAGCCCGGCCAGCCGTCGGCGGCCATCCACAGCGCGGAGAGCGTCGGCCACAGCAGCAGGTAGGTGCCGGCCGGCCGATCCCAGCGGATCAGGTTCAGGTAGAGCGACAGACGCGACGGCGCGGCGGGGGAGGGGGCGGCGGGAGTCATGGCGGGGATTGTCGCGCTCGCGCCCCTGATTGGGAGGCGGAAGGAACCGACTGGTCGCTCAGCGCAATGCTCGTTAAATCGAGCGTTAAGTCGATAAGGCTCGATTTAACGAGCATCGGCCCGCAGCGGTGAACGTCCGCAACTTGAAAAAACTTGATCCGGCGGCGAGCAACGCAGACAATCGATCGGCTATGCACAAGGTTGTCCACAGCGAGAACATCAGGGCCGCCCTTGCCCAGAAGGGGTGGACGCAGAAGCAGTTGGCCGAGGCGTTGGATGTGTCCGCGCAAGCAGTGACCTTGTGGCTCAAGGGAGAAGGCCTTCCGCGGCCGGACAAGCTCCTGAAGCTCGCCACCACGCTGAAGCTGTCGCTGGGGCAACTGGTCAAGTTCGAGGATCCGGACCGTCCCGTGATCGCGTTCAGGAAGCGGGCTGCCACCAAGACGACCCAACAGCATGTCGACGACGCGGTCACGCGCGGAAAGTTGCTGCGGGCGTTGGTGCCCTCGCTCCCGGAACTGAAGGCGCTTCGTACCGAACTGCCCAACCCGAGCGTCGCTTACGCGGACCTGCAAAGGGCCGTCAGTCAGACGCGAACCAAGCTGGGCATCGGGCAGGACGCGAAGCTCGCGTATTCGGTGCTCATCAGCGAATTCGCCGCGAACGACGCCTTCATCGTGCCCGTGCTCTGGGGCGAGAAGAGTCGCCACGAGAACGCGCTGCACATCCTGCTTCCAGCCACGCGCGTCACCTTCATCTACTTGAATCTTGACGCCCGGATCGAGGACTTCAAGTTCTGGATGGCGCATGAGCTGGCGCACGTCTATACGCCGCAGCTGGCCGGGACCGATGATGGCGAGGATTTCGCCGATGCCTTTGCCGGAGCGTTGCTGTTCCCTCAAGCGCTTGCTGAACGGGCATGGCGCGAGGTCTGCGCCTGCCGTCGCAAGGCCGACGTCATCGCCACGTTGAAGCGTCACGCTGCGGAGCACGAGATCTCGCTCTTCACCGTGTACCGTCAGGTGCAGGATTACGCCATGGCGCATGAAGCGAAGCCGCTGGCCTTGAATGAAGGGGTCGACATCCACGCGGTGCGAAGCGCGATTCGTGGCAGGACGGTCGCGCAGGATCTCTTCGGGAGCGAGCCGCCTGAACCGGCCGCCTATCTGGCTGCGGCCCAGAACGTGTTCCGCAGCGAGTTCTTCCCCTCGTTGCAGCGCATGTTCAGGGCCCACGGCACCGGCCCAGCATATCTGCAGCAGATCCTGGATCTGCCGCTCTCCGATGCGACCTCACTTCATGCGGCGCTGATGAGGTGATCTCCGTTGACGCTGCTGTTGCTCGATACCTGCGCGTACCTGCGATTGGCACGTCGCGTGAAGCCGTTGCTCGGCGTCGAGTTCGGGCAGAAGCGGTATGTGTTGACGGTGCTGCCCGACGTCGAGCAGGAAGTGCTGCGCAGCGGACGCCTGCGTCATCTCTTTCCCTGGTTCTCCAGCGATCAGACCGCGGCCGCTGAACGCCTCGCGCAGAGCGTCCGGCTGACAGCGGCGCAACGTCAGGAGCTCGAGATTGCGGCCAGGTTCCTGCACGACTGGGTCGTGGAAGAGGCCGTGAGCTTCGCGTCGAGGGGACGGACACCACCGAGCCGGGTGGACTGCCGCGTCCTGGCCTTCGGTCAGACGCATGGAGCGACGATCGTCACGGATGACCTGGCCATGCACGATCTGGCCGGCACCTTCGACATCGAGGTACTTCACGGGCATGAACTGTTGGCCAAGTTGCGCACGGCCAAGTTGATCGATAACGCGCTCGTCCGCGAAATCTACGAGGCACTCGACCGCAACTGCGATCTCCCGGCCTCCTGGCGCGCGGCCAAGCACAAGACCTTCCTGAAGGTCTTTGGCCCGGAGCTCAAGCGTTCTTCCTGAGCCGCTCCCACAACGCCCCCGCCTCGCCCACCAGTCCGCGGCGGAAGGCCAGCACGCACAGGATGAAGATCAGCCCGGTCACTAGGCTGACGGACTCGCCCAGGCCGGTGAACCACTGGATCCCGGTCACGCCGGCCAGCCACTGGCCCAGGTCGCCGATCTTGTTCTCCAGCGCGATGATCACCAGCGCGCCCACGATCGGCCCCACCATCGTCCCCATTCCGCCCACCAGCGTCATCAGGATCACCAGACCCGAGGTCGTCCAGATCGCGTCGGTCAGCGTCGCGAAACCCAGCACCAGCGTCTTGGTCGCGCCCGCCAGCCCCGCCAGCCCCGCCGACAGCACGAAGGCCATCAGCTTGAAGCGCGCCGCGTCGTAACCCAGCGAGGTCGCCCGCGCCTCGTTCTCGCGGATCGAGGTCAGCACCTGCCCGAACGGCGAATGCACCGTCCGGTAGATCAGCCAGAAGCCGAACACGAAGATCGCCAGCACCAGGTAGTACAGCGCGGTGTCGTTCTCCAGGTTGATGCCCAGGACGCTGCCGCGCGGCACCGACTGCAGGCCGTCCTCGCCGCCGGTGAACGGCGCCTGCAGGAAGTAGAAGAACAGCATCTGCGCCAGCGCCAGCGTGATCATCGAGAAATAGATCCCCGATCGCCGGATCGCCAGCAGCCCGAACACCAGCCCCGCCAGCGCCGCCATCAGCGTGCCGAAGGCGATGCCCAGCAGCGGCGGGAAGCCCCAGACCTTCAGCGCATGCCCGGCGGCGTAGGCCGCCGCGCCCAGGAAGGCGGCATGGCCGAAGCTCAGCAGCCCGGTGAAGCCGATCAGCAGGTTGAAGGCGCATGCGAAGAGCGCATAGCACATCACCTTCATCGCGAAGATCGGATACACGCCCAGGAAGGGCAGCAGCGCGATGGCGACGAACAGGGCGGCGTAGCCCAGCGGTTTCTTGTTCATTTCTCTTTGCCGAACAGGCCGGCGGGACGCACCAGCAGCACCAGGGCCATGATGACGAACACCACGGTGTTGGAGGCTTCCGGATAGAAGACCTTGGTCAGGCCCTCGATCACGCCCAGCCCCAGGCCGGTCAGGATCGAGCCCAGGATGGAGCCCATGCCCCCGATCACCACCACCGCGAAGACGACGATGATCAGGTTGGAGCCCATCAGCGAATTCACCTGCAGGATCGGCGCCGCGAGCACGCCCGCGAAGCCCGCCAGCGCCACGCCGCCGGCGTAGGTCAGCGTCACCAGCCGCGGCACGTTGACGCCGAAGGCCTGCACCAGCTTCGGGTTCTCGGTGCCGGCGCGCAGCGTCGCGCCCAGCGAGGTCTTCTCGATCAGCACCCACACGCCCAGGCACACCACCAGCGAGGCGACGACCACCCAGGCCCGGTAGTTCGGCAGGATCATGAAGCCCAGGTTGGTGGCGCCCTGCAGCGCCTCGGGCGCCGAGTAGGGCTGCCCGCCCACGCCGAAGAAGGAGCGGAAGACGCCCTCGATCACCAGCGTCAGCCCGAAGGTCAGCAGCAGGCCGTAGAGGTGGTCCAGCTTGTAGAGCCACTGCAGCAGCAGCCGCTCGATGACCAGGCCGAAGGCGCCCACGATCAGCGGCGCGATCAGCAGCATCGCCCAGTAGTTGACGCCGAAGTACTCCAGCCCCATCCACGCCAGGAACGCGCCCATCATGTAGAGCGCGCCGTGGGCGAAGTTGATGATGTTCAGCATGCCGAAGATGACGGCCAGCCCCAGCGACAGCATCGCGTAGAACGAGCCGTTCACCAGCCCCAGCAGCAGCTGGCCCAGCAGCGCGGGCAGGGGGACACCAAAGAAGTCGGTCATGCGTCGTCGCTCATCGTCATCGTCTTGGACATCGCGGCGGACCGGCGCGTGCGCGGCCAGGCCGCGCGACGCGCCAGCGCCGGTTCAGCTCACTTCTTGACCAGCGGGCACTTGGAGTCGGCCAGCTTGGTGAAGGCGTCGTCGCCCGGGATGCGGGTCACGACCTTGAAGTAGTCCCAGGGCTCGGTGGACTCCTTGGCCGACTTCACCTGCAGCAGGAACATGTCGTGCACGCCGCGGCCGTCTTCCTTGCGGATCGTGCCCTTGGTGTAGAAGTCGTTGATCGGCGTGGCCTTCATCTGGGCCACCACCTTGTCGCCGTCGTCGGTCTTGATGGCCTCCACCGCCTTCAGGTAGTGCGCCACCGCCGAGTAGTCCGCCGCCTGCAGCGACGAGGGCATGCGCTTCATCTTCTCGAAGAAGCGGCGCGCCCAGGCGCGTGCCTCGGGGCTCTGGTTCCAGTACCAGCTGTCGGTCAGGTACATGCCCTCGGTGGTCTTCAGGCCCAGCGAATGCACGTCGTTGATGAACATCAGCAGGCCGGCCAGCTTCATCGTCTTGGTGATGCCGAACTCGTTGGCCGCCTTGACCGCGTTGATGGTGTCGCCGCCCGCGTTGGCCAGGCCCAGGATCTGGGCCTTGGAGCTCTGCGCCTGCAGCAGGAAGGAGGAGAAGTCGCTCGCGTTCAGCGGGTGCTTCACCGCGCCCAGCACCTGGCCGCCGGACTTGGTCACCACCGCCGAGGTGTCGGCCTGCAGCGAGGTGCCGAAGGCGTAGTCCGCCGTCAGGAAGTACCAGCTCTTGCCGCCGGCCTTGGTCACCGCCGCGCCCGTGCCGTTGGCCAGGGCCACCGTGTCGTAGGCGTAGTGGATGGTGTAGGGCGTGCATTCCTCGTTGGTCAGGCGCGAGGTGCCGGCGCCGATCGAGATGAAGGGCTTCTTCTTCTCCGCCGCCACCTTGGCCATCGCCAGGCTGGTGCCGGAGTTGGTGCCGCCGATCAGCAGGTCCAGGCCCTGCGTGTCGAACCACTCGCGCGCCTTGGACGCGGCCACGTCGGCCTTGTTCTGGTGGTCGGCGAAGACCAGCTCGATCTTCTTGCCGGCGGCCATGCCCTTGGCATCCGCGATCGCGAGGCGGATCGCCTCCACGCCGCCGGCGCCGTCGATGTCCGCGTAGACGCTGGACATGTCGGTGATGATGCCGATCCTGACCACGTCGCCGGAAATCTGCGCCTGCGCGCCGAAGCTGCCGCAGGCCAGCACCGAGGCCAGGGCAAGGGTCTTGAGGGTCGTCTTCATCGCTTGTCTCCTTTTCTAACGGCCTCGTCGGGCCACGCGGGTTTCAGACTCGAAGCTCGAAATCAACGGGTGCGGTCACGCGGTGACCGCACGGGGATTCACACGCTCAGCAGCTCGTCGAGCAGCGCGCGCTTGCTCTCGAGCTGCGCGGCGGCGAAGGACTCGACCACCTGGCCGTGCTCCATCACGACGAAGTGGTCCGCCAGCGGCGCGGCGAAGCGGAAGTTCTGCTCCACCATCACGATGGTGAAGCCCTGCGCCTTGAGCGCGGTGATCATGCGGGCCAGCGCCTGGACGATGACCGGGGCCAGGCCCTCGGAGATCTCGTCCAGCAGCAGGATGTCGGCGCCGGTGCGCAGGATGCGGGCCACGGCCAGCATCTGCTGCTCGCCGCCGGACAGCCGCGTGCCCTGGCTGTGCCGGCGCTCGGCGAGGTTGGGGAACATCGCGTAGATCTCGTCCTCCGACATCACCTTGCCGCGCCCGCCCTTGAGCGTCGGCGGCAGCCGCAGGTTCTCCTCGGTGCTGAGCGACGCGAAGATGCCTCGCTCCTCCGGGCAGTAGCCCAGGCCCAGGCGCGCGATGCGGTGCGTGGGCAGCTGCACGGTTTCCTGGCCGTGGACCTTGATCGAGCCGCTGCGGCGGTCGGTCAGGCCCATGATGGCGCGTAGCGTCGTCGTGCGGCCGGCGCCGTTGCGGCCCAGCAGGGTCAACACCTGGCCCTGCGGCACGGCCAGGTCGATGCCGTGCAGGATGTGGCTTTCGCCGTACCAGGCCTGCAGGCCCTTGATCTCGAGCGCGTACGCCATCAATGGGCTCCCTGCAGCTCGGCGGCCTCGGAACCCATGTAGGCCTCGAGCACCTTCGGATGGCGGGAAACGGTGGCGTAGTCGCCCTCGGCCAGCACGGCGCCGCGCGCCAGCACGGTGATGCGGTCGGCGATGCTGCTGATCACCTTCATGTTGTGTTCCACCATCAGCACGGTGCGGCCTTCGGCGACGCGCTTGATCAACGCGGTGACACGGTCCACGTCCTCGTGGCCCATGCCCTGGGTCGGCTCGTCGAGCAGCATCAGCTCCGGCTCCATCGCCATCGTCGTGGCGATCTCCAGCGCCCGCTTGCGGCCGTAGGGCAGGTCGGCAGCACGCAGCGCGGCCATGTCGCGCAGGTCGACGAGCTCCAGCAGCTCCAGCGCGCGGCCGTCCAGCTGGCGCAGGCCGCCCAGGCCCTTCCAGAAGTGATAGCTCGTGCCGGTGAAGCGCTGCAGCCCGATGCGCACGTTCTCCAGCACCGTCAGGTGGGGGAACACGGCCGAGATCTGGAAGGAGCGGATCACGCCGCGGCGGGCGATCTGGGCGGGCTTCTCGCCGGTGATGTCGTGGCCGTTGAAGAGGATCTGGCCGCGGGTCGGCGTCAGGAACTTCGTGAGCAGGTTGAAGCAGGTGGTCTTGCCGGCGCCATTGGGGCCGATCAACGCATGGATGTGACCGCGCTGCACTTGCAGGTCGACGGAGTCCACGGCGGTGAAGCCCTTGAACTCCTTGGTCAGTTTGCGTGTCTCCAGGATGAGGGTGCTCATCGGCGCAAGGTGGGCGCCGGTGTGCGGAGCCTCTGTAGTGGAGCCAGGAATTTAGGGCCCCGGCGGGCGCCCTCGACAGCGTAAAACCCTTTACGCAGCATTGCGCAAGGGCTAACCCGGGGGCCTTCGTCAAGGGCGTGCCCGGCAGGTTCGGATCACGCAACAGGCGTCTTTCACGAGGCTGACGAACGGGGGCCAGGACGTGCCACAACAGCGGCACAGCGAACGCGTGTCACCGGAATCTCCTGCGGGAGAGCGGTGCTTCTTCCGATCGGGGAGCGCGCGCCGCGGGCCGCGTGGCTATGCTGCGCGCCTGCTCGAACGCAGGACATCCCCGAGGCGCGCCGGACGCGCCTCGCGACACGACATGACAAGCACAGGAGGTTCCTCATGATCCGTTCCGGAAAGTTCGCCGCCCTCGGTCTCGCGCTCGCGCTGGCCGCGGCGGGCGTGCAGGCGGCGGCCCCGCAGGTGAAGACCCAGGCGCCGGGCTACTACCGCCTGATGCTGGGCGATTTCGAAGTCACCGCCCTCAGCGACGGCACCGTCGACCTGCCGGTGGACCAGCTGATGGACAAGGCCAAGCCCGGCAGCGTCGTGAAGGCGCTGGGCAAGCAGTTCCTGAAGCCGCCGGTGGAGACCTCGATCAATGGCTACCTGATCAACACCGGCACCAAGCTGGTGCTGATCGACACCGGCGCCAATGGCGCCTTCGGTCCGACCACCGGCAAGCTGCTCGCCAACCTGAAGGCGGCGGGCTACCAGCCCGAGCAGGTCGACGAGGTCTACATCACCCACCTGCATCCCGACCATGCGGCGGGGCTGAGCAAGGACGGCCAGGCGCTGTTCCCGAACGCGGTGGTGCGGATGGACCAGCACGATGCCGACTACTGGTTGAACCTGGACAACGCCGCCAAGGCGCCGGCCGGGCACAAGGACTTCTTCGCTGCCGCGATCGCGGCGCTCAAGCCCTACAAGGACGCGGGCCGGCTCAAGCCGTTCAGCGGCGAGACCGAGCTGGTGCCGGGCGTGCGCACGCACGCGGCCTACGGCCACACGCCGGGCCACACGGTCTACATGGTCGAGAGCCAGGGCCAGAAGCTGGCGGTGTGGGGCGATCTGATGCATGTCGCCGCGGTGCAGTTCCCGGACCCGTCGGTGACGATCGCCTTCGACACCGATTCGAAGGCGGCGATGCCGCAGCGCAAGCTGGCCTACGCCGATGCGGCGAAGCAGGGCTACTGGGTGGCGATCGCGCATGTGTCCTTCCCCGGCATCGGCCACGTGGCCGCTGACGGCAAGGGCTATCGCTGGGTGCCGGTGAACTACAGCGTCAAGCCTTGAGGGGCAGGGCGACGGCGGGCGTGCCTCCCACCGACGCCCTCAATCGAAATACTGCTGCCGCAGGCGCTCGTAGCGCCCATCCCGCCTGAGGCGGTCCAGCGCGACCTGCAGCCGCCGCGCGACCGCCGGGTCGCTGTCGGCGGGCAGGCCGAACCAGTAGGCCTTGTCCACGTCCATCGACAGCACCGGCGTCAGCGTCGAGTACGGCAGCTTCAACTCGCGCAGGTGCCAGGCCGCGGCCCAGTCCAGCATCACGATCAGGTCCATGCGGCCGGCGAGCAGCTTGCGCAGGTTGGTGGCGTCGTCCAGGCCCAGTTCCAGCTCCTGCTCCGGCCGCAAGCCGTCCGCCAGCAGCTGACGGGCGGCGGCCGAGTCCCGCGACACCCCCAGCCGCAGCCCGTTGAGCTGCTTGAGGCTGGCCGGACGCACGTCCGTGCGGTGGCGCAGCCGGTACACGAGGATCCGGCGCGGACTGATCGGCCCGACCCAGCGGTATTGGTGTTCGCGCTCTGGCGTGCGCACCAGCGAGAACAGCACGCTGTCGGCGCGCCGCGCCGCTTCCTGCACCGAGCGCTGCCAGGGCAGCACCTCTATGCGCAGCCGCACGCCGGCCTCGGCGCTCATCAGACGCAGCAGCTCGGTGCTGAAGCCGCTCGCCTCGCCCGCTTCGGCGTAGTTCAGCGGCGGCAGGTTCTCGGTGAAGGCGACCAGCTCGCGCGGCGCGTCCTGGACCGCGCTGGCCGGCACCTGCGCGGCGATCGCCGTCGGCATCGCGCCCGCGATCAGGCCCGCCGCCAGCAGGAGGCAGCTCAGACGGCGCTCCTGCAGGGGCTCGATCACGTTCGGCATCGGCGCAGTGTAGGAAGCGGTGATGACACGGCGCCAACGGGGCGCCCGGTGAAACGTCAACAAGGTCACGGCATCAAGCCCGGGGAAGCCCTTTCCCTCCGAAGAGGGGAACGGCGTGCAGGCGCGCGCCCGTCGGCGCGGCGACGGCTATCCTGCGCGCCGCCGCGAAGTCGCCAGGATCGGCGCCGCGCTACGTTTCCCAGGGAGAACACCACATGAAGACGCTTCGGGTCGCCGCGATGGCCGCCCTGATGGCCACCGGGGCCACCTCCGCCACCTCGACCATGGCCGCCACCGCCGCCGAATTGGGCGAGCCGCTCGTTTATGCCTCGATCGCCGTGGGCGGTGTCGACGGCAGCCATGAGTCCTACAAGCGCGACGGCAGCCAGCTGTCGATCGGTTATGGGCTGGGTTATCGCTTCAATGCCAACTACAGCGTCGAGCTGTATTCACGCAGCCTGGAGTTCAAGATCTTCGGCCCGCGCCGCGACTTCGAATATCCGGACTCGCATGTCGGCATCGCGGCCGTGGGCCGCTATCCGCTGGCGCGGATGTTCAGCCTGACCGGTCGCGTGGGCATCGGCCGCACCAAGATGTCCCGCGACGACGGCGTGAACCCGAGCGACAAGACCACCGTGACCGCCGGCGTCGGCGCCGCGCTGGAGTTCGGCCGCCACGTCGCGCTGACCGCGGGCTACGAGCGCTTCTCCGGCATCAACACCGGCCTGTGGCTGGTGGGCTGGCAGCTGGCGTATTGAGCCACCGGTCGCCGGGGCGCCGCAGCGCCGGCCCCCGGGCCCGCCCCGCGCCGTCTCAGGCGTCCGTCTGCTTCTGGAAGACCAGGCCCGCGTGCTCGCGCAGCGCGTGGAACTTGATCTTGGGCCAGTTCTCCTGCATCGCGCGGAGCTCGCCGGCGTACTCGAGCAGCACCGTCGGCGCGTTGACCGCGTCCCAGGCGACGCGATGGGCGTTGTGGTCGATGAAGCGACGCAGCTCCTTCTCACCGCCGTCGGCCTCGTCGCAGGTCACCCAGCGCGCGACGTTGTAGCGCGCCGGCGTGATGCGGGCCTTGACGCCGTACTCGTGTTCCAGGCGGTGCGCGACGACCTCGAACTGCAGCTGGCCGACCGCGCCCAGCAGCAGCACACTGCCGGCCTCGGGGCGGAAGACCTGGATCGCGCCTTCCTCGCCGAGCTGGCGCAGGCCCTCGCGCAGCTGCTTGGTCTTGAGCGGGTCCGCCACCTCGACCGAGCGGAACATTTCCGGCGCGAAGAA
The DNA here is from genome assembly GCF_014193085.1 of Mitsuaria sp. BK041. Lineage (NCBI taxonomy): Bacteria > Pseudomonadati > Pseudomonadota > Betaproteobacteria > Burkholderiales > Sphaerotilaceae > Roseateles > Mitsuaria sp. BK041. The sequence continues at coordinate 1,456,920 of NZ_JACHYT010000002.1, read as the reverse complement.
GGGCAGGCCGGTGTACTGCAGCGCCTCGCCCTCGGTGATGGTGTCGCCCAGCTGCAGCACGCCGTGGTTGGGGATGCCGATGATGTCGCCGGCGAAGGCCTCGTCCAGCAGCTCGCGGCGCTGCGACAGGAAGCTCACCACCGTGTTGGGCCGCAGCTCCTTGCCCGAGCGCACGACCTTGAGCCGCATGCCGCGCTCGAAGTGGCCCGAGGCCACGCGCAGGAACGCGATCCGGTCCCGGTGCGCCGGGTCCATGTTGGCCTGGATCTTGAAGACCACGCCGGTGAACTTGGGCTCCTCGGGCTGCACCACGCGCTGCATCGCGGCGCGCTCGGCGGGCGCGGGTGCCAGCTCGACCAGCGCGTCCAGCACTTCCTGCACGCCGAAGTTGTTCACCGCGGAGCCGAAGAACATCGGCGTCTGCCGGCCGGTGAGGAACGCTTCCTCGTCGAAGGCGGGGGCCGCCTCGTTGACCAGCTCGATCTCGCCCTGCGCGTTCTCGTACTGCATGCCGAAGCGCTCGACATAGGCCGGGTTGTCCAGGCCCTCCAGCACTTCCTCGGTGCCGGCGGCGCGGTCCTCGCCGGGCGAGAACACGCGCATGCGCTGCTGACGCAGGTCCATCACGCCGTGGAAATGCTTGCCCATGCCGACCGGCCAGGTGAAGGGGACCACCGTCATGCCCAGTTCGCGCTCGATCTCGTCCATCAGCGCCAGCGGCTCCTGGACCTCGCGGTCCAGCTTGTTGACGAAGGTCAGGATCGGCGTGTTGCGCGCGCGGCAGACCTGCAGCAGGCGGCGGGTCTGCGGCTCCACGCCGTTGGCCGCGTCGATGACCATCAGCGCCGCGTCGACGGCGGTCAGCACGCGGTAGGTGTCTTCCGAGAAGTCCTGGTGGCCCGGGGTGTCCAGCAGGTTGATGACGCAGTCGCGGTATTCCATCTGCATCACCGACGAGGCCACCGAGATGCCGCGCTGCTTTTCGATCTCCATCCAGTCGGAGGTCGCGTGGCGCGAGGCCTTGCGCGCCTTCACCGAGCCCGCGATCTGGATCGCGCCGGAGAACAGCAGCAGCTTTTCCGTCAGCGTGGTCTTGCCCGCGTCAGGGTGCGAAATGATGGCGAAGGTGCGACGGCGGCGCACTTCGGACTGGATACGGCTGGGCTGATCGGTGGACATGACGGCTCTTGGGCGGCGAACCCGCGATTATCGGGGTTCTTCCTTGCCGCGACCCGGCCCCCAGGCCGGTGTCATGAACGGACGCACCCGCGCCAGCAGGCGCTCCACGTAGTCCGCCTTCTCGCCGACGGGCGCCGCGTAGGTGAGCGCGTCGCGCGTGGCGGCCTCGCCGGCCTTGCTCCACATCAGCCACGCCGCCAGGTATTGCGAGGCCAGGCAGCCGCCCGAGGTGGCCACCGGGCCGCGCGCATGGAAGGGTTCGTCGAGCACCCGCACGCCGGCCTCCACCAGCCAGGGCCGGGTGCTCGCGTCGGTGCAGGCCGGTGCGTCGCCCAGCAGCCCCAGGCGCGCCACCAGCAGCGCGCCGGAGCACTGCGAGGCGATCAGCTGCCGCGTCGGATCGATCTGCAGCCGGTCCAGCAGCGCCGAGTTCTCCGCGATCGCCCGCGTGTAGATGCCGGAGCCGAACCAGACCGCGTCGGCCTCGTTGGCCCATTCGAGCGGGCGTTTCAGCTGCACGGTGACGCCATTCATCGAGGTCACCGCCGGACCCGGCCCGCACAGCTCGGCGGACCAGCCCTGCGGCTTGAGCCGGTTCAGCAGTCCCAGCGGAAGGAAGCTGTCGATCTCGTTGAAGCCGTCGAAGGAGAGGATGGCGATGCGCATCGGAGGTCCCACCAGGCGATGCGGCCGACTGTAGCGCTCACACCCGCGCCGCCCAAGCCGGTGGGGTTATTGCCGCGGGCTCACTCGCCGGCCAGCAGGCGGAAGGTGTGGCGCGCCATCATGAGTTCCTCGTCGGTGGGGATGACCCAGGCCTCGCAGCGGCTGTCGACGGTGCTGAGGCGGCGTTCGGGCGGGCCGTCGCGGTTGGCGGCCTCCTGCACCGACACCCCCAGCCACAGGCAGCGCGACAGCACCCGGCGGCGGATCTCGGCCGAGTGCTCGCCGATGCCGGCGGTGAACACCAGGCCGTCGAGGCCGCCCATCTCGGCGGCCAGCGCGCCGATCTCGCGCGCGACGCGATGCACGAACACGTCGACCGCGAAGCGCGCCCGCGGCCCATCGCTGGCCAGCAGCTGCCGCATGTCGCTGGACACGCCCGACAGCCCCAGCAGCCCGGACTCCTTGTAGAGCAGCGTCTCCAGTTCGCGCGCGTCCATGCGGTGCTCGTCCATCAGGTAGAGCAGCACGCCCGGGTCGACGGCGCCGCTGCGCGTGCCCATCGGCAATCCGTCGACGGCGGTGAAGCCCATGCTGCTGGCGATGCTGCGCCCGCGATGCAGCGCACAGGCGCTCGCGCCGTTGCCCAGGTGCAGGACGACGACGCGCCCGTCCGCCAGCCGCGGCGACAGCGCCGGCAGCCGCGACGCGATGTACTCGTAGCTGAGCCCATGGAAGCCGTAGCGCCGCACGCCGGCCTCGAACAGCGCATACGGCAGCGCGAAGGCGTCGGCGACGTCGGACTGGCCGCGGTGGAAGGCGGTGTCGAAGCAGGCCACCTGCGGCAAGCCGGGCAGGGCGGCGAAGGCGCGGCGGATCGGCGCCAGGTTGTGCGGCTGATGCAGCGGCGCCAGCGGGACCAGCGTCTCCAGCTGGCCGAGCACCGCCGGCGTCACCACCACCGGTTCCTGGAAGGCCGTGCCGCCGTGCACGACGCGGTGCCCGATGCCCAGCATCGAGAGGCCCGGGAATTCGTGCCGGACGAATTCGACCAGGTGCTCGAGCGCCCCCTCGTGGCCGAGCTGCTCGCCCACCGGCCAGTCGCGCGAGCCCGCCTTCGTGCCGTCGGCATGGGCGGCTTCGAAATGCGGCGTCGCGGTGCCCAGGCCCTCGACCTGCGCGCGCAGTTCGAGCCGCAGGGGCCCCTGCCGGCGATCGTCGTGCAGCGAGAACATCGACAGCTTGATGCTGGACGAGCCGGCGTTGACGACCGCGATGAACTCGCCTTCCAGCCTTGGACCCATCGCTCACCCCTTCATGAGGACCGCCATCGATGCCAGACATCTGCCCGTTTCCAGCACCGCCGCGCGACCCCCGCGTCGCTTGATTTGTTGCAGCGCAGCATGCATCATCGACCGCGACTCGTCGTGAAAGCCCGAGGAACAAACAGGGTCAAGCGCGCGGCGGGTCGGGGCGTCGGAAAACTTGTCCGAGCGCGCGGCGACAACGGGACGCCGTGCCGTCTGCAGCACAGGGAGCCAGCCAGTGATCACCTCGTTCCGAAGCGCCGGAGGGCCGGCCGGCCAGGTGCCGTCCATCGCGCCATCCATCGCGCATCCGCCCAGCGCCCATCCCCATTACGACCGCCTCATCGAGGCCGTGCGGCACCTGCCGCCGCTGCGCATGGCCGTCGTGCATCCGTGCAGCGACGTGGCGCTGCTGGCGGCGACCGAGGCCGCCTCGCTCGGGCTGATCGAGCCGGTGCTGATCGGCCCGGCGGGCAAGGTGTCGGAGGCCGCGGCCGCCGCCGGCGTGGACCTGGCGCGCTTCACGCTGTTCGATGTCCCGCACAGCCACGCGGCCGCCGAGATGGCGGTGACGATGGCGCTCAAGGGCAGCGTGGACGCGCTGATGAAAGGCAGCCTCCACACCGACGAACTGATGGGCGCCGTCGTGCGCCGCGAGGGCGGGCTGCGCACCGCCCGGCGCATCAGCCACTGCTTCGTGATGGACGTGCCGGGGCATCCCCAGCCGCTGATCATCTCGGACGCCGCGATCAACATCGAGCCGACGCTGGAGGAGAAGGTCGACATCGTCCAGAACGCGATCGACCTGGCCCATGCGCTGCGCCTGCCCGAGGTGCGGGTGGCGCTGCTCTCGTCGATGGAGACGGTGAATCCGAAGGTGCCGTCGACGATCGACGCGGCGGCGCTGTGCAAGATGGCCGACCGCGGACAGATCACCGGCGCGGTGCTGGACGGCCCGCTCGCGATGGACAACGCGATCGATCCGGAGGCGGCCCGCATCAAGGGCATCGTGTCGCCGGTGGCGGGCCGGGCCAACGTGCTGATCGTGCCGGACCTGGACGCCGGCAACATGCTGGCCAAGAGCCTGAGCTTCCTGGCGCAGGCCTACGCGGCGGGCGTGGTGCTGGGCGCGAAGGTGCCCATCGTGCTGACCAGCCGCGCCGATTCGCGCACCGCGCGGCTGGCGTCCTGCGCGCTGGCCTCGATGCTGGCCGAGGCCCGCCGTGGCGGGCGCATCAAGGCGATCGGCTGAGACCGCGACCGGCCCACGAAAAAGGGGACCTCGCGGTCCCCTGGCTGCCGGCGGCGGGTGCGCCCGCCGTCGCGGCGATCACTCTTCCAGCAGCGAGCGCAGCATCCACGCGGTCTGCTCATGCACCGTCAGGCGCTGGGTGAGCAGGTCGGCGGTCGGTTCGTCGCTGGCCTTGTCGACCAGGTCGAACAGCGCGCGCGCGGTGCGGGCCACGCCTTCATGGCCGTCCACCAGGATGCGCACCATGTCCAGCGCCTTGGGCGGCGTGGCCGGCGCGTCCGGCAGCGAGCTCAGCTGCGCGAACTGGGCGTAGGAGCCCGGTGCCTTGTGGCCCAGCGAGCGGATGCGCTCGGCCACCGGGTCGACCGCGTTCCACAGCTCGGTGTACTGGGCCATGAACATCGCGTGCAGCGAGTTGAACATCGGCCCCGTCACGTTCCAGTGGAAGTTGTGCGTGGTCAGGTACAGGGTGTAGGTGTCGGCCAGCAGCTTGGACAGGCCCTGCGCGATCGCGGCGCGGTCCTTGTCGCTGATGCCGATCTGGAGGGACGGCGCACCCTTGGCGGAGGGCGCCTTGGCGGGAGAGGGGCTCTTCTTGGCCATCGAGGGACTCCTTCTGGGAATGGAAGACAAAAGACGCTGCGCAGCCTAACTGATCCACGGCCGCGGTCGTGTGAACGGCGCGCGCGTCAGACGACGCTGTGGCGCATCCAGTCGATCAGCGTCTGCGTGTTCAGCGCGGCGCCGGCGGCGACCAGCAGCCAGCCCACGGCGCGTTGCCCGGATCGAAGGGTCATGTCTTGCTCCTTGCAGATGAACCCGCGACGGGACGCGCCTCGGGCGCTGGCCGCGTTTGTAGGTCCTCGATTCGCCGCCGACATCTCCCGGACGGAGGATGCCGGCGGCCGATGAGGTGCTACTTTAGTGATTGACTATCGATACGACTATTCGAATAGCCTCACCGGCGTCATAGCCAGAATCAAACGCGGCGGCACCAACGAAAAAGCCGCCCGGAGGCGGCTTCGCTGGGGCGTCGGGCGATCAGGCCTGGACGCGACGGCGGCGGCTCCAGCCCAGGCCCAGCAGGCCCAGGCCGGCCAGCGCGAAGGAGGCCGGTTCCGGCACCGCATTGGCGTTGATGAAGTCGCGGTGGATGCTCACCGGCACGAAGCCGTTGAACTCGCCGAAGCTGCTGTTCAGCGCGTCATCCACGTCGCCCCAGAAGCTGCCGAAGGTCAGGCCGAAGGAGGTGACCGACGCCACCTTGCCGTCGATGAACTCCGGACCGCCCGAGTCGCCGCCGGCCGAGGACACCTCGTTGGCGCCGCGGCCGGTGTTGCAGAACTTGGCGCTGGGCGGCAGGCCCAGGCCGTCGACCGCGATGTTGCAGGCCAGGTCGTTGGCGGGCAGGCCGTTGTCGAAGTCCGACAGGTAGGTGTGCTCGATCTGCTCGGCCGGCTCGCCCAGGATGTCGGCCCAGACGCCGCCGAAGTCGGCGTCGCCGAGGCGGAAGTCATAGCGGTTGTCGCCCTGGCGCAGGCGGCCGGTGCCCAGGTTGTCGCCGACGTTGCCGCCGGTGTCCGAGCGCGCGCCGTAGCCGGCGATGTTGAAGTCCTTGCCGGTCAGGTCATCGCCTTCATACAGGCCGTGGGACTTGATCGACCAGTCCACCAGCTTGTCCAGCGACAGCACGGCGATGTCGTTCTGGTCGATCACCTCGCCGGTGTAGGCGGCGTGGACCGCGTAGTTGGTCACCTGGTAGGCGAACGAGGGCTGGTTCCAGGTGATGTTGTCGGGGTCGTTGCCGGTATAGAAGTAGACCGAGGTGCTCAGCGGGCGCGCGTTCGTGCCGTCGCTGACGCAGTGGGCGGCGGTCAGGATCGAGCGCTGGTTGGGCAGCAGCGTGCCGGAGCAGATGAACTGGCCGGCCGCGCCGTAATCCATGATCAGCGTCGCGACGCCGCCGTACTGCGAGCGCGGCGCGAAGTAGCGCGGATCGCCGCCGCCGGCGGCGGTGGCGGTCGAGGTCACGCCGACGATGGTGCTGGCGGCGGTCCAGCTCAGGCCATTGGCGGAGCCCGACACGGTGGTCGGGCCCGCATGCGCCACGCCCGCGGTCAGCAGCGCGGCGGCGAGGAGGGTGGGTCGAAGTTTCAAGATTTCCCCCTGATGCGATGGTTGGACATGGCGACGCCCCCAGGACCCTGCGTCCGGGGCGAGCGCGGCCACGGAGCCGGGTAGGCGCCGTGCGCATAGCGAGGCTATCGGTGACGACTTCGTGAGAAATTCACGGATACCCTGACGACCCCCGCTTCGAGGGGGGCGGGTCTTGCCAGCCCGTCGCGGCCCGTCGCGGCCGGCGGCGGGGGGACTACCGCGGGCCGGTCAGGAGAGCAGCTTCACGCCGCTGAGCTTGCAGGCGTAGACCGCGTTGCGCAGCGCGGCGACCGCCTCGTAGCGGGTGAAGGTGCGGCGCCAGGCCAGCACCACGCGGCGCGTCGGGGCCGGGTCCTCGAAGGGCACGTAGCGCAGGTGCGGCGGCACATGCTCCGGCACGCTCAGCGCCGGCACCACGGTGACGCCCATGCCGGAGGCCACCATGTGCTTGATCGTCTCCAGCGAGCTGCCCTCGAAGCTCTTGCGGATGCCCTCGGCGTCGGTGGAGAAGCGCGCGAATTCCGGGCAGACCTCCAGCACGTGATCGCGGAAGCAATGGCCGTTGCCCAGCAGCAGCATGGTTTCGGCCTTGAGCTCCTCGGCGCTGATGCGCTCCTTCTTCGCCAGCGGATGCACCGCCGGCACGGCGACGACGAAGGACTCGTCGTACAGCGGCGCCACCGCCAGGCCGGCGTCGGGGAAGGGCTCGGCCATGATGGCGCAGTCCAGCTCACCGGTGCGCAGCATGTCCAGCAGCTTCTGGGTGAAGTTCTCCTGCAGCATCAGCGGCATGCGCGGGTAGAGGTCGATGCAGTGGCGCACCAGCTCGGGCAGCAGGTAGGGCCCGATCGTGTAGATGATCCCCAGCCGCAGCGGGCCGTCCAGCGGGTCCTTGCCGCGCTTGGCGATGTCCTTGATCGCGCTGGCCTGCTCGATCACCGACTGGGCCTGGCGCACGATGTCCTCGCCCAGCGGGGTCATGGTCACCTCGTTGGCGCCGCGCTCGAAGATCTTGACGTCGAGCTCCTCCTCCAGCTTCTTGATCGCCACCGACAGCGTCGGCTGCGAGACGAAGCAGGCTTCCGCCGCGCGGCCAAAGTGGCGCTCGCGGGCGACGGCGACGATGTAGCGCAATTCGGTCAGGGTCATGGGCCGGCATTGTCCTCAGAATGCGGCCTTCTGGCACCGTCCCGTACACTGCCGCCCCACCCCAAGGGCCCCGGCCCATCCTCCAGGGGACACGCATGACCGAACCGACCCCCCCCTACGCCGCGCCGCGCCCGCAGGCGACCGCCGACCGCAAGCCCGTGACGCTGCAGCGCCTGCTCGACATGCATGCCGCCGGCGAGAAGATCGCGATGCTGACCGCCTACGACGCCACCTTCGCCCATGCGATGGAGGAGGCCGGCGTGGATTCGATCCTGATCGGCGACTCGCTGGGCAACGTGGTGCAGGGGCTGCAGACGACGGTGCCGGTCACGCTGGAGTCCATGGTCTATCACACCGCCTGCGTGGCCCGCGCGCGCCGCCTGGCCTGGATCGTGGCCGACCTCCCCTACGGCACGTATCACGAGTCGCCGCAGGTCGCCTGGCGCCATGCGATGCAGCTGGCGCAGGCCGGCGCCCACATGGTCAAGCTCGAGGGCGGCGGCTGGACCACCGACACGGTGCGCTTCCTCACCGAGCGCGGCATCCCCGTCTGCGCCCACCTCGGACTCACGCCGCAGACCGTCACCGCGCTGAGCGGCTACAAGGTCCAGGGCCGCGATGAAGCCGGCGCCGCGCAGATCCGGGCGCATGCGCGCGAACTCGTCGACGCGGGCGCGCAGATGCTGCTGCTCGAGATGGTGCCCGCCGCGCTGGCCGGCGAGCTCACGCGCTCGCTGGGCGTGCCGGTGATCGGCATCGGCGCCGGCGCGGAATGCTCCGGCCAGGTCCTGGTCATGCACGACATGCTGGGCGTGGGCGGCGGCCGCAAGCCTCGCTTCGTGCGCGACTTCATGCAGGGCTCGGCCTCGGTCGGCGAGGCCTTCGCCCGCTACGTCGCCGACGTCAAGTCCGGCGCCTTCCCGGCGCCCGAGCACAGCTACTGATCATGCAGATCCATCACGACATCGCCGGCCTGCGCGCCGCGCTCGCGGGCGACCGCCCGGTCGCCTTCGTGCCCACGATGGGCAACCTGCACGACGGCCACCTGGCGCTGGTGCGCCAGGCCCGCGCGGCGGTGGGCGAGGGCGGCCTCGTGGTCGCCAGCATCTTCGTCAACCGGCTGCAGTTCGCGCCGCACGAGGACTTCGACCGCTACCCCCGCACGCTGGCGCGGGATGCCGAGCTGCTCGAGGGCGCGAGCTGCGACCTCGTCTTCGCGCCCGACGAGCGCGAGATGTATCCCGAGCCGCAGGGCTACAAGGTGCATCCGCCCACCGAGCTGGCCGACATCCTCGAGGGCCACTTCCGCCCCGGCTTCTTCGTCGGCGTCTGCACCGTGGTGGCCAAGCTGTTCCAGATCGTGCAGCCGGACGTGGCCGTCTTCGGCAAGAAGGACTACCAGCAGCTGATGGTGATCCGCCGCATGGTCGACCAGCTGGCGATGCCGATCCGCATCCTGGCCGGCGAGACCGAACGCACTGCCGATGGCCTGGCGCTGTCCTCGCGCAACGGCTACCTGAGCGAGCAGCAGAAGCAGGACGCGCTGCTGCTGTCGCGCACGCTCAAGGCGATGATCGGCCGCTGGCAGGCGGGCGAGCGCGACCTGGACCGCATCGAGGCCGACGCCATGCAGGCGCTGCGCGACGCGGGCTGGGCGCCGGACTACCTGACGCTGCGCCGCCGGCATGACCTCGGCCCGGCGCGCGAGGGCGAGGCGTTGGTCGCGCTGGCGGCCGCCCGGATCGGCCAGACGCGCCTCATCGACAACCTCGAGTTCTGAAACCGACGGTGTCTTTCCGTCGCCGATCCTGGGCACTCCGGGGCGCGGATGGCGACGCTGGGTGACACCCATCACCCTGTGAAGGTGTCGTTAGGGAAAGCCCGATCGGTTTTCGTGCGGGCCGCGCACCGGGGCCATGACGTGTGTCGAGGCGACCACGATACTTCGCGCTTCTTTGCCAGAAGCGGGGGCCACAAGCTCCCATTGCGAGCCCCCATGAAGACGACTTCCTTCTCTTCCTCGATCGCCGCCGCTCCCCGGTGGCTGGCCCTCTCGGCCGCCCTGGGCGGTGCCCTGATGCTGGCCGCCTGCGGCGGTGGCGATGACAACGACAGCGGCAGCCCGGCGCAGAGCCCCAAGCCCAACCCGGTGACGACGCCGCCGACGCTCACCTGCAGCGCCGCCGGCATTGCCGCGTCGAACGCCAGCACTGCCGCGCGCACCGTGTGCATGCTGACCAGCGACGGCGAGATCGTCATCGAGCTGGACGCCCGCACGCCGATCACCACCGACAACTTCCTGAAGTACGTCAGCGCCAAGTACTACGACAACACCATCTTCCATCGCGTCGTGCCGAACTTCGTGGTGCAGGGTGGCGGCTTCTCGACGGGTTACGTGGCGAAGAATCCTGGCGCCAACCTGGGCGGCACGATCAAGCTGGAGACCAACGTCGGCCTGTCCAACACGAAGTACACGATCGCGATGGCGCGTGGCACTGCGGCCGACTCGGCGACCAGCCAGTTCTATTTCAACTCGGTCGACAACAGCGCGACGCTGGACTACAAGAGCGCCTCGCAGCCGGGTTATGCCGTCTTCGGTCGCGTCATCTCGGGCCAGGCCACGGTCGACAAGATCAACGCCGAGCCCCAGCTCTACAGCGGTTCGGAAGTGACCGCCACCGAAGTGCTGCTGTACTGGGCCATCCAGCTGAAGTAAGGGCCCTGACTAGGCCTTGAGGTACTCGGTCTTGTGACCGAGCCACCGCTCCACGTGCAGCCGCGCCGCCCGCGGCTGCTCGTCGAGCAGTTTCGGCGCCAGCGCGCGCGCGGCGCTCAGCAGCGGCGCGTCTTCCTGCAGGTCGGCGAAGCGCAGCAACTGCGCGCCGCTCTGCCGCGCCCCCATGAATTCCCCCGGCCCCCGGATGTCGAGGTCGCGCCGCGCGATCTCGAAGCCATCGGTGGTTTCGGCCATCGCGCGCAGGCGTGACTTGCCGGTGTCCGAGAGCGGCCCGGTGTAGATCAGCACGCACACGCTGGCGACCGAGCCGCGGCCGACGCGTCCGCGCAGCTGGTGCAGCTGCGACAGGCCGAAGCGTTCAGCGTGCTCGATGACCATCACGCTGGCGTTGGGCACGTCGACGCCGACCTCGATGACGGTCGTCGCGACCAGCACCTGCATCTGCCCGCCGCTGAACAGCGACATCACCGCCGCCTTTTCCGCCGGCGCCATGCGGCCATGGAGCAGCCCCACCATCTTTCCGGGCAGCGCGTCGCCCAGCTCGGCGTGGGTTTCGGTCGCGTTCTTGAGGTCGAGCGCTTCCGACTCCTCGATCAGCGGACAGACCCAGTAGACCTGGCGGCCGTCGTCGACGGCCGCGGCGATCTTCTCGATCACGTCGTCGCGCCGGCTGTCGGCGAACACGCGGGTCACGATGGGGCTGCGGCCGGGCGGCAGCTCGTCGATCGTCGACACGTCCAGGTCGGCGAAGTAGGTCATCGCGAGCGTGCGCGGGATGGGCGTGGCGCTCATCATCAGCAGGTGCGGCTCGAGCGGGCCTGAACCGGGCGGCACGCCCGGCCCGGCGGTGGCCGCCGCGCCGGCCGCCTCGTCCGCGAGCTTCTTGCGCAGCGCCAGCCGCTGCGCCACGCCGAAGCGGTGCTGCTCGTCGATGATGGCCAGCCCCAGCCGGTGGAAGCGGACCTTGTCCTCGATCACCGCGTGCGTGCCCACGATCAGCGTCGCCTCGCCCGAGGCGGCGGCGTCGAGCATCTTCTGCCGCGCCTTGCCCTTGACGCTGCCGGTGATCCACGCCACGCGGATGCCCAGCGGCTCCAGCCAGCCGATCAGCTTGCGGAAATGCTGCTCGGCCAGGATCTCGGTGGGCGCCATCAGCGCGCACTGCCAGCCGGCGTCGATGGCCACGGCCGCCGCGAGCGCCGCCACCACCGTCTTGCCGGAGCCGACGTCGCCCTGCAGCAGCCGGTGCATCGGCTGGGGGCGGGCGAGGTCGGCGGCGATCTCCTCGGCGACGCGGCGTTGCGCGCCGGTCAGCGCGAAGGGCAGGGCGGCGAGCAGCCGTTCATGCAGCCCACCGGGCGCGCCACGCAGCACCGGCGCGCGCAGGTGGGCGCGCTCGCGCTGGGCGCGCTGCTGGCTGAGCTGCTGCGCGAGCAGCTCCTCGAACTTGAGCCGTTGCCAGGCCGGATGGGTGTGATCTTCCAGTGTCGACAGGCCGGCCGACGGCGGCGGGTGATGCAGGAAGTTCAGCGCCTCGCGCAGCGGCGGCAGGCCGCGCGGAATCAGCGCCTGCGGCAGCACCTCGTCCAGCGGCGCGCGGCGCAGCGCCGAGGCGACCGCCTTGCGCAGGTAGGCCTGCGGCAGTTGCGCGCTGGTGGGGTAGACCGGCGTCAGCGACGCGGCCAGCGGCGTGTCCGCGTCGACCTTGCGGAAGCTGGGATGGACCATCTCCCGGCCGAAGAAACCCACGCGGATCTCGCCGCGCACGCGGGCGCGGGTGCCGACGGCCAGCGTCTTCTGGTGCGAGGGGTAGAAGTGGAGGAAGCGCAGCGTCAGCAGGGCGCCGTCGTCGTCGCGCAGCTTGACCAGCAGTTGCCGCCGGCCGCGGATCTCGATGCGGCTCTCGATCACCTCGCCCTCGCACTGCAGCGTGTCGCCATCGCGGGCCTGGCCCAGCGGCGTCAGCGTGGTCTCGTCCTCGTAGCGCAGCGGCAGGTGCAGCGCGAGGTCGATGTCGCGCGTCAGCCCCATTTTTTCCATCGCCTTCTGCGGCGCGGACTTGGCGGCCGGCGTCTCGGTCGCCGGCGCGCGCCCGCTCGGATCGGCCCCCGCGCGTTTCGCGGCGGGCGACGACGGCGGCGGCGGGACGGTGCTGCGGGCCTCGGACATGGCCGCGATTCTGCCTCGGCGTCTCCCCCGTTCGGGTGGAGCGGGTGCACCCGGGGCTGGCGCGGCAAGGGCCTCGGGCAGAATCCGCCCGCTTCAAAAAGAAGACAAATTGATACATCGGGAGGATTTCTTGAATACGAACAAGCGTATGCGCGCCGGCTGGGCCGGCGTGCTGATCAGTGCCGCGCTGCTGAGCGCCTGCGGTGGAGGCGGTGGGGGCGATGACGCGCCACCGCCGCCGCCGCCGGTCCAGGGCGTGGCCATTCCGGACAACCTGGCGATCGCCGCCGCCGCCTCGACCGACGTCACGTCCGGCACCGCCTTCACCAGCAATGCCGCGGCCACCACCGGCCTGAGCTTCGCGTGGAACTTCGGCGACGGCACGACCAGCACCGAGGCCAGCCCCAAGCACGACTACGCCAAGGTCGGCGACTACGCGGTGACGCTGAAGGTCTCCAACGCCGCGGGCGCTTCCAAGGAAGTGAAGTGGACGGTGTCGGTCAACAACCGCACCCACGTGCAGGGCCTGAGCTGCACCGGCGCCGAGGGCGCCGGCTGGTGCTGGCAGGCGCCGCGGCCGACCGGGACCGTGCCGGCGGCCTTCTTCTTCATCGACGCGAGCAATGGCTGGTCGGTCGGTGACAACGGCGAGATCCTGCGCACCCGCGACGGCGGCGGCAGCTGGACCAAGCAGGCCTCCGGCCTGACGACGCGGCTGACGACGATCCGCTTCTCCGACGCCAACAACGGCTGGGCCGCCGGCGACGCGGGCGCGCTGCTGCGCACCACCGATGGCGGTGCGCGCTGGACGCTGCAGCCGACCGCGCAGCCGCCGATGACCGGTGCCTCGCTGCAACTGGCCGGCGCCGGCACGATGGTGATGTCGATGAACGGCCTGATCCGCGCGACCGCGGACGGCGGCGCGACCTGGAGCCAGGCGACGCTGACGCAGGAGCCGATGCTGGCCGCCGACGGCACGCTGTGGTGGTTCGACAGCGGCGCGCTGCGCAAGTCCACCGACCTGGGCAAGACCTCGACGGTGGTGCTGCCGGCCACGCCCAACGTGCCGCTGAGCGGCTTCCAGGTCTTCGGCAACGCGGTGGTGGCCACCGGCACGAGCTCGAACTACGTGAACGGCCAGGGCTGGGTCTACACCCTCTCGATCCGCCAGAGCGCCGATGGCGGCCAGAACTGGGACACGGTCGTCCCGCAGGGGCTGCCGTCGACCGGCTACTTCTCCTCGGGCAATCCGCAGTTCGTCGATGCGTCCACCGGCGCCGTCGTCACCAACGGCACGCTGTACCGCAGCGTCGACGGCGGACGGAACTGGTCCGCGGTGGCAGCGCCGGCGAACGTGTACCCCGGGTTCACGGTCAGCTACAGCCTGGCCGCCCGCGGCGTCTGGATGCGGCAGTACTACGCCGCGTCCGGCCTCGGCACCGTGACCGAGCTCAGCACCGACCTGGGCCTGACCTGGCGCGCCGCGCGCCTGGACTTCGGCGGCCAGCTCACGCCCATCGACGGGCAGACCTGGCTGGTGACCGGCTGGGACAGCGTGACGCGGATCAGCACCGACCTGCGGACCTGGAAGCGCATCGCGGGTCCGGACGCCGATGCGGCGGGCAAGACGCTGCAGGCCTTCTGGTTCTTTGATGCCAAGCGCGGCCTGGCCCTGTCGGCCAAGGGCGACCTGATGGAAACCGCCAACGGCGGCCTGGACTGGACCGTCAAGGTCGGTGGGCTGACCAGCTCGGGCTACTACTCGATGCTGCCGCGCTTCCAGTTCGTCGACGCGAAGAAGGGCTGGCTGCTGGCGGCGGACGGTCGCATCTACCTCACCGACGACGGCGGCCTGAGCTGGCTCACGCCGCTGCAGTCGAGCGGGCGCACCGTCACCGCCTTCCACTTCATCGACGCGAGCACCGGCTTCGCGCTGGCCAGCGACTACCAGCAGTCGCAGCAGCGTCAGTTGCTGCTGGCGACGACGGATGGCGGCAAGTCCTGGACGCAGCAGGCGACGCTGGACGGCTACTACAACGACCTGAAGTTCAGCGGCCCACTCAAGGGCACGCTGGTCGGCAACGGCGGCGCGGTGGTGGTCACCAGTGACGGCGGCAAGACCTTCACCGGTCGCTTCTCCGGCACCAGCGCGACCCTCCACCAACTGGCCTTCAGCGATGCCGACACCCTCTGGGCGGTCGGCGATGGCGGCCTGCTGATGTCGAGCAAGGACGGTGGCGCGAGCTGGACCCTCCAGACCAACGTCAGCCTGCCGATGACCGGCCTGCGCGCTATCCGCTTCCTGACGGCGCAGCAGGGCTGGGCGGTCGGCGACAGCGGCACCGTGCTGATGACCACCGATGGCGGCGCGACCTGGAAGAAGCAGTTCGTGGGCACGCAGGGCTCGCTGACGCAGGTGTTCTTCGTCGACGCACGCACCGGCTGGGTCGCGGGCAGCGCCGGCACCTTGCTGGCCACCGGCACGGGCGGCCAGTAAGCCGTCGCACGGCCCGCGACGGCCCGCGACGGCCCGCGACGGCCCTCGACGGGCCGTCGCCCGTCCCCTGAAGCCGGCCCGGTCGCGAGACCCGGCCGGCTTTTTCACGGCCCTGCGTGATCGATTGCCGCTTCCGGGCCCGCAACCGGGCATTTCCCCCGGGTCGTCGAGGCGACCGCCGCCACGGTCCGCTGCTAGGCTATGCCGACCTCCCTGGCCCGTCCGCACCGACCGATCATGACCACCCGCCGCGACAGCCTCCTCCGGCTCGCCGCCGCCGCCTTGCCGCTGCTGCCGGCGCTGCCGGCGCGGGCGGCGGAGCGACCGCTGCGCCTGGTCGCGACCGAGTTCCCGCCCTACACCGGCAGCGCGCTGCCGGGCGGCGGCGTGGCCTGCGAGGTCACCCGCGCCGCGCTGCGGCAGGCCGGTCGCGAGATGGAGCTGAGCTTCCGGCCCTGGGCGCGTGCGCTGCTCGAGTTCCAGCGCGGCGACCACGACGGTGTCATCGGCACCTGGCGCTCCGAGGAACGCGAGCGCACCATGCGCTTCCCGCCGCCGCTGGGCATCGTGAACCAGGTCGGCTTCATGGCGCGGACCGACCGCAAGCGCCGCATCGATGACCTGGGCGCGCTGGCCGGGCTGCGCATCGGCGTCGTCCACGGCTACGTGAATCCGCCCCGCTTCGACGCGGCGAACCTGTCCGTCGAAGGCGCGGTGGACGACCTGGCCAACCTGCGCAAGCTGCTGGCCGGGCGCGTCGACCTGGTGCTGATCGACAAGGGCGTCGGCGCCCACCTGATGGAGACGCAGCTGCGCGAGGCGGCCGGCAGGTTGACCTGGCTCGATCCGGCGGTCTCGGAGATTCCGCTGTACACGGTGTTCTCCAAGGTCCGGCCCGAGGGCGAGCGCTTCGCCGCCGCGCTTTCCCGAGGCGTCGGCGAGCTGCAGGGCACTGGCCGGCTGGCGGCGCTGCTGCACCAGGGCGCGCGCTGGCAGTGAGGCCCCGCGGCCCGGCCGCGCCGGGCGCCCATGGGAGAATCGCCGCTTCCGTTCCCCCTCCGTTCCCTTCCGATTGGCACGGGTCCGTCCGGCCCTCAACGCGCATGTCCCGTCACTTCACGGTGAGCGATTTCGACTTCGCTCTGCCCCCCGAACTCATCGCCCAGCATCCCGCCGCCGAGCGCAGCGCCTCACGGCTGCTCGATGGCCGCGCCGACCCACCGGTCGACCGCGTGTTCCGCGAGCTGCCCGAGCTGCTCCATCCCGGCGACCTGCTGGTGTTCAACGACACCAAGGTCATCAAGGCGCGCCTGTACGGCGCGAAGGCCAGCGGCGGGGCGGTCGAGGCCCTGGTGGAGCGGGTGCTGCCCGGCACGCGCGAGGTCTGGGCCCACATGCGCGCCAGCAAGAGTCCCAAGCCGGGCGCGGTGGTGCGTTTCGCCAAGGCCTTCGATGCCGAGGTGCTGGGCCGCTGCGGGCCGGACGACGGCCTGTTCCACCTGCGCCTGTCCGGTGATCCGTTCGAGCTGCTGGAGCGGCACGGCCATGTCCCGCTGCCGCCGTACATCGCCCACGACGACTCCGCCGACGACGTGCGGCGCTACCAGACCGTGTTCGCGCGTGAGCCCGGGGCCGTCGCCGCGCCGACCGCCGCGCTGCACTTCGACGAGGCGCTGCTGGCGCGCCTGGCCGAGCGCGGCATCGGCACGGCGCATGTGACGCTGCACGTCGGCGCCGGCACCTTCCAGCCGGTGCGGGTCGAGTCGCTGGCTGAGCACAAGATGCACAGCGAGTGGTTCCAGGTCACGCCCGAGACCGTCGACGCGATCGCGCGCTGCCGCGCCGCCGGCGGCAAGGTCACGGCGGTCGGCACCACGACGCTGCGGGCGCTGGAGTCGGCCGCGCTCGGTGGTGGCCTGAAGGCCGGGGCGCGCGAGACCGACATCTTCATCACGCCCGGCTTCGACTTCCAGGTCGTGGACCGGCTGGTGACGAATTTCCATCTGCCCAAGAGCACGCTGATGATGCTGGTCTCGGCCTTCGCCGGTTACGAGCCGGTCATGGCGCTGTACCGCCACGCGATCGCCCAGCGCTACCGCTTCTTCAGCTACGGCGACGCGATGCTGCTGGAGCGCACCCGCGGCTGAGCCCGCCCGCCGGTGTCACAACCGGGTAGGCTGCGTCGTCTTGTGAGCAAGACGACACCGGACGACGCGCCATGCCCGACATCGATTCCTCCTCTGCTGCTTCCGATGGCGGCCACGCCGCGCCGGCGGCGGCCGACCAGTCCCCGGCGGCCCGCGCGCTGCGCTTCGACCGCGAGCACGCGCGCCCGCTGCGCGCGCTGGCCTACCGGATGCTGGGCTCCCGCGCCGAGGCCGAGGACATGGTCCAGGAAGCCTGGCTGCGCTGGGCCGATGTCGACGAGACCACGGTGCGGCACGTGGGCGCCTTCCTGTCGCGCCTGGTGACCAACCTCTGCCTGGACCGTCTGCAGTCGGCGGCGGCGCGGCGCGAGCAGTACGTCGGTGTCTGGCTGCCGGAGCCGCTGGTCGACGAGGCCGGCGACTGGTCGCCCAGTCCCGAGGCGCAGGCCGAGTTCGCGCAGGACGTGTCGGTGGCCTTCCTGTTGACGCTGGAGCGGCTGTCGCCGCTGGAGCGGGCCGCCTTCCTGCTGCATGAGGTCTTCGAGCTGGACTTCGACGAGATCGCGCGCCGCCTGGGTCGCAGTGCCGCGGCCTGCCGCCAGCTGGCGAGCCGGGCGCGGCAGCACGTCAAGGCGGACTACGCGCGCCACGAGGTCGAGGACGAGGAGCGCCAGCGCCTGTTCCAGGCCTTCATGGGGGCGCTGCAGTCCTTCGACGTCGAGGGCCTGGCCCGCGTGCTGACCGACGACGCGGTGCTGCTGGCCGACGGCGGCGGCAAGGCGTCCGCGGTGCCGCGGATGCTCGAGGGCGGCGCGCTGGTGGCGCGGACCTTCGTCGGCTTCGTCCGGATGCGCACCAGCCGGGACTGGCGCGTGCGGCCGGCGCAGGTCAACGGGCTGCCGGGCTACATCGTCTACGACACCGCCGGCGAGCCGATCCAGACGGTGGCGCTGCGACCCGCTGCGGCGCCCGGCCGCATCAGCGCGATCTACGTCCAGCGCAATCCGGACAAGCTGCGCCACCTGCCCCGCATGGAGCCCTTGGCGACCCCCGCACCGGATCGGCCCGCGATGCCCGATCCGGGGGCGGACACGCCCCCCTGAAGCGCGGGATGCGCCCATCCGGGGCGTGACGCAAGTCCCGACCCCCGATGCGGACTGTGGTGTCCCCCCGCGCCCACGGGGGGTTGTGAATCCCTACCTTTAGGGACAATCGCCGCCACAAGACCTCTTCACTGCTCGGGACCTCTCATGACGCCGTTGGTTCGTACTTCCATCGCTGTGGCCGCCACGCTGTTCAGCGGCCTGGCCGCCGCCACCACCATCGGCGGACTGGTGAACACCGGCGCCGGCCTGGCTGCCGGCAGCAAGGACAGCAACTACTCGTTCTCCGCGATCGGCAACGCGGCCGGCCTGAGCGGCAACGGCATCGTCAGCAACGGCAGCCTGGATCCGTTCCCGAGCTGGCTGGCCAACACGGCCAGCTCCTCGTGGCTGATCCCCGGCGCCAACCAGAACACGAACTACAGCCCGACCTCGAACTCGGTCTTCACCTGGTCGCTGAGCTTCGACCTGACCGGCTTCGACGCCAGCAGCGCGTCGTTCACCGGCCAGTGGGCGGCGGACAACAAGGGCGTGCTGCTGCTCAACGGCAACGTGATCTCGACGATCTCCAGCCAGCGCGGTTACGCGGGCTGGACCTCGTTCGCCGCCTCGACCGGTTTCCTGGCGGGCGTGAACACGCTGCAGTTCGTCGTCACCGACAACGTCGACCGCACCTACAACTTCACCGGCCTGCGCGCGGAGTTCCTGAGCTCCAACGTCAACGCGACGATCGCGCCGTCGGTGCCGGAGCCGCACAGCTACGCGCTGATGCTGGCCGGCCTGGGCGCGCTGGGCTTCGTGGCGCGTCGCCGCCGCGGCTGAACGCCCGCGCCCGATGAGCAGAAGCCGCTGAGAGATCAGCGGCTTTTTTCATTGCACTGACCACCGGTCGCCCAACGAAAAAGCCGCCGATGAATGGCGGCTTTCGAGCCAGAGGCGCGGAGGGCTTATTCGTCGCCGCCGGTCAGCAGCGGGATGGAACCCTCGGAGTTCTTGCCCAGCAGGCCCGCGCGGCTGTACACGCCGAGCTTCTCGCGCGTGTCGGCGATGTCCAGGTTGCGCATGGTCAGCTGGCCGATGCGGTCGGCCGGCGAGAACGCCGCGTCTTCCACCTTCTCCATCGACAGGCGCTCCGGCGCATAGGTCAGATTGGGGCTGACGGTGTCCATGATCGAGTAGTCGTTGCCGCGGCGCAGCTCCAGCGTCACCTCGCCGGTGATCGCGCGGGCGACCCAGCGCTGGGCGGTCTCGCGCAGCATCAGGCACTGCGGGTCGAACCAGCGGCCCTGGTACAGCAGGCGACCGAGCTTCATGCCGTTCATGCGGTACTGCTCGATCGTGTCCTCGTTGTGGATGCCGGTGACCAGGCGCTCATAGGCGATGTGCAGCAGCGCCATGCCGGGGGCCTCGTAGATGCCGCGCGACTTGGCCTCGATGATGCGGTTCTCGATCTGGTCGCACATGCCCAGGCCGTGGCGGCCGCCGATGCGGTTGGCTTCCATGAACAGCTCGACGGCGTTCGCGAACTGCTGGCCGTTGAGCGCGACGGGGACGCCTTCCTCGAAGCGCACGGTCACCGTCTCGGCCTTGATCGCGACGTCGTCCTTCCAGAAGGCCACGCCCATGATCGGGTTGACGATGTTCATGCCCTTGTTCAGGAACTCCAGGTCCTTGGCCTCGTGGGTGGCGCCCAGCATGTTGGAGTCGGTCGAGTAGGCCTTCTCCACGCTCATCTTGTAGTCGAAGCCATTGGCGATGAGGTATTCGCTCATCTCCTTGCGGCCGCCGAGTTCATCGATGAAGGTCTGGTCCAGCCAGGGCTTGTAGATCTTGAGCGCCGGATTGGCGAGCAGGCCGTAGCGGTAGAAGCGCTCGATGTCGTTGCCCTTGAAGGTCGAGCCATCGCCCCAGATGTTGACGCCGTCCTCGCGCATGGCCACGACCAGGGCGGTGCCGGTGACGGCGCGGCCCAGCGGCGTGGTGTTGAAGTAGGTGGCACCGCCGCTCCTGATGTGGAACGCGCCGCACTGGATGGCGGCGATGCCTTCGGCCACGAGCTGCGCGCGGCAGTCGATCAGGCGGGCGATGTCGGCGCCATAGGCCTTGGCCTTGCGGGGGATCTCGTCGTAGTCGGACTCGTCGGGCTGGCCGAGGTTGGCGGTGTAGGCGCAGGGGATCGCGCCCTTGCCGCGCATCCAGTGCACCGCGGCGCTGGTGTCCAGGCCGCCCGAGAAGGCGATGCCGACGCGCTCGCCGGCGGGAATCTTTTGGAGGATGGTTGCGGCCACGGGCAGTCTCGCGCGAAGTGGGAAAACAGCCGGCGATTCTAGGGCGCGCCCGGCGGGCAGGCTTCGCGGATGGGCGATACAGGGGTGAGGTGGCGCCATCCGGCGACGGCCAGCCAGCGTTTCGCCGCGTCAAAATGCCGCGAGACATAAGAGACCATTCAAGGTACGCTAAATCCAGAAATTTGAGATAACGGCCCTTTTAAGGATTTATTCGGCATGGACTTCAGACTGGCTTCCGCGAGAGAGATCCAGGACGAGATCGGCGCCCGGCTGCGCCATCAGCGCCTGCAGCGGCGGTGGACCCAACAGGAACTCGCCACGCGCGCTGGCATAGCGCTGAATGCCGTCAAGAACCTCGAGTCCGGTGGCAATGCCACCATTTCCTCCTTGGTGAAGGTGCTGCAGGTGTTGTCCCTCATCGATGAACTTTCGGACGCGTTCAAGGCGACCGCGACGCTCAGCATCGCGGACCTCGAGCGCCTCGAACAGCCGCAGCGTCAGCGGGCCAGGAGCCGCAAGACATGAACAAGGTCGATGTGGAATGGCGGGCGTGGGGGGAGTCCTGGACGCTGGGCACGCTCGCTGAGCGAGGCTGGGTGACGCTGTTCGAGTACTCGAGCGAGGCGCTGTCGCGGGGCGTCGACTTCTCTCCGCTGCACGTCCCCCTGCGGGCTCAGACGTACTCGGGTTTCCCGGACCATCTGGGCGGCGTGCCAGGTTTCATCGCGGATGCGTTGCCGGACGGCTGGGGCCTGCTGCTCATGGATCGTGTCTTCCGCAAGGCCGGCCGCGATCCGGCGCAGATCAGCACGCTGGATCGCCTGAGCTTCATCGCCGACCGCGCCATGGGAGCGCTCGCGTTCAAGCCGGCGAGCGACCTGGAGATCACGCAGGAGGACATGACCTTGCTCCAGTTGGCCCAGGCCGCTCACGACGTGATCGAGGACCGGGACACGGACGCGCTGAAGACGCTCGCGCTGGTCGGCGGCTCGCCGCAAGGCGCGCGGCCGAAGGCGTTGATCCAGTACGAGGTGCCGACCCGCAGGGTCAGCACGGATCCGGCAGCGGCGGGGGATCCCTGGCTCGTCAAGTTCCCGGCGCAGAACGAGCATGTCGAGGTCTGCGGCATCGAAGTCGCCTACGCGAACCTGGCTCGGGCGGCCGGCATCGACATGCCGGACACGCAGCTGTTCAAGATCTCCCCCAAGCTCGCGGCTTTTGGTGTCGAGCGCTTCGACCGCTGCGACGGCATGCGCGTGCCGGTGCAGTCCCTGGCGGCGCTGCTGCATGCCGATTTCCGCCTGCCCTCCGTCGACTATCAGCAACTGCTGCAGGCCACGCGATTCGCCACCGCCAGCCACCCGGAGGTGCTCAAGGCCTTCCGGCGCTGCGTGTTCAACGTGGTCTTCAACAACCGGGACGATCACACGAAGAACTTCGCCTTGAGGATGAACCGGCGCATGGCTTGGGAACTGGCGCCGGCGTTCGACCTCACCTTCAACACGGGGCCGGGCGGATACCACCAGATGTCCGTCATGGGCGAGGCGAAGTCACCGTCGCGGGACCATCTGCTCAAATTGGCGCGGGCTTGCGACATTGCCGAGGGCGCGGCTGCCGACACCATCGACGCGATCTGCGAGGCCGCGCGCGGCCTGGACGCGGCGCTGGACCGCGAGGGCGTTCGGCGGACCACGCGAAAAGCGATAGGCGTCGCGGTAGATGCGAACTTGCGGCGCTGTTCGGCGGCTGGCTAGTCCCGCTCGGACTTGAGCCACCCGATCCGCCCCTGCCCCGACTCGCCGAGCGAGGCCATGAAGCCCTCGGCCGCCGACTCCGGCAGCCGCAGCGTGACCTCGACGAGCGCGCCGTGCGCCACCTCGACCAGCTCGGCGCCCGCCTTCTCCGCCTCGCGCCGCAGCAGGCCTTCCTGCGCATAGGGCAGCGTGCAGCGCAGCGTCCGCAGCCGCACCATCGGCACCTTCTCCGCCTTCAGCAGCGCCTGCGCCACCGCGTCGGTGTAGGCCCGCACCAGTCCGCCCGCGCCCAGCTTCACGCCGCCGAAGTAGCGCACCACCGTCGCCAGCACGCCGTCCAGATCCTGGTGCCGCAGCACCTCCAGCATCGGCCGGCCGGCGGTGCCGCCGGGCTCGCCATCGTCGTTGGCGGCGGACTGGCCCCCCGCCATCAGCGCCCAGCAGACATGCGCGGCGCCGGGGTGCTCGGCGCGGAGCTGCGCGACGCGCGCCAGCGCGGCGGCCCGGTCGGGCACGGCCTCGACACAGCCGAGGAAACGGCTCTTCTTGATGATCAGTTCGGCGTGGACCGGCGCGGCAAGGCTCGAAGGCATGGGCGCGATTGTCGCGGCGCGCCGGTCATGCGGTCGCGCTCACGGCGTGTCGGAGAGATCGCCGAGATGCCGCCGCTTGATCGACTCCACCGTGCCGTCGCGCAGCATCTCATCCATGGCGTGGCGCATGCGGTCGCGGTCCTGCTGCGGCACGCGCTGGCGGGAGAGCGCCAGCGCGCCGATGCTGCGTTCGTGGGGCGCGTAGGACATCGCCACGAAGGACGCGAAGGCAGGGTCGGCCCGCCGGGCGCTCGCGAGGCTATGGGCGCCCAGCACGACGGCATCGCCCCGGCCGGCCTTGAAGATGCGCACCGCGGTCGGCTGGTCGGGGGCGTCGTCGATGCGGCCCTGGGTGCGCAGCGTCGCGATCCAGGACTCCAGCGTCGGCGTGAAGGCATAACCGCGCACGACGATCAGGCGCCGCTTCGAATCGGCGAGGAAGGCCGCCGGCGTCGTGAGCGCGCCCGCCAGCGCCGGCCGCATAACCACGTACTGGCGGGACTCGATGTAGGGGATGAACTCGACGAGCAGTTCGCGCTCGGGCGTCATCAGCGCGGAGACCGTCATGTCCATCTGGCCGGCGCCGATCTGCGCCCAGATGCGCACGCGGGATTCGGTGCGCGCCACCAGCTTGCAGCCGCTGCGGCGGGCCAGTTCGTCGATGACGTCCTTGTCGATGCCGGTCCAGCGGCCCTGGGCGTCGCGGTAGTAGAGGGCGCTGTACTCGTACAGGCCCACCGAGTACGGCCCGCAGGCGTGCGCGCTCGTCGCGGCCAGACAGGCGGCCGTCGCGGCCAGGGCGGCGATCCAGGACCTCAAGATGCTTCTCCCAGGAGTCTGCGCCCCCAATTGGGACGGGAGTCTACGTCGCCCCTGGGGGAGCCGGTCGGGCGAAACCCCCATCGAAGGGGGGCCGATAATCGCGGCCATCATGCTGAAGTTCGAACTGCTCAAGACCGAGGGCCGCGCGCGACGCGGCGTCATGACGCTCAACCACGGCGTCGTGCAGACGCCCATCTTCATGCCGGTGGGCACCTACGGCACCGTCAAGGGGGTGATGCCTCGTTCGCTCGAGGAGATGGGCGCTCAGATCATCCTGGGCAACACCTTCCACCTGTGGATGCGGCCGGGCCTGGACATCATGAAGCAGTTCGGCGGCCTTCATAAGTTCGAGAGCTGGAACAAGCCCATCCTGACGGACTCGGGCGGCTTCCAGGTCTGGTCGCTCGGCGAGATGCGCAAGATCAGCGAGGAGGGCGTGAAGTTCGCGTCCCCGGTCAATGGCGACAAGCTGTTCCTCACGCCCGAGATCTCGATGCAGATCCAGACGATCCTCAACAGCGACATCGTCATGCAATTCGACGAGTGCACGCCGTATGAGACCAAGGGTCAGCTGACGACCGAGAAGGAAGCCCGTCTCTCGATGGAGATGAGCCTGCGCTGGGCCAAGCGCTGCCAGGACGAGTTCGCGCGGCTGCAGAACCCGAACGCGCTGTTCGGCATCGTGCAGGGCGGCATGTTCGAGCAGTTGCGCGACGTGTCGCTGGCCGGGCTCAAGGACCTGGACCTGCCGGGCTACGCGATCGGCGGGTTGTCGGTCGGCGAGCCCAAGGCGGACATGCTGCGCATCCTGGACCACATCGCGCACCAGCTGCCCGACAACAAGCCGCGCTACCTGATGGGCGTGGGCACGCCGGAGGACCTGGTCGAGGGCGTGCGCCAGGGCGTGGACATGTTCGACTGCGTCATGCCGACCCGCAACGCGCGCAACGGCCACCTGTTCACGCGCTTCGGCGACCTGCGGCTGCGCAATGCGCGCTACAAGGCCGATGAGAAGCCGGTGGACGAGACCTGCAGCTGCTACTGCTGCGCCAACTTCAGCCGCGCCTACCTGCATCACCTGGACCGCTGTGGCGAGATGCTGGGCCCGATGCTGACCAGCGTGCACAACCTGCACTACTACCTCAACCTGATGAAGGAAGTGCGCGAGTCGCTGGACGCCGGCGACTTCGAGGGCTTCCGCACCCGCTTCCTGGCGGATCGGGCGCGCGGGATCTGAGCTTCGGAAACCCCGGGGGCGGATTCAGAGGGCCCTAAGACGCGGCGTGTGAAGATCGCCCGATGCTGAAGCTGCTCATCGCGCCGTTGCGCTGGCTGATCCGCGTCGTCCTTGCCGTCGTCATCCTCTTCGAGGAATGGGGCTGGGAGCCGCTGCAGCGGGTGATGGCGGCCATTGGCCGGCTGCCGGTGCTGCGGCAGCTGGAAGTCGTGGTGCGACGGCTGCCGCCGTACCTGGCGCTGGTCGTGTTCCTGCTCCCGGGCCTGATGCTGCTGCCGATCAAGCTGCTGGCGCTGTGGCTCATCGGCATCGGCCGCCCGGGACTCGGGCTCGCCGTGATCGTGCTGGCGAAGGTCGTTGGCACCGCGATCGTCGCGCGGATCTTCGCGCTCACGCATCCCGCGCTGATGACCCTGCCGTGGTTCGCGCGGCTCTATGGCCGTTGGACCGTCTGGAAGGAAGCACTGCTCGCCTGGGTCCGGGCGAGCGCGGTGTGGCGATCGGCGCGGGCGCTCAAGCTCAGGATCCATCGGTTGCTGCGACGCGGGACGCACAGCGCCTGATTGACCCATCCCGACCTGATCACCCCGTCCTTGACCCCTTGCAGCCTCTCCTCAGGACGGGACCACTCAGCCCCGCGCCTCCGACGGCTGCGGCCGGCTCGCCGCCGCAACCGGGTCGAGCAGGCCCTGCACCTTGGCCCGAAGCTCCTCGACGCTCACGTCGTGCGGCAACGGCGCCCCGACCTTCACCTCCAGCCGCCGTCCCGGGCGCAGGCTCCCCAGCCGCGCGGCGGTCGATTTGCCGTTCCTCGCGAACGCGGTCTCCCACAAGCCGCTCAGGCCCACCGGGATGACCGGCACCGGGTTGGCGTCGAGCATCCGGCGGATGCCGGGCTTGAACTCCGCCAGCTGACCATCGCGGGTCAGCGCGCCCTCGGGGAAGACGCACACCAGCTCACCGTTGCGCAGGGCCGCATCCACCGCGGCCAGCGCCCGCTCGAGCGTCTCGGGTTCCTTCTTCGCCGACGCGATGGGAATGGCGTTGACCTGGCGGAACAACCACGACAGCACCGGCACCCGGAAGATGCTCGCGTCCATCACGAAGCGGATCGGCCGCGGGCAGAGCGCGCTCAGGACCAGCGCGTCCACGTAGGAGACGTGGTTGGGCGCGAGGAGGGCCGGTCCTTCCTCCGGAATGTGATGGGCGCCCGTGGTGCGGAGCCGGTAGATCGTGTGGACCACGAACCAGCTCAGGAAGCGCCACAGGAACTCCGGAACGGTCCGGTAGATGTAGATCGCCACCAGCGCGTTCAGGCCGGCGCAGATCAGGATGATGCTCGTCACCGAGACGCCGTAGGCGAGCAGGCCGGCGGACATGCCGGCCGCGATGACCATCGCGACGGCGTTCAGGATGTTGTTCGCGCTGATGATGCGCGACTGCCGCTCCGGCGCGGTGCGCAGCTGGACGAAGGCGTACAGCGGGACGATGAAGAGGCCGCCGAACAGGCCCAGCAGCGCGACGTCGCCGAGGACGCGGAGGCTGCCGCTGGTGGCGAGGAACTGGGTCCAGGTCAGCGGCAGGCTGGCCGAGGAGGCCTGCAGCGCCGCGGCGAAGCTGTCGCAGGACCAGGCCAGGTCCGCGGTGAACAGCGACAGGCCGATGGAGCCGATGGGCACCAGGCCGATCTCCACCTTGTGGCCCGACAGGCGCTCGCACAGCAGCGAGCCCGCCGCGATGCCGATGGAGAAGGTGGCCAGCAGGACCGTCACCACCGTGGTGTCCCCTTGCAGCACTTCCTTGCCGAGCCCGGGAATGTGCGAGAGGACCACGGCGCCCACGAACCAGAACCAGGAGATGGCGAGCAGGCTGTTCCAGACGCCTTCGCCTTCACGCTTGCCCATCTTCACCGTCGCGAGGGTCTCGGACACCACGCTGAAGCGGAGCTTCAGGTCGGGCGCCGCCTCGCCGGTGGCGGGGATGAACAGACTGGAAGCCAGGCCCAGGATGGCGAAGGCCAGCAGCGCGATGGACAGCCAGAGCGGGTTGGTCGTCATCGCAGCCATGACGCCGGCCACCAGCGTGCCCAGGAGGATGCTGAGGAAGGTGCCCATTTCCAGCAGACCGTTGCCGCCGGTGAGTTCCTCCTTGGCCAGGACCCGCGGCAGCAGCGAGTACTTGACCGGGCCGAAGAACGCCGAGTGGCAGCCCATGGCGAAGATGGAGGTGAGCAGCACCGGCAGGCTCTTCATGTAGAAGCCCGCGCTGGCCACGACCATGATCGCGACCTCGGCGGCCTTCACCGCGCGGATGACGCGGGCCTTGTCGAACCGGTCGGCCAGCTGCCCGGCGTAGGCCGAGAACAGCACGAACGGCAGGATGAAGAGACCCGCCGCCATGTTCGCGACCAGCCCCGCGGACAGCGTCGTGTACTCGGTGGCGTGGAAGGTGACCAGCAGGATGACCAGCTGCTTCAGGAACGAGTCGTTGAACGCGCCGGCCAGCTGCGTGGCGAAGAACGGTCCGAACCGGCGCTGCCCCAGCAGGGCGAATTGGCTGGTGTGGGAAGAGTCGCTCATGGGAGGGCTCGCTGAGGGAGTCAGGGGGAGGGTGGGGGCGTTGGCGGCGGGGCCCGATCAGGGGCCGGCCGTGACGCGCTGCGTCGCCTGGCCGCGGCCGGTGCGGCTCAGCCAGCTGAAGATCGTGTCGGCCGTCGTGGTCTCGATGTGGCCGGAGAAGCGGCGCGCCGACGGATGGTCGTCGAAGGCGACGTTGGCCATGCCGATGCGCGCGCCCAGCCGCTTCGCGGTCGACAGGCGCAGGTCCGACGGCGTGTAGCCCTGGCGCTTGAGCCAGTCCTGCGCCTGGGCGCGGTTGAAGACCTCGCGCGGCGCGGCCGCCGCGGCCAGGGTCTCCAGCGCCCACTGGTTGCTCTGCTGGTACTCGCGCGACCAGGGGTAGGCCACCATGCTGTAGGCCGGCGTGTGCATGGCCGCGGCCCGCGCGTTCTCGCGCAGCAGCGGCAGCAGCGCCTGCTGCAGTTCGGGCTGCAGCACCGAGAAGGCGGCCTCGTAGCGGGCCGGGTTGTCCATGAAGAACTCGCCCAGGCCCTGCCGGTACAGGTCGGCCAGCGCCGTGCCGCACTGGTTGAGCTTGTGCATCACGCGCCAGACCGGCCTGGCGGTCGCGCCGCTGCCCGCCGTGTCGCGGTAGACGAAACCCACATGCGACCAGCGCAGGCCGTACTCGGTCAGGTCCTGGCCGGCGCGCGCGAGCAGCACCACCTCGGCGCCGCTGCGGTCCAGCGCCGCGGCGGTGGCCTGGGCGAGGTCCATGCCGCGGCGGATCTGGTCGGGCGAGGGCGGCTTGTCCTCGCACGGCCGGCCGGCCTGCGCCGGACCCGCCGCCAGCAGCGCGCCCAGCGCGGCGGCGACCAGCAAGCCCCTGGGGTGCGCGCCGCTCATGGCGTGACGCGGTCCCGGTGGGTGACGCGTTCGTTGTGGAGCAGCGAGGCGCCGATCTCGTTGGGGATGAAGGCGATGGCCTCCCCGGCGGCGGACAGCACGTAGCCGGTGCTGATCGCGGTCACGACGACGGCCGTGCCGATCGAGGTCGCGGCGCCGGCGACCACCTTGCCGGAGAACTCGACGCTGAGGCGCGCGCCGTCGGACGCGCGCTCCAGCACCCAGACGGTGCCGCGGGCGGTGCTCTCGATGGCGACGACCACGAAAGCCGCGCCGGCGGACAGCACCACCGACGGCGCGACCACCGAGATGGCGACCGGCACCGCGGACAGCGCCGCGCTGGCGTCGCTCGGTCCGCCGTGGGCGCGGGCCGCGCCGCTGGCGCCCAGCAGGGCGAGGGTGGTGGCGGTCAGGACGCTGATCAGGGACAGGCGGGCACGCATGGCGGAGCTCCTGGAAGGCGGGCGAGCGGGGCTTGGACGGGGCGGCGAGGCGGGCGGGCGCATCACTCGGCGGCCGCGACGGCTTCGCGGTGGGCCTCGCGGCGGCCTTGCAGGCGGGCCTCGGCGAGGTCGGCCTCATGCGCGTCGCGCAGCATCTTCGCGAGGGTGAACACGTTGGAGATCAGGTAGAGCCAGCACACCAGCAGGTAGGCCTTCCAGACGGGCTGGATCTCCATGCGCCACAGGCCCCAGCCGGTGAGCGCCATGGCCAGGCCGAAGCCGCTCCACACCACCAGGCCCCACATCGGGGTGTCGGTGCGGGTGGCCTGGTTGTCGCGGATGTACTTGGACAGCGCGAATGCCGTGGACAGGCAGAACACATAGCCCATGACCATGAAGGCCCGGTCCAGGTCGGCGCCCGGTAGCCAGGCCAGGCCGATGGCGCACAGCGCCACGCTGATGCCGAAGGAGATCCACACCTGGTAGCGCCAGGCCTGGGTGTCGCGCTGGACGCGGATGTGCGGGGTGTTCATGTCGTCGTTCCTCCTCGATGAAAGGTCCCTCGGGACCGATGGGTTGCCGGTGGCGATGGCGCGACTGTCGCCGTCCTCGCCGGGGCCCCCCTGATGTTTGGCGGCGAGTATCGCGCGCCGCCCGTTCCGGTATCGATCCGTGCTACCGCGCGGGACGGCCCGGTTCAGGGGGGGGCGATCAGGCGGGCGTCGGGCCGAAATGCCGGGCGGTCGCGTAGACCGACGCCCCCAGCGCTTGCCCTTGCCAGCGAGCCAGCCGCTTGAGGGCGAGATCAAACATCAGGGGGTGGTGGTCCCGCAACGCCCCCAAAGGAGCGACGTGGCTCTCATCGAGTACCCCCGCCCGGACGAGTTGCGGCAGGCGCACCAGCGGCAGCACGCCCGGCAGCGGGTAGTCGGAGCCATGCAGCAGCCGGTCGTGCCAGTCCTGGCGGCGCAGCACCGGCCGCTGCGGGATCGCGAGGCGGCCCCCGCGGGGTCGATCAGCGCTACCGAACTGCGCTAACGTCCGCCGCCATGGCGAGCACGCAATCCCTCATCGACCTCATCAAGGCCGAGCTGAAACAGGCCGGCATCAGCTACGCGCAGCTGGCGACGGCGCTGGACCTGTCCGAGTCCAGCGTCAAGCGCATGTTCGCCGCGGGCGGCGAGATGCCGCTGTCGCGGATCGACGAGCTGTGCCGCGTCCTCAAGACCGACTTCGCCGAGCTGTCCCAGCGCCTGGCGCAATCCCAGCCGCTGCGCCGCGAGCTGACGCTGCAGCAGGAACGCGAGGTCGTCGCCGACGAGAAGCTGCTGCTGACCGCCCTGTGCTGCCTGAGCCAATGGAGCTTCGAGCAGATCGTGGCGACCTACCGGATGAGCGAGGCCGACGTGACGCGCGCGCTGGCGCAGTTGGACCGGCTCGGCATCATCGAGCTGCGGCCGCTGAACCGCTATCGGCTGCAGGTCGCCAAGACCTTCCGCTGGCGACCGCAGGGGCCGGTGATGGGCTTCTTCCGCGAGCACGTCATGCAGGACTTCTTCGCCGGCGGCTTCGACAACGATGCGGAACTGCTGATGCTGGTCCATGGCCAGCTCAGCCCCGGCATGGCGCGCGAACTGCGCGACCGGCTGCAGCGTGTCGCCGAGGACTTCGCCCGCCAGCACCTGCTCGACCAGAAGCTGCCCGACCACGAGAAGCGCCAGTTCACGCTGGTGATGGGCATGCGCTGCTGGCTGTTCGAGCGCTTCAAGCACCTGCAGCGGCCGGCCGGTGTCACGAAGGCGATGAGCCGCTGATCGCGCCTGTCACCAGAACTCCCAGCGCCCGCTGTACACGACCCAGATCCCGAGCACGCCGTTCGTCACCGCGTGCGCGATGACGGCCGTCCACAGCTTGCCGGTGCGCACGTAAAGCCACGCATAGGCCGCGCCGGCGACGATCGCCGCCAGCCACAGCGTGTGCGCGAGCATGAAGACGAAGGTCGAGAGCACGATCGCCCGCAGGCCCGCCGCTCTGGGATCGACGCTCTCGAACCGCGGGCTGGCGATCCAGCGCATCAGGAAGCTGCGCCAGAAGAGCTCCTCCATCACCGGCACGACCAGCGCCGCGCCGATCCAGCGCACCGCGATCAGCGGCCAGTCGAGAGTGCCCGCCGTGGTCATCGGCACGAAGGGGGCGGTCGCGTCGCCGAGCCGCATCCACGGCGCATCCAGCGAGATCCAGAGCCCGAAGACGACCAGGCCGACGACGACGCTCAGTCCCGCCTCGCCGGCCGTGGGGCGGTTCTGGCGGGCGAACTCGCCATAAGCGCGCCAGAACCAGGCCAGCGCGCCACCGACCACGACGAGGTTCAGCGCATAGATCCAGCGCGGGTCGAGGCCCCAGGCTTTTTCCTCGGGCAGCGCGCCCCGCAGCGCCAGCAGCGACATGAAGAGCGCGAACGGGACGATGCGGGCCCAGGCGGCTTGACTCAATGGCATCCGGCGAATGTAGCGGCCCGGGGCGACAGCTCCATGCGGACAACCGAGCCCCGGTCAACGGTGCAGCGAGAGGCCCTTGGCCGCCCGGTCGACCGCCTTCCTCGTGCCCCGCAACGCCAGGCCGACCAGGTCCGGCCGATCCGCGTCGCCGGCCAGGAAGACCTGGCGGTTGGCCTCATCGTGACCGGTCGAGAACATCGCGTGGACATAGGGCACCAGCGTCAGACCGGCGTCCAGGCCCTTGCGGTGCGCCGCCTGCAGCCCGGCGAGGTCCGCCTCGAAGACCAGCATCGGCTGACCCAGCATCGCGGTGTAACGGCGCCCCCGCGCATCGACGTAGGGCTCGCCCAGGGCTTCCGGTGCCGAGGCGGCCACGCCGGTGGCCAGGAAGGCCACGACGTTCAATCGTTGCCAGGTCGCGAGGTCGTCGCGGACGATGAGCGCCACTTTCGTATCAAACATGGACATCGCACGGCGTGCTTCAACAATGAAGCCGTCATCGTCTGCGCGTGCCCGGCTCGGGGTCTAGAACGTTTGTGCAGCGGCGCCGATAGTCGGCCGGCGTGAGGCGGTAGGCGCGCTGGAACCAGCGGCCCAGGTGGCTCTGGTCGGAAAAGCCGACCGCCGTGGCGACCTCCGACGGCCGTTGGCCCTCAGCGAGCAGCGCCCGCGCCGCGCGCAGCCGCAGGCTCACCAGGTAGGCATGCGGCGACTGGCCGAAGGCCTGCTTGAACTGCCGCGTCAGCCGGAAACGGTCCATGCCGGTGTAGGCCGCAAGCTCGTCCAGGCCGATGTCGCCGGCCATGCCGTCGTGCAGGAAGTCCCGGGCGCGCACCATCGGGCGGGCGGCGTCGCCGCGCGGCGGCGACTCGCCGAGCTGTCCGGCGAGCAGGCCAATCAGCGCATCGAGTTGCTGGTCACAGGCGAGGCGGCCCTCGTCGAGGTGCAGCGCCAGGAAGGCTTGCCGGATGGCGGCGCAGAGCCGACTGTCGTCGGCCAGCGTGTGGCGGAAGGCGGGCTGCAGCGCGCTCAGCCCGCCCAGCTCATGGCGGGCCAACAACTGCGCCGTCCAGGCCTGCGGCAGGTACAGCATCGCGTAGGTGAAGCCGCCGGCCTCCGGCGCATGGCCGTCATGGATGGCGCCCGGCTCGATCAGGATCGCCCGGCCGGGCGTGCTCGTGTGCAGCGAGCGGTGGCAGCGGAAGCGCTGCACCCCCTGCAGCGTGACGCCGATGAGCAGTTCGTCATGTCCGTGCGGGTCGTAGGCGTGGCCGTCGAAATGGGCGCGCACGGTCTCGATGCCGGTGCGTGCGTCCCGCCGCAACTGGAGCCAATGACCATCCGAGGCCGCGTGCGTCGCGCCGTCCGCCTCCTTGGCCTTCACGGCCGTCGTCGTCATGGTCGTCATCGCCGTCGCCACCATCGTCGCCGTCGTCCTGCCTGCGGGAAGCCGTCGTCGATCATCCGCCGACATCGCGGACCGCGCCGAACGCATGGCGCAGCGCCTCGATCGCGTGCCGGACTTTCGCCGGCTGGGCATCGCGTTGCGGCGTCATCACGTAGACCGGCAGGGTCGGCAGCGACCAGCCCGGCAGCAGCGGCAGCAGGCGACCCTGCGCCTGCGACTCGTCGACGTCCTCGGCGCCGAGCATGGCCAGGCCCATGCCGGCCTCGCAGAACTGCTGCAGGCTGAGCTGGTTGTTGCTGCTGGCGCGCGGGCTGATGCGCAGCATCTCCTCGCGGCCCTCCGGGCCCACCAGCGAGAAGCTCCGGATCGCGCCCGTGTCCGAGCGCAGCAGCAGCCAGTCGTGCCGCGTCAGGTCCGACATCGACACCGGCACGCCGCGGCGCGCCAGGTAGGCCGGCGCCGCGTAGAGGCCGACCGTCTTCTGCCCGATCCGCTGTGCCGCCCAGCTGCTGTCGGGTAAGCGGCCGAAGCGCACCGCCAGGTCGATGCGCTTGGCGACGAGGTCGGTGAAGCCGTCGTCGACCTCCAGGTGCAGGCTCAAGCCCGGATGCGCCGCCAGCAGCGGCGCCAGCGCCGGCCCGATCTGCCGCGCCGCGCCGACCGGCGCGCTGATCCGCAGCTCGCCTTCCGGCGCGTCGCGCAGGTGGTTCAGCTGGGACTGCGCTTCCCGCGCGGCCGCCAGCATGGCCTGACAGCCCTGCACGAAGCGCTCGCCGGCCGGCGTCAGGCCGATGCGGCGCGTGGAACGGTGCAGCAGCGTGACGCCCATGTCGCGCTCCAGGGCGCGCAGCTGCTGGCTGACGGCGGAGGTGGTCGTCTGCAGCTGCCGGGCCGCCGCCACCAGGCTGCCCTGCTCGACGACGGTGGCCAGCACGGCCATGCGGCGGAGTTGATCCAACATTGCGGGGATTGTGTAGGCCGTCTAAAGAATGAAGGCGGATTCTGAGGACTTCATCGGCGATTGTGAAGTTCCTACAGTGGATCCCATCGCGACGCTCCTGTCGCATCCCCCCGAATTCCTCGGAACCACCCTCGGAATCTCCCTCGAAAGGACCCCCTCATGAAAGTCGCCCTGATCGGACCCACCGGCTTTGTCGGCAGCGAAGTGCTCAAGGAACTGCTGGCCCGCGGCCACGAGGTGATCGCGCTCGCGCGTGATCCGTCGAAGCTCGAAGCGCGCAGCGGCCTGACCGTGGTCCGGGCCGATGCCAAGCAGGCGGACCAGGTGGCCGCGGCCGTCGAGGGCGCGGACGCGGTCGTCAACGCCTTCAACCCGGGCTGGTCGGTGCCGGACATCCACACCGAGTTCCTGGAAGGCACCCGCGCCATCTATGCCGGCGTGAAGCGCGCCGGCGTGAAGCGCCTGCTGGTGGTCGGCGGCGCGGGCAGCCTGTACGTGGCGCCGGGCGTGCAGCTCGTGGACACGCCGGAATTCCCGGACCAGTGGAAGCAGGGCGCGCTGGCCGCGCGCGAGGCGCTCAAGCTGATCCGCGA
This sequence comes from Mitsuaria sp. BK041, assembly GCF_014193085.1. Lineage (NCBI taxonomy): Bacteria > Pseudomonadati > Pseudomonadota > Betaproteobacteria > Burkholderiales > Sphaerotilaceae > Roseateles > Mitsuaria sp. BK041. Next base: position 1,422,499 of record NZ_JACHYT010000002.1, on the reverse strand, counting down.
GGAGTCCTCGCTGGACTGGACCTTCCTGTCGCCGGCCGTGCACCTGGAGCCGGGCGAGCGCCGCGGCAGCTACCGCGTCAGCCTGGACACGCCGGTGATGGACGCCCAGGGGCCGGCCCATGTGTCGACCGCCGACCTGGCCGTCGCGATCGTCGACGAGCTGGAGCGCCCGCAGCACATCCGCCGACGCTTCACCGTCGGGTACTGATCGCGTCGTCCGCGCCCGCGGGCGCGGGCGCTCAGGCGCTCTGCTGCTCGAGCAGGTAGTTGGCGTCGTCGTACTGGCCGAGCGTGTCCACCAGCGTGGGCAGGCATTCGGCCAGCTTGTCGTGCAACACGAAGGGCGGATTCACGACGAACATGCCGCTGCCCATCATCCCGAAGCCGCGTTCGTCCGCCTGCGCGACGGTCAGGCGCACATGCAGCCAGCCCTTCTTCGCGACGGGCTCGGCCGCGGCCTTCAGGCGCTGCACCAGCTGCACCGACTCGACCGTCTGCAGCTGCGGATACCAGATCGCAACCGTGCCGTCGGCGAAGCGCTGCAGCGACTCGCGCAGCGCGGCCACGACCTTGCCGTAGTCGGCCTTGATCTCGTAGGGCGGGTCGATCAGCACGACGCCGCGGCGCGACGGCGGCGGCAGCTCGGCCTTCAGCGACGCGAAGCCGTCCTGCTGCAGCACCTGGGTGTTGGGCCGGTCCTCCAGGTAGCTCGCGAGGATGCGGTGGTCGGTGGGATGCAGCTCGTAGCAGCGCAGCCGGTCATCGAAGCGCATCAGCATGCGCGCGATCGCCGGCGAGCCGGGGTATTGCTCCAGCTTCTTGCCGGGGTTGAAGTCGTGCACCAGCTGCACGTACTGCTGCAGCGGCCCGGGCAGGTCCTTGCGCGCGTAGAGGGCGGCGATGCCGCCCAGGTGCTCGGCGTTCTTCTGGGCGTAGCGGCCGTCGAGCGCGTAGCCGCCGGCGCCGGCATGGGTGTCCACCACGGTGTAGGCCTTGTCCTTCTCCGCCATGTAGCGGAGCACCTCGGCCAGCACCAGGTGTTTGAGCACGTCGGCATGGTTGCCGGCGTGGAAAGCGTGTCGGTAAGCGAGCATGGGCAGGACTGTAGCGTGCCGGCCCGGGCCTCACAGCTGGAAGGCGCCCGGCGAATACGGCGTTCCCGCCGGCACTTCCTGGAGCGCGCACGGATGCAGGTACTGCATCGCCGGCTTGAGCCGCTGCCCGTCGACCGCGCCCGCGTCCACCGCGCGCCCGATCAGCGGCGAGGCCGGCCGCAGCCGGAAATCGAATCGGTCCGGATCGACGAAGCTGTCCAGCTCGACGAAGTAGTTGTGGTGCTGTTCCCGGTCGGGCCCGGCCGGCAGCTCCTGCTTGCCGCACAGCAGGTTGTTGATCAGCCGCAGCTGCTGCGCGCGCTGCGCCATCCGCAGGTAGACGCCGCCGGCCTGCCGCCGGTCGACCAGCGTGTTGTTGATCAGGTGCAGCTCATGGCGCCGGTGCGTCAGCCCTTCGCTGCCGTAGGCGATCAGGTGGTAGTTCTCGGTCGACGGGCTCTGCTGGATCAGGTTGCCCATCACCAGCGCCAGGCCGCCGTTGGGGAACTCGAGCTCGAAGCTCGCGCGGCCGGTTTCGTCGGTCAGCCGGTTGTAGAAGATGTGGTTCACCGCCGCCCGCGACTTCAGCAGGTGGCCCGAGGCGCCGTGGTGGAAGTAGCTCGCCAGCACCGTCAGGCGGCCGATCGCGCCGACGTAGCAGGTGTGGGTGCGGCCCTCGCCGGGCGCGATGGGCCCGAAGTCGCAGGACTCGATGCGCAGCTCCATCGTCGGATCGTTCCCGGCGAGCAGGCCGTTCTCGTTGTCCTGGAAGCGGCAGTCGCGCAGCGTCAGCGAGCCGCGCTCCAGCCGCACGCCGGCGCCGTTGCGATCCGGCACGCGGGCGCCGATGAAGTCCAGGCCCTCGATCGTCATCCGTCGGCCGGTGGTGACGAAGATGCCCTTGCCCTGCGCATGCGCCCCGTTGGCCAGCAGCCGCACCCGCCCGCCGACGGCCCGCAGCGTCAGGTCGTCCTGCGGCCAGACGGCCACGTCACCGGGGTAGTCGCCGGCCTGTATTTCGACCGTCATGCCGGGCCGCGCCTGGGCGGCGGCCGCGGCGAGGGTCTTCACCGGATGGTCCGGACCGACGCGCAGCACCGCCGTCGCGCCGGCCGGGGCCTGGGCTCGCGCCCCGATGAGCCAGGGTGGCAGCGCCAGCAGGGCACCCGTGCGCAGCCACTGGCGACGGTCGACGCCGAGGACGGCACGACGGGGATCGAACGGGGAACCGGATGTCATCGGGGCCTCCCAGGTCATGGCGGTATCAGCATCGCGGGACATGCGCCGGGCCTGCAGGGCGCGTCGGCGCGCGTCATGCACACGTCAAAGCCCGGTCGGGCGCGCGCCGGGCGGGACAGCGCGCCATGGACGTGGCGCCCCGCGCGGACGGGCGAGTGTAGCCAAGCGACCTGGCGCGCCTGCGGCCCGCCGCCAAGCCCCCAGCGAGCGTCCGGACTGTCGCCAAGGCGCTGCGCCGGCCGGGTTCGCTCGCTAAGCTGCGGCCCATCCTGAACCGGCGCCCCGCGTGGGCGCCTTCGCCTTCCCTTCCGCATTCCAGAGTCACCATGCCCAGTCTCTTCGACCCCCTGCAAGTCGGCGCCGTCTCCCTGTCCAACCGCGTCGTGATGGCGCCGCTGACGCGCAACCGCTCCGTCGGCCTGGTGCCCGGGCCGCTGGCCGTCGAGTACTACCGCCAGCGCGCCTCGGCCGGCCTGATCATCAGCGAGGGCGCCCAGATCATTCCCGAGGGCCAGGGTTATCTGGATACGCCGGGGATCCACTCGCCCGAGCAGATCGCCGCCTGGAAGCAGGTCACCGACGCGGTGCATGAAGCCGGCGGCAAGATCGCCGTGCAGCTGTGGCACGTCGGCCGCATCTCCCATGCGGACTTCCAACCCGCCGGTGCCCCGCCGCAATCGGCGACCGACCGTCAAGCCAAGAGCAAGACCTTCACCAAGGACGGCTTCGTCGACGTGGCCGCGCCGCGGGCGCTGACGACCGAAGAACTGCCCGGCATCGTGCAGGCCTACGTCCACGCGGCCCATGCGGCGATGGCCGCGGGCTTCGATGCGGTCGAGGTGCATGGCGCCAACGGCTACCTGCTGGACCAGTTCCTGCGCGACAGCATCAACGACCGCAGCGACGCCTACGGTGGCTCGATCGAGAACCGCGCGCGGCTGCTGCTCGAGGTGATGCAGGCCATCGCCGAGGCGATCGGCGCCGACCGCACCGGGCTGCGCCTGTCGCCGGTCACGCCGGTCAACGACGCGGGCCAGGACAGCGATGCCCAGGCGCTGTTCAACCATGTCGTCGAGCAGCTGTCGCCGATGAAGCTGGCCTTCCTGCATGTGATCGAGGGCCACACCGGCGGTCCGCGCGATGTCGCGCCGTTCGACTACGGCGCGCTGCGCGAGCGCTTCAAGGGCGTGTACATCGCCAACAACGGCTACACCCGCGAGATGGCGATCGAGGCGGTGTCCAACGGCCACGCGGACGCGGTGGCCTTCGGCCGCAGCTTCATCTCCAATCCGGACCTGGTGCGCCGGCTGCGGCTCAATGCGCCGCTGCAGAAGGCCCATTCGGCCACGATGTACGGCGGCGGCGCCGAGGGCTACACCGACTATCCGGCGCTGGCGGACTGAGCGGGGCGCCGCAGGACGAGGGTCAATCCTTGCCCTTCGTCTTCGACCGGAAGAGCTCGGCGATCGAGACCTCGCGCGGCCCGGGCCGGACGGTGAAGGCCTGCCCCGCCGCGATGGTGCCGGGCTGCCGCACCGCGAGGTAGAACCCGCACCAGCCGCTCTGGGTCATCATCTTCGCGGCCTTGTTGAAGCCCATGACCGCGTTGAACTTGAAGCAGGGATAACGCGGCTCGCTGATCGCGAGCTCGCAGTCGGGGAAGACCAGCACGTCGCCGATCCAGGCGTCGCCTTCGAGCAGGCCGGTGATCGACAGGTTCTCGCCCACCGCGCCCCAGGGCAGCGGCGCCTCCCAGCCCGCGACCTGCGCCTGGGCGCGCACCGTGCGCCAGAAGTCGTAATGCTCGGCGGGGTACGCGTAGACCGCCTTGGACAGGCCGCCGTGGACGCTGGGATCGGCTTGCTCATCGCCCTCCACGCCGAGGGGGCGCACCTCGCGCGCCTCGGCCACGGGCTGCTTGCGGATGCCGGTCATCACCGGCCGGCCGTCGATGAGCAGCGGTTCAGCGCGGGCCGTGTTCAGACTGATCAGTTGCATCCGGCGATTCTGCCGCAGGCGTGGTTTCGACCAGGCCGGGCTCGCGCTGGCGCAGCGCCTCGCGCAGGGCATCGAGCTCGCGCGCCTGATGGCGCTCGCGCCGCAGGTGCTCGAGCGCGAAGGACAGGTCGCCGGCCATCTCGTCCAGCAGTCCCATCACCTGGGGATCGAAGAAGTCCGGCTCACCCGCGAGCAGGCTGAGCGCGCCCACCACCTCGCCGCCGCGGCGCAGCGGAAAGGCCGCCATCGATTCGACGCCCGGCGGGATCAGCGGCGCCCCGGGCGCCGTCAGGCTCGGATCCTCGAGCGCGCGGTTGCTGACCTGATGTGTGCCCTCGAGGACGGCGCGGGTCGCCATCGAGCTCCGCGCGAACGGCGCATCGGCACGCCAGCGCTGCGGCGCGCCGGGCATCAGGCGGTCGGCGGGGCCGTGGTCGGCGACGCGCTCGAAATGATCGCCATCGACCAGCACCACCGCGGCGAAGCGCGCATGGCCGGTCTCGACGCAGATGCGGCACAGGTCCTCGAACAGGTGCTGCTCCGCGCGGGGATCGTGGAGCGCCTCGGCCTCGCGGCGCACGATGCGCTGGTTGGTCTGCGACAGCGCCTGGTAGAGCCGCTGCAGCCGTTGGCGCGACTCCTGGCCGGCGCGGCGCTCCTCGTCGTAGCGGGTCCAGACGGTGCAGACGACAACGCCGCACAGGCCCGCGGTGAGCAGCACCAGCAGCAGGCCGAGGTGGGCGGCGTCGGTGGCGCCTTGCCGGGCGCGTTCGGTGTCGACGCGCGCCTGGCTGAGCTGGAAGGCGATCAGCTCGTCGAGCATCCGCATCGTGGCCAGGCGGCGCTGGTTGAGCTCGCGCAGGGCTTCGGGGGTCGGCGGCAGGTTGGCGGTCAGCGCGGCCCAGAGCTGGTCCAGCTGCGGCTGGGTGCGGGCGATCAGGGCGGTCTCGGCCGGCGCCATGCGGGTGGCCAGGTAGCGGCGCCAGAGCGCGCGGGTGGCATCGGCCAGGCGACGGCCGGCGCTGTCCAGCTGCGCGGCGTCGGGCTGCTGCGCCTGCGCGATCAGCAGCGCGCCCAGGTGCTGTGCGCCGAGCGTGTGCTCGATCTCCCGCAGCAGGTCCACCGGCACGAGGCGGTCTTCATAGAGGGATTGCGCGATGCCGGCCAGCCGGCTCGACTGCCACCACCCCAGCAGCGCCGACGCGGCCACCAGCGCAAGCGCGAGGCCCAGGACCAGGTACAGGCGGGCGCGGAGGCTGAGGCCGGTGGGAGCGGACATGAGCGTCGGGAACCTCGCGGTGGACGCGCCGAGCATAGGGGCTTTCGACGTGCCGGCGCGGCCCCGGCGGGTCGGGACTTGCCCGAGCAGCGTGGGGGCACAACGCTGGCCTGTCACCGGCGGAGTGCCTCGCCGGGTGAGCTCAGGTCCCGCTTACGGGGGGCCTTCAGCGGGGCGCCGTGCTGGCCCGGACGGCGAGCACCACGCCGAGGCTGACCACCATCACGCCAAAGGCGGTCAGCGCGGTGGGCGACTCGCCCAGCAGGGGGATGGCCAGCAGCGTCGCGAGCACCGGCGCCAGCGCGCCCACCATCGCGCACTTCGCTGCGCCGAGCAGTCGGATCGACATGCCATACAGCAGCGTCGAGAACAGGCCGACGCCCACGCCCTGGACCGCGGCGAACATCAGCAGCTCGTTTACCGGCGCCGCCGCGAGTCGCGACTCCACCAGCCCCGAGCCGACCAGGGCGGCGAGCGCGACCACCGACGGGTAGGTCGCGACCATGACGCCGGACAGCGGGTCCAGCCCCGCCAGCCGCAGGCCATGGGTGTAGATCCCCCAAAGGAGGCTGGCGAGCAGCAGCACGCCCGCGCCGACCATGGCATGCGGCGATTGCGCGCCGAACCCCCACACCATGAGGGCCACGCCCACCAGGATGAGGGCCAGCCGCCGCATCCGCGCGGGGGAGACCGGCTCCCGCCACAGCAGCCAGCCGATCACCGCGAAGGACACCGGCGTGGTGCCGGCGATGAGCGCGCTGACATGCGCGGCCGAGGTGAACTTGCCGCCCAGCGAGGCGATCAGGAAGAAGGGAAGTCCCGCGCCGCAAGCCACCATGACCCAGCATTTCACCGGCAGCGCCCGGAGCGCGGCGAACCGCGAGGGCAGGAAGGGCGCCAGCGCGAGCGCCGGCACCAGGAAGCGGATCAGCGCCACGTCGGTGGGCGCGAGGCTGGAGCTGCCGATGGCGCGGATCGACAGCGAGAAGCTGGCCCAGATCACCAGCGTCAGGCCCATCGTCAGCCAGCCCACCCACGGGCGGGGCGGCGCGGCGATCGAAAGGGGGGAGGCGGAGATGGGCTGGAGGGACTTCATGGCGTTCTCGTCGGACCCGGGAATTCTCGATTCGCCGGTCCAGCGGAAGCGTTCAAAGTCACGCGTTATCGGGCTTGTGGTTGGCAGAAGCTGCTAATGTCCAGCACATGGACAGCAAGGACTACCAAATCATCGCCGCTCTCCAAGCCAACGGGCGAATGACCAACCAGGAGTTGTCGGAGCAGGTGAGCCTGACGCCGACCCCCTGCCTGCGCCGGCTGCGCATGCTGGAGGAGTCCGGGATGATCCGCGGCTACACGGCGGTCGTCGACGAGGAGGCCTTCGGCCTGCCGGTGACCGCCTTCGTCGGTGTGAAGCTGAAGGAGCACACCGCCGACGCCGTGCGCAAGTTCGAGCGCGCCATCCAGGCGGTCGACGCCGTGCTGGACTGCTACGTGATGACCGGTCAGGTGGATTACCTGCTGCGCGTCCTGACGCAGAGCCTGAAGGACTACGAGCGCTTCGTCCGGCAGGAGCTGCACGCCATCCCCGGGATCCAGTCCATCGACACGAGCTTCGCCTATGGGCGGGTGAAGCGCAGCGTGGTGTTTCCGAGCCTGGATTTGAAGACGAAGCGGATCACCCGCGGGCCTCGCACAGGGGAGTGAGCCACCGGATCGCAGCTGACCCCATTCCGCCTTTCATCTATGGTGCGGCTCAGTTGCATCAGGCGATCCTTCGCCACCACCCTCGAGCGGCTCGGGCCGGAAGGTGGCGAGGGATGGCTCGTGCAGGCCGGCGTCGGTGGGACGGGACGCCAGGTCGGCGTCCGCCATGCGCCGGGCGTCGACCTGCGCGCACCATTCCTTCGCCATCTGCCGACGGCTGCGCGGATAAGTGTCTTCCAGGAACTCGACCTTGGAGATCCGGTCCGCCCGGAACAACCGGAAGTCCTGCCGCAACTCGCACCAGCCGGCGATGAAGCGCTGGGACTGGACGAAGCCCAGCACGACCGGCCAGATGATGCGCTCGGTCCGGCTGCCGTCCTGGTCCATGTAAGCGATGCGCATCTTGCGCTGCTCGCGCATGGCCTGCCGCACTCTTGCCAGATCGAGCCCCGACTCGTCCTCGCGCTCGCGGGCGACGTACATGGAGTCGTCGTCCAGCACGCGCCGCGCGTCGGGCGGCAGCACGCCGCCGATCTTGGCCAGCGCGTTCTGGGCCGCGAGCGCGAGCGCATCGTCGGTCTGGCGGCTCACCCATTGCGCGCCGACCACCAGGGCCTGGATTTCCTCGGTGGTGAACGACATGGGCGGCAGCAGGAAGCCGGGACGGAGGATGTAGCCGATGCCGGCCTCGCCCTGGATGTCCGCGCCCATGGCCTGCAGGGTCGCGATGTCACGCCGGATCGTGCGCAGCGACACGCCGGTTTCCTGGGCGAGCGTCTGGCCTGACACCGTTCCGCGGTGCCGGCGCAAGACCTGCATGAGATCGAACAATCGGTGGCTGCGGGTCACGTCTACTCCATGGCAACGAGGCCCTTTCCGTTGAGCTTCTTGCCTGCCTCGAGGTCGGTGAGCAGGCGGATGGCGTCGCTCAAGGGCACGATCTGCGCGACGGGCAGGCGCAGTGTGCCCTCCCCGGCGGCCCGGGCCAGGCCATCGAGGACCTCGGACCGGGGCGAACAAACAATGGGCTTGAGCCGCCGGTTCAGGATTGCGCGCAGGAACTTGGCCGGGGTCGGGTCGATGTCGAGGAACACGCCGTTCTTGCGCAGCAGGCCCAGGCCTTCGGCCACCGTCATGGTGCCCGCCGTGTCGTAGACGACGTCGTAGCGCTCCTCGAGGTCGGCGATCCGGGTGGTGCGGTAGTCGTGGACCGCGATCACGCCCAGGGCGCGGGCGCGCTCCATGGCGTCCGCGCCACAGATGCCGGACACCGTCGCCCCCCATCGGCGTGCGAGCTGCACGGAGGCCTCGCCCACGGCGCCGGTGCAGCCGTTGATGAGGACGTGCATGCCGGGCTTCAGCCGGGCCTTGTCGACAAGGCCGTTCCAGGCCGTCACGCCCGGTGTGCCCAGGCACGCCGCCTCCTCGAATGTCACGTTGCGAGGCTTCTTTGCCAGGAAGGCGTCGCTCGTGATGACGGCTGGCGCGAGCGCGCCGCTTTCCTTGATGCGGGCGGAACCGAAGACGGCGTCGCCGCGCTTGAAGCGGGTGACGCCGGGCCCGACCGCGGTCACCACGCCGGAGAAGTCACTGCCCATGGCGCGCGGAAAGGCCTTTCCGGTCACCAGCTTCAAGTAGCCATTGCGGATCTTCCAGTCAACGGGGTTGATCGCTGCGAACTTCACGTCGACGGCGACTTCGCCCTTGGCGGGCGCAGCAAGCCGGAAGTCCGCGAGCCTCATGCCGCCCGGGCCGCCGTACTGGTCGTATTGGATGCGCTTCATTGCGGGCCGGTCCTTCGCGGCGACGCTTCGACAGGGGACTGATCGACCGCCTGGATGGCGGCTGGGACGGGATGCATGGTGGGCTCCGGTGGGTGAGGGGAAGCCCAATGTAGGAAAACATGGTGCCAGTTCCCGGCACCATCGGTCCCACCTCGGGCGGCCTCCCGCGCGAGCGCACCCGAGCATCAATCCATTCCAGAAACGCATAACCCCGCCGAGCACGCGAGTTACGGCGTGATTACATTGGAACCAGTGTTCGGCGAGGCACCAGCCATGGCGTGCGGCATTGGGTCAGCTCCGCGGTCTTCTCCTCTGTAGGCAGAGCGGGAAGCCACCGGATCGGAGCTGACCCAATTCCGCTTTTCATATCCTCAAATTGGGAATCGCCATGAACCGACCTGTAATGGAAGGCTTGCGCCTGAACGTGCCGGCTTACGTGAAACACCAGCGCCTGATCGCCTGGGTCGCCGAGATCGCCGCGCTCACCGAAGCCAAGGACGTCTACTGGTGCGACGGCAGCCAGGCCGAGTACGACCGCCTGTGCCAGCAGCTCGTCGACGCCGGCACCTTCCAGAAGCTGAACCCGGCCAAGCGCCCCGGCAGCTACCTCGCATGGAGCGACCCCAGCGACGTCGCCCGCGTCGAGGACCGCACCTTCATCTGCACGAAGAACAAGCTCGACGCCGGCCCGACCAACAACTGGATGGAACCGGCCGAGATGCGCGCGCTGCTGCAAACCGGCGACAAGGCGCTCTTCAAGGGCGCGATGCGCGGCCGCACGCTGTATGTCGTGCCGTTCTCGATGGGACCGATCGGCTCGCCGATCGCCCACATCGGCGTCGAACTGTCCGACAGCCCCTATGTCGCCGTGAACATGCGCATCATGACCCGCATGGGTCGCGCGGTCCTGGACACGCTGGGCGACAACGGCGAGTTCGTGCCCTGCGTCCACACCGTCGGCGCGCCGCTCGAACCAGGCCAGGCCGACGTCAAGTGGCCCTGCAACAAGACGAAGTACATCGTCCATTACCCCGAGACGCGCGAGATCTGGTCCTACGGCTCCGGCTACGGCGGCAACGCGCTGCTGGGCAAGAAGTGCTTCGCGCTGCGCATCGCCTCGACCATGGGCCGCGACCAGGGCTGGCTGGCCGAGCACATGCTGGTGCTGGGCGTCACCTCGCCGGAAGGCAAGAAGCATCACGTCGCGGCCGCCTTCCCGAGCGCCTGCGGCAAGACCAACTTCGCGATGCTGATCCCGCCGGCCGGCTTCGAGGGCTGGAAGGTCACCACCATCGGCGACGACATCGCCTGGATCAAGCCCGGCAGGGACGGCCGCCTGTACGCGATCAATCCGGAAGCCGGCTACTTCGGCGTCGCCCCGGGCACGAACTCGCTGACCAACCCGAACTGCATGGCCAGCCTGGACAAGGACGTCATCTTCACCAACGTCGCGCTGACCGACGATGGCGACGTCTGGTGGGAAGGCATGACCGACACGCCGCCCGCGCACCTGATCGACTGGCAAGGCAAGGACTGGACGCCCGCGATCGCCAAGGAAACCGGCGCCAAGGCCGCGCATCCGAACGCCCGCTTCACCGTCGCGGCAACCAACAATCCGGCGCTGGACGCCGAGTGGGACAACCCCGCCGGCGTGCCGATCGACGCCTTCATCTTCGGCGGGCGCCGCTCGACCACCGTGCCGCTGGTGACCCAGGCGCGCGACTGGACCGAAGGCGTCTACATGGCCGCCACCATGGGGTCGGAAACGACCGCCGCGGCCGCCGGCCAGCAGGGCGTCGTGCGCCGCGACCCGTTCGCGATGCTGCCCTTCATGGGCTACAACATGGCCGACTACTTCCAGCACTGGCTGACGCTGGGCGCCAAGCTCGCCCAGTCCGGCGCGAAGCTGCCGGCGATCTTCTGCGTCAACTGGTTCCGCAAGGGCGCCGACGGCAAGTTCGTCTGGCCCGGCTACGGCGAGAACATGCGCGTGCTGAAGTGGATGCTCGAACGCGTGGACGGCCAGGGCCAGGGCGTCGAACACGCCTTCGGCACCAGCCCGCGCTACGAGGACCTGAACTGGCAGGGCCTGGCCTTCACGCCGGAACAGTTCAAGACCGTCACCCAGATCTCGAACGAGGACTGGGCGACCGAGCTCAAGCTGCACGATGAGCTCTTCACCCAGCTGGCCCAGGGCCTGCCGGCCGAACTGCCGGCCACCAAGGCCAGGATCGAACAGCGCCTGGCCCAGGCCTGATCGACGGCGGGCCACCCGGCCCGCAGCCCCGCTGCCCCGCAAACGGGGTGGTGCCTTCATCGGCGCCGCAAAAGGCAAAGCCCGCTCGAAGCGGGCTTTTGTTTTGCTCGGCCTGGAGCGCCTTTCGAGGAGAGCCTGCGCTCACCTTACGAGGGTTCCTGGCTTCGCGACCGGGCCTGTACGGCGCCCGGTGGGGCGGCGTGTCAGCCGTTGCGACGGGCGTTGGCGGCGCGCAGTTCAGCGGCGAAGGAGGGCATGCTCTCTTCATACTGGGCGGCGAGGGCCAGCAGCTCGCGCTCGGCGCGGGCCATCTTGGCGGACTCGATGCGGGCCTTCACGTTGGTGATGGTGCGGGCCCAGACGCGGGCACCGATGGTGGCGAACGTGCCGCCGCGACGCACCGTGCGGCTCAGCGGCAGACCGAAGGTTTGGGTAGCGACGCTCATGGCGATTTCCTTTGATTGGCTGGGTTGTGCGGCTCTGTAGAACCGACGGAACGAACTATAGGGTTTCCCCTAGACATGACGCCAATGAAAGATGGGCATCGAATGTATAAACGCCGTGCATATCATTGCGCGGCCCGCGTTCCGACCGTGACCGGCATCACGGTGTGCACCGCCAAGCGCGAAGGAATGCGCAATTCGCGCCGCGAATCACCCGTTGGAGTGCCGTCGTTGGAGCGCGTCGCCGCACCGATGTGCGCGCGTTTCCCGTGAAGAAGTGCCTGCTTTGGAGGGCCCCCCGTGAGCTTCCGCAACCTGGATCTCAACCTGCTGAAGGTCTTCGACGCCGTGATGGCGGAGCGCTCGATGACCCGGGCCGCGGAGCGGCTGTCGATGACGCAGCCGGCGGTCAGCCATGCGCTCAAGCGCCTGCGCGAGGCGCTGGGCGAGGACCTGTTCGTGCGCCAGGCCTTCGGGATGAAGCCCACGTCCCGCGCCGAGGGCCTGTGGCCCGAGGTCCGGTCGGCCCTGACGCGGCTGCGGGTGGCGCTCGATCCGGGCGACTATCAGCCCGGCTCGGAGGAATACACCTTCCGGCTGGCGATGGCCGACGCCACCGCGGCGCTGATCCTGCCGCCGCTGATGCAGCAGCTGGAGCGGCTGCGCGCGCTGGCCAATGTCCATGTGCTGCCGCTGACGACCCGCGATCCCCGCTCGCTGCTGGAGCAGGGCGAGGCCGACTTCGCGCTGGGCTACTTCCCGACCGCCGTCGCCGCGCTCAAGGGGCAGGGCGACATGGCGGCCATCCGCCAGCAGCGGCTCTACGACTCGTACTACGTCTGCGTGATGCGGCGGGGCCATCCGCTGGCGGACCAGGAACTGACGCTGGACGCCTTCTGCCAGGCGCATCACCTGCTGGTGAGCTTCTCCGGCCGGCCTTACGGCTTCGTCGACGAAGCGCTGGCGGCGCTCAAGCGCAGCCGCCGGATCGCGCTGACGGTCAACCAGTTCTTCACCGCCGGACGGGTGGTCGCGCATTCCGATCTGCTGACGGTGCTCCCTCAATCCTTCATCACCGCCACCGGTTATCAGGACGCGCTGATCTACCGGCCGCTGCCGATGCAGCTCTCGCCGGTGCACGTGGACCTGCTCTGGCACCTGCGCAATGAAGACCGCAGCGCCCAGCGCTGGATGCGCGAACGGCTGATCGAATCGGTCGCGCCCGGCGACAATCGCGCCCCATGAGCATTGCCCACGACCTTTCCGACGCCGAGTTCGACGAACTCGACGACCTTCTCGCCGCCACGCCCGCGCCGCTCGAGCCGCTCGATGCCTCGATGCTGGACGGCTACCTGGCCGGCGTGCTGGTGCAGCCGCGCCTGATCCCGATCGAGGAGTGGCTGCCGCCGGTCTTCGACTACGAAGGCCGCCCGCTGCCTGACGACGTCGACCCCGCCTGGCTCGCCCGCATCCGCGCGCTGGTGGAGCGCCGCTTCGCCTCGCTGAACCACAGCATGCTGGAGCAGGGCTGGTTCTATCCGCTGGTGCTGGATCTGGACGCGGAGGACGCGACCGAAGGCGAGAGCGGCGAGGGGAGCGGTGAGGCCGAGGAGCAGGCGCAAGACGCCGTCGAGGCCGCCGCCGAGATCGCGGCCGCCGAAGGCATCGATCCCGACGCGGTGACACTGCCCGAGGACCCGATCACCCGCGCGCTGCTGCCGTGGGTCGGCGGCTTCGAATACGCCGCGGTGACCTTCCCCGACCTGCACGAGCAGGCCGACGACAACGTCAACGCGCTGCTCGCCCGCCTGTACCGCCACCTGCCGGCCGAGACGCCGGAGGAGCGGGAGGTCGTCGAGCTGCTGGATCGCGAGCATCCGCTCAAGAACATCGACGAGGCGATCGAGGATCTGATCCTGACCGTGGTCGACCTCCAGGAAGCGACCGAGTCGCAGCGGTATCACGTCGAGCAGGTCCGCCGCGACGCTCCCAAGCTGGGTCGCAATGATCCCTGCCACTGCGGCTCGGGCAAGAAGTTCAAGAACTGCCACGGCGCGGCTTGATCGCCTCGCCGGGGGCCGCGGTCGCTGATGCGCGCGGCGCTCAGGCGCCGCCGCTGAACTGGTCGGGGCTGAGCGCGCGCGACGCGGCATCGAGCCGCGCGACGTCGCCTCCCAGCAATCGCGTCGCTTCCCGGGCGGCGCCCAGGACCGCCTGGCAAGCCGCCAGCATCGTCGTCGGAGGCGACAGGCGGATGCGCGGTCCGGAGACCGCGATCGCCCCGTGTGCCCGTCCGTCGGCCGCCAGCACCGGTGCGGCGACCGAGGCGGTGTCCGGCTCGCGCTCGCCGTAGGAATCGGCCCAGGCCCGCGTCCGGATGGCTTCGAAGCCGGCGCTCCGGTCCTCCGAGAACGCGCACAGCACCTTGCCCGAGGCGCCCTGGCGCAAGGCGTACTGCTGGCCCACCGCCACCGCGGCGCGCACCGAGCGCGCCGGCTCCCAGCGGTAGAGCGCGATGCGGGCGTCGCCGTGCCGGACGTAGAAGGACGCCGTCTCGCCGGTCTCCGCGCTCAGCTGCTTGAGCAGCGGCTCCACCGCCGGCCCGACCTGGAACGAGCGCTGGTAGATCGTCGCCAGCCGCAGTGGCGCCGGGCCGATGGCGTACTGGCCGTCGGACAGCCGGCGCACGAAGCCGCCGTGTTCCAGCGCAGCCAGCAGCCGCAGCACCGTGCTCTTGTAGAGATCGGTCCGGCGCGCCAGTTCCGCCAGCGACAGGCTGTCGTCGTCCTGACCGAAGGCCCCCAGGAGAGCGAAGGCGCGGTCGAGCACCGCCACCCCGCTGGAGTCAACGTCCGCTGACGAGCCCCCTCCATCGGCGGGTTCCGGGGGGCGGGCGGGGGCGGTCTTGCGGTCAGCCATGGGTATTCCCTCGTAATTCCCTTGTCTCAGGCCCTGTTCAGGCGGATCAAGTCGTCCTAGAGTTCTATCAGACAAATCAACGTTCTGTCAGATAGAACTTTCACCAACGCATGCGGACACAACGCAGGCATGCGCGACGGAGCCCACCATGAGCCTTTCCCCGCTGCGCGGCGTCCGCGTCCTGGACCTGACGAACGTCCTCGCGGGCCCATTCGCCTGCCACCAACTGGCCCACCTGGGCGCCGATGTCATCAAGGTCGAGGCGCGCGAAACCGGCGACCTGGCCAGGCAACTCGGTGCCGACCCCGCGCTCAACGAGGCGCGGATGGGCGCGTCCTTCCTGGCCCAGAACCCGGGCAAGCGCTCGATCACCATCGACCTCAAGCGCCCGGCCGGCCAGGCGGTGTTCCGCAAGCTGGTAGCGACCGCCGACGTGGTCGTCGAGAACTTCCGTCCCGGCGTGATGCAGCGGCTGGGCGTCGGTTTCGAGGCGCTTCGCCTGATCCAGCCGCGGCTCGTCTACTGCGCGATCTCCGGTTTCGGCCAGGACGGCCCGCTGCGCGACCTGCCGGCCTACGACCAGATCATCCAGGGCATGTCCGGGATGATGAGCATCACCGGCGACGCGGCGACGGCGCCGCTGCGCGTCGGCCATCCGGTCGCCGACACGATCGGCGGCCTGACCGCCGCGATGGCGATCGCCGCGGCGCTGGCCGACCGCGACCGCGATGAGGCCGTCTTCATCGACGTCTCCATGCTCGAGGCCGCGATGGCGACGATGGGTTGGGCGGTATCGAACCTGCTGGTCGCGGGCCAGGAGCCGCGGCCGATGGGCAACGACAACGTGACGGCCAGCCCGTCCGGTGCCTTCCGCACCGGCGACGGGCTGCTGAACATCGCGGCCAACAAGCAGGAGCAGTTCGAGGCCGTCTGCGACGTGGCCGGCCATCCCGAGTGGAAGACCGATCCGCGCTTCGTCGATCGCCAGGCGCGGCTGCAGCATCGGGCCGAACTCAAGCAGCGGCTCGAGGCCGCATTGGCCGCCCGGCCGGCCAGCGAGTGGTGGCAGCGCCTCAACGCGGCCGGCGTGCCGGCGGGGCCGGTGCTGTCGGTGAAGGCGGCGCTCGAGCAGCCGCAGATCGCGCAGCGCGGCCTGGTCGAGCGCTTCGAGGACGTGCCCGGCGTCGGCCGCGACATCCACGTGCTGCGCACCGGCTTCAAGCTCAATGGCGAGGCGCCGTCGGTGGACCGGCCGCCGCCGCGGCTCGGCGAGCACACCGGCGCCATCCTGGAGGAACTCGGCTACGGCGCCGCCGAGCGGGCGGCATTGATCGAGGAGAAGGCGGTATGAGCGGGCAGGAATTTCCGGCGGCGGATGGCGACATGCCGGCGCCCGCAATGGACGACGTCGCGCATGGGGCCGTGACGCATGAGGCCGCGACGGGCACCGCGTCCGCTCGTGATCCGCGCGTGGCGGACTGGTGGCGGACGTCGATCATCGAGATGTCGCCCGGCGTGATCCGCTACCGCGGTCATGCGATCGAGAACCTGATCGGTCAGGTCAGCTTCGCGCAGATGATCTGGCTGATGACGCGCGGCGAGCTGCCCGGCGCGGAGCAGGCCCAGTTGCTGGACATGGCGCTGATGGCGGCGGTCGACCACGGGCCGCAGGCGCCGAGCATCGCGATCGCGCGCATGGCGGCCACCTGCGGCGTGGGCCTGAACAACGCGATGGCGTCGGCGATGAACGTACTGGGCGACGTGCATGGCGGCGCGGGCGAGCAATGCGTGGAGATGCTGCAGTCGATCGCGGCGCGGATGGACGACGGCGCGACGCTGGAGGCGGCCGTCGCCGCGGGCCTGGACGAGGCCATCGCGCTGCGGGGCAAGTTCGTCTCGGGCTTCGGCCACCGCTTCCACCCGGTGGATCCGCGGGCGCCGCGGCTGCTGGCGCTGGTGGACGAAGCCGCGCAGCTCGGCGTGGTGTCGGGCCGTTTCGCGTCGATCGGGCGCGCGGTCGAGGCTGAGCTGCAACGGCGCAAGGACGGCCGGCGCATCCCGATGAACATCGACGGCGCGACGGCGGTGATCTACGCCGAGCTCGGCTTCCCGGCGCCGCTGGCGCGCGGCCTGTTCTGCCTGTCGCGCTCGGTCGGCATCCTGGCCCACGCGTGGGAGCAGACGCAGCAGGGCGGCCGCAACAAGGGCCCGATGCCGCGCGACTACCTCTGGACCTACGACGGCCCGCCGCCCGTCAGACCTCGATGACGAGCTCGGGCCGGTAGTCCTCCTGCTCGCCCTTGCTCGCGTAACCCAGCGGGTTCGCGACGACCCGGCAGCGGTGCGGCAGCTCGCCGCGCGGGCCCGAGGGCGACTCGACGACATAGTCGTGGGCGCAGTGCAGGTGCCCGTGCAGCCACAGGTCGGCGAAGGGGAGCAGCTCGTCGAGCGAGTTGCAGAAACCCGCGGTGCCCGGCGTCAAGCCATAGCGGGGATCGGCGCTGCGCAGGCTCGGCGCGTAGTGCGTGACGGCCACCGTCTTGCCATCGAACGGGACGGCCAGCGCCGTGCGCAGCCAAGCTTGGCAGTCCAGCGCGAGTTCCCGCTGGCCCTCGGCCAGCAGGTGCTGACCGTCGACCAGCGTCGAGTAGCGGCGCAGGTAGAAATTCGCGGCGCGGAAGGCCTTCTCGCGCGCCGCCAGCTGTTTCGTCACGGTGGCTTCGCGCGCGGCCAGCGCGTCGAAGTCGGCCCACAGCGTGGTGCCGATGAAGCGCACGTCGCCGATGACGATCTGCTCGCGGTCCAGCCACTCGATGCCGAGGTCGGCACAGGTCTGGCGCAGCCGCGCTTGGGCGGTGGTGAACTCGAGGCCGTCGTACTCGTGGTTGCCCGGCACGTAGAGCACGCGCCGCCATGGCGCGTCCGCGCGCCGCGGCGAGAAGCGGCCCAGGCCGAAGTCGTCGGTCACCAGCCGCGAGCCCGCCTGGTACGAGCCGACGTCGCCCGCCAGCACCAGCAGATCGACATCGGGCGCGGCGACGGTCTGGAAGTCGGTCTGGCGCTCGAGGTGGAGGTCGGAAATCAGTTGCAGGCGCACGGCGGAGGGACGGTTGAGCGGATGGCGGAGGAAAGGTCCGGGAACGCGGCCCGGGCGGCTCGCGACCGGCCGGGAAGCCCGCATTGTCCAACGTCAATTCAGCCGCCGCCTGCGCCCAGGGTGCGGCTTTCCAGAGGGCGCTCTGTGCCACACTGCCCCGCGGCCGGTCGTCGGCCGACAGAGAGGGACACCGCCATGAAGATCCTGGTCGCCGTCGATGGCAGCACCTATTCCAAGCGCATGCTGGCTTATCTCTCCGCCCACGACGAATGGCTGGGCGGAGCCCACGACTACACGGTGGTGCACGTGGTGGCCGGCGTGCCGCCCCGCGCGGCCGCGGTGCTCGACAAGGCGGTGCTGGCCGATTACTACCAGGAAGAGGCGGAGAAGGTGCTCAAGCCGATCCGTGCCTTCATGGACAAGCGCGGCATCAAGGCCCAGTACGTCGTCAAGACCGGTCACGCGTCGGACGCGATCACCGCCGTGGCGGAGAAGGGCCGCTTCGACCTGCTGATGATGGGCTCGCACGGCCACACGGCGCTGGGCAAGCTGGTGCTGGGCTCGGTCGCCACCAAGGTGATGGCGCACAGCGACGTGCCGGTGCTGCTGATCCGCTGACACCGCCTGGCCCAACGAAAAAGGCGCCCGACGGGGCGCCTTGTCGATTCATCCGCGGCGGGCCGCCATCCAGGACAGCGGCGAGCTGACCGTCGCCGGCGGTACGGCTTCGGACTCCAGGCCGTAGTCGCTGCGCCGGAAGTCCTCGTACTCGCTGTCGTCGCCGAAGCTCGCTTCCATGCCGAACGCGGTCCCCATGTCGGCCGGTTCCGGCTCTCGCGCGGCACTGGGGCGACGGAAAAGGCTCAGGGCGGAGGTGATGCGCATGATGGACCTCGTCGAAAAGCACGGGGTGAGTCCGCCGCCCGGTGCCGATGCGGAGCGCCGCGCGGTGATCCCCAGTTTGCGCGCCTTCGTCTTCGGGAGAATCCCCAGATCGCGGGTGCTCCGGAATCGTGTTCACAAATACACACAGATTGGGGTGACCCCGCCACAGCTGAGGCGGAATAACCACGCACCCCACTTAGGTGTGATCCCCCCCTCAATCGGGGGTGACTATGCTCCGGGCCTTCCCTAATACCTCCGCCGCCTGGCCCCCCTCATGTCCCCGCTGATCCACAAGTCGATGACCTGGGCCATCGTCAGCAGCGTCGTGCTGACCTCGGCGTGGCTGGCGAGCTCCGTCCAGGACAAGCACGAGCGTGGCGGTTTCCGCCTGCACCTGGCCCAGCAAGGCGCCGCGCCGGCCTCGGCCGTCCCGGCCGCCCAGCTCCAGCCCCAGACCAAGATCCAGCTGGCCGCGGTCAAGCGCTGACGCGCTGCGTCAACGCATCGACCCGCCGACCTCAGGCCGGCATCAACGCCTCCCGCGCGCCCCGCGCCAAGGCCTCGCCAATCTGATCCAGCAAGGCCGGCGGTGTCCTTCCTTCAGGGGCCGCGCGCCGGGGCTCTCCCCCGACGGCCGTCTCGCCGCCCAGCTTCCACTGGTGCCAGTACAGGGCGACCGCCACCTGCACCTCCGGCCGCAGCGCCACCAACTCGCCGCTCGCGAGCAGCGGCCGCACCTGCAGCTCCGGCGCCACGCCCACCCCCCAGCCCATCCGCACCGCGTTCACGTAGCCCTCGCTGGACGGCACATAGCGCGCGTTCAGCCGCGCCGAGCGCAGGCCCATCGCCTGGCGGACCCACTGCTGCTGCGCGTCGTCCTTGCGGTTGAAGACCAGGAAGGGCACCTGCGCGAAGTTGGCCTCGCCCAGCCCATGGGGCAGCATGCGCGCGGCGAAATCCGGGCTGGCGATGGCGATGTAGCGCATCACGCCCAGCGGCTGCGCGATGCAGCCGCGCAGCGCCTGCGGCACGGTGGTGACGCAGCCCAGCACCTCGCCCTGCCGCAGCCAGTCGTGGGTGAAGTCCTGGTCGTCGACGACCAGCTCCAGCCCGAAGCCCTCCCGCAGGCCGCGCTGCACCAGCGGATCGAGCGCCGGTAGCACCCAGGTCGCGAGGCTGTCGGCGTTCACCGCGATCGGCAGGCGCTCCGCCTGGGCCGACTGCACGCCCAGTTCCCGCACCACGTCCGAGCGCAGCGCCGCCAACTGGCGGGCATAGCGCAGCAAGCGCTTGCCGGGCTCGGTCAGCCGCAGCGGCCGGGATCGCACGACCAGCAACTGGCCCACCTGCGCTTCGAGATTGCGCAGGCGCTGCGAGACGGCGCTCTGCGTGATCGCCAGCGTCTCCGCGGCGCGCTCGAAGCTGCGCTCGTCGGCCAGCGCGGCCAGGCAGTCCAGCCCCGCAGCGTCCAGATCCTTCATCGAGGCCTCCAATAGCTCTATTAGCGGTCCTAATGTATGCGCTGAGATATTAATCCCGCTTCATGGAATGACGGCGGCTCACCACAATCCGCTGCTCCACCCGCCCGCCCAAACACCCCCGATGTCGTCCCCCAGCGCAGCCCTGTTGCAAGGCTGGCTCACCGGAGCCGGCCTGATCGTCGCCATCGGCGCGCAGAACGCGCTGGTGCTGCGCCAGGGCCTGATGCGCCAGCACGTGGCGCCGGTGGTCCTGGTGTGCGCGCTGTCGGACATGCTGCTGATCTGGCTGGGCGTGTTCGGGCTGGGCCGGCTGATCGCCGCGAGCCCGCTGCTGATGGAGGTCTTCCGCTGGGGCGGCGCGGCCTTCCTGCTGGCTTACGGCCTCAAGGCCGCGCTGCGCGCGATGTCGCCGCAGGCCGGCCTGCAGGCGCAGGCGGGCAGTGGCTCGCTGGGCGCGGTACTGGGCAGCACGCTGGCGATGACCTACCTGAATCCCCACGTCTACCTGGACACCGTGGTGCTGCTGGGCACCGTTGGCGCGCAGCAGCCGGCCGGCATGCAGCTGCCCTTCGCGGCCGGCGCCTCGGTGGCGTCGTGGATGTGGTTCTCGCTGCTGGGCTTCGGCGCGGCGGCGGTGGCGGTGCCGTTGCGCCGCCCGGCGGTCTGGCGCAGCATCGATGCCTTGATCGCCCTCGTGATGGCCATCCTGGGACTGCAGCTGATCCTGCGCCCGCTGGCCTGAAGCCCGCCCCACGCTGCATCGAAGCGGAACCACAAGTTCACCTGGAGCTCTCCCATGAAGGTCATCGTCCTCGGCGCCGGCATCATCGGCATCCACACCGCCTGGTACCTGCTGGACCAGGGTCACGATGTCGTCGTCGTCGACCGCCAGCCCGATGCGGCGCTGGAAACCAGCTTCGCCAACGGCGCGCAGATCTCGGTCTGCTTCTGCGAGCCCTGGGCCAATGCCGGCGCGCCGTTCAAGGTCGCCAAGTGGTTGCTGAAGGACGATGCCCCGCTGCTGTTCCGCCCGCGGCTGGATCCGGCGCAATGGCGCTGGGGCCTGTCCTTCCTGGGCCAGTGCACGACGGCCGCGTTCGAGCGCAACGTCGAGCAGCTGGTGCGCCTGGGCCGCTACAGCCACGAATCGCTGCAGGCGCTCGTCGCCGAGACCGGCATCCAGTACAACCGCCTGCAGAAGGGCATCCTGCACTTCTTCGGCAGCGAGGCCGACTTCGAGGCCGGCGCGCAGGGCGCCGAGATCATGCGCCGTCACGGCGTCGACCGCCGGGTGCTGAGCCGCGACGAGGTCCTGGCGATCGAGCCGGCGCTGCGCTCGGCCCAGCAGGCGGTCTTCGGCGGCACCTACACGCCCAGCGACGAATCCGGCGACGCGCGCGTCTTCACCCAGGCGCTGGCCAGGCTGGCCGAACGCCGCGGCGCGCAGTTCCTGTGGAACCACGACATCGTGACGCTGCAGCCGCAGGGCGACGAAGTCGCCGGCGTGCAGGTCCAGTCCCGCGAGACCGGCCAGACGCAATGGCTCAAGGGCGATGCCTACGTCGTGGCGCTGGCCTCCTACGCGCCCGGCCTGACCAAGCCGCTGGGCGAGCACCTCAACATCTATCCGGCCAAGGGCTACTCGGCCACGCTGCGGCTGAAGCGGCCGGAGCAGGCCAGCAGCGTCAGCCTGCTGGACGACGCGCGCAAGATCGCGATCTCGCGCCTGGGCGACTTCGTCCGCATCGCCGGCACCGCCGAGCTGGTGGGCCTGGACACCAGCCTGGACAGCCCGACCTCCAAGGTGCGCTGCGAGTCGCTGGTGCGCCGCTACGAGGAGCTGTTCCCCGGCGTCGCCGACCTGTCCGAGCCGAACTACTGGACCGGCCTGCGGCCCAGCACGCCGACCAACGTGCCCTACATCGGGCGCAGCCAGAAGGCCTCGAACCTGTGGATCAACGCCGGCCACGGCACGCTGGGATGGACGCACGGCGCGGGCTCCGGCCGCGCGCTGGCCGAGCTGATGAGCGGCAAGCGTCCGGACCTGGACTTCGGTTTCTACGGCGACGCGCTGCCGGCGCGCGCGGTGCGCAGCCTCCAGGCCGCCTGAGCGCCGGCCCGCCCGACTGGCGGAGCCCCTGCCGGCGTCATCGGCACGCCGGGACCCCGAAAAAAGGGCGCGGCTAGAATCCGCGCCCTTTTCGCATTTCCGACCGCCGCGCCATGTCCTCCCCGTCCACCGACCTGCCGCGCGACTTCTGCGCCATCGACTTCGGCACCTCCAACTCGGCCGTCGCCGTGCCCGACGCCGCGCGCCCCGGCGCGATGCGCCTGGTGCCGCTGGAGGACGACAAGGTCACGATGCCGACCGCGGTCTTCTATTACGCCGAGGGCCGCCACGATGCCGACGGCCCGCCGCGCGCCTTCGGCCGCGCGGCGATGGCCGCGTATGAGGAAGGCGTCGACGGGCGCCTGATGCGCTCGATGAAGAGCATCCTCGGCTCCAGCCTGATCGACCAGGTCACCGATGTCGGCGGCGGACGGGGCGTGAAGTACGCCGACATGCTCGCCGGCTACCTGAAGCGTCTGCGCCGGCAGGCGGCGCGGGGCGGGCACGAGCCGCGCCGCGTGGTGCTGGGCCGCCCGGTCTACTTCGTCGACGGCGAGCCCGAGCGCGATGCGGCCGCGCAGGCCTCGCTGGCCGCGGCGGCGCGGGCGGTGGGCTTCGAGGACGTGCACTTCCAGTTCGAGCCGATCGCCGCGGCCTTCGACTTCGAGCAGCAGGCCGATCGCGAGCAGCTGGTCCTGGTGGCCGACATCGGCGGCGGCACCTCCGACTTCTCGCTGGTGCGCGTCGGGCCGGAGCGCATCCGGCGACTGGACCGCCGCGACGACATCCTCGCCAACCACGGCGTCCACATCGCCGGCACCGACTTCGACCGCCACATCGAGCTGACCGGCATCCTGCGCGAATTCGGCTATCGCGCCCTCGGTCCCGCCAAGCCGGGCCAGACGCCGCGCGAGGTGCCCAGCGGCGTCTACTTCGACCTGGCGACCTGGCACCTGATCAACACCTGCTACAGCCCGCAGCGAGTGATCGAACTGCGCAACATGAAGGGCTTCTACGGCGACCCGCGCCATCACCAGCGCCTGATGACGGTGCTGGAGGAGCGCCTGGGCCATGAGCTCGCCCATCGGGCCGAGGAGGCCAAGATCGAGGTCGCGGCCGGCGGCGACTGCACGATCGACCTGGGGCTGATCGAATCGGGCCTGTCCGTCGCCTTGTCCGAGGCGGCCGCGATGGGCGCGCTGCGCGACGACATCGAGCGCATCGCGCAGGCGGGCCGCGAGACCGTCGAGCGGGCGGGGCTCCAGCCCTCGGACGTCGATGCGCTGTACTTCACCGGCGGCTCGACCGGCCTGACGGTGCTGGCCGACCGCATCGCCGCCGATTTCCCCGCGGCGCGGCCCGTGCGCGGCGACCGCTTCGCCTCCGTCGCCACCGGACTCGGGCTGCACGCCGCGCGTCTGTTCGCTGCGTGATCCGGACGTGAGCGAGCGGGCCTGAAACCTCGGGATCACCCCGAGCGACACGCCCCGTCAGCGGCGGAGGGCGCTGCTAGATTGCCGCCTTCCTTTGCTTCACGGTGTCGATCCATGCCCCAAGCGCGCGTCCCGTCGCTGATCCCGCTCACCCTGTCCCTGGCCGCCGCGTTCGGCGGGTTTGCCGCGAGCGCCGCCCGCGCCGCGCCGGCGGACGAGCCGGCCGCCACCTCGGCGCTGACCTCGGCCGCGACGCTCGCGCAGATCTACCAGCAGCCCTCGCCGGCGATCCGCGCGGTGCTCGATGCGAAGGCGCTGCCGAGCTACCTGGTCTCCCCCGACCAGCGCACGCTGGCCATCGTGGTGCCGCGCAAGCTGCGCACCGTCGCCGAACTGGCCCGGCCGGTGCTGCGCCACGCCGGCCTGCGCTACGACCCGGCGACCGACAGCCCGCAGCTGATCACCGCGATCGAGTCGCTGTCGCTACGCCCGCTGCAAGGCGGTGCCGAGGGCACCGAGCGCCCCGTCGCGCTGCCGGCCGGCGGCGCCTTCCATCAGCTGCGCTTCTCGCCGGACGGCAAGCGCTTCCTGCTGAACCGCCGCACCGACACCGCGGTCGAGCTGTGGGTGGGCGAGGTCGCGACCGGCAAGCTCAAGGCGGTGCCCCGGCTCAAGCTGCACACGATGCTGGAGAACGACGTCGTGTGGCTCAACGACCATGAGCTGGTCACGCTGACGGTGCCCGCCAAGCGCGGGCCGGCGCCGGTGTTCAACGCGCCGTCGGGGCCGTCGATCCAGGAATCCATCGGCCGCAACTCGCCGGAGCGCACGCAGCAGGACCTGCTGGGCAACGCGCAGGAGGCGGCCGTCTTCGCGCATCACGCGAGCTCGCAGCTGGCGCGCGTCGACCTGAACACTGGCGCGGTGCGGCCGATCGGCGAGCCGGGCCTGTTCAGCCACTTGGAGGCGCTCGGTACGCCGGGCCAGCTGCTGACGATGCGGCTGCTGGAGCCGTTCAGCTACCAGGTCGGCTGGGACGACTTCGCGGCCCAGGCCGAGGTGCGCGGTGTCGACGGCAAGGTCGTGCCCGTCGGCCGCACACGGCTGAAGGAAGGCGTGCCGGTCGAGGGCGTCATCACCGGGCCGCGTCACTTCTTCGCCTCGCCGGGCGCGGACGGCGCCGTCTACTGGGTCGAGGCGCTCGACGGCGGCGACACCCGCGTGCCCGCGCCGCACCGCGACCGCCTGATGCGGCTGGACGCGCCCTACACCGGCGAGGCCCGCGAGGTGCACCGCGTCGCGCAGCGGCTGAGCCGGCTCGATTTCCTCGAGGGCGGCCGGCAGGCGCTGGTGCAGGACTTCGACCTGGCGAAGATGCGCACCTCGACTGAGCTGGTCACGATGGACGGCGGCGCGGCCGCGCAGCGGCTGATCGAGCGCTCGGTGCGCGACCGCTATCGCGATCCCGGTACGCCGCTGCAGCGGATGTTGCCCACCGGCCGCGCGGTCGTGCGGGTCGACGAGGGCGCGCTCTGGTACTTCGGCACCGGCGCCAGCCCCGAGGGCGACAAGCCCTTCATCGACCGCCTGGGGCTCGCCGACAACAAGAAGTCGCGGGTGTTCCAGTCCGGCGCGCCGGTCAACGGCGGCGACGCCGCCCACCATGAGCGTCCGCTGGCGGTGCTCGATGGCGAGGGCCGCCGCGTGCTGACGGTGCGCGAGAGCGTCAGCGAACCCGGCAACGTGGTGCTGCGCAGCGGTCCGTCACTGGCCGAGCTGACGCCGCTGACGGACGTCAAGGACCCTGCGCCGCAGCTGCGCGAGATCCAGCGCGAGTTCGTGCGCTTCAAGCGCGAGGACGGCGTGGCGCTGTCGTTCTGGCTGTACAAGCCGCCCGGCTACCAGCCCGGCGAGCGCCGGCCGACCGTCGTCTGGGCCTATCCGCTGGAGTACACCGACGCCTCGACCGCGGGCCAGGTCAGCGGCTCCAGCAACCGCTTCAACGTCTTCCCGGGCACCAGCCCGCTGATGCTGCTGCTGGACGGCTACGTCGTGCTGATGGACGCGACGATGCCGGTGGTGGGCGATCCCAAGACGGTGAACGACAGCTTCATCGCGCAGATCACCGCCAACGCGCAGGCCATCATCGACAAGGCGGTGGACCTGGGCGTCAGCGACCGCGACCACATGGTGGTGGGCGGCCACAGCTATGGCGCCTTCATGACGGCCAACCTGCTGGCGCACACGCGGTTGTTCAAGGCGGGCATCGCGCGCAGCGGCGCCTACAACCGCAGCCTCACGCCCTTCGGTTTCCAGAGCGAGCGCCGGACCTACTGGGAGGCGCAGGAGGTCTACCAGAAGCTCTCGCCGTTCAACTACGCCGACCGGCTCAAGGAGCCGCTGCTGCTGATCCACGGCGAGCTGGACAACAACCCCGGCACCTTCCCGATGCAGAGCGCGCGGCTGTACCAGGCGCTCGCGGGCACCGGCGGCTCGGTGCGCTACGTCACGCTGCCCTTCGAGTCGCACGGCTACTCGGCGCGCGAGTCGGTGGGGCACACGCTGTGGGAGATGAGCGAGTGGATGAAGCGCCAGGTGGGGCCCGGCGCGCCGATTGCGTCCATCGCACCGAGCGCGACGCCGTCCGCCGCGGAGGACGCCGAGCCCAAGCCGCCCGCCGCGCGCTGAGCCTCAGCGGGGCCGGCGGGGCGGCGGTCCGCCGCGGCGCGGACCGGCGGGGCCGCCTGGGCCCCTCGGTCCGCCGGGACCGCCCGACCGCTGCGGCTTCGGCGCGGGGCGCGGCCGCGAGATGTCCGCCAGCAGCAGGCTGGCGCGCACCAGGCTCTCGACGGCCTCGTCCAGTTCCTCGGGCGGCTCCAGGCTCTCGATCTCCTCGAGCAGCGCGTCCGCGTCCTCGAGGTCCTCGGGATCCAGATGCATGTAGAGCTGGGCGAGCGGCTCGTTGAGCTCGGACTCGTCCAGGTTCATCAGCGCCGGGAACAGGTCGGCGGCCAGCGCGAAACCGGCGACCCAGGGCAGCACGGTCTCCGACGGGGACGCGTCCTCGTCGAGCTCGAAGACCCAGGGGTCGAACCACTGCCGATCGGCGATGGCCTGCTTGAGCTGATGCTCGCGGCGCTGGACCAGCTGCAGCAGCGGCTGGGCGTCGTAGCGCGCCGGGGCGGGCCGGCCCTCCTCGGCGTCGAGCACCCAGCGCCACCAGTCGGACAGCGGCACCGGCTTGGGCTGCAGGATCAGCGCGACCAGGAAGCCGTCGAGCATCGAGGCATCGAGCGGCTCCAGCGGCGCCGGGACTTCGTCGAGCAGCGACTGCAGCTCGTCGAGGTCGTCGTCGCTCCAGGGCTCCGGCGGCGCGCTGGGCGCGTCGATCGCGGGGCGGTGAGGCTGCGGACGCGGCCCGTGCGACGGCGTGCCGGCCCTGGCGGGCGAGCCCGAGGTCTTGCTTGCAGGCGGCCGGGGCGCGGACTTCTTGGGAGGCTTGGGCGCGGTCATGGGGCGGGATTATCCGGCGCGCGTGTGGGCCGCCTGAAGCGACCCCCGGCGCAACCGCGTTGTCCACGACACCAGCGACAGGATCCGCGCCCGGGCACGGCGACCGGGGTGCCTTGTGTGCGCCGGCGAACGGAAGTCATGGGTCGCGGCGTGAGATCCGCCGCGGTTTTCCGTAATGCGGAGTGCTCCTTACACCTGCTGACCAATTTCCCCAGGTATCCCACCTTGAGGGGATGCCGCGTCCTCAGGGTTCGCCCTAGAGTCCACCTCACGCCTTCCAACGGCGCGGCCTTCAGCCCCGATGGACGGCACCGATCCCAACGACGTCCTTTCTAGGACTTGCAACGCCCGGTCAGCTCCGCTGGTCGGGCGTCCTTTTTTGGGGGATGGCGGGGGGCACGAATTGGCCACCCGAAGTCATCGGAGGTCCGTGTCGGGTGAGCCCGGTTCAACCCTGCCCGCGCCGCTCCGGCTGATCCTGATGCAGGAACACCGCGAAGGTGTCCCACGGCAGCGGTGACTGGATCTGCTTGAGCATCCGTCCCACCTCGCCGCGGTGGTACCCGTCATGGGTCACCACATGGAAGAGCATCTCCTCGCGCGTCATCGCGCCGCGGCCGCCGTCGGTGAAGTTGAACGCGATGCGCTCGGCCAGTTGCTCGGGCGTGATGGCCGCGACGTACTCCAGCAACCAACGGTCTGACGCCGCATGCGCCGCGCGCAGCGCCTGCGGCGTGGGCGTGTCGACGGTGTTGTTGGCCTCGTAGCCGTGCGGCTGGCCGGTCAGATGGCCGGTGAAGATCTGGTTGACCACGTAGACGTGGTTCAGCACGCGCAGCGCCAGGTGGCGCGCTTCCCCGAACCGCTCGGCATCGAGGTCCTCGATCGCCCGCAGGAACCCGTCGTGGGCCCAGGCCTGGTAGCGGAACAGGGTCGACAGCATCGATGCGGTGCTCATGGGCGCTCCTTGGCAATCGGCCCGGGATGGGCCTCGGCTCGGCGACATCATGACAGCGCCGCTTCCGCCTCGCCGAAGGTCAGCTCGGGGGCACGGCCTCGTCCGGCTGGACGCCGATCACCTCGCAGCTCGCGAGCACCACCCGCAGCTGCGCGGCGGTGAGCTCGGCGACCAGCAGCGGCCGGCCGCCGACCGGCTCGCCCGCGGCCTTCGCCGCGTCGAGCGCGCGCCGTGCGCCGGCCATCGCGGCCGGCCCCGGCTTGAGCCGCAGCAGCACCCGGGCCGTGCGGTCCGGGCTGCGGTCCAGCGACGCGAGCAGCGCCGCGGCGCCTTCGATGGCCTCCATGGCAGGGCACTCCACGGTGGAAGAAAACAGCGGCGCGCCCGGCGAGCCGGCCACCGCGCCGTCGCCGCCCATCAGCGCGCAGGCCATGCCCATCAGGGCGGCGGCGATGCACGCCGGCATGCGCAGGCGCGACAGACGCGGTGACCGGGCCCTCATGGCTGGGCCGTCACGATGGTGCTGGTCGCCGGATTGTTGTCCAGCATCACCCAGCCCGGGCAGCTGTTGCCGGAGCAGGCCGCGCCCGTCGAGCGCCAGATGCGGCCATTGCCATGGCGCTGGTAGAGCCCGCTGGTGGCCGCCTCGATCTGCACGGTCGCGCCGTTGTTGTCGAGCATCGTCCAGCCCGGGCAGCTATTGCCGGAACACACCTGGCCGGTGAAGCGCCAGACCTTGCCGTCCGCATGGCGCTGGAACAGCCCGCCGACGTTGGCCGCGATCTCGCGCGCCGCCGGGTTGTTGTCCAGCATCGTCCAGCCGGGGCAGCTGTTGCCGGTGCAGGCCACGCCGGTCGAGCGCCAGATCGCGCCGGTGTCATGCCGCTGGTACAGCTGGCCGCCCGCCGCGGCCAGCGCCTTGGCATGCGGGTTGTTGTCCAGCATGGTCCAGCCGGGGCAGCTGTTGCCGGAGCAGGCCGCGCCGGTCGAGCGCCAGATCGCGCCGGTGTTGTGCAGCTGGTAGAGCCGCGTGCCGTCCGCGACGATGTCGATCGTGGCCGGGTTGTTGTCCAGCATCGTCCAGCCCGGGCAGCTGTTGCCCGAGCAGGCCGCGCCGGTCGAGCGCCAGATCTTCCCGTCCGCATGCCGCTGGTAGAGCGAGGTGCCGCCCGCCGCGATCTGCTTCGTCGCCGGGTTGTTGTCCAGCATCTGCCAGCCCGGGCAGGCATTGCCGCCGCAGCGGATGCCGGTATAGCGCCAGACCTTCCCGTCCGCGTGCAGCTGGTACAGCGCGTTGCCGCCGGCCGCGATCGCGCGCGTCGCCGGGTTGGCGTCGAGCAGCACCCAGCCCGGGCAGCCGGCGCCGTTGCAGGCCACGCCGGTGTGGGCCCAGATGCGACCGTCGGCATGCATCTGGAACAGCATGCCGCTGGACAGCGCGAAGGGCTGCGGCGCGAGCTGGTTCACCGCCGCTTCCAGATTGATGCGCCGGCGCGTGAGGTTGTTGCGCGTGTCGGTGATCGCGACGCCGGTGGCCTGCAGCGCGCCGAGGATGTCGCCGACGTTGGCGCCCGGGACGACCGAGCGGATCGCCGCGAAGGCGCCCGCCACATGGGGCGTCGCCATCGAGGTGCCGTTCTTCGCGCCGAAGCCGCCGCCGGTCACCGACGAGGTGATGCCCGATCCCGGCGCCAGCAGGTCCACCAGCGCCGCGCTGTTGGAGAAGCTGGAGACGAGGTCGCTCTTGGTTGTCGAGCCCACCGTCACCGCGGTCGAGATGCAGCCCGGCGCGCTGACGCCGGTGGCCGAGCCGTTGTTGCCCGACGCGATCACCGTGGCCACGCGCACGGCCAGCAGGTCGTCGATGACGTCCTTGCGGGCATCGGCATCGCAGGCCGCGGCGTTGACGCCGCCGCCCAGGCTCATGTTGGCCGAGACGATGTTGCGCGCCGCGCGCCGCTCCAGCACCCGCTGCAGGCCGCGGATCTGGTCCGAGGTGAAGCTCAGGATGCAGGGCGAGGCCTTGTTCGAGTTCGCGCAGGGCGTGTTCCCCGGCGAGTCGGTGAAGCGCGAGAACACCTGCACGGCCATGAGGTTGGCGTCCGGCGCCATGCCGTTGAAGGTGGTGGCGCCGGTGGCGCGGCCGGCGGCGATGCCGGCCACGTGGGTGCCATGGTCGCAGCCGCTGATCGCGCAGGCCGCGCCGGAGCCGACCGCCGTGCTGCTGGACGCGCCGCCCGGGCAGAGCGAGGTCGAGTTGTTGGCCGCCGAGGTCGTCGAGAAGCAGGCCTCCTCGACGACGCGCCCGTTCAGGAACGGATGGTTGGCCTGCACGCCGGTGTCGAGGATGGCCACCGTCGTGCCGGCGCCGCGCGCGCCCAGTGCATGGGCCTGCGGCGCCCGCACCAGCGGGCCGGACTCGGCCAGCGTTGCGGGCACCGGCACGTCCTCGGTCAGCTCGGCGATCTCGCCGTTGGCGACCAGCGCATCGAGCTGGGCCGCATCGACCTCCATCACCACCAGCGCGGTGTCGGGCAGGCCTTCCACCGCGTCGGCGCCGCGGGCTCGCAGGCGCAGCACCAGCTGGTCGCGTGCGCCGCGGATCGCGGGCGTCTCGCCGATCGCGCGCAAGGGCTCGCCGGCGGGACCGGCCCCGGTCGCGTGGGCCGACAGCCGCGCGATCACCCGCAGCTTGCGCGGCGATTGCAGCGCCTTCGCGCGCAGCGCCGAGTAACCGCCCACGCGCAGCGCCTCGCCGGTGCGCAGGGTCACGCCCTGGACCACGTCGGTCTCGGGCTTGAGGGTTTGTGCCGCGGCGGGCGTCATGCCCAGCAGCGCGGCGGTCGCGCCGCACAGGGCCGCCCAGGCGGCCATGCGACGACGCATCACAGTCAACGAAGTCATACCTGTCTCCTGACGGCCAACATCGACCGCCCGGGGCGACTTTCGGCGGCGGCGCTTCACGAAAAAACCCATGGACTAGGGAGGCCGACCCCCATGGGAGGGAAGGCGAGGCCCCTCGGATCAGGGATGTTTCCCCACGGCGGGGGAGGCAGCAGGGGCGAAACGGCCGCCGGCTGCCGTGCGAGCAGCGGCTGACAAACCATGCATAAACGTGCAAGAACGGGATTGATCATGCATACTCCGGCGCTTCAACCGAGGCGCGACATGACGCAACCCGACCTTCCCCAAGCCCGCCGACAGCTCATCGCCGAGCGCCTCTCGGCGGGCCAGTCCGTCGTGGCGGCGGACCTCGCCACCGAATTCAAGCTCTCCGAGGACGCGATCCGCCGCGACCTGCGCGCGCTGGCGGCCGATGGCCTGTGCCGCCGCGTCTATGGCGGCGCGGTGCCGGTGCAGGACAGCGACCGTCCGCTGGCGGCGCGGCTGCGTGAGGCGCCGGGGCGCAAGTCGGCGCTCGCGCGGGCGGGCGCGGCCACAGTCCGGCCGGATGAACTGGTCTTCATCGACACCGGCAGCACCAACCTCGCGCTGGTCGAGTTCCTGCCCGAGGACGCCGGGCTGACCATCGCCACCAACGCGGTCGACGTGGCGGCGGCCGTGCTGCGCCGGCAGGACCTGCGGCTGCTGATGCTGGGCGGCGAGGTCGACCGCCACCTGGGCGGCTGCGTGGACGCGGCCGCGGTCGATGCGCTGTCCCGGATGCGCATCGACCGGTGCTTCGTCGGCGTCTGCTCGCTGTCGGTGGCGGACGGCGTCATGACGACGCAGTTCAGCGAGGCGGCGTTCAAGCGCACGCTGATCCAGAACAGCCGCCAGGTCGTGGCGCTGCTGACCAGCGACAAGGCACGTGCTTCCGCTCCGCATCACATCGCCGACTTCGCGATGCTCAAGACGGCGGTGATCGAGCAGGACCTCGATGCCGGCGTGGTGCGCGGCCTGCGCGAAGCCGGGGTCGACGTGATCGCCGTGGAGACCGCGGCATGAGCGCCGCGCCGCAGAGCCTCACGGGCGCCGAGCCCGTGGTCGAGAAACCCGAGCATCGCCTCGCCGTGCGCCTGGCCTTCCTGGTGGCGGGCTTCGGCGTCGCCTGCTGGGCGCCGCTGGTGCCTTTCGCGCGGCAGCGGCTGGGCGTCGATGAAGGCGCGCTCGGCGTGCTGCTGCTGTGCCTGGGCTTGGGCTCGGTCGTGGCGATGGTCGCCGCCGGCATGCTGAGCACGCGCTTCGGCACGCGCTTGGTGATGGTCTGCAGCGGCTTCGGCATGGCGGCGCTGCTGCCCTTGCTGGCCTTCGCGGGCTCGCCCTGGACTCTGGGCCTGGCGCTGGCGGCTTTCGGCGCATGCCTGGGATCGCTCGACGTCGCGATGAACATCAACGCGCTGGAGGTCGAGCGCGCGGCGGGCAAGCCGCTGATGTCCGGATTCCATGGGCTCTACAGCGTGGGCGGCTTCATCGGCGCGGCCTTCATGACGCTGCTGCTGTCGATGGACTTCGAGCCGCTGCACGCGACGCTGCTGGGCGCCGCGCTGATGGCGCTGGCGGTCGTGGTCGCCTGGCCCTATGTGCTGGAGACGGCGCGCTCGTCCAGCGGGCCGCTGTTCGTGATGCCGCGCGGCCTCGTGTGGTTGATGGCGCTGCTCGCCGCGGTGACCTTCCTCGCGGAAGGCGCGGTGCTGGACTGGAGCGCGCTGCTGCTGATCGAGGCGAAGCTGGTCGCGCCGGCGCAAGGCGGCATCGGCTTCATGCTGTTCTCGATCGCGATGACCGCGGGCCGGCTCACCGGGGACGCGGTGGTCGCGCGCCTGGGCGATCGCCGGACGCTGGTGGTGGGCGGCGTGGTCGCGGTGCTGGGCGTGGCGGCCCTGCTGCTCGCGCCGGTCCGCGCGGTGGCCTTCGCGGGCTTCGTGCTGATCGGCCTGGGCGCGTCCAACCTCGTGCCGGTGCTGTTCCGGCGCGCCGGCCAGCAGGCGGTGATGCCCGCTGCATTCGCCGTCTCGGCGGTGACGACCGCGGGTTATGCGGGCGTGCTGCTCGGGCCGGCGTTGATCGGCTTCCTTGCTGCGGGCGTCGGACTGTCGACCGCGTTCTGGCTGCTGGCCGCGCTGCTCGCGCTGGTGCCCTTGAGCGCGGTGAAGGTCACGCGCTGAGCCCTCAGTAGCCGCCGCCCATCACGCCCTTGAGGTGGTCCACCAGCAGCCGTACGCCCTGCGGCGTGTGGCTGCTCCACGGATGGATGGCGTAGATCGCGTCGCCGAAAAAGCCCACGGCGCGCCAGTCCGGCAGCACCTCGACGAGACGGCCGTCGCGCATCGCGTCGCGGGCGCTGAAGTCCGGCAGCAGCGCGATGCCCAGCCCCGACAGCGCCGCGTCGCGCAGCACCTCGCTGTTGCTCGCGCGGAAGAGGCCTTGCACCGGCACGCGCAGGCGCTCGGGCGCCGGCGCGCTGGCGGCGCGCTCGAAGAACCATTGCGCCGGCCCCGGCCGCAGGTAGGGCAGGCAGTGGTGCTGCGCCAGTTCCGCCGGATGTTGAGGCCGGCCCGCGCGCGCGAGGTAGGCCGGGCTGGCCGTCAGCAGCGCCCGCGACGGGCAGAGCTTGAAGGCGACATGGGTGTCCGGCGGCGCGCTGGTGTGCCGGATCGCCAGGTCGAAGCCCTCCTGCGCCAGCGGCACCAGGCGGTCGGACAGGTCGAGCTCGATGCGCAGTTCCGGATACCGCTCGAAGAAGGCCGGCAGCGCGGGCGCCACATGCTGCCGCCCGAGCGCCACCGGCGCGGTCACGCGCAGCAGGCCGCGCGGCGCGCCGGCGGACTCGCGGGCCTCGCCCAGGCTGCGGCTGAGCAGGGCCAGGCCGGGCTCGGTCTGCTCGACCAGGCGCGAGCCCGCTTCGCTCAGCCGCACCGAGCGCGTCGTGCGCTGCACCAGCTGCTGGTCCAGGTGGCGTTCCAGGTCGGCGATCCGCTGGCTCACCGCCGCCTTGGACAGGTTGAGCCGCTGCGCCGCCTTCGTGAAGCTGCCCAGCCGCGCGACCGCGATCAGCGCCTGCAGCTGCGACCACAGGAGTTCGTCCCGGACTTCGGCGCGGACGGGGGAGGGGGCAGGGGAGCGCGGGGCCATTTGTTCAGTCTATCGAACAATGTGATCGGCGATCTGGCCTAGGCGGGGCAGGGCGCGCTGCCTAGACTCATGGCGATCCCCCAAGAAGCAGGAGACCGCCATGAGCCAGAGCGCCCCCGTCGCCCCCGTCGCATTCACCGACAACGCCGATATCACCCACTTCATCGCCGGCGAGCGCCGCCCGGCGAGTTCGGGACGCAGCCAGGCGGTCTTCAACCCGGCGACCGGCCAGGTGGCGCGGCAGCTGCAGCTGGGCAGCGCGGCGGACGTCGATGCCGCCGTCGCCGCGGCGCAGGCCGCCTTCCCAGCCTGGGCCGACGCGCCGCCGCTGCGCCGGGCGCGGGTGATGTTCAAGTTCCTCGAGCTGCTGAACCAGCACCGCGACCGCCTCGCCGCGATGATCACCGCCGAGCACGGCAAGGTCTTCACCGACGCCCAGGGCGAGGTCTCGCGCGGCATCGACGTCGTCGAGTTCGCCTGCGGCGTGCCGCAGCTGCTCAAGGGCGACTTCACCGAGCAGGTCTCCACCGGCATCGACAACTGGACCACCCGCCAGCCGCTGGGCGTGGTCGCGGGCATCACGCCCTTCAACTTCCCCTTCATGGTCCCGATGTGGATGGCGCCGATCGCCGTCGCCACCGGCAACGCCTTCATCCTCAAGCCCAGCGAGCGCGACCCCTCGCCCAGCCTGGCCATCGCCGAGCTGTTCCAGCAGGCCGGCCTGCCGGACGGCATCTTCCAGGTCGTGCAGGGCGACAAGCAGGTCGTCGACGCGCTGCTGCACCACCCCGACGTGCGCGCGCTCAGCTTCGTCGGCTCCACGCCGATCGCGCAGTACATCTACGAGACCGGCGCCCGCCACGGCAAGCGTGTGCAGGCGCTGGGCGGCGCGAAGAACCACATGGTCGTCATGCCCGACGCCGACATCGACCAGGCCGTCGACGCGCTGATCGGCGCCGCCTACGGCTCGGCGGGCGAGCGCTGCATGGCGATCTCGGTGGCGGTGCTGGTCGGCGACGTCGCGGACCGCATCGTGCCCAAGCTGGCGGAGCGGGCGAAGGCGCTCAAGATCAAGAACGGCATGTCGCTGGATGCCGAGATGGGACCGATCGTCACGCGCGAGGCGCGCGACCGCATCGAGGGCGCGATCGCCCACGGGGTCGCGGAAGGGGCGACGCTGGTCGTCGACGGCCGCGGCCATCAGGTGGAGGGCCTGCCGGACGGCTTCTTCACCGGCGGCACGCTGTTCGACCACGTGCGGCCGTCGATGCGCCTCTACAAGGAGGAGATCTTCGGCCCGGTGCTGGCCTGCGTGCGGGTGAAGGACTTCGGCGAGGCGCTGGAGCTGGTCAACGGGCATGAATTCGGCAACGGCGTCGCCTGCTTCACCAGCGATGGCAACGTGGCGCGCGAGTTCGCGCGTCGCGTGCAGGTCGGCATGGTCGGCATCAATGTGCCGATCCCGGTGCCGATGGCCTGGCATGGCTTCGGCGGGTGGAAGAAGAGCCTCTTCGGCGACATGCATGCCTATGGCGAGGAGGGCGTGCGCTTCTATACGAAGCAGAAGAGCGTCATGCAGCGCTGGCCGGCGAGCATCGCCAAGGGCGCCGAGTTCGTGATGCCCACCAGCAAGTAGACGGGTCGGGACTGCCATCGCCGCTGGGCCGGTGGTGAGCGCGCCGCCCGATCAGCTACGCTTGCCGGATGTTTCCGAGCGGCGATCCCTCCTCCGATCCGATGTCCCCGGCAGCCCTCGACGGCGTGCCGCTGAGCGAGCTGCTCGCGCGCGCCCGTCTGGCGCAGCAGCAGGCGCGCCTGGACGACGGCCTCGCGCTGGCCGATGCCGTCTGGCATCGCGCCGATGCCGAAGGCTTCATCAACGAGCAGGCCGAAGCCGGCAAGCTGCGCGGCTTCTTCCGCCTGCGCATGGGCGACCTGCCGGGCATGCTGGACGTCGGCGAGCGCGCGTTGCGACTGATGCGGCCGCTCGGCGCCAGTCCCGCCGCCTGCGAACTGCTGCGCTGGATGAGCCTGGCCGCCTGCGAGCTCGGCGCCTACGAGCAAGGCCTGGCCTGCGCGCATGAGGCGCTCAAGCTCGCCGGCGAGCTGGGCGACCTGCGGCTGCACGCCGTCGCGCTGAACGGCCTGGGCGCCTGCTTCGAGCGCATGGGCGACCCGTGGCAGGCCGAGCGCCTGATGAGCGAGGCGGCCGGCCTGCTGCGCACCAACCCCACGCCCTACGAGCGCGTGGTCACGCTGACCAACCTGTGCACCGTCGCGCTCGGCGCGTACCACCTGCAGCGCGACGGCGCCGCGCCCGAGCAGGCGCCGCGCACGCTCGAGCGCGCGCTGGAACTCGCCCGCGAGGCGCGTCCGCATTCGCTGCAACTCGGCGACCGCTACGGCATCGCGCTGACCGCCTCCAACTTCGGCGAGGTGCTGCTGCTGATGGGCCGCCTCGACGAAGCCGAGCCGCTGCTGACCGAGGCCCGCGACGACAGCCAGCGCGCCGGCTTCCGCCTGCTCGACTGGCGCCTGCGCTGCATGCTGGCCGAGCTGCAACTGGCGCGCGGCCAGTCCAGCGCCGCGTGGCAGCAGCTGCAGGCGCTGCATGAGGAGACGGTGGCGCTCGGCGCGAACGCCGGTGCCGATCCGCACGCCGCGGCGACCGCGCCCGCCGCGCCTTCGCAGGTGCCGCTGTTCCTGAGCCTGCGTCTGCATCACGCCAGCTACCGCGCGGCCCGGGCGCTGGCGCTGCTGGGGCCATCGCTGTTCCACCTGGAGCAGGCGCGCACGCTGGAGCGCCGTCGCGCGGTCGGGCAGCTGATGGCGCAGTCGCAGTACTTCGTCTCGCGGATGGAAGCGGAATTCGCCAGCGGCGCGACGAGCGGCGACACGCGCGACACGGCCGAGTTCAATGATCCGCTCACCGGGCTGGGCAACCGCCGGTGCCTGGAGGCCCGCATGCCGCCGCTGCTCCGCGCGGCGGAGCAGGAAGCGCGGCCGCTGACGGTCGCGCTGATCGACGCCGACGGCCTGCGCAACATCAACGAGCGGCATGGCCACGAGACCGGCGACCGCGTGCTGCAGGAACTGGCGCAGCTGCTGCGCGAGAACACGCGCGGCTCCGACCTGCTGCTGCGCTGGAGCGGCGAGGAGTTCCTGGTGGTCTTCCCCGACACCGTGGCGGACCGCGCCTTCGAGGTCTGCGAGCGCATCCGCGCCAGCGTGTCGGTGCATCCCTGGCACCAGCTCGCGGCGGGCCTGGACGTGACCCTCAGCATGGGCCTGGCGAACGCGCCGCCCTATGCGACCGACCTGCTGATCGCGCGCGCCAACGCCGCGGTCGAGCGGGCCAAGCACCTGGGTCGCAACCGCGTCGCGCTGGCCTGAAGACCGCACACAGGGACAGGCTTTGCCTGTGGCGCCTCCGCGCCTGTTTCTACAATGAGAAGAGTTCTCATCTGGCCGGTAAACCGGCGCGGTTGAGCCTCGCGCCAGCCTGATTCCCACGCTCCACCGCGCCCCGCGACCTTGGTCGCGCGCCCCGCGCGATGCCGGAGCCGGACCCGCAAGCCCATCCCCTCCACCTCCCTTCGGGGCCGGTGCGCCCGTGCGCGCCGGTGTGCGGGCTTGCGCCCGCCTGCTGCTGCTCTTTCCCATGTCGCGTTCTTCCCTGTCCCCCATCGCGGCCGCCGTCGCGCTGCTGATGTCCACCGGCCTGGCACTGGCCGAGTCCCACCCCCGGGCCGTCCGCGCCGCCGACGCGCCGGCGACTGAACCCGCCGGGTCCACCGTCTCCGCGGACGCCGCCGTCGCGGCCGCCTCCGACGCGGCGGAGCCGTCGTCCTCATCCGCGGCCGAAGACGGCCCGCGCGCCGGTCGCCGCAACGCGCTGGACCGCGTGACCATCAGCGCCGCGCGCAAGAAGCTCGAGGGCGCCAGCACGCGCCTGCCGCTGAGCGCGCGCGAGACGCCGCAGTCGATGAGCAGCATCGACGCGAGCCGGCTCGAGAACGAGACGCTGATCAGCATCAACGACGTGATGCAGAACATCACCGGCGTGAACGTGTCCTTCTACGACACGCAGCGCCCGCTGTACTTCGCGCGTGGATTCCAGATCACCGATTTCCAGATCGACGGCATCCCCACCTACAGCGGCAACACGCAGCAGGAGTTCGACACCGTCTTCTACTCGCGCATCGATGTCGTGCGCGGCGCCAACGGGCTGACCACCGGCGCGGGCGTCCCGTCCGCGACCGTCAACATGATCCGCAAGCGGCCCGAGAAGGCCTTCTCCGCCTACGGCGGCCTGGTGATGGGCACCGACGACTTCCACCGCATCGAGGCCGACGTCAACACGCCGCTGACCCAGGACGGCCGCCTGCGCGCGCGCTTCATCGCGGCGGCGCAGGAGCGCGACGGCTTCCGCCAGCGCCACAGCGAGACCAAGACGGCCTTCATGGCCACCGTCGAGGCCGACCTGGGCGCCAGCACCACCGTCACGCTCGGCTACCAGGACCAGAACAACGTGCCGCAGGGCCCGATCTGGGGCACGATCCCGCGCTTTGCCTCGGACGGCTCGCTCGCGGGCCTGCCGCGCGAGACGAGCTTCTCGCCGTCCTGGACCCGCTGGTCGCGCCAGAACGGCACCTTCTACGCGCAGCTGGAGCAGAAGCTCGGCGACGACTGGACGCTCAAGGCCATCGCCAACCACAGCGAAGGCGACACCTTCCGGCTGGCCACCTACGCCAGCGGTTATCCGGACCCGGTCACCGGCGCCGGGCTGAAGCTGCTGGCGGCCGTCGGCAAGAGCTGGGAGCGCCGCGACAGCCTGGACGTCTACGCCGCGGGCACGCTGTCGCTGTTCGGCCGCAAGCATGACCTGGTGATCGGCGCCAACGGCGTGAAGACCACGACCGTCACGCCCACGCTCACCTCGGTGGCCGCCTGGAGCTACGCCATCCCCGACATCCGCAGCTGGGATGGCAGCGCGCCGGCGCCGACCTTCAGCGCCACCGGCGCCAAGCGCGTCGCCGAGACTGAGCAGAGCGGCCTCTTCGCGATGGGCCGATGGAAGCTGCTGGAGCCGCTGTCGCTGGTGACGGGCGCGCGGCTGAGCTACTGGAAGACCGCCACCGACGCCTTCAACACGGCGGGCACCTACACCGGCACGACCGGCGCCTACAAGGTCAGCAACGAGGTCTCGCCGTATGTGGGCATCGTCTACGACCTGAGCGATGCGCTGTCGCTCTATGCGAGCTACACCGATCTGTTCAAGCCGCAGAACTACAAGGACCGCAACGACAACCTGCTCTCGCCGATCCGCGGCAGCAACACCGAGTTCGGCATCAAGGGCGAGTTTCTCGACAAGCGCCTGGCGATGTCGGCCGCGGTCTTCGAGGCCAAGCAGGACAACTACGCGGTGCGCGACGTCGCGGTGCCGGAGGGCTCGCTGCCGGACGGCAGCTCCGCCTACGTCGGCGTGAACGGCACCCGCACGCGGGGCTTCGAAGTCGACGTCGCCGGCCAGATCGCGCCGGGCTGGACGCTGAGCGCCGGTTACGCCAACACGCGCATCACCCGCCACGCGCTGGACCTGATCTACGCGAACCTGCCGCGCCACACGCTGCAGCTGAGCACCAGCTACCGCTTCGGCGGCGCCTGGGAGCGGCTGAGCGTCGGCGGCGGCGTGAACTACCAGAGCACCGTCACCGGCTACGGCATCGCGCATCCGACCCTGGGCACGACCACCGTCACCCAGGGCGCCTATGCGCTGCTGAACCTGCATGCGACCTACCAGCTCAACGAGCGCTTCAGCCTGGGCCTGTCGATCCGCAATGCGCTCGACAAGACCTACTGGACCAACCTGGACTATCCCAACTACGGCGATCCGCGCAGCGTGATGCTGAGCGTGCGCGGCCGCTTCTGACGCGGGTCGCGATCGCGCCGCTCAGCGCACTGCTCAACGCGCCGGTTCCAGCTCCACCGCCTGTACGACGTTGCGGCCCTGCGCCTTGGCGCGGTAGAGCGCCTGGTCGGCGCGCCGCAGGACCTCGGCGGCGCTGACGTCGGCGGCCGAGGACTCCGCGATGCCGAAGCTGGCCGTCAACGTCCAGGCCTGCCCTTCCCAGGCGAAGGCGTGTCCGGCCAGCAGCGCGCGCATGCGCTCCGCCACCAGCGCGGCGCCCGCGATGCCGGTGTGGGGCAGCAGCACGCAGAACTCCTCGCCGCCCAGGCGCGCGAGGCGGTCGACCTCGCGCAGGCAGGGCCGCAGCACCCGCACCAGTGCCTTCAAGGCCGCGTCGCCGGCCGCATGCCCCAGCGTGTCGTTGAGCTGCTTGAAGCGGTCCATGTCCAGCAGCACCAGCGCGTAGCCGTGGCCGCGCATCTGGCGCGAGTGCTCGGCATCGACCGCCTCGGACAGCGCGCGCCGATTCAGCGCGTCGGTCAGCGGGTCGCGCTCGGTGAGGCGGCGGATCTCCAGCACCAGCTTCATCAGCAGCAGGAAGGCGATCCAGCCGTTGATCAGCAGCGCCAGCACCAGCGACGCCCACAACCAGGCGATGTTGAAGTCGGAAGCGACATCGATGTCCGCGGTGCGGCCCGGCGCGAGCAGCGCCTCCACCGGCCGCGCCAGCAGCAGCAGGCCGACCGCCATCAGCGGCGCGGCCAGCGCCAGCGCCGCGCGCGGAGCCAGGCCGCGCGCGCGCAGCAGGCGCCAGGCATCGACCGCCGCCAGCATCGCCAGCGCCGCCATCGCGCCGTAGATCAGCAGCTTGTGCCCGAGCGTGTCCGGCCCGCCGGTGAAGCGCGCGACGACGATGCCCACGGCGATCGTCGCGCCGCCGACCGAGCGCCAGGGCGCGGGCCGCTCGCCCACCACCGGCACCGCCAGCCGGATCAGCGCGAAGGCGATCAGCGACAGCAGGTCCGACCACCAGTAATGCTGCGGCGACACCAGCCCGAGCGCCTCGTGGAGCAGGAACGAAGCGCCCAGCGCCGCGTTGGCGCCCGACAGGCAGGCACAGGCGCCGGGCGATTCGCGCAGGCCGGCGGCGATCATCAGCCAGACCACCGCGGCGATGCCGAACAGCACCACCAGTGCGGCGATCAGCGAGACCGGATCGGCGGCGGGCAGCATCAGGCGGGCTCCATCGTCGGGGGACTCACGCGAACTCCGCTTCGCCGGCGGCGCGCAGGACGCGGTTGCGGCCACGCGCCTTCGCGGCATACATCGCCGCGTCGGCCCGCGACAGCGCACCCTGGCCATGGGTGTCGCCGGCGCGCATGGTGGCGACGCCGAAGCTCGCGCTGATCGGCCAGAGCTTGTCGCCCCAGGCCAGCGGGTGTTTCTGCAGCAGCTCGCGCAGGCGCTCCGCGACCAGCATCGCGCCGTCGAGCTCGGTGTCGGGCAGCAGCACGGCGAACTCCTCGCCGCCGAGCCGGCCGAAGCAGTCGGTGTCGCGCAGCGTCGCGCCCAGGACGGCGGCCAGGTGCTGCAGCGCGGCGTCGCCGCCGGCATGCCCCAGTTCGTCGTTGATGCGCTTGAAGTGGTCCACGTCCAGCACCATCACCGCGTTGGCGCAGCCGCGCTCGGTCAGCGCCTGCAGGCGCGCGAGATGGTCCTCGATCGCGCGCCGGTTCAGCAGGCCGGTCAAGGCGTCGCGCCGCGTCAGGTGGCGCACGCGCGCGATCAGGCGCTGCATCACCAGCGCGATCAGGCCGGTGGCGATGGTCAGGTCGACGACCAGCCGCAGCATCGCCAGCGGCGCGTTGGCGCCCAGCCCGGTGAGGCCCAGTCCGGCCGACGTCCAGCCCAGCAGCCCGCCCGCGCGCCAGAGGCAGCCGCCGGCCAGCACGAGGTAGGGCGTCACGACGATGGCGGTCAAGCCGGCGCGGAAGCCGGCGCCGAGGGCGACGTCCCAGGCGGCCATCAGCGCGAGCACGCCGCCAGCGATGTTGGAGACGGCACGCGCCGAGGCCAGGTCCGGATCGCCCGCGGTGAGGGCGGTCGCCACCAGGCCCAGCACCACGATCGCGAGGATGTCCGGGGCCCCGTAGCGCACCCGCATCAGCCCGC
The DNA here is from genome assembly GCF_014193085.1 of Mitsuaria sp. BK041. Lineage (NCBI taxonomy): Bacteria > Pseudomonadati > Pseudomonadota > Betaproteobacteria > Burkholderiales > Sphaerotilaceae > Roseateles > Mitsuaria sp. BK041. The sequence goes on along the minus strand of NZ_JACHYT010000002.1, from coordinate 1,380,147 downwards.
GCACGCCGGCGGCGAGCAGTCCCGCCGCGATCACGTCCAGCGGCAGCGCGACCAGGCGCTCCATCGCGGCCGGCAAGGCGGGCCACCAGGCCAGCGCGCACACGCCGTGATAGGCGGAGAGCCGACGCGCCGCGCGCGGCGCGATGCGCAGCACCTCGCCCAGCGCGAGCCAGACGATGCACGCGACGGTATCGATGACGGCGATGACCATCAGCAGCGTGGCGGCGTCGAGCGGCGGCATGCGGGTCATCTTCGCAGGGCGATGCGCGGCGCACCATCGCGCCGTCGTCACCGGCCCCGGCTTCCTCTCCCAGGGACGAAGCGCCCCACGGCGCCCCGCGTGGAACGGGGCAATCGGCGTGCGGGCCGCGCCCGGTCAGGGTGACCGACGGGCGCTCGCCGGTGTTCCGCGGCGCTCAGCGGCGCTCGACCAGCACCGGCGTCAGCGACATCGCGGTGCGCACCCGGTCGGCGGCGGCGCGCGCGTCCTCGCGGCTCGCGAAGGGGCCGGCCTGCAGGCGGTGCAGGTTGCGGTCCTTGAAGATCGTCAGCATCGGTGCGATCTCCTCCATGCCGCGGGTGAACTGCTCGCGCAGCTGCTCCGCGCCTTCGAGCCGCGAGAAGGCGCCGAACTGCAGCCAGAAGCCCTGCGCCGCCGCGGCGATCTTGAGCGCGGGTACCGGCGCCTGCGGATCGGCCGCGGCGATGGCGCCGGCGGTGGCGACCGCCATGGCCTCGGCCTTGGACTGGCCGGACGGCGGCAGGTCGCTGCCGGGCGGCAGCGCGGTGATGGGGATCGGCGTCAGGCTGGCATCCGGCCTGGCGTCCGGATTGGCGGACGGCGTCGTGCCCGTTGCCGTGCCCGTGCCCGTGCCCGTCGCCGCGCCGGTCGACGTTCCCGGCTTGTCGGCGCGCGCCACCGCCGGAACCACCGGCACCGGCAGCGGCACCTGCGCCGGCACGGTCACCGGCGCGGCCGGCGGACGCAGCTGCGCGGTCGTCGTCGGATCGGGCGCGCCGCTGGGCGTCGCGGCGGCATAGACCGGCGTGTCGGGCGCGACCTTGGGATCGGGCGACAGCGTGTCGCGGTCGCGGGTCCAGGCGCCGGTGCGGATGTCCTCGTAGGTGATGCGCTCGATCTCGACCGGCGCCACGCCGTTCAGCACGCCCAGCTTGAGCGCGGCGGTGTAGCTCAGGTCGATGATCCGGCCCTTGTGGAACGGTCCGCGGTCATTGATGCGGACGATGACCTCGCGGCCATTCTTGGGGTTGCGCACGCGCGCGTAGCTCGGGATCGGGATGGTCGCGTGGGCGGCGGTCATCGCGTACATGTTGTAGATCTCGCCGCTGGACGTCGGCCGGCCGTGGAACTTGCGGCCGTACCAGGACGCCAGGCCCTTCTGGACCAGCGGCTTGTCGTCGGCGATCGGCTCGTAGCGCTCGCCCAGCACCTCGTAGGGCTTGTTGGGGCCGCCCTTGCGGATGGATTCCAGCCGCGGCACCGCGTCGGGCACCTTCTGCAGGTCGGGCGGGACGACGGCGTCGGGGCCGTCGCGGTCGGGCCAGGAGGAGGGCTTGGGGCCGCCCGGGGCGGGGCGGCTGGGGGTGGGACCGCGGCTGGCGCAGGCGGCCAGGATCAGGGCACACGTCAGGACGGCCAGGCGCTGGCCGGCGGGGCGGGCTTCAAACATGGCCGCAACCCTAGCAATGCCGCGTGGATTTGCCAAGGTTATGCTCCGCGCTCCCCTCCTTCCTTGCACGATCGTTGCGATCGTTACCTCCGCACGCCATGAGCACTTATGTCTTCCCCCCAGCGCCGCAGGCCGCCGTGGCCGTGCGCGGCAGCGATGCGCGCTATGCCGTGAGCCGCATCTTCTGCGTCGGTCGCAACTACGCGGCGCATGCCCGCGAGATGGGCAGCGATCCGGACCGCGAGCCGCCGTTCTACTTCACCAAGCCGGCCAGCGCGCTGGCGCCGTCGGGCGGCACCATCCCCTACGCGCCCGGCACGAAGAACCTGCATTACGAGATGGAACTGGTCGTGGCGATCGGCAAGCCGGTCTTCAAGGCCACGCCCGAGCAGGCCGCCGACGCGGTCTGGGGTTACGCCGCCGGCCTGGACATGACGCGCCGCGACCTGCAGAACGAGGCCAAGGCCATCGGCCGGCCCTGGGACCTGGGCAAGGGCTTCGAGCATTCGGCCGTCATCACTCCGCTGGTGCCGCGTTCGGAGCTGGGCGAGCTGTCCCAGGGCGCGATCACGCTGGCGGTGAACGGCGTCGAGAAGCAGCGCGGTGACCTGTCCGACATGATCTGGAGCATTCCGGAGCTGGTGGCCAACCTGTCGCAGTTCTATCACCTGGCGCCGGGCGACCTGATCTACACCGGCACGCCCGAAGGCGTCGGCCCGGTGAAGCCGGGCGACGTGATCACCGGCGTCATCGAGGGCTTCGGCGAGCTGTCGATCACCATCGGCGACGCCGAGTAATCCAGAGGCAGCCGGGACCGCGACGATGTTCGACCACAACGAGACCCTGGACGAGGCCCGCGCGCGCAACATCCGCGACGCGCTGTTCGAGGACATCGGCATCAGCGACTGGACCGCGCGGCTGGTGCCGTCGGGCCGGCGCGTGCAGGCCCATGTGCGGGTGCGCGAGGCGGCGGTGCTGTGCGGCCGCGACTGGTTCGAGGGCGTGTTCCTGGCGCTGGACGGCTCGTCGCGGATCGAGTGGCTGTACGACGAGGGTGCCGACATGGCGCCCGACACCCTCGTCTGCCGCATCGAGGCCGAGAGCCGCTCGCTGCTCTCGGCCGAGCGGCCGGCGCTGAACTTCCTGCAGCTGCTGTCAGGCACCGCGACGGCGACGCGCGCCCATGCCCGCGCCATCGAGGGCGCCAGTCCGAACCCGCGCGGCTGCGCGGTGCTGGACACGCGCAAGACCCTGCCCGGGCTGCGCCTGGCGCAGAAGTACGCGGTGCGCGTGGGCGGCGGCGCGAACCAGCGCCTGGCGCTGTACGACGGCATCCTGATCAAGGAAAACCACATCGCCGCGGCCGGCGGCGTGACGCAGGCGCTGCGGCAGGCGCAGGCGCTGAACGCCGGCGTGTCCATCCAGGTGGAGGTCGAGACCCTGGAGCAGCTGCGCGAGGCGCTGGCCGCCGGCGCGGTCAGCGTGCTGCTGGACAACTTCAGCGAGCCGATGATGCGCGAGGCGGTGGCCATCGCCGGCGGCCGGGCGCTGCTGGAGGTGTCGGGCGGCGTGGCCATCGACCAGCTGCGCTGGATCGCGGCCACCGGCGTCGACCGCATCTCGGTCGGGCGCCTCACCAAGGACGCCAAGGCGGTGGACTACTCGATGCGGGTCGAGGGCTGAGGCCAGGCACCGGGACGGTGCCTCGCACACCAAGCTTGTGCGCAACGGCGGCACGCGTGTGTCGTCCTGGCTTGCATACAAGACAGATGCGCCAGTGAGGCACGCGTGGCGGCCGCTGGCACGGAAGCTGCAATGCCCTGGGCATGGGCATCACCGCCACCGACATCAGCCAACGGATCATCGACGCCGTGCTCGCGCAGAAGCTGGCGCCGGGCACGCGGCTCGGCGAGCAGCCGCTGGCGCTGCTCTTCGACTGCAGCCGCACCATCGTCCGCGAGGCGCTGACGCGCCTGGCCGCGCGGGGCATCGTCACCGTCAGCGCGCGGCGCGGCTGGTACCTGATCGCGCCCTCGCGCGAGGAGGCCCGTGAAGCCTTCGAGGCGCGCCGAGTCATCGAGCTCGGCCTGCTGCGGGGCCGCCGCGCCCTGGACAAGCCGGCGCTGACGCGGCTGAAGAAACACCTGGCGCAGGAGAAGGCCGCGCTGCGCGGCGACGACGTCGGCGCGCGCAGCTTCCTGCTCGGCGACTTCCATGTCTGCCTGGCCGAGTGCCTGGGCAACAGCCTGCTCGCCGACACGCTGCGCGACTACACCGCGCGCACCACGCTGATCGCGATGCTCTACCAGTCGTCGCACGAGGCGGCGCAGTCCTGCCAGGAGCATGTCGCGATCGTCGCGGCGCTCGAGCGGGGCGACGCCGCGGGCGCCGAAGCGCTGATGGCCGCCCACCTGGCCAGCGTGCAGTCGGGCCTGCAGCTCGACACGCAGACCGACGACCCGCTGCATCAGCTGCGGCAGGCGCTGACGCCGCTCGCGTCGCCGGCCGCCACCGCCGCATCCGCCGCTCCCTCGACCTCCCGCCGCCCGCGCGCCGCGCGCCGCGACGGGTCCGACTCCGCCGATCCCGCCCCCGCCTACCTAGGAGCCTTGTTATGAGCCACGCCGTCCGTTCCTCCGTCCACGCGCTGCCGCGCCGCCTGCTGCTGGCCGCGGGCCTGGGCCTGCTCGCGCTGGGCGCCCAGGCGCAGACCGCGCTGGACACGATCACCAAGGCCAAGACCATCAAGATCGCCATTCCGACCGACTACCCGCCCTATGGCTTCGTCGGTCCCGACATGAAGCCGCAAGGCCTGGACGTCGCGATGGCCGAGTTGATCGCCGCCAAGCTCGGCGTGAAGGTCGAGCTGGTGCCGGTGACCAGCGCCAACCGCATTCCCTACCTGCAGACGAAGAAGGCCGACCTGGTCATCTCCACGCTCGGCAAGAACCCGGAGCGCGAGAAGGTCATCGCCTTCAGCTCGGCCTACGCGCCTTTCTACCAGGCGGTCTTCGCGCCCAAGAGCCTGGCGATCAAGAGCTTCGCCGACCTCGCCGGCAAGAGCGTCGCGGTCACGCGCGGCGCGATGGAGGACCAGGAGCTGGCCAAGGTCGCGCCGTCGACGCTGGAGTTCAAGCGCTTCGAGGACAACAACGCGACCATCGCCGCGTTCGCCGCCGGGCAGACGCAGGTGCTGGCCACCAGCGCCGCGGTCGCCGGCAACCTGATGCAGCGCCAGCCCGGCCTGAATGTCGAATACAAGCTGCTGCTCAAGGACAGCCCCTGCTTCATCGGCGTCGCCAAGGGCGAGGACGCGCTGCTGGCCAAGGTCAACGCGATCATCGCGGCGGCCAAGCAGGCGGGCGAACTCGAGGCCCTGTCCAAGAAGTGGCTGGGCCGCGGCGCTGGCGAGCTGCCGCTCTGAGCGGACGCGGATCGCCGCCGTGCCTGACGTGAGACCGACCGCGCCATTCGCTGGTCCCTCCGGGAGCCGCCCATGATCGAGTTCGACTTCGGCGCCGTCCTCGCCGAATGGCCGCTGCTGCTGCGCGGCCTGGCGTGGACCGTGGGCCTGACCGTGATCGCGGTGCCGCTGGGTCTGGCGATCGCGACGCTGGGCGCCTGGACGCGCGCCTGCGGCCCGGCCTGGGCGAGGCGCCTGGTCGGCGTCTATGTCGAGCTGCTGCGCAACACGCCGTTCATCGTGCAGCTGTTCTTCGTGTTCTTCGGCCTGCCGTCGCTGGGCGTGAAGCTGTCGCCGACCAGCGCCTCGCTGATCGCGATGACGCTGAACCTGGGCGCCTACGGCACCGAGATCCTGCGCGCCGGCATCCAGGCCGCGCCCAAGGGCCAGTGGGAAGCGGCGCAGAGCCTGGCGCTCGGGCCGACGCAGGTCTTCACGCGCGTGATCCTGCCGCCGGCGTTCAAGCGGGTGTGGCCGGCGATGACGAGCCAGATCGTGATCGTGATGCTGGGCTCGGCGGTGTGCGGGCAGATCTCCACCGAGGAGCTCAGCTACGCCGCCAACCTGATCCAGAGCCGCAACTTCCGCGCGTTCGAGGCCTTCATCGTCGCGACGCTGATCTACCTGGCGCTGTCCGTGCTGGTGCGGCGCCTGCTGCTGTGGGCCGGGCCGCGGTGGTTCTTCGGCGGCGCACCGGCGCCGACACGGCCGGCGCTGTGGCGACGCCTGGCCGGCACCGGCACGGGGAGCCGTCCATGATCGAGTTCACCCTCTGGGACATCCTGCGCAACCTGGCGCTCGCGCTGCGCTGGACGGTGGCGCTGTCGCTGATCGCCTTCATCGGCGGTGGCCTGGTCGGCGGCACCCTGCTGTGCCTGCGCATCGGCCTGGGCCGCAAGACGCAGCGCCTGATCGGCGCCTACGTCGCGCTGTTCCAGGGCACGCCGCTGCTGATGCAGCTGTTCCTCGCCTACTTCGGGCTGGCGCTGCTGGGCATCGAGGTGTCGGCGTGGACGGCGGCGTCGCTGGCGCTGACGCTCTACACGAGCGCCTACCTGGTCGAGATCTGGCGCGGCTGCGTCGAGGCCGTGCCGCGCGGCCAGTGGGAGGCCGCGCGCAGCCTGGCCATGAGCTTCGGCGAGCAGCTGCGGCACGTGATCCTGCCGCAGGCCGCGCGCCTGGCGATCGCGCCGACGGTCGGGTTCCTGGTGCAGGTGATCAAGGGGACCGCGCTGGCCTCGGTGATCGGCTTCGTCGAGCTGACCAAGGCGGGCGGCATGATCGCCAACGCGAGCTTCAAGCCCTTCCTGGTCTTCGGCTGCGTGGCGCTGTTCTATTTCGCGCTGTGCTTCCCCGTGAGCCTGGCTGCCCAACATCTGGAGAGGAAGCAACATGGCCGTGCTGCCTGAGACCGTGAGCGCCGATACCGCCAACGCCGCCGACGTCGCGACCGCCGCTTCCACGCCCGTGCCGGGCGTGCCCATCGTGCGCATCACCGCGCTGCGCAAGTCCTACGGGACCAACGAGGTGCTCAAGGGCATCGACCTGGACGTGATGCGCGGCGAGGTGATCGCGCTGATCGGCAAGAGCGGCTCGGGCAAGAGCACGCTGCTGCGTTGCATCAACGGCCTGGAGCAGTTCCAGGACGGCTCCCTGCGCGTGGCCGACAAGCCGCTGCTGCACGACAGCGCGATGGCGATGCGCGCGCTGCGGCAGCAGGTGGGCATGATCTTCCAGGGCTTCAACCTGTTCCCGCACCTGAGCGTGGGGCGCAACGTGATGCTGGCGCCGACGCTGGTGAAGAAGCGCTCCGACCAGGACGCCGCCGAGCAGGCGCGGACGCTGCTGGCGCGGGTGGGGCTGGCGGAGAAGTTCGACGCGATGCCGGACCAGCTGTCCGGCGGTCAGCAGCAGCGCGTGGCGATCGCGCGGGCGCTGGCGATGGAGCCGCAGGTGCTGCTGTGCGATGAGATCACCTCGGCGCTGGACCCCGAGCTGGTGGGCGAGGTGCTGCGGGTGGTGGAGTCGCTGGCCGAGGAGGGCATGACCCTGCTGATGGTCACGCACGAGATGAGCTTCGCGCGCAAGGTGGCGGACCGGGTGATCTTCATGCACCAGGGCCGCGTGCACGAGATCGGACCGCCGGCCGAGATCTTCGGCGCGCCGAGGACGCCGGAGCTGAGGCAGTTCCTGAAGTCGCTGGATGAGTGAGTCGCTCGGGAGGGGGCCGTCGAAAGGGGCGTGTCCATCGGCATGAGGGCGCGCGCGGCCTAGACTCCTCGGCCTACGTCACCAGGAGCCTCGCCATGCCCGACCGCCGCTCGATCCTTCGATCCCCCTTGGCATTGACCGCCGGCATGCTGGCGGTTTCGTTCATGGCGCCGTTGCAGGCGCAGGCGGTGGCGCCGAGTGGCGCGTCCGCGGTGCGCGAGGCCGAGATCGCCTTCGCCGCGACCATGGCCAAACGCGACTTCAAGGCATTCGCCGAATTCGTCGCGGAGGACGCGATCTTCATCAACGGCAGCAAGCCGCTGCGCGGCCGGGCAGCCGTGCTCGCGGAATGGAAGCGCTTCTTCGATGGCGCCGAGGCGCCGTTCTCATGGGCGCCCGATCTCGTCGAGGCGCTGCCGGACGGCACGCTCGCCTATTCGACCGGACCGGTGCATGCGAAGGGCAAGCTGGTCGCGCGCTTCGCATCGACCTGGCGACTCGATCCCGATGGCCGCTGGCGCGTCGTCTTCGACAACGGCAGCGACGTCTGCGACTGCAAGCGCTGACGGGCCGCTGCCACCTCAGGGTGCCTGAAGCGCCTCAAGAAGCGCGCGTCGAAATGCCTTGAAGCTTGAAGACCTGCATTCGTCAATGAGGATGCGCCGGCCGAGGCGTCGCGCGGTATCGATCTTCGGCAGACCTTCCTTGAAGTAGCCGTGATTCTGGAGAACTCGCTCAAAAGCCTCCCAAGTGCCGCCAAGGATTGCATCCGGATCTCTGAAGCCCTGGCGCTGGGGAACATTCGGTGAGACGCGAGGGAATTCTGCGCGGACGGCATCCCAGTCTCCAAAGTACCAAGCTTCCAGTTCCTCGATGGCAATGCGATTCACCACCTGCCAGGAAGGGTCGCGTCCCGCTTGGCCTTGCACACGAAGTCCTGCGCGGCTGGCCATTCTGTCCAAGCTTCGCTTCAAGCTCCGGCAATCCTCGTCGTCGCAGTCGACCAGGACAAAGAGCCGCCAGTCTTCCGGTAGCCACTGCGAGTAGCCCCTCAGGCGTGCTTCAAGCTTGGCGAGCAGGTCGGACTTCCCCTGGAACGCGTGAATCTCGAAGGTGGTCGTGGCAGGCAGGATGCGGGGCAGAAGCGACTGAAGGAACGCTTCCATCGATGGCTCCTCGACCAAGAGCGCGATGTGGCTCGTGGGCATTCGTTCAGCGCCCTCGCATCAAGGGGCGAGTTGGGGCACCCTGGTTCGTCAGCGGATCTCCGATACCAAGTTGCCCCTCCATCCAGAGATGTCCAAGGAGCGCTCCTTGTTCCATGAATTGCGGAATGCCCGGAAGATCCGACGCTCGCTGCACCTGCGTGTAGCCATGATCATCACGCCACAGTACCCGTACTTCATTGGCTCGCAGGACGTTGAGGAAGAAGGGCGAGTGGGTCGTGACCAGGAGTTGCGTCGAGTTCACCGCAGTGCGGCACTCCTCCGCCAGTTCAGGCAAGAGGCGAGGGTGGAGATAGTTCTCAGGCTCCTCGATGCCGATGAACGGCGGCGGCGCTGGATCATGAAGGAGCAGCAGATACGCCAGCATCTTGAGCGTTCCGTCTGATGCGAAACGGGCCAGGACCGGATGACTGAAGGGGGCGTCCTTGATCTGCAGCAGCAAACGACCGTCAGGCATCGTTTCCGCGAGCACTCGTTCAATTCGAGGCACTCGCTGGCGCAGTATCTCGAAGACTCTCTCAAGCCTTGCGGGATGAAGTTCGCCGAGGAACTGAATGACGTTGGCGAGGTTGTCGCCGGTACGAGTGAGTCGCTCTTGGGGTCCAGCCTCGGGTTGGCCCCTGGCGCTGTCGGCCGAGAGATACGAGACATACCAACCGGTGATGAACTCTCGCAGCGCTGCCACGCGAGGATGTTCCGCGAATTGCCCCAGCGCATTCACAGCGAGCAGATCCGGCGACTTCAGAGGGGTCTCAACGCGCCGGTCTTGTTCGTCAGGCTGTTCGCCGCTGGTTGCTCGCCCTTGCCCCATCCGATAGTCCAGGAACCTGAACGGCTGACCATGGCTACCGCGCTTCCATCGAAGCCACTCTTCCACCACCACTGGCCCACCGCCTTCTTCGTCCACGGCGAGGTGATACGTGATCAGTGGGAAATTCGGTTCGCGATACTTGATCTCAATGACGATCGGGCCGTCCGCGCCCCGTGTCTTCAACTCTCTAGCGCGGCCGCGCTTATCCCAGGCCCTTCGTAGGCCAAGCTCAAAACACTCGGCAAGGAATGCGAAGACGTCGAAGACCGTGGATTTGCCGCTGCCGTTAGGCCCAAGCAGTACGGTGAATGGAGTAAGGTCCTTGAACTCGACGTCCCGAAGTGCCCTGAAGTTCTGAACCTTCAAGTATTCAATGCGCGCCGGAGCGCGGGGACGGAGCCGAGTCCCGGCTGAGGAACGGGTGGCGGGCATCTCGTGATCTTTGCAGGCTTTGTCTGGCTCCGACGCCAGAAATCAAAGCGGCAAGTCTAGAGCCATCGGTCCCACTTGCAATGGGGAATCGGCGTGGCGGACTCCCACCGGGTGCCACCGCGAGATTGAGGTGTCACCTCACGCGAACCAGTCCTCGTCCGGCAACTGCTCGAAGACGCGCTTGAGGCCGCCGCCCCAGCCCTGGCTCACCTTCATGAAGTAGGGATCCTCCCGCGTGATGCGGTGGGGCTGCGCGGGCGCGAAGCTGTCGGTCTTGTAGAGCAGCATGTCGATCGGCAGGCCCACCGACAAATTGCTGCGGATCGTCGAGTCGAACGAGATCAGCGCGCACTTGGTGGCCTCGGCCAGCGAGCTGTCGAAATCGATCACGCGGTCGATGATGGGCTTGCCGTACTTGGATTCGCCGATCTGCAGGTAGGGCGTGTCTTCCGTGGCCTCGATGAAGTTGCCCTGCGGATAGACATGGAAGATCCGCGGCGGCTCGCCCCGGATCTGGCCGCCGACGATGAAGTTGGCGCCGAAGTCCACGCCCTGGTTGAGCTGGCCGGGACCATCGCTGTCGCGCGCGACCACTTCCTTGAGGGTCTTGCCCACCAGCTCCGCGACGTCGTACATCGAGGTCAGGTTCATCAGGTGCGCGCCCTGGCCGACCGCGCGCTGGCGCAGCAGGCTCACCACGCTCTGCGTCGTCGCCAGGTTGCCGGCGTTGAGCAGCGTGATCAGGCGTTCGCCAGGCTGCTCGAACACATTCATCTTGCGGAAGGTGGCGATGTGATCCACGCCCGCGTTGGTGCGGGAATCCGACGCGAACAGCAGGCCGGCACGCAGCCGCATGGCAACACAGTAAGTCATGGGGCGCGAGCGTAGCCGATCAATCCGCGCTTGTGGGCGAGGCGCCCTTCGTCATTGCTGGTCGGTCGTGCCGGGCTTCACGAGCACTTCGGCCCGCATGGTTTCGAGCCCGCCGCCTGTTCGTACGCCGCGCACGGGACAGGCGTCCAGATAGTCCGCGCCGATCGCCAGCTTCACGTAGCGACCATCGGCCAGGCACTGGTTGCTGATGTCGTAACCCAGCCAGCCGCCCGCCATGCCGTGCGATGCGTCATGACCGTCCGTCGCCGCCGTCGCCGTCGTTGCGGCGTCGGGCAGCCGCACCTCGGCCCAGGCATGGCTGGCCACGTGCTCGAAGTCGGTGGCCAGGTAACCCGACACATATCGCGCCGGCAGCCCCAGCAGCCGCGCGCAGCAGACGAAGACCTGCGCGTGGTCCTGGCAGACGCCGTGACCGGTGGCGAAGGCCTGCGCCGCCGGCGTGGCCGCATCGGTGTAGCCCCGCACGTAGGGCATGCGTTCGCCCAGCGCCGCCATCAGCGCCAGCAGCGCGCCGTGGGCATCGGCGGTCGTGGCGTCGGCGAAGCTCGCGGCGAACTGCCGCAGCGGCTCGTCCGCGCGCGTCAGCGGGCTGTCGCGCAGGAACAGCGGCGCGGGCAGCTCATCCTCGGGATCGGGCGTGGGGGGCGCATCGCTGGTGTCGACCTCGCCGACCGCGCGCAGGACGATGTCGCGCCGCGGACCGTCCAGGCTCAACACATGCATGGTGTTGCCGAACGCGTCCTTGCAGGCGCTCGCCGGTGCCGGCAGTTCCAGATGCCAGTGCAGCACGCGCAGGCCACGGCCCGCGCGCGGCGTGAGGCGCAGGTACTGCGTGCTGCGCGCCACCGGCGCGTCGTAGTCGTAGACCGTCTCGTGCGAGATGTGCAGGTGCATGCCTTGTCTCCGGGGGGCGTCCGCCGCGTCGGAACGACGCGGTCGGCGCCGAGGTCATTGCGCTTCGAAGTAGGCCTGCTGGATGTCCAGGCTCAGGCGGGCCGAGTCTTCCAGGAAGCCCGTCAGCCACGGATGCAGGCCCTGCTCGAGGATCTCGTCCACCGCACCGTACTCCAGCCGCAGCGCGAGCCGGCTGGCGCTCTGCTTGGCGGTGCGGCCGGCGTCCTCGGCGCCGCCGCGGGCCTCGATCTGCGGCAGGATGGACCGGATCTCGTCGCAGCAGGCGCGCAGCGAGCGCGGCACGTCCGGGCGCAGGATCAGCAGCTCCGTCACGCGGCGGCCGTTGAGGCTGTCGCGGTAGGCCGCGTGATACGCCTCGAAGGCCGAGAGCGAGCGCAGCAGCGCGTTCCACGCGTAGAAGTCGGGCGCGCTCTCGCTGGGCGCGTCGACCGGCGCCAGCGTGTCCACCGCCGGCGCGATCAGCTGGGACTTCACGTCCAGCAAGCGCGCGGTGTTGTCGGCGCGCTCGACGAAGGTGCCGAGCCGGATGAAGCAGTAGGCGTCGTTGCGCTGCAGCGTGCCGTAGGTGGCGCCGCGGAAGAGGTGCGAGCGTTCCTTCACCCAGTCGAAGAAGGACGATGGCTCGGCGAAGCCCTTGCGCGCGAGTCCTCGCGCTTCCAGCCAGCTGGTGTTGATGGCTTCCCACATCTCGGCGGTGATCTGGCCGCGCACCGCATGCGCGTTCTCCCGCGCCTGACGGATGCAGGACAGCACCGACGCCGGGTTGTCCAGGTCCAGCCCCATGAAGCGGAACAGCTGCTCGGCGCTCAGGCCGGGATGGCGCGCCTGGTAGGCCTCCAGCGTGCCGGTCACCGCGAGCGGCGCGGCCAGCTCCGTCGCGGCGCCGCGCGACTGCGGCAGCAACGACAGCGAATGCGTCACGTCGAGCATGCGCACGAGGTTCTCGGCGCGCTCCAGGTAGCGGCTCATCCAGTAGAGCTGGGCGGCGGTGCGGCTCAACATGTCGAGCCTCCTGCCGGGCCGCGCTCCAGGGATGCTGGCGCCGCGTCGACGGCCAGCGAAGGAAGTGGGCGTGCGCGCATCATGTTCTCTCCAGGATCCAGGTGTCTTTCGTCCCGCCGCCCTGCGACGAATTGACGACCAGCGAGCCAGCCTTCAGCGCGACGCGCGTCAGGCCGCCGGCCACCATGTTGACCTCGCGGCCCGAGAGCACGAAGGGCCGCAGGTCGATGTGGCGGGGCGCGATGCCGCGCTCGACGAAGGTCGGGCAGCTTGACAGGCACAGCGTCGGCTGCGCGATGTAGTTGGCCGGGTTGGCCTTGACCCGCTCCTTGAAGTCGGCGACCTCGGCCGCCGTCGACGCCGGCCCGACCAGCATCCCGTAGCCGCCGGCGCCGTGGACCTCCTTCACCACCAGGTCCGCCATGTGGTTCAGCACATGGTCGAGGTCCTCGGGCTTGCGGCATTGCCAGGTCGGCACGTTGTGCAGGATGGGCTCCTCGCCGAGGTAGAACCGGATCATGTCCGGCACGTAGGGATAGATGGACTTGTCGTCCGCGACGCCGGTCCCGATCGCGTTGGCCAGCACCACGTGGCCCTGCTTGTAGACCGACAGCAGCCCCGGCACGCCCAGCATCGAATCCGCGCGGAAGGCCAGCGGGTCGAGGAAGGCGTCGTCGATGCGGCGATAGATCACGTCCACGCGCTTGGGGCCGACCGTGGTGCGCATGAACACGAAGCCGTCCTTGACGAACAGGTCCTGGCCCTCGACCAGCTCGACGCCCATCTGCTGCGCGAGGAAGGCATGCTCGAAGTAGGCCGAGTTGAACGGTCCCGGCGTCAGCACGACGACGGTCGGGTTGTCCGCCGGGCTGGCCTGGCGCAGCGTGTTGAGCAGCAGCGCCGGATAGTGCGCGACCGGCGCGATCGCGTACTTGGCGAACAGCTCGGGGAAGAGCCGCATCATCATCTTGCGGTTCTCCAGCATGTAGCTGACGCCGGAGGGGACGCGCAGGTTGTCCTCGAGCACGTAATAACCGCCGTCGGCGTGTCGGATCAGGTCGACGCCGGTGATGTGGGCGTAGACGCCCAGCGGCAGGTCCAGCCCCTGCATCGCCGGCTGATACTGCGCATTCGCGAAGACCTGCTCGGCTGGGATCAGCCCGGCCTTCACGATCTCATGCTCGTGATAGATGTCCCACAGGAAGCGGTTGAGCGCGGTGACGCGCTGGCGCAGGCCGCGTTCGAGCATCCGCCATTCGTCGGCCGGGACGATCCGGGGGACGGTGTCGAAGGGGATGAGGCGCTCCGCGCCGGCCTCGTCGCCATAGACGGCGAAGGTGATGCCCACCTTGTGGAACAGCAGGTCGGCCTCGGCCCGCTTCTTCGCGAGCGCCTCCGGCGTCTGTGCGTGCAGCCAGTCCGCGAAGGCCTGGTAGCTGGGCCGGATCGCGCCGCTTTGCAGCAGCATCTCGTCGTAATGGCCGGCGGCCGGCAAAGTCAGCGCATGCATGGGGTCTCCAGGGACGGACCGCCTCCGGGCGGCGGCCCGGCGGGGCAGGTTGCAAGGCCCGTGCCCAGCCCGACGCCCTGGTGGGGCCGGCACGGGCCCGAGCTTGACCGGTTTTGGTGCGCCTGCAAAGCCTGCCCCGTGACGGTGCCTCGGCAGGTTCCGTCATCGCCCACCGCTGGTGCAGTGGCACTATCCCGCGTTGCGGCCGGTCGCCGCTCTCGATACAACCCCGTGATGCACGATCACTCCCAGGCGCTCCCGCCGCCTCCCACGCCCGGACGACCGGGCGGCTCCGCCGCCGCCGGCGGTCACGATGGTTTCATTCCGCCGCGCGGCTCGCGGGCCTCGCTCGGCCGCTGGCTCACCGCGATGGTGCTGGCTGCGGTGGCCACGGCGCTGTTGATCACCGCGCTGCTGATCGAGAACTTCGCCCGCGCCCACGCCGAGCGGCGCGCGGTGGAGTCGCTGCGGCAGGTGGCTGTGGACTTCCGCGACGCGCTCGACCGTGGCATGGCGCAGCAGTTCAAGGAAGTGCGGGTGCTGGCGCAGCTGGAGCCCTTCCGCCGCTTCGACGATCCCGAGGCGATGCGCCGCGCGCTGGATCAGGTGCAGGTCGGCTTCGACCACTTTGCGTGGCTGGGTGTGACCGACGCGCAAGGCAAGGTGCTCGCCGCCGCCGGCGGCCTGCTGGACGGGGTGGACGTCTCCAAGCGACCGTGGTGGCAGGGCGCGCGGAGCGGCCAGCCCTTCGTCGGCGACGTGCATGCGGCGCTGCTGCTGGAAAAACTCCTGCCGCGCCAGAACGAGCCCTGGCGTTTCGTCGACTTCGCGGTGCCGCTGCTGGATGGGCGCGGGCAGTTGCAGGGCGTGTTCGGCGTCCACCTGAGCTGGGGCTGGGCGCGCCAGATCAAGAGCGAGCTGATCGACGCGACCATGGCCTCCCACCAGGCCGACGCGCTGGTGCTGGGCAAGGATGGGGTGGTGATCCTGGGACCCTCGGACCAGGAGGGCAGGAAGATGCCGATCGGCGCGGAGAGCGGGCAGGGCCTGCGTCACCATGAGGCCGGCGGCGTCGAGTACTTCGCGGTGAGCGTGCCCAGCCAGGGCTACGGCCCGTATCCGGGACTGGGCTGGACGGTGCTCGTGCGCCAGCCGGTGGCCGTGGCGCTGGCCGACTACTACGGCCTGCGGCGTCAGATCGCGCTGAGCGCGATCCTGATGCTGGCGCTGGCGGTGCCGCTGAGCTGGTGGCTGGCCCGGCGCATGAGCCGGCCGCTGCGCGAGCTGGCCGCCGCGATCGCGCAGCGCCGTCATCTCAGCGAGGACCATTTGCCGGCCGTCGGTGGCTACCGCGAGGCGGCGGTGCTGTCGCAGGCGCTGAACGACCTGGCGCACCGCCAGGCCGATCAGGACCGCTCGCTGGCCGAGCTGAACGCGTCGCTGGAGCTGCGCGTGCAGGCGCGCACGCTGGAACTGCACGACGCGCTGCTGCGCCAGGAGTCCATCGAGCGCCGGCTGCGCACCATCGCCGACAACCTGCCGGTGCTGATCTCCTACATCGACTCGGAGCACCGGCTCCGGTTCCTCAACGCGACCTTCCGCGCCTGGATGGGCATGGCGCCGGAGGAGGCGCTGGACCGGCCGCTGGCTGAGGTCATCGGGCCGGTGCTGCACGAGCAGCGGCTGCCCTTCCTGAAGGCGGCGCTGGCCGGCGCGCGGCAGCGCTTCGAGACGCGCTCCGAAGCCAACGGCGTGGTGCGGGACCTGCTGGCCGAATACGTGCCCGACGTTCAGCCCGATGGCAGCGTGGCCGGCGTCTACACGCTGGCCACCGACATCACCGCGTTCAAGCAGGTCGAGCGGGAGCTGGACCAGCTCAGCCGCGTCGATCCGCTGACAGGGCTGCCGAACCGGCGGCAGTTCGAGTCCCGCCTGTCGGAATCGCTGGCGCGCAACCGCCGCAACGGCCGGACGCTGGCGCTGATGTTCCTGGACCTGGACCACTTCAAGCAGGTGAATGATTCGTTGGGGCATGCGGCCGGCGACGCGGTGCTGCGCGCCTTCGCCGACCGGGTGCGCGGCGCGATCCGCGAGACCGACCAGCTCTGCCGCCTGGCCGGCGACGAGTTCGTGCTGATCCTCGAGAACCTGAACGCGCCGGACGAAGCCGCCGGCGTGGCGCGCAAGGTGCTGGACGCGGTGAAGGCGCCGCTGACGCTGCAGGGCCAGCAGCTGCAGCTGTCCACCAGCATCGGCATCGCCTGCCACGACGGCGGCCAGGAAGGCGAAGTGGCGCTGCTCGGCCGCGCGGACGATGCGCTCTATGCGGCGAAGGCGGCCGGCCGCGGCTGCTGGCGGCTGGCCGATTGAGCGCGGCGGCATCAGGTTTAATGCGCGGCATGGTGGCCCGCTCGACTCCTCCTCCCGTGAAGCCCAAGCCAAGCCTCAAATTCCGCATGCGCGTGACCGTCGGCGACATCATCGCCATCGGGCCCGGGAAAATCGCCTTGCTCCAGGCGCTCGACGAAACCGGCTCCATCACGGCAGCCGCCAAGTCGCTGGACATGTCCTACCGACGCGCCTGGCTGCTGATCGATGAACTCAACCGCGCACTGAAAACGCCCGCCGTCGCCACCGCAGCCGGCGGCGCCAAAGGCGGTGGCAGCGCGCTGACCGAGTCAGGTCGGGCGCTGATCACGCTCTATCGACAGATCGAGGACACCGCACTTCAAGCTGCCAAGCCGGAAATCCGAGAGTTGATGAAACTGCTGGCGACTTGAGGCACGGCCACGGCGCGGCGCGAGGCGGCCAGGCACAGACCGAGCAGACGCCGGCAGCGCCGGTGCCCCTCCTCGCTCAAGCGCCTCCGCACGCTCGGCAATCGCTCGGAGGGGCACCGGCGCCGCCAGCGTCGACACACCGAGCCATTCAACGAAGCGCAGTGCGGTGGGGGAGCCCTTCAACGAGGCGCAGTGCGGGGGAGGGAGTCGGTCGGCGAAGGGGTGCGCAATATCCTGGGATATATTGCGTGGCTTCGTTTCGTCGACGGCTCCTACGAGGAATCGCCATGCGCTCGACCTCCCTTTCGATCACCCGACGCGTCGCCGCGCTGGCCCTCGCGCTGATGGCCTCGGGCCTGGCGCAGGCGGCCGAGATCACCGTCTCCGCAGCCGCCAGCCTGACCAACGCGTTCAGGGAACTGGCACCAGCCTTCGAGGCCGCGCATCCGGGCACGAAGCTCCAGTTCAACTTCGCCGCATCGGACGCACTCCTCGCCCAGATCGCCAAGGGCGCGCCAGTCGACGTCTTCGCCTCCGCCGACCAGGAGACGATGGACAAGGCCCAGCAACAGAAGCTGCTGGTCGAAGGCACGCGGCGCAACTTCGTCAGCAACGCACTCGTGGTGATCACGCCTGCGGAAGGCGGCGTGGCGTTGAAGACCCTTTCCGACCTGCAGCAGTCCGCCGTGAAGCGCGTCGCGGTCGGGCGGCCCGAGGGCGTGCCCGCCGGCCGCTACGCCAAGGCCGCCCTGGAGCAGGCCGGGCTGTGGTCGGCCATCGAGCCCAAGGCGGTCTTCGCGCAGAACGTGCGGCAGGCGCTGGACTACGTGTCGCGCGGCGAGACCGAGGCCGGCTTCGTCTACATGACCGACGCGCTGGTGTTCAAGGACAAGGTGCGCGTCCTGTTCGGCGTGCCGACCCCAGCGCCGATTTCCTACCCGATCGCCGTGACCTCCGGCGGCGCGAATGCCGAGGGCGGCAAGCGCTTCCTGGACTTCGTCACCTCGGCGACCGGCCAGGCGGTGCTCGCCCGGCACGGCTTCCAGAAGCCCTGATCGGCCGGGAGCGCAGCGCACGTGGAACCCGCCTGGATCGCGCTCGCGCTGTCGCTGAAAGTCGCCGGCTGGGCGACGGCGCTGAACCTCGTGCTCGGCGTGGCGGCGGGCTTCGCGCTGGCGCGTTTCCGGTTCCCGGGACGGGAACTGCTGGACGCGGTGCTGACGCTGCCGATGGTGCTGCCGCCGACGGTGCTGGGCTACTACCTGCTGGTGATCATCGGCAAGCGCGGCTGGCTGGGCGCCTGGCTGTGGGAGAGCTTCGGCATCAACCTGATCTTCACCTGGCAGGGCGCGGTGATCGCGGCGACGATCGTGGCGTTCCCGCTGGTGATGAAGTCGGCCCGCACGGCCTTCGAGGGTGTGGATCCGCAGCTCGAGCGCGCCGCCCGCGTGCTCGGCCTGGGCGAGTGGGCGCTGTTCTTCCGCGTGACGCTGCCGATGGCCTGGCGCGGCGTGCTGGCCGGCGTGCTGCTGGCCTTCGCCCGCGCGCTGGGCGAGTTCGGCGCGACGCTGATGGTCGCGGGCAGCATCCCGGGCAAGACGCAGACGCTGTCCGTGGCGGTCTATGAGGCGGTGCAGGCCGGGCAGGACGACACCGCCAACCTCCTGGTGCTGATCGTGTCGCTGACCTGCGTCGCGGTGCTGCTGGTGGCGGGCCGGCTGGCCGGTCCAAGGAGCGGCGCATGAGTTTCGAGCTGCGCATCCGCAAGCGCGTGGAGGGCGGCGGCCGCCGCTTCGAGCTCGATGTCGCCTTCACCACCGACGCTCGCCGCACGGTGATCCACGGCCCGTCGGGCGCCGGCAAGAGCCTGACGCTGTTGGCGATCGCGGGGCTGCTCAAGCCGGACGAGGGGTCGATCCGCGTCGACGGCCAGCCGGTCTTCGACAGCGCGTCGGGCATCGACGTGCCCGCCCGCGAGCGCCGCCTCGGTTTCCTTTTTCAGGACTACGCGCTGTTTCCGCAGCTGACCGTGCGGCAGAACATCGCTTTCGCGCTCAAGCGGGGCTGGCTGAATCCGTCGCGCCGTGAGGGCGGCGAGGCGGTGGACCGCTGGATCCAGGCCTTCGAGTTGGAACGCGTCGCGCAGCAGCGGCCGCACCAGCTGTCCGGCGGTCAGCGGCAGCGCACCGCGCTGGCCCG
The DNA here is from genome assembly GCF_014193085.1 of Mitsuaria sp. BK041. Taxonomy (NCBI): domain Bacteria; kingdom Pseudomonadati; phylum Pseudomonadota; class Betaproteobacteria; order Burkholderiales; family Sphaerotilaceae; genus Roseateles; species Mitsuaria sp. BK041. The sequence goes on along the minus strand of NZ_JACHYT010000002.1, from coordinate 1,361,013 downwards.
CGCGCTGGTCAACGAGCCGCGTGCGCTGCTGCTGGACGAGCCGTTCTCGGCGCTCGATCCGGAACTGCGCGGCCGCATGCGCGCGGAGCTGGACACGCTGCTGGCGCGCATCGGCATGCCGATGCTGATGATCACGCACGATCCGGAGGATGTGGCCCGCTTCGGCGACCGGCGCGTGATGCTGCGCGAAGGCGTCGTCCAGGGGCTGGCGACGTCCGGGGACGGGTCGGAGCGCTCCTGACACCGATGGTCGCCAGGGCGCCGAGAATCGGCGTCATGCACAGCGACGACCAGCGGCAGCCGGAGGCGGACGACGTCAGCCATTGCGACCTCGTCATGAAGGGCGGCGTGACCAGTGGCGTGATCTATCCGCGACTGGTGGCGGCGCTGGCCGACCGGTACCGGTTCAAGAACATCGGCGGCACTTCGGCCGGCGCGATCGCGGCCGGGGCGAGCGCGGCCGCGGAGCTCGGCCGCCAGCGCGGCCATGTCGGCGCCTTCGACCAGCTCGCGAAGCTGCCCGAGGAACTGGGCGCGGAGGTCGCTGCGGATCGGCGCCAGCCCGGCCGCAGCCGCTTGTTCACCCTGTTCCAGCCGGTGCCCGCACTGCGTCGCCACTTCGACGTGCTGTCGCGCGCGCTGGGCAAGTCCCGCGGCCAGGCCGTCGCCGCGGTGGTGGGCGGCATGCTCACCGTCCATGCGAGGGCCGCGTTGGGGGTGGCTGCGGGCGGGCTGCTGCTGGCCTGGCCGGCGCTGCATCTGTTGATCGACGGGACTGGCGCGTCGCCGGGCCTGCGCTGGCTGGCCGCGGTGGCTGTGGTGGGCATTGCGGCGCTGACCGCCGCGGCCGCGGTCGGGGCGACGGCCGCGCTGTTCGTCCGTGGGCTGGCGCGCGGCCTGCGCGACAACGGCTACGGCCTGTGCAGCGGCCTGACGCAGCCGGACCAGGGCGGCCGGACCGCGCTCACCGACTGGCTGCACGGCTACTTCAACCAACTGGCGGGCAAAAGCATCGATGGGCCGCCCTTGAGCTTCGGCGATCTGTGGGGGCCCGACCCCACGACGCGGCGCATCCATCTGGAGGTGATCACCAGCGCGGTGAGCCAGCAGATGGTCTACAGCATCCCGTTCCGGCCGGGAACGCCGATGTTCTATTACGACCCCCAGGAGTGGTCGAGGCTGTTCCCGCCCGCGGTGATGGCCGCGCTGGCGGCACCCTTCGCCGGCGGCGACGACGGGCCGGTGATCGAGAACGCGCAGGGGCGCGAGTTGAGACCGCTGCCGCGACACGGCGAGTTGCCGGTCGTCGTCGCGGTCCGGATGAGCCTGAGCTTCCCGCTGCTGCTGTCGGCGGTGCCGCTGTACGCGGTGGACTGGTCGCGCACCGCGAACCAGCGCGCGCAGGCCCAGGTCCGCGCGGCGGAGACGGCCGAGGCCCGGCGCCAGCTGCGCCTGCGGGCCACGCGGATCTGGTTCTCCGACGGCGGCATCGGCAGCAACATGCCGCTGCACCTCTTCGACGCGATGCTGCCGCGGCATCCGACCTTCGCCGTCAGCCTGAAGGCGCCGCATCCGGACCATGGCATCCAGCCCGCCGTCTCGGGCAACGAGGGGGGCCGCGTCTATCTGCCCGAGGACGATCGCGGCGGCCGGCTGCGCTATTGGCCGGAGCCGGACCTGGTCCCCGACTGGGAGGAGCGCGAGGCGGCCGCGCGCGAAAAGACGCCGCTGGCGGGGCTGGCGGGTTTCCTCTGGAGCATCGTCGGGACGATGCAGAACTGGCGCGACGAGATCCTGTTCCCGACGCCCGGCTTCCGCGACCGCATCGTGCAGATCAGCCAGAAGCCCGACGAGGGCGGGCTCAACCTGACCATGGCCTCCGGCACGATCGCGACCCTGGCGGATGCGGGCGGCCTGGCGGCACAGCGCCTGATTGCGCGCTTCCACCCGCAGGGCGCGGAAGGCGGCGCGGGCTGGGACGACCATCGCCGCGCGCGGCTCACGACCTTCCTGGGCGTGATGCAGCCGGCCACGCTCGAAGTGGTAGCGGCCGGCGCGCCGGCGGACTGGCTGGCGCTGCTCAAGGACGATCCGCGGTATCGGCGCTCGTCGGCGATGCGGGCGGAGGCGGACCGGTTCCTCACCGGGCTGCAGGGCCTGGGCGCGGCCGTGCCGCTGAAGCAGTCGGGACAGCCGCGCACGCTGGAGGTCGGCTCGCTCAAGCCGATCCCGCAGGTGCGCCTCGTGCCACGCGTCTGAGTGACAGCCACCCCGGTTCGCCGGGGGCGGGGCGCCGGCCCCTTAACGCCGGCCGGAGATCGGAGTACGGTTGCGCGTGCCACATCGTGCCGCGTCGAGGTCCGATCTCCCTTCGGGCCGGCGTCCGAGGAGAACCACATGATGTCCAACACGAACGCCCGGGGGTCCATCGGTCGTCGTCTGGGAATGGTCCAGACCGGCGTCCTGGTGATCGCGCTGATCGGATCGGCGCTGGGGTACTGGGGCCTGAACCGCGTCGCGGAGCAGACCGCCGCGATGTACACCGACGCGATCGTCACCGAGCGCACCGCGTCCGACTGGTACCGCAACGTGTTCAACGGCACGACGCGCACCACGGCGATCGCGGTCAGCGCGGACCCGGGCCTGGCGACCTTCTTCACCCAGGCCGCCGCCGAGGCGACCAAGGTCTCGACCGAACTGCAGCAGCGGCTCGACAAGCTGCTGACGAAGCCCGAGGAACGCGCCACCTTCGACAAGGTGGCCGAGCTGCGCAAGACCTACCTGACGGTGCGGGACGCCATCACCGCGGCGAAGAAACAGGGCGACATGGCGCAGGCCAAGCAGATCTTCGACGAGCAGTTCCAGAAGGCGTCGAGCGCCTACCTGGACGGCATCCGCGCCGTGGCGCAGCAGCAGCGCGACCAGCTGGACCAGGCGATCCTGGCGCTGGCCGCGACCAACGAACGCGCCCGGATCGCGCTGGTGGTGTTCGGGCTGGTGGCGCTCGCGGCGGGCGGCGCGCTGGCGGTGTGGCTGACGCGTTCGATCACCCGGCCGCTGGGCCAGGCGGCGCAGGTGGCCGACGCGATCGCGCGCTTCGACCTGACCGGCCGCATCGAGACCCGCGGCAGCGACGAGACCGCGCAGCTGCTGCGCGCGCTGGATGCGATGCAGGGATCCCTGCTGCGGCTGATCGGCGAGGTGCGCGGCTCGACGGACAGCATCGGCACCGCCAGCGCCGAGATCGCCAGCGGCAACATGGACCTGTCGGCGCGCACCGAGCAGACGGCGTCCAACCTGCAGCAGGCGGCGGCCTCGCTGACGCAGCTGACGGGCACGGTGCGGCAGACGGCGGATGCGGCGCTGACGGCCAACCAGCTCGCGAGCTCGGCCGCGGAGACGGCGCAGCGCGGCGGCTCGGTGATGGGGCAGGTGGTCACGACGATGGGCGAGATCAGCGACAGCTCGCGGCGCATCGCCGACATCATCGGCGTGATCGACGGGATCGCCTTCCAGACCAACATCCTGGCGCTGAACGCGGCGGTGGAGGCGGCGCGCGCGGGTGAACAGGGGCGCGGCTTCGCGGTGGTGGCGGGCGAGGTGCGCTCGCTCGCGCAGCGCAGCGCGGAGGCGGCCAAGGAGATCAAGTCGCTGATCGCGACCAGCGTGGACCGCGTGGAATCGGGTTCGCGCCTGGTGACCGACGCGGGCACGACGATGACCGACATCGTGACCAGCGTGCAGCGGGTGACCGACATCATTGCGGAGATCCGCGCGGCCTCGCAGGAGCAGAGCGACGGCATCAACCAGGTGAACGCCGCGGTGGGCCACCTGGACCAGATGACGCAGCAGAACGCGGCGCTGGTGGAGCAGGCCGCCTCGGCGGCGGAGAGCCTCAAGGACCAGTCGAAGCGGCTGTCGGCCGCGATCGCGGTGTTCAGGCTGGCGTGACCGGCCGGGCGTCGAGGCACTCGGCCTCGCGCGCCGGGGTCAGCGTGGCGACGAGCTTGCTGGCATCCCAGTCCGGCTCGCGCGGTGCCAGCGCCCAGGACAGCGTGTCGGCGGCGGTGTCCTCGATGGCGCGGCAGGTCAGGCCCGCGGCTGCCGCGCGCGTGGCGTCGCCGAGCAGCATGCCGCCATGGGTCGGGTCGTTCTCCGGCAGCCAGAGCGGGAGTTGGGTCCAGGGCGCCATGCCCAGCACCAGCAGTTGGTCGTCCGGCATCCAGGTGAAGCGCGCGCCGGCCTCCGGCGCGGCCTGGACGCAGGCGTCGAGCAGTGCGTGCATCGGCATCCGCGGCCCGACGGCATTGAAGCTGCCGGTGACCCGCGATTCGGCGAGGGCCAGGCAGAACGCCGCGAGGTCGCGGACATCGATGACCTGGACCGGACGTTCCGGCCGACCGGGCGCGAGGATCTCACCGCCGCGCGCGACGCGCGTCGGCCAGTAGGTGAAGCGGCCGGTCGGGTCGTGCGGTCCGACGATCAGCCCGGGCCGGACGATGGCGTGACGATCGGGCAGGGCGCGCGTGAGCGCCTCTTCCGCGCGGGCCTTGAGCGGGCCGTAGCCCTCGTGGCCCGGCGCCAGCGGCGCCGATTCGTCGAAGACCCGGTGCGGCGGGAACACGCCGTAGGCCGAGATCGACGAAACCAGGACCACATGCGGGGCGCCGGTGTCGAGCGCGGCGAGGCTGCGCTCGACCTGCGCGGGAGTGAAGGCGGTGCAGTCGATGACGGCGTCGAACGCGCGGCCGCGCAGAGCGCTCATGTCGCCGTCGCGATCGCCGACGAGGCGCTCCACTTCGGGGAACAGCCCGCGGCCGTGCCGGCCGCGGTTCAGCATCGTGACCGCATGGCCTCGCGCAAGCGCGGCGTCGATGACGTGGCGCCCGAGGAAGACAGTGCCGCCGAGGATGAGCAGTCGCATGGGGAGCTCGCGTCGCGATGGGACAGGGCGCAGTATCCGCCGTCGGCAGCACGCATCCGCAACGACGAGCGGCAATGAAAAAGCCGGTTGCCACGCGTGTGACAACCGGCTTCTCGGTGTTCTGGTGCGACCGGCAAGAATCGAACTTGCGACTAGGCCTTCGGAGGGCCCAATGATATCCACTTCACCACGGTCGCCATGGGAAGCGCGCATTCTAGCCTCGTTCTGGCCCCGCTCGGCCCAAGCCGATTCAAGTCGTTGAAACGGCACCAGGGCGAACCCGCTGCGCGACCCTCGCGCAACACCTGGCCCGCCCCCGTGCCGACCTTGACGAAAGCCCCAGGGTGGGGCGCCAGGGGGCTGGCTATACTGCGCCGATTTGCTGTTCCCCCGTCCGGTTTCCCGAGGGCCGATCAAGCCGCGAAACCCCTGCGAAACACGGACGCGCTTCTGCCGTAGTCGATTCGATTCACGAGGAATTCATGAGCGGAACCCAGGACCACGCCAACGCCCAGGACACGCACGCCGACGGTCACGACGCCCACGAAGGGCCCATCAAGACACCCAAGCAGTTGATCGTCGCGGTCTTCTTCGCGTTCGTGATCCCGATCGTGATCATCGTGATGCTCGCGAACTACGTGTCCAGCGAGATCAAGCCCGGCGCCGGCGGCAGCGGACTCGAGGAGCAGGCCGTCGCCGCCCGCATCCAGCCGGTGGGCTCGATCGAACTCAAGGACCTGGCCAACCCCGCCGCGATGAAGTCCGGCGAGCAGGTCTTCCAGGCGCAATGCGCCGCCTGCCACGCCACCGGCGCCGCCGGCGCGCCCAAGCTCGGCGACCATGACGCCTGGGGCCCGCGCGTGAAGACCGGTTTCGACACCCTGGTGCACTCCGCCCTGAAGGGCAAGGGCAACATGGGCCCGCAAGGCGGCGGCGACTTCAGCGACTTCGAGATTTCCCGCGCGGTGGTCTACATGGCCAACCAGGGCGGCGCCAAGTTCGACGACCCCAAGCTGCCGGCCGCGGCCGCTTCCGGCGCCGATGCAGGCGCCTCGGCGCCGGCGAACGCGGCCTCGCAGTAAGCCCTACTCGCGCCAATAGGAAAGCCGACCCGCGGGTCGGCTTTTTCACGCGTGGCGCCAGCCTCACCCCCGGGCGACGGCCCCCTTCGGGTCGAGGGGGGACAGCACCACCCCATGGCGGGTGACGAGCTCGGCGTGCGTCGCGTTCGTCATCGACCAGCGACCGGCTTCGATCGCGTCCGCCGCCGGCCCCATGTCCTGCGTGTGGACCAGCCCCAGGCCGAGGTCGGTCTCGAGGAACAGGCGATCGGCCTCGTCCAGCACCGCGCCGGTGACCTGCGCCTCGCGGCCGGTGTGGCTCAGCACGCGGCCGTCGGGCTGCAGCCGCCAGATCCAGGGCGCCGCTTCCAGCTGCACGTAGACCCGCTGCGGTCCGTTCTGGAAGAACCATGCCCCCGCGTCGTCGACGCCATAGTTGCGGTCGATGAAGCCGATCAGCTTGTCATGCACGATGCGGCTGCCCTTGACGGCCGGGAACGGGCCCGCCGCCTGGATGCGCTCGTCGCGCATGTACCAGTCGCCGCGTGCATCCAGCGCCAGCCAGCCGTAGCAGTGCGGCACGTTGGGCCACTTCTTCAGCGCGGCCTCGACGATCGCATCCATGGGCGCTCCTTCGGTCCTTGTGCGGGGCGGCTCAGAGCCGCATCGCCAGCCAGTCGGTGACCCGTTCGGGCATCGTGCGCACGTGGCCCGGCGGGCGACCCGACGGGAATCCGACATGGCCCCCCTCGCGGGGTTGCCACAGCGTCACGTGCGCGCCCACATGGCTCTGCGCCGGCAGGCTGTGGGCCGGCACGAACGGGTCGTTGCGCGCGTTCAGCACCAGCGCTGGCACGCGGATGCGCGCCAGGTGCGGCTTGGCGGAGGCGCGCAGCCAGTAATCGTCGACATCCCGGAAGCCGTGCAGCGGCCCGGTGAAGAGGTTGTCGAACTCGTAGAGGTTGCGCACCCGCCGCATCCGCTCCGCGTCGAACAGCCCCGGATGCTGCTTCAGCTTGCTCATGGCCTTGGGCATCATCGTGCGCAGGAACATGCGGGTGTAGACCAGCTTGTTGAAGCCCTTGCCGATCGCATGGCCGGCGGCGGTCAGGTCCAGCGGCGAGCAGATCGAGCTGACCGCCTTGACGGTGCCCGCGGCCGTGTCGCCGGCCTCCTGCGCCCAGCGCAGCAGCGCATTGCCGCCCAGCGAGACACCGGCCGCGATCATCGGCCCGCGGTGGGCCGCGCGGAACTGGGACAGCATCCAGCCGATCTCGACGTAGTCCCCCGAGTGGTAGGCCCGCGGCGCGAGGTTGAGCTCCCCCGAGCACCCTCGGAAGTAGGGCATCGCGAAGGCCCAGCCGCGGCGCTGCGCGACGGCGGCGAAGGCCTGCACGTACTGGCTGTCGACCGAGCCCTCCAGGCCGTGGAACAGTACCAGCAAGGGCCGCTCCGGTCCCGCGGCATGCGGACCGGTCGTGCCCGCGGCAGCCGTGGCAGCCGTGGCGGCGGAAGGGGTGGCATCGGTGGGGGCGGCCGGATCGACCAGCCACTCGACGTCGATGAAGTCGCCATCCGGTGTGTGCCACCGCTCGCGTCGGAAGCGCGGCGCGGGGCCGTCGTAGCGCCGCGCGAACAGCACGGGCCAGATCGTCTGGGCATGGCCTCCGGGCAACCAGGGAGGCGCCTGGTACTGCATCAGCGGACCTCTCTCAATGCAGGGTGGTGGGCGCGCCCACGGACACGATCGACAGTTCCTGCTTCACGTCCTGCGAGGTGCCGGGGCTGGCGTGGTGCGCCACCAGCCGCCAGCCCAGCGCCGTCTTCAGGTAGACATTCGTGGCCACGACCCAGGCGCTCTGCGTGCCGTCCTCGTCGGTGATCTCGACGCGCTCCAGCACCTGGTGGATCGCCGTGTCGCCGTTGACCAGCCGGCGCTGGCACTCGGGATGCACCGGGATCGCGCCGCGCGCGAAGATCTGCTCGAAGCTCGCCCGGATCGCCGCCGCGCCGACGACGCGCGGTCCGCCCGGATGCACGCAGCAGACCTCGTCCTCGTCGCCCCAGACGGCCATCAGGCGTTCCAGGTCGCCGGCCTGCAAGGCCTCGTAGAACTGCGCTTCGGTGTCCTCGGGAGAGGCCAGCAGCAGGGCGGTCTGAGGCTTGCGCACCATGGATCTCGTTCCTTGTTCAAGGGAGCGGGGCAATGACCGGATCCCCACGTCGGGGGACGGCCGGGGGGATCAGTGGCCGGAGGGCAGCTGCTCGCCGGCCTTGAGCTTGTAGAGCGTGCCGCAGTAGGCGCAGGTGCCTTCGCCGCCGTGGCTCAGGTCGATGTAGACGCGCGGGTGGTTGCTCCACAGCGGCATCTTGGGATTCGGGCAGAAGACGACGCCCGGACCTTGCAGGTCCTGCGCGGTGACTTCGACGGTGGCCTTGGGCGTGGTGGTGGTGCTCATGATCTTGTTCTTGCGGGCTGGCGAGGGCGGGCGCGTCCGGACGGGGGATCCCGATCAGACCAGCGTCAGCCAGTGGGCGTACTTGGGATTGCGACCGTTGACGATGTCGAAGAAGGCCGCCTGGATCTTCTCGGTGATCGGGCCGCGGCTGCCGATGCCGATCTCGATGCGGTCGAGCTCGCGGATCGGCGTGACCTCGGCGGCGGTGCCGGTGAAGAAGGCCTCGTCGCTGATGTAGACCTCATCGCGGGTGATGCGCTTCTCCACGAGCTTCAGGCCCAGGTCCTGGCAGATCGCGAAGATGGTGTTGCGGGTGATGCCGTTGAGCGCGCCCGCCGACAGGTCCGGCGTGTAGACGACGCCGTTCTTGATGATGAAGAGGTTCTCGCCCGCGCCCTCGGAGACGAAGCCCGAGGCGTCCAGCAGCAGCGCCTCGTCGTAGCCGTCCTCGGTCGCTTCCATGTTGGCCAGGATCGAGTTGGTGTAGTTGGACACCGTCTTGGCCTGCGTCATCGTGATGTTGACGTGGTGGCGGGTGTAGCTCGAGGTCTTGACGCGGATGCCGCGCTTGAGGCCTTCCTCGCCCAGGTAGGCGCCCCAGGCCCAGGCCGCGACCATCAGGTGGACCTTGTTGCCCTTGGGGCTGACGCCCAGCTTCTCGCTGCCGATCCAGGTCAGCGGGCGCAGGTAGCAGCTGGCCAGCTGGTTTTCGCGGACGACCGCCTTCTGCGCTTCCTCGACCTGCTCGATCGAGAAGGGCAGCTTCATGCGCAGGATCTTGGCGCTGTTGAACAGGCGCTCGGTGTGCTCGCGCAGCCGGAAGATCGCAGTGCCCTTGTCGGTCTGGTAGGCCCGCACGCCCTCGAAGGCGCCGCAGCCGTAGTGCAGCGTGTGCGTCAGGACATGGATCTTGGCGTCGCGCCAGTCCACCAGCTCGCCGTCCATCCAGATCTTGCCGTCGCGATCGTCCAGAGACATGGGTCTTCCTTTTCGGCCGCGAATCGGCCGGGTGCTGCAAAAGTCGTGGATTTTATGCGGCCGGGGTGTCGGAAGGGGCGCCCGTGTGCGCCTGCGCGTCCGCCGCGCGGATCAGCGTCCAGCGGGTGACCAGGCTCCGCGCCAGCACCACGTCCACCGCGTCGCCGCCGGCGTCGGTCCAGCGGTAGGTGTTCGGGTCGACCTTGACGCCGAGCGAGCCGCACATGCGGATCAGGTCCAGCAGCTTCATGCCGGCATGCAGCTTCGAATGGAGCATCACCGCGCTGGCGACATGGCCCAGCGGCGCATTCTGGGCGGTGCGCATGACGCGCATCAGCTGGGAGAACTGCAGCAGCAGGAAGAAGACGACGCAGGACAGGCCCAGGATCGCGCCCTTCCAGCCGAAGAAGACGCTGCCCGCGACGATGGCGGCCAGGGCGAGGAGGATGCCGGCGAGGCGGTTCATGCGAGGGAACTCCGAAGGGGGAAGAAAGGGGTGAAAGCGGGGGCAGCGGGAGGAGCGGCGCGGTGTCGCCTCAGCGCTGGGCGACGGGCACCGGATCGTCGGTCCCGGCGGATTCGTCCCAGTGGTAATGGCGCTCGACCTTGGCGATGCGCAGCTCGTAATGGCGGTACCAGTCGCGCCGGCCCTGGTCGCGGGCGGCGGTGTGCTCGGTGACCGCGCGCCAGGCCCGGATGTCCTCCAGGCTGCGCCAGTAGGAGACGGTGATGCCCAGGCCGTCCGCGCCGCGGGCGCTCTCCACGCCGAGGTAGCCCGGTTGCGCTGCGGCCAGCGCCGCCATGCGTTCGGCCATCGCGCCGTAGCCGTCGTCGGGCGTGGCGTCGGTGCGCTGGCTGCAGAAGATCACCGCGTAGTACGGCGGCTGGATCGACGGCGAGGCGGGCGGCGGGAGGTCGGTGGCGCTCATGGGGAGGTCCGTGGCGGTGGGCGTCGGGCGGAGCGCGCATTGTCGTCGCCCCACGCGGCGTCACATCCCGCGCAGGATCTCGATCGCGTCCTCGATGCGCGCCACCGCGTGCACCGTCAGCCCGTCGATCGGCTTCTTGGGCGCGTTGGCCTGCGGCACGACCGCGATCGAGAAGCCCAGTTTGGCCGCCTCCTTCAGGCGTTCCTGGCCGCGGGGCGCGGGCCGCACCTCGCCGGCGAGCCCGACCTCGCCGAAGGCGATGAAGCCCTTGGGCAGCGGCTTGCCGCGCAGCGAGCTCTGGATCGCCAGCAGCACCGCCAGGTCGGCCGCGGGTTCGCTGATGCGCACGCCGCCGACCGCGTTGACGAAGACGTCCTGGTCCATCGTGGCCACGCCGGCATGGCGGTGCAGCACCGCCAGCAGCATCGCCAGCCGGTCACGCTCCAGGCCCACCGAGAGCCGCCGCGGGTTGGGCCCGCCGCCGTCCACCAGCGCCTGCAGTTCGACCAGCATCGGCCGGGTGCCCTCCAGCGTGACCAGCACGCAGGAGCCCGGCACCGGATCGCCATGGGTGGAGAGGAAGATGGCGCTGGGGTTGGTCACGCCCTTCAGGCCCTTCTCGGTCATCGCGAAGACGCCGATCTCGTTGACCGCGCCGAAGCGGTTCTTGATCGCGCGCACCAGGCGGTAGCTGCTGTGGGTGTCGCCCTCGAAGTACAGGACGGTATCGACGATGTGCTCCAGCACGCGCGGCCCGGCCAGCGCGCCTTCCTTGGTCACGTGGCCGACCAGCACCATCGCGCAGCCGGTGGCCTTGGCGGTGCGGGTCAGCTGCGCGGCGCATTCGCGCACCTGCGCCACCGAGCCGGGCGCCGAGGACAGCTGTTCGGAATAAAGCGTCTGGATGGAATCGATGACGCAGAAGTCGGGGCGCTCGGCCTCGAGCGTGGCGAGGATCTTCTCCAGGCCGATCTCGGCCAGCACGCGCACCTGCGAGCCGTCCAGCCCCAGCCGGCGCGCGCGCATGGCGACCTGCGCGCCGGACTCCTCGCCGGTGACGTACAGCACCTTCATCTGCTTGGACAGCGCCTCGACCGCCTGCAGCAGCAGCGTCGATTTGCCGATGCCCGGGTCGCCGCCGATCAGCACGACGCCGCCGGTCACGATGCCGCCGCCCAGCACCCGGTCCAGCTCCTCGAGCGAGGTCGGCGTGCGGTCGAAGTCGCGGGCCTCGATCTCGGACAGCGTGGCCACGGGCTGGCTGCGGGCCAGCGCCTGGTAGCGGTTCTTGCCGCCGGTGGGCTCGGCGGCGGTCTCGACCAGGGTGTTCCAGGCGCTGCAGGACGGGCAGCGGCCCAGCCACTTGGCGCTGGTGGCGCCGCATTCGGAGCAGACGTAATGGGATTTCGGAGCAGCCATGGGGCGCGATTGTCGCCGCCCGCGCTGTGGACAACCCTGTTGAGAAGCCTGTGAATTCGCTGTGCGGCGGCTGTGATTCGCCTGTGACCGGCTTGTGGGCGGGATGTGGGCAGGGTGTGGGCGAGCGGGGGACAACCAGGCCCCCGCCTGTGGGCAAGCGGTGGGCAAGCGGCGTCGCCGCGGGGGAGGAGCTGTGGACAGGCTGGGGCCAGCCTGTGTTCAAGCGGCCTTCGGCTGGGGATAAGCAGCGGGGCGCGAGCCGAGCCACAGCCCCCCGAAGGTCAGGGCGGCATTGACCAGCAGCAATTCCAGCCCCATACGGTAGTCCCCGAAGAGGGTGGCCTGATGGGCGTCGACGATCCAGCACAGGGCCGGGGCCGCCAGGGCGATCCAGGGCAGGACGCCCGGGCGCAGGGTGCGCGAGCTCAGGATGCCGAAGGCGAACAGGCCCAGCAGCGGGCCGTAGGTATAGCCGGCCAGTTTCAGGATCAGGTTGACCATGCTGGGGTCGTCGAGCCAGCGGAAGCCCAGCGTCAGCAGCAGGAAGACCGCCGCGTACCCGAGGTGGACGGCCTTGCGGACGCGGCGCTTGCGGGCCTCGTCCCAGGCGCGCCGCTCCTGCAGGCCGAGCAGGTCGATGCAGGTGCTGGAGGTCAGCGCGGTGATGGCGCCGTCGGCGCTGGGGAACAGCGCGGAGATCAGCGCGACGACGAAGATCAGCTGCACCCACGCCGGCAGGTGGTCCATCACCACGGCGGGGAACAGCCGGTCGCCCTGCGCGGCGAGGCCCTGCTGGTGCGCGTACAGGCTCAGCAGGCCGCCCAGGAACAGGAACAGCAGCACGACGCCGGTCATGATGGCCGCCATCACCATCATGTTCTTCTGGGCGTCGGCCAGCCGCCGGACCGAGATGTTCTTCTGCATCATTTCCTGGTCCAGGCCGGTCATCGCCACCGCGATCGCGGCGCCGGCCAGCAGCTGCTTGGCCCAGTGGGCGGCGCTCATCGGGTCGGTGACGAAGACCTCGGCCAGCCCGGCGGCGCGCATCGCCTGCCAGCCGCCGGCCAGGTCCAGGCCCAGCGCGTGCAGCAGGAAGACCACGCAGATCACCAGGCCGGCGAGCATGCCGGTGGTCTGCAGCGTGTCGGTCCAGACGATGGTCTTGACGCCGCCCTCCAGCGTGTAGAGCAGGATCATCACGAGCACCAGCAGCGCGCTGAGCCAGAACGGCATGCCGAACTGGGCCAGCACCAGGTCCTGCAGGATGCGCACGACCAGGTAGAGCCGCGCGGTGGCGCCCAGCGTGCGCGACAGGATGAAGAAGCCCGCGCCGGTGCGATGCGCCGCCACGCCCAGGCGGGCGCCGAGGTAGCGGTAGATCGAGCTGAGCTGGAGCCGGTAGTACAGCGGCAGCAGCACGAAGGCCACCACCGCGTAGCCGGCGACCTGGCCCAGCATGATCTGGAAGTAGCTGAAGGCGCCGCTGCCGACCGAGCCCGGCACGCTGATGAAGGTCACCCCGGAGAGGGAGGTGCCGATCATGCCGAAGGCGACCAGCCCCCAGTGGCTACTGCGGTTGCCGATGAAAAAGCTGTCGTTGTCGGCCCGGCGCGAGGTCCACCACGCCACGGCCAGCAGCAGCGCGAAGTAGGCGGCGATGACGACGAGCAGCACGGTGGCGGACATGGCGCGGGATTATTGGAGCGCCGCCGCCACGGACGCATTCCGAATCGGACGGGGGACATAACCGGCCGGGGAGGGCGATCCGGACGCGCCTGGCGTTAACCCTGACCTTCGTCCGCTGGCGGGCGGCGTGCTACAACCTCGGGTCCGTCGAAGGAGTCGATCATGGAGTTGTCAGTCTGGCTGGGGTTCTTCGCGGCCTCCTGGGCCATCAGCCTGTCCCCGGGCGCGGGCGCCATCGCGGCGATGAGTGCCGGACTGAATCACGGCTTCCAGCGCGGCTACTTCATGACCATCGGGCTGATCCTGGGCATCCTGACCCAGATCGTGGTGGTGGGCGCCGGCCTGGGCGCGCTGATCGCGGCCTCCGAGCAGGCCTTCGCCGTGGTGAAGTGGGCCGGCGTGGCCTACCTGGTCTACCTCGGCATCCAGCAATGGCGTTCGCCGGCCCGGCCGCTGGTGGCGGAGCAGGCCGAGGCCAAGCAGGTCTCGCGCCGTGACCTGGTGCTGCGCGGCTGGGCGATCAACGCGGTGAACCCCAAGGGCACCGTCTTCCTGCTGGCCGTGGTGCCGCAGTTCCTGAACCTGCATCACAGCCTGACGCAGCAGTACGCGGTGATCGGCGCGACGCTGGCCTTCACCGACGCCGTCGTGATGGCCGGCTACACGCTGCTGGCGGCGCGGGTGCTGCGGGCGCTGCGTTCGGAGTCCCACCTGAAGGCGATGAACCGGATCTTCGGCTCCTTGTTCGTCGGTGCCGGCGCGCTGCTGGCGACCTTCAAGAAGGCCGCCGACTGAGGGCCGACGCGCCCCCATTCCGCAGGTTTCCGAAGTTCCCCCCGGCGGCCCGCGTCAGGACCGCCTCCCACCGAAGGCCGCCCCCAAAGGGCGGCCTTGTTGTTTTCCCCGGCCCGCTGAATGCGTCCCCGCGCGGGCGGCCGGTACAGATCGCTGCCGCACATCATGTCCACCGTTTCCGACCGCTGGTTGTTCTGGGGCCCGACGCTGATCTGGGCCAGCACCTGGCACGTGATCCTCTACCAGTTGGGCTCGGGGGTGCCGATCCTGAACTCGGTCGGCTGGCGCTTCGGGCTGGCGGCGCTGATGCTCGCGGGCTTCGCGCGCTGGCAGAAGCTGTCGCTGAAGCTGCCCTTGTCGGCGCACGGGCTGATGCTGGCGACCGGCATCGTGCAGTACAGCGGCAACTACTTCTCCGTCTATGAGGCGGAGCGCCACATCCCCAGCGGCCTGGTCGCGGTGCTGTTCTGCCTGATGGTGTTCGGCAATGCCCTGTCCGGGCGGATCTTCTTCGGCCAGCGGGTGACCGGGCGCTTCCTGGCGGCCTCGGCCGGCGCGGTCGCCGGCGTGGTGATGATCTTCTGGCCGGAGATCGCCTCGACCGGCGCGCGCCCGACGGCGGCCTACGGCCTGGCGATCGGACTGGCAGCGGTGCTGGCCGCCTGCATTGGCAACGTGCTGACGCTCACCCTGACCCGGCGCGGGCTGCCGCTGGTGCCGGTGCTCGCCTGGAGCATGGGCTACGGCGCGGTCTTCCTGCTGGTGGCGTCGGTGGCGACGGGGCAGGGCCTGAACTTCGCCTGGACCTCGTCCTATGTGCTGAGCCTGCTGTACCTGGCGGTGTTCGGCTCGGTGATCGCCTTCGTCCTGTACTTCAAGCTGGCGCAGCGCCAGGGCACGGCGCGCGCGGCGCTGACCGGGGTGGTGATCCCGGTGATCGCGCTGGGGATCTCCGCGATCTTCGAAGGCTGGCGGCCGACGCTGCTGGCGCTGGCCGGCATGGTGCTGTGCCTGGGCAGCATCTACGCGGCGACGCGGCCGCAGCGCTGAGTTCAGCCGCCGCAGGATCCGCTGGAGGACCTCAGGCCTTGAGCGCGGCGCCCGCCTTGCGCCGGCGCGCCGCCACGCCGATCGCGGCGACGCCGGCCAGCATCAGCGCTTAGCTCGCCGGCTCCGGCACCACCTCCGCATCGAGCTGGCGCAGGCTGCGGCCAGCGCCGCCACGGCGAGCATCCGCCCGCCCATCTTCTTGTGCATGAGGTCCCTCCCGAACCGAGGGGATTCTCTTCGTGTCAGTTCTGCAAAGCCGCCGATCACCCCCCGCATTCGCAGGGGGCTGCTCGCGCATCGTCACTTCGCCCAGCCGATCTCCGCCGCCGTCGCCGGACCGATGACCGTCTCGCCCAGGTTCGAGGGAATGCGCGCCTCGCCCTCGCGCACCGGGATGCGGCCGGCCATCAGTTCCGCGGCGGATTGCGGGTAGCGCGGCTCCTGCCGCGGCGCGGCGTAGCCGTCGGGAAACACCGGCGCCAGCGTCGAGCGGTCGTACTTGTCCGTCGCGCCGAAGGTGTGCAGCGCCTCGTGCGCGATCACCACCTCGTTCTGCGCCTGCTGGCCGCGCGCGGCGAAGAGATGCACCAGCCCCAGCCGCCCCTTCTCCAGCCCGATCGAGTGCGGCAGCGCGCCGGCGTAGTCCGGCGGGTGATACATCAGGAACAGCTTCACATCGGGCACCGGCGAGCTCGCCGGCGTCTGGCGCCAGGCCCACCAGCGCATCCGCAGGCTCCAGGCGATCGCCGACAGCGGATTGGCGCTGGCCGGCGCCGGCGGCGGGGCCACCCGCACGTGCTTGCCCAGCACCACCCGCACCGGCTGCGACAGCGGCACGCCGTAGCGCCGCGCCTCGTCCTGGAAGTAGGGTTCCAGCCGCGCGAAGGCCGACTCGTCCAGCCGGCCCAGGTAGGCCTCGGTCTCGGCGTCACCGCCGGCGCTGATCGGATAGAGCGTCACCACCTGCGGCCGCTTCCACGACTGCGCCTGCCAGCGGCCGACCAGCGTCGTGCCCGCCACCGTCACCAGGATCCCGAACAGGACCAGGATGCGGAGTGCCTTGAACATGTGTTCTCCCTCGTGAATGGCGTCAGTCGACGCGCACCTTGCCGCGTCCGGCCTTGATGTCGCCGCGCTGGGACTTGGCCTCCAGGCGGCGCTTCTGCGAGCCGTGCGTCGGCCGCGTCGGCCGGCGGGTCTTGGGCGTGTGGGCCACGCTCTGCGCCAGGGCGACCAGCCGCGCGATCGCGTCGGCGCGGTTCTGCTCCTGGCTGCGCGACTCCTGCGCCTTGATGACGACGATGCCCTCGGCCGTGATGCGCTGGTCGCTGAGCGCCAGCAGCCGTTCCTTGATCACCGCCGGCAGCGTCGAATGCCGGATGTCGAAGCGCAGGTGGACGGCGCTGCTGACCTTGTTGACGTTCTGCCCGCCGGGTCCGCTGGCGCGGATCGCGGAGATCTCCAGCTCCCAGTCGGCCGGCGTCCAGTCCAGGTGCATGACGCCGACGCGACCAGGCGCTCGCCGGGCCTCAGCCCAGGGTCTCGACGTGCACCGGCACGCGCCGGGTCAAGGCGCACATCAGCTCATAGCCGATGGTGCCGGCGGCACGGGCCACCTCGTCGATCGGCAGCACCGCGCCCTGCGGGCCCTGGCCCCACAGCGTGACCTCGCTGCCGATGCCCTCGGCCGGCAGGTCCGTCAGGTCGACCGCCAGCATGTCCATCGACACGCGCCCGATCGTCGTGCTGCGCTGGCCGCCGACCAGCACCGGCGTGCCGTGCGGCGCGTGGCGCGGGTAGCCGTCGGCATAACCGCAGGCCACCGTGCCGATGCGCATCGCGCGCTGCGCCACGAAGCTGCTGCCGTAGCCGACGCTGTCGCCCTCGCGCAGATGCTGGACCGCCAGCACCTTGGCCCGCAGCGTCATCGTGGGTTTCAGGCCCCAGTGGGCGATGTCGTGCTCGGGGAAGTCCGGCGCGCTGCCGTAGGTCATGATCCCGGAGCGCACCCAGTCGGCGCGCACCGCCGGGTCCTGGCTGTGGCGCAGGATCGCGGCGCTGTTGCTCAGCGAGCGCTCGCCGGGCAGGTCGGCCGTCGCCTCCTTGAAGACCGCCGTCTGGTGCGCGATGCCGCGCGGGCCGTCGGCGTCCGAGAAATGCGTCATCAGCGAGATCTCGTCCACCTGCGGCAGGGCGTTCAGCCGCGTCCAGGCGCCGCGGAAGGCGCTGGGCGTGAAACCCAGCCGGTTCATGCCGCTGTTGAGCTTGAGGAACACCCGGTGCGGCTCGTGCGTCTTGTGCATCGCCAGCCAGTCCACCTGCTGCTCGTGATGGACGGTGTGCCAGAGCTTGAGCCGCGAGCACAGCTCCAGGTCACGCGTCTCGAAGCAGCCTTCCAGCAGCAGGATCGGGCCGCGCCAGCCCAGGTCGCGCAGGCGCTGGGCCTCGTCCAGGTCGAGCAGCGCGAAGCCGTCGGCGGAGCGCAGCGCGTCGAACACGCGCTCGATGCCATGGCCGTAGGCGTTGGCCTTGACGACGGCGAAGACCTGCGCGTCCGGCGCGCGGGCGCGGGCACAGGCGATGTTGTGGGCCAGCGCGGGCTGGTGGACGATGGCTTCGATCGGACGCGGCATGGGTCGGCATTGTGCCGCGCAGGAACGGTTTCACGCCCCGCGGCGGTGCGAGGGGGGAGAGGTCGCAAGGGTCGGAAAAGCGGTGCGAAATAGCACAGAGCCGCTGTCCCGGGAAGGTCTGTTACGAAAACGAGCGCGTGCTATAAACCCGCCGCAGCGCTGCCTTTCCCCACCCCGTGGACCCAGCGTGATCACCGCAGTTCCAGGTATGCCGGGTCGATGAAAAAAGGCTTCTACACCATCATGTCAGCGCAGTTCTTCAGCTCGCTGGCTGATAACGCGCT
Organism: Mitsuaria sp. BK041; assembly: GCF_014193085.1. Classification (NCBI taxonomy): domain Bacteria; kingdom Pseudomonadati; phylum Pseudomonadota; class Betaproteobacteria; order Burkholderiales; family Sphaerotilaceae; genus Roseateles; species Mitsuaria sp. BK041. Next base: position 1,342,795 of record NZ_JACHYT010000002.1, on the reverse strand, counting down.
GTTCGTCGCCGCCGTGGAACTGCTCCGCACCAGTGGAGCCGCCGAATGGCAACGCGCCGCGCTGGTGCCGATGTTCGCGCTGTTCTACGTGGTGCTCGCGCCCTTCGTCGGTGCCTTCGCCGACGCGGTCCCCAAGGGCAAGGTCATGTTCATCTCCAACACCATCAAGGTGCTGGGCTGCCTGAGCATGCTGGTGGGCGTCCATCCGCTGATCGCCTACGCGATCGTGGGCCTGGGCGCCGCCGCCTATTCGCCGGCCAAGTACGGCATCCTGACCGAACTCCTGCCGCCGTCCCAGCTGGTCAAGGCCAATGGCTGGATCGAGGGCCTGACCATCGCCTCCATCATCCTGGGTGCCGTCTTCGGCGGGCAGCTGATCGGCGCCAAGGCCTCGGCGGTGCTGCTGGCGATCGACGTGCCCTTCATCGACACCGGCATCGACACCCCGCCGGAGGCGGCCATCGCCTTCATGGTGGTGCTGTATTTCATCGCGGCGCTCTTCAACCTGCGCATCCCCCGCACGGAGGCCCCCCTCCAGCCCATCGCCCACAGCGCGACCGACCTGGTGCGGGAGTTCGCCGCCTGCAACTCGCGGCTGTGGCAGGACAAGCTGGGCCAGATCTCGCTGGGCATGACGACGCTGTTCTGGGGCGTGTCGGGCAACATGCGCTACATCGTCTTCGCCTGGGCCGCCGCGGCGCTGGGCTACGGCACGACGCAGGCGTCGGCGCTGGCGGGCGTGGTGGCGATCGGCACGGCGGTGGGCGCGGTGGTCGCCTCGGTGGCGGTGCGGCTGGACAAGGCCACCAGCGTCATCCCGCTGGGCATCGGCATGGGGCTGCTGATGCTGGTGCTGAACTTCATCGACAACCTCTACCTGGCCATCCCGTTCCTCATCTTGCTGGGCGGCATCGGCGGTTATCTGGTGGTGCCGATGAACGCGCTGCTGCAGCACCGCGGCCACAACCTGATGGGCGCCGGGCGTTCGATCGCGGTGCAGAACTTCAACGAGCAGGCCTGCATCCTGGGGCTGGGCGCGCTGTACACGATGCTGACCCGCTTCGGCACCTCGGCTTTCGGCTCGATCACGATCTTCGGCCTGCTGGTGGCGGGGATCATGTGGGTCGTCGGGCGCTGGCATGCGCACAACAAGCGCGAGCACACCGAGGAGCTCGAGCGCCTGCTCGCGATCGCGCGCAGCGACAAGCACTGAGGCCGCTCTCTCCCGCTTGCGGGAGAGGGCAGGGGTGAGGGCCAGCGGCGGTGGCCGGGCGGCTCAGCGCCGCGCGCGGCCTCGGCCGCTGGGCGGCGTCTCGACGACCAGGCCGCCGGTGGTCAGCACCTGCTCGATGTGCTCCGACCACGCGCGGCCAATCTTCAGGCAGCCGCTGTGGTTGAGGTGGATCTCGTTGTGCCAGTCGCCGCTGATGCCGCTGGCGCCGGGCGCGGCCGCGGCCAGCGGCACGGCGGTCGAATCGAACACGAACAGTCCCGGGAACTGCTCCTTGTCCGCCATCAGCGACTTCAGCAGTTGCGCCAGGTGCATCACCATCAGCCGGCTGACTGCGGCCCAGTCGGCCGCCGGGATCGCGTAGGCCTTCAGCGCCGGATACAGCCACGGCCCGTGGCCCGCATCCTCCGCGCCGGCCGGCCGGGGCATCGGCACCGCGTAGCAGTGCATGAACACCGGCTTGCCGGCGGACGGTCCCTGGTCGCGCAGCGTCAGCAGATGACGCAGGTTGGCCTTCAGGTAGTCCGCGTAGGTCGCCCAGCCCGGCTCCGAGAAGTAGCGGCCGACCCCCGCCGACGGCGGCCCCCATTCGGTCTGGCGGCGCAGCAGGCGCAGGTGCAGCGGCACCTCGGCGCCGTCGATCTGGGTCGGGGTCTGCGCCGCCTTGATCAGGTCGTTGCCGCCGACGGACAGCAGGATGCCGTCCCACACCGGCGATTCCGGCGCCGTCAGCAGGCGCACGAAGTCCGGCGCGGATTCGAGCTCGACCACCTTGGACAGGCTTTCGCGCTGGCCGGCGCAGTTGATCGCGACGGCGGGTTTGGTCAGCACCAGTTCCTGGAGCAGGTTCGCGTGCGCGCTGAGCTTGGCCTGGGCGGTGGAGAACCAGGAGTCCCCTTGGGCCAGCAGGCGCCAGTGGTAGCCCTGCAGGTCGGGCCCGGGGGTGGACTGCAGATCCTCGGGGGCGAAACAGGCCAGGTGATCCAAGAGAAGCTCTCCCTAGTTTGGTGGACGGGTCACACGCGACAGGGTAGGCCGCGTGCATGACAGGCGCACGGCGCCCCGATTGGAGGGCAGGGTCAGTCCTTGCGCCATGCTACAAACCCTGGGCATTGTTGGCCGCGCCGCGAGCCGGTTCCAAGTCCCTCCCCCGGGACTGTTGCGCAAGCCCCACCCCTGTCCCTTCCCTCTGTCCCCTGGCCCTCGCCTCGCTCCTGCATGCCGATCCTCGCCCTGATGCTCAACGCCACCATCTGGGGGCTGTCCTGGTGGCCATTCCGTCAATTCGAGGGGGCGGGCATGCACCCGCTCTGGACCACGGTGATCATGTACGCGCTGTCCTGGGCGGTGGTGCTGCTGAGCCAGCGCGGGGCGGTGTCCGAATGGCTGCGCTCCCCCGGCCTGTGGGTGGTGACGCTGGCGGCCGGGATGACCAACACCGCCTTCAACTGGGGCGTGTCGACCGGCGACGTGGTGCGGGTCGTGCTGCTCTTCTACCTGATGCCGCTGTGGGCGGTGCTGCTGGCGCGGGTGGTCCTGCATGAGCCCTTGACGGCGATGGCGGGGTTGCGGATCGCCCTGGCGCTGGGCGGCGCGCTGGCCGTGCTGGCGCCCGCGGACGGCGGCTGGCCGGTGCCGTCCAGCCTGCCGGACGTGCTGGGGCTGGTGGGCGGCATGACCTTCGCGTTCAACAACGTGATGCTGCGCCGCGAGGCCGCCCGCAGCCCGGGGGCGCGGGCGCTGGCGATGTTCACCGGCGGCGTGCTGGTGGCCGGCCTGTCGGCCGTCGCCATGGCGGGCCGCGGCCTGGCGCCCTGGCCCTCGCTGCCGGGCGCGGTCTGGCTGCTGCCGCTGGCGGGCATGGCGCTGCTGTTCTTCGTCTCCAACCTGTCGCTGCAGTACGGCGCGGCGCGGCTGCCGGCGAACGTCACGGCGGTCGTGATGCTGACCGAGGTCCCGGTGGCGGCGATCTCGGCGCTGCTGCTGGGCGGCGGCACGCTGGACGGCAAGACGGCGCTGGGCGGTGCGGCGATCCTGGGCGCGGCGATGCTGGCGGCCCTGGAGCGCCACCGCGCCTGATCCGCCGCGCCGCGCTAGGATGCACCCCGGCCCACCCGGCCCCAACGAGGAGGTCCCCCATGAGCGCCAATGGCAAGACTGCCTTCGACTTCGACGCCGTCAGCATCGCTGGCGAGCCGGTCGCGCTGTCGCAGTACCGCGGCCGCGTGCTGCTGATCGTCAACACCGCCAGCGAGTGCGGTTTCACCCCGCAGTTCAAGGGCCTGGAGGACCTGTGGCGCGACTACCAGGCCCGCGGGCTGGTGATCGTTGGATTCCCGAGCAACGAGTTCGGCGGCCAGGACCCCGGCAGCAATGAGGAGATCGCCTCGTTCTGCCAGCTGAACTATGGGGTCAGCTTCCCGATGATGGCCAAGGTCAAGGTCAACGGCGGTGAGGCGCATCCGCTGTGGCAGTGGCTCAAGGGCGAGAAGCCCGGGATCCTGGGGACGCAGGGCATCAAGTGGAACTTCACCAAGTTCCTGGTCGGGCGCGATGGCCAGGTGCTCAAGCGCTTCGCGCCGAACGACGCGCCGGCGGCGATCCGCGGCGAGATCGAGGCGGCGCTGGGCGGCTGAGCGGCCTCAGCGTCCGGGAAGGCCGGCCGCGACCGGACCGATCCGGCAACGCGGATTTGTCGGATGGCCGACATTCTGGCCGCGCACGACGGCCTGGAGGCCATCGCCATGGAAGACGCACTCGGGCGCATCGCCCACCACTTCGCCCGTTTCGCCGAGATCGACGGCCAGGATGACCCGCTGTACCGCGCCCTCGCGGCGGTCATCGGCGGCGATGCCGCGCTGATGGGCCTGCTCCTGGAGGCGCCGCCGACGCAGCGCCTGCCCGTGCTGCTACTGGCGGCGCTGCATGAGCGGATCCTCGCGGGCGATCCGCATCCGTTGGCGGCGTATTACGCCAGCGTCGGCGGGACGCGCGCGCCCGACGACGCCTTGCCGGCGACCCTGCGGGACTTCATCCAGCGGGAGGACCCGGCGCTGCGCGCGCTGATCCGCACCCGCACGACGCAGACCAACGAGACCGGTCGCTGCGCGGTGCTGCGGCCGGCCCTGCAGGCGCTCGCGACGCGGCTGGGCGGGACGGCGTCGGCGCCGGTGGAACTCGCGCTGTTCGACTTCGGTTGCAGCGCCGGCCTGAACCTGGGCGTCGACCGCTATGCCTATGACGATGGTGTCGAGGTCACGCCGGGCGCGAGCCCCGACGCGCCGGTGATCCGGACGCATTGGCGCGGCGAACGCCCCACCGGCCTGCTGGGCGCGCCGTGCTGGCGGGCGGCGCGGCGGATGGGCGTCGACCTGAACCCGGCCGACCCCGCCGACGAAACCGCCGCTCGCTGGTTGCGCGCCTGCCTGTGGCCCGGCGACGCCGCCCGGCGCGAGCGCCTGGACCGTGCGCTCGCCGATGCGCGGCGGCATCCGGTGCCGCTGGTCCGCTCGGCGGACGGCCTGTCAGTGCTCGAGCGCTGGATGGCGGACCTGCCGGCCGGCGTCACGCCGGTGCTCGTCAATGTCTGGGTGCTGGCCTACTTCGACGCCGAGGCCTTTCGCGCGCACGTCGAGCGCATCGAACGCCTGGTCCGCGAGCGCGGCCTGGCCTGGATCAGCGGCGAGATCGGCAAGCTGGCGCCGCTGCCGTCGCCGCCCGACTGTCCGCCGGGCGAGTCGCCGGGCAGCAGCACCCTGTGGACGCTGCAGTGGGCCGATGGCGGCGAGCCGCGGACCGGGGCGCTGGCGTGGTCCCACCCCCATGGCCGGTGGATCGAATGGCTGGAGGCTTGAAATCCGGCGTTCGAGGCCGGCGGCTGACGCAGGCGCCTCCACCGCCGGTTCAGTGAGAGGCCGCCGCGGCCGGTCCGCCCGGCACGACCTGGAGCTCGTTGATGACGGCCTCGACATCGTCCAGCTGCTTCACCAGCGCTTCCAGCGCCGCGGCGTCCCCGGCGCTCCGCACGCAGCCCTGCAGCCAGATCCAACGCCGCTGGCCGAGCGCCCAGACGCTGGTCGTGGCGGCGAAACGGCCGTCCGCGGCGATGGCTTTCTGCACCCGCGGCATGATTTCCTTGTCGTAGAGATAGGCGTTGGGCAGGCGGCAGCGGCCACTCTGGAAGCAGCTCGTGCCGCGCTCGATGCGACCGTGGGCCTGGGCCCGGACTTCAGCCTCGGTGAGCAGCGGGCCCGCCGGGACCGGGCACACCGAAGGCGGGATCGCCGACGTCAACTGGACGAAGGGATCGTCGAAGACATTGCGGCGGACGTCGTCGCCGAGCGCCGGGCCGGTGGCCAGGGCCAGGACCAGCACGACGCTCCCGAGCCGTCGGCGCCGTGCCGGTGCCGGGCGCGGGAAATCCGTGACAGGGGAGCGGCCCACGGGCGAGGGTGTCGATGGCATGAGCGCGAGCCTGCCTCAACGCGCGCCCGGCCGCCAGGGCCGCCGCGACGGCTGAAGGGCCTCAGCGCATCGGTGACGCCGCCAGGGATGCCGCGAGCGCTTGCGTCGCTCCGCACACGAAACACTTTCAGCGCGGACGGCGGAGCGGTCTGCCGATAGGATCGGCCCTTCCTTCGCTCCCCCGAGGGAGCGGCGACGACAAGCACCCCACCGATCGGAGACCTCGACGATGCTGGCTTCCTTCCCTGTCTGGCGCCGCGCGGCGCTCGCCCTGGCCGCGATGGCCGCCCTCGGCGTCCAGGCGCAGACCGTGCCCGAGCTGCAGGCCTTGGCCGCCAGGGAGCAGCCCCATCTGATGAAGACGCTGCAGCAACTCGTCGAGATCGAGTCCGGCAGCTCCGACCGCCAGGGCCTGGACCGCATCGCCGGCCTCATCGCCCAGCGGCTGCGCGAGCTCGGCGGGCAGGTGCAGCTGATCGATCCCGACACGACCATCGCGTCGCCGACCTCCGACGCCGGCGACGGCCCGGCCAAGGTGGGCCAGATCGTGCGCGCGTCGTTCAAGGGCGGCAGCGCCACCGGCAAGCGCGTGATGCTGATCGCGCACATGGACACCGTCTACCAGCGTGGCGGCCTGAAGCAGCAGCCCTTCCGCATCGACGGCAACCATGCCTACGGCCTGGGCATCGCCGACGACAAGCAGGGCGTGGCGACCATCCTCCACACGCTGGCGATGCTCAAGGCGGTCGGCTTCAAGGACTACGCGGAGATCACCGTGCTGATCAACGGCGACGAGGAGATCGGCTCGCCTGGATCGAACGCGTTGATCACCCGGCTGGGCGGCGAGCACGACGCGGTGCTGTCCTTCGAGGGCGGCGGCGGGCCGACGACGCCGGACACGGTGCGGCTGGCCACCAGCGGCATCGCGTCGGTGGACCTGAAGGTCAAGGGGCGCTCGTCGCATGCGGGCGCGGCGCCGGAGAAGGGCGTCAACGCGCTGTACGAGATGGCCCACCAGATCATGCAGACCCGCGACCTGTCCGACCCGAAGAACGGGAAGCACCTGAACTGGACGATGGCCAAGGCGGGCTCGGTCCGCAACGCGATCCCGGAGCGGGCCGAGGCCAACGGCGACGCGCGCGCGGACCGCGTCGCCGATTTCGACGGCATGGAGGCCGAGCTGCGCAAGCGCATCCAGAACAAGCTGCTGCCGGAGTCGGAGATCACGCTGAGCTTCGACCGCCGCCGGCCGCCGCTGCAGGCGACGGAGGCCTCGCGCGCGCTGGCCGCCAAGGCCAAGGCGCTGGCCGACGAGCAGAAGCTGGAGCTGGTCGTCCGTGACCGTCCCACCGGCGGCGGCACCGATGCGGCCTATGCCGCGCTGGCGACCAAGGCGCCGGTGATCGAGGGTCTGGGCGTGCGCGGCTACGGCGCGCACAGCAGCGACAGCGAGTTCGTCGTCATCGACGCCATCGCGCCCAAGCTCGTGCTGGTCACGCGCCTGGTGATGGCCATCGGCAGCGGCAAGGCGCTCTGACGAACCCCTCGGCGATTCAGGGACGGCTCACGCCTTCGGATACAGGACCATCTGCGTGCAGCGGAACAGCGCGATCGTCTTGCCCTCGTGGCTGACGGTCGCGTCCCAGACCTGCGTCGTGCGGCCCATGTGCACGGCCACGGCGGTGCATTCGATGACCCCGTCGCGGGCGGTGCCCAGGTGGTTGGACTTGAGCTCGACGGTGGTGAAGTTGCTGGCGCCGTCCGGCAGCGAGGCGATGCAGCCGTAGCCGCAGCAGGTGTCGGCCAGCGTGACGACGCTGCCGGCATGCAGGTAGCCGTTGGGCGCCATGACCTGCTGACGCACGGGCAGCCGCGCGTGGACGCGGCCCTTCTCGACCTCGACGATCTCGATGCCCAGGTGGCCCGGCAGGCAGGCGGCGCCACGCGCGTTGAAGTCGGTGATCATGTGATTCGGTGGGGCAGGTGATGCGAAGCCGGCATTGTCGTCGTGCTGTACCGGTGCGCCGGCGGCGGGGCTGTTGCGGTGCGGCGGGGTCCGGCTGGGGATAATGGCCGCCGCCGTTTGTCCAACCTGGAGTTCCCAGCATGTTCCAGCACGTCGACGCCTACGCGGGCGATCCCATCCTCAGCCTGAACGAGGCCTTCCAGAAGGACCCGCGCACGCAGAAGATCAACCTGTCCATCGGCATCTACTTCGACGACGACGGCCGCATCCCGATGCTGGATTCGGTGCGCCGGGCCGAGCTGGCCGTGGTGGAGCAGGCCGGCGCCCGGCCCTACCTGCCGATGGAAGGTGCCGCCAATTTCCGCACCGAGGTGCAGAAGCTGCTGTTCGGCGCCGACAGCGAGGCGCTCAAGAGCAACCGGGTGGCGACCATCCAGGGCGTGGGCTCGTCGGGCGGCCTGAAGGTGGGCGCGGATTTCATCAAGCGTTACTTCCCCGACAGCGCCATCTACCTGAGCGACCCGACCTGGGACAACCACCGCGCCGTCTTCGAGGGCTCGGGGCTGGAGTGCCGCAGCTACCCGTACTACGACGCCAAGACCGGCGGCCTGCGCTTCGACGCGATGCTGCAGGCGCTGTCGGAGGCGCCGGCGCGCAGCATCGTGCTGCTGCATGCGTGCTGCCACAACCCGACCGGCGTGGACCTGTCGCAGTCGCAATGGGACGCGCTGATCCCGGTGCTGAAGGAGCGCGAGCTGATCGCCTTCCTGGACCTGGCCTACCAGGGCTATGGCGATGGCCTGGAGCAGGACACCTTCGCGATCCGCGCGCTGGCCGCCGAGGGGCTGAGCTTCTTCGTCGCCAACAGCTTCTCCAAGAACATGAGCCTGTACGGCGAGCGCTGCGGCGCGCTGTCGGTCGTGTGCCCGGACGCGGCGCAGGCGGCCAACGTGCTGGGCCAGTTGAAGTTCACCATCCGCCGCAACTACTCCAACCCGCCGATGCATGGCGGCCAGGTCGTGGCCAAGGTGCTGGGCGACCCGGCGCTGCGCGCGCTGTGGGAGGGTGAGGTCGAGGAGATGCGCGAGCGCATCCTGGCGATGCGCAACGCGCTGTTCGAGGTCATCACGGCCAAGATTCCGGGGCGCAACTTCGATTACTTCCTGACGCAGCGCGGCATGTTCAGCTACACCGGGCTGACGCCGGAGCAGGTGGACCGCCTGCGCGAGGAATTCGGCGTCTACATCCTGCGCTCGGGCCGGATGTGCATCGCCGGCCTGAACACCCGCAATGTCGAAGCCACCGCGAACGCGATGGCAGCCGTGCTGGCCTGACCGACGTCTCCGTCTGGTCCCTTCGCCTGGGATTCATCCCCTCTCTCGACACCCCTCGCGCCCGCATCATTCCCTCTCCCCCCGGGAGGGGGAGAGGGTAGGGTGAGGGGGTTCTTGCCGTAGCGCTGCGGCAGATCGAAAGACCCCTCACGCCCGCCCTCTCCCCGCGCGGCGGGGAGAGGGAGTAACCCGGTTGGCACCGCATTTGCGCGCATTCAACAGGGTTATGGGTGGCGGCCTCGCTTTCATTGGCTGAGGGCGGCGCGAATCCGTACCCTCCCGGACCATTCAAGAATGAATTCGTCCGGGATGAAGCAACTCGTGGTGATCGGTGGCGGCGTCGTTGGCGTCACCACCGCCTGGGCCCTGGCGGAGGCGGGGCACCGGGTGACGCTGGTGGAGCGCGAGGCCGCGCTCGCCACCGGCGCGAGCCGGGCGAACGGCGGGCAGCTCAGCTACCGCTACGTGTCGCCGCTGGCCGATGCCGGCGTGCCGCTGAAGGCGCTGCGCTGGCTGCTGGACCCCGACGGCCCGCTGCGCTTCAAGCCCGATGGCACCGCCGCGCAGTGGCGCTGGCTGGCCGCCTTCCTCGCCCACTGCCGCGGTCCGATCAACCAGCGCACCACCGAGCGCCTGCTCGAACTGGGCGCCTTCAGCCAGCAATGCTTTGGCGAGCTGCAACGCCACGCGGCCCTCGACGCCATCGAGCTGCGCACGCCCGGCAAGCTGGTCGTCTACCGGAAGGCCGAGGAATTCGCCCGCGTGGCCGCGCGCGCGACGGGCGGACCGGAACGCGCGCTGACCCGGGACGAATGCCTCGCCATCGAACCCGCGCTGGGCGATGGCGGCGCGGACTGGCTCGCGGGCGGCATCTTCACCGCGGGCGAGGCCGTGGCCGATTGCCACGCGCTCAGCGTCCAGCTGGGCGAGCGCCTCGCGCGGCATCCGAATTTCCAGGGACGGCTGCAGGCGCATGCGACCGGCTTCGTCGTCGAGGGCGAGCGCGTCGTCGCGCTGCGCACCGACCAGGGCGAACTGGCGACCGGCGGGGTCGTGCTGGCGGCCGGGCTGCAGAGCGCGGCGCTGGCGGAACTGGTCGGCCTGCGGCTGCCGCTGTATCCGCTCAAGGGCTACAGCCTGTCCGCGCCGATCAACGGCGTGCACCGTCCGCCGACGGTCAGCGTGACCGACTTCGAACGCAAGACGCTCTACGCCCGCATCGGTCAGCAGCTGCGCGTGGCGGCGATGGTCGACCTGGTCGGCGAGGACACCCGCATCGATCCCAAGCGCCTGGCGGCCTTGCAGCGCAATGTGCGCGAGACCTTCCCGAAGGCCGCCGACTACGACCGCGCGGTGCCCTGGGCGGGGCTGCGGCCGGCCACGCCGTCCGGCGCGCCGATGCTGGGCGAGACGCCGCTGCGCGGACTGTGGCTGAATGTCGGCCATGGCGCCCTGGGTTTCACCTTCTCTTTCGGCTCGGCCCGCATCGTGGCCGACCTGGTCTCCGGCAAGCCCAGCCCGATCGCGCTGGACGGCCTGCAGCTGCGCGCTGCCTGAGGGCTCGCGGTGACGGACGGACGCAGCGCGCCCTCGCCCGCCGCGCCATCGCCCGCCGCGCCGGCGGACGGCCGCGCGCCGCTTCGTCCAGGCGCCCGTCCCGCACAGCCCTTGACCCACGGCGCCCTGGCCCAGACCTTGCGCGAGGCGGTCCTGGCGCAGGACTTCGGCGCGACGCTGGATCCGCAGGACGAGGGGCGACCGATCCGGCACTTCCCCAGCATCGACCTGGCCGTCGCGGCCTTCCCCGAGTCGGGACCGCCGGTGTGGGCGAACGTGGCGTTCTCGCGCGAGCATCCGCAGGGCTTGATCGCCGAGCTGCCGGCCGATGGCGGGCCGGTGCGCAACTTGCGCTTCCTGGCGGACCAGCGCGATGCCGACGGGAACTCGATCGCGTGGCGCCCGGGCTCGGATTGGTCCGCGATGGACTGGGTGCCGCTCGCGGGCGCCGTGGGCGAGGGCGGCGGCCGCGTGGTCGCGCCCTATCCGGCGTCGCTGCTGAAGCTGATGGTGCTGGTCGGCATCGGGCGGCTGGTCGACCAGGGACGCGCTGGCTGGTGGCAGTCGCTGGAATACGGCGGCCGCGAGCGCGTGGTGGCCGACTGGGCCTATGACATGGTCACCTGGAGCAGCAACGAGGCGACCTCGGCGCTGGTGACGCTGATGCATGCGGCCGGTGCGATCCGCCGCGACGGAGGACGCGAGGTGCGCAACGAGCTGCATGCGCTGTTCGCGTCGCTCGGGCTGACGACGCTGCGCCTGGCCAACACGACGGCCGAGGGCGGCTGGGGCAACGTGTCGGGGTCCGGCGTCGGGCAGATCCAGATGACGGCGTGGGACACGGTGCGCCTGCTCTGGTGGCTGGACCCGACCGCGCCCCGCGCGCCCTGGCTGGCGGCCGACGCGCCGCGGCTGTCGCCCGAGAGCCGCAACCAGGCGATGCATGCGCTGCAGGACCAGGCGCTGCATCAGGTGCTGTCGAGTGGTGCCTTGGCGGGCGTGCCGGGCTGGGTGCCGGGCCTGCCGGCGCGGCTGCCGTCGCGGTGGTTGCAGCCCGACGGATCGCTGCAGGCGGGCGAGGTGTCGCTGCCCGGCGACCTGCGGCGCTTCGCGGCCGGCGGCGAGGTCTGGTTCGCGCACAAGACCGGCAACACGGAGAACTACGCGTCCGATGCCGGCATCGTGCGCGGCATCGCGCCGCGCCGGCGCCATTACCTGATCGCGCTGCTGACCAGCCTCGGGTCGCGCTACGCTCCCGATCCCCGCTGCCCGACGACGTGGCGCATCCCGGCGCTCGGCGCCGCGATCGACGCGCGGATGGCGGCGTGGCTCGAGGCCTGAACTCGACGGTTGATCGTCATGCCTTCCACCCCCATGCTGCTGCCTCCCCTGCCCGAGCGCGCCTGCCTCGGCATCATCGCCCCCGCCGGTCCGCCGCGCGAAGGCAGGCTCGATCAGGTCGTGCCGATGATCGAGCGGCTGGGCTTTCGCGCGAAGGTGTTCCCGGGTTGCGCGGGTCCCGCCTTCCTCGGCCATCTCGCGGCGGACGACGACCGGCGGCTGAACGACCTGGAGGCCGCGCTGGCCGATCCCGACGTCGACGCCGTCATCGGCCTGCGCGGCGGTTACGGCTGCATGCGGCTGCTGGACCGGATCGATCGCGCGCTGCTGCGCCGCTTTCCGAAGCCGCTGATCGGCTACAGCGACCTGACGGCGCTGATGGCGCTGCGACAACAGGAGGGCCTCGCCAGCTGGCATGCGCCGATGCCAGCCTCGGACTGGTGCAAGGGGGAGTCGGGATGGGCCGATGCCGTCGCGCTCGCGCAGCGGCTCCGGCGGGGTCTGCGGGAAGGGGAGCGGCTTGGGCCTGCGCTCGCACCGCACCCGCTGAATCGCGGGACGGCACCCGTTCGCGGCGTGCTCACGGGAGGCAATCTCGCGGTCCTCGTGGCGCTGCTGGGCACGCCGTTCATGCCGGACCTGCGGGGCTCGGTGCTGTTCCTCGAGGACGTCGGGGAGGATCCCTACATGATCGATCGCCTGCTGTGCCAGCTGCGTCTGAGCGGAGGGCTCGACCAGCTGACGGGCGTGCTGCTGGGCAGCTTCAGTGATGCGGACTCGCCGGATGAGGTGCTGGCCGATTACTTCGGCGGGCTCGGCGTGCCGGTGCTTGCCGGTTGGCCAAGCGGCCATACGTCGCCGAACCTTCCGCTGCCGATCGGTGTGACCATCACGCTGAATCCGGTCGCGAGAACGCTCGAAGCCTGAACAGGTTGCCCCCATCGGAGGCCCGACCTCAGGGCGACGACTTGGCACGCAAGACCTGGCACTCTTCTCGTCCACGAAGATGCGAGGAGGTCGACATGGCTCGAGCCGTCTATCTGGTCCCAGGCTTTCAAAGGTGGAGGCGCAAGCAGGGCATGCGCAGACGGTGATCTCTGCCGTGCCGTGGCTGAAATGGAACGCGGCCTGATCGATGCAGATCTTGGTAGTGGACTCTTCAAGAAGCGGATTGCACGATCCGGCGCCGGCAAACGCGATGGCTTCCGCGTGATCGTCGCCCATCGACGGGGCGCGCCGTGGTTCTTCATCGAAGGCTATGCGAAGAACGTCCTCGCCAATATCGACGACCGGCAGCTTCAAGGTTTCAAGGCGATGAACGTCTCCCTGGCGGCGATGGACATCGTTCAGCGGGATGCCGCAATCAATTCTGGATTTCTGACGGAGGTGCTCTGTGATGCGCAAGCGCAAGTACGACTCGATTGATCGAATGGTGAAGACCGGACGCGGCATGCACGCCTGCGGGTTGGTCAGCGGTGAGCATTTCCAACGCCTGGCCTGGTGCGGCATTGCACCGCCGGCGCCGCTGACGCCCGACGAGGTCCGGGCCATCCGGGAGGAGGCGGACCTCAGCCTCTATGTCTTCGCGAACATGCTCAGCACGACAGCGCGGCTGCTGCGCCGCTACGAGCAAGGGCTGGATCGACCGACCGGTCCGCTCCTGCGATTCCTGCACACGATCCGGGAGCAGGGCGTGAAGCGCATCTTCCCCTTGACCTCGGCCGCACTGGGCGGCAAGGCGTAAAAAAGCCCGCCGGTTCCCCGGCGGGCTTTCGTGTGTCCGAGGCCGCCGCGCGAGGCGGCAGGCCATCGGAGCGATCAGAAGAACTTGTAGTCAAGTCCCAGCGTGAACGAGCGCCCGCGCGGGTCGGCGACGCGCGGCTCCCACGAGCTGCCCGAGCCGGTGTTGCTGTCGTAGCTGTTCGCGAACGGCGGGTCCTGGTCGAGGATGTTCTTGATGCCGGCCGTGATCGTCAGGTTCTTGATGCCGGTGTAGGCCACGCTGACGTGGTGCAGGTAGTACGGCTTGACCCACGGGTCGAAGGCCGGGGCCGTCGCGTTGCCGTTGGCGATGCCCGGCGGCACGTAGCCGTAGTAGCCCGTCGAGTACTGCTGGCGCAGCGACCAGGCCCAGTCGCCATAGGCGTAGGTGATGTAGGCGCTGTGCTTCCAGCGCAGGCCCAGCTCGCTCGAGCGCGTGAAGCGGCCGACCTCGCTCGGCCCGAAGGGCACGTTGTCCAGCAGCTTGGACTTCTTCTCCAGCAGGTAGGTGCCATCCAGGCCGGCCGTCAGGCGGCCGCCGTTGAGCGGCGTGCTGCCGCGCATCGACAGCTCCAGCCCGCGCGTGCGCGTCTCGCCGGTGTTGATCCAGCGCGTGTCGACGATCTTCAGCGCGCCGGTGCTGTCACGCAGGAAGGCCTCGGGGAAGAGCTGGTAGTTGTTCAGGATCTGCGACAGCGTCAGGCTCTGGATCTGGCCGTCGCGCTTGATGTCCCACAGGTCGACGCTCATGTTGAAGGCCGGCGAGGGCTGCCACACGAAGCCGATGTTGGACATCTTCGACTCCTCCGGCCGCAGGTCCGGCTTGCCGCCGAAGAGCGTGTTGAAGGTGATCGCCTGGCAGCCCGGCGCGTTGCTCACCACGTTGCCGGGGCAGGTCGCCGGATCCGGCACGCCGGCGCCGGTGTAGGGCGACTCGGTCACGCCATTGAACAGCTGGTTGAAGGTGGGCACCCGGAAGCCGGTGCTGTACGAGGCGCGGAACACCAGGCTCTCCAGCGGCTGGTAGCGCACCGACGCCTTCGGGTTGGTCGTGCTGCCGAAGCCGGTGTACTTGTCATAGCGCACCGACAGGTTCAGGTCGAGGTTCTTGACGATCGGGATGATGGTTTCGCCGAAGATCGCGCCCACCTTGCGCTTCACGCCGCTCAGCGCGTTGATGTTGTCGAACGGCGCGTTGTAGACCCAGGTGTTGATGTCGTTGGTGTTGACCGAGGTGTTGCCGTCGAAGCGGTACTTCTCGATGCGGTAGTCCACGCCCAGCGCCGCCATCACCTCGCCCGCCGGCAGCTTGAAGACCGGGCCCGACACGGTGGCGTCGAACTGGTCGGTCGTGTACTTGCCGCCATAGAGCTCCGTCCCCGCCGCCGAGATGGCGTTGAGCGCCGCCAGCGCCGCGGGCGTCTGCGACTCGCCCGCCAGCAGGAAGGGATTGAGCACGCCGGTGTTGATCAGGTTGGCCAGGCCGACGTAGTTGTGATAGCCGCTGCCCAGCGTCGAGGTGCTCTTGCTGTAGGCGTGCGAGGCGCCGGCCTTGTAGTCCCAGTCCTTGAGGAAGGGCAGCGGGCCGTCCAGGCTCAGCAGGTAGCGGCCGGTGTCGGTGTCGGTGCCGATGGCGCGCTCGCCGCATTCCATGCAGCGCCAGCGGAAGGTCATCGGCAGGCCCTGGTTGGCGGCCAGCGAGGGGAACTGCGCCACCAGCGCGTCGAACACCCGCTGGTAGCCGGCACCGCTGGACGGATAGGCCAGGTCGGCGAAGGGGTTGCGCGTGGTCGTCCCATTGGGCAGGCCCAGCGTCGAGGTCGACGCGGCGCTGCTGATCTGGTTGGGCGAGAAGTACTTGGTCGACTCCGACTTGCCCAGCAGCAGCTCGCCGGTCAGCAGGTGCTCGCCGAGCTTGAGCTGGCCGCGGGTGACCAGGTTGGTGTTCTTGACCGGCTGCTGGATGACCGCGGCGCGTCCGGTGTCCCAGGCGCAGCCGAACTGGTTGGCCGGCGAGGCGGAGGCCGAGTTCCACAGCTTCTCCGCATACGGCCCCATGCCCGGCTGCGAGGCGCAACCGGCCTGGCCGGGCAGGTCCAGGATGTTGACGCTGTTGATCGCGGCGCCGTTGTACAGCGGGCCGGTGTTGGCGTTGGAGCCCGGGCGGCTCAGCACGTTGCGGATGGTCGTGCCCGTCGTCGTGGGCAGGAACAGCGTCGCGAAGGGCGTGCCGCGCGTGTCAGGCGACAGGCCGCGCTCGGGCTGGAAGCTGTTGACGAAATCGCGCTGCGAGCCGTCCAGGCGCTTGTTGTCGGTCACCGACAGCACCGCCAGCAGATTGAAGCCGTCCTTGTCGATGTTGCCGGCGCCGCCGGTCAGCGACGCGCGGTAGATGTTGCCGCCGCCGTGTTCGGTCACGTCGGTGAAGGCGCTGGCCTGCAGGCCCTGGTAGTCCTTGCGCAGGATGAAGTTGATGACGCCGCCCACGGCATCGGTGCCGTAGGTCGAGGAGGCGCCGTCCTTGAGCACCTCGACGCGCTCGATGGCGGCCATCGGGATCTGGTTCAGGTCGACGACGCCGCCGTTGAGGCCGTGCGCGGCGATGCGGCGGCCGTTCAGCAGGATCAGCGTCGCGTTGGCGCCCTGCAGGCGCAGGTTGGCGGAGGTCGCGCCGTTGTTGCCCCGCGCCTGGCCCGACACCACGTCGGCATTGGAGGCCAGGTTGTCCAGGCCGTTGCCGTTGGCCGAGAGCGTGGCGATCAGCTGCTCGGCCGACACGATGCCCTGGCGGTCCAGGTCCCGGCGGGAGATCGTCTGCACCGGCAGCGCGCCTTCGTCCTGGATGCGCTTGATGCTCGAGCCGGTGATCTCCACCCGCTCCATCTTCTGGACCTCCTGCGACCAGGCCGCCGCATGGGCGCCCAGCCCCACCACCACGAGACAGCGAGCGAGTTGATTCAATTTCACGACCTTCTCCTTGTTAACCGGACCCGGCGTCCTGCAACGCCGCCAACGACGGAGGCGCGACCATTGGCGATCGACCTGTTGCGAGCTGCGAACGATCTTCAAGCACGAGACGATTTCAAGGTCCTAGGAACCTCACCCATTTGTTGCTTCCGTCCCGATGAATGCTTGTCGCGCGGCCATAACCTGCGGGAATGCAAAGGCGCCGGGCCGATACAGTCGCCCCTCATGCGATCGATCACCGCCCTTGCCCTCCTGGTCGCCGCGCTGGCCACGACCGGCTGCGCCACCTTCATCGACACGCCGCCCGCGCCGGTCCAGGCCGCCTTGCGCGAGGCCGGCGTGCCGGCCGCCTCGCTGGCGGTGGTGGCCCATCCGCTGGAGGCGCCCGGCACCGGCCTGCGCCTGAACGCGGACCGGCCGATGGCGCCCGCCTCGACGATGAAGACGATCACCGCGGTGGTCGCGCTGGACCGGCTGGGGGCGAGCAGCCGCGGGCAGACGCAGCTGCTGGCCGCGGGCGAGGTCCGTGATGGGCGACTCGACGGGCCGCTGGTGCTCAAGGGCGGGGCCGACGCGGACCTGGACTGGCCCGCGCTGTGGGCGATGCTGCGCGAGCTGCGGGAGCGCCATGGCGTGCGCGAACTGGCCGGCGGCATCGTCGTCGACCGCGGCCTGTTCCAGCCGTCGCGCTTGGACATCGACGCGCCGCGCTTCGACGAGCAGGCGGAATTTCCCTACAACGTCATCCCCGACGCGCTGCACCTCAACGGCAGCCTGCTGCAGTACGACCTCGCCGCCGACGAGCGCGGGCTGACGGCGCGGCCTTTCCCGCAGTTCGGCGCCCTGGTGATCGACACCAGCGCGGTGAGGCTCAACGACAAGCCCTGCAAGGACTGGGACGACGGCTGGATGCCGTCGCGCTTCGAGCCCTTGCCCGGCGGTGGGGGCCGGCTGGTGCTCGCGGGCGAGTTCCCGCGCGGCTGCCAGGTGACGCAGTCGCTGAACGTGCTGGACCGGCAATGGGAGACGGCGCAGGCCTTGCGCCAGTTGTGGGGTGAGTTGGGTGGGAGCTTGTCGGGCGAGATCCGCGAGGGCGCGACGCCGGAGGGCGCGCGCGTGCTGGTCCAGCATCGCGACCGCCCGCTGGCGGAGCTGCTGCGGCCGGTGATGAAGGTCTCGGACAACGCGCTGGCGCGGTTGCTGTTCCTGCGCCTGGGCGCTGCCGCGGCGCAGCCGGGCGAGGACACGCGCCAGGCCGCCGCGCGCGTCGTGCGCGACTGGTTCGCGGCGCAGCGTATCGACACCACGGGCATGACCCTGGAGAACGGCTCAGGCCTGTCGCGCACCGAGCGGGCGACCGCGGCGCAACTGGCGGCGATGCTGGGGGCGTCGGCACGCGGGCCGCACGGGCCGGAGCTGCTGGCGACGCTGCCGGTGGCGGGCGTCGACGGGACGCTGGCGCGGCGCATGAAGGGCACGGCGGCCGAGGGCCGAGCCCGCATGAAGACCGGCACGCTGCGCGACGTCGTGGCGCTGGCGGGCTACGTGCCGGACTCGACCGGCCGGACCTGGATCGTCGTCGCCATCGTCAACGACGAGCAGGCGATGAAGGCGCGCCCCGCCATCGACGCGCTGGTCGACTGGGTGGCGCGGCAATGAGCGCAGAGGGTGAGGTTCTTCAGCTCACCGCCGGCGACAGCAAGCGCACCGTTCCCGCGGTCGCGTCCATTTCCGCCGGCTGCCCCACCGGCACGGTGAACTTGCGCTTGATGTGGCCGATCATCGCCCCGCGGTACACCGGGATGTTGAGCGGCAGGAAGTAGTCGTCGAACACCTCATCCAGCGTCAGCGTGCCGTAGCTCCCATCCCCGGGCCCGCACTGGGTGAACTTGCCCAGCACCACGCCCGACAGCTGGTCCAGCGCGCCGCACAGCCGCAGCGTCGACAGCATGCGGTCGACGCGGTAGATGTACTCGTTGACCTCCTCGAGGAAGAGGATCGCGCCCCGCGTGTCGGGGAAGTAGGGCGAGCCGGCCAGCGAGCTCAGCACCGCCAGGTTGCCGCCCACCAGCGGTCCGCGCGCCAGGCCCGGTCGCAGCGTGCTGATGCGGTCCTCGCGCTGGACGAGGTGGGCCCCGCGCTCGCCCTGCGGGTTCTGCAGCAGGTCGGCCTGCGCGTCCATCGCCACGGCGCGGAAATGCTGGAGCGAAAACTCGTTCCACTCCGAGCCCGCGACCGGGCAGTGGAAGGTGATCAGCCCCGTCTGCTTGTGGATCGCGTTGACCAGGCTGGTCAGGTCCGAGAAGCCGCCGAAGAACTTCGGCTTGCGCCGGATCAGCGCGTAGTTCAGCTTGTCGACGATGCGGTTGCATCCCGACCCGCCGGTCAGGGCCAGGATCCCGGCCACCTCGTCGTCGGCGAAGGCGTCGTTGATGTCGGCGGCGCGCTGCACGTCGGTGCCGCCGAACTGGCCGTAACGGCCGCGCACGTTGGCCCCGAGCTTGACCTTGAAGCCCAGCGCCTCGAGCGACTCGACGGCGATCTCCAGCGGCTCGCGCTCATAGGTCGCGTTGGCGGGGCTGACCAGCGCGATCGTGTCGCCGGGGCGCAGTCGGCGTGCGCGCAGCGGCTCTGGCGCGGCATTGGGCCGTGCGGCGCGGGCCGGCGCGGCGGTCTGCGCCCGCGCCGGCGACAGCGCGCCCAGTGCGGCCGCCGCAGCGGCGCCGGTGAGGAGGTGGCGGCGGGAAGCGGTCATGAGGATCTCCGGAAGCAGCGACGTACGAGGGTTTCAGGCGCCTGTCGCAGCACGCGAGCGACGCCGGCCACCGCTCACAGCACCAGCGGCAGTTCGCGGCGCACGCGCTCGCGGTCGCCGAAGTCGAAGTGCCACCACTCGGTCGTGATGGTCTGGAAGCCGGCATGGCGCATCGCCGCGCGCAACCAGCCGCGATGGCGCAGCTGGTCCGCGGTGAGACCGCCCGCGGCGAGCTGCTCGGCCTCGAACTCGGGGTGCGAGGCCGGCGTCATTTCGTCGAAACCGGTGCCCATGTCGAGTTCGCGGCCCTGGTCGTCCAGCAGGGTCACGTCGACGGCCATGCCGAATGAATGGATCGAGCGCCGCGCCGGGTGGGCCAGGTACCTGGTGAGCGGCGTGCCCTCCAGTTCGGCCCACAGCGCTTCCTGCACCCGCTGCGGTCGCAGCGCATCCAGCACCACCAGCGTCATGCCCGGGCAGTGGCGAGCCAGCCAGGCGGCCGCCTCGGCGAGCGCATCGGCGGCCTCGCGGCGCAGGAAGGCGCAGTCCAGGCCGCCGTAGACGTTGCGGCCGACGAAGTTGTCCGGCGTCGCGTAGCGCAGGTCCACCGCGATGCCGGGGATGGTGAGCAGCGAGCGGAACTCGGTGTGCGCCGCGATCTCTTCGCAGGGAATGGCATTCATCCGGCGAGGCTGTCCAGGTTGGCGCGGGCCGCGTCCCGCAGGTAGGTGACCAGCCGGCGCGCCGCCTGGGCCAGCGGCGCGCTGGCGGAGGTCAGCAGGTAGAGGTGGATGGCCATCGGCGGCGCCAGCGGCCGGACCTTGACCCGGGTCGGGTCCGCCGACGCGGCGGTGAACGGATCGACGACGGTCATGCCCACGCCCGCCTCCACCAGCGCGCGGGCGAGTTGGTAAGTCTGGACGGTGATGCGGCTGTCCAGGTGCCGGCCCTCGGCCTCGCTGGCGTTGTGCAGCATGTGGCCCAGCGGATCGTCCTCGGCCATCGCGATCAGCTCGGACTGGATCTCCTCCAGCGGCAGCGGGCCGCTGCCCTGCGCCTCGGGACCCTGCACCGGGCACAGCGCCATCATCGTGCCGCTGGCCAGCACCTCGGCCTTGATGCCGGGGTGGCGCGGGTCCTGCAGGCTGAGCGCCAGGTCGGCTTCGCCCAGCAGCAGCGCCGAGACGATCTCGCGGGTGTGGTTGGTGCTGAGCTGGCAGCGGCTGCGCGGGAAGGCCTGCGCCCAGTGCGTCATCGCCGCCGGAATCACCGCGGCGCCCAGCGTCGGCGTGGCCATCAGGCGCAGCGATTCGGACTCGCCGCCGCGCAGGTTGGCCGCCAGGCGCCGGATGGCGACGAGGTCGCGGTTGAGCTTGTCGATCTCGACGAACAGCCGCTGCGCTTCCGGCGTCGGATACAGCTTGCCGCGCACGCGGTCGAACAGCGGCATGCCCAGCTGCAGCTCGCAGTGCTGCAGCACCTTCGTCACGGCCGGCTGCGAGATGTGCAGCAGCTGCGCCGCGCCGCTGATCGTGCCGGCCTGCATGATGGCGTGGAAGACTTCAATGTGACGAAGCCTCATGTCGGCCCCCCGTCCGACGAATACGTCGTCCGGCCCCCCGAGGGGGCCCGGCCCGGCCGGGGGCGGCCCGGCGCTCGGGCCGGCGCGCGAAGAGGAAGAGCAGGCTTATTCACGGTAGACGTTCTCGAAGACCACCCCGCCGTTGGGCTGCATCCTGAAGCCGCGCAGGTCCTTGCTGGTGGGGATGTAGACCGTCGAGTGTGCCATCGTGATCCACGGGCGCTCCCGCTTGAAGATCACCTGCGCCTGCTCGTAGAGCGCGATGCGCCGCGCCTGGTCGGGCGTGGCGCGGGCCGCGTCGATCAGGCGCTCGAACTCGGGGTTGCAGAACTTGACGCCCGACTTGTTGGTGGCGCAGCTGAGGTTGGGCGTCAGGAAGTCGTCGGCGTCGCCGCTCTCGCCGGACCAGCCGCTCATGTAGACCGAGTGCTCGCCGGCGTTGGCGCGCTTGAGGTACTCGCCCCATTCGTAGGTGCGGATCTGCGCGCGCACCCCGATGCGGGCCCAGTCCTGCTGGATCAGCTGCGCCATCAACTGGCCGTTGGGATTGGTCGGGCGCGTGACGGGCAGTGCCCAGAGGTCGATGTCCAGGCCGTCCGGGAAGCCGGCCTGCCGGAGCAGGGCCTTGGCGCGCTCGGGGTCGTACTCGTTCTTCAGCGTGCGGTTGTAGCCGGGGATGGCCGGTGGGAACGGGTTGACCGCCTGCATCGCGTCGCCGCGCGGGAACAGCGCGCGGAAGATCGCGTCGCGGTCGACGGCGATGTCCAGCGCCTCGCGCACCAGCCGGTTGTCGGTCGGCGGCTTGCGCAGGTTGAAGGACAGGTAGGAGATGTTGAGCGCCTGGATCTTCTCCAGCCGGATGCGTTCGCGATGGCGGTCGATGGCGGCGACGTCGATGTCGCGCAGCGGCGAGGTGATCTGGCATTCGCCGGCAAGCAGCTTCTGCACCCGCACCGCGGCTTCGCGGCTGATGGTGAAGATCAGCTTCTGCGTCTTCTGCGGTTCGCCCCAGTAGTCGGGGTTGGCTTCCATGCGGACGACGTCGTCCTTGGCATAGCTGCGGAAGCGGTAGGGGCCGGTGCCGATGGGCAGGCGGTTGATCTGCGCGGCCTTGCCCTCGCGCAGCAGCTGGGCACCGTACTCGGCCGACTGGATGCCCGCGAACGCCATCGCGAACCAGGTGACGAAGGTGACGTTGGGCTGCGCGAGGGTGAAGCGGACGGTGCGGTCGTCGAGCTTCTCCATCTTCGTGATCGCCTTGGCCAGGCCCAGGTTCTGCGGATAGATGAAGTTGGCGGGGAAGGCCTTGTTGAACGGGTGCTCGCGGTTGAGGAAGCGGCCGAAGGTGAACAGCACGTCGTCGGCGTTCATCGGCCGCGTGGGGGTGAACCACGGGCGGGCGTGGAAGCGGACGTGCTCGCGCAGCGTGAAGGTGAAGACGCGGGCGTCGGGGCTGATGGTCCAGGCGGTGGCGAGCGCCGGCTGCAGCGCGGTGCCGCCGCGCTCGAAGCGGACCAGCCCCTGGAACATCTGGTTGTTGACGTTGTTGGTGCTGGCGGAATCCCACAGGCCGGGATCGAAGCCCTCGGGGCTGGCGTCGGTGCAGTAGACCAGCGGCTTGGGCGCGGCGGCATCGGCCGCCTGGACGACGGGCAGTGCCGCGAGCAGCCACGCGGCCAGCGAGAGGGAAAGGGCAGGGCGCATCGGGGGGAGGGCTAGCCGGCGCATTGTCGAAACGCGGGCGCGACGGTCACAACTGAAATGGGGCGGTTGGACCATAACACCGGGTTATGCGGGCGCTCGATGCGCCCTGACGCCTGGTCTCGTACATCGAAGGCGTCAAACGCCCGAGCGCTCGGGGCGACGAACGCAGCATCCTCGTGGAGTATGCGCGATTCCCTCCGGGCCCATGCTGGCGTAGACTCCACATTTGTAGCCACAATGTCGCTACGTTTGAGCGAGAAGTCCATCATGAGCCTGGCCATCAAATCCACCGAACTGCGATCCCGCGTCGAGCCCGAACTCAAGGATTCCGCTGCCGAAGTGCTGGCCCAATGCGGCCTCACCCTGAGCGATGCGATCCGTCTCTTCCTCACGCAGGTGGTGTTGCACAACGGCCTGCCCTTCGAGGTGAAGGTGCCCAACGCGGAGACCCGCGCGGCGATGGAGGAAGCCCGTGCCGTCACCCGAGCTCGGTTCGGTTCCGGAAAGGAACTGATCGATGATCTTGAAAAAAAGGCCCGCCCGCGAAAAACGCGCTGAGCCCCCGCGCGTCACCGACTACGCCGCGAAATTCCTGCGGGACTGGGAACGGCTCTCGCATTCAGGTCGGTACGACATGGGCCGCCTCAAGGCGGCCATGCTCCTGTTGATCGCCAACGACGGGCCGTTGCCCGCCGAGTACAAGGACCACGCCCTCCTGGGCGACATGCGGGATCACCGCGAGTGCCACATCGGTGGCGACTTCCTCCTGATCTATCACCTGCGCGGCGACACCATCGTCTTCGTGCGCGCGGGGACGCACGCGGAGCTCTTCGGGCGCTGAGCGCGGACTGGCGTTCAGATCACATCACACGCCACCAGCCGCCCGTCCAGCTCACGCAGTTCGGGGCGGACCTCGGCGCAGCGCGGCAGGGCCAGCGGGCAGCGCTGGTGGAACGAGCAACCGGTCGGGGGTTTGAGCGGGCTCGGGAGCTCGCCGTGGATGCGGATGCGCTGGCGGCGGTCGGCCGGACGCAGCGCCGGCGTCGCGCTGATCAGCGCCTGCGTGTACGGGTGCAGCGGCCGCGCGAAGATGCGGCGCTTGTCGCCGTGTTCCACCGCGCGGCCCAGGTACATCACCATCACCTCGTCGGCCACATGCTCCACCACCGCCAGGTTGTGCGAGATGAACACGTAGCCGGTGCCGAACTCCTCCTGCAGGTCCATGAACAGGTTGAGGATCTGCGCCTGGATCGACAGGTCCAGCGCCGAGGTCGGCTCGTCCGCGACCACGATGCCGGGCTGCATCACCATCGCCCGCGCGATCGCGATGCGCTGGCGCTGGCCGCCCGAGAACATGTGCGGGTAGCGCTGCAGGTGCTCCGGCCGCAGGCCGACCTTGGCCGCCAGCGCCTCGATCCGCTCCCGCCGCTCGGCACGGCCCAGCGTCGTGTTGATCACCAGCGGCTCCGCCAGCGTCGACGCGATGGTCTTGCGCGGATTCAAGGCGGCGTAGGGGTTCTGGAACACCATCTGCACCTCGCGCCGCAAGGCCTTGCGCGCGGCCGCGTCGGCGGCATCACGACCGTGGATGCGCAGCGTGCCGGCGCTCGGCGCCTCGATCAGCGTCAGCGCCCGCGCCAGCGTGGACTTGCCGCAGCCGGACTCGCCCACCACCGCCAGGGTCTTGCCCGCCGCCAGCTCGAAGCTCACGCCGTCCAGCGCGCGCACCGTTGCGGCCGGCGCGAACCAGCCGCGGCTCACGCGGTAGTGGCGAGCCAGGTCGCGCGCCTGCAGCACCGGCGCCGCGCCTGTCGTCGCGTCCGCCACGGGCATCGAGGACGCCGGCATCGGCGCGTCGTCCGCGGCGCTCATGCGGCGGTCTCCTCGCTCAGCGGATAGAAGCAGCGCACGCCGGCGTCCAGCGCCGGACGCTGCGCGCGGCAGCGGTCCTGCGCACGCGGGCAGCGCGGCGAGAACAGGCAACCCGACGGCCGGTCGAGCGCGCCCGGCACGATGCCCGGAAGCGCCTGCAGGCGGCGTCCGCCGCGGTTGTGCTCGGGGATCGCGGCCAGCAGGGCCGCCGTGTAGGGATGCCGCGGCGACTCGAAGACATCGGGCAGCCGGCCCGTCTCGACCACCTGGCCGGCGTACATCACCGCCACGCGCTGCGCCATCTCCGCCACCACCGCGAGGTCGTGCGTGATCATCACCAGCGCCATGCCGCGCTCGCGCTGCAGGCGCAGCAGCAGGTCCATGATCTGGGCCTGGATCGTCACGTCCAGCGCCGTCGTCGGTTCGTCGGCGATCAGCAGCTTGGGCGAGCAGGCGATCGCCAGCGCGATCATCACCCGCTGGTTCATGCCGCCCGACAGTTCATGCGGATAGGCGCCCAGCCGGCTCGCCGCGTCGGGGATCTCGACCTGCTGCAGCAGCTCCAGCGCGCGCTGCCGCGCCGCCGCGCCGCGCAGGCCGAGGTGGGCCCGCAGCACCTCCTCGATCTGGTGGCCGACGGTGTAGCTCGGGTTGAGCGAGGCCAGCGCATCCTGGAACACCATCGCGATGTCCTTGCCCACCAGCCGCCGGCGCGCGGCCGCGGGCATCGCCAGCAGGTCCTGCTCCTCGAAGCGCAGCGAGGCGGCGCTGGTCACGCCGGGCGCGTCGATCAGCCCCATCAGCGCCATCATGCTGACCGACTTGCCGGAGCCCGATTCGCCGACGATGCCCAGCACCTCGCCGGGCGCGACATCGAGGTCGACACCATCCACCGCCGGGAAGGCGCCGAAGCGCACGCGCAGGTCACGGATCTCCAGCATCACGAGACCCTCTTCAGGCGCGGGTCGAGCGCGTCGCGCAGGCCGTCGCCCATCAGGTTGACGCTCAGCACCGAGGCCAGGATCGCGAGCCCGGGCAGCGTCACCACCCAGGGCGCACGCACGATGTAGTCGCGCGCCGACGACAGCATCGTGCCCCACTCGGCCATCGGCGCCTGGACGCCCAGGCCGAGGAAACCGAGGCCGGCGGCCTCGAGGATCGCGGCCGAGAAGCTCAGCGAGGCGTTGACGATCAGCGGCGCCAGGCAGTTGGGCAGCACCGTCGAGAACATCAGCCGCCAGGTCGACGCGCCCGCGACGCGGCTGGCGGTGACGTAGTCCTTGCCGAGCTCGGCGAGCGCGGCGGCACGGGTGAGCCGGACGTACTCCGGCAGGCTGCCGATGGCGATCGCGATCACCGTGTTCATCAGGCCCGGCCCGAGCACCGTGATCACGCAGATCGCCAGCAGCAGGCCGGGCAGCGCGAGCATCACGTCCATCAGCCGCATCACGACCGGCGCGAGCAGCCGCTGGTGGAAGGCCGCCAGCAGCCCCAGCAGCACGCCGGGGATCAGCGACAGCACGACCGAGGCGAGCCCGATGCCGAGCGACACGCGCGCGCCGTGCAGCAGCCGCGACAGCAGGTCGCGACCGAGTTCATCGGTGCCGAGCAGGAAGCGCGCCTGGCCGCCGTCCATCCACAGCGGCGGGGTCAGCATCGCCTCGCGGTACTGCCTCACCGGATCGTGCGGCGCGATCCAGGGCGCGAGCAGCGCCGCCAGCGCCAGCAGCGTGAACACGACCAGCGCCACCAGCGCACCGCGGTTGGCGGAGAAACCGCGCCAGAACTCGGCCAGCGGGCCGGGCGGCAGCACCGGCGGCGCCATGACGGGCGGGACCTCGGGTGGGAGGCTCGTCGGCGCCGGGCGGGTGGGATCGCTCATGCTCATCTCAGCCCTGCTTGCGGATGCGCGGATTGACCACGCCGTACAGCAGGTCCACCAGCAGGTTGACCGCGATGAAGGTGCAGGCCGAGATCAGGATGCCGGCCTGCACCACCGGATAGTCGCGGCGCGCGATGGCGTCGATGAGCCACTTGCCGATGCCGGGCCAGCTGAAGATGGTCTCGGTCAGCACCGCGCCGGCCAGCAGACTGCCGACCTTCAGCCCGATCACCGTGATGACGGGGATCAGCGCGTTGCGCAGGCCGTGCACCAGCACCACCCGCGCCGGCGACAGGCCGCGGGCGCGGGCGCTGCGCATGTAGTCCTCGCGCAGCACCTCCAGCAGGCTGGAGCGGGTCATGCGCGCGATCACCGCCGTCGTGCTGGTGCCCAGCACCAGCGCCGGCAGCAGCAGGTGGCGCAGCGCCGAGCGCCAGGCGCCGGCCTCGTCGTGCAGCGCCGCGTCGATCAGCATGAAGCCGGTGACGCGCTGCACGTCGTACTCGACGGCGATGCGGCCAGACACCGGCGTCCAGCCCAGCCCGACCGAGAACAGCATGATGAGGATCAGCCCCCACCAGAACACCGGCATCGAATAACCCACCGTGGCCACGCCCATCACGCCCTGGTCCAGCAACGAGCCGCGACGCAGCGCCGCGGCGATGCCCAGGGCCATGCCCAGCACGATCGCCAGCAGCAGCGCGAACAGCGCCAGTTCGGCGGTGGCCGGGAACAGCGCGCGGAATTCGTGCGAGACCGGCTCGTGCGACACCAGCGAGCGCCCCAGGTCACCGTGCAGCAGGCCGCCGACATAGTCCGCGTACTGGCGCCACAGCGGCTGGTCCAGGCCGAGCTCGTGCATCAGCCGCGCATGCGTGGCCTCGTCCAGCGCGCGCTCGCCCATCATGATCGCGATCGGATCGCCCGGCACCAGCCGGATCAGGCCGAAGGCGACCAGCGTCACGCCGATCAGCGTCGGCAGCAAGGTGGCCAGGCGGCGGAGGAAGAAGTTCAGCAAGGCAGGCGCCAGGTCAATACGCCGAGCGCACCTGCGAATCCGCGGCGCGCGGCTGCTTCATGAGCATCCCGCCGGGCGTGGTGACCACCTCCAGCAGCGCGGCGGTCTCGGCATCCATGTCGCCGGCGAAGTTGGCCGGACGGTATTTCATCTGGAAGGTGCTGATCACCTCGCGGGTGGCGATGTCGAACTCGCCGGTGCGCGGCATCTGGTAGCCCACCTGCGCCAGGCGCTGCTGGAACCAGTTCACGTCGGGCACCGGGCCGACCTCGTAGATGGCCCGCTTGACCTGCACCTGCGCCGCGTCCGGCCAGGCGATCAGACCGGCGTCGGCGAGCTGCTTCCAGGGGAACTCCGGACCCGGGTCCTGCTTGCGCCCCGGCGCGATGTCGTTGTGGCCGAGGATGCGATCGGAACGGATGCCGTGGCGCGCGACGATCTCGCGGGTCAGCTGGATGACGTCGTCGATCTGCTTCTGCGGATAGGGCGCGTAGACGCGGCCCAGCGGCGTGTCGGTGAAGCCGGCGTTGACGATCTCGATGCCGATCGAGGCCGAGTTCAGGTTGGTCGCGCCGCCCCAGTAGCTGACGCCGGCGTGCCAGGCGCGGCGGTTCTCGTCGACCAGCTGGTAGACCTTGGACGGGTTGTCCTGCACCAGGTAGTGCGCGGAGACCTTGCCGCCGGTGGTCAGCACCTTCATCGACTTGTCGAAGTCGAGCACCGTGTAGTGGAGGATCAGGAACTGCGCGCGGCTGTCCTGGTTCTCGGAGACATGCGTCTTGTCGATCTGCAGCGTGGGCGAGGCGCAGGCTGCGAGCAGCGCGGCGGCGGCGAGGGTCAGGAGCTTGGTCTTCATGGGGCGAGGGCCGCGCGCCGCGCAGCGGCCAGGGCGGTGTCGGGTTGTTGAACGGCGAGGGGCAGGTCGTGCGGCAGCGCGGCGCGCAGGCCGGCCTCGATCGCCGGGTGCAATTGCAGCACACGTCCGGCGGCGGTGACGGGACGCACGCCCAGGCGGCGCACGAGCGCCAGCGGCAGCCGGGCGAGCTCGCGGCCGGCGCGGTGCAGCAGCGCGAGGGCGTCGGGATCATCGGCCTCGGCCGCGCGCGCGACGGCCAGCGCGAGCCGGCCGATCGAGCCGCGCCGTGCCGCGTTGTCGCCGCCGTACATGAAGGCGCGGGTGGTCGGCCAGTCCGCGCCGCCGAGTTCGTCGAACAGGTGGCGCGCCAGCGCCGAATCCGTCCAGGCGCCGGGGGCCTCGTCCTCGCGTCGCCAGACCAGCGCCAGTGCCTCGCGGGCGATCCACTGGCCGCCGCCTTCGTCGCCGAGCAGCGGACCGCGGCCGCCGGCACGGTGCAGCGCGCCGTCCGCGTCGATGAAGGCCGCGATCGCGCCGGTGCCGGCGTAGACCAGGTAGCCCTCGCCGGGGCGGTAGAGCGCATGCCAGGCCTGGGCGATGTCGCTGTCGCAATGGATCTGCGCCGGCGCCAGGCCCAGCTGCTGCGCCAGCAGCGCACGCAGTTGCCGGCTGGCGGGGCCGTCGGGTTCGCCGAGCCCGGTGACGCCGGCCTGCAGGCCCCGCAGGGCGCCCGGTGCCGCGTGCGCGATCACCGCCGCGGCGAGCGATTGCAGCGTCTGCGCCAGCGCGACGCGGCCGGCGCTGCTGTCCAGCAGCAACGCGCTGAAGCCGCCGACCTCGCCGCGCGCCACCAGCGTGCCGTCGGGCCGCGACAGCGCCCAGCGCGTCTGCGTCCCGCCGGCGTCAAGCCCCAGGCCGAGCCCGGCGCCGGCGCGCGCGCTGCCCGGCCGGTCGGGCGCGTGGGCGGAGGCGGTGGCGTCGGGGGTGAGGCTCATGGGGGAGGGCGTGGCGCGCGGAGCTTAAGAGGCGCGTCGCGGGCCCGCCATTGTCAATGCGCGGGGCGGGTATGAGTTGGGCTCATGGCCGCCATGAAAAACGGGCTCCCGAAGGAGCCCGTGGTGTCCGCGAGGACCGGCCGTCGAGGCCGGTCGCCCGCAGAGAGCGTGATCGATCGTGCGTCGATCAGAACTCGTAGGCGGCCGTCACCTGGATGGCCCATTGCGATTCGCCCTTGACCTGGCGGATGGCCAGGTTGTCGTTGATCGCGTTGGCGTTGGTGCGGTAGACGTAGTTCCCTTGGGCATCGATGCCGGCGAAGTTCACGAAGCTGCGACGGTTGCCACCGGCGGACTGGAAGGTGACTTCGTCGATGCGGCCCCACTTCTTGTTGAGCAGGTTGCCGATGTTCAGGATGTCGAAGGTGACCTTGCCCTTGTGCTGCGGGAAGAAGCCGGGGACTTCCTGGCTGACGCGCAGGTCGAAGCTGTTCACGAACTGCGAGAACGAGCTGTTGCGCGGCACCACGGCGCCCTTGTACTTCGACAGGTCGGGGTTGTTGTCGACGATGTTCCAGAACGCCGCCTCGTCCGCCGGGGTGGCGAACTTGACGCCCGCCGCGCCGCGCGAGGCGGGGATGTACAGCAGGTCGTTGCCGGCGACGCCGTCGCCGTTCATGTCGTTCAGGAAGGTCCAGCTGTAGGGCTTGCCGCGACGGCCTTCCCAGAACAGGCCGACGTTGGTCTTCAAGTTGCTGATGAAGGCCTTCTGCCACGTCACGTTGGCGGTGAAGCGGTCGCGGATCATGTACGCCGAGTTGGCGGCCACGTTCTCGTTCGGATTGAAGACGGCGCGCGAGTTGAAGTTGGAGTTCGCCACCGACGAGGTCAGCGGGCTGACTTCCGACGCTTCCGTGTAGGTGTAGGCGACGCCGAAGCCGAAGCCGTCACGGGCCGGACGCTGGAACGACAGGGTGATGGCGTTGCCGTCGCCCTTCTTGGTCTTCGTGGCCAGGGTCACGTTGCCGAACGATGCGTTGGACAGTGCGCGCGAGCGGCCGTTGGCGCAAGCGCCGGTGGTGCTCAGACTGCCGTTCGTGTTGGTCCAGCAGTTCGGGCTGTAGCTCTGCGGCGTGTAGTACAGCGAGCGGCCGTCAGGACCGGTGGCGGTCGGGTCGCCAAGGTTCAGGTGCTGGTAGTAGATGCCGGTGTTGACCTTGGTGTAGACCCACTCGACGCCGAAGTTCATGCCGAAGAACGGCAGCTCCGCGTCGTAGGCGAGGTTCATCTTCCAGACGGACGGCTGGCCCAGGCCCTTCTGGATGAAGTCGACGTTGGCGGCCGGCGTTGCGCCTGCCAGGATCGGCTGGTTGTTCGGATCAGCGCTGAACACGCCCGAGGCGGTGCCCGAGCAGGCGTTCAGACCGGCCGTTCCACAACCGACCAGGCGCGTGGCCATGCCGGTGTTGGAGTACGGGTTGGTCAGCCAGACCGATGCCGCGGCGCCCTGGAACAGGCCCGCGCCGCCGCGGATCTGCTTCTTGTGGCCGGTGCGGCTGTCCAGCGCGTAGTTGAAGCCGAAGCGCGGCTGGAACAGGTTTTCGCCGTCGACGGTGGTCGAGTTGTCCAGGCCGAAACCGCCCGTGGCACGCGTCACGCTGCTGGCGCCCGTCACCGCGCCCGGCACGACGGCCGCGGCTGCGGCGGCGTTGTAGGTCGGCTTGTCGTTGGTGCTCAGCTGGTCGAGGCGGAAGCCGGCCGTGATGTTCAGGTCCTTGGAGACATTCCAGGTGTCCTGCAGGAACACGCCGGTCTGACCCAGCGTCCACTTGGCGATGCCGTCATCCAGCGTGCCGCCGGCCACGGGAACCTGGACCTGGTAGCTCGAGGGCCGACCGCGGGTGAAGTTCTCCAGCACCGCCGCCTGCACCTGCGCCGCGGAGGCGGTGTTGCAGTTGATCGCGCCAAAGCTGTAGGTCCAAGCGCTTTCGCAGCCGAACGTGTAGTTGCCGTTCACGTTCTGGAAGAACGCGTTGTAGATCTTGTTGCGCTGCAGGTCGCCGCCGAACTTGATCTCGTGGTCGTTCTTGATCCAGGTCGCGCCGAAGTAGGCGTCCAGGGTCTTGGTGTCCAGCACGTTGAACTGGCGGCTCTGCTCGGTGCCGAAGTTCACGAAGCGGTTGCCGGTGCTCGCGCCGGCCGGGGCGCCGTCGGGCAGCGCGCCGTTGAAGCGGATGCCGATCGCGGGCAGGTTGCTGTTGTTCTGCGGAACGCTGTTGTAGTCCCGGTTCGAGATCTTCAGCTCGGTCGAGAAGTCCGGCGTCCAGTCGGCGAACCACTGGCCGACGACGGTGTCGATCTTCTTCTTCTGCTGCCACCACTGCGAGGTCATCTGCAGGCCGGTCGCGCTGTAGCCGCCGAAGGAACCGTTGTTGGTGTCCGACTGCTCGGTGCGCGCGACGCGGATGCTGGCGCGGTGGTTGTCGTTGATGTTCCAGTCGATCTTGGCCAGATAGTCCTTGACCGACAGCTGCGACTGACCGATCACCGAGCCGGTGTCGATGCCGTAGGCGTTCTTTGCGGTCTGGGTGATCGCATCGAGCTGGCCTTGCGAGATCGCGTTGTTGGTCAGCGAACTGCCGATCGGCCCGAACTCGGGCTGGGCGCGGTTGCTCTTGAGCTCTTCATAGTTGACGAAGAAGAACAGCTTGTCCTTGAGGATCGGGCCGCCCAGGGTGAAGCCCTTGGTGTCTTCCTTGAAGGGCAGGAAATCGGTATAGCGCTGGTTGCCGCGGTCGAAGCGCTTGCCCACCATGTCGTCGTTGCGGTAGACGTAATAGACGCTGCCCTTGAACTCGTTGGTGCCCGACTTGGTGACGGCGTTGATGTTGGCGCCGGTGTAACCCTTCTGGGTCACGTCGTAGTTGGACAGGTTGACCTGCACCGACTGGATCGCGTCGATCGAGATCGGCTGCTTGGCCGTCGGCAGGTTGTTGGCTTCCAGGCCGAAACTGTCGTTGATGGCGACGCCGTCAATCGTGATCGAGTTGTAGCGCGAGTTCTGGCCCATCGCCGAGATCTCGCCGCGTTCCTTGTCGGTCTGCGCCAGGCGGGGATCGTTGCGGGCGTAGTCCTGCAGGTTGCGCGCGATCGACGCGTAGGCGTCCAGTTCGGCGCGGTTGATCTGCGTGCCCGAGCCCATCGTCGAGTTGTTGAACTTCGCCGCGGTGGCGCTGCCCGTGGTGACCACGGTCTCGAGCTGGGTGGAGCTCTTGCCCAGCTGCACGTCCAGGCCCAGCGTCTCGGCCAGGGCCAGGTAGACGTTCTCGCTGACCTCGCGGTCGCCACCCTTGGTGACGGTGATGGTGTAGGGACCGCCCACGCGCAGGCCGCGCGCGTTGTAGCGGCCGTCGGCATCGGTGGTCTGCGTGTTCGAGGAGCCGGACTCCTTGTGCAGGATCACCACCGTGGCGCCCGCGACGGGCTTGCCGTCAGCGCCGACCACGCGGCCGCCGATGGCCGAGGTGGTGTTCTGCGCCATCACCGGCGCGGCCGCCACGATGGCGACCGCGGCGGCCAGCGCCGTCCGCGAAAAACCCAACCAATCCTTCTGATTCATTCCTGTGCTCCTGTGCGACGTCAGACCGAAACCCGTTCCGAGGGGGCTGTGAACGTTCCGCAAACGTTTTCCGTCGCCGACTTCAACGCGATGTGGTGCGCGTCGCGGCGATGCCCGCCCTCGTTTGTTGTTGCGTCGGGCGCGCTCTTGGGCGCGCCATCTCCGCTTATGAAGCAAAAAGCCTACCAGCCGAAACCTGCCGCATCAATGCGGCAATATCGGGAGACCTCTCCTTCACAGCGCGTCGTCAATGCCTCATTCGAGCCCTTTTTCGGGGCGCTCACGGCGGCCTCACCAACGCGTCAGCGGCGCAGTCTGGATAGCCAATGTTGAGGAGCTGTGACAAGTGTTCACTGGCGTTTTCAGGTGAGGCACCTACGCCACACCGAAGCGCAACAGCGCCCAGGGACGGGGCGCGCGCGCCGTGGCGCAACCCGCCGATCGGCGTCGATGTTCGAGGGTTTCCCCTAGGGCTGATGAGCGCACGCCGCCGGGGTCGGTCGTTGCGCCGAATCGACAGTGAAGGCCCTGCGTTCAGGCGACGAACGAAGCGCGAGGGCCTTCCTCACCGATCGCATTGATCGCGGACAGCACCAGCGCCTCGCCCGGCGAGGGCCGCGGGATGCGACCGTCCGGCGGCAGGGCCTCGAAGCGCCAAGCCTGGCCGGCCGGGCGGCGCCAGAGCGCGAAGCCACGTGCCGGCGCGCCCGCCGCGGAGGCCCGCAGCGCGCCGTCCGACTCGCGCGACAGCGAGACGGCGCCGCATGCGGGCGCCGACAGCCAGGGCGTGGCGGGCGCGAGCGCCGCCTGCGCATAGGCCCCGTCGCGCAGCGCGTCGGCGATGCCGCGGCGGTTCTTCAGCAGCGCCACCATGCTGAAGTGCAGGTGACCGCCAGTGCCCGGCGCGGCGCGCGTGAGCGCCACCTGCTCGGCGATCTCCTCCAGCGGCCAGCCATCGGCCTCGTTGCCGGCGCGGCTGGTGAACAGCCCCGGCCAGACATGCCGCCCCAGCGGATTGAGTCCTTGCCAGGCCCGCATCAGCGGCTCGAAGGCTTGCGGCTTCTGCGCGCGCGGCCAGTAGAGCTGCGGCGCCAGGTAGTCCAGCCAGCCCATGGCCATCCAATGCTCGACGTGCGCGTAGAGCTTGTCGTACTGCGAGAACCCGGTGATGCCCGCCGGTCGCAAATCGGGCCGCGGCAGGCCGAAGGGACTGATGCCGACGCGCGCCGACGGCCGCAGCTCGCGCACCAGCTCGTACAAGCGCCGCACCAGCTGGTCGACGTTGTCGCGACGCCAGTCGGCCCGCGCCAGCGTGCCGCCGCCTCGGACGTAGCGCAGCCAGCTCGCGTCGTCGGGGAAGTCGATGTCCTGCTTGGCCGCGTCCTGGACCGGGTAGGGATAGAAGTAGTCGTCGATGTGCAGGCCGTCGACGTCGTAGCGGGTGAGCAGGTCGCGGCAGACCGCCAGCGTGTGGTCGGCGGCGCCCGGTTCGCCGGGATCGATCCAGAGCTGGTCGCCGTACTTCTTCACCCAGTCCGGCCGCGTGCGGCTCAGGTGGGTGGCGGCGGGCGCGGACTTGCCGCCGCTCTGCTTCGCGCGATACGGGTTCAGCCAGGCGTGGAGTTCGAGACCGCGCGCGCGGGCCTGCTCGATCCACAGCGCCAGCGGGTCGTAGCCCGGTCCCTGGCCCTGGACGCCGGACAGGTACTCGCTCCAGGGTTCCAGCGTGGAGCGGTACAGCGCGTCCGCGCTGGTGCGGACCTGCAGCACGATCGCATTCAGGCGCAGCGCCCGGGCGTGGTCGAGGATCGCGTGGATCTCGGCGATCTGCGCGGCGTCGCTCAGGCCGCGGCGGCTGGGCCAGTCGATGTTGGCGACCGTCGCCACCCAGGCGGCCCGGAACTCGCGCGGCGCGGGCGGCGGGCCGTCCTCGGCGGTGGCGGCCTCGGTCCGGGCCGGCACGGCGCTCGACCGTCCCGTCGAGCAACCCGGCAGCGCCGTCCCCAGGCTGCCGAACACCGGTGCGGCCAGGGCCGCGGTCATCCACTGTCGTCGTCGCATCGAAACTTCATCCGGCGGCGCCGTGCGGCCCGCTCACACTTTCACGATCCAGCCGCGCCGCCACATCGCCCACGCGATGCCGTAGAACACCGCCACGAAGCCGACGGCGAACAGCAGCGACGCGAAACGCGGATCCACCGGCAGCGCGCGCAGCGGCGCGAAGAGCCAGGCCTTGAGCGACACGCCCTCGGCGACGTGGACCAGCCCGAGCAGCCGGGCCACCAGCCCGGACAGCGCGAACAGGAACAGCGCGTTCATGCCGAACACCACCAGCGGCTGCAAGCGCCGCGCCATTGCGTCGCGCATCCGGGGCAATGGCGCGGCATCGAGGAGCCAGTAGAACACGCCGAACACGAGGCACCCCCAGCCGGTGGTCAGGAAAACGAAGGCGGGCGTCCACAGATTCTTGTTGATCGGCAGCGTCCAGGCATCGAGAACCTGGGTGGCCCAGAGGCAGCCCAGCCCAGCCACCATGAACCACATCGCCTTCTCGGCGGGATCGCGGCCGCGTCGTGCCAGCCAGCGGCCCGCCAGCAATCCCGCTATCTGGCTCGCGACGGCCGGCAGCGTGCTCAACAGGCCTTCGGGGTCCCAGGTCTTGCTCTTCGCCCACAGGTGCCCGCCCAGCAGCGCCCGGTCCAGCCAGGCGCCGACGTCCTCGCCCGGCTGCAGCGAGCCGCGGTGCCAGACGCCCTGCGCATCGGGCACGGCCACGAAGGTCTGGATCAGCCCGTAGCCCAGCAGCAGGCCGATGAACACGGCCAGTTGCGCGCGCCAGCCACACCACAGCGCGATCGGTGCCGCCAGGATCGTGATGAGTCCGAGCCGCTGCAGCACGCCCGGCAGCCGCACCGTCTCGAAGTGGAAGAACGGGAACAGGTTCAGCAGCAGGCCGATCAGGACGATGGTCGTCCCGCGCCGCCAGGCATGGCGCAGCAGCGCGCCGCGGTCGTCGACCCGGCCGCGTCGGGCCAGGCTGAAGCTCATCGAGATCCCGCTGATGAAGACGAAGAACGGGAAGATCCAGTCGGTGAAGGTCCAGCCATGCCACTGCGCGTGGCCGAGCGGCGCGTACAGCGCCGACCAGTCGCCCGGGTTGTTGACCAGCAGCATCGCCGCGATCGCGAAGCCGCGGAAGGCGTCCAGCGACAGCAGCCGCTCGCCGGCCGCCGGTCGCGTGCCGGGCGCGGCCGCGCTCACGCGCCGGGCTCCTTGCGGCCGAAGCCCTCGGGGATGCGGATCAGCGCGGTCATGACCAGCGACGGGATCGTCGCGAGCAGCACCCAGCCGAAGAAGTGCAGGTAGCCGAGCTGGTCCTGCAGCCAGCCGCTCCACATGCCGGGCAGCATCATGCCCAGCGCCATGAAGCCGGTGCAGATCGAGTAATGCGCCGTCTTGTGTGGTCCATCCGCGACCAGCACCATGAACATCATGTAGGCGGTGAAGCCCAGGCCGTAGCCGAACTGTTCCACGGCAAGCGCCGCGGCGACGATCCACAACGAACCCGGATGGGACCACGCCATCGCCAGGAAGACCACGTTCGGAAGGTGCATGGCGAGCACCATCGGCCACAGCGCGCGCTTCAGCCCCACGCGCGAGATCGCCCATCCCCCCAGCAGCCCCCCCACTGTGAGCGCGATCAGGCCCACGGTGCCGTAGACGATGCCGAGTTCCGTGTTGCTGAGTCCCAAGCCGCCCTGGTCCTGCGGGTCGAGCAAAAAGGGCACCGCCAGCTTCAGGAGTTGCGCCTCGGGGAAGCGATACAGCAGCAGGAAGCCGAGGATCACCGCGAGGCCGGGCTTGCGGAAGAACTCCGCAAAGATGTGGACGAAGGTGGCGCTGCTGCGCTCCGAGCGCGGCATCGGGGCGTCGGCGGCCGGGCGAGGCAGGCGCCACCAGTGATAGCCCGCCAGCAGCAGGAAGCCGCCCGCCATCAGCGCGATGACGGTCTGCCAGGCAAGGACCCAGCTGCCGTACGTCTTCTGCACCTCGCCGGCCAGCACGACAAGCCCGCCCATGCAGGCGATGTTGGCCAGCCGGTAGAAGGTGGAGCGCACACCGACGAAGGCGGCCTGCTGATGCTGGGCCAGCGACAGCAGGTAAAGGCCGTCCGCCGCGATGTCGTGCGAGGCCGAGACGAAGGCCATCACCCACAACGCCGCCAGCGACAGCTGGAAGAACGCCGGCAAGGGCAGCGCCAGTGCGACGGCAGTCAGCGCCGCGGCGATCAGGAACTGCGTCGCGACCGTCCACAACCGTTTAGTCGCGAACATCTCCACCAGCGGCGACCACAGCGGCTTGACCACCCACGGAAGGTAGAGGCCCGAGGTGAACAGCGCCATGTCCGTGTTGGAGATGCCGAAGTTCTTGTACATGACCGTCGACATCGACATCACGAAGACGTACGGCAGGGCCTGCGCGAAGTACAGCGTGGGCACCCAGGCCCAGGGACCTCGCGGCGACGGCGAAGCGGGAGTTACGGGAGAAGCGGGAGAAACAGGCGCGGCGGACATGGGCCTCAGTGTCGGTGCAAACGCAGCGGCGGCCGCATGGGGATTGCCGCGCTTGCGTGCGAGGGCCGCTTGCGGATCAACGCTCGGCCAGCGCCCGGCGCAGATTGCCCGCATGGCGCGCGAGCAGCGCGCGGGCCGCATCGGCATCGATCGCGCGCCGCAGCATCACGATCGCCGTCTTGACGTGGAAGCCGCAGCGCTCGAGCGCGGCACGCGCCGCCGGCTCGTCGGCAGCGCTGGCGCGCATCGTCAGCGCGACCGCACGGCGCACCAGCTTCGCGTTGGTCGCCTTCATATCCACCATCAGGTTGCCGTGGACCTTGTGCAGGCGGACCATCAGCGCGCTCGAGAAACTGTTGAGCGCGATCTTCTGCGCCGTGCCGGCCTTCAGCCGCGTGCTGCCCGAGATGACCTCGGCGCCGGTGTCCAGCAGGATCGGATGATCGCTGGCGGCCAGCACCGCGGCGCCCGGGTTGTTGGCCAGCGCCACCGTCAGCGCGCCCGCCGCGCGCCCGGCCGCCAGTGCGCCCAGCACATACGGCGTGTGACCCGAGGCGGCGATGCCGATGACGACGTCGTCCGGCGTCGGCGCGAGCGCCTCCAGGTCGCGGCGGCCCTGCGGCTCGTCGTCCTCCGCGCCTTCGACGGCCACGAACATCGCGCCCTCGCCGCCGGCCAGGACCGCGACGGCGCGCTCGCGCGGCCAGGAGAAGGTCGGCACCAGCTCGACACTGTCCAGCACCCCGAGCCGGCCCGAGGTGCCCGCGCCCGCGTACAGCAGCCGCCCGCCGACCACCAGCCGCGGCAGCGCCGCGTTCACGGCCGCCGCCAGCGCCCCGGCGGCCGCGCGCACCGCCGCCACGGCCGCGCGCTGGTCGTCGATGAAGACCTCCATCAGGCGGAGGCTGTCGTACAGGTCCAGGTCCGGGTGATGCTCGCTCGGGGTTTCAGTGTTCAGAGGCTGCGGGGAATCGGGCATGGTGCGGCCTACTCTAGTGGGCGCGCCCGGCGGCTGCCAATGAAACGGCGCGGGAACGCCATAACCGGTGGTGATCGCAAGGGCTCTGGCAAGGACTGCCACCTTCGGCGCGCAGGCCCGACCAGGGCATGAGGCCTCGCGTCCGCGAACCTCACGCCCTGTTCGAGCCTCACCGGCGGCCGGGCGTGCGGGCCTCGGCGTCGAGCACGGACTGGATCACCTCGGCCAGGGCGACCGGCGTGGGGGCCGGGTCCAGCTCGACCAGCACCATGTAGCCGCGGTCACGGCCCTGGGCGGTGAAGGCCTGCAGCAGTGCGATCTGGTCGCTGTGCACCATCGTGCCCTCCGGCGACCAGTACTCCATCGCCACCAGGCAACCGTCCGACGGCGTGCCCGGGTAGAAGCGGCTGCCGACGTAGTAGCGCGGATCGATGGTGCTGCCATGCATCAGCATCTCGTCGCGACCGGCGCGGCCCGCGAGCCAGGCCTCCTGCAACGGGGCGTAGTCGCGCCAGGACGCAGGCAGCAACGCGCGGTAGCGGTCCAGCGTCCAGGCCGGCTCGTCGGCGCCGGGGACGCGCTGCTCGTACTCGGCGACGCTGGCTTCGCCCGGCACCTTGGTGTGGAGGTAAGGCGTCGGGCCGATCCAGATGTTGGAGGCGGCGCGTCCGGCGCCCTGGATGGTGAACAGGCCCTGCGGAGTGTTGCCCAGCGTGATCGTGCCCGGCAGGCCGCTGCTGGACAGCGCCAGCTGCTCGATGTTGAAGAGCCCGCCATCGGCGCGTCGCACGAAACGGCCGTCGGCTTGCCGCACCAGCGCCAGGCCCATCTGCTGCCGGCCCGGTCGCTGGAAGCTGAACACCACCGGGTAGCCGGGGCGGATCGCCAGCAGGTCCGCCAGCGGCGGACGCGCCGGCTGCGGCACGCCCTGCGCCGTCGCCAGGGCCTGGGCCAGCGCCTGCAGGCGCGGCTCGTCTCGGTCGCGCTGCGCCAGTTGCGACTGGATCAGCGCCAGGTCCGCCGGCTGGCGGGTCTGCATCAGCGCATAGGCGGCGATCGCGAATTCGCGCGGCGCGGCCAGGCGCGGCAGCAGCGGACGCAGCAGCGGCGCCGCGTCGAAGGCGTAGAGCGTGAAGGCGGCCGTCAGCAGCGGGCGCTGGACCTCCGCCGGCTGGCTGTCCAGCGCGGGCAGCGCGGCCAGCAGCGCCGGGCGGGCGGTGTCGATCTCGGCCCGGTAATGGGCAACCAGTCGTAGCGCCTGCGCCAGTTCGCGCAAGGCGGCGCCGTCCTGCGGCGCGGCCAGTGCCTGCGCCGCGGCGGTGCGGATGCGGGCGCGGTCGTTGATCCAGCGCGCCTGCGCGTCGGCGCCGCTGCCGACGGTGGAGCGGAACTGCTCCGGCCGCAGCGCCTGCAGCGCGGCGGGGGCGAAGGGCCCGCCCGGCACGGCCTGAGGCGTGGAAGCCGGGGCCTGGGGCGCGCGCGACCACTGGGCGCAGGCGCTCAGCAGCAGCGGCGCGGCCAGGGCGGCCCATGCAGGCCAGCGGGGCTGGTGGGGCCAGGACTTGTCCGGCGCCGGGGCGGTCGACAAGGAAACGGGGGCGGTGGACGGCTGCATGGCGGCCGATTCTAGGGAGCGTGCCTCGGCAAGTTCTGCCGCCTGGGCCGGGAACGCCGTTTGCATCCCGCCCGCTTCGACTGGACTAGGACGGATGCACGATGGTGTCGATGAGGACGTGGCGCCTGCGCCTCGCGAAGGCGATGACGTGGGCGGCGGCGGTGCTGGCGGCACTGATCGCCGCCTGGTCGGACGAGGCGTCGGCGCAGGTCGCGGCGCTGCCGGCGCAGACTCCGGCCTTGAACGCCGCCGCGGCGGCGAAGACGCCGTCCGAGTGCGCCGCCATCGCGGACAACGACGCCCGGCTGGCCTGCTACGACCGCCTGCATGGCCGCGCGCCCGACGCGGCGCCGCCGTCGGCGGTCGCGCAGGCGGCGCCGGTGCCGGTGCCCGCCGCGCTGCCGGTGGCGGCCGCGGCCAGCGTGCCGCGGGTGGACGATCCGTGCTCGCGCCTGCCGGAGGCCTCGGGCAGCGCCCGCAACTACCTGGGCTCGACGCTGTCCGAGCGCTGGGAGCTGTCCTGCCGTGACCAGCTCCCGCGCTTCCTGCCGCGGCCCTACAAGCCGGTCTACCTGCTGCCGGTGTCCTGGACCTCGCGCTCCAACCGCTCCCCGGCGCCGTCGTCCGAAACGCCGGACAACGGCGTGGTGCAGGCGCTGGACCTGGACAAGAACGAAGCCAAGTTCCAGATCAGCCTGAAGTCCAAGATCTGGTCGCTCGACGACCACGGCAGCCTGTCCGTCTGGGGCGCCTACACCCAGAGCTCCCGCTGGCAGGTCTACAACGGGCGCGTGTCGCGGCCCTTCCGCGAGACCAACTACGAGCCGGAGCTGATCGTGACCCACGGCGCCGACGTGGCGCTGCCCTTCGGCTGGAAGGCCAGCATGGTGGGCCTGAGCCTGAACCACCAGTCCAACGGCCGGGCGGCGCCACTGTCGCGCAGCTGGAACCGGCTGATCGGCGACCTGAGCCTGGAACACGGCGAGACCACCGTCAGCCTGCGGCCCTGGTGGCGGATCCTGAACGGCGGCAGCGACGACAACCCGCGCATCCAGGACTACGTCGGCCGCGGCGAGGTGCTGGTGACGCAGAAGCTGGGGCGCCACGTGCTGGCGCTGACGGCGCGGCACAGCCTGCGTTTCGGCGACCGCTCGCGCGGCTCCGCGCAGTTGGAATGGGCCTTCCCGATCGGCGGCGGCCTGCATGGCTACCTGCAGCTGTTCAGCGGCTACGGCGAGAGCCTGATCGACTACAACTTCCGCGAATCGCGGGTGGGGCTGGGCGTGTCCGTCATCGAATGGCGCTAGGCGCGGCCGCTCCTCGCGACCGGCCGCCGCCGGCCGGACTTCCGTCACGACCGGGCGCCGCCGCCGCGTCACGGGGCCCGGTTTCGATGAATATGGCGCACCCCGCGCGGCCCGCCCCCATCGCCTTCGCGCGGCGGCTCGACTAGGCTGCGCGCATGTCCGCTTTCATCGACACCTGCGTCATCTGGGTGGTGCTCTATCGCCTGGACGGCCGCGACCGCCAATGGGTCCGCGCCCTGCCGCCCTCGGCGGAGGCGGCGGTGCGCGCGCTGCTGCTGGAGGAGCTCGACGAGCTCTATGGCGAGCGCGCGACGCTGGTCTCGCTGCGCCCGGCCCT
Organism: Mitsuaria sp. BK041; assembly: GCF_014193085.1. Lineage (NCBI taxonomy): Bacteria > Pseudomonadati > Pseudomonadota > Betaproteobacteria > Burkholderiales > Sphaerotilaceae > Roseateles > Mitsuaria sp. BK041. The sequence continues at coordinate 1,301,079 of NZ_JACHYT010000002.1, read as the reverse complement.
GGACGCCGAACGCGGTGCCTTCCTCGCCGGCGGCCTGCCGATGTGCCCGGTGGCTGCGCCGGCCGGACCCTCGGCCGCCTGAGCGGCGCCCCCGGCGCACGCGGTCCCCACCCGACCGATACGGCCAATACGGCGCACGCGGCCCGGCCTCGCCACCGCCCGGTGGCGGCGAAACGACAACGTCGACGGCCCGGTCGGTTTCATCGCGGTTACGGCCCCAAGCGCAACGACGCCACGAGAGAATCCCGCGCTCGTGTCCACCGCTGTCAGCGGCGGCGCGCGTCCGCCTCCCGCCGCCGCACCATGTCGTCCCCCTCGCACACGCCGCCGTCGCCCCGCCTGTTCTCGCTGGCCTGGCCCCTGTTCCTCGAGCTCTGCCTGGGCATCGCCGTCGGCGTGATCGGCACCATGATGGCGGCCCGGATCTCCGATCCCGCCGGGGCCGCCTTCGCGCTGGCCAACCAGTTGGCGGCCACGCTGTTCATCCTCTTCCGCATCATCGGCGCCGGCATCAGCGTGGTCATCACGCAGGCGCTGGGCAGCGGCCGCCGCGCGGTGGCGGACGCGACCGCGCGCGCCGCGCTCGGCGCCAGCAGCTGGCTGGGCGGCTCCACCGCGGTGATGGCGCTGCTGTTCGCCGGCCCGCTGCTGCGCCTGATGAATGCCCCGGCGGAAGTGCTGCCGCTGGCGCAGCCCTTCCTGATGGCGCTGGCGCCGGCGCTGATGCTGGACGCCTGGAATGCCTCGATGGCCAGCGTCATGCGCGCCCACCTGCGCAGCCGCGACACGCTGCTGGTGCTGGTGGCGATGCAGGTGGCGCAGCTGCTGCTGTCGGTGCTGCTGATGCCGCGCCTGGGCCTGCCGGGCTTCGCGCTGGCGCTGGCGCTGAGCCGCGCCTTCGGCCTGGGCCTGCATGTCTGGCTGTGGCGCGCGCGCCTGGACCTGCGCCCGCGCGCCTCCGACTGGTGGCGGCTGCCGCGCGCGGAGCTCGCCGCGGTGCTGCACATCGGCCTGCCCGGCGCGGCCGAGAACATCGCCTACCGCCTGGCCTACATGGTGAGCATCGCCGTGGCCGGGCATCTGGGCGCGTCGGCGCTGGCGGCGCACAGCTACACCTCGCAGCTGATGTACTTCGTGCTGCTGCCCGGCCTGGCGACCGGCTTCGCGGCGGAGATCGTCGTCGGCCACCTGATCGGCGCCGGCCAGCTGCACGAGGCCCACCGGCTGGTGCGCCGCGCGCTGGCGCGCGGGCTGGCGATCAGCGTGGTGGTCGCGGGCGCGGCGGCGGCGGCGTCGCCGTGGCTGCTGACGCTGTTCACCCACGACGAGGCCATCCTCGCCAGCGCGGCCGTGCTGATGTGGATCACGGTGATCCTGGAGCCGGGGCGGACCTTCAACCTCGTGGTCATCAACGCCCTGCGCGCCGCCGGCGACGCGAAGTATCCGGTGATGGTCGGCGCGGGCTCGATGCTGCTGGTGCTGGCCGGCGGCAGCTGGCTGCTGGGCGAGGTGTTCGGGCTGGGCCTGGTCGGCCTGTGGATCGCCTATGCGGCGGACGAATGGATCCGCGGGCTGCTGATGTGGCGCCGCTGGGCGCGACTGGGCTGGGTGCCGCAGGCGCGGGCGGTGCACCGCCGGCTGCGCCTGGCCGCGCAGGCGCACTGACGCGGGCGGCAATGCGGCGCGGCCGTGAGGCCATGACGCCTCCGCGCTGTCGACGGATTTGACACTCGCGCGCCGTCCCGCCGGGGCCGACGGAAAAACCTCAATCGCCGTCCCCACTTGCAGTTCTGGCCCGGGCCTTGCTGCGAGAGACCGACCGTGCGCGCGCAGACGCGCCGGCCGCCGTCAGGGGGACGACAACGAGCTCCGCAGGGACGGCTCCGCAGGCCGGGGACCGCCGCTCGGGGCGGAGGAGACCGCCATGTCCGTGCTTGCATCCTTCGTCCTTGCCGCCGCCGCGGCCACGCCGGCTTCGACGCCGCCTTGCGCGCCCGCGCGTCCGGAGCAACTGCGCAACGAGCTGTCGCCATCGCAGGGCCTGGGGCGCTACACCGACCTGAGCCCCGCCGTGCGCGAGGCGCTCGCCCGCCGCATCGACCAGCTGCGCATCGACGACCTGGTGATGCTCAGCCGCGCCGGCGTCAACGGCCAGTACCGCTACGACGACGAGATCCGCCACGCGCTGATCGGCAACCTGCTCTGCGACCGGCTCGACCTGTCGTCGTGGAAGGCGACCGACGAGGCCAGCGCCCTGGTGTTCTGCGAAGGCGACACCTGCGTCGCCCTGACCGTCGACGGCCGCGTGCTGACGCGCCTGAGCCGGCGCAAGCCCGATGCCTTCGACGCGCTCGCGCAGGCGCTGCGCATCCGGCCCGGCGGCCCGCAGACGGAGCTCGAGCTGCCGCCGCCCGCGGCCGGCACGGCCAACGGCTGGGCGCGCCAGCGGCTGCTGGTGCAGACGCGGGCGGGCCTGGACGACAAGGCACTGGCCAGGATCCTCGGCCCGCACGGCGGCAAGGCGCGCCGCATCGGCCGCACGCAGGTCGCCATCGTCGACCTTCCGCCCAACGCCTCGGAGACCGCGGTGGCGATGACGCTGGCCCGCCATCCGCAGCTCAAGACGGCCGAGCTGGACATGCGGGTGTCGCCCGCGATGACGCCCAACGATCCCTACATGGGCAGCGAGTGGCACCTGGTGCGCATCAACGCGCCGCAGGCCTGGGACACCGCCCAGGGCGCCGGCATCAAGATCGCGATCCTGGACACCGGCATCGACGCCAGCCATCCCGACCTGGCCGGCCGCATGGTCCCGGGCTGGAATTTCTATGACGGCAACGCCGACACCAGCGACGTCCACGGCCACGGCACGGCGGTGGCCGGCGCGGCGGCGGCGGCCTTGAACAATGGCATCGGCGTCGCGGCCGTCGCCGGCCAGGCGCAGCTGATGCCGGTGCGCATCGCCGATCCCAATGCCTATGCCTACTGGAGCACCGTCGCGCAAGGCTTGAGCTGGGCGGCGGACCAGGGCGCCCGCGTGGCCAACATCAGCTACAGCGGCGTGGCGGGCAGCGTCTCGGTGCAGAGCTCGGCCGACTACCTGCGCAGCAAGGGCGGGCTGGTCGTGGTCGCGGCCGGCAACAACGGCATCGACGAGGGCATCACGCCCACGGCCAGCATGATCCCGGTCTCCGCCACCAACGAGACCGATGCCAGGACCAGCTGGTCCAGCTACGGCAACTTCGTCGCGCTGGCCGCGCCCGGGCAGAACATCTGGACCACCCAGCGCGGCGGCAGCTATGGCGCCTGGTGGGGGACCTCGCTGGCCAGCCCGGTCGTGGCCGGCACCGTCGCGCTGCTGATGTCGGCCCGGCCGACGCTCAGCGGCAGCGCGATCCAGAACGCGCTGTTCACCACCGCCGTGGATCTCGGCACCGCCGGGCGGGATCCGTATTTCGGCTGGGGCCGCATCAACGCCGGCGCGGCGATGCAGGCGGTGCTGAGCGCGCCCGCGCCCGATACCCAGCCGCCCGCCGTCTCGGTGAGCGCGCCGCTCAACGGCGCGACGGTCAACGGGCTGGTCGCCGTCGATGTCGGCGCCTCCGACAACCAGGGCATCGCCCGTGTGGACCTGCGGGTCAACGGCAGCGTCGTCGCCTCGGACACCTCGGCGCCCTACGGCTTCAGCTGGGACTCGACCCGGGTCGCCAACGGCGCGGTGACGCTCACCGCCACCGCGGTCGACGCGGCCGGCAATGCCGGCACCAGCGCGGCGGTGACGCTGACGGTGGCCAATGCGGCGCTGGTCGACACGCAGCCGCCGGAGATCGCGATCGCGACGCCCGCGGCCAATGCCAAGTTCGCCGGCAACACGCTGACGATCTCGACCCGCGCCAGCGACAACGCCGGCGACGCCGGCATCCGCCAGACGCTCTACGTCGACGGCGCGCAGGTGGCGAGCGGCACCGGCGCCACCCTGAGCTTCACCTGGAACCTGAAGAAGGCCTCGGCCGGCACGCACACGATCCAGGCCGTCGCGAAGGACGCCGCCGGCAACACCGCGGTGGCGACGACGTCCTTCACGAAGTAGGCGGGCGGACCGGCGCGGGGCTCGCCGGAACGCAAGAAAGCCCGCCGAAGCGGGCTTTCTGTCGAGGCCTGCTTTCGCGTGACCAGGTCTCAGGACGGGCGGCGCAGCGGGCGTGTCAGCACCCGGCGCGACAGGCCGGCGGCGAGTGCCGCGATGGCGATCAGCGCCAGCGCGTCGGGCTCCGGCACGTTGCCGCCGCCGCCGCCCGAGCCGCCGCCACCGCCTTCGCCGCAGCCCGGCTGGCTGGCGACGCAACCGGCGAACTCCACCGACACCTCGTTCGTGCCGACGCTCTGGAACTTCGCGGAGTAGGGGCTGGTGAAGGTGATGCCCTGCATGAAGTCACCGCCGGCCTCGGCCGTGAGGACGAGGTTGAAGGACGACATCATTCCCTCGCCCAGCCCGTCGCCGATCGGTCCGCCGGAGCAGGAGTTGCCGGCCCAGACGCACAGGTCGACCTTCTTGAAGCTCGGGAAGTTGTCGTCGATCGATGCGGACCATCCGGAACCGGCGGTGGCGCCCTGGAGCGCCGGCGTGACGACGTCGATGCCGAACGACAGCAGCGCGTTCTGCCCCGGCCCGAAGGAGTTGTTCGTGACGATGGTCGCGAAGGTGGCGCTGGTCGCGGACCAGCTGGTCAGCGTGAACTTCACCGTGGCCGACAGCGTGGCGCCGTCGACCGTGCTGGTATAGAGCAGCGTCGTGGTGTCGTTGAGGCCGCCGAACACCACCGCCGTGGCCTGCGCCTGGCTGCAGAGGGCCAATGCCGCAGCGGCGACGATCCCATGGATCATTGTTGGCTTCATGATCGATCCCTTCCCGGACGATGCACGTGGCTGTTGTTCTCCCCTGCCTTCCCTATGCATAAGCCGGGCCACTTCGCCAAGCCGTTGATCCGGCGTGAGATTTCCGTTGATCTGATAAATCCGCGCACGGAACTGTAAAAAAATGCGACGCGGCGGGCACGCCGGTTGCCGTTGCGTCCGCCCGTGTGGGGCAACGCCGTCGCGGACGCGGCGCCTATGATCCCGCCCGCGATGAATTACCTGCTCAAGCGCCTGGCGGTGCTGTTGCTGACGCTGCTGGCCGCTTCGGCGCTGATCTTCGGCGCGCTGGAATGGCTGCCCGGCAATGCCGCCCAACTGATCATGGGACCCGAGGCCCCGCCCGAAGCGGTCGCGGCGCTGGCCCGCCAGCTGGGACTGGACCAGCCGGCGTGGTCCCGCTACCTCGCCTGGCTGGCCGGCCTGGTGCGCGGCGACCTCGGCCTGTCCTACGCCTACGGCGCGCCGGTCGCCGACCTGATCCTCGAGCGCCTGGCCCTGACCCTGCCGCTGGCGCTGCTGGCGATGTCGATGACGGTGGTGCTGGCGCTGGGCGCCGGCTGGTGGGCCGCCAGCCAGCACGGCCGCGCGGGCGACCACCTGGTGATGGGCCTCACGCAGCTGGGCCTGGCGGTGCCGAGCTTCTGGCTGGGCATGCTGCTGGTGCTGCTGTTCGCGGTGAAGCTGCAGTGGGTCGACGCCGGCGGTTTCCCCGGCTGGTCCGAGGACCTCGGCGGCGGCTTCTGGCCGGGCCTGCGCGCGCTGCTGCTGCCGGCGGCGGCGCTGGCGGTGGTGCAGGCGGCGATCCTGGCGCGCATCGCGCGCTCCGCGCTGCTGGACATCGCCCGCGAGGACTTCATGCGCAGCGCCCGCGCCAAGGGCCTGTCGCGCCGCGCGGCGCTGTGGCGGCACGGCCTGCGCCATGCCGCGATCCCGCTGCTGACGCTGGGCGGGCTGCAGTTCGCCAACCTGCTGGCCGGCACCATCGTCATCGAGAACGTCTTCACCTTGCCCGGCCTGGGCCGCCTGATGGCGCAGGCGATCGCCAACCGCGACCTGATCGTCGTGCGCAACGGCGTCATGGGGCTGGCGGCGCTGGTGCTGCTGCTGAATTTCACGATCGACCTGCTGCACGGCTGGATCGATCCCCGGCTGCGCACGCGGGCCGAGGCCGACGTCGAGGCGGAGGGCGCGGCATGAAGGACGGTGCCAAGGACAGCATGAGGTCCGACGTGAGGTCCGGCATGAAGTCCGGCGTGAGGTCGGGCATGACGCGCGCCGGCTTCCTCGCGGGCGCCGTGCTGACCGCCGCGCTGCTGCTGGCGGCGCTGCTGTCGCTGGTCTGGACGCCCTGGCCGCCCGAGCAGATCGACATGGCCCGCCGCCTGGCCGCGCCCAGCCCGGCGCACTGGCTGGGCTGCGACCAGCTCGGCCGCGACGTCCTCAGCCGCCTGATGGCCGGGGCGCGCAGTGCCTGGCTGGTGGGCCTGGTGGCGGTCGGCATCGGGCTGCTGGCCGGCACCGCGCTCGGGCTGGTCGCGGCCGCGCGGCGAGGCGCGGTGGAGGCGCTGATCCTGCGCGGCGCCGACCTGGGCTACGCCTTTCCCGCGCTGTTGCTGGCGATCCTGCTGGCGGCGGCGCTGGGGCCTGGCATGACGGTGGCGATGGCGGCGATCGGCCTGCATGCGGTGCCGTCCTTCGCGCGGCTGGTCAATGGCAGCGCCAAGAGCTGGTGGGCGCGCGACTTCGTGCTGGCCGCCCGCGTCGCGGGGCAGGGCCGGTGGGCGATCACGCTGCGTCACGTGCTGCCGCAGCTGCTGCCGCTGCTGGTCGTGCAGGGCACGACCAGCTTCGCGCTGGCCATCCTGGCCGAGGCCGGCCTGTCCTATCTCGGCCTGGGCGCCCAGCCGCCGCAGGCCAGTTGGGGACGGCTGCTCGCCGAGGCCCAGACGCTGATGTTCGAGGCGCCGCAGCTGGCGCTCGCGCCGGGCCTGGCGATCACGCTGGCGGTGCTGGGCCTGAACCTGCTGGGCGACGGTCTGCGCGATCGCCTCGATCCCAAGGAGCTGCCGCGATGAGCGCGCCGCTGCTCGAGGTCCGCGACCTGCAGGTGTGGCTCGCCGGGCGCGGTGGCGCGGCGCTGCATGCGCTGCGCGGCATCGACCTGAGGCTGGACCGCGGCGAGTGCCTGGCGCTGATCGGCGAGTCCGGCAGCGGCAAGACGCTGACGGCGCTGGCCGTGATGGGGCTGCTGCCGGACGGCGCGCGGGCCACCGGCCGCATCGCCCTGGACGGCCGCGAGCTGCTCGCGCTCGACGAGGACGACTGGTGCGGCCTGCGCGGCCGCCGTGTCGCGATGGTGTTCCAGGAGCCGCTGACGGCGCTGAACCCGCTGCAGCGCGTGCTGGCGCAGGTGATGGAGCCGATCCGCCTGCACCGCCTCGCGCCGGACCGCGCGAGCGCCCGTCAGCGTGCGCTGGCGCTGCTGGCGCGCGTCGGCCTCGAGGAGCGGCAGGCCTGCGCCTATCCGCACCAGCTCTCCGGGGGCCAGCGCCAGCGGGCGCTGATCGCGATGGCGCTCGCCGCCGAGCCCGAACTGCTGATCGCCGACGAGCCGACCACCGCCCTGGATGCGCGGCTGCGCGTGCAGGTCCTGGAACTGCTGCGGGAGCTGGTCGCCGAGCGCGGCATGGGGCTGCTGCTGATCTCGCACGACCTCGCGCTGACGGCGCGCCGCGTCGATCGCCTGCTGATCCTGTACGGCGGACGAGTGATGGAGCAGGGCGTCGCGGCGGACTTGCTGGCACACCCGCGCCATCCCTACACGCAGGCGCTGTGGGCGGCGCGGCCGCGGCTGGGCGCCGGGCGGGACCAGCCGCTGCATCCGCTCAAGGGCAACGTGCCGGCGCTGGCGCAGCTCGGCGACGGCTGTCCGTTCGCGCCGCGCTGCCCGCTGGCGACCGCCCGCTGCGCCGCGGAGCCGCCTCGTTTCGACGGCCGGCTCGCCTGCTGGGAGGTGTCGACATGAGCGGGGTCATCGGCCGGACTCCGGCGCCGTCGTCCTCGCCAGCGGCCCCGCTGCTCGAGGTCGACGGACTGGGCCAGCGCTACGGCGGCCGCACGGTGCTCAAGGACATCGCGTTCACGCTGCCGGCGGGCGAGTCGCTCGGCATCATCGGCGAGTCGGGGGCCGGCAAGAGCACCTTGGCGCGCCTGGTCATGGCGCTGGAACGGCCGCGCCACGGCCGGGTGCGGTGGTCCGGCCAGGACGTGAACGCGATGCCCGCCGCCGCGCGCCGCGCGCTGCGGCCCGGCGTGCAGATGGTGTTCCAGGATCCCTACGGCTCGCTCGATCCGCGCTGGCGCGTCGGCCGCAGCGTGGTGGAGCCGCTCGCCGCGCTGCCGATGACCGACGCGCAGCGCCAGGCGCGGCTGCTGGAGGTGCTCGCCGAGGTGGGCCTGGAGCCCGACGCGGCGCTGCGCTTCCCGCACCAGTTCTCCGGCGGCCAGCGCCAGCGCCTGGCGATCGCGCGGGCGCTGGCGACGCGCCCCCGGCTGATCGTCGCGGACGAGCCGCTGTCCGCGCTGGACGTCTCGGTGCAGGCGCAGATCCTGGCGCTGCTGCGCGAGCTGCAGCGGCGCGACGGCATCAGCCTGGTCATCGTCAGCCACGACCTCGCCGCGGTCGAGGTGCTGTGCGACCACGCGCTGGTACTGCGCGGCGGCGAAGCGGTCGAGCAGGGCCCGGCCGCGCGCCTGCTGGGCGATCCCCGGCATCCCTACACCCGGGACCTGCTGGCCGCTTTGGCATGATCCGCGGCCATGGACACCTCCCTGGACCGCCGCCGTTTCCACCGGCTCTCGATCGGCGCCGTCGGCGCCAGCCTCGGCGCCGCGCTGCCGGCCTTCGCGCAGGTGCCCGGCGGGCGGCCGCTGGTGCTGGGCATGACCCTCGAGCCCCCGGGCCTGGACCCGACCGCCGGCGCCGCCGCCGCCATCGGCGAGATCGTGCTCTACAACGTGCTGGAGCCGCTGACCAAGGTGGCCGAGGACGGCTCGGCCCGCCCCCTGCTGGCGCTGCGCTGGAGCGCCTCGGCGGACCAGAAGACCTGGACCTTCGCGCTGCGTCCGGGCGTGCGCTTCCACAACGGCGCGCCCTTTGACGCCACGGCGGTGAAGCTCAGCTTCGAGCGCGCGGCCGCGCCGAACAGCCTCAACAAGGACCGCCGCGTCTTCGAGAACATCGCCGCGATCGCGACGCCCGATCCGCTGACCGCGGTGCTGACGCTCAGGCATCCGGAGCCCGACCTGCCGGCGCTGCTGGCGCAGGCGACGGCGGTGATCGTCGAGCCCGGCAGCGCCGCCGGCAACGCGCAGAACCCGGTGGGCACCGGGCCCTACCGTGTCGCCCAGTGGCAGCGCGGCGCCAGCCTCACCGTCGCCGCCTGGCCGGGCTTCCGCGACGCGGCCTCGATCCGGATCCCGCGGGTGCAGTTCCGCTTCATCGGCGAACCGGCCGCGCAGGTCGCCGCGCTGCTGGCCGGCGACGTGGACGCCTTCCCGCGCGTGGCCGCGGCCCGGGCGCTGTCCCAGTTCAAGGCGCAGCCGCGGCGCTTCCAGGTGATCACCGCCTCCTCGCGCGCCAAGACCATCCTGGCCATCAACCACCAGCGGCCGCCGCTGGGCGACGTCCGCGTGCGCCGCGCCATCGCCATGGCGATCGACCGCAAGGCCGTCATCCAGGCCAGCGCCGACGGCTACGGCGTGCCGATCGGCAGCTTCGTCACGCCGGACGCGCCGGGCTACGTCGACTGCACCGCGATCAACGCCTACGACCCGGCCGCCGCGAAGGCGCTGCTGGCCCAGGCCAAGGCGACCGGGCTGTCCCTGTCGCTGAAGCTGCCGCCGGTGCCGTACGCGCGCCAGGGCGGCGAGCTGATCGCGGCGCAGCTGGCGGCGGTCGGCATCACCGCCCGGATCGAGCAGATCGAATGGGCCCAGTGGCTGTCCAGCGTCTACGGCAGCAAGGCCTACGACCTGACCGTCATCGCGCATGTGGAGCCCTACGACTTCGGCAACTTCGCCCGGGCGGACTACTACTGGGGCTACCGCAGCCCGGCCTTCAACGCGCTGTACGAGCGCATGCAGGGCAGCGCCGATCCGGCCGAGCGGGCCCGGCTCTTCGGCCAGGCGCAGCGCCAGGTCGCCGAGGACGCGGTCGCGGCCTTCCTCTACCAGCCCCAATGGATCACGGTGGCGCGGGCCGGCCTGAAGGGCCTGTGGAGCCGCACCCCGCTGTTCGCCAACGACCTGTCCGCGCTGAGCTGGGCATGAAGCCGTGCAAGCCCCCTGATGCAGGGACGCGGCGGCGGCGCGCTGTCGCGTGGCCGCGTCAGCCGGCGAGGCGCGACGGCGGCTCGTCGGAGCTCGCGCGCCGGCCGTCCACCGAGAGGGCTTTTCCTCTACAGGCCGTCTTGCGGCCGGTGTAGCGTGCGCGGTTTGGGGAGGAGTCGGAGAGCCGCATGCCGTTTGAATTGCCTGAGACCCTGCAGCCGTTCCTGTTGCCGCTGCTGATCGTGGTCCCGCTGGCCATCGTGATCATCATCATCACGGTGCGCCGTGGCGACTATCGCGACGTGGGCGCGCCGCCGCCATCGCCCCGTCCCCTGCCGCCCGGCCCGGCCGCCCGCGCCAGCTCGGCCCCCGCCGTGGCGCCCGCCGCCACGTCCCCCGCGACCACCGCCTCGCCCGAGCGCCTGCCGCTGCTGGTGGTCGACGACTCGGCGGTCGTGCGCGCCAAGCTGCTGAAGCTGTTCAGCGAAGCCGGCCACGAGGTGGTCGCCGCGCGCGACGGCGTGGAGGCGATGGAGCTGCTCGGCCAGACCCGCTTCGGCGTGCTGATCACCGACCTGGAGATGCCCAACATGGACGGCTTCGAGCTGATCAAGGCGGTGCAGGGCGCGATGGCGACCGAGGACCTGCCCATCATCGCCATCAGCGGCCATGAGGAGCTGCACGCCCGGCTGCACCAGGTGCAGGGCCTGTACGGCATGTTCCACAAGCCCTGGAACGACCGCGAGCTGATCAAGCGCGTCGAGGCGCTGTCCCACCTGCGGCAACCGGTCCGTTCATGAGCGTGGGTCGCTGGCTGAAGCGCGGCGCGCTCACGGTCGCCGTGCTGGCGGCGCTGGGCGCCGCCGCCGCGGCCTGGCATGTCCACCAGAAGCTGCCGCAGCGCGACGGCGAGCTGCAGCTGTCCGGCCTGAGCGCGCCGGTCACCGTCCGCTACGACGAGTGGGGCGTGCCCCACATCGACGCGCGCAACGAGGACGACCTCTACCGCGCGCTCGGCTACCTGCACGCGCAGGACCGGCTGTTCCAGATGGAGATGCTGCGCCGGCTGGCGCGCGGCGAGCTGGCGGAGGTGCTCGGGCCCAAGCTGGTCGACACCGACCGGCTGTTCCGCGCGCTCGGCATCCGCCAGCGCGCCGATGAACTCGCCGCGGCGAGCGCGGCCATCACCGCCCAGCCGGGAGCGACCCGCGCGCTGTATGCCTACCTGGACGGCGTCAACCAGTACCAGGCGACGCGGCCCGCGCCGCTGGAGTTCGAGGTCCTGGGCATTCCCAAGCGCCCGTTCACCGCCGCGGATACCTACAGCATCGCCGGCTACCTGGCCTACAGCTTCGCCGCGGCTTTCCGCACCGAGCCGGCGTTGACCGCGGTGCGGGACCAGCTCGGTCCCGACTACCTGCGCATCTTCGACCTGGACTGGCATCCCTCCGGTGTGCTGGAGCCGCAGGCGCTGGACACGCCGCGCGGGCGCTTCCCCGACGTGGCGCCGATGCTGGCGCGGCTGGCCGCGGTCGGCGACCAGGCCGCGGCGCTGGCCGGGCTGCCGCAGTTCGAGGGCAGCAACGCCTGGGTCGTGTCGGGCAGCCGCACCGTCAGCGGCAAGCCGCTGCTGGCGGGCGATCCGCACATCGCGTACTCGGCGCCGGCCGTGTGGTGGGAGGCGCACCTGCGCACGCCGCAGTTCGAGCTCTACGGGCATCACCTCGCGCTCAACCCGATGGCGCTGCTGGGACACAACCGGCGCTTCGGCTGGAGCCTGACGATGTTCCAGAACGACGACGTCGACCTGATCGCCGAGAAGGTCAACCCGGCCAACGCCAACGAGGTCTGGTACCAGGGCCGCTGGGTCGCGATGACCGCGCGGCAGGAGACGCTCAAGGTCAAGGGCCAGCCCGACCAGGTGCTGACGCTGCGCCGCTCGCCGCACGGGCCCATCGTCAACGACGCGCTGCCGGGCGACCGCGGCGAGCGCCCGGTCGCGATGTGGTGGGCCTTCCTGGAGACCGAAAACCCGGTGCTCGACGGCTTCTACCGGCTGGGCCGCGCCGACACGCTGGACCGCGCGCGCGACGCGGCGAGCCTGGTGCATGCGCCGGGGCTGAACATCGTGTGGGCCAACGCCAGTGGCGACATCGCCTGGTGGGCGGCCGCGAAGCTGCCGCAGCGGCCGCCGGGCGTGAATCCGGCCTTCGTGCTGGACGGCGCGACCGGCGAGGCCGACAAGCCGGGCTTCCTGCCGTTCTCGGCCAATCCGCACGAAGAGAACCCGGCGCGCGGCTACATCGTGTCGGCCAATTTCCAGCCGACCGGGGACACGCCGGTGCCGGGCTACTACAACCTGGCCGAGCGCGGCCGGCGCCTGGACGGACTGCTGAGCCAGGGCAAGCGCTGGGACATCCACAACAGCCAGGCGCTGCAGCTGGACGTGCAGACCGACTACGGCCCGCGCGTGCTGCGGCCGATCATCCCGCTGCTGCGCGGATCGGCCTCGGTCGAGGAGCAGCCGCTGGTCGAGGCGCTGGTGCGCTGGAACGGCGCCTACAAGGCGGACGCGGTGGCGCCGGTGCTGTTCCAGCAGTTCACCGCCGAGTTGCTGCGGGCGGCGCTCAAGGATGAGCTCGGCGAGGCGCAGTTCGAGAACCTGCGCCGCACCCGCGCGCTCGACCACGCCTTGCCGCGGCTGATGGCGGATGCGGACTCGCCCTGGTGGGATGACCGCTCGACGCCGCAGCGCGAGACGCAGACCGACATCGTGCGCCGCGCCTGGAAAGCGACGGTCGCGCACCTGCAGGCGACGCTGGGCCCCGACAGCGGGACCTGGCGCTGGGACGCGGTGCACACGCTGACGCACGAGCATCCGCTGGGCCGGCAGAAGCCGCTGGACCGGATCTTCAACGTCGGTCCGTTCCCGGTGCCCGGCGGGCATGAGGTGCCCAACAACTTCGCGCAGCGCAACGGCAGTGGGCCGTGGCCGGTGGTCTACGGACCGTCGACGCGCCGGTTGATCGACTTCGCGCGGCCGCAGGAGGCGCTCGGCGTCAATCCGGTCGGGCAGAGCGGTGTCTGGCCGGACGCGCATTACGCCGACCAGGCCGCGCTGCTGGCCCAGGGCCGTTATCGCCGCGAGTGGTTGGACGAGGCCGATGTGCGCGCGCATTCGAACGGCCTGCTGGTGCTCAAGCCATGAGGGCCACGTCGGGCGCACGCGGGGCACCTTGCGCGCGGGCCGCCGTGCTGGCGCTGGCGATGCTCGCCGCGACCTGCTTCGCGATGCCCGCCCTGGCGGTGGACCTGCCGGCACCGGCGGAGCTCGCGCGGCGGCTGGCCGCCGGGCCGGCAACCGGCGCGTCCGGCCCGGCGACGGCGGCGGCCACGGCCAAGGCGACGGCCGCTGTCACCGTCACCGTGCTCGAGCCGCACCTGATGCGTGACGGACGCATGCCCGAGGTCCGCTACCTTGGCGTGCCCGCCGACGCGGCGTTGACGGCGGTGCTTGGCACGGGTTGGCGTGCGCCGGGGCAGGAACTGGAATTCCGCGCGCTGGATGGTTTCGTCTCGCGCATTCCGGTGGAGCGCTTCGCGCAGCATCGCGCGTGGCTGGTGCACGCGCGCGCCGATGGCCGGCCCTTCCAGGTCGACAACCACCTGCAAGGCGAGCGGCAGGTGCCGCTCGGGCCGTATTACCTCGTGTGGGACAACCGCGCCTCGAAGGCGCTGCAGGCCGAGGGCGGCGCGCTCTGGCCCTACCAGGTGGCGTCGGTGAGCGTGGGGCCGTCCTCGACGCGCGCGCTGCTGCCGGATGGCCTGGCCGCCCGGTACGCCGACGCGGCGGACCTCGCCCGCACCCACTGCCTGAGCTGCCACCGCATCCGCGGCTACGGCGGCGACAAGATGCCGCTGGACCTGGACGTCGTCGTGCGCGGCTACGACGCCGCGGCCTGGCAGCGCTGGCTGCTGGCGCCCGCCGCGGTGCGGCCCGGCACGAAGATGCCGGCGCTCGCCGAGGGCATGTCCGCCGACGAGCGGGCCGCCATCGCGCAGCGGCTCTACGACTACCTGCGCGCGCTGCCGCCTCGCTGAGCGGGCGGTCAGAACCAGGGCTTGGGCAGCTGCTCCGTCTCGATCGCGCGCAGCAGCGCCGGGCGCTGCGCCATGCGCTCGAGGAAGGCGGCGAGGGCGGGGCGGTTGCGCGCGGGATGGCTGAAGTTGCGCGTCCAGCGGCACAGCATGAAGGCGAAGGGGTCCAGCACCGAATAGCGCTCGCCGAGCAGGAACGGACCGCCGTGGCGTTCGAACTCGGCGGCGAGCAGGTCCAGCTGCGCCGCGGCGCGCACCTGCGCCTGGGCTTTGACCTCGGCGCTGCCGGCGGCGTTGCCCGGGGCGACGAAGCGGTCCGGGTAGTAGTAGGTGATGACGGTGGGCTGCAGCGTGTTGGTCAGCCACATCAGCCACTTGTAGGCATGGGCGCGCTCGGCGCTGCCCAGCGGCGGCATCAGGCCGGCCTCGGGATGGGTGTCGGCCAGGTGCAGCAGGATCGCGGCGGTCTCGAACAGCACCAGCTCGCCCTGGCGCGTGTCGCGCAGCGCGGGCAGCAGGCCGTTGGGATTGAGCTTCAGGAACGTGGGGGATTTGTGCTCGTCGCGGTCGCGATCGACGAGGCGGAGCTGGAACGGCACGCCCAGTTCCTGCAGGAGCACGTGCGGGGCGAAGCTGGCGTTGCTGGGGAAGTAGTAGAGCTCGATCATGGCGGCGGGGTCGAGGTGGGGCGAGGTGAGGTCGCAAGAAAGGCGTGCGCCCGGCGGCGCGTGGAGAGGCCGTGAGGGCCGTGTCGTCATGTCGTGACGTCGCGGATGCCCGGCGGCGCGCATCATCGCCGATCGTCGCGCGCGACCGTTGCGCCACCGCGCGCGACCCGCTTCCGTCCCATGCGCGGCTCGTGCGCTGACCGTGCACGGACCGACACGGGCAATGGATCTTTACCCCTGCGAAACGCCCTTCCGTAGACGCAGCCGAAGGGCCCGGCGTTCAATAAGCCTCCGGACTTCCTGGGCGCCGCACGGCGGCGCGAGCAGATCATGAGCAAGCTTCGTTGGTTGATTCCCGTCGCGCTGGCGCTGAGCGCCGGCGTCGCCTCGGCGCAGCACCACGGCGGCGGCGCGCGGGTCGACATCGGCCTGCGCTTCGACAGCCGCTACCACCACGACCACTACTACCCCGCGCCCGGTTACGTGGCCCGCGGCCTGCCGGGCGGCGCGGTGTTCGTCGGCAACCGCTACTGGTACCACGGCGGCGTCTGGTACCAGCCCTGGGGGCCGAGCTTCCGTGTCATCGCCCCGCCGATCGGCTTCGTGGTGCCGGTCCTGCCCAGCGCCTACGTGACGCTGCGCATCGGCGGGCTGCCCTACTACTACGCCAACGGCGCGTATTACACGGTGGCCACCGGCGAGCCGGGCTACGTCGTGGTCGCGCCGCCGCCCGGCGCCGACACCGCGACGCCGGCCCCGGTGGCGCCGCCGCGGCCGGACCCGATCATCTATCCGCGTCACGGGCAGTCCGCCGCGCAGACCGAGGCCGACCGCCAGGACTGCAACCGCTGGGCGACCTCGCAGCCCACCGCGATGAATGACGCGGGCGTGTTCAACCGCGCGGTGGAGGCCTGCATGGACGGGCGCGGGTACAGCATGCGCTGAGCGCGGGGTGCGCCGCTAGACCACGCATCCCGCCTCGCCGCGATCCTCCGGCAAGGCGCTGCTGACGACCTGCACGCCGTAGCGTTCCGCGGTCATGTGGGCCAGGATGGCCAGCGCGATCTCGGGCGGCGTGCGGGCGCCGATGTGCAGGCCCACCGGGCCGTGCAGGCGGTCGAGCTGGGCATCGCTCAGGTCGAAGTGCTCCTTCAGCCGCGCGCGGCGCTTGGCCTGGTTCACCCGCGAGCCGATCGCGCCGACATAGAACGCGGGGCTGCGCAGCGCCTCCATCAGCGCCAGGTCATCCAGCTTCGGATCGTGCGTCAGCGCGACCACCGCCGTGTGCCCGTCCGGCCGCAGCCGCTGGACGACGTCGTCCGGCATCTCGCGCGTCAGGGGCGCCGCGATCAGCGTCCACGGGTAGTCGTCGCGCGGATCGCAGACCTGCACCTGGTAATCGAGCGCCAGCGCCATCTGCGCCAGGTACTGGCTCATCTGGCCCGCGCCGATGATCAGCAGCCGCCACTGCGGCCCGTGGTGGGTCACCAGCCGGGTGTCGCTCAGCACCAGCCGGTCGGCGCCGTCGCGCGAATGCGCCGGCGGCTCCGCCAGCGTCACCGCGCCGGTGGCCAGCTCCAGCGTGCGCAGCACCCGCTCGCCGCGCGAGAGCCGCTCCAGCAGCGGGCCGATCGCCGACTGCGATCCCACCGGCTCCAGCATCAACTCCAGCGTGCCGCCGCAGGGCAGGCCGAAACGCTGCGCCGCCTCGGCGCCGACCCCATAGCGGATCAGCTCCGGCGTGCGCAGGCTGAGCGCGCCTTCGCGGATCTTCGCGACCAGGTCGTCCTCGATGCAGCCGCCCGAGACCGAGCCGGCGATCAATCCGTCCGCGCGCACCGCGACGATCGACCCGACCGGCCGTGGCGCCGAGCCCCAGGTCCGGGTGATCGTGCCCAGCACGACGCGCTGATCGGCGTCTAGCCACTGCTGCACCTGGCGCAGCACCTGCAGGTCCATGTTGTCCATCCCCGCACCATAGCGAAATTCGTTGCGGCCTGCCTTGGCCGGGGGCGGCGGGCCACAATCCGGCCCATGCCCACGCTCGCCCTCAACGACGACCTCGTCCTGCCCGTGTCCCAAGACCTGGCCTGGCGCGCGCTGCATGACCTGGCCCTGCTCGCCGACAGCCTGCCCGACGGCGCCCGTCTCGCGGCCGGCGACGCGCCGCGGTCCTACGCGCTGGCGCTGCCCGGCTTCGAGGGCGTCGTGACCGTCCTCGACCTCGAGGTCCCCAGCCGCCTGCGCCTGCGCATCGACGGCCGCGGCCCTCGCACCGGCAAGGTCGAAGGCCAGGCGCAGCTGCGGCTGGCCTCGCTGGGCGAGGACCGCGCGCTGCTGCATGTGGCGCTCGTGATCCAGGCCGAGCGCGAGACCCCCACCAAGGTCGCCGGCCTGATGGCGCTGCGCGAGCGGCTCGCCGGCATCGCCGCCGCCGTCGAGCGCCGCCATCCGTCCGACCGCCCGCGGCCGGTGAAGGCGCCGCCCAAGCCGTGGCCGCAGCGCCTCGTCGACTGGTACCTGGGCTGGTTCGCCGCGATATTCAACGGCACCTTGTTCCCGCCGCCCAAGCCCCGTACGCGCGGCCCGCGCGCCAAGCGGTGAGCGGTGAGCGATTGACCTCCTCATGGCGACGTGGCGGTCGTCGTGAGCGGAATGTGAGCGTGACGTGAGCGTGGCGTTGGCCTGATGTGAGTCCGCTGTCATGCGGCGGTGCGCCGGGCGTGATGCAAACGAACTCGATGTAACTCGTTGATTTGCTTATAGAATTGGCGCCTCAACGGCCACCTCGCGGTGGCCGCTTCGTTTTTGCGCCGAGCGAGACCCAGGCTCGTCGGCGACTGCTTTCCGCCGATTCCCGATTCCCGATTCCCGATGGCCTCTCGCCTGTTCCCGCTGGACGCGCTGCGCGCCACCGCCGCGCAACTGATCGTGTTGCATCACCTGTCGGTCTACGGACCGATCGCGGAAGCCATGCACCGGCTGTTCCCGCTGCTGACCGGCTGGCTCTACGACTACGGGCGCATGGCCGTGCAGGTCTTCCTGGTGCTGGGCGGCTACC
The DNA here is from genome assembly GCF_014193085.1 of Mitsuaria sp. BK041. NCBI lineage: Bacteria > Pseudomonadati > Pseudomonadota > Betaproteobacteria > Burkholderiales > Sphaerotilaceae > Roseateles > Mitsuaria sp. BK041. The sequence goes on along the minus strand of NZ_JACHYT010000002.1, from coordinate 1,283,004 downwards.
TGAGCGCGCGGGCGCTCGCGGCGCAGGAGCCGCAGCTGCGCCGCTCGGCGCCGGCGCTGCTGGCCCAGCGCTACTGGCGCCTGGTGCCGCCGTTCATGGCCGCCGTCGGGCTGACGTTGCTGAGTTCCTGGCTGGTGGCGCCCCTGCTGCCGGACCTGGTGCCGGAACAGGTGGAACTGGCGCAGATCCTGGCCCATGCGCTGCTGCTGCAGGACCTGCTGCCGGTCGAGGCGCTCACCGTCGGCGCCTGGTACGTGGCGATCGACTTCCAGCTCTTCGCGCTGCTGCTGCTGGTGATGTGGGGCCTGCGCTGCCTGCCGCTGCCCGGCGCCAGACGCCAGGAGCTCGCGCTGGCGCTGGTCGGCGCCCTGTGCGCGGCGTCGCTGCTGCAGTTCAACCGGATGGCCGAGCTGGACGCCTGTGCCGTCTACTTCTTCGGCGCCTACGGCCTGGGCGTGCTGCTCTGCTGGTGCCAGGGCTGGACGCCGCGGGCGCGCCGCGCCGGGCTGCTGGCGCTGGGCGGCTTGATGGCTGTCGCGCTGGCGCTGGAGTTCCGCGAGCGCCTGGTCGTGGCCGCGCTGACCGCGGCGGTCATCGCGCTGTCGCACCGCGGCACGCTGCCGGCGTGGTTCCAGCGGCACGGCCAGGCGCCGGTGCAGACGCTGGCGCGCCATGCCTACGCGCTCTTCCTGGTGCACTTCCCGGTCTGCCTGCTGGTGAACGCGATCTACGAGCACCGCGCCGAGAGCCCGGCCCTGATGCTGGACGCGCTCGCGCCGCTGGCGCTGCTGGCGGCCTGGCTGCTGAGCAACATGGCGGCGGTGCCTTTCCATCGCTGGATCGAGGCGCCGCTGCTGCGCTGGCGGCCGCGCGCCGCGGCGCTGCCGCAGGGCGTCGCGCTGCGCTGAGGCGCCCGTCGCGTCCGGGCCCGGCAGGCCCGTCGCCTGCTAGGCCCAGTTCTCGCGCGCGTTCTCGCGCCGTTGCAGGTCGGCGAGCGTCTTGCCCGGTTCGTCGCGGAAACGCTCCTCCAGCAGTTCCAGCTGCTGCACCCGGTCGACGCGGAAGCTGCGGAAGTCCTCGCGCAGCTCGCACCAGGCGGAGAAGGTCCACACCGGTCCCCAGAAGAAGCAGGCCAGCGGCCGCACGACGCGGGAGCTGGTCTGCTCGCTCAGGTCGAGGTAGTGCAGCCGCAGCTTGGTGCGGGACTCGGTGGCCAGGCGCAGCTGCGTCAGGCGCTCGCGGGTGGCGTTGTCCAGGCCGCGCTGCGGCGCGTAGACGGTCAGGCTCTCCGCGGCGGCGCGCGCCGAGCCCGGCAGCACCGCGAAGATCTTGCCCAGCGCTTCCTCGGCGCGCTGCCCGAGCACGGCGTCGAGCTGCGGCTGGGCCAGCCGCACCGCGGCGACCAGCGACTGGGCTTCCTCGGCGCTGAACATCAGCGGCGGCAGCTCGAAGCCGACCCGCATCCGGTATCCGACGCCCGCCTCGCCATCGATCGGCACGCCCTGCTGCTGCAGCGCGGCCACGTCGCGATAGACGGTGCGGATCGAGACCTCCAGCCGCTGGGACAGGAACTCGGCCGTCGTGAGACGGCGTCCACGGATGAGTTGGACGATCTGGAACAGGCGGTCGGCGCGGCGCATCCCACCATTGTCAGCGATGGGCCCCACCTATCCGAGTCGTCATCCCCGCTACGATGTGCCGCATGGCTGACCCACATGTTGCGCTTCCCCATGTCGTGATCATTGGTTGCGGGTTCGGTGGCCTGGAGGCCTCCAAGGTCCTCGACGGTGCCCCGGTCCGCATCACCTTGATCGACCGCAGCAACCACCACCTGTTCCAGCCGCTGCTGTATCAGGTCGCGACGGCCGGCCTCACCGCGCCGTCGATCGCGTCGCCGATCCGGCACATGCGACGCCACCAGCGCAACCTCACGGTGCTGATGGCCGAGGTCGACACCATCGATGTCCAGGCCCGCGAGGTCGTGCTCGGCGACGGACAGCGCCTGCGCTACGACCACCTGATCGCCGCCGCCGGCGCGACGCACAGCTACTTCGGCAACGACCAGTGGCAGGCGCATGCGCCAGGCCTCAAGACGCTGGCCGACGCCTTCCAGCTGCGCGCGCGCCTGCTGAGCGCCTTCGAGCGCGCCGAGACCCTGCCCGATCCCGCCGACCGCGCGCCCTGGCTCAACTTCGTCGTCATCGGCGGCGGGCCCACTGGCGTGGAGATGGCCGGCACGCTGGCCGAGATCGCCCGCCACACGCTGCGCGACGAGTTCCGCCGCATCGACCCGGGCCGCGCCCAGGTGCTGCTGGTGGAGGGGTCCGACCGGGTGCTGGCCGCCTTCAAGCCGGCGCAGTCGGCGCAGGCCCAGGCGCAGCTCGAGCGCATTGGCGTGGTGGTGCGCACCGGCTGCCGCGTCGTCGGCATCGACGAGGAGGGCGTGGACCTCCAGACCGCCGACGGCACCCGCGAACGGATCGCCTCCCGCACCAAGGTGTGGGCCGCCGGCGTCGCCGCTTCGCCGCTGGCGCGCACGCTGGGCGTGCCGCTGGACCGCGCGGGACGGGTGATCGTCGACGAGCAGATGAACATCCCCGGCCATCCCGAGGTCTACGTCGTCGGCGACATGGCCGCCGCGACCAGCCTGGAGAAGGATGGCAGCCGCAAGCCGGTGCCCGGCGTCAGCCCCGGCGCGAAGCAGGCCGGCCGGCATGCGGCGCGGCAGATCCTCGCGCGCCTGCAGGGGCGCTCGGAGCCGCCGTTCCGCTACCGCGACTACGGCAACCTCGCGACCATCGGCCGCAAGGCGGCGGTCGCCGACCTGGGGACGATCCAGTTCAGCGGGTTCTCCGCGTGGCTGTTCTGGCTGTTCGTGCACGTCTATTTCCTGATCGGCTTCCGCAACCGCGTCCGCGTCTTCGCGGACTGGGCCTGGGCGTACTTCACCTTCCAGCGCCATGCGCGCATCGTCGTGGAGCCCCGGCCCGGCGCGCGGGACGACGCCTAGGCGCCGGTCAGATCGGGGTGCAGATCTCGACCAGGGTGCCGTCGGGGCAGCGCAGGTAGGCGACCACCTGGCCCCAGGGCTTGGTCATCGGCGGGGTCAGGCCTTGCGCGCCGGCGCCCAGGGCACGCGCGTAGGCGGCCGGCACGTCCGGCGTGGACAGCCCGACCTCCATCCCCAGCGGCGCGCCGTCCGCGGCCTTGCGGTAGTCCTGGCCGAGGTTGCCGCGCGCGATGTCGTGGCGCGCGAAGGACAGGGTGGTGGCGCCGGTCTCGAGCTCGCCATAGGCGCCGGACTCGTGCAGGAAACGGCGCGTCAGGCCGAATGCCCGTTCGAAGAAGTCCAGCGACGCGCCCACGTCCTCGACGTAGACGATCGTGTAGGCGAAGTTGATGGCGCTCATGGCAAGCCCTCCGTGGAGTGACGATGAAAGCGGGGCGCTTGTCCCCGTTGGGCGGGGCAGCGGCGCGGCCCATGCCCCGGATCGCCGCCCGGGCGCCCCCGATTCGGGTGGGCCGCCCGTCAGGACGATGTCGCGCCGATGATGCGGACCGGCTGCTGACAGCGGATTGGCAGCTAGGATGCCGGCCATGAGTGCCCCGCCCCTCGAGCCGCAACGGCTGCCCAACGGTCTGCTCTGGCTGGCGCGCCCGGTCCCGGGCTCGCAGGTCGCGGTGCGCGTCGTCTATCGCTGCGGCGGCCGCGACGACCCCACCGGCCGCAGCGGGCTGTCGCACCTGGTGCTGCGGCTGATCGCCGGCGCCAGCCGCTACCTGGAGCCGGGCCAGTTCCACCGCCTGATCGCCAGCGCCGGCGGGCGCACCCGCATCGAGATCGACGAGGACTTCGCCGCGCTGCAGACGGTGGTGCCCGCGCCGCAGCTCGAGCGCGTGCTGTGGGCCGAGGCCGAACGGATGAGCAATCCCCGCCTGGATCCCGATACGCTGGCCAGCGCGCGGCAGCAGCTGCGCCAGGCGGTGCAGGAGCCGCTGCTCAATCCCTATGCGCGGCTGGACCTCGCGGTGCAGCGCCACGGCTACCTGACGCATCCGTACCAGCGCGGCGCGCTCGGCGATCCGGAGCAGCTCAAGGACCTGGACATCGATGCCGTGCGCGCCTTCCATGCCGCCCGGTTCGGCTGCGACCGCGCGCTGCTGGTGGTGACCGGCGCGTTCGACGAGGGCGCGCTCGCGCGCTGGGTGATGCACTACTTCGGCTCGATCCGTCCGCCGTTGCCGCCGTCCGCCGTGGCGGCCGTGACGGCCGCGCCGGCGGTGTCGCCGACCGCCTCGGCAACGCTGGCGTCGGGGTTGCCGGCCTCGTCCTCCTCCGGGCCCGCCGCCGTGCCGGTCACGCCGCCCGCCGCCGTATCGCCTGCGGCGTCGGTGGCATCGGTGGCCGAGCCGCGCGAGCTGCGCGAATCCCGTCGTCCCCAGAGCCAGACGCTCAAGCTGTCGCTGGCGCAGGCGCCGCTGCCGGCGGCCGCGCTGGTGTGGCAGGTGCCGCGCGCCGACGATCCGTCGCTGCCGACCTGGCAGCTCGCGCAGGCGCTGCTGGGGTTGGGGCGATCGGGCCGCCTCACCGACACGCTGGTCGACGAGAAGGCGCTGGCGCATCAGCTCAGCCTGAGACTGGATTCGCACCGCGACGCGGGGCTGCTGGTCGCCCAGGCGCTGGCGGCACATGGCCAGACCGCCGCACCGCTGGCGCAGGCCCTGCAGCAGGAAGTGCTGCGGCTGGCCGACGAGGCGATCACCGACGAGGAACTCGGCAAGGCCAAGGCCCTGCTGCGGCGCGAGACCCTGTCGGCCGAATGGACCGCCGACCGGCTCGCCCGGGCGCTCGGCACCGCCTGGGCGGTGCGCGGCGATGCCGGCGCGGCGGCCAAGGACATGGCGGTGTGGATCAAGCTCGGCGGTGCCGACGTGCAGCAGTTCTGGCGCCGCCAGGTCGTTCAGGCGCCGGTGCTGACGCTGCTGGCGGACGTCGGTGCCGCCGCGGGAGTCGCGGCATGACGGTCGACCTGCATCGTCGCGGACTGATGCTGGGCGCCGCGATCGCGTCCGGCTCGACGGCCTGGCCGGCGCTGGCGCAGGACGGCTTCGACCGCCCGCCGGAAGCGCCGCCCGCGACCGCGCTGCCGCCGCTGGCGATCGAGCAGGCCAGGCTGCCGAACGGGCTGCGCGTCATCGTGCTGCCGATGCCGGGGGCGCCGCGCACCGCGATCCGCCTGATCGGCGAGGGCGGCTGGCTGCGCGATCCGGCCGGCAAGGAAGGCCTGGCGGAGGTGGCGCTGTCGATGCTCGCGCAGGGCGCGAAGCGCGATGGCGAGGAGATGGAATCGGCCGACATCGCCTACGCGGGCGACCTGCTCGGCCTGCCGCTGCGGCTGGCGCTGACGCCATCCACCTGCGAGCTGGCACTGGAAGCGCTGCCGGACCAATGCGACGACGCGGTCAACCTGATGGCCGACCTGACGCAGCGGCCCTTGCTGGCCTTCGAGGCGCTCGAGCACATCCGCAGCCGGGCGCTCGACGCGCTGGTGCTGCGGCGCGCCGATGCGCTGCTGCTGGCGCCCTGGGCGGCACGGCGGCAGTGCTGGGGCCGCGCGCAGCCGGTGCAGACGACGGCCAGCCTGAAGCGCCTGCGGCGCGAGGACGTGCTGGGCTTCCATCGCCAGTACTGGCGGCCGGAACGCGCGGTGCTGCTGTTCGCCGGCGACCTGAGCCTGCAGGCCGCGCGCGGTCTGGCCGAGGACTTCATGGGCGACTGGCGGGTGCCCAAGGCGCCGGCCGGACCGACGCCGGCACCGGCGCTGGCGACCGCGACGCCCGCCGCCGCCGTCGCCCAGTTCCTGCAGCTGCCGCAAGGGCAGGGGTGCCGGCTGATCGTCCAGACGCCGGTGCCGCGCGGAACGCCGCCGGGCCTGCGCGAACTCGCGCGTACGCTGATGCATCAACGGATCGCCGCGCGTCTCCCCTGGCCCTGGGACAGCGAGATCGAATCGCTTGGCGGCGCGCTGTGCTGGCGGATGGGCGTGACGCTGCCGGTGGCGGCGGTGCCGGAGCAACTCGCACGCTTGCGGGAGCAGCTGCCGCTGCTGGCGGACGAGCCGGTGACGCCGGAGGACCTCGCGCTGGCCCAGGCCCTCGCGCTGGGGGACTGGCAGGCGCAGCTGGCGGAGGCGCCGGATGCGCTGCTGGCGCAGGCGATGGCGGCGGGGGAGCTGGAGGCGGTCCTGCAATGGCCCCAGCGCGTGAGAGCGATCAGCGCGCCGGTGCTGCAGCTGCTGCTGGCCGCGAGTTGGCGCGACAACCGCACGCAATTGCTGCTTCTGGGCGATGCGGGCCCACCGGCGCCGGCGCAGCGCGCCTGGCCCGGGCTGGCGCTGACTACAATGCGCGCTGTCATTGGGGAGTAGCCGCTGCACCCCGCCCGTCGCCCGACGGGCCGATTCAGCAGACCCGCGTCAACAGACTTGAGCTTCGGCTCATGGCGCGAGGTAGCCAGGAACCCGCGGGTTCCCAGCCTGGCGAGACCTTTGACCATGCCCCCGGACCTGCGGCCGGCGGCGGCATGGTCATGGGTTCGTTCCGGCCGCTGAGTCCTTCATGGAAGCCTTCCTCATCTCCACCGGCCTCGTGGCCCTCGCCGAGATCGGCGACAAGACCCAACTGCTGGCCTTCATCCTGGCGGCGCGTTTTCGCAAGCCGGGGCCGATCGTGCTGGGCATCCTGATCGCGACGCTGGTCAATCACGCCTGCGCGGGCGCCGTCGGCAGCTGGATCACGACGCAGGTCTCCGCGCAGACCTTGCGCTGGGTGCTGGGCCTGGGCTTCATCGCGATGGCGGTGTGGACGCTGATTCCCGACAAGATCGAGGAAGAGGAAACCGGCGGCAAGTTCCGGCTGGGCGTGCTGGGCACGACGATCGTGGCGTTCTTCCTGGCCGAGATGGGCGACAAGACGCAGATCGCGACGGTGGCGCTGGCGGCGCGCTTCAATGACCTGTGGATGGTGGTGGCGGGCACGACGCTGGGGATGATGATCGCCAACGTGCCGGCGGTGCTGGTGGGCGGCAAGCTCGCGCACAAGCTGCCGGTGCGGCTGGTTCACGCCATCGCGGCGGCGATCTTCGCGGTGCTGGGCGTGCTCACGCTTCTGGGGGCAGGCGCGTCGATGGGGTTGTGACCGATCAGCGTCATGCCAGCGGAGTTTGCCGCTCCGCGATCGAAGGTCATGGTGCGGAGGCAGCCGGCGCCCGAGCAGCGCCTCTCGATCAGGTAGTCCTGGAAGTCAGCCGTGCCCATGGCAAAGCGGTCCACGGCCTCTGCGACCTCTGCATCGTGTTCGACGCGAAAGTGAGGGTTGGCCAGCATCCGGCCGATGGCACGGATGAGGCCGGCCCGTTCCATGTCGTAGATCTTGCTGAGGACCCACCACATCTCCATGAGCGCCACGGTGGATACGTAGCCGGGATCCTCCGGCGTGAGGGAATTCAAGAACTCCCGCGCAACGGCCTTCTGCGGATCATCCTCGTCCACGAAATGGCGGACGAGGATGTTGGTATCGACGCCCCTCATCGGACATGTCCTCCCCGCGCACGGATCGCGCGGTTCATGTCCTTGATCGTGACCTTGCGCTTGGGCTTGCCGATCATGCCTTCCAGGCTGAGCGGATGCTCCTTCGAATAGATCAGGTACTCGTGCGGGGCGAGCCTGAGAAACTCCACCCGGTCCCCGGGAACCAGGCGCAGTTCGTCGCGAACGTCATCCGGGATGTTGAGAACCTGGCCTTCTTCATATGTGCCGATCTTGACCAGTGCATCGAGTGCGGACATGGCGTATCTCCTTGAATGGAACGGAAGCCCGCCACTCTATGGACGCCGATGTCGTCTCGCACTTGCTCAAATCAGTCATTGAGGGGTGAGGGCGTGCCCCTCTGGATGGGGCACTCCGAATGGGGAAGTGCTCAACGCGCCGACGCCTGCCGCACCGCGCGCTCCCACTGCGCCATCAGCGCCTGGGCGCGGTCGCGCGACAGGGTCGGGCGGAACACGCGCTCGGCCTGCCAGTTGCGGCCGATGTCGTCGAGGTTGCGGTAGACGCCGACCGTCAGTCCGGCCAGGTAGGCCGCGCCCAGCGCCGTCGTCTCGATCACCTTGGGCCGCACGACCGGGATGCCCAGCAGGTCCGCCTGGAACTGCATCAGCAGGTCGTTCACGCACGCGCCGCCGTCCACCCGCAGCTCGCTCACCGGCGCGCCACCCGCCGCGACCGCGTCCCGGCTCATCGCCTGCAGCAGCGCCGCGCTCTGGAACGCGATGCTCTCCAGCGCCGCGCGCGCGATGTGCGCCACCGTCGATCCCCGCGTCAGGCCCACGATCGCGCCGCGTGCCTCCGCGTCCCAGTAGGGCGCGCCCAGCCCGGTGAAGGCCGGCACGAACATCACGCCACCCGCGTCCGGCACGCTCTCCGCGAGCCCCTGCACCTCGCCGCTCGCCTTGATCGCGTTCAGCCCGTCGCGCAGCCACTGCACCACCGCGCCGCCGATGAAGACGCTGCCCTCCAGCGCGTAGCGCGGCGTCGCGTCGATCTGCGCGGCGCTGGTGGTGATCAGGCCGTTCGCGCTGGTCTGGAAGCGCGTCCCCGTGTGCATCAGCATGAAGCAGCCGGTGCCGTAGGTGTTCTTGGCCATGCCGGCCTCGAAGCAGGCCTGGCCGAACAGCGCGCTCTGCTGGTCGCCGCCGATGCCGCCGATGGTGAGGGCGCCGCCCAGGTGCTCCGGCGCCGCCTTGCCGAATTCATGCGCCGACGGCTTCACCTCCGGCAGCAGGGACGCGGGGATGCCCAGCAGCGCCAGCAGTTCCTCGTCCCAGCGGTTCTCGCGCACGTTGAACAGCATCGTGCGCGAGGCATTGCTCACGTCGGTGACATGCACCTCGCCGTTGGTCAGCTTCCAGATCAGCCAGCTGTCGATCGTGCCGAAGGCCAGTTCGCCGCGCTCGGCCTGCTCGCGCGCGCCGCTGACGTGGTCGAGGATCCACTGCAGCTTCGTGCCGGAGAAGTAGGCGTCGACGACCAGCCCCGTTTTCTCCTGGATCCGCGCGCCGTGCCCCTGCTCGCGCAGTTCGGCGCAGCGCGGCTCGGCGCGCCGGTCCTGCCAGACGATCGCATGGTGGATGGGCCGGCCGGTGCGGCGGTTCCACACCAGCGTGGTCTCGCGCTGGTTGGTGATGCCCAGCGCCTTCACGTCGGCGGCTTTCAGCGAGGCCTTGGACAGCACCTCGCGCGCGACGGCGAGCTGCGTGTCCCAGATCTCGTCGGCGTCGTGCTCGACCCAGCCGGGCTGCGGATAGATCTGGCGGAACTCGCGCTGCGCCATCGCGACGATGCGCCCTTGCGCATCGAAGACGATCGCGCGCGAACTGGAGGTGCCCTGGTCCAGGGCCAGCAGGTAGGTCATGACTTGTCTCGCTGGTCGTGTGCTTTGAACGGCGCTTGAACGGCGCTTGAACCGCGGGGCGGCGGCTGCCCGCCGCGATGCTACGGCGCGACCACCAGTTCCACGCCGGCGTCGCTCATCAGCGCCGGGAAGGGCTCGGGCGGCGGCTCGTCGGTGAAGAGCGCGTCGATCTGCGGCAGCCGCGCCACCTCGGCCATCGCCGGGCGGTTGAATTTCGTCGCGTCGGCCGCCACCCACACCTCGCGCGAATGCTCGACGATGGTCCGCGCCACCATCACCTCGCGGTAGTCGAAGTCGCGCAGGCTGCCGTCGGACTCGATGCCCGAGATGCCGATCAGCCCGATGTCCACCTTGAACTGGCGGATGAAATCGACCGCCGCCTCGCCGACGATGCCGCGGTCGCGATGACGCACCGAGCCGCCCACCATGACGAGCTCGCAGTCCGGGTTGTCGCTCAGGATCATCGCCACGTTGAGGTTGTTCGTGATGACCCGCAGGCCCTTGTGGCGCAGCAGCGCATGCGCCACCGCCTCGGTCGTCGTGCCCAGGTTCAGGATCAGCGAACAGCCGGCCGGGATGCGCGCCGCGATGGCGCGCGCGATGCGGGCCTTGCCATCGGCCTGCATTGCCTGGCGCTGGCGGTAGGCGATGTTCTCGGTGGTCGACGAGGGCACGCGCACGCCGCCGTGGAAGCGCTGCACCAGGCCGGCCTCGGCCAGACGCTGCACGTCGCGGCGCACGGTCTGCAGGGTGACGCCGAATTTCTCGGCCAGCGCCTCGACGCTCACCGATCCATTGGCGCGCACCTCTTGCAGCAGGTCGTTCTGACGCGGGTTGGGATTCATGGCGCGCAGGCTAAAGGAACCAAAACGAACAAATGATCGGGTAAACCCTTGCCTGAAACGCGCATATTCGCGCTAAAAAGAAAAAAGAAGAACAGAATTGCGAACTTCGCAACGGCCTTCGAACCGCCGTCGCGTCGATTCGTTCCCCAGGAGACCCGCTTGAATCCCGCCCCGATGACCGCCAGCCCCACGACGACCGAACCCGGAGCCACCGCCGCGCCGGGCGCGCCGAGCGCGTCGAACGTCTGCGACGTGTTCGTCGTCGGCGGCGGCATCAATGGCGCGGGCATCGCGCGGGACCTGGCCGGCCGGGGCTGGAAGGTCGTGCTGGCGGAGGCCTCGGACTTCGCGGCCCACACCTCCTCGTCGTCGACCAAGCTGATCCACGGCGGCCTGCGCTACCTCGAGTACTACGAGTTCTCGCTGGTGCGCAAGGCGCTGCAGGAGCGCGAGGTGCTGCTGCGCAGCGCGCCGCACATCATGTGGCCGCTGCGCTTCGTGATGCCGCACGACGCCGCGATGCGACCGGCCTGGATGATCCGCATCGGCCTGTTCCTGTATGACCATCTGGCGCGCCGCGAGGTGCTGCCCGGTTCCACCGGTGTCGACCTGCGCCACTCGCCCTACGGCGAGCCGCTCAAGGCCACGTACACGAAGGGCTTCGTGTATTCCGACGGCTGGGTCGACGACGCCCGCCTGGTGCTGCTGAACGCGCTGGACGCGCGCGAGCATGGCGCGGTGCTGCATACCCGCACGACGGTCACCGCGGCGCGGCGGCACGCCGACCACTGGATCGTGACGCTGCGCTGCGCCGACGGCGAGCGCACGGTGCGCGCCCGCGCGCTGGTCAATGCGGCGGGGCCGTGGGCGGAGGGCTTCCTGCGCGAGGTCGCCACGCCGGCGCGCGGCGAGGCGCTCGCCACCAAGAGCCTGCGCCTGGTCAAGGGCAGCCACATCATCGTGCGCAAGCGCTTCACCCACGACCACGCCTACATCTTCCAGAACCCCGACAAGCGCATCATCTTCGCCATCCCCTACGAGGACGACTTCACCCTGATCGGCACGACCGACGTGGAGCTCGCGCCCGATGCGCTGGCGGGTTTCGGCAAGGCGCGCATCGAGGAGCGCGAGATCGCCTACCTCTGCGAGCAGGCCAGCCGCTACTTCCGCGAGCCGGTCAGCGCCGCGGACGTGGTCTGGACCTACGCCGGCGTGCGGCCGCTGCTGGACGACGCCTCCGGCGACCCGTCGGCGGTCACGCGCGACTACCTGCTGGAGACCCACGCCGACGGCGGCGCGCCGCTGCTGAGCGTGTGGGGCGGCAAGATCACCACCTTCCGCAAGCTGGCCGAGGACGCGGCCGACCTGATCGGCGCGCTGCTGGGCGACCGGCGCCGCGCCTGGACCGAACATGCGCACCTGCCCGGCGGCGACCTGCGCGACTGGATCGGCGCGCCGCAGCGGCCCGACACCGATTTCCAGCGCCTGCTGGCCGCGATCGGCCAGCGCCACCCGTGGCTGCCGCCGTCGCTGGCGCGGCGCCTGGCGCGGGCCTACGGCGCCCGCGTCGGCCGGGTGCTCGGCGGCGCGGAGCGACTGGAGGACCTTGGCCCGGAGATTGCCCCGGGCCTGCACCAGGCGGAACTCGAATACCTGGTCCGCGAGGAATGGGCGCGCGCGGCGGACGACGTGCTGTGGCGGCGCTCCAAGCTGGGACTGCATTACACCGAGGCGCAGCGGATGGCGGTGGTCCAGTGGTTCGCCGAGCGCGAGCACCTCTGGGCCAAGCCGCCGGCCGCCGCCGCATGACCTGACCCCGCGCCCCGTGGCCCATCGGGAATGCGGGTTCGCGGGGAGCGACAACGGGAGCCACCCGCGCCATAAAGCGCAACGGCGCGCCGACCGGCGCCCGCCAGCGCCGGGAAACGCCGCGAGGCGCGACGAAACGACAACGACATGCACAGAGAGACAACGATGGAGCCGAGCTCATGGAGCTGAGCCTGCAGGGCGTGAGCCACAAGGTCGGCGCGCAGCAGCACCTGTATCCGATGGACCTGCGGCTGGTGCCGAACGCGGTCACCGTGCTGCTGGGCGCGACGCAGGCGGGCAAGACCACGCTGATGCGGCTGATGGCGGGCCTGGACCGGCCCAGCCAGGGGCGGGTGCTGGTCGACGGCACCGACGTCACCGGCTGGCCGGTGCGCCAGCGCGACGTGGCCATGGTCTACCAGCAGTTCATCAACTACCCGTCGATGACGGTGCGCGACAACATCGCGTCGCCGCTTCGACTGCGCCGCTCGACCGCGGGTACGCGGTCGGCCCCCCGGGGGGGCGCGGCCGTCCCTGGGGACAGCCCCTCGCGCGGCCCGCTCGATCGCGACGCGATCCGCCGCCGCGTGGACGAGCTCGCCACCAAGCTGCACATCGAGATGCATCTGGACAAGCTGCCCGCGCAGCTCTCCGGCGGCCAGCAGCAGCGCGTCGCGCTGGCACGGGCGCTGGCCAAGCAGGCGCCGCTGATGCTGCTGGACGAGCCGCTGGTGAACCTGGACTACAAGCTGCGCGAGGAACTGCGCGAGGAGCTCGGCCAGCTCTTCGCCGCCGGCGAGTCGACCGTGGTCTACGCGACCACCGAGCCGGCCGAGGCGCTCCAGCTCGGCGGCTACACCGCGGTGATGGACGCTGGCGAGCTGCTGCAGTACGGCCCGACCGCCGAGGTCTTCCACCGTCCCGCGTCGCTGCGCGTCGCGCGCGCCTTCAGCGATCCGCCGATGAACCTGGTGATCGCGCAGGGCCTGGGCGACCGGCTGCAGCTGCGGCCGGGCGTCGAGCTCGCGCTGCCGGGGCAGGGCGGCGTCACCGTCGGCGTGCGCGCCAATGCGCTGCGTGTGAGCGCGCAGCCCGGCGACCTCGCGATCAAGGGCGAGGTCGAACTCGCCGAGATCTCCGGCTCCGACACCTTCGTCCATGCGCGCACCGAGATCGGCGAGCTCGTCGCCCAGCTGACCGGCGTGCACGACTTCGAGCTCGGCGCACCGCTGACGCTGTACCTCAACGCGGCGCATGTCCACGTCTTCGACGCGGCCGGCCTGCTGACACGGGCGCCCGAGCGCCGGGGAGGCCGCTGATGGCCCGCATCGACCTGGACCTGGCCCATGCCTATCGGCCCGATCCGAAGGAGGACAGCGACTACGCGCTGCTGCCGCTGCAGATGAGCTTCGAGGACGGTGGCGCGTATGCGCTGCTGGGCCCGTCGGGCTGCGGCAAGACGACGATGCTGAACATCGTCTCCGGGCTGCTGCGGCCCTCGCACGGCACGGTGAAGTTCGACGGCCGCGACGTGACCACGCTGACGCCGCAGCAGCGCAACATCGCGCAGGTGTTCCAGTTCCCGGTCATCTACGACACGATGACCGTGGCCGAGAACCTGGCCTTCCCGCTGCGCAACCGCGGCGTGCCGGCGGATCGCATCAAGGCGCGCGTGGGCCGCATCGCCGAGATGCTGGAGCTCAACGGCCAGCTGGACCAGCGCGCCTCGGGCCTGTCGGCGGACGCCAAGCAGAAGATCTCGCTGGGCCGCGGGCTGGTGCGCGAAGACGTGTCGGCGGTGCTCTTCGACGAGCCGCTGACCGTCATCGATCCGCATCTGAAGTGGCAGCTGCGCCGCAAGCTCAAGCAGATCCACCATGAGCTCAAGCTCACGCTGGTCTACGTGACCCACGACCAGGTCGAGGCGCTGACCTTCGCCGATCGCGTCGTCGTCATGACGCGCGGACGGGCGGTGCAGGTCGGCACGGCGGGCGAGCTCTTCGAGCGGCCGAGCCACCGCTTCGTCGGCCACTTCATCGGCTCGCCGGGCATGAATTTCCTGCCCGCGACGCTGGACGAGCGCGGCGCGTTGCGCGTCGCCGACCAGCCGGTGGCGACCGGCGGCGTCGCGCTGGACGCGGCGTTGCCGCGCGGCACGCCGTTCTCGCTGGGCATCCGGCCGGAATACGTGGCGGTCGACGAGGTCGGCGACGGCGTCCCGGCGCTGCCCGGCAGCATCACCGGCGTGGTGGCGCAGGTGCAGGACATCGGCACCTACTGGCTGCTCACGGCCCGCACCGGCGCGCATACGCTGAAGGCGCGGCTGCCGGCGCAGGCCTCGCCACCGCCCGCGGGCGCGACGGTCGCGCTGCGCGTGCTCAATCCCCACACCTGCTTCTATGGCGCGGACGAGCGGCTGATCGCCGCCAGCGCGGCGACCGCCGGCGCGCGCCAGGAGGATCTCGCATGAAACCCATCAACCAGAAAGCCTGGTTCCTGGTCCTGCCCGTGCTGCTGTGCGTGGCCTTCTCGGCCATCCTGCCCTTGATGACGGTGGTGAACTACTCGGTGCAGGACATCATCTCGCCCGAGCGGCGCGTCTTCGTCGGCACCGAGTGGTTCGCGGCGGTCATGCGCGACGAGGAGCTCCACGGCGCGCTGCTGCGCCAGTTGGGCTTCTCGCTGGCGGTGCTGCTGGTCGAGATCCCGCTGGGCATCTGCCTGGCGCTGTCGATGCCGGCGCAGGGCTGGAAGGCCTCGGCGGTGCTGGTGATCGTCGCGCTGTCGCTGCTGATTCCGTGGAACGTCGTCGGCACGATCTGGCAGATCTACGGCCGCGCCGACATCGGGCTGCTGGGCGCGTCGCTGCAGGCGCTGGGCGTCGACTACAACTACACCGGCGATGCCACCGACGCCTGGGTCACGGTGCTGATCATGGACGTCTGGCACTGGACGCCGCTGGTGGCGCTGCTGTGCTTCGCCGGGCTGCGCTCCATCCCCGACGCCTACTACCAGGCCGCGCGCATCGACGGCGCCAGCAAGTTCGCGGTGTTCCGCTACATCCAGCTGCCCAAGATGCGGGGCGTGCTGATGATCGCGGTGCTGCTGCGCTTCATGGACAGCTTCATGATCTACACCGAGCCCTTCGTCCTCACCGGCGGCGGTCCCGGCAACGCCACGACCTTCCTCAGCCAGTACCTGACGCAGAAGGCGGTCGGCCAGTTCGACCTCGGCCCGGCGGCGGCGTTCTCGCTGATCTACTTCCTGATCATCCTGCTGCTGTGCTTCATCCTCTACAACTGGATGCAGGCGCTCGGCACCCAAGACAAGAGCGAGGTGGCCCATGGATGAACGCCGATTCCGCAAGCGCACGATCTTCCTGATCGCCTACCTGCTCTTCGCGCTGCTGCCCATCTACTGGATGGTCAACATGAGCTTCAAGACGAACGAGGAGATCCTCTCCAGCTTCAGCCTGTGGCCGCAGCACTTCTCGCTGGCCAGCTACCGGACGATCTTCACCGATCCGTCCTGGTACAGCGGCTACATCAACAGCCTGATCTACGTGGCGATCAACACGGTGATCTCGATCAGCGTGGCGCTGCCGGCGGCCTACGCGTTCAGCCGCTACTCCTTCCTGGGCGACAAGCATGTCTTCTTCTGGCTGCTGACCAACCGGATGACGCCGCCGGCGGTGTTCCTGCTGCCGTTCTTCCAGCTCTACACGACGCTGGGCCTGATGGACACGCACCTGGCGGTGGCGCTGGCGCACCTGCTGTTCAACGTGCCGCTGGCGGTGTGGATCCTGGAAGGCTTCATGAGCGGCATCCCGCGCGAGATCGACGAGACCGCCTACATCGACGGCTACAGCTTCCCGCGCTTCTTCCTGACGGTGTTCCTGCCGCTGATCAAGGCGGGCGTGGGCGTGGCGGCGTTCTTCTGCTTCATGTTCTCGTGGGTGGAGCTGCTGCTGGCGCGCACGCTGACCAGCGTCGACGCCAAGCCCATCGTCGCGACGATGACGCGCACGGTGAGCGCTTCCGGCATGGACTGGTCGACGCTCGCGGCCGCGGGCACGCTGACCATCGTGCCGGGCGCCATCGTCATCTGGTTCGTGCGCCACTACATCGCGAAGGGTTTCGCGATGGGCCGGGTGTAAGGGAGGTCCGCGATGTTTGATTGGATGGTGTGGACGACGCCGGTCGCGATCTTCTTCAGCTGCGTGGTGCTGATGCTGATCGGGATGACGGTGTGGGAGATCAAGTCGCCGACGACGCTGCGCAAGGGCTGGCTGCCGATGCGCACGACGCGCGGGGACCGGCTGTTCATCGGCCTGCTGACGGCGGCGTACATCAACCTGGCCTTCGTCGGCCTGGGCGCGAAGATGGCCGAGTGGTTCAAGCTCGAGGCCGAGCCCAGCGTGTGGATCAGCTTCGTCCTGTCGATGCTGGTGCTGGGCCTGATCCTGCGCAAGGGCTGACACTTCATTGAAGCTTCAAGGAATTCGGCTTCCTCTTCCCCCGGAGCCGCGATTCGTCCTCAAGAGGGGGAGATTCGACAGACACAGGAGACAAGCGTGAACAAGAGCAAGTATTCCGCGCTGGCCGTGGCCGCATTGCTGGCGTTGGGAGCGAACGCCGCCTGGGCCGGCGAGGCCGAGGCGAAGAAGTGGATCGACAGCGAGTTCCAGCCGTCGACGCTGTCCAAGGACAAGCAGACCGCCGAGATGAAGTGGTTCATCGAGGCGGCCAAGAAGCTGCAGGCCAAGGGCGTGAAGGAGATCTCGGTGGTGTCCGAGACCATCACCACGCACGAGTACGAGTCCAAGGTGCTGGCCAAGGCCTTCAGCGAGATCACCGGCATCACGGTCAAGCACGACCTGATCCAGGAAGGCGACGTCGTCGAGAAGCTGCAGACCTCGATGCAGTCGGGCAAGAGCATCTATGACGGCTGGATCTCGGACTCCGACCTGATCGGCACGCATTTCCGCTACGGCAAGATCATGAACCTCACCGACTACATGGGCGGTGCGGGCAAGGAGTGGACGAATCCCGGGCTGGACCTGAAGGACTTCATCGGCACCAGCTTCACGACCGCGCCGGACGGCAAGCTGTACCAGCTGCCCGACCAGCAGTTCGCCAACCTGTACTGGTTCCGCGCCGACCTGTTCGCGCGCAAGGACCTTCAGGACAAGTTCAAGGCCAAGTACGGCTACGAGCTGGGCGTGCCGCTGAACTGGAGCGCCTACGAGGACATCGCCGAGTTCTTCACCAACGACGTGAAGACCATCGACGGCAAGCCGATCTACGGCCACATGGACTACGGCAAGAAGGACCCGTCGCTGGGCTGGCGCTTCACCGATGCGTGGCTGTCGATGGCGGGCTCGGCCGACAAGGGCATTCCCAACGGCATGCCGGTGGACGAATGGGGCATCCGCGTGGCCGACGACAAGTGCACGCCGGTGGGCGCGTCGGTGGCCCGCGGCGGCGCGACCAACTCGCCGGCGGCGGTGTACGCGCTGACGAAGTACGTCGACTGGATGAAGAAGTACGCGCCCAAGGAGGCGACGGGCATGACCTTCGGCGAGGCCGGCCCGGTGCCGGCCCAGGGCCAGATCGCGCAGCAGATCTTCTGGTACACGGCCTTCACCGCGGACATGACCAAGCCGGGCCTGCCGGTGGTGAACGCCGACGGCACGCCGAAGTGGCGCATGGCGCCCGGCCCGAACGGTCCGTACTGGAAGGCCGGCATGCAGAACGGCTATCAGGACGTGGGCAGCTGGACCTTCTTCAGCGGCCATGACGCCAACCGGACGGCGGCGGCCTGGCTGTATGCGCAGTTCGTGACGGCCAAGACGGTGAGCCTGAAGAAGAGCATCCAGGGCCTGACCTTCATTCGCGACAGCGACATCCGCAGCGACTACTTCACCAAGAACGCCAACAAGTACGGCGGCTTGATCGAGTTCTACCGCTCGCCGGCGCGGGTGGCGTGGACGCCGACGGGCACGAACGTGCCGGACTATCCGAAGCTGGCGCAGCTGTGGTGGAAGAACGTGGCGCAGGCGGTGACCGGCGAGAAGACGCCGCAGGCCGCGATGGACACGCTGGCGGACGAGATGGACGCGGTGATGGCGCGGCTGGAGCGCGCCGGCATGGCCAAGTGCGCGCCCAAGCTCAACAAGAAGGAAGACCCGAAGAAGTGGCTCTCCGACAAGGGCGCGCCGTGGGCCAAGCTGGCCAACGAGAAGCCCAAGGGCGAGACGATCGCCTATGAGAAGCTGCTGGGGGCTTGGAAGGAAGGCAAGGTGCGCTAAGGAGACCCGCCTGAATCAGGTGGAGAGTGCTACCGAGGAGGATGGCACTCTCCAACCTGTAGCATTCGGCCCAGCGCCCGCAGTCTGCGACGGGCGAGAACTTAGGGCGCCCAATGACTCAGTCCATCTTTCTGACACGCGTCGTTCTCCGGAACTACAAGAGCATTGGGTACTGCGACGTCCCTCTTCGTCGATTGACCTACTTGGTGGGCACAAACGGCTCTGGGAAGAGCAACTTTCTTGATGCTCTCCACCTCGTGCGAGACGCATTGAGCGGATCTCTGGACAACGCGTTGAACGAGCGGGGCGGCCTTGGCGAGGTTCGCCGACGTTCTAGCGGACATCCGACGAACTTCGGCATCCGCTTGGAGTTCGTGCTCCCAAGTGGCCAACCAGGGCGGTATGCATTCAGCATCGGCGCGCTTGCGAACGGAGGCTACGAGGTCCAGAGCGAAGAGTGCACCATCGGCAAAAAGGGGCAAGGTCCGACGTATCGGATCGAGAAAGGGATCGTTAGGTCCACAAGTGAACCAACCTTTCCGGCCGTCACTGGGGATAGGTTAGCACTGGTAGCGCTGTCGGGTGTCGCTGCGTTCCGGCCAGTCTATGACGCACTGACCGCGATGGGCTTCTACAACCTGAACCCCAAGGTCATGCGAGAGCTCCAGAAGCCGCAGGAAGGAAGACTGCTGAAGCCGGTCGGGGAAAACATTGCTAGCGTCATAGGGCACCTGGAGCGCGTGGCGCCCGAAGGGCTGTCCAAGATTCAGGAGTATCTTCAGACGGTCGTACCGATGGTTCATGGCGTTCAGCGTGTTCAAGTCGGTCCGATGGAGACGCTCGAGTTCCGGCAAGACATGGCCGGCGCCAAGCATCCCTGGAAGTTTTTGGCGCAGAACATGTCCGATGGCACATTGCGCGCCCTGGGGGTTCTTACAGCACTCTTCCAAGGAAACCGCGATTACGCGCCCACGTTGGTGGGCATCGAGGAGCCTGAGACCGCACTGCATCCTGCAGCCAGCGCAGCGTTGCGCGAGGCCTTGGAACGCGCTTCTCAGCATTCGCAAATCATCATTACGAGCCACAGTCCAGATCTTCTGGACGATCGGAATATTGACGCTGATGCAATTTTTGCCGTGGTTTCAAAAGGGGGGGAGACCCATGTTGCAGCCTTGGATGAGGGGGCTCGAGAGTCACTTAGGAGCCATCTATTCTCTGCAGGAGAACTGCTGCGCCTGAATCAATTGGCGCCTGACCCAGTTGAGATTCAGCGACAAGAGACTTCGCAGATCGATCTTTTCGGCGAGGCGCGAGCATGACCAGCGTCAGTTCAATCGTCGAGGGAGATGGCGAGGTAGCGGCCCTACCTGTAGTGCTTCGGCGCTTACACGAACGATTCGGTCCGTACGATCACGTGAATGTCCTCGCGCCGATACGCGTCTACAAGGATCGTTTTCTTAAC
This sequence comes from Mitsuaria sp. BK041, assembly GCF_014193085.1. NCBI lineage: Bacteria > Pseudomonadati > Pseudomonadota > Betaproteobacteria > Burkholderiales > Sphaerotilaceae > Roseateles > Mitsuaria sp. BK041. Next base: position 1,263,107 of record NZ_JACHYT010000002.1, on the reverse strand, counting down.
AGAGAAGAAGAGTTCCGTCGGCATCTCCTCCTGGCCGCAGCTAAGTGCGGAGAAGGGGGCTGGATTCTTGTGGTTCTAGACGCTGACGATGAATGCCCCAAGGAACTGGCCGAAAGGATTCGCGCCCGCGCGGCGGAGGTGGTACCTCATCGACGCGTGGCGGTCGTTATTCCAAAGCGCGAGTTTGAAGCTTGGTTCATAGCAGCGGCAGCTTCGCTTGAGGGCGTCCGAGGCTTCTCGTCTAGTGAAGCCGATCGCGGAATAGATGCGGAAACGCCCCGAAATGCCAAGGGTTGGCTCAAAGAGCGCATGCACGGTGGTAGTTACGGTGAAACCACCGACCAACCGGCATTCGCCGCTCGATTCGATCTGGACCAAGCGTTGGCCAACAGCCGCTCCTTTCGCAAGATGTGCAGCGAATGGAGGAAGAACTTTCAACTCGATGAAATGGGCGACGCCAAGTCTGTGGCTTAAGCACGGCGTAAGCCCCGCGCCGACGCCCATGCCACCATGGGCCCATGTTCAAGTCGCTGATCGACCTCTTCGACACGCTGGCGCCGGATGACGCGTTCGGCCGCTCGCGGGGCGGCACGCCGTCGCTGCCGCTCGCGGCGGCCGTGCTGCTGGTCGAAGTCATGCGAGCGGACGCCGACTTCTCCGGCGTCGAGCGCGCCGCGGTCCACCGCGCCCTCACCGCCCTGTTCGCCATCTCCGACGACGAGGCCGATGCGCTGACCGCGCAAGCCGAGCGCACCGCGCGCACGGCCTCCGACCTGTTCGCCTTCACCTCGCCGATCGACGAGCGCTGGGAGATGCCGCAGAAGCTGCGCCTGCTCGAGCTGATGTGGGGCGTGGCCTATGCCGACGGCCGACTCGGCGACATCGAGCGCCACACGATGTGGCGCATCGCCGACCTGCTGCACGTCCCGCAAGGCGCCTACGTCCACGCGCGCATGCGGGCGAAGGCGGCCGCCGGGATCGGCGACGAAGACTGAATCCGCCTCCTCCGAGGCACCGGTCGTGCCACCTGCCCGAAATGGAAAGCCCTCCGCAGGAGGGCCTTCTTGTTGGTGAGAGCTCGGTGATGGCGAGGCTCGCCCCGACCGCCTCGCCCGGTTGGGTCAGCGCACGTTCTGGAAGACCACGCGTTCCGCCAGTTCGCGCGGCGCGACCGCCGTGCTGCGCTGCAGCTGGTTGAGCACCAGGCTGGCGCGCTCGCAGCTGATGGGCGCGGGACCGGCATCGCCGCCGGTCCACAGCTTGGAGAAGGCGCCGGCGGCAGCGGTGCCGACGGTCCGGGCCACGACCTCGAGTTCCAGCGCCGTCGCCTGCGGCGCACGCGCGCGTAGCGGCGCGGTCTCGGCGGCGGACTCGGTCAGCCAACGCGCCTCAAGGGCCATGGCTTCCTCCGGCAGCAGGCGGCGCGGCACCGGCGAGCCCGACAGCCAGGACTGGCAGGTGTCCGCCCCCAGCGCCTGCGCCGCGGTCAGCTGCGCGCGCAGCACTTGCAGATAGCGCCGGCGCAGGTCGCGCGAGCCGTTCAGCAGCATCTCCCGCACGTTCGGTGCGAGCGCCGCCTGGGCCGCGATCTGCGCGCCGGCGACGGCGTGTTCCGATCCCGCCAGCGCCATGTGGGCATTGCGCATGCGGCCGGCGGCGTCGTCGATCAGGCCCGGGAAACGCTGATCGAGCCGGAACCAGGCGTCGCTCGCCCGCAGCGCGTTGACGTAGTCGACCAGCGGCGCGTACTGGCCTGGCTTGTCGCCTTCCGGCAGCGCCACGTCCAGCGTGCGCGGCGGCGGCAGGATCAGGGAATGGCGCACCAGGTCCTCGGCGGCGGGGTACCACATGCGTCTGGACGGCGTGCTGAGCGTCTTCTCGATGAAGTCCTCCGGCAGCTCCATGCGGCGGTAGGTGCGGGCGAGTTCCTGATTGGCGATCTCGTCGAAGGCCGGATTGAAGGTGCCGCTGCTGGCGCGATGGAAGCCCAGCTGCGCGCCGGGCATGAGCTGGCGCTTGTTGCCGGCCAGGAAGACCAGCGTGCAGGCGCTTTCGCAGTTGCCGATCGCGCGGGTGCCGACGCCGCGTTGGCGGATGAGCTCGACCATGCGTTCGGCCTCGGTGACGCGGCCGCCGGGCGAGGCGACCTCGAGCAGCCGCACCGCCGGCGAGGCCGCCAGCAGCGTGCCCAGGCGATGCGCGTCGCCGGCGCCGATCGGACCATTGAACTGCATGGTGCGGCCGTCGGCGCTGACGGACAGGCGCACATTGCCGATCGGATCGATGCCGCGGGCGAGCTTCCACAGCTCCGGGAACTCGGAGAACACGCCCAGCGCGAGCGAGAAGGCGATCTGCAGGAACGAGCCCAGCAGCGACAGTCGCGCCAGGCCGGAGATCAGGTAGGAGCCGCCCGCGTCGACGTAGCCACGCACCGAGCGCCAGGTGCCGACGGCGCTCCAGACCTCGATGACGATCAGCAGCGGCCAGGCGATCAGCAGCGCGATCGCGACGCCCTGCAGGCCCTCGCTCTTGGTCGCGAGCCAGGCGACCAGGCCCTGCACGCCGGCGGCGACGGGCCAGGTCAGCAGGACATGGTTGATCCAGAAGCTCTGGGCCAGGCTCTGCTCGCCGCGCCAGTGGCTGGCGATGTAGCCGATGAGCAGGCCTTCGCCCTCGGCGGGCGCCTCGCGGCTGCGCTCGACGGCGGTGCGGGAGAGGCGGTCGTGCCAGGTGCGGCCCTCGGCATCGACGCGGGCCCACAGAAAGCCGGCGAACAGCGGGACCGCGGACACGAGATAACCGGCCCAGCGCAGGGCGGCTTGCAGCGGTGACGGGTGCTTGCCGCTGCGGGCGTCGACGACCTTGATGCCGGCGACCAGCTTGCCGGGCGTGGCGCCCTGCCAGCTCCAGAACACCACGCAGACGATCAGCGGCAGCAGCCAGTTGATGGCGAGCGTGCCGGGACGCAGGTCGGTCCACTTGGACACCGGGTCGCCATAGACGGCCCACATCAGCAGCGTGCTCGCGGCGAGCATCAGCGCGCCGTCGATGACCATGGCCAGCGCGCGAGGCGCCAGGCCGACGGATTGGTTCGACATCCTTCTCTCCCTCCAGGGCGGGGAGTGTAGTGAGCGGGTGCGCCGCGGCGCTTGTCAGTCCTGTGGCGGTGTGGGCGCTGTATTGAATCCGTCACAGGCGATGGGGTGGAGTTCCCCCTTTGGGAGGAGGCCGCGAGCGCCGACGCCTCAGTCGTCCCACAAGAACCGCCGGTCCGGATAGACCACGCTCTGCGAGGTGCGGAACACCACGCCGTTCTTGAAGTGCACGTTGAAGCGCAGCAGGTAGCCGTTCATCTCGGGCTCGATGTTCCAGTCCCAGACGTCCTCGCCGCTGAGCTTGAAGAACACGCGGGTGCGCTCGCGGCCGAGGATGCGGTTCACCTGCTCGGGCGTCATGCCCGGCACGATGCGGTTGCGGCTCGCCGGCGAGAGGCCGTCGACCGCGCTCACGAAGCGGTCCTGCGCATCGAGCCGCACCATGTAGCAGGTGCGGCCGAAGGGCTGGGTGGCGTACTCCAGCGTGTGACCGCCGTCGGCCTCGGGCCAGACCTGGCTCGGCGGGCCGTAGAGCTGTTGCACCTGGGCGCCGGTCGTGACGCCGGGCTGCAGGCGCTGGTCCTTGAGCAGCGTCGTGCAGCCGCCCAGCGCCACCGTCGCGACCACCGCCACCGCTGCCGTGCCCAGCGGGCCCAGGCTCGTCCACTCGCGCATCGTTCTCTCCTGCCAGACGAAGCGGCCATTGTGCGGCGAGCCCGGCGACGCACAATCCGCCCCATGCCGAGACCGCACTTCCGACAGGCGTTTCAGATCGCCGCCCTGACCGTCCTGCTGACGGGCGCGCCCGCGATGGCGCAGGCGCCCGCCGTGACCGGCGCGGGATCCGCGTCGAGCGCCGCGCCGGGCGCGCCGTGTGTGCTGCTGTTCGGACAGGGGCGCAACTTCGATCCCGAGCAGCCGGCGGCCAATCGTCGCTGGGACGAGGCCAACGGCGCCTTCAACCTTGCCGTGCGCGAGCCGCTGGCGGCCGCGGGGCTGCCGGTGATCAACCTGGTGCTGCCGGTGTCGGCGACCGACCTGCCGCGCAACCTGCAAGGGCTGCTCGCCGAGGTGCAGCGGCGCGGCTGCACGCGGGTGCTGGAGACGGCGCTGTTCGCCGACGTCGCGCAAGGGCTGCTGATCGCGCGGCTGCGGGTGTATCCGGTGCTGGGACTGCTGGGCCCGCAGGCGGCCGGCAGCCAGCCGCGGATCGGCGCGGTGGCCTATACGCAGCAGAAGGAATTCACGCTCGATGCGCGGGTGATGGATCGGGTGAACCCGTCCCGGTTGGGACGGGTGATGGGGGCGGAGGCCGCGGCCGCGCTGGTCGGGCCCCGTGAATGAGCAAAGGGCCGCGATGCGGCCCTTTGCGTATCGACACGGACGACGGGATCAGCAGGTCAACGGGCCGTCGTTCAGGACCTGGGGATCGCTGCTCGGGTAGAGGTTTTCGACCTGCCCCGGCGTGGAGAAGAGCAGGATGACGCCCTTGGTGATGATCGAGCCGTTCGTCGGCATCGGGAAGGTGACGACGTTCTCGTCATCGGCCGGCGCGAAATTGCTGCCGTTCATGCCAGGTGTGGAGCCGATCGTCTTGAAGGTGGCGCCGATCAGCAGCAGGCTGGTGTTGTCGGCCTGCGCGAAGTTGCAGGAGCCCGCGTCGCGGGGAATGTGGAGCGTGGAACCTTCGATGGGCTCGGTGCCCGCCTGGTCGGCGTAGTACGTGCAGTCCGCGAAGTTGCCATCGGCGCTGACCTGGGCAGCGACATAGAACGTGTTGGTCATCGAATCACTCCTTGAGCAGTTTTGGTAATGGTCAGGTCGGAGCGATGCCTGATCGATCCCGCGCGAGCCACTCGGCAGATTGCCTGACGTCTCCGCGTCCTCCCTGTCCCAAGCAGGATTGGGCATCAACCCATGCGCGAGTGATCTGCTGATGAACCCGAATCAGGCCGGCCATCTTCTCGATCCTGTCAACAACGTCCTGGCATACCGCCTGTCGCTCGCGTGCCTGCTGCGGGCTGGTGCGTCCCTTCAGCAATTCGATCTGCAGCTGCCGGACGAGTAGCAGCCCGCTCAGGATCCGCACCTCGCGGGGCCGCTTGTCGAGGGTCGGCTGCACCAGCTGCACCGCGTTCGCGAGCACCGCTTGTGCGGCGGCAATGTCGCCGTCCTGGCTGAGCGACCGTGCCTGCTGGGTGGACCAGACCATCCAGGCGTCGAGCACCCGGCCGTCGATGCGCTCGGCGTCCTTCGTGAGCAGGTCCAGAGCCTGCCGGACGGTCTGGAGGCGGGCCTTGCGCTCCTGCGGCGGCATCAGGCTGCCGTGGACGTCCACGTCCAGCAGCTGCATCCGGATCCGGTTGATCTGCCATTGGACATTGGACGGATCTTTGGCGGCCAGCGTCTCGAGGATGCTCCGGGCGGTGGAGGCGTCCTGGATGGCGGCGCCGCGCTGGCCGGTGTTGACCAGCGCCTCCGCTTTCCAGCGACGCATGATCGCCTCGCGATAGGCCCAGCCGTCCTGCGGGGCGTCGCGTCGCACCTCGGCGATCAGCGACGCGCCTTCCGCGAAGGTGTGGGCGGCGGCCTGGTCCAGCCCTTGCCAGAGCAGCGTCGTCCCGAGCCAGCTCAAGCTGTCCGCCAGGTCCATCCGCGCAGCGGCATTGCCGGCGCCCGCGGGTTCTTGCAGCCCCTGTTTCTTGAGCTCGATGGACTTGCGGAAGAAGGCCGTCGCCGAGCGCAGGTCCGCCAACTCCAGCTTGGCGGTGCCCAGGCTGTTGTAGGCGTAGGAGAGCTCGATCAGCGCCTCGCGGTTGCGAGGCTGCGCGTCCAGCCAGGCCTGTTCCGCGTCCCGGTAGGCGAGCCAGGCCTCGGTCGCCCGGTCGAGCTCGCGCGCGTAGTAATGGACATGGCCGACCCAGAACGCCGCCGCGCCCTGCGCCTTGCGCCACTCGCCCGTCAGGTCGGGCGAGGGCGGGGCGCCCTCGAGCAGCTTGCGTGCCGCCTGCAGCGGCTCCAGCGCCTCCTTGAGATTCCGCTTGGAGACACGGACCTCACCGATCACCGTCAAGGCCTTGGCGCGTTGCAGCCGCTCCATCGGCGTGGCGTTCTGATCCTGCGCCAGATACGTCAGCGCCTTGCTCCCCACGCTGTCCAGCAACTCCAGCCGCCCGACCGGCCGCAGCTTGTCGGCGAACTCCCCCAGCATGTAGCTCAGCAGGTCCTCCGCCTGCTGCCGCCGCTCCTGCGCCTGGTGTTCCGCGCGTTCCGCCCGCCGCGCCTGCAGCACGCTCAGCCCCGTCAGCGACACCAGCGCCAGCACCGCCACGCTGCTCGCCGCGACGCTCCAGCGGTGCCGCCGCACGAAGCGGCCCAGCACGTACAGCCGCGTGTCCGGCCGCGCCGTGATCGGCTCGTGCGCCAGCCAGTGCCGCAGGTCCACCGCCATCGACTCCGCGTTGGCATAACGCTCCGACGGCTTCTTCTTCAGCGCCTTGCCGACGATCGTGTCCAGGTCGCCCCGCAGCAGCTTGGCCTGCCGCGCGATCACCGGGTCGAGCTGGTCGCTCGCCACGTCGGACAGCCGTTTGGGCACCAGCTCCACCACCGCCCGCAGCCGGTCCAGATGGGTCTGCGTGTCGTCCGCCGTCGGATGCCGGCCGCCCAGCATCTGGTACAGCAGCACGCCCAGCGCGTACACGTCGGTGGCCGTCGTGACGTCGGCCTGCTGCACCTGCTCCGGCGCCGCGTACTGCGGCGTGAACGCGCTGCCGGCGCGCTGCGTCAGCTCGGTGGCCACGCCCGAGTGCGTCGCGTCGTCCAGCAGCTTGGCGATGCCGAAGTCCAGCAGCTTCACCTGGCCGTCATGCGTGACCAGGATGTTGCTGGGCTTGAGGTCGCGATGCAGGATCAGCCGCTGGTGCGCATGCGCCACCGCCGCCAGCACGTCCAGGAACAGCTTGATCCGCGACTCCACGTCCAGCCCGTTGACCTGGCAGTGGCGGTCGATCGGCAGGCCGTCCACATACTCCAGCACCAGGTAGGGCTGGTGCCCGTGATGCACGCCCGCGTCCAGCAGCCGCGCGATGTTCGGATGCGACAGCCGCGCCAGGATCTGCCCCTCGCGCTCGAAGCGGCCGCTGTCGCCCTTGCCGAACAGCCCCGACTTCAGGAACTTGACCGCCACCTGGCCCTCGAAGCGGCCGTCGGCCCGGCTCGCCAGCCACACCGCGCCCATGCCGCCCTGGCCGAGCTCGCGCTCGAGCTCATAGGGCCCGAGCGTCTCGCCGCGGAAGTCCAGCGGCGGCACCGCCGAGGGCACCGGTCCCTGCAGCACCTCGGCGGCCGGCTGCTCGAGGAAGCGGTCGTCGTCGAGCGCGGCATCGCGCGCCAGCAGCGCCTCCAGGTGCTCGGCCATCGCGACGTCGCCGGCGCGGATCTCCGCGAGGCGGCGACCCCGGGCGGGCTCCTCCAGGTCGAGCAGTTCGTCGAGCAGCGGACTCAGCGCGATCCAGCGCTGTTTATCGAGTGCGTCCATCGTCGGGCGTCTTGGGATTCTTGAGCGTCGTGGGCATCTTGGGCGTCTTGCGCCGTATCGACGGACCGCGCGGTGCCGACCCGGGGGTCAGTCCTTGAGGCTCATCGAGAGCAGGATTCTCGCCTTCTGCCAGTCGCGCTGGATGGTCCGCTCGGTGACGCCCAGCGCCTCCGCGATCTCCTGCTCCAGCAAGCCGCCGAAATACCGCATCTCCACCACCTGCGCCAGCCGCGCGTCGATGGTGGCGAGCTCCTCCAGCGCCTCGTGCACGCGCAGGATGTGGTCGTCGGACTGCGGTGCGCCCTCGACCACCGCGGTGTTGAGCGTCAGGTCGGGCTGGTCGCCGCCGCGGCGCTCGGCCTGGCGCGCCCGCACCAGGTCGATGACGACGTGGCGCATGGTCCGCGCCGCGTAGGCCAGGAAGTGGCGCCGGTCGGGGAAGGTCTGGCCCTGCGCGCCCGCCAGGCGCAGCCAGGCCTCGTGCACCAGCGCGGTGGTGTCCAGCAGCGTCATCTCGCCGGCCTGCCGGATGCGTTGCCGCGCCAGGCGCTGAAGGTCGCCGTACAGCTGCGCCACCACCTGGTCGGCGGCGGACCGGTCGCCTTGGCCGGCCTCGTGCAGCAGTTGGGTGATGTCCTTCATGAGGCGGAACTCTAGCGGGGGTGTATGACCTTGTTACAGGAGCCTGGGCGACGGATGACGCAAACCGGTGGGTCTCGGCATCAATTTAAGGGTTTCTACCCAGCAGATTTTTGTGAGCGGATGTCGGGACGGCGGTGAGGAATCCGTTTTAGATAGGTGAGGGCACGGCTGGTCAGTGTGGCAAGGGAGGCCGGCATGGATCGGGCTGCTTCAGCAGGTCGTGTCCTCAACCCCATTCATTCGTTCCCCGCGGGTCGGCCTGGTGCCGCACGCGGGCGTGGATCCGTCCTCGACCTGGAGCTGTCGCGCATGAGCCTGTCCACCGCCATCGTCGCGTCCGCCGCCATGGAGGAGGGCCAGGCGGTGCCTGCCAAGCCGGCGCGACAGACGCCGGCGCTGTGGCTGCCCCGCGTCGATTCGCTGGCCGAGTTCGGCCTCATGATCTCGCGCCAGCTGACGCAGTGCCGCCGCTATGGCGGTCACCTGTCGGTGCTCTGGCTGGAGGCGGCGCCGGCCGATGCCGAGGACGACGCGACCCTGGCCCCCCCGGCGTCGGGCGAGCCGCCAGCTGCCGATGAGGGCGAGGGCGCCGCGGACCGCGGCGCGGCGCTCGAGGCCCGGTCGCAGCTGATGACGGCGGTGGGTCGCCGCCTGCGCAGCCGGGTGCGCGGGACCGACATGGTCCTGCAGGTGGGCGAGACCAGTTTCGCCGTGCTGCTGCTGGACGCCGGCCTGCGCGAGGCCCACCTGGTGCAGCAGCGCCTGGCCCCGGCGCTGAACAGCCCGTACGGCGTGGACACGCGGTTGCTGCAGGTGCGCCTGCAGATGGGCACGGCCTCCTTCCCGGAGGGCGGCCTGCGCGGCGCCGACCTGGCCGAGAGCGCCCGCCAGGACCTGCGCCGGCGCCGCTGCTGAGCGCGCGCCTGCTCTCGACCCGTCCGGCGGGCCGCTGCCCGCCATCGGGCTCGTTCAGAAGCCCCGCTCTGAAGCCCCGCTCAGAAATCCTGGCCGTAGATCAGGAAGCCCTTGTGCTCCGCGACGCGGTCGTACAGCGCGCGCCCGACCGCGTTGGTCGTGTGCGTCTGCCAGTAGAGGCGATGCCCGCCGCGCGCCTGCACCGCCGCGGTGACCGCCGCGATCAGCGCGCGGCCGACGCCACGGCCGCGGACATCCTCGGCGGTGAACAGGTCCTGCAGGTAGCAGGTGTCCTCGATGCGGGTCGTGCTGCGGTGGAAGAGGTAATGCGTCAGGCCGACCAGCCGCCCGTCGAGCTCGGCGACGAAGGCGTGGACCGGCTCGCGTTCTTCGAAGAAGCGTGCCCAGGTCGAGGCTGTCACCGCCTCGGGCAGGGCGGTCTCGCCGGCGCGGCCATAGAAGGCGTTGTAGCCGTCCCAGAGCGGACGCCAGGCGGCGAGGTCGGACGGGGCGATCGGGCGGACGACGATTTCAGAGGACATGCGCGAAGTCGAGGCGTGGGCCGGGGCCCGGTTGAAAGGGCCGCGATCATCGGGCTTCGGGCGAGGACGGGCAACCATCGCATGACGCCGGGGGCTCAACCGCGCGCATCACCGCCTGCCACGGCACCAGCTTGAAGTTCTGCCGTCCCATCGGCCAGCGCTTGTGGCCGTCCTGGACGACGAGCAGCCCCTGGCTGTACTCGCCGCCGAGCGCGGCCGCGCTGACGTCCAGCCCGTCGGTCTCCGATGCCGCGTCGATGCCGCGGGCCGGGTTCAGGCCGACACGGAAGCGTCCCTTGACCGCATGGGGCGCGTCCGCGTCGAGCAACACGTAGCTGTCGTCGCCCTGGGAGGAGACAACCAGCCACGCGCCCTGGGCGCTGCGATGCACCGCCATGCCCTCGACATCGGCATGCAGCGTCTCCCCGACCGGCAGGATCAGCGCGGCGTCGCCCAGCCGGCCCTCCGCGTCCAGCGCGACGCGCCACAGCCCACGCTTCTCCTCGCCGACGAAGAGCTGCCGGCCCGGCTCGTCGACCACGCAGCCTTCCGGCTGCGAGGCCAGCCGCATCGTGGCGACCGTCGTGGCCGACCAGGCGCCGGCGCTGCGCGCCACTCGCAGCTGCAGCAGGCGCCCGTCCTTGTCGTTGACGAATACGTCGAGGCCGCCCGCCGGGTGGCGTCCGGCGCAGACGCCGTAGACCTCGTCCAGCCCCGTCGGCAACTCGGCCAGGGTGCTCACGCGGCCGCCGCCGTCGATGCCGAACAGCAGCACGCTGCGGCGGTCGCGCTGCGTGGCGACGGCCAGGTCCCAGGCGCGGCCGTCGTGGCGCAGGCGCTGCCGCAGGTCGACGTTGTTGACGCGGCCGACCGGCAGGAACTGCGTCTCGCGCCCCTGCAGGTCGTAGACCGCCAGGCCGCGCTTCTTGTCGGTGCCCAGGATGCGGCTGCGTGTCGGCTGCGTCGGATGGACCCAGATGGCGGCATCGTCCGCGGCGTCGCCGCCGCCCCGCACCGGCTCGGTCTGCGCCGAGGGGACCGCGACCGGGATCACCGGGCGGGGACGCGCCGCGCGGGCTTCGAGCCAGAGCGCCAGATCCTTCGGCGCCAGCCCCGGCGCGACCAGCGCGCGGCCCGAGCGCTCGGCGTCGGCCTCGAAGGCCCACAGGCCCACGTCCGCCTCGGCGATGTACAGCGTCGCCTCGTCGTCGCGCACCGCGCAGCCCTTGGCGTCCGGGATCGTCGCCAGTTGGCGCAGCACCTGGGCCGGCATCGGCGAGGGCGCGACCAGGCGACCGCTCGTGCCGGTCAAGCCGCTCGTGCTGCTCGTGCTGCTCGTGCTGCTCGTGCTGCTTACGCGGCGCTTGGCCGGGTTGACGGGCGGCGGGGTCAGCAGCCATTGCTCCGACAAACCATCGCTGCCGAGCAGGAAGGCCTGGAGCGTCTGCTGGCGCGGCTCGAGGTAGAGGCAGATCGCCTCGACGTCGATCGCCGGCGCCGCCCACTGGCCGCGCTCGCGCAGGCGCTGGTCCCGCACCTCGATCAGGCGAAGGGTGCCGGTGTCGGCGTCCTGCAGCAGGGCGACGGTCGTGCCGTCCGCGAGCCGGCGTCGATCCCAGCGCTTGGCGCGGACGCTGAACTCGTCCACCGGCTGGCCCGCGGCGTCGAGCAGTCGCAGGCCGTTCTTGCCCAGCTCGAGCACCGGCGCGGCCGCCGTTGCCGCTGTGCCCGTTGTCGTTCCCGGTCCAGAAGCCGCTTGAGCGATTGGAACGAGCGCGCCCGCAGCCGCAACAGCCGTCGCCAGGAGCGTCCGGATCGTCATCCCAGCGGTGCGGGGCGTCCTCATCGTCTTCATCGTCATGACCTGCCGCTCCTTCAGAACATCGCCAGCTTCAGGCTGAGCTTGTAGGCCCGCCCGTACTGCTCGTACTGGGTGTTGAAGGCCTTGCTGCCCTGGTAGACGTAATAGCGTTCGTTGCTCAAGTTGAGCGCCTCGAACTGCAGCTGCAGCTGCTTCGTCAGCTGGATGCGCATCGACGCGTCGATCTGGTTCTGCGTGTCGACCTTGCGGTCCTGCGCCGCGTCCAGCACGTCGCCGACCTCGAGCAGATAGGGCGACTTGTGGTTCAGCGCGATGCGCGCGCCGAAGGCCGGCGACTCCCAGCCCAGGCTGAGGTTGATGCTGCGGTCGGACTGGCTCGGCAGCGCGATGCGCCGGCTGACGAAGCGGCCCTCGTCATGACCGCCGATGGTCGCGCGCGACTTCACGAAGCTGCCGTTCGCCCCGATCACCAGGCCGTTCCACGGCGCCGGCAGCGTGCTCAGCGCCTGGCTCCAGGAGAGCTCCAGCCCACGCACCGTCGCGTCGCCGCCGTTGGCGAAGGACTCGACATGGCTGAAGTCCTCCCAGCCCGGCGTGCCGGCCAGGTCGGTCTGGAAGGCGAAGTCGCGGATCTTCTTGTGGAACAGCGCGGCCGACAGCACCCCGTCGCGCCCCAGTCTCTGCTCCAGGCCGAGGTCCAGGTTGCGCGCGCGCAGCGGCTTGAGCAGCGGGTTGCCGACGGTGGCCTCGTCGCCGTCGACGGTCACGCCCGGGCTCAGCTGGCCGAAGGCCGGCCGCACCACCGCATGCGTCAGCGCCGCGCGCAGCACCAGGCCTTCGTTGAGCTTCTGGCGCAGCAGCACCGCCGGCAGCCAGTGGCGCGAGCGCGTGTCCTGGTGCACCGCGCTCAGCACGCCGTCCTTCCAGGCGGTGCCGTCGGCGGTGAAGCGCACGCGCTCGTGACGCACGCCGACCAGCCACTGCGTGCCGCCGCGCTCCAGCGTCGCCTGCAGGTAACCGGCGTCGGTGCGCTCCTTCATCGCGTAGTCGTTGACCGACGAGTCGACCGCGTCGCGGAACGCGTTCAGGTCAAAGGCGCCGTACAGGCCGCGCAGCTTGCCGACATCGATGCCGGGTCCGAAGGCGGTCCACGGGTAGTCGACCTCGCCGCCGCCGACGAACTGGCCCAGCCCCAGCTGCGCCGAGGGGACGTTGTACGGCGCCTTCTTCAGCACCTTCGCGCTGGGCGCGTAGGTCTCCTGCGCGTTGTCCTTGTCGCGGCGCATCGCCTTCAGGCCGGTCTTGAGGTCGAGGTCCCAGCCGCCCAGGTCGAACTCGCGCTGCACGTCGGCCTTCAGGTGGCGCACCCGGTCGGTGGCGCTGCTCTGCTCCACCTTGGCCTTGTTGAAGGCGTATCGCGAGGCGTCGCCCAGCCCGGCCACCGCCGTGGGCATCGGCCGGACGGTGTCGGTGTAGCCCAGGCCGGAGAAGTCCGCGGTGAAGGACGACGAGGCCAGCGTGTCGGGCTTGTCCTCGCTGGCGCGGCCGGCACCGGCCTCGGCCCAGAACTTCCAGTCGCCGCGGCTGAGCTCGCTGCCCAGCACCACGGCGCTGGACTTGTTGATCTCGCGCCGCGCCTTCAGTCCGCGGCTGACGGTGCCGTCGCCGGTCTCGCCGGGCGCCAGCGGCTCGTCGAACTCGATCGCGATCGACTGGCGCTGCTCCTGGTCGGTGAAGCGGCTGCTGAAGCTGCGCAGGTAGACCAGCGAGGCCTCGTCCGGCTTGAAGTCCAGGTTCAGCGCCGCGCCGACGCGCTCGCGGGTGATGGTGTAGCGGCGCAGCTCGAAGCTGGCCAGCTTGTCGCCGTCCCAGTCGCCGCCGGTCTCGACGTTGTCGCTGGCGAAGCGGCGCTGGTCGGCCGACAGCGCCAGCGCCACGCCCAGCGTGCCGCCGGCGAAACGGTCGGCGAAGGCGACCGAGCCGCGCGGCCGGGTCCTGCCGGCATTGGCGTCGTGGTTGGCGCCCAGTTCCATCGTGAACAGCCGGCCGGGCTGGTCGAAGGCGCTGAGCGTGCGCACCGTCACCGTGCCGCCCAGCGAGTTGGCGTCCTGGTCCGGCGTCAGCGTCTTCTGCACCTCCAGCGAGCGGATCAGGCCGGCCGGCACCAGGTCCAGGCCGGGAGCGCGGCGGTCGGACTCGGAGGCGGGCGTGAGCGCGCCGTTGATGTTGACCGCGTTGTAGTCCGGACCCAGGCCGCGGACGCGGATGAAGCGGCCTTCGCCCTGGTCGCGCTCCACCGACACGCCCGGCATGCGGGCCAGCGCCTCGGCGGCGTTGTTGTCGGGCAGTTGGCCGATGCCGTCGGCATGCACGATGTTGACGATGCCGGGCGCCGCGGACTGCTTGTCCAGCGCGGAGCGCAGCGCCGCCGCCTGGCCCACCGTCACGACGGTGTCGAGCTGGCGGGCGTCGGCCTTCGCGTCCCTGGCGGGCGGGGCGTCTGCGCGGGCGTCCTTGCGGACGTCGGCGGCGGCATCGGGGCGCGTGTCAGGACGTGGCTGGGCCTGGGTGCCGGCGGCCTGCTGCGCCCAGCCGGGCGTGGCGGCGAAGAGGCTGGACAGGCACAGGGCGAGGAGCGTCGGGCGGGGCGGCGTGCGCATGGGAGGAGGTGGATGAGTCACGGATGGCGGCGCACGTTAGGAAGCCGGGATGGCGGGTCCGTGACAGCGTGGGATTCTCGACGCGCCGCGGCCCGGACGGCTCCGCCAGGCCCGGCGCGTGAGCCGATCCGACCCCCGGCGCCGCGTGTGACGGCGACTGTCACAAACGCTGCCTAGCATCGCGCGCCATGAAAGTCGTGCTGCCGCGTCCGCCGCTGGTGCTCGCGCCGGTCGCGGGCTCGCGCCATTTCGGCCATGGGCTGCTGCTGGCTATGGCGGCCGTCACCTGGTCCTTCGGCTACTGGGCGGTCGCCAAGCCGCTGGCGCAGTGGCGCTGGGTCGATATCCTCAGCGAATCGCTGATCGTGGCGATGCTGGCGCTGTGGCTGGTGCAGCTGCGCGCGAGCCGGCCCGCCGGCCGCGTCACGACCTGGCTGTGCCTGGGGCTGGCGGGGATGCTGCTGGGCGGCTGGGCGGACCTGATGGACGAGTTCTGGAAGTTCCCGCGCGCGTTCACGCTGCTGATGGGGATGGAATCCACCTGCCACGTCGTCGGCATGACGGGGCTGACCTTCGGCTTGCACCTGTGGCGGCAGGAACAGCTGGCGCTGAACGCGCTGCGCGCCGGCCGTGAGCGCGGCTACCGGGAACACGCGCAGATCGACGGGCTGACGCAGCTGGGCGACGGCGCCTACCTGCTCGCGCAGATCGAGCGCCTGCGGCGCGCGCCCGCCGTGCCCACGACGCTGGTGATGCTGGGCTGGCAGGACCTGCCGGCGCTGGCGCGCCAGCATGGGCTGGCGGAGTCGGAACGGCTGCTGCAGGCCACCGGGCCCTTGCTGCTGCTGCAGCTGCGCGAGGGCGACCTGCTGTGCCGTTACGCGGCGGACCGTTTCGTCGCGCTGCTGCCGAATGCGGACTCGGCGCTGCCGGGCGACCTGCTGGCGGCGCTGTCCGCGCATGTGCATCCCTGCGCGGACGGGCGCACCCGGGCGCGGCTCGGCGCCCGCATGGCCAGCGCGATGCTGGATCCCGACGAGGACGGCGAGGCGCAACTGCTGCGCCTGCTGGAGCGGCTGCGGTGAGCGCGCTCCCCAGCGCGGCACCCGAGCCCGACGACGCGCTCGCCGCGCTGCGCCAGGCGCTGCCGACGGGCGCGGCGACCGCCTATGGCGCCGACCACGCCTTCATCCCCTGGGCCTACCAGGGCGCGCTGCTGGCCGAGTTCGCCCGCAGCCGCGGCATCGATCCGGCCGAGTGGCTGGGCCGCTGCGGCGTGGTGCCGGGCCAGGCGCTGTCCGCGCGCCAGCTGCTGTCCATGCTGGCGGCCTTGCAGCCGCTGGCGGGCGACGTGGGTTTCGTCGTCGGCCAGTTGAGCCTCCCGGGCCATTACGGCCTGGCCAGCCAGGCGCTGCAGCAGGCTGGCGACCTGCGCCAGGCGCTGCGCGTGCTGTGCGACTGGCCCGCGCGGCTGTCGCCGCTGCTGACGCCGCGGCTGGTGGAAAGCGCCGACGAGTTGCTGCTGATCTGGACCGAGGCCTGCGGCGCGCCGCCCAGCCTGCAGCCGCTGCTGGTGGACATGCAGATGAGCGCGGTCGTCGCGATGGCGCAGTGGCTGGGCGGCGGCCGGTCGCTGCCCTGGCGCTTCAGCTTCAATCGCACGCGGCCGCGTGAGCTGTCGCGGCACGCGGCCTACCTCGGCCCGGCGCTGCACTTCGGCTGCCAGGTCGACGCGATGCGGCTGCCGCTGTCGGCGGCCGTCGATCCCTGGCCGGCGGCGGCGGCCGGCCGCGCGGCGATAGCGCTCGGCGCGCTGGGGCAGGGCGCCGATCCGCAGGCCGCCTGGCGCGGGCAGCTCGCCGTGCTCTACGACCACCTGCTGGGCGAGGTCGGCGGCGATCCGTCGCTGGAGCGCAGCGCGCAGCGCTTCGGCATCAGCCCCGCGACGCTGAAGCGGCAGCTCGCGCAGCTCGGCACCCATCACCAGGCGCAGCTCGACCAGGTCCGCGCGCACGCGGCGCTCTACCTGATGCTGCTGCGCGGCCAGCGCGGCGAGGCGGTGGCGCGCACGCTGGGCTTCCACGACAAGAGCAACTTCCGGCGCTCGTTCAAGCGCTGGACCGGCATGACGCCCGGGTTGCTCTGAACCGGCGGGCCGGGCATAGACTCCCGCCCATGCCCACGGCGTTCGAGCATCCCGAGGATCAGGCCCAGTACCGTCGCCCCGCGCACCGCGCGGGCGTGGAGCTGTACCACGCCCACATCCTGCGGCACAGCTTCGAGCCGCACACGCACGAGGCCTACGGCCTGGGCGCGATCACGGACGGCGTGGGCCGCTTCCGCTGGCGCGGCGGCGAGCACCTCGCGCCGCGCGCCACGCTGATGCTGATGAATCCCGAGGACATCCACACCGGCGAGGCCGCCACCGCCGATGCCTGGGGCTACCGCATGGTCTACCTCGACGAGCAGTTGCTCTCCGAGCTGTACGGCGGTCCCGCCTGGCGCTTCGACGCCGCGGTGGCGCACGACGCGGCGGCCGCGACGCAGGCCGCGGCGCTGATCGCCGCGCTGTGGCGCGCCCGCGAGCCGCTGGCCTTCGACAGCGCGCTGCTCGAGCTGGTCCAGGGCCTGAGCCGCCACGCCCATCGCGCGCCGGTGCGGCCCGAGGGCGCGGCGCCGCGTTTCGCGCCGGTGATCGAGCACATGCGGGCCCACCTGGACGAGTCGCTGGACACCGCCCGGCTGGCCGCCGTCGCCGGGCTCAGCCCCTTCCATTTCCTGCGCAGCTTCAAGGCGCAGCACCATGCGACGCCGCAGCAGGCGCTGATGGCGCTGCGGCTCAACGAGGCCAAACGCCAGCTCGCCGCTGGCCATGCGCCGGCGCAGGTCGCCGCCGCCGTCGGGCTGACCGACCAGGCGCACCTGACGCGCAGCTTCGCGCGCCGCTACGGCCTCACCCCGGCGCGCTACCAGCAGCAACTCGGTACAAGACGCCGGGCCTGACGCGGCGCGACACTGCGTCGCATGCTGTCCGGATTCCTGTTCGCGCTCGCCGCCGGCCTCATGTGGGGCCTGGTCTTCGTCACGCCGCTGCTGCTGCCCGACTACCCGGCCGCCATGCTGATGGCCGGCCGCTACTTGGCCTTCGGCCTGCTGGCGCTGCCGCTGGCGTCGATCGACTGGCGCGAGCTGCGGCGGCTGACGCGGGCCGACTGGACGGACGCGGTCAAGCTCAGCGCGATCGGCAACTTCCTCTACTACCTGACGCTGGCCGCCGCGATCCAGCGCGCGGGCGGGCCGCTGCCCACGATGATCATCGGCACGCTGCCGGTGGTGATCGCGGTCTGCTCCAACCGCCGCAACGCGGCGCGCGACGGCCACTACCGCTGGCGCGACCTCGCGCCGGCGCTGCTGCTGATCGCGCTGGGCATCGGTTGCGTCAACCAGGTCGAGCAGGCGGCGCTGGCCCCGCAGGCGCTGGGCCGCTACCTGCAGGGCGCCGGCCTGGCGCTGATCGCGCTGGCGTGCTGGACCTGGTACCCGATCCGCAATGCCGACTGGCTGCGCGCCCATGCCGACCGCAGCCCCCGCGCCTGGGCCACCGCCCAGGGGCTGGTGACGCTGCCGATGGCGGCGCTGGCCTTCCTGGTGCTGGCGGTCGCCGACGGCGCCGGCCTGCCGCTGCTGCCCGCCGGCTTCGACTTCCCCGCCGGGCCGCGCCTGTGGCCCTATGTCGGACTGATGATGGCGGTCGGGCTGTTCGCGTCCTGGCTCGGCACGCTGTGCTGGAACGAGGCCAGCCAGCGCCTGCCCACGACGCTGGTGGGCCAGCTCATCGTCTTCGAGACGCTGGCCGCGCTGGTCTACGCCCAGGTGCACCGCGGCGCCTGGCCGCCGCTGATGGGCGTCGCCGGCGTGGTGCTGCTGGTCGGCGGCGTCTGCTGGGCGCTGCGCCTCAAGCCGGTGCCACCGGCCCGGGAACGGCATCTGCCCGCCTCGTCGGCATGACGGCGGCCCCCGTGCCGTCGTCCCCGAGGCCGGTAAAAGTCGGTGCCATCGGCGCCGGCCTCTGCAGAATCGACGGATGCCCATCGCCCCACCTCACGCCCGCTGTCAGGCCCAATCGCTCAACGAGCCGCTCAACGAGCTGCACATCCAGCCGCTCGACGAAACGCTCACCCAGCCGCTCGACGAGACGTTCACCCAACCGCTGGCGCGGTCGCTGACCTGGCCGTCCCCCCAGTTCCGCCGTGATGCTGACCCGACCCGGCGCGCGCTGCTGCGGCGCGCTTCGGCGCTGACCCTGGGTGCGACCTCTGCGGCGCTCGGCGCCTGGCCGGCCCGGGCCGCACCTGACGGCGAGGCGAAGGCGGAAGCCCAGGCCGAGGCCGGCGTGACCGAAGGCCGCTGGCACGACCGGTCCCGCCTGCGCGACATTCCCTGGCGCCTGCGCCTGCCCGAGGGCGACGGTGCGGTCGCGCTGGTGGTGTTCTCGCACGGACTGGGCGGCAGCCTTGACGGCGGCACCGAGTGGGCGCAGGCCTGGGCCGAGGCCGGCGTCGCGACGCTGCATCTGCAGCATGCCGGCAGCGACCGCGCGATCTGGCGCGGCGGGCTGCCCGCGGTCAAGGCCGCCGCCAGCGCCGAGCAGCTGGTCGAGCGCGCCCATGACGTGCAGTTCGCCGTCGAGCAGCTGCTCAAGCTGCGGCAGGACCGCAACGGCCCCTGGTCGCGGGTGCGACCGGAGGCGCTGGGCATGGCCGGGCATTCCTTCGGTGCGCAGACCACGCTGGCGGTCGCCGGCCGCGACTACCAGGTGCGCGGCGCGCCGGACCTGTCGGAATCGCACTTCAAGGCTTTCGCGGCGTTCAGCCCCTCGGTGGGGCACGGCGCCGGCGGCATCAAGGGCATCACCCGCCCGATGCTGTGCCTGACCGGCAGCCTCGACGGCAATCCGCTCGGCCCGGAGCGCGACGGTCGCTACCGCCGCGCCGTCTACGACGCGCTGCCGGCCGGCGCCAAGGCCCAGCTGTGGCTGGAGGGCGCCGATCACATGAGCCTGGGCGGCGCCGGCGAGCGCGGTGCCGGTTTCGGGCAGCGGCTGCTCGGGCGTCCGCGTGAACGCGCGCCGGAGCGGCTGGCCGCGCATCACGCGGCGCTGGTCAAGTCGATCAGCACCGACTGGTGGCGCTGGCGCCTGCTCGACGACGAGGCCGCGATGACGCGGCTCAAGGCGCCCAAGGGCCTGGACGCGGACGACGAGTGGCTGCAGGGCTGAGCGCGCGGAGCGCCGCCGGCGCGCGGCCTACGCGGCCAGCTCGTCCGGCGGGCTCATCAGCAACTGCTTGGCCAGCGCGCCGATGCGGCGCAGCGCGCGCGGATGCTCGGGGCCCCACTTGCCGCCGACGCCCAGCCGCACGCAGTTCCGGAAGCGCGGGCTCGCCGAGAACATCATCCCCGGCGCGATGACGATGTGCTCGGCCAGGCACGCTTCATAGAGCTGCGCCGAGTCGAGCGCCTCCGGCAGTTCCACCCACAGGATGAAGCCGCCCGCGGGGTCCGACACCCGCGTGCCCTTGGGGAAGCTCTCGGCGATCAGCTGGCGCGCCTCGTCGACGCGGGCGGCGATGGTCGCGCGCAGATGCCGCAGCGCCGCGCCGCTGCCGGCCTGCGTCAGCAGGTCGGCCAGCGCCAGCTCCAGCACGCTGGTCTGCGCGCCCGACTGCACCGCCTTGGTCTGCCGCAACACCCGGCCCCAGCGGCCGGCCTCGACCCAGCCCAGCCGCAGCCCCGGCGCGATCGTCTTCGAGAAGGAGCCGCAGATCATCACGTGCCCGGTCGTGTCGAAGGACTTCACCGCGCGGCGCTTGTCCTCCTGCTCGGACAGGTCGTTGTAGAGCACGTCCTCGATCAGCGCGACGTCGTGCCGCGCCAGCATCGCGGCCAGGCGCCGCCGCTCGGGCACCGGCAGGCAGGCGCCCAGCGGGTTGGACAGCGTCGGCACCGTCAGCACGGCCTTGACCTGCTGCGTCTCGAAGGCCAGCTGCAGCGCGTCCAGCGACATGCCGTGACGCGGATGCGTCGGGATCTCCAGCGCGCGCAGGTGCAGGCTCTGCAGGATCTCCAGGAAGCCGTAATAGGTGGGCGACTCCAGCGCCACCACGTCGCCGGGCTTGCAGACGGCGCGCAGGCACAGGCTGATCGCCTCGATGCAGCTGTTGGTGATGACCACCTCGTCCGGGTCCAGCACGCAGCCCAGCCCGAGCGCATGGCGGGCCACCGCGCGTCGGGCCTCCTCCATGCCGGGGCCGATCGGGTAGGTGCACAGCAGCTCGCGATGGCGCATCACGGCGCGGGCCATCGCGCGGCGCACGCGGTCCTGGTCGAAGAGTTCCGGACCCGGGCAGGCGGCGCCGAAGGAGATGAAGCCGGGATCCTGCGACAGGGCCATCACCTGCGCGCCGAGCTGGTCCAGCTGCACCATGCGCGAGGCGGTGTCGGGCCGGGAGACCCGCGGCTCCGGCAGGCGCGGCGGCCGCGCGGCGACGAAGTAGCCGGAGCGCGGCCGGGCCTCGATCAGCCGGGCATCCTCGAGCCAGCGGTAGGCCTGCACCGCCGTCGACAGCGACACGCCGTGCTGGCCGGCCAGCTCCCGCACGGAGGGCAGCCGCTCGCCGCGTTTCAGCGTGCCCGCCCGGATCGACCGGGCCATGCGGTCGGCGAGTTGCATATACAGCGGTAGCAGCGGCGCGTCCATGCGTCGATTCTGTGTGTTCCGGGTTGGCAATGACCAATACAGATCAGCGGCAAGCCGTCCAGCACAGGTCACGGTCGTGCGCGCGCTGTATGCGCCGCATCGGTCGGCCGCTGTGGATGGAGCGCCGCACAGCCGCTTCCTATCGTTGGGCCATGCAACCGCTGCGCCTCCTCCCTCCGCTGTTCCGGCCCCGGCTCTCGCCCGCGCCGGCCTTTGTCCCACCCGCGCCCGGCCTGGAGGCGATCGTGCTGCCGACCGACGGCCGGCCCGTCACGCTGCGCCTGCGCCGGCCGGTGCGCCTGCGGGTCTTCGGCGGCCGCGCCTGGATCACCCGCGCCGGCTGCGCCGACGACCATTGGCTCGAGCCCGGCCAGGTCTTCGAGCTGCCCGCGCCGCCGACTTGGTTCGGGTGGCGGATCTTCGCCAGTGGCGAGGGGGCGTCTTTGGTCACTTTGAGAGCAGAACCGCCCATTTGAGCGGCTGTACGCCGCCGGTTTCCCGCTATAACTCCGCCCTCGACGCTGGCGGACGCCTTCCAAAAGGGGGCGCCCGCGATACCGACAACAACGGGACACCGTCCCGCGAGGGAGTTGACATGAATCGATCCGCGATGTGGCGGGTGACGCGCCTGGCCGTGGCTGGCGCCGTCGGGGCGATGCTGCTGAGCGCATGCGGCGGCGGTGGGGGAAGCAGCGGCACGCCGGTGGTGGGCAGCGGCGAGACCGGTGGCGGCACGGTCGGTGGTGGCGGCACGGGCAACGGTGGCAACACCGGCGCGGTGCTCCAGCCCAGCGCCGCCTACGCCCAGCAATGCGCGCCGGGCAACCCGGAGGCCAGTCAGCGCAGCGGCTCGCTGGCGACCGAGAAGAACTGGATCCGCGCCTACTTCGACGAGGCCTACCTGTGGCGCGAGGACGTGCCGTCGATCGATGCCTCGGCCCCGCGCTACAGCGGCAGCGATGTCGAGACCGCGCTGGACAACTACTTCGACGACCTGCGCTCGCCGGCGACCACCGCCAGCGGCAAACGCAAGGACCAGTTCAGCTTCATGATGAGCACCCGCGAGTGGAACGCGCTGTCGCAGGGCGGCGTCGAGCTCGGCTACGGGATCGAATGGCGGATGAAGTCGGCGACGCCGCCGCGCGGCCTGCGCGTCGCGTTTGTCGAACCGGGCAGCGCCGCCGACCGCGCCGGCGTGCGCCGCGGCGACACGCTGGTGAGCGCCGACGGCGCGGCGGCCGATGTCAACGACGCGGCGGGCGTCAAGACCCTCAACGGCGCGCTGTTCCCCGACACCGCCGGCGCGAGCCACCGCTTCGTGCTGACCGCCAATTCCGGCGCGAGCCGCGACCTCACGCTGGTCGCCGGCAACGTCACCAAGACGCCGGTGCCGACCCGGCAGGTGCTGACCGCGACCGATGGCGGCAAGGTCGGCTACCTGGTCTTCAACGACCACATCCTTCCGGCGGAAGCGCAGCTGATCGCCGCGATGCAGGACTTCCGCGGCCAGGGGGTGTCCGACCTGATCGTCGACCTCCGCTACAACGGCGGCGGCTATCTGTTCATCGCCAGCGAACTGGCCTACATGATCGCGGGCAGCGCGGCGACCTCCGGCAAGACCTTCGAGCACCTGCGCTACAACAGCCGCCGAGCCGCCGAGACCAACAGCGAGGATTCGAAGACGCCGTTCTACGACCAGTCCTGCCTGATGACGGCGGACGGCCGTTGCAGCTCGCGGCAGCCGCTGCCGGCGCTGAACCTGCGGCGCGTGTTCGTGCTGGCGCAGTCGGGCACCTGCTCGGCCAGCGAGGCGCTGATCAACAGCCTGCGCGGCGTGGACGTGGAGGTCGTGCTGGTGGGCGGCACCACCTGCGGCAAGCCCTATGGCTTCACGGCCAAGGACAACTGCGGCTACAGCTACTTCCCGATCGAATTCGTTGGCGTCAACAACAAGGGCTTCGGCGACTACGCGGACGGCTTCGTGCCCGCGGGCAGCGGCGCCACGGGCGTGAAGGGCTGCGCGGTGGCGGACGACTTCGAGCACGCGCTGGGTGACGCCAACGAGGCGATGCTGGCCGCGGCGCTGCAATACCGCGCCAACGGCAGCTGCCCGGCGGCGAGCGCCTCCGGCACGGGCCTGGCACGCGCGACGGCGACGCGCGCCGGCGGCGAGGATGCCGTGGCGCTGCAGTTCAAGAAGCTGGCCGCGCGCAGCAACCGCATCCTGGGCGGGCGGCCCTGAGGCGGCCCTGAGGCGGCGCGTTGGGGCGCAGCACAGGGGCGCCCATTCCGATTCGGCCTCCCGCCGGGCCCGTCCTGATTCGCCGTCGATGTCCCACGCGCGAGCGCCATGACAAAAGGCCGCCCGAGGGCGGCCTTTGTCGTCATCGGGCCCAGCGCTGGACGCACGTCCAAGCGCGTCGGCGCTCAGCGCCAGCTCACAGCTTCGGGATGCGGATGCGGCTGATCATCAGCGAGCCGGAGACCGCGAACAGCAGCACCAGCGGATGCAGGGTGAAGCCGCCCAGCTTGATGGCGCCGAACCACAGCGCGTCGCCGATCGCGCCCTGCCAGGCGGCAATCCACAGCACGATCACCAGCAGCAGCGACGTGGGGATGGGCGTGCCCTCGAAGTAGGCGACCTTGTCGCTGCCCGCGGACAGGCTTTCGGCGGTGATGTTGTAGCGCGCCAGGCGCGACACGCCGCTGGCCACGAAGAAGCCCAGCACGATGCGGTCCCACAGGCCCTGCATGCCGCAGCCATAGGCGATCACGGCCGGGGCGACGCCGAAGGAGATCACGTCGGCCAGCGAGTCCAGCTCGCGCCCCATCGCGGAGCTCTTCTGGCGCCAGCGCGCGATGCGGCCGTCCAGCACGTCGAAGACCAGCGCGGCCGGGATCAATGCGCAGGCGTAGTACAGGTGCTGCGTCAGCCCGGTCTGCAGGAAGGTCATCACCGAGAACAGGGCGCCCACGCCGCAGAAGGCGTTGCCCAGGGTGAACCAGTCCGCCAGATGGAACTCGCGGATCATGGAGAAAGGCTTGGGTCGGTTCATGGGGAGCGAGCATAAGCGAAGGCCCTTGGCCTCGCGGCAAAGGCCGCGCCCGCCCCCCTCGGGCGGTATGTCCCCTCTCCCCTTCAGGGGGAGAGGGAGGGGTGAGGGGGTTCTTCGAAGGCCTAAGGCGTCTCGACCTTGGGCACTTCGGGGGCAGTTGTCATCCGCGACCAGGCCTTGCGCGCCAGATGCCGCGCCAACAGCCCGGCCGGCATGCGCAGCCAGTGCGAGCGCACATACAACGCGACCTCCGCCATCGCATGGCCCGGCAGGCGGCAGCCGTCATGGCCCGGCCGCAGCAGGCGCCGGTAACAGGCATCCAGCAGCCGCAGCGCCAGCGGTCCCGGCGGCGGCCCCAGTTCCTCCGGCAGCGTGTCCGGATAAGGCGTGTCCAGCAACTGCCGCGTGTAGCGCAGCGCCAGCCACAGCGGCCGCGTCAGGCCGATGCGCCGCGCGCGCGCCGCCAGCCGCGGCCAGAAGCCCTCGATCGCGCCGAACTCGCGCAGCAGCGCATCGAGGTCGAACAGGTCGCGCAGCCCGTTGGGCAGTTCGCCCTCGTGGAACAGGTGCGCGGCGCTGTGCAGCAGCATGTCCTCGGGCGGCAGCACGAAGACGCCAGCGAGCCCGGGCAGCGGGCGCGGCGCGTCGAACAGCGCGCGGCTGTCCAGCGGCGTGCGTGCCGTCGGCGGCAGCAGCGTGTGGTGCACGTCCAGCGAGGTGCCGCGGCGCTTGTGGTGCAGCGGCGGCAGCTCGTGCATCCACTCGCGGTAGTAGCGCTGGTCGTAGGCGTCCAGGCCGTCGTCGAAATCCCAGCCGTGCACCAGCAGCGTCGTCTCGCAGCGCGGCAGTTGCTCGGGCGGGATCAGCAGGTCGATGTCGCTGAACAGCCGGCCCGGTGCGGGCGCATGCCCGCCCAGCGCATAGGCGGCGCCCTTGAGCAGGATCAGCGGGCCAGGCAGCTCGGCCAGCGTCTGCCGCAGCAGTTCGACCTCGCGCCGCAGCATCTGCACCTGCCGCCGCGACAGCAGCAGCGCCGAGCGCAGGTGGGGCTGCACGGGCAGCGGCAGCGTGTCCAGCCAGCCGCCGGTTTCCATCTGCTCGGCCAGCCGGCCGGCCAGGTTGGACCGCCGCGCCTGACGCAGCAGCAGGTCCCACTCGGTCAGGCTCAAGCCGGCGGCCACCGCGGGCTGCAGCAGCACGCGGATGAGCAGCGGGCGGCGGCGATCGTCGCGCCGGGCGCTCATGGCGCGGACTCCTCGAGCGCGTCGAAGCAGGCCAGGGCCTCGTCGAGCCGGCTGTACTCGAAGCGATGGCAGCCGCAGCTGTCGACCAGTCTCCCCAGTGCCTGGAAGCCGGCCAGGCCGTGGACGTCGTAGTTGAAGGACTGCTCCGCCAGGTCCATGAAGGCGCGGGCGCGCTCCACCGGGACGAGCTGCGCGGCCGCGTCGGCGCGCCACGCGGGCAGCACGACCCAGGCCGGGCGGGCCGGCGCGAGCCGCGCGTCGATCGCGTCCTGCGGCGCCCGCACCAGCGCGACCGTGCCCTTGGCGGTGTTGGGCATGGAGGCGCTGAACACCGCCTCCGGCGCGAAGGCGCGGATCAACGGGATCGAGGCGTTTTTCAGGTTGATCGGCCGCGCCATGCCGTGGACCAGGCCGGTGGACATGTCCAGCAGCCCCAGTTCGTCCGACAGCAGCCGCCAGCCACGATGCGCCAGCGCCGCGCACAGGGTGCTCTTGCCGGAACCCGGTGGCGCCGGCATCAGCAGCGCGCGGCCGCCGCGCTCCAGCACCGCCGCATGGATCAGCAGGTACTGATGGGCGTGGGCGGCGATGCACCAGTTGATGCCCCACTCCAGCATCGCCAGCGCCTGCGCGGCGGGCAGCGGCGTGAAGGAGCGCTGGCCGTCGAACCAGAATTCGGCGCGGCCCTGCAGCCGGCTCAGCCAGTGGGGACTGCGCAGCACGGCGACGTGGAAGTCGACGAATTCGTCATCGCCGGCGACTTCGAAGTCGCGGTACATGGTCGCCACGTCGGCGGCCAGGTGCGGGATGTCGGAGCGCACGCGCACGGTGAACGGCGACAGCCGCAGCGTCACGCCGCCGTCGCGCATCCGGGCCCGCAGCCCGGCGGTGCCGACGTCCTGCAGTCTCAAGCGGCCGGCTCCTCCACCGGGCCTTCGGCCAGCAGGTGGATCTCGGCCAGCCGGCGCAGGTGCAGGTCCAGCAGCTCGGCCAACGCCTCGGGCGTGGGCGGCTCGTCCCAGTCGATGTCGCGGGCCAGGCGCTGCAGCAGCTGGTCGCGGTCCAGCGGCCCGGCGGCCAGCCATTCGGCCAGCTGCGCGCCGAGCGCGGCGATCAGGTGGGTGTCCCCGGTGTCAGGGTCGAAATAGACCGCGTGCTGTTCGCCCTCCCAGGCGAGCAGCACGTCGTTGAGCGAGGGCCTGCAGTGCCAGGCGGCTCCGGCCATCAGGCCACGAGCCAGTTGCTGTACAGGTAGTTCTTGAAGTCGGCCTGCGTCCAGGCCGCGCCGGTGGAGTTGGCCGGCTTGAAGATGCCGGGGCCCTGCGAGGCCATCTGCAGCAGCATGTCCTGGCCGGTGGCCGAGAGCACGCACTGGTTGACCTTGTTGCCGGCGAACAGGGTGTTCAGGCGCGCCACGATCATCATCGTGCCGTAGCCCGCCGAGTCGTTCTTCAGCAGGTTGTAGACATTGGCGGTGCCGCTGACGTTCTTCAACCCGGCCGGGAACAGCTTGGCCACGGTCAGGTTGTTGCGCGCGTAGGTGAGCGACTTGCCGGAATACCACTGGGCGATCACGTAGTTCCAGGGGGCGTTGCCGCCGCGCACCAGGGACCGGCCGGTGTTGTCCTTCCAGTTGGCGATGTACCAGCACTCGGTGTTGTTGATCACCGCGGCATCGGCGCGGGCCTGCACGCTGGCGCCGCCGTTGCGCAGGATCGCCGAGCCCCAGGCCGAGGTGGTGTTGCAGTGCCAGGCCATCGCCGGCCGGCTGGCCAGCGTCAGGCCCACTGGCACCACGCCCGCCTGGATGAAACGACGGCGGCGCTGCGAGACGACGGTGCCCGCGGCGGTTGCCGGGGTGGCCGAGGGCTGCTGGTGGGTGTCGCTGCTGTTGTCCATAAGCTCAGCTTTCGTGGTGCACGGGCCCCAGGAAGGGGCGGACGCTCAAGCGGATCGGCGCTCCCGTCCGACCTGCGACCGCAGTGTTTCATACAAGGCACCGACCGGAAACCCCGACCAACCCCTTGAACGAGTGGCGTGCGGCGTCCCTCCGACGATGGATAAGTTAGCGCGGGCTTTCGGCGAATCCTTTGAGGCCAAACGAATCATCGCCGGCGTGGTGCGCAAGCGCCTCCGCGCCTTGAGCCGAACGCGCCATGCCGTCCGCCCTGTTCGAGCGACAGCGCCCGCTGCCGGCGTCCGTCGTCATTCCGCCTCGTCATGCACGACGTCACGGTCGTCGGCGTCCTCGCGCGCCTGGCCGCCGACGGACCGGCGCTTCGCATCGCCCTGGCCGTCCTCATCCAGCCCGTCCTCGACCAGGAAACCGCCGCTCTGATGCGCCCACAGCTTGGCGTACAGGCCGCCCTGGGCCAGCAGCGAGGCATGGTCGCCCTGCTCGACGATGCGGCCCTGGTCCATCACGATCAGCCGGTCCATGGCCGCGATGGTCGACAGCCGGTGCGCGATGGCCACCACCGTCTTGCCTTCCATCAGCCGGTACAGGCTGCGCTGGATCGCCGATTCGACTTCCGAGTCCAGCGCGCTGGTCGCCTCGTCGAGCAGCAGGATCGGCGCGTCCTTCAGCATCACCCGCGCGATCGCGATCCGCTGGCGCTGGCCGCCGGACAGCTTCACGCCGCGTTCGCCGACATGCGCGTCGTAGCCCTGGCGACCCTTGGGGTCGGTCAGTCCGTCGATGAAGTCCACCGCCTCGGCGCGTTCGGCGGCGGCGCGCATTTCGTCCTCGGTCGCGTCGGGCCGGCCGTACATCAGGTTGTCGCGCACCGAGCGGTGCAGCAGGCTGGTGTCCTGGGTCACCATGCCGACCTGGCGTCTGAGGCTGTCCTGCGTGACTGTGGCGATGTCCTGGCCGTCGATCAGCACCCGGCCCTTGTCCACGTCGTAGAAGCGCAGCAGCAGGTTGACCAGGGTCGACTTGCCGGCGCCCGAGCGGCCGACCACGCCGATCTTCTCGCCCGGGCGGATCGTCAGCGTCAGGTCGTGCAGCACGGTCTTGCGGCCGCCGTAGCTGAAGTCGACGTGGTCGAAGCGGACCTCGCCCCGGGTCACCGCGAGCGTGGTCGCGCCGGCGGCGTCCTGGATCGCGACCGGGCGCGACAGCGTGGTGATGCCGTCCTGCACGGTGCCGATGTGCTCGAACAGGCTGGCCATCTCCCACATGATCCAGTGCGAGATGCCGTTCAGCCGCAGCGCCATCGCCGTGGCCGCCGCGACCGCGCCGATGCCCACCTGGCCCTGCGTCCACAGCCAGACCGTCATGCCGGCGGTGGAGGCGATCAGGCCCATCGACAGCGCATGGTTGACGATCTCGAAGCCGCTGATCAGCCGCATCTGCCGGTAGGCGGTGCCCAGGAAGTCCTGCATCGCGCCGCGGGCGAAGCCGGCCTCGCGGTTGGAGTGGGAGAACAGCTTGACGGTGCTGATGTTGGTGTAGGCGTCGGTGATGCGGCCGGTCATCAGGCTGCGCGCGTCGGCCTGCGCGGAGGCGGCCTTGCCCAGCCGGGGCACGAAGTAGGTCAGCGCCACCACGTAGCAGGCCAGCCAGCCCAGGAAGGGCAGCAGCAGCGTGGCGTCGAAGCTGCCCACCACGCCCAGCATCGTCACGAAGTAGATCGTGATGAAGACCAGGATGTCGGTGACGATCAGCCAGCACTCGCGCACCGCCAGCGCCGTCTGCATCAGCTTGGCCGACACGCGCCCGGCGAACTCGTCCTGGTAGAAGCTCATGCTCTGGGCGAGCAGGTGGCGGTGGAAGTTCCAGCGCAGCCGCATCGGGAAGTTGCTGGACAGCCCCTGGTACTTGCTCAGCGCCTGCAGCGCGATCAGCAGCGGGCTGGCCAGCAGGATGCCGCCCAGCAGCAGCAGCTTGTCCTGCTGGGTCGACCACCACTGCGCGGGCGGGACCTCGCTGAGCCAGTCGACGACCGAGCCCAGCATCGAGAACAGCAGCGCCTCGAAGGCGCCGATGGCGGCGGTCAGGACGGTCAGCACCAGGATCAGCTGGCGCATCCCGTGCGAGCCCGCCCAGACGAAGGCGAAGAACCCCTTGGGCGGTTGCGGCGCCGGGGTCTGCGGAAA
Source organism: Mitsuaria sp. BK041 (assembly GCF_014193085.1). Taxonomy (NCBI): domain Bacteria; kingdom Pseudomonadati; phylum Pseudomonadota; class Betaproteobacteria; order Burkholderiales; family Sphaerotilaceae; genus Roseateles; species Mitsuaria sp. BK041. The sequence continues at coordinate 1,233,733 of NZ_JACHYT010000002.1, read as the reverse complement.
CGGATCGACGAGTTTTTCGAACCAGCCAAACACGGCGGTCTCCCTGTCACTTCTGCGAGACCGAGCAGCCTACAGGAGCCGTGTGGCGGACGCATCCCACCCCCGCTTCGGTGGCGGGTGGGTGCGGTGAATGGGGGGATTCGCCGGCCCGGCGGGGCGATCAGCGCGCCGGCAGGGGCAGCAAGCGGCCCTGCGCCTGCCGCGGCGCGGGAATGTGGAGCAGGGCCGACAGCGTCGGTGCGAGGTCGACGATCTCCACGCGCTGCTCGATGCGGCCCTGCCCGACCCAGGCCGGGCCCCAGGTCAGCAGCGGCACGTGCGTGTCGTCCTCGTAGGGGCTGCCGTGGGTCGTGCCCATCAGGCGCGAACCGAAGATCCAGCCCGGCTTGGGCACCACCTGCAGCGGCGCCGCGATGCCCGGATACCAGGACCTGCGCATCTGCTCGAGGTAGGGCGTCGCGGTGTCGGTGCCGGCGAGCTGCGCCCGCGTGAACGCGACCTGCACGCCCTCGACCTGCTGCACCAGCGCCTGCGCCGCCGCATAGACCTCGTCCTGCTTCAGGCCCTTCGCCTGGATGGCGGCCTCGTCGAAGATCAGGCCAGTGCCGGACAGGCCGACCACCCAGCGGCCTTCGCCGAACTGTTTCGCCAGTCCCGCGTTGACGAAGCCCACGGCCTGTGCCGGATTGATCCGGCCGGCGTCGCGGCCTTGCGACTTCGCCCATTCGGGTGTGTCGGTGAAGCCGTGGTCGGCGGTCAGCACGGCGACGTAGTTGTCGCGGCCGACCTTCGCGTCCAGGTATTGGAACCACGACTGCAGGTGGGCATCCAGATGGAGGAAGTGGTCGTGCGACAGCCGCGACTCGGGGCCGAAGGCGTGGTTGATGTAGTCGTGGCTGGACAGGCTCACCGACAGGAGGTCGGTCTGCTCATCCGCGCCGAGCCGCTCGCCCTCGACGGCGGCGCGGGCGAAGGCCAGCGTCAGTTCGTCGCCGAACGGCGAGGGCAGGATGTTGCCGTAGAAGCGCGGACCGGGGCCGTCCATGCCGGCGCCCAGGACGGCTGGCAGCCGGTTGCCGTTGCCGCTGTTGGCCTGCCAGGGCTGGCCGTCCGGCACGCTGCGCGCGTAGGCGGCCTCCGGCAGCATCGGGGCCCAGGTCTTGCCGAAGAACTGGTCGGCCGGCTTGGCGGCGTTGAAGGCGTCGACCCAGGCCGGATGCCGGTCCATGTAATAGGTGGAGGACGCGAATTGGCCAGTGCCGCCCATGTACATGTAGGCCGTGCCCTTGTGGCCGGCGGGCAGGATGGCGCCGCGGTCCTTGCCGGAGATGCCGATCACCTTGGCGGCGGGCTGCAGCGTGCGCAGCACGTCGCCGACGGTCTCGACCTTGTAGTTCTCCGGGCTGGTGCCGGCCAGGGGCTCGGTGTTGTTGCCGATGTACTGGTAGCGCGGATCGGCGGTGTTGTATTGCGGCGTGCCGGTCATCGGATCGCGCCACTCGTTGCCGATGATGCCGCTGCGCTGCGGATAGGCGCCGCTGAGCATGATCGAGTGACCGGCTGCGGTGACCGTGTAGCCATGGCCGTAATACGCGTTGGCGAACCAGGCGCCGCGGTCCAGGAAGCGTTTGAAACCGTCGGGCTGCAATTGGTCGCGGTAGCCCAGCACCTGCCGGATGGGCAGGCCGTCAATCACCATGAAGACCACCAGTCGGGGCGATTTCTTCGCCGTGAAGGGGGAGGCGGTGGGGTCAGGGCTTGCCGCGACCGGTCCGGTGGCGGAGGGAGCAGGCGCGTTGGCGCAGGCGGTCAGCGCGGCCAGGACGGGCACCAGCAGCCAGGTGCGACGGGTCAGGGTCATGGCGGGTCGGGGCTCCGCGGAGCCGCTGAAGCAGGGAGGACTGCGGAGTATCCGCGTCCGGCCGCCACATGGCGGGCGTCTGACAGCTTCCGTGCTCATCCTGCGCAACGGGAAAACCCTGAACCTGGGCGCCTCACGCCGGATCCTGGACGGAAAAAAGGCCGGTCCCCACATGGTGACCGGCCTTCTTCACTTTCTGGTTGGATCGCTTGACGCGCTCCCCTCCTGTTATGGGAGGCGATTCTGCGGGCCGCAGGCAATGCGCATGCCCGGGTTTGCCCGGGGCCGGGCCTCAGATGTGAGAACTCCTCCTCAAGTGGGCGGGGTTTGTGCGGCGAGTGATGCGTCGATGCGACGTTCCGCAGGTCCATCCGCAGCGCGACGCACGATCGCGGTGACAAGACGGTGACGAGAGGGCCCGGCTCAGGCGGTCAGCGCGTCGTCCAGGACTTCGATCCAGTGGCGCACCGGCGTGCCGGTGCCCGACTGCAGGTGCTGGATGCAGCCGATGTTGGCGGAGACGATCGCCTCGGCGGCCAGCGGCGCCAGCGCGGCGAGCTTGCGCTCGCGCAGCTGCTTGGACAGCACCGGTTGCAGCACGGAATACGTGCCGGCCGAACCGCAGCACAGATGGCTCTCCGAGGGCGCGGTCGCGATCTCGAAGCCGAGTTCCCGCATCAGGCCCTCGACACCGCCGCGCAGCTGCTGGCCGTGCTGCAGCGTGCAGGGCGGGTGGTAGGCCAGGCGCGGCCGGGCACCCGGCCGGTCCTGCCCCAGCCGCGAGCGCAGGGCCGGGACCAGCGCGGGCAGGTACTCGCTGAGGTCGCGCGTCAGCGTCGACACGCGCGCGGCCTTCCCGGCGTAGTGCGGGTCGTGCGCCAGCAGGCGGCCGTAATCCTTGACCTGGACGCCGCAGCCGGAAGCGTTCATGACGATCGCCTCGACCTCGCCGCCGTGGCCGTCGACCATCGGCCACCAGGCGTCGATGTTGCGGCGCGCGTCGTCCAGGCCGCCAGGATGGTCGTTCAGATGAGCCCGGATCGCCCCGCAGCAGCCGGCCTCGTCGGCCACCAGGGTCTGCACGCCGGCGGCGTCCAGCACGCGGGCCGTCGCCGCGTTGATGTTGGGCATCATGGCCGGCTGCACGCAGCCCATCAGCATCAGCACCTTGCGGGGGTGCGCGCGCCGTGGCCACTGATGCGCGCGCGGGCCGGCCGCCGGCGGCACCTTGTCCTTCAGCGCGCCCGGCACCAGCGGCCGCAGCGCCTGGCCGAGCCGCAGTGCCGGCTTGAACAGCGGCGAGGTCAGCCCTTCCTTGAGCAGCCAGCGCTTGACGCGCTCCTCGCGCGGGCGCTCGACCTTGGCCTCGACGACCTGCCGGCCGATCTCCACGAGCTGGCCGTACTGGACGCCGGACGGGCAGGTGCTCTCGCAGTTGCGGCAGGTCAGGCAGCGGTCCAGGTGCTGCTGCGTGGCGGCCGTCGGCGTCTCGCCCTCCAGCACCTGCTTGATCAGGTAGATGCGGCCGCGCGGTCCGTCGAGCTCGTCGCCGAGCAACTGGTAGGTCGGGCAGGTCGCCGTGCAGAAGCCGCAATGCACGCAGCGGCGCAGGATGGCCTCGGCCGCGCTGCCTTCCGGGGTGCCTTGGAACTCGGGGGCCAGGTGGGTCTGCATCGGTGGGCTTGCGGTCGGCGGGCTTGCTGCGGCGGGCTGGGGGCGTGGCGAACGGCGGTCAGAGGTCCGGATAGAGCCGGCCGGGATTGAAGATCCCCGCCGGATCGAACTGCCGCTTCAACTCCTTGTGGATGCGCGTCAGCTGCGGCCCGAGTGGCGAGAAGGTGCCGGCCGTCTTGTCGTTCGCATAGAACATCGTCGCGTGGCCGCCGGCCGCGGCGACCAGCTCGCGCAGCTGCGCCGGCGCCATCGGCGTGACCACCCAGCGCTGCGCGCCGCCCCATTCGATCAGCTGCTCGCCGTGCAGCGACATCGCCAGCGTCGTCGACGGCACCGCGATCCGCCACAGCGTCGCGCCGCCCTGGACGGCCCGGCGCGCGCCGAGGAAGAACTCGTCGCTCTGGTCGCGCAGGCCCTGCCAGAACGGCGCGGCCATCGCCTCCGGGATGACGTCGCCGCCCAGCTTGCGCACCGCCGCGGCGACGGCGGCCTCGGCGCCGGACAGCCGCGCCACCAGCGCGCCATCCCACCAGGCCGTGGCCGACAGCGGCAGCGGCTGCCCGCCCCAGCGGTTCATCTGCAGCAGCGCCTCCTCCTGGCCGAACTCGAAGCGCAGCGTCACCGTGGCCACCGGCATCGGCAGCACCTTCAGCGTGACCTGCGCGATCAGCCCCAGCACGCCCATCGAGCCGGCCATCAGGCGCGAGACGTCATAACCGGCGACGTTTTTCATCACCGTGCCGCCGAAGTGCAGCAGCTCGCCCTTGGCATCGAGCAGCGTCAGGCCGAGCACGTGATCGCGCACCGCGCCGGCGCTGGCGCGCGCCGGGCCCGAGAGGCCGGTCGCGACCATGCCGCCGACGGTGCCGGTGCCGCCCGAGGCCGCGCCGACGAACCGCGGCGGCTCGAAGGCCAGGTGCTGGCCGTGGCGCGCCAGCAGCGCCTCGACCTCGGCCACCGGCGTGCCGGCGGCGGCGGTCACGTAGAGCTCGCTCGGCTCATAGGCCATCACGCCGTTGAGCGCCTGCGTCGACAGCGGCGTCGCGTCGCCGAGCGGGCCGCCGTAGAAATCCTTGCTGCCGTGGCCGGTGAAGCGCACCGGGCGGCCCTCGCGGAAACGCTCGGCCATCGCCTCCAGCGCGTCGATCAGCTGCGTCGCGCGGACGAACTCCGCCGGCTCGGGCGGCGTCGCGACGGGCGCCGGCCCGCGCTCGAAATCCTCTGCTTGCACCGTCATCAGAATCGCTCCAGGTCGGGGAAGGCGAGCGCGCCGCGCTTGACGTGCATGCGGCCGTACTCGGCGCAGCGCTGCAGCGTCGGGATCACCTTGCCGGGGTTGAGCAGCCCTTGCGGGTCGAAGGCCCGCTTCAGGGCCAGCATCCGTTCGCGCTCCTGCGGCGAGAACTGGACGCACATGCTGTTGAGCTTCTCCACGCCGACGCCATGCTCGCCGGTCACCGTGCCGCCCATCGCGACGCTGGTCTCCAGGATCTCGGCGCCGAAGCGCTCGCAGCGGTGCAGCTGGTCGGCATCGTTGGCGTCGAACAGGATCAGCGGATGCAGGTTGCCGTCGCCGGCGTGGAAGACGTTGGCGCAGCGCAGGCCGTACTTGCGCTCCATCTCCTGGATCGCCAGCAGGATGTCGGCCAGGCGCTTGCGCGGGATGGTCGAGTCCATGCACATGTAGTCCGGGCTGATCCGCCCCGAGGCCGGGAACGCGTTCTTGCGGCCGCTCCAGAAGCGCAGCCGCTGCGCCTCGTCCGCACTGACCTCCAGCCGCGTGGCGCCGCTGGCGCGCAGCACCTCGCTCATGCGGCCGATCTCCTCCTCGACCTCCTCCGGCGTGCCGTCGCTCTCGCACAGCAGGATGGCCTCGGCGTCGAGGTCGTAGCCGGCGTGGACGAAGTCCTCGACCGCGGCGGTCATCGGCTTGTCCATCATCTCCAGGCCGGCCGGGATGATGCCGGCCGCGATGATCGCGGCCACCGCGTCGCCGGCCCGGCGCAGGTCGCCGAAGCTGGCCATGATGCAGCGCGCGCGCTGCGGCTTGGGCGTCAGCTTGACGACGACCTCGGTCACCACCGCCAGCATGCCTTCGCTGCCGACGACCACGCTGAGCAGGTCCAGCCCGGCGGCGTCCAGCGCCTCGGAGCCGAACTCGACCGGCTCGCCCTCGACGGTGAAGCCACGCACCTTCAGCACGTTGTGCAGCGTCAGGCCGTACTTGAGGCAATGCACGCCGCCGGAGTTCTCCGCGACGTTGCCGCCGATGGTGCAGGCGATCTGGCTGCTCGGGTCCGGCGCGTAGTAGAGACCGTGCGCCGCCGCGGCCTCGGAGATCGCCAGGTTGCGCACGCCGCATTGCACGCGCGCGGTCCGCGCCAGCGGGTCGATGCCGAGGATGCGGTTGAACTTGGCCAGCGCCAGCGTCAGGCCCTCGGCATGCGGCATCGCGCCGCCGGACAGCCCGGTGCCGGCGCCGCGCGCGACCACCGGCACGCCCAGCGCGTGGCAGGCCTTGAGCACGCCGGCGACCTGCGCTTCGGTCTCCGGCAGCGCGACCGCCAGCGGGCGCTCCCGGTAGGCGGTCAGGCCGTCGCATTCATAGGGGCGGGTCTGCTCGTCCTGCCACAGCAGCGCGTGCGGCGGCACCACCGCGCCCAGGGCCTGGACCAGCGCCGCGCGTCGCCCGGCGCGGAACGCGGCCAGCGCCGCAGCCTGCTGGCCGGGCGGCTCGTGGGTCGAGGGGAGGACGGCGGTCATGGCGTCGAACTGTAGCCGCGCGCGCTGACCCGGGCCTGAACCGGCGCGCCGGCGATGGGGGGAGCGCGACCGCTCATCGGGGGGAGATTCAGCGCCCGCCGGGCAGCGGCCACCACAGCGCCCGGCGGTCCAGCGGCGTGCGCGGCGGCAGCAGCGGATTGCGCAGGCGCAGCACGCGGCGCTGGTCGACGCTGTGGCGCCGCACGAGCTCTCCGAACAGCTGTCGCGACAGCCGCTCGAAGCTGCCGTCGGCGACCAGCGCCTCCATGCCGCGCGTGAGGTCCGCCGCCAGCCGTGGCCGGCCCGGCCGCACGAACATGTAGAGCGCCGCCGGGTAGTGCAGCAGCAGCGCGCTGTCGATGGCCAGGCGCTGCTCGGGGAAGCTGGCCAGCTCCGCGTCGATCTCGAAGATCGAGCGCGGGAAGTAGTCGAAGCGCCCCTGCGACAGCATCTGGAACAGCCCCTGGTAATGCGTGCTCACCTGCACCGGCAGGCCGTTGGCGCGCAGCACGGCGGTGTCGGGCCAGTCGTGCATCTGTCCGGCGGTCAGGCGCGCCAGGTCGCGCAGGTCCCGGACCTGGCGCAGGCGGTCGCGGTCGTCGTCGCGGGTCAGGCACAGGCGCCAGCCGATCAGGCCGCGGTCCAGCGGGATGCGCACCGGCAGCAGCGTCTGCTCGCGCTGCGGGTCGGTCATGGTCCAGAAGACGTCGATGCCGGGATCGTCGCTGGCCATCTCCAGCAGCGCGCGGCTCTGGACCATCTCCGACTGCGTCGGGATCAGCGTGTAGCGCGCGCCGCTGCGCTGCAGCGCGGCATGCAGCAGGCTGATGAAGTAATCGACCTGCCGGTCCTGCTGGGGCAGGTGGCGCGGATAGACGACGGTGGCGGGCTCGGCCGCCGGGGCGCCCGACGCCTGCGGGTCGGGCGGCGTCGCGCCGGGGCGGGCGGCGACGTCGCGGGCGGCCCGCAGCGGCAGCGCGGTGCCCAGCGCCGAGGCCGCGGCGACCTGGAGCAGGTGGCGACGCGCCGGCATCAGCGATCCAGGAAGACGGTCAGCACGCCGGTGTAGCCATGCAGCCGCGCGTGGGCGATCTCGCCGTTGGCGAAGAAGCCGGCCAGTGGCACCTCGCCGAGCGCGTGCTGCACCCACTGCAGTTCGGCCGAGGGCGCGCCGAAGTGCGGTCCGCCGCGACCGGTGCAGCTGACGTAGAGGGCGCCGGCCATGTGGGCGCCGCGCTCCTCGGCCTCGGCGCGGATCTCGGTGCAGATGCGCACCAGGTCGCGGCGCGCGGCGTCGGGATGGCGTTCGCAGAAGCTCAGCAGCTCGCCGGTCCGCAGCTGCTCGGCGACGGCGATGCCGCGGCGGCCCGGATCCAGGCCGACCAGGTGGCGGACGCGGACCTCGGGGCCGTATTCGCGGCGGGCGCCGGGCTCGTCGTTCAATCCCACCAGCGTGCGCCGGAACAGCGGCATCGCCTGGCGCAGCGAGCCGGACTCGCCGGTGTACGCGGGCAGCTTCAGGTCCTCGAGCAGGGCGTCGAGCGCGGGCAGGCCGTCGAGTTCCGTGACCAGCGGGCCGTCGCAGGCGGTGACGCGGCGCTCGCGACCCAGCGGCTGGCAGCCCTGGCTGACGCGCGAGATCCAGCGCACCTCCGGTCCGAGCGCCAGGCCCGACAGGCCGCCGGCGAAGACGCCGTCGGCGATCTGCACCGCGTCGTCACCGCCGCTCACCAGGCCGCCGAACAGGTAGCCGCTGCTGCAGCGCTGGGCCAGCTCGCCGATCAGCTCCTGCAGATCGGGCGTGCCGCCGTCGGCGTGCAACAGCAGGCTGCGCGCCTCGCCCTCGGGCGGCAGCGGCTGGCGGCCGGAAAAGATGCGCCACTGGTCCGGCGGCAGGTCGCAGAGCATGACGACCAGCGCCGGCTCGTCGAAATACTCGACGCCGCTGGCGCTCACCGCCAGCGCCGACGCGCCGACCCAGCCGCAGCCGGGCCAGCGCTGGCGGACCTCGTCCAGCAGCGCCTGCGCCTGCGGCACGTAGGGGTGGGTCAGGTAGAGGAAGCCCAGCGTCGGCGTCATGCCGGCGCGCTGGCCCTCCAGCTGCGCGCCGGCCAGGGCCAGCGCCATGTGGGGGTCGGGATGGGTGGCGTGAGCCTGGAGGAAACGAGGCATGGACGGCCCTCGGGGGAACTGCGGGAGGCTCAGGGAGTCTTGCGTTTGGAAGCGGTCGTCTTGCGGGCCGGCGAGGCCTTGGCCGCCGACTTGGCCGGCGCTCTGGGCGCGCGATCCGTCGATGCCTTCGCCGTGCCCTTCGCGGCGGAGGGGCGCGTCGCCGCGGGCCGGCCCGCCGGCGCGGCCGACGAGGCGGCGACCGTGGACGCCGCCGTGGCGACCGACGCCGCGGTCTGCGCGCTCTTCATCGCGTTGGCCGCGACCTGCGTGAATTGCTGGGTGAGGGCGTTCCACCACTGCATCGGGTCGGCGCCGGCGGGCTTGGCGCCGGGCGCCGCGGGCGCCTTGGCCGGCTCGGCGGCGTCCTCGGCCGGCGCGGCCTTCGATGCGGGCTCGGCGGCAGGCGATGAGGACGGCCCGGCCGTCGTGGCCTTCGATGCCGGGGCCGGCGCGGACGACGGGGACGGCGACGAAGGGGACGACGCCCCCGGGAAGGGCGGCGGCACGGGGGTCTTCAGCGCATCCTTGAGGTCGGCCATCGGCACGTTCATCGCGTGCAGCGTGGACAGCGTCATGCGCTGCACCTCGAGCGCCTGGATGGTCGCGGTCAGCATGCGGGCGTTGTTCTCGAGCCAGAACTGCACGGTGCGCAGCTCGTCGATGCGCTTGTCCAGCTCCTGCGGGTCCAGCGTGGGGGCCACCCACTGGTTGAAGCCGGGGATCGCGGCGCCGGCGTTCTTCATCAGCCCCTGCAGGAAGTCGAAGCCAGGAACGAATTTGCTGAAGTCGGTGTCCGCCATGCTGTCTCCTCGGTGGGCTTGCGGCGACGCCTGCCTGGGCGCGGCCGTGAGCGTCGATCCTACGCCGCGGCGGGAGGCCTCCGCGCAGGACGGGGCGAGGGTCGCCTCAGGTCGGGATGTGGTTCAGGTCGGCCCAGCCGGACCAGAGGATCTGGATGCCGATGCACAGCAGCACGAAGGCCATCAGCCGCATCATGACCAGGGTGCCGACCTCGCCCATGCGCATCAGCAGCCGGCCGCCGTTGCGGTAGACCAGGTAGACGACGGCCGCCGTGATGGCCGCGCCGATCGCGGCGATGCCGGCCTGCATCACGTAGGGGATGGGCGAGCGCGGGATCTGCGCGCCCAGCGCGATCGCCGCGGCGATGCTGCCCGGGCCGGTGGTCAGCGGGAAGGTGATGGGGAAGAAGCTGCGCCGCACGATCTCGGCCTCGCTGATGTCGCCGGGCGACGAATGCACCACGGCGGTCTGGACGTCGTCGGTCTCGTTGCGGGTCAGCATCACCCAGGCGCTGTAGGCCACCAGCAGGCCGCCGCCCACGCGCACCACCGGCAGCGAGATGCCGAACAGGTCCAGCACGTAGGTGCCCACCAGCAGCGACACCATGATCACCACCCAGCCGTTGATCGCGACCTGGCGCGACAGCCGCTTGAGGACCTTGTCGTCGCCGCCGGCCGCGCCGATGACGATCGGGGCCACGCCCACCGGATTGATGATGGGCAGCAGCGTCAGCGGCACCAGGAACAGCGATTGGAGGAAGGACGGCAGGGGGTCCAAGATGCGGGACTCCGAAGGGAAAAGGAAGGGTCTGGCGGAAGGCGCCGCGGCGGGGCCGGGCGCGAAGGCGGCCCAGTGTGCCGCAACTCGGTCACCGCGATCCGGAGGGCGGCATCAGGGTTACCTCGAAGCCGTGCTCCCGCAGCAGCGCGGGCAGCGCCCGCGGGCCGGTCATGTGCATCGCGCCGACGGCAACCAGCAGCGACTGGCCGCGCTGGTGCAGCTCGGCGATCCGCTCGGCGAGCGCCGGGTTGCGACCGTCGTTGATGCGTCTCAGCGCCGTGCGGTCCGCGGCGTCGGTGACGCAATCGCACCACTCGGCGTAGCGGTTCAGCCGCGCCAGGTCGCCGCGGTCGTAGACGGCGACCATCGTGTCCAGCGTGCGCAGCAGCGTGGCGGGGCGCTCCAGCTGGCGCAGGTTGGCCCGCAGCTCGTGGCGGGCGGCGTCGACATCGGCGGGCAGCAGCGCCTCGAGCTGGCCCTGCAGCGTCTCCAGCGCCAGCACCGGCAGGCCGCGCTCGCGGGCCCACTGGCTCAGCAGCATCTCCTGGCCGTACCGCACGTCCAGCCCCAGCGCGCGGGCGCGCAGCAGCATGTAGGTGCTGGTCTGCAGCAGCGGATGCATCGTCGCGAGCGCGCCCGGCGGCAGGCAGACCGCGGCGGCCTGGGCGTCCAGGCGGCGGCGCAGCGAGGCGTCCAGCGGCAGCTCGGGCATCGGCGGCATCTGCCAGGCATCGCGGTCCAGCGGATCGAGTTCGAGCGCCACCGCGTCGACCTGCGCCAGAGCGGCGAGCAGGCGCGGTCCGGGCGCGGCCCAGGCGGGACGGCCGACATGCAGGCTGGCATAGAGGTAGGAGGTGCGGCCGTCGCGGCTCAGCGTCCACATCACGCCGCGATCCTTGGCGAGCGCGGCCAGACGCGCGGCGGGCAGCGGCGCGGGCTCGGCGGGGCAGTTGGCCTTGGGCGGCGGCGCGGCCGCGGCAGGAGCGGCTTGCGCGGCGGTGCCGAGCAGCAAAGCGAGCGTCAGCGGCAGGAGCACCGCTCGGCGCGCTACCTGGCTCAGTCGCGCGAGGCAGCGGAACACCAGTCGCGCGAGGCAGCGGAAGAGGAACGAGAGCAGCATGCCCGGCACGATGCCATAGAACATGGCGTGGGGGTCAGGCCTCGCCCCGGCGGAAACCCATCGGGCGGCGCCGGCGGACGTCCGGCTTCACGCGGTGCTCGGCCTCGAGCAGCGTCAGGAATTCATCCGGCGACAGCGCCTCGCCCAGGATCTCGGCCTGCTGCCGCACCGCGGCGAAGTCGCCCAGCGTCAGCGCGTCCAGCGCGCGCAACCGGTCGGCCTGCGGCTCATCGGGCGGCAGGCCCAGTTCGCGCTCGAACATCGTCAGCCGCTGGTCCGGCCGCAGCGGCTTGAAGCGGATCTTGAAGCTGAAGCGGCGCAGCGCCGCCTCGTCGAGGTCGTCGAAGGCATTGGTCGTGCAGATGAACAGGCCGGCATGGCGCTCCATGCCCGCCAGCATCTCGTTGACCTCGCTGACCTCGTAATGCCGCTCGGCCATGCGGCGGCTGCGCAGGAAGCTGTCGGCCTCGTCCAGCAGCAGCACCGCGCCCTCGGCGGCGGCGGCCTCGAACATGCGGGCCATGTTCTGCTCGGTCTCGCCGACGTACTTGGACATCAGGTCGCTGGCCAGCCGCACCATCAGCGGCCGCTGCAGTTCCGCGGCGATGTGCTCGGCCAGCGCGGTCTTGCCGCTGCCCGGCGGTCCGTGGAAGCACAGCGTGCCCAGACCGCGACGGCGCAGCGCCTCGATCAGACGCGGCAGCGCGAAGCGGCATTCGCAGTGGATCAGGTCGAGCGAATAACGCGTCGCCGCCGGACGCGCCTGCGGCGAGACGTCGACCAGGCCGAGCGCCTTGTCGGCATGCAGCAGCTGCCGGCTGACCAGCCGCTCGTTGGCGACGGCGTCCGCGGCCGCCTCGCCCCCGGCCAGGCGGGCGAAGCGCACGGCGGTGCGCACCTGCGCCGGCGTCAGCCCGCGGCGCTCGGCCAGGCGCTCGGCGAAACCCTCGGGCACCGGCAGTTCCTCCAGCGCCTTGCGCACCAGGCCCAGCCGCGCGCCCGGCGGCGGCGAGGTCAGCTCCAGGTGGTACTGGAAGCGGCGCCGGAAGGCGGGGTCGATGTGCTCGATGCGGTTGGTGATCCAGAGCACCGGGACGGGGTTGCTCTCCAGGATCTGGTTGACCCAGGCCTTGCCGTTGACGGCCATCGGCGCCGGCACCTCCAGCGCCGCGTCCAGCCGCGCCATCAGGTGGGCCGCGTCGCCGCTCAGGTGCGGGAACACGTCCTCGACCTCGTCGAACAGCAGGGCCACCTCGCGGCTGGCCTTCAGGAAGACCTGGCTGATCTGCAGCGAGCGGTAGCGGTCGCGCCCGGTCAGCGCATTGCCGTCGCGGTCGGCGTACTCGACCTCGTAGAGCGTCAGCCCGGCCTCGCGCGCGGCGACCTTGGCCAGCTCCGTCTTGCCCGTGCCCGGCGGGCCGTAGATCAGCACGTTCACGCCGGGCTGGCCCTGCGTCACCGCATGGCGCAGCAGGGTGGCGAGGATGCCCACGTCCTCGGCGATGAAGTCGAAGTCGGCGCGCTGCAGCGGACTGGGCGCGACCGGGCGCGTGAACACCGCCATCAGGTCCTGCGGGCCGTCGTAGGCGCGCATCAGCACCGGCGGCAGCTGCTCGCTGACCTTCATCAGGTCGGAGAGGTCGGTGATGTTGTGCTCGGCGATCAGGTTCTCGATCATGCCGACCCGCTCCAGCCGCGAGCCGGCGCGCAGGGCCTCCGCGACCTCGTGCGGATCGACGCCCGCCACCTCCGCGATCGCCGCGAAGGCCTCCTGCGCGGTGTTGACCTTGAACTCGACCAACGCGCCGCGCAGCTCGCGCTGGTAGCGGGCGAGGGTGCCGTAGAGCAGCAGGGCGCGCTCCGCCGCGTTGAGCTGCAGCAGGCGACCTAGCACGTCGATGTTCTGCTCCACCAGCGTGGACTGGCTGCGCAGCTGCGCGTCGAGCGCGTCGCAGGTGCAGGACAGCAGCGCGAGCAGGTCCTTGGGCGCGTCCTTGATGTATTCGTCGAGGTAGAAGAACAGCGTCGCCTCGGCGAACGGGCCGCGCCAGACGCCGTGGCGCGCGAGGAAGGCGGCGTCGCCCAGCCGCTCATGGCCGGCCCAGAGCGAATGCCCCTGGCAGCGGCGCGCGAGGTAGCCCCGCACGCGGGCCAGCACCGGCGAGGGCCAGACCAGGTGCCGCGCGGTCAGCGCGAGCAGGCCGCTGAGGTCGCGGCGCGGGTTGAAGCGGTTGGCGTGGCGGACCGTGAGCGTCAGCACGAAGTGCGAGCACATGCGATCCAGGACCGGGCTCTCGGACAGGCCCGGGGACACCAGCGGAGGCTGCGCGCGCTTGCCCATGATTCGTGCGGAGGGGGAGGGCCTCACCGCCTGGGGCGGTGCATGGCCGCACGATCTTGGCGCAGCGGGTGCCGCGCGACAAGCCCCGGTCCCCCGCAGGTGGAGGGCGCCGGGGCCGGTCGGGGGGTCAATGCATGACGACGGGCTGCTGGCCCAGGTTGGCGTAGGTGGCGATGAAGGCGTCGAGGTCGTCGACGTCCGGGCCTTGCTCGATCAGCGCCTCCACGCCTTCCTGGAAGGTCTGGGCCAGGGCGCCCTCGATGAAGATTTCCTTGCGGGTGAACTTGTCGACGATCTCGAAACCATCGCGCTGCAGCGCGGGCAGGTGGGTGTGGTCCGCCTGCGCGGCATGCGCCGCGTCACCGGGGGACGGGTCGACCGGAACATCGAACTGCACGACGATGTAGCTCGGCGAGTCGTAGAGCATGTGCATGAAGGACTCCTTTGTGACAGGAGTTATGGCCTGACGCGATGGATTCAAGCCCCATCGCTCCCAACCAGGCCATGACCCCATGGTGGCAGAACTTGCCGGCACGGATTCATCCGGTCCCAAGCATTTGTGGTGCCAACCGCACAGGGTTTCACGGATTCACGGAACGTAACGTGTTCGCGTGCCATGGCCGTCGTGCCGGCACGCGCGACACCGGCAGGGTCAATCCAGCAATCGGAGCGCCCACTGCTCGTCGTCGTCGAGGCTGAAACGCAGGTCCACCGGCAGGAAACCGCGCTGTTCGTCCAGCCAGGCCGACCATTGCAGCGCGGGCCGGCCCGGGCCGCGTCGCAGCGCGCGCTGCAGCAACCAGCGGTCGCCGTCGCGCGCGACCACCTCGAAGTCCCAGTCGTGCACGCCGGTCGCGCCGGCCACCGGCATGCGCAGCCGCATGCCGACATGCGGCGCGGGCTCGGCCGCCATCAGCGCCGCCAGCTGCAGCCACCACGACAGGCGGTCCTGCGTGCCCGCCGACAGCGTGTAGGCGCGTGCGCCGACAAGCAGACGCGGCGGGACGGCATCCTGGTCGAAGACAAGCAGCTCGCGCTCGCGGCCTTGACGGCGCACGCGATGACGTTCCGGCTGCAAACCTTGCGGACCGACGCGACCTTCGCTGCGCCAGAGCGGCAATTCACGGTCGCCGGCGCGGCGCTCCAGGGTCATGTCGTAGCGTCCGTCCTCGATCCGGAAATTCAGCGAAGCCTCTCCGGGCTGGCCGTCGATGACGAAGGCATAGGCGAGCGATCCTTCACCGCGCAGCGGCAGGGCGAGCAGCGCGGGGATGGGGCGGGCGTCGGCGAGCCGCGGGGCTGTGGTCGCGATGGCGGGCACCGCGTCGGGCGCGCGTTCCGGCGTCGTCGCAGGCGGCGTGATGGACGGCGCGATAGACGACGCGATGGGCGCCGCCAAGGACTCGGGCCGCGGGGGCGCGTCGATGAGGCGGGTCGCCATCGCGCTCGCGTCGACCGCGCGGGGCGCGGGCCGTCGCGACAGCGCATTCATCACGGCCGCATGCAGCAACACGGCAGCCGCGAGCGCGACGCCGAGCGCCTTCCGATCCTGAGGTGAAAATGCCGCCAACGCTCGCCCGACGAATGACTGTCCGACCACAACAATGAAACTCGCAACCTACCGCGATGGATCTCGCGACGGCCAACTGGTGGTCGTGTCGCGCGACCTGAGCCAGGCATGCTATGCCAACGGCATCGCCACGCGCCTGCAGCAGGTGCTCGACGACTGGAACTTCATGGCGCCGCAGCTGGAGACGCTGTCGCTGTCGCTGAACCAGGGGCGCGCGCGGCATGCGTTCGCCTTCGATCCCCGGCAGTGCATGGCGCCGCTGCCGCGCCTGGCCGGCTGGATCGCCGGCGAGGCCTATCCCGGACAGGGCCAGGCACTGCGCGAGCGCGGCCTGGCCTGGCCGGAGCGCTTGAGCGCACCGCTGCTGCGCGCCGGCGGCGCCGAGGCGCTGCTCGGGCCCGCCGATCCGCTGGACCTGCGCGCGCCGGGCCTGGAGCCCGAGGCGCAACTCGCGGTCCTCACCGGCGATCTGGCGCAGGGCGCGGTGCCGTCGCAGGCGCTGGAATCGGTCCGGCTGCTGATGCTGGTCAGCGACTGGGTGCTGCGGCCGGCCCAGCAGGAGGAACTGGCCAACGGCTGGCCGGCGCTGCACAGCCGCCCGGCGCTGCAGTTCGCGCCGGTCGCCCTCACGCCCGATGAACTGCCCGGCGCCTGGTACCTCGGTCGCGCGGCGCTGCAGCTGCAGATCATGCGCAACGGGCGCAAGCAGGCCGTCGTCGACGCGAAGGCCGGCATGCAGTGGTCCTTCGGCGACCTGCTCGCCGAGGCCACCCGCAACCGGCCGCTGCGCGCCGGCACGCTGGTCGGCGCCGGCATGCCGGTGCTGGGCAAGCCGGTCGTGCTCGAGGCCGGCGACAGCCTGCGCATCGAGTTCAAGCTCGGTGACGGACCCGGCCCGTTCGGCGCCATCGACATGGACCTCGCGGAATCGGAGCAGGCTTCGTCCCTCGCGGCCGATGCCGATGCCGACGCCGATATCGATGCCGCGGATGCCGATGCCGACGCGACGCCGCCGGCCGAGGGCGACGACCCCGCCGAGCCCGCCGCCACCACGGCGGCCGATACCCCCGAAGGAGACATCGATGAACCTGCTTCGCCGTGACCTGATCGCGCTGCTGGGCGCGGGCTGCGCCTCGCCCTGGGCGATGGCCTTGAACCTGAGCGAGGGCGACGCCGCCTCCGGCGTGCGCGCGGCCCTGGAGCGCGGCGCGCAGGCGGCGATCGCGAACCTGGGCCGCACCGACGGCTTCCTGGGCAATCCGCAGGTGCGCATCGAGCTGCCGGGCGCGCTCAAGGACGCGGCCCGGCTGCTGCGCACCACCGGCCAGGGGCGGCGCATCGACGAACTGGTGACCTCGATGAACCGCGCCGCCGAGCAGGCGATGCCCGAGGCGCGCCAGCTGCTGGTCAACACCGTGCGCAATATCAGCGTCGAGGACGCGGTGCGGATCGTGCGCGGCGGCGACAACGCGGTGACGCGCTTCTTCGAGGACAAGACGCGCTCGCCGCTGACGGACCGCTTCCTGCCGATCGTGACGAAGGCGACCGAGCGCCAGTCGCTGAGCGAGAAGTACAACGCCGTCGCCGGCAAGGCCCTGGGCTTCGGCCTGATCCGCAAGGAGGACGCCAACCTGCAGTCCTACGTCACCGACAAGGCGCTGGACGGGCTGTATTTCATGATCGGCCAGGAGGAGAAGAAGATCCGCCAGGACCCGGTGGGCACCGGCAGCGCCATCCTGAAGAAGGTCTTTGGCGGATGAGAAGGCTGGGACCGGGCGCGGTTTTTTACAATCGCGCCCCATGAACGCCCCGACCGCCGCCCGTCCCGCCGCCGCCTACACCCGCGGCGCCGCATTGCCCGCCCTCCTGGCGCAACGCATCGCCGTCCTGGATGGCGCGATGGGGACGATGATCCAGCGCTACAAGCTGACCGAGGCGGACTTCCGCGGCGCGCGCTTCGCGGACCATCCCAAGGACCTCAAGGGCAACAACGACCTGCTGGTGCTGACCAAGCCCGAGGTCATCAGCGAGATCCACCGCCAGTACCTGGACGCCGGCGCCGACATCATCGAGACCAACACCTTCGGCACGACCACCGTCGCGCAGGAGGACTACGGGCTGGAGGCCTTCGCCTACGAGATGAACGTCGCCGCGGCGCGCCTGGCGCGCGAGGCCTGCGACGCGTTCAGCACGCCGGACAAGCCGCGCTTCGCGGCCGGCGCACTCGGCCCGACGCCGCGCACGGCGTCCATCAGTCCCGACGTGAACGACCCGGGCGCCCGCAACGTCGACTTCGACACGCTGCGCGCCGCGTATTACGAGCAGGCCAAGGGACTGCTCGAGGGCGGCGTCGACCTGTTCCTGATCGAGACCATCTTCGACACGCTCAACGCCAAGGCCGCGATCTTCGCGGTGGACGAGCTGATGGAGGACACCGGCGAGCGCCTGCCGGTGATCATCTCCGGCACGGTGACCGACGCGTCGGGCCGCATCCTGTCGGGTCAGACGGTGACGGCGTTCTGGCACTCGGTGCGCCACGCGCGGCCGCTGGCGATCGGCCTGAACTGCGCGCTCGGCGCGGCGCTGATGCGGCCCTACATCGAGGAACTGTCCAAGGCGGCCGGCGACACGCCGATCTCCTGCTACCCGAATGCCGGCCTGCCCAACCCGATGAGTGACACCGGCTTCGACGAGACGCCGGACGTCACCGGCCGGCTGGTGGGCGAGTTCGCCGCGGCCGGCTTCCTGAACATCGCCGGCGGCTGCTGCGGCACGACGCCCGACCACATCCGCGCGATCGCGCAGAAGGTCGCCGCCTACCGGCCGCGCCCGTGGGGCAGCAAGCTGTTCAGCGGACTGATCACTGAAGGCGTCTGATCCCTCCCTCTCCCACTTCGCGGGAGAGGGCGGGGGTGAGGGCCGGCGGGGCAGCGGCCAGGGCAGTCCAGCTCAATAGAGCTTGAGCATCGCGTCCATGTGGACGCGCAGCCGGACTTCATGCGGCGCGAGGCTGGCCGAGATCGCCTGCGCCGGCAAGCGCGTGTCGCGCAGCACCGGCACGGTCAGCGGCGAGCCGCTGCGGCCGATCAGCGCCGCCACCAGCGGTTCGCTCGCGCTGTGCCCGCGCTTGAGCACCATGCCCTCCTCGCCATTGGCCAGCCGGACCAGCGAGCCCGGCGGATAGAGGCCGATCGCCTTGATCAGCGCGGCGCCCGCCTCGTCGGGCTGCTGCAGCTCGTCCAGGTAGACCGCCCGCGCGGCCTGCGCCGCCGACAGCGCCCGGCGGTTGCGTCGCGGGCTCAATCGCGCGCCATAGACGTCGATGCGGCGCAGCAGGCGCGCCATCAGCTCCCCGTCCGCGCGGCCGGCCAGCGGGCCCGGCCCGGCGTCGTGATGCAGGCGGACCGCGGCCAGCCAGCCCTCGTCGTCGACCCCGATCCCTTGCAGCGTGGCCGCCGCGCGGTCGCCATGGCCGGCCAGCTGCTCGCGCTGCGCCTGGGCCAGCGCCTCGGGCCGCAGCGCATGCTGGTCCTGCTGGGCGGCGCTGTCCAGGTTCATCGTCAGCGCCGCCAGGCCCAGCGTGCGCCGGCGGCCCTCGCTCCAGCCGAGCTGGCGGGTCGTCATCTCCGCCAGCACCAGCGACAGCAGCGCATGCCGCGCGCTGTACTGCAGCGGCTCCTGGCCCGCGTCGTGCACCAGCATCGCCAGCGAGGCATCGGGCTGCTGCGTCAGACGCGACAGCACCGTGTCCAGCAGCTGCGCCAGGCGCAGGAGGAAGTCCGGCCGATGCGGATCGCGCAGCACCTGCTGCGCATGCCATTGCAGGTCGGCCCAGATGGCGGTGTGCGCCGGCCCCGTCGCCGTCGGCAGTGGCATGGGGCGCGTGGGCTTGTACTCGGCCTTGGCATTGGCCAGCGCGGACAGCGAGGCCCCCTGCAGCATCATCGTGTCGAGCTTGTGGGCGAGGGCGCGCTGGTACTCCCGCGTCTCGTGCGCCTGGACCCAGGGCCCGCGCGCCAGCAGCTCGCGCACCTGCGGCGTGTCGGGCAGCGGATGCCCGGCCGCGAACAGCAGGTGCCCCGCCGCGTCGCGCAGCGAGAACGTCAGCACCTGTCCCACGCGCAGGCTGTTTGAAGGAAGTTGGACCAGATCCACGTGGCCTTCCCGGCGACCGGACGTCGCCTCCTCGTTGTTGTCGTTGTCGGATGTCGCCGTGCCTGCGCCGGTTCCCTCCACCGCGGCACGCTGCGGGCGAGCATAGGTCCGCGCGAGGCTTCGGCAGGCATTCCGGCACGAACAAAGCAGGGCCGGACCGGTAGAATGCACGCCGTTTCCGCTGCCAGCAATGCCGCATTCGCGGCATCGGGGCGGCGGTGGTTTCCGAGGAGCGTTGCGACAGGTCCCGTCATCCGGGCGCCCGCCAGGCTCGGAACGGCGCGGTCGGACCCCGGGACCCCGCTGAACAACGACGCTCACCGTCCCGCCCCGCGCGGGGTTGCGGTGAGTTGCGCGGCCCCGTCTCGATCCAGCTTCCTCCAGCCTCGAAGAGCGCCGCCGCCATGTCCGCCCTCCCTCCCGCTTCCGACGCTTCCGACGCCAGCACCGCTCCGGGCCGCGCCGCCGTCCCCCCGATGAAGCTCTCCGGCCTGGAGCCGGTGGCCATCGGCGCCGGCACGCTGTTCGTCAACGTCGGCGAACGCACCAACGTCACCGGCTCCAAGGCCTTCGCGCGGATGATCCTGAATGGCGATTTCGAGCAGGCGCTGAGCGTCGCCCGCCAGCAGGTCGAGAACGGCGCCCAGGTCATCGACATCAACATGGACGAGGCCATGCTCGACAGCAAGGCCGCGATGGTGCGCTTCCTCAACCTGATCGCCTCCGAGCCCGAGATCGCGCGCGTGCCGATCATGATCGACTCGTCCAAGTGGGAGGTGATCGAGGCCGGGCTCAAGTGCATCCAGGGCAAGGGCATCGTCAACTCGATCTCGCTGAAGGAGGGCGAGACCGAGTTCCGCCGCCAGGCCAAGCTGATCCGCCGCTATGGCGCGGCCACCGTGGTGATGGCCTTCGACGAGACCGGCCAGGCCGATACCTACGAACGCAAGATCCAGATCTGCGAGCGCGCCTACCGGCTGCTGGTCGACGAGATCGGCTTCCCGCCCGAGGACATCATCTTCGACCCCAACATCTTCGCGATCGCCACCGGCATCGAGGAGCACAACAACTACGCGGTCGACTTCATCGAGGCCACGCGCTGGATCAAGGCGAACCTGCCCGGAGCGAAGGTCAGCGGCGGCGTGTCCAACGTGTCCTTCAGCTTCCGCGGCAACGAGCCGGTGCGCGAGGCCATCCACACGGTCTTCCTGTACCACGCGATCCAGGCGGGGATGGACATGGGCATCGTCAACGCCGGCATGGTCGGCGTCTACGACGAGATCCCCGCCGACCTGCGCGAGCGCGTCGAGGACGTGGTGCTGAACCGCCGCGAGGACGCGACCGAGCGGCTGCTCGAGGTGGCCGAGTCGGTCAAGGGCGCGGCCAAGGACGACAGCGCCAAGCTGGCCTGGCGCGCGGGCGACGTCGACGCGCGGCTGTCGCATGCGCTGATCCACGGCATCACCGATTTCATCGTCGAGGACACCGAGGAAGCCTGGCAGGGCATCCGCGCCAAGGGCGGCCGGCCGCTGCACGTGATCGAGGGCCCGCTGATGGCCGGCATGAATGTGGTCGGCGACCTGTTCGGCGCGGGCAAGATGTTCCTGCCGCAGGTGGTCAAGAGCGCGCGGGTGATGAAGTCCGCGGTGGCCCACCTGGTGCCCTACATCGAGGAGGAGAAGCGCCAGCTCGCCGCCGCCGGCGCCGACGTCCGGTCCAAGGGCAAGATCGTTATTGCCACGGTGAAGGGCGACGTGCACGACATCGGCAAGAACATCGTCACCGTGGTCCTGCAGTGCAACAACTTCGAGGTCGTGAACATGGGCGTGATGGTCCCGTGCCAGGACATCCTCGCCAAGGCCAAGGTCGAAGGCGCCGACATCATCGGGCTCTCCGGCCTGATCACGCCCAGCCTGGAGGAGATGCAGCACGTCGCCGCGGAGATGCAGCGCGACGACTACTTCCGCGTGAAGAAGATCCCGCTGCTGATTGGCGGCGCCACGACCAGCCGCGTGCACACGGCGGTCAAGATCTCGCCGCATTACGAAGGGCCGGTGGTCTACGTGCCCGACGCGTCGCGCTCGGTGGGCGTGTGCTCGGACCTGCTGTCCGATGAACGCGCCACGCGCTTCATCGACGAGCTGAAGTCCGATTACGAGAAGGTCCGCGAGCTGCACGCCAACAAGAAGCAGACGCCGCTGGTGACGCTGGCGCAGGCGCGTGCGAACAAGCAGCGCGCCGACTTCACGACCTACACCCCGCCGGCGCCGCGCTTCATCGGCCGGCGCCAGTTCCGCAACTACGACCTGGCCGAACTGGCGCAGTGCATCGACTGGGGCCCGTTCTTCCAGACCTGGGACCTGGCCGGGCCGTTCCCGGCCATCCTCAAGGACGAGGTCGTCGGCACCGAGGCCCAGCGCGTCTTCAGCGACGGCAAGCGCATGCTGCAGCGCCTGATCGAAGGTCGCTGGCTGACGGCCAATGGCGTGGTGGGCCTGTACCCGGCCGCGCAGGTCAACGACGACGACATCGAGATCTACAGCGACGAGTCGCGCTCGGAGGTGCTGATGACCTGGCGCGGGCTGCGCATGCAGTCCGAGCGGCCGGTGGTGGACGGCGTGCGCCGGCCCAACCGGGCGCTGGCGGACTTCATCGCGGCCAAGGGCACGGTGCCGGACTACATCGGGCTGTTCGCGGTCACCGCCGGCCTGGGCGTGGACAAGAAGGAACAGCAGTTCATCGACGACCTGGACGACTACTCCGCGATCATGCTCAAGGCGCTGGCCGACCGGCTGGCCGAGGCCTTCGCCGAGCGGCTGCACCAGCGCGTGCGGATGGACTTCTGGGGTTACGCGGCCGACGAGGCGCTCACCAATGAGCAGTTGATCGCCGAGGCCTACCGGGGCATCCGTCCCGCGCCGGGCTATCCGGCCTGCCCGGACCACCTGGTCAAGCGGGACATGTTCCGCGTGCTGCAGGCCGAGGACATCGGCATGGCGCTGACCGAAGGCATGGCGATGACGCCCGCAGCCAGCGTCAGCGGCTTCTACCTCGCGCATCCGGAGGCGACCTATTTCAATGTGGGCCGCATCGGCGACGACCAGGTGGCGGACTGGGCGGCCCGCATGGCGCTGGAGCCGCAGGACGCGCAGCGGGCGCTCGCGCCGCTGCTGGGCTGACGCGCCGGAGCAACGAAAACCGTAGGACGCGGCCTTGTCCTACAGGCCGCGTTTCACCAATTTACAAACGGAACAAGAACCGGGCCCCGCGACTTGTAACAGCGTGGCATTCTTCGCTCGTCCCCCGAGGTAGGTGAAAACCATAAGAGGTGAATCATGGCGTTGAATACCAATCAAAAGATCGCGGCGGGTGCAGTTGGGGCCACCGTGCTGGTCGTGGCAGCGTTCTTCGCGGGGCGGCACCAGTCGGCGCCGTCGATGCCGGACACGCCGGTCGCGGCGGCCGAGCAGCAAGGCAACATCGTCGATCGCAACGGCGCCAATGCCGCCGACGAGGCGCGCGCCGCGCGCCGCTCGGGCGACCAGGCAGTGCAGCAGCACGCGTCCAATGAACCCCGCCGCGGCTCGCAGTCGCGCGACGGCGGCTCGACCGGCTACGCGGACAACAACGGCAGCGCCGGCCAGGCCGAATCCCGCCTGTGCGCGTCCTGCGCGACGGTCCTGTCGGTGCGCACCGAGGCCCGTGAAGGCCAGGGCACCGGCATCGGCATGGTGGGCGGCGCGGTGGTCGGCGGCCTGCTGGGCAGCGCGGTCGGCGGCGGCACCGGCAAGAAGATCGCCACGGTGGGTGGCGCGGTGGCGGGCGGCTACGCCGGCAACGAGATCGAGAAGCGCCAGCGCAGCACCACCGTCTGGGTGGTGAAGATGCGCAACGCCGACCAGAGCAACCGCACGATGACCTTCAGCCATGACCCGGGCGTGCAGAGCGGCGACGTCGTGCGCGTCAGCGACGGCCAGCTGATCCGCCAGTAAGCCGGATCCCTGGTCGCGAGGGCCGCCCGGCGCGGCCGCGAACCCCCGAAGCGCCGGCATCGTCCGGCGCTTCTGCGTTCTGGGGCGGCGCGGGGCGCCGGCCCGACCACGCCGGGCCTCATTCCTCACGCCCCGGCAGCGCGCGTCGCCACTGGATCGCTTCCGCGACGTGCGCCGGCGCAACGATGTCCTCGGCCGCCAGATCGGCGATGGTGCGCGCGATCCGCAGCACGCGATGGAAGCTGCGCCCCGACCACGCCAGCCGCGCCGACGCGCGATGCAGCATCGCCTCGGCGTCGGGCGCCATCCGCAGGTGCTCATCCAGTTGACCCGCAGCCAACCGGCCGTTCACGCAACCCTGCCTGGCTTCGGCGCGCCGGCGGGCCGCTGCGACGCGCGCGGCGACGGTGGCGCTGGGCTCGCCGTCCGGTGCGGCCGAGAGCACCGCGGCCGGCAGCACCGGCACCTCCACCGTCAGGTCGATGCGGTCGAGCAGTGGCCCGGAGAGCCGGTTCTGATAACGCGTGACCTGGTCCGGTGAGCAGCGGCAGGCCTTGGTCGGATTGCCGAGATGGCCGCACGGGCAGGGGTTCATCGCGGCGATGAGCTGGAAGCGCGCCGGGAAATCCGCCTGATGCGCGGAGCGGGAGATATGGACGCGTCCGGTCTCGAGCGGCTCGCGCAGCGCTTCGAGCGACAGCCGCTGGAACTCCGGGAGTTCATCCAGAAACAGCACGCCATGCTGGGCCAGCGTGATCTCGCCGGGGCGCGGCGGCGAGCCACCGCCGATCAGCGCCGCGGCGGACGCGCTGTGATGGGGCGACCTGAAAGCGCGCTGCGCCCATAGCGATGGCCGGAACTGGCCGTTGGCGCTCAGCAGCGCGGCGGACTCCAGGGCCTCGGATTCCGACAAGGGCGGCAGCAGCGTCGGCAGGCGCTGGGCCAGCATCGACTTGCCGGTGCCCGGCGGCCCGACCAGCAACACGCTCAGTCCGCCCGCCGCGGCGATCTCGAGGGCGCGTTTCGGCCCCGCCTGTCCCTTGATGTCACGCAGGTCGAGCGGCGTGTCGACCACCGGCGGCGGATCGCGCTGCACGCGCGGCAAGGGCGCATCGCTGCGCGGCTGCAGCGCGTTGACGAGGTCCAGCAGATGGGCGGCCTCGCGCACCACCAGGCCCTGTACCAATGCCGCCTCCTCGGCGCAGCCCCGCGGCAGGATCAATTCGCGATCGAGCTTGGCGGCGCGCAGCGCGAGCGCCATCGCCAGCGCGCCCTTCACCGGCCGCAGCTCACCGGACAGACCGAGCTCGCCGGCGCATTCGAGGTGGGACAGCAGCTCGGCGTCGATCTGGCCGCTGGCAGCGAGCAACCCCAGCGCGATCGGCAGGTCGAAGCGCGCGCCTTCCTTGGGCAGATCGGCCGGCGACAGGTTCACGGTGATGCGCTTGTTCGCTGGGAACTCGAGCCCGCTGCTCTGCAGCGCGGCGCGCACGCGCTCGCGGGACTCCTTGACCTCCAGGTCCGCGAGGCCGACCAGCGTGAAGCTCGGCAACCCATTGGCCAGATGGACTTCCACCTCGACCGCCGCGGCCGACAGACCGTCCAGCGCGCGGCTGTGGATGATCGCGAGGGACATCGCCATGGCTGCGGGCGCCCCCCTCAGCATTCGAGCCGACGACACCGGACCCTGCTGCGCGGGCCCTTCGCGCAGTCGCCTGGCCTTGCCGCCGCGCCTCCCGGTCGCGCACGCGACCGCTCCATCGGCCAAGCCGGCTGCGCTTCCAGCATCTGCATCCCTTCGCACCCACTCGGGTCATGAAGCCGGCAGTGTCCTCACCGATGGATTTCACGCCTAGCACCCTGTTGGGGCGTTTCGAGGGTTAACCACTCCCCCTGTCGCGCCTGTTTTTGGTGCGCATTGACGCTTGACGGGGCGGTATCGGCAACCGTTCGTCGCGGCATGAGCCGGATTGGGGCTCTTTCGGGGGAGGACCGCCGCTTGGCACAAAAGCTGCAAAGCCTCGTCCGGAAGCAGTCGCCCCGAGTCGCCCAACAATCAGGAGCCCCCGCGCATGAAGCCCTTCGCCGCCGCCGCCCGCGCCGCCGCCCTTGCGGTCACCGTCGTCGCCACCGCCCTCCCGGCGCTGGCGCAAGAGGCCAACCCGCTGTCCTTCAACGTCAGCGTCACCTCCGACTACCGCTATCGCGGCATCTCGCAGACCCGCCTGAAGCCCGCGCTGCAAGGCGGCGTCGACTACGCGCATTCGAGCGGCTTCTACGTCGGCGCCTGGGCCTCGACGATCAAGTGGATCTCGGACGGCGGCGGCGATGCCGATGTCGAGATCGACACCTACGCCGGCTACAAGACCGAGGTCGGCGGCGGCGTCACCGTCGACGTGGGCTTCCTGCGCTACAACTATCCGGGCAACGACCTGCCGGTCAGCGCCAACACGAATGAGCTGTACGGCGCCGTCTCCTTCGGACCCGCGACGCTGAAGTACTCGCACTCGATCAGCAACCTGTTCGGCTTCGCGGACTCCAAGAACAGCAGCTACCTCGACCTCAGCGCCACCTTCGACATCGGCGGCGGCTTCTCGCTGACGCCGCACATCGGCCACCAGAAGGTCAAGAACAACAGCGACTTCAGCTACACCGACTACTCGCTCACCGTGAACAAGGACTGGTCCGGCTTCACCTTCGGCGCCGGTTTCGTCGCCACCAACACCGACAACTACATCGGCGGCAAGGGCAAGGACCTGGGCAAGAACGGTGTGGTCGTGTCCGTCAAGAAGGTCTTCTGAATCTGAACCAGGAGGGCGCGGGCGGATGGCCGCGCCGCCCTCCGCGCCGCGCATCGAGGAGAAAACGTCATGAAACTGATCACCGCCGTCATCAAGCCCTTCAAGCTGGATGAAGTGCGCGAAGCCCTGAGCGCCATCGGCGTGCAGGGGCTGACCGTCACCGAAGTCAAGGGCTTCGGCCGCCAGAAGGGCCACACCGAGCTGTATCGCGGCGCCGAATACGTCGTCGACTTCCTGCCCAAGGTCAAGATCGAGGCGGCCGTCGCCGACGGCGTCGTCGAGCAGGTCATCGAGGCCATCGAGAACGCCGCCCGCACCGGCAAGATCGGTGACGGCAAGATCTTCGTCTCCCCGCTGGATCAGGTGATCCGCATCCGCACGGGCGAGACCGGCCAGGACGCGCTGTAAGCGCGCCGGCCGAGCGCTGAAACGTCGCGGCCGCCCCCGGGTGGCCGCTCCGCAGTCCGTTGCAGTCCCGCGCCGCGCGCCGCCCGGCCCGTCGCGTCCGCCGATCCCCAAGATCCAACGAAGAGAGTCCCGATCATGAAGAAACTACTCGCCTGCCTGGCCCTGGCCGCGGCAGCCTTCACCGGCCTGGCCCCCGCGGCCATGGCGCAGGACGCGGCCTCCGCGCCCGCCGTCACCGCCAGCGACACGGCGGCGCCGGTCGCCCCCGCGGCGGCGCCCGCCGCCTCCGCCCCCGCGGAAGCCGCCTCGGCCGCCGCCGCTCCGGCGCCGGTCCCCAACAAGGGCGACACCACCTGGATGATGGTCTCCACCCTGCTGGTGATCCTGATGACCGTCCCCGGCCTCGCGCTGTTCTACGGCGGTCTGGTCCGCAGCAAGAACATGCTGTCGGTGCTGATGCAGGTAATGGTGACCTTCTCGCTGATCCTGGTGCTGTGGGCCCTGTACGGCTACAGCCTGGCGTTCACCGAGGGCAACAAGTTCGTCGGCGGCTTCGACCGGCTCTTCATGAAGGGCATCTGGGACAACGCTGCAGGCACCTTCGCCAATGCCGCGACCTTCAGCAAGGGCGTCGTGATCCCCGAGATCGTCTTCGCCGCCTTCCAGGCCACCTTCGCCGGCATCACCTGCTGCCTGATCGTCGGCGCCTTCGCCGAGCGCATCAAGTTCAGCGCCGTGCTGCTGTTCATGGTCCTGTGGTTCACCTTCAGCTATGCGCCGATCGCGCACATGGTCTGGTTCTGGATGGGCCCGGACGCCTACACCTCGGCCGCTGTCACCGAAGAGATGACCAGCAAGGCCGGCCTGATCTGGCAGTGGGGCGCGCTGGACTTCGCCGGCGGCACCGTGGTGCACATCAACGCCGCCGTGGCCGGCATCGTCGGCGCCTTCATGGTCGGCAAGCGCATCGGCTACGGCAAGGAAGCCTTCACGCCGCACAGCCTGACGCTGACGATGGTCGGTGCCTCGCTGCTGTGGGTGGGCTGGTTCGGCTTCAACGCCGGCTCCGCCCTGGAAGCCAACGGCTTCGCCGCGCTGGCCTTCATCAACACCCTGTTCGCCACCGCCGCCGCGGTGCTGGCATGGTGCGTCGGTGAAGCGCTGCTCAAGGGCAAGGCCTCGATGCTGGGTGCCGCCTCGGGCGCCGTGGCCGGCCTGGTCGCCATCACCCCGGCCGCCGGCAACGTCGGCATCGGCGGCGCGCTGGTCATCGGCCTGATCGCCGGCTTCGCCTGCCTGTGGGGCGTGTCCGGCCTGAAGAAGCTGCTGGGCGCGGACGACTCGCTGGACGTGTTCGGCGTGCACGGCGTGGGCGGTATCGTCGGCGCGCTGCTGACCGGCGTCTTCAACTCGCCCAGCCTGGGCGGCCCGTCGTTCGTCGGCGACTGGGTGACCGCGAGCGCGGTGACCGCGGACGCCTACTCGATCGGCTCGCAGGTGCTGGCGCAGCTCAAGGCGGTCGTGCTGACCATCGTGTGGTCGGGCGTGGTGTCGGTGATCGCGTTCAAGATCGTCGACCTGGTGATCGGCCTGCGCGTCTCCGAAGAGGAAGAGCGCGAGGGCCTGGACATCAGCTCCCACGGCGAGACCGCGTACCACAAGTGATCTCCTGATCCGCTGATCCTGCAATGGCTGAGGCCGCCCTTCGGGGCGGCCTTCTTCATTGCGGCTGCCCATAATCCGCGGCCATGAACCTCCGCTTTGTCGAAGCCTTCCACTGGGCCGCCTCGCTGCGCAGCGTCACCCGTGCGGCGGAGAAGCTGCACATCACGCAGTCCGCGCTGTCCAGCCGCATCGCCTCGCTGGAAGAGGAACTCGGCGTCGTGCTGCTGGACCGCCGCGACAAGCAGTTCCGGCTCACCGTCGCGGGCCAGCGCTTCCAGACGCTGGCGCAGCGCCTGCTGGAGGTGCAGCGCCAGGTGAAGGAGGAGATGGGCGGCACCGGCGGCGGCGCCGGCCGGCCGGTGGTGCTGCGCATCGGCGCGATCGAATCGGTGGTGCACAGCTGGCTGACCGGCTGGCTGCAGGAGATGCGGGCGGCGAATCCGGACTTCGAGCTGGAGCTGACGGTGGAGACCTCGCCGGTGCTGGTGGACCAGGTGCGGCGCGGCGCGCAGGACCTGGTGTTCGCGGCGATCCCGGCCGCCGATGCCGGCGGCGTGCGCACGCGGGCGATGGCGCCGATGCCGATGGGCTTCGTCGGCCGCGCCGACCTGCACACGAAGCGGCGTTACGGGCTCTCCGACCTCGCCGGTCACGACCTGCTGACTTTCCAGCGCGGCTCCCAGCCGCACCAGGCGCTGCTGCAGATGTTCCAGGAGTCGGGCCTGCCGCTGCCCCGCGTGCATGCGATCTCGTCGATCTCGGCGATGGTCCAGCTGGTGGAGGGTGGCTTCGGCATCGCGACGCTGCCGGTGGCGGTGGCGGAGCAGCTGGCGAAGCGGCTCTCGCTGCGCGTGCTGCGCAGCGATGCCGAGCTGGTGCCGCTGCCGCTGCACGCGAGCTACCGCGAGGATCCCAGCTCGCAGCTCACCGAGTCGGTGCTCGACTCCGCGCTCGACTACGTCGCGCGCCAGCGTCCGTCCGGGAAACCCCGCATGGCATCGACCCCCGCGCGGCGCTAAGCGGAATCGCTACTTGCGTCATCGAAAAAATCGATGAGGCGACGCGCAAAATTTCCATTGGATCGAGCGGGTGGGCGACTCCCACAATGCGTCGCATCGCCCGACAGCCTTCGCGATCCCGCCATGAACCAGCCGACCGCCCGCCTCGATCCCGTCGCCGATCTTCCCTCCGCTGATCTTCCCGTCCTGGACGCCGCGTCCAGCGCGCTCGAGGTGCGCCTCGCCGCGCGCCATGGCGGCTTCAGCGGCCACACCAGCGGACTGGCCAGCGACCACGTGCAGGCCAACCTGGCGATCCTGCCGGCGGACCTGGCCGAGGACTTCCGCCGCTATTGCGCGCTGAACCCGCAAGCCTGCCCGCTGCTCGGCGTGAGCGAGCCCGGAAGCCCGTTCCTGGCGGCGCTGGGCGCCGACCTCGACCTGCGCACCGACTTGCCGCGCTACCGTGTCTGGCGGGACGGCGAGCTGATCGATGAACCGGTCGATGTCACGCGCTGGTGGCGCGAGGACCTGGTCGCCTTCGCCATCGGCTGCTCGTTCTCCTTCGAGCATGCTCTGCTGGCCGAGGGCATCCCGCTGCGGCACGTCGAGCAGGGCCGCAATGTCGCGATGTACCGCACCAGCATCGAGACGGCGCCCGCTGGCGTCTTCCGCGGGCCGACGGTGGTCTCGATGCGGCCGCTGACGGCCGCCGACGCGATCCGCGCGGTGCAGATCACCTCGCGCCTGCCGCAGGTGCACGGCGCGCCGCTGCACCTGGGCGATCCCGCGCGCATCGGCATCCGCGACCTCGCGACGCCGGACTACGGCGACGCCGTCGATGTGCGCGACGGCGAGCTGCCGGTGTTCTGGGCCTGCGGCGTCACGCCGCAGTCGGCGATCGCCACGGCCCGTCCGCCGTTCTGCATCACCCATGCGCCGGGGCACATGCTGGTCACCGATCTCCTGAATCGCGCGTTGCTCGCGGCCTGAGTTCCCGCCGCGATCCGCCCGTCTCCGCAGTACCGTCCCGGCCGCCGCCCGCCCCGCGCGCGAGGCGACGGCCGTCTCCGTCCCCCGCCGGCGCGCGTCGCCGGCATCGAAGAAAGACGACACCATGTGGCTCCGAGACACCACGCCCCCCGAGCGGCGCACGCTGACCGCGACCTTCGCCGGCTATGCCGTCGACGGCTTCGACTACATGATCTACACCTTCCTCATCCCGACGCTGATCGCGGCCTGGGGCATGAGCAAGGGCCAGGCCGGCGCGATCGCCACCGGTGCGCTGCTGACCTCGGCCGTCGGCGGCTGGGCGGCGGGCGTCCTGGCCGACCGCTTCGGCCGGGTGCGCGTGCTGCAGTGGACGGTGCTGTGGTTCGCGCTGTTCACCTTCCTCAGCGGCTTCACCACCTCCTTCGAGCAGCTGTTCTTCACCCGCGCGATGCAGGGCTTCGGCATGGGCGGCGAGTGGGCGGTGGGCTCGGTGCTGATCGCCGAGACGATCAACGCCAAGCACCGCGGCAAGGCCGCCGGCCTGGTGCAGAGCAGCTGGGCGATCGGCTGGGCGGCCTCGGCGCTGGCGTTCTGGGGGCTGTACTCGGTGCTGCCGCCGGAGACCGCCTGGAAGGTGCTGTTCTGGATCGGCATCCTGCCGGCGCTGCTGATCCTCTACATCCGCCGCAACCTGGACGAACCGCCGGTCTACCTGGCCGAGCAGGCGCGTGCCAAGGCGCGCGGGCAACGCGCCAACTTCCTGCGCATCTTCTCTCCCGAGCTGCTGCGCAACACGGTGCTGGCCAGCCTGCTGGCCACCGGCATGCAGGGCGCGTACTACTCGGTGACCACCTGGCTGCCGACCTTCCTCAAGACCGAGCGGCAGCTCTCGGTGCTGGGCACCAGCGGCTACCTGCTGGTGCTGATCGCCGGCTCCTTCGCCGGTTACCTGACCAGCGCCTGGCTCTGCGATGCCATCGGAAGACGCCGCTGCTTCATGCTGTTCGCGCTGATGGGCGGCGTGCTGGTGCTGGCCTACACCCAGATGCCGATCACCGACGCGGCGATGCTGGTGCTCGGTTTCCCGCTGGGTTTCTTCCTGTCCGGGATCTTCTCCGGCATGGGCGCCTTCCTGGCCGAGCTCTTCCCCAGCGACGTGCGCGGCTCCGGCCAGGGCTTTTGCTACAACATCGGGCGGGCGCTCGGCGCCGCGTGCCCGGCGCTGATCGGCCACTTCAGCACCCAGTACCCGCTGGGGCAGACGCTGGGCTGGATGGCGGCGCTGTGCTACGGGCTGGTGATCCTGGCGGCGCTGGCGCTGCCGGAAACCCGCGGCCGCGAGCTGGCGCCGGCCGCCGCCTGAGCGGCCCGAACCCTTCGAATCACGGGCGCCCGGCGCTGGATGCCGGGTGCTGGAACGGACCTCCTGGACCTCACGATGCAAGCCACTCCCACCCCCGATCGCTGGCAGTTCTGGATCGACCGCGGCGGCACCTTCACCGACCTGGTCGGCCGCGCGCCCGACGGCACGCTGCACACGCTCAAGCTGCTGTCCGAGAACCCCGAGCACTACCGCGATGCCGCGGTCGAAGGCATCCGTCGCCTGCTCGGCCTGAAGCCGGGCGAAGCGATCACCGCCGCGCTCGTCGACTGCGTGAAGATGGGCACGACCGTCGCGACCAACGCGCTGCTCGAGCGCCGCGGCGACCGCACGCTGCTGGTGACGACGCGTGGTTTCCGCGACGCGCTGCGCATCGCGACGCAGGCGCGGCCCAAGCTCTTCGAGCGCCACATCCAGCTGCCCGAGCTGCTCTACGAGCGGGTGATCGAAGCCGATGAGCGCGTCGACGCCCAGGGCGCGGAGATCAGACCGCTGGACGAGGCCGCGCTGCGCGTCGACCTGCAATCGGCCTTCGACGCCGGCCTGCGCGCCTGCGCCATCGTGTTCCTGCACGGCTGGCGCGCCCCCGACCATGAGCTGGCCGCCAAGCGGCTGGCGCAGGCGGTCGGGTTCACGCAGATCTCGGTCTCGCATGAGGTCAGCCCGCTGATGAAGCTGATCCCGCGCGGCGACACCACCGTGGTCGACGCCTACCTGAGCCCGATCCTGCGCCGCTACGTCGACCAGGTCGCGGCCGAGATGCCCGGCGTGCGGCTGTTCTTCATGCAGAGCTCCGGCGGCCTGACCGAGGCGCGCCGCTTCCAGGGCAAGGACGCGATCCTGAGCGGCCCGGCCGGCGGCATCGTCGGCATGGTGCGCACCGCGCAGGCGGCCGGCCACGACAAGGTCATCGGTTTCGACATGGGCGGCACCTCGACCGACGTCAGCCACTTCGCCGGCGAATTCGAACGCGCCTTCGACACCGAGGTCGCCGGCGTGCGCATGCGCGCGCCGATGATGAGCATCCACACGGTGGCGGCGGGCGGCGGCTCGGTGATCGCCTTCGACGGCGCGCGGCTGCGGGTGGGGCCGGCGTCGGCCGGCGCCAATCCCGGTCCGGCCAGCTACCGGCGCGGCGGTCCGCTGGCCACCACCGATGCGAACGTGATGCTGGGCCGCATCCAGCCGGCGCATTTCCCCAAGGTCTTCGGCCCGGCCGCGGACCAGGCGCTCGACGGCGAGGTCGTCCGCGCCCGCTTCGCCGAGCTGGCCGGGCAGATGGCCGCGGCCGGCAAGCCGATGACGGCCGAGGACGCAGCCGCCGGCGCGCTGCAGATCGCCGTCGGCGCGATGGCCAACGCGATCAAGCGGATCTCGGTGGCGCGCGGCTACGACGTCACCGGCTACACGCTGCAGTGCTTCGGCGGCGCCGGCGGCCAGGCGGCCTGCCTGGTCGCCGACGCGCTGGGCATGACGCGCATCCTGGCTCATCCGTTCGCGGGCGTGCTCAGCGCCTACGGCATGGGGCTGGCCGACCAGACCGCGATGCGCGAGGCCTCGATCGAGCGCCCGCTGGACGAGGACGGCCTGGCCGCGGCGCGCGAGACCGCACGGTCGCTGGCGACGCAGGCGGGCGGCGAGCTGGCGTCGCAGGGTGTGCCCGACGGCGCGCTGCGCACGATCGCACGGGCGCAGGTCCGCTATCAGGGCACCGACACCGCGCTGAGCTGCCCGCTGCCGCTGGACGGCCCGGCCCCCGCCGCGATCGGCGCGATCCGCGAGGCCTTCGAGCAGGGGTATCGCCGGCGCTTCGCCTTCCTGATGCCGGACCGCGCGCTGGTGATCGAGGCGGTGTCGGTGGAGGCGCTCGCCGCCGGTGCGACGCTGGAGACACCGGCCGAGGCCGGCATCGCCAGCACGCATCACCCAAGACCGCTGGAGCGCGTGCGCATGTACTGCCTCGCGGACGACCAGCCGGCCGGCTGGCGCGACGCCGAGCTGCATCACCGCGATGCGTTGAGACCGGGCGCCCGCATCGATGGCCCGGCGATCGTCGCCGAACGCAATGCGACGACCGTCGTGGACGCCGGGTGGCGCGCCGAGCTGCAGTCCTCGGGCGACCTGCTGCTGACGCGCATCCGCGAGCGCGCCCGCACCCGCGCGCTCGGCACCGAGGCCGACCCGGTCGTGCTGGAGGTCTTCAACAACCTCTTCATGAACATCGCCGAGCAGATGGGGCTGCGGCTCCAGAACACGGCGCACTCGGTCAACATCAAGGAGCGGCTGGACTTCAGCTGCGCGCTCTTCGACGGCCGGGGCCAGCTGATCGCCAACGCGCCGCACATGCCGGTGCACCTGGGCTCGATGAGCGAGTCCATCCGCTCGGTGATCGAGCGCAACCCGGACATGGCGCGAGGCGACGTCTACGTGCTCAACGACCCGTACCACGGCGGCACGCACCTGCCCGACATCACCGTCGTCACGCCGGTCTTCCTGGACGAGGACGATGTCCGCCCCGGCTTCTTCGTC
The DNA here is from genome assembly GCF_014193085.1 of Mitsuaria sp. BK041. Taxonomy (NCBI): domain Bacteria; kingdom Pseudomonadati; phylum Pseudomonadota; class Betaproteobacteria; order Burkholderiales; family Sphaerotilaceae; genus Roseateles; species Mitsuaria sp. BK041. Next base: position 1,199,729 of record NZ_JACHYT010000002.1, on the reverse strand, counting down.
GCCAGCCGCGGTCACCATGCCGACATCGGCGGCATCACGCCGGGTTCGATGCCGCCGTTCTCCCGGGACATCACCGAGGAGGGCGTGCTGATCGACAACTTCCAGCTGGTCGCGCAGGGCCGCTTGCGTGAGGCCGAACTGCAGGCGCTGCTGCGCTCCGGGCCGCATCCGAGCCGCAATCCGGCGCAGAACCTGGCCGACCTGCGCGCACAGGTGGCAGCGAACGAGAAGGGCGTGCAGGAACTGCAGGCGATGGTCACGCAGTTCGGCCGCGCCACCGTCGAGGCCTACATGCAGCACGTGCAGGACAACGCCGAGGCGTCGGTGCGGCGCGTCATCTCGGTGCTGAAGGACGGCGCATTCACGCTGCCGCTGGACAACGGCGCGCGCATCCAGGTGAAGGTGACGGTGGACGCGGCGGCGCGACGCGCGACGGTGGACTTCACCGGCACCAGCGCCCAGCAGCCCAACAACTTCAATGCGCCCAAGTCGATCACGATGGCGGCGGTGCTCTACGTGTTCCGCACGCTGGTGGACGACGCGATCCCGCTCAACGCCGGCTGCCTCAAGCCGATCGACGTGATCGTGCCCGAGGGCTGCATGCTCAATCCGCGTCCTCCGGCGGCGGTGGTGGCGGGCAACGTGGAGACCTCCCAGTGCGTGACCAACGCGCTGTATGGCGCGCTGGGCGTGATGGCCGCCGGCCAGTGCACGATGAACAACTTCACCTTCGGCGACGCGACCCACCAGTACTACGAGACGATCTCCGGCGGCTCCGGCGCCGGGCCCGGCTTCGACGGCACCTCGGTCGTGCAGACCCACATGACCAACTCCCGGCTGACCGATCCCGAGGTGCTGGAGTTCCGCTTCCCGGTGCGGCTGGACAGCTACGCCATCCGCCAGGATTCGGCGGGCGCCGGCCGCTGGCAAGGCGGGCAGGGGGGCGAGCGCCGCATCCGCTTCCTGACGCCGATGACGGCTTCGATCCTGAGCAACGGCCGCGGCGCCGGCGCCTTCGGCATGGCGGGCGGGTCGCCGGGCGCGGTGGGCGAGAACCGGGTCGAACGCGCCGACGGGCGGGTCGAGGCGCTCGGCCACATCGGCCAGGTGGAGATGGCGCCGGGGGATGTCTTCGTCATCCGCACCCCGGGCGGGGGAGGGTACGGCACCCCCTGAGGCCTCCCCTTGAGATGGGGCGGACAGCCCCCATGTGGGCGTGCCTAGAATCCGAAGACCCGCCCCACAGGCTGTCCAGGCGCCGCCCATCATGGTCCCTCACCTCATCACCGCCCTGACCGGGCCCATCAATGAACTGGAGCAGCGCGTGCTCGAGTCGATGCCGGCGATCGAACGCTGGTTCCGGCTCGAGTGGATGGAGCACACGCCGCCCTTCTACAGCTCGGTGGACCTGCGCAATGCCGGCTTCAAGCTGGCGCCGGTGGACACCAACCTGTTCCCGGGCGGCTTCAACAACCTGACGCCCGAGATGCTGCCGCTGGCCGTCCAGGCGGCGATGGCGGCGATCGAGAAGATCTGCCCCGAGGCCAAGAACCTGCTGCTCGTGCCCGAGGCGAAGAACCGCGGCAGCTTCTACCTGTCCAACCTGGCGACGCTGGTGCGCATCTTCTCGATGGCCGGCCTGAACGTGCGGCTGGGCTCGCTGGACGAGTCGATCAAGGAACCGACCACCGTCGCGCTGCCCGACGGCAGCGCGCTGACGCTGGAGCCGCTGGTGCGCCAGCGCTCGCGGCTGATGCTCAAGGACTTCGACCCCTGCACCATCCTGCTAAACGACGACCTGTCGGCCGGCATCCCCGACCCGCTCACCCACCTGCACGAGCAGTACCTGCTGCCGCCGCTGCACGCCGGCTGGGCGCAGCGCCGCAAGAGCCAGCACTTCCGCGCTTACGAGGAGGTGTCCAAGAAGTTCGCCAAGCTGCTGGGCATGGACCCGTGGCTGATCTATCCGCATTCGGTCGCGGTCGACGGCCTGGACTTCAACACCGGCGCCGGGCTGGACGCGCTGCAGGCGCAGGTGGACGCGACGCTGACCCGCACCCGCCGCAAGTACAAGGAATACGGCATCAACGAGAAGCCCTTCGTCGTGGTCAAGCCCGATGCCGGCACCCATGGCCTGGGCGTGATGACCATCCGCGACGCCAAGGACCTCGAGGCGCTGGCGATCAAGGCGCGCGAGAAGCTGGCGAAGCTGCAGGGCGTGCCGGCGCTGTCCCAGGTGCTGGTGCAGGAAGGCGTGGCCACGCACGAGCGCATCCACGAGGCGGTGGCCGAGCCGGTGGTCTACATGATGGACCGCTACGTCGTCGGCGGCTTCTACCGCGTGCATGCGGACCGGGCCGAGGATGAAAACCTGAACGCGCCGGGCTCGAGCTTCGTGCCGCTGGCCTTCGCCCATTCGTCGCACCTGCCCGCGCCCGGCGAGAAGCCCGGCGCCAGCGCGCCCAACCGCTTCTACATGTATGGCGTGATCGGCCGCCTGGCGATGCTGGCGGCGAGCTACGAGCTCGAGACCACCGATCCGGACGCCGAAGACTACGCCTGAGCGCCGGCCGCGCCGCCCTCCGGGCGCGCGGCCTCCACCAGCAGCTGCTTGAAGCGGTCGACCGCCTCGCCCTGCGTGTCCGGCAGATGCCAGACGCTCATCGGCCCGAGTCCCAGGTCCACCGCGTGCGGCAGCAGGACCACCACGCCGCGCTTGGCCGCCGCCACCGCCATGTCCTGGGTCATCACCGCGACCAGCGGCATCTCGCGCATCAGGCTCAGCGCCAGCATCGCGTCGCCGCTCTCGATCAGGTCGGTCGGCGGCGCCAGGCCCATCTCCTGCCAGAGCCGGTCCATCAGCAGACGGGTGCGCGTGCCCGGCAGCTGCCAGATCCAGCGCTGACGGCTCAGCACCTCCCAGCTCAGCCGGGGCGTGCGCGCCAGCGGATGCTGCGCGCTCATCGTCAACACCTCCGGCTGCGGCGTCAGGGCCACCCGCGCCAGGCCCAGCGGCTCGTCCTGCGGCATCGCCCGGGCGACGACCAGGTCCAGCGTGCCCGCCAGCAGGTCGGTGAAGAGCGAGCGCAGCGCGTGGGTGCGCACGCTCACCGTGACGCCGGGGTTCTCGCCCTTCATCGCGGTGATCGCGATGGGCAACAAGCGTGCGAGCGCTGCGTTGGTCGCACCGATGCGCACCTCGCCGGACGCGCCGCGCACCATCGTGGCGACATCGCCGGCGGCCCGCTGCAGATCGGCGTCGAGCTTGCCGGCCAGCACCAGCAGCCGGCGGCCCAGCGGCGTCGGCTGCATGTTGCGTCCGCGCCGCACGAACAGGGTTTGTCCCAGCCCCTGCTCCAGCTCCGCCAGCGTCTTGCTCACCGCGGGCTGGGTGACATGCAGCAGATCGGCCGCGGCGCTGATGTTGCCGGTGTCGCGCAGCGCCAGCAGCACCCGCGCATGCCGCAGCGACATGCGCCGCATGACGAAGTGTTCGGCGGCTTCCGGGGAGGTGGATGACGCGTTCATAACCTGAGGTTCACAAATCCATCACAAAGCTTCATGGGCCATCGGGAACCGCTCCTTACCGTGACGCACGCCTCCCCCGAGTCTTGTCACAGGAGTGATTGCCACATGGTCCGTCGTTTTTCCCGTCCGCAACGCCTGCACGTCCTGCAGTGGGCCGCCGCCGCAGCGGCCCTGGCGTTAGCCAGCCCGTCCCAGGCCCAGTCGCCGGCCCCCCAGGCCCCGCAGGCCACGACTCCCACCCCGTCCTCGCCCTCGGACGATGCGAAGAAGCTGGAGCGGGTGGAGATCACCGGCACGCTGATCAAGCGCACCGACAAGGAGACGCCGTCGGTGGTCCAAAGTATCACCCGCGAGCAGATCCGCAACTCCGGCTACGCCAACGTCGAGGAGCTGCTGCGTGCGAATTCCGCGGTGGACATCGGCTCGATCGGCGACGGCGCGGCCTCGGGCTTCGTCGGCGGCGTGTCGACGATCTCGCTGCGCGGCTTCGGCTCCCAGGGCACGCTGATCCTGATCAACGGCCGCCGCACCGCGCCGGTGGCGGCGGTGGACGTGAACTTCGGCCGCGGCTCGATGATCAACGTCAACACCATCCCCAAGGAGGCGATCGAGCGCATCGACATCCTGAAGGACGGCGCCTCGGCGATGTACGGCTCGGACGCGATGGCCGGCGTCGTCAACTACATCCTGCGCAAGGACTACCGGGGCATCGAGGGCAGCGCCTCCTACGGCGCCAACGACCGCGGCGTCGGCGCGACGAAGAACGGGTCCCTGACCTTCGGCTTCGGCAACCTGGACACGCAGCGCTTCAACGTCTTCGGCGGCCTGGAGGTCTCCAAGCGCGACAGCGTGATGGCCAACGAGCTCAAGGACCGCGGCAACCTGGCGCTGCAGAACCAGTACCTGACCAGCAACGGCTCGCTGGCGCGCTTCACGCCGGACTCGTCGGCCTCGTTCTACGGCAACTACTACCGTGTGCCGACCAGCCTCACCGGTACCACCTCGATCAATGGCATCAACGTCGCCAACAGCAACCTGTCGGGGGTGAATTACCTGGGCACGCTGTCGGGCTGCCCGCCCGAGCGCACCGTCGGCCAGGGCGTGCCGAACCGACCGGCGGGTTTCCTGCCCACCACCGCCTCGCTGCCCACCGGCATGTGCCGCTTCAGCCTGGACGATGCGGACGAGGTCGTCGCCAAGCAGGACCGCACCAGCGGCATGGTGCGCGGCACCTTCGCGATCAACGACGCGCTGACCGCCTATGCGGACCTGATGGTGTCCAAGACCAAGACGGTGGAGCAGCGCGCGCCCTATGCGATGACCACCTCGCTGGTCACCTCGGGCAACCCGGTCGCGACGACCTGGCCCAAGCTCGACGGCAGCTTCCTGCGCCAGAACGCGATCATCCTGCCCGTCGGCCACCCGGACAACCCGACCAACGGTACCGCCAACCCGCAGCAGGTGCAGCTGATCTACCGCTTCGAGGACCTGCCCACCGGCGACATCAACGTGCTGCGCTCCACGCGCCTGACCGCGGGCCTGGAGGGCACCGCCTTCGGCTGGGACTTCGACACCGCGATCCTGTTCAGCCAGAACGACAACGAGCGCTTCCAGGAAGGCCGGGTGCGCAGCTCGCTGCTCAACGCCGCGATCGCCAACGGCAGCTACCGCTTCGGCAAGCCCAACTCGCGCGAGGCGATCAACAGCGTGTCGTCGACGGCCTACAACGAGGGCAAGTCGCGCCTGGTCTCCTGGGACGTGCGCGGCAGCCGCGAACTGTTCGACCTGCCCGGCGGCCGGGCGGCCATCGCCATCGGCACCGAGCTGCGCAAGGAAAAGCTGGAGGCGATTCCCGATGACGTCTACTCGACCGGCGACTACATCGGCCTGGTGGCCAATGGCGCCTCGGGCAGCCGCAAGTCCTACGCCGCGTTCACCGAGCTGAGCCTGCCGGTGGTCAAGCAGCTGGAGCTGCAGGCCGCGGCGCGCTACGAGCACTACGACGACTTCGGCAACAGCACCACCGGCAAGGCCGGCTTCAAGTGGACGGCGCTGCCCTCGCTGATGGTCTTCCGCGGCACGGCGGCCACCGGTTTCCGCGCGCCGGCGATCTCGCAGATCGGCAACTCCTTCGCGCTGTCCTTCCACAGCTTCCAGGAGCGCCGCGTCTTCGACAGCCTGCGCTGCGACACCAGCAACCCGAACGCGCCGGTGAGCAAGGCGCCGGTGGCCAACAACCGCGACTGCAACGTGCTGGGCTTCACCGCGGTGCCGTCGGGCACCACCAGCCCGGGCAGCCTGCCGACGGTGATCAGCGCCAATCCGGACCTGCAGCCGGAGAAGTCCAATTCCTTCACCTTCGGGATGATCTTCACGCCGAGCCAGTACGCGGACCTGGCGATCGACGGCTGGTACTTCCACCGCAAGAACGAGATCCGCTCGCAGCGCGGCGTGGACATCATGGACGACTACAACGCCAACCCGGCGGGCAACACGCAGGTCGTGCGCGATCCCAATCCGCAGACCTGGCTGCCGGGCGTGGACAACAGCGGGCCGATCATCATGCTGGTGCGCCAGTACGGCAACAACGAGTGGACCAAGACCTCGGGCATCGACTACGACCTGAACCTGCGGCTGCCGCCGACAGCCTGGGGCAAGTTCAGCCTGAACGTCAACGGCACCTACACGGCGCGCTACGACCAGGTGGTGGTGAAAGGCCAGGCGGTGCAGCACCAGGTGGGCACGACGGTGTCGGACATCTCCAAGACCCGGGCCAGCGCCACCTTCAAGTGGGACACCGACCAGGCGGGCGCCTGGCTGCGCTTCAACCACGCGGATCCGCTGTCGAGCACCGTCTGCTCGTCGCTGACCGCGGCGCAGCGGGCCTTCCTGAGCAACCTGAACCGCTGCCGGGTCGGCCGGGACCGCACCATCGACCTGGGCGGCTCCTACCGCGGCATCAAGGGCCTGACGCTGTCGGCCAGCGTGGTGAACCTCACCAACGACTACGACCGCGCCAACGGCATCCCGACGGTGCTGAGCTACTACGACACCGGCGCGACCAACCTGCTGGGCCGCCGCTTCACCGTCGGCGCCAGCTACGTGTTCCAGTGAACGCCGTGCCGCCGGCGCCGTCGGGAGACGGTGGCCGGCGGGCGGTGGCGCCCGCGGTCGGATTTCCCGGTCCAAGCGCAACCGCCGCCGTCCGTCAAGCCCGCCCCCGCAACGGCGGGAGTGGCGATTGACGCACTGCACAACGGAAGGCAGACAATACGCGCTTTCGACTTCCGGCGGCCCGGGCGGCCGCCGCGCCTTTCGTGAGTTCACACAACGCGCCCCGCTCGCCGGCCGTCCTGGCCGGGCTGACCATCGGCGCCCTCGGTGTCGTCTACGGCGACATCGGCACCAGCCCCCTGTACGCGCTCAAGGAAGTCTTCCACGGCGCGCACGTCCCCATGACGCACGACAACATCCTCGGGGTGCTGTCGCTGCTGTTCTGGACCATGACCATCGTGGTCTCCTTCAAGTACGTGCTGCTGATCCTGCGCGCGGACAACAACGGCGAAGGCGGCCTGATCGCGATGCTGGCGCTGGCCACCACCGCCGTGCGCGAGAAACCCACGCTGCGGCGCGGGCTGATGCTGGTGGGGCTCTTCGGCACGGCGATCTTCTTCGGCGACGCGGTCATCACGCCAGCGATGACGGTGCTCTCGGCGGTCGAGGGCATCGAGGTCTACGCGCCGCAGTACCACGACGCGGTGGTGCCGATCTCCCTGGTGGTGCTGGCGGGGCTGTTCGCGGTCCAGCGCTTCGGCACCGGCGGCGTGGGCAAGGCCTTCGGGCCGGTGATGCTGGTGTGGTTCACCTCGCTGGCGCTGCTGGGCATCCCCAAGATCGTCGGCAATCCGCATGTGCTGCAGGCCATCAACCCGATGTGGGCGATCGAGTTCTGCGCGCACTACGGCTGGATCGCCTTCGTCGCGCTGGGAGCGGTGGTGCTGGTGGTGACCGGCGGCGAGGCGCTGTACGCGGACCTGGGCCACTTCGGCAAGCAGCCGATCCGCATCGCCTGGTACAGCTTCGTGATGCCGGCGCTGACGCTGAACTATTTCGGCCAGGGTGCGCTGCTGCTGGACCGGCCGGAAGCGATCAAGAACCCCTTCTTCCTGCTGGCGCCGGGCTGGGCGGAGATCCCGCTGTTCGTGCTGGCGACGCTGGCGGCGATCGTGGCCTCGCAGGCGCTGATCACGGCGGCCTTCTCGGTGACCAAGCAGGCGGTGCAGCTCGGGCTGCTGCCGCGCATGCGCATCGTGCACACCTCGGTGCGGGACATCGGCCAGATCTACGTGCCCTTCGTCAACTGGGGCCTGTTCGCCTTCGTCGTCGTGGCGGTGGCCTTCTTCGGCTCGTCGAGCAAGCTGGCCGGCGCCTACGGCGTGGCGGTGACCATCGACATGACCATCACCACGGTCATGACCTTCTTCGTGATCCGCTTCGGCTGGCGTTATCCGCTGTGGCTGTGCGTGCTCGCGACCGGCGCGTTCTTCGTCATCGACGCGACCTTCCTCGCCTCCAACCTGCTGAAGATCGCCCACGGCGGCTGGTTCCCGCTGCTGATCGGCTTCGGCATGTTCACGCTGATGCTGACCTGGAAGCAGGGCCGCCGGCTGCTGTCGGACAAGCTGCGCGAGGACGCGATCGACCTGAAGAGCTTCCTCGAGGCGGTGTTCATCAACCCGCCGACGCGGGTGCAGGGCAGCGCGGTATTCCTGTCGGCGGAGCAGGGCGTCACGCCCAACGCGCTGCTGCACAACCTCAAGCACAACAAGGTGCTGCACGAGCAAAACCTGTTCGTCAGCGTCAAGCATCACGAAGTGCCGTGGATCGGCTTCGAGAGACGTGTCGAGGTGGAGAGCCTGGACAACGACTGCTGGCAGGTGACGCTGCACTTCGGATTCAAGAACGAACCGGACGTGCCGGACGCGCTCAAGCTGCTGGAGCAGCGCGGCGTCCACCTGGACGAGATGGAAACCAGCTACTTCCTGTCGCGCGACATCGTCATCCCGACCATCGGCTCGGGCATGGCGCTGTGGCGGGAGAAGCTCTTCGCGAGCATGCACCGCAACGCGGCTGCGGCGGCCGACTTCCTGCACCTGCCGACCAACCGGATCGTGGAACTGGGGTCGAAGGTCGAGATCTGACGGTCGCAGGGACGCGGGGCGCGGTCGTTATGCTTCGCGTCATGAAACGCTGGCTGCAAGACCTGTCCCTTTCCGCCGCGGTCGCGGGCTTCGTGGCCGTGCTCGTGGGCTTCACCAGCTCGGTGGCCATCGTGTTCCAGGCCGCGCAGGCGCTGGGCGCGACGCCGGCCCAGACCAGCTCCTGGATCTGGGCGCTCGGCCTGGGCATGGGACTGACCAGCCTGGGTCTGTCGCTGTGGACGCGCCAGCCCGTCCTCACCGCCTGGTCGACGCCCGGCGCCGCGCTGCTGGCCGGCGTGTCCGGCATCTCCATGCCCGAGGCCGTCGGCGCGTTCATCGTCTGCGGCGCGCTGATCCTCATCGCCGGCGCGACCCGCTGGTTCGAACGGATCATGGACCGCATCCCCATCGCCATCGCCTCCGCGCTGCTGGCCGGCGTGCTGGCGCGCTTCGGGCTGGACGCCGTGCTCGCGACGAAGACCGCGCCCGCGATGGTCCTCACGATGGCGCTCGTCTACGTCGCGGCGCGTCGCTTCCTGCCGCGCTACGCGACGCCGCTGGTGCTGCTCGCCGGCGTCGCCGTCGCGGCGGCGCAGGGCCGGCTGCATCTCGAGGCCGTCGAGTGGGGCTGGGCGATGCCGGTCTGGGTCACGCCGGCGTTCTCGCTGCCGGCGCTGGTCGGCGTGGCGCTGCCGCTGTTCCTCGTCACGATGGCTTCGCAGAACCTGCCCGGCGTCGCCGCGCAGCGGGCGTCGGGGTATCAGACGCCGGTCTCGGCGAGCATCGCCGCCACCGGCCTGGCCTCGGTAGTCTTCGCGCCGTTCGGCGGCTATGCGTTCAACCTCGCGGCGATCACCGCGGCCATCTGCATGGGCCGCGAGGCGCACGAGGATCCGGCCCGGCGCTACACGGCGTCGGCGATGGCGGGCCTGTTCTATATCGCCATCGGCCTGGCCGGCGGCGCGGTGGTGGGGCTGCTGACCGCCTTCCCCCGCGAGCTGATCGCGGCGGTGGCGGGACTGGCGCTGCTGGGCACGATCGCCGGAGGGCTGTCGGCCGCGCTGAAGGATGAGCGTCACCGCGATGCCGCCATCCTGACCTTCCTGGTCACGCTGTCGGGGCTGAGCCTGCTGGGCATCGGTTCGGCGTTCTGGGGCGTGGTCGCCGGTGCGGTTTCTCTTTTGGTGCAACACTTCCGGGCGGCTCCCAGATAGTGATCCTGCCTGGGGAGCTGGCCCTCACCCCTGCCCTCTCCCGCAAGCGGGAGAGGGACTTCATGCCCGAGGTCCGAAGGGCCCTGCCGAAATCCCCGGCCTCGCCGCCGAATTGCCCGAATTGCCGCCGAATTGCCGGCGTTTGCCGAATCCCTTGTCGAAAGCCCTGTCCATGAAACTGCTGTTCGTCGCCGACCCGCTGTCCACGTTCAACACCTACAAGGACTCCACCTTCGCGATGATGCGGGAGGCCGCCCGGCGCGGACACGAGCTGTGGGTGTGCGAGGTGCCCGACCTGCTGTGGGTCAGCGGCGGCCGGGTGACGGCGCATGCGGCCCGGCAGCTGACGCTGACGCCGGAAGCCGTCGCCAGCCCGGCCGGCACGAAGCTCGCCGTGTGGCACGAGATCACCGCGACGCGGGACCTGCCGCTGGCCGATGTCGACGCGGTGCTGATGCGCAAGGACCCGCCCTTCGATTCGGAGTTCTTCTACGCGACCCACCTGCTGGAGCAGGCCGAGCGCGAAGGCGCGCGCGTGTTCAACAAGGCTGCGTCGCTGCGCGACCATCCGGAGAAGCTGGCGATCCTGGAGTTCCCGCAGTTCATCGCGCCGACGCTGGTGACGCGCTCCGCCGCCGCGATCCGGGCCTTCCATGCGGAGCACCAGGACATCATCCTCAAGCCGCTGGACGGCATGGGCGGCATGGGCATCTTCCGCGTCAAGGCCGACGCGCTGAACCTGGGCAGCATCATCGAGACGCTGAACAAGAACGGCGCGCAGTCGGTGATGGTGCAGCGCTTCGTGCCGGAGATCGTCCAGGGCGACAAGCGCATCCTGCTGATTGGCGGCAAGCCGGTGCCGTACTCGCTGGCGCGCATCCCGCAGGGCACCGAGGTGCGCGGCAACCTGGCCGCCGGCGGCAAGGGCGTGGCCCAGCCGCTGACCGACGACGACCGCCGCATCGCCGAGGCGCTGGCGCCGGTGCTCGCCGCGCGCGGGCTGCTGCTGGTGGGGCTGGACGTGATCGGCGACAAGATGACCGAGCTCAACGTGACCAGCCCGACCTGCTTCCAGGAAATCATGGAACAGACCGGTTTCGACGTCGGCGCGGTGTTCATCGACGCGCTGGAAGCGGCGGTGACGGCCGCGCCTTGATCGCCGGACCGGACCAGGATCCCGCCATGACTTTTGAATTGCTCAGCGAGCACGCCAGCTTCGGCGGCGTGCAGCGTTTCCACCGCCACGACTCGGTCGAGATTGGCCTGCCGATGCGCTTCGCGCTGTACCTGCCGCCGGGCGGGGCGCGCGCGGCGAAGGGGCTGCTGGTCTTCCTCGCGGGGCTGACCTGCACCGAGGAGACCTTCACCATGAAGGCCGGCGCGCAGCGCCAGGCCGCTGCGCTGGGCCTGGCGCTGCTGATGCCGGACACCAGCCCGCGCGGCGAGGCCGTCAGCGCGCTGCCGGGGGCGAGCGCGTCCTGGGATTTCGGCATCGCCGCGGGCTTCTACCTCGATGCGACGCAGGCGCCGTGGGCGACGCACTGGCGCATGGAAAGCTACCTGATGAAGGAGCTCATCCCGCAGGTGCAGGCCGAGTTGGGCTTGGACGCGGCGCGGACCGGGATCGCCGGCCATTCGATGGGCGGGCATGGGGCGTTGACGCTGGCGCTACGGCATCCGGGCGCCTTCGCGTCGGTGTCGGCCATCGCGCCGATCGCGGCGCCGAGCCGTTGCCCGTGGGGCGTGAAGGCCTTCACCGGCTACCTCGGCGACGACCGCGACGCGTGGCCCGCGCACGATGCGAGCGCGCTGATGCAGGCGCAGGCGCGCGTACCGTACCCGGGCGGCCTGCTGGTCGACCAGGGGCTGGCGGACCGGTTCCTGGTCGAGCAGCTGCTCCCGGAGGCGCTCGAATCCGCGTGTGCGGCGATCGGGCAGCCGCTGACGCTGCGCCGGCACGACGGGTATGACCACGGGTACTACTTCATCGCGTCGGTGATCGACGATCATCTGGCGCATCACGCCCGGCAGTTCAGAGGCTGATCGCCGTCACAGATGACGCGTCCCTGCGGGCCCGGCGCCGATCGGGTGCTGGGGCGCTCGGATACTCGGGGCGCTCGCTGTCTGCAGCTCGCGTTTGCGTTGGCCGCCGCGTGCGGCGCCCGGCGCCCGGTCGCTCGCCGGTCGCTGGCGGATGAACGAGAGCACCGGAGAGTCCAATGCGCATCGCCCTGCTGTCCGACATCCACGGCAACCTGCCGGCACTGGAGGCCGTCGTGGCCGACCTGCGCGCGCGCGGCGTGGACACGATCGTCAATCTCGGGGACATCCTGTCCGGTCCGCTGCTGCCGCTGGAGACGGCGCGCTACCTGATGTCCCAGGACTGGCCAACGATCGCCGGCAACCATGAGCGGCAGCTGCTGGCGATCACGGCGGCGAAGCCGGGTGGTGCCTCGGACCGTTTCGCTCGGGAATGCCTGGGCGAGGCGGAACTCGACTGGCTGCGCGCGCTGCCGGCGACGCTGCGGCTCAACGACGAGGTGTTCCTGTGCCACGGCACGCCGCGCCGGGACATCGAGTATTTCCTCGACTCACAGGTCGGCGAACGCCTGGTGCTGGCGTCGGCGAAAGATGTCGCCGAGCGCCTCGGCGAGGAGCGATCCGAGCTGGTCTGTTGCGGCCACACGCACATTCCCCGGGTGCTGCGCAGTGCGCGCGGGCAATGGCTGGTGAATCCGGGCAGTGTGGGCTTGCAGGCCTGGGATGACGATCACCCCGAGCCGCACGTCGCGGAGATGGGCTCGCCGGACGCGCGCTATGCCATCGCGGAGAAGACGACGCAGGGATGGCGGGTGACGTCGATCAGCCTGCCGTATGACCACGAAGCCGCTGCGCGGATCGCGGCCCGCAATGGGCGTGAAGATTGGGCGGGGTGGTTGAGGACGGGCTACGCGGCTTGATCGCGGCGATGCCCACGCCCCACGCCGCGATAGGGGCGTGAAGGTCTTGGCCACCGACGATGACGCCGTTGCCGTTCCCCGACTGGAGGGGGAACCGTAGAGGCTTCTTTGCTCATGAGACGCCGAACAAGCGCCCACGCGTGATGGCCAGACGCTTCAATTCCTTTGCCACCATCCTCCTGCTCGAGAGACCGTGCGCGGAGAAGTCCGCGAGCGCATGAGCCGGGTTGTCCGGCAAGGTCGGATGGTCGTGTGTCGGGTTCTCGAAGCACGGTATGCCGCAGGCGAGGAATTCGGCGACGCTCAGGCCGAAAACCGCAGCCGACCGCCGGCCAGCACGTGTGTAGCGCTCATGCGCGCCTTCGGCGGTCGTGATGGACGACCGGTCGACCGACAACTGCCCGTTGTCCGACTTCGAGGGCATGAAGCACGAACTGCAGGGGCATCCAGCGTTCAGCCCGCTGGGGTGGACCTGGCGGAACAGCAGCTCCTCCGCGTTGCTCAAGCTCATCGCCATGCGGGGCCTCCTGCGGCGTCGAGTGCGCGGAGGAACTCGGCGGCCATGACCGGGTAGGGCTTGGGATACAGCTTGCCGGTGCCGCCGATCTCGAAGCCGAAGATCTCCAGTGTTCCGTCGGCGCCGACTTCCACGGTGAGGTCCCAGGTGCCCCGGATGTACTCCATCAGCACGCCGCCGTCGGGCGATGGGAACAGGTCGCCCAGCCCGACGAGCGGGGGCCGCGCGAGCAGGAGCTGGCGGGTGACCCGCAGGGCGATCGCGGAGATCGGCGGCGCGCCGTCGTCGTTCCAATCAGCGGGCAGCGCCGCCAGTTCGGCCAGGCGGTCTTCGACAGCGGCCCATGGTGGAAGAGGGGGAGTCTCCTGGGCTTCGCCGGGATGAGCCGGCGGCGCGCAGGGAGGGATCGGCTTGGACGGCATCAGGCGGTCGGGAAGTGCGTAGGCCATTCACCGCTCCTACAGGGTTGTTGAGGAGCAATGATTCTTCGAATTCCGGTGCCTGCTGTCTCTCGCATCAATCGGCGGTAAATCGAGGGCTGGTGCCAGATCGAAGGCGTCGGAGTGACTGCGATCAGGAAAACGATCCGGGGCTGGTCGGCGCATGTGCCGGCGGCGCGGCCTCCCCCATCGCCGCCTGCCGATGCCCCGCCATCGCCTTGTAGCGCTTGACGAAGGCATCGACTTCCGCGGGGTCGATCATGTCCTCGAGCTGCGCGAAGCCGTCCGGCGAGGTGTTCCTGTGCCACGGCACGCCGCGCCGGGACATCGAGTATTTCCTCGACTCGCAGGTCGGCGAACGCCTGGTGCTCGCGTCGGCGGAAAAGGTCGCCGAGCGCCTCGGCGAGGAGCGATCCGAGCTGGTCTGTTGCGGCCATACCCACATTCCCCGGGTGCTGCGCAGTGCACGCGGGCAATGGCTGGTGAATCCGGGCAGCGTGGGCTTGCAGGCGTGGGATGACGATCACCCCGAGCCGCACGTCGCGGAGATGGGCTCGCCGGATGCGCGCTATGCCATTGCGGAGAAGATGACGCAGGGATGGCGGGTGACGTCGATCAGCGTGCCGTATGACCACGAAGCCGCTGCGCGGATCGCGGCCCGCAACGGGCGTGAAGATTGGGCGAGGTGGTTGAGGACGGGCTACGCGGCGGCTTGATTGCTCGCCGCGATACGTTCGTAGATGACCTCGGCGGGAATGGTGAGGTCCAGGGATTCCAAGTGAAGCGGCGCATCGCCGATGGACGGATGGCGCGACCACCGGCCATCGGATTCCCGGCGGTGAAGATCGATGCGGCGGCGGACATGGTCGACCAGCACGTACTCCCGCAGGGAAGGAATCCGGAAGTAGGCCTGCGCCTTCTCGGTCCGATCGAAGCGTTGCGTCGAGACCGACAGCACCTCGATGACAAGGACGGGCGCCAGCATCCACCGCTGATGCCCGCTGATCCGCTCGCAGGTGACGACGACGTCAGGATAGAAGTAGGTGCCGATGGGATTCAGCACCGCCGCGTTTTCCGAGAAGACGCGGCAAGGGCTGCCTCGCAGATGCTGATGCAGGCTCGCGGCGAGATTCATGCACGCCGTGCCGTGGTCGAGGCGAGCGCCGGTCATCGCCAGGATCTGGCCGTGGAAGAACTCGTGCCTGCGTCGCTGAAGGTCTTCCCATGCGCAGAACTCCTCGAGGGTGAGCCTGACATTTGGCTGGTCAAGGCCGGCGAACACGGCGGCCACGGGAAAGGCGATCCCTTGGAAATCGAGGCGCACCTCGCCGCCCGCCTCGTGGTGGGTCGCGGCCCATCCGCCTGACGCGTTTCGCCGCTCCACGCTGACCCCTCGGGTGCCACGGTCGACGATCAACAGCTCCTGCATGGTGTTGATGCGCCGTAAGGCGCCCAGACGCATGGCGTCGGCGATGCCGGGTGTCGCGGAGGGAAAGGTACAGGCGAACGCCGGAGAGAGACACTCGTCGGATCGAGCGAAGAACACGTCCGGCCGGACCACATCGAGATGGGTGGCGATCACGGGTTCAGCGCCCAGGCAGGCGGCCCAGGGTGACTCCTCGCCCGACGCCGCCTGGATCACCGAAGTCAGATTGACCAGCAGGCGGAAGAAGGCGGAATCGCGCGGCGGCAGCGGACGAGGGTGGCCATCGATGAGTTCATGGGCCTCTTCCTGTAGCGCTTGCCATTGAAGGAACTCGTCCGAGGTCATCGGCTGCTCGACATGGAGGTAGGACATTCGCCACTCCTGCAACTGCGTGAGGAAAGCTGGCGATTCTTCGGAAGCCGCTGTTTGGCGTCTGCCACCTCGATCAGCATGAAATCCGGCCCTCGTCCCCGATGGAGGGCGCTTGGGTGACTGGAACGAAGGGGCCGGTTCCGCGTGCTAGCGGGGCGAAGGCAGCGCGGCCTCCCCCATCGCCGCCTGCCGATGCCCCGCCACCGCCTTGTAGCGCTTGACGAAGGCATCGACTTCCGCGGGATCGATCACGTCCTCGAGTCGCGCGAACCCGTCCGGCGCGCGTTCCTCCACCATGTCGAGGATGTAGTCCAGCCCCTCCTGCCGATTGAGTTCGACGATGCGCGCGCACATCGGCCGGCGCTCGGCCTCGTAGTTGGCGAGCGCCGTCTCCACGCGTCGCTCCTCGCGCAGCGCCCTGGCGATCGCGGCGGCATCGAGGATCGCCTGCGTCGCGCCGTTCGAGCCGATCGGGTACATCGGGTGCGCCGCGTCGCCCAGCAGCGTGATGCGCCCATGCCGCCAGCGCGGCAGCGGATCGCGGTCGACCATCGGCCACTCCAGCAGCTGCGTCGCGCCCCGGATCACGCCGGGCACGTCCAGCCAGGGGAAGCGCCAGCCGCCGAAGGTCGGCATCAGGTCATCGATCGAGCCCGGCTTGTTCCAGTCCTCGCGCCCCGGCGCCGTCAGTCCGCCACCCAGGCCGTCCTCGCGCAGCCGGCGGTCGCAGATCCAGTTGATCAACTGCAGCCCGTCCGGCCGCGGTGGTGCGATCGGATAAACGACGAACTTCGCGCGCCGATGCCCCGCCTGCACCATCGTCCGGCCGTCCAGGAACGGTCGTGCCAGCGAGGTGCCGCGCCACATCATCATCCCGTTCCAGCGCGGTGCTCCTTCATCGGGATGGAACTGCCGCCGGATCGCCGAGTGGATGCCGTCCGCCGCGATCAGCACGCTCGCGCGTCGCGCCACCCGGGCGCCCGTGGCGTCCACCCCATGGGCGATGACCTCGTCGCCATCGAGCTGCGCGCTGGTGATGCGCCAGCCGCTCACCAGCCGTTCCGCGCCGAGCCGCGTCGCCGCCTCGCGCCACAGCAGCTGCTGCAACTCGCCGCGGTGCACGCTGAACTGCGGATGGCTGTAGCCGCCGACCAGGCCGCGCACATCCTCGTAGATCGTCTGCCCGTGACGGTTGGCGAAGACCAGCGCCGAGGTCGGCACCGCCATCGACGCCAGCACTGGCATCAGCCCCAGCTCGTCCAGCACCGCCACCGCATGGGGCAGCAGGTTGATGCCGACGCCCAGCGGCTTGAGTTCGGCACCGGCTTCGCAGACCGTCACGCGGTGGCCGTCGCGTTGCAGCGCCAGCGCGGCGGCCAGTCCGCCGATGCCGCCGCCGGCGATCAGGATGTCGAGGGCCATGGGCGTCTCCGGGCTCCGGGGGAATCGATCGGGTCAGGGTAAGCGAGATAGTTGCGCTATGCAACAGTATCTAAGCTCATTGCCATGAGTCGTACCCGCTCGCCCAAGACCGTCGCCGAGCCGCCTGGCGGCCCGCTGCTGCCCGTTCCCGGGCTGGACTACGGGGTGCTCGACGATCTGCTCGGCTACGCGCTGCGCCGGGCCCAGATCGCGTTGTACGTGGACTTCTACCGCGCCACCGCCGGCCTGGACGTGAGTCCGCCGCGCTTCGCGGCGCTGGTGCTCGTGGGCCGGAACCCGGGCATGCGGCAGGGACTGCTGGCGCAGGCGATGGGCCTGCACCGCAGCGGCGCGCTGCGCCTGACCGACTGGCTGACCGCCCGCGGCTGGGTGGAGCGCCAGGACGATGCCGAGGACGCCCGCAGCTGGGGGCTGTTCCTGACGGCGGCCGGCAAGCGCAAGCTGGCGGAGCTCGAGCGCCGCGTGCGCGCGCACGACGAGCGCCTGATGCGCGGCCTGGGCGATCGCGCCGCGCTGTTGAAGCTGGACCTCGAGC
This sequence comes from Mitsuaria sp. BK041, assembly GCF_014193085.1. Lineage (NCBI taxonomy): Bacteria > Pseudomonadati > Pseudomonadota > Betaproteobacteria > Burkholderiales > Sphaerotilaceae > Roseateles > Mitsuaria sp. BK041. The sequence continues at coordinate 1,182,093 of NZ_JACHYT010000002.1, read as the reverse complement.
GGCTGGCCGCGATGGCGGCGGCCAACAACAACGACGACGGAGACAAGCGATGAACGACCCTGAACGACTGCTCACCCGCCGCGATGCCGGCCTGCTGCTCGGCGCCGCGTTGGCCGGACTGACCGGACCGCTGCGCGCGCAGACCGCGGCGATGCCGCGCATCCTGGTCGGCTTCCCCGCCGGCGGCTCCACCGACGTGATCGCGCGCCGGCTCTCCGAGGCCTGGCGCGGCCGGCTCGCCGAGGCGGTGCTGGTCGAACAGCGCGTCGGCGCGGGCGGACGCCTGGCGGTGGCTGCGCTCAAGGACGCGCCGGCGGACGGCGGCACGATGCTGCTGAGCCCGTCCTCGATGTTCACCATCTATCCGCATGTTTATCGCAAGCTGGCCTACAAGGCGGAGAGCGACGCGATCGCGGTCTCGCCGATCTGCAACGCGACCTGCGGCTTCGGCGTCGGGCCGATGGTGCCGGCGTCGGTGAAGACGCTCGGCGACTTCGTCGCCTGGGCCAAGGCGCATCCGGAGCAGTCGTCCTACGCCTCGCCCGCCGCGGGCGCGATGCCGCACTTCCTCGGCGACCAGTTCAAGCGCGCCGCCGGCATCACGCTGGCCCACGTGCCGTACCGGGGCGCGGCGCCCGGGCTGCAAGACCTGATGGGCGGCCAGATCGCCTCGGGCTGCTTCATCCTCGGCGACTTCCTGCCCCACCTGGCTAGCGGCCGGCTGCGCATCCTGGGCGTGACCGACCATGAGCGCTCGCGCTTCACTCCCGAGGTGCCGACCTTCGCCGAACAGGGCTTCAAGGGCATCGTCGGCTTGGAAAGCTACGGGATCTTCCTGCCGTCGAGGACGCCGGCCGCCGTCGTCGACAAGGTCTTCGACCTGATCCGGGTCGCGCTGCGCGAGAAGCAGGTCGTGGACGGCCTGGCCAAGCTGGGGTTCGAGCCGCTGGCGATGGCGCCGGCGGACTACGCGCGGCGGCTGGCGGCCGAGCGCGGGCAGTGGGGGCCGATCGTGCAGGCGTCCGGCTTCTCCTCGGACGACTGAGCGAGCCGCCGCCAGGCGAAGAGCGCCAGCGGGATCGCCAGCGCCGACAGCGCCAGCGCGAGCCCGCCGGCGGTGCTCCAGCCCCAGCGCTCGACCACCGCGCCCATCAGCGGCGGACCCAGCAGCGCGCCCGAGGCGCCGAACTGCGTCAGCCGTCCGCTGGCCAGCGCGAGGCGCTCCGGCGCGCGCGCGGCCAGCGGCAGCAGCGCGAAGACCAGGCTCGGGAACACGCCCGAGGCCGCGTTGACGGCGATCGCGAGCAGCGCCTGGGTGGACGCCTGGCCGCCGTCGCGCAGGGCGGCCAGGAACAGCAGGCCCGACAGTCCCAGCGAGACCGCCATGGCCACCGCGATGGCCGGCGACAGCGCGCCGCGGCGCTTCAGCAGCCACGCGCCGATCGCGCTGGCCGGCACGTTGGCGAGCGCGGCGGCGGCGGTCCAGCCGCCGGCCGTGGCCAGCGGCATGCCGCCCTGGGTGAGCAGGCTGGGCAGCAGCGCGAGCAGGCCGACCTCGGCCACCGCGTAGGCGCCGAAGGCCGCCACCAGGGCCCATAGCAAAGCGCCGGTCGCGCCAGGCGATGGCGGCGGCGCTGGTGCCGCTAGCGCTGCCGGTGCGGCCGGCGACGTGGAAGATATCGGCGATGCGGGCGATGTGAGTGATGTGGGTGATGTCGCCGATGTCGCCGATGCGGCTCTTCTTGTTGCGGCGTCGCCCGCTGCCATCGCGCGCAGGCTCACCCACAGCAGCAAGCCGCCCGCCACGCTCAACGCCTGCGCGAGGCGCCAGCCCACCGCGCCCGCCGCCCATGCGTAGGCCCAGGCGCCCACGGCCATGCCCACCGGCACGAAGGTGCTCCACAGCGCCATCGCGGCCGCCTGCCGTCGGCCCTCGGCCGCGCGGGCGATCAGCACGGGCGCCGCGACGACGATCGCGAGATAACCCAGGCTCTCGACCAGCCTCGCCAGCGCCAGCGTCACGAGGTCCTGCGCGAAGGCGCTGGCCGCCGCGCCGATGGCGAGCGCGAGCACCGCCACGGACAGGCTGGATCGGAGCCCGACACGCGGCAGCCAGCGTCCGGCGACGCCGCCCAGCGTCGCGCCGCAGACCTCCAGCAGCGAGGTCAGCGCGGCCATGGCCGCCAGCCCGAGCTGGAGCTCGCGCGCGATCGGCGGCGAGAGCGCCGCCAGCTTGCCCAGCTGGGCCGCGGCGAACACGCCGCAGAGGTAGTACAGCAGAATCCTCACTTCGGCCCTCCCGTGCCGATCCGGTCGACGCGAGGCGTGTCGACCTCCGTTTCCCTCGATGGCGACGGGGTGCGCGCGCTGGACGTGACCGCCTCGCCACTGCTCAATGACTTTCCGGTGCCTGTGCCATGAATGAATCGCCGCTGTTGTCCTGCGATGCTCGTCAGCTCGGCCGCAGCCTGCGGCTGTGGCGTTCGCTGCGCCGAATGAAGCAAGGCGCGGTCGCGGCCGAGATGCGCGTCTCGCAGACGACCGTGTCGCGCTGGGAATCGGGACTGGCGGCGCCGTCGCTGGAGGAGCAGCAGGCGCTGCGCCAGTTGATGGCCGCGCGGCTGGACAGCGCGGCTGACTTCGAACTCGGCCGCCTCGTCGAACGCGCGCCGGTGCCGGTGCACCTGATCTGCGACCTGAGCCACCGGCTGCTGGCGATGTCCCGCGCGCGGGAGCGGCACTGCCGGCTGCCGCGCGCCGAACTGATCGGCCGCGCGCTGTGGTGCTACGCCACGCCCGAGATCGTGGCGCAGGAGGCCCGGCTGGACGCGCTGGGCTGGTACGAGCCGGCGCCCGGCGCGGTGGAGTTCGAGACCGGCGCGGCCACCGAGCAGGACATGCCCATCCTCCGGAGCCGGATGCGATGGGTGCGCTTCCAACTGTCCGACGGCAGCTTCGTGCGGTTGGCCGAGACGGTCGACGAGGACGATGCCGCCGTCGATGCGGGGCGCGCGGTGGAGGCGGCGCCCGGCGTGCGGAGCGAGGCGCCGCGCGGGTGACTGGGTGAACGGTTGATCCTGCGGTCGGACGTGCGGCTGGGCGTGCGGCTGGGTGAGCGGTCGGGCAGGGCGGCGTGACGAGGGCATGGCCGCCACGCTACGGGCCCGGCCGGGCGGTCGTCCACGAATAAAAGATTCAGCGCGGCAGCAGCCGCAAGCGAAGGGGCGTGGCCGGGCGCAGCGTGATGTTGAGCACCGGCTCGGGCGCGGGCGCCCCGGGCACGGGCGCGAGGCGATACCGCTGCAGCACCATCGCGGCGATCAGCGTGATCTCCATCAGCGCGAAGTGGCTGCCCAGGCACACCCGGGGGCCGGCGCCGAAGGGCATCCAGGCGCCGCGCGGGATCTCGCGATGGCCGGCCGCCGGATCGAAGCGCTCCGGGCGGAAGGATTCCGGCTCATCGAACCAGCGCGGGTCGCGCTGGATCAGGCCGGGTGTCAGGCGCAGCATCGCCCCGCGCGGCAGCCGCAGGCCGGCGATGTCCAGCGGCTGCGTGGTCCGGCGCGAGAACAGCGCCGGCGCCGGCGGAAACAGCCGCAGCGCCTCCTTGATGCACAGGCTCAGCCAGGGCAGCCGAGTCAGGTCCGCCGCCCCGGGCTCACGACCGCCGAGCACCGCGTTCACCTCGTCGGCCGCGCGCCGCTGGGCGTCGGGGTGGGCGGCCATGCACCAGCCCCACCAGGTCAGCGCGGCGGCGCTGGTCTCGTGGCCGGCCAAGAAGGTCGTCATGCATTCGTCGCGCAGGGCCGCGTCGTCGAGCGGCTCGCCGTGCTCGTCGCGCAGCGCCATCAGCATCGCCAGCAGGTCGTCCGGCGCCGGCGCACCCTGGCGGGCGTGCTCGCGCCGCATCGCGAGGTGACCGCGGATCAGCCCGTCCAGCGATCGCAGCGCGCGGCGCTTGCCCCGCTTCCAGGGCGCCCACAGCGGCGCGCTGACCGGCACGTACATTTCGCCCATCGCGACCTTGCCGAGCTCGTGCACGGCCCAGGCCGCCTCCGCCACCGCCGCATCGCCCTCGCCGGCGGAGAACAGCGTCCGCAGGATCACGTCCATCGTGAGCAGCGTCATGAGCGACTCGAAGTCGAGCGTCACGGCCCGGGCCTCGCCCGAGCCGCCGCCCGCGCCGCCGTCCGAGCCGATGGCCGCGTCGGGCAGGCGTTCCAGCGCGCGCCGTGCGGCTTCGACCATCAGCGGCACGAAGCCGGTCACCCGCTGCGGCGAGAAGCCCGGCTGCAGCAGCTTGCGCTGGCGCTGCCACGCGGGCCCCTCGGCCACCAGCACGCTGTGTCCGTGCGCATCGGCGAAGACCGCGGTCGCGCGCTCCCAGCGGATCAGCCCGTCGTGGCCGGCGATCAGCAGCTCGCGCACGTGGTCGGGATGGAAGAAGCAGAAGTCGTCCAGGCCGAGCAGCCGCTGGTGGACCACGTCGCCATAACGCCGCTGCAGGTGGCGGAGATGGCCCAGGTAGTCACGGCGCAGCGCGAGGACCTCGGGCAACCCGCCCCAGCGGGTGGGAGGACCAGGAATGGGAACGGGGATCGGCAGGACATGGTTCATGGGAGGTCATCGTGGCGGCGACACGGCGCCTCGTCTTGAATCGAAGCGACATGACAGGGGTTTCGAGTGAGCACCATCGCCGCGGGCGCGACGCGCCTAGACTGCGGCGCCATGGACGCCTCCCTCCACCCCGGCACCATCGCCCGCCTGCGCATCCCTTCGCGCGCGTTGGAAGGCTGCGTGTATGCCTACCTCTGGCGCGACCTCGCCGGAGAGGTGGCAGGCCCATCCGCGCCCGCGCCCGCGCCCGCGCCCGCGCTCACCGAGGCGCAGTGCCAGAGCTGGTTCCCCGCCACGCCGCTGTGCGGGCTGAGCTGGACGCTCAGCGGCTGCGTGCGTGAGCTGGGCCTTGGCGGCGAGCCCGGCGACTGGCTGCCGGCCGGCGTGCTTGGCGGACCGCGCAGCGGGCCCCGGCGCTTCCAGTCGACGCCGGACGGCCGGGCCTTCATGGTCGCGATCCGGCCGGAGGCGCTGCAGGCGATGACCGGCCTGGACATCGGCGCGCTGAAGGACCGCATGGTGCCGCTGTCGGTCATCGACGATCCGGCCTGGCGTGCGCTCGACGCGGCGATGCGCGAGGCCGGCGACGAAGCGACGGCGCGTCGCACGCTCGAGGCCTTCCTGCTGCCGCGCTGGCGGACGGTGCGCGCGGCGGTGCTTGCCGACGACCCGCCGCCGCGCGGTTACGCCGGCTGGATGCAGCGCCTGGCCCTGCGCGCGATCGCGGCGGGGCACGGGCGCAGCGTCCGCCAGGCCGAGCGTCGCATCAAGCAGTGGAGCGGCCAGAGCCTGCGCGCGCTGCGGCTGGTCAGCCGCGCCGAGGCCGCCTTCCACGAGGTGCGCCGGCGCGACGAGGACGACGACGCCGTGATCTGGAGCGCCCTGGCCCAGGACCACGGCTACGCCGACCAGGCGCACCTGTGCCGCGAGACCCGGCGCCTGAGCGGTTTCAGCCCCGAGGAACTGCGCCGCCGCGTCGCCGAGGAGGAAGCCTTCTGGGCCTACCGCGTCTGGGTCTGACCGCCGCAGCGCCCGGGCGGGACTCCCTCGCCCCCGGGAGGGGGAGAGGGCCGGGGTGAGGGGGCGTCCCCGCCCATCGAGGACAATCCCCCGATGGCTGTCCTTTCCCTCTCCAACGCCCACCTCGCCTTCGGCCATGTGCCGCTGCTCGACGGCGCGAATTTCTCCCTCGAAACCGGCGACCGCGTCGGCCTGATCGGCCGCAACGGCACCGGCAAGTCCTCGATGCTGAAGGTCCTCGCCGGCCTCGAGAAGCTCGACGACGGTCTGCTGCAGCTCGAGAAGGGCCTGACCAGCGTCTACGTGCCGCAGGAACCCGAACTGCGCCCCGAAGCCACCATCTTCGACGTCGTCAGCGAAGGCGTGGCCGAGGCCAAGGCGCTGCGCGCCCGCTACGAGGCGCATGACGAGAACGACGACCTCGGCTGGGTCCAGGAGCGCATCGAGCAGATCGGCGCCTGGAACTGGGAACAGCGCGTCGACGAGACGCTGCACCGCCTCGGCCTGGACGGCGAACGCCGGGTCGGCGAGCTGTCGGGCGGTCTGAAGAAGCGGGTCGCGCTGGCCCGCGCGCTGGTGGCGCAGCCCGACGTGCTGCTGCTGGACGAGCCCACCAACCACCTGGACCTGGACGCGATCCGCTGGCTGGAGGAGCTGCTCAATGGCTTCAAGGGCTCGCTGCTGCTGATCACCCACGATCGCGCCTTCCTGGACAATGTCGCCAACCGCATCGTCGAGCTCGACCGCGGTCAGCTGCGCGGCTACCCCGGCAACTTCGCCGCCTTCCAGGCCGCCAAGGCCTATGAGCTGGAGAACGAGGCGCTGGCCAATGCGCGCTTCGACAAGCTGCTGGCGCAGGAGGAGGTCTGGATCCGCAAGGGCGTCGAGGCCCGCCGCACCCGCAGCGTCGCGCGCGTGCAGCGCCTGCATGAGATGCGCGCGGAGCGTCACGCCCGTCGCGACGTGCAGGGCAAGGTGCGGCTGGACGTGGCCACCGGCGAGTCCAGCGGCAAGATCGTCGCGGAGCTGGAAAACGTCTCCAAGCGCTTCGGCGACCGCCTGATCGTCGACGGCTTCACCGGCACCATCCTGCGCGGCGACAAGGTCGGCCTGATCGGTCCCAACGGCGCAGGCAAGACCACGCTGTTGAAGATGATCCTGGGCGAGTTGCCGCCCGACAGCGGCACGGTGCGCCTGGGCACGAAGATGACGGTCGCCTACTTCGACCAGATGCGCGACGCGCTCAACCTCAACGCCACGCTGGCCGACACCATCAGCCCGGGCAGCGAGTGGATCGAGATCGGCAACCAGCGCAAGCACGTCAAGAGCTACCTGGGCGACTTCCTGTTCTCGCCGGCGCGCGCGGACTCGCCGGTCTCCAGCCTCTCCGGCGGGGAGCGCAACCGGCTGCTGCTGGCGCGGCTGTTCGCGCGTCCGGCCAACGTGCTGGTGCTGGACGAGCCGACCAACGACCTGGACATCGAGACCCTGGAACTGCTCGAGGAACTGCTCGCCGAGTACGACGGCACCGTGTTCCTGGTCAGCCACGATCGGCGCTTCCTGGACAACGTCGTGACCTCGACCATCGTCAGCGAAGGCGCCGGCAAGTGGCGCGAGTACGAAGGCGACGTCGAGGACTGGCTGCAGCAGTCGCAGCGCGCGGCGGAGATCAAGGCGCGCCAGGCGCCGGCCGCGGCGCCGGCTCCGGCGCCCGCGCCCGCACCGGCGCCCGTCGTCGCGACCAAGCGCAAGCTCAGCTACAAGGAGCAGCGCGAGCTCGACGAAATCCCCGCCCGGATCGGCGCGCTGGAAACCGAGCAGAAGCACCTGCAGGCGCTGCTCAACAGCACCGAGCTCTACCAGCAAGGGGCCGCCAAGATCACCGAAGTCACCAACCGGGCGGCGGAGATCGACGATGAGCTGCTGGCGCTGATGGAGCGGTGGGAGGCGCTCGAGGCGAAGTGAGGGAGGCGGCCGGACTGCCAGCACCGGGCGTGGCGCCCTGACTGGTGGCAACGAACTCGGCGCCCGGACTGTCAGCACCGAGCGTGGCGCCCGGAGTGCTGGTACGGAGCAAGGTGCCCGGACCGCCAGCACCGAGCTCGGCACTGCCAGGGCATGGGGGCTCCCTCCTGGACCCCCAAGCCCTGTCCGCGCCCCGAGACATCACCGCGTGCGGCGGATTTGCGACCGAGGGGGGCGTCAGGACTTGACCGTGAGGTCGCCGAGACCGGCGTAGCGCGCCGTCACCGTCACCCCCTTCGACAGCTTCGTGGCAACGCGCCAGGAGCCCGTCGTGACGACACTGCCCGCCGGCACGGTCAGGCCAGTGCGCGTCGCCGCTTGAAGCCATCCGGCCACGACCCAGGCGGGATCGTTCAGGCCATGGCCGCCGGTACCCGCCATCGGCGCCTGGTCGCCGACGATCAGCTCGCAAGACTGGTTCGCCCAGTCGTGACCCGGCTTCCACGCCTGCCACGGGCCCAGCGCCAGCGCGCCATGCGTCTGCGCATCGGCCAGGCGCAGCAGGTTGTCGGCGCCCAGGCCGCGCTGCCAGCGCGAACCCAGCCATTCGACGGCGACGCACATCGCATCGATCAGGTGCTCGGCCTGGCCGGGCACCAGCGCGGCGGCCATATCGGGCGTGACGTCGCGCCCGAGGCGCAATGCGATCTCGGCCTCCGCGCCGATCAGGGACAGGTCACCGAAGTCGCCGCCGTTGCGCAGGCCGCGCACCTCGCGGGCGCGCAGGGGCGGCAGCGGCGACCTGCCCAGCGCGCCATCGCGCGACGAGCCGCCACACTTCCAGAACTGAACGCGTCCCGGCGCCAGCCAGTCGAGCCGCTGCGCGAGCTCGGCCTGCGCCGCGTAGGCGGCGGCCTCGTCGGGGAGCGACCAGGCGGTGTCGTCCAGCAGCGTGTCGTCGGACCAGGCCTGGGCGAGCGCGGCGCCCAGGTCGGCGGGGGAGGAGGGGCTAGGGATGGTCATGAGCGCGGATCTTAGGCGCCGCCGCTAGCATCCGGCCCGACAAGGACACACCGCGTCGGGCGAGCCTCGCGCGACAGGGAACACGGCCAGGGAGGCCCCAGATGATCGATCGCTCCGGATCAGCGGCGCGCGCCGCCGCGTTGCTCCTGTCCGCGCTGCTCGCGGCCTGCGCCACGCAGCCGCTCAATCCGTTCGGCCGCGCCTACGACGAGGAGAACGTGCTGCAGCCCGGCCCGCTCGCCGGCTGCAAGGGCAACTACGACGTCCCGCCCTACCTCGAGTTCGGCAGCAAGACCATGTATCCGGCCACGCAGCACATGAACGCGTACAGCGGCGACGTGGTCGTCGAGTTCCGCGTCGACGCGCAGGGACGGGTCACGCCGCTGACCGCCGCCGAGGGCCCGGCCCGCGCATTCATCAACCACAACAACCTGGCGATGAAGGACTGGCGCGTGCGGCCGGCCACCTGGTGGAGCACGCCGGTCGAGGTGGTCTGCCGCCTGCAGCAGAGCTACCGGATCATCGGCCCCTATGCGCCGGTCCGCGAGGACAACGCGCCGCCGCCCGAGCGCCGCTGACGGCGCGCGTCGCGTCGCCTCGGGGCGCGTCATCGCGGGTCATCCGTCGTGGCGTCATCGGCGGCCGATCGCGGCTCAGCGCCGGAGCGCCTCGCGGGCGCGCTCCAAGGCGTGCCAGAACTTCGGGTCCTGCGAGGTCGCGAAATTGATGCGCATCAGCGTGCCCGGCGTGCGGGTCGGGCTGAAGAGGATGCCGGGCGCGATCAGCCAGCCCTGGTCCATCATCGCGGGCGCGAGCCGCTCGGTGTCCACGCCCACGTCGACCCAGCCGAACAGGCCGGCCGGCGTCGCGGCGAAGCGGCAGCCCGCGTCCTCGGCCAGCCGCACGCAGCGCTGGCGGGCCGTGGCCAGGCGCGAGGCGATCCGTTCCGCATGCTTGCGCAGCAGGCCCTGCTCCAGGCACAGCGCCACCGCGCGGTCCATCAGCGGGCTGGTGGTGAGCGAGGCCAGCAGCTTGAGCTCGGTCAGCCGCGCCATGCGGTCCGCGCTGGCCGCGACGAAGCCGACCCGCCACGCCGGCGACAGCATCTTCGAGAAACCCGAGACGTAGATCGTGCGGCGCAGTTGGTCCAGCGCCGCCAGGCGCGGCGCGTGGTTGGGCGCGAACAGCGCGTAGGTGTCGTCCTCGACGATCAGCAGATCGTGCTCGTGCGCCAGCTGCAGCACCTGGTGCGCGTGCGCGAGGTCCAGCGTCGCGCCGGTCGGGTTGTGCAGCACCGACACCGTGACGTACATCCGCGGCCGGTGTTCCTCGATCAGCCGGCGCATCACGCCGATGTCGGGCCCCTGCGCGCCGCGCGGCACCGGCAGCAGCCGCATGCCGGCCTGCGACAGCCGCGCGTATTCGATCGCCCAGCCCGGGTCGTCGACCAGCACCGCGTCGCCGGGCTCGAGGAAGGCGCGGGTGATCAGGTCCAGCCCGTGGGTCGCGCCGACGGTGCTCATGATCTGGTCCGGCGCCGCCTGGATCGCGATGTCCAGCAGCCGCCGCGACAGCGCGCGGCGCAGGCGCTCGTCGCCGAGCGGCTCGCCGTAGCCCGACAGCAGCGCGTCGTCGGCGTTGGCCGCGAGCCGGCGCAGCGTCGACTGCAGCAGGCCCAGGTCCAGCCACTCCGCCGGCAGGGTGCCCAGCCCCGGCGAGCGCCGCGCGTCGGCCTGGAACATGCCGCGGATCAGCGCGCTGGCGTCGACCGGCGGCGGCAGCGGCGCCGGCGCGGGCTCGATCGCCAGCGGCGCGCGCGGCGGCGTGCGGGTTTCGCGAACGAAAAACCCTCGCTTCTTGCGCGCCTCGAGCAGGCCCTGGGCCAGCAGCTGGTCGTAGGCCGCGACCACGGTGTACGGGCTGACGCCGTGGTGCCGCGCGCAGTCCCGCACCGACGGCAGCCGCGCGCCCGGCAGCAGCAGCCGCTGCTGGATGCGCGCCGCGAAGCGCTGCGCCAGCTGCTGCGCGAGCGGCTGGCTGGCGTTGCGGGAGAGGGTGACCGGCGCGACATTCACGCTGGAGCTGGCGCTCATGCCGGCGTTGGCTGTGCTGGTGTCCATGCCAATACAGATGATGCGGTGGTATGGCTCAGTGTATTGGTTCTGTGCTGGTCGACCCCTTAGACTGGTCCGCTCAACCGGAGACAACCCCCATGAACCGCAGTCCCTGGACGCAAGCCCGCCGCGCCGCGCGCATGAACCCGTCCATCATCCGAGAGATCCTGAAGGTCACCGAGAAGCCTGGCGTGCTGTCGATGGCGGGCGGCCTGCCCAGCGCGGACACCTTCCCGGTCGAGGCCATCAAGACCGCCTGCGACCGGGTGCTGACCCACAACGCCAAGGAAGCGCTGCAGTACGCCGCCAGCGAAGGCTTCGCGCCGCTGCGCGAGTGGGTCGCGGCCAAGGTCGCGACGCTGGGGATCCAGGCCTCGCCGGACCAGGTGCTGATCACCAGCGGCTCGCAGCAGGGACTGGATCTGGTGGGCAAGCTGCTGTGCGACGCCGGCGCGCCGGTGGCCGTCGAGACCCCGACCTACCTCGGTGCGCTGCAGGCCTTCACGCCCTACGAGCCGATCTTCGCCAGCCTGGCCAGCGACGATGAAGGCCCGCTGCCTTCGGCCATCGAGGCGCTGCCGCACGACGCGCCGGGCACGCGCTTCGCCTACCTGCTGCCGAACTACCAGAACCCGACCGGCCGCGTGATGAGCGCCCAGCGCCGCGAGGCCGTCGTCGCGGCCGCGCGCAAGGCCGGCGTGCCCATCGTCGAGGACAACCCCTACGGCGACCTCTGGTTCGACCAGCCGCCGCCGGCCTCGCTGAGCTCGCTGTGGCCCGAGGGCAGCATCTATCTCGGCTCGTTCTCCAAGGTGCTGACGCCGGGTTTCCGCCTGGGCTACATCGTCGCGCCCAGCGAGATCTATCCCAAGCTGCTGCAGGCCAAGCAGGCCGCCGACCTGCACACGCCGGGCTTCAACCAGCGCGTGGTGCACGAGGTGATCAAGGGCGGCTTCCTGGACGAGCACGTGCCCAAGATCCGCGCCCGCTACAAGGCCAATCGCGACGCGATGGCCAAGGCGCTGGCCGAGTGCCTGCCCCCGGGCTGCGAGTGGCAGGTGCCCGAGGGCGGCATGTTCTTCTGGATCCGCCTGCCCGAGGGCCTGGACGCGATGACGCTGCTGCCGCGCGCCGTCGATGCCGGCATCGCCTACGTGCCGGGCGCCGCGTTCTACGCGCACCAGCCCGATCCGCGCACGCTGCGCCTGTCCTTCGTGACGCTGACGCCGGACCTGATCGCCGAAGGCGTCGACAAGCTCGGCCGCATGCTGCACGAGGCGCTCGCGCTGACGACCGCCGAAACCACGCCATGAGCGAGGCGCGCCCGCCGCTGCCCTTCGAGCCGGTGCTCGACGAGCACTGGACCGAGGCCGACCTGGACGTGATCCACGGCTTCATCGGCCGCACCTACTGGGCGGCTGGCATCCCGCGCGACACGATGCGCCGCGCGATGGCGGGCTCGCTGAACCTGCTGCTGCGCGGGCCGTCCGGCGCGGTGGTGGGTTACGCCCGCGTGGTCACCGACCGCGCCACCTTCGCCTACCTCTGCGACGTCTTCGTGCTCGAGGACTGGCAGGGGCGGGGGCTGGGGGACTGGCTGATCGCGCGGGTCGTCGCGCACCCGGCGCTGCAGGGGCTGCGACGCTTCTCGCTGTTCACCAAGGACGCGCACGCGCTGTATGCGCGCCACGGATTCCAGCCGCTGGCGGCGCCGGACCGCGGCATGGAGCGGCTCCGTCCCGACGTCTACCGCGCCGCCCCCTGAGGCCGGCGTAGGGGCGATGTCCCCTGTTTCTGGCACCCGATGCCGCCTGTCACTCGCACGTCAGGCGGGGCGGGCCGACTTCACCGTTCCCGATCGAGGGTCTTCATGTCCGAACTCCGCCGTTTTGTCCAGGTCGACGTCTTCACCGCCGAGGCGCTGAAGGGCAACCCGCTGGCCGTCGTGGTCGACGGCGCGGGCCTGGACGAGGCCACCATGGCCGCCTTCGCCCGCTGGACCAACCTGTCCGAGACCACCTTCCTGCTGCCGCCGACGGATCCGGGCGCGGACTATCGCGTCCGCATCTTCACGCCGGGTGGCGAGCTGCCGTTCGCCGGCCATCCGACGCTGGGCTCGGCCCATGCCTGGCTGGCCAGCGGCGGTGATCCGAAGCAGCCCGGCGAGGTCGTCCAGCAGTGCGAGATCGGGCTGGTGCGCATCCGGCGCGACGGCGGCCGGCTCGCCTTCGCGGCGCCGCCGCTCAAGCGCGAGGGGCCGGTCGAGCCGGCCCTGCGCGAGCAGGCGCTGCGCGCGCTGCGCCTGGAGGCCGCCGAGCTGCTGGACCTGGTGTGGGTCGACAACGGCCCGCAGTGGATGGCGGCGCGGCTGCGCTCGGCCGAGGCGGTGCTCGCGCTGCAGCCGGACTTCGTCGCGATGGACGGCCTGAAGCTGGGCGTCGTGGGCGCTTATCCTGCGGGTTCGCCACAGCAATTCGAGGTCCGGGCCTTCGTGCCCGGGCTCGGCGTTCCGGAAGACCCGGTCACGGGCAGCCTGAACGCGGGTCTGGCACTATGGCTGCAGGGCGCCGGTCTGGCGCCCGACCGCTATGTGGCCGCCCAGGGCGCCGCCCTCGGGCGCGCCGGCCGGATCCATGTGGCACGCGAAGGCGCGCATTGCTGGATTGGCGGCGATGTCACGCCGTTGATCCACGGTCAGGTGAGGTTGTGAAGCCATGAGCATGGAAGTCGATCATCTCGTTGTCGCCGCGAACACCCTGGAGGAGGGGCGCGCCTGGTGTGAACGTGTCCTCGGGGTCACGCCGCAACCCGGCGGGCGCCATGCGCTGATGGGCACGCACAACCTGCTGCTCAACATCAGCGCGCCGCCAGCGTATCCCCGCTGCTATCTGGAAATCATCGCCATCGATCCCGAGGCGCCGGATCCCGGCCGGCCCCGCTGGTTCGACCTGGACCAGCCCGCCGTGCGCGAGCGCCTGGCGCAGGAGGGCCCGGCGCTGCTGCACTGGGTGGCGCGCGTGTCCAGCCTGGATGCGACGCTGGCGACCTGGTCCGGCGAGGGCATCGATGCGGGCGAGGCCGTCGAGGCCGGACGCGGCGACCTGCGCTGGCGCATCGCGCTGCGCGAGGACGGCCGCCGGCTGCGCAAGGAAGGCCTGCCGGTGCCGATCGAGTGGCAGGGCGACGCCCATCCCACCGACAAGCTGCCCGAAAGCGGCGTCCAGTTGCTGAGCTTCGAAGCCCGCGACGGCCTGCGCGCCGAGCTCTCGACGCCCAAGGGCACGGTCGAGCTGGAGGCGATCGAAGGCACCTTGTCCGACGCGCCGACGCAGTCGGGTGATCTCGACGACGTGCCGGCCTGATGGGCACCCAGGACCTGTTCCGCGAGGACGCGCAGTTGCGCGAGTGCGAGGCGACGCTGCTGCGCGCCGACGAGCGCGGCCTGCTGCTCGACCGCACGGTGTTCTATCCGCAGGGTGGCGGCCAGGCCGGCGACGCCGGCACGCTGACGCTGCCCGGCGGACGCGAGCTGGTGATCGCCGACACCCGCAAGGGCGAGGGCGGCGAGATCCTGCACCTGCCCGCGCCGGATCAGGACCTCGCCGGCCTGGCGGTCGGCACGCCGGTGACGGCCCGCATCGACTGGCAGCGCCGCCACGCCCACATGCGCTTCCACACCGCGACCCACCTGCTGTGCGCGCTGGTGCCGCATCCGGTCGACGGCTGCTCGATCACGGCGGGCTATGCGCGCTTGGACTTCCACATGACCGACGCGCTCGACAAGGACGCGCTGACGGCCGGCATCGCCCGGCTGGTGGCCGAGGCGCGCCCGGTCAGCCACAGCTGGATCAGCGATGAGGAACTCGACGCGAATCCCGGACTGGTCCGCAGCATGAGCGTCCAGCCGCCGCGCGGCTCGGGCCGGGTGCGCGTGCTCAAGATCGACGGCGTCGACCTGCAGCCCTGCGGCGGCACGCATGTGGCCAACACGGCCGAGATCGGCGCGGTCGTCGTCACCAAGATCGAGAAGAAGTCGGCGAAGACCCGTCGCGTGGTGCTCGGCTTCGCCAGCGACGCCGCCGCGGCGCCTTCGGCATGAGCGCGCTGCGCGTGCTCGGACGCGCGGCGTCCATCAACGTGCGCAAGGTGCTGTGGACCGGCGTCGAGCTGGGCCTGGACCTGGTGCGCGAGGACGTCGACGTCAAGGCCGATGCTTTCCGCGTGCTCAATCCCAACGCGATGATGCCGGTGCTCATCGATGCGCAGGCGGGTCCGGGCGCTGACGCCGGCACGCCGTTCTCGATGTGGGAAAGCAACAGCATCTGCCGCTACCTGGCCCGCCGCGAGGGCCGCGAGGACCTGCTGCCCGACGAGCCGCGGCGTCGCGCGCTGGTCGAGATGTGGATGGACTGGCAGGGCGGCGAGCTGAACAACAGCTGGCGTTACGCCTTCATGGCCCTGGTGCGCAAGAGCCCGCTGCATCAGGACCCGGCGCAGATCGAAGCCGGCATCGCCCATTGGAACCGGCACATGACGATGCTCGACGGGCAGCTCGAGCGCTCGGGCGGGCCCTACGTGCTGGGGGCGACCTTCACCCTGGCGGACGTGGTGCTCGGCTTGTCCGCGCACCGCTGGCGCGCCGCGCCCATCGCGCATGCGAGCCTGCCGGCGGTCAACGCCTGGTACGAGCACCTGCTGGCGCGCCCGGGATTCGCCTTGCACGGCCCGGCCGCGGGCCCCTGAGCGCCGTCGTCCTCGACGCCGCTCTCCAATCCGAGCGCTTGAACGCGGGAGCGGCCTCGCTACACTCGCCCGCTGTGGACACGCCTGACATACGACTGATCTGCCCCGATTCGCCTGCGTTGTGGGAAGAAGCGCGCGCGATCCTGCGCGAATACGCGCAGAGCCTGGACGTGGACCTCTGCTTCCAGGGCTTCGAGGAAGAACTGGCCTCGCTCCCCGGCGAGTACGACGCGCCCCAAGGCACGCTGCTGCTCGCGCTGGTGGACGGACAGGTCGCCGGCTGTGGCGGGTTCCGGCCGCTCATGGACTCGGACTACGCCAACGCCTGCGAGATGAAGCGGCTCTTCATCCGCCCCGCCTTCCGCCGTTTCGGCCTGGGCCGCACGATGGCGCAGGCGCTGATCGATCGCGCCACGAGCGCCGGCTACTCCAACATGCTGCTGGACACGCTCGACGACATGGAGGCCGCGCGCGACCTGTACGAGAGCCTCGGATTCGAAGAGATTCCGCCGTACTACTTCAATCCGATCGCCGGCGCGCATTACCTGAAGGTCGACCTGGCCTGATCGAGGCGTCCACCCCGTCGGCCGCGCGGTTTCCGGTTTCGCCGGGTTACCGGCATAGCATCGCGCCATGACCTCGCAGCCTCATGCCGACCCCACGACGTCCACGGACGAGTTCTTCCGCCTCGAGCCCGCGTCGCTGACGCCGGCGCTGCTCGGCGAGTCGCCGTTCTGGCATCCGCTAGAGCAATGTCTCTATTACGTCGACATCCCGGGCAAGGCGTTGTTCCGGCTCGACAGCGGCGCGGCGACGCCGACCCGCTGGGCGCTCAACGACGAGCCGGGCTGTGTGGTGCCGCTGGTGGGCGGCGGCCTGCTGATCCCGCAGCGCAACGGGCTGTGGCGCTTCGATCCCGCCACCGGCGAGTACCTGAAGCTGCTCGACCCGCCGTACGACGCCTCGAAGCGGCGCTTCAACGACGGCAAGGCCGACGCGCAAGGGCGCCTGTGGGTCGGCACGATCGATGACGCGCGCCAACCCGAGTCGGCGCTCTATTGCCTGCGCGAGGGCGTCTTCGTCCCGATGAAGGACGGCATCACCACCTCCAACGGCCTGGGCTGGAGCCCGGACGGCCGCTCGATGTACTGGGCCGACACCAAGGCGCACGAGATCTACCGCATGGCCTTCGACGCCGCCAGCGGCGCGCTTGGCGAGCGGGAGGTGTTCGCGCGATTCGCGCCGCGCGGCGCCGATCAGCCGCTCGAGACCTATGGCGGCCGGCCCGATGGCGCGGCGGTCGACGTCGAGGGCGGTTATTGGGTCGCGATGATGGAAGGTCAGCAGCTGCTGCGCCTGTCGCCGTCGGGCGAGCTGCTGACGCGGGTCGAGTTGCCGGTGCGCTGCGCCACGATGCCGACCTTCGGTGGTGCGGACCTGCGCACCATCTTCGTCACCACCGCACGGGAAAAGCGCAGCGAGGCGGAACTCGCCGCCCAGCCCTGGGCAGGGTGCGTGCTCAAGATGCGGGTGCCGGTGGCGGGCTTGCCGGTGCAGTTCGCGCGCTGGCCGGGCTGAGGTCGACCGAGGGTGCGGTGGCGCCATGACGGCGCGGCCTGCGCCGATCGGGTCGAGGGCAATCCCGAGTGGCGGCAAAGGGGCAGGTGTTGCGTGCGCACCTCGCGCCCCGTCGTGGCGGACACCCCGCCAGCCTCGATGAACACGGCGCGCGCCCGGCTATGCGGGCTTCGCACGGCCTGTCAAGTCGGCGCCGATGCGCTGCCGCCGCAGCCTGTTAAGGGTCTGTAAGGTCAGACCCCCTATAATCCCGTGGTTTTGCCGCTCGCCCCTTGAAGCCGTGAATCCCGATCCAGCGCGCGCATCCACTGCGCCGCCCGCCGAGCCGCTCCGGACCACTCCGCCCCATCAGGCGAAGGACCGAGGCGCCGCCAGCCAGGATCCCTGGGACGATGGAATCGAAGGAGATGCGGACGGCGAACCGGCTTTCAAGCCCCTGACGCGAGAACAAGCGCAGGACTTGCGGGCCCGGCTTCCGGCGATGTCCGTCTGGTCCTTGTTGATCTGGCAGGCGGCGGCGGGAGCGGTCATGGTCGCGCTGTGGGGTCTGCTGTCCCTGCAAGCCGACAAAACCTGGTCGGCGCTGTTCGGTGCCGCCTCGGTCGTCCTGCCGAACGCCCTGATGGCGTGGGGCATGACGCGGCGATCGGCGAGGGACGCGGGCACTCCGATGCTCACGTTCGCGGTCTGGGAGCTGGTGAAGATCATTCTGGCGGTCGCCATCCTGGTGGCGGTCGCCGCGGGTTTCCCGTCGTTGAGTTGGGCAGCGTTGCTCTCGACCCTCGTCGTGACCCTGAAGGCAAATTGGCTGGCCCTGCTTCGGCGGGGTCGAATCAGAAAATAGAGACGGAAAGCAACCATGGCAGCAGAAGGGCACGCGCCGACCTCGGGTGAATACATCACCCACCATTTGCAGCATTGGCAGAAGAACTTCCAGTTCGAGGACGTCAAGCAGGTCGACATCGTCGACTTCAGCGTCTTCAACTTCGATTCGCTCATTTATTCGACCGTGCTGGGCCTGCTCGCCGTGTTCCTGCTGTGGCGCGCCGCACGCAAGGCGCATGCCGGCGTGCCGGGTCGCTTCCAGGCCGCCGTCGAGATCCTGGTCGAGATGGTGGACAACCAGGCCAAGGCCGTCATCCACAACGAGAAGAGCCGCAAGGTCATCGGCCCGGTCGCCTTGACCGTGTTCGTGTGGATCTTCTTCATGAACTTCATGGACATGCTGCCGGTGGACTGGCTGCCCACGCTGTTCACCAACTACGTCGCCCACGACGCGCACCACGCCTATCAGCGCGTCGTGCCGACCGCCGACCTGTCGACCACGCTGAGCATGTCCACGTTCGTGCTGCTGCTGGTGTTCTTCTACAGCTTGAAGATCAAGGGCGTGGGCGGCTGGGGCCATGAACTGATCTCCGCGCCCTTCGGCGCGCACCCGGTGCTGTGGCCCTTCAACTTCGCCATGCAGGTCATCGAGTTCATCGCCAAGACGGTGTCTCATGGCATGCGGCTGTTCGGCAACATGTTCGCCGGCGAGCTCGTGTTCATGCTGATCGCCCTGATGGGCGGCGGCTGGGCCCTGACCGGCACCGGCATCGGCCTGGCCATCGGCCATGTGCTCGCCGGCACGGTCTGGACGCTGTTCCACATCCTTGTGATCACGCTGCAGGCCTTCATCTTCATGATGCTGACGCTGATCTACCTGGGCCAGGCGCACGACGCGCACTGATCCGGCTGGACACGGCTACTTCGATTTCCCGATTCCCTTTCCCTTTCCTTTTTATCTAACTCTCTCAGGAGCAAAACATGGAAAACATCCTCGGTCTGGTCGCTCTGGCTTGCGGCATCATCGTTGGTCTGGGCGCGATCGGCGCTTCCATCGGCATCGCGCTGATGGGCGGCAAGTTCCTGGAGTCCTCGGCTCGTCAACCCGAGCTGATGAACGAACTGCAAACCAAGATGTTCATTCTGGCCGGCCTGATCGACGCGGCCTTCCTGATCGGTGTCGCCATCGCGCTGCTGTTCGCGTTCGCCAACCCATTCGCCGCCACCTTCCTGTCCACCATCGCTCGCTGATAGGCCCGTCCCTTTCACGACTGAAAGGATCGTGCCGTGAATATCAACGCTAGCCTTTTCATTCAGTGGATTCCGTTCGCCATCCTGGTGTTCGTCACGATGCGGTTCATCTGGCCGCCGATCGTGAAGGCGCTGGACGAGCGCGCGGAGCGAATCCGCACTGGCCTGGCGGCTGCTGACCAGGCGAAGGCCGAGCTGGCCAACGCCAACAAGAAGGTCGACGAGCAACTGGCGCAGACCCGCAACGAAACCACGAAGCTGCTGTCCGACGCCGAGAAGCGCGGCGCCGCCATCGTGGACGAAGCGAAGAAGCGCGCGGAGGACGAAGGCGCCAAGATCATCGCCGCTGCGAAGGCCGAGGCCGAGCAGCAGTCGGTGCGTGCCCGTGAGGCCCTGCGCGAGCAGGTCGCCGCGCTGGCCGTCAAGGGCGCCGAGCAGATCCTGCAGCGCGAGGTCAATGCCAGCGTGCACGCCGAATTGCTGAACCGTCTCAAGACGGAGCTGTAATCATGGCTGAACTCGCAACCATTGCCCGTCCCTACGCCGAAGCGCTGTTCCAGGTCGCGTCCTCGCAGGACCTGAAGGCCTGGAACGAGCAGTTGGCCGCGCTGGCGCTCGTCGCCGGCGACAGCCAGCTGCGCCAGTTCGCCGAAGACCCGAAGGTGGGCACCGACCAGGTGTTCCAGGTCATGTCGGCGGCCAGCAAGCAGACGCTGCTGCCCGGCGTGCAGAACTTCCTGCGCGAGGTGATCGCCAACGGCCGCCTGTCGGCGCTGCCGGCGATGGTCCAGCAGTTCCACGAACTGGCCAACGCCGCTTCCGGCGTGTCCGATGCGCAGATCTTCAGCGCCTACCCGATCGAGCCGGCCCAGCTGGCCGACGTGGTCGCGTCGCTGGAGAAGCGCTTCGGTCGCAAGCTGCAAGCCCGCGTCGAGCTGGAGCCTGGCCTGATCGGCGGTATCCGTGTGGTGGTCGGCGACGAGGTGCTGGACACCTCGGTCAAGGCCCGCCTGGAACGCATGAAAGTGGCGCTGACGGCCTGAGGCGCAAGCCTCCGGTCCCAGCCCGACTGCCAAAGATCCCCCCGATTCACCCTGGTGTCCCGCTTCGGCGGGATGCCGTTGGGAGCAAGCAATGCAACTGAATCCCGCTGAAATTTCCGAACTGATCAAGAGCCGCATCGAAGGCCTTGGCGCGTCCACCGACGTGCGCAACCAGGGCACCGTGGTGTCCGTGTCCGACGGCATCGTGCGCGTGCACGGCCTGTCCGACGTGATGCAAGGCGAAATGCTGGAATTCCCGGCCGCCGCCGATGGCTCGCAGACCTTCGGTCTGGCGCTGAACCTGGAGCGCGACTCCGTCGGCGCCGTGATCCTGGGCGCCTACGAGCACATCGTCGAAGGCGACACCGTCAAGTGCACGGGCCGCATCCTGGAAGTGCCGGTCGGCCCCGAGCTGATCGGCCGCGTCGTGAACGCGCTGGGTCAGCCGATCGACGGCAAGGGCCCGATCAACGCCAAGATGACCGACGTCATCGAGAAGGTCGCCCCGGGCGTGATCGCCCGCAAGTCCGTCGACCAGCCGGTGCAGACCGGCCTGAAGTCGATCGACTCGATGGTGCCCGTCGGCCGTGGCCAGCGCGAGCTGATCATCGGCGACCGCCAGACCGGCAAGACCGCCGTGGCGATCGACGCGATCATCAACCAGAAGGGTCAGAACATGACCTGCGTGTATGTCGCGATCGGCCAGAAGGCTTCGTCGATCAAGAACGTCGTGCGCGCGCTGGAAGCCGCCGGCGCGATGGAATACACCATCGTCGTCGCCGCCTCCGCCTCTGAATCCGCCGCGATGCAGTACGTGTCGGCCTACTCGGGCTGCACGATGGGCGAGTACTTCCGCGACCGCGGCCAGGACGCGCTGATCGTGTACGACGACCTGTCCAAGCAGGCCGTCGCCTACCGCCAGGTCTCGCTGCTGCTGCGCCGCCCGCCGGGCCGCGAAGCCTTCCCCGGCGACGTGTTCTATCTCCACAGCCGCCTGCTGGAGCGCGCCGCCCGCGTCAACGCCGAGTACGTCGAGGCCTTCACCAAGGGTGAAGTCAAGGGCAAGACCGGCTCGCTGACCGCGCTGCCGATCATCGAGACGCAAGCCGGCGACGTGTCCGCCTTCGTCCCGACCAACGTGATCTCGATCACCGACGGCCAGATCTTCCTGGAAACCAACCTGTTCAACGCCGGCATCCGTCCCGCGATCAACGCTGGTATCTCGGTGTCGCGCGTCGGTGGCGCTGCCCAGACCAAGCTGATCAAGTCGCTGTCCGGCGGTATCCGTACCGACCTGGCCCAGTACCGTGAGCTGGCCGCGTTCGCGCAGTTCGCCTCGGACCTGGACGCCGCGACCCGCAAGCAGCTGGACCGCGGTGCCCGCGTGACGGAACTGCTGAAGCAGGCGCAGTACAGCCCGCTGTCGATCAGCCTGATGGGCGCGTCGCTGTACGCGGCCAACAAGGGCTTCATGGACGACATCGAGGTCAAGAAGGTCCTGGCCTTCGAGCACGGCCTGCACCAGTTCCTGAAGACCTCGCACGCCGCCCTGCTGACCAAGCTGGAAAGCGACAAGGCCATGGACAAGGACGCCGAAGCCGAACTGAACGCCGCGATCACGTCGTTCAAGAAGTCCTTCGCCTAAAGCAACCATGACCGGGTCTCGCTGAAGTCAGGCAAGACCCGGCCCTCACAGGAGAAATCATGGCAGCAGGCAAGGAAATTCGCGGCAAGATCAAGTCGGTCGAGAACACCAAGAAGATCACCAAGGCCATGGAAATGGTCGCCGCTTCGAAGATGCGCAAGGCGCAGGATCGGATGCGCGCGGCCCGTCCGTACGCGGAGAAGGTCGGCAACATCGCCGCCAACCTGTCCAAGGCCAACCCCGAGTACCGCCATCCGTTCATGGTGTCGCATGCCGACGCCAAGACGGCCGGTTTCGTGGTGGTCACGACCGACAAGGGCCTGTGCGGTGGTCTGAACACCAACCTGCTTCGCGCGACGACCAGCAAGCTCAAGGAAATCGAGCAGGCGGGTCAGAAGGCGGAAGTGGTCGCGATCGGCAACAAGGGTCTGGGTTTCATGAACCGGATCGGCGCCAAGGTCGTCGCGCATGCGACGCAGCTTGGCGACAGCCCCCAGCTCGAGAAGCTGGTCGGCCCGGTCAAGACGCTGCTGGACGCTTACGCGGAAGGCAGGCTGTCGGCGGTCTATCTCTGCTACACGCGCTTCGTCAACACGATGAAGCAGGAGCCGGTGGTGCAGCAACTGCTGCCGCTGACGGCCGAGTCGCTGGAGACGGATGCCGCGGGTCACGCATGGGACTACCTGTACGAGCCCGATGCCCCGACGGTGATCAACGAACTGCTGGTGCGCTACACCGAAGCCCTGGTCTATCAGGCCGTGGCGGAGAACATGGCGTCCGAGCAATCGGCGCGCATGGTGGCCATGAAGGCCGCGACCGACAACGCCGGCACGCTGATCGGTGAGCTGAAGCTGGTCTACAACAAGACCCGCCAGGCCGCGATCACCAAGGAACTGTCGGAAATCGTCAGCGGCGCGGCCGCCATCAGCGGTTGATCCCGGCGATCGATCGCAGGCAACAGATTTGGAATTGAAGGAACGAAAAAATGGCTAACACTCAATCGGTGGGCAAGATCGTTCAGTGCATCGGCGCCGTGGTCGACGTGGAGTTCCCGCGTGACCAGATGCCGAAGGTGTTCGACGCCCTGAAGATGGAAGGCTCGGCCCTGACGCTGGAAGTGCAGCAGCAGCTGGGCGACGGCGTGGTCCGCACCATCGCGCTGGGCTCGTCCGACGGCCTGCGCCGCGGCACCGAGGTCTACAACACCGGCGACACCATCCAGGTGCCGGTGGGCCAGGCGACCCTGGGTCGCATCATGGACGTGCTGGGCAACCCGATCGACGAGCGCGGCGACGTGGCCCGCGATCAGGTCGCCTCGATCCACCGCAAGGCCCCGGCCTACGACGAGCTGAGCCCGTCGCAGGAACTGCTGGAAACCGGCATCAAGGTGATCGACCTGATCTGCCCGTTCGCCAAGGGCGGCAAGGTGGGTCTGTTCGGTGGCGCCGGCGTCGGCAAGACCGTGAACATGATGGAGCTGATCAACAACATCGCCAAGGCTCACTCGGGTCTGTCGGTGTTCGCGGGTGTCGGCGAGCGTACCCGTGAGGGCAACGACTTCTATCACGAGATGTCCGACGCGGGCGTCGTGAACCAGGACGACCTGAGCGCGTCCAAGGTCGCGATGGTCTACGGCCAGATGAACGAGCCCCCGGGCAACCGTCTGCGCGTGGCGCTGACCGGCCTGACGATGGCCGAGTCCTTCCGCGACGAAGGCCGTGACGTGCTGTTCTTCGTGGACAACATCTACCGCTACACGCTGGCCGGTACCGAAGTGTCCGCGCTGCTGGGCCGCATGCCGTCCGCGGTGGGCTACCAGCCGACGCTGGCCGAGGAAATGGGCCGCCTGCAGGAGCGGATCACGTCGACCAAGGTCGGCTCGATCACCTCGATCCAGGCCGTGTACGTCCCCGCGGACGACCTGACCGACCCGTCGCCGGCGACGACCTTCGCCCACTTGGACGCCACCGTGGTGCTGTCGCGTGACATCGCCTCGCTGGGCATCTACCCGGCCGTGGACCCGCTGGACTCGACCTCGCGTCAGATCGACCCGAACGTCATCGGCGAAGAGCACTACAACACGACGCGCTCGGTGCAGTCGGTGCTGCAGCGCTACAAGGAACTGCGCGACATCATCGCGATCCTGGGCATGGACGAGCTGTCGCCGGAAGACAAGCTGGCCGTGGCCCGCGCCCGCAAGATCCAGCGTTTCCTGTCGCAGCCGTTCCACGTCGCGGAAGTGTTCACCGGCTCGCCCGGCAAGTACGTCCCGCTGAAGGAAACCATCCGCGGCTTCAAGATGATCGTCAACGGCGAGTGCGACCACCTGCCGGAGCAGGCCTTCTACATGGTCGGCACGATTGACGAGGCCTTCGAGAAGGCCAAGAAGATCCAGTAAGACGTCGCGGACGGCGCGCTGGCGTCGTTGCCGTGCTCGCCGGACTCCCAGTCCGGCTCCGCGCGGCGCCTAGCCAGCCCACCGTCCGCTCGCTTACTGGACCTTCTTCCCGCGGTGGCGAAGGCCTGCCGCGGCAAACTTAAGGAAACGCAATGGCAACCCTCCACGTGAACGTGGTCTCGGCGGAAGAGCAGATCTTCTCGGGCGAGGCGAAATTCGTGGCGCTGCCGGGCGAAGGCGGCGAGCTGGGCATCCTGCCCAAGCACACCCCGCTGATCACCCGCATCAAGCCGGGCGCGGTGCGTATCCAGCGTCCCAATGGCGATGAAGAGTTCGTCTTCGTCGCCGGCGGCCTGCTGGAAGTGCAGCCGGACGTCGTGACCGTGCTGGCCGACACCGCCATCCGCGGCAAGGACCTCGACGAGGCCCGTGCCGAGGCCGCGAAGAAGGCCGCCGAGGAAGCGATGAAGAACGCCAAGAGCGACATCGACTTCGCCAAGGCGCAAAGCGAATTCGCGGCCATGGCCGCGCAGATCGCCGCGCTGCGCAAGTTCCGCGCCAAGCGCTGAGCCCCTCCCCGCGGTGCGGCCTCGAGACGTCGAGGCCCGTCACCGCGACGACAATCGACGGCAGGCCGTGCACCCCGCACGCCTGCCGTTTCTCATTGGGTCGCGGTTTTCACGGCGGCCCGCCCCTTCGCATGAGCACTCCCATCTCCATCACCCGCCACCAGGGCCTCGAGGCCATCGAACTCCGTGCGCCCGATGGCGCCCGCGCGACGCTGCTGCTGCATGGCGCGCACCTGGTGTCCTGGGTGCCCGCGGGCGCCGACGAGCAGCTCTACCTCTCCCCCAAGAGCGCCTTCGCCACCGGCCAGGCGATCCGCGGCGGCGTACCGGTGATCTTTCCGCAGTTCGCCACGCGCGGCCCGCTGCAGCGCCATGGCTTCGCGCGTGGGAAGCCGTGGCAGCTGGTCAGCGCCGAGTCCGGCAAGGACGACGCATTGGCCGTGCTGCGCCTGAACGACGACGGCGCCACCCGAATGGTCTGGCCGCATGCCTTCGAAGCCGAGATCAGCATCCGGATCGCCGGCCGCGCGCTCGAGATCGAACTCGCCTGCGAGAACCAGGGCGACGCGCCGCTGTCCTTCAGCGCCGCGCTGCACACCTACCTGCGGCTGACGCAGATCATGTCGGCGTCGGTCCAGGGCCTGTCCGGCCTGGCGTATTGGGACTCGACGATCGAACGCGCCGCCACCCAGCACGAGGACCTGCTGCGCCTGGACGGCGAGACCGACCGCATCTACCAGGACGTGAAGCACGGCCTGACCCTGCGCGACGGCGACCGTCGTCTGGCGATCCGCCAGCAGGGCTTCGCCGACGCCGTGGTCTGGAACCCCGGCCAGGCCAAGGGCGACGCGCTTCCCGACATGCCCGAAGGCGGCTGGAAGCAGATGCTCTGCGTCGAAGCGGCGCAGGTGCTCAAGCCGGTCGAACTCGCGCCCGGCGAGAGCTGGGCCGGCATGCAGACGCTCGAACTGCTCTGAGCGCGCGTCCCCCGCGAATGCGGGGGCGCTGTTGCTTTGACCCGTAGCTTCCGGGTTCGCACGTAGCGCGCGAGAGGCGCCCTCGGCAAGAATCGCTCCCGCCAATACATAACGATTCCAGTCCGAGGGAGGAAGCATGCGCAGCTCCATTCGCGCCGCGGCGGTGCGCGTGACCGCTTTGGTCACCGCCGTCGCCTTCGTCAGCGCTTGCTCGACCGCGTCGAAGGACATCTCCGCCACCTATGTCTCGCCGTCGCAATACAGCAGCTACGACTGCACGCAGCTGACCGCCGAGACCCAGCGCCTGCAGGCGCGTTATCTCGAGCTCGGTGGCCGCCTCGACCAGGCTGCCACCAATGACAAGACCCTCATGGGGGTCGGCCTGATCCTCTTCTGGCCGGCGCTGTTCGCACTGGGCGGGACCAAGTCGCAGGAAGCGGAGTACGGCCGCCTGCGCGGCGAGTACGACGCCGTCCAGCAGACCTTGATCCAGAAGCGCTGCGCCAGCAACGACACCCTGGCCGCCGTGTCGCCGGCAGGCCCAGGAACGCCTGCATCCCAGGGCGCCGCACCGGCGGTGGCCACCGTGGCCGCGGCTGATCCGGCCGCCTTCGCCCCGATTCCTGTCGACGCCGCTGCCAGCGCCGTCCGCTGACCTTTTCCATACCAAGGCCACCCGGCCGTTTCAACTCAGAGGAGTACCCATCCCGTGACTTTCCTGCACCGCGCCGCCCAACTGGCCGCCCTGTCCGCCGCCGTCCTGCTCGTGGGCTGCGCCAGCCCCGCCCGCACCGACCAGATGCAAGTCAGCAGCTCGCTGCAGGTCCGCACCGCGGCGTCGCAGTCCGAGCTGAAGGAAAACATCGGCATCAAGGACGTGACCGGCGGCAAGGACACCAATCCGATGTGGGTGTCCAACGTGTCGAGCGCCGACTTCGAGCGCGCACTCGAAGCCTCGCTGAAGGATGCCGGCCTGCTGTCGGGTAACCGTCAGGGCAGCAAGTACACGTTGACCGCCGACATGAAGAAGCTGGACCAGCCGCTGTTCGGCGCCAGCATGACGGTCACGGCCACCGTGAAGTACACGCTGGTCGAGCGCGCCACCGGCAAGGCCGTGTTCGAGCGCGACGTCGCCGTGCCGTTCACCGCCGAGTGGAACGCCGCCTTCCTGGGCACCGAGCGCCTGAAGCTCGCCAACGAAGGCGCGATCCGCAGCAACATCACGCAGCTGATCAACGACCTGGTCGCGCTGAAGGTCGCCTCCGCCGGCGTGCAGCTGACCAAGTGAAGCAGGGCGCCGGCACGCGGGACCGGGACGGTCACCGCGCGCGGCGCGCTAAGCTGCGGGCTCCCTCATCTCAGGAGCCCGCATGCCCGACAAGAGCAAGCTCTCCAAGTCCGACTACCTGGACCGCCTGCAGCCGATGCAGGTCGAGCTGAACAACCTGGCCCGGTGGCTGCAGCACACGCGCAAGCGGCTGCTGGTGATCATCGAAGGCCGCGACACCGCCGGGAAGGGCGGCGTCATCAACGCGATCTCCGAGACGCTCAATCCCCGCCAGTGCCGCACCGTCGCGCTGGGCAAGCCCAGCGAGCGGGAGCAGGGCGAGTGGTACTTCCAGCGCTACCTCACCCACCTGCCGTCCGCCGGCGAGATCGTGCTCTTCGACCGCAGCT
Organism: Mitsuaria sp. BK041; assembly: GCF_014193085.1. Taxonomy (NCBI): domain Bacteria; kingdom Pseudomonadati; phylum Pseudomonadota; class Betaproteobacteria; order Burkholderiales; family Sphaerotilaceae; genus Roseateles; species Mitsuaria sp. BK041. The sequence goes on along the minus strand of NZ_JACHYT010000002.1, from coordinate 1,154,648 downwards.
GGTACAACCGCGCCGGCGTCGAGGCGGTGATGGGCTTCTGCACGCCGCGGCAGACCGAGGACTTCCTCGAGCAGGCGCCGCGACTGGAGCGGCTGCTGGTCGACGACGGCCTGCTGCTGTTCAAGTACTGGCTCACCGTCGACCAGGAGCAGCAGGAAGAGCGCTTCGCCGAACGCGCCGAGGATCCGCTCAAGCAGTGGAAGCTCTCGCCGATCGACCTCGAGGCCCGCAAGCATTACCAGGACTACGGCCGTGCGCGCGACCGCATGCTCGAGCACACGCACACCAAGCACGCGCCCTGGACGCTGGTCGACTTCAACGACCAGCGCCGCGGCCGGCTCACGCTGATCCGCCACCTGCTCGACCACCTGCCGGACGTGACCGTGCCCGCGAAGGAACTGGTGTTCCCCAAGCTCAAGGGCGGCCCGAAAGCCGAGCGCTTCGGCTGGAAGCTCAAGCCGATCAAGAGCCTTTGAGCGCTTGCGGACTGCGACCGCCGCTGGCCCTCACCCCCAACCTCTCCCGCAAGCGGGCGAGGGGGTAATACGGCACAGCATTAGCATGAATTCCCTCTCCCGCTTGCGGGAGAGGGCTGGGGTGAGGGCCAGCGGCCGCCGCAGCAAGCCCTACAGCACGACGACCGCGTCCGGCAGCTCATTGCGCGGCACCGCGCCCGCTTCGGGCGGGAAGTGCTCCGCGAGCAGGGCCTCCACCGCGCGGATCGCCTCCACCAGGCCTTCCTCGAAGCGGCCATCGCGCAGCGACTGCCGCAGCCCGTCGACGATGGCCTGCCACTGCGCCGCACTGACGCGCCGGTTCAGCCCGCGGTCCGCGACGATCTCGATCGCGTGCTCCGCCAGCAGCAGGTAGACCAGCACGCCGTTGTTGTGCTCGGTGTCCCACACGCGCAGCTTGCCGAACAGCGCCAGCGCCCGCTGCCGCGCGGACAGGCCGCGCCACAGGTAGCTGACCGGCAGGCTGGCCTCGACGCACACCCGGATCTCGCCGGCATGGCGCAACTCGCTCTCGGTCACCCGCGCGGACAGCCGCGCCAGCGCCGCCGCGGGCAGCACGCGACGCACGTCGGCCTCGTCCCAGAAGCGATGGCGGAAGAACCGCCCCAGCCGGCTGGCGTCGCCGGCGTGGCGCGCCTCGTGATCGGTCCGTCGGTTCATCACCAGTCTCCCGAGGCGCCACCGCCGCCGAAGTCGCCACCGCCGCCGGACGAGAAGCCGCCGCCGTCGCCGCCGCCCCAACTGCCGCCGCCATCACCGCCGCCACCGCCCCAGATGATCGGTGGCGCGATGCCGCCCGATCCATGGGCGCTGCGCCGGTAGGCGCCGGAGGATCCCGAGCCGCGTCGGGCCGCGCCGATGCCGAGCACGCCCACCAGGATCAGCGAGGCGATCGCCGCGCCAGCGCCCAGCAGCAGGCTGCCGCTCAGCCCCCAGCCGACCGCGCCAGCGCCGGCGCCGGTGAACAGGCTGCCGAGCTTGCGGCCGAAGATCGCGGTGAGCAGCGCGCCGGCCAGCGGCACGCCGAGGAAGGCGATCATCGCGATCTCGCCGAGGTCGATGCCGTGACCGCCCGTCGATGGCGCCGGTCGCTGCGTCGGTGCGGGCAGGTGCTCGCCTCGGATGCGCGCCTGCAGCGAGTCGATCGCCCGGTTCAATCCGCCAGCGTAGTCGCCGGCCTTGAAGGCGGGCGTGATGTCGCGCTCGATGATCTGGCGCGCGGCCAGGTCGGGCACCGCGCCTTCCAGCGCCTTGGCGGTCTGGATGTTGATGCGCCGGTCGTTCTTGGCCACGACGATCAGCAGCCCGTCGCCGACGTCCCGCCGACCGATCTTCCACTGGTCGCCGACCCGCTGCGCGTAGGCGGCGATGTCCTCGGGCGCGGTCGTCGCCACCATCAGCACGACGATCTGCGGCCCGGCCTCGCGCTCGAAGGCGGCGAGCTTGGCATCGATCGCCTGCTGCTGCGCGGCGGTCAGGGTGCCGGTCTGGTCGATGACGCGACCGCTGAGCGCGGGGACCGCCTGCACGTCCTGCGCCCGTGCGCGCGGCAGCAGGCCGACGCTCATCAGCAGGCCGAGGCAGGCGAGCGCGAACACGCGCAGCAGCGCGGACCAGCGCGCGGGACTGGCGCCGGCGTTGTTCATCACCGGGAGTCGCGCCGCCACCGAGGCCGCCCGCATGCGCGGGTCCTCAGTTCGACGCCGGAGAGGCGGCCGGCGCCGGCGTCGCGGGCGCCGTGGCCGGGGTGGGCTTGTCGAAGCTCACCGACGGCGGCGCGGAGATCGCGGCCTCGTTCTGCACCGTGAAGTTGGGCTTGACCTCGTAGCCGAAGACCTTGGCCGTCAGGTTGGTCGGGAAGCGGCGCGTCAGCACGTTGTACTCCTGCACCGACTTGATGTAGCGGTTGCGGGCGACGGTGATGCGGTTCTCGGTGCCCTCGAGCTGCACGCGCAGGTCGCGGAAGCCCTGGTTGGCCTGCAGCTGCGGATACCGCTCGCTGACCACCATCAGCCGGCTCAGCGCGCCGGAGAGCTCGCCCTGAGCGGCCTGGAACTTCTGCAGCGCGGCCGGGTCGCGCGCCAGCTCGGGCGTGACCTGGATGCTGGTGGCCTTGGCGCGGGCCTCGACGACCTTGGTCAGCGTCTCCTGCTCGAAATCGGCCTCGCCCTTGACCGTGTTGACGATGTTGGGGATGAGGTCGCTGCGGCGCTGGTACTGGCTCAGCACCTCGGACCAACTGGCGTTGACCTGCTCGTCCAGGCTCTGGAACTCGTTGTAGCCGCAGCCGGTCAGCGCCAGGGGCGCCCCGACGATCAGCGTGGCGGCGGCCGCGGCGCGCGCGGCGGCAAGCAAACGGGACGGGGTCGATGTCATTCGCGTAACCTCCTTGTGCGCACCGGCATATCGTGTGCCAGCCGCGGGAATTCAAGAGCAGGGAGCCCCGAGGATAATCGCCCTCCCATGAGCGCCCCCCTTCAGAACGACGTCTTCCTGCGCGCCTGCCTGCGCCAGCCCACCGAATACACCCCCGTCTGGCTGATGCGCCAGGCCGGCCGCTACCTGCCTGAATATCGCGACACCCGCGCCAAAGCTGGCAGCTTCATGGGCCTGGCCACCAACACGGACTACGCGACCGAGGTCACGCTGCAGCCGCTGGAGCGTTACCCGCTCGACGCGGCCATCCTCTTCAGCGACATCCTGACCGTGCCGGACGCGATGGGCCTGGGCCTGTCGTTCGCGCAGGGCGAGGGCCCCAAGTTCGAGAAGGTCGTGCGCGACGAGGCGGCGGTGAACACGCTGGCCGTGCCCGACATGGACAAGCTGCGCTACGTCTTCGACGCGGTGAGCTCGATCCGCCGCGCGCTGAACGGCCGCGTGCCGCTGATCGGCTTCTCCGGCAGCCCGTGGACGCTGGCCTGCTACATGGTGGAGGGCGGCGGCTCTGACGACTATCGCCACGTCAAGAGCCTGATGTACGCGCGCCCGGACCTGATGCACCGCATCCTGTCCATCAACGCCGACGCGGTCGCCGCCTACCTGAACGCGCAGATCGAGGCCGGCGCGCAGGCGGTGATGGTCTTCGACTCCTGGGGCGGCGTGCTGGCCGACGGCCAGTTCCAGCAATTCAGCCTGGCCTACTCGCGCCGCGTGCTGGCGCAGCTCAAGGGCGAGCACGACGGCCGCCGCATCCCCAAGCTGCTGTTCACCAAGGGCGGCGGCCTGTGGCTGGACGAGATCGCGGCCTCGGGCGCCGACGTCGTCGGCCTGGACTGGACGGTGAACCTGGGCCGCGCCCGCGCGCAGGTTCAGGACCGCGTCGCGCTGCAGGGCAACCTCGATCCGAACGTGCTGTTCGCGCCGCCGGCCGCGGTGCGCGAGCAGGCGCGCGCGGTGCTCGACAGCTTCGGCGCGCCGCGCCGCGCGGATGGCGCCTGGGGCGGCCATGTGTTCAACCTCGGCCATGGCATCAGCCAGTTCACGCCGCCGGAAAGCGTGGCCGAACTGGTCGACGAAGTGCATCGGCACTCGCGCCGGCTGCGGGGTGACGAGGCCTAGTTATCCCCAAATCCGTGCATGTCACCCAAACGCAGCACACGCGTTGGCTTGCAGCTAGGGCTTTCCCCGATGGGCGTGTAAGTCGTTGATTCCAAAGGGGAGGGAGTGTTTCCCCGGAATTTGACGCCGACAGGCGCTCGCGGCGGCAATCGCATCGGCCTCGAAAATCCCGGGGCGTTTCCCACAAAGTTATCCACAGGCTCTCGACCCCGTTGTGAACACCGTTGGAAATCAGGCACTTGGCGCGTTTTCCTCATGGCCGATGGAGGCCGTCCGGGACGCGGTGGCGCTGGGCGAACGCCCCAGAGGGCGAGCCCGATGAGCGAGGCGCCGGCCCCACGCCGCGTGCGGGTCGCCGTGGAGGCGCCCCAGCACAGCGGGCTGACCGGACCGCTGGACTACCTCGGCCCGCAAGACTTGACCCCGGGCACCCTGGTGCATGTGACGCTGGGCCGCCGGGACGTGATGGGGCTGGTGTGGGACGACCTGCCGGACGGCGTGGACCTGCCCGAGGACGAGCGCCTGCCCGAATCCGAGCTGCGACCGGTGGGCGAGGCGCTCGATGCGCTGCCGCCGCTGTCCGACCGCTGGCGGCGGCTGGTGGAGTTCGCCGCGAGCTACTACCAGCGCAGCGTCGGCGAACTGGCGCTGGCGGTGCTGCCGCCCCAGCTGCGGGACCTGGACGCCAAGCAGCTGCAGGCGCGGCTGAAGAAGCTGGACAAGGCCGACGCGGCGGCCGCGGCGCAGGCGGCCGACACGCCGGATACGCCGGATACGCCGGCCACGCCCGCTGACCGGCCCGCGCTGACCGCGCAGCAGCAGGCGGCGCTCGACGCCGTCCTGGAGCTGGCCGCTCGCGAGGCGCCACCACCCGCGCTGCTCTGGGGCCTGACCGGCAGCGGCAAGACCGAGATCTACCTGCGCGCCGCCGAGGCCGCCCTGGAGCGCGGCCAGCAGGTGCTGGTGCTGGTGCCGGAGATCAACCTGACGCCGCAACTCGAGGCGCGCTTCGCCGAGCGCTTCGCCGGCCACGCGATCGTGTCGCTGCACAGCGGGCTCACGCCGGCGCAGCGCCTGCGCCACTGGCTCGCGGCGCACCTGGGTCGCGCGCAGCTGGTGCTGGGCACGCGGCTGGCGGTCTTCGCGTCGATGCCGCGGCTCGGATTGATCGTGGTCGACGAGGAACACGACCCGTCCTACAAGCAGCAGGACGGCGCGCGCTACTCGGCGCGGGACCTGGCGGTCTATCGCGGCCACCTGGAGAAGGTCCCGGTGCTGCTGGGCTCGGCGACGCCCTCGCTGGAGAGCTGGCAGCACGCGCTGGGCGGTCGTTATCGGCGTATCGACCTGACCGAACGCATCGGCGGCGGCGCGCTGCCGCGGGTGCGGCTGTTCGACATGAACCGGCTCGAGCGCAAGAAGGGCGTCACCACGACGCTGTCGGTGCCGCTGCTGGACGCGCTGCGCAAGCGGCTCGACCGCGGCGAGCAGAGCCTGGTGTTCCTGAACCGCCGCGGCTACGCGCCGGTATTGCATTGCGACCAGTGCAACTGGAAGAGCGACTGCCCGCATTGCAGCGCGCACCAGGTCTTCCACAAGGAGGACCGCACGCTGCGCTGCCACCATTGCGGCGTGTCGGCGCGCGTGCCGCGGGCCTGTCCGTCCTGCGGCAATCCGGACATCGCGCCACTGGGCCGCGGGACCGAGCGCCTGGAGGAGCAACTCGCGCAGGCGCTGCCCGGCGCGCGCGTGGCGCGCATCGATGCCGACACCACCAAGCTCAAGGGCAGCCTCGAATCGCAGCTCGCGGCCGTGCATGAGGGCGATGTCGACATCCTGGTGGGCACGCAGATGGTCGCCAAGGGACACGACTTCCGCCGCATCACGCTGGTCGCGGCGGTGAATCCGGACGGCGCGCTGTTCAGCAGCGATTTCCGCGCGCCGGAGCGGCTGTTCTCGCTGCTGATGCAGGCGGGCGGACGCGCGGGCCGCGACGCGGCGCAGGCCGCCGCCAGCGAGATGTGGGTGCAGACCTGGTATCCCGAGCACGCGCTCTACCAGTCGCTGCAGAAGCACGACTACGAGGCCTTCGCGTCCAGCCAGCTGCATGAGCGCATGTCGGCCAACCTGCCGCCGTTCGCGCACCTGGCGCTGGTGCGCGCGGAGGGCCGCAGCGTCGAGGCCGCGCGCGACTTCCTGACCGCGGCGCAGGAGGCGGCGCAGGCGCTGCCCTTGTCGCTCGGCTTGCTGCTGTATCCGCCGGTGCCGATGGCGGTGGCGCGGGTCGCGGACAGCGAGCGCTTCCAGATGCTGATCGAGGCCGGCAGCCGCGCGCAGCTGCAGCGCTTCCTGCGCGCCTGGCTGCCGGAGCTGCACGCGCTCAAGCGCCGTCAGAAGGGGCTGACGCGCTGGGCGGTGGACGTCGATCCGCTGGCGATCTGAGGCGCCAGCAGACGCCGTCTCACAGCAGGCGCGCGAGCGCCTCCTCCAGCACCGGCCACGCGGCGCGCACCGCGGCCAGCGCGTCCTCCGAGCCGGTGGCGGCGTCCTGCGCGTCCTGCTCGAGCTGGCGCGCCACTTCGGCGGCATCGGCATGGCCGAGCGTCAGCAGCACGCTCTTGAGGCTGTGCGCGAGGTGGCGCAGCTTCACATGCTCGCCCCGTTCGCAGGCGCTGCGACCGCTGGCGATGTCGAGCGGGAACTGCATCCGGCAGCGCGCCAGGAAGGCTTGGTACAGCGCGGCGTTGCCGCCGAAGTACTGCTCAATGGCGGCCTGGTGGATCGACGGCATTGCCGCCGGCGGCGACGCGGCGTCGCGCAGGCCGTCCAGGCACGATTGCAGGTCCGCCAGCGAGCAGGGCTTGGACAGGAAACGCGTCACGCCCAGCGCCTCGAGCTGCTCGCGCACCGTCGGATTCAGGCCGGCGCTGAACACGGCCAGCCGCGCCTTGCCGCGCAGTTCGGGCCGCTGCTTGAGCGTCTGCAGCAGGTCCAGCCCGTGACGGCCGGGCAGCATCAGGTCGCTGATGACGAGGTCGAAACTCTGCGTCGCGAGCGCCAGCAGCGCCTCGTCGACCGAGATGCAGGCCTGCAGGCGCACCTCGTCGTCCTCCAGCGCCATCGAGACGAAGCGCTGCAGCGTGGTGTCGTCCTCCACGAGGAGGACCCGGATGCGGGACGCCATGCTCAGCCGGCGAACTGCGGCTGACGGGCCCGGATGCGCTGGACCGCCGCGGCGAGCAGCGGCGGCAGGTCGGTGACGAGCCGCGGCTTGTGCACCAGCGGCAGACCGGCGAGCGCGAACGCGTAGGGCGAGCGCTGCTGTTCGTCCAGCGCGGTGACGAAGATCAGTTCGCTGCTGGCGAATTGCGGCTGCGAGCGCAGGCTGGTCACCAGCGCCGCGCCGTCGATGCCGGGCAGCAGGATGTCGACCAGCAGGATTTCCGGCTGCAGCTGCCCGTACATCACCAGGCCGCCGATGCCGTCGTTGGCCGTGTGCAGGTCGAGGTCGGGGAACTCCTGCTGCGCGAGCAGCATCACCAGGTTCTGGTAATGGACCGAGTCCTCGATCAGCAGTGCCTTCAGCCGCTGCGGCGCGCCGTCGGCGGGCGCCAGCTCGGCGGGTTTGGTGGGCGCGAGGCCCCGGCCGGTGAGCCAGGCGTCGAGCGAGGCCCGCAGGATGCGCCGGTGGCCGCCCGGCGTGCGCCAGGCCTGCAGCTCCCCGCGATCGACCATCAGCTGCACCGACCGGACCGCCATGCCGAGGCGCTGCGCGACTTCGCGCGTGCTGAAGTCCTCTTGCATGTCGTCGGGGGTCCGGGCAATGGCAGTCATGAGTCGATTTTGCCGAATTTCCTAAAGTTTTAGGTGGGCAATATCCCCATTTATAAGCGATAAAACTGATAGTCGATGTGACATCCGTGGGAGATCGGGGCTTCCCTTGCGGTCCGGTGGGGCGAACTCTGGTGCAATCCGGGTCCGAGGAGATGCGATGACGATGCGAAGGACCGGACAGGCCATGGCGGGCCGGCTGGCCGCGATGACGGCAGCCTTGTGGCTGCTCGCGTTCGCGCCGGCCGCAAGCAGCGCCCCGAAGGACGCCGCGCCGACCGCTCTGCCGGCGGCGGGCAGCACGCTGCAGCGCATCCAGGCCAGCGGCGTGCTGCGGGTCTGCATCTGGCCCGACTACTACGGCATCACCTACCGCCATCCTCGCGACGAGACGCTCAGCGGCCTGGACATCGACCTCTCCAACGAGCTCGCCAAGGACCTGGGCGTGCGCCTGCGCTATGTCGAATCCTCCTTCCAGCGCCTGATCCCCGATCTCGAAGGCGACCGCTGCGACGTGGCGATGTTCGCGGTGGCCGTGGTGCCGCAGCGCAAGGCGGCGCTCGCCTTCACCCAGCCCTACCTGCAGAGCGACATCTACGCGATCGCGAGCCGCGCGAGCCGCGTCGTCAAGCGCTGGGAGGACATCGACCAGAGCGGGGTGGTGGTCGCCGTGCAGGCGGGCACCTCGATGGAACCGGTGATGCGCGAGGCGCTCAAGCGCGCGCGGCTGCTGGTCGTGCAGCCGCCGGCGACGCGCGAGCGCGAACTGGAATCCGGCCGCGCCGATGTCTTCATGACCGACTACCCCTACAGCCGGCGGCTGCTCGACAACGCCGACTGGGCGCACCTGATCGCGCCGCCCAAGCCCTTTCACGTCCTGCCGTATGCCTACGCCATCCGGCGCGGCGATGCGGCCTGGCTGGCGCGCCTGGACGAGTTCGTCGCGCGCATCAAGCGCGACGGCCGGCTGCGCGCCGCGGCCGAGCGCCACGGGCTGGGCGCGATCGTGGTCCCCTGAGGCGGAGTCGCGACGATGCTCGGTCCGGCCGTCCGATCCCTCCAGCGCCTGCGCCGCGCGGCGCTGTGGGCCGGCGTCGTCGTGGCGGCGGGCACGCTGGCCGGTCTGATCGGCCCGGCCTGGGTCGGTCGCCAGGAGGCGATCGACGAGGCCCGCGCCCGCGGCGCGCTGCTGGCGCAGGTGCTGGAGAGCGACGCGAGCCGCACCATCGAGACCGCGTCGCTGTCCCTGCACGCGATCGGGGATGGGCTGACGCGATCGATCGCCGATCCGCATGAGGCCGAGCACCTGGAAGCGCATTTCAGCCATGTGCTGGTGGGCTTGCCGTTCATCCGCAGCGTGTCGCTGCTGGACACCCGCGGGAAGGTGCTGATCAGCACGAATGCCGATGAAATCGGCCTGGAAGTGCCGCTGGACGACTTCGGCCGGCTGCCCGGTCCGGACCGCGACATGCTGATGCCGCTGCGACCGGGGCGCGGCCTCGCGGACCTGGCCCGGGGACGACCGCCGCGCAGTTCGCCGGTGGGAATGCTGCCGCTGCTGCTGCAACTGCCGGCGTCGCCGGACACGCCCGCGAGCGGCGCGTCCACGGCGGCCGGCGTCGCGCCCGGTGCGCGCGAGCGGGAGCCGCGCTGGCTGCTGGCGCTGATCAATCCGGATGCGCTGACGCAGGTCCAGCAGCGCGCGCTGCCCACCGGGCGCAGCGCCGCCTGGCTCGCGTCGACGGACGGCCAGCTGCTTGCCGCGATGGAGACGCTGCACCAACTGCCCGGCCAGCGGCTGGACGGCCACCCGGCGTTCGACGCCCTGCGTCGCGGGCGCGAGCACGGCACCTACATCGGCGCCGGCGCCTTGCCGGGCGAGGTCGTCGTGGCCTATCGCGCGGCGCCGCGGCGCTCGCTGATGGTGGGGGTGGAGCAGTCGGTCGAGGAGGTGCTCGCGCGCTGGCACGCCGGCCTGCGCTGGCTGATGCTGATCGGCGCCCTGGCGCTGGCCCTGATCACCTTGGCGACGGTCACCGTGCGGCGCAGCCTGCAGGCGCGGGCGGAGGCGATGGAAGCGCTGGAGGGCGCGCATGTGCAGCTCGCCGACCGCGAGCGCGACATGCGCGTGCTGCTCAAGAGCGTGCAGGAGGTGATCTTCCGGACCAATCCGTTGGGCACGCTGACCTTCGTGAACGCGCGCTGGACGACGCTGCATCGCGGGCGTCCGGACGAGGCCGTCGGCCGCCGGCTGGCCGACCTCGCCGAGCCGGCCGACCGCGAGGCGGTGGCCGGGCTCTTCGGCGGCGACGAGGGCGTGCGCAGCGTCGAGGCCACGATCCGCAATGGCGAGGGCTCGCCGCGTCGCTACCAGATCGCGACGGTGCCGCTGCGCCGCGACGGGGAGCTGCTCGGCTACGCCGGCAGCGCCGTCGACATCACCGAACGCGCGGCCGCCGAGCGGCTCACCCGCCAGGCGCGCGACGCGGCGGAGGAGGCCTCGCGCACCAAGACCGAGTTCCTCGCCAACATCAGCCACGAGCTGCGCACGCCCTTGCAATCCATCCTCGGCTTCTCCGAACTGGGCATGGCGCGCAGCGGCGGCCAGGAGCGGTTGCATGCGATGTTCTCGGACATCCACGGCTCCGGCCAGCGCATGCTGGCCTTGGTCAACGACCTGCTGGACGCGTCCAAGCTCGACGCCGTCGGCGCGCTGGAACTCCGCGCGCAGGACCTGCGCGAGCCGGTGGGCGCGGTGATGCGGGAGCTCGCGCCCTTGACCGCCAAGCGCCAGCTCACGCTGGCCGCCGAGTTGCCCGAGCCGATGCCCGCGAGCGTCGACCCGCTGCGCTTCCAGCAGGCGGTGCGCAACGTGCTGGCCAACGCGATCAAGTTCGCGCCGCAGGGCGGCACCATCGAGCTGCGCGGGCAACGGCGGTCCGACGGCGCGTTGCACCTGTGCGTCGCCGACCGCGGGCCGGGCATCCCGGTCGATGAGCTGGAGCGCATCTTCGATCCCTTCGTCCAGTCGAGCACGACCAAGGACGGCTCCGGCGGCACCGGCCTGGGCCTGCCGATCAGCCGGCGCATCGTCGAGATGCATGGCGGCCAGCTGTACGCGGCCAACCGCGAAGGCGGCGGGGCCGAATTCCACCTGATCCTGCCCGCCACGGATTCGATGACGCCCGGCGACGGCGCGCTGGCCGCCGACTGAGCCGCCGACCGGGCCGCCGCTGTCCCCTGATCGAGGCCGCCCGCGCGCGGCGCGGCGCCGTCCGACAGCGCCGTCCGGCGCGCTGTGCCATCCTTGCGCATCGTTGGAGCCGGCACACCGGCGACAGGAGCGCACCATGAAGTGGGAAGGACAACGCGAGAGCGACAACGTCGAGGACGCGCGAGGTGGCGGCGGAGGTGGCGGAGGCGGCTTCCCGATGCTCGGCGGACGCGGCATCGGCATCGGCGGCATCGTCATCGCCCTGCTCGCCTCCTGGGCCTTCGGCATCAACCCGCTGACCGTGCTCAGCGCGCTCGACGGCAGCACCGTCCAGACCGGCGGCGAGCAACGGCCCGTCGCACCCAGCCATCCCCAGGACACGCCCGCCAAATTCGTCAGCGTCGTGCTGGCCGACACCGAAGACGTCTGGAACAAACTCTTCCAGGCCGGCGGCAAGACCTACGAAGCCCCCAAGCTCCGCCTCTTCGAAGGCACCCAGCCCACCGCCTGCGGCATGGGCCAGGCCGCCATGGGCCCGTTCTACTGCCCCGGCGACAGCAAGGTCTACATCGACCTCAGCTTCTACCAAACCCTGCGCGAGCGCCTCGGCGCGCCCGGCGACTTCGCCCAGGCCTACGTGATCGCCCACGAGGTCGGCCATCACGTCCAACATCAACTCGGCATCACCCAGAAAGTCGAAGCCGCCAGACGCCGTCAGTCCGAACAGGCCGCCAACGCCACCAGCGTTCGCGTCGAGCTCCAGGCCGACTGCTTCGCCGGGGTCTGGGCCCATCACTCCCAACAAAGCAAAGGCTGGCTGGAGGCCGGTGATATCGACGAAGCGCTCAATGCAGCCGCCAAGATCGGCGACGACACGCTTCAACGCAACGCGGGGCGCGCCGTCGTGCCAGAAAGCTTCACCCACGGCACCAGCGAACAACGCCAGCGGTGGTTCAAGCGAGGCATGGCACAGGGGGACCTCAGAGACTGCGATACCTTCTCGGCGCGGCAGATCTGAGATCGCGGGTTGCGGTGGGAGGTCGAGCGCACGCGCTTGGCCGAGGCCGCCGGCGAAGCCGAAGCTCAGGGCGCCAACTCGCTCCGCTCACCTTCGGCTCGCTCCGCTCAAACAGACGGCGCCCCAGTCAGTTGACGAAGCTTCGGCTTCGCCGGCGGCCTCGGCCAAGCACGTCAATCGAGTCGCTCATTGCGACGATTGCTGGGGCGTGGCGGGGGCGGAGCCCGGGGCAGGGCGCGGACGCGCCTCGGCTCGGGGATCGCCGACGCAACCCCTCAACCATTGACTCATCTCCCATTGCACTTGGCCAGCGGACTCGCGCGAGCTGTAGCCGTGCGCCTCGAAAGGCAGCAAGACATAGCGGGCCGTGCCGCCCAGGCCCGCCAAGGCCTGGTACAGACGCTCGCTCTGCATCGGGAACGTGCCCGAGTTGTTGTCCGCCTCACCATGGATCAGCAACAGCGGATCCTTGATCTGGTTCGCGAAAAGGAAGGGCGACAGCTTCAGGTAGACATCCTTCGCATCCCACAACGATCGGCGCTCGCTCTGGAATCCAAACGGCGTCAGCGTGCGGTTGTAGGCCCCACTTCGCGCAATGCCACAACGGAACAGCTTCGTGTGCGCCAGCAGGTTCACCGCCATGAAGGCGCCGTAGCTGTGACCCCCGATCGCCACGCGCCTCGGGTCCACCACGCCCAGATCCTCCGCCTTGTCCACGATCGCCCGCGCATTCGCAGTGACCTGCTCGATGAAGCTGTCGTTCATGTTCCGCGAGTCACCCACCACCGGCATCGTCGCGTCCATCAGCACCACATACCCATCCATCAGCAGGTTCAACGGACTGATGCCCGAGAAACTCATGTACCGGCCCGGCGATCCGCTCAACTGACCCGCGATCGCCGCATCGTTGAACTCCAGCGGATACGCCCACACCAGCGCCGGCCGCTTCTCACCCTCCTTGAGATCCGGCGGCAGGTACATCCAGAACGACAGCTCGACGCCGTCGTTGCGCTTGAAACTCACCAGCTCGCGCCGCACCGCCTTGAGCTGCGGCGCCGGATCCTTGATCCGCGTCAGCGGCGTGACCTTGCCGTTCTCCCGCAGGCTCAGGTTGGGCGGCTCATGCTCGGTCTCGCGCTGCGTCACCAGCCGCCGGTCCTCCAGCAGCGCCACCGGCTGCTCGTACACCCCCTCGGCCGACTGGAACAGCCGCTGCACGCTCAGGTCGCGCAGCGACAGCTTGTCGAGGAAAGGCCGGTCGCCCTTGGGACTCGCGCCCTGGCCCGACAGCAGCAGGTCGCCATTGAGCGTCTGCGCGACCTGGTGACCATTGGCCAGCGTCCGCATGAAGGGGAAGCCCGGGTGCCGGTAGCGCTCGCGCACCGAGTGCTCGAACAAGGGCCGGCTCTGCTTGCCGTTGAGCGGTAGCAGGTAGGTCCGTGACCAGCCGCGGCTGCGGTCCTCCTCCGTCAGCAGCCCATGCACGCCGTCGTCCAGGAAACGCAGCCGCGTGAAGCGGTAAGGCATGCGTTGCACCTCGAAGGGCTCGCCGGTGTAGGGCGGGTCCAGCCGCATGACGCGGTCGCGGAAGGCGGCGCGGTTGGCGGGGTTCCCGCCGTCGAGCGCCTCCACCCAGTAGATCGCCGCGTCCTTGCTCGGTGACGGATAGAAGACCCGCGGGCCGGGCAACGCGCCGTCGATGGCCACGCCCTGCTTGAGCGGCATCTTGGCCAGCTCGCGGATGACTTTGCCGTCGCGCTGGCGCACCTCCACGACGGTGGGGAAGTCGTCGAAGGTGAGCGCGTAGCTGAACGGGCGCACCAGCCGCTCCGTCAGCAGCGCCTGGCCGTTGCCGACGCTGGACACGCTGGTGAACAGGCCCGGCGTGCCGATGTCGCGGCTCTGGCCGCTGGCGATGTCGATCAGCGTCAGCTGCGCGCGCGCGAAGTACTCGAACAGGTCTTCGTCGCGCGGGTTGCGCAGCAGGTCCGGATAGGTGCGCTCGGGCGACGCCTTGCCGTGCGTTTCCTGGATCGCCGGGCCGGTCTGCGGCCGGTTGGGCACGGGGCCGCGATCGTCGGGAATGGTGAGCACCACCGCCTCGCGCGGATTCAGCCAGGCGATGTCGTCCGCATCGATGGCGTTGTTGAGCCGCACGTTGTAGATGCGCCAGAGCTGGCCGTTGGACGTCGCCCCGCCCCAGAGCTCTTCGCCGGTGTCCGTGCGCCTGGACAGCAGGAAGCGTTGCCCGTCCGGCGCCCAGACGAAGTTGTGCCAGGTGCCGCCGGCCGGCAGCTCGACCTCGCGCTCGGCCGCCTCGGGATCGAGCAGCGAGCGCAGTCGCACCCGCTGCACCGCGACCAGGTTCTGCTGGCTCGCATTGCGGGGATCGAAGCGGGCGCCGGCCAGCCGCAGCCCGGGGCGGGCCAGCTCTTCCAGCGGCGTGTAGCGGCGTTGCTCGACCAGCGCCAGCGATTGCCGGTCCGGCGAGGGCAGCAGCCGCGGCAGGGCCGGCGTGTCCAGCAGCTCGCGGATCGCCGGCGACGGCTGCTTGTACGGGGAGGGCGCCGCGCCGGCCCGGCCGGGCAGGAGGGCCGCCAGCAGCGTGAGGGCGACGAAGGTCGCGAGGGCGCCGACGGGCGGGCGGATCAGGCCGACAGAGGGGACGCGGGAGGGCATGGGGCCGAAGTATCGCTGCGCTAGGATTCGCGCCCATGATCGAGCCGCCCAACCCGCACGCGCCGGAATCCCGCGCCCCGCACGATCCGTCCGCCGCCAGAGGCGGCCGGGCGGTCGCGGCGCTGCCGGCGGTCGGCGAGCGCCTGGGCGTCTGGCGCGTCGCCGCCGAGCTGTTCGAATGCGCCTCCGGCTTCTGGTTCCGCGTCGAGCACGGCAAGGCCGCGGCCCAGACCGGCCTGGCGCTGGTCTATCGCCATGAGGTCGATGCGCAGGCCGTGCTGATGCGCTTTGCCGAGGACTCCGAGTCCCTGTCGCGCTTCCAGCATCCCGCCTACGGCGCGCCGCTGGACAGCGGGCTGAGCCCCACCGGGCTGCCCTACCTCGTCGTGCCGGCGATGGAGGGCGCGCCGCTGATGCGCGTGGCGATGGCGCTGCCGCTCAAGCGCCGGATGCAGCTGCTGCTGGACCTCGTTGACCTGCTGGAAGCCGCCCATGCGCAGGGGCTGGTGCTGCACGAGCTCGACCCGGGCACCTTGTGGCTGAGCCCGGCGCAGCAGCTGCACTGGCTGGGCCAGGGCCTGGCCCCGCGCGACAGCCAGGCCCCCGCCGCGCTGGTGCGCGCCGCCGAGCCGCTCGCGAACGCGCGCCAGCGCGCGGGCGGGCGCCCGGACGCCAACAGCGAGGCCCACACCCTGGGCCGTCTGCTGGGGCTGCTGGTCAACGGCCGGCTGCCGCGTCGCGACGCGACTGAAGAGGGATTCGAGGAGGAGCCCGAACCGGGCGCGACGCCGGTCGCCTCGCTGCAGTCCTGGCTGTCGCTGACCGCCGCGCAGCGCGAGAGCCTGGACCAGTTGCTGGACCGCGCCATGATGGACGGCCGCTCCTTCACCGACCGTCAGCTGCTGGCGCAGGCCGTCCGCGACTGGATCGAGGCCGAGCCCGCGCCGGCGACGCGATCCGCCCCCACCGGCGCGCCGGCGTCCGCGCCGATGCCGCTGCTGCCGTCGCCTCCGCCGCTGGACCACGAGGCCGACGAGCGCCCCCGGGCGCCCGCCGCGTCGCTCGCGGAACGGCTGGCCGGCATCGCGCTGGTGCTGGCGCTGGCCGCGGTCGTCGCCTGGCTGCTGCTGCGCGCGGGTTGAGGGCGAGTTGAGTCCCGGGGGCGCCCGGGGTGAGCGCTGGAGAGGCGCGGTTGGGACGCCGGCTGAGCGCGTGCGCCCGGAGCAGCCCAGCTGGATGACGGATTGACGACCTCGATGAGCTAGTCATCTCACGCATCCCGCTGTCGGGGGTATCGGAACACCCTGGCGAATCGACTACTTCGCGAGGCCAGTCGCCATCGATGAGTCACAAGCGCCCGAGTTCAGGCGAATTGTTTGGGCGCGGGCGTCTTCCTACGATCCATCTCCTGTCGCCATGGATGGTGACGCGAGGAGATGCGCGTGAGTTTCGAAATTCGGTCGATGTCGGTCGCCGACTGGCGGACCTGCTGGCGGGACGCGGTGACCGACCCCGAATGCTCCCCCTGGCTGCGCGGTGTGCTGGAGAGCTGCATCGACGGGAAGAACGCGCACTGGATCCGGCTGTCCGAGCGCTGGGCCGTGGACGGCGCCACCGGCGACTACCTGGTCCGGCTGCCCTCGCTGATCGGGCGGCAGATCTCGGACCAGTTCTGCGCCCGCGTCGGCGAGCGGCTCTACGGACTCTGCGGCCTGGGGGTGGGCGAGTCGAAGGTGTTCTTCGCGGGCGGCTCCTCGCCGTCCTACGAGGCCATGGCGCAGGTCCACGCGGTGCTGTCCGCGGCCTTCGCGGTGCACGGCTCGTATGCGGAGGACATCGGGCGCGATCCGATCCGCGAGCCGGTGTTCATTCCCGGCGCGCTGATGCCCGAGAACCTCGCCGCCGAAACCCGCGGTTCCTGAGGCCGCAACCCCGTGTCGCGGGGCTGTCCCGCGCGGACCGGGCGCCTATCATCGGCGCTCACATGGACGCCCTCCGCCGCCAACTGCTCCGCCATGCCGCGCTCGGCGCCGCGACCCTCGCCGGGTCGGGGGCCGTCCGGGCCGAGCCCCTGGCGAGTGGCAGCCCAACGGGCAACGCCGCATCGGGCCGGCCGCGATCGGGCCTCGTGCGGATCGTGGGCACCACCTTCGCCCGGCTCTTCGAACCCGGCGCGGACGGCGCCAAGCCGTTCGGCCTGGCGGTGGACCTGCTCGACGCGATCCTGATCCCCGCCGGCCACACGCCGCGCTACGAGTTCTATCCCTGGCTGCGGGCGCAGTCGATGATCGAGCACGGCCCGGCGCAGGTCCTGGTCGGCCCCTACCGGACCCCGGAGCGCGAGCGGCTGATGCGTTTCTCGCGCCAGGCCTTCTACGAGGACGCGCTGGTCTTCTACGCGCGCCGGCGCGAGGAGGGCCTGTGGTGGGGCGACTTCCAGGCACTGCAGCGCCTGCGCATCGGCGCGGTGCAGGGCTGGGTCTACGGCGAGCGCTTCGAGCAGTCGCGCGCGGCGCTCAGCGTCACCGTCGTGCGCGACCTGGCCACCGCGCTGCGCATGCTGCAAGTGGGCCGGCTGGACCTGATCGCCGCCAACCAGCGCAACTCGGAGCCGGTGATCCAGGAACTGGGCCTGGGCGAGCAGGTCGCCCTCTGCGCCCCGCCGTTCGCGCAGCTCAAGGGGCACTTCGCCTTCAGTCGCGAGCCGGCGGGCGAGTCCTGGCTCGCGCTGGTCGACGCCGGCATGCAGCGCCTGCGCGCCAGCGGCGAGCTGCAGCAGATGGCAGCGCGACGCGGCGTCGCGCTGCCCGAGTGAGCGGCGCGCGCCGCCTGCTCAGCTCAGGAGCAGCAGCGCCAGGCCGATGGCGGCCGGCAGCGCCTGGATGAAGAGGATCTTGCGGCTGGCCGTCGCGGCGCCGTAGAGCCCGGCCACCAGCACGCAGGCCAGGAAGAAGACCTTCACCGGACCGCCCGCGGCGCCCAGCACCAGCCCCCAGATCAGACCCGCGGCCAGGAAGCCGTTGTAGAGGCCCTGGTTGGCGGCCAGCACCTTGCTGGCCTGGGCGAATTCGGGCGTCAGCCCGAAAGCCTTGCGGCCGGTGGGCGTGGTCCAGAGAAACATCTCCAGCACGAGGATGTAGACGTGGATGAGCGCGACGAGCGCGACGACGATGTTGGCGGCTGTGTTCATGGTTCGCACTTTACGTCCCGCTATCATCCCCGGCCCGCCCGCAGTTCCCTGTCCCGCACGTTCCATGTCCAAGACCACGCTCAATCCGGCCCAGCTCGCGGCCGTGCATCACCTGGCGGGGCCCTGCCTGGTGATCGCGGGCGCGGGGTCGGGCAAGACCAGCGTGATCACGCAGAAGATCGCCAAGCTGATGTCCGAGGGCTACCGGCCGAAGAACATCGCCGCGATCACCTTCACCAACAAGGCGTCGCAGGAGATGCGCGAGCGCGCCCGTCACCTGGTGGGCAACAAGGCGGGCTCGGAGCTGGTGATCTCGACCTTCCACTCGCTGGGCGTGCGCATCCTGCGCGAGGACGGGCGGCACCTCGGGCTCAAGGAGCAGTTCTCGATCATGGACTCGGACGACGTGCTGTCCGTGCTCCGCGACGCGGGCGGCACCACCGACGCGGCGACGGCCAAGTCCTGGCAGTGGACGATCTCGCTCTGGAAGAACCAGAACCTCAGCCCGCAGCAGGCGCTGGCCTACGCCAAGGACGACATGGAGCGCGCGGCCGCCGTCGTCATGCAGCGCTACCAGGAACGGCTGACCGCCTACCAGGCGGTGGACTTCGATGACCTGATCGGCATGCCCCTCAAGCTGCTGCAGACCAACGAGGAAGCGCGCGGCAAGTGGCAGGAGACGCTGCGCTACGTGCTGGTCGACGAGTACCAGGACACCAACGCCGTCCAGTACGAGCTGCTGAAGTGCCTGGTCGGCGAGCGCGCGATGTTCACCGCCGTGGGCGACGACGACCAGTCCATCTACGGCTGGCGCGGCGCCACCATCGAGAACCTCAAGAAGCTGCCGGTCGATTTCCCGCAGCTCAAGGTGATCCCGCTGGAGCAGAACTACCGCTCCACCAGCGCGATCCTGCGCGCGGCCAACAACGTGATCGGCGGCAATCCGAAGCTGTTCCCGAAGACGCTGTGGAGCGAGTTCGGCGAGGGCGACCCCATCACGCTGATCGAGGCCGATGGCGAGGAACACGAGGCCGAGCGCGCCGTCGCGCGCATCCAGTCGATCCGCGCCAACCATCCGACGACGAAGTTCTCCGACTTCGCGATCCTGTACCGCGCCAACCACCAGGCGCGCATCTTCGAGCAGGCGCTGCGCCGCGCCGAGATCCCGTACAAGGTCTCCGGCGGCCAGAGCTTCTTCGACCGCACCGAGATCAAGGACCTGTGCGCCTGGCTGCGGCTGCTCGTCAACCAGGACGACGACCCCGCGTTCCTGCGCGCGGTGACCACGCCCAAGCGCGGCATCGGCCACCAGACGCTGGGTCACCTGAGCGACTTCTCGGCGAAGTGGAAGCTGTCGATGTTCGAGTCGCTGTTCGCCGAGTCGCTCAAGGCGACGCTGTCGAGCAAGGCGCTGCACGGGCTGCATGAATTCGGCCGCTATGTCGTCGACCTGGAGTACCGCGCCCGTCACGCCGTCGGCGGCGAGGAGGGCAAGGCGCTGATGATGGAGTGGCTCAAGGACATCGGCTACGAGCAGTACCTCATCGACCAGGAGGACAACGAGAAGGTGGCGCAGGCCCGCTGGGGCAACGTGCTGGACTTCGTCGACTGGGTCGCCAAACGTTGCGGGGGCGAGATCACCACCGACGGCGGCATCACCACCGAGAGCCCGCGCCAGTCGCTGCTCGACGTGGCGCAGACCATCAGCGTCATCCTGTCGCTGGCCGAGCGCCAGGAGGAGCAGGACCAGGTCGTGCTGACGACGCTGCATGCCTCCAAGGGTCTGGAATGGCCGCACGTGCTGCTGGCCGGCGTCAACGAGGGCCTGCTGCCCTTCAAGGCCGAGAACGAGGACCTCACGCCGCAGCGCGTCGAGGAGGAGCGCCGGCTGATGTACGTCGGCATCACGCGGGCGCGGCGCACGCTGGCGGTGTCCACGCTGCGCCGGCGCAAGAAGAACCGCGAGACGGTGGTGGGCGTGCCCTCGCGCTTCATCGCGGAGATGAAGCTCAACGAGAGCGGCATCAAGGAAGACCCGCGGGAGAAGCTCAAGCGCATGCGCGAGCAACTGGCCGCCAAGGCCGCCGAGACCGCGGCCCGGCAGGCGCAGGCGGCCAAGGACGAGCGCTGAGCAACCCCGGTCACCCGACCCACGGGTGCGGGGGCGCAAGCGCAGGATTCTTACTGGTTCGGGTCATTACGAGGCCCTGTCCGCCTTCCTAGCATCCGGTCCCTCTGCGCCCGCCGAGGAGACCCGATGTCCGCCGCCCCCTTCCCCAAGTCGCGCTTCAGCGACGCGCTGCCGCCCGAGGAGGCCGCCGCCCGCCACCGCCTCATCGGCACGATCGCCGATGAACTGCGCCAGGCCCATTGGCATCCCGCCACGCTGCCGGTGAGCGCGCAGGACCTGGCCGAGGGCGCCGGCGTGGAGGTGCGCGCCCGCGGCGGCGCGCAGGAACCGCTGTACCCGTATCGCGGCCGCCTGCTCTACCTCGACGAACGGCCGGTGATCGAGGTCAACCTGGGCGAGGACGCGGCGCGGCGGCGCATCGTGCTGGCGCACGCGCTGGGCCACCACCTGCTGGGCCACGGACCGGTGCCGCCGGAGACGCTGGTCACGCTGTCCACCTGCTGCCCGCGACGCATCGAGCAGGAGGCCCACCACTTCGCGCTGGACCTGCTGATGCCGGAGGTCGCGATCTACCGGTTGATGGATCACGGCATGCTCAGCGCCCGCAAGCTGGCCAACAAGTTCCAGGTCCCCGAGGCCTCGCTGCATGAACGCATGCAGGCGCTCGACCGCCGGAGCGGCTACCTTTGACCGGCGGTGCGCGTCCATGCCGTCCTCGCTTTCGTCATCGCCGTCGTCATCGTCCTTGCCGTCGCCCCTGCCGGCGACCGACCTGTAAGGTCTGCCATGTCACCGGGTCCAGGGGGATGGACGCCATCGGCAAACGGCAGAATGCGGCCGCATGACCGCCTCCGCCGCCAAGCCCGCCTCCCGGATGGGTGTCGCACTGCCGTTGCTGACCTTGCTCAGCGCGGCCGTCGCCATCCTTGCG
This sequence comes from Mitsuaria sp. BK041, assembly GCF_014193085.1. Classification (NCBI taxonomy): domain Bacteria; kingdom Pseudomonadati; phylum Pseudomonadota; class Betaproteobacteria; order Burkholderiales; family Sphaerotilaceae; genus Roseateles; species Mitsuaria sp. BK041. The sequence goes on along the minus strand of NZ_JACHYT010000002.1, from coordinate 1,133,581 downwards.
CTGTCCCAGCCGCCCGAGCTGCCGCCGGCGCTGGCCTTCGTCTTCAAGCCGCTGACGACCGTCCTCATCCTGCTGTACGCCTGGGGGCGGGGCGCGCAGCAGCCGCGCCTGGCGCGCTGGCTGCGGGCCGGCCTGCTGTGCTCGCTGGCGGGTGACGTCGCCCTGCTCTGGCCGGAGCAGGGTTTCCTGCCCGGGCTGGTGAGCTTCCTCGCGGCGCACGTCTGCTACGTCGTTGGCTTCTGCACCCGCAAGCGGCTGGGCGCGGTGCGCTGGCCTTTCCTGATGTTCGGCCTCATCGCGGCGATGGTGCTGGGGCGGCTCTGGTCCAGCATCCCGGCCGCGCTGCAGGTGCCGGTGGTGGTCTACGTGGTCTGCCTGGCGACCATGGCGGCGCAGGCCTGGGCCTGGTGGCGCGGCAGCGTCGGGCAGTCCGACGAGCCGCTGGCCCGCTGGGCCGCCTGGGGCGGCACGCTGTTCGTGCTGTCCGACGCGATGCTGGCGATCAACAAGTTCGCCGGTCCGCTGGACATGGCCAGCTTCTGGGTGCTCGCCAGCTACTGGCCGGCGCAGTGGTGCATCGCCAGCAGCCTGGGAAGAGCGCGCGCATGAACCTCGTTCTTCCCCGGCGCCTGCCGGCCCTGGCCACGCTGGCGGCGGGCGCCGCCTGCGCCGTCGCCGGGCTGTGGCTCGCGCGTCATTACCCCGTCGAACCGGCCGCCGCAGTCGCGCTGTGGACGGCCCTGGCCGTCGCCAGCTTCTTCGGCTGGCGCGCGCTGCCCTTCCTCGTGCCGGCGCTGGTGCCGGCGATCGGCTTCGCGCCCTGGACCGGCTGGATCACCTTCGAGGAGCTGGACCTGGTCGTGCTTGCCGTGGCGGCGGGCGGTTACGCGGCACTCGCGCTGACGGCACCCGCGCACCAGCCGGTGCCGTGGCGCTACCGCACGCTGCGCTGGCGCGCCGCGGTGCGGGTGCTGATGGCGGTCTTCGCGCTGTCGGCATTCATCGCGGTGTGGCGCGGCTTCGTGCATGCCGGCGGCGTGCAGTCCGGCTTCTGGCAGGGCTTCCAGGAGCCGATGAACAGCCTGCGCGCGGGCAAGAGCTTCTTCCTGGTGCTGCTGTTGCTGCCGCTGTGGCAGAAGGCCTCCGACCTGCGGCCCTCGTCGGTGCAGCGCCTGTCCCGCGCGGCCTGGGTGCTGGTGCTGCTGAGCACCTCGCTGGGCGCGCTGTGGGAGCGCTGGGTCTACACCGGGCTGCTGGACTTCTCGACCGACTACCGGACCACCTCGCTGTTCTGGGAGATGAATGTCGGCGGCGCGTCGCTGGATGGCGCGCTCGCGCTGAGCCTGCCGTTCGCGCTGCTGTGGGCGATGCGGGAGCGTCGCCCGCTGCGCTTCCTCGGCGCGCTGGCGGTGCTGCTGCTGGCCTTCTACGCCTCGCTGACGACCTTCTCGCGCGGCGTCTACCTGGCGGTGCCGCTGGGCATGGCGCTGTGCGCGCTGCTGTGGGCGGTGCAGCGCCGCGAGACCCTGGCGGCGGCGCGGCAGGAAGGATCGTTGCCCGGCAGCCTGGCGGCGACCGGTGGCCCCGTGCCGCTGGGCTGGTCCGCCGGCGTGATCGGGGGCACCGCGCTGGCGGCCTGGGTGCTGTTCGGCGCTGGCGGGTATCGGGCCCTGCTCGCGCTCGCGGGCAGCGTCGCGGTGCTGCTGGCGATGCCGGCCTCGCGCGCCTCCTGGCCGCGCGGACAGCAGCGCGCGCTGCTGGTGCTGTCGCCGTTGCCTGCCCTGCTGCTGGCGCTTGGCGGCGGGCTGCTGATCGACCTCGTGCCCAAGGGCGCCTACCTCATCGACGGCGCCGTGGTGCTGCTGGGCCTGGGACTGGGCTGGCTGTGGCGCGGCGGGCTGACGCAGCCTGCGCAGGCCTTCGCGTTCGCGGTGGTGTGGATGGCCACGCTGGCGGGCGCCGGCCTGGTCGCGGCGCACTGGGGCGGCGGTCGCGGACTGGGGCCGGTCGCGGCGGTGCTGGCCGTGCTGGCGATCGCATGGATCTCGACGCAATGGTCGCCGCGTGTCGGCGCCGACCTGCGCAGCGTCGGCTGGCGCATCCGGGGGCTGGTGTGGACCGGCTGCCTGCTGGCCTGCGCGGTGGTCGCGGCGCTGGGCGGGGGCGCGTACATCGGCCAGCGGATGTCGACCGGGCAGCAGGACTTCGAGGGCCGCCTTGAGCACTGGCGCATCGGCCTGGACCTGCTCAAGACCATGGACGAATGGCTGCTCGGCAAGGGCAGCGGCCGTTTCCCGGCGAGCTTCGCCAATGGCGGCCCCTTCGACGAGCGTGTCGGCGACTACCGGTGGAACCCGGCGCGCGAGGACGGGTTGGCCGTGGGGTTGCCGGGTGCGGAGCCGTCACCGCGACCGACCGTCACGCTGACCAGCGGCCTGCACATGATGGGCAACGGCGAGATGTTCCGGCTCAGCCAGCGCGTGCCGTCGGTGGCGGGCGAGGTGGCCGCGACGGTGACCCTGCGGACCCAGTTCAAGACCCGGCTGCGGGTCGAGGTCTGCGAGAAGTTCCTGCTCTATCCGCTGCGCTGCGTGGACCGCGAGGCGGATGTCGAGCCGCTGGGCGGCGCCTGGCAGCCGGTGCAGCTGAGGCTGGGTCACGTGCCGCCGGACTTCGGCGGATCGATCTGGGCGCCGCGACGGCTGGTGGCCTCGGTCACGCAGAACTGGCGGGGTGGCGTGCTCGAGATCGCGTCGGTGTCGATCGCGGACAGCGTGCATGGACCGCTGCTGCGCAACGGCGACTTCAGCGAGGGCCTGGCGCGCTGGTACTTCACCAGCGACCGCAACCACATGCCGTTCCACATGAAGAGCCTGCCCTTGCATGTGCTGTTCGAGCAGGGCCTGTTCGGCCTGGCGCTATGGAGCAGCCTGCTGGTGACGGTGCTGTGGCGCTGCACCTTCGGTGCGGGTCGCCGCCATCCGCTGTCGCCCGCCGTCGTGGGCGGCCTCTCGGCCTTCGTGATCGTCGGCCTCTTCGACAGCCTGATCGACGCTCCGCGGATTGCGTTCCTCTTCTACGCGCTGATGGCGCTGGGCCTTGGCCTTCGCACGCCTTCACGTCGTCCCGGTGGCCCCGGCGACCTCGATTCGAGCCACGGCCTCGAGACGGTGCAGCCCGACATGGATTCGGACTTTGAGAGTGCCCCGGAGGTCCGCCGTGCGATGAAGGCTGCTGGCGTCAAGCTCAAAGCTCCCTCTCGCTAATTCCCCAGGGATGCCTGCCACGGGTGACGCGGTTGCGAGTCGGGAGCCGGGCTAGGCGCAAACCGCAGCCATAGCAGCGCTATGGCGAGGATTTGCAACACCGCCCGGCTCCCGACTCGCAGCCGCGTCACATGCCTTTGAAGAGGTGGGTGTAGGAGCGGCTCACCTCGAGTTTTTCGTCGAGGCCTCGAACGCCCACGAGCTGGCGGCCGCGGAAGTCGCGGCTGATGCCGTTGATGGCTTTCACGTTGACCAGTGTCGAGCGGTGGATCTGCCAGAACAGTTGCGGGTCGAGTTCCTCGACCAGTTCCTTGATCGGCTTGCGGATCAGCGCCTCGACGGTGGGCGTCTGGACGCGCGTGTACTTCTCGTCGCTGATGAAGAACAGCACGTCCTCCACCGGAATCATCTGAATGGTCTGGCCAACCGACGCCTGAATCCACTGCAGATACTTCGGCGCCTCCCCCGCGTTGTTCACCCGCGCCGACAGCGAGTGCAGCAGCTGCTGCAGCGTGCCGGTGGCCGGGCCTTCGGGTTCGGCCTCGCCGCTGCGCTGGGCCAGACGCTTCTTGATGCGTCCGACGGTGACCTGCAGCCGGTCGCGTTCCGCGGGCTTGAGCACGTAGTCGCAGACGCCCTGCTCGAAGGCCTCGACCGCGTACTGGTCGTAGGCGGTGATGAAGACGATCTCGGGCAGCGCCCACTCGTCGTCGTCGGGCAGCTGCGCGATCTGCTTGGCCGCTTCCACGCCGGTCAGCCCCGGCATGCGGATGTCGAGGAAGACCAGGTCGGGCTTGTGTTCCTTGACCAGCTCGACGGCCTCCAGGCCGTTCTTGGCCTCGGCGACGATCTGGAGCTCGGGCCAGACCTCGGCGATGCGGCTGCGCAGCTGCTCGCGCATCAGTCGTTCATCGTCGGCGAGGACGGCGCGGGGGGCGGAGGTGGTGTCGCTCATGAGGGGCGATGTTAGGGCAGGCGCCGGTCCGCGGACCGGCGGGAAGGAAGGCTCAGGCGTGCAGGGTCGGCTCGGTGGGCGCTTGAGGCATGTTGGGCATGGGGGCCGGGGCGATCGGCGCGGCGGGCGGCGCCATCGGTGCCTTGCGCGGCTTGTCGCGCACCAGCAGCCAGACGACCAGGCCGATCAGGATCAGCGGCGAGCCGACGATCGCGCCCACCCCCACCAGCGCCGCCAGCCCGGCCAGCACCAGCGCGCCGATGATCAGCAGCGGCAGGCCCAGGCCCAGCAGGAGCAGCAGCGGCACGATCAGGCACATCACGCCGATGGCGATGATCAGTCCCAGCCCGGCGCCGAAGGCATCGGCCAGGTCCAGGCTGGTCCAGATGACGTCGTCGCCGTCGATGGTGAGATGCACGCCGGGCACGTCGCCCAGCAGGTGGACCGCGCCCCAGCCGAGCAGCGTCGCCACGCCGACCAGGACGAAACCGAAGATCAACAGGGCCTTGAACAGCGTCTTCATGCGTGTGCTCCTTGTTCCTGCGCGTGGTGGGCGGAGGTCCGGTACGGGACGGTGATGGTGACGATGGTGCCGGAGGGCTGGTTCTCCGCGACGGTCAGGCTGGCCGCCTTGCCGTAGAGCAGCGACAGGCGCTCGCGGATGTTGGCCAGGCCGACGCCGGTGCCGGAGGTCGCGGCCCGGCCGAAGCCCAGACCGGTGTCGGCGACGGTGACCTGCAGCTTGCCGTGGACGATCTCGGCCTTGAGGGTCAGGCTGCCGCCTTCGGCCTTGGGCTCCAGGCCGTGCTTGATGGCGTTCTCGACCAGGCTCTGGATCATCATCGGCGGGAACTCGGCCGAGAGCAGGCCGTCGGGCACGTCGATGCGGGTCTGGAGCCGCTCTTCCATGCGCACCTGCAGGATCTCGAGGTAGGGCCGGATCACCGCCATCTCGCGGCCCAGGTCGCGCACGCCGCCGTTGGCATTGGCCTCGCGCATCGTCGGCATCGAGGCCCGCAGCAGCGCGATCAGGTTCTTCTGCATCTGCGAGGCGCGCGGCGGGTCGGTCTCGATCAGGTGGTCGATGGAGGCCAGCGTGTTGAACAGGAAGTGGGGTTCGACCTGGGCCTGCATCGCGGCCATGCGCGCCTCGACGACCTGGCGGCGCAGCGATTCGGCCTCGGCGGTCTCGGTGGCCTTGGCGGCCTTGACCTCGGCCTGCAGCCGGCCCTTGTAGGTGGCCTTCAGCAGCGCCGAGGCCAGCACCACCAGGATGGCGAGCTTGTCCAGGAAATCGCCCAGGTGGACGGTGCGGTAGCGGGTCTTGCGCGAGGTCTCGCGCTGGGCCTGCTCGAGTTCATCCTTGGCTTCCTCGGCTTCGGCCTTGGCCTGGCGCGCCTCCTCGGCGGCCTCTTCCAGCACGCGCTTGGCGTCGTTGACGGCGGTGCGGACCGCTTCACGCACCGCGTCGCGCTGCTTCTCGTTGGGGATGCGGATGTCGATGGCGGGCAGGTTGGGATCGGTGACCTCGGCCTCGGACGCCCCGCCGCTGGCCGCCGCGCTGGCGGCGCTGAGCGGCTTGCGCGGCACGATGCGCACGCCGCGCTTGTCGATCTGGACTTCGTAGCGCAGGCCCTCGAGGTCCTCGGCCTGGATGCCGCTGGCGGCGGAGGCAGCGTGCTCGGGCTCGGCTTCTTCGCCGGAGCGCTCCGAGCGGGCGGCCCGCTCGGCCTCTGCCGCCTGCTTCTCGGCCTTGGCGGCGGCTTTCTCCGCGGCCTTTTCCGCTGCCTTCTCGCGGTCGCGATCCCGGCGCAGGTCCTTGGGCGGATGGATGGTCTCGGTGGTCTCGACCGGCAACTGCCAGCTGAAGGAGAAGGGCGGCAGGGTCTGGAGGATGTTGGCGCCGATGATCAGCATCACCGACAGCAGCGCGAAGCGCTTCCAGGTGATGGACACCAGCCAACTGCCGTAGCTGTGGAAACCCTGCTCGGCGGCTTTCATGAAGCGCTGCCAGCGTTGGCGCGGGGTGGGGGAGGCGGGAGTCGGCGCGTTCATGGGGGGACCTGTCGTATGGGGCGCACTGTACGCAAGTCCCCTGGGCGCCCGAGGGGCCGGGCGACGCGCCGTGCGGAGGCCGGGATGGACTGCGCCGATCCCCGACAGGCCGGGGCGTCGGCGCGGCGGTCCGGCCCGCTCCAGGCGACCGCCCGCAAACGCGAAAGGCCCGCTTTCGCGGGCCTTCCGGCATCGGGTGTGAAGGATTCCCGGGGGCTTACTGCTTCACCGCCTCGACCTGGACGATGACCTTGATGTCCTTCGAGAAGCCGTACTGGATGCCGTAGTCGACACCGAAGGCCGTGCGGTCGAAGGTGGTCTCGAAGTCGCCGCCGCAGACCTCGCGCTTGAGCATCGGGTTGTCGTAGCAGTTGAAGTTGGTCGCGGTCAGCGTCACCGGGGCGGTCTTGCCCTTGAGCGTCAACTGGCCGGACACCGAGGCCACCTTGTCGCCCGAGAAGGTGAACTTGTCGCCGACGAACTTGGCCGTCGGGTTGTTGGCCACGTCGAAGAAGTCCTTGCTCTTCAGGTGGTTGTCGAACTGGGTCGAGCCGGTGCTGATGCCGTTCATGTCGAAGGTGATCTCGACCTTGCCCGACTTGCCGGCCTTGTCGAACTGCACGGTGCCTTCCTTCTTGTCGAAGCGGCCGCGGTTGGTCGAGGTGCCGAAGTGCTTGATCTCGAAGGTGGCGTAGGTGTGCGTCGGGTCGATCGCGTAGGTCGCGCTCTGGGCTTGCGCCAGGCCGGCGGCGGCGATCAGGGAGGCGAGCAGCAGGGCTTTCTTCATCATCGTGGGGTCCTGTCGAACAGTTGGGATGGAAAGGAACCGGGCGAGGACCCGGACCGGTTGGAGGAACTCGGAGGAATTCGAAGGAATGGCGGCGGGCCGCTTACAGCGGCGCCATGCCGGTGAGGGCCAGCTTGAACTTCACCTGGACGTCGTTGGCGACCATGGAGGTGTCCTTCCATTCGCCCTCGCCGATGTTGAAGTCCAGCCGCTTGATCGCGAACGCGCCGGTGGCGGTCGTGGTGCCGCCGGCCTGCGCCAGCGCCACCGGCACGACCACATCCTTCACCTGGCCCTTGATCGTGAGCTTGCCGGTGGCCTCGAACTTGCCGCCGCCCAGCGCCTTGATGGCGGTGCTCTGGAAGGTGGCGGTCGGGATCTTCTTGACGTTGAACCACTCGGGCTTGACCAGCTCCGCGTCGGTGGCGGCGTCGCCCAGCGTGGCGCTGCCCAGCTCGATCGACAGCGACACCTTGCCGGCGGCCGGGTTCTTCGGATCGAAGGCCACCTGCGCGTCGAATTTCTTGAAGTGGCCGTCCACCGGCACGCCCATCTGGCGGAAGGTGAAGGCGATGTCGCTCTGCGCCGGCACCAGCTTGGCGGTGGCGGGCGCGGCCGCGGTGGCGGCGGGCGTGGCCGGCTTGGTCTGCGCCATCGCCGGCGCGGCCAGGATGAAGGCGGCGCTCAGCACCGACAGCGCGGTGATCGAGAGATGGGTGGCCATACGTGCGGTCATGGAATCCTCTGCGGGGTCGGAAGTCTTGGGGTCAGGCGTTGTCCAGGGCGATTGCCGCGCCGATGCCGCTCAGGCGCGGCCCGGGAGCATGCGCCGCAGCAGGCCGTCCTTGTCGAGCACGACGTGCTTGACCACGGCGCCAAGGTGGGCAAGGACGAGCAGGCCGAGGCCGTAGGCAAAAAACTGGTGGAGCTGCTTGAGCGATTCCGCCAGCGCCTTGTCCTTGGGCACGAAGTCGGGCAGCGGCAGCACGCCGAACCACACGATCGGGAAGCCAGCCGCCGAGCTGTAGGCCCAGCCGCTCAGCGGCACCGCGAAGAAGGCCGCGTACAGCAGCCAGTGCACCGCGTGCGCGCCCAGCTTCTGCCACGCCGGCATCGGCAGGTCCGCCGGCGGGCGGTGCCCCAGGCGCCACAGCAGCCGCAGCGCCGACAGCGCCAGGATGGTCACGCCGGCCCACTTGTGCCAGTTGAAGAGCTTGAGCCGGGTCAGCGAGAACGGCAGGTCGGCCATGTACCAACCCACCGAGAAGGTCCCGATGATCGCGATCGCCAGCACCCAGTGGAACAGCATCGCCACGCCGTCGTAGCGGCTCTTGACCGCAGGCATCGGCGCCGGCGCGGCGACCGGCGCCACGGGCAGGGCGGCCGCCTCGGCCGGCTGCGTCGGGGCGTTGTCGGGGTCCTGGGGCTGGTCGTCGATCGTGGTCATGGAAAGCTCGCGTCCTGGGAAAGTTCCTGGGGCAGATCCCCGGGCCGTCGAGGGCCGGAGCGTCCGGAATGGAACGAAGTGTCTGCGTGCGCCGTACGTCGTCGGTTCACCGGAACTGAGGCCACTGTTCAGTCGATTTGAATGAGAACCCCATCGTCGCTTCACAGACCCGTCATCGGCGGGGTCGAGACTGGCGCCGCTCCGCCCTTGGAGTGACGTCGAGGATTCGTCATGGACCTGATCGCGAAGGTCGAGGCCGTGTTTCACCGTCGCGGCCACCTGCAGTACGGCGACGAGCGCCGCGAGCCGGTCACTGCGCTGGAGCACGCGCTCCAATGCGCGCAACTGGCCGAATGGGCGCACGCGGAGCATAGCCTTGTAGCCGCGGCGCTGCTGCATGACGTCGGCCAACTGATGGACGGTGGTTCAACCGCCCCTCTGCGGGATGACCAGCATGAATTGACCGCGCTGCCGCTGCTGCGCGCGGGCGGTCTGGGACCCGACGTGCTGGAGCCGATCCGGCTGCATGTCGACGCCAAGCGCTACCTGGTGAGCACCGATCCGGCCTACGGGCCCGGCCTGTCCGAGGCCTCGCGCCACAGCCTGGCGCTGCAGGGCGGTCCGATGAACGCGGAGGAGCGCCTGCGCTTCATGACCCAGCGGCATGCGAGCGCCGCGCTGCAGCTGCGCCGCTGGGACGACCTGGCCAAGCGGCCGGGCATGCGGACGCCGCCGCTGGGCTACTACCTCGCGCTGCTGGAGGAACTGCTGCGCGACAGCCATGCGCCGGAGCGACTGCGGATCGCCTGAGCGGCATGAGCGCCTTGCCCGAACGCCGCGGACCTGCGGGAGGCCGAGGCCCTCGGCGCTCTCCCTCTTGAGGGGGATACCGGGCGGTGGCCTCCCTTCGCATACTGGGCACCGATCGCGCGCTGCCTGGACCTCAGCGTTGTGATCAAGGGGAGGAGTGCTATGCCGACCTACCAAAGCCCGATGGGGCGGCGGTGGTCGGCATAGTTTTATCCGCGCTGCGCTTTTTAGCCTTTCTCGCGATTTGCGCGGCGACCCGGCCGCGATGCGGTGCCGCCCCCAGGCATGGCACTTGGGTGTGAGGGTTCGGCAAGATATATTGCCGGCCCAGTACAAGCCTTACACAACCCATGCATCTCCACTCGCGGCAGCGGCCAGGCGCTGCCCCCTCCGGTCATGGCGGGTGAGCGCAGCGCCGAGCAGGCGAGCGTCGAGCTCGAACTGCTGCGCCTGATCGGCAAGCAGGGCCGCCGCGTCCCGTATCCGGTGAGCATCGCCGCGCTGATGATGGCGATGATGGCGGCGCAGGTGATGTCGCCGTGGCTGGCCTACGGTTGGCTGGGCGTGGTCTTCGTGGTGCTGGCGGCGCGCTGGGTCGTGCTGGGCCGGCTGCCCGAGATGCATGAGCGCCCCCTCGAGCAGCGCCTGGACTGGGCGATCTGGCTGAGCCTGGCCAACGGCCTGGTCTTCAGCGTGTCGCTGGTCGCCGCGCCGCACCTGAGCGATTTCCAACGGATGGTGCAGACCATCGTGCTGCTGGGCCTGTGCGCCGGCGCGGTCGCGACGACCGCCGGCCATCGCGTCGTGTTCCAGGTCTTCCTGTGGCCGGTGACGCTGGCCAATGCGCTCGCGTGGGGCCTCTTCCACCAGCCCGGCGAGCAGCACCGCTGGCTCGACTGGGTGCTGTCGGCGCTGATCGTCTTTTTCGGCGTCATCCTGACCGGCCTGGCGCGCGACACCTACCGCGTGTTCGCCGAGTCGGTGCTGATCCGGCTGCAGCAGAACAAGAGCAACCAGCAATTGCGCCAGGCGCTGTCGCAGGCGGAGTCCGCGATGGCGGCCAAGACGCGTTTCCTCGCCTCGGCCAGCCACGACCTGCGCCAGCCGATGCACACGCTGTCGCTGTTCGGCGCGGCGCTGGACAAGCGGCCGATGGACGACGAAGGCCGCGTCATCGTGACGCAGATGAACCTGGCGCTGCAGTCGCTGTCTTCGCAGATGGACGCGCTGCTGGACATCTCCAAGCTGGATGCCAACGTCGTGCCGGTGAACAACCAGGTCTTCGCCTTGCAGCCCTGGCTGGGCCGGCTGCAGCGGGAGTTCCAGCCGGCCGCGCTGCGCAAGCAGCTGCTGCTGCGCCTGGACTGCCCGCCCGAGGCCTGCGTCGAGAGCGACCCGGTGCTGCTGGAGCGCGTGGTGCGCAACCTGATCGACAACGCCATCAAGTACACGATGCGCGGCGAGGTGGCCATCGAGGTCAACCGCGGCCAGGACGAGGAAGTCTGGCGCCTGTCGGTGCGCGACACCGGCATGGGCATTCCCGAGCACGAGCAGCAGCGCATCTTCGAGGAGTTCTACCAGGTCGGGAATCCGGAGCGCGACCGCGCCAAGGGCCTGGGCCTGGGGCTGTCCATCGTCACCCGACTGGTCGACCTGCTGGACCTGCACCTGGGGCTGCGATCGGCGCCGGGGCATGGCTCCAGCTTCATGCTGAACGTGACGGCCGCCGACATTGCGCTGGTGCGGCCCGGCGCGGCGCCCAGACAGGGCCCGGCGCTGCCGCCGATGCGGGTACTGGTGATCGACGACGAGGAGCCGGTGCGCGTGGCCATGCATGCGCTGCTGAGCGCGCACGGCTGCCAGGTGCTGCTGGCGGGCAGCACGCGGGAAGGCCTGCTCAAGAGCATGGGCCAGCAGCCGGACCTGCTGCTGACCGACTTCCGGCTGCGCGGCGGCGAGGACGGCATCAGCGCCGTGCGCTCGCTGCGCAGCGCCTTCCCCGGCCTGCCGGCGCTGATCGTCAGCGGCGACACCGCGCCGGAGCGGCTGCGCGAGGCCCACGAGGCCGGCTTGACGCTGCTGCACAAGCCGGTCACCGAAGAGCTGCTGATCAACGCGATGCAGGCCGCGCTGGCCGAGTACCGCAGGGAGGGTGTCGATGTCTCGTCCGTTCGAGGAGGCGCCGCCAGCCCCGTCTGACGGTGCCGCCGCCGGCCGGGAACGGCCGCTGGGCACGCGCTGGCTGTCGCGCCCGCTGGAGGACTGGATGGTCGAGCGGCTGGGCGCGCCCGCGCCCGCGCCCGGCCCGGCCGCCGTGGACGTGCTCATCGTCGGCAGCGGCTATGGGGGCGCGGCCGCCGCGCAGGCGCTCGCGGGTCGCCGCGACGCGGACGGCCGGCGCCTCGAGGTCGTGGTGCTGGAGCGCGGCCGGGAGTACCTGCCCGGCGCCTTCCCCAGCCGCTTCGCCGACCTGCCCGGGCATGTGCGGCTCGCGCGGGCCGGCGCCTCCGCGCCGATGGGCCGTCGCGAGGGGCTCTTCGATGTGCGGCTGGGACCGGATGTCTGCGTCGCGCTGGCCAATGGCCTGGGCGGCGGCTCGCTGATCAACGCGGGCGTGATGGAGCGGCCCGATCCGGCGGTGTTCCGCGAGCCCGGCTGGCCGCAGGCCTTCCTCGACGAGGACATGACGCCGTGGTTCGAGCGCGCCGAGCGGCTGCTGGGCGTGCGCGACGCCCAGGGAGACAACACGATCGAGCGGCTGCGCGTCCAGCGGCCCGAGGCCGCGCGCCGCCGGCTGGACGCGCTGCGGGCGCTGGACCCGGCGCGCACGCGGGCGGCGCGCTTGCAGGTCGCCATGGACGCGGCGCCGCGCGGCGCGGCGGACTGGGCGCACCGGCCCTGCCTCGCCTGCGGCGATTGCGCGACCGGCTGCAACCACGAGGCCAAGCTGTCGCTGGACACCGGGCTGCTGCTGCGGGCCTGGCGGCAGGGCGCGGAGCTGGTCTGCGGCGCCAGCGTCGAAGGGCTCGAGGCGGTACCCGGCGCCGGCTGGCGCGTGGCCGTGCAGCACACCGACGAGCTGCTGCGCGATCGGCAGGGCGCGCCCTTCGAGGTGATCGCGCGCCGGGTCGTGCTGGCGGCCGGGTCGCTGGGCTCGACCGAGATCCTGATGAGCGCGCGCGACCGTGGCCTGCCGCTGTCGCGGATGCTGGGCCAGGCGTTTTCCGCCAACGGCGACGCGATCGCGGTCGGCCACGACTGGCCGCGCGCGGTCCACGCCGTCGCCGACGAGGACCAGCCGCCCGCATCGCGGCAGGTGGGCCCGACCATCACCGGCGTGCTGGACGCGGGGCCGGACCATGTCGTCGAGGACCTCGCGATCCCGGGCGCGCTCCGGCCGATCTTCGAGGAAGGCTTCGCGCTGGCCGCGACGCTGGATGCGCTGGCGCGGCCGAACGCGGGCCCGCATGAGGAACGCGCCGACTTCGACGACCCCTTCGCCGTGCGGCCGTCCACGACGGCGCGGCAGCTGCCGCTCGCGATCGTCGGCCGTGACAGCGGCACCGGACGGCTGGTGCGGCCCGAGGGCTTCGCGGAACCGGGCGGGCTGCAGGTCGACTGGCCGAGCCTGCGCGACGAACCCGCGGTCGTCCGCCGCCACGAGGCCCTGCAGCGCCGCCTCGCCGCGCAGGGCGCGCGCCTGCTGCGCAATCCGCTGTGGCAGCTGCTGCCGCCGGAGATGGCCTTCCTCGCGAACGATGCGCGCGGCCCCATGGTCAGCGTCCATCCGCTGGGCGGCTGCGCGATGGGCGACCGCGGCACCGATGGTGTCGTCAACGCGATCGGCCAGGTCTTCGCCGGCGATGGCGAGGCGGTGCATGACGGGCTCGTCGTGCTCGACGGCGCGATCGTGCCGGGCTCGCTGGCGATCAATCCGGCGCTGACGATCAGCGCGCTCGCGCAGCGCGCGCTCGACCACCTGGTGGCGGCCTGGGGGCTGGGCGGGCCGTCGCCGGTCGCCCAGCGGCGCGAGCGCGAGCGGCCGGTGTTCCGGGACCTGTCCCATGAGCGCGCCCCTGCGACGCCCTCCGCGCCTGATGGAACCGCCCACGATCGAGCCGCTCGCGGTCCCGCCACCACCGACCGACTCGCCGGCGAGCGATCCACTGCCGATCGCGCGTCCGATCGCACCGCCGACCGCGTCGCCGCCGATGGCGCCGCGCCGCGCGACACCGTCATCGAGGTGCGCGAGCGCCTCGGCGGTTTCGTCCGCTGGCCCGGCGCGCCCGGCTCGCCGGTGAAGTACCTGGAGCTGTGCGTCGTCTATCGGCCGGCCATGCTGGCCGCGCTGCTGCGGCCGGGGCCGGAGCGCCGGCTGGTGGTCGCGCCGGGCAGCCGGCTGCGCGTCTTCGAGGCGAGCGAGAAGCGCTCGGGCGGCTTCGAGATCGTCGGCCCGAAGGCCGGCGACGGCCGGCTCTGGCCGCACGAGGAGCACGGCGACGATCACGCGCTGTTCAGCGTGCCGCTGGCCGACGGCGAGTTGACGCTGTTCCAGCGCGAGGCCTCGGGCCCGCTGCGCCGACATGCACGCGGGCTCTGGGCCTGGGCGATCAACCGCGGCATCCGCGACAGCTGGCAGGGCCTGGTCGACTGGGCCGGACGACGCGCCGCGCCGAAGGCTCCGGGCGCGGCCCGGGCGGGGCTGCGCGCGCGGGCGGTCAACGCCTGGCATCTCGCCGGTCATGCGGGCGAGGCGCGCCTGATGCGCTATCGGGTGCGCGTCGATCCCGCGGCCGAGCTGCCGGCCTGGGCGGCCGCGCTGCGCGGCCAGGACCTGCACGGCTGCAAGCGCATCAGCTACACCCGGCGCGGCAATCCGTGGACGCAGCTGAGCCGCATGGTCCTGACGCCGGTTGCGGGCCTGGCGCCGCCGCCGGGCGCGCGCGCGATCACGCTGACGGTCGACCTGCATCACCTCGCCCGCGAGCGCCTGCCGCTGCTGCGCGTGCGTCAGGCTCGGGACGTCCCGTCTGCGGTGCGCGATGTCGGCGCGCTGATGGCCTACATCGCGCGGATGACCATCGGGCTGCATGCCTGGACCTTCCGCAAACCCGACGAAGCGCCGCCGCGGCGCGTCTCGCGTCTGCCGGGGGCGGTGCCGGGGCTGCCGGAGCCGGTGGTGATCGAGATGGCCGCGGGCCGCTGGGGCGACGCGGGCGCGCAACGCCAGGACCTGGACCGCCCGCCGCGCGCCGACGACGACCGCCCGGTGCTCATCCGCCTGACGCGCTACGCCCGCCCGGGTGGCGTGCCGATGCTGATGATCCATGGCTACAGCGCCAGCGGCACGACCTTCGCCCACCACTCGGTGAGGCCCGGGCCGGCCAAGCTGCTGTGGGACGCGGGGCACGACGTGTGGGTGCTGGACATGCGCACCAGCGCCGGCCTGCCCACGGCGACGCTGCCCTGGACCTTCGAGGAGTCCGCGTTCAACGACATCCCGCTGGCCGTGGACCGCGTGCTGCGCGAGACCGGGCATCGGCGCCTGAACGTCTTCGCGCACTGCATGGGCTCGGTGATGCTGCACATGGCGCTGCTGGAGCCGCGCGAGCAGCCCTGGGAGCGCCACCATCCGCTGCGCGCGCTGCTGAAGGACCGGATCGCGAAGCTGGTGATCTCGCAGGTGACGCCGCTGATGGTGATGTCGCCGACCAACAGCCTGCGCGGCGTGCTGATGCAGTACCTGCGGCCCTACCTGCCGATGGGCGGCTACACCTTCCGGCCCGAGGGCCCGCCGACGCTGGTCGACCAGCTGCTCGACCGCCTGCTGGCCAGCCTGCCGTATCCGGACCGGGAGTTCGACCTCGAGAACCCGCCGCCGTGGCCGCCCTGGCGCATGCGCCGCACGCCGTGGACGGCGACGCGGCACCGCATGGACCTGCTCTACGGGCGCGACTTCGCGGCCGCGAATGTCGACCAGCCGGTGCTGGACTTCATCGACGACCACTTCGGGCCGCTGAACATGGACACCGTCGCGCAGGCGATCCACTTCGCGCGCTGCCACGAGATCACCGACTGGCAGGGCGCGAGCCTCTACCTCGACAGCCTGGCCAAGAGCCTGGCGCTGCTGCAGGCCTTCCCGGTGCTGTCGCTGCACGGCGAGGACAACGGGCTGTGCAGCGCCGACAGCGCCGAGCTGCTCAAGGACCATTACGACCAGGCCGCGCCGGGCCGCTACCGCTATCGCGTGATCGCCGGCCATGGCCATCAGGACTGCCTGATCGGGCGCCATGTGGCGACGCTGGTGTTCCCGCATGTGCTGGCCTTCCTCGCCGAGGAGTCCCCGCCATGAGCGGCGCGAGACACCGCACCGCCCGGACCGCCATCAGCGGCCTGCTGATCGGCGCCGAGGCACCCGGCCATCGCGTCGAGCGCGCGGCGCCGGTGAACGGCCGGGTGCCCCTGCTGACCGCGTTGCGGCCGGAGCGCGGCTGGCCGCACTGGCTGCTCTGGGTGCCGATGCGCTGGCGCGGCGGCTGGGACTATGAGCGCCTGCCGCTGCCCTGGCGGCTGGAGGCCTTCGTGCCGCCGGGCATCGGGCGGCCCGGCGAGCCGTGGCGCGGTGTGGTCGATGTCGAGCACTTTCCGGCCTCGCCAAGCCAAGGCCCGACCGGCGGTGCGCCGGTGCTCGACCTTGATTCCGACATCGACAACGACATCGACATCGACATCGACCTGAGCGGCCTGCTCCTCCTGGCGCTGTACCTGGAGCCGCGCGCACTGGCGATGGAGGGCGCGCATCGCGGCGTCATGCACGAACTGGGCAAGGACGAGCTGCAGGCGCAGGTCGAGGGCGCGCTGGAACAGCTCCTGGCCCTGCCGCCGCACCGCTGGGCCCATGGGTTCGTGCCGTCGCCGGACGCGCCGGATGCGCCGGACGCGAGCGCCTCCGGCGACGTCGACCTCTGCTTCGTGCTCGCGGCCTGCCAGTACCCGCCGGGGCTGCTCGATGTGAGCCCGGGCTGGGAGCTCGACGCCGACGAGGCGGGGCCGGCGCTCGCGTCGCTGGCGCGGCTGCATCGCTTCACGCGGTCGACGGCGCGGGGGCAGGCCTGCTCGCTGGTGCTGTTCGCCGGCGACCAGATCTACGCGGATGCGAGCGGCGGGCTGGCGGACTCGCGCAGCGGCGTCGAGCGCTACGGGCGCGCTTATGGGGAGTTCAAGGCGGGGCCGATACGGTTGCTTCCGCCCACCGTCGAGCGCCTGGTGCACGCGCCCGACGATCACGAGATCGTCGACAACTGGGAGCCGACGCGGGGCGCGAGCCATGGGGGCAAGGGGCCGTGGTTCGATGTCGCGCGGCAGGCGGCCTGGGATCACCGCTGGGAAGCCGGCGCCCGTGTCGGCGGACCGGGCCTGATGTGGCACGAATTCGACTGGCGCGGCGCCGCCTTCTTCATCGCCGACGCCCGCGGCGAACGCGAGGCGCGTCGGGTCGCCAACTGGTCGACCGCGCGCCTGTGGTCGATCGCGCAGCGCGATGCCTTCGAGGACTGGCTCGGCCGCACGCGGGGGCGGCCGCGTTTCCTGCTGTCGGGCTCGCTGCCGCTGCCGCGTCGCCGCGCGACGGCCGAGCATCCGGCGAGCTGCCTGCGCTCCGACGCCTGGGACGGTTATCCGCACAGCCTGCATGAATTGCTCGGCGCGATCTGGCGGCAGCGCGCGACCGGCCTGGTGTTCCTCTCCGGCGACGAGCACCGCTCCGGCTGGCTGAGCGCGCGGATCGAGGCGGTGGACGGCGAGGACCGCGCGCCGGTGCAGCTCCATTCGGTCCACAGCTCCGCGCTCTACGCGCCCTGGCCGTTCGCGGTCACCGCGGCGGAGGAGCTGGCCGCGCCGGACGCGTTCGAGTTCGTCGAGCCCGGCGGGCGGCGCCTGCGCTGCGTGGTCGGCGCCTGGCACGACCATCCCGGCGACGGCTTCGCGGTGCTGCGCGCGAGCCAGGGCGGCGTCGATCTCTGGTTCGATCGGGCCGGACCCGCGCGGGCGGCGCCCGACGGGCGGCTGTCATGGCCTGCGTGCGACACTGCCGGATGACCGAAATCGAGCTGCGCTTCCAGATCCCCGCATCGCAATCGACCGCCGTCCGCCGCTGGGTCGCCGGCAGCGCCCAGTCGCCGGCCACGGAAGAACGGCTGCAGGCCATCTACTTCGACACGCCGGCCCGCGACCTGGCACGGGCCGGCTTCGCCTTGCGCCTGCGACGCGAAGGCGAGGCCTGGGTGCAGACGCTCAAGGGCGCCGCGCCGGACGGCATGACCCGCCTCGAACACAACGTCGCGCTGGGCGACGCGACGCCGGCGCTGGATGTCGCGCGACATGCCGACCATCCCGCCGGACAGGCGCTGCAGGCGCTGGTCGACACGCTCCCAGCCGGCGCGCTGCAGGCGCTGTTCCGCACCGACATCACCCGCCTCAGCCGGACGCTGCGCACGCGGCATGGCGTGGTCGAACTCGCGCTCGACCAGGGCGCGCTGCTCGCCGGCGAGGGCGACGCGCTCCGGCGCACGCCGGTGGCCGAGCTGGAGATCGAGCTCAAGAGCGGCCAGCCGCGCGCGGTGCTGGAGGTCGCGCGGGTGTGGGCGATCGAGCGCTTCGGGCTGTCGCTGGAACTGCGCACCAAGGCGCTGCGCGGCGACCTGCTCGCGCGCCAGGCCGAGGTCGCGCCGGTGGCCGCGTCCAGGCCCCTGCGCTGGACCGAGGGCCAGTCCCGCGAGGCGGCGTTGGGCACCTTGCTGCGCGCCTGCCTCGAGCCGGTGGTCGGCAATGCCTCGCAGATCGCGAGCGGTCGCCATCTGCCGGAACACCTGCATCAAATGCGCGTCGGCCTGCGCCGGCTACGGGTCGGCCTGCGGCTGCTCGCCCGCGAGGACGAGCCGGCGATGCTGGCGCTCGCCGAAGGCGCCGGGCAGCTGTCGCGCCGGCTCACCGCGGCGCGCGACGCCGACGCGCAGGCCGAGGCGCCATGGCGCCAGGAACTGCTGGCCGCCTGGCGCGCCGAGCGCCCGTCCGCGGCGACGACGACGCCCGAGGCGCCACCGGCCGACGTGGCCGGCCTGCTGCTGACGCGCGAGGTCCAGGGCTGGATGCTCGCGGTCATCGGCTGGCTGGCGCGACCGGTTCTGGATCCGGCGAGCGGCGAGGCGCCGGGCCTGGACGGCGTCCACGAGCGCATCGCCCAATGGCGCGCGGCCGTGGACAAGCAGATCCGGCGCTTCGACCGCCTCGATGCCGAGGGCCGGCATCACCTGCGTCGCCGCTTGCGTCGCCTGCGGCTGGCGCTGGAACTGAGCGCCGCCGTGCCCGGTGGCGCGGCGGGGCGGCGGCTGTCGAAGAAGGAATTCGAGGCGCGCGGCAAGCTGCTCGCGCGCGTCCATGAGGCCGCTCAGCGGCTGGGCGCGCTGAACGACCTCGAGGTCGGCCTCGCGCAGGCCCGCGAGCAGCTGGCGATGGCGATGGCCAGCGGCGACGTGCCCGCCGCGGCGCAAGCGGGGTTCTCGCTGGGCTGGCTGCGGCCCCGCCAGCGGCAGGCGATGGAGAAGGCGCGCAAGGCGGTGCGGGCCGTCAAGCCCGCGACGCCGGCCAAGCCCTCCAAGGGGAAGAACTAGAGGGAGAGGCTCCCGGGCGCACCGGGCGGACCCAGCGCGCCGGACCGAGCCGTCCGAGCGGACGCGTCGTCAGGCGCTTCCACCCAGGTGCCGCGCGGCGCCCAGCATCTCGTGGACGTCGTGCGTCATCACCGCGAGGAAGGCCGCCAGGCCGATGTAGTAGGCGGCGTACTCCCACTTCACGCGCGACGGGACCGCGTAGTAGGTGAGCGCCTCGTCGCTGTCGCTGCGGTACTTCCAGGCCTTGACCAGCTGCGGGCCCGCCATCAGCGCGATCAGCAGCAGCATCGGGCTGGGCCGGTACAGGAACAGCCCGACCAGCACCGGCACGCCGGCGAACCAGATCCGCGGCGACAGCACCGCGGTGATCCGGCCGCCGTCGAAGGGCGACAGCGGGATCAGGTTGAACAGGTTCAGGAAGAAGCCGGCATACGAGACCGCCAGCAGCCAGTCCAGGTTCCAGCTCCGCGCCAGCAGGTAGCAGACGGTGGCGCCGACAGTGCCCAGCAGCGGCCCGCCCAGGCCGATGTAGGCCTCGGTCTGCGCGTCGTGGGGCATGTGCTTGAGCTCGACCCAGGCGCCGACGAAGGGAATGAAGGTCGGCAGCCCGACGTCCAGGCCCTTCTGGCGCGCGGCGATGAAGTGGCCCATCTCGTGCACGAACATCAGCGCGACGAAACCCACCGCGTAGCGCCAGCCGTAGACCCAGGCGTAGAGCAGCACCGACAGCAGCATCGTGCCGCCGCTGAGCAGCAGCTTGCTCAGCTTGGCGCCCGACAGCAGCAGCAACAGCAGCTTGGTCATCGCCTCAGGACTCCGCAGCTTCGGACTTCTTGCGGCCGAACAGCTTCAGGATCGCGCCGCCGAAGGCCACGCCCGCCAGCAGGATGACCTTGGCGAACTTCAGGAAGAAGGCGCCGATCACCGCCAGCAGGCCCAGCTTCTTCGCGCCGACGCCCAGCACCAGCGCGGCCAGGCCGTATTCGGCCACGTGGTCGGTGCTGGCGTTGAAGTCGGCGTAGCGCTTGCCGTCGTTGAACTCCAGCGCGCCCAGCAGCTGCTGCGCATCGCCCTGGTACTTGGGCAGGTCGTTCAGGCCGGTGACCAGGTTGAGCGACATGTAGCCCTCGCGGCCCAGCGCATAGGTGTTGTAGTTGACGCCCAGCGGCTCGTCGGCCGGCGCGCCCACCTCGCGCGACTTCATCGCCCACACCAGCCGGTGGGTGTCGGCCGCGTAGGTCGGCTGCTGCGCCCAGCCGGTGATCTCCAGCGCGCGGCCGCCCATCTTCTTGCGCTCCTCGTTGCTGGCCTCGGTGCCTTCCTTGAAGCTCTTGAGCATGTCGGCGGCGTCCCAGTGCTTGGCGTCGTCGTCCTTGATGTAGCCCGACTTCTCGAAGCGCAGCGTCGCGAACCACTCGCCGTCGCCGCGCGGGAACACCACGCCCTCCAGGTCGCTGTAGTCGCCCGGGTTGCCCATCGCGTGCATCAGCTTGGCCGCATGCGGCTGCGGCACGTAGACCTTGCCCTCGGGCAGGTGCAGCACGGCCTGGGTGGACAGCTTGATGTCCTGTGGGCCCTTGACGATGTCGTTCTGCGCGGCGGCGATGACCTTGGCGAATTCGTTCTCGCCGGCCTGCGCCCAGACCGGCGCGGTGACCAGGGACAGCGCGCCCAGCAGGGCGGCGGCGAAGGCCCGCAGGGCGCGGGCGGGGGTGGTGGCAAGCATGGGGACTCCCTCGAAACGGACGGATGCACGGCCTCTGGCGGGCCGAGGGGTGCGAGTCTATCGATGTGGGCCATCGAAAAAGACGCACCTCCCCCTTCCGGGGGCGTCGCCTTGCGCCCAGGGTGACAAAAGACACACGGCCCGCCGGGGTGTCCCCCGGGCGGGCCGTGTCGGTGGTCGGGCGGACCGGGTGGTCCGCCGCTCAGGCTCGGCGGGTCACGCCGCGTTCTGCCACTGCTGCTTCAGCTGCTCCCACTTCAGGCGGGCGGCCTTGACGTGGCGTTCCTTGACGTGGCCGTAGCCGCGGATGTCCTCCGGGATGCGGGCCAGGTCGACGGCCACCGGCAGGCGCTCGGCGCTCAGGCCCTTGGCCAGGATGGCCTCGATCGTCGCGCGGTAGTCGGCGATCAGCTGGCGCTCCATCTTGCGTTCCTCGGTGTGGCCGAACGGATCGAAGGCGGTGCCGCGCAGGCCCTTCATCTTCGCCAGCACGCCCATGGCCGGACGCACCCAGCCGCCGAAGGGGCGCTTCTGCAGCTCGCCCTTGTCGTTCTTCGTGGCGAGCATCGGCGGGGCCAGGTGGTGCACGACCTTGAAGTCGCCTTCGAACTGACCCTTGATCTTGTCGAGGAACTTCGTGTCCGTGTGCAGGCGGGCGACCTCGTACTCGTCCTTGTAGGCCATCAGCTTGAAGAGATAGCGCGCGACGGCCTGGGTCAGCCGTGTGCCGCCCACCGGTTGCTCCGCCTGACGGACCTTCTCGACAAAGGTCCGGTACTGCTCGGCGTAGGCGGCGTTCTGGTAGTCGGTCAGGAACTCGACGCGCTTGGCGATCAGCTCGTCCACGCCCTGGCGCTTGACGAAGTTGATCACCTGCTGCGCCGCGAACAGCGACTGCACCGCGGCCAGGTCATGGGCGCAGCGACGGCCCCATTCGAAGGCGGCCTTGTTGTTGTCGACCTGCACGCCGTTGAGCTCGATGGCGCGCATCAGCGCGGCATGGCTCAGCGGCACGCGGCCCTTCTGCCAGGCGAAGCCCAGCATCAGCGGGTTGGTGTACAGCGAGTCGCCCAGCAGCTTCACCGCGACCTCTTCCGCGTCGAACATGCCCAGGTGCGGCGCGCCGACGGCCTTCTGCACCGCGGCCTCGCAGGCGGCGCCGGGGAAGGACCAGTTGGCGTCGTTGACCAGCGTGGCGGTGGGCGAGCCGTGCGTGTTCAGCGCGACGAAGCTGCGGCCCTCGCGCATCACGGCCAGCGTCGTCTTGTTGGCGGCGACGATGGAATCGCAGGCGATGACCAGGTCCGCCTCGGCGGTGCCGACCTTGGTGCAGTAGATCGCGTCCGGCGAGTTGGCGATCTGGATGTGGCTCCAGGTCGCGCCGCCCTTCTGCGCCAGGCCGGCGGCGTCCTGCGTGACGACGCCCTTGCCCTCCAGGTGGGCGGCCATGCCCAGCAGCTGGCCGATCGTGATCACGCCGGTGCCGCCGACGCCGGCCACGACGATGCCCCAGGCCTCGACCGGGTTGGGCACCAGCGGCTGCGGGATCGTCGGCAGCGAGGCGTCGAAGGGGCTGACGCGCTTGTCCTTCTTCGGCTTCTTGAGTTCGCCGCCCTCGATGGTGACGAAGCTCGGGCAGAAGCCCTTCACGCAGCTGAAGTCCTTGTTGCAGGTGTTCTGGTTGATCTGGCGCTTGCGGCCGAACTCGGTCTCGAGCGGCTCGACCGACAGGCAGTTCGACTGCACCGAGCAGTCGCCGCAGCCCTCGCAGACCAACTCGTTGATGACGGTGCGCTTGGCCGGGTCGACCAGCTTGCCGCGCTTGCGGCGGCGGCGCTTCTCGGTGGCGCAGGTCTGGTCGTAGATGATGACCGTGGTGCCGGGGATCTCGCGGAACTGGCGCTGGATGGCGTCGAGCTCGTCGCGGTGATGCACGGTCACGCCGGCCGCGAGCGGCTTGCCGTCGTACTTCTCCGGCTCGTCGGTGACGATGACCAGCTTGGCGACGCCTTCGCTGATCAGGCTGTTCATGATCTGCGTGACGCTGTGGCCCTCGGGGCGCTCGCCGACCTGCTGGCCGCCGGTCATCGCGACGGCGTCGTTGTAGAGCACCTTGTAGGTGATGTTCACGCCGGCGGCGATGGACTGGCGGATCGCCAGGATGCCGCTGTGGAAGTAGGTCCCGTCGCCGAGGTTGCTGAAGATGTGCTTCTCGTCGGTGAACGGCGCCTGGCCCACCCAGGGCACGCCTTCGCCGCCCATCTGGGTGAAGGTCGCGGTGTTGCGGCCTGGCATCCAGGTGACCATGTAGTGGCAGCCGATGCCGCCGACGGCGCGCGAGCCGTCCGGCACGCGAGTGCTGGTGTTGTGCGGGCAGCCGGAGCAGAACCAGGGCGTGCGGTCGGCGCCGCCGGCGGTCTTCTCCTCGCTCTTGAGCGACTGCTCCTTGGCGTCGATCAGCGCGACGCGCGAGTCCAGGCGCGCGGCCGTGTCGGCGTCCACGCCCAGCTTCTTCAGGCGCTTGGCGATGGCGCGGGCGATGATGGCCGGCGTCAGGTCCGCCTGCGGGCGCAGCAGCCAGTTGCTGCTGGGGTTGGGCTGGCTCCATTCGCCGCCGCTGCGGTCGCCGTCGGACTCGTCGAACTTGCCCAGCACGTTCGGGCGGACGTCGGGGCGCCAGTTGTACAGCTCTTCCTTGAGCTGGTACTCGATCATCTGGCGCTTCTCCTCGATGACGAGGATTTCCTGCAGCCCGGTGGCGAAGTCGCGGGTGATGGTGGCTTCCAGCGGCCACACGACGTTGACCTTGTGCAGCCGGATGCCCAGGCGGCGGCAGCTGTCGTCGTCCAGGCCCAGGTCGTGCAGCGCCTGGCGGGTGTCGTTCCAGGCCTTGCCGGAGGCGATCAGGCCGATGCGGTCGTTGGGCGTGCTGATGACGTTGTGGTTGAGCTTGTTCGCGCGGACGTAGGCGAGGGCGGCGTACCACTTGAAGTCCATCATCCGGGCCTCCTGGTCCAGCGGCGGATCGGGCCAGCGGATGTGCAGGCCGCCCGGGGGCATCTGGAAGTCGGTGGGCAGCACGATGTCGACGCGGTCGGGATCGATGGAGACGCTGCTGGAGGACTCGACGATCTCCTGGATCGTCTTGAGCCCGGACCACAGGCCCGAGAAGCGGCTCATCGCGAAGGCGTGCAGGCCCATGTCGAGGATGTCCTGGACGCTCGACGGGAAGAAGACCGGGAAGCCGACCGCCTTGAAGACGTGGTCGCTCTGGTGGGCGGCGGTGGAGCTCTTGGCGATGTGGTCGTCGCCGGCGATCGCGATCACGCCGCCATGCTTGCTGGTGCCGGCCATGTTGGCGTGCTTGAAGACGTCGATGCAGCGGTCGACGCCGGGGCCCTTGCCGTACCACATGCCGAAGACGCCATCGAATTTGGCCTTCTCGGGGAACAGCGCCATCTGCTGGGTGCCCCAGACGGCGGTGGCGCCGAGTTCCTCGTTGACGCCGGGCTGGAAGACGATGTTCTGCTTGGCCAGGTGCTTCTTGGCGGCCATCAGGGCCTGGTCGTAGCCGCCCAGCGGGGAGCCGCGGTAGCCGGAGATGAAGCCGGCGGTGTTCAGGCCGGCGATGGCGTCGCGGGTGCGTTGCAGCATCGGCAGGCGGACCAGCGCCTGGACGCCGCTCATGAAGGCGCGGCCCTCGTCGAGTGCGTATTTGTCATCCAGCGTGACCTTCTCCAGGGCGCGCAGGATGTGTTCGGGCAAGGGGGCGTTCATGCGGGGAGTCTCCTGATGGGTGGCTGACCTCCGGTCCCCGCTTGTGGCGGGGCCGTGTGCCGTGGCTGCCGACGCGTCGCCAGTATGGGCGCGCGCGGAAAACGCAGCGAACAGTGTAGGAAACAATGCCCGGCGAGTGTTTGCTAGTTCTCCGCCGTCGCGGGCTGTTTGAGCAAGAATCTTTCCCGAACCGGTTCAAGGAGTTCGTATGGCATCGAAAAATGGCGCATCAGGGAAAACCATGAGGGTGCCGGCAGGGTCGCCGGGCGGCGACGACGCCGCGGACGGGGTGGGGCCGGGCGGGTCGATCGGTGGGTCGATCGGTGGGTCGAATGGATTGAATGGCGGGGCGCCGAACGGGGAACTCGACCGGTATCACGTGGCGATCCTGGCCGAACTGCAGCGCGAGGCGCGGTTGTCCAACGCCGAATTGGCGGCGCGCATCGGGTTGTCGCCGGCGCCGACGTGGCGGCGGGTGCGGTGGCTGGAGGAGCAGGGCTTCATCACCGGCTACCGCGCGGAGATCGACCGCCGCCGGCTGGGCCTGGGCGTGCTCGCGTTCGTGCGGGTGGACGCGGACCGCAACAACGGCGCCGCGACGAAGGAGCTGGAGGAGGCGATCCGGCAGCTGCCGGAGGTGATCGCCTGCCACTACATCAGCGGCGCGGGCACCTTCGAGCTCGAGGTCATGGCGACCGACCTGGATGCGTTCAGCCGGTTCTCGATCGACACGCTGCTGAACCTGCCGAACGTGAAAGATATCCACACGAGTTTCTCGCTCGGTGAAGTAAAGGCCGGCGGCGCATTACCGCTCGGGCATTTGAAACCGAAGGGATGAGCGACGGCGGAGAAACTTCCGGCATATCTGTCCACTTTACTTCCGGTGAATGGGAAATGCGGTCGTCGAATACTCGACGACCGCCGGGTGGTTTCTAGCCACGTTTCTCAAACCCGCCTGCCGTCCAGGCGATCAGGCTGAGCAAGAGGGCCGTGCAGAAAACCGTCAACGCCCAGGAGGGTAGTGTGGGCCAATCTCCGAACAAACCGCGTTGGACGACCGGTTGGAGGATGGCGATCAGGCTCACCGACCTGACCAGCCAACGCGGCGACAGCGTCGTCGCGGAAACTGGCTTGTCGGCCACGATGTGCTTCACTGCTGCGCGTGGGAGATTTGGCGCTCGGAGCTGAGGCCGCCGCTGAACAGCCCGCCGCCGATGAAGCCGCCGATGCCGCCCGCGATGAACCCGACGCCGAAACCAAATGCCGCGCCGGGGCCCAGCACCGCGCCGGTGATTCCCCCGGCGATGCCGGTCCCGACCGCACCGGCCCAGGCCCCTTGGACGGCCGCTTGCGTGTCCCAGCCGCCGGCCACGCTGTCGATTTCCTCCGCAGACAGTTCGCGGAATCCGGCTTGGGAGAGTTCCATCGTCAACATATGCGTTCTCCTATGAATCCTGTCGATATTGAAGGCCGCCGGGATGGCGGCGCCAGGAGCGACCCCTTCGTATTTCTCGAGTCGCGGAGCAACGCTAAATGCCGATGGATATCGCTGGAACTAGGGGAAATTCCATCATGAATATCGGTTAACTGAAATCAGTGGGACTTCCTCCGCATGCTCGCTGCGGCCCGGTGAAAACAAGTCGGTCGGGCATTCGAGCCCGGCGCTGGTCAATATTAAGTGGCTGAAACTCGTCAGGCGCCGGCAACGTCCGCTGTACCGGTCGGCATCGCAAGTCCCTGTACCGGGCCGCCGCGCGGGCCCGCTGGCATAGTCGGCGGTCCCCCCGCTCGCCCTGGCCGCCATGACGCTCCCGCTCCGCCATTTCCTGCTCGCGCTGACCGTGGTCGCCATCTGGGGAAGCAACTTCGTCGTGATCCGCTGGGGCCTGAACGCGTTCCCGCCGCTGCTGTTCGCCGCGCTGCGATTCACGCTGGCAACCTTGCCGGCCATCCTCTTCCTGCCGCGGCCCAAGGTGGGCTGGCGCAACCTCGCCGCGTATGGCGCCTTGGTCGGCGTCGGGCAGTTCGGCCTGCTCTACCTGGCGATGCGCTCGCAGATCTCGCCCGGGCTCGCCTCGCTGGTCATCCAGACCCAGGTCTTCTTCACCCTGCTGCTGGCCATGCGCCTGAGCGGCGAACGCGTCCAGGGCTTCCAGTGGCTCGCGCTGGCCATGGCCGCGGCCGGCATCGGCGTCATCGCGTCGCACACCGACGGCACCACCACCGTGCTCGGCCTGGCGATGGTGCTGCTGGCGGCCTTCAGCTGGTCCAGCGGCAACATCGTCGGCAAGCGCGCCGGCTCCGTGAACATGCTCGCCTACGTGGTCTGGAGCAGCGCCTTCGCCGCGCCGCCGCTGTTCGCGCTCTCCTTCGTCGTCGAAGGCCCGGCCCGCATGGGCGAGGCGCTCCAGCACGCCGGCCTCGGCGCCTGGGCCGCCGTGCTCTGGCAGGCGGTCGGGAACACGCTGTTCGGGTACGGCGCCTGGAGCTGGCTGCTCTCGCGCCATCCCGCCGCGACCATCGTCCCGATGGCGCTGCTGGTCCCGGTCTTCGGCATGAGCTGCTCCGCGCTGCTGCTGGGCGAAGGCCTGCCGCCCTGGAAGTTGATGGCCGCGGCGCTGGTGATGAGCGGCCTGGCGGTGAACCTGCTGTGGCCGCGGATGCGCGGCGCGCTGCGCGCCGCATGACTGCCGCGGCCGCGGCGGCTGCGCGTGTCGCCGCCGCGCTCGTGCTGGCCTCGTCCACGGCGCTCGCCCAGTTCGTGCCGCCGGACACCGGCAAGACGCCGGCCGCACCCTCGGTGCGCGACCAGGAAATCGCGGAATGCCGCCCCGGCGAGCTTCAGACCTGGGGCGATGGGCGCGATCACCCGATCGCCGCGCGCACGCTGCGCTTCGCCTATCGGCACGACAACGCGCCGCCATGGTTCAGCGAGGCGCAGGTGATGGCGCTCGTGACGCGCTCGGCCCAGGCCTGGTCCGCCTGCGGGCTCAAGCTCGCCGTCATCGCGGTGCCGCGCGGCCAGGCGCCGCCGGAGGACGCCATCCAGATCCTGTGGAGCGACGTCGGCAGCCGCGGCCAGTTCGCGTTGGCCAACGTGGGCGCGCGCAGCCTGTCGATCGGGCCGGCCCTGTTCGCGCTGCTGCGCGAGCGCAACCCCAGACACCCGGCGGCGCAGACGCTGCAGATGGTGCTGTCGCACGAGATGGGGCACTTCCTCGGCCTGATGGCGCATTCGAAACGCTGCGTCGACACGATGTCCTACTACGACAACGGCAAGGGCGAACGCTGCGCGCTGCGCGACCCGAAGGCCTGGGGCAGCGTCGTCGAGTACCGCTCGGCGCTGCCCACCGCCTGCGACATCGAGCGCTGCCGCGCGCTCAACCGCTGAGCCCTCGCGGAGACCGGGCCGCGCCGCATGGGGGCCCCGGCCGCGACGGCCGACGGCGTATGCTGCCGCGATGAACCCGACACGCCGCTTCGTCCTTTCCGCCGCGTCTCGCGTCGCGCTCCCCGCCGCGCTGCTCGGCGCCAGCGCCGCCCTGATGGCGCCCGCCCACGCGCAGGGCCCGAAGCAGAACCTGCAGGTCGAGCTGCGCTGGGTCGAATCGGAGCTCAGCGGCGCCACCGTCGCCGGCCTGCGCGATGGCAGCACCGTCGTGAGCACCGGCGGCAGCGTCTCCGCGCGCGGCGGCGTGACGCTCTCCACCGAGAACCGCGAGCAGCGCCAGCAACTTTTCCCGCGCCTGCTGGTGCTCAACGGTGCGCAGGCCTCGTTCACGATGACCGAATCGACGCCGATCCAGTGGGTCGACGTCGCGCTGGACCGCCAGCAGGGCGAGCG
Source organism: Mitsuaria sp. BK041 (assembly GCF_014193085.1). Classification (NCBI taxonomy): domain Bacteria; kingdom Pseudomonadati; phylum Pseudomonadota; class Betaproteobacteria; order Burkholderiales; family Sphaerotilaceae; genus Roseateles; species Mitsuaria sp. BK041. Next base: position 1,105,246 of record NZ_JACHYT010000002.1, on the reverse strand, counting down.
CGATCGCGTGGTGGTGGTGCCGCGCCAGGGGCTGGCCGAGCGGGTGCGCGGCATCGTCGTGCGGCCCAACTGGCCGGGCGGCCGCAATCCGGTGAACGTCGAAGTCCGGGCGTCGGACCAGGCGCAGATGCCATCCGGCGGTGCCTACGGGACCTCGCTGCCCGACGCCCAGCAGCGGCCCAGCACCGACGTGCTCAGCACCGTCCAGGCGCCGTTGGGGATCTGGGTCACCATCGCCCGCACCGGCAGCGTGACCTCGAGCGCCAGCCGCAACGTGTACAGCACGCGCGACGCCGAGGTGCAGAAACTGCGGGAACTGCAACTGCGGGTGGATGTCGCGCCGTAACGAAAGTGGCTCCATAACGGTCTTTTCGAACCGCGATTCTCGGCAAATTGGTATTTGACTGGTGTTGATATTCCCGGTGATCGGCTAAGCTCCGGCGTCCATTGGAGACCCGCATGCCCGCTCGAGTCCTGTCCCACCTGCCCACCCCATTGACCGCGGCGATTGCTTCGCTCGGCGCCATCGCCGCCTCGGCCGCCATCGCCGCGACGCCCGCGCCCGGCGCGGCGGCCGGCACCGCGCCCGAGGTCGCAGCCGGGGCCGCGGGCTACCCGCTCTTCGGCGGCAAGCCGGTGGCGTTCGAGCGCACCGGCAACAAGGTGGTCGGAATCTATGTCCCGAACTGGGAGCCGGTCGAGCTGATCGAGCGCGTGCCGCCGCAGAACCTGACCCATGTGCTCTACGCCTTCCTGCGCCTGTGCGGCCCCGGCCAGTTGGAGAAGGACGCCGCCAAGTGCGTGGGCAGGCAGGACTTCGAGATCGGCACCGGACCGGTCGACGCGCGCTTCGATGCCGCCTTCCAGCGCTACAAGCAGCGGGCGCCGCACCTGAAGATCGTCGCGTCGATCGGCGGCTGGGGCGGCTCGGATCCGATCTTCCATCTCGCGGGCGATCCTGCCCGGCGCGCCGTCTTCGCGGCCTCGGCGCAGCGCTTCCTGCGCGAGCATCCGTCCTTCGACGGCATCGACATCGACTGGGAGCATCCCGGCAACAACGGCGCGGCCAACGGCGTGCAGCTCGGCAGCTCGCGCGACGGCCAGTCCTACGCCGAGCTGATGGCCGACCTGCGCCGGGCGCTGGACGTGCTGACCGCTGAGACCGGCCGTCCCTACCTGTTGACCACGGCGGTCAATCCGATGGACTCGATCGTCGGCAAGATCAATTTCAAGGACGCCGCCAAGCCGCTCGACCTCGTCTTCATGATGAGCTACGACTTCTACGGCATGTGGTCGCCGGTGGCCGGCCATCACACCGCGCTGCGGTCCTCGTCGGCGCAGGCGGACGACAGCCTGGAGCGCGCCGTGCGCAACCTGGAGACCGCGGGCGTGCCGCGCTCCAAGCTGGTGGCCGGCGTGGCGATGTACGGCCGCGGCTTCACCGGTGTCGGCCAGACCCGGGCCGGCGCGGCCAAGACCGGCGCCTATCCGGGCGCCGAAGGCGCGCAGGGCTATCGCGAGATCGCCGGGCGCATCCTGGACGCGAAGGGTCAGGGCCGCGCGGGCTACCAGTCCGCCTGGGACCCGGTGACGCAGTCGTGGTCGCTGTACCACCCGAAGCTGAAGCTCTGGATGGGCTACGACGATCCGCGGGCGGTGCTGGCCAAGGGCCGCTTCGCGCGGGAGCTCGGCCTGGCGGGCGTCTTCGCCTGGGAGCTGAGCCAGGACAACGGCGACCTGCTCAATGCGATGAACCGCGGTGTCGGCAACCTGCCGCTGACCGGCGCCGCGGCGCAGGAGCCGGCGGCCCGGGCCGCGACGGCGGCGCAGAAAGAACCGCGTCGGTAACTCGCGGCCCGTGCGCCGGGCCTACGATCGCGCCATGACCGCACCGACCTCCCTCGACCTGCCGGCGGCGAGCGCCGCTCCCGCGCGCCTGCGCATCGCCCTGATCGCCCACGATGGCAAGAAGGACGAGATGGTGATGCTCGCCACCGAATTCGCCGACTTCCTCGGCGGCTGCGAGCTGGTCGCGACCGGCACGACCGGTGCGCGCCTGACGGCCGAGGTGGGCCTGGTGGTCGAGCGCATGCTGTCCGGTCCGCATGGCGGCGACCTGCAGATCGGCGCGCGGCTGGCGGTGGGGCAGATCGACGCGGTGGTGTTCCTGCGCGATCCGATGACGCCGCAGCCGCATGAACCCGACATCAACGCGCTGGTCCGGGCCTGCGACGTGCACGACGTCGCCTGCGCCACCAACGTGGCCAGCGGCCGGCTGATGCTGCGGTCGCTGCAGGTGCTGGGCGCCGCGGGCGGCGGGCGGGAGTAGAGTCGTCCGCCGAAGCCGGCGACCCGTCGCTCGCCGGCCGACGACAAGGAGACTCCGATGCAACGACGTTCCCTGGTCGCCGCGGCGACCGCGATGCCGGCGCTGTTGCCGCTGATGGCGCTGCCGTCGCGCGGCCGCGCGCAGACGCTGGCGGCCGAGCAGCAGTGGTTCATCTTCCTGGAGACCGGCCGGCCGGTGCCGGAGGACAAGGCCGCGGTCGCGGCGATGCAGGCCGGGCACCTCGAGAACTTCAAGCGGCTCTTCGCCGACGGCAAGCTGTTCGCGGCCGGCCCGATGCGCGACCCGGCGCGGGTCAAGCGCGGCATCGTCGTGGTGCAGGCGCCCAACCGCCAGGTGCTGATGAGCTACTTCCAGCCCGACGAGTATGTCCGCGAGGGCTACATGACGGTCAACGCGCAGCCGGCGAAGGTCCACCAGGCGCTGAACCACACCGGCATCGATCCCAATGGCATCGAGGAGCACCGCATCGTGCTGTTCAGCCGCGCGGAGGAGAAGGACCGGGAGGCGGTGCCGGTGTTCCTCCAGCGCGCGCTCGACGAGGGCGTCATCGGCGCCTGGTACTCGCTGGAGGACGGCCCGGTCGGCGAAGTCGTCTTCATGCGCGGCACCGACGAGACGGCGCTGCGCAAGACCATGGCCGAGTATCCGGGGCTCTCCGACCAGCGCGTCACGATGAAGATCTGGGCGCAGTGGCTGGGGAAGGGCGTGCTGCGCTGAGCCGCCGGGCGCCTACCGCGCCAGCGGCAGCGGATAACTCGCCAGGCTCGCGTGGCCGGACCGGGACACCGCCTGCACGCCGAAGATCAGGTTGTCCTTGGACAGCGGCAGCGTGACCGTCGTGACCTTGCCGACATCCTTGGCGCCCTCCCAGGCCTGCGACTCGCTGCGGCGCCAGATGACGCGGTAACCGGCCAGCTCCGGATCGGTGCTGGCGGTCCACAGCAGCGTCGTGTCGTTGGTCAGCTCGCGCGCGTCGATGCGCGCGCCCTTGACCGGCGCAGGCGCCCACGCCAGCGTCGCCAGGCCGGCGAGGTTGATCCGCGCCACATCGGCCACGTAGGCGAAGTCGACGAATTCCGGCAGGTCGCCGTAGACCACCCCCTGCTCGGTGCGCAGGTTCTGGTGCTGGTGGCGGAAATCCTCGAAGGGCTCGGAGAAACGGACCGCCGCGTAGCCGCGCTCCAGGAAGGGCAGGTGGTCGCCGCCGCGCAGGTAGCGGTCCCGGCGCTGGATCAGGTCGATGCGGAAGCCGGGCAGGTAGCGCTCGCCCTCGGCCTTGAGGTGGCGGCCGAACTGCTGCGTCGGCAGGTCCTCGCCGCCGCCGGCCATCGCCAGCGGCTGCAGCTGCTCGCGAATCGCCGCGTTGGTCTTGACCTCGTCCTCGTTGGCGGGGCTGTTGGCGTTCGCGTTCACCAGCAGGCGCAGCAAGGGATCGAAACCATCCGCGAACAGGCGCAGCCGCTTGGGATCGTGCTCGCCCTTGTCGCCGCGCGAGCTGCCGATGATGTCGTTGGTGATCATGCCTTCGACGTTCAGGCCCTGCGCCCGGGCCCGCCGCGCCCAGTGCCGCGCGCCGAGCAGGCCCTGCTCCTCGCCGGGCACCGCCATGAACACGAGCGTCGCGTCGAAACGCTGCTTCGCCGCGGCGCAGGCCATCTCCATGACGGCCGCGGTGCCGGAGGCATCGTCGTTGGCGCCCGGCGCCTCGCCCTGCGCATCCATGACGTCGCTGTTGCGCGAGTCGTAATGGCCGCTGACGACCAGCACCCGCTCGCGCGGTGTGCCGGCCGACGCGCCGGGCAGCGTGGCCACGACGTTCACCAGCTCGGTGGGCGCCGACAGCCGGTTGCCGGCCGGCTCGATGAAGGCGTCCATCGTGACCTGCAGCCGGCCGCCGGCCTTCGCGCTGCAGTCCTTGAGCTGGCGCTCTATCCAGCGCCGCGCCGCGCCGATGCCGCGCGTGTCGCTGGTCGTGTCCGACGCCGTGTGGCGCGTGCCGAAGCCGGCGAGCTTGCGGATCGTCTGTTCGATGCGCTCGGCGGAGATGTCCGCGAGCATCGGCGCCACGCGCGGATCGGGCGGCGGCGGGGCGGTCTCCGAGACGGCGCGCGCCGTGGCCGTCGCCGGTCCGGACGCCGGCGTGGTCTGCGCGGCGGCGGACGCGGCGATCAGGGCACCGGCGGCGACGAGGGAGACCGGGCGAATCAGAAGAAGAGGACGGCGCATGGGCGATGGCGTTGGGGTGAGGGGACCGGCGGGCGCCAGGGCCGAGGCCTGGCGGACGGGGATGGGTCAGGCGAGGTGCCGCTTGAGGAAGTCCAGCGTGCGCGACCAGGCCAGTTCGGCCGCCGCCTCGTCGTAGACCTCGGGGCGCGTCTTGTTGAAGAACGCGTGGTCGGCGACGTAGCGGTGGATGACGGGCTGTCGGCCGGCGGCCTGCATGCGCGCCTCGAGCGCATCGACCTTCTCCGGCGTGCACCAGTCGTCGCGGGTCGCGAAGTGGCCGAGGAAGGGCGCCTCGATCTGCGCCGGATCGGCGAACTCGGTGGGCGGGATGCCGTAGAAGCAGACCGCCGCCTGCAGGTCCTTGACATGCACGCCGGCCGCGATCGTCAGCGCGCCGCCCATGCAGAAGCCCATCACGCCGACTTCGCCGCAGCCCAGGTGTTCGCGCAGGTGGTCCAGCGCGCCCTGCAGGTCCTGCGTCGTGGCGTCGGCGAAGTCCAGGCCGTTCATCATGTGGCTGGCCTCGTCGGCATCCGCGGCCAGGCGGCCGCGGTAGAGGTCGGGCGCGAGCGTCGTGATGCCGGCGGAGGCCAGGCGCTCGGCGATGTCCTTGATGTGGGGCTTGAGCCCCCACCACTCCTGGATGAGGATCATGCCCGGCGCGCCGTCGCCGGCGCTGGCCAGGTAGCCGGCGGTGCGTCCGCCGTCGGGGCGGTCGAATTCGATCATCTGTCCCATGTGGAACTCCCAGTGCAAGAACGGAGGATGGAAGGAAGAATCGACGCCCTCGAAGAACACCACGAGCGATCCCTGCGGGCGGTCGCATCCTGAGGGAGGACCCTGTGAGTCTGCACGAGCAGTTGTACCAATGGACGGCCCGCCAGGGCCTGGATGCGGCCAGCGCACGCCGCTTGCGGGCGCTCAGCGGCCTCGATGATCCGCCACGCGACCTGTGGACGCCGCTGCGCCTGGGCGCGGGCGCGCTGGCGGCGGGGTTGATCGGCTTCGGGCTGATCCTGTGGGTGGCGGCGAACTGGGACGACTTCGGCCGCGCGATGCGTTTCGGGCTGCTCGAGGCGGTGACGGCGATCAGCCTGGTCGCGGCGGCGCTGCTGGCGGCCTGGCGGGCGCCGCTGGCGCTGGTGGCCTTCCTGACGCTGGGCGGCCTGCTGGCCTACTTCGGCCAGACCTACCAGACCGGCGCGGACACCTACCAGCTGTTCGCGCTGTGGGCCGCGCTCGGACTCCCGATCGCATGGGCGGCGCGCTCGGACCTGGTGTGGACGCCCTGGGCGCTGGTCGTCGCCACCGGGATCGGGCTCGGGATGGAAACCTTCGGCGGGCACGGCTGGCGTTTCGACGGCTCGACGGTGCCAGTGCATGCGCTGGGCTTCGTCGCCTACGGCGCGCTGTGCGCGGGGCTGGCGCTGCGGCCGTCGGCGGCGTCCCAGCCCTGGGCCTGGCGGCTGGCGGTGCTGGCCTCGGTGATCGCGGTCTCGGCGACCGCGCTGGGCGGGCTCTTCGCGCGGCATGTCGCGCCGCAGTATTTCCTCGGCCTGGGCGTGATGGGCATCGGGCTGGTGCTGGCCTGGCGCCGCGCCGAGGTCTATGCGCTCAGCGCGCTGGCGCTCGCGGTGGACACGTTGCTGGTGGCGGGGCTGGCCCGCCTGGTCTACGACGCCAAGGGCGACCTCGGCGGCCTGTTCCTGATCGGCCTGGTCGCCTGCGGCCTGCTGGCCGTCAGCGTGAGCCTGATCATGCGGCGCGTGCGCGCCGTGGAGGTCCGGGCATGAGCGACCAGGACTGGATCGAACGCGCCCGGGTCGAAGGCCTGGCGCCCGCCGCCGATGCGCAGGTGCCGCGGCCCTGGCCGGTCGTGCTGCTGACCGCGCTGGGCGCCTGGCTGGCGGTACCGCCGTTCCTGCTGCTGTTCGCGACGCTGTTCGGCGGCGACTGGGACCAGGGGCCGATGCCGTATGTCGAGGGCATCGCGCTGGTCGCGCTGGCGGTGGTGCTGCTGCGCAAGCCCTCGACGCCGCTGTTCCTGGAGCAGGCCGCGGTGCCGCTCCTGCCCACCGGCCTGGCCTGCCTGGGCTACGGGCTCGTGCGCGACCTGTCCCGGGCCGATGCCGCCTGGGTCGGGCTGCTCATCGGCGCCGGGCTGATCGCGCTGCTGAAGCAGGGATGGCTGCGGTCGCTGCTGGGCATCGGCATGGCGATGCTGGCGGGCTTCCTGGGGCATCTGGCGCTGGAGGGCGTCGCGCCGCGTGACTGGTATGAGCGCGGGGGCGGGCTGTCGCTCGCCGCGGCCGCACTGCTGCTGGCCGAGGGGCTGCTGCTGATGCTGCTGCAGCGGCGCCTGGGCCGGGAGGCGCGCACGGCGGGCGCGGCGGCGGCGCTCGAGCCGGCGCTGGGCGGCTGGTGGGTCAGCGTGCTGGCGATCCACGCCGTCGCGGCGGGCTGGTCCTTCGTCGCGGCGGGGCCGATGGGGGGCGGCGTGCTCATGCAGGGGATGGCGGAGGTGCTGACGCCGTCGCACCGGGTGCTGATCGGAGCGAGCCGGGCGCTGGCGGTGCTGCTGACGCTCGCGGGCGCGTTCTGGCTGCTGCGCCGCTGGCGTCCGGCCGGCGCGATCCGCCTGCTGCCGCCGCTGGTCGTGCTGGCGGCGCTGGCCGCGCTCATGCCGGCGCTGGGCGGCATCCTGCTGCTGCTGGCGCTGATGGTCTCGACCCGTCGCTGGCGCCTGGCCATGCTCGCCGGCGTGGCGGCGGTGTGGGCGCTGGGCGCGCTGTATTACGAATGGCGCCTGCCGTTGGCGCACAAGTCGCTGGCGCTGGTGGTGGCCGGCGTGGCGCTGGCCGCCTGGGCGCGCTGGCTGGCCTGGCATCCGGCCGCGGGAGGCTCGACGACCGGGGCGTCGCGCGCCGTGCTGGCGATGCGCGGCGCGCCGGCGGTCCTGGTCGGTGCGGGCGTGCTGGTGCTCGTGGTGGTGAATCTCTCGATCGCGAGTCGCGAGCGGCTGATCGCGGAGGGCCGGCCGGTGTTCGTGAAGCTGGCGCCGGTGGATCCGCGTTCGCTGATGCAGGGCGATTTCATGCGGCTCAGCTACGAGCTGCCGGGTGTCGACTGGCGCAGCCGCCTCGACCGCGAGGTGCCGCTGCTCTGGGGCGAGCGGCCGCGGATCGCGGTGATGGTCGACGTGCGCGGGATCGCGCACTCGCCGCGCCTGCTCGCGCCGGGCGAGGCGCCACCCGCCGGCAGCCAGTTGCTCGAGTTGACGCCCAAGGGCGGCGGCTGGACCTTCGTGTCCGATGCCTGGTTCTTCCGCGAGGGCGAGGCCCGGCGCTGGGAGCCCGCCCGGTATGGCGAGTTCCGCGTGACGCCCGAAGGCAAGGGCTTGCTGGTGGGGGTGGTCGGCGAGGACTTGAAGCCGTTGTGAGGGATCAAGCGACGGATCAAGCGACGGATCAAGCGACGGATCCGTCGACGGTGGCGTCGGTGTCGCCCTCCGACTCGGGTCCCCACCCGTCGATGGCGATGTAGTAGCGGGTCGAGCGTCCCGCGCCGACGCGGCGCAGGAAGCCGAGTTCCTCGAGCTGCTGCAGTTCGCGCGAGGCAGTGGCGCGGGACGTCGCGCCGATGCTTTCGTACTTGCGGGTGCTCATGCCGCCGGTGAAGCCGCCGGGGCCGGCGTCCAGGAGCACGTTCACAACCTTGCGCTGCCGCGACGTCAGGTTCGCAGCCCGATGCTGCGTCCAGAAGCGCGACTTGGCGAGCGTCAGATCGATGACCTTGCCGGCGTCGATGCAGGATTCGCGGACCTGCTGCAGGAACCACACCACCCATCGCGTGACATCGACCGTGCGGGACTCCTGCAGTTGCTCGTAGTAGGTCTCCCTGACCTTCAGCAACTGCTGGGACATCCGGATCATGCGGCTCGAGGGGCCCATCTCACGGGCGAGTACGAGGTCGATGATGGAGCGGCCGACACGGCCATTGCCGTCTTCGAAGGGATGGATGCTTTCGAACCAAAGGTGCGCCATCGCGGCCACCACCAGTGGATCCCGGCCAAGCGTGCCGTTGAACCAGCGCAGGAACAGTTCCATCTCTGCCGGCACTTGCCGGGATGGCGGCGCTTCATAGTGCACCTTCTCGCGTCCTTGCGGACCGCTCACGATCTGCATCGGTTCCTCATGGGCCCGGTAGGCGCCAACGGTGATCCGTCGCAGGCCCGATCGGCCGTCGGGGAACATCGAGGCCTGCCAGGCGCAAAGGCGTTCATGGGTCAGCGGGTCGGCACTGCGTCCGACAGCGTCCTCCATGACGTCGAGCAGTCCCTCGACATCCCGCGGCACATGGGGACCACGCCCTTGCGCCATGCCGAGCCGTCGTGCGACGGACGAGCCTACCGAAGCCGGGTCGTAGCGCTCGCCCTCGATCGCGGCGGTGGCGATTGCGTTCTGGCTCCAGGCCTCGGCTTCGAGCGGTACCCGATCCTGGAAGCCGATCGCGGCCAGCTGGCCTTCGACAAAGCCTTGCGCGCGCCGCGCCAGCGCCAGTGCATCCGCCACGGGATCGAGGTCGAAATGCAGGTGCGGCCAGGCAGGGTCTTGCCAGATGAGCGGAAGGTCGTAGGCCATGAATCAGCGCCTCAATCGACTTGTTGGAAGAGGCGATTATCTGGCGCTACCGCAGAAGTGGACGCAATCGCCTCGCCCGGTGAGTCGATTTGGTCAAGGAATCGCCTCACCGCCCGCCGCTCACTCCCCTCGCAAGCCTTCCGGCTCGCCGCCATCGATCATCAGGTCGATGAGTTCGCGCAGGAAAGCGAGGGCCTCCTCGGCGGTGGCAAAGTAATACTCGCCGCCCAGGTCGGCGGCGTCGCCGTCGGGCCCGACGTGGACGACGGACCATCCCTCCGCGCCGCCGCCGATCGCGCAGATCCCGAAGCTGCCCGGCGCGAGGTCGCGCACGGAGCCGGCGGTCACGAAGATGTCCTTGCCCCGATGGGCGAAATAGCGTTTGAACACGAGGAGTTGGAATGAAGGCAATCTGGAACGGCGAAGTCATCGCCGAGAGCGACGACACCGTGGTGGTCGAGGGGAACCATTACTTCCCCGCGTCCGCGCTGAAGCGCGAGTTCACCACCTTCAGCAACCACCGCACGACCTGTCCCTGGAAAGGGCAGGCGCACTACTTTAGCCTGCTGGTCCACGGCGACATGAACCCGGACGCCGTCTGGTATTACCCGGAACCGTCCGAGGCGGCGGCCGAGATCAAGGACCGCGTCGCGTTCTGGAAGGGCGTCCAGGTCACCGAGTGATCCCGCCAGCTGCGACCGGCTGATCGGGCGCCCCCGCCCCGCCGACGAGCCGCGCGGCTCAGCGGTCGATCGCGGTTCCCGCAGCCCCGGTCGCCCCGGCGGCGCCGGCCATCGCGCCGGCCTCGCGGGGCCACAGCACCCACAGCCGCAGCGGCTGCTTCATCCGGCCCGCCTGGGTCTCGGCCAACTCGCCCCAGCCCCAGAAATAGTCGGCCCGCACGGCGCCGACGATGGCGGCGCCGGTGTCCTGCGCCATCACCAGCCGTCGCAGCGGCGTGGTCGACAGCGGCTCCGTCGTGTCCAGCCACACCGGCGTCCCGTAGGGGATGCTGGCCTTGTCCACCGCGATCGAGCGCCCCGGCGTCAGCGGCACGCCCTGGCCGCCGCGCGGGCCCACGGCCAGGTCCGGCAGGGGCTCCTCGCGGAAGAAGACGTAGCGCGGATTCGCCCACATCGCTTCCTTGAGCCGCTGCGGATTGCGCCGGCCCCAGTCCTTGATGCCCGGCCACGAGGCCTCGGTGGGCCGCAGCTCGCCTTGCGCGATCAGCCACTGGCCCATCGAGCGGTAGGGCTGCTCGTTGTGCCCGGCGAAGGACAGGCGCACCCAGCGGCTGCTCCCGTCGCGCTCGGTCACCCGCAGCCGGCCGCTGCCCTGGATCTGCATCACCAGCGCGTCCAGCGGGTCCTGCACCCAGGCCAGGCTCAGTCGCGCCAGCGCCGGGTTGCTCTCGATCTGCTGGCGCGTGTCGTAAGGCTTGCGCTGCGCCAGGTCCTGAGGCGGCGCCAGCAGCGGCACGCGGAACTCGCCCTGCGCCTGGCGGCGCGCGTCCAGTTCGGGCTCGTAGTAGCCGGTCACCAGGCCCTCGCGCTGGCCGTCGGGCGACTCGACACGGTAAGGCTGCAGCATCCGCATCAGCCACGCCGTCGCCTCGCGGTCGGCGCCGAGGCGGAAGGCGCGTGCCTGCGCGCAGACCCCGGTCCAGCCCGGCATCGGCTTCTCGCAGCCGCGCAGCAAGGCCGGCCACCATTCCAGCGCGCGGTCCTGGCCCCAGCCGGGCAGTTCATGCCATTCGGCCGCCACCCAGCGGGCGCGCTCGCGCTGCAGGACGCGGCGCCCGGTGCTGTCGTCCTCGCCGTTGAGCAGCTTCTCGGGGTCGACGGGCGCGCGCGCCACCGGTGCCGGTGCGGGCCTGGTGGCCGCGGTGGGGGCGACGGTCGTCGCTTTCGGGGAAGACCCCGGCTCGCGCACCGCGTGCTGCGGGCCGGCGCAGCCGGAGAGCGCGCCTAGAATCGCCAGCGCCGCGCTCCAGCGGCGAGTTCTGCAACGGATCGGACCACGAATCATGGGCGTGATTTTGCTGGAGGCGCTCGGCGCGCTCGCGCTGCTCGTCTTCATCGTCTGGTGGACGATGTTCTCCGGACGCAAGGGCGGCGAGCGGCCCGACGACCGCGACGCCGCCTGAGCGCCGCGCTCAGCCCTTGGGCGGCACCAGGAAGCTCAGCGGCTGACGGCGCATGCGCGCCCAGATCGCCGCGCGCACCCGCTTCTGGTCGGCCAGCCGGATCCCGCGTGAGCGCAGCGCCACCTTGAACGCCAGGAAGAAGCTGACGCCCACGTTCAGCACGCCGGTGCCCAGGATGCTGATCACGCAGAGCCAGAACGGCCAGTGCCGCAGCACGTCCCACCCGAGCGCCCCGGCCGCCGCGGCCAGCTGGCCAGTCGACAGCGTCACGTGCCTGACCTCGATCGGCAGGCCGAAGAAACCCAGCAGCGCCGGCACCAGTCCCAGCATCAGGCCCAGGCTGATGTTGGCGGTCAGGCCCGAGATGTTCTCGCGCCACCAGCCCGACCAGCGCTTGGCGCGGGTCGCGCCCAGCGTCGCGACGATGCGCGGGTTCCAGGCGATCGCGCTGTCCAGGCGATGGAAGACGAACCAGTTCTCGACCCAGCCCGCGATCAGGCTGGACGCGAACAGCAGCACCCCGGTGAAGGCCGCGAAGAACAGCGACGGCCCCAGCACGGTGAGCGAATGCAGCACGTGCTCCGCCTCGTGCGCGCCGACCAGCGGCTTGCCCAGGCTCAGCCACGCCGCCAGCTGCACCACCAGCACCATCGGCGCCGCGAGCGCCAGGTTGCCGATGATGCCGGCGGTCTGGGAGCGGAAGAGATGCGCGACCTCGTCCACGAAGGCCGATAGGCCGGCGTCGCTGTCGATGTGGCGCAGCTTGTCGGCCAGGGCCGGCGCTGTCATCGCGGGCTGCTTGGTCGCGACCGTCCAGTGCAGCAGCAGGATGAGCACGAAGCTCACCGCGTAGTTCACCCCCGCCCAGAAGCCGCCCCAGAAGGCCGACAGCCCGATCGCGGCGATCGCGAACTTCATGAAGGTCGTGCCCGCGATCACCAGCCCGCCGCCGCCGGCGCGGCGCAGCATGTCGCCGTACTCCTCGCGGTTGCGGGTGATGTAGTGCTCGCCGGTCTCCGCGCTGCGCTCCGCGACCTTGCGCGCCAGCAGCGAGTAATGCCGCGCGAACAGGGTGCGGATGCTGCGGCGCTCATGCACGACCGCCACCAGGTCGGCCACCAGCCGCAGCAGCTCGCGCTGCGGATGCTCGGCCAGCAGCACCGCGAGCAGTTCCTCGACGCGGCGCAGCCGCGCCTGCATCTGCTCGACGCCGAACATCAGGTCCACCGACACGCCGTGCTCTTCCAGGTGGTCCGGCACCGAGCGCACCGCCGCCCGGCATTCGTCCAGCAGCCCGCGCAGGTACTGCAGCCGGGCCGGCAGCCCGGCGTGGGCCGGATCGACCAGCGCCTGCTCGACCTGCTCCCAGGCGGTGGCCAGGTTGCGGAACGGCCGGCTGGCCAGCCGCTGCGGGTCCATGCGCACGCGCAGCGCGCCGGACAGGCCGGCCGAGCGCACCGCGCTCACCAGCACCGTGATGGCGGCGCGCATCTCCTCGCGCCAGTCGCCCTCAGGCGCGCCGGCGAAGAGCAGGCCCAGGCGCTCCAGCAGCTCGTCGTCGACGGCGTTGATCCACTGCTCGTCCTGCTCATGCGGGAACAGCAACTCGAACAGCTCGGCCAGTTCGCGCGTGTCGGCGCTCAGCGGCAGCAGCCGGCGGCGCAGGCGTCCGAGGAATTCATTCCACAGCGCCATGCGCGGCGCGAAGCCGACCTCGGCGAACAGGCCGATCGCGTCCACGTCGGCCCAGACGCTGGCGATCACCTCGGCGAAGGCCTTGGCATGGTCGGGATGGCGCTCCAGCATGCGTAGCAGGTAGCGCAGGCGGCGCACCGGCAGCGGCGCGGACGGCGCCGCCGGCGCGGCCGGGGCAGAGCCCTCGGCGGCCGCGGTGGTCGCCCGTTCGTCCTTCAGCGGCGCATGGCGCAGCCATTCGATCAATCGCACCAGCCAGAGGTTGCGCTCGGCCAGCGGTGCCTGCGGATGCGCCGCGTTGAGCAGCGCGGTGAGGTCCCAGCCCTGACGACGCAGCATCAATGCAGGGATCCGGAGTCGGCCAGCAGGAACTCGGGCACCTCGGCGTGGAAGACCTCGGCATGCTCGGTGACGCACAGGAAGCGGCCGCCCATCGTGCCGTGGCGGGTTCCGATCTGGGCCCAGGAGCTGTACTGGAAGCGCTCGCCCGGTTGCAGCAGCGGCTGATGGCCCACGACCGCCAGCCCGTGAACTTCCTGCACCTTGCCGTTGGCGTCGACGATGGTCCAGTGGCGGCCGATCAGCTGCGCGGTGACGTCGCCGCGGTTCTCGATGGTGATCGTGTAGCTGAACGCGAACTCGTTGCGCTCGGGGAAGGTCTGGTCGGCGAGCGGCTCGACGGCCACGCTGCAGTGGAAATGCGGATGTGCCATCGGCGGATTCTAGAGGCCGCCTCCGCTATGCTGGCTACCGCACACAGCAGTGGCAGTACCCGCTCGAACGGCTCCCCCCACGCGACCGGCGCGACCCGGCCATCTCCGTCATGGCAACCAGAGCAGGACCTCCCTCGGCCCCTTCCCGCCCCGACCGGCGCCATGCGCTGGCGCGCGGCTGTGCCCTCGCCGGTGCGGCCGCCGGGCTCGGCCTGGGAGGCTCGCCCGCCGGCGCCGCGCGTGATTCCGCCCGTGATGCCGCCCGCGACACCCCCACTGGTGAGGTGTCCCTCCCGACCGCCGCCAGCGCCTCCGGGCCGCTGCGCTTGCGCAGCGCGGCGCAGGCGGGCGCGCCGGCCAAGTACGGCTCCGGCGATCCGCGCCGCCCGGGGCTGTGCGGCGAGATCGTCGCCGCCGTGATGCGCATCGATCCCGGCCTGCGCATCGAGGGCCTGGACCAGGCCGTCCCGCTGCGCCGGCTCGAGCTGATGCTCAGCGCCGGCGAACTCGACGTGTTCTTCTGCCTGCTCAAGTCCGAGCACCGCCATCCGCTGATGCGCTACCTGCCGGTGCCGCTGTATCGGATCGCGCATGTGCTGGCGATGCGCTCCGACGACGAGCGCGTGCCGCGCAGCTGGGACGAGCTGCGCGCCTTCGCCCGCCGCCATCCGCTGCTGCTGGCGCAGGGCACCAAGCTGGCGTCGACGCTGCAGGTGGCCGACGTCGCCTTCCAGGACACCGCGCGCAGCGACCGCGAGGCGCTGCAGATGCTGGTCAAGGGCCGGACCGCCGCGGTCTATGGCCAGGACGTCAACCTGCGCGAGGCCGCGCGCGGCGCGGGACTGGAGGGCCAGGTCCGCATCGGCCCGCAGGTCTTCGAGGAGGAGACCCAGTACGCCGTCGTCTCGCGGCGGCTGCCGGAGCCAGTCGTCGAGCGCCTGACCGAGCGGCTGCGCCAGCTCAGCGCTTCCGGCGAGATCGCACGCCTGGCGGAACGCTACCGCTGAGCCGGGGCGTCGCGGCGGCGGCCGCCTTCCTACAATCGTCGACTTTCCCCGTCCGCGGCTCCGCGCCCGCCCCGCCATGAACCCGCCCACCTATCGCATCGCCCCCAGCATCCTGTCCGCCGACTTCGCCAACCTGGGCGAGGAGGTCCGCAACGTGCTGGCCGCCGGCGCGGACTGGATCCACTTCGACGTGATGGACAACCATTACGTGCCCAACCTGACCTTCGGCCCGATGGTCTGCGAGGCGCTGAAGAAACACGCGATCAAGCCCGACGGCACGCCGGCGCCCATCGACGTCCACCTGATGGTGCAGCCGGTGGATGCGCTGGCGCAGGCCTTCTGCCGCGCCGGCGCCAACCTGGTGAGCTTCCATCCCGAGGCCAGCCAGCACGTCGACCGCACGCTGCAGCTGATCAAGGCCGAGGGCGCGCAGGCCGGCCTCGTGTTCAACCCGGCCACGCCGCTGGACGTGCTGGAGTGGGTCATCGACAAGGTCGACCTGGTCCTGATCATGAGCGTCAACCCCGGCTTCGGCGGCCAGAGCTTCATCCCGGGCGCGCTCAAGAAGCTGCAGCAGGCCAAGGCGATGATCCTGGCCAGCGGCCGCGACATCCGCCTGGAGATCGACGGCGGCGTGAAGGTCGACAACATCCGCGAGATCGCGGATTCGGGCGCCGACACCTTCGTCGCCGGCTCGGCCATCTTCGGCAAGCCGGACTACAAGAGCGTCATCGACGCGATGCGCGCCGAGCTGGCGCGCTGATCGGCCAGGAAGCGCGGATCCGGTGACCCGACTGCTGCTTGTCTGCGCGGCCAACCTGTGCCGCTCGCCGATGGCCGAGGCCGTGCTGCGCCTGCGCGCCGGCGAACTGGGGCTGACCGAGGTGAGCTCGGCCGGCGTGTTCGCCTCCTCGAAGGCGCATCCCGTGGACAAGCGCGCGCTGGCGGTGCTGGAGCAGCGCGGCTACGGCATGGACCGGCGCTGGCGCTCGCGCAAGGTCAGGCCCGAGGACTTCGACACGCACGACCTCATCCTCGCCATGGACCGCCAGGTGCTGCGCGGCCTGCGGGCGATGAAGCCGGCGGTGTCGCCGGCGCGGCTGGGGCTGTTCCTGGCGGGCATGACCGGGCTGGGCCTGGACGAGGTGCCCGACCCCTACTACGGCGCGGGCAGCGGCTTCGTGCATGTGCTCGACCTGATCGAGGCCCGCGTCCACACCTGGCCACGCGACGCGGCGGTCTTCCACAAGTCCGTCACCGCCTGATCGCCGCCGCCTGATCGTCGTCGCCCCTGTCCTCCTGTCACGCGCCGACGGTCGTCGCGCCAGAATCGCGCGTCCATGAACTGCCGGGAGGGGCGACGATGAGCGAGCGATTGGCGCAGGGGCCGGATGGCCAGTGGCGCTGCAAGTGGTGCGAGGCGCCGGGCTTCGACGCCTACCGCGACTATCACGACACCGAGTGGGGCTACCCGGTCCACGAGGACCGCCGGCTCTTCGAGAAGCTCTGCCTGGAGGGCTTCCAGTCGGGCCTGTCATGGCGAACGATCCTGGCCAAGCGCGAGAACTTCCGCAAGGCTTTCAAGCAGTTCGAGATCGCCAAGGTCGCGAAGTTCAAGGAAGCCGATGTCGAGCGCCTGCTGGCGGACGAGGGCATCGTGCGCCATCGCGGCAAGATCGAGGCGGTGATCCACAACGCCTCGCGGGCGCTGGAGTTGCAGAAGGAAGCCGGCTCGCTGGCCGCGTTCTTCTGGCGCTTCGAGGACCCGGAGGAGGGCGGCGACGTGCGGCCGACTTCGGACACCTCGATCAAGCTCTCCAAGGAACTGAAGAAGCGCGGCTGGAAGTTCGTCGGCCCCACGACGGTCTACGCGTTCATGCAGGCGATGGGTCTGATCAACGACCACGCCCCGGGCTGCATCGGAAGGAGCGCCGCCACCGCTGCCCGCCACGAATTCCGACCGCCCCGGTGACCCTGGGCCGGCATGGGGCTTGGGGGTCCAGGAGGGAGCCCCCATGCCCCGTGGAGGCCGCGCTTGGCGATGGCAGTTGGTTGGCCTCTGTCAGTCCGCCTGCCCTGGCGCCGGCTGCTGCGCCGGATGGTCGGCATGGGCAGGATGTTCAGTCAGCCGCGTGTGGGCCACCTCCCGCGTGTCGGGCCCCTTCCCACTGAAGCGATCGAGCGCCAGGTAGATCACCGGCGTGATGTAGAGCGTCACTGCCTGCGACAGGATCAGCCCGCCGACCACCGCCAGCCCCAGCGGCTGGCGCAGTTCCGCGCCGGCGCCCAGCCCCAGCGCGATCGGCAGCGCGCCCATCAGCGCCGCCATCGTCGTCATCATGATCGGACGGAAGCGCAGGATGCAGGCCTCGCGGATTGCTTCGGCCGGCGTCATGCCGCCATTGCGCTGCGCGTCCAGCGCGAAGTCGATCATCATGATCGCGTTCTTCTTCACGATGCCCACCAGCATCAGGATGCCGATCGTCGCGATGATGGTCAGCTCCATGCCTGCCAGCTGCAGCGTCAGCAGCGCGCCCACCGCCGCCGACGGCAGCCCCGCCAGGATGGTCAGCGGATGGATGTAGCTCTCGTAGAGCACGCCCAGCAGCACGTAGATCACCGCCACCGCCAGCACGATCAGCAGCACCTGGCCGCCCTGCGAGTCCTTGAACACCGCCGCGTCGCCGCCGTAGCTGGTGATGATGGATGGCGGCAGGCCGATCTCCCGCGTGAACTGGTCGATTTTGGCGGTCGCGTTGCCCAGCGGCACGTCCGGCGCGAGGTTGAAGCTCAGCGTGATCGCCTGCAGCTGGCCCTGGTGGTTGACCGCGGTGGGGCCGAGTTCGCGCTTGACGCTGGCGAACGCGGTCAGCGGCACCATCGTGCTGTTCCTGCCGCGCAGGTAGATCTTGTCGAAGGCGTCCTCGCTCAGCCGGTCGCTGTCGGTCGCCTCCATGATCACCTGGTAGGTGTTGCTCTCCGCGTAGATGCTCGAGACCTGGCGCTCGCCGAAGGCCGAGTACAGCGCATTGCGCAGGTCCTGCATCTGCACGCCCAGCAGTGTGGCGCGCTCGCGGTCGATCACCAGGTTGGCCTGCAGGCCGCGCAGCTGCGAGTCGCTGGTGACGTCGCGGAACACCGGGTCGTTGCGCAGCTTGTCCTGCAGCTTCACCGCCCAGCTGTTGAGCTCGCCGGTGCTGACCGACTGCAGCGTGTACTGGTAACGGCTCTTGGATTGCCGGCCGCCGAGCTGCAGGTTCTGCACCGGCCGCAGGTACACGGCGATGCCAGGCACGGCGCGCAGCTTCTTGCGCAGCTGCTCCAGCACCTGCGGCATCGCGGGGCGCTCCGAGCGCGGCTTCAGGTTGATGAAGAGCCGGCCGGTGTTGACGTTGCCGCCGCCCCCGCCGCCGCCCACCGCGGCGGAGACCGACGACACCGACGGATCCTCCTGGACGACGGTGGCGACGCGCTCCTGCAGCACCGTCATCGCGGCGAAGGAGATGTCTTCCGACGCCTCGGTGCTGGCCTGGATCTGGCCGATGTCCTCTTCCGGGAAGAAGCCCTTGGGGATCGCGATCCACAGCCAGGCGCTGGCCACGAAGCTCGCGATCGCCACCGCGCCGATCACCCAGCGATGCCGCAGTGCCCAGTCCAGCGAGGCCGTGTAGCGGTCCAGCACCCAGGTGAAGCCGGCTTCGAACGTACGGCCCAGCGCGTTCTCACGGACCTCGTGGTGGCTGCTCAGGAAGCGGCTGCACAGCATCGGCACCAGCGTCAGCGACACGCCGGCCGAGACCATGATCGCCAGCGACACCACCACCGCGAACTCGTGGAACAGCAGCCCGATCACGCCCGGCATGAAGAAGATCGGGATCAGCACCGCCACCAGCGAGATCGAGATCGACAGGATGGTGAACGCCATCTCGCGCGCGCCGCGGATGGCGGCGTCGAACGGGGCCATGCCGTCCTCGACGTGGCGCACGATGTTCTCGAGCATCACGATCGCGTCGTCGACCACCAGGCCCACGGCCAGCGTGATGCCCAGCAGCGAGATGTTGTCCAGGCTGTAGCCCAGCGCGAACAGCAGCGTCACCGCGCCGATCAGCGAGATCGGCAGCGACAGCGTCGGGATCAGCGTCGCGACCATGCGGCGCAGGAACAGGAAGATCACCATCACGACCAGCGCCACCGTGAGCGCGAGCGTGAAGTAGACGTCGTGCAGCGACTCGCGGATCGAGACCGAGCGGTCGTTGAGCGTGCTCATCTGCACCGAGGCCGGCAACTGCGCGGCAAAGCGCGGCAGCATCGCCTTGACCGCGTCCACGACCTTCACCGTGTTGGCGTCGGGCTGGCGCTGCACGGCCAGCACGATGGAGCGCTCGCCATTGAAGTTGGAGAAGGACTTGACGGTCTCGTAGCTGTCCTGGACGTCGGCCACCTCGCGCAGGAACACCGGCGCGCCGTTGCGCGTGGCCACGACGATGCTGCCGAAGGCCGCGGCGTCGCGCAGCTGCTTGTTGGCCTGGATGGTCAGCGTCTGGCGGGTGCCGTCCAGTGTGCCGACCGGCGTGTTGGCGTTGGCGCCCTTGACCGCGGCCTGCAGCTCGTCCAGCGTGATGTTGCGCTGCTGGAGCAGCTCGTTGCGCGCCTTGATGCGCACCGCGAAGCGCTTCTGGCCGTAGATCGAGACCTGCGCCACGCCGTCGATGGTGGACAGGCTGGGGGTGATCAGGTTCTCGGCGTAGTCGTTGAGCTCCGACAGGTTGATCGACGGCGAGGTCAGCGCCACCAGCAGCACCGGCGCGTCGGCCGGGTTGACCTTGCGGTACGACGGCGGCGTCGTCATCTCGGTGGGCAGCGCGCGCAGCGAGCGGAACAGCGCCGCCTGCACGTCGACGGCGGCGGCGTCGATGTCGCGCGAGGGGTCGAACTCCAGCGTCAGCGAGCTGTTGCCCAGCGTGTTGGTGGAGGAGATCGTCGTGATGCCGGCGATCGTCGAGAACTGCTTCTCCAGCGGCAGCGCGACCGAGGAGGCCATGGTCTCGGGGCTGGCGCCGGGTAGCACCGCCTGGACGTTGATGACCGGCGTGTTGAAGCTGGGCAGCGCGGCGACCGGGATGCGGCTCCAGGCGGCGATGCCGGCGACGACCAGCGCGATGTTCAGCAGCACGGTCATGACCGGCCGCCGGATGAAGAGTTCGGTGAGATTCATGGCGTCGTTCGCGGCGGGGGCGGGGGCGTCGAATCGGAGCCGGGGGCTCAGGGCGCGGCGACGTCGGTGGCGGACGCGCCACCGCCCGCGGCGGCGGAGGCCGCGGCCAGGCGCACGGCCGCGGCCGGATCGACCGCGGCGGGCTGGGTGCGCAGCGGCGTGCCGGGGCGCAGGTTCTGCTTGCCGTCGAGCACGACCATCGCGCCGGCGTCCACGCCGTCCACCACCGCCATCTCGCCGAAGGTGTAGCGCAGCTTGACGGGCTTGAGCTGGGCGGTCTTGTCCGGGCCGACGACGTAGACCTGGCGGTCGCTGCCGCGCAGGATGATCGCGGCCTGCGGGATCACCACGACGCCGGGCAGGCTGCGCAGCGTCATGCGCACGCGCAGGTACTGGCCGGGCCAGAGCTTTTGCGCGCCGTTCTCGAACTCGGCCTTGAGCTTGATGGTGCCGGTGGTGGCGTCGACCAGGTTGTCGACGAAGCTGAGCCGGCCGCGCGCGACCGCATCCACCGGCTTGCCGCCCCGGCTGTCCTTGCGGGCGGGGCCGCCCTCGATGGTCGGCAGCATGGCCTGCACCTCCAGCGCGGCGGCCTTGGCACCCTCGGCCGGGCGCATCGCGTCGAGCACCGGCGCGAGTTCCGTCTCGGGCAGGTTGAAGCTGATGGCGATCGGATCGATCTGGACGATGTTGACCAGCGGCGAGCCGGTCGCGCTGGCCTGCACCAGGCTGCCGGGCCAGACGTTGACGGCGCCGGCGCGGCCGGCGAAGGGCGCACGGATCTCGTTGTAGCTGAGCGCCACGGTGGCGGACTGGACGGCGGCCGCGTCGCCATCGACCAGGCTGCGGCCGGCCTCGAGGTTGGCCAGCGCCGTGTCGACCGCGCTTTGCGCGACGAACTTCTGCGCGAGCAGGTCCTTGGCGCGTTCGTACTGGCGCTGCAGGTCGGCGAGGCTGGCCTTGTCGCGGGCGAGCTGGGCGCGGGCCTTGTCGAGGTTGGCCTGGTCCGCGCGCTCATCGAAGCGGAACAGCGGCTGGCCCTTGGCGACGGTCTGCCCGTCGCGCACCAGGACGTCGCGGACGGTGGAGGTGGTCTGGGCGCGGATGTCGACCTGGTTGATCGGCGTGACGGTGCCGCTGGCCTCGACGGTGACCGGCACGTCGCGGCGCTGCGCCGTGACGACACCGACCAGCTGCGTGCCGCCCGCGCCCGAGGCCCCGCGCGCCGGCGCGGGGGCGCCGTCGGCGGTGACGGCCCCGGACCGGCCGTCGGCCGATCGGGCCTTCCACCACCAGCCGCCGCCGGCGACCAGCAACAGGACGATCAGGGACAGGGCGAGGGACTGGCGGCGCATGAACACGTTCTCCAACGACGGTCTTCTTCGAGGGGCGCGGAAGCTTAGGCTGCGGTCCTGCGATGAATGTTTCGTTCAGGTTAATCCTGCGTAGGACAGAGGAAAACCTGTGCGATTTGGAGCGTGTTCGGACGGGGCGGGGGCTGGCGCCCGCGGGCGTCAGAGGCCTTCGAGCGCCTTCGCCAAGGCGGCGCCCACCTGGGCGTTGTGCTTGACCAGCGCGATGTTGGTCACCAGGCTCGCGCCGCCGCTGAGGTCCTTGATGCGGGCGAGCAGGTAGGGCGTGACCGCCTTGCCGCTGATACCCTGGGCGCCGGCCTCGGCCAGCGCCTGCGCGATGAAGCCGTCGATCAGCGCCTTGGGCATCGCGTGCGCTTCCGGCACCGGGTTGCTGATGACCGCGCCGCCGCCCAGGCCCAGCGCCCACTTCGCGCGCAGGAACTTCGCCTGCTCCGCCGGCGCGTCGATGCGGAAGTCCGCCTTCAGTCCGCTGTCGCGTGTGTAGAACGCGGCGAAGTTCTCCTGGCCCACCGACAGCACCGGCACGCCGTGCGTCTCCAGGTATTCCAGCGTCAGCGCCAGGTCCAGGATGCTCTTGGCGCCGGCGCACACCACGGCCACCGGCGTGCGCGCCAGTTCCTGCAGGTCGGCCGAGATGTCGAAGCTGGTCTCCGCGCCACGATGCACGCCGCCGATGCCGCCGGTGACGAAGACCTCGATGCCGGCCAGCCGGGCGCAGATCATCGTCGCGGCGACCGTCGTCGCGCCGATGCGGCCGGTGGCCAACGCGTAGGGCAGGTCGCGGCGGCTGAGCTTCATCGCGTCGGGCGACTGGCCCAGCAGCTCGAGCTGCTCATCGTTCAGGCCGACGCGGATCTTGCCGTCCAGCACCGCGATCGTCGCGGGCACCGCGCCGTGCTCGCGCACGATGGCCTCGACCTCGCGGGCCGTCTGCACGTTCTGCGGATACGGCATGCCGTGGGAAATGATGGTGGACTCCAGGGCCACCAGCGGGCGGCCCTCGGCGCGCGCGGCGGCCACCTCGGGCGAGAAATCGATCAGGGTCGGGTCGAAGCGGTCTTGCGTGTTCATGCGGTCTCTCTTGGATTCTTGGAAAGGGGTCAGACGAGCAGCGCCGGGCTCAGCGCCTCGCTGACCGTCGCGTCGCTCTGCAGCGTCAGCGCGGCCAGTCGCAGGCCCAGCGCGCAGGCGCCGCGCAGGTCGTCGGGATCGCGGTGCAGCGCCGCGGCGATGCCGGCGGTCATCGCGTCGCCGGCGCCGGTGACCTCGCGGATGGCCGCGGGATCCAGCGGCGGCGGGGCGAGCAGGGCGAGCTCATCCCCATCGGAATGGCGCACGCCCCGCGCGCCATCGCTGATCACCAGCCGCTGCAGGCCGGCCTCGCGCAGCGCATGCCAAGCGCCGCGGAGCGCGCCGTCGTCGGGCAGCGCGCGGCCGACCAGCGCCTGCAGTTCGCCGCGATTCAGCACCAGCAGCTCCACGCCGCGCAGGTCGGGGCCCAGGCGCGCCATCTTTGGTTCCGACACGGCGACGAGCAGCAATCGCTGCTCGCGCAGGCGGGCTTCGGCGCGCAGCTCGTCGAGCGTCTCGTGCGGCAGGTTCAGATCGGCGACGAGCCAGCGCGCCGGCGCCCGCTGCGGCGCGGTCTGGCGCAGGAAGGCGCGGTCGAGCCGGTCGGTGAGTTCCATGTGCGCGAGCGCCAGCACCAGCTCGCCTTGCGGATCGAGCACGGCGGTGTAGCTGCCCGTGGCGGCGTCCACGGCCTGCAGCGAGCCGGCGCAATCGACGCCCAGCGCCTGCAACTGCGCCAGCAAGGCCTGCCCCGCGGCATCGCGGCCGACGGCCGTCAGCAGATGCACCGGCAGGCCGAGCCGCGCGAGGTTCTCGGCGATGTTGCGGGCGACGCCGCCGGCGGTGTCATGCTGGGTCGCGGGATTGGAGCTGCCCATGCGCAGCGGGCCGAGGCCACGTAGCTTGCGGTCGAGGTTGGTGCCGCCTATGCAGACGATGGGCTGGCGCTGCGGCAGCACATAGGCGCGCCCGAGGATGCGGCCCTCCTTCGTCAGCTGCGCGAGATGGCCGGCGACGGCCGAGCGCGACAGGCCGAGCTGGTCGGCCAGTTCCTGCTGGCTGATGAAGGGGTTGGATTCGACCAGGGCGAGCAACTGGTCTTTGGATGAAGACATCGGCGCATTCTAGACAAATGTCCTTGTAATAGACAAATGTCCAATTCGATCCTGCGGTCAAGGCGCTTCCACTCGTCCTGACCTTCCATGCTCCAGCGCTGCTGCCCATCGAGCCGCCCCCTCACCCCCACCCTCTCCCCCTGCGGGGGCGAGGGAGCAATGAGCCCTCTCCCGCTTGCGGGAGAGGGAGGGGTGAGGGCCAGCGGCCTCAGAAGAACCCGAGCTTCTGCTGCGAGTAGCTGACCAGCAGGTTCTTGGTCTGCTGGTAATGGTCCAGCATCATCTTGTGGGTCTCGCGGCCGATGCCCGATTCCTTGTAGCCGCCGAAGGTCGCATGCGCCGGATACGCGTGATAGCAGTTGGTCCACACGCGCCCGGCCTTGATGCCCTTGCCCATCCGGAAGGCGGTGTTGATGTCGCGCGACCACACCCCCGCGCCCAGCCCATAGGGCGTGTCGTTGGCGATGCGCAGCGCCTCCTCCTCGGTCTTGAAGGTGGTGACGGCCAGCACCGGGCCGAAGATCTCCTCGCGGAAGATCCGCATGTCGTTGGTGCCCTTGAACAGCGTCGGCTGGATGTAATACCCGCCCGCCAAGTCCCCACCGAGCTGCGCGCGTCCGCCGCCAATGAGGCACTGCGCGCCTTCCTGCTTGCCGATCTCGAGATAGGACAGGATCTTGTCGAGCTGCATCGACGAGGCCTGCGCGCCCATCATCGTGTCGGTGTCCAGCGGGTTGCCCTGCTTGATCGCCTTCACGCGGTCGATGGCGCGGGCGATGAAGCGGTCGTAGATCGATTCATGGATCAGCGCGCGCGACGGGCAGGTGCAGACCTCGCCCTGGTTGAACGCGAACAGCACCAGGCCTTCGATCGCCTTGTCGAAGAGGTCATCGTCCTGGGCGGCGATGTCGGGGAAGAAGACGTTGGGGCTCTTGCCGCCGAGCTCGAGCGTCGCGGGGATCAGGTTGGTCGCGGCCGCCTGCGCGATGACGCGGCCGGTCGCCGTCGAGCCGGTGAACGCCACCTTGGCGATGCGCTTGCTCTGCGCCAGCGGCATGCCCGCTTCCTTGCCGTAGCCGTTGACGATGTTGAGCACGCCCGGCGGCAGCAGGTCGGCGATCAGCTCGGTCAGCACCAGGATGCTCACCGGCGTCGACTCCGCCGGCTTGAGCACCACGGCATTGCCCGCGCCCAGCGCCGGCGCCAGCTTCCACGCCGCCATCAGGATCGGGAAGTTCCACGGAATGATCTGGCCCACGACGCCCAGCGGCTCGTGGAAGTGGTACGCGACGGTGTTCGCGTCAATCTCGCTGAGCGCGCCCTCCTGCGCCCGCAGGCAACCGGCGAAGTAGCGGAAGTGGTCGACCGCCAGCGGCAGGTCGGCATTGAGCGTCTCCCGCATCGGCTTGCCGTTGTCGATGGTCTCGGCGTAGGCGAGCCGCTCCAGGTTCTGCTCGATGCGGTCGGCGATGCGCAGCAGCACGTTGGCGCGTTCGGCCGCCGGGGTCGCGCCCCAGCGCTCGGCGGCGGCATGCGCCGCGTCCAGCGCCAGTTCGATGTCCGCGGCATTCGAGCGCGCCGCCTGCGTGTAGACCTGCCCGGTGATGGGCGTGATGACGTCGAAGTACTGGCCGTCCCGCGGCGCGGTCCATTGGCCGCCGATGAAGTTGTCGTAGCGGGGCTTGAACTGCAGCGGGGCGCCGGCGGCGTTGGGCTTGGCGTAGATCATGGCTTGTCTCCGTGGTTGATGAGGCGTCGAACGCCCGCCACCGCTTTGCATGGGCCGTGCCAGCGGCCGCTTCGCGCCGAAGACCCTGCTCGGCGGCGGAAAGCCGCTTCTCTTTTCGACAGGCTTTGGTCAGGATCGGTCCACAGACTGGTCCCGGCATCGCCGCGATGGCGCAGGTGTTCCGGAATGGCGCAACGCGGATGCGGATTCCGGCTCAAACCCGCGATCGCGTCGATGGCGAGGACCGGACGGACCGTCGAGGCCGAGGGTGCCGACGCAAGGAGACGACAGGATGGTGAAAACCCCGAGCGGCGCCGCGCTGGCGCCGAGGCTGCTGCGCGCCGCGCGGCGCGAGCTGCTGGACACCGGTCGGCTCAGCGTCGAGGCGCTGGACGAGGGCCTGAGCCGCAGCTGGCTGCGCAGCCGTGATTTCGGCCTGGACCCGGTCGGCCGTCCGCCGGGCGCGCCGCATGCGTCGGGCGCCCAGCTCCGGCGCGCGCTGGAGCGGCAACACGAGCTGGTTGCCCACGCGCGGCCGGTGATGGAAGACCTCTTCGAGCAGACGCGCGACAGCGACGGCCTGGTCATCCTGGCCGACGCGCAAGGCCTGCTGCTGGGCGCGCTGGGGGATGGCCGCTTCGTCGACCGGGCGCAGCGGGTGGCGCTGCGGCCCGGCGCGATCTGGGACGAGCGCTGGCGCGGCACGAACGCGATCGGCACGGCGCTGGCGGAGCAGCGGCCGGTGGCGGTGCTCGGCGGCGAGCACTTCCTTGAGCGCAATGCCTTCCTCAGCTGCACCGCGGCCCCGATCCGCGATCCGCAGGGGCGCGTGCTGGGCGTGCTGGACATCTCCGGCGAGCAGCGCGGCTTCCAGCGGCACACGCTGGCGCTGGTGCGCTCGGCGGCGCGGATGGTGGAGCACCGGCTGTTCCAGACGCGGCATGCCGACGGGCTGCGCCTGCAGCTCCACCTGCAGCCCGAGGGCCTGGGCACGCCGACCGAAGGGCTGCTGGCGCTCAGTGACGACGGCTGGATCCTGGGCTGCAACGCGGCGGCGCAGGCATGGCTGGGCGCCGAGGCGGCGCGGCCGAGTCCGCTGGAGGCGCTGCTGCCCCTGCGGTGGGCCGAGCTGATGGACTGGGCCCGGGAATGCGGCGAGGGCGCGCGCCTGCTGCGCCGCGAGGACGCACCGCCGCTGTGGTTGCGGCTGGACGCGCCGCGTGGATGGCGGCGACCGGCGCCGGCGCCGCGAGGGCATGGGGCGACGGTGGTCGATGTGGAGGCCCAAGCCGAGGTGGCGATGACGCGCCCGGTGGCGCTCGATCTCGCACCGGTGGGGCAGGCGTCGCGCACGACGATGCCCGCGTCGATGACGCCCGATGCGCTGCATCTTCTGGACCTTGGCGACGCGGCGATGCACCAGGCGGTGATGCGGGCGCGGCGGGTGCTGGACAAGCCGATCCCGCTGCTGCTGCAGGGCGAGTCTGGCGTGGGCAAGGACCTGTTCGCGCGCGCCGTCCACGACAGCGGCCCGCGACACGGCCGCGCCTATGTCGCGGTGAACTGCGCGGCCCTGCCGGAGTCGCTGATCGAGGCGGAACTCTTCGGCTACCGGCCCGGCGCCTTCACCGGGGCCTCGCGCGACGGCGCGCAGGGGCGGCTGAGGGAAGCGCATGGCGGCACCCTGTTCCTCGACGAGATCGGCGACATGCCGCTGCCCCTGCAGGCGCGGCTGCTGCGCGTGCTGCAGGACCGGCAGGTGCAGCCGCTGGGCGGCGGGCCGGCGGTGGCGGTGGACTTCCAGCTGATCGGCGCGAGCCATCGGCCGCTGCGGCAGCTGGTCGCGCAGGGCCTGTTCCGCGAGGACCTGTACTACCGGCTCAACGGGCTGACGCTGTGCCTGCCGCCGGTGCGAGAGCGCCAGGACCTGCCGATGCTGGTGGCGCGATTGCTGGCGGCGAACGAGCCGGCGCGGCGGGTGGAACTGGATCCGCCGCTGGCGCGCGAGCTGATGGCCTACCGCTGGCCGGGCAACGTCCGGCAGCTGGAACAGGCCCTGCGCATCGCCTGCGCGCTGATGGAGCCCGGCGAGTCGGTCATCCGCCGCGGGCACCTGCCGGATGACCTCGTCGAGGAGCTGGACCAGGGCGCGCCGCTACCGATTCCGGTGCTGCGGCCGGAGGGGCCGGTCGCCGCCGAAGCCGAGGGGAGCTCCAAGTCCGCTTGGGCGGAGGAAGGTCGCCCGGCGCCCGCGGCGATGTTGCGCGACCAATCGCGGGCCCACGCCCGCCGCGTGCTGGCGGACTGCGGCGGCAACCATTCGGAGGCCGCGCGGCGGCTGGGCATCGGGCGCAACACGCTGTACCGGCTGCTCAAGGGGCCGGCATCCGCGTCGGGCGAGTAGCCCGCGGGCGGTCGGCATCGGGCCTGTAGGGCGACGACTGACAGGCTGATCAGCGGATCGCTGCCGCCGCCTTGCGCCGAACCCGGCTTCCGACGGCGAGCCGGCGCCCCTATTCTTTCGGTCATGCGGTCCAGGTTTCTGGTGGTGGATTGCAGAGGCGCAAGCCGGACGTCAATGGGTAAGGCGGGCATCCGAAAGGATGTCCGCCTTCGTCTTTTGGGGCGCTGCGATGGGCCGTATCGGGGGCGATCAGGGGGTGATCAAGCGGCGAACTGGCGGATCGCCCGACCCACGCGCGCGGTTTCGAGCAGGACGCTCAGTTCCTCCATCAGCTCGTCGCCATGCGAGCACGGGATGCACGGGAGGTCGGAGAAGGCTGCCTTTCGAAGTGTCCGACGATGGGAAGGTGGTCGAAGAAGGGATGCGGGGCGAGGGGATCGTCGCTCGACTCGAGCGCCGGCAGGGGAGCGACCCGGGTGTTCGCCTCGTTCAGGCGCCAGCCGAACCGTCCGCAGAGCACCGAGGACGAGACGATCAACTGGTCGAAGGTGCGCCAGTGGGAAAAGCGGCCGCCAGCGTGGAAGTAGGTGCCCGGGTCGCAGCTGCGATCCTCGGTGGCGCCCGGCGGAAAGGCGTGGAGATGCCGCCAGAAGGGGTTGTAGAAGAGCCGCCGGTTCCGCTTCACCCGGTCGCGATCGCGGCTTGCATGGAGATAGCGCTCCATGCCCTCGTCGAAGGGTTCATCGTTGAAGTCGCCGACCAGGACGACGTTCGCATCGGGCAGGTACCTCAGGATCTGGTCGTCGATCCAGCGACGCAGGAAAGCGGCCAGGTGCGTCCGTTCGACATCGTGCCGGTCCATGAACAGCCGGCTCGGCCAGTGCGATGCGATCAGGTGCAGCGGCTGGTTGCCATCGCGCAGGCGGACCAGGAAGGCCTGGCCGACCTTGCGGATCCCGCCTCCCTCGTCCTGGATCATCGACCGGTCGAACTCCACTGTGATGCGATCGGTCCGGCTCAGGACGCATTGCGAGAAGCGGCTCCGTCCCGCAGGGTGGAAGGCCTTCAGCCAGGTGTAGTCCGCCCGCGCGATCGGGCAGGCGTCGTGCAGTCCGTCGATGCTGCGCTCGGCCATCTCGCCCAGCACGATCACGTCCGCCCGGACCACTTCGATCAGGTGTCGCAGCACCTGCGCGGCTGCCTGGAAATGGGCCGGTCCAGCGCGGTCCGGGACGCGCGTCGGCGACAGGCCGGTGTTCCACCACGCGATGTGGATGCCCGGATCGGCGGGGAGGGGAGAAGTCTTCATGGTCGGCGTCGGTAGGGACGGGCAGTCACTCTACGAGGACGTCCGCGAGCGCGCCACGCCCGCGGCGCAATCGAATGAGTGGACTTCGCGCCGAACCTGCCGGACATGAGTCAGCGCGCCCACCGACTCCTGCGCTTGCGGGCGCCGGACCGGCGCGCTGGGCCGTCGCGGCGGGGCCGTCCGCTCGTGGCCGAGGCCGCGCGACGTGGCATCTCCGCCACGGAATCGCCGCGAAGGCCGATGAAATCGGCCTCGGAGGGCGTCGGATCCCTATGTTGTCAGGCGCGCCGCGCGCGCAATCGGCGTAGCCTTCGGGCCGTTGACAGACGGGACTGGCGGCCAGCGATGGCCAGGGAGGCCCTCATGGACGACTCCGCGCACGAGCGGCCCACGTCCGCCGCGGCGGCCGCGCTGCTGGGGCAGATGAAGCGGGCGGTCTTCGACGGCTCACGCATCGCCGTGATCCAGCGCGACCTCGCGAACCGCGTGCTCTACGCCAATGCCGCCGCCTTGGACATGAGCGGCGCCGGCCATGTCGACGAACTGCGCCTGGACCAGCTCTTCGCCGGCGAGGCCGGCCGCATCCTCGACGAAGAGACACGCGGTCGACGCAACGGCGAGCTCGGCGCCTATCGCGTCACGCTGACGCGCCTGGACGACCCTGGCCGCCAGGTCGCCGTCGAGGTCACCGGCCTGCCGCTGATGGACGCGCGGGGCGCGGTGGTCGGCTCGCTGGGGTTCTTCCGCAGCCTGCAGCACCAGGTGCTGACCGACCGGCTGCGCGAATTGACGCTGAGCCACGCCGGACGCCCGGACCTGCTGCCGCGGATGGCCGAGGCCCTGCGCAGCGAGCTGCCCTACGACCTGATGCTGGTGTCCCGCGTCGTCGCGGACGGCGAGCATTGGGAATCGGAGATCGTCTTCAACCACCCGCCCTTCCGCCAGGACGTGCCGACCGCCTGGTACGAGCTCAACGACGCGCAGCGCGCCTTCATGGAAGCGAACGACGGCGGCATCCACGACTTCGATGCGGTGATGAGCGCGCCGCCCTGGTCCGACATGGCCGACGAGCCGATCTGCCGCCAGATGCGCGCGATGGAGCTGAAGTCCAGCATGTGGCGACGCATCACCCGCGGGCAGGGCGCGGACGAGCGCACCGTCGCCATCCTGACCCTGCTCAGCCGCGAACGCGATGCCTACGGCGAGTCCCATCAGACGCTGTTCAACCAGCTGCCGCTGGTCGAGACGGTGCTCTGCGCGCTGGACCACGCGGCCCAGGAGCGCGACCGGCGCCAGCTGCGGATGTTCCGCGCGCTCAACCGCTGCGTCGACATCCAGGGCGCCTGCCGCTGCCTGGCCGACGCGCTGATCGAGATCTTCGACTGGCAGCATGTCGCGCTGTTCCGCATCGACAGCGCGCGCGAGTCCATCGTGCGCGTGGCCTCCGCGCGCCGCGGCGACGACGGGTGCGCGGTCGATACCGGCACCGTCTGGGGCGACTACGCGCAGCACCTGGGCGTGGGTATCCTCGGCCGCGTGGCGCGGACGATGACGGCGCAGAAGATCCCGGATGTCTCGCAGGACCCGGACTACCTGCGCACGCCCAATGGCGAGCCGATCCGCTCCGAACTGGCGGTGCCCATCCTGTTCTCCGAGGGCGAGCGGGTGCGCTTCATCG
This sequence comes from Mitsuaria sp. BK041, assembly GCF_014193085.1. Classification (NCBI taxonomy): domain Bacteria; kingdom Pseudomonadati; phylum Pseudomonadota; class Betaproteobacteria; order Burkholderiales; family Sphaerotilaceae; genus Roseateles; species Mitsuaria sp. BK041. The sequence goes on along the minus strand of NZ_JACHYT010000002.1, from coordinate 1,074,572 downwards.
TCAACGTCGACGATCCGCGGGTCAACGCGTTCTCGCGCGAGCATGTCCGGCAGCTGACCGACATTGCCCACGAGGTTGCCGGCGCGATGGAGCGCATCAGCGACCTGACCTTGATGACCGAGTGCGTGAACAACGTCGCCGATCCGGTCATCGCCACCGACGCGAAACTGCGGATCCGCCGCGTCAATCCGGCCGCGGAAGCGCTGTTCGGCGCGCGTCGCAAGGCGCTCGAGGGGCGCAGCCTGATCGATTTGTTCCAGGATCCGCAGCCGCTCGTGGCGCTGCTGCAGGGCACCGAGGCCGGTGACCGGATCGGGGAGTTGCACGTCCGCCGGCCGGCCTGCGAGGACGTGGCGGCCGAGGGCCCCGAGGGTTCCGAGGTGCCCGGCGGGATAGGGGAGGCGCCCAGCTCGGTCTTCGTCACCCGGCGCGACTTTCCCGGCAAGCTCGGCGGCCATGTGTTCATCGCGCGCGACCTGCGGCCGATCCGCCGGTCGGTGCAGCTCGAGTTCCTGGAGGAGACCGCCTACGAGCTGGCCGTCGAGACGCAGGCGCCGCTGGGCATGGCGATGTCCTGGCTGGAAAGCGAGCTCGAGTCGGCGCATCGTCCCGGCGCCGCGCGCGATCCGGACCGGGCCCGCGACCTGCAGACGGTGCTGCGGCAGCTGGGCCGGGTGAAGCATGCCTTCACGCGGCTGGCCATGTACAACCGCGAGGCCCGCGTCGCCGCGCGCGCGGTCAGCACGGTCCAGCTCGACAGCGAGCTGGAGGCGCTGCTCGCCAGCCTGGCCGCGTCGGAACGGGAGAAGGTGCGGCTGGTCTTGGCGGCGCGGCGGGTCGAGGTCGAGGCCGACCACACGCAGATGCACATCGTCGTCGAGAGCCTGCTGTCGGTGCTGCTGCGCGCGGCGCCGGAAACGGCGACGGTGCAGCTCACGCTGGTGCCGGACGACCGGGAAGTCTTCCTGCGCCTGCGCGGCAAGCTGCCACCGGCCCGTCGGCACGGCACGCGTTTCGCGGCGCCCGAGGCGGCGCAGGCGGATCTGCGGCTGGCTCATCCGCTGCTCGACAAGCTGATGCGCAACCAGGGCGGCAGCCTGCGCATCCACGCGCTGGCCGATGGCGAAACCGAATTCGTGCTCGGTTTCCCGAGGGGGATCGCTCATGGCTGACTTCCTCCTGGTGTTCTGCCCGCAGCAGCAAGGCATCGAGGTCGAGCAGATCAAGAAGCAGCTGCGGCGCTTCGGCGCGCACGCGGTGCAGCAGGAGACCACCTGCGAGACCGCCCTGGAGCAGCTGCAGCAGCAGCGCTTCGACTTCGTCATCGTCGGCAGCCGCCTCGCGGCCGATGCCGGCGCGGTGGTGGAGGACGGCGGCGGTCTCGACTTCTGCCGCAAGGCCCGGCTGCTGACGCAGACGCCGATGATGCTGCTGGCGCCGGCGCTGACCTCGGAGCTGCAGCGCGAGAGCGCGCGCGTGCCGGGCCTGACCGCCTATGCCGATCCGGGCACCGCCGGCGGCTTCGCGCTCGAGCTGCTGCAGCCCGGCCAGCGCGTCGATCCCTGCCTGGCGATCCGCGTCAAGGCCAGCGAGACCGGCTGGAGCTTCGACATCGACGGCATCGGCTTCAAGTTCCATGGCGACGGCATGCTGACCGTGCCCCGCTCGGCCTGGATGCGCTGGGAAGCGCAGCACATGTTCCAGCCCGACTGGTACGACGAGTTCTCCGACATCGGCGAAAGCATCCGCATCGCGCTGTGCGACGAGAACCCGCATTTCAAGGTCCAGCGCGAACTGGGCCGCGCGGCCGCGGCGATGCAGCTCGGCGATGCCGGGCGCGAGCTGCCGGACCGGCTCACCTTCGCGGTGTCGGAGGCCTGTTATCCGCTGATGCTGGAGGCGGTCTTCGATCCGTCGCTGCGGCCGGAGCCCTGGCTGGCGCAGGCCGCCTCGGTGGCGCGGCGCCTGCTGGAAAGCGATGGCGACGCGAGCCAGGACCTGTTCTCCGGACCGCCCGCCGCGCGGCGCGCGCTGCTGATCTGCGCCGACACGCATGGCAGCGTGTTCAGCGCGAAGCTGCTGGGCGGGCAGGTGCGGCTGGACCCGCTGACCTCGGTGCGGCTCGAATGCGCGCGGGTGCGCAAGCTGCTGACGACCCGCGACACGCGCACCGGTCAGCCGCTGTTCTACGAGGACAACATCCGGGTGCTCGGCATGGACGGGCCGGTGACGCGCGCGGCGCTCGACGCGGCGCTGCGCGAGGGCAGCTGGGACCTGATCCATTTCGCCGGCCACACCTGCTTCCAGCGCCACGGCGCGCAGCAGCGCGGCGGCACCGGCTTCCTGTTCATCGGGCCGGCGGAGGAGCCGGAGGGCATCGACTTCGGCGACATCGTCAGCTACATGCGCGAGGCGCGCTTCGTCTACCTGAGCAGCTGCGAGAGCGGCAACTCGGGCTTCGCGGCGCTGGCCGCGGCCGCCGGCATCCATGCGGTGCTGGGTTATCGCTGCCGCGTCAACGACCGCACGGCGGCGCTGCAGGCGAGGCTCTTCTACCGGATGCTGCTGCGCAGCCACTCGCTGAACGCGGCCTTCGGCCTGGCGCGGCGCCGCATCTACAAGCGCTACCGCGACCGGGACAACGCCTGGGCCTCCGCGATGCTGGTCACGCCGGAATTCCGGTCGTGATCGGGGAAGGCGGTCTCGTCGACGCGTTCTCGCTCAACTCGGCTCGCCGGTCATCAGGTCCAGCGCGATGCCGGCGGCGGGATCGCGCGGGTAGAAAGCTTGATGGCCGTGCGCGGCGCGCATTGCCGGCTCGCTCCATGGCGCGGTGCGCGCGGACCGGTAGTTGAAGAGCAGGCGTGCGCCTGGCACCTGCCGCACGACCGCGTGGATCGCTTCGTCGTCCGGATGCTGGAAGAGGCTGCCGTCGGTGGAGACCAGCCAGGTGCCGCACTCGATCCGACCGAGCAGGTCCGGGCTGAGGTTGGCGGCCGAGCCGTGGTGGGCCAGCTTGACCGCGTCGAGCCGCAGCGTCGCGGCGCCTGTCGCGGCCGCCATCCGGCCCAGCGTCGCCGCGAGCGTCGGCGCATGCGCGTCGCCGAGCAGCGCGAGGCGTCGACCGGCGTATTCGGCGATGACGGCGATGCTCGAGCCGTTGGCCACCGCGTCATCCATCGGTCCGAGCGCCAGCGCCGCCGACGACATCATCTGGTCCGGCGTCGGCCGCAGCCGCGCGCCCGAGGCGCGATAGGCCGCGCGACCATCGAGCCGCGCGCGCAGCGCCGCCTCGTTCGCCGGGTCGACCTCGGCGCGCTCCAGGGCGCGGCTCCAGGCGGTGCGCAGCTTGACGAGTTTGTCCAGCGTCGGCGACAGCAAGGTGAGCCGCAGGCCGCCGGGCAGCTCGCGCACCGGCAGCGGGCCGGTCGCGGGCACGAACACCGGCGCGCCTTCGAAGGCCGAGTTCCATTGGCGCCCATCGATGCGAACGCTGATCTCGGTGCCCTGCATCGCGCTGCGCTGGTGGATGCCGGCCTCGTCGGATGGCGCTTGGCGCGGGGCGGGCGGCGGCTCCTTCAGTTCCTGCGCGATGTGCGGCCAGCCGTTGAACCAGATGTCCCGGAAGGTGGCCAGCTCCGGATGATTCAGCAGCTTGAGACAGCCCTCGATGTGATCGCCGTCGACATGCGTGATGACCAGCAGTTCCAGCTCGCGCTGATCCTCGGGCAGCGCCGCCAGGCGGGCCGACAGCGCGCCATAGGCGCCGATCGGTCCGCCGTCGATCAGCACGCGATGGGGCCGCGCCGCGTCGCCATAGCTCAGCAGCAGGCAGTCGCCGTGCCGCGCCGGCAGCAGCTCGATGCGGAAGACCTCGGCCATGGCGGTCGTGGCGACGCGCTCAGGACAACGCGTGCCGCGGATAGGGCCAGGCGGGTGCCTGGGAGCGGAAGACCACCGCCGGCGCGCGGGAACGCAGCGCGGCGTCGCTGACCGCGTAACCCCAGTTGATCAGCTCGCACTGCTCCTGTTCCTTGAAGCGGTCCAGGCGCGTGCGGATCGCCGCGAGGTCGGCGATCCGCGCCGGATCGACGGACAGCGCCGGCACCTCGGTCGCGGGGTAGTCGGCGATGTCGGTGTCGATGGCCCAGAACGCGCCCTGGGCCTCGCCGCGCGCGTAGGCCGCGATCAGCATGCGCTTGCGCAGGGCCAGCGCCTGGTTCAGGCCGATGTCCATCGCGCGCAGCACCTGCCGCGGGGCCATCGTGCCGATGCCGGCGTCGATGTCGAAGGGCTTGCCGGCGTCGCTGACCAGCACCGTGGCATGGCGGCCCCAGACGGTTTCCAGCCCGAGGTTGTCGTAGACGCCGCCGTCGGCCAGCATCAGGCGGCGGCGGTAGTCGACCTGGTCGTAGAGGTCGGCGCCCTCGACGCGGGTGAAGTCCTCCGGCCGCACGTCCAGCGCGATCGGCGCCAGGACCGGCGGGAAGGCGCTCGAGCAGGCGACCGCGGTGGCCACGTCGAAGCGCGGTTTCGGGATGAGGCCGATGCGGTAGTCGCCGGCGTAGGGCTTGGAGAAGCGGAAGCTGACGCCGGTGGCGTAGTTGGTCGCGTTGAACACGAAGCGCGGCGTGTCGGGCAGCGACTGCAGCGAGGCGTCCAGGCCCAGACGCTGGCGATATTCCTCGGCGACGGCCTCGCCGGCCGACCGGAAGGGATTGAAGGCGCCCGACAGTACCGAGGCCACGTCGATGTTGCGGGCGCAGAACTCGCGCAGCGGGGTCACGACCTCGGCCTCGAAACGCGGGGAATGCCCGTCGCCGTCGAAGGCCAGTCGCGGCCAGCGCACGGCCAGCAGCCCCGAGGCGATCGAGCCGCCGGAGACGCTGGACAGGCGCGCCAGCCGGCCCAGCACGCCCAGCTCGTTGAGGCGCCACAGCACGCCGACATGGAACAGCACGGCCCGGAAGCCGCCGCCAGACAGCGCGAGCGCGATGCCGTCGGCACGCGCGTCAGGGTCGAGGGGCATGGCCGTCTCCCGCAGTGGCAATGGACCAGCCTAGGCGCCGGGCGCTGGCGTCGCAAGCGGTCAAGTTGGGGATGCGGGCCCGCGTGACGGCGCACGACAGGCCGGTCGCGCGCGCGGCCGTGAGGTAGTGACGCATAACGCCGTGCGTTAGCGGCGATGGGGATTCAGCATCGGCCCGATCGAGCCGATAGTGCTGTCTGGTCCATTCGCGCCGCCCCGTGCATCGGGCGTGGCGGCGCCGTTCTCTTCCCACTCATGAAACTCCGCACCCGCATTCTTTTCCTGTGTCTGGCCGCGTTGATCGGCATGGTGGTCCTGGCAACGGTGTCCTTGACGACGCTGCGCCAGACGATGATGAAGGAGCGCACCGCGCAGCTGTCCACGCTGGTGGTGCTGGCCCAGGCCGCGCTCGAGAAGCTGCACGAGCAGGAGCTCGCCGGCAAGCTGACCCGCGAGGAGGCACAGCGCCAGGGCAAGCTGATCATCGGCAGCTTCCGCAAGGACGAGCTCTACTTCTTCGTCCGCGGCTACAGCGATGACGTCAACCTGGTGCATCCCAATCCGAAGCGCGTCGGCATCGTCGACGCCAAGGGCGGCAAGGAGGCCGGCGTGCGCTATCGCGCCGCGCTGGAAGGCCGCAAGGTCGGCACCGTGATCGCACCGGGGACGCGGCCCAACACCAAGGACGAGGTCGAGAAGCTCTACGCGGTGACCCGCTTCGAGCCCTGGGACTGGATCGTCGGCTTCGGCGACTACATCGACGACATCGACAAGGCCTTCTGGCGCAGCGCCGCGGTGCTGCTGTCGATCGGCCTGGCGCTGATGGCGGTGGTCGGCCTGCTGGGCTGGCGCCTGGCGACCAGCATCTACCGCCAGCTGGGCGGCGAGCCGGCCTATGCCTCGGAGATCGTCCACCGCATCGGTGCCGGCGACCTGAACGTGGCGGTGGACCTGCGCGGCGCGCATGCCGACAGCCTGCTGGTGGCGATGGACCGCATGCAGCGCAGCCTGTCGACCACCGTCGGCCAGATCCGCGGCGCGACCGACACCATCGCCAGTGCCGCGGGGGAGATCGCCTCGGGCAATCGCGACCTGTCCTCGCGCACCGAGGCGCAGGCCAGCGCGCTGGAAGAGACGGCGGCGTCGATGGAGGAACTGACCGCCACCGTCAAGCAGAGCGCCGACAACGCCCGGCAGGCCAACCAGCTGGCGATGTCCGCGTCCGATTTCGCGGTGCAGGGCGGCCAGGTGGTCGACGAGGTGGTGGCCACGATGGCGTCCATCAGCGGCTCGTCCAACAAGATCGTCGACATCATCGGCGTCATCGACGGCATCGCCTTCCAGACCAACATCCTGGCGCTGAACGCAGCGGTGGAGGCGGCCCGCGCCGGGGAGCAGGGACGTGGCTTCGCGGTGGTGGCCTCGGAGGTGCGCACGCTGGCGCAGCGCAGCGCGACGGCGGCCAAGGAGATCAAGTCGCTGATCGGCGACTCGGTGCAGAAGGTCGAGGCCGGCAGCGCCCTGGTGAGCCAGGCCGGCGCGACCATGTCGCAGATCGTGGGCAGCGTGAAGCGGGTCACCGACATCGTCGGCGAGATCTCCAGCGCCAGCCAGGAGCAGACCGCCGGCATCGAGCAGATCAATCAGGCCATCGCGCAGATGGACCAGGCGACGCAGCAGAACGCGGCGCTGGTCGAGCAGGCCTCGGCCGCGGCCGAGTCGCTCGAGCAGCAGTCGCAGGCGCTGGTGACGGCGGTGGGCGCGTTCTCCTGAACGCCTGAACGCGCCCGGGCGAGCGAGGCGGTCGGCGGGGCACCGCTACGATGCGGGCCCCGATGTCCTCGTTGCCGCACCGATGCCCGCGCTCGTTCCCACTCCCACCGCCTTCATGCTCGACCTCGACGGCACGCTCGTCGACACGCTGGGCGACTTCGTCGCCGTGCTCAACCGCGTGATGGCCGACATGGCGCTGCCCGAGGTCTCTCGCGCTTTCGTCGAGCACACCATCGGGCAGGGCAGCGAGCACCTGATCCGCAGCGTGCTCGCCGAGGCGGGCGCGCCGCCGCAGCGCTACGAGGAGGCCTGGACGCTGTACCAGCGCCATTACGAGGTGCTCAACGGCGAGCACGCCGATGTGTTTCCCGGCGTCGTCGAGGGACTGGACGCGCTCAAGGCGCTCGGCCTGCCGATGGCCTGCCTGACCAACAAGCCGGCCGCCTTCGCCCGCGAGCTGCTCCGGCGCAAGGGCCTGGCCCACTACTTCGACCGCGTCTTCGGCGGCGACGACTTCGAGCGCAAGAAGCCCGATCCGCTGCCGCTGCTCAAGACCTGCGAGGCGCTGGGCAGCGCGCCGGCCACGACCTGGATGATCGGCGACTCCAGCAACGACGCCCGCGCCGCCCACGCGGCCGGCTGCCCGATCGCGCTGGTCAGCTACGGCTACAACCACGGCGAGCCGATCCGCGGCGTGCCCGCGGATCGCTACCTGGACCGGCTGGACGAGCTGCTCGGCTGAGCGCTCGCGGAGCGCCGCGAGCTCAGCGGTTACTGCCCGCGGCGTTGCGGCTGCTCGTCGCGGCAGGCTTGGCGCCGCCCAGCAGCGCCACCTTCAGGTCGGAATCGGCCGGCGACTTGCCCAGCCAGATCTTCAGCAGCATGTGGAAGAAGTCCTCGCCCTTGATCGGCTCGCCGGGAATCAGCTGGCCGTTGACGAAGACCACGGTGCCGGTGCCGGGGATGTAGTCCACACCGAAGCTCTCTCCGGTCTTGAGCTTCTTCTTCTGCACGAAGATCTCCGACATGCGCAGCACGCCGCTGATGGAGCGGCCGAATTCCTCGCGCGTGGCGTTCTGCTCCATGCCCTTGGTGAAGAGCTTGCCCAGCTCCTCGCCATCGATGTCGCGCAGCATCTGGATGTGGATGCGCTTGGGACCGTTGTTGGCCAGCACGGCCTCCGGCGTGGTGGCCTTCGCGTTCAGGTACAGGCCGGCGGTGTAGACCTTGAAGATCGCCTTGTAGCGGATCCCCGCGCCGTTGAGCTGCAGCTTCTGGCCGGCGACCTCGGCGGTGCCGTCGTACTTGACGCCGGCGAGCTCGACCGGCGCCGGGGCCGCCGCGGGCGAGGCGGCCGGCGCGGCCGATGACGCGCCCGGTGGCGTCGACTGGGCGGACGCCCCGACGGGCGCCAGCATCGCGGCCGCGAGCGCGGCCATCAGGACATTGCGCTTGGACATGGTGTCTCCTTCCCTCCGGAGGATCGGCCGGCTCCGCGGCCGGCTCTGGACGGGGAGTATGCGCGAACCGCCCCGCGGCCGGACCCCGGGAATCCGCCTGCTACACTGCGCCGCACCATGTTTATCACGCGCAAGCACATCAAGGGGTCGAACGACCGGGGAGCCTGGCCCTGGCGATCCTGGCACGACTTCACCTGAAGCCGCCTGCTGCTTGCCACCCGCCGTCCCCTCTATCCCTCGGACGCGGGTCACCGTCACGCTCTTGCTGCACCCTACCCGACGGGGCAGGTCCAACAGGCGACCTGAGTTTCCGCTTGCGCGCGCGCCGTGATGCCCTGCATCGCCGGCCTCGCCGCAGCCGACAAGAGGTTTGACGACGTGATCACCGAACTGGAATTCCAAAGCCTGGCCGCTGACGGCTACAACCGCATCCCGCTGATCAGCGAGGCCTTCGCGGACCTTGAGACCCCGCTCTCGCTCTACCTCAAGCTCTGCGCCGGCAACGGGCCGGGCCGGCACAGCTTCCTGCTGGAATCCGTGGTCGGCGGCGAGCGCTTCGGGCGCTACTCCTTCATCGGGCTGCCGGCCCGCACCGTGCTCAAGAGCGAAGGCACGGTCACCCGCGTGATCCGTGACGGCGCCGTGATCGAGACCCACGACGGCGACCCGCTCGCCTTCATCGAGGCCTACCAGCAGCGCTTCAAGGTCGCGCTGCGGCCCGGCATGCCGCGCTTCTGCGGCGGCCTGGCCGGCTACTTCGGCTACGACGCGGTGCGCTACATCGAGCCGCGCCTGGCGGACTCCACGCCCGAGGGCGGCCTGCCCACGCCCGACGTGATGCTGCTGCAGTGCGAGGAGCTGGCCGTCATCGACAACCTGTCGGGCAAGCTCTACCTGATCGTCTACGCCGACCCGTCGCAGCCCGAGGCCTACTTCAAGGCCAAGAAGCGGCTGACGGAGCTCAAGGACAAGCTGGGCTACTCGGTGGCCGCGCCGCGCGTGGTGCGCGGGCAGGCCCATCCGGTCGAGCGCGAGTTCAACAAGGCCGACTTCCTCGCCTCGGTCGACAAGGCCAAGGCCTTCATCGCGGCCGGCGACTGCATGCAGATCGTCTTCGGCCAGCGGCTCAAGAAGCGCTACACCGAATCGCCGCTGAGCCTCTACCGCGCGCTGCGCTCGCTCAACCCCAGCCCCTACATGTACTTCTACGACATGGGGGACTTCCAGATCGTCGGCGCCTCGCCCGAGATCCTGGTGCGTCAGGAATCGACGCCGGAAGGCCGCAAGGTCACGATCCGCCCGCTGGCCGGCACGCGTCCGCGCGGCGGTACGCCGGAGCAGGATCAGGCGCTCGAAGTGGAGCTCAAGGCCGATCCCAAGGAGCGCGCCGAGCACCTGATGCTGATCGACCTGGCCCGCAACGACATCGGTCGCATCGCGCGGACCGGCAGCGTCAAGGTCACCGACGCGTTCGCGGTCGAGCGCTACTCGCATGTGATGCACATCGTCAGCAATGTCGAGGGCCTGCTGAAGGACGGCATCGGCAACATGGACGTGTTCCGCGCCAGCTTCCCGGCCGGCACGCTGTCGGGCGCGCCCAAGATCCGCGCGATGGAGATCATCGACCAGCTCGAGCCGGTCAAGCGCGGCATCTACGGCGGCGCCTGCGGCTACCTGAGCTTCGGCGGCGACATGGACCTGGCCATCGCCATCCGCACCGGCGTGGTCATGGACCAGGTGCTGTACGTGCAGGCGGCGGCGGGCATCGTGGCCGATTCGGTGCCCGAGCTCGAATGGAAGGAGACCGAGGCCAAGGCCCGCGCGCTGCTGCGCGCGGCGGAGCTGGTCGAGGAAGGTTTCTGACCCGGACGAAGGAGAACGACATGCTGCTGATGATCGACAACTACGACAGCTTCACCTTCAACCTGGTGCAGTACTTCGCCGAACTCGGCGCCGAGGTGAAGACGGTCCGCAACGACCAGATCAGCCTCGACGAGATCGCGGCGCTCAAGCCCACCCACCTCGTGCTCTCGCCCGGCCCCTGCACGCCCAAGGAAGCCGGCATCTGCGTGCCGGCGATCCAGCGCTTCATCGGCCAGCTGCCCATCCTGGGCGTGTGCCTGGGCCACCAGAGCATCGGTGCCGCGCTTGGTGGGAACATCATCCGCGCCAAGGTGCAGATGCATGGCAAGTCCTCGACCATCACCACCGACGCGCAGGGCGTGTTCAGCGGCCTGCCCGAGCGCTTCGACGTGATCCGCTACCACTCGCTGGCGATCGAGGAAGCGACGATCCCGGCCGAGCTGGAGATCAGCGCGCGCAGCGAGGACGGCGAGATCATGGGCGTGCGCCACCGCGCGCTGGCGGGCACCGCCACGCCGCTGGAGGGCGTGCAGTTCCATCCCGAATCCATCCTGTCCGAGCACGGCCACGCGATGCTCAAGAACTTCCTGGAGTTGGCGCGATGAATGCGAGCACGAATGCGGGCAGGAATGTGGACGCGGCGGTCGTCGACCTGCGCAGCGACACCGTCACCCAGCCCACCGCCGGCATGCGTGCCGCCATGGCGGCGGCGCCGCTGGGCGATGACGTCTTCGGCGACGACCCCAGCGTCAACGCGCTGCAGTCGGCGCTGGCGGAGCGCCTGGGCTTCGAGGCGGCGCTCTTCATGCCCACCGGCACGCAGAGCAATCTGTGCGCGCTGATGGCGCATTGCCAGCGCGGCGACGAGTACATCGTCGGCCAGTTCGCCCACACCTACCGCTGGGAGGGCGGTGGCGCCGCGGTGCTGGGCTCGATCCAGCCGCAGCCGCTGAACCACGCGCCCGACGGCTCGCTGCCGCTGGCCGACATCGAGGCCAACATCAAGCCCGACGACGCGCACTTCGCGCGCACCCGGCTGCTGGCGCTGGAGAACACGATCGGCGGCAAGGTGCTGCCGATGGACTACCTGGCCGCCGCGTCCGGGCTGGCGCGGCGTCACGGCCTGGCCCGTCACCTGGACGGCGCGCGCCTGTTCAACGCGGCCGTCGCCGTGGCGGCCGCCGAGCGCGGCGATCCGTATGCCGCGGCGCGGCGCATCTGCGCGCATTTCGACAGCGTCTCGGTCTGCTTCTCCAAGGGCCTGGGCGCGCCGGTGGGCTCGGTGCTGTGCGGCTCGCGCGAGCTGATCCAGCGCGCGCACCGCTCGCGCAAGATGCTCGGCGGCGGCATGCGCCAGGCCGGCGTGCTCGCGGCGGCGGCGCATCACGCGCTCGACCACCAGGTCACGCGCCTGGCCGAGGACCATGCGCTCGCCAGCCGCCTGGCCGAGGGCCTGCGCGGACTGCCCGGCCTGACGGTCGAGGCGCCGCAGACCAACATCGTGTTCTGCGATGTCGACAAGGACATCGCCGCGGCGCTGGTCGCGCATCTGAAGGCGCAGGGCGTGCTGGCGACGGGCTTGTACAAGCTGCGCTTCGTCACCCACCTGGATGTCGACGCCGCGGGTGTCGACCGCGCGATCGCGGCGGTGCGCCGCTTCTTCAACGCCTGAGCGGGAGGCCACCATGCCCATCACCGACAACGAAGCGCTGACGCGGGTCATCGAGCACCGCGAGATCTTTCACGACGAGATGCTGGCGCTGATGCGCCGCATCATGAGCGGCGAGATCTCGCCGGTGACCGCCGCGGCCATCCTGATCGGCCTGCGCGTGAAGAAGGAGACCATCGGCGAGATCACCGCCGCCGCGCAGGTGATGCGCGAGTTCTCCGTCAAGGTGCCGATCACGCCGGGGCCGCATCTGGTGGACGTCGTCGGCACCGGCGGCGACGGCGCGCATACCTTCAACATCTCGACCTGCTCGATGTTCGTGGCGGCCGCGGCGGGCGCGCAGGTGGCCAAGCACGGCAACCGCAGCGTCTCGTCCAAGACCGGCAGCGCGGATGTGCTGGAGGCGCTCGGCGTGACGCTGTCGCTGCCGCCGCAGGCGGTCGCCGATTGCGTGCGCAACACCGGCATCGGCTTCATGTTCGCGCCCAACCATCACCCGGCGATGAAGAACATCGCGCCGGTGCGCAAGGAACTGGGCGTGCGCACCATCTTCAACATCCTGGGTCCGCTGACCAATCCGGCGGACGCGCCCAACATCCTGATGGGCGTGTTCCATCCGGACCTGGTCGGCATCCAGGTCCGAGTGATGCAGCGCCTGGGCGCGCAGCACGCGGTCGTGGTCTACGGCAAGGACAACATGGACGAGATCTCGCTGGGCGCGGCGACGCTGGTCGGCGAGCTCCGCAACGGCGAGATCCGCGAGTACGAGATCCATCCCGAGGACTTCGGCATGCCCATGGTCGCCAGCCGCAACCTGCGGGTGAGCGGCCCCGAGGAGAGCCGCCGCATCCTGCTGGGCGTGCTCGGCAACGAGCCCGGCGCGGCGCGCGACATCGTGCTGCTCAATGCCGGCGCGACGCTGTACGCGGCCAATGTCGTCGAGTCCATCGCCGACGGCATCGTGAAGGCGCGTGCGGCGATCGAGTCCGGCGCGGCGCGCGCCAAGCTCGATGCGTTCGTCGCCGAGACGCAGCGGCAAGCCGCGGCGCAGTCCTGATCGTGGCGAGGCCGGGCCCGTGCGGGCCCGGGCGTCGACCGCCTCCGGCCCTGGCGCCGGACCTGAAGTGAGAAAGCCATGTCCGACATCCTGGATCGCATCAATGCCGTCAAGCGCGACGAGGTCGCCGCCGCGCAGGCCCGCGTGCCGCTGGCCGCGCTGCGTGCCGAGGCGGAATCGCGCGCCGAGCTCACGCGCGGCTTCGCGCGGGCCTTGCGCGACAAGATCGCCGCCGGCCGCAGCGGCGTGATCGCCGAGGTGAAGAAGGCCAGCCCCAGCAAGGGCGTGCTGCGCGCCGACTTCCGTCCCGCCGACATCGCCCGCAGCTACGAGCGGCACGGCGCGGCCTGCCTGAGCGTGCTCACCGACGCGCCGCATTTCCAGGGCTCGGTCGAGTACCTGCGGCAGGCGCGCGCCGCCTGCGCGCTGCCGGTGCTGCGCAAGGACTTCATGGTCGATCCGTACCAGGTCTACGAGGCGCGCGCGATGGGCGCGGACTGCATCCTGCTGATCGTCGCCAGCCTGGCGGACGGCCAGATGGCGGAGCTGGAGGACTGCGCGCTGGGCCTGGGCCTGGACGTGCTGGTGGAGGTTCACGATGGCGCCGAACTCGAGCGCGCGCTGCGCCTGAAGACGCCGCTGGTGGGCATCAACAACCGCAACCTGAAGACCTTCGAGGTGACGCTGGACACGACGCTGGGGCTGCTGGCGCAGGTGCCGGCCGATCGCCTGCTGGTGACCGAGTCCGGGATCCTGGGTCCCGACGACGTGCAGCGCATGCGCGATGCGCAGGTGCATGCCTTCCTGGTCGGCGAGGCCTTCATGCGCGCGCCCGACCCGGGCGCGGCGCTGTCGGCGCTGTTCGGTTGAGGCCGGCGATGTCCGCGACGCTGCAGGCCATCGACTGGCAGGTCGGCGACGGCTGGCAGCCGCTGATCGATGCCTGGCGCGCGAGCGCCGACGGCCAGCGCATCGAGGCGCTGCTGAAGGAGCGCCTGGCCGCGGGCGCCGCCATCTATCCGCCGGACCCGCTGCGCGCGCTGCGGCTCACGCCGCTGACGCGGGCGACGGTGGTGATCGTCGGCCAGGATCCGTATCACGGGCCGGGGCAGGCGGAAGGGCTGGCGTTCTCGGTGCCGGCGGGGCAGAAGCTGCCGCCGTCGCTGCGCAACATCTTCAAGGAACTGCAGCGCGACCTGGGTCAGCAGCCGGCGATGTGCGGTCACCTGGGCGAATGGGCCCGGTGCGGCGTGCTGCTGCTCAACACCAGCCTGACCGTCGAGGACGGCGCCGCCGCCTCGCATGCGAAGAAGGGCTGGGAGTCGCTCACCGATGCGCTCATCGCCGCGACGGCGCGGGATGCGGCGCCGAAGGTCTTCCTGCTCTGGGGCGCGCATGCGCAGGCCAAGGCGCCGCTGATCGAGGCCGCCGGCAACGGCCACCTCGTGCTGCAGGCCAATCACCCGTCGCCGCTCTCCGCCACGCGCGGGCCGGTGCCGTTCATCGGCTGCGGCCACTTCTCCGCGGCGCGGGACTGGCTCAAGGGCAAGGGCGTCGGCCTGGAGTGGTCGCTGGACTGAAGGACTGCAAAGGGCGCTGGCCCTCCGCAGGCCACCTCTGCGCGCTTCCTCATTTCAATCGGCCATCACTGGTACGTTGGTGGTTATCATCCGCGAGCCCCTAGCGGAGCGATTTGTGCATCAAGGTTAAGTCCAGTGCGCTACCAATTGACGCTTCGCGTTTTTTGGTACTAAACTGGTATTAATCATGAACAGCCACCCCTTGGCGGACGCCTGGTCCGCGCCCTTGCAGCCGCGCTTCACCGCCGTCCGCTACCTCGTGGGGGTGGATGGCGGCGGCACCGGCACTCGGGTCCGGCTGAGCGACGTCCACGGACAACTGCTCGGCCAGGGATGGGCGGGGCCGTCCGCGCTGGGGCAGGGCATCGCCCAGGCCTGGCGTCATATCCAGACGGCGGTCCAGGAGGCCGCGGCCAAGGCCGGCATCGAGCGCCTGCCGCTGGCCGAGGCCGCCATCGGGCTCGGCCTGTCCGGCGCCGGCGTCACCGCGCAGGCGCAGGCCTTCATCGCGCAGCAGCCCGGCTACGCCCACATCGAGCTCGCGAATGACGGCACCACCTCCGTCATCGGCGCCCATGCCGGCCGGCCCGGTGGCGTCATCGCCGCCGGCACCGGCACGGTGGGCGAGGCGCTGCGCGCCGACGGCTCGCTGGTCTGCGTCAGCGGCTGGGGCTGGATCGGCGGGGACGAAGGCAGCGGCGCCTGGCTCGGCATCCAGGCCATGCGTCAGGCGCAGAAGGCCATGGACGGCCGCGCCGAGCCCGGCCCGCTCGCCCAGGCGGTGTGGGGCGCCGCCGGCTGCCAGCACGAGCAGGATCGCGACGCGATCAACGCCTGGGTCGCCCAGGCCGGCCAGCATGCCTACGCGCAGCTGGCGCCGCTGGTCTTCGAGCATGCGGGCGCCGACCCGGCCGCGGCCGCGCTGGTCGCGCAGGCGGTGGCGGAACTCGAGCAGCTCGCGCTCGCGCTGGACCCCTCGCAGCAGCTGCCGCTGTCGCTCGCGGGCAGCGTGGCGCAGCGCCTTGCCGCGCTTTTCTCAGGCAACATTCGGGCCCGTTGCGTGTCGCCCCAGGGCGACTCGGCCGACGGTGCGCTGCGGCTGGTCCGCGGCGCTCTCTCCGACCCCCGTTGAGAAGCAGAGAAGCCCGATGAGCACCAAGCTGCCCTTCCAGTTCAAGCCCGATCCCGCCGCCGCCTCGCCGCTGTACATGCAGCTGGCCCACAAGCTGGCCCAGGCGATCCGCGAAGGGCAGTACCAGGCCGACGAGGCCCTGCCGTCCGAGCGCGTGCTCTCCGAATCCCTGGACCTGTCGCGCGTCACCGCGCGCAAGGCCATCGACCGCCTGGTCGAGCAGGGCCTGATCGTGCGCAAGCGCGGCTCCGGCAACTACATCGCGCCCAAGCTCGAGCAGCCGCTGTCGCGCCTGACCAGCTTCTCCGAGGAGCTCCACCAGCGCGGCTTCAAGCCCAGCAGCCGCTGGCTGACCCGCGGCTTCGCCATGGCGGCGCCGGACGAGCAGCTGTCGCTGGGCCTGACCACCGGCCAGCGCGTCGCGCGGCTGGAGCGCCTGCGCCTGGCCGATGCCGTCGTCATGGCCTATGAGCTGTCGGTGCTGCCCGAGGCGGTGCTGCCCGAGCCGCAGAAGGTCGAGTCCTCGCTGTACGAGCACCTCGCCCGGCATGGCGGCGCGCCGGTGCGCGCGCTGCAGCACATCCGCGCGATCAACGCGGACTCGCGCCTGGCGGGCCTGCTGGAAGTGCCGGTCGGCCAGGCCGTGCTGTTCATCACCCGCGTGGGCTACCTCGACCAGGGACAGGCCGTCGAGCTCACCCATTCCTACTGCCGCAGCGACTACTACGACTTCGTCGCGGAGATGAGGCGAGACGGATGACGACCCAGCACATCGACGGATTCGTACTGACACCTGGCGGCTTCATCCGCGGTGTGCTGGAACATGACAAGGGACGCGTGGTCGGCATCGACGGCAGCGCCGTCCCCGAGCACGAGGCCCGCCACGGCGCGCAGGACCTGCCGCTGATCCTGCCGGGCTTCATCGATACCCACGTCCACGGCGGCGCCGGCCGCGACACGATGGAAGGCGGCGACGCGGCCGCGCGGCTCGCGCAGCTGCATGCGCGGCACGGCACGACCTCGCTGCTGGCGACGACGATGACCGCGCCGCTGGACGAGATCCGCCAGGCGATGCGCGCGCTCGCGCCCACCTGCGTCGAGCGGCCCGCCGGCGGCGCGCGCGTGCTGGGCGTGCACCTCGAAGGGCCCTACATCAACCCCGGCAAGCTCGGCGCGCAGCCGGACTTCGCCAAGGCCGCGTCGATCGACGAGATCCGCGCCCTGCATGCGCTGGCGCCGATCCGCCTGATCACGCTGGCCCCGGAGCTGCCCGGCAACCTCGAGCTGGTGGAGCGACTGAGCGAAGTGGGCTTCCGCATCCAGATCGGCCACACGCTGGGCACCTACGAGGACGGCGTGGCCGCGCTGGCTCGTGGCGCCGGCGGCTTCACCCACCTGTTCAACGCGATGACCGGCCTGCATCACCGCGAGCCCGGCATGGTCGGCGCGGCGCTGGCCCACGCGCGCTACGCCGAGATCATTCCCGACCTGCTGCATGTGCATCCGGGCGCGATCCGCGTCGCGCTGCGCAGCATCCCGCACCTGTTCTGCGTCACCGATTCGACGGCGGCGGCCGGCATGCCCGATGGCGAGTACCGGCTCGGCCGCCATCGCGTCACCAAGTGCCTGGGCGGCGTGCGTCTGCCCGACGGCACGCTGGCCGGCTCGACGCTGACGATGGACCAGGCGCTACGCAATCTGGTGTTGAAGCTCGGCCTGTCGATCGAGGACGCGTCGCGGCGCGTCTCGACGAACGCGGCCGATTACCTGGGTCTGGACGATCGGGGCCGCCTGGCCCCGGGCGCCTGGGCGGACTTTGTCGTGATGGACCGTGGCTTGCAGTTGCACAGCGTGGTCGTCGAAGGAGAAGCGATTGACCTCGCGCATGCTGGATGAGGCGCTGAGCGCGCCGCAGGTGGTGGCCCGTCAACTGGCCGCCGATCAGAACGCCTACGCGGCCCTGGGCGACGCGCTGCGGGAGCAGCCGCCCAGCGCGCTGCTGACGATCGCGCGCGGCAGCTCGGACCACGCGTCGCACTACCTGGCCTACCTGGTCATGGCGCGGCTGGGCCGGCTGGTGACCTCGCTGCCGATGTCGCTGATCACGCTCTATCAGAGCAAGATCGAGAGCAAGGGCCTGGTCTCGCTGGCGTTCTCGCAATCGGGCCAGAGCCCCGACCTGGTGTCACCGACGCAGTACTTCCGCGCCAATGGGGCGCGCACGGTGGCCTTCGTCAATGCTGACGGCTCGCCGCTGGAAGCCGCCGCCGAGCATGTGTTCCGCCTGCATGCGGGCGTCGAGCAGAGCGTGGCCGCGACCAAGAGCTACATCGCGCAGCTGGTGGCCGGGGCGCGCGTCGTCGCCGCGTGGCAGGGCGACGAGGACCTCGCCGCCGCGCTGCAGGCGCTGCCGCAGGCGATGGAGCAGGCCGCCCGGCAGCGCTGGGACGTGGCGGTGGACGCGCTCAAGGGCGCGGACAAGCTCTTCGTCATCGGCCGCGGCACCTCGCTGCCGATCGCGCTGGAGGCGGCGCTGAAGTTCAAGGAGACCTGCGGCATCCAGGCCGAGGCCTTCTCCGGCGCCGAGGTCAAGCACGGCCCGATGGCGCTGGTGGACGAGGGCTACCCGCTGCTGGTGTTCGCGCCGCGCGGCCCGGCGCAGGCCGGCCTGCTCGCGCTGGCCGAGGAAATGCGCGGCCGTGGCGCGCGCGTGCTGCTGGCGGCGCCGGAAGGCACGCCGGGCGCCGAGCTGCCGCTGACCTGCACCGGCAACGAGGACCTCGATCCGATCGCCGCGGTGCAGAGCTTCTATCCGATGGTCGAGGCGCTGGCCCAGGCCCGGGGACTGAACCCCGACCAGCCGCGCCATCTGGCCAAGGTCACCAAGACCCATTGATGTCCCACCCCGCCGTCGACCCGCGGCCCAGGCAGAAGAGAACGACATGAGCGAGACAGCATTCCATCCGGGCCGGTTGGTGATGGTGGACATCCAGGGCAAGCGCCTGGATGCGGCCACCGCCGCCTTCCTGCGCGACAACCGGATCCGCGCGGTCTGCCTGTTCCGCAAGAACCTGGGCACCGAGGCCGAGGTCCGGCAGCTGACCCGGGACCTGCGCGAGGCCATGGGCCCGGACGCGCTGATCGGCCTGGACCAGGAGGGCGGGTCCGTGGTGCGCGCCACCTTCCTGCCGCAGCCGCCGTCGGCGATGGCGCTGGGGGCGGCGGGCGACGAGGGGCTGGCCGAACAGGTCGGCGCCGCCGTCGCGCGCGGGCTGCGCGGCATCGGCATCAACTGGAACTTCGCGCCGGTCACCGACATCAACAACAACCCGGCCAATCCGGTGATCGCCGAGCGCAGCTTCGGCGAGACCGCGGACACCGTCACCCGCCTGGCCGGCGCCTGGATGAAGGGCTCGATGGCCGCGGGCGTGGCCTGCTGCATCAAGCACTTCCCGGGCCATGGCGACACGCATGTCGATTCCCACCTGGACCTGCCGATGGTGGACAAGTCGCGCGCCGAGCTCGACGCGCTCGAGCTCAAGCCCTTCCAGGCGCTGCGCGACCTGGCGCCGTCGATCATGACGGCGCACATCGTCTATCCGAAGATCGATCCGCAGTATCCGGCAACCCTCTCCAGGACGCTGCTGGGCGGCATCCTGCGCGACGAGTACGGCTACGACGGCGTCGTCATCACCGACGCGTTGATGATGAAGGCCATCGCCGAGCGCTACGGCTACGCGAAGGCGGCGGTGCTGGCGATCAACGCCGGCGCCGACATGATCCTGGCGCAGGGCTCGCTGGACGAGCAGGCGCAGGCCATTCGCGCGCTGCAGGACGCGCTCACGCGCGGCGAACTGAGCGTCGAGCGCGGCCGGCAGGCGCAGGCGCGGCTGGACAAGCTGGCGCGCGATTTCCCGGTCCGTTTCGACGACTACCAGGGCGCGCCGCGCGAGGCCGACGACCGGCTGATGCGTCGAGCCTGGGCCGCGGGCCTGAGCGCGCTGCGTGGCGCGATGCCGCCGGCGACCGATGGTCCGACCCGGGTGCTGGTGCAGGACGAAGTGCCGACCGACGGCGTCTCCGAGGCCGGACCGACCGGCGCGCAGGTGCGCGCGCTGTTCGAGGGCTACCGCGACGTCGAGTTCGTCTCGCTCGCCGACATCGCCGCCCTGGACTGGGCGACGGTCCCGGCGGATGGCCGCTTCACCATCGTCGCCTCGACGCACCGGGCGCGCTACGGCGCGCAGGCCGGCAACTGGCGGCCTGACCTGCACCTGGTGCTCTGGAATCCGTTCCAGGCGCTGGATGTCGACGCGCCGACGGTGATCAGCTGGGGCTACGCGGACGGCGCGCTGGCGGCCCTGGGCGACTGGCTGCAAGGCCGCGGCCAGGCCGGCGGCCAGTCGCCGGTGACGCTGAACTGAGCATCGATCCGAGGGCCTCGACATGAGCCAGCCGCAGACTTCCTCCGCGCCCGCGCGATCGCCGATCCGCTGGGTCTCCAGCCTGTACTTCGTGCAGGGCATGCAGTTCTTCGTCGTCATGCTGATCGCCGGCCTGATGTTCAAGAACATGGGCGTGGCCAACGACCAGATCGCGCGCTGGACCGGCCTGCTGGGCCTGGCCTGGGCGTTCAAGCCGTTGTGGAGCCCGTTCCTGGAGCTGGCGCGCAGCAAGAAGCTGATCGTCGTCGCCGGGCAGTTCACCGGCGCGGCCGGCCTGGCGCTGATGGCGGTGGCGCTGCAGCTGCCGATGTGGTTCGCGGCCAGCATCGCGGTGCTGTTCCTGCTCGCGTATGCGTCGGCCACGCACGACATCGCCTGCGACGGCCTGTACATGGCGGCGCTCGACGACAAGCAGCAGGCGGCCTATGCCGGCTGGCAGGGCGCGTTCTTCAACGCGTCGAAGTTCCTGACGCTGGGCGGCCTGCTGGTCCTCGCGGGACATCTGGAGCGCGGCATCGGCGTCATGAACGCGTGGTCGGTGATCTTCGCGCTGCTGTCGGTGCTGCTGTTCGTGCTGGCCAGCTACAACGCGTACGCGCTGCCCGGCGCGCTCAACACCGATCACGGCGACCTCACGGCGGCCGGCGTCTGGCGCACGCTGCGCGAGGTCCTTGCGGACTTCCTCGGCAAGCCGGGCATCTGGCTGATGATCCTGTTCATCGTGATGTTCCGCTTCGCCGAAGGGCAGGTGCAGACCATCGGGCCGCTGTTCCTGATCGAGGCGCGCGACAAGGGCGGCCTGGGCCTGAGCACCGAGCAGGTGGGCGGGATCTACGGCACGGTGGGCACGGCGGCCTTCCTGCTGGGCAGCATCGCCGGGGGTTACTTCACCAGCTGGATGAGCCTGCGCCGCGCGATGCCCTTCCTGATCGTGGCGATGGCGGTGCCCAACGCGACCTTCTACTACCTGGCCGTCACGATGCCGGCGGATCTCTGGCACGTCGGCTTCGCCGTCGCGGTGGAGATGCTGGGCTACGGCTTCGGCTTCGTCGGGATGATCCTGTTCATCATGCAGGCCGTCGCGCCGGGCAAGTACCAGACCGCGCATTACGCGCTGGGCTCGGGCGTGATGCAGCTGGGCTTCATCTTCTCCAAGACCATCAGCGGCGACATCCAGCTCGCGATGGGCTACGAGCATTTCTTCCTGTGGACCATCGCCTGCGGCGCGCCGGCGCTGATCCTGCTGCTGTTCGTGCGCATGCCCGGACGGGCACCCCAGGGGCCGGCGGTCGCGGCGGCGCCGGTGGAGAACGCGACATGAAGGCGATCGCCGCGGGCCTCGTGGCGATGTCGATGGCCGGTGGCGCGCACGCCGCCGACCCGCAATTCTTCTTCGACGACTTCAGCTACCCCGACACCGCCGCGCTGTTCAAGCAGGGCTGGACGGTCCGCAGTGCGCCGGGCCACCCGGGCATTCCCGGCGCTCGTTGGGCGCCCGAGGGCTTGAGCGTCGTCGACGGCCAGCTGCGCCTGCATGGCGTGACCGACGGCACCGGCCCGGGGACGGCGCAGGTGCAGGTGTGCCACCAGCGCAAGTACCTCGCGGGGACCTATGCCGCGCGGATCCGCTTCAGCGACCAGCCGGTGAGCGGCGCCGATGGCGACCCGGTGATCCAGACCTTCTACGCGGTCAGCCCGCTCAGGCACGACTTCGATCCCGAGTTCAGCGAGCTCGACTGGGAGTACCTGCCCAATGGCGGCTGGGGCAGCGACAAGACCCGCATCTACGGCATCACCTGGCAGACGGTGCGCCTCGATCCATGGCTGGCCTTCAACCAGCAGCACGAGGAGTTCGGCCCGCTGGGCGAGCGCGGCCGCGACTGGCACACGCTGGTGATGCAGGTGGCCGACGGCCGCACCCAATGGTTCATCGACGGCCGCAAGATCGACGAACACGGCGGCCGCAACTACCCGGTGGTGCCGATGTCGATCAACTTCAACCTGTGGTTCTCGCCGGGCGGTCCGCTGCCCACGGGCGTCGCGGGCGGCCCGCCGCGGGTGTACGAGCAGGACGTCGACTGGGTCTTCCACGCGAAGGACACCGTCCTGAGCCCGGCCCAGGTGGAGGCGCAGGTGAAGCGCTGGCGCGCCGGCGGCGTCGCGCGGCTCGACCAGGTCCCGCCGGCCACGCCCGCGCTCGAGAGTCGCTGCGACTTCTGAGCGTCTGTTTCCTTCCGATCCTCGTCCCATGAACGCTTCCTCGAAACGCATTGCGTCCGTCGACGCGATGCGCGGCCTGGCCGTCGCCGCGATGCTGCTGGTCAACAACCCCGGCGACTGGGGCCACGTCTACGCGCCGCTGGAGCACGCGGCGTGGAACGGCTGGACGCCGACCGACCTGGTGTTCCCGTTCTTCCTGTTCATCGTGGGCGTCTCCTTGTCGCTGGCCATGGGCGCGCGCATCGAGGCCGGCGACGGTGCGTCCTTGCGCGCCACCGTGGTCCAGCGCGGCTTGCGCATCGTGGCGCTGGGACTGGTGCTGCACGCGCTGGCGTGGTGGCTGATGGACAAGCCGGCGCTGCGCATTCCCGGCGTGCTGCAGCGCATCGGCCTGTGCTTCGCGCTCGCCGGCCTGATCGCGATCCAGTGGCGCGCCGCCGGTCAACGCGTCTGGCTCGCCGCCTTGCTGGCCGGCTATGGCGCCTTGCTGCTGTGGGGCGGTCCGCTCGACAAGGCCGGCAACATCGCCAGCCGTGTCGATGCGTGGCTGCTCGGTCCGCATGGCTACGAGTGGGACCCAGTGACCGGCCTCGGCCATGACCCGGAAGGCCTCGTCGCGACGCTCGGCGCCCTGGGGACGACGTTGCTGGGTTGGCGCTGCGGCGAGGCGCTGCGCGCCGGCGCCCTCCGGCAGCTCGCGGCCGTCGGCCTCATCGCGGCGGCCACGGGCTTCGCGCTCGACGCCATCGGGCTGATGCCGATCAACAAGAATCTCTGGACGCCGTCCTTCGTGTTGTGGACCGGGGGGCTGGCCGCGCTGGTGCTGCTCGCGGCGCATGTGCTGATCGACCGGCTGGGCGCGCCCGCGCTGTTCCGCAGCTTCGGCGTCAACGCGATCGCGGCTTACGCCGGGGCCTGGATCTGCACCGTGTTCCTCGAAGGCTTCGGCTGGATGCGCCCGCTCTACGCGCACGGCTTCGGTTGGCTGGGCGCCTGGCTCGGGCCGCATGCGCAGTCGCTGGGCTTCGCGCTGGCCTTCGTGGGCGTGTGGTGGCTCATCGTGCGCGAGCTCGACCGACGCCGCTGGTACTGGAAGATCTGAGCGGACCGCGCCCGCACAATACCGTTCCATGAGCCCGGAGACCTTCGCCATCCGCATGCCGCCCGACATCCGCTCGGTGCGGGTCGGCGAGCATCCGGTCGTCGTCATCGACGATTTCCTCGCGCATCCGCAGGCCCTGGTCGAGGCAGCCTGCCAGGCCCGCTTCGAGCGCTGCCCGGGCGCTGACGAGCGCAAGGGCTATCCCGGGCTGCGAGCGCCGGTGCCCGCGGCCTATAGCGAAAGCCTGACGGAGCTGCTGGACCCGCTGATCCGGCTGAACTTCGGCGTTCCCGAGGAACTGCCGCTGCGCAAGTCGCCGTGCGCCTTCTCGGTGACGACGGTGGCCCCCGAGGACCTGGGACCGCTGCAGCGGGTGCCGCATTTCGATGCCAGCACGCCGCACTTCATGGCCGTGATGCTCTACCTCTGCGACGAGCGCCATGGCGGCACCGCCTTCTACCGCCACAAGGCCAGCGGCCTGCAGCAGATCACCGCCGATCAGCGCGAACGCTACGGCGACCTGATCTACGCGGAGATGGAGCGCCATCCGGCGCCGCCGCGTTATTTCAGCGACTCGGACGACTGCTTCGAGCTGCTGGGCATGCTGCCGGCGCGATTCAACCGCCTGGTGGCCTACCGGGGCAGCCTGCTGCACTCGGCCATCGTCAACCCCGCCCTGGGGCTCAGCAGCGACCCGCGCCAGGGCCGGCTGACCATCACCACCTTCTACGACTTCTAGCGCGCGAGCGCTGCCCGCCGGCAGAGGAGCCGCTTGCTTGCGCGGCTGTTCGCCTGCTCAGCCGCGCAGCGCAATGAAAAAAGCCCGGCGGCTGCCGGGCTTTCGAGCTGACGCCGTGGCGTCGGTCAGAACTTGGCGCTCACGCCCAGCTTGTAGGTGGTCTCGCCCTTGAAGCTCCATGCCGGGAAGCCCGCGCGCAGCGGATCCTTGATGGCGGTGTTGGAGGCCGCGGCGGCGCCGTACTGGACGTCGTCTTCCTTGGTCAGGTTGATCGCCTCGAACGACAGCCGCAGGTTCTTGGTGATGTTCCAGCCCACGCTGGCGTCCAGCGTGCCGTAGGCATCGTGCATGCGGTTGCCGTACCAGAACGCGCCTTCGCGGATCATGTACTTCGAGCGCCAGTTGTAGGCCAGGCGGGCGAAGTACTGCTCGTTCTCGAAGTAGCCGACCAGGTTCACGTTGTGCTTGGACGACTGCGTGAACAGGCTCAGCCCGTCCAGGTAGCTGCTGGCCGGCGCCGTGCCTTCGGTGAAGGTGTAGTTGCCCTGCGCGCCGAAGCCGTTGCCGAAGGCGTGGTTGGCCTGCAGTTCGATACCGCGGATCTTGCCGCCGCCGGCGTTCTGGAAGCTCTGCACCGTCCAGTTGTCGACGCCGGTCTTGGGATCGACCAGGCCGACCTTCTGGTTCGGCGTGGCGATGGCGACGACGAAGTTGGAGATGTCCTTGATGAAGTAGGTCGCGGACATCATGTTGCCGCGGCCGTAGTAGTACTCCAGGCCGAGGTCAGCCTGGCTCGACTTCATCGGCTTGAGGCCGATGTTGCCGATGGTCCAGGTCTCGTTGCCGTTGCGGTCGTCGTTGTAGCCGGACACCGTCACGCCGAACATGTTGGCGAAGTTCGGGCGCGTGATGGCCTGCGAGGCGGTCGCCCGCAGCACCAGGTCGCTTCTCAGGTCGAAGGCCAGGTTGATGCTGGGCAGCACGTCGTTGTAGGTCGACTTGGTGGACGTGGTGGTCTTGGCCCAGTTCTGGTTACCGGCGTACTGGTCGGCCGGCGTCACGCCGTCGAACAGGTAACCGGTGCTGGTGGCCTTGGTGGAGACGTAGCGCACGCCGAAGTTGCCGCGCATGCCCTTGGTCTCGAACTCGAACATGCCGTAGACCGAGCGGTTCTTCTCGTTCAGCTCGCCATAGCCGGAGCGGTCCTCGACCCAGCCGGAGATGTTCCGGTTGGTGTTGTCCAGCATCGCGCCGATGTTGGCGCGCGGCACCGTCCATCCGCCGACGTTCACCGAGCCGTCGAACAGCCCGGAGGTGGCCACCGGCGTGATCGTCGTGTTCCAGATTGGGCGGTAGCTGCGCTTCTCGAAGGTGTGGTCGGCAAAGCGCACGCCGGTCTTGAAGGCGTTGATCACGCCCCAGTCCAGGTCGAAGGTGGCGTCGAGCTGGCCAAACTTTTCCTTGTCCTTGTTGGGACCGGCGGAGGTGGCCCAGGTTTCCGGCGACATCTGCGCCGGCAGGGAGCCGACGCCCCAGGACTGGTCGTTGCTCGGGTTGACCTTGATCTGCTTGCCGGTGGCGTCGATCGTGCCCTGCCAGTTCGGGCGGGTGAACGGGCCGGCGGCGCCGTCGAAGGCGGCGGTCTGGTAGTTGGTGGTGGCCGAGGTGCCGCCGTCCGCCTTGGTCGTGCCGACGACGAGGTCGAACTTGGCGCTGCCCAGGGTGTAGTGGGCGTCGGCCACGGCGCTTTCCGAATCCATGCTGGCGCCGCGCGCCCAGACCTGGAAGAACTTGTGCGGCAGCGGGTTGGCGGCCGTGGTCGTGCTGTGCAGGCACATGCCGTTCGGGTTGAAGTCCGACTTGACCGCGGTATTGCGCTGGTCGCAATTCTGGTCATGCATCAGGTAGTCGCTGGAGTTGGAGCTGTCGGCATCCAGCTTCAGCTTCAGCAGGTTCAGGCCGACTTCGAAGCCCTCGACCGGGCGCGCCTGCAGGGCGACGTTGAGCGAGGTGCGCTTGCGCTCCTGCACGAAGGCGGTCGGGGCCACGTCGCTGTTCCAGCGGCTGTCGGCTTCGACGCCGCGGCGGATGTAGTCGCCCTTGGACAGGCCGGCGGCGATCAGCGCGCCAAAGGTGCGGCTTGCGTTGCGCCAGCTGTACAGCCCGGAAGCTTCCTTCTCCGAGTCGCTGATGGTGCCGTCGCCGTAGCGCACGCTGCCGAAGACCGTGTTGGCCTTCAGGTCCAGCGGCTTGCGGGTCTTGACGATCACCGTGCCGCCGATGCCGCCTTCGGTCAGGTTGGCCTGCGAGGACTTGTAGACCTCCATGCCGCCGATCATTTCGGCGGGGAGCAGCGAATAGTTGAACGAGCGGTCGATGTCCATCTGGTCATACCAGCCGGTGGACGCGACGGTCTGGCCGTTCAGCGTGGTGTACGTCATCTGCGGGTCGGTGCCGCGGATCGACACCGAGGCGCCCTGGCCGAACGCTCGGCCGACCGAGATGCCGGGGATGCGGCCCAGGGCCTGGCCGACGTCGGAGTCGGGGAGCTTGCCCACGTCCTCGGCGCTCACGGCATCGACAACGGCGCTGGCGTTCTTCTTGATGTTGGCGGCCGACTGCAGCGACGCGCGGATGCCGGTCACCACGACCTGTTCCAGCTGGGTGCCGTCGTCCTTCTTCTGTTCCTGCGCCTGCACGGCGAAGGCCGCGCTCAGCAACGTCAGCGTCACCGCCGCTGCGATAGGGGTCTTGTTGACCTTCATGATGAACTGCTCCTCGAATGGCCTGGAGTTGTTGGCCTTTGATGAAGACTCGGCACCTGAAATCACGACACCCATCGGCGGAGTGGCATGCAGCTGGCGCCCCCGAATACACCTCAATGCAACCAATGCCATGCCACTATAACGAGCGGTAACGCCACTTTGCTACCAGTTTGACGCCGGTGTTTTCCCTGCTGTGGCATCGCCGCGACCCGCATGGACAGCGGTGTCGAGGGTGTCGCGCTCAAGGAGGGCTGCGGGGAGGGCGGGGCCTCGGGGATGAGACCAGTTGGCGTTGAATTGGTATTACTTGTGGTCCGCCCGGTTGGATGTTGCGCTGTGCGCTGCCACGCTTTGGTGGCACCTCCCGATCACATTCCGCGTGGAGAGACCGTGAAGCGTCTTTCGGCTCGGCGAGCGCCAATCGCACGCCAGAGGGGCGCGGGCCAAAAAGTATTTGCGCCAAAAAAGAACGGTGCTATAGTCGTGGGCTCGCCTCGGAGGGGTGGCCGAGTGGTTAAAGGCAGCAGACTGTAAATCTGCCCGCTAACGCGTACGCTGGTTCGAATCCAGCCTCCTCCACCAAGGCGAACAGATGCAAGAGCAACGAAGCGGGTGATCGTCACCCGCTTCGCGGTTCAAGCAGCTGGAATTGGAAAACTCCCGGGCGGGAGTAGTTCAATGGTAGAACCTTAGCCTTCCAAGCTAATGACACGGGTTCGATTCCCGTTTCCCGCTCCATCGGAAGTTGAAGGTGTCGTGTCGAGATATCGACACAGGTTTGCTGATAAGGTCATCAATCCTGTGTCGATGCCCATGTGGCTCAGTGGTAGAGCACTCCCTTGGTAAGGGAGAGGTCACGCGTTCGATCCGCGTCATGGGCACCAACCCTCTTCTCTCGTTTCTTGATCTGATCGCCAGGAGCGCAAGATGGCAAAAGGCAAGTTTGAACGTACCAAGCCGCACGTGAACGTGGGCACGATTGGTCACGTTGACCACGGCAAGACGACGCTGACGGCCGCGATCGCGACCGTGCTGGCGGCCAAGTTCGGCGGCGAAGCCAAGGCCTACGACCAGATCGACGCGGCGCCGGAAGAAAAGGCCCGCGGCATCACGATCAACACCGCGCACGTCGAGTACGAGACGGCCAACCGCCACTACGCGCACGTTGACTGCCCGGGCCACGCTGACTATGTGAAGAACATGATCACGGGCGCGGCGCAGATGGACGGCGCGATCCTGGTGTGCTCGGCCGCTGACGGCCCGATGCCCCAGACCCGCGAGCACATCCTGCTGGCGCGTCAGGTCGGTGTGAAGTACATCATCGTCTTCCTGAACAAGTGCGACATGGTGGACGACGCCGAGCTGCTGGAGCTGGTGGAAATGGAAGTCCGCGAGCTGCTGAGCAAGTACGACTTCCCGGGCGACGACACCCCGATCATCAAGGGTTCGGCCAAGCTGGCGCTGGAAGGTGACAAGGGCGACCTGGGCGAGCAGGCGATCATGCGCCTGGCCGACGCGCTGGACAGCTACATCCCCACGCCTGAGCGCGCGGTGGACGGTGCGTTCCTGCTGCCGGTGGAAGACGTGTTCTCGATCTCGGGCCGTGGCACGGTGGTGACTGGTCGCGTCGAGCGCGGCATCATCAAGGTCGGCGAGGAAATCGAGATCGTGGGCATCCGCGATCTGCAGAAGACCACCGTCACCGGCGTGGAAATGTTCCGCAAGCTGCTGGACCAGGGTCAGGCGGGCGACAACGTGGGCATCCTGCTGCGCGGCACCAAGCGCGAGGACGTCGAGCGCGGCCAAGTGCTGGCCAAGCCGGGCACGATCAAGCCGCACACGCACTTCACTGCTGAGATCTACGTGCTGAGCAAGGAAGAAGGCGGCCGTCACACCCCGTTCTTCAACAACTACCGTCCCCAGTTCTACTTCCGCACGACGGACGTGACTGGTGCCGTGGAGCTGCCGAAGGACAAGGAAATGGTCATGCCGGGCGACAACGTCAGCATCACCGTGAAGCTGATCGCCCCGATCGCCATGGAAGAAGGTCTGCGCTTCGCCATCCGTGAAGGTGGTCGTACCGTCGGCTCGGGCGTCGTGGCCACCATCATCGAGTAATTCAAGTCAAAGGCCACAGGGGCATAGCTCAATTGGCAGAGCGTCGGTCTCCAAAACCGAAGGTTGGGGGTTCGAGACCCTCTGCCCCTGCCAACGATCAGCGATAAGCGAACGTTGGTCCTAGTGGTCGCGCCAAGCCCGCGGGAGTCATCTCGGCGGGCTTTGCTGCTGGTGGGTTCTGCTGGAATGTTCCAGGCGAACAAATGGTCGCGGCGCTGAGCTGCGACGGAAGTGAGTTCAATGTCCAATCCTCAAGTCGAAACCGTCACGACGGGCGCCGACAAGGTCAAGCTGGCTGGCGCCGTGCTGCTGCTGGTGGCCGCGATCGTCGCCTTCTACGCGCTGAGCAAGCAAGGTCCGTGGGTGCAGTGGGGTGCCCTGCTCGCGTTGTTGGCTGCGGCCGTGGGGGCGTTCTTCACGTCGGAGTCCGGCAAGTCGCTGATTGCCTATGGCCAGGACTCGATCAAGGAAGTGGGCAAGGTGGTCTGGCCGACCCGCAAGGAAGCTGGCCAGATGACGTTGTATGTGTTCGCCTTCGTCGTGGTGATGGCGCTCTTCCTGTGGTTCACCGACAAGACGCTGGAGTGGGTTCTGTACGACCTGATCCTGGGTTGGAAGCGCTGAGCGGGAACGGATGGGGACCAAGATGAGCGAAGATCAAAACGTCGTTGCGACCGAGTCGACCGCGCCCGCTGGCCCGGCCAAGCGCTGGTATGTCGTGCACGCCTATTCCGGCATGGAGAAGGCGGTGGAGCGCAACCTGCGTGAGCGCATCGACCGCGCCGGCATGCAGGACAAGTTCGGTCGCATCCTGGTGCCGACCGAGGAAGTCGTCGAGCTGAAGAACGGCAAGAAGGCCGTGACCGAGCGTCGCTTCTTCCCCGGGTACGTGCTGGTCGAGATGGTGATGGACGACGACAGCTGGCATCTGGTCAAGCACACGTCCAAGGTCACCGGTTTCGTCGGTGGCGCGAAGAACCGCCCGGCGCCGATCTCGGAAGCCGAGGTCATGAAGATCGTCAACCAGATGCAAGAGGGCGTCGACAAGCCCAAGCCGAAGGTGGAATGGATCGTCGGCGAGATCGTCCGCGTCAAGGAAGGCCCGTTCACCGACTTCAACGGCAGCATCGAGGAAGTCAACTACGACAAGTCGAAGCTGCGCGTCTCGGTCACGATCTTCGGTCGTGCGACCCCCGTCGAGCTGGACTTCGCCCAGGTCGAGAAGGTCTGATCGGCGGTGAATGGCATGGCGGCTCGGGCCGCCATTCGTCATTCCGCCCAATGAACAAGAGCCCGAAGGTGCTCGACGGCGAAAGCCGGCGCAACCTTCCGTGACCAGTCCGCAACGAGAAGCGGACAAGAGGAGCGAGGGTACGTCCTCCGGACCAGTCCCTCGCGCTAGCACTCAGGCGAAACGGCGTGGCCGTCGTGTCGCCATCAGGAGAAAACATGGCCAAGAAGATTGTCGGCTACATCAAGCTGCAAATCCCGGCTGGCAAGGCGAACCCGTCGCCTCCGGTCGGTCCCGCGCTGGGTCAGCGTGGTCTGAACATCATGGAATTCTGCAAGGCGTTCAACGCCCAGACGCAGAGCTATGAGCCGGGCCTCAAGCTGCCCGTCGTGATCACCGCCTTCGCGGACAAGAGCTTCACCTTCATCATCAAGTCGCCCCCGGCGACCGTGCTGCTGAAGAAGGCTGCCAAGATCGACAAGGGCTCGCAGCGCCCCCATCTGGACAAGGTCGGCAAGCTGACCCGCGCCCAGCTGGAAGAGATCGCCAAGACCAAGCAGAAGGACCTGACGGCCGCCGACATGGATGCCGCTGTCCGTACCATCGCCGGCTCCGCCCGTTCGATGGGCATCATCGTGGAGGGTGTCTGACATGGCCAAGCTGACCAAGCGTCAACAAGCCCTGCAGGGCAAGGTCGAATCGACCAAGCTGTACGCGCTGACCGAGGCGATCAACCTCGTCAAGGAATGCGCCACCGCCAAGTTCGATGAAGCCATCGATGTGTCGATCCAACTCGGCGTCGACGCGAAGAAGTCGGACCAGGTGGTCCGTGGCGCCGTCGTGATGCCCAACGGCATCGGCAAGACCAAGCGCGTCGCCGTGTTCGCCCAAGGCGCCAAGGCTGAAGAAGCCAAGGCCGCCGGCGCCGACGTCGTCGGCATGGAAGACCTGGCTGAGCGCGTCAAGGCGGGCGACATGCCCTTCGACGTCGTGATCGCCTCGCCGGACACGATGCGCATCGTCGGTACCCTGGGTCAGATCCTGGGCCCGCGCGGCCTGATGCCGAACCCGAAGGTCGGCACCGTGACCCCGGACGTCGCCACCGCCGTCAAGAACGCCAAGGCTGGCCAGGTCCAGTTCCGCGTCGACAAGGCCGGCATCATCCACGGCACGATCGGCCGTCGCTCGTTCGACACCGACAAGCTGGAAGGCAACCTGCGCGCGCTGGTCGAAGCCCTGAACAAGGCCAAGCCGGCCTCGAGCAAGGGCATCTACCTGCGCAAGATCGCTGTCTCGTCGACGATGGGCGTTGGCGCCCGCGTGGACGTCGGCACGATCAACGCCGCAGCGGCCGCCTGAGGCTTCATTCAATTGAGGCGTCACGCGAGTCTGGCGTGCGCCGATGAATTGGTGGGCTGGCCGGGGAAACCCGGCCAGGTCATCCAAGACCGCTGGCGAGAGTTCCCGCAGTTCGGGGAGCTCGCTTAATCGGAGGCTCCGGCCTCCAGCCAGCGCAGATGGCGGTCCCGCTGAAAGGATTCGAATCGCGATTCGTCGCGATGGGTTCCTGACAGAAGGTCGCTGATTCCGGTGCCCGAGACGCGATGGACCTCCTTCGCATCGAGGGCGTAATGTGAGGAGTAGACCTTGAGTCTCAATCGCAACGAGAAAGCAGCCGTCGTGTCCGACGTGGCAGCGCAAGCCGCCAAGTCCCAGACGCTGGCGCTGGCTGAGTACCGTGGCCTCACCGTTGAAGCCCTGAACAAGCTGCGCGTCACCGCGCGTGCCCAAGGCGTGTACCTTCATGTCCTGAAGAACACCCTGGCTCGCCGTGCTGTCGCCGGCACCTCGTTCGAGGCTGCAACGGACGCCATGGTCGGCCCGCTGATCTACGGCTTTTCGGAAGACGCTGTCGCGGCTGCCAAAGTCATCGCTGACTTTGCCAAGACCAACGACAAGCTCGTCATCAAGGGTGGTGCCTACGGCGGCAAGGCTCTGGACGTCAACGGCGTGAAGGCGCTGGCGGCTGTCCCGACCAAGGAAGTCCTGCTGTCGCAGATCGCCGGCCTGCTCAAGTCGCCGGTGCAACGCACCGCGGCCGTGCTGGCTGCCCTGGCTCAGCAGAAGGGTGGCGGCGCCGAAGCCGCTACCGAAGAAGCTCCTGCCGCGGCCTGATCGACGCTGCATTCGCGCAATCAAAACACTCTGTATTTAGGAACCTATCATGGCATTCGACAAAGACGCTTTCCTGGCTGCTCTGGACAGCATGACCGTTCTGGAACTGAACGACCTGGTCAAGGCGATTGAAGAGAAGTTCGGCGTGTCCGCCGCTTCGATGGCCGCTCCGGCTGCTGGCGGCGCTGCCGCTGGTGGCGCTGCCGCCGCTGAAGAAAAGACCGAGTTCAACGTCGTCCTGACGGACGCCGGCGCCAACAAGGTCTCGGTCATCAAGGCCGTTCGCGAAATCACCGGCCTGGGCCTGAAGGAAGCCAAGGACCTGGTCGACGGCGCTCCGAAGCCCGTCAAGGAAGGCATTGCCAAGGCCGACGCCGAAGCTGCCAAGAAGAAGCTGGAAGAAGCCGGCGCCAAGGTCGAACTCAAGTAAGACCTTGTGGGGATCCGGTGACTCGTTCACCGGATTCCAATCCGCGAGAGGGGTGGTCCCATGGGACCTCCCCTTTCCTCGTTTCAGGGTTTGTCCCTGTGCGGTTCCGGTTGACAAAGAGCAATCGAAAGCATCGTGCGGTATCATGCACGGTTCTTTCGAGTGTTCTCTGATCCGACTGCAGAGAACGGTTTGGTCGGGCCGCGGTTTGGCCGTGCGTCACGCGTGGGGTGCAACGCCCTCCGTGCCGTCCGGTGGCCGGGGTTGTCCGCCAGCGGTTGGTAGTGGCCAACCACCAAGCTTCGGGTGCAACGCCCGAACAGCCAGTCGCCGACGCAGCGCGCCTCCAGGCCAGGGGCGCGCTCGACACGGAGTCTTTATGGCGCAAGCAACCCCCTACAGCTACACCGAGCGCAAGCGCATCCGCAAGAGCTTCGGCAAGCGCGTGAGCGTGCTCAACGTTCCGTACCTGCTGACGATGCAGAAGGAGTCGTATGTCGACTTCCTGCAGAAGGATGTCGCTCCCCTGAAGCGCAAACCGGAAGGCCTGCAAGCGGCATTCCTGTCCACGTTCCCGATCGTGTCGCACAACGGGTTCGTGGAAATGAAGTTCCTCGAATTCAACATCGCCAAGCCGCCGTTCGACGTTCGCGAATGCCAGCAGCGCGGCCTGACCTTCGCCGCCGCCGTGCGCGCGAAGCTGCAGATGATCATCTACGACCGGGAAAGCCCCCAGCCCAAGACGGTCAAGGAGATCAAGGAGCAAGAGGTCTACATGGGCGAAGTGCCGCTCATGACCGACTACGGCTCGTTCATCATCAACGGCACCGAGCGCGTCATCGTCTCGCAGCTGCACCGCTCGCCCGGCGTGTTCTTCGAGCACGACAAGGGCAAGACCCACTCGTCCGGCAAGCTGCTGTTCTCGGCCCGCATCATTCCGTATCGCGGCTCGTGGCTGGACTTCGAGTTCGACCCGAAGGACATCCTGTACTTCCGCGTCGACCGCCGCCGCAAGATGCCGGTCACGATCCTGCTCAAGGCCATCGGCCTGAATCCCGAGCAGATCCTGGCGCACTTCTTCGTCTTCGACAATTTCCGCCTGATGGACTCGGGCGCCCAGATGGAGTTCGTGGCCGAACGCCTGAAGGGGGAAGTCGCGCGCTTCGACATCACCGACAAGAGCGGCAACGTGCTGGTCGAGAAGGACAAGCGCATCACCGCCCGCCACGTGCGCCAGCTGGAGCAGTCCGGCACGCAGCACGTGACCGTGCCGGAAGACTTCCTGCTGGGCCGCGTCCTGGCGAAGAACATGGTCGACCCGGACACCGGCGAGATCATCGCCAAGGCCAATGACGAGCTGACCGACTCGCTGCTGAAGAAGCTGCGCGGCGCCGGCATCAAGGACATCCAGTGCCTGTTCACGAACGAGCTGGATGAAGGCGCGTACATCAGCCAGACGCTGGCGTCGGACGAGACCGCCGACCAGCTGGCCGCGCGCGTGGCGATCTATCGCATGATGCGCCCCGGCGAGCCGCCGACGGAAGACGCCGTCGAGGCCCTGTTCAACCGCCTGTTCTACAGCGACGACACGTACGACCTGTCGCGCGTCGGCCGGATGAAGTTCAACGCCCGCGTGGGCCGCGACATCCCGACCGGTGCGATGACCCTGTCGAACGAAGACATCCTGGACGTCGTCAAGATCCTGGTCGAGCTGCGCAATGGCCGTGGCGAGGTCGATGACATCGACCACCTGGGCAACCGCCGCGTGCGCTGCGTCGGCGAGCTGGCCGAGAACCAGTACCGCTCGGGTCTGGCCCGTATCGAGAAGGCCGTCAAGGAACGTCTGGGCCAGGCCGAGACCGAAGCCCTGATGCCGCACGACCTGATCAACTCCAAGCCGATCTCCGCGGCGCTGAAGGAGTTCTTCGGTGCGTCGCAGCTGTCGCAGTTCATGGACCAGACCAACCCGCTGTCCGAGATCACGCACAAGCGTCGTGTCTCGGCCCTGGGCCCGGGCGGTCTGACCCGCGAGCGCGCCGGCTTCGAAGTCCGCGACGTGCACCCGACCCACTACGGCCGCGTCTGCCCGATCGAAACGCCGGAAGGCCCGAACATCGGTCTGATCAACTCGCTGGCGCTGTATGCGCGCCTGAACGAGTACGGCTTCCTGGAGACGCCGTACCGCCGCGTGGTCGACTCGAAGGTCACCGACCAGATCGACTACCTGTCCGCCATCGAGGAAGGCAAGTACGTGATCGCCCAGGCGAACGCGTCGCTGAACGATGCCGGTCAACTGGTCGACGAGCTGGTCTCCGCGCGTGAGAACGGCGAATCGGTGCTGACCTCGCCCGAACGCATCCAGTACATGGACGTGGCGCCGACGCAGATCGTGTCGGTGGCGGCCTCGCTGGTGCCGTTCCTCGAGCACGACGACGCGAACCGCGCGCTGATGGGCGCCAACATGCAGCGTCAGGCCGTTCCGACCCTGCGTCCGGAAAAGGCTTTCGTGGGCACGGGCGTCGAGCGCGTGGCCGCGAAGGACTCGGGCACGGTGGTGGCAGCGCGCCGCGGCGGCGTGGTCGATTACGTCGACACGAACCGCATCGTGATCCGCGTGAACGACGACGAGACCGTGGCCGGTGAAGTCGGTGTCGACATCTACAACCTGATCAAGTATCAGCGTAGCAACCAGAACACCAACATCCATCAGCGCCCCATCGTCAAGCGTGGCGACCGCGTCGCCGCGGAAGACATCATTGCCGACGGCGCCTCGACCGACCTGGGCGAACTGGCTTTGGGCCAGAACATGCTGGTCGCGTTCATGCCGTGGAACGGCTACAACTTCGAAGACTCGATCCTGATCTCCGAACGCGTGGTGGCCGAAGACCGCTACACCTCGATCCACATCGAGGAACTGGTGGTCATGGCGCGTGACACGAAGCTGGGCTCCGAGGAAATCACCCGCGACATCCCGAACCTGAGCGAACAGCAACTGGCGCGTCTGGACGAATCCGGCATCGTGTACATCGGTGCCGAGGTGAACCCGGGCGACGTGCTGGTCGGCAAGGTCACGCCCAAGGGCGAGACCACGCTGACGCCGGAAGAGAAGCTGCTGCGTGCGATCTTCGGCGAGAAGGCCTCGGACGTGAAGGACACGTCGCTGCGCGTGGACCAGGGCACCAACGGCACCGTCATCGACGTGCAGGTGTTCACCCGTGAAGGCATCCAGCGCGACAAGCGCGCCCAGCAGATCATCGACGACGAGCTGAAGCGCTTCCGCCTGGACCTGAACGACCAGCTGCGCATCGTGGAAGCCGACGCGTTCGACCGCGTCGAGAAGCTGCTGGTGGGCAAGGTCGCCAACGGCGGTCCGAAGAAGATCGCCAAGGGCACCGTCATCGCCAAGGACTACCTGGCCGAGGTCGAGAAGTTCCACTGGTTCGACATTCGTCCCGCCGAGGACGACATCGCCAACCAGCTGGAATCGATCAAGAACTCGCTGGAGCAGACCCGTCACAGCTTCGACCTCGCCTACGACGAGAAGCGCAAGAAGCTGACGCAGGGCGACGAGCTGCCCGCCGGCGTGCTGAAGATGGTCAAGGTGTACCTGGCCGTCAAGCGCCGCCTGCAGCCTGGCGACAAGATGGCCGGCCGTCACGGCAACAAGGGTGTCGTGTCCAAGATCACCCCGATCGAGGACATGCCCTACATGGCCGACGGCACGCCTGCCGACATCGTGCTGAACCCGCTGGGCGTCCCGTCGCGGATGAACGTGGGTCAGGTGCTGGAAGTCCACCTGGGCTGGGCCGGCAAGGGCATTGGCCAACGCATCGGCGACATGCTCCAGCGCGAGGCCCGCGTGGCCGAACTGCGTGAGTTCATGGACCAGCTGTTCAACCAGAACGGCGGCAAGTCCGAGGACCTGTCGCAGCTGAGCGATGAGGAAGTGCTGGGCATGGCCCGCAACCTGCAGCACGGCGCCACCTTCGCGACCCCCGTCTTCGACGGCGCGAAGGAACAGGAAATCCGCGCGATGCTGAAGCTGGCCTATCCGGACGACATCGCCGCGAAGAAGGGCCTCACGCCCAGCCGCACGCAGGCCTTCCTGTATGACGGCCGCACCGGCGAGCAGTTCGAGCGCCCGACCACGATCGGCTACATGCACGTGCTGAAGCTGCACCACCTGGTGGACGACAAGATGCACGCCCGTTCGACCGGCCCGTACTCGCTCGTCACCCAGCAGCCGCTGGGCGGCAAGGCGCAGTTCGGCGGCCAGCGTTTCGGCGAGATGGAAGTGTGGGCGCTGGAAGCCTACGGCGCTTCGTACATCCTGCAGGAAATGCTGACGGTGAAGTCCGACGACGTGAATGGCCGGACCAAGGTGTACGAGTCCATCGTCAAGGGCGAGCACTCGATCGAAGCCGGCATGCCCGAGTCGTTCAATGTGCTGGTGAAGGAAATCCGTTCGCTGGGCATCGACATCGAGCTCGAGCGCAACTAAAGAGAACAGGAGAAACGTATGAAGGGTTTGTTGGACCTGTTCAAGCAATTCACCCCGGACGAACATTTCGACGCGATCAAGATCGGGCTGGCCTCGCCCGAGAAGATCCGCTCGTGGTCGTTCGGCGAGGTGAAGAAGCCCGAGACCATCAACTACCGGACCTTCAAGCCGGAGCGTGATGGCCTGTTCTGCGCCAAGATCTTCGGCCCGATCAAGGACTACGAGTGCCTGTGCGGCAAGTACAAGCGCCTGAAGCACCGCGGCGTGATCTGCGAGAAGTGCGGCGTCGAAGTCACCCAGACCAAGGTGCGCCGTGAGCGCATGGGCCACATCGAGCTGGCCGCGCCTTGCGCGCACATCTGGTTCCTGAAGTCGCTGCCGTCGCGTCTGGGCCTGGTGCTCGACATGACGCTGCGCGACATCGAGCGCGTGCTGTACTTCGAGGCGTACGTCGTCGTCGATCCGGGCATGACCCCGCTGAAGAAGTTCAGCATCATGTCCGAGGACGACTACGACGCGAAGCGCGTCGAGTACGGTGACGAGTTCATCGCGCTGATGGGCGCCGAAGGCATCCAGAAGCTGCTGGCGGAAATGGATCTCGACGTCGAGATCGACCGCCTGCGCAACGACATGACCGGCTCCGAGCTGAAGATCAAGAAGAACTCCAAGCGCCTGAAGGTGATGGAGGCCTTCAAGCGCTCGGGCATCAAGCCGAACTGGATGGTGCTGGAAGTGCTGCCGGTGCTGCCGCCGGACCTGCGTCCGCTGGTGCCGCTGGACGGCGGCCGCTTCGCGACGTCGGACCTGAACGACCTGTACCGCCGCGTCATCAACCGCAACAACCGCCTGGCCCGCCTGCTCGAGCTGAAGGCCCCTGAGATCATCGTGCGCAACGAAAAGCGCATGCTGCAGGAAGCCGTCGACTCGCTGCTGGACAACGGCCGCCGCGGCAAGGCCATGACCGGCGCGAACAAGCGCGCGCTGAAGTCGCTGGCCGACATGATCAAGGGCAAGAGCGGTCGCTTCCGGCAAAACCTGCTGGGCAAGCGCGTCGACTACTCCGGCCGTTCGGTCATCACCGTGGGCCCGACGCTCAAGCTGCACCAGTGCGGCCTGCCCAAGCTGATGGCGCTGGAGCTGTTCAAGCCCTTCATCTTCTCGCGCCTGGAGGCGATGGGCATCGCCACCACGATCAAGGCGGCGAAGAAGGAAGTCGAGAGCGGCACCCCGGTCGTCTGGGACATCCTGGAAGAGGTCATCAAGGAGCACCCGGTCCTGCTGAACCGCGCGCCGACGCTGCACCGCCTGGGCATCCAGGCGTTCGAGCCGGTGCTGATCGAAGGCAAGGCGATCCAGCTGCACCCGCTGGTCTGCGCGGCGTTCAACGCCGACTTCGACGGTGACCAGATGGCCGTCCACGTGCCGCTGTCGATCGAAGCGCAGATGGAAGCCCGCGTGCTGATGCTGGCCTCGAACAACGTGCTGTTCCCGGCCTCGGGCGAGCCGTCGATCGTGCCGTCGCAGGACGTGGTGCTGGGTCTGTACTACGCGACCCGCGAGCGCACCAACGGCAAGGGCGAGGGCATGGTCTTCTCGGACATCCCCGAGATGATCCGCGCGCTGGAGAACGGCGCGGTGGAGATCACCGCCAAGATCAGCGTGCGCCTGACCGAGTACACCAAGAACAAGGACACGGGCGAGTGGATCCCCGAGACCAAGCTGGTGGACACGACCGTCGGTCGCGCGCTGCTGTCGGAGATCCTTCCGAAGGGCCTGCCGTTCAGCAACATCAACAAGGCGCTGAAGAAGAAGGAAATCTCGCGCCTGATCAACACGTCCTTCCGCAAGTGCGGCCTGAAGGAAACCGTGGTGCTGGCAGACAAGCTGCTGCAGTCCGGTTTCAAGCTGGCCACGCGCGCCGGCATCTCGATCGCCATCGACGACATGCTGGTGCCCAAGCAGAAGGCCGAGCTGATCGACCGCGCCGAGAAGGAAGTCAAGGAGATCGAGCAGCAGTACGTCTCGGGCCTCGTGACCGCCGGCGAGCGCTACAACAAGGTCGTCGACATCTGGGGCAAGACCGGTGACGAAGTCGGCAAGGTCATGATGTCGCAGCTGTCGAAGGAGAAGATCCTCGACCGCAACGGCAAGGAAGTCGAGCAGGAGTCGTTCAACTCGATCTACATGATGGCCGACTCGGGCGCGCGGGGTTCCGCGGCGCAGATCCGTCAGCTGGCCGGCATGCGGGGCCTGATGGCGAAGCCGGACGGCTCCATCATCGAGACGCCGATCACGGCGAACTTCCGCGAAGGCCTGAACGTTCTGCAGTACTTCATCTCCACCCACGGTGCTCGCAAGGGCCTGGCGGACACGGCGCTGAAGACCGCGAACTCCGGCTACCTGACGCGTCGTCTGGTCGACGTGACGCAGGACCTGGTCGTGACCGAGTCCGATTGCGGCACCGACAACGGCATCCACATGCGCGCGCTGGTCGAAGGCGGCGAGGTGATCGAGTCGCTGCGCGACCGCATCCTGGGCCGCGTGGCAGCTATTGATGTCGTGCACCCCGAAACGCAAGCCACCCTGCTGGTCGCCGGCAACATGCTGGACGAGGACACGCTGGATGTGCTGGAAGCGGCCGGCGTCGACGAGGTCAAGGTCCGCACGCCGCTGACCTGCGGCACGCGTTTCGGCCTGTGCGCCAAGTGCTATGGCCGTGACCTGGGTCGCGGCGGCATGGTCAACACCGGCGAAGCGGTCGGCGTCATCGCCGCCCAGTCGATCGGCGAGCCCGGCACCCAGCTGACGATGCGGACCTTCCACATCGGTGGCGCGGCGTCGCGCGCGGCGGTGGCCTCCAGCGTCGAAGCCAAGTCGGACGGCATCATCGGCTTCAATGCCACGATGCGCTACGTCACGAACGGCAAGGGCGAACTGGTGGTGATCTCGCGTTCCGGCGAAATCATCATCACCGACCCGCATGGCCGCGAGCGCGAGCGTCACAAGGTGCCGTACGGCGCCCTGCTGAACATCAAGGTCGACCAGACCATCAAGGCCGGCACGATCCTGGCAACCTGGGACCCGCTGACCCGCCCGATCATCACGGAATTCGCCGGCCAGGCGAAGTTCGAGAACGTCGAGGAAGGTGTCACCGTGGCCAAGCAGGTCGACGAGGTGACGGGTCTGTCCACGCTGGTCGTGATCGACCCGAAGCGTCGCGGTGCCGCCAAGGTGGTCCGTCCGCAGGTCAAGCTGCTGGACGCCAACGGCCAGGAAGTGAAGATCCCCGGCACCGATCACTCGGTGACGATCGGCTTCCAGGTCGGCGCGCTGATCCAGGTGCGCGATGGTCAGGAGCTCGCTCCGGGCGAAGTGCTGGCGCGTATCCCGGTGGAAGGCCAGAAGACCCGCGACATCACCGGCGGTCTGCCGCGGGTGGCGGAACTCTTCGAAGCCCGTTCGCCGAAGGACGCCGGCTTCCTGGCGGAGCAGACCGGCACGGTCTCGTTCGGCAAGGAGACCAAGGGCAAGGTCCGCCTGGAGATCACCGATCCGGAAGGCCGCAAGCACGAGCTGCTGGTGCCCAAGGAAAAGAACATCCTGGTGCACGAAGGCCAGGTGGTGAACCGCGGCGAACTCGTGGTCGACGGCCCGGCCGATCCGCAGGACATCCTGCGCCTGCTGGGCATCGAGGAACTGGCGCGCTACATCGTCGATGAAGTGCAGGACGTCTACCGTCTGCAGGGCGTGAAGATCAACGACAAGCACATCGAGGTGATCGTTCGCCAGATGCTGCGCCGCGTGCAGATCGTCAACCCGGGCGACTCGTCCTACATCGCCGGCGAACAGGTCGAGCGTTCGGAGCTGCTGGACACCAACGACCGCCTGCGCGGCGAGGGCAAGATGATCGCCACGCACGCTGATGTGCTGCTGGGCATCACGAAGGCCTCGCTGTCGACGGACTCGTTCATCTCCGCGGCGTCGTTCCAGGAAACGACCCGCGTGCTGACCGAAGCCGCGATCATGGGCAAGCGCGACGAACTGCGTGGCCTGAAGGAGAACGTGATCGTCGGTCGTCTGATCCCGGCTGGTACCGGCATGGCCTTCCACCAGGCGCGCCGCGCCAAGGAAGAGATGGACGACGCCGAGCGCCGCTCCATCGCCATGCAGGAAGCCGAGGAAATGGCGGCGGTGCAACTGTCCGCGCTCGACGCGGCCAGCGACGCAGGCACTGGCGAGTAATCGAAGCGACCCGGGTCGAGCTGTCCGCGGCTCGACCACCCGAAGGCTGCCGTCCCGCAAGGGCGGCAGCCTTTTTCATTGCCCGCATCGTGGCGCGGACGCCCAGCGTCCGCGCGCGCGGCTCATCCAGCGTTCAGCTTCAGCCAGGCGGCTGGCGAGAGGATGGGCAGTCCAAGCCGGGCGGCGCGCTTGGCGACCTTCAGCACGGCGCGATCACGCGAGATCAGCCAGGTCGGTGCCGTCGCGGCGAGTGCCAGGCCAAGATCAATGAATTTCTGGTCGTCGGTGTCGCTGCATCGGGGGCGCGCGATGCTCAAGGAGGGCTCCTCGACGAATCGGCAATGTTGCGTGAAAGCCGTCTCCACGCGCTGGAGGTCCGGTGAATAGCGGGCCGCGACGCCCCGCCCGATCACGTGCAGCAGCTCCGCCTTCATCGCCGCCGTGGCGACCCAATGTAAGTGCCGGCTCTCCACTGCGGCGATGAGCGGCAACAGGGTGGGCTCATCGAACACCAGCCAGTCCATGACGACCTGCGTGTCCAGGATGACCAGTCGGCCGGCGGCGGCCGTGTTGTCCGGAAGCGGCGGAAGGGCGATGGAGACAGCGTCGGTCATAGGGTCCGGCAGCATAGCGCCTTGTGCGATTTCACTGAACTCGCCTACAATCGCCGGCTCTCCAGCATGTCTTGATGCGTCCGGGGTCCAGGTTTCGAACCGGATCCGGGGTTGATCCGAGCGTGGTGCCGCAAGGTGCTGCGCTTTTGTCGCTTGTGGAACGCCTCGATCTGACGCGGTGCCACAAGGCCAGGATGCGCTGGGGTTGTGACTTCAAACGGGAACAAGTTACTTATGCCAACCATCAATCAGCTCGTTCGCCACGGTCGTGAGACCGAGGTGACGAAATCCAAGTCGCCGGCCATGCAGTCGTGCCCGCAACGTCGTGGCG
The DNA here is from genome assembly GCF_014193085.1 of Mitsuaria sp. BK041. Classification (NCBI taxonomy): domain Bacteria; kingdom Pseudomonadati; phylum Pseudomonadota; class Betaproteobacteria; order Burkholderiales; family Sphaerotilaceae; genus Roseateles; species Mitsuaria sp. BK041. Next base: position 1,032,096 of record NZ_JACHYT010000002.1, on the reverse strand, counting down.
TCTGCACCCGCGTGTACACCACCACCCCGAAGAAGCCGAACTCGGCGCTTCGTAAGGTCGCCAAGGTGCGCCTGACCAACGGTTTCGAGGTCATCTCGTACATCGGCGGTGAAGGTCACAACCTGCAGGAACACAGCGTCGTGCTCGTGCGCGGCGGTCGTGTCAAGGACTTGCCGGGCGTGCGTTACCACATCGTCCGCGGTTCGCTGGACCTGCAGGGCGTGAAGGACCGCAAGCAAGCGCGTTCGAAGTACGGCGCCAAGCGTCCGAAGAAGGCTTAATCAGCCCAGGTCTTGGTGGCCGAGAGGTCATCGAATTTTTGCGGCCCGAGTGCAGGTGCACCGGCAGCCGAGTAAGTGGATCCCCCCAGATGTCGGTGGAGATCCGCGGCGGGGCGAGAGCCCTGACCAACTGAAGCATTGAAGGAAGAATCCCATGCCACGTCGTCGCGAAGTACCCAAGCGCGAGATCCTGCCGGACCCGAAGTTCGGTAGCGTTGATCTGTCCAAGTTCATGAACGTCATCATGGAATCGGGCAAGAAGGCCGTCGCAGAGCGCATCATTTACGGCGCCCTGGAGCAAGTCGAGCAGAAGTCCGGCAAGGATCCGCTCGAGGTCTTCATGATCGCGATCAACAACGTGAAGCCCATGGTCGAAGTGAAGTCCCGTCGCGTTGGCGGTGCGAACTACCAAGTTCCCGTGGAAGTTCGCCCCGTCCGCCGTCTGGCCCTCGCCATGCGCTGGCTGAAGGAATCCGCGCGCAAGCGTGGTGAGAAGTCGATGGCCCAACGTCTGGCCAACGAACTGCTGGAGGCCTCCGAAGGCCGTGGTGGCGCGATGAAGAAGCGCGACGAAGTCCACCGCATGGCAGACGCCAACAAGGCGTTCTCGCACTTCCGCTTCTAATCAAGACCTCTCTGGCCGCCTCGGGTTACTACTGACCCGATGGCGGCTCCATGCATTTGGAGTGACACCATGTCCCGCAAGACCCCCATCGAGCGCTACCGCAATATCGGTATCTCGGCGCACATCGATGCCGGTAAGACCACGACGACCGAACGCATCCTGTACTACACCGGTGTGAACCACAAGATCGGTGAAGTGCACGACGGCGCCGCCACGATGGACTGGATGGAGCAGGAGCAAGAGCGCGGCATCACGATCACGTCGGCCGCGACGACCTGCTTCTGGAAGGGCATGGACATGTCCTACCCCGAGCACCGCTTCAACATCATCGACACCCCCGGGCACGTGGACTTCACCATTGAAGTCGAGCGCTCGATGCGTGTCCTGGACGGCGCATGCATGGTCTATTGCGCCGTCGGTGGCGTGCAGCCCCAGTCGGAAACCGTCTGGCGCCAGGCCAACAAGTACAAGGTGCCCCGCCTCGCGTTCGTCAACAAGATGGACCGCACCGGCGCGAACTTCTTCAAGGTCGTCGACCAGATGAAGACCCGCCTGAAGGCCAACCCGGTGCCCGTGGTGATCCCCATCGGCGCGGAAGAGAACTTCAAGGGCGTGGTGGACCTCTTCAAGATGAAGGCCATCATCTGGGACGAGGCTTCCCAGGGCATGAAGTTCACCTTCGAAGACATCCCGGCCGACCTGGTCGAGGTCGCTCAGGAATGGCGCGAGAAGATGGTTGAGGCCGCAGCCGAAGCCACCGAAGAGCTGATGAACAAGTACCTCGAGACGGGCGACCTGACCGAGGAAGAGATCAAGGTGGCGATCCGCAAGCGCACGATCGCGACCGAGATCCAGCCGATGCTGTGCGGCACCGCCTTCAAGAACAAGGGCGTGCAGCGCATGCTGGACGCCGTCATCGACTTCCTGCCCTCGCCGCTGGACATCCCGCCGGTTGCCGGCACCGATGAAGACGACCAGCCGGTCACGCGTCAGCGTACCGACGAAGAGAAGTTCTCGGCGCTGGCCTTCAAGCTGATGACCGACCCGTATGTGGGTCAGCTGACCTTCGTGCGGGTGTATTCGGGCGTGCTGCAGTCGGGCGCGACCGTCTACAACCCGGTGCGCGGCAAGAAGGAGCGCATCGGCCGGATCCTGCAGATGCACGCCAACCAGCGTGAGGAAATCAAGGAAATTCTGGCGGGCGACATCGCGGCCTGCGTGGGCCTGAAGGACGTCACCACGGGCGAAACCCTGTGCGATCCGGACAGCATCATCACGCTCGAGCGCATGGTGTTCCCGGAGCCGGTGATCTCGCAGGCCGTCGAGCCCAAAACCAAGGCCGACCAGGAAAAGATGGGTATCGCGCTGGGCCGTCTGGCTGCCGAAGACCCGTCCTTCCGCCTGCGCACCGACGAAGAGTCCGGCCAGACCATCATTTCCGGCATGGGCGAGCTGCACCTGGAAATCATCGTCGACCGCATGAAGCGTGAATTCGGCGTGGAAGCGAACGTCGGCAAGCCGCAGGTGGCCTACCGCGAAACGATCCGCAAGTCGGTCACCGACGTCGAAGGCAAGTTCGTGCGTCAGTCGGGCGGCAAGGGCCAGTACGGTCACGTCGTGTTCTCGGTCGAGCCGCAGGAAGCCGGCAAGGGCTTCGAATTCGTCGACGCCATCAAGGGCGGCGTGGTTCCTCGCGAGTTCATCCCCGCGGTGGAAAAGGGCGTCATCGACAGCCTGCCGAACGGCGTGCTGGCGGGCTACCCGGTCGTGGACGTGAAGGTCACGCTGACCTTCGGTTCGTACCATGACGTGGACTCGAACGAAAACGCGTTCAAGATGGCCGCCTCGATGGGCTTCAAGGAAGCCTGCCGTCGCGCCAGCCCGGTCATCCTCGAGCCGATGATGGCCGTGGAAGTCGAAACGCCGGAAGACTATGCTGGTACGGTGATGGGCGACCTGTCCAGCCGTCGCGGCATGGTGCAGGGCATGGACGACATGGTCGGCGGTGGCAAGATCATCAAGGCGGAAGTGCCGCTGTCCGAGATGTTCGGCTACTCGACCTCGCTGCGTTCGGCCACGCAAGGCCGCGCGACGTACACGATGGAGTTCAAGCACTACAGCGAAGCTCCGAAGAACGTCGCCGACGCGATCATCACCGCTCGCGCGAAGTGATGAACTGAGCCGGGGCTCTCGAGCGCCGGCTCATCTGTTTCTCGATCATCGATTCGTCTTCGCAGCAAGTCCCCTCGGTTGCCGGTCGCCGGGGAATCAGGATGCTGCGGAAACGCTAAACCAACAGACCGGGCGAATGCTCTTTTTGGAGAATTGAAATGGCAAAGGGTAAGTTTGAACGTACCAAGCCGCACGTGAACGTGGGCACGATTGGTCACGTTGACCACGGCAAGACGACGCTGACGGCCGCGATCGCGACCGTGCTGGCGGCCAAGTTCGGCGGCGAAGCCAAGGCCTACGACCAGATCGACGCGGCGCCGGAAGAAAAGGCCCGCGGCATCACGATCAACACCGCGCACGTCGAGTACGAGACGGCCAACCGCCACTACGCGCACGTTGACTGCCCGGGCCACGCTGACTATGTGAAGAACATGATCACGGGCGCGGCGCAGATGGACGGCGCGATCCTGGTGTGCTCGGCCGCTGACGGCCCGATGCCCCAGACCCGCGAGCACATCCTGCTGGCGCGTCAGGTCGGTGTGAAGTACATCATCGTCTTCCTGAACAAGTGCGACATGGTGGACGACGCCGAGCTGCTGGAGCTGGTGGAAATGGAAGTCCGCGAGCTGCTGAGCAAGTACGACTTCCCGGGCGACGACACCCCGATCATCAAGGGTTCGGCCAAGCTGGCGCTGGAAGGTGACAAGGGCGACCTGGGCGAGCAGGCGATCATGCGCCTGGCCGACGCGCTGGACAGCTACATCCCCACGCCTGAGCGCGCGGTGGACGGTGCGTTCCTGCTGCCGGTGGAAGACGTGTTCTCGATCTCGGGCCGTGGCACGGTGGTGACTGGTCGCGTCGAGCGCGGCATCATCAAGGTCGGCGAGGAAATCGAGATCGTGGGCATCCGCGATCTGCAGAAGACCACCGTCACCGGCGTGGAAATGTTCCGCAAGCTGCTGGACCAGGGTCAGGCGGGCGACAACGTGGGCATCCTGCTGCGCGGCACCAAGCGCGAGGACGTCGAGCGCGGCCAAGTGCTGGCCAAGCCGGGCACGATCAAGCCGCACACGCACTTCACTGCTGAGATCTACGTGCTGAGCAAGGAAGAAGGCGGCCGTCACACCCCGTTCTTCAACAACTACCGTCCCCAGTTCTACTTCCGCACGACGGACGTGACTGGTGCCGTGGAGCTGCCGAAGGACAAGGAAATGGTCATGCCGGGCGACAACGTCAGCATCACCGTGAAGCTGATCGCCCCGATCGCCATGGAAGAAGGTCTGCGCTTCGCCATCCGTGAAGGTGGTCGTACCGTCGGCTCGGGCGTCGTGGCCACCATCATCGAGTAAATCTTTTGCTGGTACCCGCTGGGTGCCGGTGAAGGGCGCCGCCAGCTTCGGCGGGCGGCGCGCTCGGTGCTCGGCGGCGCCAATGCTGCCTCCGCGATGCCTGTGGCATTGCGTCGCTCTTTGAAGGAAAAGTCATGTCTACCAAGCAAAAGATCCGCATCCGGCTGAAGGCCTTCGATTACAAGCTGATCGACCAATCGGCGCTGGAAATCGTGGACACCGCCAAGCGCACCGGCGCGATCGTCAAGGGCCCCGTGCCCCTGCCGACCCGCAAGGAGCGTTTCGACATCCTGCGTTCGCCGCACGTCAACAAGACGTCGCGCGACCAGTTTGAAATCCGCACGCACCAGCGTCTGATGGACATCGTCGATCCGACCGACAAGACGGTCGACGCGCTGATGAAGCTGGACCTGCCGGCCGGCGTGGACGTCGAGATCAAGCTGCAGTAATGCGGCGAGGCCGCCGGAGCGATCCAGCAGCCATCAGGAAGGCGACCTTCGGGTCGCCTTTTTCTTTGGAGCGCGAAGCGGCTCGCTTGCGGTGCGATCAGGGTTGACGCTATACTCCGCAGCTTTTCCGCGCCGGGGTTTCCTGGTGCGGCTTCGTCGCATCGCCGTCGGAGGGGTGTCGGGGCCTTTACCCCTGTCCTCAACGAAGGAGCGGTGCTTGTCGGCCCGGCCAATCGATGTCGGGTGTGTGAAATGACTTCAGGCGCGGGGCGGTGTCTCCGTCGGCGCGTTCGGGGTCAGGAGAAAACCATGAGTCTTAGCAATCGTCTCGGATTGCTGGGCCGCAAGGTGGGCATGATGCGTGTGTTCACGGTCGACGGCGATACCGTCCCCGTGACCGTGCTGGACGTGTCCAACAACCGCGTGACCCAGATCAAGACCGAAGAGTCCGACGGCTACAGCGCCATTCAAGTGACCTACGGCGCGCGCAAGGCGTCCCGTGTCACGAAGCCGGAAGCGGGTCACCTCGCCAAGGCTGGCGTCGAAGCCGGTGAAATCATCAAGGAATTCCGCGTGGATGCCGCGGTCGCCGCCGAATACAAGGCCGGCGCTCAAGTCCCCGTGACGCTGTTCGCCGCCGGCCAACTGGTTGACGTGCAGGGCACCTCGATCGGCAAGGGCTTCGCAGGCACCATCAAGCGCCACAACTTCGGTTCGCAGCGCGCTTCGCACGGTAACAGCCGCTCGCACAACGTTCCTGGCTCCATCTCGATGGCGCAGGATCCGGGCCGCGTGTTCCCGGGCAAGAAGATGTCCGGCCACCTCGGCGACGTCACCGTGACCGTCCAGAACCTGGACGTGGTCCGCATCGACGAAGCCCGCCAGTTGGTGCTGGTCCGTGGTGCCGTTCCTGGCGCGAAGGAAGGATTCGTCGTGATCCGTCCGGCCGTCAAGGTCAAGGTCAAGAAGGGAGCCAACTGATGCAACTCGAGCTCCTGAATGAGCAGGGTCAGGCGACGTCGAAGGTCGACGCTCCCGACACCCTTTTCGCTCGTGATTACAACGAAGCCCTGGTGCACCAGGTGGTCGTGGCTTATCAGGCCAACGCCCGTCAAGGCACCCGCGCTCAGCTGACCCGCGCTGAAGTCCGTCACTCGACGAAGAAGCCGTTCCGTCAGAAGGGCACTGGCAACGCGCGTGCTGGTATGACTTCCTCGCCGCTGTGGCGTGGGGGCGGTCGCATCTTCCCGAACAAGCCGGACGAGAACTTCTCGCACAAGCTGAACAAGAAGATGTACCGCGCCGGCATGGCCGCGATCCTGTCGCAGCTGGCCCGCGAAGGCCGCCTGGCTGTCGTGGATTCGATCTCGATCGAAGCCCCGAAGACCAAGCTGCTGGCCGCCAAGCTCAAGGGCATGGGTCTGGACCACGTGATGGTCATCTCCGATCAGGTCGATGACAACCTGCTGCTGGCTTCGCGCAACCTGGCCAACGTGCTGGTCGTCGAGCCGCGCTACGTCGATCCGCTGTCGCTGGTCTTCTACAAGAAGGTCCTGGTGACGAAGGCCGCGATCGAGCAACTGAAGGAGATGCTGGCATGAGCGCGCCCAAGTTTGCTGACGGCCGTCTGGCCAAGGTGCTGCTCGCTCCGATCGTGTCCGAGAAGGCCACGATGGCTGGCGAAAAGCACAACCAAGTCCTGTTCAAGGTCCTGCGCGACGCGACGAAGCCCGAAGTCAAGGCTGCCGTTGAACTGATGTTCAAGGTTGAAGTCGAGGCGGTGAACATCGTCAACGTCAAGGGCAAGACCAAGCGCTTCGGTGGCCGTCTGGGCCGTCGCGACCACGTCAAGAAGGCGTATGTGTCGCTGAAGGCTGGCCAGGAGCTCAACTTCTCCGGGGAGGCTGCGTAATGGCCGTCGTTAAAGTCAAGCCGACTTCGCCAGGCCGTCGTGGCGTGGTGAAGGTGGTGCACAAGCACCTGCACAAGGGCGCTCCCGAGGCTTCGCTGCTCGAGCCCCAGAAGCAAAAGTCTGGCCGTAACAACAACGGTCACATCACGATGCGCCACAAGGGCGGTGGTCACAAGCACCACTACCGCGTGGTGGACTTCCGTCGCAACAAGGACGGCATCCCGGCGAAGGTCGAGCGCATCGAGTACGACCCGAACCGCACGGCTCACATCGCCCTGGTGTGCTATGCCGACGGCGAGCGTCGCTACATCATCGCCCCGCGCAACCTGGAAGTCGGTTCCTCGATCCTGAGCGGCGCGGAAGCCCCGATCAAGGTCGGCAACACGCTGCCCATCCGCAACATTCCTGTGGGTTCGACGATCCACTGCGTGGAACTGCTGCCGAGCAAGGGTGCCCAGATCGCTCGTTCCGCCGGTACGTCGGTCGTGCTGATGGCTCGTGACGGCATGTACGCCCAGATCCGTCTGCGCTCCGGCGAAGTCCGCCGCGTGCACATCGACTGCCGCGCCACCATCGGTGAAGTGAGCAACGAAGAGCACAGCCTGCGCCAGTACGGCAAGGCCGGCGCCATCCGCTGGAAGGGCATCCGCCCGACCGTGCGTGGTACCGCCATGAACCCGGTCGACCACCCGCACGGTGGTGGTGAGGGTCGTACGGGTGAAGGTCAGGCCCCTGTGTCGCCGTGGAACACCCTGACGAAGGGCTACCGCACTCGCAACAACAAGCGCACGCAGACCTTCATCGTCTCGCGTCGCAAGAAGTAAGGGGTTGACCACATGACTCGTTCCCTAAAGAAGGGTCCCTTCGTGGATCACCACCTGATGGCCAAGGTCGACAAGGCCGTTGCCATCAAGGACAAGAAGCCCATCAAGACCTGGTCGCGTCGCTCGACGATCCTGCCCGAGTTCATCGGTCTGACGATCGCCGTGCACAACGGCAAGCAGCACGTGCCGGTCTATGTGTCTGACCAGATGGTCGGCCACAAGCTGGGTGAATTCGCTCTGACCCGCACCTTCAAGGGCCACCCGGCCGACAAGAAGGCCGGTAAGAAGTAAGGATGACGACGATGGAAACCAAAGCAATCGTTCGTGGCGTCCGCCTGTCGTTCGATAAGGGTCGCCTGGTGGCGGACCTGATCCGCGGCAAGAAGGTGGATCAAGCGCTGAACATCCTGGAGTTCACCCAGAAGAAGGCCGCGCTGATCATCAAGAAGGCGCTGGAATCGGCCATCGCCAATGCCGAGCACAACGACGGTGCCGACATTGACGAGCTGAAGGTCACTTCGATCTACGTGGAGCAGGGCACCACGCTGAAGCGGTTCTCCGCGCGCGCCAAGGGCCGCGGCAATCGCATCAGCAAGCCGACCTGCCATATCTACGTGACCGTCGGCAACTGAGCCTGAAGGAAGACTATGGGACAGAAAATTCATCCGACTGGCTTCCGCCTGCCCGTCACCCGTAACTGGGCGTCGCGCTGGTACGCGAACAACCAGAACTTCGCCAGCATGCTGGCCGAAGATCTGCAAGTGCGCGACTTCCTGAAGGCCAAGCTGAAGAACGCCGCCGTTTCGCGCATCCTGATCGAGCGTCCTGCGAAGAACGCCCGCATCACGATCTTCTCGGCCCGTCCGGGCGTGGTGATCGGCAAGAAGGGCGAGGACATCGAGAACCTGAAGGCCGAGCTGGCCAAGCGTCTGGGCGTGCCCGTCGCGGTCAACATCGAAGAAGTGCGCAAGCCCGAGATCGATGCCCAACTGATCGCCGACTCGATCACCCAGCAACTCGAGAAGCGCATCATGTTCCGCCGCGCGATGAAGCGCGCGATGCAGAACGCGATGCGCCTGGGCGCGCAGGGCATCAAGATCATGTCCGCCGGCCGTCTGAACGGCATCGAAATCGCTCGTACCGAGTGGTATCGCGAAGGTCGTGTGCCGCTGCACACCCTGAAGGCCGACATCGATTACGGCTTCTCCGAAGCCAAGACCACCTACGGCGTGATCGGCGTCAAGGTGTGGGTGTACCGCGGCGACCGCCTGGCCAATGGCGAGGCCCCTGTGATCAACACCCCCCCGGGTGCCGAAGATGATCGTCGTCCCCGCCGCAATGCCCGTCCGGGCGCGCCGGGTGGCCGTGGTCGTGGCGACAAGCCTGCCGAAGGCGGCGACAAGCCTGCTGCGAAGCGTGTGGTGCGCAAGCCCGCCGCTGACGGCGGCCAGGCGTAAGGAGAACTCAACATGCTGCAACCCGCTCGTCGCAAATATCGCAAGGAGCAAAAGGGCCGCAACACTGGTGTTGCGACCCGCGGCGCGACCGTCGCTTTCGGTGACTTCGGCCTGAAGGCCACCGAGCGCGGCCGCATCACGGCCCGCCAGATCGAAGCGGCTCGCCGTGCCATCTCGCGTCACATCAAGCGCGGTGGCCGGATCTTCATCCGCATCTTCCCGGACAAGCCGATCTCGCAAAAGCCTGCCGAAGTCCGTATGGGTAACGGCAAGGGCAACCCGGAGTACTACGTGGCTGAGATCCAGCCCGGCAAGGTGCTCTACGAGGTCAATGGCGTGCCTGAGGCTCTGGCGCGCGAAGCGTTCACGCTGGCCGCTGCCAAGCTGCCCCTGCGCTGCACCTTCGTGACCCGCCAGCTCGGCGCCTGATTGGAGAACACCCCATGAAAGCATCTGAACTGCGCGCGAAGGACGTGGCTGCCCTGAAGAAGGAAGTCACCGATCTGCTGAAGGCCCACTTTGGTCTGCGCATGCAAAAGGCGACGCAACAACTGACCAACACCTCGGTGCTGGGCAAGACGCGTCGTGACATCGCCCGCGCCAAGACCATCCTGGCCGAGAAGAAGGGAGCCGCGAAATGACGCAAGCTCAAGAGAAGAACACCCGCACCCTGATCGGTCGCGTCGTCAGCGACAAGCGCGCCAAGACCGTCACCGTGCTGGTCGAGCGCCGTGCTAAGCACGAGCTCTACGGCAAGATTGTGGCTCGTTCCCGCAAGTACCACGCCCATGACGAAAAGGGCGAGTACAAGATGGGTGACGTGGTCGAGATCGCTGAAGGTCGTCCGCTGTCCAAGACCAAGAGCTGGGTGGTGACCCGCCTGGTCGAGAAGGCTCAGCTGGTCTGATCGCCTGCGCCGCCCTCGTGGCGGCGCCAGCCGGGAGCGCCCCGTTCTCCGGCACATGAATGGCTGTACGCCGGTAATCCCGGTGTGCAGCCATTTTTCATTTTTCGCGGCACACTCTGCCGCTTTCCTTTTCTTCACAACATCTATCAGGAGTGCGTCATGCTGAAAGTGGGCGATCGACTGCCGGCCGGCAATCTGCAGGAATTCATCGAAGTCGAGGGCGAGGGTTGCTCGCTCGGTCCGAACAGCTTTGACATCGAGAAGCTGACCGCAGGCAAGACCGTGGCGATCTTCGCGCTGCCGGGCGCTTTCACGCCGACGTGCTCCGCGCAGCATGTTCCGGGCTATGTGGCCCAGGCCGACGCATTCAAGGCAGCGGGCGTCGACGAGATCTGGTGCATCTCGGTGAACGACGCATTCGTGATGGGCGCTTGGGGTCGCGAACAGAAGACAGCGGGCAAGGTTCGCATGATGGCTGACGGCAGCGCGGCTTTCACGCAGGCCACTGGTCTGACGCTGGACCTGGTCGCCCGCGGCATGGGTCTGCGCTCGCAGCGCTACTCGATGCTGGTCAAGGACGGTGTCGTCAAGACGCTGAACATCGAGGCGCCCGGCAAGTTCGAGGTCAGTGACGCCGGCACGCTGCTCAAGCAGGCGCAGGCGCTCTGACAGCTAAATCCGCCAGTTGACAGGCGGATTGTGCTTCGCGCATAATCCGCAGCTTCGCCGAATGGTGGCTCCGTTGCTCAACGGGGTTTCGGGGCCCGCTCCTGAAACGCGCCGCCTTCGGTTCTAGGTTTCTTGCCCATTTAGGCCAGACGCGGGTCGCCGCAAGGTGACAGGTGATTGGCTTACGGGCCCAAGACTGACCGCTCTCTGGATGGCTGCGATGGTCGCAGTTGCCTGAGCGGGAAAAGTTGGGGACAGACATGATCCAAATGCAATCGCGACTCGACGTCGCGGACAACACTGGCGCCAAGTCCGTCATGTGCATCAAGGTGCTTGGTGGTTCCAAGCGTCGCTATGCGCATATTGGCGACATCATCAAGGTCAGCATCAAGGAAGCTGCTCCGCGCGGCCGCGTCAAGAAGGGCGAGGTCTACAACGCGGTGGTCGTGCGCACTGCCAAGGGTGTGCGCCGCCAGGACGGCTCCCTGGTCAAGTTCGACGGCAATGCCGCCGTGCTGCTGAACGCCAAGCTGGAGCCCATCGGCACCCGCATCTTCGGCCCGGTCACGCGTGAACTGCGTACCGAGCGCTTCATGAAGATCGTGTCGCTGGCGCCTGAGGTGCTCTAAGCCCCGCTCAGACAAAGGTATTGCCATGAACAAGATTCGCACAGGCGACGAGGTCATCGTCCTGACCGGCCGCGACAAGGGTAAGCGCGGCACCGTGACGCTGCGCGTCGATGCCGACCATGTCGTGGTCGAAGGCATCAACGTCGTCAAAAAGCACGTCAAGCCGAACCCGCTGAAGGGCACGACTGGCGGCATCGTCGACAAGTCCATGCCCATCCATCAATCCAACGTGGCGATCTTCAACGCCGCTGCCGGCAAGGCCGATCGCGTGGGCATCAAGCTCGGCGCGGATGGCAAGCGGGTGCGCGTGTTCAAGTCGACCGGCGAAGAGATCAAGGCCTAAGGGGTAAGACATGGCTCGTTTGCAAGAGTTCTATCGCGAGAAGGTCGTCCCGGGTCTGACCGAGAAGTTCGGCTACAAGTCCGTGATGGAAGTGCCGCGCATCACCAAAATCACGCTGAACATGGGCGTGAGCGAGGCGGTCGCCGACAAGAAGGTCATGGACCACGCCGTGGGCGACCTGACCAAGATCGCCGGCCAGAAGCCTGTCGTCACCAAGTCGAAGAAGGCGATCGCCGGCTTCAAGATCCGTGACGGCGTGCCCATCGGCTGCATGGTGACCCTGCGTGGCGCCACGATGTACGAATTCCTGGACCGTTTCGTCACCGTGGCCCTGCCGCGCGTGCGTGACTTCCGCGGTATCTCCGGTCGTTCGTTCGACGGTCGCGGCAACTACAACATCGGCGTCAAGGAACAGATCATCTTCCCCGAAATCGAATACGACAAGGTGGATGCTCTGCGTGGTCTGAACATCAGCATCACGACGACGGCCAAGACGGACGACGAAGCCAAGGCTCTGCTGGCTGCGTTCAAGTTCCCGTTCAAGAACTGAGGTGACCCGTGGCAAAACTCTCGATCAAGCAACGTGAGCTGAAGCGCGCCCAACTGGTCGCCAAGTACGCCAAGAAGTACGCGGAACTGAAGGCCATCATCGACGACAGCAAGAAGTCGGACGAAGAGCGCTATCTGGCCCGCCTGGAGCTGCAGAAGCTGCCCCGGAACGCCAACCCGACCCGCCAGCGCAACCGCTGCGAACTGACCGGCCGCCCCCGTGGCACGTTCCGCAAGTTCGGCTTGGCTCGTAACAAGATTCGTGAGCTGGCCTTCAAGGGCGACATCCCCGGTGTCGTCAAGGCCAGCTGGTAATCGGCAGGTTTAGGAGATTTCGTATGAGCATGAGTGATCCTATCGCCGATATGCTGACCCGCATTCGCAACGCCCAGAGCGTTGAGAAGGCCAGCGTCGTGATGCCTTCGTCGAAGCTGAAGGTCGCGATCGCCAAGGTCCTGAAGGATGAAGGCTATATCGACGATTTCGCGGTGCGTGGCGATGCTGCCCGCCCCGAGCTCGAGATCGCGCTGAAGTATTACGCCGGTCGTCCGGTGATCGAGCGCATCGAGCGCGTGAGCCGTCCCGGCCTGCGCATCTACAAGGGCCGCCACGACATTCCCCAGGTCATGAATGGCCTGGGCGTGGCGATCGTCACGACCCCGAAGGGCGTGATGACCGACCGCAAGGCACGTCAAGCCGGTGTCGGCGGCGAAGTGCTTTGCTACGTCGCCTAAGCCAAGGAGAGACAGACAATGTCCCGCGTTGGAAAAATGCCGGTCGTCCTCCCGCAAGGCGTGGAAGCGACGATCGCCGCTGAGAAGATCAGCGTCAAGGGCGCCCAGGGCACCCTGTTCGTGGCCGCGAATCCTCTGGTCACGGTCAAGCTGGAAGGCGGCAAGCTGACTTTCGTCCCGGTCAACGAATCGGCTGAAGCCGATGCGATGAGCGGCACGATGCGCGCGCTGCTGAACAACATGGTCAACGGCGTCAGCAAGGGCTTCGAGAAGAAGCTGAACCTGGTTGGCGTGGGCTTCCGTGCCCAGGCTCAAGGCCAGAAGCTGAACCTGCAGATCGGTTTCTCGCATCCCGTGGTCAAGGACATGCCGGCTGGTATCAAGGTCGAGTGCCCGACCCAGACGGAAATCCTGATCAAGGGTGCAGATCGCCAGGTCGTCGGCCAGATCGCTGCCGAAGTGCGCGCGATCCGTCCGCCGGAGCCCTACAAGGGCAAGGGCATCCGTTACGCCGACGAGAAGGTCTCCCTCAAAGAGACCAAGAAGAAGTAAGGAGCCGCGCCATGCTGAACAAGAAGGAACAACGCCTGCGTCGTTCGCGTCAAACGCGTGCCCGCATCGCCCTGCAGCGTGTGGCCCGTCTGACGGTCTTCCGCTCGAACCTGCACATCTACGCCTCGGTCATCTCCGAAGACGGTCAGCGCGTGCTGGCTTCCGCTTCGACCGCCGAGAAGGAAGTGCGCACGCAGCTGTCCGGCAAGGGTGGCAACGTGGCCGCCGCGAGCCTGATCGGCAAGCGCATCGCCGAGAAGGCGAAGGCCGCTGGCGTCGAGAAGGTGGCTTTCGACCGTTCGGGCTTCGCCTACCACGGCCGTGTCAAGGCCCTGGCTGAAGCCGCTCGCGAAGCCGGCCTGCAGTTCTGACGCTCAAAGGATTAGGAAATGGCAAAGTTTCAACCCCGCGCTCAGACCGAAGGCAACGACGACGGCCTGAAGGAAAAGATGATCGCGGTCAACCGCGTCACGAAGGTTGTGAAGGGCGGCCGCACGCTGTCCTTCGCTGCGCTGACCGTGGTCGGTGACGGCGACGGCCGCATCGGCATGGGCAAGGGCAAGGCCAAGGAAGTGCCCGTCGCCGTGCAGAAGGCGATGGAATCGGCCCGCCGCAACATGATCAAGGTCGCCCTGAAGAACGGCACCATCCAGCACAACGTGGTGGGTGAGCACGGCGCGGCGCACGTGATCATGGCTCCGGCTCCCGCCGGTACCGGCGTGATCGCTGGCGGCCCGATGCGCGCTGTCTTCGAAGTGATGGGCGTGACCGACATCGTGACCAAGAGCCACGGTTCGACCAACCCCTACAACATGGTTCGTGCCACGCTGGACGCGCTCAAGCGCTGCTCCACGCCCGCCCAAGTGGCGGCCAAGCGCGGCAAGACGGTTGAAGAAATCTTCAACTGAGCGCCAGGAGATCGAGATGTCTGACAAGAAAACGCTCACGGTCAAGCTGGTCCGCAGCCCGATCGGCTGCCGCGCCGACCATCGCGCGACGGTCGTCGGCCTGGGTCTTCGCAAGCTGAACAGCACGAAGACGCTGGAAGACACGCCCGCGGTGCGCGGCATGATCAACAAGATCGCCTACCTGGTGCAGGTGCTGTAAGCACAGCATCGACGAGGAATAGAAGATGCAACTCAATACCATCAAGCCCGCCGCTGGTGCCAAGCACGCCAAGCGTCGCGTGGGCCGTGGCATCGGCTCGGGTCTGGGTAAGACCGCCGGCCGTGGTCACAAGGGTCAGAAGTCGCGCGCCGGTGGCTTCCACAAGGTCGGCTTCGAAGGCGGCCAGATGCCGCTGCAGCGTCGCCTGCCCAAGCGTGGTTTCAAGTCCCTGGCTCGTCCGTTCAACGCGGAAGTGACGCTGTCGGAACTGAACCAGCTGACCGGCGATGAAATCGACCTGCTGACGCTGAAGGCTGTCGGCCTGGTGTCGGAGCTGGCGAAGTCGGTGAAGGTCATCAAGTCCGGCGAGATCACCCGCAAGGTGTCGATCAAGGGTCTGGGCGTGACGGCCGGCGCGAAGGCGGCAATCGAAGCCGCCGGCGGCTCCGTCGCTTAATCAGCCAAGCACAGGACTAGGCGGCAGTGGCAAGCAACGCATCCCAGTTGGCCAAGAGCGGCAAGTTCGGCGACCTGCGTCGCCGGCTGGTGTTCCTGGTCCTCGCGCTGGTGGTTTACCGCATCGGGGCGCACATCCCCGTGCCCGGTATCGATCCGGCGCAGCTTCAGCAGCTGTTCAAGGGCCAGCAGGGCGGGATCCTGAGCCTGTTCAACATGTTCTCGGGCGGTGCGTTGTCGCGCTTCACCGTCTTCGCGCTGGGCATCATGCCCTACATCTCGGCCTCGATCGTCATGCAGCTCATGACCTACGTGGTGCCGAGCCTGGAAGCGCTGAAGAAGGAAGGCGAGGCGGGGCGTCGCAAGATCACGCAGTACACGCGCTATGGCACGCTGGGCTTGGCGATCTTCCAGAGCCTGAGCATCGCGTTCGCGCTGGAGAGCTCTCCGGGGCTGGTGTTGAGCCCGGGCTTCGGGTTCCGCATCACTGCGGTGACCAGTCTGGTGGCCGGCACGATGTTCCTGATGTGGCTGGGTGAGCAGATCACCGAACGCGGTCTGGGCAACGGCATCTCGATCCTGATCTTCGGCGGCATCGCCGCTGGTCTGCCGGGAGCGATCGGTGGCCTGCTCGAGCTGGTTCGTACCGGTGCGATGAGCGTGTTCTCGTGCCTGATCGTGATCGTGATCGTGGCCGCGGTGACTTACCTGGTTGTGTTCGTCGAACGTGGCCAGCGCAAGATCCTGGTGAACTACGCGAAGCGTCAGGTCGGGAACAAGGTCTACGGTGGCCAGAGCTCGCATCTGCCGCTGAAGCTGAACATGTCGGGTGTGATTCCGCCGATCTTCGCGTCGTCGATCATCTTGCTGCCCACCACGCTGGTGAGCTGGTTCGCGACTGGCGACAGCATGCGCTGGCTGAAGGACATCGCCGATGCGCTGCGTCCGGGACAACCGATCTATGTGCTGCTGTATTCGGCTGCGATCGTGTTCTTCTGCTTCTTCTACACGGCGCTGGTGTTCAACAGCCGTGAGACCGCAGACAACCTGAAGAAGAGCGGTGCGTTCATCCCCGGGATCCGTCCCGGTGACCAGACGGCTCGGCACATCGACAAGATCCTGTCCCGGCTGACGCTGGCCGGGGCGGTGTACATCACCGGCGTGTGCCTGCTGCCTGAGTTCCTGACGCTGAAGTACAACGTCCCGTTCTATTTCGGTGGCACGTCGCTGTTGATCATCGTGGTCGTCACGATGGACTTCTGGGCCCAGGTCCAGTCCTATGTGATGAGCCAGCAGTATGAGTCCCTGCTGAAGAAGGCCAGCTTCAAGGCCAACTGATGCACCAGGCTAGGTAAATATTCAGACCCAATTCGGCAAGTATCGAAGGTATGGCGAAAGACGACGTCATTCAGATGCAAGGCGAGATTCTCGAGAACCTCCCGAATGCAACCTTCCGAGTCAAGCTGGAGAACGGTCACGTCGTTCTCGGTCACATTTCCGGGAAGATGCGGATGCACTACATCCGAATCCTCCCGGGCGACAAGGTGACTGTGGAATTGACGCCGTACGATTTGAGTCGTGCTCGCATCGTGTTCCGGGCGAAGTGAGCTTTTTAGCAACCCCCGGATTAACGCTGATTGAGCGAACAGAGTAGGTCAAGGAGCAGACCATGAAAGTTTCGGCATCCGTCAAGAAGATGTGCCGCAATTGCAAGATCATCCGTCGTAATGGCGTGGTGCGTGTGATCTGTACCGATCCCCGCCACAAGCAGCGCCAAGGCTGATTGGCCTCACGACTGCAAGCGAATTAGAGGACGCACATGGCACGTATTGCTGGTATCAACATTCCGCCGCACAAGCACACCGAGATCGGTCTGACCTCGATCTACGGCATTGGCCGTACGACCGCGCAGAAGATCTGCAACAGCTGCGGCATTCCGCTGGACAAGAAGGTCAAGGACCTGACCGACTCCGATCTGGAAAAGATCCGTGAGGAAGTGGGCCGCCTGACCATCGAAGGCGACCTGCGTCGCGAGATGTCCATCAACATCAAGCGCCTGATGGACCTGGGTTGCTATCGTGGCTTCCGCCATCGCCGTGGCCTGCCGGTGCGCGGCCAGCGTACCCGCACGAATGCCCGTACCCGCAAGGGTCCGCGCAAGTCGGCGGCGACCGGCAAGAAGTAATCGGCGGCATCTGAAGAAAGCAAACCATGGCAAAAGCACCCAATAACTCGGCTGCCCAGCGCGTTCGCAAGAAGGTTCGGAAGAACGTTGCCGACGGCATCGCCCACGTGCACGCGTCGTTCAACAACACCATCATCACGATCACCGATCGTCAAGGTGGTGCGCTGTCCTGGGCCTCCTCGGGCGGCCAGGGCTTCAAGGGCTCGCGCAAGTCGACCCCCTTCGCGGCTCAGGTGGCTGCTGAAGTGGCCGGCCGTGCCGCTCAGGAGCAAGGCATCAAGAACCTGGACGTCAAGATCAAGGGCCCCGGCCCGGGTCGCGAATCCTCGGTGCGTGCCTTGGCCGCGCTGGGCATCCGCATCAACTCGATCTCCGACGTGACGCCGGTGCCGCACAACGGCTGCCGTCCGCAGAAGCGTCGTCGCATCTAAGCGCTTGCGCAGAGCGGTCGGAATCAGTGCGATAATCGCTGATTCGATCAGATCCAGCCGGCTGGCGCGTCAGTGCCAGCCGGCCGTTTTGCTGAGGATGGTGGAAACGCCCCTCAGCCGAAGTCTTCGACTTCTTGAAGCCCACCGTCCGAGCCTACAAAAACACTGGCCGGACTCGCGCGCAGCCTGGAATGTCTCCGGGCGCGCGTCAGATTGATGAAGGACACGCAAAGTGGCACGTTACCTCGGCCCGAAGGCCAAACTTTCCCGCCGTGAAGGCACCGACCTGTTCCTGAAGAGCGCCCGCCGCGCCATCAGCGACAAAGCGAAGTTCGACACCAAGCCCGGCCAGCACGGCCGTACTTCGGGCCAGCGCACCTCCGACTTCGGTCTGCAGCTGCGCGAGAAGCAGAAGGTCAAGCGCATGTACGGCGTGCTTGAGCGCCAGTTCCGCCGCTATTTCGCCGAAGCCGAGCGCCGCAAGGGCTCGACCGGTGTGAACCTGCTGGTCCTGCTGGAATCGCGCCTGGACAACGTCGTCTATCGCATGGGCTTCGGCTCGACGCGCGCGGAAGCCCGCCAGCTGGTCTCGCACAAGAGCATCACGGTGAACGGCGAGGTCGTGAACATCGCTTCCTACCTGGTGAAGGCCGGCGACGTCGTCGCCGTGCGCGAGAAGGCCAAGAAGCAGCTGCGCATCGCCGACAGCCTGAAGCTGGCCGAGTCGATCGGCCTGCCGGCCTGGGTGGCCGTCGACGCCACCAAGATGGAAGGCGTCTTCAAGAAGACGCCGGATCGCGACGAGTTCGGCGCCGAGATCAACGAATCGCTGATCGTTGAGTTGTACTCGCGTTAATTCTTTCGTGCCTGCCGAGCGGCCCCGCAGGGGCCTGCTCGGCTTTTCCTCGTCCGGGCGTCGTCAGCTGTATTGGGCGCGCCTGGTTGGTCCCTCAGCCTTATCGGTGTAACGAACCGAGGGTATTGAAAGAAAGACCTCATGCAAACGAATCTGCTCAAACCCAAATCCATCACTGTGGAGCCCCTGGGCGGTCATCGCGCCAAGGTGATCCTGGAGCCGTTCGAACGCGGCTATGGCCACACCCTGGGCAACGCCCTGCGCCGTGTGCTGCTGTCCTCGATGGTGGGTTATGCGCCGACGGAAGTGACGATCGCGGGCGTGCTGCACGAGTACTCCGCCATCGACGGCGTTCAGGAAGATGTGGTCCACATCATGCTGAACCTGAAGGGCGTGGTGTTCCGCCTGCACAACCGTGAGGAAGTGACGCTGGTCCTGCGCAAGGAAGGCGAAGGCCCCGTCACCGCCGCTGACATCCAGACCCCGCACGACGTCGAGATCATCAACCCCGAGCACGTCATCGCCCACCTGTCGCAAGGCGGCAAGCTGGACATGCAGATCAAGGTCGAGAAGGGCCGCGGCTACGTGCCTGGCAACATGCGCCGCTATGGCGACGAGCCGACCAAGGCCATCGGTCGCATCGTGCTGGACGCCTCGTTCAGCCCGGTGAAGCGCGTCAGCTATGCCGTCGAGAACGCCCGCGTCGAGCAGCGTACCGACCTGGACAAGCTGGTCATGGAGATCGAGACCAACGGCGCGATCAGCCCGGAAGAAGCGATCCGTGCCTCGGCCAAGATCCTGGTCGAGCAGATGGCCGTCTTCGCCCAGCTGCAAGGCACCGATCTGGTCGACGTCTTCGACCAAGCCCCGGCCGCCCGTTCCAGCAGCTTCGATCCGATCCTGCTGCGTCCGGTCGACGAGCTCGAACTGACCGTGCGCTCGGCCAACTGCCTGAAGGCCGAGAACATCTATTACATCGGTGACCTGATCCAGCGCACCGAGACCGAGCTGCTGAAGACCCCGAACCTGGGTCGCAAGTCGCTCAACGAGATCAAGGAAGTGCTCGCCTCGCGCGGCCTGACCCTGGGCTCGCGTCTCGAGAACTGGCCGCCCCAAGGTCTCGACAAGCGTTGATTTTTTGAAAGAGGGCGGGTCTGAAGACCCGTCCGGTGCCCCCGGCAGTACCTGATCCGGCTGCCGGCAATAACTGAAGGAAAGGAAAGCACCATGCGCCACCGTAACGGCCTCCGCAAACTGAACCGCACCAGCGAACACCGCGCCGCGATGTTCCGCAACATGGCGGTCTCGCTGCTGCAACACGAAGCGATCAAGACCACGCTGCCCAAGGCGAAGGAACTGCGTCGCATCGTCGAGCCGCTGATCACCTTGGCCAAGGAGCCGACCGTCGCCAACCGTCGCCTGGCGTTCAACCGCCTGCGTGACCGCGACATCGTCGTCAAGCTGTTCAACGAACTGGGCCCCCGTTTCGCCACCCGTCCGGGCGGCTACACCCGCATCCTGAAGATGGGCTTCCGTGTCGGCGACAACGCTCCGATGGCGTACGTCGAACTGGTTGATCGTCCGGAAGCGGCTGAAGGCGACGCCGCTGAATAATCAGCGACCCGCTCAAGCGCATGAAGGCCAGCAGCAATGCTGGCCTTTTTTCTTGTGTATCCGCGATACGCGCAGCGCAGACCGGGCATGGCGCCAGTCCAACGACAGGCCGTGCCGCTTGGCGCTAAGCTTCGCGCCTTTCCGATCTCTCGACGACGCGGTCCACGAAGCCGCACGCGTCCCGCGTTCATGACCCCTCTTGCCTTGATGCGACGCCTGATGCCGGCGCTGGTCCTGTTGCTGACCCTGGCCTCGGCGCTGCTGGCCGTCCCGGCTCGCGCCGACGATTTCCTCGACCCGGACCAGGCCTTCAAGGTCGACGTGCAGTTGACCGGCGATCGCGAGTTCCAGCTGAACTTCACGATCGCGCCCGGCTATTACATGTACCGCGACCAGTTCAAGCTGGAACCGGCGGGCGCGACGCTGGGCGACATCGCCTGGCCGACGCCCAAGCGCAAGTTCGACGAGACCTTCCAGAAGGAAGTCGAGACCTACCGCGACCGGCTGAGCATCAAGGTGCCGGTGACGGCGCTGCAGGCGGCGCCGCTGAAGCTGGTGCTGACCGGCCAAGGCTGCGCGGACAAGGGCTTGTGCTATCCGCCGATGAAGAGCGAGCTGACGCTGGGCCTGAAGGGCTTCGGCGGCGATGGCGGGGTGAAGATCGGTGCGGCGCCGGACGCGCTGAGCGGTTTCGGCGTATCGAACGCGGTGGCGTCGACGCCGGCAGCCGCGGCGACCGGCAACGCCGAAGGCGCGGTCGCAGGCGCCGCGGCGTCTCGTTCGAGCTCGCCGCTGGACGAGGTGCTGGCTTCCGGCCGCCTGTGGCTGGTCATCGGCGCGTTCTTCGCGGCCGGCGTGCTGTTGTCGCTGACGCCGTGCGTGCTGCCGATGCTCCCCATCCTGTCGTCGATCATCGTCGGCCAGGGCGGCACGCCGTCGCGGGCGCGCGGCTTCTTCCTGGCCTTCAGCTACTCGCTGGGCATGGCGCTGCTGTACACGGCGCTGGGCGTCGCGGCGGGTCTCGCGGGCGGCGGCCTGGCGGCCTACCTCCAGAAGCCCTGGGTGCTGGCGCTGTTCGCGCTGCTCCTGATCGGCTTCTCGCTGTCGATGTTCGGCGTCTACGAGATCCAGTTGCCGAGCCGCTTCACCGGCGGCGTGTCCGATGCGACCCAGCGCTTGCCCGCCGGTAAGTTCTTCAGCGTCTTCGTGATGGGGGCGCTGTCCGCGCTGATCGTGAGCCCCTGCGTCGCGGCGCCGCTGGCCGGCGCGCTGCTCTACATCAGCCAGACCGGCAATGTGGCGGTCGGCGGCCTGGCGCTGTTCGCGCTGGCCTGGGGCATGAGCGTCCCGCTGCTGCTGCTCGGCCTGTCGGCGGGCACGCTCCTGCCGCGCGCCGGGCCCTGGATGGAGACGGTCAAGTATTTCTTCGGGCTGCTGCTGCTGTCGGTCGCGCTGTGGATCGTGCAACCGGTGCTGCCGGCGGTCGTCGCGCAGCTGCTCTGGGGGGCGCTGTTGATCGCGCTGGCCGCGCTGCTGGGGCTTTTCCAGCGCGTCGAGGCCAACACGCCTCGCGTGTGGCTGCGCAAGAGCGCCGCCGTCGCGGCGATGGTGTTCGGCGTGTCGCAGTTCATTGGCGTCGCCGCTGGAGGCACCGACACGCTGAAGCCCTTGGCGGGTGTCGTTGGCGCGGGCAAGGGCCCAGCGGCGGCGGTGTCCGCTGGCGAGCCGGTCGCGGTGAACTTCCGCAAGGTCAAGAGCGTCGCCGAGCTCGACGAGGCGCTGCGCACCGCCGGCAAGCCGGTGATGCTGGACTTCTACGCCGACTGGTGTGTGTCCTGCAAGGAGATGGAGCGCTTCACCTTCACCGATGCGCGCGTGCAGGCGAAGCTCGCCGGCGCGCTGTTGCTGAAGGCTGATGTCACGGCGAACAACGCCGAAGACCGCGAACTGCTCAAGCGCTTCAAGCTGTTCGGCCCTCCCGGCACGATCTTTTTCGACCCCAAGGGGGCGGAACTGGCTGGCGCGCGAGTCATCGGCTTCCAGGACGCTGATCGCTTTCTCCAGTCGTTGCAGGCGGCCGGCCTTTGAATCTTGCGAAGACCGTCGCCAGAAGTTGAGACGACGGTAGATTCCGTGCTACACTCTCTTTCTTCGATCGCGGGGTGGAGCAGTCTGGTAGCTCGTTGGGCTCATAACCCAAAGGTCGTAGGTTCAAATCCTGCCCCCGCAACCAGCACATCGAATGCTGTCCATGGACAGTGTTGTTGAGCGGATCGACACGAAGACCACGAGGTCGCGTGCGATGCGATCAACCAAATGGTGATTCGGCGCCCGCCGATCACCGCACATCACAGCCGCGGGGTGGAGCAGTCTGGTAGCTCGTTGGGCTCATAACCCAAAGGTCGTAGGTTCAAATCCTGCCCCCGCAACCAATCGAACAAGGGCCCTCATGCGAGGGCCCTTTGTTCTTTTCAGCGCCGCTCAGATCACGCGCAGCTTCGGACCTTCTCCCGATGCCGTGACGCGGCCGATGACCGCCGCCGCGTCGAACCCGTGACGCGTGAAGATGGCGAGTACCGCGTCCACCGCAGCCGGCGCGCACGACACGAGCAGGCCACCGCTGGTCTGCGGATCGCTCAGGAGCGCTTGGGCCTGCGAGGGCAGCGAGCCGGCCAAGGCCACCTCCGCGCCGTAGGCGGCCCAATTGCGGCCCGATGCGCCGGTCACGAAGCCATCGCGCGCCAGCGATGGCACGCCTTCGAGCAGCGGTACCGCCCGCCAATCGATCTCCACCGCGCAGCCCGATCCGCGCGCGATCTCCAAGGCATGCCCTGCCAGACCAAAGCCGGTGACGTCGGTGAGCGCATGGACGCCGTCGAGCGCAGCCAGCTCCGGACCGGGCGTGTTCAGCTTGGTCGTGGTCGCGAGCATCCGCTGATAGGCCGCGTCGTCGAGCTTCCCCTTCTTGAGCGCCGCCGACATCACACCAACGCCCAGTGCCTTGCCCAGTACCAGCACATCGCCGGCGCGGGCATCCGCGTTGCGCTTCACCCGGGAGGGATGCACCAGTCCCAAAGCCACCAAGCCATAGATCGGTTCGACCGAATCGATCGTGTGTCCGCCCGCGATCGGGATGCCCGCCTCGCGACAGACCGACGCGCCGCCTTCGAGGATCCTGCCGATGGTCGCCGTGCTCAGGACCGCCACCGGCATGCCGACCAGGGCCAGCGCCATGATGGGCTTGCCGCCCATGGCATAGACGTCGCTGATCGCGTTGGTCGCGGCGATGCGGCCGAAGTCATGCGGGTCGTCGACGATCGGCATGAAGAAGTCGGTCGTGGCGATCAGCGCCTGTTCGTCGTTGAGCCGATAGACGGCGGCGTCATCCGCCGTCTCTATCCCGACGAGCAGTTCGCGGGGGACGGGGAGGGCACTCGTCCCCTGGAGGATTTCCGAGAGCACACCGGGCGCGATCTTGCAGCCGCAGCCGCCGCCGTGCGACAGCGAGGTGAGTCGGGGCTCGGAAGGGGGATTGGCGGGGGAGGAAGGATTCATGGCCGGGCAGCTTACCGCGCGCCGGCTCCACCGACCGAGGGAGCGCGGTCAGCCAGACCCTGCTGAAGGGCGATGAACGCGTCCATGGCTGCCCAGAGGGGCGCGTAGCGCGACTCGTCGCCCTCGAGCTGTGCCAGCGCGAGGGCGCAGGCCTCGAGCGTGCTGCGTTGCGACTCCGCGTGCGCGCGCCGGATCGCGTAGCGGGAAGGCGGCGGCGCATCGAGCGCCATCCGCGGGAGCGCCTGCAGCCAGGGGTTCTCATGCAGCAACCGTCGACTGCGGCGCCAGGTCCCGTCCAGGACAACCAGGGTGGTGAGCGGCGGCGTACCAGCGAGCGGATTCCCATGGCGCGCTTCACCGCGGCGCGCCGGCGCTGGTTCCGCGGTCGCGGCGTTGCCGGGCGTCGCCGGATAAAGCAACACGAGCCCGGCGGTCGAGGCCGGCGGATCGAATCGTTCGCCGATACGCAGCTCGACGCGAGCGAGGCAGCGCGCCAGCAGGCCGGCCGTGCCCTTGGCCTGTCCGGCCTCGTCGCGGTCTTGGAGGATCAGCAGCGGGGTGAGGTTGTCGACCGGCCGCACGCAAGCGCACCAGCAGCCGACCGACGGTCGGCCGCAGCCATCGCAATGCGCGCGGCGCCCGGCGCGTTCACTGCGCGGCGGGCGCTCGTCGGCAACCATGGTGGGAGCGCGTCGGCGCGCGGTCAGCCGATCAGCGCGGCTGGCGCGGCGGCTTGCGGCCTTCGTTCGGACGGCCATCACGGCGGGGTCCATCGCCGCGCGGTGCCTGGCCGGGACCGCCAGGTCGTCCTTCGCCACGAGGGGCACCACGACGATGCTCCTGGCCTCTGGGCGGCCGGTCATGGCGCTCCTGACGCGGCGGCTGTTGCGCCTCCTCCTCGCGCGCCAGCTTCAGCTGGGCATCGAGCTGTTCCTGCGTCAGGCCCTTGAGCGCGCAGAAGTTGGCCGGCGTCAGCGTGGTGCGCGAGAAGTCGCGCAGCAATTGCGCGCGTTCCTGGCGTCCGCGGTCTTCCTCGGCGCGACGCGCCTCGGTGATGCCACGTCGGCGAGTCAGCTCTTCCTGGGCGGCGTTGCGGTGCTCGTCGCTCAGCTCGCCGGCGGGCTGGCCGTCCAGGTCGAAGCGGGTCTTGGCCCGCGTCAGCGCGATCAGATAGCCGGTGCCGCCGGTATAGCGGCGCAGGAAGGCCGAGAGCTGGGCCTTCGTGAACTGGCCCGGGGCGCGCTGCTGGATGTCGGACTGGACCCGCAACTTCAGCGGCTTCGCACCGCCGCCGAACAGGGCCGGGAAGAGCTCCTTCAGCTTGGCGGCGACCGCCTGGACGTCGACGCGTCCGCCCTCGGCCGGCTTGGCCGGATTCGGCGCGGTGCTCGCGTCGGGCGGGCTGGCCTCGCCGGCGGCATCTCCCGCTTCCGGGGCGGGCGCGGCGTCGGCTTGCGGCGCCGTCAGCGCGGCGTCAGTCGTCTCGGCGACGGGGGCCTTCGGGTCCGGGACTTCGGGGGAGGTCACTTCGCCTTGCGGCGGGGTGCTGGAGGACATGCATCAAGCGGCGCGGGGCCGGCCTTCGGGAAAAAGGGGGATTGTGCCCATAGCCGCGCGGGCGTGGCAATTCGCGCCGATCGACGGCGGCCGTCCGTCCTGCCTGAAGACGGCCGCCGGGAAGGGGGATCAGGTCTTGGGTTCGCAGGCGGGCTTGCAGACCAGTTCGGTCCGGCCCAGGATGCGCTTGGACTGCAGGCTGCTCGGAGGACGGTGCCGACCGCACTTGAAGCAGGAACGGGTCTGGCCGCTGCCCTGGAACGGCGACCCGCCCAGCTTGGAGGCGTAGCGCAGGCCGTCTTCCCGAACGGCGGTGCTGGTGTCTTTGCTCATGGTCTCGCTTCGCTTGGCGCTCTTGTTCGCACCGGCGGGGTCGTGTCCCGGCGGTGCATCGATTCCCTCGCAATCCATATTAGGTGGGGCGTATGACGCCCCGCTACATCGCTTGCCCGGGGGTGAAAGCACCGGCCGACGAACGGTCGCAATTACGCCGACAATCGCCCGCTGCCCGGCAGGACCGGGCGTGCAAGGACCATGGCCAAACTGTTTTTTCGCTACGCCGCGATGAATGCCGGCAAGTCCACCGCATTGCTGCAGGTGGCGCACAACTACGAGGAGCGCGGCCATGCGGTGCGCCTGTTCACCTCCGGGGTCGACGACCGCTATGGCAAGGGATTCATCACCTCGCGGCTGGGGCCGCAGCGCGTGGCGGAGGTGTTCACCGCCGAGACGGACTTCCGCGCGCTGATCACGCAGTCGCCGGGCATCGCCTGCATCCTGCTGGACGAGGCGCAGTTCCTCACGCAGGACCAGGTCTGGTCGCTCCACGAGATTGCGCACATGCGCCATGTGCCCGTGATCTGCTACGGGCTGCGGACCGACTTCCGCGGCGCCTTGTTCACCGGTTCGGCGGCGCTGCTGGCGCTGGCCGACGAGATGGACGAGATGAAGACCATCTGCGACTGCGGCCGCAAGGCGACGATGAACATGCGCGTCGACGCCGCCGGCCGAAAGCTGACCGAAGGCGCGCAGGTCGAGATCGGCGGCAACTCCCGTTACCGCGCGGTCTGTGGACGCTGCTTCAGGGCGTCGTGAGGACGCCCGGTAAGCCTGGGCTTACTTCTTGGTTGCCAGCTGCTCCTCCAGTTCCTTGCAGGACGGAGCGCAGACGGGTTGGGACTTGCCCAGCAGCTTGCGGGACTTCAGCAGCGCGCGGGGGCGATGCTTGCCGCAAAGGAAGCACGACATGGTTGCCGCGCCAAACGAAGAGGTCGCCGCGAAGGGCGAGCCGGGAGCTTTAGAGCGATAGCGCAGACCATCGGCTTCGATGGTCGTCTTGGTCGTATCCTTGGCCACGCTGATCCTGATCCTGATAAGAGTTTGAAATGCCGCGCCGACCACCCCAAGTTCCCCCCAGGGGCGGACGGCGAAACCCGTATTTTCCTATAAGCCGGACCCTCCCCGTACCGGGGCATCGCTAATGACCTCGCGCGAAGGTCGCCCGAATCGGTTGCAAGAGACATTCGTCGCACGGATGGGCCGGTAACACAGCCTCCCGGCGGCTTGGCAGCGTTTAGGGAAAACACCTAGAATGCCGCCCGCGCCGTTCACCGTGGCGTCAATGACAAGGACACATGAGGGAGCGAGCGCAACGATGGAAAGGATCGAGGGCCTGTTCGCCGCCATGCGGGCGGCCAGTCAGGAACTGGAATGGCCGGCGACCGAGGCCCGCGACAGCGGCCTGGACACCGCCGGCGAACTGGCCGAGCGCTACGCGCAGGCCATCAGCGAGGCCCTGTGCGGCCACTTCCGCAGTTCGCACGCCAGCCTGTGGCTGCTGGACGGCGAACCGGGCGCCTACCGCCTGCGCTGCCTCGGCGCCCATGCGGTCGACGGACCGAGCCGCCAACCGCCGGTTTGCGAGCAGCGCGCCTATCCCGGTTATTTCGACGCCTTGCTGTCCGAAGGCGTCTTCAACTGCGCCGATGCGCGCACCGATCCCCGCCTGAGCACCCTGCAGCCGCCGCCCACCTGGCGCGCGATGCTGGACGTCAGCGGCCAGATCAATGGCAGGACCTTTGGCGTGATCGCGCTGGGAGAGCGTGACCAGGCCCGCGTGTGGACCAAACGCGAGGAACTCGACCTGCGCCGCGCCACCGCGAAGGCTTGTCTGCACCTGCATGCCTGGCGCCACGAGCTGGAAGCCGTCTGACCACCGCCTGACCTCGCCGGCGGCGGCCGTCCCCCTCATTCCCCGTTATTTCCCCCGTCGTTCCCCCTTCAGGGTGCGGATCAGCGGCCGTTGAACCTGGGCGCGCGTTTTTCCTGCCAGGCGCGAACGCCCTCCGCCAGATCCTCCGACGCGTTCGACACCGCGATGTCCGCGCGCAGCGCCTCGATGTCGAGCCGGCCGTTGGCGATCGCGTTCAGATGGCGCTTCATGCCGGCGAGCGCCAGCGGCGCGAAACCGCAGAGCCGCTCGCACAGGGCCTGCGCCGCCGCCTGGAGCGCCTCGCTGTCGTCGAGCAGGTGATCCAGGAAGCCGCTGGCGTGCATCGCGTCGGCGTCCAGGGTCTCGCCGGCCAGCAGCACCCGCTTGGCCATCGACAGCCCCAGCCGGTTCACGTACCGCTCCATGCCGCCGCGATAGAAGTGCAGCCCCAATCGCGCGGCGGGCACGAACATCTCGCACTGCCGAACGCCGAGCCGGAAATCGCAGGCCAGCGCGAGGTCGGTGGCGCCGCCGTAGACGCCGCCCTGAAGGGCCGCGACCGTCACCGGCCGGGCCTGTTCCCAGGCGTCGGTGAGCGACTCGAACAAGGCGCCCGCGTCCACGCCGGGCACCGCGTCGATGTTGAAGCCGCTGCAGAAATGTCGGCCCTCGGCGCGGAGCAACAGCACGCGGACCGAGGTCGTGGCCTCGACCTCGCGCAGGTGCGCCTGCAGCGTCTGCAGGTCGATCAGCTCGAGGCGGTTGGCGACATGTGGCCGCCGCAGCGTCACGCGGGCGAGCGGTCCGTCGATCTCCAGCGCGGGGATGTATTGAGGCATGGCGGCGCAGTCTAGCGAAGCGGCGCGTAGCACAAACCGTCCCACCGAGCCTCAACTTCGACCGACCGGTCGGATTAATCAATTGAGAAATGTCAATGCGGCATCCACTGACGGAGCGCCGAGGGCTTCCCGCTAGAGTCGGTCGCCACACGTCGCATGAACGACCAACCCCGGGCGATGGCCTTCGGAGCGTTCGCGACGCCGCCGGCACGCATCGGCGGCGCGCGATCAACGGCCCCGCCCGGCACCACGACAGGAGACAAGGTGGACGGGGCGATTGCAAGCATCCTGGTGCTGGACGGGGTGACCAACGGCGCGATCTACGCGCTGCTGGCACTGGCCCTGGTCCTCGTGTTCGCGGTCACGCGGGTGATCTTCATTCCTCAGGGGGAGTTCGTCGCTTTCGGCGCGCTGACGCTGGCGGGGCTGCAGCTCGGCCACACGCCGCTGACGATCCACTTCCTGATCGCGATGGCGTTGCTGGCCGCGGTGCTGGACCTGATCGCCGCCGCGCGCGCCGGACGCCTCGCGGCGGAACTGGCGCCGATCGCGCTGCGCGCCTTGCCCGGCGTCGCGATCGGGCTGTGCGCGCTCTGGCTGGCGCCGATGAAGCTGCCGCTGGTGGCGCAGGCGCTGCTGACGCTGGCGGTGGTCACGCCGATGGGCGGGCTGCTGTACCGCCTGGCCTACCAGTCACTGGCCGACGCCTCGGTGCTGGTGCTGCTGATCGTCTCGGTCGGCGTGCACTTCGCGCTGACCGGGCTGGGCCTGGTGTTCTTCGGCGCGGAGGGCTCGCGCAATCCGAGCTTCTGGGACGCGAGCTACACGGCCGGGCCGCTGATGTTCTCGGGCCAGACGCTGATCATCGTGATGGCCTCGGCCGCGCTGATCGTGGCGCTCTGGCTGTTCTTCGAGAAAAGCCTCTACGGCAAGGCGCTGCGCGCGACCGCGGTGAACCGGCTCGGCGCGCGGCTGATGGGCATCTCCAGCACCTCGGCCGGGCGGCTCTCGTTCACGCTGGCGGCCTTCATCGGCGCGCTGTCCGGCATCCTGATCAGCCCGACCACGACGATCTTCTACGACAGCGGCTTCCTCATCGGCCTGAAGGGTTTCGTGGCCGCGGTCTTCGCCGGGCTCTCCAGCTACCCCGGCGCGGCGCTGGGCGCGCTGCTCGTCGGCCTGATCGAGTCCTTCAGCTCCTTCTGGGCCAGCGCCTTCAAGGAGGTCATCGTCTTCACCACCATCCTGCCGGTGCTGCTGTGGCGCAGCTGGCGCGACCCGCACCATGAAGAGCATTGACGTGAGCTCCGACCGAGCCGCCATGAAGGCCTCGCCCCCCGTGCCCGCCGCGGCGCGCCCATGGTCGCGCCGCCTCGCGCCGGTGCTGCTGCTGGCGGTGCTCGCGGTACTGCCGCTGCTGCCGGTGCCCGAGTTCTGGATCACGCAGCTGAACTACATCGGCATGTTCGCGCTGGTCGCGCTCGGCCTGGTGCTGCTGACCGGCGTCGGTGGCCTGACGTCCTTCGGCCAGGCCGCCTTCGTCGGGGTGGGGGCGTACACGACGGCGCTGCTCAGCGCGCGCTACGGCCTGTCGCCGTGGCTGGGCCTGGCCGCGGGCCTGGCGATCACGCTGGCGATCGCGCTGGTGCTGGCGCTGATCACGCTGCGCATGTCCGGCCATTACCTGCCGCTGGCCACCATCGCCTGGGCGCTGAGCCTGAATTTCTCGATCGCCAACATGGAGTCGCTGGGCAAGTACGACGGCCTGCTCGGCGTGCCGGCCATCGAGCTTTTCGGCATCAGCCTGGCCGACGGCCGCGCCATCTACTACCTGATCTGGCTGTTCGCGATCGTCGGCGCGATCGCCGTGCGCAACCTGCTGGACTCGAGGCCCGGGCGGGCGATCCGGGCGCTCGGCGGCGCGACGGTGATGGCCGAGGCCATGGGCGTCTCCACCTTCCGCTACAAGGTCGTGATCTTCCTGATCGCGGCGCTGCTGGCCTCGGTGTCGGGCTGGCTGTTCGCGCATGTCCAGCGCACGGTGAACCCCAGTCCCTTCGGCCTGAAGATGGGCATCGAATACCTGTTCATGGCCGTCGTCGGCGGGGTGTCCAGCGTCTGGGGCGCCTTCGTGGGCGCCGGGGTGTTCAAGATCATCGAGGACCAGCTCAAGGAGCTGCTGCCCGCGCTGCTGGGCAGCAACGGCAACTTCGAGATCATCGTGCTCGGCATCGTGCTGGTGCTCATGCTGAAGTACGCGCCCAAGGGGCTGTGGCCGTCGCTGCAGGGGCTGCTGTCGCGCTGGTGGCCGGCGGCCCCTCGGGAATGGGACTGGGAGGGCGCGGCCGCGCTCGCGTCGCGTCCCAAGCCGCCGGCCGGCTCGGTGCTGCTGCGGGTCGACAGGCTGCGCAAGCAGTTCGGCGGCCTGGTGGCGGTGAACGACGTCAGCTTCGAACTGCGCGCCGGCGAGATCATGGGCTTGATCGGCCCCAACGGCGCCGGCAAGTCCACGACCTTCAACCTGGTCTCCGGCGTGCTGCCGGCGACCAGCGGCGAGCTGCGTTTCGCCGGCGAATCCATCACCGGGCTGCCTGCGCGCCAGATCGCGCGTCGCGGCCTCTCGCGCACCTTCCAGCACGTGAAGATGATCGCGGACATGACGGTGCTGGAGAACGTCGCGCTGGGCGGCTACCTTCGCTCGCACAGCGGCACGGCGAAGGCGATGCTGCGGCTGGACCGCGCCGAGGAGCGGCGCCTGTTCGCCGAGGCCGAATCGCAGCTGCGCCGCATCGGCATGCAGGACCACCTGCACGAGCTGGCCGGCAACCTGGCGCTGGGGCCGCAGCGGCTGATGGAGATCGCCCGGGCGCTGTGTGCCGACCCGTCGCTGCTGCTGCTCGACGAGCCGGCCGCCGGGCTGCGCCACAAGGAGAAGCAGGCGCTGGCCGCGGTGCTGCGGCAGTTGCGGGCCGAGGGCATGAGCATCCTGCTGGTCGAGCACGACATGGACTTCGTGATGGGCCTGACCGACCGCATCGTCGTGATGGAGTTCGGCACCAAGCTGATCGAGGGCACGCCCGCCGAGGTGCAGGCCAGCCCCGAGGTGCGCGCGGCCTACCTGGGAACGGAACACTGACATGAGCGAGTTGTTGAAGGTCAGCGGCCTGCACGCCGGCTACGGGCGCGCGGAGGTGCTCACCGGGCTGGACCTGCGGCTGCGCCAGGGCGAGGTGGTCACGGTGATCGGTCCCAACGGCGCCGGCAAGAGCACCACGCTCAATGCGCTGATGGGCGTGCTGCCCGCGCGCGGCCAGGTGCTGTTCGATGGCGAGGACGTCAACGGCCTGGGCCTGGAGGAGCGCGTGATGAAGGGCCTCGCGCTGGTGCCGGAGAAGCGCGAGCTGTTCACGACGATGTCGGTCGAGGACAACCTGGTGCTCGGTGGCTTCCGGCCGATGCGCCTGGGCCTGAAGGACTGGCGCGATGAACTGGAGCGCGTCTACGCGCTGTTCCCCCGCCTGAAGGAACGCCGCGCGCAGCTGGCGGGCACGCTGTCCGGCGGCGAGCGGCAGATGCTGGCCGTCGGGCGCGCGCTGATGGCGCGGCCCAAGCTGCTGATGCTCGACGAGCCCAGCCTCGGCCTGGCGCCGCTGATCGTCAAGGAGGTGTTCCGCATCGTCGCGCAGCTGCGCGAGGCCGGCGTGTCCATCCTCCTCATCGAGCAGAACGCCCGCGCGGCGCTCGAGGTCGCCGACTACGGGTACGTGCTGGAGACCGGCGAGATCGCGCTCGAAGGCAAGGCCGCGGACCTGGCCAAGGATCCGCGGGTCATCGAGACCTACCTGGGCGCGAGCCGCCAGGCGCACTGAGCCAGTTGAACCGAGCCAGCCGCATTGGGCCGGCACCGCGCGAGGCCGGTCGCGGCGCACGCCGGCGGGGCGTCAGCCCGGCTGGCCCTCGGCGAACATCCGGGCCATGCGCGCCTTGAGCTCGGCCTCGGAGACATCCTCCTTGTGGGTGGCCAGCATCCACTTGTGGCCGAACGGATCCGCGATCACCCCCATGCGGTCGCCCCAGAACTGGTCGGCCACCGGCATCTCCACCTTGGCGCCGGCGCCCTCGGCGGTCTTCACCGTCGCGTCGACG
Source organism: Mitsuaria sp. BK041 (assembly GCF_014193085.1). Classification (NCBI taxonomy): domain Bacteria; kingdom Pseudomonadati; phylum Pseudomonadota; class Betaproteobacteria; order Burkholderiales; family Sphaerotilaceae; genus Roseateles; species Mitsuaria sp. BK041. The sequence continues at coordinate 999,686 of NZ_JACHYT010000002.1, read as the reverse complement.
TCGGGCACGTAGATCACCACCGTCGTGGCGCTGCCGTTCAGGCTCAAGGGGCTGAGCGCGCCGCAGTGCGAGCGCTCCTCGGTCAACATGAACTTCGCGCCGCCCACGCTCAGTTCGGCATGCATCACGCCGTCCGGCGCGTCGAGCCGCAACTCGAGCTTGGCGCCGAAGGCGCGCTGGTAGAAATCGATCGCCGCGGCGGCGCCACGGATGGTGAGGTAGGGCGTCGCGCCGGTCGCGGCGGGGACGGCGGGTACGGAAGCGGTCATCGCAATCTCCTTCGGTCAAGGGTGGGTCACCTGCAGACGACGAACGGCGCCAGCCGGAATCGACACGCGTCGCGAAGCCGTCGTCACCGCCGCGCCCACCCCGAATCGGGGGAGTGACGCCGGCTGGCCGGAACGCGCGCGGGCGGTGCCCACCATAATCCGCCGACTTCCCACCATGGCGCTGCTGTCCTCCCTCCGCAAACTGCTGTCCGGCTCCGGCGATGCCCCGTCGGCCGGCCGGCCTGCTTCCTCCGCCGACCCGACCGCGCGGCCGGCGGCCCCGTCCGCCGCACCGGCGGGACCGGGCGCGGCCGCCTCACCGCCGTCGCAGCCGTTCGCGTCGGCACACTCGCACGGGCCCAGCCAGGTGTCGACCCAGACGGCGGTCTACACCGGCGGCGAGATCGTCTTCCCCGCGCTCGAGGCCTCGCCGGAGTGGTTGCAGTTCAGCGCGCGGCTGCTGGGGCTGTCGCGGCTCAAGGACGTGCCGCCGTCCGCCGGCGAGCAGGGGCTGATGCAGCGCCTGCAGGGGCAGCGCGGCTCGCAGTGGGCCGACCAGCTGCCGCGCCTGCCGGCGGTGCTGCCGCAGCTGATGCGGCTGGCGCGCCGGCCGGATGTCGGGCGGGCGGAGCTGGTGCAGCTGCTGTCGCGCGATCCCAGCCTGGTCGGCGAGCTGATGCGGCTGGCCAACTCGCCGCGCTACCGGCCCGAGCGCGAGATCACCGACCTGTCGGGCGCGGTGACGGTGCTGGGTCAGCAGGGTCTGGATCAACTGGTGATGGGCGCCGCGATGCGGCCCATCTTCCATCAGGGCAAGGGCCGCTACGGCAGTCGGGCCGGCACGCTGCTCTGGGACCTGAGCGAACGCACCGCCTTCGCCACGCGGCGGCTGGCCAACGCCGGGGACGACGAGTTCGCCGCCTACCTGGCCGGGCTCAGCTCGCAGCTCGGCCTGATGGCCCTGCTGCGCGTGCTGGATGCGATGTCGGCGCCCTCGGTGCCGCCGCTGGATCGGGAGGGTCTGCATCGCCAGCTGCTGCCGCTGACGGCCACCTGGTCGGCGCAGATCGTCGAGCACTGGGGCTTCCCGCCGCAGGTCGCCGAGGCGCTCGCGCCTCGCCCCGGGCGCGGCGCGGCGTCGGCGGTCCTGGCGGTGCTGGTGCGGCAGGCTCAGGCCGTCGCGCTGCGCCAGCTGATGCAGCCGGGGCTGCAGCCCGCGCAGCTGGGCGACTGGTCCGCCGCGCAGCAGCGCTGTTATGCGGCCATGGACAGCGAATTCGGCGCCGGCTCACCCGCCTGAGCGCTCGGCCTCCAGGCCATGCCGCCGACGGCGTCAGCCGCGCCGGCGTCTCGCCAGCCACCAGCCCATCAGGCCGAACGCGGCCTCGAGCGCCAGCGCCAGTGCCGCCGCGGGCAGCGCGCCGGCGAGCAGCAGCGCCTGGTCGTTCAGCGCCAGGCCGGTGACGATGCGCTCGCCGTAGCCGCCGGCGCCGATGAAGGCCGCCATCGTTGCGGTACCGACGGAGAGGCTGGTGGCAGTGCGCAGGCCCGCCAGCATGACGGGCAGCGCGAGCGGCAGCTGGATCGAGCGCAGCACCTGGCCGCGCGTGAGGCCCAGCGCCCGCCCCGCGGTGGTGAGCCCCTGCGGCACCTCGCTGAGCCCGACGGTGCAGTTGCGCAGCACCGGCAGCAGCGCGTAGAGCGTCAGCGCGACCAGCGCCGGCACCGGCCCGACCCGGTCCATCGCCCAGATCAGCAGCGCGAGCATCGCCAGCGACGGCACCGTCTGCAGCAGCGCGCAGGCGGCCAGCAGCGCCTCGCGCCAGCGCGGCCACGGATGCAGCGCGACGGCGAGCGGCACGCCGACCAGCGCCGCCAGTCCGACCGCGCCCAGCACCAGCGTCAGATGCTGCGCGGTGAGCCGGCCGAGGTCGGGTCCCGCGATGCGAGCCCACAGGCCGGACGTCGAGCGCCCGACGCCCGGCTCGAGCCTGGGCGAGGACGCCGATGCGGGCGTTGATGCCGATGCCGACGCAGCGGCAAGCGCGCCGCCCGCCTGACTGCGCGGCTTGGCGAGGAAAGCTCGCGCGATCGCGTCGAACGGCTGCCGCTGGATCTCCGCCTGCGCGTTCATCGCGATCATCGCGGCCTCGTCGATGCGCCCGCGCAGCGTCTGCAGCGCTGCCCAGGCGCGCGGGTGCCGGCGCGGCAGGTCGACGCGATACAGCAGCACGGCGTCGTAGCGCGGGAAGAAACCGGCATCGTCGGCGAGCACCGTCAGGTCGAGCGCCGCGATCTGCGCATCGGTCGTGTAGACGTCCGTGACATCGATCTGGTCGTCGGCGAGCGCGCGGTACGCCAGGCCGTGATCGAGTCCGGTCGGCGTCTGCGGCAACGCATAGCGCCGCGAGAGCCCCGGCCAGCCGTCGGCACGCCCCAGGAACTCGTTGCTGAGCCCCAGCCGCAGCGCCGGCTGCCCCTTCAGCTGCGACACCGCCGTGAGCCCGAGCGCACGCGCCCGCGCCGACCGCATCGCCAGCGCGTAGCCGTTGTTGAAGCCCAGCGGCACGTCGATCGCCAACCCCAGCGGCCGCAGCTCGGCCTGCAGCTGCGCCAGCGGCGCGCCGGTCGTCGCATGACCGAGGATCTCGCGCTCGATCGTGCCGAGGTATTCGGCGTAGACATCGATGCTGCCGGCCTTCAGCGCCGCATGGACGATGGCCGTGTTGCCCAGCCCCTGCTTCAGCTCGACCGCGGCGGCGGGGTCGCCGGCCCGCGCCGTCTGCGCGAGGATCTCGGCCAGGATGTAGCTTTCGGTGAAGCGCTTCGAGCCGATCCTCAGCGGCTCGGCGGCCCAGGCCTGAGTCCCGGTCGCCAGCGCGACGCCGGCCAGCAGCAGGAAGAGGAGCGGCCGCAGCCCGCGGAGCAGCATCATCGGCGCAGCATAGTCGAGCCGCTGCGGCTGCGCGCCAGCGTGCGCAAGACCTGGCCCGCGAAGGCGTCCGCCGCCGCCGACCCGGCCGAGGCCTTGCTCCGCATCAGCACCACCGACATCGCCGGCAGCGAGGTGGCCGGCGGCATGCCATGGCGCTCGTCCAGCAGCTCCATGCCGTCCGGCACGCTGCAGCGCGTGAACAGCGCGATCGCCAGGCCGCTTTCGACCGCCGCCAGCATGCCGGCGGGGCTCGCGCTGTCGCAGACGATGCGGTAGGGCCGCTTCAACGCGGCCAGCGCCGCCAGGGCCGCCTTGCGCGCGAGGCTGCCCGATTCGTAGACGGCCACCGGCAGCGGCGTCTGGCGCCAGGCCTCGAAGCGCGGTGCGCCGAACCATGCGAGCGGCTCCTCGAACAGCGGCTGCCCGCGTCCGGCGCGATCGCGCGTGACCACGGCGACATCGACTTCGCCGCGCGTGAGCCGCGGGATCAGCACCGTCGACTGCTGGCAGACCAGCGTCAGTTCCACCGCGGTGTGGCGCCCGGCGAAGTCGCGTAGCACCGGCGTGAGGTAGGGCACCGCGTAGTCCTCCGGCACGCCGATGGTGAGCCGTCCGTGCAGCGTCTCGCGCCGCAGCGCCTGCACCGCCTCGTCGTGCTGCGCGATCAGGCGCCGTGCATGGCCCAGCAGCTCGCGGCCTGCGGGCGTGAGGTCGAGCCGGCGCGGCGTGCGCACCAGCACGGGCTGTCCGACCGCGCGCTCCAGCTTCGCGATCTGCATGCTGAGCGCCGACTGCGAGCGATGCACCCACTGCCCGGCCGCCGTCAGCGAGCCCGCATCCACCGCGGCGACGAAGGCGCGCAGCCAGTCCAGTTGAAGGTCGGTCGACGACATCCCATCCTCCGCCGCCCGGGCGAGCATTCGAATCCGTGATGCTAAGCGTGAAAAGGATTCGCTTTGCTGCCGGTCGTCCTAGCCGCAGACTCGCCGCATGACTTCATTCGTCCCATCCCGTGTCGCCGTGACACCGGCCGGTGCCGACGCCGCCAGGCCCCTGTACGACTCCACGCCCGGCGTGACGCCGACGCCTACCGTGGCGTCCGCGATGGCACCTGCGATGACGCCTGCGATGGCGCTCGCAATGGAGTCCGCGATGACGCCCGGCACTGTCGCGAACCCCGGACTGGGCGCGCCCGTCAGACGGTTGCGCGAAGGCCAACTGCTCATGATCGGCGGCGGCCTGCTGCTCGGCACCATCGGCGTCTTCGTCGAAGAGGCGGCGCAGGACCCGGCCACGACCGTGTGGTTCCGCTGCGTGTTCGGGCTGGCCGCGTTGCTGCTCTGGGGCGCCGCGCGCGGCCGGCTGGGGGAGCTCTTCCGGCTGCGGGGGCGGCCGCTGGTCGCGGTGATCGCCGTCGGCGCGCTGACGGTGCTGAACTGGGGCTTGTTCTTCGCGGCCATTCCGCGCTGCTCGATCGCCGTGTCCACCGTGGTCTTCCACGTGCAGCCCTTCTGGCTGATGGCGATGGGCGCGTTCTGGCTGCGCGAGCGCGTGGACCGCGCCCAGTGGCTCGCCGCGGCGGTGGCGCTGTGCGGGCTGGCGTTGGCCACCGGCATCGCGGACGAGGCCTTCGGCGCCACCGCCGGCGGGCGCGCGAGCGAGCTGCCCGGCTACCTCTCCGGCGTGCTGATGTGCCTGCTCGGATCGATCAGCTATGCGGCCGCCAGCTTCATCGCCAAGGTCGAGGCCGATCGCGCCGGCTCGTTCGCCTTGTCGGCGGGGCAGTGCGTCGTCGGCGCGCTGGTGGTGCTGCCGTGGCCGCTGATGCACGGCTGGCCGGCCTGGGGCGCCGCCTGGGGGTGGCTGGCGGGGCTGGGCGTGCTGCACACCGGGCTGGCCTATGTCGTGCTCTATGCCGGCATGGCGCGCCTGGGCACGGGCCGCATCGCGGTGCTGCAGTTCGTCTATCCGGGCACGGCGGTGCTGGTCGACTGGCTCGTCTACGGCCGCGCGCTGGGGCCGGCGCAGCTGGCGGGCGTCGGACTCATCGCCGCGGCGCTGTGGACGCTGCGCCGGCGCGGCTGAGTTCCGGCTGAGTTCCGGCGGCGTGATGCGGGCCTCGCGTGGGCCTCACGTGGACCCTCATGTGAACTTCATGCGGGCTTTCCTTCAGGGCTGCGCTTCGTCCCGCCGGTCATGCAGTCCGTCGCCGCGGGGACGCCGCGCGTCGCGTCGATTCGTAGAGTGCGCCGCATTCAGCGAACCACGGAGCGCCCGATGTCCACCTCTTCCGACCGCCACGCCGCGCCCGGCCCCGCCGGCCGGCATCGTCGCAACGCGCTGCTGCTGTCGGCGATCACGCTGGCGCTCGGCGCCTGCGCCCAACCGGCGCCGCCACCGCCGCCGCCCTCGGAGGGCTTCAGCGCCGGCATCACCTTCGACGCGAAGGCCGATGGCGTCGACCTCGAGACGCCGCTGTATCCGGGCGCCGTGCCCTACAAGGATCGCGACGAGGACAAGTCCGGCGTGCGGATGAGCCTGTGGGGCGGCCTCTTCGGCATGCGCCTGGCAGCGGGCAAGTTCCAGAGCCAGGACGACGTCGACCGCGTCGGCCGCTTCTACCGCCGCGCGCTCGCGCGCTACGGCACGCCACTCGACTGCGGCGCGGCCGATGCGCCTCGCGGCAAGCCCAGGGACGGCGGTCCGCTCACCTGCGACGACGACAAGCCCGACGCCGGCGGCCGGCTCTACAAGGTCGGCCTGCCGAAGGACTTCCGCGTCGTGGCGGTGAAGCCGCTGCCCGATGGCACGACGCAGATCAGCGTCGCCCGGTTGAGCCTGCGATGAGCCGCCCCGGCAAGACCGCCATCCGTCGCGGCCCGGGCCAGCTGTCCCACCGGGTCCGGCCGCGGCCGGTTCAATCGCCGCCGACCGCGGCCGCGCCCGGCGACGCCGCCGCCGGCGCGCCCCAGGCCAGCGGGTCGTCCGGCTCCGCGACCAGGGTGCCGTCGATGAGGATGTGACCGCGGCCCTCGGGCGCCTCGAGCGCCGGATCGTCGAAGCGCACGCTGCCGTCCAGCGCGAAGCTCGCGGCGATCGTGCCCTCGGGCGTGTCCAGCCGCACCGGGCCCGGCCGCAGGCGTCCCACATGCGCCAGCGCGGCGAGCACCGCGACCAGGCCATCGGGCGTCGGCGCCACCGGGCCGGTGGCCGCCAGGAACAGCACGCCCACTAGGCTGCCGGGCCGCTCGGGCTCGGTCAGCAACGCGGCCTGCGTGCCGGGCGCGCTGCGCGGCGCACCGGTCAGCGCGCGCCGCCAGGCATCGTGGCCGGCGTTGAAGGTCGCCAGCCGCTCGGTCATCGACGTGCCGGCCAGCGCGGGACCGCCGCTGACGACGATGCGGGTCAGCACGCCGCCGACATGCGCGTCGACGAGCCGGGCCGGGGTGGGCAGGACATTCATGCGATCACCTGTTGCGTGAAGTTGCGCAAGTGCGCCATCAGGGCGTCGGAGGCCTCGGCGGCCGCCTCGCCGTCCCCGCTGGCGATGGTCTCGGCCAGGCGCTGGTGGGCCCGGGCGCCGCTGGCGACGTCACCCAGGTGCCGGTACGCGTACCAGAAGCGCCGGCACTGGATGATCATGGGCAGCACCGCCGCCACCGCGTAGCGGTTGCGGCAGGCCGCATGGTTGACGCGGTCGAGCTGCTGGTCGACCCGCATGTAGGCCTCCAGGTCCTGGCGCTCGGCCGCCTCGGCCATGCGCCCGGCGCAGGCCAGCAGCGCCGAGCGCTGTGCCGGCGAGGCCCGTCGCGCCGAACAGCACGCGATCAGCCGCTCCAGCGGCCGGCGTGCCTCCAGCAGGTCCAGGTGCTCGGCCAGCGGGATGTCGCTCACCAGCAGGCCGCGGCGCGGCTGCTGCGCGATCAGGCCGCTGGCGACCAGCCGCATCAGCGCCTCGCGCGTGGGCGTGCGCCCCAGGCCGATGCGGGAGATCAGCTCCGACTCCACCACCGGCGCCCCCGGGCGCAACTGCAGCGTCGCGATCAGGGTCTCGATCGCGTCATAGGCCTGGTCCGCCTGGCGGCGTTTCTCGACGTCCTGCAGTTCGAGGGTGTCCGAAGTCATGGGTGCGGATCATCGCAGGTCCACCCGGCGGGCTTCCCGGGACGGTATTGGATTGACTTTGCGCAGGTCAACCCCAGTTAAATCCGCGTCCGGCGGGCGCCGGGCCGGCCGGACGGGCCGCATACAATCACCGGTTCTTCCGTACGTCCGGGCCTCGCGCCCGGCGGCGCTCCGGCTTCCGGGCTCGCGCCAACGCCTTTCCTGAGGGATATCGACGTGTTTATTTCCAACGCTTTTGCCCAGACCGCGGGCGCCGCCTCGGCCGACCCGACCAGCGGCTTCCTGCAGATGCTGCCCCTGGTGGCCGTGTTCGTCGTCATGTACTTCGTGATGATCCGTCCCCAGATGAAGCGCCAGAAGGAGCACAAGGCGATGGTCGAGGCCCTGTCCAAGGGCGACGAGGTCATCACCGCCGGCGGCATGCTCGGCAAGGTCAGCAAGATCGGCGAGCAGTACCTGAGCGTCGAGATCGCCTCCGGCGTCGAGATCCAGGTCCAGCGCACCTCGGTCGTGCAGGTCCTGCCCAAGGGCACCGTCTCGAAGTAATCCGACAACCCGACCCGGGGCGGCCCGCGCGATCCGCTCGATCCGCGTGACCGCTCCCTGACGACCCGGCCCGTGCCCCGCACCGGCCGGGTCCGCTTTCAGTGGCGCCCGCCGGCCCGACGCCGAGCGCGGAAGGGCGAGGCGCCTGGTTTTCAGAGGATCTCCTCATGAACCGTTATCCGCTGTGGAAGTACGCGCTGCTCGTCGTGGCGCTGCTCGTGGGCCTGATCTACACGCTGCCCAACCTGTTCGGCGAAGCGCCGGCGGTGCAGGTGTCCAGCGCCAAGGTCACCGTCAAGGTCGACGACGCCGTCCGGCAGCGCGTCGAGCAGGCGATCCAGCAGGTCGGCGTCACGCCCGACTTCGTGCATCTGGAAGCCGGCTCCGTGCGCGCCCGCTTCCATGACACCGACGCCCAGATCAAGGCCAAGGACGCGATCGCCAAGGCCCTCAACGGCAACGAGACCTCCGACCCGACCTTCATCGTCGCGCTCAACCTGGTCTCGCGCAGCCCCGACTGGCTGACCTCGCTGCATGCGTTCCCGATGTACCTGGGCCTGGACCTGCGCGGCGGCGTGCACTTCCTGATGCAGGTCGACATGAAGGCCGCGCTGACGAAGAAGGCCGAGTCGATGGCCTCCGACGTCCGCACCATGCTGCGCGACAAGAACATCCGCCACGCCGGCATCACCCGCGAAGGCAACGACGTCGCCATCAACTTCCGCGACGAGGCCACCCGCACGCAGGCGCTGAACCTGCTGCGCGAGCAGGTGCCCGACTTCGCCTGGACCGCCACCGGCGCCGGCACCGAGCTGCGCCTGAGCGGCTCGCTCACGCCCAAGGCCGAGATCGCCGTCCAGGACGCCGCGATCAAGCAGAACATCACCACGCTGCACAACCGGGTCAACGAACTAGGCGTGGCCGAGCCGGTGATCCTGCAGCAGGGCCGCGACCGCGTCGTCGTGCAGCTGCCGGGCGTGCAGGACACGGCCAAGGCCAAGGACATCATCGGCCGCACCGCGACGCTGGAGCTGCGCATGGTCGACGACAGCGCCGAGGCGCAGGCCGCGCTGGCCGGCACCGGCCCGGTGCCCTTCGGCACCGAGCGCTTCACCGAAAGAGATGGCGCCCCGATCATCGTCAAGCGCCAGGTGGTGCTGACCGGCGACAACCTCAACGACGCCCAGCCCGGCTTCGACGAGAACCACCAGCCCTCCGTCAATCTGAAGGTGGACGCCAAGGGCGCCCGCATCATGAAGGACGTGTCGCGCGAGAGCATCGGCAAGCGCATGGCCATCATCCTGTTCGAGAAGGGCAAGGGCCAGGTCGTGACCGCGCCGGTCATCCGCGGCGAGCTGGGCAACAGCTTCTCGATCACCGGCGGCAACATGTCCGCGCAGGAAGCCAGCGACAGCGCGCTGCTGCTGCGCGCCGGCTCGCTGGCCGCGCCGATGGAGATCATCGAGGAACGCACCATCGGCCCGTCGCTGGGCAAGGACAACATCGACAAGGGCATCGCGTCGGTCACCTGGGGCTTCGTCGCCGTGGCGATCTTCATGTGCCTGTACTACATGATGTTCGGCGTGTTCTCGGCGGTGGCGCTGGGCTTCAACCTGCTGCTGCTGCTGGCGGTGCTGTCGATGCTGCAGGCCACGCTGAGCCTGCCCGGCATCGCCGCCATCGCGCTGGTGCTGGGCATGGCCATCGACGCCAACGTGCTGATCAACGAGCGGGTGCGCGAGGAACTGCGCGCCGGCATGGCGCCGCAGCAGGCGATCCACGCCGGCTACGAGCGCGCCTGGGCCACCATCCTGGACTCCAACGTCACGACGCTGATCGCGGGCCTGGCGCTGCTGGCCTTCGGCTCCGGCCCGATCAAGGGCTTCGCGGTCGTGCACTGCCTGGGCATCATCACCTCGATGATCTCGTCGGTGATGTTCTCGCGTGCGCTGGTCAACCTCTGGTACGGGCGTCGCAAGCGCCTGAAGTCCGTGTCCATCGGCACCGTCTGGAAGCCGGACGCCACCCCCGGCACGCCGGACGGCGACGCCCCGGCCGCCGAGGCGCGCTGAGCGCCGGCCCCCCGCAGAGAAGAGAGCGCACAACGCCATGGAATTCTTCCGAATCAAACGGGACATCCCGTTCATGAAGCACGCGTTGATCCTCAACGCCGTGTCCTTCCTCACCTTCGTCGCCGCGGTGTTCTTCCTGGTCACCAAGGGCCTGCACTTCTCGATCGAGTTCACCGGCGGCACGGTGATCCAGGTCCAGTACGCGCAGGCGGCGGACGTCAACCGGACCCGTCACATCGTCGAGCAGATGGGCTTCGGCGAGATCCAGGTGACCAACTTCGGCACCTCGCGCGATGTGCTGATCCGCCTGCCGGTGAAGCCCGACGTCAAGCAGACCGAGCTGGTCGACCGCGTCTTCGGCGAGCTGTGCAAGGCGGAGCAGGGCAAGGTCGTGGCCCACCAGGAAGTCACCCCGCAAGGGGAGTCGGTGAGCAAGCAGGCCTGCGCGGTCAACGGCGCCGAGCCGCTGAAGCTGACCAGCAGCGAGGTCGTCGGCCCGTCCGTCGGCGCGGAGCTGGCCCACGACGCCGCGATGGCGCTGGGCTTCACCGTGATCGGCATCATGCTGTACCTGGCCTTCCGCTTCGAGTGGAAGTTCGCCGTGGCCGGCATCATCGCCAACCTGCACGACGTGGTGATCATCCTGGGCTTCTTCGCCTACTTCCAGTGGGAGTTCTCGCTGGCGGTGCTGGCGGCGATCCTGGCGGTGCTGGGGTACTCGGTGAACGAGTCGGTGGTCATCTTCGACCGGATCCGCGAGGCCTTCCGCAAGTACCGCAAGCTCAACACGCACGAGGTCATCGACCACGCGATCACGTCCACGATCAGCCGCACGATCATCACGCACGGCTCGACGCAGATGATGGTGCTGTCGATGCTGCTGTTCGGCGGCCCGACGCTGCACTACTTCGCGGTCGCGCTGACCATCGGCATCCTGTTCGGCATCTACTCGTCGGTCTTCGTCGCGGCGGCGATCGCGATGTGGCTGGGCGTCAAGCGTGAGGACCTGGTCAAGGCCGGCCCCGCCAAGCAGGGCGATCCGGACGACCCCAACGCCGGCGCGGTCGTGTAGTAGAGTCGTCCGCACTCCTCAACCTCACGCTCGATGACCGCCGCCGACGCAAGATCCCAGGCCCTGGCTTCGCAAGCGCGGCGCGTCCACACGGAGGTGCTGCTGCGAGGGCTGCCCGCCATGGTGGCGGTCCTGACCACGGCGGTGCAGGACCTGCTCTCGCAGCCGGCCGAGCACTCGCTGCAGATGGCCCGCCGCGATGCCTACGACGCCTGGCAGCGCGCCTCGACGCCCTGGCATGCGCGGCTGGGCAAGTCGCTGCGGCATGCCTACCACCACGGCGCCGGCGATTCGCGCTCGGCGTCGCTCTCCTCCCGCCCCCAGAACCTGTCCCTGGTCAGCGACGACACGATCGAGCGCGAGATCATCGCCTCGCGGCTCGCGCTGGCCATGATGGACAAGGCCAGCTGGGAATTCAGCGATCTGCGCAATCGCATGCAGTCGCTGGAGCGCGTCGAGGACCTGGCCCAGCAGGACCTGCTGCGCGCGCAGGTGCTGTCGCGGCTGGTGCTCGACGCCTGGTTCGAGGCGGGGCTGAGCAGTTCCGTCTGGCAGATGCTGCAGCGCTGGCTGCACCACGAGTTCTCCCAGCTGCTGAACGAGGCCTATCACGAAGCCAACCACTGGCTGATCCAGCAGGGCGTGATGCCCGAGGTGGACCTGCGCCCCTTCATCCGGCGCAACGCGCCGGCCGGCGGGATGACGCAGGCCGCGCCGCTGGGGCCGGCCACCGCGCATGGCGGCATCGCGCCGCAGGCGACGGCCCATGGCGCCCCGCTGGGCGCGCAGGCCGGCGGCCCGGCGGTGCCTGTCGGCACCCCGGCCAGCCAGTCGGCCCAGCAGGTGATGGCGCAGCTGCAGCGGGTGCTGGCGCGCCATGTGCCGGAGCTCGCGCAGGCGCCGGCGCGGTCCGGCATGCCCATGCCCGGACCGGCGACCCGCAGCGGCCTGCCGGCGGCGCCGGTCGGTGCGTCGGGCATGTCGGGCGCCGGCCCGGTCACTCGGGGCGGTTCACCGCGCCTGAGCGCCGCAATCAATCATGCCCAGGAAGCGGTGCAGCGCCGCGCCGACCAGGTCGCCACGGTGGACCAGCAACTGACGGCGCCGCAGGCGCTCGACGAGATCCGCCATCGCAACCAGGCGCTGAAGCAGGTCCTCAAGAGCGCCGCCGACACGCCGGCCGAGCGCGCGACCATCGAGCTGGTCGCCTTGCTCTTCCAGGCCATCCTGCAGGAAGAGCGCATCCCGCCGGCGATCCGGGTCTGGTTCGCGCGGCTGCAGATGCCGGTGCTGCGCGTGGCCGTGGGCGAGCCGGACTTCTTCGCTACCGACGACCATCCCGCGCGGCGCCTGATCGACCGGATGGGCTCCTGCGTCATGGGCTTCAGCACGTCCACCGCCGAGATCGGCGACGCGCTGGAGCGCGAGATCAAGCGCGTCGTGCAGGTCGTCGAGGCCTATCCCGACACCGGCCGGCGCGTGTTCCAGACGGTGCTGACCGAGTTCGAGAAATTCCTCGACCACTACTTCGAGCAGGAGAACGAGGTCTCGAAGAAGGGCGTGTCGCTGGCGCAGCAGGTCGAGCAGCGCGAAACGCTGGCGATCCAGTACACGATCGAGCTGCGCAAGATGCTGTCCGAGGTGCCGGTGCAGGACGGCGTGCGCGACTTCCTGTTCCAGGTCTGGGCCGACGTGCTGGCGGTGACCGGCGTGCGCTACGGGCCGCAGGCCGAGCAGACCAAGGCGATGAAGCGCGCCGCGGCTGACCTGATCTGGTCGGCCAGCGCGAAGGTGTCGCGCGAGGACCGGGCCGAGGTGATCCGGCGCCTGCCGCCGCTGCTCAAGACGCTGCGCGACGGCATGGGCCACGCGGGCATGGGCCATGAGCGGCAGGATGAGCACATCCGTTCGCTGAACAATGCGCTGGCGGCGGCCTTCACCGCCAAGACCGCGGCGATCCCGCGCGAGCGCCTGGACGACCTGATGAGCCAGCTCGAGACGCTGGAGGCGATGCTGCCGTCGCCCGAGGCGGGCGAGATCAACGAGACGCTGGTGCGCGACCTGTCCAGCCACGAGTGCGACGGACTGGAAGTGGTGGCCGAAGGCGGCGCCGCGCCGACGCCGGCGATGCTGGCCTGGGCGCGCGAGCTGCAGGTGGGCAGCTGGTACATGCTGGACTACCGGGGCCGGGTGGAGCCGGTCCAGCTGGTCTGGCGCGGGCTGCGGCACCACTTGATCCTGTTCGTATCGCCGCAGGGGCGGGGCGTGCTGTTCCAGCTGAGCCGCCTGGCGGCTTTCCTGCAGGCCGGGCTGATGCTGCCCGCCCAGGACGAATCGCTGACCGTCAAGGCGACGCGCAACGCGCTGGCCAAGCTCGAGGTCGATCCGAGCCGGCTGCTCGCCTGAGGGCGGGTGAGGGCGGGGTGGGGGCGGGGCGCTGTTGCCGGCGCCCTAATGAAAAAAACCGGCGCCGCGAGATGCGGGGCCGGTTTCTTTTTGAGCGCTGGCGCCCGGTTCAGTGGATCAGGCGCTCTTCGGGCGCGACGAACAGTTCGTCGAGGATCAGCGCGTCGGGCTCCTCGCCCAGGCTCCAGAACACCATCAGCACGATGATCTTCAGGTCCTCGAGGTCCAGCGGGCCGCCGGGGATCGCCATCGCGCGGTCGATCACCATTTCCCGCATCGCGGTCGGCAGCACGCCGGCCGAGGCCAGGAAGCTGATGAAGCCGACGGAGCTTTCGCCCAGGTGCTCCTGCTCCTCGCGGGTGTAGATGCGCAGGCTGCGCTCGCCGGGCTCGCCGTGGTGCGACTGGGCCGAGGCGGCCAGGCCGTCCAGCCAGGACAGCGCGTCGCGGATTTCGTCATCCTCGAAGCCGACTGCCGACAATTTCCGGGTCAGCTGGGCGTGATCCGGGCAGGCGTCGGGCCGCCAGTAGGTTTCGTACAGATAGACGAGCACGTCGAACATGGCGGGCACTATAACCGACCGCCCGAAAGCCCTTCCGGCCGAAATGAGCCCCGGCGGAGGTCGACATCCACGGATGCTTCAGGCCCGGCGACGGCGCTGGAACAGCGCGCCGGGGAGGCGGGCGACGAGGCCGTCGAGCTCCAGGTCCAGCAGGGTGGCGTTCAGCTCGTCCTGCGGCCAGCCGCTGCGCTGCGACAGCTGCTCGAGCGAGACGGTGTCCCGGCCGATGGCCCGGAGCAGCGGGTGGTCGTCCTGGGCTGCGGAGGATTCGGGCGTTGCCTCGGCGTCCACTTCGGGCTCGGGATCAATCGCTGCCTCCCGTAGCGAACCCCGCGCCGGCAGCTCGGCGAGCAGGTCGTCCAGTTCCTGGACCAGGCAGGCGCCCTGCTTGAGCAGGTGGTGGCAGCCCTTGGACTGGGGAGCATGGATCGGTCCGGGGATCGCGAACACCTCGCGGCCCGCTTCCGAGGCCTGCCGCGCGGTGATCAGCGAGCCGGACTTCAGCGCCGCCTCCACGACCAGGCAGCCTTCCGACAGGCCCGCGATGATGCGATTGCGTTGCGGGAAATTCGGCGCCATTGGCGGCGTGCCGACGAAATACTCGCTGACCAGCAGTCCGCGGCGGGCAATGTGGCGGGAAAGTTCAGCGTGACCGAGCGGGTAGACCTGGTCCGGACCGGTGCCGAGCACGGCGATCGTGCCGCCGGGCGTGTGCAGCGCCGCCTCATGGGCCGCGCCATCGATGCCCTGCGCGAGGCCGGACACGACGCAGAACCCGGCTTCTCCCAGGCCCGCGGCGAAGTGGCGTGCGTTCTCGTCGCCCTGGGGGCTGGGCCGGCGGCTCCCGACCACGGCGACGCAGCGCTGCCCCAGCAGCTCGCGTCGGCCGTCGAGGTACAGCATCAGCGGCGGATCCGCCGTGTTCAGCAGCGCGAAGGGGTAATCGGTGTCGCTGAGCAGCAGGATCGAGCGCCGCTCGCCGCCGGAGAGCCACGCCTGGGTCCGGCGCACGAGGCGGTCCAACTCGGTGGGCGGGCTGCGTAGCCGCTCAGCTTCCTCGGCCGAGAGCGCCTGCCCCCAGCCGGCTTGACCGGCCGCCAGGGCGGCACCGGGACCGCCATGGCGCGCCAGCAGCCGGCGAGCGGCGCCGCGCGAGACGCAGGACAGCAGCCGGAGCCAGTCGCGCAGATCGTCTGGGCTCATCCGTTCGGTCCTGACTGCGACCTGGTCCGGAGAGCCGCTCGATCACGGCTGGGTGAAGCGGTCGCCCGGGACGACCGGTTCCTGGACCGACAGGATCAGCGCGTACGACACCCGGTCGAAGACCTGGAAGACGAACAGCTGGCCGTGACGCTCGTCAGGGAGCTTCACTTCCTCGCGGCGGGGCGTCGTCGGGTCGCGCACGACACGGCCGCTGTGCCAGAGCGCCAGCACATGGCCGCGCTCCAGGCCGTCGCGGCTGCCCTTGTTGAGCGCGACGATCTGGTTCTGGCCCGCGGTGATCGCGTCGCCGTAGATGGAAACGATGTAGCCATCGATCGCCCCAGCGGGCGCGTGCGGCACATAGCTCGTGTAGGAGCGCGGCGGAATCGGCGCGATCCGGTCGCCGGGCTGCGCTTCCAGGCGGTTCAGCGTCAGCGTGAGCGTCGCGGGGACTTCCTTGGTGCTGGCCGTCGCGGGCGTGCCGGCGCGGGTCAGGTCAGCGGTGCCGACATAGACGGCCTCGTAGCCCAGCACTTCCTTGGACACCGGGTCGCGCAGCGGGCGCGGCTCGCGGAACACGCGGTAGGCATCGATATCGGGCGTCAGGTTGCCTCGCACATAGGCCCGGTCGCCCTTGGTCATCCAGACGCGGTTTTCCTGCGCCGAGACGATGCGGGGGGCCGTCGCCAGTTCGTTGCCGTTCAGGACGACCGCCTCGTTGAGGAAGGGCTCGATCAGGTGCTGCGGGATCGCGGCGATGGAGCCGTCGTACAGCGACTCGGCGCGCACGCGCGGCGAGAGCTTGACCGTGCCGCCGGCCGCGCCGCCGACATCGCGACCCACCTGCAGCCGCGCGCGGCCGTCGGACTTGATCAGCATCAGCACCTGACCCGGGTAGATCAGGTGGGGGTTGCGGATCTGGTCGGTGTTCATGCCCCAGAGCTCGGGCCAGCGCCACGGGCTCTTCAGGAACAGGCCGGAGATGGCCCACAGCGTGTCGCCCGACTTGACGGTGTAGGTGTCGGGCGCGTTGGGCGCCAGCTCCGACAACGGCACACCGGCCTGCGCGACCTGCTGGGCGGTCTGGCGCTGGTCGGGCGTGATGGGGTAGTTGCCTGCCGCGAAGGACGTCGTGGCGGCAGAGGCCGCCAGCAGGGCTGCAGAAATTGTCGTCAAGCCCAGCGGCCGCCTTTGCGTCATTACTTGTTCTCCCGCGCCGAGATCGAAGGCCCCTCGTGGCCAATGGCGCTTTTGTGACGAGGGCCGTGCAGTCCGCCAAATCGGCGAAAATCGACCTTCTCGCTGGCGGCGATTCTGCCCCGGTTCAGGGGCACCCGCAATGAAGGTGCCCGCCGTCCCTTGCAAGCCCTTACAAACAGGCGTTGTGCGCCGTCCACAGCGGTCCACCACCCTCCGCGTCCCCACCATGGCGAAACTTTCCATTCTTCGATACCCCGATCCGCGCCTGCACACCGTCGCCAAGCCGATCACCGCCGTCGACGACCGCATCCGCGCGCTGGCTGACGACATGCTGGAGACGATGTACGACGCTGACGGCGTCGGCCTCGCCGCCACGCAGGTGGACGTGCACGAGCGCCTGCTGGTGATGGACGTCTCCGAGGAACGCAACCAGCCGCTGGTGCTGATCAACCCGGAACTGGTCGCGCGCAGCGAGGAAATGATGGAAGGCGAGGAGGGCTGCCTCTCGGTGCCGACCATCTACGACAAGGTCATGCGTCACAAGAAGGTCACCGTGCAGGCGCTGGACCGCGACGGCCACACCTTCCAGTTCGACGCCGAGGGCCTGCTGGCCGTCTGCGTGCAGCACGAGATGGACCACCTGGCCGGCAAGGTGTTCGTCGAATACCTGAGCCCGCTCAAGCGCGAGCGCATCAAGACCAAGCTGGTGAAGAAGGCCCGCGAGGACGCCAAGCGCTGATGGCCGACGCCCCGACTCCCGGCGGCCTGCGCGTCGCCTTCGCCGGCACGCCCGAGTTCGCGGCCGTCGCGCTGCAGGCGCTGCTCGACGCCCGCTTCGAGGTGCCGCTGGTGCTGAGCCAGCCCGACCGCCCCGCCGGTCGCGGCATGAAGCTGCAGGCCTCGCCGGTGAAGCAGCTGGCGGTGGCGCACGGCCTGGCGGTCGCGCAGCCGCGCAGCCTGCGGCTGGACGGCAAGTTTCCCGACGAAGCTCAGGCCGGCCGCGAGGCCTTGCTGGCGGCCCGGCCCGACGTGCTGGTGGTGGCCGCCTACGGGCTCATCCTGCCGCGGTGGGTGCTGGACCTGCCGCGCCTGGGCTGCCTGAACATCCACGGCTCGATCCTGCCGCGCTGGCGCGGCGCGGCGCCCATCCACCGCGCGATCGAGGCCGGCGACACCGAGACCGGCATCACCATCATGCAGATGGACGAGGGCCTGGATACCGGCGACATGCTGCTGATCGAGCGGCTGCCGATCGCCGCGGCGGACACGACCGCCACGCTGCACGACAAGCTGGCGACGCTCGGCGGCCGCATGATCGTCGAGGCGCTGGAACTCGCCGCCTGCGGCGGTTTCCACCCGGTGAAGCAGCCCGAGGCCGGCGTCACCTACGCCCACAAGATCGAGAAGGCCGAGAGCCAGATCCGCTGGTCCGACGACGCCGCGCAGATCGCGCGGCGGCTGCGCGCCTTCGATCCGTTCCCCGGCGGCGTCGCCCAGCTGGACAGTGAGCCGCTCAAGGTCTGGCGCGCCGAGGTCGTCGACACCGACGGCGTGCGCGGCGAACCGGGGCGGGTGCTGGCGGTGTCGGTCGATGGGCCGGTCGTGGCGTGTGGGCGCGGCAGCGTTCGCTTGACGGAGCTCCAGCGCGCCGGCGGCAAGCGGCTGCCCGCGGCAGCCTTCCTCCAGGCGCGACCGCTCCAGGTGGGTGAATCGCTCGGGTGAGCTTCGCCCCTGCGGCGACCGAGCAACTCGCGGGCAATGCCCATGCCCCTTTCCGCTCAATCGCCTCCGCACGCTCGGCATTCGCTTCAAGGGGCATGGGCATCGCCCGCGAGCGAGACACCGAGCCGGGGCTGGCGGTGGGGCGGGGCGGTTCGCTTATTTCTGGCTGAAGGCGTGGGGAAACCGGCTTGAATGCGCCGACCCCGCCGTCAGGTGGGACGACCTGGACGGTGTACCGTTCAGACTGATTTCCGATCGCGGCTCCGGCCGCAGTTCTCCGAGGAGTGATTGCATGTTCAACCTGATGAAGACCGCCATCCTGATGGCCGCCATCACCGCGCTGTTCATGGCGATCGGCTCCGTGCTGGGCGGCCAGACGGGCATGCTGATCGCGCTGGTGGTCGCGGTGGGCATGAATTTCTTCAGCTACTGGTTCTCCGACAAGCTGGTGCTGAAGATGTACAACGCCCAGGAAGTCGACGAGCGCAGCGCGCCGCAGTTCTACAACATGGTCAAGGAGCTGGCCCAGCGCGCCCAGCTGCCCATGCCCAAGGTCTACCTGATCCAGGAAGACGCACCCAACGCCTTCGCCACCGGCCGCAACCCGGACCACGCCGCGGTCGCCGCGACGACCGGCATCCTGCGCGTGCTGTCGGAACGCGAGCTGCGCGGCGTGATGGCCCACGAGCTGGCCCACGTGAAGCACCGCGACATCCTGATCTCCACGATCAGCGCGACGATGGCCGGCGCGATCTCGATGCTGGCCAACTTCGCGATGTTCTTCAGCCCGCGCGACAGCGAAGGCCGGCCCGCCAACCCGATCGTCGGACTGCTGGTGGCGATCCTGGCGCCGATCGCGGCCTCGCTGATCCAGATGGCGATCAGCCGCGCCCGTGAATTCGAGGCGGACCGCGGCGGCGCGGAGATCTCCGGCGACCCGCAGGCGCTGGCCTCGGCGCTGGACAAGATCCACCGCTACGCCCAGGGCATCCCGCTGGAGACGGCGGAGCGCCATCCGGAGACGGCCCAGATGATGATCATGAACCCGCTGTCCGGCGGTGGCCTGCGCGGCCTGTTCAGCACCCATCCGTCGACCGAGGAACGCATTGAGCGCCTGATGGCGATGTCCCGCCGCTGAACGCGGGACCCGCGGCCCGGCCGGGCGATCCGGCGCGCCGGCCAGACGAAACACCGCCTCCGGGCGGTGTTTTTCATTCGACCGGGGCGGGCGGAGGCGACGGCACAATGGCCCGTTCCGCCGGCCTGCCTGATTCAAGCGTTCGCCCCGGCGGCCGATAAAGGACAGCATGAAGGCTTCCCTCCGCTCCCTGACCGCCTCGGCGGCGCTGCTCGGCGCCGTCGCGCTGCTGGCCGGCTGCGACCAGCTCGGCATCGAGGACCCCGCCAAGGTGGCGGCGGCCAAGCAGGCCGAGGGCAAGGCCATCGGCGGCGCCTGCCGCAACGCGCTGCGCGCCATCGAGGACTGCTACGCCCTGAACCCCAAGGCCCAGAAGGCCGCGGTGTACGACGGCTGGCGCGAGATGGACGAGTACATGCGCGAGAACAAGCTCGAGGGCACCCGCCCGCTGGTGGCGAATCCGCAGGCCAGCCGGCCGGCCGCCGCCGAGGAGGAGGAGCCGTCGCCGCGCTCCGCGAAGGGGCAGGTGGGCTCGTCGGACAAGGCGGCGGAGAAGGGCGCCGAGAAGGGCTCGGACAAGGACAAGGCCGGCGAGAAGGGTGGCCACTGAGCCTGGCTCGGTTCGGTCGGGCCATCGGACCGCCGCGCAGTTGATCCCCCGGAGGGGGCAGTTCGTCTTGCGCCGGTCGCCGGCGCGGGTCGTCGCGACGAAGATGCGATCATCCGAAAGATCAGGAGATCGTCCATGACCACTTCGTCCTTCCGTGCTTCCCGTCGTCTGTTTGCCGTCGCCGCGCTGGGCCTGGCCGCCGCCGCGACGGTCGGCACCGCCCACGCCTGGTCGCTGAGCTTCGGCAGCTCGCAGCGCATCGAGGGCAACGGCGAGGTCGCCGCCGAGGCGCGCGACGTCGGCGCCTTCGACGCGGTGGCGCTGTCGGGCGATTTCAAGGTCTTCGTGCGGTCGGGCGCGTCCGACAAGGTCGAGGTGAAGACCGACCGCAACCTGCTCGCCTACATCGAGACCAAGGTGGTCGACGGCAGCAAGGGCCGCACGCTGGAGATCTCGCCCAAGCGCGGCTACAGCCTGAACGCCAAGGGCTCGCCGGTGATCACGCTGGACATGCGCCAGCTGCGCGGCCTGTCGATCGCCGGCTCCGGCGACATCCGCGTCGAGCCGATGAAGACGAGCAACCTGGAGGCCAGCATCGCCGGCAGCGGTGACCTGCGCATGCAGGGACTGGAGGCCGACCATGTGACGCTGCGCGTGGCCGGCAGCGGCGACATGCAGGTGCAAGGCAAGGCCAATGCGCTGTCCGTGTCGGTGGCCGGCAGCGGCGACGTCAAGACGCGTGAGCTGGTCGTCGACGAGGCCAAGGTCAGCATCTCCGGCAGCGGCGACGTCACCGTGGCGCCGACCCGCAAGCTGGACGTGCGGATCGCCGGCTCCGGCGACGTCGGCTACGTCGGCAGCCCCGAGATCAGCCTGTCCAACGCCGGATCGGGCTCGGTCCGCAAGCTGAAGTAAGCCCCCCGGGCGCCGGCTGCGCCGGGCGCTCTGTGGACGCCCCTCGCCGCGACAGCGGCCGAGGGGCGCTTCGTTTCCGGACCACGCCGACGACAATTGCGGCCATGGTGGAAGGACTCGCGGCGCTGGTGCGCCATCCGGAATTCAAACGCGGCTCGCGCGACATGCTCGGCATCACGCTGGGCATCTCGGCCTGGGGGCTGGTGACCGGCGTGGCCATGGTCAAGAGCGGCTTGGGCGTGGGGCTGTCGCTGCTGATGAGCCTGGTGGTCTTCGCCGGCAGCTCGCAGCTGGCGTCGCTGCCGCTGCTGGCCAGCGGCGCGCCGCTGTGGGTGCTGTGGGCCACCGCCTTCTGCGTGAACCTGCGCTTCGTCATCTTCAGCGCCCAGTGGCGCCTGTACTTCGAGCCGCTGCCGCGCGCGCAGCGGCTGTTCATCGGCTACTTCGCCGCCGACCTGAACTACGTCGCCTTCCTCAAGCGCTTCCCGGACCTGAAACCCGATCCCGCGAACCAGCTGCCGTACTTCTGGGGCGGCGTCGCGACCAACTGGGTCGCCTGGCAGGCGCCGGCCATCGCCGGCATCCTGCTGGCCGACACCATTCCCACCACCTGGGGCCTGGGTTTCGCCGGCGTGCTGGCGCTGCTGGGGCTGAGCTACTCGCTGCTGAAGGACCGCAACACCTGGGTCTCGGGCGCGGTGGCCGGCTGCGCGGCCGTGGCCGCGTATGCGCTGCCGCTGCGGCTCAACATCCTGGTGGCGATCGCCGCCGCGGTGGCCGTGGGCCTGCTGATGGAGAAATGGCTGCCGCCTCCGACCCCGGCCGCCGGCGGGAGGTCGGCATGAGCCTCTGGGAAGCGGTGCTGGGCATCCTTGGCATGGGCGCGATCACGGTGATCACGCGCAGCTTCTTCATGATCCCGGACCGCGAGATCCCGCTGCCCCAGTGGGTGCGCGACGGCCTGCGCTACGCGCCGCTGGCCGCGCTCGCGGCGGTGATCGCGCCGGAGATCGTCATGACGCAGGGCGAGCTGATCCACACCTGGAAGGACGCCCGGCTGTATGCGACGGCCGTCGGCACCGCCTATTTCTTCTGGCGGCGCGGCATCCTGGGCACCATCGTCAGCGGCACGGCGGTGATGCTGGCGCTGCGGGTCGGCCTGGGCTGGTAGGCCCGGCCGGGCCCGTCCTGACGCCGGTTCCAGCGGCGTTTCGTAACCGTCCCGGACAGGGCCGCGCCCGGCCGGCTGGTAAGCTGCGCCCCGATTCGCCGGGCCCGTCCGCCGTGCCCGGACCACCGCTTTCCAACTACTCGAAGCTCATCCCATGAACGTCCTGCGATTCGCCGATCTGATCGCCGCCGGCAAGGTGGCCGACCAGCGCGTGTTCATCCGCGCCGACCTGAACGTGCCGCTCAACGACGCCGGCCAGATCACCGAGGACACGCGCGTGCGCGCCTCGATCCCCGCGATCGAGATGGCGCTGAAGGCCGGCGCCGCGGTGATGGTGACCTCGCACCTGGGCCGCCCGACCGAGGGCGAGTTCAAGCCCGAGGACTCGCTGGCCCCGGTGGCCCGGCGCATGGGCGAGCTGCTGGGCCGCGAGGTGCCGCTGGTCGCGAACTGGGTCGACGGCGTCGACGTGAAGCCGGGCCAGGTGGTGCTGCTCGAGAACTGCCGCGTCAACAAGGGCGAGAAGAAGAACAGCGAGGAGCTGGCGAAGAAGATGGCCGCGCTGTGCGACATCTTCGTGCACGACGCCTTCGGCACCGCGCACCGGGCCGAGGCCTCGACCTATGGCATCGCGCAGTTCGCCAAGGTCGCCTGCGCCGGTCCGCTGCTGGCGGCCGAGATCGATGCCATCAGCAAGGCGCTGGCCAACCCGAAGCGCCCGCTGGTGGCGATCGTGGCGGGCTCCAAGGTGTCGACCAAGCTGACCATCCTGCAGTCGCTGTCCAGGAACGTCGATGGCCTGATCGTCGGCGGCGGCATTGCCAACACCTTCATGCTGGCGGCCGGCCTGAAGATCGGCAAGTCGCTGGCGGAGCCGGACCTGCTCGGCGAAGCCAAGGCGGTGATCGAGTCGATGAAGGCGCGCGGCGCCGCGGTGCCGATCCCGGTGGACGTGGTAACGGCCAAGGCCTTCGCGGCCGACTCGCCGGCGACGGTGAAGGCCGCCACCGAGGTGGCCGATGACGACCTGATCCTGGACATCGGCCCGAAGACCGCGGCGCTGCTGGCCGAGCAGCTGAAGGCGGCCGGCACCATCGTCTGGAACGGCCCGGTGGGCGTGTTCGAGTTCGACGCCTTCGCGCACGGCACCGAGACCATCGCCCGCGCGATCGCCGCGTCGGACGCGTTCTCGATCGCCGGCGGCGGCGACACGCTGGCCGCGATCGCCAAGTACGGCATCGAGCAGGACGTGGGCTACATCTCCACCGGCGGCGGCGCCTTCCTGGAAGTGCTGGAAGGCAAGACCCTGCCGGCCTTCGAGATCCTGTCCAAGCGCGCGCAGGGCTGAACGCCGCGCCTCAAGAAAGAAACGCGCCCTCGGGCGCGTTTTTTGTTGCAGGCGAGAGGTCGCTAGTGAGCGCGTTCCTCGCACGCCGCGAGCGCGGCGGCCTGAAGTGCAATTGGGCACGGTTCTCGGATGAAGGCTCTAACTTGCGGGCAAATCCCGATGCGGACCCTCATCGCGCGCATGAGCGATTGCCATCTTTGCATGGCAGTTAAAGCTGAATTCATCACGCCGCGCGAGCCGGAGGATTAAGCTTTGCGCCCCCCGGGCCCCTGTTACCGGGCGATTACGGCACCGGTTCGTCGCCGCGATCGCATGCCGGAAATGGCGCCGGGCCCCCTTCATCGCGACGGAGATTTGCATGACCGACAAGAACGACGGCCTCGGCCTGAGCCCCGCCGAAGCCGCCCTGCGCGAGGCGGCGCTGGACTATCACCGCACCCCGACGCGCGGCAAGATCGCCGTCACCCCGACCAAGCCGCTGGCCAACCAGCGCGACCTGTCGCTCGCCTACTCGCCGGGCGTGGCCTATCCCTGCCTCGACATCGAGAAGGACCCGACGCTGGCCGCCGAGTACACCTCGCGCGGCAATCTGGTCGGCGTGGTCACGAACGGTACCGCGGTGCTGGGCCTGGGCGACATCGGCCCGCTGGCCGCCAAGCCGGTGATGGAAGGCAAGGGCTGCCTGTTCAAGAAGTTCGCCGGCATCGACGTCTTCGACATCGAGCTGGCCGAGCGCGATCCCGACAAGCTGGTCGAGATCATCGCGGCGATGGAGCCCACGCTGGGCGGCGTGAACCTCGAGGACATCAAGGCGCCCGAGTGCTTCTACATCGAGAAGCAGCTGAGCGCGCGGATGAACATCCCCGTCTTCCACGACGACCAGCACGGCACCGCGATCATCTCCAGCGCCGCGCTGCTCAACGGGCTGGAACTGGTCGGCAAGGACATCGGCGCGGTGAAGGTCGCCGTGTCGGGCGCCGGCGCCGCCGCCATCGCCTGCCTGGACGTGATGGTCGGCCTGGGCGTGAAGCGCGAGAACGTCTTCGTCGTCGACTCCAAGGGCGTGGTCCAGAGCGAGCGCGCCGATGCCGCCAAGCTCGACGAGTCCAAGCGCCGCTACTGCCAGATCACCCCGGCCCGCACGCTGGCCGACGTGGTCAAGGACGCGGACGTGTTCTTGGGTTGCTCCGCCGCCGGCGTGCTGACCGGTGAGATGGTCAAGACCATGGCGCGCCAGCCCATCATCCTGGCGCTGGCCAACCCCGAGCCGGAGATCCGTCCCGAGCTCGCCAAGGAAGCGCGCCCGGACTGCATCGTCGCCACCGGCCGCTCGGACTATCCGAACCAGGTCAACAACGTCCTGTGCTTCCCCTACATCTTCCGCGGCGCGCTGGACTGCGGCGCGACCAAGATCACCGAGGCGATGAAGCTGGCCTGCGTGCGCGAGATCGCCGCGCTGGCCAAGGCCGAGACGCCGCCGGAAGTCGCCGCGGCCTATCCGGGCCAGGACCTGGCCTTCGGCCCGGACTACCTGATCCCCAAGCCCTTCGACAACCGGCTGATCCTGCGCATCGCGCCCGCGGTCGCAAAGGCGGCGGAGGACTCCGGCGTCGCGACGCGTCCGATCACCGACATGGCCGCGTACCGCGAGCAGCTCTCGCGTTTCGTCTACCAGACCGGCATGTTCATGCGCCCGGTCTTCGCCGAGGCCAAGGCCCATCCGGCCCGCGTGATCTACGCCGAGGGCGAGGACGAGCGCGTGCTGCGCGCGGTGCAGGTGGCGCTCGATGAAGGCCTGGCCAAGCCCACGCTGATCGGCCGCCCCGAGGTCATCGCGATGCGCCTGAAGCGCGCCGGCCTGCGGCTGAAGCTGGGCGAGGACGTGGCCGTCATCGACCCCGAGAACGACCACCGCTTCCGCCAGTACTGGGAGGCCTACCACCAGGCGATGGGCCGCAACGGCTTCACGCCGGAGATGGCCAAGTCGGCGGTGCGCCGCTCCAACACGACGATCGGCGCGCTCGCGATCCAGCTCGGCGACGCCGACGCGATGATCTGCGGCATGGTCGGCCGCTTCGACTCCCACCTGGAGCACATCCAGAACCTCATCGGCCTGAAGGCGAACGTCTCCAACTTCGCGACGATGAACGCGCTGATGCTGGAGCAGCGCACGCTGTTCATCGCCGACACCTTCGTCAACGAAGACCCCAGCGCCGAACAGCTCGCCGACATCGCCTGGCAGGCCGCCGAGGAACTGCAGCGCTTCGGCCTGCCGCCGAAGGTGGCCTTCCTCTCGCACTCGATGTTCGGCAGCAGCAAGCGGGCCTCGGCGGTCAAGATGCGCAAGGCGCGCGACCTGTTCGCGGCCGCCCATCCCGAGGTCGAATGCGACGGCGAGATGCATGGCGACGCGGCGCTGTCGGAGGACGTGCGCAACAACTTCCTGCCCGACTCGACGCTGTCCGGCTCCGCCAACCTGCTGGTGCTGCCGACGCTGGATGCCGCCAACATCCTGTTCAACGTGCTGAAGGTCGTGGGCGGGCAGGGCGTGACCGTGGGGCCGATCCTGCTGGGCGCCCAGCGGCCGGTGCACATCCTCACGCCGTCGGCGACCGTGCGCCGTATCGTCAACATGACCGCGCTCGCCAGCGCGGACGTGAAGGCCTCGCAAGGCTGATCGGACGCTCCGGGAGTCGCGGCGTTGGAAACTTCGCCGTAACTCCCGGAAACTGTGCCGAGGCCCCGAGAGCCCCTCATAATCGACGGCTGTAACTAAATTTCAGACAGAGACAAGTCATGTCCCGTGCCACCAAGATCGTCGCCACCCTCGGTCCCGCTTCTTCGTCGCCGGAGGTGCTGGAGCAGATGATCCAGGCCGGCGTCGACGTGGTGCGGTTGAACTTCTCGCACGGCAAGGCGCAGGATCACATCGACCGGGCCCGCATGGTCCGCGAGGCCGCGGCCCGCGCCGGCAAGCAGGTGGCCATCATGGCCGACCTGCAGGGCCCCAAGATCCGCGTCGGCAAGTTCGAGAACGGCAAGATCGAACTGGTGAACGGCACGCCCTTCGTGCTGGACGCCGACCGCACCGAGCCCGGCAACGAGATGGTCGTGGGCCTGGACTACAAGGAACTGCCCCGTGACGTGAAGCCCGGCGACACGCTGCTGCTCAACGACGGCCTGCTGGTGCTGACGGTCGAGGCGGTGCGCGGCTCGCAGGTCCACACGATCGTGAAGCAGGGCGGCGAGCTGTCCAACAACAAGGGCATCAACAAGCAGGGCGGTGGCCTGACCGCCCCCGCGCTGACCGGCAAGGACATGGAGGACATCAAGACGGCGATGTCCTTCCAGTGCGAATACCTGGCGGTGAGCTTCCCCAAGAACGCCACCGACATGGAAATGGCCCGCCAGCTGGCCAACGTCGCCGGCGAGCCCTACCGTCACAAGCCGGGGATGATCGCCAAGATCGAGCGCTACGAGGCCATCCCCCACCTGGAGGCGATCCTCAAGGCCTCCGACGGCATCATGGTCGCCCGCGGTGACCTGGCCGTCGAAGTCGGCAACGCGGCGGTGCCCGCGCTGCAGAAGCGCATGATCAAGATGGCGCTGGAGCTCGACAAGGTCTGCATCACCGCGACGCAGATGATGGAGTCGATGATCGTGAACCCGGTGCCGACCCGCGCCGAGGTGTCGGACGTCGCCAACGCGGTGCTCGACGGCACCGACGCGGTGATGCTGAGCGCCGAGACCGCCGCGGGCCGCTTCCCGGTCGAGACCATCCAGCAGATGGCCGCGATCGCGCGGGAGGCCGAGAACGCCGAGTTCGTGACGCTGGACACCGACTTCGCCAACCGCCAGTTCGGCCGCATCGACCAGTCGATCGCGATGGGCGCGCTGTTCACCGCGCACCACCTGGGCTGCAAGGCGATCGTGGCGCTGACCGAGTCCGGCTCGACCGCGCTGTGGATGAGCCGCCACCGCATCCATGTGCCGATCTTCGCGCTGACCTCGCAGACGCTGACGCACCGCAAGATGGCGCTGTACCGCAACGTGACGCCGCTGCTGATGCCCAACTTCAGCGATCGCGACCAGGCGCTGCAGGCCGCCGAGGACCTGTTGATCGAGCGCGGCGTGCTGATGCCGGGCGACACCTATGCCATCACCTGCGGCGAGCCGATGGGCTACCCGGGCGGCACCAACATGCTGAAGGTCTGCCGGGTCGCCTGAACCCCGGTCCGTTCGCATGAAGCCGCTGCGCCGCCGTGAGCTGCTGATGGGCGTGACGGGCGGCGTGGGCCTGGCGACGGTCGCCGGCGGCGCGCTGGCCGAGCCCGACGCTGCCGCGGTCGGTGCACCGGGGCCGATCCGGCTGGCCATCAGCGAACAGACGCACAAGCCCTTCATCCTGCCGCTGCTGCGGCTGATCGCTGAGGCAGCCGGCCTGCAGTGGCAACTGCAGCTGCTGCCCTGGCCGCGCGCGCTGCTGGGCGCGGAACTCGGCCAGCACCTGACCTTCGGACTGTCGCGCAACCCGGCGCGGGACAAGGTCTTCGCCTACAGCCAGCCGGCCTTCGTCAGCCGCGGCTGGCTGGTCGTGCCCAAGGCGCGGCCGATCGCCTTCGAGCGGCTCGAGGACCTGCGCGGCCTGACGTTGTGCGTGTCGCGCGGTGCGACCTATGGCGCCGCCTTCGAGGACGCCCGCCGGCGGCTGTTCCGCGTCGAGCACGGCGGCAATGACCTCGAGGGCCGCGCGCGCATGCTGGTGGCGGGACGCTGCGATGCGATGCTCGCCACCCACCGCGGCAGCGCGGCCGCCCTGGAGCGGCGCCTGCGCCCGCTGCGGGATGGCGCCCAGCTGCAGGTGCTGCCCCGGCCGCTGGTGGAGGAGGGCATCCTGTTCGCCGCCGCCAAGGGCAGCGAGCCCGCCTTGCTGCTGCCGCGGCTGGACGAAGCCATCCAGCGCAGCCGCGCCGCGATCCAGGCGCTGGTCGACAGCGATCTCTGACGGGGCCAGCGACGGGCCGGGCCTCAGGCGTTGCGCGCGGCCTGCACCAGCGCGGCGATGCGCGGCGTCATGTTCAGGGGCACGAGTTCCACGTCCTGGTGCGCGCGCGCGAAGACCCGGAACAGCTCGTCGGCAAAGGCGTGGCCGACATCGGTGACGCCGGCGAAGTCGACTTCCGCCCGCTTGAACTGCGGCAGGCGCGCCGCCACCCGACGCGCCTGCGCCCGCGAGTCCAGCATCTGCCCCGCGCCGACGACCAGGTTGAGCATCACCCGCGTCTGGTCGAAGGCAATGCCGCTGCCGTCCACGCTCCACTGCTCCAGCACCTGCTCCAGCGTGCGGGTGCTTTCCAGCGCCATGGCCATGTAGATCGAGCTGCCCTGGCGCGGCAGGCCCTTGCCGTCCTTCCACGCATTGCCTTCCCAGGCCCGGCGCTGGAAGGCCTTGCCGTTGGCGTGGATGTCGAACACGTCCGCCAGCTGCGAGCTGAAGAACAGCCCGCGTCCGGTATGCGCCTGCGGCTGCGTCGTCAGCCGGCCCTTGCTCAGCTCCAGCATCGCGTGGCGGGCGTCGGTCAGCTCGTAGGTGTCGCAGATCTTGTCGAAGACGCCGCAGCCGTCGTCGGAGACCAGCAACTGCGCGTGGGTCGGCGTCTGGCGCAGCGACACGGTGACGCTGGTGCCGCCGCTGTGGTCGATGGCGTTGTTCACCAGCTCGGTGAAGCCGTGCTGGACCATGCGCGCGACATGCCGCGGCAGCTGGAAGTGGGGCGCGAAGTCGCGTTGCCAGACCACGTCCTCCATCAGCCCGTGCAGCGTGTAGCTGCGCGCCACCTGCCGCAGCGCGCCCGGCCCGAAGACCGGCCGGCGCGTGGTGCCCGACCGGGTCAGCCACTGGGCGTCGACCAGTCGGCGCAGCGCCGCCAGCGTCGCGCGATGGCTGGCGCCGGTGCGTTCCTCGACGTAGGCGGGCAGGTCCAGCGAATGCTCGTTGGCGGCGGCGGTGATCCACAGCGTCAGCTGGTCGATCGCGAGACGGGTCATGAAGGTCCTGGCGGGCGCGACGCGTCGCGCGAAGGGAAGTCGCGGGCGATCCGCGCCGGTGGCGACCGGACAAGGCACGAGGCTTGCTCCCACCGGAGCCGGGCCGCCCGGGCAAGAGCCTACCGGCCGCTTCCGCCGCCGCGCAAGCGCATTCACCCCTGTCCGAGGGGGCGAGGCGGCCTGCCCGGGTTCCGGCGGGGACGTCCCTCCGACGGGTGCTGGTATGGCACCAGTTCGGGGGGAGCCCCAGGTTGGTTACAGAGCCGGTCATGGGGGCTGGCTAGAATCCCGCCCAGTTACGGCGCGGTTACGGCATGGTGTTGGCGCCGGTCCGCGGCCCAAGGATTTTTCACTTCCTCGGAGAACTCTCATGGCACTCGTCTCGATGCGCCAGCTGCTGGACCACGCGGCCGAACAGGGCTACGGCATTCCAGCGTTCAACGTCAACAACCTGGAGCAGGTGCAGGCCGTGATGGCCGCGGCCGACGAGGTCGGCGCCCCGGTCATCCTGCAGGCCAGCGCCGGCGCCCGGAAATACGCCGGCGAGCCCTTCATCAAGCACCTGATCCAGGCCGCGGTCGAGGCCTACCCGCACATCCCGCTGGTGATGCACCAGGACCACGGCACCAGCCCCAAGGTCTGCGAGGGCGCGATCAACCTGGGCTTCGGCTCGGTGATGATGGACGGCTCGCTGATGGACGACGGCAAGACGCCCGCCAGCTTCGACTACAACGTGGACGTGACCCGCCGCGTCGTCGAGATGGCGCACAAGGTCGGCGTCACCGTCGAGGGCGAACTGGGTTGCCTGGGCAACCTGGAAACCGGTGACGCGGGCGAGGAGGACGGCATCGGCGCCGCCGGCAAGCTGGACCACAGCCAGATGCTGACCGACCCCGAGGAAGCCGCGGTCTTCGTGAAGGCCACGCAGCTGGACGCGCTGGCCATCGCCATCGGCACCAGCCACGGCGCCTACAAGTTCTCGCGCAAGCCCACCGGCGACATCCTGGCGATCTCCCGCGTCAAGGAGATCCACAAGCGCATCCCCAACACCCACCTGGTGATGCACGGTTCGTCGAGCGTGCCGCAGGAACTGCTGGCGATCATCAACCAGTACGGCGGCAAGATGAAGGAGACCTTCGGCGTGCCGGTCGAGGAGATCCAGGAAGCCATCAAGCACGGCGTGCGCAAGATCAACATCGACACCGACATCCGCCTGGCGATGACCGGCGCGGTGCGCAAGTTCCTGGCCGAGAACCCCGACAAGTTCGATGCCCGCGAATGGCTCAAGCCGGCGCGTGAAGCGGCCAAGCTGGTCTGCAAGGCGCGTTACCTGGAATTCGGCTGCGAAGGTCAGGCCTCGAAGATCAAGCCGCGTCCGCTGACCGAGGTGGCCGCCGCCTACGCGCGCGGCGAGCTGGCGCAAGTCGTCCAGTGATCGATCCGGACCGGCCTC
Organism: Mitsuaria sp. BK041; assembly: GCF_014193085.1. Classification (NCBI taxonomy): domain Bacteria; kingdom Pseudomonadati; phylum Pseudomonadota; class Betaproteobacteria; order Burkholderiales; family Sphaerotilaceae; genus Roseateles; species Mitsuaria sp. BK041. The sequence goes on along the minus strand of NZ_JACHYT010000002.1, from coordinate 968,891 downwards.
GCGCCGGTCCTTTTCCGTCCGCTTTCCCATCCGGATGCCATGGCCCATCTCTTCACCTACGGCACGCTGATGTGGCCCGACATCATGGCCCGCGTCTGCGGTCCGGCCCGCGCGCCGCTGGCGACGCCGGAGGCTGCGACGCTGGCCGGCCATGCGCGCCGTCCGGTGCGCGGGCAGGACTACCCGGCGATGGTGCCGGCGGATGGGCATCAGGTCGTCGGCCGCCTCTACCTCGACCTGCCCGAGGCCGCCTGGGCGCGGCTCGACCTGTTCGAGGGCGACGAGTACGAGCGCCACGAGGTGCTGGTCACCCTGGCCGACGGTCGCTGGGAGCGGGCCTGGACCTACCTGCTCAAGCCGGGCCTGGCGGGGCGTCTCGACGCCGGTGACTGGGACGAGGCCGCCTTCGAGCGCGAAGGCAAGGCGCGTTTCGTGGCGCGCTACGTCGGGTTCGACGCGATCTGAAGCGACCGGCGCCGCGCCGGCACGGCGTGAAGCGGATCGCGGGGGCGCTCCTGGAGGGGTGATTTCCCCTGCCGCCTCTAGAATCCCCGCTTTGCCGTTCCGTCCGACCGCACGCCCATGACCGCCGCCCTGCACACCTCGTCGATCACCTCCCTTCCCCTCATCGCGCGCGGCAAGGTGCGCGAGAACTACGCGGTCGGCGAGGATCGCATCCTGATGATCGCCTCGGACCGCATCTCGGCCTTCGACGTCATCATGAGCGAGCCGATTCCGGGCAAGGGCGCGCTGCTGACGAAGATGGCGCTGTTCTGGTTCGACAAGCTCGACGGCATCGTCCCCAACCACCTGACCGGCGACGATCCGTTGTCCGTGGTGAGCGATGCGGAGAAGGACCAGGTGCGCGACCGCGCGATGCTGGTCAAGCGCCTGAAGCCGCTGCCGATCGAGGCGGTGGTGCGCGGTTACCTGGCCGGCAGTGGCTGGTCCGAGTACAAGGCCGGCGGCAAGGTCTGCGGCGTGGAACTGCCGGCGGGCCTGCAGAACGCCAGCAAGCTGCCGCAGCCGATCTTCACGCCCGCCACCAAGGCCGAGATGGGCGACCACGACGAGAACATCGACTTCGAGCGCTGCGCGCAGATCATTGGCCGCGAGCTGGCCGAACAGGTCCGCGACATCGCCATCCGCCTCTATCAGCGCGCGGCGGACTATGCGCTGACCAAGGGCATCATCATCGCGGACACCAAGTTCGAGTTCGGCCTCGATGCCGACGGCACGCTGACGCTGATGGACGAGGTGCTGACGCCCGATTCCTCGCGCTACTGGCCGGCCGAGAGCTACGCGGTCGGCAGCAATCCGCCGAGCTATGACAAGCAGTTCCTGCGCGACTGGCTGGAGCAGGCCACCGTCGACGGCCAGCCCTGGGGCAAGGTCGCGCCGGCGCCGACGCTGCCTGCGGACGTGATCGCCAACACGGCGGCGAAGTACCAGGAAGCGCTGGACCGCCTGACGCGCTGAGGCCGGCATGCAGGACGCCTCGCCCGACGCGACGCCTTCCCCGGCAATCAAGTCGCGTCTGCTCAAGCAGCTCGAGAAGGAGATCGCCGCCGCCGCGTCGCCGATGGCCTCCGCCGGCGCGCGGGCCAAGCGCGCGATGCTGCTGGCGCGGCACGGCGCGGTGGGCGAGGCCCGCGAGGCGCTGACCGCGCTGCACCAGCTCTCCTTCCAGCATCCGCATCCGGAGATCGGTGCCTGGCTGCACATGGCCGAAGGCCTGATGAGCTACTACAACGGCTTCGTCGCGCAGCAGGCCTGGGACCGCATCCAGCGCGCGCAGGCGATCGCTGGCAGCGCGCCCGCGCTGGTCGAGGTGCGCGTGCTGGCCGCGGCCTGGCTGGCGCAACTGGCTTTCATCCGGCACGACCCGGCGGCGCTGGTCGAGCACGCGCGGCGCTGCCTCGACGAAGCGCGACCCGACCAACACGTCGCGCTGGCGCGCGTGGCGATGGCGATGGGCGTGGGCTGGCACTACGCCGGCGATGTCGAATCCGCGCAGCGCTGGTACATCCGCGCGCGGCACCATGCCGCGGTGGAGGGCGACGATGCGTCGCTGTCGGCGCTGATGTTCAACATGGCGGGGATGCGCGCGTCGCAGCTGCGGCGCGAGAGCCTGTGGGCCCATGCGGCCCGCGGGCCCGAGCTGCTGCTGACCGTCGACTCGATGCATCACTTCGACGAGGCCGTCGGCGCGCAGATGATGGGCGAGCTGAGGCCGGTGCTGCGCGCGCAGGTGCTGACGATGCAGGGCGGCTTCGACGAGGCGCGCCAGCTCTACGAGGAGCACCTGCCGCAGGCGATGTCGCTCGGGCTGGAGCGGCTGGGGAGCAGCCTGCTGTCGGACCTGGCCTGGTGCCGGGCCAACCTCGGCCAGCACGAGCATGCGCTGCATCAGGCGCGCGAGGCCGAGATCGAGCTCGATCCCGATTGCGAGCTCGACGACCGGGCGATCACCCACAGCCGGCTGGCGCAGACCTTCCGCCTGCTGGGCGAGATCGCCGACGCCGACCGTCACCAGGCTCTGGCCGACGAGGCCTGGCAACAGTTCGCCGACCAGCAGCGCCAGTGGCGCGATCTGCTGGGGGCCAGCGGGCTCACGCCTTGAGGGCCAGGCGCTTCGCGACGAAGCGCCAGATCATCGCCGTCGCGTCCGGCCCGGCCGGGTCGCTGAAGGGTTCCTTCGCCGCGCCGCCGCTCCAGGCATGCGCCAGGCCGTCGATCTCGACAAGCGTGGCCGCGACCGCGCGGCCACGCTTGAAGTCGACGATCGTCATCGGCCAGCGACGGCCGCGTTGCACGACGCGCGCGGGCGCCGCCTTGGCGCCTGCCGCCTCGGCCCATTGCCGCGCCGCCTCGTAGGCATTCGACGCGCCGACCACGCGATCCCGCGTGCCGTGGATCACCAGCAGCGGTGGCCAGGCGCCGGTCGGGTTTGGCGTTGACGTCGATGTCGGCGCCGATGCCGATGCCGATGCCGAGGGCAGCGCCGAGCCGCGCATCGCGCGCAGGGCATTCGTCGCCGACGTGGCCATGCCCGGCGGGACGCCGGAATGCATCGCGATGGCCTTGAAGCGCGAGGGGTGCATCGTCGCGAGCAGCGCGGCCATGCCCGCGCCCGCGGAGAGTCCGACCAGGGCGACGCGTTCGCGGTCGGCGCCGTGGAGCAGGCAGACTTGATCGACGGCGGCGAGGATCAGCGCGGCCTCCGCCTGCGCGCGACCGGACTCGGTGTCGAACCAGTTCCAGCAGCGCTGCGGGTTGGCCAGGCGGCTCTGTTCCGGATAAAGCACCAGGAAGCCCTCGCGCGCGGCGAGCCGGTTCATCCGCGTGCTGCGCGCGAAGCCGGCGGGATCCTGCCCGCAGCCGTGCAGCATCACCACCAGCGGCAGGCGCTCGCCCACCGCAAGCCCCGACGGACGGAAGAGCCGGAATCGACGCATGCCCGCGCGGCCCGAGGCGATCCCCGCGACCCAGTCGCCGAGTCCGGGCGAGGGATGCGCCGGCGTCTTGCGCATCCCGTGCACCAGGCCGGGCATCAGATCGGAGGAACCGGTGCGCCTGGCTTGGTGCGCCGCGTCGCGGGCGCTGCGCAAGACCTGGCCCGTGACGGCGCTCAGGCCCTTGCGCCAGGCCCGGCGCAAGGAGGCGGCAGCGGACGGACGTTTCGGCATCACGCCAGCCTAACGGGCTTTGATGGCAGGCGTACGACCGCGTGTCCATCGTGTGTTTTACGCGTGAAGGACACCGACGAGGGGGCAGACGACGAACCTCCCTCCGCACACCGATTGCCGCGACTCGCGGCATGATCGCCACCATGTCCCCGACGCCCTGGTCGCTCTCCGACCTCCAGCTGTCCCGCATCGACACCAAGCTCGTGCGCGAGCACGACGCGCTGTTCCTGCTCGTGTGCAGTGCCTCCTTCATCGAAAGCGGCAGCGACACCTACACCCGCAACCTGATCGAGCGTTTCGACGATGACCCCGAGGTCGCCGCCTGGCTGCGCGACCACTGGGAGCCGGAGGAACTGCAGCATGGCGCCGCGCTGCGGGCCTACGTGGAGGCGGTGTGGCCGGGCTTCGACTGGGCGAGCGCCTACGCCGGCTTCTTCGAGGAGTATTCGCGGCTGTGCACGATGGACCAGCTGGAGCCGACGCGCGGCCAGGAGATGGTGGCGCGCTGCATCGTCGAGATGGGGACGACGACGTACTACCAGGCGCTGCACGAGGCCTGCGACGAGCCGGTGCTGCGCGACCTGTTCTGGCGCATCCGCTGCGACGAGGTGCGGCATTACAAGCACTTCCTGTCCTACTTCATGAAGTACCGCGGGATCGAGGGCCTGCATCGCGGCCGCGTGCTCACCGCGCTGGTGCGGCGCGCGCTCGAGCTGCGCAAGGAGGACGCGTCGATCGCGCTGCGGCACGCGGTGAACGGACGCCTGCGCAGCGGCGCGCCGGATGGCGGCCCGGCACCGATCGCGCAGGCCGATGCGCTCGCGCGCGAAGCGATCGCACTGGTCGGCGCGCACCTGCCGATGGACCTCGCGGTGCGCATGACGCTCAAGCCGCTGATGCTGGGACCGGCGCTGCAGCGCGCGGTGGAGCGGCCGCTCGCCGCGCTCGGGCGGCGCGTGCTGCTGACCTGAGGCGGCGTCGCGCGGGGCGATTCAGATCTCCGAATCCCACGGCCGCGAGAGCCGCATCGCGCCGTTGATGATCCCCACCATCGAGTAGGTCTGCGGGAAGTTGCCCCACAGCTCGCCGGTGACCGGATGGGTGTCCTCGGACAGCAGGCCCAGATGGTTGCGCGAGGCGAGCAGCGCCTCGAAGAGCTCGCGCGCCTGGCCGTAGCGGCCGATGCGGGCGAGGGCATCGATGCGCCAGAACGCGCAGATGTTGAACGAGGTCTCGGGCTTGCCGAAATCGTCGGGCGCCTCGTAGCGGCGCATGTAGGGGCCGTCGCACAGCGAGGCCTCGAGCGCGTCGACGGTCTTCACGAAGCGCGGGTCGCGCGGGTCGATGAAGCCCACCTCCGTCATCAGCAGCACGCTGGCGTCCAGGTCCTTGCCGCCGAAGCTCTCGACGAAGGCCTGGCGGTGCTCGCTCCAGGCGTGGTCCAGGATCTTGCGCTTGATCAGGTCGGCCCGCTCCTGCCAGAGCGCCACGCGCTGCGGCAGGCCGAGCACGCGCGCGATCTTGGCCAGGCGGTCGCAGGCGGCCCAGTTCATCAGCACCGACGAGGTGTGGACGCGGGCGCGCGTGCGCAGCTCCCACATGCTGGCATCGGGCTTGTCGTGGATCGCGAAGGCCTGCTCGCCGGCGCGCTCGAGCAGCGCGAACTCGTCGATGCCGGCGCGCTGGTGCAGGCGGTGATCGAAGAAGGCCTGCGCCGAGCCCAGCACGATGTTGCCGTAGACGTCGTGCTGGAAGTGCTCGAAGGCCTGGTTGCCCGCGCGCACCGGGCCCATGCCGCGGTAGCCGCGCAGGTGCGGCACCAGGTACTCGGTGAGCTTGGCCTCCAGCCCGATGCCGTAGAGCGGCTGCACGTGGCCGTCCTGGGACTGGCCGATGATGTTGCGCATCCAGCGCAGGTAGTCCTCCATCGTGCCGGTTTCGGACAGGCTGTTGAGCGCGCGCACGACGAAGAAGGCATCGCGCAGCCAGCAGTAGCGGTAGTCCCAGTTGCGCTGCGTGTGGGGCGCCTCCGGCACGCTGGTCGTCATCGCGGCGACGATGGCGCCGGTCTCCTCGTAAAGGCACATTTTCAGCGTGATCGCTGCGCGGATCACCGCCTCCTGCCACTCGAGCGGGATGGCCAGGCGGCGCGTCCAGTCGCGCCAGTAGCTGATGGTCTTTTCCTCGAGCAGCCGCGCGGTGTCCTCGACGGCGCGGTCCAGCGTCTCGTCGGGGCCGAAGATGAAGCTCATCGGCATGTCCAGCGCGAAGGCGGTCTCTTGCTGGACGTAGGTGAGCGGCGCGTTGGTCGTCAGGCGGATGGTGCCTTCCGGGCCGACGAAGCGCAGGTGGTTGCTGCCGCGCGTGCGCGCCGGATGCGCCGAGCCCCACTGGATGACCGGCCGCAGGACGACGCGGATGCGCGGATGGCCCTGCAGCGGCCGCATCCGGCGCACCAGCATCATCGGCCGGTAGGGTCGGTCGTTGAGGAAGAAGCGCGGCATGAAATCGGTGATCTCGATCGCATTGCCGTGGGTGTCGTACAGCCGGGTGCGCAGGACCGCGGTGCCATGGTCGTAGGCCTGCTCGCTGCGGGCGAAGTCCTCGAGCACGACCTGGAAGGTGCCGTCCAGGCCGATGCCGTCGGGCGAGTCGATCAGTGCATGGAACACCGGATCGCCGTCAAAGCGTGGTGCGCAGCACCACACGACGCGGGCGCGGTCGTCGATCAGCGCGCTGACGGCGCAATTGCCGACGAGACCGAGTTTGAGCGAGGCGGCGTCCATCGAGTCCTCCTTCTTCGTCGTTCTGGCGATGTTGCTCGGGACGGGGTCAGGGCTCAAGGCAAAACCCGTTCCCGAGGCGGGGTGCTCGCGGGGGCGAACCGCTTCGTTGCGATGGGACGAGATGGCAACAGAATGTGGGTCTGCTCACTGCACCGCCTTCGCTCCATATGACCGCATCGGACCTGCGCGCCCACGCGCTCGATCAACTGAACCGCTACCTGGAGGTGCATCCGCAGGAGCGTGAGGCGAGTCGCACGCGATCCGCGCCAACCCCGCGAAGGGCGAGGGCGACCATGTCCACCACGACTTCATCTATCTTTTCGCGGCCGATTCCACGCAGCCGGTGCAGCCGGAATTGGCGGAGGTGAAGGGCGTGCGGTGGATGCCGCGCGCGGAATTCGCGGCGCTGCCGAGCGCGCGTTTCGCGCGGATGGGCGAGAAGCTGCTGGCTTTGGCACCGGCCCGGACTCCGGCGGACCTGGCGCCGTCAAGCTGATCTCCAGGCGCCCGTCCGTGGCCGACGGCGGGAGCGAATCGCAAAGGGCGGCCGCCTGTCCAGGCGCTTGCGAGGTGAGGCGAATGCCCGCCGACTAGTCGTCGATCCAGCGCAGCGCCGCCTCGGCGATGGTGAGCCGGACTTCGCCGCCGGGCGCGAGGTCGGGGTCCTCATGCCGGCGCCACAGCGTCAGCCCCTGGCCGCCCGGGCCTTCGAGCTCGCAGGTGACACGCTGCTGCCCCGGGTAACTCGCGCGCACGGACGCGCGCAAGTGCAGCCCATCGCGGCGCGGATCCTCGGGATGGGCATTGGTCGCTTCCGACAACATGAGCGCGTCCACCGGCGCGATCCAGTGGCCGCTGTCGCGCCGCCAGGCGCCATCGAGCGTCCGCGCGTCCAGGCGGTTGAACAAGCCGAGGAAATCGGCGACGCGCCGATTGACCGGCGCGCGGCGCAGCTCGCGCGGCGATGCGCATTGCGCGATGACGCCGTCGACCATGACCGCGACGCGGTCGGCGATCTCGAACGCTTCCTCGCGGTCGTGGGTCACGATCACGCAGCTCTGGCCGAGCGTCCGCTGCAGCTGCCGGAACTGCCGCCGCAGCGGCAGGCGGAAATGCTCGTCGAGCGCGGAGAAGGGCTCGTCCATCAGCAGCAGCATGGGCTGCGTCGCCAGCGCCCGCGCCAGGGCCACGCGTTGCCGCTGGCCGCCCGAGAGGGCCGGCGGCAGCCGGTCGGCGAGCGCCTGCAGCTCGACCAGCGCCAGCAGTTCCTCGGCGCGGGCATCGGCCACCGCGGGCTCCTCGCCCCGGGCGAGCGGACCGAAGCGGATGTTCTCGCGCACCGTCAGGTTGGGGAACAGCGCGTAATGCTGGAAGACCATGCCGATGTCGCGTTGCTGCGGCGGCAGCGACTGCACCTGCTGCCCGCTCATCGTGAGCGTGCCGGCATCGAGTCGCTGCAGCCCGGCGATCGCGCGCAGCAGCGTCGTCTTGCCGCAGCCCGAGGCGCCCAGCAGCGCGACCACCTCGCCGCGCGCCAGCGACAGATCGATGCCGCGCAGCACCGGCCGGCCGCCCAGGGCCAGGCGCGCATCACGAATGGAAAGTTGGGGCATCAGGTCCATCGGCGAGAGAGTCTTGAAATGGCCACCACGACCGCGCCGACGCCGGCGAAGGTCATCACCATCAGCGCCGCGGCCTGATGACCGTTGGCATTGCGCAGGCTGTTCATCAGGGGCTGCAGCAGTTCCAGCTGACCGCCCAGCAGCAGGTTGGCGATCGCGAATTCCATCGCGGCCGTCACCCAGGCCAGCAGGAAGGCGGCCAGCAGCGCGGGCGCCAGCATCGGCAGCAGCACGCGGCGCAGCGTGTGGCCGTCGCTGGCGCCGAGCGTGCGGCCGGCCTCGATCAGCGCCGCGGCCTGGAGCTGCGCGAGCGCCGATTGCAAGGTCTTGTGCACCAGCGGAAACAGCGTCGGCGCCACGACCGCGACGTACACCAGCGGCAGCGGCAGCCAGCCGCCCCATTGACCGACGAACAGTTCCAGCGCGCTGATCGCGATCACCACCGGCGCGATCGCGAAGGGCAGCAGCGCGAGCAGGTCCAGCAGCTGCGTCAGCCGGGCCGTGCGCGCGGCGCCGTCGACGGCGTCGAGCTTGTCGAGTTGCGCGGCGATGGCCGTCGGGATCGTCGCCATCGCGCCGCAGACCAGGGCGAGCGCGGCGCTGGCCAGCGCGAGCACCGCGGTCCGCAGCAGCGCGGCCTGCACGCGAGGGTCGAGAGCCGCCTCGGCCATCCAGCGCAGCGTAGGCCCCTCCGGCCACCAGTGACGATCCCAGCGCGTGCTCGCGCCGTAGAGCAGCAGCGCGAGGATCGGCATCAGCACCACGACGAGCAGCGCCGCGAGTGCGAGGCCCGGGAAGGTCGGGCGAAGCGATCGTAGCCGTGAGCGTGAGGGCACGCGGTCCGGCGAGTGCCCTGGTCTCGCGGCGCTCATGCCGATCCTCCGGGCACGGCTGGACGTGAGGGATCGCCGGGCGCGCGGCGCAGGTGGGCGGCGATGCCGCGCGTGAGCCCGATCACGACGGCGAGCATTGCGAAGAGCAGCAGCGCGAGCAGCGCGGACAACTCCGGCTGCGCGAAGATGTCGCCGCTGACCAGCGCGGCGATGCGCACCGCCAGCACATGCGCCGCCGTGCCGCTGAGCGCGAAGGGCGTGGCGAAGGCCGCGGCCGCGTTGGCGAAGAGCAGGCCGAAGACCTCGACCAGGCTGGGGAGCAGCAACGGCAGGCCGACACGCCGCCAGTACAGCGCCGGGCTGGCGCCCAGGGTGGCCGCCGCGTCGGCCAGTGTCGCGTCGAGCATCCGCACCGGCGCGACGAGCAGCAGGGCCGCCAGCGGTGCCTGGAAGCAGACGTAGGCGAGCAGCAGCCCGCCCAGTCCCTGCAGGTCGATCCAGGGCGACAGCCCCAGCGCCTGCAACGAGCCGGTCACCACGCCCTGCGCGCCGAAGAGCAGCAGCAAGGCCACCGACAGCGGCACGCCCGAGAAGTTGGAGCCCAGGCTGGCCAGCAGCGTCACGGGGCGCTCCAGCCGCGGCAGGCGCAGCAGCGCGATCGCCGCGCCCGTGCCGATGACCAGCCCGATCAACGCCGACGCGCTGCTCAGCCACCAGGTGTTCCAGGCGGCCTCGAGGTAATAGCTGTCGGCGGTCAGCTCGCCGAGGGCGCAGCCGTCGCCGCGGCCCAGGCAGGCACCGAGCACCGACACCGCGCGCCAGCCGAAGGGCAGCACCAGCGCCGCGGCGGTCAACAGCAGCAGCGGCAGGGCCGAGCGCCAGGCGGTGCGCGCGTTCAGCGCCATGCGTCCACGTTGAGGCGCGGCGAAGCCCGCCGCACAACGCGCTTGCGCCGCGCGAGGACTCGTGTCGCTCCGTGCGTGCCGCCCTTTACTGCGGTCGGTGCCGTGCCACCCCGCACGTCGGCGGCGGCGATCGTCATCGGCCCGCTCCGAGCACGTCGCGCTGCCAGGCGCGAGGCAGCTTCTTGACCTCCTCGGTCCACACCGCCGGCTTGAGCGCGCGGGCCTTGGCGTACTGCGCCTCGGGCACCAGGCGGTCCTTCAGCTCTGGCGGCAGCGGCAGCCTGGCGATGCGGATCGGCCGCGCATGGCCGCGCGCGAGGTTCATCTGGCCGGCGTCGCTGAAGATGTATTCGCGCGCCAGCATCGCCGCGTTCGGATGCGGCGCCCAGCGGTTGAGGATGGTCGTGTAGCCGCTGGTGATCGAGCCATCGGACGGGATCAGCACCTCGTAGTCCGACGCGTTGGGCAGCTTCGCGCGGTAGGACAGCGCGTTGAAGTCCCACAGCAGGAAGACGTCGGCCTCGGCGCGCTCCATCAGCGCGGGCGTCGCGTTGGTAGCGATGAGGCGCTTGTCCCTGGCCAGGCGCGCGAAGGCCGCCAGCGCCGGCTGCAGTCGCGTCTCGTCGCCGCCCAGTGCCACCGCCGCCGCGAGCACCGCCGCGTTGGACTGCGCCGCGCGGCCGACCTCGCCGATCATCACGCGGGCCGGCGACGCGAACAGCGCCTGCCAGCTGCGCGGCACCTCCTTCAGGCGCTTGCGGTTCACCGCGAACGCGATCGTGCCGGTGTAGGCCAGCGCCCAATGCCCCTCGGCATCCTTGGCCCAGTCGGGCACGTCGGCCCAGGTCGTCGGCCGGTAGGGCTGCGTGATGCCGCGCGCCTTGGCGATCGCGCCGAACTCGAAACCCACGTCGCCGATGTCGGCGCTGGCGTTGGATTTTTCGGCCTCGATCTTGGCGATCTCCTCGGCGCTGCTCATGTCGGTGTCGACATGCGCCAGCCCGTAGAGCCGCTGCAGGTCGGCCCAGGTCGCGCGCCAGTTGGCCCAGTCGTCGGGCATGCCCAGACTGTGCACGCGGCCTTCCTTGCGCGCGGCGGTCATCAGCGCGTCCAGCGCCACCGACGCCGGCTGGCCGCCCTGCGCGGCGGCCGGGAACGGAGCGAGCCCGCCGACGGCGGGCAGGGTGAGCGGCACGGCCTGGAGCAGCGTGCGTCGGGTCAGCGTCATCAGGTGTTCTCCTCGGCGGCGGGCCTTGCCATCGAGGCGGCCGCGGCCTTCGCGCGGTCCGGCCAGCGCAGGTCGGACAGGCGCAGTTCCTTCGTGATCCTCGCGCGGCCGTTCACGTCGCACAGCGCGAAGCGCAGGCGCAGATCATGCTCTCCTTCGCCGTCGACGGGCGCGGGGTTGGCCATCGCGCCGTCGGGCGCGACGACGTGCATCGCGCCGTCGGCCGTGGCGGCGGGCATCGCGCCGTGGCGAGCGACGGGCTCGATGTCCAGCAGGCCGAAGTTGAGTTCCGCCATCACTGCCGAACGCCGGTTGCGGTTGGGCGTGGGGATGTCCCAGACCTCGGTCAGCCCGCTGGAGGTCGCGTCCCAGAGCGGGTAGCCGCCGTCGACATCCACCGAGGACAGCTCCGCGTAGTGCATGTCGCCGCTGAGGAACACGACGCCCTCGGCGCGCGTCGTGCGCAGCAGCTCGACCAGGCGGGTCCGCTCGCGCGGGAAGTTGGCCCAGCATTCCCAGCCGCTGCCGTCGGCCGCGAACTGCACGCTGGAGCCGATCAGCCGCACGTCCGCCGGCACGCGCAGCTGCGCTTCCAGCCATTGCCATTGCGCCTCGCCGAGGATCGTCGCCTCCGGCCGCGGGTCGGGCACGTACCAGCCGGTCATCGGCTGGCCGCTGAGCTTGGCCCGCAGCACCATCGCGGCGTAGCTCGACTTCAGCGAGGGATCGGCCGTCAGCATCGTGCGGTTGAAGCGCAGGTCCGGCAGGATCACCTGGATGCGCCGGCCGAAGGCCTCGAAGACCTGGCTCGTGTAGATGCCGTCGGCGCGCCGGCGCGGCGAGTCCGCCGGCTCGCCCCAGGCATCGCAGAACAGCTGCTGCGACAGCTGCTTGAGCGGATAGTCGGCGCCTTCGTCGTCATCGCCGAAGTCGTGGTCGTCCCAGATCGCCAGGTGCGGCGTCGAGCGCCGGAAGGCCTGCAGCGGCTCCACCGCCATGAACTCGGCGTAGCGCTGGCGCAGCGTGGCCTCGTCGCGGGCGTCGGCATAGAGGTTGTCGCCGAGGAAGACGAACAGGTCGGGCCTCGCCTCGCCGATGGCGCGCCAGATCGGTTGCGGCTTGGACTGCTTCGCGCAGGAGCCGAAGGCGACGCGAAAACGCGGCGGCGTCGTCGCATCGGCTGGGGCGCCCGCGGAGGCGGAGGCCTGCGGGCGCGCGACCTCGGTCGCGCAGCCGGCCAGCGGACCGCTCACCAGCGGCGCCGCGATCGGCGCCGCCAGCGAGCCCGCCAGCGACCTCGCGAGCAGGCGGCGGCGCGTCAGCCGCGCGGCGCCGGCCGCGCCGGCCTTCAGCACATCGTCGTCATGCGGCATGGCGTCAGAACTTGCCGGTCAGCGTCAGGGAGAACTGCCGCGGCGCGCCCGGCAGCAGCGTGGCGTAGGTGCCGGTCGGGTCGCTGTTGGTGAAGCCGTTGGAGCCGATGGTCGAGATGTAGTGCTTGTCGAAGACGTTGCTCACGCTGGCCTGCAGGCTCAGTTCGCGCAGCATCGGGACGTTCTTCATCTTGTAGCCGGCGCTGACGTTGACCAGCGTGCGGTCCGGCACCGAGGCGTCGTTGGTGTACGAGTAGTAGCGCTTGGACATGTAGTCCACGCCGATCGTGCCGAACAGCGCGCCGTCGTCGTAGCCGAGCTGCGACTTGAGCATCGTGTCCGGCGCATCGGCCACGCGCTTGCCGCGGGTCGGCACGACGACCTGCGTCGCGCCGGCGCCGGTGACGACGTCGTCGCGATAGGTCGACTTGGACAGGCTGACGCTGTTGTACCAAGTCAGCGCCGACGCGATCCGGAAGGAGATCGCGCCTTCGATGCCGGTGGCGCGCACGTCGCCGACGTTGGACAGCACCACCGGGTTGCCCTGGATGCCGCTGCCCTGCTGCACGCTCAGCAGGCGGTCCTTGAAGTTGACGAGGTAGGCGCTGACCGAGCCCTCGTAGCCGCGCCCGCTGGTGCGCCAGCCCGCTTCGAGGGTGTCGGAGGTCTCCGGCTTCAGGCTGCCCTTGATGGCGTCGAAACCGGCGGCCGAGGTCGCGAACGGCGAGGTGCCGGTGGCGGCGCCCTGGTAGGCGCGCATGTTGCGCGCGAGCGTGCCGTAGAGCTCGTTGTTGGCCGAGAGCCGGTAGTTGATGCCCAGCTGCGGCAGGAAGCCCTTCTCGGCGGTGATCGAGCCGGACGGCATGTCGTTGCCGACCTCGCGCTGGCCGTCGATCTTGACCTTCAGCGCCTTGAAGCCGGCGCCGACGGTGAGGTCCTTGCTCAGCGACCAGGTGTCCGACAGCGAGAACTGCGACGTCTTGGTGTTGAACGCGTACTGCCACTGGGTCAGGAAGGGGTTGCTGGGGAAGCGGTAGACGCTGGTCGACGGCGATGCGGCGTAGAAGCGGCGGGCCTGGTCGAAGTCGTTGTCCTCGAACCAGACGCCGGCCTTGACCAGGTGGTCGCCGAGGTCGAATTCGGCGTTGGAGACCACGCCCCAGCGATGGATGCCGTATTCGGTGGTGCGCACCGAGATCGGCGTGCCGTCCGGCGAGGCCTGGTAGGGCGTGAACCACAGGCCCATGCCCTTGTTGCGGTGGTAGTAGGCGGTGGTCTTCCAGGTGATGTTGCCGGCCAGGCGCAGGTCGGCCGTCGCGCCGGCGAGGTCGTCGTTGCGCAGGCCGGCGCCGGCGTAGTACTGGTCGTCGCAGGCGGCGACGTAGGTGCTGCCGTTGGCGCCGCACAGCGTGTTGGCCGCGTTGACCGCAGCGGCGAAGTCCGGATAGAAGTTGTCCAGCGTGTCGCCGCGGCGCTTGATCAGGTCCAGCGACAGGTCCTGGTAGTCCACCTCCTTGCGGCGCGAGGTGTTGACGAAGGCCGACAGCCGGCTGTCGCCGATGGCCTTGACCCACTTGAGGTTCCACTGTTCCTGCTTCTGCTGGCCGTGGCCCTTCCACTTGTCGGCGTCCTGGTCGGCATAGCTGATGGCGAACTCGCCCAGCGCCGAGCGGCCGCTGTCCACGCGCAGGAAGCTGCGGGCGGCGGAGTCGCTGCCGATCGTCTGCGAGGCGCGCAAGCCGAAGCGCTCCAGCGGATCGCTCGAGTAGAACTGCAGCGTGCCGCCCAGGTTGCTCGACGAGGCCGCTTCCAGCGCGCCGGCGCCCTGCGACAGCGAGGCGCGGCCGACGTTCTCGCTGGCGATCGCGCGGCTGATGTGCAGGCCGTTGAAATTGCCGTAGGACATGTCGCCCAGCGGCACGTCGTCGAGGGTGAAGCCGAGCTGGTTCTGCGAGAAGCCGCGCACGGTGAAGCGCGTGGACCACTCGTAGTTGCCCAGGCCGTCGGCGGACTGGAAGTTCACGCCCGGCAGACGCGCGACCGTCGCCAGCGGGCTGCTGCCGGCCAGGGCGTTGTCGAACTCGGCCTGGGTCAGGCTCTGCACGGAGCGCAGCTGGCCGCGGCCGACCGAGACGGTGACGCGTTCGAGCTCGGAGCGCTCGCCGCCGGTGGAGGTGGTGGTGGCGGTGGCGGTGGCCTCGGTCCTGGCGGTGTCGGCCGGCAGCGGGGCGGGGGTGGACGTCGCGGTCTGGGCGGCGGCGGGGACGGCATGGGCCAGGCTCAGGGCCAGGACCAGGGCGGTGGGCATCGGGTGCTTCATCGGTCGCGTGCGGTGAGGGGAGGAATCGGGAAATCCGAAAGCCCCGCACTGTCACCAGCAAGCGCGACAGAACGACGACAAGCAGCGACCACCCGCAGCGCCGGCACGCGCGCCGCAGGCGATCCGCCACATCACAAATGAATCTTCAAACCGTCATAAAAAAAACGCCCCGGACTTCTCCGGGGCGTTGTCGCGGACGGGCGGGTCGCTGCTCAGAACAGCGCCATGCTCAGCTTGCGGCGGTACTGGTCCACCAGCGGATCCGCCGGCGCCACGACGCTCGGGCCGGACAGCTGCAGGCCGCCCGCGCCGGCCTGCGGGGCCGCGGCGCCATGCGCCGGCTGGGCGGGCTTGGTCATGATCTCGAGGATCGCGACATAGGTCTTGCGCGCGAGCTGCTCGTTCCAGGTCTTGTCGCGCATGATGATTTCCAGCAGCTCGTCCATCGCGCCGGTGAAGTCGCGGCCGGCGAAGAGCCCCTGGGCCAGCGCGAAGCGCGCCTCGAAATCGCGCTTGTTGGCGGCGATGGCCGACTGCAGCGCCGCCGGGTCCAGGCCCTGCTCGGCGCGTTCCGCTGCCGCGATCCAGGCGGCCAGCGCCTGGAAGCGCGCATGCGGAGTGATCGTGTCCGCGGCCAGGTGCGCCACCGGCGCGAAGGCGGCCTTGGCGTGGGCCAACTGGTCGTCCTCGAGCAGCGCGCGGATCAGGTCGAAACGCGCCACCTCGTTCGAGGGATCGGCCTGCACCGCCGCCTGCAGCTTCTGCAGCGCGCCGTCGGCATCGCCTTCCTCCAGCAGCGCCTGCGCCTCGGCCAGGTCCTCCTCGGCCTCGAGGGCCTCGCCGGTGGGCACGTGGCGGTCCAGGAACTCGCGGATCTGCGCCTCGGGGATCGCGCCGACGAAACCGTCCACCGGCTGGCCGCCGACGAACATCACGCAGAACGGGATCGAGCGCACGCCGAAGGCCTGGCTCAGCTGCGTCGCGATCTCGGGCTGGTCGTCGCTGTTGAGCTTGGCCAGCTTCCAGCGGCCGGCATAGGCCACCTCCAGCTTCTCCAGCATCGGGCCGAGCGTGCGGCAGGGGCCGCACCACGGCGCCCAGATGTCCAGCAGCACCGGTTGCTGCATGGACGCCTGCAGCAGGTCGGCTTCGAAGTTTTGGAGGGTGATGTCGGTCATGGTGGGGGAGGACGGGACAGGCCGGCGACGCTCGCCAGGCGGCAAGAACGGCACCTGAGGCTGCCCGCCTACAATTCAAGGTTTCACGATTTGACAGATCGAGGACCGACCCGTGAGCAGCGCCACCACTCCCGACATCGCCCCCGTCATCGGCGTGGTCATGGGCTCCAGCAGTGACTGGGAGACCATGAAACACGCCGCCGACATTCTCACCGAGTTCGGCGTGCCGTTCGAGGCGCGGGTGGTTTCGGCCCATCGCATGCCCGACGAGATGTTCCGCTATGCCGAGCAGGCCGAGGCCCGCGGCCTGAAGGCCATCATCGCGGGCGCCGGCGGCGCCGCCCACCTGCCGGGCATGCTGGCGGCCAAGACGCTGGTGCCGGTGCTGGGCGTGCCGGTGGCGAGCCGCCACCTGCAGGGCGTGGACTCGCTGCATTCGATCGTGCAGATGCCCAAGGGCATCCCGGTGGCGACCTTCGCGATCGGCACCGCGGGCGCCGGCAACGCGGCCCTGTTCGCCGTGGCCGTGCTGGCCCGGGACAACCCCGCGCTGCGCGACCGGCTCGACGCGTTCCGCCAGCGGCAGACCGCCGCCGCGACCGCGATGACCGAGGAGCTGCGCTGATGCCGCTGCTGCCGGGCGCCGCCACGCTGGGCGTGCTGGGAGGCGGCCAGCTGGGCCGCATGTTCGTCCATGCCGCGCAGGCGCTGGGCTACCGCTGCGTCGTGCTGGACCCGGACGCGGCCAGCCCCGCTGGCGCGGTCGCGCAGGACCATCTGAAGGCGGACTACCTGGACGCCGCCGCGCTCGAGGAACTGGCCCGCCGCTGCGACGCGATCACCACGGAATTCGAGAACGTCCCGGCCCGCGCGCTGGAGCAGCTGGCGCGCACCCGCGTGGTCGCGCCGGGCGCTGCGGCGGTGGCGATCTGCCAGGACCGGGCGCGCGAAAAGGCCCACTTCGACGCCAGCGGCGTCGCCTGCGCGCCCTATGCGGTGCTGCGCGCGCCGGCCGACCTGGCCGCCGTGCCGGACGCGCTGCTGCCGGGCATCCTGAAGACCGCCCGCCTGGGCTACGACGGCAAGGGCCAGCGCCGCGTGGCCGACCGCGCGCAACTGGCCGCCGCCTTCGACGAGCTCGGCCGCGTCGACTGCGTGCTGGAGCAGATGCTGCCGCTGGCGCTGGAGCTGAGCGTGCTGGTCGTGCGCGGCGCGGGTGGCGAGGTCGTCACCTATCCGGTCCAGCAGAACCTGCACCGCGACGGCATCCTGGCGGTGACCGAGGTGCCGGCGCCGGACGTCGATGCCGCGCTGCAGGCGCAGGCGCGCCGCTCCGCCGCCGCGATCGCGACCGGCATGGGCTACGTCGGCGTGCTGTGCGTCGAGTTCTTCGTCTTGAAGGACGGTCGCTTGGTAGTCAACGAGATGGCGCCGCGGCCGCACAACTCCGGCCATTACACGATGAACGCCTGCGACCTGTCGCAGTTCGAGATGCAGGTCCGCGCGATGGCCGGCCTGCCGCTGCGCGAGCCGCGCCTGCATTCGCCGGTGGTCATGCTGAACCTGCTGGGCGACCTGTGGTTCGACGCCGCCGGCCGTGAACGCGCGCCCGACTGGGCCGGCGTGCTGGCGCTGCCCGGCGCCGAGCTGCACCTGTACGGCAAGGCGCAGGCGCGCCCGGGCCGCAAGATGGGCCACCTCAATGTGATCGGCGCCACCGCCGAGGAAGCGCGCGAGCACGCGCGCCGCGCCTGCGCGCTCCTCGGCCTGCCGGACACGTGGTGACGGAGGCCGGCGTGACGGTGCTCGACGGCCAGTCGCCCGAGGCGGTGCGCGAGACGGCGCGGGTGCTCACTGCCGGCGAGCTGGCCGGCGTGCCGACCGAGACCGTCTACGGCCTGGCCGCGCGCGCTGACCGCGACGAGGCGGTGGCGAAGATCTTCGCGGCCAAGGGCCGTCCCAGCGACCATCCGCTGATCGTCCATGTGCTCGACGAGCAGGGCGCCCGCGTGTTCGCGCAGGACCTGCCCCCGGTCGCGCACCGGCTGATCGAGGCCTTCTGGCCCGGTCCGCTGACGCTGATCGTGCGGCGCGTCCCCGGCATCGCCGCGGCGGCGGCCGGCGGGCAGGAGTCGGTCGGGCTGCGCTGCCCGTCGCATCCGGTCTTCCGCGCGCTGATGGCGCAGTGCCGCGCGCTGGGCGTCGAAGGCCTGGCCGCGCCCAGCGCCAACCGTTTCGGCCGCGTCAGCCCCACCACCGCCGCGCATGTCGCCGGTGAATTCGAGCCGGGCCTGACCGTGCTCGACGGCGGGCCCTGCGAGGTCGGCATCGAATCGACCATCGTCGACGTCAGCCGTGGCGGCCTGGTGCTGCTGCGGCCCGGCGTGCTGACGCCGGCGCAGCTGGAGACCGCGGCCGGCATGGCTTTACACGCGCCCGACGCCCAGGCGCCACGGGCCTCGGGCACACTCGCGGCGCACTATGCGCCGCACGCGACGGTGCGGCTGATGTCGACCGACGCGCTGCGCGACGCGCTGGCGGGCGGGTGTCCGGCGGGGCTGGCGGTATATTCCCGCACGTCCTTCGCAGGGACGGACGTGGCGCCGGCGCTGCAGCGGGCGATGCCCGCGCAGGCGCGGGCCGCGGCGCGGCAGCTGTTCGCCATCCTGCGCGAGCTGGACGCGGCCGGCGCGACCGAGATCTGGATCGAGGCGCCTCCGCAGGAGGCTGCCTGGGATGGGGTGCGGGACCGCTTGTCCCGCGCGGCGGCGGCTTTTTCGCCCCGCTGAGTTTTCGAGATTTGGAGAGTTCATGAAGAGTCTGAAGCGCCACCTGGCCGTGCTGCTGGGTGCGACCGCGATGCTGGCGGCCTGCGGCGGCGGCGGCCAGCAGATCGACCCCTTCCGTCCGACGCGGATCATTGCCTTCGGTGACGAGGCCAGCGCGCTGCGCAGCGATGGCAGCAAGTACTCCATCAACGGCACCGACACGACCACCGGCGCGGTCACCTGCGGCCTGAATCCGGTCTGGACCCAGTCGCTGGCCACCTTCTTCGGCCTGGTGTTCGGCGAGTGCAACGCCGACAAGCTCGCCACGCCGACCGGCCGCATGTATGCCGCGGCGGGCGCCAAGGTCGCCGACGTCGCCGCGCAGATCGATCGCCAGTTCGCGCTCGATGGCTTCAACAGCAAGGACCTGGTGACCGTGCTGGCCGGCGCCAACGACGTGCTGGAGCTCTACGCGCAGTACCCGGCGCAGGACGCCGGCACGCTGGGCAACGCGGCGCAGGCCCGCGGCGAGCAACTGGCCGCGCAGGTCAACCGCATCGTCGACGCCAACGGCCGCATCATCCTGTCGACCACGCAGGACATGGGGCTGTCGCCGTTCGCGCTCAAGGAGAAGGCCGCCAACGCCGACACCGACCGCGCCGCGCTGCTGACCGAGCTCTCGCGCCGCTTCAACGCCGGCCTGCGCCTGAAGATCCGCAACGACGGGCACTACATCGGCCTCATCCTGACCGACGAGCTGATGGGCACGATGAGCCGGTTCCCGTCGATCTACGGTGCGTCCAACTCGACCGACGCCGCCTGCCTGGCGACCTCGCTGCCGCCGGTGTGCACCGACAAGACGCTGGTCGCCAACGCCACGGCCACCTCCCACATGTGGGCGAGCGACCGGCTGATCGGGCCGCTGATGCATTCGCAGATGGGCTCGCAGGCCGCCACGCGCGCGTCGAACAACCCGTTCTGACGCCGTGCCGCGCCGGCGGGATGCCGGCGCTTTCCATGCTTCACGCCACGTTCACCCGGCCCTGACGCGCGATTCGCGCGGAGCGCCGGGTGATCCTCGGCCAGGGCGCCGATGGCGACCGGCTCCAACGCCGGCCATCCGACCCAGTGCGTCGTACCGCGCCGCGCACGCACCCTTCGACAGCCGCCTCAAGACCTGGCCCCACGCCAGCGCCGCGCACGGTTCGCATCGCGTCGACCTCGGCAATTCCGATGCCTGTTGCCCTGCGTGAACAGGCGGCCACGCTTTCGCACAGCCATGACACAAGTGTTGCGGCCGCGCCGCGCCCAGGGGCAGGTTGTGCGTCCCGCAGCGTCGTGACGCTGGCATGCTGGCACCTGTCAGGGTTTTCCTTTTGCGTTCGCCTCGTATCGAGCGCTTACAGTGATCCCTGAGAAAAACGAACGACCGTTCGATTTAATGCCGACCGCGATCGCCGGGACGGTGTGAACGACGGAGACAACCCCTGGAGAAGTCCGAATGAACAGCCAATTCAAACTGGCCAGCCTGACCCTGGCCGCCGCGGCCATGCTGAGCGCCTGCGGTGGCGGCAGCTCCGCTGCGAGCGACGATCCCCCGCCCGCGCGCGGCGCGGTGCAACTGGGCGTCGTTGCCTCGACGACCCCGGTGACCAAGGCGCAGATCGACGCGGGCACCGCGGCCAAGGGCATCGGCGCGCTGGCCGGCGCGGCGCAGTGCGACGTCGAGATCCGCTACGTCTACTACTCGACGCGTGATCCGCAGGGCGTGATCGCGATGGCCTCGACCGCCGTGTTCGTGCCGACCGGCAGCGGCGCCGCCTGCTCGGGCAACCGCCCGGTGGTGCTGTATGCCCACGGCACGACGACCGACCAGACCTTCAACATGGCCCAGGTCGACAAGAACGCCGAGGGCTCGCTGGTGATGGCCTTCTACGCCGCCCAGGGCTTCATCGTCGTGGCGCCGAACTACCTCGGCTACGACCGCTCCGGCCTGCAGTACACGACCTACCTGAACGCCGAGCAGTCGGCGATCGAGATGGTCGACGGCCTGCGCGCCGCCAAGACCTACCTGAACGCCGACAGCGCGGTGAAGCCGTCGGCCAAGCTGCTGATCGCCGGCTACTCGCAGGGCGGCCACGTGGCGATGGCCACGCAGAAGGCGATCGAGCGCGACTACGCGTCCGAGTTCACCGTCACCGCCGCGGCGCCGATGTCCGGCCCGTACAACCTGGTGAAGTTCGGCGACGTGATCACCACCACCGGCCCGATCAACGCCGGCGCGACGCTGTTCCTGCCGCTGATGCTGACCAGCTACCAGAAGGCCTACGGCAACATCTACGCGTCGCCGTCCGACGTGTACCAGTCGCCGTATGACAAGACCGCGGAGACGCTGTTCCCGACGAAGTCGACCCTCACGCAGCTGATCCAGGACGGCAAGCTGCCGAACGACCCGACCTTCACCAAGCTGTTCGGCACCGGCGGCCTGCTGACGGACTCGTTCCGCGCCGGCTACGCGACCTCCAACTACCGCAAGGCGCTGCAGACCAACACGCTGCTGGGCTGGACGCCGAAGGCGCCGGTGGCGCTGTGCGGTGGCGCCAACGACCCGACGGTGTTCTTCTTCAACACCACCGACGCGCAGGCCGACTTCGCCTCGCGCGGCAAGGCTGTCCCGGCCTCCAACCTGGAGAGCGCGGCCTCGATGCAGTGGGCCGGCGCCACGACGGCGGCCACGATCGCCGGTGGCTTCGCGCAGGCCAAGGCGGCGACGTCCGCCGCTGCCGGCGGCGGTGCGGCTGGCGCGGCCGCGGTCCAGGGCGCCTACCACGGCACGCTGGTCCCGCCGTTCTGCAATGCGCTGGCACGCGGCTTCTTCCAATCGGTCCTGGCTGCCCAGCCGTAATTCCCGGCGACCAGAACGGAGACACCATCCATGAACAAGAAAATCACCCTGATCCTGGCCGCCTCGCTGATGGCGCTGGCGGGCGCCGCGAGCGCCGAGACGGCCGTGGGCACCCACACGGTCTACCTGGGCCTGGCCCACATCGACGTGAACAGCAAGGCCGCTCCGCTGGAAGGCGGTACCAAGCAGTTCCCCGCTCCGGGCGCGCAGATCCGCGTCGGTGACGCCACCACCACCGGCTTCGGCTACACCTACCGCTTCGCGCCGCGCTGGAGCGGCGAGATCGCGCTGGGCATCCCGCCCTCGCACAAGATCTACGGCAACGGCGTCATCAAGAACGCCGGCCAGATCGCGGTCGTGCGCCAGATGCCGCCGACGGTGTTCATCAACTACCACCTGGGCGAGTACTTCACCAAGGTGGAGCCCTTCGTCGGCGTGGGCGTGAACTACACCTACTTCGAGAAGAAGCGCAGCACCCCGACCGGCGACGCGATCAGCGGCGGCCCGACCCGGATCACGCTGGAGAACTCCTGGGGCGCCGCGGCGCACGTGGGTTTCACCGTGCACTACACCAAGCAGTGGTCGCTGACCGCGACCGCGGCCTACGCGGACGTGCGCAGCCAGATGCGCTCGTACACGACGACGAACAACGGCACGGAAGAGCTTCACACGAAGATCAACTTCCGCCCGATGGTCTACACGATGTCGCTGGGCTACTCGTTCTGACGGCCGGCCGCTCGACCGCGTGCACCCACGCGGTCGGGGGCTTGCCCCGCCCCGGGCGGTCCGGGGCCGATACACTTGCCGCATGAGCGTGTTGCTGGCCCTGGATAGCTCGACCGAACACATGGCTCTGGCCCTCATGGGCCAGGGCCATGCTGCTTTTGTGGACGCCGATGGCGGGGCGCTGGCCTCCCAGCGGATGGTCCCCGAGGCGATGGCGCTGCTGAAGCAGGCCGGCGTCGCGCTGGCCCAGGTCGACGCGATCGGCTTCGGGCGCGGCCCCGGCGCCTTCACCGGGCTGCGCACCGCGTGCTCGGTGGCGCAGGGCCTGGCCTTCGGCGCCGGCAAGCCGGTGCTGGCCCTGGACAGCCTGATGCTGGTGGCCGAGGACGCGCGCCAGCAGCTCGCCGCCCGCCCGCAGGTCGGCGACGCGGCCGCGCTCGAGATGTGGGTCGCGATGGATGCCCGCATGAACCAGATCTACCTCGGACGTTATCGCTGGGAGGGCGCGCGCTGGTCGGTGCAGCTCGAGCCGGCGTTGGTCGACCTCGAACCGCTGCGCGCGCTCTGGCGCGAGACGCCGCCGGCGATCGTCGCCGGCACCGCACTGGAAGCCTTCGAACTCGACACCGGCGCGGCGCTGCGCGTGCCGGGGACCGTCTCGCGGGCTCGCGCGCTGGGCGCGCTGGCGCAACAGGCCTTCGAGGCCGGGTTGGCCGAGGACGCCGACCACGCGCTGCCGCTCTACGTGCGCGACAAGGTCGCGCTGACGACCGCCGAGCGCGAGGCCGCCAAGGCCGAGGCGCAGGGACTGGTGCCGCGATGAGCGCCCAGCCCAAGGACCTGGCCTGGCCGCCGTCGCTGCAATCGCTGCAGCCGCTGCGCGCGGTCGACCTGGACGAGGTGATGGCCATCGAGGCCGTCGCCTACAGCCACCCGTGGACGCGGGGCAACTTCATCGATTCGATGGCCGCGGGCTATGCCGGCTTCGTCATGCGCGACGAGCAGGCGCGGCTGTGCGGCTATTTCCTCGCGATGCAGGTGATCGACGAGATGCACCTGCTCAACATCACCGTGCCGCCGGAACGCCAGGGCCAGGGCTTGGCGCGCCGCATGCTCGACGCGCTGGGGCTGCTGGCGCGGGCGCGCGGCTGCCACCAGGTCTGGCTGGAAGTGCGCGAGAGCAATGTCCGCGCGCGCCGGCTGTACGAACGCTACGGCTTCGTGCAGAGCGGCCTGCGCCGAGGCTATTACCCGAGCGCCGACGGCCGCGAGGACGCGCTGCTGATGACGCTGCGCCTGACGGAGCACCCCGCATGAGCTGGACCGATCGTCAACGCGCGATGCTGGAGGCGATGGGCCTCAAGCTGTGGACGCCGCCAGCGGCCGAGGCAGGCTCGCCGGCCAAGGTAGCGGCTGATGCGACAGCGGCTCCTGCTGCCGCCGCGCCGCCGCGCGCCGTGCCGGTCAGCGCACCCGTCGCCGGTCCGGCGACGCGCGTGCCGCCTGCGGACGCCGAGGTCGCGGTCGCGGAACCGCCAGCGCGCCGTGCGCCGGAGCCGTCGCCTCGCACCGCGCCGGTGGCCGCCCCCGTGCTGGCCGCGGCCGCCGCCGACGCGGCGCTGGCGCGGGCCCGCGGCCTGGCGCGCGAGACGATCGCCCGGCTTGACTGGCCCGGCCTGCGCGACGAGGTCGCGCAATGCCGCGCCTGCGCGCTGTGCGAGTCCCGCAAGCACACCGTCTTCGGCGTCGGCAACGAGCGCGCGCACTGGATGGTGGTCGGCGAGGCGCCCGGCGAGAAGGAGGACCTGCAAGGCGAGCCCTTCGTCGGCGCGGCCGGCCAGCTGCTGGACAGCATGCTGCGCGCGGTCGGCCTGGGGCGCGGCGAGGGCCCGCCGGAGCGGCAGGTCTACATCGCCAACACGTTGAAGTGCCGGCCGCCGCGCAACCGCAATCCGGACCCCGCGGAGCTGGCGCAGTGCGAGCCCTTCCTGCAGCGGCAGATCGAGCTGATCCAGCCGCGCATCATCCTGGCGATGGGGCGCTTCGCGGTGCAGCAGCTGCTGCGCAGCCAGGAGCCGATCGGGCGCCTGCGCGGCCGCGTCCATCGCTACCAGGGCGTGCCGCTGATCGTCACCTACCACCCGGCCTACCTGCTGCGCAACCTGCCCGACAAGGCGCGCGCCTGGGAAGACCTCTGCCTGGCGCTGAAGACGCTGGACGAGTCACCGGCTCGTCCGGAGGCCGGCGGCGGGAGCGCCTGAATGGTCGCGCCGGTGCCGCCCGTGCCGCCGGCAGGCCCGGCTTCCTCCGCCGAGGACCAGGCGGCGCAGTTCCGGCTGCTCGCCGACAACGTGCCGGTGCTGATCGCGGTCTTCGACGCCGCCACGCGCACCTGCCGTTTCGCCAACCGCCAGTACGCGCGCAGCTTCGGGCTGGACGAGGGCAGCGTGCTGGGCCGCACCTTCGCGCAGATCATCGGCGAGGACGCGGCGCAGGAGATCGAGCCCCACGTGCGCCGGGTGCTCGACGAGCGCGTCAGCGTCAGCTACGAACGGCGCCTGGAGCGCCGCGACGGCCGGCCGCACTGGATCGAGGTCAATCTGATCCCCTACCTGCCGCCCGGCGCGGAAGCGGTGCAGTCGACCTTCGTGCTGATCTCCGACATCACCCGCTTCCGCGAGGCCGAACTGGCGGTGCGCGAATCCGAGGACCGGCTGGCCAAGTTCATGGAAGCCTCGATGGAGGGCATCGTCTTCCACCGCGATGGCGTCATGACCGACGTGAACCCGCCGCTGTGCGAGCTGGTGGGTTACTCGCTCGACGAACTGGTCGGGCGGCCGGCGCTGTCGATGATCGCCGGCGACCAGATCGACACGGTGCGCGCGGTCATGGCGGCCGGCCAGGAGACCCGCTATCCGACCGCGATCCTGCATCGCAGCGGCGCGCGCATCGACGTCGAATTCATCGTCCGCACGCTGTGGCGCAACGGCGAGCGGCTGCGCATGACGATCGTGCGCGACCTGCGTCCCCACCTCGAGGCGCTGGCGCGCATCCAGCACCTGGCGCAGCACGACCCGCTGACCGGCCTGCTGAACCGCTCGACCTTCATGGAACGGCTGCGCGAGCGCCTGTCGCAGGGCTCGGCGCGGCGGGCGGCGCTGCTGTTCATCGACCTGGACAACTTCAAGCGGGTCAACGACTCGCTCGGCCACCTGGAGGGCGACCGCGTGCTGCGCACCGTGTCCGAGCGCCTGCGCGGCGGGCTGCGCGGCAGCGACCTGGTGGCGCGCTTCGGCGGCGACGAGTTCGTCGTGCTGCTGGAGGACGTGCATCAGCGCAAGGACGTGCAGACGGTGCTGAACGCCTTGCTGAGCGTCGTCGAGGTGCCGGTGCAGGCGGACGGCCGCGACCTGTCGGTGACGCCGTCGATCGGCGTGGCGATGTATCCGGAGCACGGCGAGTCGCCCGAGGACCTGCTGCAGCATGCCGACACCGCGATGTACCTGGCCAAGACCGCCGGCCGCGCGACCTACCGCTTCTTCGAGCCGGCGATGGCCGAGAACGCCTATGCCGACCTGGTGCTGGAGAGCGAGCTCGCCCAGGCGCTGACGGCCGACGAGTTCGTGCTCTTCTACCAACCGCAGGTCGACGCGCGCAGCGGAGAACTGGTGGGCGCCGAGGCGCTGCTGCGCTGGCGGCATCCGCAACGCGGGCTGCTGACGCCGGACGCCTTCATCGTCGTGGCCGAGCGGCATCGGCTGATGCTGCCGCTGGGCGAGTGGGTGATGTACGAGGCCGCCCGGCAGGCGCGCGCCTGGCACGAGCGCGGCGTCGCGCCGGTGCCCATCGCCGTCAACCTGTCCAGCATGCAGTTCCGGCTGGCCAGCTTCTCCAAGTCGGTCGCCCATGTCCTGAAGACGGCCGGCGTGCCCGGCGAGTGGCTGGAGCTCGAGCTGACCGAGCGCATGCTGACCGACGAGATCGACCGCCTGCCCGAACTGCTGCAGACGCTGCGCTCGCAGGGGCTGGCGATCTCGATCGACGACTTCGGCACCGGCTACACCGCGCTCAACCAGCTGACGCGGCTGCCGCTGGACAAGCTGAAGATCGACCAGAGCTTCGTCGCCGTGCTGCCGGACGACGCCGGCGCGGCGGCGATCACCCGCGCGGTGGTGCAGATGGCCAAGGGCCTGGGCCTGCGCATCGGCGCCGAGGGCGTGCGCAACGCGCGGCAATGGCATCTGCTGGCCGAATGGGGCTGCGACGAGCTGCAGGGCGAGGTCATCGCCACCGCGATGCCGGCCGACGAATTCGAAGCATGGCTGGCCCAGCGCGGCGAACCCCGGCTTCCCAGGATCGACACATGACTTCCAAGACTCCCGACTCCGCCGGCCTGAATGGCGCGGCGTCCGCGGCGCATGGCGCGCCGGCGTCCCCGGCGGCCCCGGCGTCCCACGCAACGGATCCGGACATGACCGCCCTGCTGCGCGACGAGATCGCCGCCGCCGGCGGCTGGCTGCCCTTCGACCGCTACATGAGCCTGGCGCTGTACGCGCCAGGGCTGGGCTACTACGCCAACGCGCGCCGCAAGTTCGGCACGATGCCGCAGCAGGGCTCGGACTTCGTGACGGCGCCGGAGCTGTCGCCGCTGTTCGGCCGCGCGCTGGCGCGGCAGGTCGCGCAGGCGCTGGCGGTCAGCGGCACCGACACGGTGATCGAGTTCGGCGCCGGCAGCGGCGCGCTGGCCGAGCAACTGCTGGAGGCGCTGGACGCCCTGGGGCAGCCGGTGACGAAGTACTTCATCGTCGACCTGTCCGGCAGCCTGCGCGAGCGCCAGGCCGAGCGGCTGGCGCGCTTCGCGCCGTGGGTCGAATGGCTGGACCGCTGGCCCGACGAGATCCACGGCGTGATGGTGGCCAACGAGCTGCTGGACGCGATCCCGGTCGACCTGGTGCGCTGGGACGGCCGGCAGTGGCTGCGGCGCGGCGTGGGCCTGGACGGGCAGGGCGGGCTGGTGTTCGTCGACCGTGCCGGCGACGCGCGCCCGCCGCTCCCGCCCGAGGAGGATGCCGGCTTCCTGCCGGACACGGTCACCGAGATCCACCCGCAGGCCGAGGCCTTCGTGCGCACGCTGGCGGAGCGCCTCAAGCGCGGCGCGGCGTTCTTCATCGACTACGGTTTCCCGGAGTCGGAGTACTACCACCCGCAGCGCACCGGCGGCACGCTGATGTGCCACCACCTGCACCGGGCCGATCCCGATCCGCTGGCGCTGCCGGGGCAGAAGGACATCACCGCGCATGTGAACTTCACCGGCATCGCGCTGGCGGGCCAGGACGCGGGGCTGACGGTGCTGGGCTACACGAGCCAGGCCAACTTCCTGATCAACTGCGGCCTGGTCGACCTGATGGGCCAGGCCACGCTGGCGCAGCGCGGCATGGCCCACCGGCTGATCGCCGAGCACGAGATGGGCGAGCTGTTCAAGGTGATCGGCTTCGCGCCGGGCGACGGCTTCGACGCGCTGGGGTTCAGCGCGGGCGATCGGTCTCACACGCTCTGAGCGCGGGTCGCCTGCGAACCGCGCCTGCCTTGACGCTCAGGCAGGCGTCGGCGCCAGGTGCTCGCCGAGGAAGGCCAGCAAGCGCTGGTAGTAGTTGCGCCGCACGCTGGAGCCCGCCGCAGGGAATCCATGGCCGGTCGCCAACGGCATCCACTCGACGGACTTGCCGCGCTGTTTCATGGCGCGCACCATCGCCTCGCTCTGATCCGGCAGCACCCGCTGGTCGTAGCGCCCATGCGCCAGCAGCAGCGGCACCTCGATGCGGTCGACATGCCGGATCGGCGACACGGCCTCGAGCTGTGCCTTCGCCGTCGCCGGATCGCCGACCAGCCGTCGCCGCAGCCGCCGCGATTCGGCGGTGCTGTCGTCGGTCCAACTCGTGGTGAGGAAGTCGGCGAGGTCGCTGATGCCCGCGAAGCTCACACCGCAGCGGTACAGCCGTGGCGTTTTCACCAGGCCCCACATCGCGGCGTAACCGCCATAGCTGGCGCCGACGATCGCGACCCGCGTCGGGTCCGCGATGCCCCGGGCGACGAGGTCCTGGACGCCGTCGGTGATGTCGTCCTGCATGGCGAGGCCCCATTGACGGTAGCCGGCCTCCAGGTACGCCTGGCCAAACCCATAGGAGCCGCGGAATTGCGGCTGGAAAACGGCATACCCCTGTGCCGCCAGCAACTGGACCTCCGGATCCCAGGCCCAGTCGTCGCGCGCCCACGGACCGCCGTGGATCAGCACGATCGTCGGCGCCGGACCCGGGGTCGCCGGACGGGTCAGATAGGCCGGCACGCGCAGGCCATCGCGCGCCGCGTAGCGGTAGGCCGCCATCGGGCGCATCTTCGCCGGATCGATGTTCGGCCTCGCGACGCCGACCTCGGCCATGCGCATCGTCGCGGTGTCCAGCGCGTACCAACGGCCGGGGTCCACGTCGCTGCGGCTGTGGACCAGTACGTGGCCCTCGGGCTTGGCGCCGGACAAGCTGTTCAGGCTGTCGGGCAGCGACGCGTCGACGGCGCTTTGCAGTCGCGCCCACCGAGCGTCGAACCAGTACTCCTTGCGCTTGAGGCCTCCGGTCACGACGGATTCGAAGAACGCCGCGTCCAGGCCCGCCGCGCCGACGATGTCGTCGGTTTCGTGGCCGGCCATCAGTTCGCCGAACTGGCGCTTGGCCGGGTCGTAGCGGAATACCGCCAGCGTGTCCCGCCCGGCCCGGGCACGAACGGCGATCTGCCCGTCCGCCAGCACCCGCAGCGGCTGCCAGACCTGGTCGGCGTCTTCGGTCTTCTCCAGCGCCTGCCACCGGGACCCCGGCGCGGCGGCCCGATGCCATTGCGTCCAGACCGTGCGTCCGGTCCAGCGCGACGTGTCCTTGGTGGTCGCCGCGCGCAGGCGGCCCTGGGCGTCGAAGGCCCAGTACACCCCGTCGTCGGGCAGGTCGACCGATTCCTTGACCCGCTCGCCGGTGCGCAGGTTCACCACATGGAGCGCGTTCTCCGACGCCAGCAGCACACGTTCCGCACCGTCCGCGGCGTCGGGCAGTTGCTCGAGGAAGCTGCCGTCCAGGCGGCGCAGCAGCGTGCCGTCGGGGCGCATGACCATCGAGACGGCCCCGGTCATCCGGAGGATCAGCAGCTCGGGGCTGATCCACCGCATGTCCAAGACCTGACCGTCGATTCCTTCGCGCCAGCGGTCGGCCGCCGTCAGGTTGGGTGTCACCGAACGCGCTTCCTGGGTCGTCAAGTCCACGATCAGCGCGATGGGCCGGCCGCGCGCGTCCCCCACCGCGGCCAGATGGCGTCCATCCGGCGACAGGCTGGCGCGCGCGAGCATCGGCGCGGCCAGCAGATGCTCGATGGGCGTCGCGGTCGAGCTCGCGGCGGCATCGGACGCCGGTGGAGACGCAGCGGAGGCGGCTTCCGCGGGCGCGTCCGCCGCGTCGGCGATCGACGGCAGCCCGGGCAGCGCGAAGCCGAGGGTCGCGGCCAGGCACCAGCGGCGGCGCTCCCGTGACGAGAGATCCGCAGCGGCGGCGACGCCCGCATCGGAGTCGGAACCGGCGAGCGGACCAGATGGGCCGAGTGGACCGGACGGGCTGCGACGGCCCTGGAAAGCATGCTTCGCGTGTGACATGGGCGCGCACTGTAGGGCGCCGATCCAGCGGTCCAGGCGCGCGGCCCTTGTCGTTTTCCCGGGCCTCCCTCTTCAGAGCGAGTGCGGCTCGCTCAGCGCAAGGGACGCAACGCAGCCAGCCGCGCGGCGTGGATCGCCTGCCCGATCGCCGGCCCTTGCTTGCCGGCCGCCAGCGCCGCCGCTGAAATCGCCGACTGGTCGACCGACTGCACCGCCTTCAGGTCGTGCAGCAGCGCGGTGCGCTGCGGGTAGGCGCGGTCCTGCAGGCCGGCACGGCCGCGCGCGTCGCACTCGCAGGCCAGCAGCAGCTGCGCGAAGCGCTCCGGCCGGCGCAGCGCATCGCAGCGCTCGATCAGGCGCAGGCGCGCCTCGGCGCTGAAGTCCAGGCTCTGGTGGACATGCGTGTGCTCGCGCGCCACCAGCTCGGCCAGTTCCTTGCAGTCCGACGGCACGCGCCAGCGCTGCGAGAGCGCGGCCGCCAGGGCCACGCCGCGCGCCTCGTGCTTCAGGTGGCGGGGCCACTCGGCCTCGGGCGTCGTGCCCTTGCCCAGGTCGTGGCACAGCGAGGCGTAACGCACCGGCAGCGGTGCGTCGACGCGCGCGCATTCCGCCAGCACCAGCAGCAGGTGGGCGCCGGTGTCGATCTCCGGGTGATGCGCCTCGGGCTGCGGGACCCCGAACAGCCGCGCCAGCTCCGGCGCGATGCGCGCCAGCGCGCCGCAATCGCGCAGGATCTCGATCATCCGCGCTGGATGCCGCTCCATCAGCCCCCGGGAGACTTCCTGCCAGACGCGTTCGGCGACCAGCGCGTCGGCCTCGCCGGCGTCCACCATGCGGCGCATCAGCGCCATGGTTTCAGGCGCGACCGAGAAGTCTCCGAAGCGCGCCGCGAAGCGGGCCAGGCGCAGGATCCGCACCGGATCCTCGGCGAAGGCCGGCGACACGTGGCGCAGGATCCGCGCCGCCAGATCCCGCTGGCCGCCATAGGGGTCGATGAGCGAACCGTCCTCGGCCCGGGCCATCGCGTTGATGGTCAGGTCCCGGCGCGCCAGGTCCTGTTCGAGGGTGACGTCGGGGTCGGTGTGGAACTGGAAACCGTGGTATCCGGATCCGGTCTTGCGCTCGGTCCGGGCCAGTGCCACCTCTTCATGGGTCACGGGGTGCAGGAACACCGGGAAATCCTTGCCGACGGGCTGAAATCCCTTGTCGATCAAGGACTTGGGTGTGGCTCCGACCACTACCCAATCACGGTCCTGGACCGGCAGGCCCAGCAGGGCGTCCCGGACGGCACCCCCGACGAGATACATCTGATCACTCATGTTGCGGCGCAGCATCCCCAAGGTGTGGGGTGCTCATTTAGGCTGTGTCTCCGTATATTCACCAATGCCACCTGCACACCAGTGTCTGTTCAAACAGACCAGCTACCGAGAGAGACAGTTGTAGCCAGGCAGGTCGGGCAAGCAGTCGGGAGTTTATGAATGAAGTCTGTTCTCCTCCTCTTGCTGGGCGGAATTGGTCTGGCCGCTCAAGCGCAGGAATCCCCAGTCACGGACGCGAAGGCCGTCCATGTGGCCGCCGAGACGAGTTTCGTCTCGCAAAGCCAGTCGGCACCGGCCCAGCTGCCGGATGTCAATGAACAGGACGGCGCGGACCAGGTGCTGCCGTCGTTCGTGTCCGAGTCCCAGAACCAGGCCATGATGCTCGGCGGCTTGCTGGCCGCCGGCTTCCTGGTCCGCCGCCGCCGCGATCACTGACCCCGGCGGTCCACCTCGCCGCTTCCCGCCGCCTGCCCGCACAGGTGACCGGAAGCGGTTTTTCATGGGGCGGGCGGGTCGGCGGGCGTCTCAGCCCTTGAGCACCGGCACCGGCCCGCTGACGTCGCGATAGGGCTCCTCGAAGTCCAGGAAATCCTTCTCCGCGATCGCGTCGGCGATCCACTCGCGCACGCCGGGGGCCGCTTCCACGCGCGCCAGGTAGCCCTTGAGCGCCTCGGGCACCGGCAAGGCGTAGCGCGTCACCCGCATCACGACCGGCGCGAAGAACGCATCCGCCGCGCCGAACGCGCCGAACAGGAAGGGCCCGCCGCTTTGCGCGAGCGCTTCCGTCCACAGCTCGACGATGCGCGCCAGATCCTTGCGCAGGCCGGCCTCGGAGGCCAGCAGCCGCGGCCCCACCGAGCTCAGGTCGGCGTCGATGTTCATCACGCACAGGCCGCGCAGCTGGCCGAAGCCGCTGTGCATCTCGGCGCAGAGGCTCCGCGCGCGGGCGCGCTGGCGGGGATCGCTCGGCCAGATGCCTTTGTCGGGGAAGCGCTCGGCCAGGTACTCGACGATGGCCAGCGAATCCCACACCGCCAAACCTTCGTCGACCAGCACCGGCACCTTGCCGGTCGGCGTCGCCGCGCCGACCTCGCGGTAGAAGGCCGAATCCGGCGTGAAGTCGAAGCGCAGCACGCGCTCCTGGAAATCGATGCCCAGGCCCTTCATCAGCACCCAGGGGCGCATCGACCAGGACGAGTAGTTCTTGTTGCCGACGATCAATTGCATGCGGGAGTCCCTTCGCGTGGAGGAGGACGGCGCCGGCGGGGAGCCGGCGCCGCGGGGTCAGTTGGTGCCGGCGGGCGCGCCCGCCGTGGTGCCGTTGGCCGGGATGTCCGGCGCCGACGCCGCCGCCGGGCCGATGACGCGCCCGAGCCGGTCGCGCAGTTGCGTGCCGCCCTCGCGGCCCATCAGCTGGGCATAGATCGTCGCGTTGGACAGCACCTTGCGCACATAGTCACGGGTCTCCCAGATGGGAATGTTCTCGGTCCAGATGGCGGCGTCGAGCTGCGGCCCCTCGCGCCAGCGCCGGGGGCGGTTCGGTCCGGCGTTGTAGGCGGCGGCCGCCATCGCCTGCGAACCGTCGAAGCTGTCCATCACCAGCTTGAGGTAGCCGGTGCCCAGGCGCAGGTTGGTGTCGCGGTCGTGCAGCATGTCGGGCCGGAATTCGACGCCCAGTTTCCTGGCCGTCCACTTGGCGGTCGCCGGCATCACCTGCATCAGGCCGCCGGCGCCGACATGCGAGCGCGCGTCCATCATGAAGCGCGACTCCTGGCGGATCAGCCCGTAGACATAGGCCGGGTCCAGGCCCACCGCGGTGGACTGCCGGAGCACGTCGGCGCGATAGGGCATGGGGAAGCGCTGGGCGAGGTCGATCTCGGTGCGCGTGCGTTCGCTGGTCTGGATGCAGCGTTCCCAGAGCTCGCGCTCGCAGGCGGTCTGCGCGACGGCGAGCAGTTCGCGGTCGGACAGGCCGCGCAGGCTGAAGTTCCACTCGCGCTGGCCCTCGCTGCGCAGGCCCACCGCCAGCAGCTGCAGCGCGCGCTGGATGCCGGGATTGGCCAGCGCCTGCGCCCGCTCCTGCGCGCTCAGCTCGGCCGGCGAGGGCGGCAGCGGCAGGCGCAGCTTGAGCTCGTCCGCGGCGAGCTTGCCGTAGAAGCTCAGCGGCGACGCGATCGCGCGCAGCGCCTCCAGGGCCTCGCGACGCTGGGCGTCGCCAGCGGGGCCGTTCGCCGCGAGCTGCTGCTGGGCCTTGGCGCGCCAGTACTGCCAGGTGATGTCCTTCTGGTCCGACGGCTTCATCAGCGCGATCGCCGCCACCAGCTGCTCCGGCCGGCTGGCGCCGGCATCGCCGCGCAGCGCGGCGCGGGCGATCCAGTTCACCGTGTCGTCGCTCCATTCGAGCGGCCCGCCCAGCCGCGCCTGCAGCTTCAGCGCGCGTTCGAAGTGGTCGTTGGCCTCGTCCTTCAGCCGCAGCGCGGCCTGCCGGCCGTACTGGGCCCACAGCCAGGCGGACAGGTCATTGGGCAGCTTCGGCGCCCAGCGGCGAACGTCGTCTTCGGCCTTGTCGTAGTCGGTGGCGAGCAGCCGCATCAGCGCCAGCAGCGTCAGCTCCGCTTTGGCGCGCGGGGACGCGGCGGCCTTGCGCTGGAGGTAGCGGTCGGGCTTGTCCATCAGCTCGGCGATCGCGTCCTGGTCCGCCTTGGACAGCAGCGCCGCGGCCTGCTTCACGGCGCGCGGCTTGTTGGTCTCGACGACCAGCCGCAGCTTGCGCCAGACATCCGAGTCCTTGAACTGGCCGTTCTCGTGCAGCGTCGCGGCCAGCATGTTGCAGCCCTCGTCCGCATCGCGCTGCGCCAGCCAGGCGGTGCGCGCCGCCTCGCGGAGCTCGCGCGCCGGCGGGTCGGCCAGCAGCGTGTAGCAGACGACCTCGCGGTCGTCCTGCATCTTGTAGCCGGCCAGGTCGCGACGGAAGTTGGCCCAGTCGCGCCGGTGGCCCAGTTCGAGCAGCCAGTCGTTGCGCAGGCGGTCCTCGACGTAGCTGCCGGGCCAGCGGGCGTAGAAGGCGGTGATCTCGGGTTGCTGCGCGTCGGCCAGCCGGGCGTTCAGCTCCCAGTAGTCGAACCAGGGCGCGAGCGGGTGCTGCTGGTCGAAGGCGACCTGCCGCATCGCGGCCAGCCGCGAGCGGTCGCGGGTGCGCCAGGCCTCGCGGGCGTCGGTCACCAGGTCCGGCAGCGGCGGTGGCGGATTGGGCACGACGGCGAAGGGCATCGTCGACTGGGCGGCGGCGGGGAGCGCCGTCCAGGCGCAGAGCGCGCCCAGGGCGGCGGCGGCGAGGGCGGTTACAGTGATTCGAGCGAACTTCATGACCGACTGCGATGAATGATTCCCCCACGGCCCCCGACGCCGCCGGCATCGCCGGCAAGACCTGGCCCCATGAGCGAAGCGAATTGCGCCGCGCCTTGCTGGCGCGCCGCCGCGAATGGTCGGCCGGCGCCGAGGCCCGTCTCGCCGCCGACAAGCTGGGCGAGCAGCTGCTTCCGCTGCTGCGCCAGCTCGAGCCGCTGAGCCTCGGCCTGTACTGGCCGCTGGAGGGTGAATTTA
Source organism: Mitsuaria sp. BK041 (assembly GCF_014193085.1). Lineage (NCBI taxonomy): Bacteria > Pseudomonadati > Pseudomonadota > Betaproteobacteria > Burkholderiales > Sphaerotilaceae > Roseateles > Mitsuaria sp. BK041. The sequence goes on along the minus strand of NZ_JACHYT010000002.1, from coordinate 933,952 downwards.
ACGCAGCGGCCTGGGCCGCGACGCACAAGCTCGGCGGGGCGATGCAACTGGCGTTGCCGTTCGCCCGCAAGGCCGGCGACCGCGGGCCGGCGGCGATGGAGTTCCGGCGCTGGGACGGCACCCCGCCCACGCTCAAGGACGAATGCGGCATCCCCAGCGCCACCGGCCCGGTGCTGGTGCCCGAAGTACTGCTGGTGCCCTGTCTGGGCTACACGCGCGAGGGGTTCCGGCTCGGCTATGGCGGCGGTTATTTCGACCGCTGGCTGGAAGCGCATCTCGGCGTCACAACGATCGGCCTGGCCTGGAGCTGCTGCGAAGCCAGCTTCGAGGTCCAGCCGCACGACCAGGCGATGACCGTCGTGGTGACCGAGCGCGAGGTGCTCGCGCCCTGAGGCGGCGAGGCGCTCAGCCCGAGTGCTCGTCCACGGGAGGATCGGGCTCGCCGATCGCGCGCCGGGTGAGCGCCGACTGCTCGCCGATCCAGCGCGCGAACTCGACGACCTCGGGCCGCTGCCGCCCGTGCGCCGACATCATGAGCCAGTAGACCGTCGGGCAGTCGGTCCGGCCGGCCGCGCCGAAAGGCTCCACCAGCTCACCGCGCTCCAGCGCCTCGTAGATCAGCGGCAGCCGCGCCAGCGCGACGGCCTGGCCCGAGACCGCCGCCTGGATCTGCTGGTAGGTGAAGTTCAGGTACATCCAGCGCCGCGGCTGCAGGTCGGGCGCGCCGTGCAGCGCCAGCCAGCGCCGCCAGCTCAGGAACAGGCCGCTGGGGCGCTGGTCGTCCTCCTCGGCCAGCGTGTACTGGCGCAGGTCGGCCGCCTCGCCCAGCGGCGGGCCCTGGCCCTCCTGCGCCTGCTTCGCGACCCAGGGGTTGACCACCGGCGTGAGCATCTCGCCGAACATCCGCTGCGCCGACGGCGCCACCCGGTTGGGCGCGGCATAACGCAGCGCGACGTCGAACTCGCTGTCGTCGATCTCGACCAGCTGGTCGAGCGCGGACACGCGGATGTCCATGTCCGGATGCTCGCGCTGGAAGGCCTCCAGGCGCGGGATCAGCCACAGCGACGCGAACGAGGCGAAAGTGGTGACGTTGACCACGCGTCGGCCGCGCGTCGAGCGGATCTGGCGCACGGTGCTGTCCAGCCGTTCCAGCATCGGCTCGACCGCCGCCAGCAGCAGCTTGCCGTCCGGCGCCAGCTCGACGTGGCGGGTGCCGCGCAGGAAGAGCGTCGCCCCGAGTTCCTCCTCCAGCGACCGGATCTGGCGGCTGATGGCGGACTGGGTCAGGTAGAGCTCGTCGGCGGCGGCGCTGAAGCTCAGGCGCCGGGCCACCGCCTCGAAGGCGCGCAGCGGACCGACGGCGAGCGGGCGATGGCGAGGCGGATTCATGCGCGGATGGTATCAATCGACGCGCGAAGACTCATTGGACCGGCATGCGGGGCAACCCTAATATCCCTCCATGTCCACGAGGAACGCCGCCAAGTGCGCGGGCCGCCCGGCGGACGGGGAGCCGATCATGAACGTCATGCAAAAGTCATCAATCCAGGTCAGCCGCGACGATGCCGCGTGGGCCTTGTCCGCGGGCGAGGCGATGAGCCTGCCGATCGGCCCGGGCCGCCGCGAGCTGCATGTGCTCGACGGGCGCGTCTGGGTGACGCAGCGCGGCGACCTGAACCTGCCGGCCCAGGACTTCTGGCTGTCGGCCGGGGAGACCCTGGAAGTGGCCAGCGGCACCGAACTGGTCGTGGAAGCCTGGCCGACCGCCCGCTTCCAGCTGATGGTGCCGCCGCAGGCCTGCGCCGCCCAGCGCGCGCGGCGCGTCAGCCGGCTGCCTTCTTTCGGGCAGCTGTTCGGCCAGCGCCTGGCGAACGCTTGAGCGCCGGAGCCGTGGCCTTGACTGGTTTCAGCTTCCTGTCGGTGCTGGGCTCGGCGGTGGTGCCGGCGCTCTTCTTCGGCGTGCTGGCCTTCGGCTTCGCATTGGCCGAGCGCAAGGCCGACTCCATCGCCAGCCGCCCCCAGGGCAGCATCAGCGCCGGCGACTCCAGCGTCTCCTCCGGCGGCCGGAAGTAATTCAGGCTGGCGACCTCCTGTCGCCCGTCCTTGCCGGTCTTCGCGTACCGGAAGGGCTCGCAGCCGGCCTCGAGGTAGCGCGGCTGGCTGACGGCGTCCGCCTTCAGGTAGAGCTCGTCGCGGCTGATGATGGCCAGGAACAGGTCGTCGACATACAGCCCGAAGCCCCCGAACATCCGCCGCGCCAGCACCGGCCCGAGCGGCGCCAGCAGCTCCATGCAGTGGTTGGCGAAATCGCTGCCCGCGCCGGCGACGCGCCGGACGGTTCCCGTGGTGGTGGTGCCTCGTGCCATGGCGGCGACTCTAGCAACCCGCGTCCGGCGCGGCCACAATGGCCGGCTCCGGGGCCCGTCGGTCCCGCTGGGCAACGTGAAGGGGCCGGATGGATCCGAACGACAAGCTGCCGATTTCCGAAGACCGCCAGGCGCTGCGCGAGCGCCTGATCCGCGAGCGCCTGGACTTGCCGGGCCGCCTGGAACTCGCGGACCTGGTGCAGGGCGTGCTGCGCGTGTGGCTGGTGGGACGCAAGGAAAAGCGCATCGCGGCGTACTGGCCGATCAAGGGCGAATTCGATCCGCTGCCGGCGCTGTACCGCTGGAGCGAGGTCGATCCCGAACGTCGCATCGGCCTACCCGTCGTCGATCGCGAGCAGGGGCGCCTGCGCTTCCACGTCTGGTATCCCGGCTGCCCGATGGAAGAGGACGCGACCGGCATCACCAAGCCCAAGGACACCGAGGCCTTCGAGCCTGAACTCCTGCTGCTGCCCTGCCTGGGCTACGGCCCGGGCGGCATCCGCATGGGCTACGGCGGCGGCTTCATGCTGCGCACCATCGCGCAGATCCAGCCCCGGCCGCAGGCCGTGGGCGTCGGTTTCAGCCACGGCTTCCAGCCGACGCTGACCGCCCAGCCGAACGACGTGCGGCTGGACGCGATGCTGACCGAGATGGGGGTGGTCTGGGAGAATCCGCGCGCATGAATGCCGTCGATTCCCCCGTCCGCCCGACCGCCGACACGCTGGATGCGCTGTATGTGGCCCACCTCGCCGAGCAGCAGCGTCGCACCGAACACGCGCTCCAGCGCGGTGGCTACGACGCGCTGCTGATCGCGTCCGGTGTCGAGAAGTTCGCCTTCCTCGACGACCGGCCCTACGTCTTTCAGCCCAACCCCCACTTCAAACTGTGGGTGCCGCTGATCCGCCATCCGGACAGCTGGCTGGTGATCCGCCCCGGCCACCGGCCCCGACTGGTCTACGTCCAGCCCGAGGACTACTGGCATGTGCCGCCCGAGGCGCCGAGCGGCTTCTGGGTGGAGCACTTCGAACTGATCGTGGTGCGCACCCCGGGTGAGGCGCTGCCCTACCTGCAGCTGCCGGGCGAGCTGGCGATCGTCGGCGAGGCCGACGCGGCGCTGGGCGACATCGTCCCGAACAACCCGCCCGAGGTGCTGAACCCGCTGCACCACGCGCGCGCGGTGAAGACCGGCTACGAGCTGCTGCGCCTGCGCGAGGCATCGGCGCTGGGCGCGACGGCGCACCTGGCCGCGCAGCGCGCCTTCCGCGACGGCCGGTCGGAGGCGGCGATCCATGCCGCCTACCTCCAGGCCTGCGGCCTGGCCGAGCGCGACCTGCCCTACGGCAACATCGTCGCCCTGAACGAGCACGCCGCGGTGCTGCATTACCAGTATCAGGACCAGCAAGCGCCGGCGCAGTCGCTGTCGCTGCTGATCGACGCGGGCGCGCACAGCTGCGGTTATGCCTCGGACATCACCCGCACCACCGGCAACGGCGACGCCAGCTTCCAGGCGCTGGTCGACGCGATGGAGGCCGCGCAGCTGCGCCTGGTCGATCGCGTGCGCGCGGGCGTCGACTACCGCGACATCCACCTGGCCTCGCACCGCGAGATCGCCGGCGTGCTGCGGCAGCTGGGCATCGTGCGGATGGACGAGGACGCGATGCTCGCGCAGGGCGTGACCTCGACCTTCCTGCCGCATGGCATCGGCCACCTGCTCGGCCTGCAGGTGCACGACATCGGCGGCTTCATGGCCGGCGAGGACGGCGGCACGATCCCCAAGCCCGACGGTCACCCCTACTTGCGGCTGACGCGCGTGCTGCAGCCCGGCATGGTGGTGACGATCGAGCCGGGGCTGTACTTCATCCCGATGCTGCTGGACAAGCTGCGCGCGACGCCCGCGGCGGCGCAGGTGGACTGGGCGCTGGTCAAGCACCTCAGCGCCTTCGGCGGCGTGCGCATCGAAGACGATGTCGCCTGCCGCGACAGCGGCGCGCCGGAGAACCTGACGCGGGACGCGTTCGCGGCGCTGGGCTGAGCGCTGGCGCCCTCGGCGCCCACCCCGTCACGCATTCATCGTTCCGGTCGTCGAGCGGCGCCCGATGACGGTCGCTGGCGGGCGCTCGCCCGCCGGCCTCAGGCCTTGCGGCGGCGCGCCATGCCCAGGCCGACCAGCGCCAGCCCGGCCAGCGCCAGCGAACCCGGCTCCGGCACGGTCGTCAGCTGCACGTTCCAGTTGTTGATCACGCCGACGTCGGCGCCGGCCAGGTCGGCCACGCGCAGCGTCCAGGTGCCGAAGGCGTCCTGGCCGTTGAAGGCCGACAGCAGTTCTTCCGCGCGGAAGCTGCCGGTGAACGGCGCGGCGCCATTGGCGACGGCGGTGGTCGCCGCATCGTCGAAGACGGTGTTGAAGAAGTTGTCGGCCGATCCGCCGCGGCGGTTGAACAGCTGGACGGTGGTGCCGGTCGGCGCGATCAGCCAGATCGCCAGGTCGGCGTCATAGGTGTGGCGCAGGTCGACGATCGAGACGTTCACGTCGCTCAGCGTGCCGCGGGTGTCGACGTTCAGCGTGGAGGTCACGACGCAGCGGTCGCAGATGGCGGTCGGCGTGGTGCTGGAGGCGGTCACGACCGCGGCTTGGGCGGTGAAGGCGGTGGTCAGGGAGGCGGCGCAGACGGCCAGCAGACGCTTGAAGTTCATGGAGTCAGGGTCACAAAAAAGGTGGCTTGTGACTCCATGTAAGCAGTGTTCATGCCAATGAATTAGGGATGGCGTTCGAATCCCTTCTGGCATAGGCACTTGGCGCTGTTTCCGTGAACAATTCCCGGCGCTCCGCGCGTGCGGTTTTAACGAACTGTCAAGAATCCCGACGTTTGGCTGCTTGCGCCGTCCCCTCAGCCGATGCGAGGGCCGAGGGGATGAAACGGATTTCTGGGACTCAGAACCGATAGCCGGCGCCGACGCCGATCAGCAGCGGATCGATCTTGAACTTGCCGACCGACGCGCCCTTGGAGCGCACCTCGGTGTCCATCTTGAGCTTCTTGATGTCGAGGTTGATCGACCACCTCGGATCCAGCATCACGTCGAAACCGGCCTGCAGGGCCAGGCCGACGCTCTGCTTCTCGATGCTGGGCGTCAGCGCCGCCTGCACGGCCGGCTCGAAGCGGGCGCTGGAGAAGCGCGTGTAGTTGAGGCCGGCGCCAAGGTAGGGGCGGAACTGCCCGTCCGGGTTGAAGTGGTACTGCAGCGTCAGCGTCGGCGGCAGGTGCTTCACGGTCCCGATGCGCACGCCGTTGCTGCGCAGCGTGTGCCGTTGCGGCACGGTGAGGACCAGCTCGGTCGCCAGGTTCGGCGTGATGAAGTAGCTGATGTCGACTTCGGGAATCGTCTTGCGGCTCAGCGACAGGCCGAGGCCGGTCCGGTCCTTGTCCGCCGGGTCGATGTTCACCGCGCGGGCGCGGATCACCCAGGGGCCGCCCTGCGCGTGCGCGGGCAGCGCGGTGGTCGTCATCAGCGCCGTGAGCGCCATGAGCGCCGCGGCGCCGAGGGACAAGCGGGATCGGGTGGGGATGCGGGACATGCGTTCACTCCTGGTCAATGGGTGACCGGCATTGAACGTGGGCCTCGGGCCGCTGGCCTTGACCGTTCACAAGGAACGGCGGCGCGGCATGAAGACCGCCCGCGGCGGCGCGGACCGCTTGCGCGGTGTCAAGCTTGGGCGGCGAGACCGAGGCGTTTGCACAACTCCAGCGTCAGCGCGCTCTGGTTGAGCGTGTAGAAGTGCAGCCCCGGCACGCCGCCGGCGATCAGGCGCTCGCACAGTCGCGTGACGACGTCCAGGCCGAAGGCGCGCACGGAGGCGGCGTCATCCATGTAGCCCTCCATCTTTAGCGCGACCCAGCGCGGGATCTCGATGCCGTCGCGCTGCGCGAACTGCGCGATGCGCGCGTAGTTGTTGATCGGCATGACGCCCGGCACGATCGGCACCTCCACGCCCAGGGCGCGGGAGGCCTCGACGAAGTGGAAGTAGGCATCGGGGTTGTAGAAGAACTGCGTGATCGCGCCGCTGGCGCCGGCGCGCACCTTGTCGGCGAAGAACTGCAGGTCGCGCGCCGCGTAGCGCTGCTGCGGGTGGTACTCGGGATAGGCGGCGACCTCGATGTCCCAGTCCTCGCCCTGTGTCTCGCGGATGAAGCGCACCAGCTCGGCGGCGTAGCGGAACTCGCCCGCCGTGGCCGTGCCGCTGGGCAGGTCGCCGCGCAGCGCGACGACGCGGCGGATGTCCTGCGCGCGGTAGGTCGCCAGGATCTCGGCGATGTTCTCGCGCGTGGAGCCGACGCAGGACAGGTGCGGCGCGGCATCGAAGCCTTGCGACGCGATGTCGGCGACGGTCGACAGCGTCTTCTCGCGCGTGGAGCCGCCGGCGCCGTAGGTGACGCTGAAGTACTGCGGATTCACCGCGCGCAGTTCCTGCACGACGGTCTTGAGCTTCTCGGTGCCGACGGGCGTGTTGGGCGGGAAGAATTCGATGCTGACCGGCGTCGTCATGGTTGTTGGATCCAGATGAAGAATTCGGTGTTGCCGTCGCCACCGGTGACGGGGCTTTCGAACCAGCCCTTGACGACGAGGTCGCGCTTCTCGGCGGCGGCCACGGCCTGTTCCTTGACCACGGCGTACTGCGACTTGTCCTTGACGATGCCGTTCTTGTTCAAGGCCTTGGGGCCGAGCTCGAACTGCGGCTTGATCAGCAGCAGCGCCTGGCCTTGCGGCTTGAGCCAGCCGGCCACGTGCTTGATCGTGCCGATCATCGAGATGAAGCTCAGGTCGCCCACGACGAGGTCGAAAGGCTCGGCGGGCACATAGTCCTTCACGTGCATGCCTTCGAGGGCCGTCACGCGCGGGTCGGCCTTCAAGGTCTCGTGCAGCTGGCCGTGGCCGACGTCGATGCCGGTCACGTGCGCCGCGCCGGCCTTGAGCAGCACGTCGGTGAAGCCGCCCGCGCTCTGGCCCATGTCCAGGGCCGAGAAGCCGGTCACCGACACGCCGACCTTGGCCAGCGCACCCTCGAGCTTGAGCCCGCCGCGCGAGACGTAACGCAGTTCGGCGTCGTTCGTCACGCGCATGGGGGTGGTCTCGGGCAGGTCCTCGCCGCACTTGCGCACGACGGTCCAGCCCTTGGGGCCTTCCCACTCGACCGCGCGTGCGTCGATCAGCCGCTGGGCAGCCGAGCGCGTGGGCGCCAGGCCAAGGGAAAGAAGCCGCTGATCAGCACGCATGGTCGGGTCTCGGTTCAGTCGACGGTCAGTCGATCAATAGCGGTAGGTGTCGGGCTTGTAGGGGCCGGACTTGGACACGCCGATGTAGGCGGCCTGCTCGTCGGTCAGCTCGCTCAGCTGCGCGTTCAGCGTCTTGAGTTGCAGGCGCGCGACGTGCTCGTCCAGGTGCTTGGGCAGCACGTAGACCTGGCCCACGGCATACGCGTCCTTGTGCGCGAACAGCTCGATCTGCGCGATGGTCTGGTTGGCGAAGCTCGACGACATCACGTAGCTCGGGTGGCCGGTGCCGCAGCCCAGGTTCACGAGGCGGCCCTTGGCCAGCAGGATGATGCGCTTGCCGTCCGGGAAGATCACGTGGTCCACCTGCGGCTTGATCTCTTCCCACTCGTACTTCTCGAGCGAAGCGACGTCGATCTCGTTGTCGAAGTGGCCGATGTTGCAGACGATCGCGTTGTGCTTCATCGCGGCCATGTGCTCGTGGCGGATCACGTTCTTGTTGCCGGTCGTGGTCACGAAGATGTCGGCCTTGTCGGCGGCGTATTCCATCGTCACGACGCGGAAGCCCTCCATCGCGGCCTGCAGCGCGCAGATCGGATCGATCTCGGTGACCCAGACCTGGGCCGACAGCGCGCGCATCGCCTGCGCCGAGCCCTTGCCCACGTCGCCGTAGCCGGCGATCACGGCGATCTTGCCGGCGACCATGACGTCGGTGGCGCGCTTGATGCCGTCCACCAGCGACTCGCGGCAGCCGTAGAGGTTGTCGAACTTGCTCTTGGTGACCGAGTCGTTGACGTTGATCGCGCGGAACAGCAGCGTGCCCTTGGCCGACATCTCCTTCAGGCGATGCACGCCGGTGGTCGTTTCCTCGGTCACGCCGATGATCTCGGCGCTCTTGCGGGTGTACCAGGTCGCGTCTTCGGCGATCTTCTTCCTGATCGCGGCGAACAGGATGCGCTCTTCCTCGCTACCCGGATTGGCCAGGACCGACAGGTCCTTCTCGGCCTTCTGGCCCAGGTGCATCAGCAGCGTCGCGTCGCCGCCGTCGTCCAGGATCATGTTGGGGCCTTCGCCCGCCTGGCCCTTGGCGCCGAACTCGAAGATGCGGTGGGTGTAGTCCCAGTAGTCTTCCAGCGTCTCGCCCTTGTAGGCGAAGACGGGGGTGCCGACGGCGACCAGCGCGGCGGCGGCGTGGTCCTGCGTCGAGAAGATGTTGCACGAGGCCCAGCGGACTTCGGCGCCCAGCGCCTGCAGCGTCTCGACCAGCACGGCGGTCTGGATCGTCATGTGCAGCGAGCCGGTGATGCGCGCGCCCTTGAGCGGCTGGGCCGCGGCGTATTCCTCACGGATCGCCATCAGCGCGGGCATCTCGCTCTCGGCGATCTTGATCTCCTTGCGGCCCCAGTCGGCCAGCGACAGGTCTTTGATCAGGTACTGGTCTTGGGCCAGCGGCTTCAGTTGGGCGTTCATGCGGACTCCTGCGAGGAAGGGCCGTCGACGCCAGCGATCAGGACATGGGGAGAAGTGGGGAGGGCACTTGCCGCTCGGTCCTCACCCGGCCTGCGAAGGGTCGACGGGTGAGCGCGGTTGCCATGGCCGCGGGCACGTCGCCGCGCGGCGGTTCCGAGCCTGGCCTCGATGGGATGGGAGGTCGCAACGCTCCTCGGAACAGGGCGCGATTGTAGACATGTTCCGTTCGACGGCTCGATGACAGCGTCACGGTCGGGGCCACAATCGCCCCCCATGCGAACGATCCCCCCGCTCAGCGACTGTCCCCGCGCGGCCTGGCTCCCCCTGCGCGGGGTGCTGACCGACATCGACGACACCCTGACGGCCGAGGGCGACATCGCCCCCGCCGCGCTGGCGGCCCTGCATCGGCTGCAGGGCGCCGGCGTCCCCGTCATCGCGATCACCGGCCGGCCCGCGGGCTGGAGCGCGCCCTTCGCGTTGGACTGGCCCTTGCGGGGGATCGTGGCGGAGAACGGCGGGGTGCTGCTGCACCGGGAGAACGACGCGCTGGTCACCGAGTTCGCCCAGGACGACGCGACGCGACGGGAGAACTTCGCGCGTCTGCAGGCCTGCGCGGGGGCGATCGTGGCGACGGTGCCGGGCGCCCAGCTGGCGCGCGACAGCGCGGGGCGGCTGACCGACATCGCGGTCGACCACAGCGAATTCACGCGGCTGGACGACGACGCGATCGCCGCCGTCTGCGACCTGATGCGCGCCCATGGGCTGGTGGCGACGGTGAGCTCGATCCACGTCAACGGCTGGATCGGGGAACACAGCAAGTGGACCGCCGCGCAGTGGGCGGTGAGGCGGCTGACCGGGCGAGCGTTCGATCCGCGGGAGTGGGTCTATGTCGGCGACTCGACGAATGACCAGCTGATGTTCGAGCGGGTGCCCCTGTCGGTGGGGGTGGCCAACATCGCGCGTTTCCTGCCGATGCTGGATCACCCGCCGGCCTACGTCACCGCCAGCGAGCGCGGCGACGGTTTCGCGGAAGTGGCCCGCGCCTTGCTGGCCGCAGCCGCCTGAGGGCGGGCCGGCGCGTCCTCGAGGACCGGGACGCGCGGCCGGGGCTGGCGCCCTTCGACCGGATCCCAGGCATGCCGCCCGACCAGCGCCGACACCCCCGGCCAGTCATGCCCGCGCGGCAGCACCCGCGCCAGGCTCGCATGGCTGACGCGTCCGCCGACGGCCACCAGCCGCTCCGCCACCTCGATGCGCCGGCGACGCAGCCGCGGCAGCAGCCAGCGGTTGGTCGGGCGCTCGCGCAGCACGCTGGGATGCGGCATGCAGCGGTGCTCCGCCATCAGCAGGTGGCGCAGCAGCACCTCCAGTCCGAACGGGTCGAGGTGGCGCCAGTCGGTGCTCAGCCGCGCCAGCGCGAAGCGCAGGTTGGCCTGGGCGTCGGAACGCGCGACATGGAAACGGTTCTGGCCGGTCATGAACATCGGGGCCTCCGATCGAGGGAGATCGATGCGCCCGCGCGGCAAGCGCGGCGCCTGTCCAGGATGTCGGCGGGCGCGCGGGGGTTCTGAAGCCCGAGGATGTCCCCAAAAACGTCACGAAACGCAAACGCCCCTCGACCTGAGGGGGGGGCCTCGTCGGAGGGAGGCGAGACCCCCGAACGTGGACGGGGCCGCCGGAAAAAGCGAAGGGCCGCGCGAGGCGGCCCTTCCGGGTGGGGGTGAGGCGTCAGCCGGCCTCGGGGTGGCGGGCCTTCCAGGCGCGCATCGCTTGCCGGTAGCGGTCCATCGCCAGGTCGTGCAGGTCGAAGATGCACGGGTCGCAGCCGTTGCCGCAGCAGGCGTCGATGTCCGGCTGCACAGGCGGCTGGGGCATCGGGTCGTCGGCCTCGAGCGAGGCCGGCGCCGCGGCGGGGTCGGGCAGGGCGGTGGTCATGACCGGGAGGCTCCGCGAGGGTTTCGGCCCCCGCGGCGCACGCTCAGCGACGGACCGGCGGCGGTCCCGAGTGGGCCGAGCGCTGCAGGTGACGGAAGGTGATCCGGCCCTTGGTCAGGTCGTAGGGCGACATCTCCAGGGAGACGGCGTCGCCAGCCAGGATGCGGATGTGATGCTTGCGCATCTTGCCGCCCGTGTAGGCGATGACCTGGTGGCCGTTCTCCAGCGTCACGCGAAAGCGCGAGTCCGGCAGGATTTCGTTGACGACACCCTGCATTTCAATCAGTTCTTCCTTGGCCATACGGGAGGCTCCTTTCTTGAAATCGATAAGGGCGCCGGCCGCGGTCTGCCGCGGGCCTTCGCCTCGGGAATCACGGGCGCGCCGTCAATGGCAGCGCGCCCAGGCCGTGCCTTCGGTCTCCGCGTAGCGCAACGCGGCGCGGCGGGTCTCGAAGGTCGGCACGAATCGCATGACGCGATCGATGCTGGCCATGCCGCGTCCCGATCGGATCGAGACGGCCGCGGCGAATCCGCCGTCGGCATGGGGTTTGGTCATCGGTGAGACAAGGAATCGCCCCACCTCAATGCTTTTGGTTCGCATAGTTTTCATGAGGTGTGCGCCTTGACAGGCAATCGCAATAAGCAACCGTCTTGGCGCGGTTTGGGAATGTGCCCTTTCCCTGTTTCGATGGCGCGAAGCCGGGGCGGGACACGAAGAGGTGCTCCAGCAGCCGTTCGCCCAAGGACGATCGAACCGGCCGAAGCCAGAAACGCGCAAGCGCACGAACCGGGGGTTGATGCTGGTGCGAGCCGCTCGCAGAAAGGTCCGTGAGAGGGACCGGAGGGGCTGCAGAAGAAGACCTGAAGAGGGTGGTCTTGTGCGAATCAAGCTGCGGATTGTAGCGCAAGCGCGCGAATTGCGCAGCGTCGCTTGCGAGTCAGGACGAGGGGATCGTGCGGAAGGGCCGGCGGTTGGCGGGCGGCACAAGCGGCACAAGCGGCACAAGCGCGACTAGCACCGCCTGCCGGTCGCGGCGGATCGTGCAAGCGGTCCGCCGGAACGGGCATGCGGCCCCGGGGGCTGCTGCCTACGATGAATCCATCCCTCGCGAGGTCCGCCGGCAAGCGCCCCCGTCGAGGGGAAATCCCTCCACCCTGTCATCCCTCCAAGGACTGAATCCCATGAGCAAGATCTGGTTCATCACCGGCGCCAACCGCGGCTTCGGGCTGGAGATCGCCAAGGCGGCGCTGGTCGCCGGCGATCGCGTCGTCGCCACCGGCCGCGATGTCGCGGCGCTCCAGGACGCCTATGCGGCGCACGCCGACGCCGTGCTGTGCCTGCCGCTGGACGTCAGCCGCGAGGCCGACGCGGTCCACGCGGTCGAGCAGGCCGTCGCGCGCTTCGGTCGCATCGACGTGCTGGTCAACAACGCGGGGTATGGCCAGCTGGGCCTGTTCGAGGCCATCGGCGCCGACGACATCGAGCGCCAGTTCGCCACCAACGTCTTCGGCCTGATGCACGTCACCCGGGCGGTGCTGCCGGTCATGCGCCGGCAGCGCGACGGTCACGTGATCAACATCGCCTCGGTCGGCGGTTTCCGCGGCTTCGATGGCGCGGCGGTCTACTGCGCGACGAAGTTCGCCGTCGATGGCTTCAGCGCCTCGCTGGCGCCGGAGCTGGCCGGCTTCAACATCCGGGTGACGGTGGTCGAGCCCGGCTTCTTCCGGACCGACTTCCTGGACGCCAGCTCGGTGCGCTACGGCACCCGGACGATCGCGGACTACGCCGCGCTGCCGCGGCCGCCGCTGTCCACCTACGAGGCCTACAACCACCGGCAGCCGGGAGATCCGGCCAAGCTGGGCCGGGCCTTCGTCGAGCTGGCCGCGATGCCGACGCCGCCGCTGCATTTCGTGGCGGGCTCCGATGCGCTGGGCATGGCGCGGGAGACCTTCAGCCAGCGTCTGGCGGAGGTCGAGGCGCATGCCGCGCTGTCGGCCTCGCTGGATCGCGACGACGCCTGATCGACGGCCGCCGCCGGGCGCTCAGGCCAGCGCCCGCGCGGGCGGCGTGTCCCGGCGCCTGGCGGCGTCGCGCGAGGGCGGGCTGCCGTAGAGCCGGCTGTACTCGCGGCTGAACTGGGACGGGCTCTCGTAGCCGACCGCGTGGCCGGCGCGCGCGACCTCCAGTCCCTCCGCGATCAGCAGCCGGCGCGCTTCCTGCAGCCGCAGCTGCTTCTGGTATTGCAGCGGGCTCATCGAGGTCAGCGCGCGGAAGTGGTGGTGCAGCGAGGACGCGCTCATGTGCGCTTCTCTGGCGAGCGCCTCGATGCGCAGCGGCTGGGCGTAGTTCGCCTTCAGCCAGCGGATGGCGCGGTGCACGCGCTGCGTCTGGCTGTCGGCGCGCGCGACCTGCGCCAGCCGCTCGCCCTGCTCGCTGCGCAGCACGCGGTAGACGAGCTCGCGCATCGCCATCGGCGCCAGCGCGGCATGGTCCTCGGGATGGTCCAGCAGCCGCACCAGCCGACCGGCCGCGTCAAGCATGTCGGGGGTCACCGCGCTGACGAAGAGGCCGCGGCCCGTGTCCTCGGCGCCGCGGGCGGTCGCCGCTGCCGGCGCCGGGGACGGACGGGAGAGCGCCCCTGGCGGTGGCGACGCCGGGCCGCGCGGCGGGCCGCTGCGCGCGACCAGCTCGGCGACCTCCTCCGGATCGAAGTCCAGGCGCAGGCAGAGGTAGGGCCGCTCCGGCGTGGCATCGATGACGCGGCCGCTGACCGGCAGGTCGGTGGTGAAGACCATGAAGCGCGCCGCGTCGTAGACGTAGCGCTCGTCGCCCAGGTGGACTTCCTTGGCGCCCTGCGCGATCACGCACAGCGAGGCCGGCTGCACCGCATGCGCCATTTCGCCGCCCGGCGCGTCCAGCCGGATCGCCCAGACCCGCGGCAGCGCCGTCGGCCACAGGCCCTCGCGCGGCGCATGGCGGCGCAGCATCGCGCCGAGCTCGGCGATCGCATCGGTCGCGGCCATCGCCGCGTCGGTGTCGGTGTGGGTCAAGGTCGTGTCCATGGCGCCGCTCATCCCGCGCGCAGCAGCTGCTCGATGTCGGTGCGCGGCGGCGTGCCGAAGAGGCGCCTGTATTCGCGGCTGAACTGCGAGGCGCTCTCATACCCGACCTGGTGCGCCGCCGCGGCAGCGTCGAGCCCGTGGCCCAGCATCAGCCGCCGCGCATGCTGCAGCCGCAGCTGCTTCTGGTACTGCATCGGCGACATGCTGGTCAGCTGCTTGAAGCGCTGGTGCAGCGTCGAGGCGCTCATGTGCGCCACGGCGGCCAGTTCGTCGATGCTGATCGCCTCGCTGAAGCGGCGGTTCAGTTCGTCGAGCGCGCGGGACAGGCGGCGCGTGGCGCTGTCCTGCTGCGCCAGCGCGCGCAGGCGCGGTCCGAGCGGGCCGGTCAGCACCCGGTAGAAGATCTCCCGCTGCAACAGCGGGCCCAGCACGCGCTGGTCCTGTGGCGAGTCCAGCAGCTGCATCAGCCGCAGCGCCGCGCCCAGCAGCGACTCGGACACCGGCGCGACGTTCAGTCCCGACTGCGCCCCCGGCGGCGCATCGGTGCCGGCCGGGCCGACCTCCAGCATCAGCTCCGCCAGCGTCGCGGTGTCGCAGCCGATGCGCACGCACAGGTAGGGCTTGTCCGGCGTCGCCTCGATCACGCCGCCCTTGGGCAGCATCGGCATCGAGACCAGCAGGAAATGCAGCGGGTCGTAATACAGCGTCTCGGTGCCGAGCTCCACCTTCTTGCGGCCCTGCAGCACGATCGCCAGGCCCGGCTCGTAGAGCGCCGGCGCGGTCTTGGGGGTGCTGCAGCTGGCCTTGATCAGCTGCAGGCAGGGGATCGCCGTGGCGGACGTGCCGTCGCCATCGACATGCCGGAGCGTCAGATCCACCATCTGCGCGCGCAGCGCCTGCAGCGCGTCGGGGAAGCCGTCGGCGAGAGGAATCGGAGTGGGTGCGACCATGCGGCGGATTGTGCAAGGCCGTCGCGCGCGCCGCCAGCGCCCGCGCGCGTGGGGAAGCGGGTTCCGGAGGATTGGGCAAGGACGGGCGAGCTTTGCGCTGGTCCCGGGTGGGGGCGGATTCCTAAGCTGACAGGCATCGCGGCGGTCATGCCGGCCGCCGCGCAGACCTTGTCTTCGAAGGAGCCGCACCATGACCATCATGTCCAGGGAACCGATCAACAACCTGCCGCAGTTGCCGCGCCGCCGGCTCGGCGCCCACGGGCCGGAGGTCTCCGCGCTCGGACTCGGCTGCATGGGGATGTCCGATTTCTACGGCCCCACCGACGAGGCTACCTCGATGGCCGTCCTGCACCGGGCGCTGGACCTCGGGATGAATTTCCTCGACACCTCCGACATCTACGGCAACGGCGCCAACGAGCGCCTGCTGTCGGGCCTGCTGGCCAACCGCCGGCGCGAGGTCGTGCTGGCGACCAAGTTCGGCATCGTCCGCAATGCCAACGGGCTGTCGGCCGGCGTCAACGGCAAGCCCTCGCACGTCCACGCGTCCTGCGACGCCAGCCTGCGCCGGCTGGGCGTCAACCACATCGACCTGTACTACCTGCACCGCGTCGACCGGTCGGTGCCGATCGAGGAGACCGTCGGCGCCATGGCCGAGCTGGTGCGCGCCGGCAAGGTGCGCCATCTCGGGCTGTCGGAGGCCTCGGCCGAGACCATCCGCCGCGCCCATCGCGTGCATCCGATCGCGGCGGTGCAGTCGGAGTACTCGCTGTGGACGCGCGACGTCGAGGCCGAGGTGCTGCCCACCTGCCGCGAGCTCGGCATCGCGCTGGTGCCGTACAGCCCGCTGGGGCGCGGCTTCCTGACCGGCGCGATCCGCAGCGCCGATCAACTGGCCGCGAATGACTGGCGCCGCGTCAATCCGCGTTTCCAGGGCGACTCGATGGCGCAGAACCTGGCGCTGGCCGATGCGATCGTCGCGCTGGCCCGCGACCACGGCCTGACGCCGGCGCAGCTGGCGCTGGCCTGGCTGCTGGACCGCGGTCCGGACATCATGCCGATCCCGGGCACGCGCTCGATCGTGCGGCTGGAGGAGAACGCGATGGCCGCGCGCATCCGCCTCAACGACGTGCTGCGCGAGGAGCTGCGCGACCTGATCGACGCGCATCCGGTTGCCGGCGCGCGTTATCCGGAGGTGTCGATGGCGCTGGTCAATGCCTGAGCGACGCCTGAGCGCAGGCGCCCGCCGCCGGCCCGTCCTTCACTCCGCCAGGCCGAGGAAGACCGACATCTCCTGATAGGCCTCGTCCAGCGCGGCGCGGAAGGCCGCGTCGCGCGGACGCTTGCCGATGAAGCCGAGGTCCGGGACCAGCGTCTCGGCCTCGACCTTCAGGTTGGCCCAGCCGATCACCTGGTCGCCCCACAGCATCGGCAGCGCGTAGTGGCCCATGGTCCGTTTCGCGGCTGGGGTGTAGGCCTCGAAGCGGTAGGCCCAGCCCCACAGCCGCTCGAAGCGGCGGCGGTCCCAGACCAGCGGATCGAAGGGCGCGAGGAAGCGCAGGCGCTCCGGCTCGACCCGGTGGGCGCGCGAGGCAGGGTTCTCGTCCGAGGGCCAGTACCAGACCTCGCCGTCCACCTTCGCATGGGCCCAGCGCGACTTCGCGTGCTTGAGCACCTCGCGGGCCTCGGTCTTGAGGTGCGGCGCGCCGTAGCCCAGCAGCGTCGTCAGGTAGCCCAGGCTCGGCGAGGGCAGCGGCGCGTAGAGCGACACGATCATGTCGAGCAGCGCGCCGGCGCGCTCGCGGCGGGCCTGCGGGCTGTCGTCCTGCGTCGCGTGCTCGATCGCCTCGTAGACCCGCGTGCCGGAGTCGCGCCGTGCCACGCGCAGCAGGCCGCGGTAGTGCATGCCGTCCAGCAGATGCGTGCTGGCGTTGAGCTCGCCGCCCCAGTAACCCGCGACACGGCCGTGGCTGAAAGCCTGTTGCACCTGCTGCGGATGCGTGCGGCCGCGCGCACGGATGAACTCGAGCACTTCCGCCGCGCGCGCGTTCATGGCTTCGTCCCAGGCGCGCCGGGCCACCCGTGGATGCAGCAGCGCCAGCGTCTCGCGCGCAAGGAAGCCGTAGTTGACGAGACAGTCCTCCTCGACGGCCAGGCGCGCGTAACGCGCCTCGAGCTGGCCGGCGCGGTAGTCCTTCACCCGGTGCATCAGGATCAAGTCCTGCGCGCGCGCCGGCGCGCGGATCGGATCGGCCTGCACGAAGCCCAGGCGCTGGATCGCGCGCAGCAGCGTGGTCGGCTTGAAGAAGGTGCGGGCGATGGCGTGACGCCGCAACGCGTCGTGGTCGATCACAGGCATTCGGAAGCAGCGGTCATCGAAAGGCGTGACGGTAACCGCGACGGGGCATGGGTTCTGTCAGGAGAGCGGCGCGAAGCCGCTGGGCGCCTGCTCGACGGTGTCCATCTGCATCTCGAAGCTGAAGAAGCGGTTGCGGCCTCGCGACTTGGCCGTGTAGAGCGCATCGTCGGAGCGGCGAAGCAGGCCTTCGACGCTGGTGTCGGCATCGGGCACGCAGGTGGTGATGCCGCCGGAGAGGGTGACGTAGGACTCGACCGAATCGGGGTGGCGCATGTCGCAGTTGCGCAGCGTGCGCATCACCGCCCGCGCGAAGGTCATCGCGCCGGAACGCGGCGTGCCGGGCAGGATGAGGGCGAACTCCTCGCCGCCGTAGCGCGCGGCGCAGTCGCGCGGGCGCCGGCAGGTCTGCTGCAGCAACTGCGCGACCCGCCGCAGGCAGGCGTCGCCCTCGAGGTGGCCGTAGCTGTCGTTGTAGCGCTTGAAGTGGTCGATGTCGCACAGCACCAGCGTCAGCGGTTGCTGGTCGCGCCGGGCGCAGGCGATCTCCTGCGCGAGCCGGGCATCGAAGGCGCGCCGGTTCATCAGGCGCGTCAGCGCATCCTCGCCGGAAAGCTTCTCCAGCCGCTCGTTGCTGTTGCGCAGTTCATCGGACACCTCCTGCAGCCGTGCCTGCATCCGCCGCAGCCGCTGCATCGCGCGCAGCTTGGCCTGCAGCACGGTGTTGGACACCGGCTTGACGAGGTAGTCGTCCCCGCCCGATTCGATGCCCTGCCAGAGATCCTGGTCGCGGTCGCGGCTGGACAGGAAGATGATCGGCGTCCAGCCGCCGCGCTCGTGCGCCCGCATCTGGCTGGCGACCCAGTAGCCGTCGTGACCGGGCATCTCGACGTCCAGCAGCACCAGGTCCGGGCGCTCGCCGTCGAAGCGGGCCAGCGCGCTGTCGCCGCCGTCCGCCTCGAGGGTGTGATGGCCGATCGCCTGAAGCTGGCGGCACAGGAAGCCGCGCGTGCTGGCCTGGTCGTCCACGACCAGGATGCGAAGAGGCGGCAGCGAGGCGGAAGCGTCCATGGCCGGGCGTCGTCGACAGGCGGCAGCGAAACGTGCCGAGGCCGATTATGCGGGGCCGCTCCGCCGCGAGGCGGTCCGGACATGCCTCAAGTGGGGGTGGCGGGGGGCGGCGAGGCGGGCCCCGCCGATGGGACGACCGCGCGCCGCTGCTCGGCCGTGTCCATCTGCATCTCGTAGCTGAAGAAGCGGTTCCGACCGGTGGACTTGGCGTTGTAGAGCGCGTCGTCGGCGCGGATGATCAGCCCCTCGGCGCTGGTGCTCTCGTCCGGCAGGCAGGTGGTGATGCCGCCCGAGAGGGTGATGGTGCCGCCGGTGGGGGAATCCGGATGGGGGATGGCCGCCAGCTCCACCGTGCGCATCAGCGCCCGGGCATAGGTCATCGCCCCCGAGCGCGGCGTGTTGGGCAGGACCAGCGCGAATTCCTCTCCGCCGTAGCGCCCGGCGCAGTCGCTCGGGCGGCGGCAGGTTTCCTTGAGCAGCTGGCCGATGCGACGCAGGCAGGCATCGCCGGCGACGTGGCCGGCCGCGTCGTTGTAGCGCTTGAAGTGGTCGACATCGCACAGCATCAACGTCAGCGGCTTGCCTTCGCGCCGGGCCAGGTCCAGCTCCTGCTGCAGGCGGGCATCCAGGGCGCGGCGGTTCATCAGCCCGGTCAGCGCGTCGACGCTGGAGAGCTCCTCCAGCTGCGCATTGGCCGCGCGCAGGTCCTCGGACATCTGCACCAGCCTGGCCCGCATCTGGGCCAGGCGCTGCATCGCGCGCAGCTTGGCGTGCAGGATCATCGCGGACACCGGCTTGACCAGGTAGTCGTCGCCGCCGGCCTCGATGCCCTTCCACACGTCCTCGTCCTGCTTGAACTGGCTCAGGAAGATGATCGGCGTCCAGCCGCCGGGTTCGGCGGCGCGCATCTCGCGGCAGGTCCAGTAGCCGTCGTGGCCCGGCATCTCGACGTCCATCAGCACCAGGTCGGGCCGGTAGCGACGGAACAGCTCCAGCGCCCAGGCGGCGCTGTCGGCCTCCAGCACGCGGTGGCCGGCGCGGTCGAGCTCGGCGGTCAGCGCGACGCGCGTCGCGCTCTGGTCGTCGACGATCAGGATGGTCAGCGGGGTCGGCGCGGCGGGCAGGGGATGCATCCGGCGATTCTGCCGCGCGAAGCGGCTGCCGGAAACGCTCAGGGCCGCGCGAGGCGGCCCTGACTTCGGGGGTCAAGCGCGCATCAATCGATGAATGCGCGGCAAATGACCGGGGGAGTGGGGAGGGCTTACAGCCCCGCCGCGGCGCGCAGCGCCTTGGCCTTGTCGGTCCGCTCCCAGCTGAACTCCGGCTCCTCGCGGCCGAAGTGGCCGTAGGCCGCCGTCTTGCCATAGATCGGACGCAGCAGGTCCAGCATCTGGATGATGCCCTTGGGACGCAGGTCGAAATGCTCGTTGACCAGCGCCGCGATCTTCTCGTCGGAGATCACGCCGGTGCCTTCGGTGTAGACGGTGACGTTCATCGGCCGGGCCACGCCGATCGCATACGCGACCTGGATCTGGCACTGCTTGGCCAGGCCCGCGGCCACGATGTTCTTGGCCACGTAGCGGGCCGCGTAGGCGGCCGAGCGGTCCACCTTCGTCGGGTCCTTGCCCGAGAACGCGCCGCCGCCGTGCGGGCAGGCGCCGCCGTAGGTGTCGACGATGATCTTGCGGCCCGTCAGGCCGCAGTCGCCCTGCGGACCGCCGATGACGAAGCGGCCGGTCGGGTTGACCAGGTACTTCGTGTCCTGCAGCCACTCCTTGGGCAGCACCGGCTTGATGATCTCCTCGATGACCGCCTCGTAGAACTCGGGCTTCATCTTGTCGCCCAGCGACATCTCGGGCGCGTGCTGCGTGGACAGCACCACGGTGTCGATGCTGTGCGGCTTGCCGTCGACGTAGCGCATCGTGACCTGGCTCTTGGCGTCCGGGCGCAGGAAGGGCAGGCGGCCGTCCTTGCGCAGCTGGGCCTGGCGCTCGACCAGGCGGTGCGCGTAGTAGATCGGCGCGGGCATCAGCTCGGGCGTCTCGTCGCAGGCGTAGCCGAACATCAGGCCCTGGTCGCCGGCACCGGTGTTCAGGTGGTCGTCGGACGCCTGGTCCACGCCCTGGGCGATGTCGTTGCTCTGCTTGTCGTAGGCCACGAGCACGGCGCAGCCCTTGTAGTCGATGCCGTATTCGGTGTTGTCGTAGCCGATGCGCTTGATCGTGTCGCGGGCGACCTGGATGTAGTCGACGTGGGCGTTGGTCGTGATCTCGCCGGCCAGCACCACCAGACCGGTGTTGCACAGCGTCTCGGCGGCGACGCGCGAGCGCGGGTCCTGGGCGAGGATCGCGTCGAGGATGGCATCGGAGATCTGGTCCGCCACCTTGTCCGGGTGGCCTTCAGATACGGATTCCGAGGTGAAGAGGAAATCGCTCGCCAATTTAAACTCCTGTGATTCAGTCTTCGGGCGTTGCCGAGACCTGGGAGTCAGGCGGCGAACGCTTTAGCGGGATTTATGAGTCGCCCCGCAAGTTGTCCAGATTAACTCGGCGACATGGGCGCGCATTATAGGAAAGGCCCGAAAGGGCCCACGGATGGGTGGATGGGAAAACTGGGTACATATGCGCTGATCGCGCTGCTTTGGCTGCTGCACTGGCTGCCGCTGCGCTGGCTGGCCGCGCTCGGGTGGGGACTGGGCGCGCTGCTGCACCGGGTCGCGGGATCGCGCCGGCGCGTCGCGCTGCGCAACGTGGAACTCTGCTTCCCCGAGAAATCCCTCGCCGAGCGCCAGGCCCTGGTGCGCGAGCACTTCGGCTGGCTGGGCCGCAGCCTGCTGGAGCGCGGCCTGCTCTGGTACGCGTCCGACCGGCGCCTGCTGCGCCTGATGCGCATCGAGGGCAACATCAAGCTCTCCGAGCAGGTCGACCGGCCGGTGATGTGGCTGATGCCGCATTTCGTGGGCCTGGACTGGATCGGCCCGGCGCTGATGCTGAACCAGTCGCGCCCGGGCGCCAGCATCTACCAGCGCCAGAGCAACGCGCTGTTCGACGAGGCGCTGCGCAAGGCGCGCTCGCGCTTCGGGACGACCAAGCTGGTCGACCGCCAGGAGGGCGTGCGCAGCATCCTGCGGGCGATCCGCGACGGCTACTCCTTCCTGAACCTGCCGGACATGGACTTCGGGCCGAAGGATTCGGCCTTCGTGCCCTTCTTCGGCGTGCCGGCCAACACGTTGCTGGCGCCGGCCAAGATCGCCGAGACGATGAAGATGGTGGTGCAGCCGGTCATCGTCACGATGCTGCCCAAGGGGGAGGGCATCGTCATCCACGCCCATGAGCCGCTGGTCGGCTACCCCAGCGGCGATGTGGAGGCGGACGCGCTGCGCTTCCACCGCTGGCTCGAGGACCGCATCCGCGAACACCCGGCCCAGTATTTCTGGGTCCACAAGCGATTCAAGACGCGGCCGCCCGGCGAGGCTTCGCTGTATTCCCGATAATCCGCCCCCATGAAACTGCGCTTCACCAAGATGCAGGGCGCCGGCAACGACTTCGTCGTGCTGGACGCCACGCGCCACCCGATGCCGCTGAGCGCCGATCAGCTGCGGCGCGTCGCCGACCGCCGCTTCGGCGTGGGCTGCGACCAGGTGCTGGTGATCGAGGCGCCGAAGACGCCCGACGTGGACTTCGGCTACCGCATCTTCAACTCGGACGGTTCCGAGGTGGAGCAGTGCGGCAATGGCGCGCGCTGCTTCGTGCGCTTCGTCGTCGACAAGGGGCTGACCGACAAGCGCACCATCCGCGTCCAGACGATCAACGCGCTGCTCGAGCTGCGCCTGCGCGACGATGGCCGCGTCACGGTGGACATGGGCGCGCCGGTCTTCGACCTGCCCGCGATCCCGTTCGATCCGGCGCGCGCGACGGCCCGGCCGGCGAAAGGTGTGGATGGCGACTTCGCGCGCTGGCCGCTGGACCTGGGCGACGGCATGACGGCCGACGTCGCGGTGCTGTCGATGGGCAATCCGCACGCGGTACAGCGGGTCGAGGACGTCGACCAGGCGCCGGTGGCCATCGTGGGCCCGTTGGTCGAGAACCATGAGGCGTTCCCGCGGCGCGTGAATGCCGGCTTCCTGCAGGTGATCAGCCGACGCGAGGTGAAGCTGCGCGTGTACGAGCGCGGCGCTGGCGAGACGCTGGCCTGCGGCACCGGCGCGTGCGCGGCGGTGGTCGCCGGCATCCGGCTCGGCTGGCTGGACGAGGCGGTGGAAGTGCACACCCGCGGCGGCGACCTGCGCATCGAATGGGCCGGCATGACGCCGGGCGGCCCGGGGCTCGACGCCCCGGTCTACATGACAGGGCCGGCACAGACGGTCTTTGAAGGAGAAATCGAACTGTGAGCGGCATCGAAGGCATCACCGAACAAGACATCGCCGACTACCTGGCGAATGACCCGGCGTTCTTCGAACGTCACGCCGAGCTGCTGGCCAACGTCCGGATCTCGCATCCGCACGGGCAGCACGCGGTCTCGCTGCAGGAGCGCCAGGCGGAGCTGCTGCGCGACAAGATCCGCGGCCTGGAGCACAAGATCATCGAGATGATCCGCAACGGGCAGGAGAACGTCGCGATCGCCGACCGGCTGCACCGCTGGACGCTGGCGCTGATGCTCACCCGCGACGACAGCCAGCTGCCCGAGGTGCTGCTGCGCGAGCTGCGCCACCAGTTCCTGATCCCGCAGGCCGGGCTGCGGCTGTGGAACGTCGGCGCGGGCCACGCGCTGGCACCGTTCGCGGCCGAGGTCAACCCGGACGTGAAGACCTTCGTCGGCAGCCTGAACCAGCCCTACTGCGGCATCAATTCGGGCTTCGAGGCGGCGCGCTGGCTCGAGGACGACGTCGCGTCGCTGGCGCTGGTGCCGCTGACGGCGGGCGCGCCGGCGCAGCCTTTCGGCCTGCTGGTGCTGGGCTCGCCGGATCCGACGCGCTACACGGCCGAGATGGGCACCGAGTTCCTGTCCCGCGTCGGCGAGATCGCGAGCGCCGCGCTGTCGCGCCTGCTGCACGCCGACCCTCATGCCGCCGGCCATGTCGACCGTCAGCCTGACTGACGAGCAGCGCCGCTACCTGGACCATCTGCGCGTGCAGCGCCGCCTGGCGGAGCGCACGCTGACGCTGTACACGGAAGCGCTGCAGCGGTTGACCGGCTTCGCCTCGGCGCAGGGGCTGGACCTGCTGCGCCTGAGCGCGCACCAGGCGCGGCGCGGCCTGGCCCAGCTGCACGCCGAGAAGCTCAAGCCGCGCACGCTGGCGCTGATCCTGTCCGCCTGGCGCGGCTGGTACCGCTGGCTGGGGCAGCAGGGGCTGGTCGATGCCAACCCGATCGCCGACCTGCACGCGCCCAAGCAGGGCCGGCCCCTGCCGAAGGCGCTGGGCGTGGACGACGCGGTGCGGCTGGCCGAGCACCATCAGGACGTCGCCGATCCCGTCATGGAAGCGCTCGAGCGCTGCCTCGTCGAGCTGCTCTACGGCAGCGGCCTGCGGGTGTCGGAGCTGGTGGGCCTGGACCTGCGGCATCACGCGGGCTCGGCCGGCTGGATCGTGCCCGACGCCGCCGAGGCGCAGGTGCTGGGCAAGGGCGCCAAGCGCCGCGCGGTGCCGCTGGGCGGGCCGTCGCTGGCGGCCCTGCAGCAATGGCTGGCGGTGCGCGGCCAATGGGCCGCGGCCGACGAGCCGGCGCTGCTGGTGGGCCCGCGCGGCCGCCGGCTGAGCGCCGACCAGGTCCGCAAGCGCCTGAAGCAGCGGGCGCTGGCCGCTGGCATGCCCACGCATGTCCATCCGCACATGCTGCGCCACTCGTTCGCATCGCACCTGCTGCAGAGCAGCGGCGACCTGCGCGCGGTCCAGGAACTGCTGGGCCACGCCAACATCAGCACCACGCAGGTCTACACCCGGCTGGACTTCCAGCACCTGGCCAAGGTCTACGACGCGGCGCACCCGCGCGCCCGCAAGAAATAACCGATTGATCCCGATGCCCCGCACCGCCCTGATCGCCTCGAAGGCCCCGTTCCCGTCCCGTCCGCTGCTGCTGTGCTCGGCGCTGCTCGCGGCCCAAGCGCAGGCGCAGACGCAAGCGCCCGGGGCCGAGCCGCCGGTGGTCTCGGCGCCGTCCGTGACACCGGAGCTGAAGGAGCCGCCGCGGGTCGTGACCGCGACCGACAGCCGGCCCGCCGCGTTCGAGCTGAACTGGTCGCCGATCAAGATGCCCACCGGGCAGAAGACCGCGCTGCTCGGGGCGCACTACATGGTCGCCATCAACGAGGACTGGGGCATCGGCCCGGCCGCCTACGGCGCCGCCAAAGGCGAGTTCGGCGGGCTGTTCACCGTCGGCTTCAACCTGCAGCGGCGCTTTCGCGTCGGCCCCAATCTGCACCTGGCGGCCAGCGTCTATGCGGGCGCGGGCGGCGGCGTGAGCTCCGACAAGGTGCGTCCGGGCGGCGGCCTGATGCTGCGGCCCGAGCTGTCGCTGCGCGGCGAGTTCGGCAACTGGTACGCCGGCGTGGGCGTGTCGCACGTCACCTTCCCGAACGGCAACGGCAACATCAAGGACACCGGCGTCGCGTTCACCATCGGCCGGATGGACCGCTTCCTGAGCTTCAGCCCGAGCGACTCGGGCTCGCCGGGCCGCGCGGGCGACCGCACCGGCATGGGCTTCGACGAAATCGCGCTGAGCGCCGGCGTCGAGAAACCGCGCAGCGGCAGTCGCACGCGCGGCGGCGTGCCGCTCACCGGCCGCAAGGGCAAGGCCGGCGGCGACCTGCGTCAGTACTTCGGCGACGGTTCCTCGTGGTGGGGCCTGGAGGCTTCGGGCGCCGCGTCCGGCGGTCACGACGGCTACATGGAGATCCTCGCCAACGCGGGCCAGGACTGGGGCATCGGCAGCCAGCGCCTGCGGGTGGGCGGGCAACTGTCCTTCGGCCTGGGCGGCGGCGGCGACATGGACACCGGCAACGGCTGGCTGGTGCGGGTCGGGCCGACGCTGCGCTGGATCACGCCCTGGGGCCCGACGCTGCGGCTGGACGCCGGCTACATGAAGGCGCCGTGGGGCCATTACGACTCCTTCCAGGTGCGCGGGTCGCTGGCGCTGCCGCTGGAGAAGGTCTCGCGCATCCTGAACACGCCGCCGCTCGAGTCAGGCACAGTGCGCGCGCAGACGCTGTACCTGAGCACGCCCTACTTCAAGGACTTCAAGTTCAAGGACGGCTCCCGCGACAACGTGACCGGCCTGGGCATCGGCATGACGCGCGACTTCGGCGGCCCGTGGTACGGCGTGGCACACGCCGGCAGCGCGGCGCTGGGCAAGGCGGGCGCGTTCTCCTACGGCATGTTCGGCCTGGGCGCGCAGTCGCCCAAGTGGAACGGCATGCGTGTCGGCGCGGAAGCGCTGGTCGGCGCGGCGGGCGGCGGCGGCGTGTCGGTCGGCGGCGGCGCGGTGACGCAGGGCGAGGTCTGGACGCAATGGGAAGGCACCGGCCGTGACCGCCTGCGGGTGAAGGTCGGCGTCGGCCAGTGGAAGGCGCTGGGCGGCGAGAAGCACAGCACCCCGATGGTCAGCCTGAACATCGGCTGGGCCTTCGGGACCTTGGGGCCGGCGGCGAAGCGCTGATTGGGGCCGGGGCGCAGCGGATTCCGGCCGCCGCGCCACGCGGTCCGCCAGCGGGCCGCGGCGCCGATTATTGAGTTTTATCGGGCGGACCGATAAATTATCGCCTTCCCGATAATTTGCCGATAAAACGATGATCTCCTTCCCCCGGACCGACTTGGCGCGGCAGATGGTGCCGGCGCTGATGGGCCGGACGCTGTTCGGCGACGCCCACAACGGCCTGTTCCTGTCCGGGCCCCGGCGGACCGGCAAATCCACCTTCCTGCAGGCCGACCTCAAGCCGGCCCTCGAGGCCGAAGGCGTGGTGGTCGTCTACACGGACCTGTGGGAAGACACCGGCCGCGATCCGGCCACCGTCATCGCGGACGCCATCGGCAAGGCGCTGGAGCCTCAACTCGGGCTGGTCGCGCGTGCCGCGAAGAAGGCGGGCCTGGACAAGCTCAGCCTGGCGGGCTGGCTGCAGGTGGACACGAGCAGGATCGGCCGGGTGGACGGGCTCACCCTCGTCGACGCGCTGCGGGCGCTCAACGAGACCGCCGGCAAACCGGTGGCGCTGATCATCGACGAGGCGCAGCAGGCGCTGACCAGCGAGCGCGGCGAGGTGGCGATGACCTCGCTGAAGTCGGCGCGCGATCAGCTGAACCGGCGCGACGAGGTCAACTTGATGCTGGTGATGTCCGGCTCCGATCGCGACAAGCTCATGCGGCTGGTCAATTCGAACGCGGCGCCGTTCTTCGGATCGCAGGTGCAACGCATGCCGCCGCTGGGGGCCGATTTCATCGCGCATGTGGCCGGCCTGATCGAAGCGCAACGTCCGTCGCTGGCGCCGGTGGATCAAGCGGCGCTCCAGCAGGCCTTCGAGGCCATCGGCCATCGGCCACAGCTGTTCATGTCGACGCTGGACGGCGTGCTGAGTCCCTTTTCCGGCATCCGCGGGCGCTTCGAGAAGGCCCTGCTGGAGGCCTCCTCGGAGCATTCGCGCCGGGACGAGGAGGAGATGGAATCCACCTTCCTGGGCCTCAAGCCCATCGAGCAGGTGGTGCTGTGGCGGATGCTGGAGATGGGCGGGCGCTTCCGCGCCTTCGATGCCGAGGCGCTGCGCTTTTATGGCGAACTGCTGGCCCAGCCAGTCAGCGTGGGGATGGCGCAGCGGGCGCTGGAGTCGCTGCGCGAGCGCTCGCCGGTGCTGGTCTGGAAGTCCGCGCGCGGCGAGTACGCGGTGCAGGACGCCGCGATGCATCGCTGGTTCGATGAGCGCCGCAGGAACGGCACCTGGCCGCCGGTGCCGCGGCAGGTGCAGGGGCTGGGCGACGACTAGCGCCGTCGTCAAGGACAATCCGCCCCCATGAAAGCAATACGTCTGCGCGAGGGCAAGGACCGCTCGCTGCTGCGCCGCCACCCGTGGGTGTTCGAAGGCTCCATCGCCAAGGGCAAGGCCGACGCCGGCGAGACCGTGCGGGTCGAGGCCGCCGATGGCCGCTTCCTGTGCTGGGCGTCGTTCAGTCCGGAATCGCTGATCCGCGTGCGCGCCTGGAGCTTCGATGAGCGCGAGCGCATCGACGCCGCCTTCTTCGAGCGCCGCATCGCCGCCGCGATCGCGCTGCGGGCGCGCATGCCGATCGACTCCGACGCCGTGCGTTTGATCCACGGCGAGGCCGACGGCCTGCCCGGGCTGATCGTCGACCGCTACGGCGACACGCTCAGCGCGCAGTTCCTGTCCGCCGGCACCGAGCGCTGGAAGCAGACCATCGCCGATCAGCTGCTCGCGCAGACCGGGCTGACGCGGCTGTACGAGCGCTCCGACGCCAACGTGCGCACCCTCGAGGGCCTGGCGCCGGTCACCGGCTGGCTGCGCGGCGAGGGCCCGACCGAGATCGTCATCTCGGAGAACACCTGGAAGCTCAGCCTGGACGTGGCCGAGGGCCACAAGACCGGCTATTACCTCGACCAGCGCGACAACCGCCGCAAGTTCGCCGAGGCGGTGCGGCAGTACGGGTGCCAGTCGGTGCTGAACTGCTTCAGCTACACCGGCGGCTTCTCCGTCGCGGCGCTGGCCGGTGGTGCGAGCGAGGTCATCAGCGTGGACTCGTCCGGGCCCGCGCTCGAGCGCGCCACCGCGCACGTCGCGCTCAACGGCTTCGATCCGGCGCGGCACACGGCGCTGGATGCCGACGTGAACCACACGCTGCGCGACCTGCTCCGTCAGGGGCGGCGCTTCGATGCGATCGTGCTGGACCCGCCCAAGTTCGCGCCGACGGCGGCCCACGCGGAGCGCGCCGCGCGCGCCTACAAGGACATCAACCGGCTCGGGCTGATGCTGCTGAATCCGGGCGGACTGCTCTTCACCTTCTCGTGCTCGGGCGGCGTGGGGCCGGAGCTGTTCCACAAGATCGTGGCCGGCGCCGGCATCGACGCGGGCGCGGACGGGCTCATCCTGGACCGCGTCGGCGCGACGCCGGATCATCCGCAGACCATCTACTTCCCGGAGGGCGAGTACCTCAAGGGGTTGCTCATCCTCAAGCGCTGACGGCGCAAGCGCTGGCCTTCCCCCGAGCCTCACCCGCAAGCGGGAGAGTGGGGGGCCTCAAGGGCGCGCCGCCGGGAGGGCCAGGCGCGGCTCGAACTTCGCGCGCTTGACGCTGAAGAAGGCCTTCACGTTGCGGACGTTGGCCTGCTGGGTGAAGAGCCGCTGCACCAGCGCGTGATAGGCCGGCATGTCCGGCACCTGCAGCACCAGCACGAAGTCCGGCCCCGGCGCGACGCGCCAGCACTGCTGGACCTCGGGCGCCGCGACGGCGATGGCCTCGAAGGCGTCCAGGTGCTCGGCGCCCTGGCGGTCGAGCGTGATCTCGACCAGTGCCGACAGGCCCGCGCCCAGCTTGTCCGGCGAGAGGATGGCCACCTGTTTCTCGATCACGCCGGTCTCCACCAGCCGTCGCACGCGGCGCAGGCAGGTGGCGGGCGAGACATGCGCGCGTTCCGCCAAGGCTTGGTTGGAAAGCGACGCATCCTGCTGGAGGAGGTCCAACACCCTCAGATCGATGGTGTCCAGCTCGATGGAAGATTTCATGATTTATTTGTCGATGAAAGAATATGGCGCGGTGCGTCGAGAGCGAGCGATTCTTTCATTGGTGGCATAAATTTGAAAGCATCCACCTGATCGGCGTGCCTAGGATGGCGCCCATTCGCAATTCATCCGGGACACCCGGGGAGACACACCATGTGCGGCATCGTCGGCGCGGTCAGCCAGAAAGACATCGTTCCCATCCTGATCGAGGGCCTGAAGCGGCTCGAGTACCGCGGCTATGACTCCTGCGGCGTGGCGGTGCACCAGGACGGCATGCTGCGCCGGGCGCGCAGCACCTCGCGAGTGGCGGAGCTGCAGGCGCTGGCCGCGCAGGACGGCGTGGCGGCAGGCACTGGCATCGCGCACACGCGCTGGGCGACGCATGGCGCGCCGGCGGTCCACAACGCGCATCCGCACTTTTCGCACGGCCCGGGCGCCGAGGCGCATCGCCAGCCTGGACGCGTGGCGCTGGTCCACAACGGGATCATCGAGAACCACGACGAACTGCGCGCCGAGCTGAAGGGCCGCGGTTATGTCTTCCACAGCCAGACCGACACCGAGGTCATCGCCCATTTGGTGGACTTCCATTACCACGGCGACCTGCTGGAGGCGGTGCAGACCGCGGTGGGGCAACTGCGCGGCGCGTATGCGATCGCGGTGTTCCACAAGGACGAGCCGCATCGGGTGATCGGCGCGCGCGAGGGCTCGCCGATGGTGCTGGGCGTGGGCAGGGACGAATACGCGGGCGCCAATTTCGTCGCCTCGGACGCGATGGCATTGGCCGGCGTGACCGACCAGATCGTCTACCTGGAAGAGGGTGACGTCGTCGACCTGCAGTTGGGCCGTTACTGGATCAGCCGCAAGGATGCGGCGACGGGGCGTTTCGTCAATGTCGAGCGCGAGGTGAAGACGGTGCACGCGCACAGCGGCGCCGCGGAGCTCGGGCCGTACCGGCACTACATGCAGAAGGAGATCTTCGAGCAGCCGGTGGCGATCGCCAACACGCTGGACGCGGTGACGGGCATCAGCCCGGAGCTCTTCGGCGACGGCGCGTACCGGGTGTTCAAGGAGGTCGACTCGGTGCTGATCCTGGCGTGCGGGACCAGCTATTACGCGGGTTCGACGGCCAAGTACTGGCTGGAGAGCATCGCGAAGATCCCGACCAGCGTGGAGATCGCCAGCGAGTACCGCTACCGCGAGAGCGTGCCGAATCCGCGCACGCTGGTGGTGACGATCAGCCAGAGCGGCGAGACGGCGGACACGCTGGCGGCGCTCAAGCATGCGCGCTCGCTGGGCATGCTGCACACGCTGACGGTGTGCAATGTGCCCACGAGCGCGATGGTGCGCGAATGCGCGCTGGCCTACATCACGCGCGCCGGCGCCGAGATCGGCGTGGCGTCGACGAAGGCCTTCACGACGCAGCTGGTGGGCCTGTTCCTGCTGACGCTGGCGCTGGCGCAGACGCGGGGCCACCTGACGGACGAGCAGGAGGCCGAGCACCTGAAGGCGCTGCGCCACCTGCCGGTGGCGGTGCAGGCGGCGCTGGCGCTGGAGCCGCAGGTGATCGCGTGGAGCGAGGAATTCGCGCGCAAGGAGAACGCGCTGTTCCTGGGTCGCGGGCTGCATTACCCGATCGCGCTGGAAGGCGCGCTGAAGCTCAAGGAGATCAGCTACATCCACGCCGAGGCCTACCCGGCGGGTGAGCTGAAGCACGGCCCGCTGGCGCTGGTGACGGCGCAGATGCCGGTGGTGACGGTGGCGCCGAACGACACGCTGCTGGAGAAGCTCAAGAGCAACATGCAGGAAGTGCGGGCGCGCGGTGGCGAGCTGTTCGTCTTCGCGGACGGCGACACGCGGATCGAGAGCGAGCCCGGGCTGCATGTGATCCGGCTGCCGGAGCATTACGGCGCGCTGAGCCCGATCCTGCATACGGTGCCGCTGCAGCTGCTGGCGTATCACACGGCGTGCGCGCGCGGCACGGACGTGGATAAGCCGAGGAATCTGGCGAAGAGTGTGACGGTGGAGTGAGGAGGCGGCGTGCGGGGGAGGGGGCGCCGGCCCCCGCCTACAAGGCCCTGATGTGAAAGCACGGCCGCCGTTTGAAGGCGATTGGCCTGACCAAAAGTTTCAAAATACGAAGTCCTGGTTGCAAAAGTCTTGTATTTATTGGCACAAACCCCGTATTTCACACCGTAAGTTAACGATGAACATGCCTCTGTTCCGTTTTGGTATGACCAAATGGCGGCGCGGCGCTTGTCCAACCTGAAGCGAGGCAGCCAACGCGGAATGTCCTCTCAACACGCCGGCGCCTGGACCGGCACATGGAGACAATCCGCATGAAGACCTGGATCCTCGCGCCCTTGGTGGCGTCCGTTCTGGCGCTCACGGCCGCCCCCCACGCCCAAGCCCAGTCCTACCGCTGGGGCAACGTCGCCATTGGCGGTGGCGGCTACGTGACCGCTGTCATTCCCAGCAAGACGCAGCGCAATCTGTTTTACGCCCGCACCGACGTGGGCGGCGCCTACCGCTGGGACGCCGCGAACTCGAAGTGGATTCCGCTGCTGGACGGCTTCTCCCAGGACGACGTCGGCCTCTACCACGTGGAGTCGCTGGCGCTGGACCCGAACAACAGCGCGGTCGTCTATGCCGTCGCCGGCGTGCCTTACTTCAGCAATGGCAAGACGGTGGTGATGCGCTCCACCGACTATGGCGCCACCTGGAGTCGCATCACGGACGTGAGCAACCTGTGGCGTGCCAATGGCAATGGCATGGGGCGCGGCAACGGTGAGCGGCTGCAAGTGGACCCCGGCAACGGCAACGTGGTCTACGCGGGCTCGCGCGCCAACGGCCTCTTCAAGAGCACAGACGCTGGCGCCACTTTCTCGCGCGTGACGTCGCTGCCCGTGACGAGCACGCCCAACGGCGCGGGCGTCGCTTTCGTCTTGATGGACCCCACCAGCGTCGTCAACGGTGCTGCCCAGCGCATCTTCGTGGGCGTGTCGCGCTACGGCTCGGTGGGCACCAATTTCTACCGCAGCGACAACGGCGGCACCAGCTTCACGGCGGTGCCCAACGCGCCGACCGCCTACCTGCCGCAGCGCGCCGCGCTGGCCAGCGACGGCAATCTCTTCGTCACCTACGCCAACGGCGCCGGTCCGAGTCCCGACGGCAACGGCGGCACGAACGTGAACCCGGCCGAGCCGCTGGATGCCGGCCAGGTGTGGAAGTACAACGTGGCCAGCGGCAGCTGGACCAACGTGACGCCGAGCGGCACCACCCGTCCGTTCTCCGGCATCTCGGTGGACCCGGCCAACGCCCAGCGCGTCATCATTTCCACGAGCAACACGTGGATGCAACAGAACCCCAACGTCTGGGGCGACCATTTCTTCCTCTCCACCAACGGCGGCGCCACCTGGACCGACCTGGTCGCCAAGGGCTACAGCCTGGACCCTAACGGTGTGAGCTGGATCTCGACCGAGTCCATCCACTGGGCCACCGACATCGAGTTCGATCCCTTCGACAGCAAGGCCGCCTGGGTCACGTCCGGCAACGGGATCTTCCGCTCCGCCAACGTCGACGCCGCCGCCCCGGCCTGGGCCTTCACGGTCAAAGGCCTGGAGGAGACTGTGCCGCTGGGCGTGGTGAGCGTGCCGGGCGGGCCGCTGGTCTCCGTCATCGGCGACTTCGACGGTTTCCGCCACACCGGCAGCATCGACAGCTACGGCCAGGTGCACAACCCGCGCATCGGCACCACCTCGGGTCTGGCCGTCGCAGCGGGCGCGACCGCGACGATGGTGCGCGTGGGCAACTCGATGAAGCGCTCCAGCGACACCGGCGCCACCTGGACGGACGTTCCCGGCATCAGGGGCACGTTTGGCACCGTCGCGCTGGCCGCCAACGGCGGCGCTCTGCTGCACACCTTCAGGAACTCCGACGGCACCTACGCCACCTACCGGTCCACCAACTTCACGTCCGGCTCGCCGACCTGGACTGCCGTTGGCGGCCTGGGCACCGGGAGCATCGCTCCCGTGGCGGATCCCGTGAACTCGAACAAGTTCTACGTCTACGACAACGGCACCATCCGCGTCAGCACCAACGGCGGCGTCAGCTTCAGCCCCACCGCCACCATCGCCCAATGGGGATCGACATTGCTGCGCACCGCCCCGGGCCGCGAGGGCGACGTTTGGGTGGCACTGAACGGCAGCGGCCTGGCGCGCTCGACGAACTCCGGCAGCTCGTTCACCAACATCGCCAACGTCAGCTATGCCGGCGCCGTCGGCTTCGGCAAGGCGATGAGCGGCTCCAGCTATCCCACCGTCTTCATCTGGGGCACGGTGGGCACGGGCAAGCGGGGCATCTACCGTTCCACCGACGCCGGCGCAAACTGGGTGCGCATCAATGACGACACCCACCAGTTCGGCGGCCCGGGCAATGGCAGCCTGATCACCGGTGACATGAACACCGAAGGCCGCGTCTACATGAGCAGCGTCGGCCGCGGCCTCATCTATGGCTCCCCGGCAGGCGGCATGCTGCAGGCCCGCCACAGCAGCAAGTGCCTGGACGTGCAAGGCGCCAGCACGAGCGCCGGCACCGCGCTGATCCAGTGGGCCTGCAGCGGCAGCGGCAACCAGCAGTGGAACTTCGAGAACGCTGGCGGCGGCTGGTCGCGCCTCAAGGTCAGCCATAGCGGCCAATGCCTGGATCTCGCCAGCCAGAGCACGGCCAACGGCACCGCCATCGTGCAGGCTGCCTGCAACGGCAGCACCAGCCAGCAGTGGGTCACTGAGGACATGGGCAGCGGCTACTTCCGGCTCAAGTCGCGGTTCAGCGGTCTGTGCATGGACGTCAATGCGGCCAGCACGGCGGACAGCACCAGCGTGATCCAGTGGGCCTGCGGCACGGGCACCAACCAGCAGTGGAAGAACCTCTGATTGGTGGGGGAACCTTGTTCCCCACTTGGGGAGCAGGGCAGGCCAACCCCAGAGGTGGTAGTGGCCTGACCCCGGCTCACTGCCGCGCCGGTGCGTCGGCGCGCCGACGCAAAACCTGCCCCGGGTATCTGACTTGCCAGATCGTTGTCGGGTTCCACTCCGACAAGGTCCACAGGGCCGCCACCCTGCCGATGTACCGCTTGTTGACCAGACTGGACGCGATGGCCCGTGCGCTCGTCTACTGCGAGGGCTCGGC
The DNA here is from genome assembly GCF_014193085.1 of Mitsuaria sp. BK041. Classification (NCBI taxonomy): domain Bacteria; kingdom Pseudomonadati; phylum Pseudomonadota; class Betaproteobacteria; order Burkholderiales; family Sphaerotilaceae; genus Roseateles; species Mitsuaria sp. BK041. The sequence goes on along the minus strand of NZ_JACHYT010000002.1, from coordinate 899,577 downwards.
CTGCGTGATGGTCCCGACGGTGTGTCGCAATGTCAGCCGCATCACGCGCTTGCCGGGAAGTGGAGGCAGCGGCGCCAAGCCGCCCGGTGACGAGGAACTGGTCTTCGATCCACCGGGGGCGGGTGCGCCCGACCCGATGCCTGCAGACGCGCCAGCGCCGCTGTCAACCTTGCCGCCATCTCCGCTGACCGGCGTGCCGGCGATGCCGCCGGGCTCGTTCGTGAGCCCGCCGCGGGTGTCCATCGGGCCGCCGCCAACGGGCTTACCGCCGACAGCGATTCCCCCGCCGCTGCTCTTCGTGCTGCCGCCGGCCGTGACGGAGCTGCCACCCACCGTCGCGCCGCCGTTGGCGGTCCCGCCCGTGGAGCCGGTGCCGGAGCCATCGACATCGGCCATGGTCATCGCGGGTCTTGGTCTGCTCATCGCGTCGCTCAGGCGCTCATGCAGGGCGCGGTCGCGTTGCCGAGCTCCGCGCGGAGTCGACGAGCGCGTCGGGCTGCGTAAGATGCCGACCGCGCACGACGTCCTGTCGCGCCCCATTCGGTGTTGAGCGCTGCGTTGAGCGCTGCGTTGAACGCCGATTCCCCGCACGGAGCACACATGCAGGCACTCGATCAGGGGCCCTTCTTCCATGGCACCAAAGCCGACCTCCGGTCCGGCGATCTGCTCAAGCCAGGCTTCACCTCCAACTACAAGCCGAGCCTGGTGATGAACCACATCTACTTCACGGCGATCGCCAAAGGCGCCGGACTCGCTGCCGAGATCGCCAAGGGGAACGGCCGACCGCGGGTCTACATCGTCGAGCCCCTCGGCGACTTCGAGAACGATCCGAACGTGACGGACAAGAAGTTTCCCGGCAATCCGACGCGCTCGTATCGGAGCACGCACGCCCTGAAAGTCGTGGGCGAGCTGGAGGACTGGGAGAAGTACGACACCGAGTTCATCGAGACGCTTCGCGCTCGCGTTGAAGCCGGCATGGGCGAGATCATCAACTGACTGGCCGCGCGCTCGCCGCCGTGGCCGCGAGCGCGATGAGCCCGTGACCGAAGCGCGCTTAGGCGCGGGAGGGCGGACTGGTGGGTTCCGCGGCGTCGGCTGGCAGTCGCGCGAGTTGTGCCTGAGCCAGGCGGTGATAGATCGGCACGCTGATCCAGCGCGACACCAGACTCGCCAGCAAGGCGGCTGCCATCAGGCTCAGCACCATGGAGTGGCCGTCGACCATCTCCATCACGATGATGAAGGCGGTGACCGGCGCCTGGGTCACGGCGGCGAGAAACGCCGTCATGCCGATGGCGATCAATGCGGCAGCGCCTTCGGTGGTGGCGGTGAGTTGAGCGATGTCGCTGCCGATGCCGGCGCCAATGGCCAGTGACGGCGCGAAGATGCCACCCGGCACCCCCGACCAGACCGCCAACCAGGTGGCCACGATCCGCAAGGTCACGTAGAGCACCGGCAGGTCGAGATGCCCTTCGACCAGCCCGCGGGTGTACTCATAGCCGCTGCCGTCAGTGGCGCCATGGCTCACCAGACCCAGCAGTGCAATTGCCAGCCCGCAGGCGAAGGCGAAACGCACCGGGAACCGGGCGCGCCATCGGCTGAATCGATCGTTGCCGCCAAGCAGGCTGCGCTGCAACAAGCGCGAGAACACGCCGCCCGCCAGGCCACAGCCGATCGCGGTCAGCAAGCCTGGAAGCAGATGCGACCAGGTCAGGTGGTCCACACGGAGGCGGCCAAAATAACTCGCGTTGCCGAAGACCGAGACCGCCATCAGGCCCGACAGCACGATGGCCGCGATGATGAGGCCGCTGCTGCGCTGTTCGAGCTTGCGCGTCAGTTCTTCGATCGCGAACATCACGCCAGCCAGCGGGGCATTGAAGGCGGCCGCTATCCCCGCAGCCCCGCCGGCCACCAGAAGGCCGTCATGGTTCAGCGCGGAGCGTCGCGGCAGCCACCGCTGCGCGTGTTGCATCACGCCCGCGGCAATCTGCACCGAAGGGCCTTCCCGGCCAATCGCCAGGCCGCCGAGCAAGCCGCCAGAGACGAGCAGGAGCTTGGCGATGCTCAGGCGCAGCGACACGAAGAGTCCCCGCTGACTCGCCGGCACGCGGGTCGACAGTGCGGCCATCACCTGAGGGATGCCCGAGCCGGCGGCGCCAGGCGCGAAACGGCGGGTCACCCAGACGAGCGCCGCCGTGCAACAAGGCGTCCAGATCAGTGGTGCCCAAGGCGACCAGCTGCGCATCGCGGCGAACGCCGAGATGGCCTGGTCGCTGACCCACGTGAACAGCACCACCGCAAGGCCCGCGGCGATGGCGAGGGCGAGCACCACAGCGCGGGACAGCCACTGGCGCCAGTCGGAGAGATCCTCACGCACGGCCGAGATGAAATCCGGCTCGTGATGCTCGTGGGACAGTGGCCGCGCATCATGCTGGCCTTCCAGTGGCTTCGGCTCGGGTCCGGGCGAGGAAGAAGGGCGTGTCGGTTCGTCGGCCATCGGGCGAGTATCTCGCGCGTCCCGTTGACGCCTGCGATTTAGCCATCGGCGCATCGAAAGAGCTGCCTCTGCCTCTCGCGGGACATTGGTCTGATCCCAGAGACCCGTTCCTTGCTGGTTCTGGACATCTCTGCAAACGCAGCTGAGCGCCGGCGGGTTCGCGACCGGTAAGTGCCTTAAGCCAAGGTGCGCTCCCAGCCTGAAGCCGCGGTGGCATCGAAAGGCGAAAGCGGACACCGGCGCCACAATGCGCTGATGAATCAAGAAGAGATGTCTTCACCGATCCCTTGGATCTACAAAGCATTCGGCGATTTCCGTCAGCCGAGCCGGTACATCGTTGATGACCTTTACGAGCCGGAGCGGATTGAATATGAGGAGATGCTTGGAGGGAAGCCCCGTGAAGCCATCGAAGCGGTGGATTTCGGGTTGGTCTCCTGGGGGCCACTGGGCTTCCTCGTGCCTGAGGCCGCCGCATACCTGCTGCCGAGATTGATGGAACTCGCCGAGGTCGGCAGCAGGGATAGATCCGGAGATCTGTTTCTGATGCGCCTCATCAACTACATCTCCCTCGGTCCTTCGTCGGAGGAGTTCTCATTGCTCGGCAGTCAACAACGCCTTGCGGTCGCAGAGTACCTTGACCATGTCGCTCTGCACCACATGGCGGTCGTGCAAGAGGAGTGCTGGGACGACGTTCTGAAAAAGGCCATTCAGTTGTGGTCGTGCGGATAGAGATCGGCGCCATCGTGAATGGGGTCGTCCGTACCGCATCAGAATTGCGGATCAGTCCTTGCAGCAGAACATCGTCCTCCGCATGGAAGACCTCCGGACAGCCTGCTAGCTCATTTCATTCGAATTCTGCTGGCTCGAGAGTGGCTGGCTTTGTCCCCAACCAGCCATCCTATTTCCGCTCGATGAAGTGGACGAAGAACGAGGGAGGAGCCACGCCAAGGAGGCGAGGGCGGGAGCTACTGCGAGCGCGCGTGCCCCAAGATTCCCCCTCGCAAACATCGTCCGAAAATCGGTGAGGCCGGACAGCATCCCGGGCAGTTCTCCTGCGAGGCCGCCAAGTTGGGTCAGCATAGGAATCCAGCCCCCGGTAGCAAGCGACCTCGTAGCACCGAAGTACCCCGCCAAACCTCCGGCAGCCCACCTTCTCGCGGTCAAGCCGCTCGACGTGGAGGGGGCCGTTTCCTCCCCTTGCCCCTTGTCGCCATCGTTCAGCTGAACTGGCTGTCCGCAGAGGGCCTTCAACGTTCGGCGCTGAGCCATCAGCCGCGGGCTGCTCGCGAGCACATCCGCAAGACCCTGATCCGCCGAGCCGACACGCCTCAGTTGCACATGGGCGGCCGGACGGTGATTGCGCTGTTCACCTCGCGTGAACTCATCTGAATGCGGACGAACGCTATCCATGGCGGTTGCTCCTGCTCCGGAGGGTTGTCCAGTGGCTGAGCGTCGGAACTACAACGGCTTCGCCTTGGCCATTGCGTCTGGATCCAATGCCCAAGCGCACTGTCCTGCCGGGCGTGGCCGTTGACCATCGGTGAACTTCCGAGACCTCACTTCCGGAATACGGAGTCGACGGGGGCGTCGGGAGGACGCCGCGGTTCACTCGCGCCGCAGTTCCCGCTCCAGCCAGCACGCCGCCCCCAGCACGCCCAGGTCGCCGTGGTCGATCAGGTGGACCGGCACGCGCTCGAGGAACGGCGCCAGCACGCCCTTGTTGAGGAAGCGCTTCTTGAAATCGCTCTGCTGCAGGAAGGGCTCGATCCGCGGAAGGATGCCGCCCGCGAGCAGGATCCCGCCGTGCGCGCCGTAAAGCGCCGCCAGGTCCGCCGCGAAGCTGCCCAGCAGGGCGCAGAAGGTGCTCAGCGCCTCGATCGCGGCCTCCGAGCGCTGCTCCAGCGCCGCGCCCGTCACCGCGGCCGGCGTGTCCAGCACGGGTGACTCGCCGCGCAGCGTCGAGATCGCTCGGTACAGCTTGAGCAACCCCGGTCCCGACAGCGCGTTCTCCACCGGCACGTGGTCGCGGTCGCCCGCGAGCAGACGCAGGATGTCGATCTCGCGCGCGGTGCCCGGCGCGAGCGACACATGCGCCGCCTCCGTCGGCAGCACCTGCGGCCCGGCGCTGCCCGGCAGCACCGCGGCACAGCCCAGGCCCGTGCCCGGCCCCATGACGACGATCGTGCCGGAGGCCAATCCCCCCGCGCTGCCGTCGCCCGTCATCAGCGGCCGCATGTCCCACGGCTTGACGTAGGGCACTGCGTGCGCCAGCGCCTCGAAATCGTTGATCACGGTGAGCCGCTCGATGCCCAGCCGCTGCCGCAGCGCGGAGATCGACACCGGCCACGGCAGGTTTCGGTTCACGACCTGGTCCTCCTGCACGTAGCCGGCGCAGGCCAGCACGCAGGCCTGGATCGACACCTCGGCCCCCCAGGGCGTATCGGCCAGCCGGGCGACGAAGTCCGCCAGCAGCTCCCCCAGCCCCGGCCATTGCGCGCAGGAGAAGACCTCGCCGTGCAGCAGTTCCACCGGACTGTCGCCGGATGCGGCCTGCACGGTGCGGCCCAGCCCGACGCGCGCGTGGGTGCCCCCCACGTCGGCCGCGAGAAAGAAGACGTCAGGGCCGGACGCGCCGGGTTCGAACGAAGGCAGGGAAGAGCGCATTCGAAAGAGTTTCAAGCGCAAATGACACTGTTGTCAATCAATGTCTGAATTGGACAGATTGATCCCTCCAGGCTCGGTGTTTTCCCTCGTCGATCAGCGCTTGAAGCTCAGCGGGAATCGACTTTCCCCTGTGGTGGAGCCCTGTTTAGCGCGAGTGCGCAACTGAGACAGTGCCGGGACTCGATTGACAACAGTGTCATCAAGAAAGATAAACAAGTCTGCTCACCTCGGAGGCCTGCATGTCCATCGCCGGAACCGTTTCCCCGCCCGCCCATCGAGCGCCGCTCGGTCCGGTGGCGATCATTGGCCTGCTGTTCTTCATCATGGGCTTCTTCACCTGGATCAACGGACCGTTGATCGCCTTCGTGAAGCTGGCCTTCGATCTGGACGACGTGAACGCCTTCCTCGTGCCGATGGCGTTCTACCTGTCCTACTTCTTCCTGGCCCTGCCGTCGGCGGCGGTGTTCAGGCGCACCGGCATGAAGCGCGGCATGGCCATCGGCCTGCTGGTCATCGCCGCGGGCGCGGTGGTCTTCGGCCAGTTCGTGTCGATGCGCCTGTATCCCGGCGCGCTGACCGGGCTGTTCGTGATCGGCGCGGGCCTGTCGCTGCTGCAGACGGCGGCCAATCCCTACATCAGCATCGTCGGCCCGATCGAAAGCGCCGCCCAGCGCATCGCCTGGATGGGCATCTGCAACAAGGTGGCCGGCATCCTCGCGCCGCTGCTGCTGGGCGCGGTGGTGCTGTCCGACGTCGGCGGCCTGGCGGAGAGCCTCAAGACGGCCGACGCCACCACCCGCGACATCCTGCTGAACACCTTCGCGCAGAAGATCCACACGCCCTACATGATCATGGCCGGCGTGCTGGCCGTGCTGGCCGTGGGCATCCTGCGCTCGCCACTGCCGGACATCCGCGCGGCCGAGGCCAACCGCGGCGAGTCCGCGGCCACCGGCGCGAAGCGAGGCGTGCTTGCCTTCCCGCACCTGTGGCTGGGCGTGCTGTGCCTCTTCGTCTACGTCGGCGTGGAAGTGATGGCCGGCGACGCGATCGGCACCTACGGCGCGGGCTTCAACCTGCCGGCCGACCAGACCAAGTTCTTCACCTCGTTCACGCTGGTGGCGATGCTGCTGGGCTACGTGGCCGGCCTGGTCCTGATCCCGAAGTACATCTCGCAGCAGCGCTACCTGGCGGTGTCCGCGTCGCTGGGCGTCGTGCTCTCGCTGTGCGCGTGGACCACGCAGGGCTATGTGTCGGTGGCCTTCGTCGCTGCGCTGGGATTCGCCAACGCGATGATGTGGCCCGCCATCTTCCCGCTCGCGATCCGCGCGCTGGGCGAGGCCACCGAGCGCGGCGCCGCGCTGCTGATCATGGGCATCGCCGGGGGCGCGATCATTCCGCAGGCCTTCGCGGTGCTCAAGCAGCACTACGACTTCCAGTTCGTGTTCCTGGCCCTGATGGCGCCCTGCTATCTGTACATCCTCTACTACGGTCTGGCCGGCTATCGCGTCGGCCTGCGCGAGGGGGAGGCCGAATGAAGCCGTCTCCCAAGACCAAGGCCGCCGCGACCCCGCCGGCCAAGGCCGTCAAGGCAACCCGGACCGTCAAGGCGCCCCGGACCGGCAAGGCCGCCGAAATCACCGAAGCCGCCGACCCCGCGCCCGAGCGCATCGATGCCCCCGAGGAGCCGCGGGCCGTCGCGCCCGCGCGCGCCTCGATCCGCGACGTGGCCGAGGCCGCGGGCGTGTCGCTCAAGACCGTGTCCCGCGTGATCAACGAGGACGCGGCCGTGCGTCCCGAGATGCGCGAGCGGGTGCGCCAAGCCATCGCCGCGCTGAACTACCAGTCCGATCCGCTGGCGCGCAGCCTGCGCGGCACGCATTCGTTCGCCCTGGGCCTGGTCTACAGCAACCCGAACGCGCATTACCTGGTCAGCCTGCAGAACGGCGTGCTGTCCGCCTGCCGCGAGCAGGGCTACGGCCTGCAGATCCATCCCTGCAGCACGCCGGCCCACGGCTCCATCGAGGAGCTGCTGGCCCTGGTGCGGCGCTCTCGCCTGGCTGGCCTGGTGCTGGCGCCGCCGATGTCGGAGCAGCGCGATCTGGTCCAGGCGCTGGCGGCGCATGGCGTGGCGGTGATCCGCATCGTCTCGGCCGGCGACGACCCGCGCGACATGCAGGACTGCGTGCGCGTGGATGACCGCCGCGCCGCCCATGCCGTCACCGAGCACCTCATCCAACTGGGCCACAGCCGCATCAGCTTCCTCTGGGGCGAGGGCTACTACGAGTCCAGCGTCCAGCGTTATGCCGGCTACATGGACGCGATGCGCGACTACGGCGTGGAGGTCGATCCGCAGCTGGTGCTGGAAGGCGAGTTCAACTTCAACTCCGGCTTCCGCCGCGCGCGCAAGCTGCTGGCGATGAGCGCGCCGCCGACGGCCGTGTTCGGCAGCAACGACGAGATCGCGGCCGGCGTGCTGGCCGCGGCTCGCTCGGTCGGCTTCGACGTGCCCAGCGACCTGGCCATCGCCGGCTTCGAGGACAGTCCGTTCTCGCAGCTCACCTGGCCGCCGCTGACGACCGCGCGGCAGGACACGGTCGAGATCGGCCGCCGCGCCGCGCTGCGCCTGATCGAGCGCGTGCGCCACGCCCAGTCCGGCCGGCCGCTGGACCTGGGCGCCGAGCAGTTCACGCCCGAGCTCGTGGTGCGGGGCTCCGCCGCGCCGCCGCGCCGCCGCTGAGGCCGCCATGAAGCTCCTCACGCTCCTTCGCGCGATGTCGGTCCAATCGGTCCGCCTGGTCCGCCAGGCCTGTCCGGCACGCTTGACCCGGCTCGTCCCGCTGGCCCTGCTGGCGAGCCTCGCGCTGCCGCTGGCCATGCTGCCGGCGCTGGTCGAAGCCGCCACGCGCATCGACGTCAACGACGGCTGGCAGTTCCGCACCGATCCGAAGGACGAGGGCGTGACCGCCGGCTGGACCGGCGCCGTGCCGGCGAACACGCGCAGCGTGGCCGTGCCGCACACCTGGAATGCCGATTCCGAGCCGGACGTCGACTTCGAGGGCACCGGCTGGTACTTCCGCCGGCTCGACCTGACGCTGCCGCTCGCGCCGGATGCGCATGTCGAGCTGAACTTCGGCGCCGCGTTCTATCGCAGCCGCGTCTGGCTCAACGGCGTGGAGGTCGGCCAGCACGAGGGCGGCCACACGGCCCATGCCTTCGACATCACCGGGCTGCTGCGGCGCGGCCAGCCGAATCTGCTGGTGGTCGCCGTGGACAACCGGCCGACCGCGAGCAGCATTCCCGGCCACGCGATGCGCCTGGCGGGCAGCGGCAGCGTCTGGTACGACTGGTGGCATTTCGGCGGCCTGGTGCGCGACGTGTGGCTGAGCGTCGGTGATGGCGCGCTGGTGCGCCGTCAGACCCTGCGCGCCACGCTGAGCGGCGCCCTGGCCGGCCGCATCATCGGCGAGGCACCCGCCCAGGTCGATGCCCGCGTCGAACTGGAGAACGCGAGCCCCCGCGCGCGCCGCCTGCAGGTGGTCACCGCCGCCTTCGCGCCGGACGGCGCGACAGCCGCCACCGCGCGCCAGCCGCTGCAACTGCCGGCCGGCGGCAAGGGCAGCGCGGACCTGCACCTGGCCATCGCGCGGCCTCGGCTGTGGAACATCGGCGACGGCCAGCTCTACCGCGTGGTCACCGAGCTGCAGGACGAGCAAGGCCAGGTGCTGGACATGCGCACCGACACGCTGGGCCTGCGCCGCATCGAGCTGCGCGACCGCAAGCTCTGGGTCAACGATCGTCCGGTGCGGCTGACTGGCCTGACGCGCCACGAGGACACGCCCTGGGAAGGCCTGGCCGAGACCCGCGGCAGCATCCTGCATGACTGGGACGACCTGCGCGCGCTGCACACGACGCTGACGCGGCCGGTCCACTATCCGCAGCCGCCCGCGGTGCTCGACTACGCCGATCGCCACGGCATCCTGCTGGTGCCGGAGATCCCGGTGTGGCAGTTCAGCGAGGCGCAGCTGAAGGACCCGCGCGTGCAGGCCCTGGCCGAGCGGATGCTGGGCGAGATGATCGCCGCGGACGGCAACCACGCCAGCATCTTCGCGTGGAGCGTCTGCAACGAAAGCGACACGCGCCTGCCCGGCGGCCTGGACTACGTGCGGCGCATGAAGGCGGCGGTCCGCCGGCTCGACCCCACACGCTTCTTCACCTTCGCGGACTCCGACGTGAGCATCGCGCCCTGGCGCGACAACGCCGCGCTGCACGAGGCCGACTTCCTCTTGGCCAACGCCTACTTCGGCAGCTGGAGCGGCGCCGCCGAGCAGGTCGAGCCCTGGCTGGACTTCATCCAGAAGACCTATCCGGACAAGGCGCTGGTCATCTCCGAGTACGGCTTCGTCGGCCCCTTCGCGCCGAACGCCGCCGAGGCCGACCGCCAGCGCATCGCCAACCTGCGCCAGCAGCTCGATGCCTTCGCCCGGCGCGACTTCGTCGCGGGCGCGATCTTCTGGATCTACCAGGACTACAAGTCGCATCGCAACCTGGCCGCCGGCGAGACCGCCGGCTACGTGGACCACGGCGTGGTCGACGAGCACCGCCAGCGCAAGCCCTCGTATGCCGCCTACCAGCAGCGCAACGCGCCGCTGACGGCGCATCTGGGCTGGGCCTGGGAAGGCGAGGGGCTGTCGGGCTTCCAGGCCGTGCTGCAGGCCAATGGCGCGGCACAGCTGCCTTCCTATCCGCTGCTGGGCTACCGGGCCGAGTGGCGCATGACGGACCGCGACGGCCGGCTGATCGGGCAGGGCGCGCAAGGCCTGCCGGACCTCGCCGCCCCGTTCACGCTGCAAGGCCGGTGGCCGGCGGAGAAGGGCCTGCCGGCCGCGACGCTGCGACTGCGCGTGGTCGCGCCCGATGGCGCGCTCGCGCTCGAGAGCCGGCTGGAACAGGCCGCGTTGCGCCTGGGCGCCGCGCCGTTCCCCGCCGAGGTCAAGCCTGCCCCCGCCAGCCGCGCCCCCGCTCCCATCCCCGATGCCGCCGCGCCGGTGGATCGCTGAATTCCCACAGGAAGTCCTCGCCGTATGTCCACCTTCCGCCACCGCTGCCTGAGCGCCATGACCGTCGCGAGCGTCCTGACCACGGTGGCCGCCTTCGGGCCGGCCTGCGTGCACGCGCAGACGGCCACGGTGGCGCCGGCCGCCGACCCGACCGCGCCCACCGCGGCCACGCTGTCGCCGGCCGAGATCGACGCCATCTGGCGCCAGTCGGTGAGCAAGTTCGATGGCGAGCGCGCTCGCGTGCTGCGCCAGGTGCAGGCCGGTGTCGCGGCCGGCCCCTTCCGTGCGGACTGGACGTCGCTGCAGGGCTACAAGACGCCGCAATGGTACGCGGACGCGAAGTTCGGCATCTTCGTGCACTGGGGCGTGTTCTCGCTGCCGGCCTTCGGCAACGAGTGGTACTCGCGGGAGATGTACCAGGCGGGCAGCAAGCCCCATGAGCACCACCTGGCGACCTACGGCTCGCCGGCCGTGTTCGGCTACAAGGACCTGATCGCCCGCTTCAAGGCCGAGCGCTTCGATCCCAAGGCCTGGGCGCGGCTGTTCGCGCAGGCCGGCGCCCGCTACGTGGTCCCGGTGGCGGAGCACCACGACGGCTTCGCGATGTACCGCTCGCGCCTGAGCGACTGGACGGCCGCCACCATGGGCCCCAAGCGCGACGTGCTGGGCGAGTTGGCCCAGGCCATCCGCGCCGAAGGCATGCGCTTCGGCACCTCGTCGCACCGCGCCGAGCACGACTGGTTCTTCGACGGCGGCCGCCGCATCGCCTCCGACGTCAACGATCCGCGCTACGCCGCGCTCTATGGCCCGGCGCAGCTGCGCGAGCTGCACGGCAAGGACGACGGCGACCTGCCGCATGACTGGACCTATGTGTCCCAGGCCTGGCTGGACGACTGGCTCGCCCGTACCGCCGAACTGGTCGATACCTACAAGCCGGACCTGATGTATTTCGACTGGTGGATCGGCCACGCGAGCATGCGCGCCCACACCATGCCCAGCTTCGCCGCGTACTACTACAACCAGGGCGCGCGCCGCGGCGAGGCCACCGTCATCGACTTCAAGCTCGACGCCTTCCCGCAGGGCGCGGGCACCTACGACGTCGAGCGCGGTCAGATGGTCGGCATCCAGCCGCAGACCTGGCAGACCGACACCTCCATCAGCAACGCCTCCTGGGGCTACATCGACGGCGACACCTACAAGCCGGCCGGCCAGCTGCTGCATCAGTTGATCGACGTGGTGTCCAAGAACGGCAACCTGCTGCTCAACATCGGCCCGCGCGGCGACGGCAGCATCCCGGAGCAGGCGCGCGACATCCTGCTGGAGATGGGCGACTGGCTCAAGCTCAATGGCGAGGCCATCTACGGCAGCCGGCCGTGGACCCGCTTCGGCGAAGGCCCCACGGAAGTGGTCGGCGGCACCTTCCAGGACCGCAACGCCAAGCCCTACACGCCCGAGGATTTCCGCTTCACCACGCAAGGCCCGGTGCTCTACGCCATCGGCCTGGGCTGGCCCGCCGCGCGCGACGACGGACGGCAGGAGCTGCTGATCCGCTCGCTGGCGCCCAGCGCGCTGGCGGCGCCGGTCAAGCGCGTCACGCTGCTCGCGGACCGCAGCGATATCCCCTTCACGCAAGACGCCGCGGGCCTGCATCTGCGCGTGCCCAAGGACCCCGTGGGCCGCCATGCCTACGTCTTCAAGATCGAGTCGCGCTGAGCAGCGCCTGCCCGCGACATCTCCAGACACCCAACCACCGATCCCTCCATGTCTGATTCCCCCTTCCTCCGGTGCCTGCGGCTGTGTGCCGCGCCCTTGCTGCTGCTCCTGGCGGGCCTCGCGCAGCAGGCCCTGGCCGCGCCGCGCGCGCTCTTCTACATGATGGAGACCCAGAAGTCGGTCAACGCCTTCGTCGCCCACGCCGACAAGGTCGACCTGCTGGTGCCGACCTGGTACGGCGTCGACGCGGCCGGCCTGGTCAACGGCGCGCCCAATCCCTTCGTGCTGTCGCTCGCGAAGAGCAAGGGCGTGCCGGTGATGCCCATCGTGTCGATGACGACCACCCGCGAGGGCTTCCACAAGCTGCTGCACGACGAGCAGGCGCAGGCGCGCATGAACGCGTCGCTGCTGCGTGCTGCCAAGGAGCACGGCTTCATCGGCTTCCAGTACGACTTCGAGAACATCGCCTGGACCGATCGCGACGCCTTCACGCGCATGGCCAAGGGCACGGCCGACGCGCTGCACAAGGCCGGCCTGCAGCTGAGCGTCGCCGTGGTGCCGAACGCGCCGGGCGCGTCGGGCCGCGGTCCCTTCTCCAAGTGGATGTGGGAGTTCTGGCGCGGCGCCTACGACCTGGAGGCGCTGGGCAAGGTCACCGACCTGGTGTCGCTGATGACCTATGACCAGCACACCCGCTGGACAGCGCCCGGACCGGTGGACGGCTATCCCTGGATGAAGGAGCACCTGGACTACGCGCTCAAGGTCGTGCCCAAGCACAAGCTCTCGCTGGGCATCGCGCTGTACGGCTACCGCTGGTCGACCGGCAACCCGGTGCGCGAGGACGGCAAGGAGGCGCCCAACATCGTCGGCGACTACATCGATGCCGACGAGTCCATCCCGCTGGCCGCCGCCTATGGCGCCACGATTCGCTGGGACGAGGTCGATCGCACGTCCTACTACTGGTTCGAGCGCGACCAGATGCGCGAATGGGTGTTCATGCCCGACGCGCGCGGCTTCCGCGAGCGTTATGCGCTGGTCAAGGCCGCGGGCATCGACGGCTTCAGCGCCTGGGTGATCGGCGCGGAAGACCCGGCCGTCTGGGACGAACTGCCGCTGTCGCGGCGCTGAGGACCCGGTCGATGCGATCCCGCCGTCCCGCCAACGCGACCGTGCCGCGCACGCCGCCGCTGTCGTCCGCGCCGCGCCTGCTGCGTGCGCTGCGGCTGGTGCTCGCGCTCGCCGCCGCCGGTGCCGGTGCCGCGCATGCCGGCACCGAGGCGCCCGCCGCGTCCTTGCCGATGACGGCGGACGTGCTGCCGTTGGTGCCGCTGCCAGCGCAGCTCACGCGCGGCCAGGGCGCGTTGCGCCTGGCGCCGGGCGCGGTCATCGCAGTGCCGGCCGGCGACCGCGGTGCACAGCGCGCGGCACGCTTCCTCGCCGCCATGGCCTGGCGGGACCACCACCTGCGCCTGCAGGTGCGGGAGGGTTCCAGCGGCGCGATCGTGCTGCGCCGCGACGCCCGCATCGACGCCGATCCCAAGGGCGCCTACGAGCTGGCGGTGACGCCTGCCGGCGTCACGCTGCAAGCGCGCGACGATGCCGGTCTCCTGTATGCGGGCGTGAGCCTGTGGCAGCTGTTCGATGCCAACGCCAACGCCAACGCCAACGCCAGCGCCAGCGCCAACGCCAGCGCTAAGGCTGATGACGCGCGCGCCGGTGTCGACGTGCCGGTGCTGCGCATCGTCGATCAGCCGCGCTTCGGCTGGCGCGGCCTGATGCTGGACGTCGTGCGCCACTTCGCGCCGCTGGACGAACTGAAGGCCCTGGTCGATCAGATGGCGCTGCACAAGCTCAACGTGCTGCACCTGCACCTGAGCGACGACCAGGGCTGGCGCCTGGAGATCAAGCGCTATCCCGACCTGACCCGCATCGGCGGCTGGCGCACGCCGCCCGGCGGCGAGCCGGCCCGCTATGGCGGCTTCTACACGCAGGCGCAGATGCGCGAGCTGGTGGCCTATGCCGCCGAGCGCCAGATCACCGTCGTGCCGGAGCTGGACATGCCCGGCCACGCGCAGGCCGCGGTCGCCGCGTATCCGCGCCTGGGCGTGGACATCGGCGACGGCCCGGGCCGCCATCCACGGCCCGCCGTGGCGGTCGACTACGGCGTGAACCCCTATCTCTACAACGCCGATGAATCCACCCTGCGCTTCATCCAACAGGTGATGGACGAGGTGATGGCGGTGTTCCCGTCGCCCTTCATCCACGTCGGCGGCGACGAGGCGATCAAGGACCAGTGGAAGGCCTCGCCGAGCGTGCAGGCCCGCATCCGCGCGCTGGGCCTGGCCAACGAGGAAGCGCTGCAGAGCTGGTTCATCGGCCGCATCGGGCGCTACCTGGACAGCCGCGGCCGCCGGCTGATCGGCTGGGACGAGATCCTGGAAGGCGGCCTGCCCGCGGGCGCGTCCGTCATGTCCTGGCGCGGCACCGAGGGCGCCGTCGCGGCCGCCAACCTGGGCCACGACGTGGTGCTGGCGCCGGCGGGCTCGCTCTACCTCGACAACCTGCAGAGCGCGGGTGACGACGAGCCGGAAGGGCGCCTGGCCCAGTTGCCCATCGAGAAGGTCCATGCCTTCGAGGCCATGCCCGCTGGCCTGGACGCCGACCGCGCCCGGCACGTGCTGGGCCTGGAGGCCGCGCTGTGGACCGAGTACATGCCGTCGCGCCGGCACCGCGAGCACGCGATCTTCCCCCGTCTGGCCGCCGTGGCGGAGGTGGCCTGGTCGCCGGCCGCGCTGCGCGACTGGCGCGGCTTCGTGCCGCGTCTGGCGCTGCAGCGGGCACGCTATCTGCGCCAGGGCGTGAACGCCGCCGACAGCGCCTTCGCGGTGCAGTTCGACATCGACGGCGGCGCGGCCGCGATGCTCGCCGCCGGCCAGGCGCCGGTGCGGCTGGGCAATCAACTCGGCTATGGACAGATCCGCTACACGCTGGACGGCTCCGACCCGGGCCCGGCGTCGCCGGGCCTGGGCGCCGATGGTCAGCCGCTGATCGTCACGCTGCCCGCGCGGCTGCGCGCGGTGGCCTTCGATGCCGCGGGCCGGCCGCTCGCCGCCGTGCGCGAGCAGCGCTTCGACACCGCGACGTTGCTGACCCGCTCCAGCAACCAGCTGCAGGCCTGCCCGTCCGGCGAGATGGGCCTGCGCGTGCCGCTGCGGACCGAGGCGACCGATTGGGCCCCCGTCTTCAACGTCAATCTGCTCGATGCCTGCTGGATCTATCCGCGCGCGCGCCTGGACGGCGTGCAGGGCATCGCGGTCGATGCCGGCCGGCTGGCCCGCAACTACGGCCTGGCGCAGGACGCGGTCAAGGTCGTCCAGCACCCGGCGCGCACGCCGGCGGGCGAGCTCGAGGTGCGGCAGGGCGATTGCGCCGGGCCGCTGCTCGCGTCGCTGCCGCTGCCTGCCGGCAGCGCGCCGCAGGCCTTCACGCTGAAGGCGCCGCTGCCACCGCTGACCGGCGTGCAGGACCTGTGCCTGCGCTTCACCGCGCCCATCCACGGCCCGCTGTACGCGATCGACGCGGCGCGCCTGCTGGCCGCCGAACCCGCCCGGCCCTGATCGAGGACGCCCCCAAGATGCCTCCCATCTCCTTCCTGACCGGCTGCCGCCGCGCGCTGCGCGGACTGGGCCTGGCCGCGCTGCTGGGCAGCGCGGCGCCCTGGGCGCTGGCGCAGCTGCACACGCAGCCGCTGAACAGCGGCTGGCAGTTCCGCCTCGCGGATCCCGAGGCTGCCAAGGCGCACCCCGAGGCCGCGGACTGGCGCGGCGCCACCGTGCCCGGCACGGTGCAGACGGACCTGCTGGACGCGCGCCTGATCCCCGATCCCTTCCACGGCGAGAACGAAGCCCGGCTGCAATGGATCGGCCTGTCGGACTGGGAGTACCGGCTGGCCTTCGACGTCGACGCCGCGACGCTGTCGCGCGAGCAGGTGGAGCTGGTCTTCGACGGCCTGGACACCTTCGCGCAGGTCAGCCTCAACGGGCAGGCCCTAGCCGCCACGGACAACATGTTCCGCCGCTGGCGTCTGCCGGCCAAGGCGCTGCTCAAGCCGGGCCGCAACACGCTGCTCGTGCGGCTGCAATCGCCGATCAGGAAGATGCAGCCTTGGCTGCTGAAGCAGCCCTACGCGCTGCCGGGCGCCTATGACTCGCAGTTCGGCGACGAGCCCAAGGGCGTGGCCACCGCCACCTACGTCCGCAAGGCGCAGTACCAGTACGGCTGGGACTGGGGCCCGCGTTTCGTGACGCTGGGCATCTGGCAGCCGGTGCGTCTGGAGAGCTGGGATCACCTGCGCATCGAGGACTTCCACGTGCGCCAGCCGCGTGTGGATGAAGGCGTGGCGCAGCTCGCGGCCGAGCTGGAGGTGCAGGCCGGCCGCCGCGGGAGCGCCCGGCTGCAGGTCGAGGTGACGCCGCCCGAGGGCGCGCCCTTCACGCTGACCCGCGACGTGGTGCTGGACCCGGGCCGCAACGCGTTGAGCGTGCCGGTGCGCATCGAGCAGCCCCGGCGCTGGTTCCCGGCCGGCTATGGCGAGCAGCCGATGTATCGCTTCCGCGCCAGCCTGACGCAGGACGGCGTCGAGCGGGCCCATGCCGAGCGCCGCACCGGCCTGCGCAGCGTCGAGCTGCGGCGCGAGAAGGACGCCTGGGGCCGGAGCTTCGCCTTCGTCATCAACGGCATTCCCGTGTTCGCCAAGGGCGCGAACATGATCCCGCTGGACAGCTTCCCCAACCGCGTCACGCGCGAGCGCCAGCGGGCGCTGCTGCTCAGCGCCAGGCGCGCCAACATGAACATGCTGCGCCTGTGGGGCGGCGGCTATTACGAGAGCGACGCGTTCTATGAAGAGGCCGATGCGCTGGGTCTGCTGATCTGGCAGGACTTCATGTTCGGCGGCGCCATCCTGCCGGCCGACACCGCCTTCCAGGAGAACGTCCGCCAGGAGGCCATCGAGCAGGTGCGCCGGCTGCGCGACCACCCGAGCATCGTGCTCTGGTGCGGCGGCAACGAGGTGCAGGCCGACTGGGAGACCTGGGACGCCACGCTGGCCTTCAAGAACAAGCTGTCCCCCGACGAGCGCGAGCGCCTGTGGAGCGCCAACCTCAAGCTCTTCGGCGAGGTGCTGCGCGGCGTCGTCCAGCGCGAGGCGCCCGACGTGCCCTACTGGGCCACCTCGCCGGGCGTCGACCTGGAGGGACCGTCCGGCCAGATGGACGATGGCGACGTGCATTTCTGGCGCGTGTGGGGCGGCTCCGCGCCGGTCGAGACCTTCCTCGACACCACGCCGCGCTTCATGTCCGAGTACGGCCTGCAGTCCTATCCCGAGATGCGCACCATCGCCCGCTTCGCCGGTCCGCAGGACCTGCGGCTGGACTCGCCGGTGATGCGCGCGCATCAGAAATTCGGCGTGGCCGCGGGACCCGACGTGGGCAACGACCGCCTGCTCTTCTACATCCGCAAGGGCTATGGCGAGCCCAAGGACTTCGCGTCCTTCGTCTACCTCAGCCAGGTCATGCAGGCCGAGGGCATCGAGCTGGCGGCCAGCCATCTGCGCAGCCGGCGCCCGCGGTCCATGGGCTCGCTCTACTGGCAGCTCAACGACGTGTGGCCGGGCGCGTCCTGGTCCAGCGTCGATGTCTCCGGTCGCTGGAAGGCGCTGCAGTTCCACGCGCGCCGCTTCTACGCGGACACGACGGTGACGGCGCTGCGCCGCGCCGATGGGACCGAGATCGCGGTGGTGTCCGACAGGACCCAGCCCCAGGACGCCGAACTGCGCCTGCGCGTGTCGGACCTGGACGGCCGCGTGCTGCGCACCGAGCGCACGACTCTGGTCGCGCGGCCGCTGGCCGTCACGCCGGTCTGGCACCGCGCCGATGCCGAGCTGCTGCAAGGCGCGGATCCGGCGCGCACCGTGGCCGAGGTCGAACTGCTGGTGCAAGGCCGCGCGGTGGCCCGCCAGACCGTGTACTTCGTGCCCGCCCGCGAGCTGAAGCTGGCCGATCCGGGCTTCCAGACGCGCCTGGAGCGGGATCCCGCTGGCGGCCCCGACGCGTGGCGGCTCGCGATCAAGACCCGGTCCTTCGCCCGCGCGGTGTGGATCGATTTCGGACCGCTGGAGGTCGAGCTGGCGGACAACGCGCTCGACATCCGCGCCGGCGAGGAAGTGCTGATTCCGTTGCGCGCCACGGCCTCGCCGGGCGACTTGCAGGCCCACCTGAATCTTCGTTCCCTGGCGGATTCGACAGTCCGCTGAATGGACCGCGGCGGCGCACGGCTGTGCCGCCACGGGACCGACGCCAGGAAACAGATCGTCCGCCCAAAAAGCGGATCGACCTCGATGTGCAGTAGCTAATTTGAAACCCAGGGACAAGAGCAATTCCAAGACGCGGTATCGACCGCCCCTCCATTCACGGCCCTCACCAAGAAGACTGCGACCATGAAACCGAATCGACTCCTCCTGAAATCCACCCTGGTCACCGCCATCGCCGCGATCTACGGACCGGCCGCGTTCGCGCAGGCGGCCCCGCCGCCGAGCCCCGCCGCCTCCGCCCCGGACGCCGCGCCGGACGCCTCGCGCGATGCCAAGGCCAAGGCGCTCGACACGGTCAACGTGACCGGCTACCGCGCCAGCCTGCAGCGCGCGATGAACATCAAGCGCAACGCCGACGCCATCGTCGACGCGATCAGCGCCGAGGACATCGGCAAGTTCCCCGACACCAATGCGGCGGAATCGCTCGCCCACCTGCCCGGCGTGGCGGTGGACCGGCTGTACGGCGAAGGCGAGAAGGTCAGCATCAACGGCACCGACCCGGCGCTCAACCGCGTGCTGGTGAATGGCCAGACCATCGCTTCGGGCGACTGGGGCGGCAACCCCAGCGACACCAGCGGCCGCACCTTCAACTACACGCTGCTGTCGCCCGAGATCATCGGGACGATGGAGGTCTACAAGTCGCCCGAGGCCCGCATCGACGAGGGCAGCATCGGCGGCACCGTGATCATCCACACCCGCAAGCCGCTGGACCTGCCGGCCAACACGCTGCGCGGCTCGCTGGGCTACAGCTACAACGACCGCTCCAAGGACGGCAATCCGCGCGGCTCGGTGCTGTACAGCTGGAAGAACGAGAGCAACGACTTCGGCGCGCTGATCGCCGCCTCGCATGACAAGCAGACGCTGTCGCAGGCCGGCATCGAGTTCTTCGGCTACACCACCGGCAACGGCATCAGCCCGACGGCGCAGATCTCCGGCAGCGGCGATCCGCAAACCGCGCGCATGCCGGTGGCCATCGACAGCGATTTCTTCCAGCAGACGCGCCAGCGCGACAGTCTGCAGGGCGCGTTGCAATGGAAGCCCGATACCCGCAACGAGTTCAACCTGACCGGCATCTATGTCCACGGCCAGTACAACAACTACAGCGAGGCGCGCTATGCCTGCCCCGGCTGCGGCGACATCGACAAGATCACCAAGGCCACGGTCAACAACGGCCTGATCACCGCGGCGACCGTGACGGCCGGCGCCGGCAATGGCAACCAGCCCTATGCCGAGCTGGACGCGAACTACCGCGAGTCCACCGTCGTCACCAAGAGCCTGAACCTGCAGCACGAGTACAAGGCCGACGACTGGAAGCTTTCCAGCCAGGTCGGCTACACCTCGGCTTCCGGCGGCAAGTCGCCGGAATACCTGATGAAGTATTTGCTGAAGTCGGGCGGCTACTCCTTCAACTACGGTCCCAAGCAGGCCGGCATCGTCTACGACGACGGCAGCCGTTCCAACTGGGGCCTGCCGGGCGCGCCGGCGGGGTCCGCGCCGGGCGCGCAGATCGACGGCAAGTACCAGGCCGGCGGCATCTACTACGCCGAGAGCAGCGACCGCGAACGCTATGGCCAGGTCGACCTGTCCCACAAGCTGGACCTGGGACCCATCAACGAAGTGATGGTCGGCGCCAAGTTCATCAAGCACGACAACGGTGTCAACGCGCGCGGCAATCGCATCAACACCACCAGCGACATCACGCTGGACCAGTTCGGCAACTCGAATGCGCCGTCCGGGCTGTACGACGGCCTGGACGTCAGCGGCGACATCCGCAACTGGCCCACCGCCGATCTGGGACAGGTCAAGAGCTATCTGCTGAATCAGCCGCAAGGGCCGTTCAACATCGACTACGGCTCGACCTTCAGCGTGCGCGAGACCACGTCGAATCTCTACACCCAGTTCAACTACGACGTCGGCGGCCTGCGCGGCAACTTCGGCCTGCGCTACGTGCACACCAAGGACGACTCGAACTACTACCTCTCCAACGACGGCGGCACGACCTACGCGCCGACCACGACGGACACCAGCTACAACAAGCTGCTGCCCAGCTTCAACGCCGCCTACGACCTGGATTCGAGCAAGGTGCTGCGCTTCTCGGTCGCGAAGGTGCTGGCGCGGCCGCGCTACTCGGATCTCGCGGGCGCGACCAACCTGGACCTGGTCAAGGGCACCGGCAGCGGCGGCAATCCCGGCCTGAAGCCCTACGAGTCGACCAACTTCGACCTGGCCGGCGAGTGGTACTTCGCGCCGCAGAGCATGGTGGGCGCCGAGTTCTTCTACCGCGATGTCAGCAACTACGTCGTGAACGTGACGAACGACCGCGTCATCAACAACCGGACCTTCTCGATCAGCTCGCCGGTGAACGCCAGCTCGGCCAAGGTCAAGGGCCTGTCGCTGATGTACCAGCAGAACCTGGGCTACGGCTTCGGCCTGCAGGGCAACTACACCTATGCCAAGGCGGACACCGGCGAAGGCCTGAACCTGCCCTACCTGTCGAAGAACACGGTCAACATCATTCCGTACTTCGAATACGCGGGCTTCACCGCGCGCCTGGTCTACAGCTGGCGCTCGCAGTACTTCACGCAGATCGGCCGCCTGAACTCGCAGGACTTCACCGACCAGTACAAGCAGCTGGACCTGTCGGCCTCCTACGAGATCACGAAGAAGATCGGCATCAGCCTGAGCGCGACCAACCTGCTGGACCAGACCTACTACCAGTTCAGCGGCAACAAGGACGCGCCCACCGGCTTCTACAAGAACGGCCGGACCATCATGCTGGGCATGAACTTCAAGCTCTGAGCGTGACGTGAGCGGGGCCGGCCGGCTCGCGCGAGCCGGCCGGCCCCTTCTTGTGACCTGTGATGGATCTCAGATGTACCGATCGTTGATCAAGAGGTTGCCGGCGCTTGGCGCGGCGCTGGGCATGGCCACGATGGCGGCGCCCTGGACGGCCGCATGCGCCGCGGACTCGTTCTCGGCGACGACCCCGTCGCCGCAGCAGGTGGCCTGGCAGAACCGCGGCTTCGGCGTGCTGGTGCACTTCGGCACCAACACCTTCCTGGACCGCGAATGGGGCGACGGCAAGGCGCCGGCCGCCGTGTTCAATCCCGACCGCGTCGATCCCGGCCAGTGGGCGCGCGCGGCGAAGTCGGCGGGTGCCAATTATCTGGTGCTGGTGGCCAAGCACCATGACGGCTTCGCGCTGTGGCCGACGCAGCAGAGCGAGTACTCGGTCAGGTCCAGCCCGTGGCTGAACGGGCAGGGTGACCTGGTCCGCATGACCGCGGAGGCGGTGAAGCGCGAAGGCATGGGCATGGGCGTCTATCTGTCGCCCTGGGACCGGCACGAGCCCCGCTACGCCGATTCCAAGGCTTATGACGTCTTCTACACCGGCCAGTTGGTCGAGCTGGCCTCCGGCTACGGCCCGCTGGTCGAGTGGTGGCTGGACGGCGCGGGCAGCGACGGCCACGTCTACGACTTCGAGCATTACGTGGCGAAGCTGCGCACCTATCAGCCCAACGCCATGGTGTTCGCCGACACCGCGCTGTTCGAGTACGGCGACATCCGCTGGGTCGGCAACGAGGTGGGCGTCATCGAGGGCGAGAACTGGAACGTCATCGACCGCCACGGCCAGCTGCGCTGGCGACCGGTGGAGGTCGACACGCCGCTGCACAAGGACTTCTGGTTCTGGAATTCGAAGCCGGAATTCGCCGCGTCGCTGAAGACGGTGGACGAGCTGATGCGCAACTACGAGGACAGCGTGGGCCGCGGTGGTCAGCTGGTGCTGGGCATCGCGCCCGACCGGCACGGCCTGCTGCCCGACGCGGACGTGACGCGCCTGGCCGAGTTCGGACAGGCCCTGGAGCGGCGCTACGGGAACGCCGCCAATGTGGCGGCGACGCACGTCAAGACCGATGCGCGCGCGCAGGCCGCGCTGGACAACGACGACGACACCTTCTGGACCGTCACCGAGGCCAACCGCGGCGTGCTGGAGGTGGACCTCGGCAAGACCGTGACGATCGACCGCGCGCTGACCATGGAGCGCCTGGAGGACGGCCAGCATGTGCGCGGCTACCGGATCGAGGCCTGGGCGGGCGGCCAGTGGATCACGCTGACCCAGGCGCAGGCGGTCGGTCACATGAAGATCGACCGCTTCCCGCCGGTGAGCGCACGCCGCGTGCGGCTGCGCATCACCAACAGCGTCGGCGTCGCGGCCATCCGCGAGTTCAAGCTGTTCGCCGCCCCATGAGCGACGCGCCCCTTTGCATCGAGGTCATCGCCTTGACGGCGCGGGACGCCTGCGAGGCCGAGGCCGCCGGCGCGGACCGCATCGAGCTGGTCTCCGACATGGCGCAGGGCGGGCTCACGCCCAGTGCGCAGGTGGTGGACGAGGTGGTGCGGCAGTGCCGTCTGCCGGTGATGGTCATGGTGCGGCCCCACGCCCGGTCCTTCTGCTACGACGAGGCCGACATGCGCCAGGTGCGCGAGGGCGTGGCGATGGTGCGCGACGCCGGCGCGCATGGCCTGGTCTTCGGCGCGCTGACGGCCAACGGCGACATCGATCGTGCGGCCCTGGATCAGGTGCTCGGATGGGCCGATGGTCTGCCGATGACTTTCCATCGGGCCTTTGACGACGCACGCGATCCGGTGCGCGCGTTCAGCGAGCTGAGCGCTTATCGCGGCGCGGTGACGCAGCTGCTGAGCTCGGGCGCCGCGCCGACCGCGGAGGAGGGCGCCGAGCTGCTCGCGCAACTCGTGACGCGCTGGCGTCTGGGCGAGGGCGTCGAGCCGCTGGTGGGCGCGGGCGTGCACGCGGGCAACCTGGCCGCGCTGCATCGCCGCATCGGCGCGCGGCAGTACCACGTGGGCAGCGGCGCGCGAGCGGGCGGCAGTTTCGCGTCCGGCATCGACGCCGCGCGCATCGCCGCGCTGCGGCAGGCGCTATGACGCGGCGAGTGCCCGGTCTGTCCCGAAGGCAGCTGCTGGGCGCGGCGCTGGCGGGCGCGGCCGGGCCGCGCGCCTGGAGCGCGGAGCTCGAACTCCACAAGCGTTTCATCGACGAGCGGCCGGCCACGCCGCAGGTGCATGCGTCCACGCTCGTGGAACTGCCGGACGGCAGCCTGATGGCCGCCTGGTTCGGCGGCACCGCGGAGCGCGCGCCCGATGTGCGCATCTGGTGCTCGCGCCTGCGGGCCGGTGCCTGGAGCGCGCCTCGCGCGATCGCGGACGGCGTGCAGCCGGACGGCAGTCCGCTGCCCACCTGGAACCCGGTCCTGTTCCAGGCCAGCGCCGCGCGCGGCGGCACGCTGCTGCTCTTCTACAAGGTCGGCCCCGATCCACGGCAGTGGTGGGGCGAGCTGATCACCTCGGACGATGGCGGCGGCCACTGGTCCTCGCCGCGCCGGCTGCCCGACGGCGTGCTGGGCCCGATCCGCAGCAAGCCGCTGATGCTCGCGGACGGCACGCTGCTGGGCCCGTCCAGCACCGAGGACGAAGCGGGCCGCTGGCGCCTTCACATGGAGCGCAGCCGGGACCTGGGCCGGAGCTGGCTGCCCAACGTGCCAGTGGCCGATCCGAAGGGCTACGGGCTGATCCAGCCCAGCCTTGCCGCCCGGCCCGATGGCAGTGTGCTGGCCTTCGCGCGCAGCCGGGCGAACCGCATCGCCGTCACGCGCTCGCGCGATGGCGGACGCAGCTGGTCGGCCGCTGCGCTGACCTCGCTGCCCAATCCCAATGCGGGCATCGAGGCGCTGGGCCTGACCGATGGCCGCATCCTGATGGTCTTCAACCCGCGCGAGCAGGGAAACGACTGGTGGGTCGGCCGCGACCGGCTGGACCTGGCGCTGTCCGGCGACGGCGGACACACGTGGCGCACCGTCGCGACGCTGGAGGACGAGCCGGGCCAGGAGTTCTCCTACCCGGCCGCGATCCAGACACGCGATGGTCTCGTGCATCTCACCTACACCTACCAACGGAGCCACATCCGGCATGTGCAACTGGACCCGCGCCGCATGGGCTGACGCCGTCAGGCGGGCGCTTTCCCTTTCACCGGCGGCGCCGAAGCGCCGCGGGGGGTGCGGCATGCACGTGATGCCGTGGCTGTGTTTCGCGGCCTTGCTGCCGGCATCGATGGCATCGATGGCAACGGCCGCCGAGCCGGCGCCGTCGGCGCGGACATCGGCGACGGTGCCGCCCTATCTCGACGCCCGCCTGGGCGACGCCGAGCGCGCCGCCGATCTGGTGAGCCGGCTCAGCCTGGCCGAGAAGATCGCCCAGCTGCAGGACGGCGCGCCCGCCATCGAGCGTCTGGGCGTGCCGGCCTATGGCTGGTGGAGCGAGGGCCTGCATGGCTTGGCGCGCAACGGCCGGGCCACCGTCTTTCCGCAGGCCATCGGTCTGGCCGCGAGCTGGGACGCGCCGCTGCTGCACGCGGTGGGCGGCGTGATCGCCGCGCAGGCGCGGGCCAAGTCCGCGCCGCCGCCGCCGGGCGTGTCGCGCGATTCCGCCCGCTACGGCGGCCTGACGATCTGGTCGCCCAACATCAACCTGTTCCGCGATCCGCGCTGGGGCCGCGGGCAGGAGACCTATGGCGAGGATCCGGTCCTCACCGCGCGCCTGGGCGTGGCCTTCGTGCAAGGGCTGCAAGGCCCCGACGAGCGCCGCCCGCTGGTCATCGCCACGCCCAAGCATTTCGCCGTGCACAGCGGGCCGGAGAAGGAGCGCCACGCGTTCAACGTCAACCCGTCGGCCCACGATCTGGAGGACAGCTATCTGCCGGCGTTCCGGGCCGCGGTGACGCAGGCGCACGCCGGCTCGGTCATGTGCGCCTACAACGCGCTGGACGGCACACCCGCCTGCGCGAACACGGCTCTGCTGCAGGACCGGCTGCGCCGCGACTGGGGCTTCCGGGGCTTCGTCGTGACCGACTGCGACGCGGTCGAGGACATGACGCTCTTCCACAAGACCACGCCCGATGACGCGGAGGCCTCGGCGCGCGCGCTGCAGGCGGGCACCGACCTGAACTGCGGCCGCAGCTTCGCCGCGCTGGGCCGGGCGGTGGCGAGTGGCCGTGTCAGCGAAGCCGAACTGGATCGCGCGCTGCAGCGGCTCTTCGAGGCCCGCCTGCGGCTGGGCCTGTTCTCGCCCGCGAGCGCCGCGCCGTCCATCGACTGGGCCGCGGGTCGCGCGCTGGCGCTGCGCGCCGCGCGCGAGTCCATGGTCCTGTTGAAGAACAACGGCGTGCTGCCGCTGTCGCCGCGCGGCCGCGTGGCCGTCGTTGGTCCGACCGCCGAGCTGCTCGAGGACCTGCACGCCAACTACCACGGCGTGGCGGCCGATCCGATCACGCCGCTGGCCGGTCTGCGCCAGGCGCTTGGGGCCGCGCGCGTGGTCGAGGCGCAGGGCTCTCCGCTCGCCGAGGGCGTGCCGGTGGCAGTGCCGCAGGCGGCGCTGCGCACGCCGCAGGGCCGGCCCGGCCTGCGCCGCGAGGTCTTCGCCAACGCGACCCTCGCCGGCCCCCCCGTCGCAGCCAGCGACGATGCGAGCTTGAACCTCGACTTCAACCGGGCGCCGCCTGCGGCGGGCCTGCCACCGCGCGGGTACTCGGTGCGCTGGTCGGGGCAGTTCCTGCCGCCGGCGCCCGGCGAGTACCGGCTGGGCCTGCGCGTGGAGCGCTGCTTCGATTGCGACGGGCATGACCGCGTCCGTCTCTACCTCGACGGCAAGCTGCTGCAGGACGGCGACGGCGACGGCGACCAGGCCCCCGTCACCGTCAAGGTCACGGACCATCGCCCGCGGACCTTGCGCGTGGAATGGCTGCACACAGGCGAGGACCAGGGCCTGTCGCTGCGATGGCAGGCGCCCGCCGATGCGCAACTGGCGCAGGCGGTGGCGGCCGCGCGCCAGGCCGATGCCATCGTGGCCTTCGTCGGCCTGTCGCCCGATCTGGAAGGCGAGCAGCTGCAGCTGGAGGTGCCCGGCTTCGATGGCGGGGACCGCAGCTCGCTGGACCTGCCGGCGGCGCAGGAGCGTCTGCTCCAGGCGGTGCAGGCGACCGGCAAGCCGCTGGTCGTGGTGCTGCAGTCGGGCAGCGCGGTGGCGCTGCGCTGGGCCGCCGAGCACGCGGACGCGGTGCTGGCCGCCTGGTATCCGGGCGAGGCCGGCGGGCAGGCGATCGCGGAGACGCTGCTGGGGATCAACAACCCGGCGGGGCGGCTGCCGGTGACCTTCTACCGCTCGGCGCAGGACCTGCCGCCCTTCGCCGACTACGGCATGCAGGGCCGCACCTATCGCTACTTCAAGGGCTCGCCGCTGTGGGCCTTCGGGCATGGGCTGAGCTACACCCGGTTCGCCTACCAGGCGCCGCGCGTGTCGAGCGCGGTGCCGAACGCGGGTGAGGCGCTCACGGTCGAGGTCGAGGTGGCCAACGCCGGCGATCGCGATGGCGACGAAGTGGCGCAGGTCTACCTCGAGCCCGAGACGCCGCTGGCCGTGGCGCCGGCGCACGCGCTGGTGGCCTTCCAGCGCGTGCCGCTGAAGGCTGGCGAGCGCCGAACGCTGCGCTTCGAGCTCGATGCCCGCGCGCTCAGCCAGGTCGACGCGTCGGGCGTGCGCGCGGTGCTTCCGGGCCGCTACCGCCTCGCGGTGGGCGGCGGCCAGCCCGGCCATGCCGAGGTGCTGCGCGCCAGCTTCGAGATCCAGGGCCGGCAGGAGCTGCCGCGATGAAGGGAGGCGGCATGATCGATTCGCCGGCGCGGCGCGCGCTGCTCGGGCTGGGACTGGCCGGTGGACTGAGCGGTCTGGGCATGGCCCGCGTGCTGGCGGCCGATCGTCCCCCTGGTTCGGATGCGCGCTTCGCCAGCTCGCGGCCTCCGCCCGCTCAGCGCCGCTTCATCAGCCCCGCTGTCGATGCCGCCATCGCGGACCTCCAGCGCCGCATCGGCGATCCGGAGCTGGCCTGGATGTTCGGCAACTGCCTGCCCAACACGCTGGACACCACGGTGACCGAGGGCATCGTCGACGGCAAGCCCGACACCTTCGTCATCACCGGTGACATCGATGCGATGTGGCTGCGCGACTCGTCGGCCCAGGTCTGGCCCTACCTGCCCTTCGCGCGCGAGGACGGCGCGTTGCGCCGTCTGATCCGCGGCGTCATCCATCGCCACGCGCGCTGCCTGCTGATCGATCCCTACGCCAATGCCTTCCTCGAGGATCCCCAGGCCCGCACGCAGCTCAAGTGGGCCATCGGCGACCTGACCGACATGCGCCCCGGCGTGTCCGAGCGCAAGTGGGAACTGGATTCGCTGTGCTGGCCCATCCGCCTGGCCCATGGCTACTGGCGCGCTACCGGCGACACCGCGCCCTTCGACGCGCAATGGACCGAGGCGATGCGCGCGGTGCTGCGCACGATGCGCGAGCAGCAGCGCAAGACCGGCCCTGGTCCCTACCGCTTCCAGCGCAAGGCCGAGGCGGCCACCGAGACCCTGGTTCTCGATGGCTACGGCCATCCGGGCCGGCCGGTGGGGCTGATCCATTCGATGTTCCGGCCGTCGGACGACGCCTGCGTCTTCCCGTTCCTGGTGCCGGCCAACCTGTTCGCCGTCGTGTCGCTGCGCCAGCTCGCGGCGATGGCGGACACAGTGCTGCACGACGCCGCGCTGGCGGGCGAGGCCAAGAGCCTGGCCGACGAGGTCGCGGCCGCGCTGCGCCGCCACGCGCGGCTGCGCACGCCGGCGGGCGAGGTCTGGGCCTATGAGGTCGACGGCTTCGGTAACCAGTTCTTCATGGACGACGCCAACGCGCCCAGCCTGCTGAGCCTGCCCTACCTGGGCGTCTGCGCGGTCGACGACGCGCTCTACCGCCGCACGCGCGCGCGGTCCTGGAGCCCGGACAACCCGTACTTCTTCCGCGGCCGCGTGGCCGAGGGCACCGGCGGGCCGCACGAGGGCCTGCGCATGATCTGGCCGATGTCCCTCACCATGAAGGCGCTGACCGCGCCCGCCACGGCCGCCGGTGACGCGGAGATCCGCCAGTGCCTGCGCTGGCTCCAGGCCAGCCATGCGGGTACCGGCTTCATGCACGAGGCCTTCGACCAGGACGACGCCACGCACTTCACCCGCCCCTGGTTTGCCTGGGCCAACGGCCTGTTCGGCGAACTGATCCTGAACCTGGCGCGGCATCGGCCCGCGCTGCTGCAATCGAGCTGATCCATGACCTCACGCCGCGACCTGCTCAAGATGGCGCTCGCCACCGGCCTGCCGCTGACCGGCTGCGCCGGCCCCTCGCGCCAGGCCGCGTCCCCGGGCGCCGCCGCGCAAGACCGCCTCACCCGCCATGTCGACGTGTTCATCGGCACCGGCGATCACGGCCACACCACGCCGGCCGCCACGCGGCCCTTCGGCATGGTGCAGCTGGGCCCCGACACCTACAACGCGGACTGGGACGCCTGCTCGGGCTATCACGACAAGGACCGCTCGATCATGGGCTTCTCCCACACGCACCTCAGCGGCACCGGCATCGGTGACCTGCTGGACGTGCTGGTGATGCCCTGCGTCGGCGAGGTGCGGCGGCAGCCCGGACCGCCAGGCAATCCGGAGCTGGGCTGGCGCGCGCCGTTCACGCATCAGGACCAGTCCGCCGAGCCCGGCTTCTACCGCGTCGCGCTGCGCGATCGCGATGTCACTGTCGAGCTCACCGCCACCGAGCGCGTCGGTCTACATCGCTACCGCTTCGGCCAGCACACGCGCAGCCATCTGATGGTGGACCTGCGTCATGGCATGCAGGACAAGCCGGGCGTTCCCACGCGCGTGCCATGGGCCGAGCTGGAGGTGGTCGGCGACGACATGCTGCTCGGCGGCCGCGCGGTCGACCAGTGGGCGCAGGGCCGGCAGGTCTACTTCGCGATGCAGTTCTCGCGTCCCTTCGAGCGCTTCGAGGTGTTCAACGGCAACGGCGCGGACGGCGCGGCCACGCGTGTCTCGCGCGGCACGCAGCTGCTGGCGGCGCTGCACTGGCGCTCGGAAGCGGGCGAGCCGCTGCTGGTCAAGTGCGGCATCTCCTACGTCAGCGCGGAGGGCGCGCTGCGCAATCTGCGCGAGGAGCTGCCCGGCTGGGATTTCGAGCAGGTGCGCGCGTCAGCCAGCGCGGCCTGGGAGCGCGAGCTCGCCGCGCTGCGGCTGCGGACCTTCGACGAGCGGCATCAGCGCATGCTCTACACCGCGCTGTATCACTCCCTGCTCGCGCCGACCCTGTTCAGCGACGTGGACGGCCAGTACCGCGGCATGGACCTGCGCGTGCATCAGCTGTCGCCGGGCGAGCGCAACTACACGCAGTACTCGCTGTGGGACACCTACCGCAGCCTGCATCCGCTGCTGACGATGCTCACGCCGGCGCGCGTGCCGGACCTGGTCAACAGCCTCATCCGCATGGCGGAGCAGAGCGATCAAGGCGTGCCGGTGTGGCCGCTGCACGGCCGCGAGACCGGCTGCATGATCGGCTACCACTCGGCGGTGGTGCTGGCCGAGGCCCAGGCCAAGGGCTTCGCCGGCATCGACTTCCAGCGCGCCTGGCCGCTGTGGCGCCAGCGCGCGATGGACGACGCGTACCGCGGTCTGCCCGATTACCGCCGGCTGGGTTTCATCCCGTCCGACCGCGAGGAGGAGGCGGCCAGCAAGACCCTCGAGTACGCCTACGACGACTGGGCGCTGGCCCGCCTCGCGCGGGGCGTCGGCGCCGAGGCGGACGCGGAGTTGCTGCGCCAGCGCTCGCTGAACTATCGCCATGTCTTCGATCCGGCGCTTCGTTTCGTGCGGCCTCGCCTGGCCGACGGCCGCTGGACCGAGCCCTTCGATCCGCGAGCGCTGGGCCATTCGGATCGCTGGCGCGACTTCACCGAGTCCAATGCCTGGCAGGCCACTTTCCTCAACCAGCACGACGTGGCCGGCTACATGGCGCTCTTCGGCGGCGAGGCGGCCTTCGTCGCCCAGCTCGATGCGCTGTTCACCACGAGCTCGGAGCAACTGCCGGGCGCGCCGCCCGACATCTCGGGGCTGATCGGCCAGTACGCCCATGGCAACGAGCCCAGCCACCACATCGCGTATCTCTATGCCTACGCCGGCCAGCCTTGGAAGACGCAGGCGCGCGTGCGGCAGATCATGGACACGCTCTACAGCGACCGGCCCGACGGCCTGTCCGGCAACGAGGACTGCGGGCAGATGTCGGCCTGGCTGGTGCTCAGCGCGCTGGGGCTATACCCGGTGGATCCGGTCAGCGCGCGTTATGTCTTCGGCAGTCCACTGGTGGAGCGCGCCGAACTGGCCCTGCCGGGCGGCAGGACGCTGGAGATCGAGGCGCGCGGCAACGGCCCCGACCGGATCTACGTGCAGTCGGTGACCTGGCGGGGGCAGCCGCACACGCGCAGCTGGATCGACCACGCCACCCTGATGCAGGGCGGCCGGCTGGTGTTCACGATGGGCGCCGAGCCCAATCCCGGCTTCGGCGCGGCGCCGGCCTCGCGGCCGCCCGCGGCCGTCTGAGCTTCACTGCTTCACATACATCGAGGCGTAGCGCGCCCCGAAGTAGAGGATGAACGCATAGCAGGCGGCGGGCAGCAGGAAGGACAGCTGCACGCCCAGGTGGTCGGCCAGCGCGCCCTGCGCGAAGGGCACGATGGCGCCGCCGACGATGGCCATGCACAGGATGCCGGAGCCCTGGCCGGTGTGCCGGCCCAGGCCGTGGATGGCCATGCTGAAGACGGTGGGGAACATGATGGAGTTGCACAGGCCCACGGCCAGGATGGCCCACATCGCCACGCTGCCGTGGCCGAAGGTGGCGGTCAGCACCAGCGCGATCGCCACCAGGGCGTTGAAGGCCAGCGTCCGGCCCGGGCTCACCGAGCGCATCACGACGAAGCCGATGAAGCGTCCGACCATGGCGCCGGCCCAGTACAGGCTGACGTAGCGCGCGGCGTCGGCATGCGCCAGGCCGGCGATGTTGCCTTCGCCCAGGAAGTTGATGAGGAAGCTGCCGATGCTCACCTCCGCGCCCACGTACAGGAAGATGCCGATCGCCCCCAGCACCAGATGGCGGTGCGCCCAGGCCGAGCCGTGGCCTTCGCCGTCCAGGGCGAGGTCCTCGCCGTCCTCGATGCGCGGCAGCCTGGCCTTCAGGAAGAACAGCGCGAGCAGCGCGAGCGCGGCGGCCAGCGCGAGATAGGGGCCGCGCACGGTGGATGCCGCGCCGGCGGCGGCGCCCGAGATGGACAGGATCAGCAGGCCGCCGGCGGCGGGACCGATGGTGGTGCCCAGCGAGTTGAAGGCCTGGGTGAGGTTGAGGCGGCTCGAGGCCGTGCGGGCCGGACCGAGCACGGTCACGTACGGATTGGCGGCGACCTGCAGGACCGTGATGCCCGAGGCCAGCACGAAGAACGCCAGCAGGAACAGGCCGTAGCCGCCGAAGGAGGCCGGGTAGAACAGCGCGCAGCCGACGGCCGCGATCAGCAGGCCGGCCACCGCGCCCCGCTGGTAGCCCAGGCGCCGGATCAGCGCGCCCGCGGGCAGCGAGACGATGAAGTAGGCGCCGAAGAAGCAGAACTGCACCATCATCGCCTGCACGTAGCTGAGCGTGTAGATGGCCTTGAGGTGAGGGATGAGGATGTCGTTCAGCGAGGTGATCAGCCCCCACATGAAGAACAGCACCGTGACGATGACCAGCGCGCCGCTGTGGCCGCTGTCACTGGTGGCGGGGCCGGCGGCCGCGCCCGATGCGGCCGCGGCGGGGCGGGGGGATACGTGTTCCATGTTGTCTCCGTCTCGTGATGGGATCGCCGTGACGCCTTCGCTGCGTCACTGCGTCGATGCGCAGGGGTTCAAGGCCTTGCGGCGTCACGCCGCGATGCCGGCCCGCAGTGGCTCGGGGGACGCGGGAGGCAGGGCGCTAGTCGTCGCAGCTGCTTTCACGCACGACCAGGTCGACCGGCAGGACGAGTTCCTCGATGGGGTCCTCGGGCTTGAGCCGCAGCAGCAGGTCGACGCCGGCGGCGCCGAGCGCCTCCTTGTCCACCCGCAGCGTGCTGAGCGGCGGCACGCTGGTGGCGGCGCCGCTGATGTCGTCGAAGCCGACGATGGCGATGTCCTGCGGCACCTTGATGCCCTGGCCGCGGCAATGGGCCATCGCCACGAGGGCCGTGCTGTCGTTGTAGCAAAGCACGGCGTCGGGCGGCCTGGGCAGGCTGAGCAGGCGCTGCATCGCCTCGACGACGCCGCTGTCGCCGTCGCCCAGTTGGGGAACGATGACCTCGAGGTCGGGATCGGCCAGCGTCCTGGACTCGAAGAGCGCACGACGGAAGCCGCGGTTGCGCTGCTCGATGCTGAAGTGCGCCAGCGACCCGGACAGCATCGCGATGCGCCGCCGGCCGCTGCGCAGCAGATGCCGGGTGGCGAGGTAGCCGCCCATCGCGTTGTCCGGATTGACCGAGGTGAAGCCCCGCTGCTGCATGTCGATCAGCACCATGGGCTTGCCGGTCTGCTTCAGCGCGGCGAGCACCTCGGGCTCGAAGAAGCCGGCGCACAGCAGCGCGTCGGGCTGATGCAGCCGGATCTGCTCCATCACCGGCGCGGCGGGACCGACCACGTTGAAGGACAGGGCGATGCCCTCGCGCCGGCAGGCTTCCTCGGCGCCATGCAGGACCGGCGAGAAGAAGGGGCTGGAGGCCAGCGTGTTGTGCTGGCTGTGCAGCAGGAAGGCGATGCGCCGGATGCGCACCTTGCGCAGCTGGGAGAAGTCGTAGCCCATCCGCTGGGCGGCGTCCTGGACCTTGAGGCGGGTGGCATCGGTCATGCCCGCCTGGTTCTTGAGCGCGCGCGAAATGGTGCCGGACGACAGACCGGTCGCCTGCGCGATGTCTCGGATCGTGACTTGGCTCATGGACGCGTGAACATTTACTAAACACCTCGTGAAGAACGATCTTCAAGACGAGCTTGCCCGCCAGTCGTTCTGTCATCGGGGTTTCGTTATAGATCGGCCCTGCCGTGAGGGTCAATCGGAACGGTTGTCCAGCGCTGTCTTTATCTCGATTTACTAAACAAGTCCAACGCGTCTAAACGGAACCGGGAGGGCGCGGAGCCAGTCCCGGCCTCGGCCGAACTCGAGGGAAGACCTGCGGCTAGCTTCGCGATGCCGCGTCTTCCAGGCCCTTCGCGAAACCCAGGATGGTGCGAGCAAGTTGCTCCGGCTGTTCCTCCGCGATGTGGTGGCCGCAGTCGAAGACCTGTTCGGTCACCGCGTCGTCGCACCACTCCCGCCAGATCTCGACGGGATCGCCGTACAGCCTGCCGAGGTCGTCGCCGGAGGCCCATCCGAACAGGAGCGGGCATTGCACCTTCCTCCCGGCGGCTCGATCGGCCTCTTCGTGCTCGCGATCGATGCCCAGTCCCGCGCGATAGTCCTCCAGCATGGCGAAGACCGTGGACGGATCGTGGATGGCCCGCTGGTAGTCCTCGAAAGCGCGGTCCCCCATCAGGCGGCGCTTCTGCTCGGGATCACCGTACCAACCATTGGGATCGCGATTGATGGCCGCCTCGGGCTTGTCCGGCTGAGCGAAGAAGAACCAGTGCCACCAGGCTTGAGCGAATTCGGCACCGCAGCGACGCAAGGCCTCGGAGATCGGCACGGCGTCCAGGATGACAAGGCCGCGGACCAGGTCCGGATGGTCCAACGCCAATCGCAGGGCGACGTAGGCGCCGCGGTCGTGGCCGGCAACGATGAATCGACGATGCCCCAGCTGCGCCATCAACTCCACCAGGTCCGAGGCCATCGACCGTTTGCTGTACGGCGCGTGGCGCGCGTCGCTCGGTGGTTTGCTCGATTCCCCATAACCCCGCAGATCCGGACACACCACCGAATGACGCTCCGCAAGCATCGGCGCGACGCCGTGCCAGGTGGCGTGCGTGCGCGGATGCCCATGAAGCAGGAGCACCGCGGGATCACCGGATCCGCCCTGTCGATAGCGGAGCGTTGCTTGCGACAACGTGGCGCGGGCCAGGGAAAAGCCTTCGAAGTACATGTGAATCGGTGGGCAACCGGTGGGCCTGCGCGCGGCCGCGTATCAGAATGGCGCTCGCCTCCGATGGTCGGACGTGATCGGCCCGGAAGTCCCCGCCAACGCACACTGCGACGCACGACATGGAAGCCACCCGCGAACCCCACTTCACCGGCACCGGCCCGGGCAGCCAGACCCACGACGGCTGCTCCGTCGAGCTCTACCGCCGCGCCAGGTACGCCGGCGAGATCGATCACCTCCGCTCGCACTTCCTCCCTGGCGCCTCCGTCCTCGATCTCGGTTGCGGCACGGGTCTGCTCGCCCATCGACTCCTGGACTTCGGCTGCAACGTGACCGGGGTCGACAACTCCGCGGAGATGCTGGCCCACGTCTCCGACCGCGTGCGCCGCATCCACGCCGACATCGGGCAACTCGATCTCGCCGAGCGCTTCGATGTCGTGCTCCTGCCCAGCGGCCTCATCAATCACGCCGATGCCACCGTCCGGTGCGCCTTCGTCGCCGCCGCCGGCCGGCATGTCGCGCCGCACGGCCAACTGATCCTTCAATGCCAGGACGCCCACTGGCTGCGGACCGCCGCCCTCGGGCCGCTGAGCCGTTCGAGCGAACTGTCGATCGACGTGGCTGCATTGGCGCGCGCCACCGTCGACGGAATCGAGCAAGTCCGCATGACGCTGCGCTACGTCATGGGCGATGACGCGTGGACGCATGCCTTCGCGTTGGTGCCGCTCGACGAATCGGCGATCGCGGCACTGCTGCGCGACCACGGGTTCGACGCACCGAGGGCCCTCGACGACGCGCGTCGCTGGTTCGTGGCGAAGCCGCGGCGCTGAGGGCGCTGGTGTCAGCCGCGGCTGTCCCAGCCGGCGCTCGACGCATGCGCGGGCTCGGCGTCGCTCATCCCGCGTCGCGTCGCTCACCGCGACGCAAGGCGCCGTCGGCGAGGCGGTCGCGATAGTCCTCGATCGCCATCGAGCCGCAGCGGTCCTGGCCGTCCTCGGTCCAGCGCAGCACCGCGCGGTGCTCGCTCTGCTCGATCGTGCAGGGGCCGCGAGGCACCTGCACCGCGTCCTCGACCGTGGCCTGCAGGGTCATCGGGCGCTCGACGAAACCCTCGCAGGGCGCGGACAGCTCCGGCCCGCCGGCCGATGCGGTCGGGGCCGCATCGCCGCCCGGCGGCATTTCGCTGCCTGGCTTCAGCGTCCAGTCCTTCGCGTCGCGCAGGGTCGTGTGCGGCTCGGCGATCTTGGTCGCCCCGCCGACAGCGATGGGATCGCTCGCCGGGAAGGTGTCCTCGATGGCGCTGTCCAGCAGCTCCTGGTAGGTCGGCAGCTTCTCGCTGGGGTGCTTGGCTTCACCGGCGAGGCGCTGGGCTTCCTTCTTCAACTGATCGTCTTGCGGCATGGCGTGCAGGGGAGAGTCGTTGCGGGGAGCGGCGCGTCCTCGGGACGCGCCGCCGGGCGGCTGGCGCTCGCCGCCCCTGGCCCTGCGGCAAGCGGGATTCCCATGCGTAGGCAAGTGGAAGCGCCGCCGCGCGCACCCTCACTTCGCCGCGTCGACGATGCCGCTCACGATCGACGGATAGACCACCGCGCCGGTGTTGCGGTCGAACAGCCCCATGCTGTGGTTGTCGTTCGGATAACCCGCGTCCCAGTAGACCGGCACCGCGCCACGCGTCCACGCCGCGCGCGCCACGTAGCGGTCCCACGCCGTGCGATACGTCTCCGCGCCGGCGTACTCGGTGCGGCGGATCGCGCCGAACTCACCCAGGATCACCGGGATGCCCTGGTCGACGAAGCGCGTCTTCATCTTCTGGAACTGGCCGTCGATGTAGGCCTCGTTCGCCCAGGTCTCCGTGTTGGCCGCGCTGGTCGCACCCGCGCCCCATTGCCAGATGCTGCTGTTCTGGTTCAACGTGAAGTTGTAGGGGTCGTAGAAGTGCACTTCCATCATCAACCGGCGGCCCACCGAGTCACTCGGCATCGTCGCGAAATTCACCGTGTGGTCGATGTTGGTGTTGAAGCCCTGCACGATCAGGTGGCGCGCCAGGTTGTTGCCGCCGGTCGCACGCACCGCGTTCACGAAGGTCTGGTTGAAGCTGTTCTGCACCGTGTAGTACTCGACCGTCGGCGTGCCGTAGTCGCCGTCGACCATCACCTCGTTGGTGCCCGCGAACAGCAGCGTGTCGTCGTAGCCCTTGAAGTTGTTGGCGATCTGCGTCCAGAACTTGGTGATGCGCGCATTGACCGCCGACTGCTGGGCATAGGTCGGCTGCATCCAGCCGCCATCCCAGTGGATGTTGATCATCGTGTACAGGCCGGCATTGCGCGCGTAGTTGACGACCTGCGTCACGCGCGCCATCCAGGTCGCGCTGATGTTGTCGTTGGCATCGGCGTACTGCTTCCAGGACACCGGGATCCGCACCGTCTTGAAGCCGGCCGCCTTCACCGCGTTGAACATCGACTGCGTCACCGCCGGATTGCCCCATGCGGTCTCGCCGCCAATGGCCTCCAGCGAGTTGCCCAGGTTCCAGCCCGCGCCCATCAGCTTGGACAGTTGCAGGCTGGTCAGGTCCCGCATGCCGGGCACGGTGAGCACGAAGTTCTGCGTCGACTTGGCGCCGCAGCTGTTGGTGTACGTCGCCACCGCGGTGCAACTGGCCTTGGCGGTCAGGCCCAGCTCGCGCGTGTTGGCCGATGCGCCGCAGCCGGTCCAGGACCACGACCCGCCGCTGGTCGGCTGCGGTCCGAGCGTCAGCGTGCCGCCGGCGGCCACCGTCGCCGACGAGGTGTTGCTCCAGGCGCCGCTGCCGACCCTGACGTAGGGCTTGATCGCCGTCGGCGAGCAGCTCTGCGCGCCCGCCTCCAGTCCGCTCGTCAGGCCGGTCGCCGCCATCAGCAGCGCGGCCAGGGTTTTTGCCTTCATCGTCTTGTCTCCGTGAGTTTGTGATGGGCATGCGCGCGGTCGCGCGCATGGTCCGGTGAGGACTCTGGAAAACTCGATAGACAGCAGAGGGACAGCGGGCGCCGGCACCGGCCGGCGCGCCTCAGACGGCGCCGCGTTGGGCCTCGAGGCGGGCGCGGATCTCGGCCATGCCGCGCTCGGTCAGCTCGAAGCGCGACACCGAGATCAGCGCCAGCAGCAGGCCCAGCACCGGGATGGCCGACAGCAGGATGCGGATCATGAAGATCGCGTGGTCGCTCTGCACCGGCAGCTTCGAATCGAAGCCGGTGAACTGCAGGATCCAGCCCGACGCGCCCACGCCCAGCGCGATGCCGACCTTGGAGATCCACGACTGGCAGGCCGCGAACGAGCCCTCGCGGCGCTGGCCGGTCTGCAGCTCGTCGTAGTCGATGACGTCGGCCACCGTCGAGCCGTAGAGCGTCCAGAAGCCCGCGCCGGTGAAGGCGACGAAGCCACAGGCCAGCAGCTGCAGCGCGGGGCGCTCGGGGTCGTAGAGCCACCAGTCGCCGATGAAGGCGCAGATCGCCAGCGACAGCACCAGCGCCAGCGCCGCGCGCTTGCCGTGGCGCCGCGCGATGTAGTTGAAGAACGGGATGCCGAGGAAGCCGAACACCATGCCCGCCACGCCCATCGCGGTGTTCCACTTGGTCGCCAGCGCGATGTCGCCCTTGCAGACGTAGTAGACGGTGGCGTAGTAGCCCAGCGCCGACACCATCGCCGTGCCGATGCCGTAGGCCAGCATCATGCCCAGGATGTGCCGGAACGGCCGGCAGCGCAGCGTGCGCCACAGCGTGTCGGCGAAGGGGATGTGCGTCTGCGAATGCGCCACCAGCTTCTCGTAGTAGCGCTCGCGTACCGTCATGAACATCACGATGGACACCGCCACCATCACCGCGCCCAGCAGCGCGCAGTAGGTCTGCGCGCCGCGCAGGATGTCGGGCTTGCCGTCGGCGTCGTGGAACCAGGCCAGCGTCGTGAACTGCGCGGCGAAGAACATCGCCAGCTCGGGCGCCTTCTGGATCGCGTTCTTGATCGACATCACGTTGGTGCGCTCGTGATAGTCGGGCGTCATCTCCGAGCCCAGGCTCAGCCAGGGCATGTTGAAGCAGCTCATCACCGGCACGTAGATGGCGGTGGAGATGACCATGAACATGAAGTACTGCATGTCCGTCCAGCCGCGGCCGACGGCGAACATCAGCGGCAGGCCGATGCCCGCCAGCACGCCGCCGACCAGGATGAAGGGCCGGCGCCGGCCGTAGCGGGTGCGGGTGTTGTCGGAGATCCAGCCGAAGATCGCATCCGACGCGGCGTCGATGAAGATCTTGATCATCTGCGCCGTGGAGATCAGGCCCGGCGCGACGCCCAGGAACACGTTGAAGACGTGGAAGGCGAGCGACGCATAGAGCCAGTGGCCCCACAGGTCGATCATCGAGCCGAGCCCGTAGCCGACCTTCTGCGGCATTGGCACGCGGTCGGCGGGACGGATCACGTGCGGCGCCGGCGCGGTGCCGGAGTCGGAGGAGGTCAGGCTGGTGGCGCTCATGGCGGGCCTCAGAGGATGCGGCGTTCCTGGACGATGCGGGCGTAATACCGCGCCGAGAGCTTGGGCGTGCGGACCTGCGTGCCGTAGTCGCAATGCACGATGCCGAAGCGCCGCTGGTAGCCGTCCTCCCATTCGAAGTTGTCGATGAAGGACCAGAGGAAATAACCGTTCACCGGCACGCCGTCGCCGATCGCGCGATGCAGCTCGCGCAGGTGGCCGCGCACGAAGTCGCGCCGGTGCAGGTCGTGGCATTCGCCGTCGGTCACCGGCTCGTCGTCGTAGCCGCAGCCGTTCTCGGTGATGTAGATCGAGCGGTGGCCGTAGAGCTGCACCGCCATCCGCGGCGCCCAGTACATCGACTGCGGCACCAGGTGCAGCCAGGGCGGATCGGCGCGCGGATAGTTCTTCGGCAGCGCGAGCTGCTCGTAACCCTGTTCGTTGTCGGCCGCTCGCACGTAGTGGCCGGTGTAGATGTTCAGGCCCAGGAAGTCGGTGGGCTGGCTGATCAGGTCGAAGTCGCCGGGCAGCACCTTGGGCGCGGCGGCGCCGACGCGCTTCAGGTAGGACTCGGGATAGTGGCCGGCGTGGATCGCGCCCAGGATGTGGGCATTGCGGTCGCGGAACCAGGCCGTCGCGGCGGCGATGTCCTCGGGACTTTCGCTGACCGGCACGCTGACGTCGCAGTTGTCGGTCAGGCCGACCTGGGCACCCGGGCCGCCATGCTGGCGCACCGCGCGCACCGCGTGGCCATGGGCCACGATCGCGTGGTGGTAGGTCTGGTTGACGACCGCCTCGGGCTCGCGGCGGCCCGGCGCCTTGGTGCCGAAGCCGTAGGCCAGCATCGTGAAGCAGCGGATCTCATTGAGCGTGATCCAGTGCTTCACATCATCGGCGAAGGCCTTCACGACGACCTCCGCATAACGCGCGAAGGCGTCGACGGTCTCGCGCGAGGTCCAGCCGCCGCGCTCCTCCAGCGCCATCGGCAGGTCCCAGTGGAACAGCGTGACCCAGGGCGTGATGCCGTGCTTGCGCATGCTCGCGAAGAGGCGGCGGTAGAAGGCGATGCCTTCCTCGTTCACCGCGCCGGTGCCGTCGGGAATGATGCGCGGCCAGGCGATGGACATGCGGTAGTCCTTCAGGCCCAGCGAGGCCATCAGCGCGAAGTCCTCGTCGAAGCGGTGGTAGTGGTCGACGGCCACGTCCAGCGTGTCGCCGCCATGGACGGCGCCGGGCTGGCGGCTGAAGCGGTCCCAGTTGGACTCGCCCTTGCCGCCTTCGAAGGCGGCGCCCTCGATCTGCGGCGCGGAGGCGGAGACGCCGAACACGAAGCTGGCCGGGAAGGGCGAGGCGTAACCGAAGGCCGGCAGCGGCGTCAGCGGGAACAGCGGCGAGGGAGCGGTGGTGGAACTCAAGGGACTGCTCATGGGTCAGGGTGGATCGGGGCCGGCGCGGACAGGGCCGGCTCAGCGGGAGACTTCAAGGAGACGCAGCAGCGTCGGATTCATCGCTTCCGCCCAGAGGCGGTAGCCGCGTTCGGAGGGGTGCAGCCAATCGGGCATCACCTCGGCCGACAGCGTGCCGTCGGGATTCGTCAGTGATGCGCCGATGTCGAGGAAGTGGACGACCTCGCCGTCCGCGAAGCCGCGGATCAGCGCATTGATCTCGTTGTTGAGGCGGCGGCCGCGGCCGTCGGGCTTGGGATCGCGCGGGAAGATCGCCAGCAGCAGGATCTTGCTGGCGGGCTGGCGCATGCGGATCTCGTCGATCAGGCGGCGGATGCCGGCGGCCGTGGCCGTCGGCTCGTCCTGCCGGTCGCCGGTGTTGTTGGTGCCGATCATCAGCACGGTGACCTTGGGCGCGATGCCGTCGATCTCGCCATGCTGCAGGCGCCACAGCACGTTCTCGGTGTGGTCGCCGCCGAAGCCCAGGTCCAGCGCGTCGTAGCGCGCGTAGTGCTCGGCCCAGACCGCCTTGCCGGCATCCTCCCAGCCCTGGGTGATGGAGTCGCCGATGAACACCACCGATGGGTTCTTGCCCGCCTCGCGCATCGCGCGGATCGCGGCCAGCTTCTGCTCGTGGCGCGGCATCCACCAGTCCAGCGACCAGGACTGCAGCAGCGGCGAGGGCGTGACCGACTCGGTGCGGTAGTTCGGGCAGACCGCGTTGGGCTGGCCGCGTCGCAGCACGCGCACGTTGGCGATCGACAGCTCGCCGCGGCCGCCGGTCTCGACCGAGAACGGCAGCGTGACGCGGCTGAAGTCGTCGCCGTCGCGATGGAAGCACGACAGCGCGAAGGACAGCCGCTGCCACCCCTGGCCTTCGAGCGCGCGGCCCGGCAGCAGGAAGTTGAGCTTGCGCTCGCAGCCGTCGCCGCAGGCCAGCTTGAACGAGAGCCCGCCCTGGCTCAGGTCCTTGACGTTGATGTCGAACTCCAGCGTGCCGTGCGCGAGGTAAGGCCGCAGGTCGACGGGCGTGTCGCCGGTCACGCGCAGGCTCGCATACCAGGCGTCCTGCCAGCTCATCGTGACCGCGTCGCGCGCGCCGTCCTTGCCGCTGCGCCGGGCCGAGATCCGGGTGTTCGGGGACTCGGGCTTGGGCGCCGGGGGCGAGTCGGCGCGATCGCCGGTCAGCGGCGCGCTGCGCTCGAAGTCGCCGATCGTCAGCTGGTAGCCCTTCATCGGCTGGCCGACGAAGACGCGCAGTTCGTCGGCGGGCGCGGGCGGCGCGTCGGAGGCCTGCGCGCCGGTGGTCGCGCAGGTGAGGGCGGCGGACGCGGACAGGAGGATCGGGCTCAACTTCATGGTCTCGGGGGGCGGGAGGGGCGAAACGATCGAGGACATCGGGTTCATCGCACCGGCCGGAGCCGGGCGTCGAGGCGGCGCGTCGCGCCGGGTTCGAGCTGCAGCGTGGTGCGGTGCGTGCCGGCGCGCACGGTCACGCGCCGCGTGCCGGTGAAGCCATCCGCCGAGGCCGCCGGCGCGCGCAGCGTGACCGCGCTGAGCCGGCCCTTGGACCAGGCGAGGTCGACCTCGACGCCACCGCGCGCGCGCAGTCCGCTGACGCGGCCTTCCGGCCAGGCCGCGGGCAGCGCGGGCAGCAACTGGAGCTCGCCGGCATGCGACTGCAGCAGCATCTCGATGACCGCGGCGGTGTAGCCGAAGTTGCCGTCGATCTGGAACGGCGGATGCGCGTCGAGCAGGTTGGGATAGGTGCCGCCGGCGTTGTTGGACTCGGTGCCCGGACCGGCCTGCTGCGCGGCGCGCGCGCCCGGCGTGGCCAGCAGGCCGCGCAGCATGCGGTAGGCGTGGTCGCCGTCGCCCAGGCGCGCCCAGAAGGCCATCTTCCAGGCCATCGACCAGCCGGTGCCCGCATCGCCGCGCGCCTGCAGCGTGCGACGCGCCGCGGCGGCCAGCGCGGGCGTGCGCGCCGGCGAGATCTGCCGTCCCGGGAAGAGCGCGAACAGGTGCGACACATGGCGGTGGGTGTCCCCCGGCGTGTCGAGCACGGGATCGCACTTCTCGTCCAGCCACTCGAGCAACTGGCCCCAGCTGCCGACCTTCGGCCCGGCGAGGCGGTCGCGCAGCGCGGCGACGTGATCGCGCCAGGCGCGCTCGGTGCCGAGCGCATCCGCGGCGGCCACTGCGTTGTTGAACAGGTCCCACAGGATCTGCTGGTCGTAGCTGACGCCGTCCTCGACCGGGCCGTGCTCCGGCGACCAGCCCATCGGCGCGACCAGCCGGCCATCGGGCAGCGGCTTGAGCTGGTCTTCCCAGAACGCGACGACTTCCTTCATCAGCGGCAGCGTGACCTCGCGCAGCTGGCGCTGGTCGCCGCCGAAGGCGTAATGCTCCCAGAAGTGCTGCAGGTACCAGGCGTTGCCGGTCTTGTTCCAGAGGTAGCCCATGCCGCCGAACGGGTTGGATTCGGTGCGCACGGTCCAGCCGCGCACCGGGCGGCCCTGCGCGGTGAGGAAGCGTTCCTCGGGCGGCCGGGCCTCGCCGGCGAAGGCGCCGATGGGAATCGGCTCGCTGGAAGCGGCGGCGCTTGCCGCCCCGCTGGCGCTCGCCGCGTCACGGGCCTGCGCGAGCGCGGCGGCCTCGGCCACCGCGCGCCGGTACATCGGGATCTGGCTCTGGACGAAGGCGAGGAAGGGCCGCGCCATCTCCGCCAGGTTGGCCGTCTCCGCCGGCCAGTAGTTCATCTGGACATTGATGTTGGTGTGGTAGTCCGAGCTCCACGGCGGCGTGAGGCTGTCGTTCCACAGGCCCTGCAGGTTGGCCGGCAGCGAATCCCGCGAACTGGCGATCAGCAGGTAGCGACCGTACTGCGCGTGCAGCGCCTCGAGCTCCGGATCGCCGCCTTCGGCGGTGTAGCGCCGCAGGCGCTCGCCGGTCGGCAGCGCGCGGCGCTCGTTGTCGCTGCGGCCGAGGTCGAGCGCGACCCGCGCGAAGAAGCGCTGGTGGTCGGCGACATGGCGCGCGCGCAGCGTCGTCCAGGGCTGCGCGGACGCGGCCGTCACCTGCGCGGCGACGCGCGGCAGCGGATCGACGCCGCTGTCGAAGGCCTTGGCCGCGTCGGGCAGGTAGCTGGTGCCGGCGCCGAGCACGATCGTCAAGGCGTCACAGCCTTGGAAGACCAGCCGGCCGCCCTCGACGCGCAGCAGGCCGCCCTCGGCGATGACGCGCGCCTGCGCCGCGTAGCGCATGCCATTGGGGAGCGCGCCGGTGGCGGTCAGGCGCGCGCCGTCCTCGGTGCCGGCGCCGTGCGCGAGCACGCGCGCGCCATGGCGATCGGTCAAGGCGAGGCTGCCGCTGTACTGACCGCCGCGATCGGCGCTCAGGCGCAGCACGATGGCCTGCGCCGGATGACTGGCGAGCACCTCGCGCGTGAAGCGCGTGCCGCCGTGGGTGTAGCTGACGCGGTGCAGCGCGTCACCGATGTCGAGC
The DNA here is from genome assembly GCF_014193085.1 of Mitsuaria sp. BK041. Lineage (NCBI taxonomy): Bacteria > Pseudomonadati > Pseudomonadota > Betaproteobacteria > Burkholderiales > Sphaerotilaceae > Roseateles > Mitsuaria sp. BK041. Next base: position 855,775 of record NZ_JACHYT010000002.1, on the reverse strand, counting down.
TCGCGCCGGTAGCCGCTGGCCGCCGCGGGCTCGGCGTCGTGACCGGGCAGCGTCAGCACCAGGTCGCCGAAGGGCTGGTAGGCACCCATGGTGCGGCTGTCGCCGACCCACAGGGTGTTCTCGTTGAACTGGATCCGGTCGCGCGCCAGCCCGCCGAACAACATCGCGCCGAGGCGACCGTTGCCGATGGGCAGCGCCTGGCGCTCCCAGCCTTCCGGCGTGTCCGGCGCGGGCGCGCGCTCGAACAGGCGAAGCTCCGAGGCCATTGCCTCGGCGGGGGCGAGCGCGCCCAGGAGCATCACGCCCGCGGCGCCGCCTGCCGCGCCACCCAGCGCGCCGGCCAGCACACCACCCAAAGGCGCTGCGATCGCGGCGAGGGTCGTCGCCGCGATCACCAGCAGCCGGGCGAGCGGGCCCGTGGCCGGCGCGATCCGATGGGCGGCGCTCGGGCCGTGCATGCTCATGAGCCCGTCCTCGGCTTGCCGACGACGATGCCGCGTCCATGCGGCGCGAGGAAGACGGTGCCGTGCTCCAGCGGATCGGCGGCCATCGACAGCAGGCGGCCGTAGCGGTGCAGGTCGTCACCGATGCGGATGAAGCTCCGGCCTTCGTCGTCGCTGCGGAACAGCCCCTCGACCGGCGATGCGCCGCCGACCGACACGCGGCCCCACACATAGATCGCGTGGTAGGAGGCGCCCGTGGCCGCCTTGCCCAGCGCCATCATCCAGGCCTCGGCGACCGGCTTGACCGGCTGCAAGGGCTGGTCGGCCGCGGGCAGGTGGAAGAGGCCGTTGGGCAGTGCGAACCACAGGTCGCGCCCGCGGCCCGGCGCGCACAGCATCTGCGCGTACTGCCAGTCGCCGAGCTGAGGCAGGCCGTTGACGGCGGGCTGGAAACGCTGGCCGCCATCGACGCTCATCAGCACGCGTCCCTGCGCGCGGTCGAGCAGGTAGAAGACGCCTTCCACCGCGCGGTCCGCGACCGGCGCGAGCAGCGGGCTGCGCTCCGCGGGCCAGCCCTCGCAGAGCGACCAACTGCGGCCCTTGTCCTTGGACCACATCGCCGGTTGGCGCTCCGGCGCCCACACCAGGAAGCCGCCCTTGGCGCTGACGGCCACGAGACCGGTCGGCGCGCGATGGCCTTGCGCGTTCTTCGCGTCGCGCGGCGAGGGGCCGAAGGCGCGCCAGTTCACGCCGCCATCGACGGAGACGTAGCCGCCGGTCGGCGCATGGTCCGAGGTGCGCGCCAGCACGCGCGGCTCCAGCTCGGCCGCGTCGACGGAGCGGTTGGTTTCGTTGCTCGGCGCGAACAGGCCGGTCGACGGGTTCTTCGCCAGGTCGTCCCAGGCCGCGCCGGACACGTCGCCCATCGCCGCCAGCAGCGTCGCGCCGCCGGACGGGCTCTTGATCTCCAGCGTCGCCGTCTCCTCGAGGTTCTCGACCTCGAAGCGCCACGCCACCGTGCCGGCCGGAGAACGCGTCGCCGCGGCCAGCGAGTCGGTCATCCACACGCCGTAGCCGGTGCCGTAGACCGCGCGGCCGCCGTCCTGCGGATCGAGCTTCACATCGGCGATCCAGTGGCCCATCGGATCGGGCCGGCGCGTCGCGCGCTTGTAGTTGGCGAGCCAGGGGCGGGACTCGATGTCGTGCTTGGAGCGGGCGCCGATCGCGGTCCAACTCCTGCCGCCGTCCTCGCTGAGGAAGAGGTCGTCGCCGTCGCCCCAGCGCTCGATCGTCGACACGATCAGGCGACCGGGCCGCTGGCGGTCGACGTCCAGCCCGGAGTAGCCGAAGCCCTTCAGCCCTTCGCCGGGCTTGACGGGCGTGATCTCGGTCCAGACAGCCTTGCCGCCGCGCGGCTCGCGTTTCCACACGGCGCCGCGCGACGCGTAGCTCGGATTGACCGCCTGCGGCGCGTCGCTGCCGGCGAAGCTCACGTAGAGCACGCCATCGGGCCCGATGGCCGCGCGCTGCGGCGCCATCGCGGGCGTGCCGGGCTCGCGGGCGAAGCTGCGGCCGCCGTCCTCGGAGACATACAGCCCCGCTTGATCGTGGCTGCCGACGTAGAGCCGCGAGGCCGCCTTGTCCGCCGCGCCGCTCGCCGGATCGACGAGCACCAGCGAGACATGCCTGGCCGGGAAGGCCAGCGGCTGGAAGCTGCGACCGCGGTCGGTGCTCTTGAGCAGGCCGTCCTGCGAGCTGCCGAGGTAGAGCACCTCGCCCACCCAGGGGTCGACCTGCAGCCGCTCGCCGCTGCCGCGGCCGGGCGAGTTGCCGCCGATCTTCAGTTTCAGTTCGTGCTGGGTCCAGGTGCGGCCGCGGTCGCTGGACGCGAGCAGCGCGCCATCGCGCACGTCCTTGCCCAGGTAGAGCCCGCAGGCGAGGTAGACGCGGTCGGCATCGTTGGGATCGACCGCGACGCTCAGCACGCCCATCAGGTCGGCGTCGGCCTTGTCGAGGTGGTCCAGCAGCGGCCACCAGCGCCGCGCCTTCGGATCGAAGCGGTAGGCGCCGCCGATGTCGGTGCGGCAGTACAGCAGGCCGGCCTCGCGCGGATGGAAGACGAAGCCGTCGACGAAACCACCACCGCCGAAGGGCACGCTGCGCCAGTCGTAGGGCACGGCGCCGGTGCCGCCGGCGACGGTCGCGGCGAGCGCGCCCGACAGCGCGGGCACGGCGGGCAGGGCCCCGCTGACAGCGGCCAGGCCGGCGGTGCGGGCGATGAAGCGGCGGCGTTGCATGCGCGGTTCCTCGAGGATCAGTAGCGACCGAGCTTGACGCGCAGCACCGTGGGCGTCGCCGGCAGGTTGAGGCCCCAGTCGACCTGGTCGCCGTTCCAGTTGCGCGTGGTGGTCCAGCGGCCGTCCGGGCCGAAGCGGCCTTCCTGCGCGTGGATCAGCATCGTGCCCAGTCCCTTGAACGACGCATCGCCCTCGAAGCGCACGCGGGCGCGCTGGCCGGTCACGATGAATTCGTCGTCGCCGATCTGCGCGATGGCGACGCCGCCGGACGGCTTCGCGGCCGAGGGCGGGACCTCGTCCTTCAGCTGCGGCCAGCTGCGCTCGCCGAATTGCCATTCGCCGAAGCTGACCTTGGCGGTCCAGCCCTTGAGCGCGACCGTCTGCGGCTGGCGGTCGTCGCCTTCGGCCACGCCGTGCGTGCGGCCTTCCAGCGACCATTGCGCCCACTGCGAGGCCATCGGCGCGAAGCTGCCGTAGACGGCGGCGATCGGCGCGGTCATGCGGCGGTCGGTGTAGGGCGAGCCCAGCGGGTAGTTGCTGTAGTCGGCGTAGTCGACGCCGAAGGGCGCGACGCCGATCGCGCCCCGACCCAGGATCGCGTAGTGGTAGCGGGCGTAGGTCTCGGCGTTGCCGATCTCCGGCACCCACAGCGCGTTGTCGCGCCGCTGGAACTGGCCCAGGATGGCCTCGACCTTGGCCGACTCCGGCATGTAGATGTCGGGGCCGACGATGTCGATCTTCGGCGCGGCGGCCTTGTAGATGCCGATCACGTCGTGGGTCGGGCCGCCGCTGGCGAAGTCCGACTTCCACGGCGCCATCGGTGCCAGCGGGTCGCGCAGCGCGTTGTTGACGAACATCGGCAGGTCGTAGGCCTGGCGGCCGGCCGCGGCGATCTCGCCGATGTAGCGCGCGATCGCCCAGCTGTGGAAATACTGCTCGGCGTAGTCGCCATAGACGGCGGACCAGGTGCCCCTGGCCTTGTCAGCCTTGGTGGCCTTGCCGTGGAGCGCGGGGTCGGGCTTCTGCAGCCGCAGCACCTCGGCCGGCACCTCGGCGGCGAAGGCGCGATTCGCGGCGGCGCCATGGTCGCGCGCCAGGCCGTAGGTGCCGACCTCGTTCTGCACCTGCACCATGATCACGGTGCGCTGCGCTTCGTCCACCTGCTTCAGGTGGGTCATCAGCGCGACGAAGGCGCGCTTGTCCGCCGCCAGCGTCTCGGCACCGAAGGGCGACAGGCAGTAGCTCGGCTTGCCCTGCGCATCGAGCATGCGCGGGAAGCGGGTGTTGTTCAGCTTGACCCAGGCCGGCGCGTACTGCGGGCTGGTGTTCTTCCAGGTCGCGAACCACAGCAGCGCGACCCGCACACCGCGTTCGCGCGCCTGCGCGAGCAGGGCGTCCACGAAGGAGAAATCGAAACGGCCCTCGACGGGCTCGACCTGCTCCCAGGCCACCGGCACGACGACGGTGTTGGCCTTGGCATCGGCCATCGCCGGCCACACCTGCTGCAGCGCCTCGACCGAGTTGCTCGAGTTGTGCACCTGCGCGCCCAGCACCAGGAAGGGCTTGCCGTCCACCAGCAGCGCATGACGCCCGTCGCGCTCGACCAGCCGCGGCAGCTCCGCGGCGGCGGCGGTGCCGGCGAGGGCGGCGGTCAGGGCCGCGAGCGTCGCCAGCACGGCGGCGCGGACACGGTGGGCGGGGCGGGAGCGGGGCGTCATCCGGGACAGTCCTTTCCTTGACGGCCCCGGCCGGGCGCGCGGGCGCCGCAGCCGGGGCGGAGGGAACGAGGCGTCAGGGCCTCAGAAGCTCATCCGGGCGGTGAGCGTGTAGCGGCGGCCGGTGTCGAACCAGGCGCGGCCCATGGTGCCGATGTGCTGCTGCATCAGCTGCTTGTAGGTCGCGTTGGTCAGGTTCTGCGCCTCGAGACCGAAGGTCACGTGGTCGTTGAACTTGTAGTACACGCCCGCATCCAGCTGGCCGTAGGCATCGGCCCACACCGGCAGGCCCCAGGCGACGTTGCGCTGGCCGTTGGTGCTGCTGTCGGGGTTGGTGTCGGTGCCGTCGCCGCCCTGCGTGCCGTTGACGTTGACCGCCTGCAGGTACTTCGAGCGCCAGCTGTAGGCCAGGCGCGCGGAGATGTCGCCGCGGTCGTACAGCAGCGCCAGGTTGTAGGCGTTCTTCGACAGGTTCTGCAGCGGCAGGTTGCCGAAGGTGCGGCCGTCGGTGTCGCAACCGTTCAGGTTGAGGTTGAGGTTGGCCGCCGAGTTGCCGCCCGAGCAGTAGGCGCTGTTCACCGGGTTGTACAGCTTGGTCTTGCTGTCGACGTAGGTGTAGTTGGCCTGGATGCCGAAGCCGGCCAGCCAGCCCGGCAGACTGTCGAAGTAGGTCTGGAACGCGAGCTCGAAGCCGGTGGCGCGACCGCGGGCGCCGTTGATCGGGCCGGTGACGGTGAAGTCCTGGAGCTGGCCCGTCGCGTCGGGGATCTGCTTCAGGTAGGTCTGGTTGATGATGATGTCGCTCAGCCGCTTGTGGAACGCGGCGAAGGTCAGCGAGCCGGTGCGGCTGAAGTACCACTCGGCCGTCGCGTCACCCTGCGTCGACTTGATCGGCTTGAGCATCGGGTTGCCCGAGGCCGTGCCGGTCTGCGTCACGTTGCTCACCACCGTCTGGCCGTTCGTCGTCGTCGAGGTGAAGTCCTGCGACATCGTCGTGTAGGCCTGCAGCTGGCTGAAGTCGGGCCGCGAGATGCCCTTGCCCAGCGCGAAGCGGAACTGCAGCTTCTCGCTGGCCTTCATGCGCAGGTTCAGGCTGGGCAGCGCATTGGTGTAGGTGTTGTTGAAGGTGCCCGCTTCCGAGAAGTTGGGGATCACCGGCACCGGCACGCCGGTCGCGCCATCCGGCACCTGCTTGCCGGTGAACACGGTGTAGCCGTTGGCGCGCGACTGGGTGCGCACCAGGCGCAGGCCGATGTTGCCGTCGACCGGGAAGCGCCAATCGTCCATCGCGAAGCGCAGCTGCGCGAACGCGGCCTGGGTCTTCTCATGCTGGTCGTTGGTGCCGGACGGGTCGGTGCCGAAGGAGGCCGGCGCCCACGGCGTGCAGGACGAGGTGTCGCCACCGTGCTGCTCGGCGCACAGGATGTCGTGGTACTTGTGCAGCGCGGCGTAGCTGTCCGGATACCCCGAGGTGGTGGAGACCGTCGGGAAGATCAGCGACGGCACCGAGGCCTTGCCGCTGAAGAAGTTGTTGAAGTTGTGGACGTAGGTATCGGCGCTGAAGCGCGGATCGTTCAGGAAGGCCAGGTGGTTGATGTCCCAGCCGATCTGCCAGGGCTGGGAGATCGGCGACCAGTTGTAGCCCGGCACCGTGTTGGTGGTGGTGGCGTCGCGCTCGGTGAAGCGCACGCCGAAGCGCAGGTCCTGCAGGAAGCCCTCGTCCTTGAACTTGTAGCGGGCATCGCCCTTCCAGGCCTTCTCGGTGGCCTTGGACTTGTCCTTGTGCTCCATCGTGAAGGCCCAGTAGTAGTTGGCCGGATCGACCAGCGCCGCGCGTTGCGCGTCGCTGAAGATCAGTTGCGGCCGACCGCTGCGCATGTCGATGGTCTCCTCGGGCATCTGCACGCCGGTGGCGACGGTGGAGTCGAAGCTGTCGGTGGTCGCGCGGATGTACTGCAGGTCCGACGAGAAGGACCACTGTTCATTGGCGCGCCAGTTCAGCTTCCAGGCCAGGTCCTGGGTCTCGGAGTTGCGGTAGGCGCTGCGGGTGTCGGCGCCGAAGTTGATGCCCGAGCCATCGTTGTTGGTCAGCGTGCCGTAGAGCAGCTGGCCGTTCTTGCCGAACTCGCCGTTGGCGACCTGCAGCTTGTAGGGGTCGGACTGGGCGAAGATGGCGCGCTCGTCCCACTGCATCCGGTACTTGCTGCGGAAGTAGGTCAGGCTGGAGTCGACGTCGTCCTTCTTCCACTGCAGCGCGCCGTACAGGCCCTGGCGCTTGCGGTCGAATTCCAGCGTGCGCCACTGCGAGCCCTTGGGGATCCACAGCGTCGTGTTGGGATCCTGGCCGACCACCGCGTCGGTGCGCGGGTAGTAGGGCTCGACCTGGAAGGCGTCGGTGCGGGTGCCGCTGCGCGAGCTGGCGATGTTGACCAGCGCGCCGAACTCGCCCAGGTCGGTCTTCCAGCGGTTGCTCACCATGCCGGAGACGCTTGGCGAGGATTTCTCCTTCAGGTCCGAGTAGGTGGTCTGCAGCGACAACGCTGTCTTGAGGCCGTCAAAGTCGAACGGCATCGCGGTGCGCAAGTTGACCAGGCCACCGATCGAACCTTCGATCTGCTCGGCGGAGGGGTTCTTGTAGACGTCGACCGCGGCCATCAGTTCGGGCGGCACGTCCTCGAAGTTGAGCGAGCGGCCGCCGTTGGCGGAGAACGAATCGCGGCCGTTCATCTCGGAGCGGACGTAGGTCAGGCCGCGGATGCTGATGCCGGAGCCTTCGACCGAGAAGTGCTCCGGGTCGCCCTTGGCCATGGTGCGGTCCATGGTGACGCCGACGATGCGCTGCAGCACCTCGGTGACCGAGCGGTCGGGCAGCTTGCCGATGTCGTCGGCGACGATGGAATCGACGATCTCGTCGGAGTTCTGCTTGATCTTCTGGGCCGAGCTCAGCGCGGCGCGCTTGCCCGAGACGACCACGGTCTCGATCTGCGCTTCGGGCTTGGGGTCCGGCTTGGGGGCGGGCGCGGGCGCCGTCTGGGCGAAGGCGATGCCGGCGGCCAGGCCACCGAGGAGGACGGCCGCCTGCGCGGCGGCGACGGATACGGCGGTCCGTTGGCGATTGCTCATGATGTCTCCAGTCTGTTAGGTGCGGGTCCGCTCTGACGGCGCGACCTCGGGCGGGGAGGTGGACTGCTTGGGCTCGGGAACGGGGAAGGACGGTCGGGATCGGGGATCGGCGGGGACCGCTGGACGACGCGGTCCGCCGCGGCCGGCGCTCAGCCGGCGAAACGGTTGACGAGGTTCTCCAGGTACTCCTGCCGGCCGGATCGCGGCGCGACATCGGTGTTGCGGGCCAGCACGCGATCGGCGAGCTGGTCCAGGGGCACGCGGCCATCGAGGATCTCGCGCGCCGCCGGCGTGTCCCAGCCGGCATAACGCTGCGAGACATGGGCGGCCAGGCGGCCGTCGACGATCATCTGCTCGGCCACCAGCAGCGCGCGGGCGCAGACGTCCATGCCGCCGACGTGGCCGTGGAAGAGGTCCTCGGCGTCGATGGACTGGCGGCGCACCTTGGCGTCGAAGTTGAAGCCGCCGCTGCCCAGGCCGCCGGCCTGCAGGATGTGATAGATCGCCAGCGCCAGCTCGGGCACGTTGTTGGGGAACTGGTCGGTGTCCCAGCCCAGCTGCGGGTCGCCGCGGTTCATGTCGATGCTGCCCAGGATGCCCAGCGCCGCGGCGGTGGCGATCTCGTGCTCGAAGCTGTGGCCCGAGAGCGTGGCGTGGTTGGCCTCGATGTTGACCTTGACTTCCTTCTCCAGGCCGTAGCGGGTCAGGAAGCCGTAGACGGTGGCGCTGTCGAAGTCGTACTGGTGCTTGGAGGGCTCGCGCGGCTTGGGCTCGAGCAGGATGGTGCCCTTGAAGCCCTTGCGGTGCTTGTACTCGACGACCATGTTGAGGAAACGACCCATCTGGTCGAGCTCGCGGCCCATGTCGGTGTTGAGCAGGGTTTCATAGCCTTCGCGGCCGCCCCACAGCACGTAGTTCTCGCCGCCCAGGCGCATCGTCGCGTCCATCGCGTCGCGCACCTGCAGCGCGGCCAGACCGAAGAGCTCCGGATCCGGGTTGGTCGCGGCGCCGGCCATGAAGCGGCGGTGGCTGAACAGGTTGGCGGTGCCCCAGAGCAACTTCATGCCGGTGCGCTGCTGGTGCTCGCCCAGCACGTCGACCAGGCGCAGCAGGTTGTCGTGGCTTTCCTTGGGCGTGGCGCCCTCGGGGGCGACGTCGCGGTCGTGGAAGCAGTAGTAGGGCGCGCCCAGCTTCTCGAAGAATTCGAAGGCGGCATCGGCCTTCTGGCGGGCCAGCTCCATCGGCGAGCCGCCCTGGAACCAGGGGCGCTCGAAGGTGCCGCCGCCGAACGGATCCAGGCCGTTCCAGCAGAAGCTGTGCCAGTAGCAGACCGCGAAGCGCAGGTGCTCGGCCATGGTCTTGCCCAGGACGATGCGGTCCTTGTCGTAGTGGCGGAAGGCCAGGGCCTCGTCGGTGGCGGGGCCTTGGTAGCGGATCGGCGCGATGTGGGAGAAGTAGCTGTTCATGGGACTGACTGCGGAGCGGTTCGTTGCGGGGCCGGGGCCGGGCCATGGCTGGCCGGGCGCGCGGGCGGATTCATTGATTCAAGGCGACGGCGCGTCCGGACTCAAGGCCGGAGCGACGGCAGGGCGCGCAAGGGCGCGTAGAGCGATCGGAAGACGGCGAGCCGTCGGGCGAGCACGTCCCGCCGCGCGGGCGAGGGCGTGCAACGGTCGGTGATGGGGGGTGGCGGGCAGGATTCGTCGACGCCGGCGCCCGCGGCCATGCGGCCCAGGCGCGCGGCGCCGAGCGCGCCACCGGCGTCGGCGTCGGCATGGCGGACGATCTCGACGCCCAGTGCGTCGGCCATCAGCTGCGCCCAGAAGCGGCTGCGCGCGCCGCCGCCGACGATGGAGAGCTGCGCCACGTCGGTGCCGGCCGCGCGCAGCGCCGCCAGCCCATCGGCCATGCCGAAGGCCACGCCCTCGAGCACCGCGTAGCCGGCATGCGCGCGGCGCGTCTCGTGCGTCAGGCCGTGGAAGGCGCCGGTCGCGAACGGGTCGTTGTGGGGCGTACGCTCGCCTGCCAGGTAGGGCAGGAAGACCGGCGCGGCGGCGAGTTCGTCCTCGCCCAGCGCTTCGATCTCCTCGAGCAGTTCAGCCTCCGTCGTGCCGCTGAGCTGGCAGAACCAGCGCAGCGCGCTGGCGGCCGTCAGCATCACGCTCATCTGGTGCCAGCGCTGCGGCAGCGCGTGGCAGAAGGCATGCACCGCGGAGGCGGGGTTCGGGCGGAAGCGGTCGTTGACGACGAACAGCACGCCCGAGGTGCCCATCGACACGAAGCCGCTGCCCGGCGCGGTGGCGCCGATGCCGATCGCGCTGGCCGCGTTGTCGCCGGCGCCGCCCGCCACGACCACGTCGCGGGCGACGCCCCAGGCGTCGGCCAGCTCGGCGCGCAGCACGCCGGAGGGCGCGTTGCTCTCGACCAGGCGCGGCATGTGCGCGCGCGTCAGGCCGGTGGCGGCCAGCAGTTCATCGGACCAGTCGCGGCGCGCCACGTCCAGCCACAGCGTGCCGGCGGCGTCGGACGGATCGCTGACCTTCTCGCCGGTCAGCAGCAGCCGCAGGTAGTCCTTGGGCAGCAGCACGCTGCGGACGCGGTCGAAGCGTTCCGGCTCATGCTTGCGCACCCACAGCAGCTTGGGCGCGGTGAAGCCGGGCATCGCGAGATTGCCGGCGATGGCGTGCAGGTTGGGCGCGGCGGCGGTGAGTTCGTCGCACTCGGCGTGGCTGCGGCCGTCGTTCCAGAGGATGGCCGGGCGCAGCACCCGGTCCTGGCCGTCGAGCAGCACGGCGCCGTGCATCTGGCCCGACAGGCCGATGCCGCGCAGCCGCGCGAAGGCGGCCGGCGCGCTGCCGCGCAGCTGCTCGATCGCGCGGGTGGTGGCGGTGGACCAGTCGGCCGGGTCCTGTTCCGACCACAGCGGCGCGGGCCGCGACACGGTCAGCGGTGCGGCCGCGCGGCCCACCACGGCGCCGCTGCCGTCGATCAGCAGCAGCTTGAGCTCGGAGGTGCCGAGGTCGATGCCGAGGAAGGTGTCGTCGCGGCTCACAGTGCGGCTTCCTGGTCCTGGCCTTCGCTGTCGGCCGGGGCCGTGGCGTTGGCGCGCCCGACGCCGATGGTCGGCAGCTGCGGGCGGGTGACGCGATGACGGGCCAGCGCCGCGGCGCCGGCGGCCACCGCGTCGGCACCGAAGCGCGAAGTGCGGACCGGCGTCGGCGAGAGGCCGGCGGCGGTGGCGTAGTCGTTGAGCGTGGTCAGCGCCGGATCGAGGAAGGCGTCGCCCAGCTCGACGACGCTGCCGCCGAGCACGATGCAGGCCGGGTCGTAGGCGGTCGCCAGGTTCTGGAGCAGCACGCCCAGGTAGCGGCCGGCCGATTCGACCGCCTTGGCGGTCTTGCGGTCGCCGTCGACCAGGCGGCCGCGGATGTCCGGCAGGGAGTGCGGGCCCAGTTCGGCCGCTTCGTCCGGACGCAGCATCGCGCGCATGCCGATCAGCGCCTCGGCGCAGCCGCGCCGGCCGCAGGAGCAGAGCGGGCCGTCGATCTGCAGGATCATGTGGCCGATCTCGCCGGCAAAGCCGCGCGCGCCGGTCAGCAGCCGGTCGCCGACGATCACGCCGGCGCCGACGCCCTGGTTGATCGAGAGGTACAGCAGCGGATCGGCGGGCGCGCCGGCGTTGAATTCCATCTCGCCGAGCGCGGCGACGTCGGCCTCGTTCTGCAGGTAGAGCGGGATGCCGGAGAGCGGGCCGCCGTCGAGCTTCTCGCTGAGCAGCTGGCCGACGGCCAGGTCGTGCCAGCCCAGGTTGGGCGCGAAGTTCAGCACGCCGCGCGCTTCGTCGACGCCGCCGGGCAGGCCGACGCCGATGCCGATGATGCGCTGCGACGGATCGAGCTGCGCCCGCACCTTCAGCAACACCGTGGCCAGCACGCCAAGGCAGGCCTTGGCGCTGCGGCTGGCGCCGTAGGCGGACACCGCGCGGGCGCGCACCTCGCCGGTCAGCGTGGTGGCGACCACGCGCACGCCGTCGATGCCGACCTCGGCGCCCAGCATCAGCAGGCGGTCCGGGCTGATGAACAGCGGGGTGGGGCGCCGGCCCAGGTCACCGGTGGCCACGACGCTGCTTTCCATCAGCCAGCCCTCGGCGATCAGCTCGCGCACCAGGCTGGTGATCGTCGACTTGGTCAGGCCCACCTCGAGCGCCAGGTCCGCCCGGGACAGGCCGGGATGCACGCACAGGTGGCGCACCAGGGCCATCCGGTTGATGGACTTCAACAGCTGTTGGCCACCACTGGCGTCGGGTTGCATGCGCGTCGTCTCCTTGTCTGTCTTGTAGAGGTCCACGCGTATCGCGTATCGCGTGTCCATGGCATTGATATTAGTTGGGGCGCCGAACGAATAAAGAGCAGGAAAACACCTAGGGCCCGAAAACATCGACGCGGCGGGGCGACGAGCCCCTCCGCATCGGCCCCTCAGCGTGGCGCGCCCAGGACCGCCGCCACGTAGACCAGTGGCGCATTCCAGTTGATGGCCACTTCGTTGCTGGCGTAGCTGCAGAAGTGGTCCAGGTAGGACAACGCCGGCAGCGGCGAGGGGTACGGCACCGGGCAGCCCTTGAGGTCCTGCTGGCCGGCATTGGCCCCGCCGACGACGAAGCCCGGCACCGGCGCGACCACGCCGTCGGCCTCCGAGGGCCGGTGATGCGGATGCATCGGCGAGCGGGTGCCGAAGCCGGTCACCATCGACAGGCCCGTCGGATTGCGGCCCATCACGTAGTCGAGCAGGCCCTGCGCCGCCTGGCGGTAGGCGCTGACGGCCGGTCCGGCGCGCCGGCCGGCGCGCGCATCGCTGTCGGCCGCGGGCGGGCGGGCGGCGTCCAGGCGATCGGCCTGCAGCAGCACCATGGCCTGGTTCAGCGCATTGGAGTTGCTGCCCCAGTTGAAGTCCTTCTCCTCCAGCGCCACGCCCCAGGCGGAGGCCTTGCCCTTGGCGACCAGCGCGTCGGCCAGCTCGCGAACGCGGCGCTCGATCAGCGCGCGGTCCGCGGCGGGGCCCAACTGGTCGCGGTGGGCCGCGAGCGACATCCAGGCCAGACCGCGCACGTCGCCCCAGGACGGCACCGTCATCGTGGTCTGCGCCGGCTTCATCGCGGCGTAGAAGGCCTCGTCGCCGGTGGCGATGTAGAGCTCGGCAGCGGCCCAGGCGAACTCGTCGTCCAGCGTCGGATCGCCGTAGTCGCCGGTGTGGATGTCCGGCGGCTGGCGGTAGATGGCGTCGGGATGCGCCTGCGCCCAGCCCCAGGCGGCGCGCGCGGCGGCCAGCATGCGCGCGGACAGGCCCGGGCGCTCCCGCTCGAAGTCCTTGAACACGCGGCTGCCGACGGCCATCACCGCGGCGAAGTCCAGCGCCGCGGCGGTGCTCTTCTGCACGACGACGCGATCGCCGGACGTCGTGGCCGCGTCCGGCATCACGACGCCGTCGAAGCCCGGATTGGTCAGCTTGTGATAGACGCCGCCATCGTCCGGATCCTGCATGGTCAGCATCCAGTCGAGGTTCCAGAGCGCCTCGTTGAGCACGTCAGGCAGCCCGTTGCCGCTTTCAGGCAGGCCCACCTTCAGCGCCCGCATCCGGTCGGGCATCTGCTCGTAGCTGGCCAGCAGCGTGTAGACGGTGATGCCGGAGTTGACGATGTACTTGTTGTAGTCGCCGGCGTCGTACCAGCCCTTGGGGCTGCTGATGACGTCGCCGGTCTTGCGCTTCGGTCCGGCGGCCGAGGCATGGATCAACACGCGCGTGTCCGGATGGCCGGCGGGGCGGGCGAAGGGGCCGGCCAGGTCTGGCGTCAGCGCGATGCCGGCCCGGTTGAAGTAGAACGCGCGGATCGCGCCGGCGGCCAGGGCGTCGTAGGCGCCGGGGGCGATGGTGAACGGATCCGAGTCGGGCAGGCCCGCGACCCGCAGCCGGTAGCGACCGGGCTTGGTCACCGCGCTGAAGTCGGCGATCCGGACCTGGCTGCGCGACGGCGCCCACAGCGCGGCGGCGCCCAGCGGCCCGGTCCAGGCGGACCGGCCGCTGTCGTCATCGATCAGCTGGAAGCGCTTGGCCGCGCCGGCGGGCACGGTGGCCCGCTTGGCGGCGGTCGGCAGGTAGCCGACCTGGTTCACCTCGATGCGAGGCGTGGCGGCGGCCTTGCTCGTCTCCGTCGCGGCCGGCGTCTTCGTGGCGTCGCCGGCCTGCGCGTACACGGCGGTGGCGCCCATGCCGACGATCGCCAGGCCCGCCAGCACGGCCAAGGTCCGGGTGCGCATCACTGCGCGCTCCAGTCGAGCGAAGAGCCGGCCTGCACCGGGCTGCGCACGCCGTCGACCTCGATCGCCCAGTCGTGCAGCGCGCCCTCGACAATACGGACGCGATAGCCCTCGCCGTCGCGGGTCACCGTGCCGCGGGCCGCGATCGTGCCGTCCACCGCGGCGACCACGAAGGGCGCGGTCGCGCCCTTGTCCAGCGCGAAGACCCGCAGCACCACGCCGCGCGCGTAGTCGTAGTCCGGGCGTTCGGTCTCCTGGCCCCAGGGCAGCACGGTGTTCGGCGCGACGTAGAGCGGCAGGCTCATGAAGTCGTGCGTCTCCCGGCGCCAGCGGCCGCCGTCGACGACCTCGCCGCTGAGCAGGTGGGTCCAGCGGCCCGCCGGCAGGTAGACGTCGACCTCGCCGCTGTCGGTGAACACCGGCGCCACCAGCAGCGCGTCGCCCAGGTGGAACTGGCGGTCCAGGGTCGCGCAGGCCGGATCGTCCGGGAACTCCAGCACCGGCGCGCGCATCGTCGGCACGCCGGTCTCGCTCGCGGCGATCGCGGTCGCATAGAGGTAGGGCATCAGCTGGTGCTTCAGGCGGGTGAAGCGTTGCAGCACCACGCAGCTTTCCTCGTCGACCAGCCACGGCACGCGGTAGAAGCTGCTGCCGTGCAGCCGGCTGTGCGAGGACAGCAGCCCGAACTGGATCCAGCGCTTGTAGACGGCCGGCGGCGGATTGCCCTCGAAGCCGCCGATGTCGTGGCTCCAGAACGCGAAGCCGCAGGACGTCAGCGAGAGGCCGCCGCGCAGGCTCTCCGCCATCGATTCGAAGTTGGACCAGCAGTCGCCGCCCCAGTGCACCGGGAAGCGCTGGCCCGAGGCGTAGGTCGAGCGCGCGAAGACGACCGCGTCGCTGCCCTGCACCTCCTGCAGCAGCTCGAAGACGGCCTCGTTGTATTGCAGCGCGTAGAGGTTGTGCATCTCGACCGGATCGGAGCCGTCGAAGTAGACGACGTCCTTGTCGGGGATGCGCTCGCCGAAGTCGGTCTTGAAGCAGTCCACGCCCATCGCCAGCAGCCGGCGCAGGTGGCCCTGGTACCAGGCCTTGGCGGCGGGGTTGGTGAAGTCGACGATGGCCATGCCGGGCTGCCAGAGGTCGGTCTGCCAGGTCAGGCCGTTGGCGCGCTTGATGAAGTAGCCCTCGCGCACGCCCTCGGCGAAGAGCGGCGAGCGCTGCGCGACGTAGGGGTTGATCCAGAGGCTGATCTTCAGCCCCTTGGCGCGCAGCCGCGCGAGCATGCCCTCGGGATCGGGGAAGCCGCGACGGTCCCATTCGAAGTCGCACCACTGGAACTCGCGCATCCAGAAGCAATCGAAGTGGAAGACGCTGAGCGGCAGCTCGCGGCGCGCCATCTCGTCGATGAAGTGCGTGGCGGTGGCCTCGTCGTACTGGGTCGTGAACGAGGTCGTCATCCACAGCCCGAAGGTCCAGGCCGGCGGCAGCGGCGCGCGGCCGGTCAGCTCGGTCAGGCGCGCGACGGCGGCCTTGGGCGTGGGGCCGGCGACGACGCAGTAGTCCAGGGTCTCGCCCTCGCGGCTGAACTGCACGCGCGAGGTCTTCTCCGACGCGACCTCGAAGGACACCGGGCCGGCCTCGTTGACCAGCACGCCGTAGCCGCGGCTGCTCAGGTAGAAGGGCACGCTCTTGTAAGCCTGCTCGCAGGCGGTGCCGCCGTCCTTGTTGGTGTTCTCGACGGTCTGGCCGTTCTTGACCCAGGGCGTGAAGCGCTCGCCCAGGCCGTAGACGTACTCGCCCACCGCCAGCGTCAGCTGCTCATGGACGTAGTTGGCCTTGCCGGCCCATTGCAGGTAGCCGAGCGAGCGCCAGTCGCTGCGCGTGAGCACCTTGTCGCCCTCGCGGAAGGTCAGGCCGTAGCCCTCGCCCTTCTTGACGTCGACCGACAGCGGACCGGAGGTCACGGTGACGAGCTTGTCGGTCTCGGTGACCTGCAGCGCCGGCGAGGTCGCGCCGACCATGGGCACGTGCAGCCGCGGCGGCTGCGAGGCGCTGAAATGCTCGACGCTGACGCGGATCACGCCCGGCAGCGGCGAGCGCAGCGTGACGGTCAGCGTCGGGCCCTGCAGCGTGTCGCCGCGGTGCTTGATGGGGCGCGTGGTGACCAGCAGCACGACGCGGTCGTCGTGGACGTCCACGGCATAGGTCTCGGTGGCGTAATGGGCCGAGACGCCAGGCTGCAGCAGCCATTGCCCGTCGGTGAACTTCATGGGGATCCTTCTCGTCTTCCTGTCGGTGACTCGTCATGGCGGCCGTTGGCGGCCGCCGGTCTGCATGCGAGCGGCGCCGGCGCGGCGCCGCTTCATCGTTTCATCGCGCGGCCGGCTCCAGCGTCACCAGCACCACGTCATGCGAGCGCATCGGCACCGTCTCGCGATGGCGGCCGTCGCGCCCGACGCGCACGGTGCGCTCGCGCTCCGGCTTGTCGGTGGTCAGCGCCTGCAGCTTCGCCAGTTGCTCGGCGGACAGGTTGCCCGGTTTGCCGAGTTTCAGCCAGGCGGTGTACGCGTCGTTGGCCTCGAAGCCGACGCGGTACTGGCGCAGCGTGTAGACGCCGGGCTTGAGGCCCTGCCAGCGCAGCGTGGCGGGGGCGAGCTTCGTGGCCGGGAGCACCTGGGTGAAATAAGGCCGGTTGCTGGTCTGCTGGTCCGGCAGCCGCCAGTCCCAGACCAGCGCGGCGACCTTGCCATCGTCGACCGCGGCAAGCGCGCTGCTGTCCTTGAGCGGCACGTCGCGGCCGGTCAGCTGCTTCAGGTACTTGTAGGCGAAGTAGGCCGGCTTGCGCACGCCTTCGCGCGTCAGCAGGCCGAAGCCGCCGTGGAAGGGGGTGGGCGGCGGACCGGGCTCCTCGAACAGGTCGCTGTAGGTCCAGTAGCTCATCGCCTGGGCGTAGCCCCGCGTCAGGCGCAGCTTCTCCAGGATGTAGGGCGCGCTGAGGTAGGCGTCGTGGACGGGATCGCGCGGGTTGTAGCTGGCGCTCCACTCGGTGATGTAGAGCGGCAGGCCGGGGAAGGGCGAGGCTTCGATCTCGCCGCGCACGCGTTTCACGTCGCCGATGATCGTGTCCGGCGAGCGCGACAGCTTGTTGTCGTCCTGGCCGAATTCGTCGAGGAAGCCGCCGTCCACGCCATAGGTGTGGGTGGTGACGAAGTCGACGGGGACGTTCTTCTCCTTGCAGAAGGCCAGGAAGGGCACGACCCAGGCGGCGCCCGCGGTCGCCGGACCGCCGACCTTCAGCTGCGGATCGACCGCCTTCAGCGCCCGGGCGCTGCGGGCGTAGAGGTCGAAGTAGGCGGTCTGGTCGGCGCGTTCCCAGAAGCCATCGAGGTTGGGCTCGTTCCAGACCTCGAAGGGCCATTGGCGCACTTCCTCGGCGCCGTAGCGCGCGATCAGGTGGCGCGCGAAGGCGTCGACCAGCGCGACCCAGGGCTCAGCCTGCGGATGCGAGGTGTTGCCCTTCCAGTAGAAGATGGTCTGCGGCGAGGTGGCCATCGCGTCCGGCGTGAAGCCGAGTTCGACGAAGGGCTTGATGCCCTTGGCCAGCAGCGCGTCGTAGAGCGTGTCGATGCGGCCGAAGTCGAATTGGAGACGGCCGTCGGCGCCTTTGGTCACGGTCTTCAGCGCGTCGTGGAAGATCGCGTGGAAGCGGATGGTGCGGAAGCCGAGCTCGTCCACGGCGGTCTTCAGCTGGGCCTGGCTGTCGTCGCGGATCAGGGTGCCGGGGAAGTCGGCGCCGACGGCGTAGTCGAAGCTGCGGTCCACCGGGCCGGCGGCCTGGCGCAGGTCGACTTCGATGGCGCGGCCGGGCTTGGCGGCCGGTCCGGCGCTCCAGGCGGCCATCGGGGCCAGCGCGAGCGTCAGCGCGGCCATCTTGCGTCTCGAGAGGGTGAGCGACATGGGTTGAAGTCCGGAAGAAGGTTCAGGCGGGAAGCCCGCGGTAGCGGAAGCGGCGGAAGCGCACCTCGCCCTGGCCGGCGCTGAACAGCGCCAGCTTCAGGCTCAGGAAGCCGCCGAAGACGTTGTGATGGAAGCCCGAGACCTCCATCTGCCAGGGGTGTTGCGTCCAGTCCTTGCCGTCGGGCGAGGTGTGGAAGGTGACGACGTTCTCGCGGTTGGTGAGCCGCAGGTGCAGCACGCGCGGCCCGGTCGTCGCCGGCAGCTTGTGCCGCATCCAGCCGATCTCCTGGCTGTAGTTGTAGGTCAGCATTTCCTGCGCGTTCGCGCCGATGCCGGCGAAGCCGCGGCCGTCGTAGAAGAGCGCCAGGCCGCCGTGGGCGTCGCCGGGGATCTCCATCTCGACGCTGGCCTCGTAGCTGCGGTCGCCGACCAGGCAGGTCAGCGGCGAGCAGTCGGCCAGCGAGGTCCCCTTGGCCTTCAGGACCAGGCTGCGGTCGCGTCGCGAGACGCGTTCGCCGTCCTTCGCGTCGGGCGCGAAGAGCGTCCATTGGACGCCCATGCGGTCGGTGCTGAAGTCGTCGGAGAGGTCGAAGCCGGCCGGCGAGGGCCGACCGCCGCGCGGCTTGGGCAGCGGCCGCGCGAGCGTGCCGCCGCGGGCCTTGAGCCAGCCGTCCTTCGTCCATTCGACCGGCTCGAGCAGCGTCTGGCGGCCCAGCGTGCGCATGCCGTTCTCGTAGCCGTGATAGACCATCCACCAGTCGCCGGCGGGGCCTTCGACCACGCTGGCGTGGCCGCGCGACCACCAGGGTTCGTCGGCGCTCTGGGTGCGGACGATGGGGTTGTGGGGCGAGTCCTCCCACGGCCCGTGGATCGAGCGCGAGCGGGCCAGCGTCACCATGTGGCTGGTCGGCGCGCCGGAGGTGCCGCCGACGGCGGCGATCAGGTAGAACCACTCGCCGCGGCGGAAGATCTTCGGGCCCTCGGGGGCGAACATCTCCACCACCCAGTCCTTGGGGTACTGCCAGGGCGTGTAGGCCGGCTCGAGCTGGCCGATGGTGGACAGGCCATCGTCGCTGAGGCGGATGCGGCGCACGCCGTTGACGAACAGGTAGCGCTTGCCGTCCTCGCCGACGGCGTGGCCGGGGTCGATGCAGTCGCCCAGGTGGAGGTCCACCGGATCGCTCCAGGGGCCGCGGATGTTGTCGGCGTGGATGACGTAGATCTTGGAGCCGTTCTCCTGCATCGCGGGGATGTAGATGAAGTAGCGGCCGTCGTGCTTGACCAGGTCCATCGCCCAGACGGCGCCGATCGGCTGTTTCAGCGCGGCGGTGATGGGGGTCCAGTTCACCAGGTCGGTCGAGTGCCAGATCACGACGCCCGGGTAGGAGGTGAACGAGGAGAAGGTCAGGTAGTAGTCGCTGCCGTCCTTGAGCAGCGTGGGGTCGGGGCGGTCGCCCGGCACGATGGGGTTGCGGTAGGTGCCGTTGCCCAGATCGGCCTTGCGCTGGCCTTCGCGGCCGATGCCGAAGGACGGCGGGCGCGAAGAGGCGGTGGGGGGCGCGGAGCCGGTCGCGGCGGGGGCCGAGGCCGCGAGTCCGGCGCCAGCGACCGACGCGAGCGCCGCACGGACGGCGCCGCGCCTGGTGAGAGTCGACATTCTTTTTGTCTCCTTGCCGGCGGTCGCCCTGCGGGGCGATCTGGTTCAGGCCAGCTTGGATAAGGATGTTAGTTCGCGCGCTGCACTAATTAACTAGAGCTAACCCTGTGCCGGGGTGGCATCGCTCGAGGCCAGCGGCCGCAGCAGGAAAGGGCTCTGCCGGGCAACTGCGTTGGCCTGATCACTGCACCGTGACGAAGAAACCTGTGCCGTCCTGCCCGCCGACCACGTTCGCACCGTTGCTGACGATGGCGCTGAACGCACCGCTGATACCGCCAGCAGCGCTGATCAGCACGAGCTTCTGTCCCTTCGCGACGTTGCCGCTGAAGTTCAACGTCAGCGTGCCACCCAGCACGGCCGCGCCGGCGACGCCGAGGTGGTCATGGTCGACGCCCGGCGTGGCACCGGCCACCGCGAGCGTCAGTTGACCCGCCGCGCCCTGCTGGAAGCTGCCGCCCACCGTGAGTTCGCGTTGCCCGCTGACCAGCGCCAGCGCCGCGTTGTTGACGACATTGCCGGTACCCATCGCATTCGCGCTCCCGGCCAGCGTGGTCCCGCCGCTGAGCGTCGTCGCGCCGCTGTAGCTGTTGTTGCGCAGCGTGAGCGCCGCGGCGCCGCTGTGCGTGAGGCTGCCGCCACCGCTGATGTTGGACAGCGTGATCGCGGTCGTCGTGTTCTGGACGATGAGCTGGCCGTCGTTGACGATGGCGTTGCTCGCCGCGCCGTTCGGCGACTCGGCCGTCAGCAGGCTGGCGTCGCCGCTGTAGGTGGCCTGCAGCACCGTCGACTTGCCGCTGGTCGCATTGACGGTGATGTAGCGCAGCGGCACCGGCGTGCCGGTGCCCAGGCGCAGGATCGCGTTGGCACCGATGGTCGTGGTGCCGTTGTAGTTCTGCGGCTGCGCGAAGGTCACGTCGTTGCCCGGCGTGGCCATGATCCGGACGTTGCCCGAGCCCACCGAGCCATCCCGGTGCGGGCCGCCCCCGCCGCCGGTGATGCCGACATGCAGCGTCACCGGCCCGTTGTAGTTGAACGCCAGCGTGCCGCCCCGCAGGTTGATGTAGGCGTTCTTCTTGCCCAGCGGCGGGTCGACCTCCGCGGGCGAAGGCGCCGACGGCAGGAAGAAGTTGGCATGCGTGCCGTCGCCCCACTGGACCGTGCCGGCGCCGCGTTCGATATTGATGCCGCGGTAGCTGGCGTCGTTGCCGTTGGGCGAATTGGCGCCGCCGCGGTAGATCGTCTTGGCGAAGTTCAGCTCAGGGTCGCTCAGGCCCGGATTGACCAGGTTGGGCACGTTGTGCGGGCTGTTGTCGGTGTGGCTGTAGACGCCGGACATCACGATCGTCGACGGACCGATCGCATGGAAGTTGATGTCGTTGCCGAAGGCCGCCTCGTAGATGTTCTGCGTCACCGTGACGACGCTGCCCGGCGGGCTCCAGACCAGCCAGGAGCCCTCGTTCAGGACCGCCTTCGCATTCGACAGCGAGGCGGCGACATGGTTGCTGCCGAAGTCCTGCCCCGCGGCCAGCGACAGCACGCCCGAATACGAACTCACGCCGCCCGACGAGTTGCCGCCCCAGACGCCGGGCGCCTGCACGATGCTGCCGCTGCCGCTCACCTGGCCCAGCAGCACGAACTGCGCGCTGCTGATGACGAGGGTCCCGTTGTTGAGGATGTTGTTGAGGTTGATCTCGCCGTTGATGGTGCTCGCGCTGTTCTTGCTGTCCGAGGTGGCGATGACGTTGGGCGAGCTGTCGGCGCTGGTGTTGGTGCCGATCTGGAAGGTGACGCCCGGATCGATGGTCAGCACCGGCGGGTTGGTGCCGGCGATGGTGAGCGCGTAGCCGGCGCCGGGGTAGGTGGTCTTGGTGACGACCTGGACCTGCCGCGCGACGGGCAGCGTGAAGGTGCTGGTCCGCGTGATCACCAGCGTGCTGGTGGCGGCGGTGGACAGGCGCAGCGTGCCTTGGCCGCTGATGACGCCGGTGTAGGTCGTCGTGCCCGAAGGCAGCTTGATCACCGAATCGCCGGTGAGCGTGATGTCGCGGTTGGCGAGCACGTCCGCGGTGATGTCGGCCGCTGCGCCCACGGCACTGGTGTCGTCCACCGCCGACGGTCCGCCGTCGGAGCCGCCGCCGCCGCAGGCGGATGTGAGGACGGCGCAGCCGACGATCAGGAATTCGCGCCGGCTGGCGCCTTGGAGGACTGAACTCAAGCGGGCTCCCGGGTCGGCGCTGCGAAGTGCTGGGCATTCTGTCGCAAGGCCGCCGCGGAGATATCACCAATCCGTCACGAGTGGCAACCGGCCCGCGAAAACCCGATCCGCACCGTGACGTGGCCGACGCGCGGCGCCGTCGAGAGAGTGCCGAGGGGGCGCCGAGAAACCTCAATCGGCGCGCTCAGTCGGCGCGGCCCGTGCCGCCGGGGGCACCGCCGTGATGCGGCTTCGCCGTCGACGCCCGCACGACCAGCCGCGGCGTCTCGGTCACCCGCATCGGCGGCGCATGGTCCGGCGACGCATCGATCTCCGACTGCAGCAGCTGCACCGCCAGCGTCGCCGCTTCCGCCGTGGGCATCGCCACGGTGCTCAGGGCCGGGCGCATCTGGTGCGCCAGCTGGATGTCGGTGACGCCGATCACCGACAGGTCCCGCGGCACCTCCAGGCTCAACTCCGCCGCCGCCTGCAGCACGCCCAGCGCGGGCAGGTCGTTGGTCGCGAACACCGCCGTCAGCCCGGGCTCGCCCGCCAGCAGGCTGTGCGCGGCGTTGCGACCGTCGTCGATGGTGTCGTGGCCGTAGCGCAGGCAGCTCGCCGGCAAGGCGGCGCCGGCCTGCGCCATCGTGTCGAGGAAGCCGCGCAGCCGCCAGCGGTGGTTGCCGGTGGGCTCGCTGCCGCAGACCGCGCCGATGCGCCGGTGGCCCAGTCGCAGCAGGTGCTCCGCCGCGAGCACGCCGGCCTGGTACAGGTCCACCGCCACGCAGGGCAGCGGCGGCGGCTCCTGCGGCCGCTCCCACATGCACAGCACCACCGGCACGCCGCGGCGGCGCAGGTTCTGCAGCGCATCGAGCTGCACGAAGTCCGCGTTCATGACGATCACGCCCTGCGCCAGCGCGCCGCCGATCGCGTCGAGGTAGGCCCGTTCCTGCGCGGGGTCCTCGTTGGTGTTGCACACCAGCAGGAAGTAGCCCAGCTTGCGCGCCGCGCGCTCGACCTCGAGCGCGAACTCCGGATAGAAGGGGTTGGCGATGCTGCTGACGAGCAGCGCCATCGTGTGGGGCTTGCCCTCCACCAGCGCGCGCGCCATCAGGTTGGGGCGGTAGCCCAGCTGCTCGACCGCGGCGAGCACGCGCCGGCGCGTCTCCTCGCCGACCTTGCCGCGGTTGCGCAGCACGTTGGAGACGGTGGCCGCGGTGACGCCCGCGGCCCGCGCCACTTCGACGAGGGTGGTCATCCCGCGACTGTAGCCGCAGCCGCCTCGGCGCCCGGGCCCGCCTCGCACAGGTAGACCAGCGCCGGTTCCCCCTCGGGCGAGCGGTAGCCGTCCTCCAGCGCCCGGACCGCCGCGGGCACCAGCGCCTGGGGCAGCAGCGCGATCACGCAGCCGCCGAAACCGCCGCCGGTCATGCGCGCGCCGCCCGCGTCGCCGATGACGTCCTGCAGCAGCGCCGCGAGCTGGTCGACGGCGGGCACGGTGATCTCGAAGTCGTCGCGCATCGAGGCGTGCGAGGCCTTCATCAGCTGGCCCAGCTGCCGCATGTCGCCCGCGCGCAGCGCGCGGGTGGCGGCGATCACGCGCTCGTTCTCGGTGACGATGTGGCGGCCGCGGCGGAAGGTCTTGTCGTCCAGGCCCGCGGCCTCCAGCTGCGCCAGCGTCGCATCGCGCAGCGCCTTCGCGCCGACGCCCGCGGCCGCCGCCTCGCACTGGCGGCGGCGCTCGTTGTAGGCGCTGTCGACCAGGCCGCGGCGCACCCGCGAGTGCGCGATCAGCAGCGCCGTGCCTGCGGGCAGCGGCACCGGCTCGGTGTCGAGCGAGCGGCAGTCGATCAGCAGCGCATGCCCGGCGCGGCCTTCCGCGCTGGCGAGCTGGTCCATGATCCCGCACTGGCAGCCGACGAAGCGGTTCTCGGCCTGCTGCGCCAGGCGCGCCAGGCGCTTGCCGTCGAGCGTCGTGTCGCCCGCCAGGCGCTGCGCGGCGCGCAGCAGCCCCAGCGCCAGCGAGGCGGAGCTGCTGAGCCCCGCGCCCATCGGCACGTCACCGGCGATGACGAGGTTCATGCCGGCCAGCGCCGGCAGCTCGGCCGCGAGCTGCGCCAGCGTGCCGCGCACATGGTCGCGCCAGCCGCCGCCGGGGAAATGCGGCGGCTCGGCGCTGAGCGCGAAGCGGTCCTCGGCCTGTTGCTCGTCGAGCGCCAGCGCGTCCACCTGGCCGTCATCGCGCGGTCCGGCGGCGACCCAGGTGTCGCGGTCGATGGCCACCGGCAGCACGAAGCCGTCGTTGTAATCGGTGTGTTCGCCGATCAGGTTGACCCGGCCCGGCGCGCGCGCGAGCACCGTCGGCGCGGCGCCGTGGCGCTCGGTGAAGGCACGCACGACGGCGAGCGCGGTGGGCGGGAGGTCGGTCGGGGCAGAGGTCATGGCAGGCGGTGGCAAGCGGGGACGCCGATCGATCGAGGGGACTCGGTCATCAGCGCCAGGTTGAAAGGGGCGGTCGTCGCGGCGCCGGGCAGGCTCAGCGCTGGCGGTAGTGGGTGGACGGCTGCTCGCGCAGCCGCGCGGCGGCCTGCTCGGGCGTGAGGTCGCGCTGCGCCTCCGCCAGCAGCTCGAAGCCGACCATGAACTTGCGCACCGTCGCACTGCGCAGCAGCGGCGGATGGAAGTGCGCATGCAGCTGCCAGTGCGGCGACGCCTCGGCCTGGGCGCCGGTGGGCGCGCCATGCCAGCCCATCGAGTACGGGAAGCTGCACTGGAACAGGTTGTCGTAGCGGATGGTCAGCGCGCGCACGATGGCCGCCAGGCTGGCCTGCTGCGACGCGCTCAGCTGGTCCATCCGCTGCACGGCGAAACGCGGCAGCAGCAGCGTTTCGAACGGCCATTCCGCCCAATACGGCACCAGCGCGAGCCAGTCGTCGTTCTGCACGACCACGCGCTCGCCGCCGGCCTCCGCGCGCGCCACCGCCAGCAGCATCGGCTCGCCCTGGGCGGCCAGCCAGTCGCGCTGCAGGCGGTCCTCGCGCGCCGGCAGGTCGGGCACGAAGTCGCTGGCCCAGACCTGACCATGCGGATGCGGGTTGGAGCAGCCCATCATCGCGCCCTTGTTCTCGAAGACCTGCACCCAGCGCCAGCGCTCGCCCAGCTCGCGCGTCTGCGCGGCCCAGCAGGCGACGACCTCGCGCAGCGCGGCCTCGTCGAGCTCGGGCAGGCTGCGGCCATGGTCCGGCGAGAAGCAGATCACCCGGCTCGTGCCGCGGGCCGGTTCGGCCTGGAACAGGCCCGCCGCCGCCGCCGGGGCGCCGCCCGCGTCCGGCGCCGGCACATCGGCCATCAGCGCGGGGAAGTCGTTCTCGAAGACGAAGGTGCCGGTGTAGGACGGGTTGACCTCGCCGTTGATGCGGGTGTTGCCGGCGCACAGGTAGCAGCCCGGGTCATGCGAGGCGCGGAGTTCCAGGTCGGGGCTTTCGGTCTGGCCCTGCCACGGGCGCAGGCTGCGCTGTGGCGACACCAGCACCCATTTGCCGGCCAGCGGATTGAAACGGCGATGCGAGTGGCGGTTGCGGTCGAAGGCCGCGGAGACTTCGGAAGAGGTGACCATCTGGGAGCGGGCGAGGGCAGTGGGACGTGGATCGGAGGGGCGTGGGACCGGTGCGCCGGGTGCGCGAAGGGACGGACGATAGCGCGACCGGGCTCAATCGGACAGATGCCAGATGCCGACACCGCCGGGCGGCAGCGTCGCGCCGCCGAGCAAGGGGATCGCGCCCTGCGGCACGGGCACCACGGCCGGCTGCGGCCCGCGGTGGATCGCGAAGAGCCATTGGCCGCGGCGGCGCAGGCGCAGCCCGGGCGCCAGCGCCTCGGGGGCGAGCGGCGACAGGCCGGCCTCGCGGGCCGCGGCATCGACCCAGCGCAGCAGCAGTTCCGTGTCGACGTGACCGGCGTGCAGGTGGAAGCGCCCGCGCGCGAGCCAGGCCGGCGCGCCGTCCTCGTAGCGGGCCAGGACCCGGACCTCCTGCGCACCCGCGGCGTCGCCCGCATCGAGTTCGATCAGGTCGCGCCATTGCAATCCGACGCCGTGGCCGTGCGCGCCGGCATCGATCGCCAGCGTGCGGCCGGGGCGCATCGATTCCACGGCGCGCACGCGCACCGGCAGCCATTCGCGCAGCGGACCCGGCGGCAGCGGCTCGGCGATGGCGAGCCGGTCGGTCTTGCTGCCGGTGCGCGGCCCGGCGATGACGACCGCCGTGCTCGCGCGCAGCCGCTCGACCAGCGCCTCGTCCAGGTGCAGCGTGCCCGGCAGCACGACGAGGGGGTAGCCCGCGAGCGACGCGTCGGGCGCGACGATGTCGACGTCCAGGCCGAGCCGGCGCAGCGCGCCGTAGTACGCCAGCATCGGGCCGAAGCCCGCCATGTCCTTGCCCTGCGGCTGGATCTGCGCCATCCACAGCGACGGGTAGTCCATCACCAGCGCGACCGCCGCCGGCCGCATCGCCAGCGACGCCGCATCGCCGGCGGCGAGCAGCCGCCCGATCTCGGCGCCGACCTGCGCGGCTTCGCGGCCGCCGTCGTCCAGCGCGCCGTCCGGGCGGTTCAGTCCCGAATGCATCTGCTCCTGGCCGAAGGGCAGCTGGCGCCAGCGGAAGTAGGACACCAGCTCCGCGCCGTGCGCGAAGGCCTCCCAGGTCCACGCGCGGACCATGCCGGGCAGCGGCAGCGCGTTCCAGTCGGCCCAGTTCACCGGCCCGGCCTGCTGTTCCATCACCCACATCCGGCCGCGGCCGATGCCGCGGTACAGGTCGTGATGGAAGGCGGTCAGGTCCGGATGGCCGGTGCGCGCCCATTGCTGGCGCTCGGCCTCGGTGAGGAAGGTCGCGGCCGTGTCGACGTGGCCGAGCGGATAGCTGTCCCAGGCGGCGATGTCCAGGTCGGCGCCGCAGGCGTGGTGGTCGAACTCGGCGAACAGGCCCATGAAGTTGTGCAGCACCGGCCGGCCGGGCGCGTGTGCGCGGATCAGCTCGACCTGCAGCCGGTTGTAGCGCACCACCTCGTCGGAGGCGAAGCGGCGGAAGTCCAGCGCATGCGCGGGCAGCGGGCTCGTCGGCTGGCCGACCGGGAAGCTGACCTGCTCGAAGCTCAGGAACTGCAGGCCCCAGAAGGCGGTGCCCCAGGCCTCGTTCATGCGCTCGACGGTCTCGTAGCGCGCCCGCAGCCAGCGCCGGAACGCGGCCAGCGCGGCCGGCGAGTAGGACAGGGTGGTGTCGTGGCAGCCGTACTCGTTGTCGGTCTGCCAGGCGACGACGGCCGGATGCCCGCCGTAGCGACGGGCCATCGCGGTGACGATGCGCCGCGTGGCCTCGGTCAGCGACGGGCTCGAGAAGCAGTAATGCCGGCGCGCGCCGAAGGGCTTCACGCGGCCGTCGGCGCCCACGGGCAGCACGTCGGGATGGGCCTCGACCAGCCACTGCGGCGGCGCCGCGGTCGGCGTGCCCAGCACCACCGACAGGCCCTCGCCGGCGAGCACGTCGATCGCCTCATCCAGCCAGGCCCAGTCGAACTGCCCCGGGGCCGGCTCCATGCGGGACCAGGCGAATTCGGCGATGCGGACCGTGCCCAGGCCGAGCGCGCGCATCGCGCGGGCGTCCTCGCGCCAGCGCGCCTTCGGCCACTGCTCGGGGTAGTAGCACACGCCCAGGCGCAGCGGCGCCGGCGGATCGGACGGGAAGGAGATCGGGGGCATGAAGCGGGCGGGTGTCGGCCGAACGATCACGAGGATGCGTCAGCGTCGGTTAATCGATTAATCTGATTGGAGCAACCTGCGGGGGCGATGTCAATCGGAATGCCCAGCATCGGCGCCGAAGCGAGCGCGGCCGCGCGCGCGATGGCGTTCCGACAGCGTCGAAGCCAAGGGCGCTCCGCGTAGAATGCGGCCGCTTCTGCGGACTTACCCGTATTGCCCCCTGGGGTCGCCCTTGGTCTACTGACTCGGATTAAACGATTAACTGCCACTTTGGGCAGCACAACGACGTGAGCGAGACAACCCCGCCGGCGCCGGTGGCGCTACAGGTGCCCCCGACGGTGCCGACGCCCGAGACCGGCTTCCTGAACCTGGGCCTGTACCCGCATCCCACCCGCAGCCTCGAGGTCAACAGCCGGTACCTGGTGCTGGACGGCCGGCCCTGGATGCCGGTGATGGGCGAGTTCCACTACAGCCGCTATCCCGAGAACGAATGGGAGGCCGAGCTCGCCAAGATCAAGGCGGGCGGGGTGGACGTCGTCGCCAGCTACGTGATCTGGAACCACCACGAGGCGGTGCAAGGGCGCTGGCGCTGGGACGGCCAGCGCGACCTGGCGCGCTTCATCGACCTCGCGGCCGAGGCCGGCCTGTTCGTCTACCTGCGCCCCGGTCCGTGGGTGCATGCCGAAGTGAGGCTGGGCGGCTTTCCCGACTGGCTCGCCGCGACCTGCGAGCCGCGCAGCAACGATCCCGCCTACCTCGCCCACGTGCGCCGGCTCTACGGCGAGATCGCGGCGCAGGCGCGCGGCCGGTTGTGGTGCGACGGCGGGCCGGTGATCGGGCTGCAGCTGGAGAACGAATACGGCGGCACCGGTCCGGGTCGCGGCGCCGAGCACATCGCCGCGCTGAAGCAGCTGGCGATCGACGTCGGCCTCACCGTGCCGATCTACACCGTCACCGGCTGGCCGACGCTGGACATCCCGCCGCGCGAGGTGCTGCCGGTGTCGGGCGCCTACGCCGACGGATTCTGGCAGGGCTCGCGCGAAGCGCTGCCGCCATCGGGCGTGTTCCTGTTCAACACCCGTCGCGTGATCGGCGAAATGGGCAATGTCGACGGCACGCCGGCCGCGGGGTTGATCGATACGGCGCATTACCCGTTCTGCCTGGCCGAGGCCGGCGGCGGCATGGCGCAGAGCTACCACCGCCGACCGGTCGTGGGCGCCGACGACGTGCATGCGACGACGCTGGTCCAGCTGGGGTCGGGTGCCAACCTGTACGGCTATTACATGTATCACGGCGGCACCAACCCGGTCTGCGAGACGGGACCGCTCAACGAGACCCAGGCGACCGGTTATCCCAACGACGTGCCGCAGTGGGGCTACGACTTCCAGGCGCCGCTGGGCCAGTACGGCCAGGTGCGGCCGTCGTGGGGGCGGCTGCGCGCGCTGCATCAGCTGATGCGCGACTTCGGCGCGACCCTGGCGCCGTGCGAGGCGGTGCTGCCGGTGGACGGGCCCTTCGATCCGGCCGATCGCGCGTTGCCGCGCATCGCGCTGCGGGCGGCCGGTGCGTCGGTGGCGGAGGTGGAGGGCTTCGTGTTCGTCAACCACCATGTGCGCCATCACCCGCTGCCGGCGCGGCGGGACCTGGCCATCGAGCTGCGCACGGCCGACGGCGGGGCGCTGCGCCTGCCCAGCGAGGGCGGCGTGGCGCTGCGTCCCGGCGCGGCCTTCATCTGGCCGGTCGGACATCGCTTGGGCGCGGCGCGCCTGCGTCAGGCGACGGTGCAGCCGATGGCGCGCTGGACCGGGGCCGATGGCGACGTGGTGTGGACCGGCTTCAGCCTCGAGGGCATCGCGGCGGAACTGGTGTTCGATGCCCAGGGCCTGGCCACGATCGAGGTGCGCGGCGGGCATGTCGAGCGCCGCGGCGAGGTCTGGGTCGTGCGGCTGGATTCGCGCGAAGGGCCTCGGTTGGTGTCGGTGCGCGATACAGCGGGACGGATGCATCGCGTGCTGGTGCTGTCCGAGGCCGCCGCGGCGGCGACGGCGAAGGTCCGGATCGGCGGGCGCGAGCGGTTGATGTGGTCCAGCCATCCGGCGACGGTGGGCGTGGGCGCGGACGGGGAATTCATCGGCATGGACGCCGGCGTCGAGGAAGCGGCCTGGGTGCGCGTGTTCCCGGCGGAGGGGCTCGGCGGCGGGCGCGAGGAACTGGCGGTCGAATGGGCGGTGTGGTCGATCGCGGCAGGGTTGAGCGGGGCGGGAGGGCGCTGGCCCTCACCCTCGCCCTCTCCCGCGATCGCGGGAGAGGGAATGACCGAGGCGGCTTCCGGCAATGGCAATGGCAGCGGCAACCGCAATGGCAACGGCGATGGCGATCGGTACCGTGGCGAGGCGCGTCTCGCGGTCGCGTTGATGCAGGCCGCGGGCGAGCCGCCGGTGCTGCGCTGGGGGCCGCATGTGCCTTGGCGCGACGGGCCGGTGCCGCTGGTGCCCGACGAGGCCGCGCAGGCGGCCGAGGCCCACTGGGCGATCGTGCCGTCGGACGGGCTGCCGCGCGGCCGGGTCTGGCTGACGCTGGAGCTGGTCGGCGACGTCGCGCGGATCGAGGTGGACGGCGTCGTCGTCGACGACCGCTTCTGCGATGGTAGTCCGTGGACGATCGCGATCGATCGCTGGCGCCGCGCCGACGGCGCGTGGCCGTCGATCACGCTGGCGGTGCTGCCCATCGCGGCGGACCTGCCGGTGTTCCTCGAGCCGGAGGCCCGCGCGCTCGGCGCTGGTGCGGCGCTGCGCCGGGCCACGCTGGGCGTCGAACGCCGGCTCGTCATCGACCTGGGCGTCGGGGAGCGCTGAACCATGGCCTCGGTGCAACTGGAGCAGGTCGGCAAGACCTACATCGACGGCGGCGTGCCCACGGTGCACGACGTGACGCTGGACATCGCCGAAGGTGAGTTCTGCGTGTTCGTCGGCCCGTCGGGCTGCGGCAAGTCCACGCTGCTGCGCATGATCGCGGGGCTGGAGACGATCAGCAGCGGCGAGCTGCGTATCGGCGGCCGCCGCGTCAACGAGAAGGCGCCCGGCGAGCGCGACGTCGCCATGGTGTTCCAGAGCTACGCGCTCTATCCGCATCTGGACGTCGGGGAGAACCTCGGCTTCGGCCTGCGCCTGGCGCGCGTGCCCAAGGCCGACGCGCAGCGCCGCATCGAGGAGGTCGCGAAGCTGCTGCAGATCGACCACCTGCTGCGGCGCAAGCCGCGTGAACTGTCCGGCGGCCAGCGCCAGCGCGTCGCCATCGGTCGCGCGCTGGTGCGCCAGCCCGGCGTGTTCCTGTTCGACGAGCCGCTGTCCAACCTGGATGCCGCGCTGCGCCAGCAGACGCGGCTGGAGATCGCGCGGCTGCATCGCAGCCAGGGCCGGGCCAGCTCGATCTACGTGACCCACGACCAGGTCGAGGCGATGACGCTCGCGGACCGCATGGTGCTGCTGCAACCGCCGCCGCCCGGGGCCTTGCTGCCGCAGCCCAGCGTCGCGCAATGCGGCGCGCCGCTGACGCTGTACCGGCGGCCGCGCAACCTGTTCGTCGCGGGTTTCCTGGGCTCGCCGCGGATGAACTTCCTGCCCGCGACCCTGGTCGAGCGCCGCGACGACGGCGTGGTGGCCGCGCTCGCCGACGGCACGCGCCTGACGCTGCCGGTGCGCGCCGACGGCGTGAACGACGGCGACACCGTCACACTGGGCGTGCGGGCCGAGCACCTGCGCCCGGTCCCGGACGCGCGTGCTGGTGGCGCCTCGCCGGGCGCGCGCCTGAGCGAGCCGATCCGCACGCAGGTCCAGTGGCTGGAACACCTGGGCGACCAGAGCCTGGCCTACCTGGCGGGGCCCGGCGGCGCGCTGGTGTCCCGGCTGCCCGAGGGCCACGGCGCGCCCGCGATCGGCGAGGCCTTCCCGGTGGCGGCCTTGCGCGACGAGGTCCATGTCTTCGATCCGCGCGGCGAAGCGCTGCCGCGGCTGCACGAGGAGGCGGACGCATGCGCGGCCCGATGAATCCGCGGCGGCGCCAGGCGCTGCTGGCCGGTGCCGGCCTCGGTGCGTGCGGCCTGGCGACGTGGAGCGGCGCGGCGCGTGCGGCGCTGTTGCCGGACCGCGAGCCGCTGCGGGTCTGGATCAACGGCGACAAGGGCTACGAGGGCGTGGCCCGGATCGGCGAGCGCTTCACGCGCGACACCGGCGTGGCGCTGCGCGTCGAGCATCCGGAGAACGGCGTCTCCAAGTTCGAGCAGGCCGCCGCCGCCGGCAAGGGCCCCGACGTGTGGATCTGGCCGCATGACCGCGCCGGCGGCTGGGCCGCGTCCGGGCTGATCCGGCCGGTGGCGCCGTCGCGCCAGCTGCGCGAAGCGGTCGCGCCGATGGCGTGGTCGCCATGGCGCATGGGCGGCCGCACCTGGGGCTATCCGATCGCGATCGAATCGGTCGCGCTGATCGTCAACCTGGATCTCGTGACGCGCGCGCCGCGCAGCTGGGACGAGGTCTTCGAGATCGACCGCCGCCTGCGCCCGCAGGGCCGGCGCGCGATCATGTGGCCCTACAACGAGTTCTATTACACCTACGCGCTGATGTCGGCCGGCGGCGGTTATGCCTTCCGCCGTCGCGAGGACGGCAGCTGGGACGCGAGCGACAACGGCATCGACACCGAGGGCACGCGCGCCGGGATGTCGCTGCTCAAGCGCCTGGTCGACGAGGGCCTGGTGCCGCGCACCGCCACCTACGCCGAGAGCGAAGCCGCGATCAACGAGGGCCGCGTGGCCATGACCATCAACGGCCCCTGGGGCTGGAACAACCTCCAGAAGAGCGGCCTGCGCGTCGCGGCGGCACCGCTGCCGTCGCTGCGCGGGCGGCCCGGACGGCCGATGACCGGCGTGCTGGGCGCGATGCTGTGCGCATCGAGCCGGCAGCCGCTGCTGGCCACCGAGTTCATCGAGCGCTACCTGCTCAGCCTCGACGGGCTGCGCGCGATGCAGGCCCATGTGCCGCTGGGCGTGCCGGCCAACACGGCGCTGCTGGGCGAGTTGCGCGGCGACGCACTGGTCGAGGGCACCGCCGCGGCCGCCGCCTTGGGCGAGCCCATGCCCAACGTGCCCGAGATGGCGCGCTTCTGGACCGCGATGAACGCCGCGGTGCAGAGCATCACGCAAGGCCGCGAGACGGTGGCCGACGGCCTCGCCCGCGCCTCGCGGCGCGTGGCGGGGCAGGCGTCGAAGGAGGCGTCGTGATGCGCGCGCTCGCCCTCGGGCTGCATGTCCTGAATCTCGCCGCGGTGGCCGGGCTGCTGTTCCTGTGCCAGCAGCTGCTGCGCGCGCACGACGCGCTCGCCGCGATGGCGGTGCTCGGCGTCGCGGGCCTGCTGGTGCTGCTGCAGTTCAGCAAGCGCCTGCAGGCCTGGCGCTACGTGATGCCCGGCGTGTCGGCGGTGCTCGTCTTCATCGTGCTGCCGATGGCCTTCACGCTGGGCATCGCCTTCACCAACTACAGCTCGGCCCACCTGCTGTCCTTCGAGCGCGCGACCGACGCGCTGCTGCAGCGCACCGACAGCGAGGGCCTGGGCATGGACCTGAGCCTGCTGCGCGAGGGCGAGGGCGCCGCGGCCCGCTACCAGGCGCGCCTGCGCGACGATGACGGCAAGGACTGGCTCAGCGCGCGCTTCACGCTGCCCGCGCCTGGCGCGCCGGCCACCGGAACGACGGTGATGCTCGGCGCGCTCGAGGACGGCCAGCCGCTGCCCGGCGAACCGCTGCCGCCGCGCGCGCTCGTCGAGCTGCTGCCGCAACTGCGCACGCTGGTCCTGCGCACGCCGGACGACCGCCCATGGCGCCTGTCCAGCCTGCATCGCATTACCGACCAGGCGCAACGCTACGCGCCGATTGACGCCGACCGGCTGCGCGACCTGCGCGACGGCAGCATCGTCACGGCCGACCACGCCGCGGGCGTGTGGCGCGATGCGGCCGGCCAGGCGCTGGAGCCGGGCTTCCGCACGACGGTGGGATTCGCCAATTACGCCCGCATCTTCGGCGACAGCAGCTTCTTCGAGCCCTTCGTGCGCGTGTTCGTCTGGACCGTCAGCTTCGCGTCGCTGAACACGCTGCTGACCTTCGCGCTGGGCCTGTTCTTCGCCGTGGCGCTGAGCTGGCCCGCGCTCAAGGGCCGGGGCGCGTACCGCGTGGCGCTGTTCCTGCCCTACGCGGTGCCGGCCTTCATCTCGATCCCGGTCTTCCGCGGCCTGTTCAACGAGAACCTGGGCGAGATCAACCTGGTGCTGGACCTGCTCTTCGGCGTGCGACCGGGCTGGTTCAGCGACGCGACGCTGGCGCGCGCGATGGTGCTGACGGTCAACACCTGGCTGGGCTACCCGTACATGATGATCCTGGCGATGGGCCTGCTGAAGGCCATCCCCGAGGACCTGTACGAGGCCTCGGCGCTGGCCGGCGCGGGCCCGGTGACCAATCTGCTGCGGATCACGCTCCCGCTGATCGCGCGGCCGATGGCGCCGCTGCTGGTGGCCTCGTTCGCGGCCAACTTCAACAACCTCACGCTGATCGCACTGCTGACCGAAGGCGCGCCGGACTACCTCGACACCCAGGTCCCCGTCGGCGCGACCGACCTGCTGGCGTCCTACACCTACCGCATCGCGTTCAACGACGGCGGTCAGAACTACGCGCTCGCCTGCGCCATCTCCTCGATCGTGTTCGTGATCGTGGCGCTGCTGGCCTACGTCAACCTGCGCTGCTTCGGCGGCGCGAAAGCGACCCGGCGCTGAGCCGGGCGGGAGCTTCGTCATGGCGATGGTGATGACCTCTTCGCAGCGCTGGCGCGTCTGGGCGCTGCATGCGGTGCTGATCGCCTTCGTGGTGCTCAGCCTGCTGCCGCTGCTGATGATCGTGTCGATCTCGCTGCGGCCTGGCAACTTCGCCGGCGGCAGCCTGATCCCGAAGGCCATCAGCTTCGAGCACTGGCGCCTGGCGCTGGGGCTGCCGGTGGTCGACGCCCAGGGCCAGGTGACGCCGCCGCCGTTCCCGGTGCTGCAGTGGATCTTCAACTCGCTGAAGGTGGCGCTGGTGAGCGCGGCGGCCTGCCTGGCGCTGTCGGTCACCAGCGCCTATGCGTTCGCTCGGATGCGCTTCCGCGGCCGGGACGGCACGCTGACGGCGATGCTGCTGCTGCAGATGTTCCCGTCGGTGCTGGCGCTGGTGGCGATCTACGCGATCTTCGACCGGCTCGGCGACTGGGTGCCGTGGCTGGGGCTCAACAGCCACTGGAGCCTGGCGCTGGCCTACACCGGCGCGGTGGCGCAGCACATCTGGCTGGTCAAGGGCTACTTCGAGAGCATCCCGCCCGACCTCGAGGAAGCCGCCGCGGTCGACGGCGCGAGCCGCTGGCAGTCCTTCGTGCTGGTGCTGCTGCCGCTGGCCAAGCCGGTGCTGGCGGTCGTGTTCGTGCTGGCCTTCCTGGGCGCGATGATCGAATACCCGGTCGCCTCGGTGCTGCTGCACGACGAGCAGCAGCTGACGCTGGCGGTGGGATCGCGGCTGTTCCTGTTCAACCAGCGCTACCTCTGGGGCGACTTCGCCGCCACGGCCCTGCTCGCGGGCTTGCCACTGACGCTGATGTTCCTGCTGATGCAGCGCTGGCTCGTCGCGGGCCTGACCGCGGGGGGCGTCAAGTCATGAGGCGGGGGATCAGAAGGGATCCATCGCGCTGGTGAAGCGCCCGGAGCCATCGAGCGCGCCCCAGGTGTAGCCCTGCCAGCCGGGATAGGCCTGCGGCTCCCAATACAGGACGCCCAGGCCGTTGGCGCCCAGCGCGGACACGCGCGTGAGCAGGTCCGCGATCATGGCCTTGGACGCGGCGGCCTGCTGCCAGTCCATGCCGGTCTCCGCCACGATCACCGGCTTGCCGTAGCGCGACACCATGTCGGCCATGTTGGTCGACAGCGCCGCGTTGCGGCTGCTCCAGTTGCTGGACGTCGGATAGTGGGACATGCCGATCACGTCGTAGCGCGCGCCGTTGGCCTTCATGCCGTCGAAGAACCAGCGGAACACCGCGTTGTCGTGGCCGTTGGCCAGGTGCAGGATCACCTTGGCCGAGGGGAACACCGCCTTCACCGCGTCGTTGCCGTTGTTGATCAGCTTGACCAGGTTGGCGAAGCTCGATCCCGAGGCTTGCCCGTCGGGCCACAGCATGCCGCTGTTGATCTCGTTGCCGACCTGCACGTAGTCGACGGTCACGCCGTTGGTCTTGAGGTAGCTCAGGATGCCCTGCGTGTGCGCGTAGACGTCGCTCATCAACTGCGTGAACGAGTGGCTGGCCCAGCTGGCGGGCTTGGTCTGCTGGCCGGGGTCGGCCCACGAGTCGCTGTAGTGGAAGGTCAGCATGACCTTCTGCCCCTGGGCGATCGCGCGTTTGGCCTTGTAGAGCGTGTCGGCGCCGTCGCACCAGCCGCCGTTCGGGTTGACCCAGACGCGCAGCCGGATCGTGTTGATGCCCAGGTCCTTGAGCAGCTTGAACGGATCGGTCCTGGTGCCGGCGGCGTTGTAGAAGCTGTAGCCGGCCGATTCCTGCTGGCTGACCCAGCTCACGTCGGCGCCCTTGACCAGCGTCGCCGCCGCCGCGGGCAACGCGGTGAGCGCGGCGGCCAGGCCCAGTCCGGCGCCGATGGCTGCCCGGCGCGTGAGGCCTCCCGTGGCGCGGGCGGCCGCCGTCATCGTGGTCTTCATCGTCTTCGTCGTCATTCCCCTGTCTCCTTGGTGGTTGTGGTGGAGGGAACTCGGAGCGGTCCGGCCCGGCGTCACCGCTGACGCGCCGGGTGGGCAGGCGCGGATCGGGCCGCAAATGAAAAGGCCCGGCGCTCAGGCCGGGCCGGGGGCGGGGCTTACAGCTCCGCGCGCAGGCTGATCGCGAAGCGGCGATCGTCGGTGTAGGTGCCGCGCGGCAGGCCGTAGTCGCTGAACACGCTGCGGCGCACCGTCCGCGTCAGGTTGTTGCCTTCTAGGGCAATGCGCAGCCGGGGCGTGATCGCGTAGCTCAGGTAGGCGTCGACCATGCCGTAGCCCTTCATCGTCACCGGCGTCAGCGCGGTCACGCCGTCGTTGCTGGGGAAGCTCAGCCGCGAGCCGACGGTGTAGTCGCTGCGCCAGTTGTAGGCCAGCCGCGCGGAGAAGTCGCCCAGGTCGTACATCGCCACCAGGTTGGCGCTGCGCTTGGACAGCCCCTCCAGCGGTGCGCTGCGGCCGTCGATCGGGCTCGGGGCGGCGCTGTCCACCAGCGTGAAGTTGGCCTGCAGGCCCAGCCCGCGCAGCAGTCCGGGCAGCTTGTTGAAGAAGCCGGTGTAGCCGACCTCCAGGCCGCGGATGCGGCCGTCGCGGCCGTTGCTCGGCGTCGTGAGCGTGTAGCTGGTGCCGTTGATCGTGGTCTGCGTGCTGGTGGTCTGGATGAAGCCCGACACGTCTTTGTAGAAGGCCGCGCCGTAGACCGAATCGCTCTTGGACAGGTAGTACTCCAGCGTCGCGTCGACCTGGCTGGCGCGCAGCTTGTCGAGCTCCGGATTGCCCTGGTAGCCGGTCCGGTCGTTGACGTTGAGGCTCAGGCTGGGCGTGAGCTGGTCGAAGTTGGGTCGCGTGACCACGCGTGACAGCGCCAGCCGCGCCAGCAGGTCCGGCGTGAGCTCGAGCTTGAGGTTGAGCGAGGGCAGGAAGTCGGTGTCGGTCTTGGACAGGTCCACGCGACCGCCGCTGGTGGCGGTGTAGCCGCGCTGGGTGCGCGTGGTGACGGCGCGCACGCCGACGTTGCCGGTCAGCGGCAGGCCCGCGAGCGTGGTGTCCAGGTCGCCGGCGACGTAGACGGCCGCGGCGCGCTCGCGGAACTCGAAGCTCTGCGCCGGATCGAGCTCGGGCACCGTCAGGTTGAAGGTGCTGCGCACGGCTTGCGCGTCGCGCAGCCAGCGCGTGTCGGTGACGGTCAGCCACTGGCGCGGGATGTTGCCGCCGCCGGCGTCCTTGAGCAGGTTGTCGTAGGGCAGCAGGCCCACCGCCGGGATCTGCGACAGGTTGAACATCCAGATGTCGTCGATCGTGTTGATCTCGGCGCTGCTGGCGCGGCGGTCGTTGAGCCGCACGCCGGCGTGCAGCGTGGTCAGCGCGCCGAAGTCGACCGGCTTGTCGCCGTCCAGGCGCCAGGCGGTTTCCTTGCCGGTGTTGCGGGTGCGGAAGTACAGCGCCTTGTCAGCCCAGTAGTTGGCCGGGTTGTCGAGCTGCGCGGTGGGCGAGAACGCCGACGGCAGCTTGGTGCCCAGGTCGAAGCTGTAGCTGACCGGGTCGTTGGCGAAGGTGCCCAGGCGCACCTCCTGGTAGAAGCGGTCGAAGGTGCTGCGGGTGTGGCTGAGGTCGCTGCGCAGCGTGGCGTCGCCGACCTTCCACTTGCCGGCCAGCGCGAGCTGGTCGATCTTGGTGTTCTCGTCGGCCACCGAGCCCGAAGTGCTCATGCTCGCGCCCCAGAAACTGCCCGAGACGAACCGGCCGTTGGCGTCGGTCTGGATCGCGCCGTTCGGCCAGAGCTGGCCCTGGTTGGCGGTGTTGCTCCAGTTGGCCCAGAACGGCGAGGCGTAATGGCCGTAGACGTCGGTGCGGCTCTTGAGCTGCGTGTGGTTGAAGTCCAGCGTGTATTCGCTGCGGCCGTCGGGGCGCCATTGCAGCGAGGCGCTGGCGGCCTTGCGGTCGCGCTCGCCGAATTCATAGGCCAGCCACTGGCCCAGCGGCACGACGGTGCCCGAGCCATCGGCCAGTTGCGCCGGATTGTCGAGCTCCTGCGTGTCGGAGCGGTAATCGCGCTTCTGCGCCGACACGCTGAGCAGCGCGCCGAACTCGCCGGCGTCGGTGCGCCAGCGGTTGGACACCAGCAGCGAGCCTTCGCCGTTGTTCTTGTCGGCGAGCTCGGCCCGCGTGGCCTTGACCGAGCCGGCCAGCTTGAAGCCGGCGAAGTCGAACGGGCGACGGGTGCGCAGGTCGATGACGCCGCCGATGCCGCCCTCGATCAGGCTGGCGGTCGGGGTCTTGTAGACGTCGGCGCCGGCGAGCAGTTCGGCGGGCACGTCCTGGAAGGCCAGTCCGCGCTCCTTGCCGGCGGTGAAGATGACGCGGCCGTTGAGCAGCGTCTGCGTCTGCTGCAGGCCGCGCACCTGGACGCGGTCGCCCTCGCCGCGGTTGCGCGAGATCTGCACGCCGGTGATGCGCTGCAGCGCCTCGGCGACGTTGGCGTCGGGCAGCTTGCCGATGTCGTCCGCGACGATGGAGTCGACGACCTGGTCCGCGTTGCGCTTGATGTCCTGGGCCTTGATCAGGCTGGAGCGCTGGCCCTGCACGACCACGGTGTCGAGCGCGCTGCCGGCGGCGGACGCCGCGGCGGCCGGCGGCGCGGCCTGCGCGCGGGCGTCGGCCGGCAGCAGCAGCGCGGCACAGGCCAGCGCGACGGGCGCCAGCAGGAAGACGGAGGTGCTGGCGGCGCGGAGGGCGGGACGGGCGGCGGGGCGGATGCCGCGGGCGCGGGCGTCAGGCGTGGCGAGGGTGGACAGGGTCATGGTGTCTCCGTCGTTGGACGTGTCGTGTTGTTGTCGAGGGCCGCGTCGGGCGCTGCCTCGTGGCGTCGTGGGTCTCGGGATCGTGGGACGTCGGTCAGGGGAGGGCGTCAGCGACAGGGCGCCGCGTCGCGCATCGCGGTCAGCGAGGGCAGCGCGCGGCCCCGGTCGTCGAACAGCGTCTGGTTGGCCCAGCCGTTGCCGTCGCCGGTGCGCCAACCCGCGCCGGGCACCGCGAGCCAGGCGGGCTCCCAGTAGAAGACGCCCAGGCCCTGCGGCACCGCGGCCACCGCGCGGACCACGTCGCGCAGCATCCGCGCCTGGCCCTCGGGCGTGGCGGGATAACCGGAGCGGCGTGCGCCCTCCTCGTTGAAGACCGCGCCGCCGCCGCCGGGGTTGTCCAGCTGGTGGCCGTACGCGGTTTCGACCACCACCAGCGGTTTGCGGTAGCGGTCCGACAGCAGGCGCAGGTTGTCGCGCAGCGCGTCGTAGGGGTCGTGGTGATACGGGTACCAGCTCAGGCCGATGACGTCGTAGTCGAGCTTGGCGGCCTCGAACCCGTCGTAGACCCGGCGGAAGGTCTCGGCGCTCTTGCCGTCGCCCTGGTGCGCCAGGTGCAGCATCACCGGCAGGCGACCGCCGCGCAGCGCGTCGGTGGCCCGGACGCCGCGGATGCCGGCCCGCAGCAGCGCGATGAAGGCCGCGTCGCCGCCGACCTGCTCGTCGGGCGTCTGCTGCCAGGTCTTGCCGTCGGGCCAGAGCATGCCGCCGTTGATCTCGTTGCCGACCTGGATCATGTCCGGGTCGGTCCCCTGGTCGTGGAGGGCCTTCAGCACCTCGGAGGTATAACGTTCAACCTCCTGCGCCAGCGCCGCGCCATGCAGGCGGGTCCAGGCCGCGGGTTTCGCCTGTTTGCCGGGGTCGGTCCAGTGGTCGCTGTAGTGGATGTCCAGCAGCCATTTCATGCCTTGCGCCTTCAGCCGCCGGGCCAGCCGGAGCGTGACGGCCAGGCCGTTGTCGCCGCCGCCGACGGGCTCGCCGTGGCGCGAGACGATGCGGCCGTCCTCGATCACGTCGTGGGCGTTGACCGGCGTGTGCCACAGCCGCAAGCGGCCCCAGTTCATGCCGGCCGCGCGCAGGATCTGCAGCGCGGAGCCCGGCCGGCCGTCGGCCGTCGAGAACTTCCCGCCGCCACGCTCGACGGTCTCCAGCGTGGAGATGTCGACGCCGAGGATGAAGTCCTTGCGGTGGGAGGTCTGGATCGCGCCGTCCGCGCCAGTGTCGCAGCGGGGAACGGACGGAGCCGCCGGCGCAGACGCTGGCTCGGCGGTAGACGCGCCAGCAGACGCGGCCGCGGAGGCGACGGCTGATCCGGCGGCGCAGAGCGCGGCACCGGAGAGCACCAGGTTGCGTCGGGTGACGCCAGGACGGGGCAACGGGCGCGGCAGGATCACGGCTGTCTCACTCGCCGGGACGCCTGGCGGCGCCTCGGCCTTGTTGTCGGTGCCAGCTATCTTGCTGGTTAGGTTAATCGATTAACCTTGCGGCTAGTGTCGTCGATTGCCGCAGGGCGGGGGTGAGGGGTTTCCCGATCCCGCGCGGGCCTGACGCGCCGGCGTCACACACCAGCGTCACACACCGGCGTCACACACCGGCCTAACGCATCGGCCTCAGGTGCCGCGCTTCACCGTGGCCGCCGCCGCGGCGGCCCGGAGCTTGTCCTTCTTGCTCGGCCGCCGGCCCTTGACGCCGCCGGTCGCCGCGTCCGGCGGCGCGGTCTCGGTCGGCTCGAAGCCGGCGATGCGCTCGCGGGCGACGCGCCGTCCCTGGCGCTTCTCGATCAGGCGGAAGTGCGCTTCCGTCGCGGCGCTGATGAAGCTCACTGCCAGGCCGTTCTCGCCGGCGCGCGCGGTGCGGCCGATGCGGTGCGTGTAGTCCGCGGCGGCGCGCGGCAGGTCGTAGTTCACGACGACCGGCAGCCGCGCGATGTCGATGCCTCGCGCGCCGAGGTCGGTCGCCACCAGCACCCGCAGCCGGCCCGCCTTGAAGTCGGCCAGCGTGCGCGTGCGCGCGCCCTGGCTCGCGTCGCCATGGAAGGCGGCGGCCTCCAGGCCGGCCCGGCGCAGCTTGTCGGCCACGTGGTCGCAGGCATAACGCGTGGCGACGAAGACCAGCACGCGCGACCAGTCGCCGCGTTCGATCATGTGGCGCAGCAGCGGCGTGCGCCGCGCGGCATCGACCTCGACGGCATGCTCCTCGATCTGCCCCTCGGTGGCCGGCTCGCCGCTGACCTCGACGCGCACCGGGTCGTGCAGCAGCTGGGTCGTCAGCGCCTGCACCGCGTCCGGGAAGGTGGCGGAGAACAGCAGGTTCTGCCGCCGGCGCGGCAGCAGCGCCAGCACCTGCGCCAGTTCGTCGGCGAAGCCGGCGTCGAGCAGGCGGTCGGCCTCGTCGAGCACCAGGCAGTCGACGTCGCCCAGCTTCAGCGCGTTCTTCGCGACCACGTCGAGCAGCCGGCCCGGCGTCGCCACGACGATGTCCGCGCCGCCGCGCAGCGCCATCATCTGCGGATTGATCGACACGCCGCCATACAGCACCGAGACCTTGACCGGCTCGCGCAGGAAGCGCCCGACCTGGATCAGGGTCTCGCCGACCTGCGCGGCGAGCTCGCGCGTGGGCACGAGCACCAGCACCTGCGCGCGGCGCAGCGCCGGCCGCACGCCGGCATCGAGGCGCTGCAGCACCGGGAAGACATACGCGGCCGTCTTGCCGGAGCCGGTGGCGGCGCTGCCCAGCAGGTCGCGGCCGGCCAGGATCGGCGCGATGGCCGCGGCCTGGATGGGGGTGGGGCGGTCGAAGCCCAGTTCGTCGGCGGCGCGCAGCAGCGCGGGCGACAGTCCGAGGTCGGCGAAGTCGCTCACAGGCGCCTCACCTTCACCGACTTGCCCTTCACCTTGCCGGCATTGAGCCCGCGCAGTGCCTGGTCCGCCAGCTCGGGCGCGATGGCCACGTAGGTGGAGAACTCGTTGACGTTGATCTTGCCGATGCTGGCGCCGTCCAGGCCGAGGTCCTTGGTCAGCGCGCCCAGCACGTCGCCGGGGCGGATCTTCTCCTTGCGGCCGCCGAGGATCTGCAGCGTCACCATCGGGGGCCGCAGCGGCGGGCCGCCGGCCGTGGCGGTCAGCTCGGACAGCGGGTACCAGGGACTGACGCTGCCCTGCATCTGGTCGATGCGGCCGACGCGGCCCATCTCGTCCAGGCTGGCGAGGCTGAAGGCCCAGCCCGCTTCGTCGGCGCGGCCGGTGCGGCCGATGCGATGCACATGCACCTCGGGATCGGGTGTGATGTCGACGTTGATCACTGCCTCGAGCTGCGCGATGTCCAGTCCGCGCGCGGCCACGTCGGTGGCGACCAGCACGCTGCAGCTGCGGTTGGCGAAGCGCACCAGCACCTGGTCGCGCTCGCGCTGTTCCAGGTCCCCATGCAGCTCCAGCGCCACGATGCCCTGCGCCTGCAGCACGGCGACGAGGTCGCGGCACTGCTGCTTGGTGTTGCAGAAGGCCAGCGTGCTGGCCGGGCGGAAGTGGTTGAGCAGCAGGCCGACGGCATGCAGCCGCTCGGCCTCGGTCACCTCGTAGAAGCGCTGGCGGATCTTGTTGGCCGCATGGCGCTCGGTCAGCGTCACCGTCTTGGGGTCGCGCATGAAGCGGCCCGCCAGTGCGGCCACGTCGTCGGGATAGGTGGCCGAGAACAGCAGCGTCTGGCGCTGCTTCGGGCAATGGGCGACGACCTGGGCGATGTCCTCGGCGAAGCCCATGTCCAGCATGCGGTCGGCTTCGTCCAGCACCAGCGTGTTCAGCGCCTCCAGCGACAGCGTCTCGCGCTGCAGGTGGTCGAGGATGCGGCCCGGCGTGCCCACGACGATGTGGGCGCCATGCGCCAGGCTGGCGAGCTGCGTGCGGATCGGCACGCCGCCGCACAGGGTCAGCGTCTTGATGTTGTCCTCGGCACGGGCCAGGCGGCGGATCTCCTGCGTGACCTGGTCGGCGAGTTCGCGCGTCGGGCACAGCACCAGGGCCTGGACGGCGAAGCGGCGCGGATTCAGGTTGGCCAGCAGCGGCAGCGAGAACGCCGCGGTCTTGCCGCTGCCGGTCTTGGCCTGCGCGATCAGGTCGTGGCCACCCAGCGTCAGCGGCAGGCTCT
Source organism: Mitsuaria sp. BK041 (assembly GCF_014193085.1). NCBI lineage: Bacteria > Pseudomonadati > Pseudomonadota > Betaproteobacteria > Burkholderiales > Sphaerotilaceae > Roseateles > Mitsuaria sp. BK041. Next base: position 812,498 of record NZ_JACHYT010000002.1, on the reverse strand, counting down.
CCGCCTGGATCGGCGTCATCGAGAGGTAGCCCAGCTGGCGCAGGTTGGCCAGCATGGCGGGGGGCAGGGGGAGGCGGTCGAAGGCGGTCGCGTCGGACGCGGGCGTCGGCGCCGCCGGGGCGGCGGAGCCGGTGGGATCGGTGCGGGTCATGCGCGATTGTCGGCGATCCGCGCCGCCGGCCCCGGGCCCGCCTGCCGGCGAATCGACGATGAAGTCGCGTTTCGGGCCTGCTCGGCGGGGCCGTCCGCCGTCAGGGCGCGGGCTTGGCCGCCTCGCAGGCCACGCGCCGCATCGGGAAGTCGATGCCGCGCGTCGTGCCGTTGCGCTGGCCCTCGATGCGGGCGGCGAGGCCGCTCTCGCCGACGGCGCGGTAGATCACGCGCTGGGGGAAATCGTGGGCCGGGTTCTCGAAGGTCACGGCGCGTTCGCCGATCGAGGTGGCCACGAAGGTCGCCTCCTTCTGCCGCGACGGCTGCGCGATGAAGACCGGCTGGCCCTCGGCGTTGAGCCGGATCTGCATGAACTCGTGCTCGACGGTGCGGCCGTTCCTGACCGTGCGGCCGATGCCCAGCATCGTGCCGCCGGCCAGCGGCAGCCAGTGCTCCACCGAGCCCGCTTCGCCCTTCTCTGCGGCCCAACAGCCGGCCAGCCAGCCGAGCCGCTCCAGCTGGACGTCCTCGGCATGGGCGTTGGCGGGGGCGAGGGCGGAGGCAAGGGCGGCAATCGGCAAGGCAATCACGGCGGCGAGGCGAGGGCACATGGCGTGGGCTCCGGGGGACGATGCGCGAATCTACCGCCGGCGCCGCGCTGGCGCCAGCCGGCGGCGAAAGAGAATGCGCCCGATCTCGCCAACAGCAATCAAGGTGACTCGACGATGGACCGATTCGATGCGCTGCTCGCCTTCGCCCGCGTGGTGGAGGCCGGCAGCTTCACCAAGGCGGCGCAGACGCTGCACCTGAGCAAGACCACCGTGACGCAGCTGGTGCAGCAGCTCGAGGCGCGCCTGCGGGTGAAGCTGCTGCACCGCACGACGCGGCAGGTCCGGGTGACGCCGGACGGCGCCGCGTATTACGAGCGCGTGGTGCGCGTGCTGGCCGACCTGGACGACGCGGACACGGCGCTGTCCAGCGCCACCACGTCGCCGCGCGGCCGGCTGCGGGTCGACGTGCCGACGCCCTTCGCGCGGCTGGTCCTGATGCCGGCGCTGCCGGAGTTCCATGCGCGTCATCCGGAGATCCAGCTCGACATGGGCGTCAGCGACCGCATCGTCGATGTCATCAGCGACAACGTCGACGCGGTGCTGCGCGGCGGCGAGGTCACGGTGCCGTCGCTGATCGCGCGACGCATCGGCGAGCTGCCGCTGGGCGTGTATGCCGCGCCGTCCTACCTGGACGCGACCGGCGTGCCCGCGCATCCCCGCGACATCGAAACGGACCCGCAGCGCATCGTCGGTTTCCTGCGCGCGAGCACGGGACGCATCGCGCCGATCCAGATGCGGCGCGGGGAGGAATCGGTGGAGGTGCGCGGCCGCTACGTCGTCGCGGCCGACGATGGCAATGCCTACCTGGCGGCCGGGCTTGCGGGCATGGGCGTGCTCTGGCTGCCGCGCTACATGGCCGGGCCGCATGCGGCGCGCGGCGAGCTCGTGCCGCTGCTCGAGGACTGGACGATGGACCCGATGCCGATGTACCTCGCCTATCCGCCCAACCGCAACGTCAGCGCCAAGCTGCGCGTGTTCATCGACTGGGTCGACGAGTTGATGCGACGGCATGCGCCGGCGATCGTGCCGGCGGCGTCAGGGCCAGGCGAAGGTTGATCTGCGCGTCGGGAGTCAGGGCGCCGCGGTGGCCGTGGAGCTCCCGGCCACGCGGCGCGCGCCGACCCAGTCGTCGACCACCTGCTCGAGCACGGTCAGCGGCACGTCGCCGGTCAGCAGCACCGTGTTGTGGAACTGCTTGATGTCGAAGCGGTCGCCGAGCTGCTGGCGGGCACGCTCGCGCAGCGCCTCGATGCGCAGCCGGCCCAGCATGTAGGCGCAGGCCTGGCCCGGCCAGGTGACGTAGCGGTCGACCTCCTGCGGGGTGATGCCGTAGTCGATGGCCTGCTGGCGGGTCCACTTCATCGCATGCAGGCCGGTGTCGACCACCAGCCGGCGGGCGCGGAACAGCGCCCCGTACAGCTGGCCGAGGTGGCCGACCGGATCGCCGTCATACCAGCCGTTCTCGACAGCGAGCTGCTCGGCGTACAGCGCCCAGCCCTCGACGTAGGCCGAGCCGGCCGAGAACGCGGCGCGGCGGCGGAAGTAGGGCAGGTCCCTGGCTTCCATCTGGATCGCGAGCTGGAAGTGGTGGCCCGGGATGGCCTCGTGGTGCACGAGGGTCCGCATGTCCGCGATGTCGTAGGTGGGGCCGGCCAGCGGCGCCCAGAACACGCCCGGCTGGGAGCCGTCCGGCGCCGGGGTCGTGTAGTGGGCGGCGGCGGTGGGCTCGGTCAGCGCGGGCTCGCGGCGCACCTCGACGGGCGCCTTCGGCATGACGTCGAACAGCAGCCGCGCGCGCGCCTGCGCGTCGCGCAGGTAGGTGGTGTAGCGGTCCAGCAGCTGGACCTGCGGGGCGGCGTCCTTGGGCTGGCGGTCGGCGTCCATCTTGCGATAGCGCTGCTCGATGCTGCCCTCGGCGTAGCCCAGCTGGCGCAGCAGGCCGTCCATCTCGGCTTCGATGCGGGCGACCTGCTTCAGGCCGATCGCGTGGATCTCGGCCGGCGAGAGCTCGGTGGTGGTGTTGGCGCGCAGCCGCGCGGCGTAGAACCGGTCGCCATCGGGCAGGCGCCAGACACCGGCGTCGTCGGTGGTCCGCGGCAGCTGCGCGCGCAGCAGCGCGAGGCCGCGGCGCCATGCCGGCACGATGGAGTTCGCGACGATGGCCTCGGCCCGCGCGCGGGCGCGCTGGCGGGCGGCGTCGTCCATGTCGGGCAGGGTCGCCATGCGCTCCGCCAGCGACACCACCAGCGGGTTGTCCGCCGGCTTCGGCGCGACGAACTGCTCGATCTGGCCGACGGCGGTCGCGGTGATGAAGCGCGGCATCAGCATGCCCTTGGCCTGCGCGGCGCGGGCGCGGACGATGCCCTGGTCCATCAGCGCGGCCAGGCCGTCCATGCGCTGCAGGTAGCTGCGCACGTCGGCCGCGTTGCGCATCGGGTGTTCCTGCACGAGGAAGGTGATCGGGCCGACATGCACGCCGGCCATGTGCTCGAAGACGTAAGGGTGGTCAAGGAACTCGCCCTCGGCGACGTTCTGCCGCATCGTCCAGGCCATCAGCGCGGCGGAGGTGCGCTGCGTCGGCGACAGCGCGTCGCGCGGGAAGCGCGCCAGCTCGGCCAGGGCGCGGCGGTCGCGGGCGATGTCCGCGAGCTCGTCCTCGCGCGAGAGCGAGTCCCATTGCCCGTCGAGGCGGGCCTGGACCTCGCCCTGGAAGTACTGCATGCGGGTGGCGTGCTCCGGCGCATGCCGCATGCGCTCGGCGGCGACGCGTTCGGCCCAGGCGTCGAAGCCGGCGGCGCTGAAGTCGTTCGAGGCGCTCGAGGCGGCGGCCGGTGCGGCCAGGGCCTGCATCGCCGGCGCGGTCAGCACGCCGCCCAGTCCGGCCGCCAGCAAGGTGCGGCGGCGCACGGCGGGCGCGGCGCCGGATCGGATCGTCTTGGTCATGTGATCTCCCTGGTCGACGAAGCGTCGATTGGAACGGCCGGCAGGGTAACCGGCTATTCGTCACTCCCGGGTGTCAGGGCGTGTCTCTAAACGTACTGCGCCGCCGCATGCGCCGAGGCCCAGGCCCACTGGAAGTTGAAGCCGCCCAGGTGGCCGGTGACGTCCAGGACCTCGCCGATGAAGTACAGCCCCGGCGACTTGAGCGATTCCATGGTCTTGGACGACACCTCCTTGGTGTCGACGCCGCCCAGCGTCACCTCCGCGGTGCGGTAGCCCTCGGTGCCCGCCGGCACCACCTGCCAGGCCGACAGGCGCTGCGCGATCTGCTCCAGCTCCGCGTGGGCGTACTGCTTGATCGGCTTGGAGACGAACCACTGCTCCGCGATCAGCGTGGCCATCTTCTTGGTGAACAGCTCGGCCAGCAGCGTCCTGAGCTCGGCATTGGGCCGGTCGTTGCGCTGCTGCGCCAGCCAGGCCGGCACGTCCAGGTCGGGCAGCAGGTTGATCTCCACCGCCTGGCCCGGCAGCCAGTAGGACGAGATCTGCAGGATCGCCGGGCCGCTCAGGCCGCGGTGCGTGAAGAGGATGTTCTCGCGGAAGCTCTTGCCGTTGCAGCTCACCAGGCAGTCGACCGAGGTGCCGCTGAGCTCGTTGCACAGGTCCTTGAGCTGGTCGGTGATGGTGAACGGCACCAGCCCGGCCCGCGTCGGCAGCAGCTGGTGACCGAACTGGCGGGCCACCTGATAGCCGAAGCCGGTGGCGCCCATGGTCGGGATCGACAGGCCGCCGGTGGCGATCACCAGCGACTGGCATTGCATCGGCCCCGCCGAGGTCTCGAGCCGGTAGCCGCCTTCCGTCTTCTCGATCCGGTCGACCGAGGTCTCCAGCATCGGCGTGATGCCGACGGCCTCGCACTCGGCCAGCAGCATGCGCAGGATGTCGATCGACTTGTTGTCGCAGAACAGCTGGCCCAGCTTCTTCTCGTGGTGCGGGATCTGATGCTTGTTGACCAGCGCGATGAAATCCCACTGGGTGTAGCGCGCCAGCGCCGACTTGCAGAAATGGGGGTTCTGCGAAAGGAAATTGGCCGGCTCGGTGTACAGGTTGGTGAAGTTGCAGTTGCCGCCGCCGGACATCAGGATCTTCTTGCCGGCCTTGTTGGCGTGATCCACCAGCAGCACGCGGCGGCCGCGCTGCCCGGCCAGCGCAGCGCACATCAACCCCGCGGCACCCGCGCCAATGATCACGACATCGGTGTCCCGCACGTCCTGCACACACTTCCCTTCGACCTGTGAATCGCTGCCCGGCGGCGCGCGGAGGGCGCATCGCGGCGGGCGCGGGAGCTTAACGCATCCGGCTCCCCGCCCTCGCGCCGCCATGCCGGATCTGAATAGCAGCTAGTCCTTGCCATACCTAGGACGATGGGGCCGGGCTGTCCACAATCCGCCGCAGCCGATAGAAAGACCCCCATGATCATCGACGTCCACGGACACTACACGACGGCCCCGGCGGCGCTGGGCGCCTGGCGCGACCTGCAGGTCGCCGCGCTCAAGGACCCGGCGAAGGCGCCGAGCCCGAGCGCGCTGAAGATCTCCGACGACGAGTTGCGCGAGTCCATCGAGACCAACCAGCTCAAGAAGATGAAGGAGCGCGGCTCGGACCTGACCATCTTCAGCCCGCGCGCCAGCTTCATGGCGCACCACATCGGCGACTTCCAGACCTCGTCCACCTGGGCGGCGATCTGCAACGAGCTCTGCGCGCGGGTGGCGGCGATGTTCCCGGATCACTTCGTCGGCGCCGCGATGCTGCCGCAGAGTCCCGGCGTCGTTCCCGCGAGCTGCCTGCCGGAGCTGGAGAAATGCGTCCGCGACTACGGCTTCGTCGGCCTCAACCTGAATCCCGATCCCTCCGGCGGCCACTGGACCAGCCCGCCGCTCACCGATCGCCATTGGTATCCGCTCTACGAGAAGATGGTCGAGCTGGACGTCCCCGCGATGATCCACGTCAGCACCAGCTGCAATGCCTGCTTCCACACGACCGGCGCCCATTACCTGAACGCCGACACGACCGCCTTCATGCAGTGCCTGACCGGCGACCTGTTCAAGGACTTCCCCACGCTGAAATTCCTGATCCCCCACGGCGGCGGCGCGGTGCCCTACCACTGGGGGCGCTTCCGCGGGCTGGCGCAGGAGCTCAAGAAGCCGCTGCTCGACGAGCACCTCCTGGACAACATCTTTTTCGACACCTGCGTCTATCACCAGCCCGGCATCGACCTGCTGACGAAAGTGATCCCGGTGAAGAACGTGCTCTTTGCGTCCGAGATGATTGGCGCGGTGCGCGGCATCGATCCCGAGACCGGGCACTCCTACGACGACACCAAGCGCTACATCGAGGCCACGCCGCACCTGAGCGACGCCGAGCGGCACCTGGTCTACGAGGGCAATGCGCGCCGCGTGTTCCCGCGGCTGGACGCGCGGCTGAAGGCGCAGGGGCGCTGAGACGCGCCCAGGGACAAGCGCCAGCCGCCCCGCCTGCTGCGACACTCCCGGGCATGCTTTCTGCTTCGTGCCTGGGATGAGCGCCACGCCCAACGACCCCACCCCGCCGTCCGCCGCCGCATCCGCCGCCGCACCCGCCGCCGCACCCGCCGCCGCACCCGCCGCCGTCGAGCCGCTCGCCGACCTGGCGATCCGCTCGCACACGCCTTTCGAGGATGCGCAGGCGATCTTCACCGGGACGCTGTTCGTGTCGCTGGCGCTGATCCTGTTCGCGCAGGTCGGCTTGCTGACCGGCGGCACCGCGGGCGCGGCCTTCGTACTGCACTACGCGACCGGCGTCAGCCTGGGCAAGCTGTTCTTCCTGATCAACCTGCCGTTCTACTGGTTCGCCTGGACCCGCATGGGACGCGAGTTCACGCTCAAGACCTTCGTCTCGATCGCGCTGCTGTCGGTGATGACCGAGTTCTCGCCCAAGCTCTTCGCCATCGACCGCATCCATCCGGCCTATGCCGCCATCCTGGGCGGCGCGCTGCTGGGCTCGGGCTGCCTGTTCCTGGCGCGACATCGCGCCAGCCTCGGCGGCGCGACCATCGTGTCGCTCTACCTGCAGAAGGCCAAGGGCTGGCGCGCCGGCAAGGTGCAGATGGCCATGGACTGCGCCATCGTGCTGCTCGCGCTGACGGTGGTCGATCCGGAGCGCGTCGCCTACTCGGTGCTCGCGGCGGTGGTGATGAATCTCTTCATCGCGGTCAACCACAAGCCCGGCCGCTATGCCGTGCTGTGATCCCCGCGCTCAGCGCCGGAAAAGCAGCGCGTTGACCAGCACCAGCAGGCCGATGCCGAGCCAGAACTCCCACCAGCCGCGGTCGCGCGACTTGATGCGCAGCAGCAGGTGGATGACGCCGGCGTACAGGATCAGCTCCGACTTGAGCCCGGCGGCGATGCCGAGCAGCAGCGCGAACTGCTTGACGTAGAGGAGCCAGGGCCGATCAGCCCCGGCCGCGCCCGGCGCGGCGCCTGCCGAGCGACGGGCGGCGCGTTGGGCCTCGTGGTCCGCCAGGCGCTGCGCCTGCTCGGCCCGGCGCTGATCGGCGCGGCTCGGCGCGGGCGGCTTGCCGCCACGGCGCGCGGTGCGCTCGTCATTGAGGCGCGCCTGCCGCGCCGCCTTGATCTGGCCGGCGGTCTGCTGCAGCACCGGTTCCGGAGGCTCCGCCGGTTGCCACCAGGCGCCACGCGCGAGCACGGGCGCCTCGCCGGCCGCGGCCTTCTGGCGGAACAGCGCGCCGAAGGCGGAGCGCCGCTTCGCCGCGCCGCCGGGCAAGGCCAGGGCCTGCTTCAGCAGCGGCGCGCCTTGCTCGCGGTCCACCATCGCGACGAAGCGCCCGTAGCCGACGAGCACCTCGCGCGTGGCCGGCTGCCCCTGCCAGGTCGCCGCCTCGACGCCCTCCCGCGACGCCTTGTGCAGCGCCGCGCGCAGCTTGCGGCGTTCCTCGCGCGAGACGGAGGGCTTGTCGTTGACGACCACGCCGGTGACCTCCTGCCGGGAGCCGGCGCGCATCACGCGCTGCTTGTCCGGATGCGGCGTGAAGCCTTCGTCCTTCAGCACGTGGCGCACCTGCCGCAGCAGCGTGCCGACCTGGCCCGCCCCCTCGCCGGAGGCCGAGAACGTCAGGTCGTCGGCGTAGCGGGTGTAGGCGAAGCCCAGCTTGTCGGCGATGCCCTGCAGCCGGCGGTCCATCTTGCGGCACAGCACGTTGGTGAGCATCGGGCTGGTCGGCGCGCCCTGCGGCAGCACGCGGTCGCGGCCCTTGCCGCCGACGAAGAAGCGCTCGCCGTCGACCTCCAGTTCGTCGCAGGGGTTCTCGCTGCACAGCAGCGCCAGCATCGTGGCGACCCGCTCGTCGTAGCCCAGGCCGCGGAACACGCCCTTGATGCGCGGGAAGGTGATGGTCGGGAAGAAGTCCTGGATGTCGAGGTTGATCACCACCTCGCGCCCGGCATGCGGCGTGGCGTTGGTGACGATGCTGCGCCCCGGCAGGAAGCCGTGCGCGGCGGCATGGCTGGGCACCTTGGCGAGCACCTGGTCCAGCACCCAGTACTGCGCGCGCTTGAGCCGCGGCATCGGCGCCGAGATGGTCCGCTGCCCGCCGGTCTTCTTCGGCAACAGGAAGCGGCGGTAGTGGGACGTGCGTGCGACCTCGCGATGGAAGCACAGGAACTTGAGCTCGGGCAGCGTCAGGCCCATCGCGCGGGCCAGCTCGAGCGGCGTGGCGAGGGTGGGCAGGCCGTCGGCCAGCGGCCGGGCCGGCGCACCGGCGGCAGCGGGCCGCAGGCCGCCGGACACGCCCTCGCCCAGGTAGCCGGCGTCGGTCTTGCGCGCCTCGTGCCAGCGCAGCGCGCGCTCGTGGCGGCGCTGCTCGCGGGCCTGCGCGGTCGCCTCGCGCTTCGCGCGGGCCTGCGCCAGGCGCTCCTCGCGCATCCGCTTGAGCGCCGCTTCGGGATCGCTGTGGCTGCGCAGCTCCTGCTGCATGTCCTCCAGCGCCTTCATCAGCTCGAGCTCGCGCTGGATCAGCGCGGCCTCGATCGAGGGCTTGCCTTCGCCCGCGGGCCAGAAGCCCAGGCGCTGCATTTCCTCGAGGACGAAGGCGTCCTTGGACGAGGCGCGGATGCGCTCGACGATCTCGGCGCGGGTGGGGACGCGGTCGCTCATGCGGCGCCTCCTGGGAGCGACGCCGGCGACGCGGCAGACAAGCGGTGGAAGGGGAGTGCAGCGCGCTTCTCGTCGAAGAGCCTGGAAGGCTTGAGGGACGGGCGCTGTCCACTCGACGCCGCGCGCACCACCGTCGCACGATTCGCTTCAGGGAAGCCCCATGGGAATCTGCGACGGTGGTGCTGCGCGGCACAGTGAAGACGGCGCCCGTGACGCATGGAACGGCAGGAGGCAAGGACGGCGAAACACCGTCCGGGTTGCAAGAGCCTGCGCGCTGCACTCGAAATCAGTTTAACCACAAGCCTCGTCATGCCGCCTCCGGACGGGTGCCAGGTGTTGCGGCCGCGGCGGCGTCCGGCGCCGCCGGCGACCATTCGGCCAGCCGCGGCTGCGCGAGCTGGCGCAGGGCCAGCAGGTGCGCGCAGGGGCCGCGACGCAGGCGGTTCTGACGATGGAAATTGCAATCGCATTGCCCGTCGACCAGTTGCTGGTCGGCGTTCAGGACCAGGCGCGGCGCGTGGCTGCGGTCCTTGAGCCGGACCTCGCCGTCGATGACCAGGCGCTGTCCCTGCGGCGTGATGTCGCGCAGCTTGACGCGCTTCTCGTGGATCAGCGCCAGCGCGGTCGATTCCTCGGGGCTGGAGAAACGCAGCGTCGCCAGCGGCAGCGGCTCGCGCGTCAGTTCGCGCCAGGCGTAGCGGCCGCTGGACAGGTCGAAGACGGCGCGGCCGGCCTGCACCCACAGGCCGAGCGCCGCGTCGACATCGCCGCGGGGCAGCTGCGTCCGCGAGGCCAGCTCGGCCGACGAGGCCATCCATTGCGACTGCAGCGCCGCGGCCACCGACAGCGTCGTCGCCTCGGCGACCTCGTGCCGCGGCTGCAGCAGGTGGAAGCGGCCGGCATCGGACCAGTCGTTGGCGGTCCAGCCGGACAGGCCCAGCGTGACGGTGATGTCGCCCAGCTCGATGACCCAGAAGCTGGGCATGCCCGATCCCAGCAGGTGCACGCGCACCCGTGTGGCCAGCGCGATCAGCCGCTCCAGCGTCAGCAGCCGGCGGCGGCCCCAGACGCGGATCGTCTGCGGCGCGGTCAGCGGCGCGCCGACGATGGCGCTGCGGCGCGCGGTGAAGACCTGGTGCCAGGGCTCGAGCACCATCCGCGCCGGCCCGCCCGGCGACAGCTCGAAGCGCAGCGAGCGCGGCCCCGCGCGCTCCTTGCGCTGGCGCAGCGCGGCGCACAGGTTGTGCAGGTCCATCGGATGGAGCTCGACGACGGTGGCCGGCAGCGTCATCGCGCTGGACACCTGCAGGAAGCCGCGGACCCAGCTGTCGGGCAGGTCGATCTTCTCCTCGCGGAAGGCCGGGTCGTCGCCGGTGGCGACGGTGAAGCCGGCGGGATCGAGCTGCAGCCGCGTCGCCTTGTAGTCGCGGATCTTCTGGAACTCGTCGTGCAGGCTGGCCGAGTAGTCGATGTTGGTCGTGCCGCAGGCCATCTCGCCGGTGCGGTCGAACACGTCATGCCGCACGCTGACCGCGCAGTAGGTCGATTCGTCCTGGCTGAAGGCCTCGAACAGCAGGCGCTCCGGATGCACGGTGATGACCGGGTCCAGCACGTACCAGGCGTCGCGGTGGTTCCAGAACAGCCAGTTGAAATAGGCCTGCTGCGCCTTGTAGAAGGGCGCGAGCACGCGTTGCTTGCTCGCGCGCAGCGTGCGCAGCTCGGTGTTCAGCGCCTCGCTGGACTGCTTGAGCTCGGCCGAGCGCGACATGAAGCGCGCCAGCAGCGATTGCTCGTTCTCCGCCAGCCACTGCCGGTAGACGGACTTGTCGCGGCCGCGGTAGCGCTGGTCGCTGACGACGACGGCATGCAGGGCCGACAGCGCCTCCCGGAACGCCAGGTGCGCGTGCGACGCGCTGCGCAGCAGGCCGTCGAAGGCGGTCGGCGGCCGCAGCGTGTCCGGCGCGAAGTGGAAGGACTGCGACGCCGCGGTGTCGTCGACGGTCGTGCTGCCGTAGTACTTGTAGCGGAACTGCATCGTCGTCAGGCCGGGTCGGCGGTGGTCGTGGTGGCGCCGGCGGGCGAGTGCCACCTCAGGAAGGGCAGCGCGATGCCGGGATGCCGCGCGGCGATGTCGCGCAGGCCGGCGATGTACTGCGGCTTGTCGGTGAGGCTGGCGGTCACCACCTGGCGCGCGAAGATCTCCGCCACCACCTCGGCGGTCTCCGGCGCCGCGATCTGCGCGCGCAGGAAGGCGGTGACGCGGGACTTGGCGGCGCGGCCGCGATGGACCTGGCTCAGCACCGTGAGGAAGTAGGGCGTCAGCGCGCGCAGCTGCCTCGCCAGCCGGGGCGCGTCATCGGTCGGCAGCTCCAGCAGCCATTGCGTCACGAAGAGCTGCACCTGCGTGCCGGGGTGCTGGCTCAGGCGCGTAAGGCACAGCGACGCGTCGGCGGCGCTCATGCGGCGCACCAGTCGCGCGCGGCCCAGCGCCTGCACCCAGGCCTGCGGATGGTCCACCCACGCGATCAGCAGTTCGACGGCGAGGGACTCGTCCGGCAGGCGCTCGCCGAAGAGCGTCCGCGTGTACGCGATCGCATCGTCGAAGCTCGATTCGGCCAGCGGCAGCAGCTGCTCGGACTGCTCGTGCGAGGGCACCGGCGGCAGGCGGGTGTCGAGCGCCCGCATGGCCCAGGTGCGCACGCCGGCATCGGCATGGCGGACCAGCGTGGCGAGCTGGCGCAGCGAGAAGTCGTCCGGGGTCAGCGTGGTGAGCGCCCAGGCACCGTAGCGCTGTGCGCCGGTGCTGCGGGCCTGCAGCGCGCGCCAGCTGCCGGCGGCGTCGCGGGCCGGCGCGTGCGGCGCGAGATCCTGCGTCAGCCAGCGCAGCGCATCGGCATGGGCGCCTTCGCCGCTTTCCGTCTGGAACAGCGAGCGATGCAGGCGGTCGGCGACCTGGCGGGCGAAGTCGGCGTCCTCGCGCGCCACGCGCAGCAGCGCCGATCCGATCGCGGCGCGGATGCCGGCATGGGCATGGGTCGCGAGGTCGCCGATCAGATCGACCTGGCGGCGCAGCACCTCGTCGGGCAGCGCCGCCAGCAGGCGCACGCCACCGGCGCGACGCTCGGGATCCTCCGCGGTGATCAGCCGCGTCATCAGCGCCGCCGGCAGCAGCGCGACGCCCGCGGGATGCAGCAGCAGCCAGCTCACGCCCACGCGCACGACGGCCGCCGACGGATGGTCCAGCAGCGGCAGCAGCGCGCCGAGCCGCGGCATCACCGCTTCCGACGCGGCCGGCGCCAGCGGGCCGGCCAGCAGTTGCTCGATGAGCGTCGCGCCATCGTCCAGGCCGGGGTCGGCGGCATCGACCGCCAGCAGCGCGGCCAGCAGCTCCTCGATCAGCGGCTGCGGCGGCGCGAGCAGCGCCAGGCCGTGGCCCTGCTTGCGGGCGCGCTCCTGCCCGCTGAGCAGCAGCGCGACGACCAGGTCGGCATGGCCGGCGAAGCGGCCCGGATCGCCGGCGATGTGCAGCAGCGCGTAGTCCCGCGCGCCGGCATGGGCGCTCGCGGCCAGCAGCTTCAGCCAGGGCACCTGCGCGGCGGCGTCACCGGATTCGATGTGCGCGCGCGCCGCCGCGAAGCCGGTCTCCGCGGCGGTCGCATAAGGGCTGCGCAGCAGGATTTCCAGCACCGCCGGCGCTTGCTGGCGCATGAATTCGGCATGGTCCTGCAGCGCCCGCGCGACGATGGCCTGCACCAGCGCGCTGCGGCTCGCCATCGCCAGGCGCAGCAGCGCCTCGGGATGCGCGTCCCACATCGCGCGCAGGCCCTCGGGCCGCTGCGGGAGCGCGCGCGTCACGTCGAGGAGCTCCCGTGTCCACAGGCGCCGCGTGCGCGCGCCGGTGCCCAGCGTCGGCAGCGCCGGCAGCAGCAGGCGCGACACCAGCAGCCAGTGCGCGCCGGCGGGGAAGTGGCGCTCGGTGCGCGCCGTCTGCAGGCGATGCCATTCGATGTGGGTCTCGGTGACCGCGGCGGGCACCTCGTCGTCGCGCAGGCCCAGCAGCAGTTCGACCGCCAGCACCGGCGCATGCGGATGCCCGATCGCCGCCAGCCGCCGCAGGCCGCGCCAGCCGCGCAGGCGCAGGTATTCGCGCGTGCGCCGGCCGTAGGCGCGCGCCGGCTTGCGCTTGCTGCCGGCGCTGCGGACGATCCACTCGCCGGTGGACGGGTCCAGGTAGTGGCGCGTCGTCAGGCCGCCCTGGGCGGGGCGGGTGTTCTCGAAGCGCGCATGCAGCAGGCCGACGACCTCGGCGTCGCGGCGCAGCTCCGCAGTCTTGTAGACGTAGCGCAGCGCCTGGAAGGCCTCGGCCTGCAGGGGCAGCGCGCGCAGCAGGCTCAACACCTTCGCGCGCACGTCGGGGCGGACCAGGGCGAGGTCGTACCAGTCCTGCAGCAGGTCGGGCCAGTCGAGGCGGCGGGCCTCGAGCGCGTCGAGCAGCGCGAGCACCAGCGCCGGGCCTTCGGTCGGCAGCGCGAGTTCCGCGGACCACTGGCTCGCGGCGACCTCGAGGTGCGACTGCAGCGCGTCGGGCGCCAGCAGCATCAGCCGCGCCTGGTGGGCATACCGTTTCGTGGCCGGGCTGCGGCCGCGCTCGGACAGCACGGCCATGGCCTCGGCCGCACCGGGATCGCCGAGCCGGCCGATCGCGGCGGCCAGGCAGAGGTCGAGCAGGTCGGAGCCGCTCTCCAGCAGCTCGACCAGCCGCGGCACCAGTGACTGGAGCGCGTGTTGCGCGGCGGGATCGGCGTCGCCGCGGTCGCTGCATTCGGCGACGCGCCAGGCGGCGCGAGCGCGGCGATCGTCGGGTTCGAGCGTCCAGCGCGCCGGCGCGAAACGGGCCACCAGCGCGGCGATGGCCGGCGGGACCGGGCCGGCAGGGGCGCCCGAAGGTGTGGAGGCCGTGGGAACGGAGGGGGTGGAAAGCGGGGCTGCGGCGATCTCCGGCTCGACACCGAGCGCCTCGAAGCCGTCGCGCCGCAGCAGCGTCTCGCCCGCGGCGAGCCGGCGGCGCAGGAAGTCCAGCGCGCGGCGCTGCGCCTCGGCCAGGGTGCAGGGCGTGGCGGTCAGCGACGACTCGCCGCTGTCCTGGCGGACGTTGACGACGTAGCGGGCCGCGTCATCGCTGGCAGTGCGGCCGGCGGGCCGGTCGAGCTCGACCAGTTCCACCGTGCAACGGCGCTCGCGCGGATGGACGCGGATCAGCGTCGCGGATGCGATCTTCCTCAAGTGCTTCTCCCCCTGCGACGGGCGATTCTAGGGGGGCGATGCCGACCTAGGGATGGGCCCTTTCGGGGGGGCTGCCTAGTCTGGCTCACGGCTTCTTCACGGCCCGATCCCGGGCGGTGGCCGCGATGCGGGATGCGCAGGGAGACGACCATGCCGACACGCCAGCTGATGGTGACGCAGATCAAGTGCCTGGACGACACGAGCGAGGGCGACGGCGGCGACTCGCCCTATGTGCTGGTGTTCATGGCCCACCGCAACGTGCCGGGCGGCAAGCTGATCCGCGTGCGCGATCCCGATTGGGACAACCACTTCCTGAAGGGCCGCATCGTCAACACGCGGCAGATCGTCGACGAGGCCGAGGCCGGCGGCGCCTTCGTCTTCGCCTGGCTGCTGGAGGAGGACTGGGACCCGGACCTGGGCAGCGGCGGCGTGCTGCAACTGATGCTGCAGTCGATCTGGAACGTCTATGGCCAGAGCGGCTGGTCCAACCTGACGGCGGCGCAGCTGCGCTCGATCGTGGGGCCCAAGCTGTCCAGTCTCGTGTCCAGTTCCCTGTCCAACGACGAGTACCTCGGCTGGCACAGCTTCGTCGTGCCGACGGTGACGACGGAAACCGCGCTGTCACCGCTGAACTACGGCGGCGACGGCGGCAGCTACAAGCTGACCTTCACGGTGAGGATCAAGGGCGGCTGAGCGCCCGATCCTCCCGTGCGGGCGCCGCGTTTTCCAGGGCCTCCCTAGCCCGGCGTCCCGGACTGCCGCCGGCGGAACTGCGCCGTCGGCAGTCCGCCGACGCCCCAGTTCTCGAGCTCCACCTCGTCGATGACGACGAAGGTCATGTGGCGCGGCTTGCCCATCACCTCGAAGAGCAGGTCGCTGACGCCCTGGATCAGGGCGGCCTTCTGCTCGGGCGTGGTGGCGCTGGCGCCGGGGGCGGTGCCCTCGCGGGTCACCTTGATGTTGACGTAGGGCATGGGGGCTCCTTTCAGCGGCCGGCGTGCTGGCCGCCGTCGACGTTGAGCAGCTCGCCGGTGACGAAGCCCGCGCGCTCCAGGTACATCACCGCGTCGACGACCTCGCTGATCTCGCCCATGCGGCCCATCGGGTGCAGGGCGGCCAGGAACTCATGGGTCTGCGGTGCATGCATGGGGGTCTTGATGACGCCGGGACGCACCGCGTTCACGCGCACGCCGCTCTTCGCGTATTCGATCGCGAGCGAGCGCGTCACGGCATCCAGGCCGCCCTTGGTCAGGCTGGCCAGGCCGGCCGGCACGCCGGCGATCGGCTGGTCGACCAGCGTCGTCGTTATCTGCACGATGTGGCCGTGCCGCTGCAACAGCATCTGCGGCAGCGCCAGCTGCGTGAGGTGGAAGAAGCCGGCCACGTTGACGTCGAACGCGGCCTGGTAGTCCGCGAGCGTGTATTCGGTGAAGGGCTTGGCCAGGAAGATGCCGGCGTTGTTGATCAGCGTGTCGATGCGGCCGAAGCGGTCGAGCGCCGTCTGGACGATGCGCTGGGCGACGGCGCGGTCGCCGATGTGGCCGGGCACGGCGATCACGCCGGCGTCGTCGCCCGGCTGGATGTTGCGGGAGTTGGCGATGACCGCATAACCCTGGGCGCGGTAGGCGGCGACGAGGCCGGCGCCGATGCCTTGCGAGGCGCCCGTGATGAGGGCGACCCGCTGCGTGGTGGTCGTGGTGGTCGTGGCGGTGGCGGTGCTGGAAGCGGTGGACATGGAAGGCTCCTGTTCATGCGGGATCCGGAGGATCCGGGGTCGTCGGGGACGCCGCGGCGATCGGGGATCGGGAGGCGTTGGACGAAGCGTAGGAGCCGGCCTGCGCCAGCGGTAGCCGCTATCCTGTCTCAATGGCTGATCAAAAACGCACAGGGCCTCGCCGGGGCGTGGACTGGGAGGACATGCGGGTGTTCCTCGCGCTCGGGCGGCACGGCAGCCTGTCGGCGGCGGCGCGGGCGCTCTCGGTCAATCACGCGACGATCGCGCGCCGCATCCAGTCGCTGGAGGATCGCCTCGGCGACAAGCTCGTCGACCGCCGGCCCGACGGTTATGCGCTGACGCCGGCGGGCCGGCTGGCGCTGGCTGCCGCGAGCGAGATGGAAGCCGCCGCGTTGACGCTCGCCCGCGAAGGCGACGAGGACGAAGCGGTGCGCGGGCTGGTGCGGGTCAATGCGCCACCGGCGCTGTCGCAGGGCTTCCTGATCGATCGGCTCGCGCGGCTCTCCGCGGTGCATCCGGGGCTGGACCTGGACCTCGCCACCGACCTGCGCCCGGTCAGCCTGGACCGTCACCGCGCCGACATCGCGGTGCGCCTGATGCGACCGCGCGACGGCGACTTCATCGCCAAGCCGCTGGGCACCATGGGTTTCGGCTTCTACGGCACGCCGGCGATCTGCGCGGCGGTCGAGGGCGGCGCGGCGCCGGTGTTCGTCGGCTTCGACGAGGAGAACGCGGACATGCCCGACGCCACCTGGCTCGCGCAGCACTTCCCGCGCAGGCGGGTGGCCTTCCGCGCCAACAACCACATGTCGCAGGCGATCGCGGCGCGGACCGGCGCCGGCCTGGCGCTGCTGCCGCACTACATCGGACGCCAGGTGCCGGGCTTGCGCGAATGCGCGCTGACGCCGACCCGCGAGGCGCGCGAGATGTGGCTGCTGATCCGCGGCCAGGACCGCAAGGCCCGTGCGATCCGGACGGTCGCCGACCATCTGCAGCAGGTCTTCGAGGAAGAGCGGGCGCTGTTCGTGCCTTGAGGGCGCGGCCTTGGACGGCCTGCGATCGACCTCAGGTCGTGAAGACGAAGCGGCTGCCCTTGCGCATCGGGCCGAGGAAGTTCATGTCCGGGAAGATCCGCCGCTGGATCCAGAAGACGTAGCAGATCATGGCGATCGAGAGCGCCACGCCGACCAGGCCGCCGGTGGTGATCGGGAACAGCTGGGCCACGTTGCGGCCCACCGTGACGATCGACAGGAACAGGTAGCCGGTGTAGGCGCCGGCGTAGGGCTTGCGGAAGCCCCAGGCGAACAGCAGCGGGATGCTGGTCAACGCGAGGCCGAGCCACATCGAGACCTGCCAGCCGACCGCCAGCACGATCAGCGCCTGCAGCACCATCAGCCCAACCAGGATGTTGACGTGCAGGCTCATCTCGGCGCGCGCCTGCGGGTCATGCCGGGCGGCCAGCCAGGCCGCGAGCCGGCGGTCCTTCATGCCCTGTCCGGACAGCTGCCGGAACACCTCGGACTTGCCCACGCCCTGCGCGAGCAGCGCTTCGGCCCGCGCCTGGATCTCCTTCTTGTCCGCCATGTCTTCTCCTTGTTCGAATCGCTCCCGACGCGCGGGATTCTGGCTCAGCCGGATCGGCCCACGCGCCGGCCGGTGCGTGGCCGCTTCATCTCGCGCTTGTACTGCTCCTTGAGCTCGGCGGCCTGGCGCAGCTGCGCGTCAGTCAGGCGCTCCTGCTCGCGGTTCCGGCTGAACTTGCCCGGCGCGATGAGTTGGGGGTTGAGGTCCTCGGCCAGCAGCGCGTAGGCCCGCGCCTCGACCGGAGACAAACCCAGGTCTTCGCCGCGCGTGGCGAGCACGAGCGTGGGGAAGCGGTCGCCGGCGCGGACGTCGCCGCGCAGGCCCTCGAGCAGCGGGGCGCGCATGTCCTGTGGCGGGTCGAAATCGACCAGGCGGAAGTAGGCCATCGAGACACCTCGCTCGCCGCCCCGCAGCGCGCGCTCGGCCAGCGGCAGGCGCTGGGCCCGCATCTCGTCGGTGATGGACTGGCAGCGGCGCACGCGGTCGTCGAAATGCGCGATCGCGTGGGCGACGTCCGCCGGGTTGGACTTGGGATCGGCGCGAACGGTCTCCAGGGTCTCCCGCACCTGGGTCGCGCCCTCGCAGCGGGACAACACCTCCGTCGCATCGCCGGCTTGCGCGGCGGAGCCGCCCTGCAGCGCGGCAAGCACGATCTGGCCGTAGTCCTCGATGACGGCGGAGGCGCCGACAGCGGGCCCGATCGCGGCTGGCCGCGTCGTGCCGGCCGCTGGTGGTCCCGAGGCGTCGGGTGAGAACGGTGGGAACGCCTGGGGCGGGGAGGCGGACGAGGCCGTCAGCCCGGCGGAGGCAGCCGTCGACGAGGGGTCGGCAAGCGCGACACGATCATCGTCGGCGGGATGAAGCCCGAAGGCCACGAGGGTCGCCGCGCCTGTGAGCACGGCAGCAACGAGGATCCAGCGCAGGAAGGGCATCGGGGAATGTCGTCTAGCCGTGACGGTGTCCGTGCTGCGGCTTCATGTCCTTGGCCCACGTCGCGGCCAGCGTTTCGGCCTGACGCTGTTCCTCGTCGGTCAGCGGCTTGCCAGCCCCGCTGGCGCGATCCGGGTCGAAGAAACCGATCGCGTCCATCTTGTCGAAAGCGATCTCATAGGCCCGCGACTCGACCCTGGACAGGCCGAAGAGCTCCCTGTGCTGCGCCAGCATCAGCGCCGCGACGCCATCTCCGTCGAGGAAGTCCGCGCGCAAGGCCGCGGCCAGCGGTTGGCGCATGGCCTCCGGCGGGGCGTAGTGGACGGCGGCGCCATAGATCGTCGCGACGCCCTTCACGCCCCCCAGCACGGCGCGCGCCGAGAGTTCCAGCTCCCGGCCCATCAGGTCGGGCGGGATCGACTGGCATGAGCGCTCCTGTCTGTCGAGCGCGGCGATGGTGCGGTCGGCGCCTTCAGCGGCCACGCGTCCTTCCTGCTTCAGCTCCTCGAGTGCATCGCGCGTCTGCGGGACGGTGCTGCACAGGACGAGCAGCTTCGCGGCCTCGCCGGCCTGCTGCGGCGTGCCGCCATTGAGCGCGGTGATCACGATCTGGCCGTAGTCGCGCAGGGCGGCGGAGGCACCGATGGCGGCCTCCCTCGCCGCGCCGGCCACGGCCGGCGTGCCGGGGGCCGGTGCAGTTCCACGGGATGGGGTGGCGATCGGCGGCGGCGCGGCGGACGTCCGCTCCGCCTGCGCGGGGACGGACAGGGTCACGCGCTCGCCCTCCGGCGCGAGGGACCAGGCCAACACGGCGGCGGCGAGCACCAGCCCGGCGATGGCCGAGGCACGGCGGGTGAACAACATCAAGGACTCCATGGGCCATGCGGTCGCGCGCCGCATGAAGCCGCGCATGTTATCGACGCCTCCATGGAAAAAGGCCGGTTCTCCCCCATCGGAGGGTCCGGCCTTCACTCGAGCGCAACGCGCGGCGTGGTGTCGTCACGCGCGCCGGTCGCGCTGCCTCACTTGGGCTGCTTGACGATGCGCAGGTAGGGCTTGGGCGCCTTCCAGCCTTCGGGGTAGATCGTCTTGGCTTCGTCGTCGGACACCGAGCCCGCGATGATCACGTCGTCCCCGTGCTTCCAGTTCACCGGCGTGGCGACGCGGTGCTTGGCGGTGAGCTGGATGGAATCGAGCACGCGCAGGATCTCGTCGAAGTTGCGGCCCGTGGTCATCGGGTAGGTCAGCGTCAGCTTGATCTTCTTGTCCGGGCCGACGATGAAGACCGAGCGCACCGTCGCGTTGGTCGCCGCGGTGCGGCCCTCCGAGGTGCCCGGCTCCTCGGCCGGCAGCATGTTGTAGAGCTTGGCCACCGCCAGGTCGGTGTCGCCGATCATCGGGTACTTCACCGCGGCGCCCTGCGTCTCCTCGATGTCGGCGGCCCACTTCGAGTGGTTCTCGACCGGATCGATCGACAGCCCGATCAGCTTGGCGTTGCGCTTGGTGAATTCGGGCTCGATCTTCGCCATGTAGCCCAGCTCGGTCGTGCACACCGGCGTGAAGTCCTTCGGGTGCGAGAACAGGATGGCCCAGCTGTCGCCGATCCAGTCGTGGAAGTTGATCTCCCCGTGCGTGGTCTTGGCGGTGAAGTTCGGGGCGGTGTCGTTGATGCGCAGAGACATGATGGGCTCCAAGGTGAAGGGTCCATCGCCGCGGACGGCGACGGTCGATCGTGCGGGACCGGGCGATTCTCGTCGTCCCACCGGCACCGGCCGGCGGCAGGGCGACATTCTTGTCCTCCCTTTCGACGACGGGGAGAGTCTGCCCAATGGCCTTGCTCGGCCAGCGACTTTACTCATGCGCGGACCGGATGAGGGTCCGCGCCGCCAGCCGGCCACGCCGAAAAAGCTATCGGCCCGATAAACACCGGCTGTTGCCGCCGTCGCCGGCCGAGTCCTAGACTCGTCCGCGCTCGCACTCTGCGGACAAGCGGACGGTTCCCCAAGGCTCAACTCAGGAGGCAGACATGTCAGGCGATTCCAAGTGCCCATTCTCGAGCGGCACCCACCACCATGCGGTGGCCGGGACCAAAGGCAACCGCGACTGGTGGCCCGAGCAACTCAACCTCTCCATCCTTTCCCTGCATTCGCCCAAGTCCAATCCGATGGGCGAGGAATTCAAGTACGCGCGGGAGTTCCAGACCCTGGACCTCGACGCGGTGGTCCAGGACCTGCATGCGCTGATGACCGACTCGCAGGACTGGTGGCCCGCCGACTACGGCCACTACGGCCCCTTCTTCATCCGCATGGCCTGGCACTCGGCCGGCACCTACCGCGTGCAGGACGGCCGCGGCGGCGCGGGCACCGGCGCGCAGCGCTTCGCGCCGCTGAACAGCTGGCCCGACAACGGCAACCTCGACAAGGCCCGGCGCCTGCTCTGGCCGGTCAAGCAGAAGTACGGCCGCAAGCTGTCGTGGGCCGACCTGATGATCCTGGCGGGCAACGTCGCGCTGGAGTCGATGGGCTTCAAGACCTTCGGTTTCGCGGGCGGCCGCGCCGACATCTGGGAGCCGGAGACCGACACCTTCTGGGGCCCGGAGACCACCTGGCTCGGCGACGAGCGTTATGCCGGCGACCGCGACCTGGCCAATCCGCTGGCGGCGGTGCAGATGGGCCTGATCTACGTGAATCCGGAAGGGCCGAACGGCAAGCCCGATCCGGCAGCCTCCGCGCGCGACATCCGCGAGACCTTCCGCCGCATGGCGATGAACGACGAGGAGACGGTCGCGCTGGTCGCCGGCGGGCATACCTTCGGCAAGGCGCACGGCGCGGGCGAGGCGCATCACGTCGGCGCGATGCCGGAGGGCGCCGGGCTCGAGGAGCAGGGCCTGGGCTGGAAGAACCAGCTGGGCGAGGGCATGGGCGTCTACACGATCACCAGCGGCATCGAGGGCGCCTGGACGCCGACGCCGACGACCTGGGACAACAGCTACTTCGAGACCTTGTTCGGCTACGAATGGGAGCTGACGAAGAGCCCGGCCGGGGCGCACCAGTGGACGCCCAAGGGCGGCGCCGGCGCCGGCACCGTGCCCGACGCGCATGACAAGACCAAGCGCCACGCGCCGATGATGACGACGGCCGACCTGGCGCTGCGCGTCGATCCGGCCTACGAGAAGATCTCGCGCCGCTTCATGCAGAACCCGGCCGAGTTGGCCGACGCCTTCGCGCGCGCCTGGTTCAAGCTGACGCACCGCGACATGGGGCCGGTGTCTCGCTACCTCGGCAAGCTGGTGCCGCAGGAGCAACTGATCTGGCAGGACCCGGTGCCCCCGGTCAGCCATCCGCTGGTGGACGACCAGGACGTCATCGCGCTCAAGGCCAAGCTGCTGGCCAGCGGCCTGAGCATCTCGCAGCTGGTGACGACGGCCTGGGCCTCGGCCTCGACCTTCCGTGGCGGCGACAAGCGCGGCGGCGCCAATGGCGCGCGGATCCGGCTCGCGCCGCAGAAGGAATGGCCGGTGAACCAGCCCAGCGAGCTCGAGAAGGTGCTGTCCAAGCTGGAAGCGGTGCGCAAGGAGTTCAACAGCTCGGCGGCCGGCGGCAAGCAGATCTCGCTGGCCGACCTGATCGTGCTGGGCGGATCGGCTGGTGTCGAGGCGGCGGCGAAGCAGGCGGGGCATGCGGTCGTCGTGCCCTTCTCGCCGGGGCGCACCGATGCGTCGCAGGACCAGACGGACGTCGAGTCCTTCGGCGTGCTGGAGCCGGCGGCCGACGCCTTCCGCAACTACATCCGCAAGGACCTGGTGCCGCATGCGGCCGAGCTGCTGGTCGACAAGGCCCAGCTGCTCACGCTGAGCGCGCCGGAGATGACCGCGCTGATCGGCGGCATGCGGGTGCTGGGCACCAACTTCGGCCACGCCCGGCATGGGGTCTTCACGACGCGTCCGGAAACGCTGAGCAACGACTTCTTCGTCAACCTGCTGGACATGCGGACGAAATGGCAGAAGTCGACCAGCGACGAAGGCGTGCTGGAGGGCCGCGACCGCGGGACCGGCGCGCTGAAGTGGACCGGCACGGCGGCGGACCTGGTGTTCGGCTCGAACTCCCAGCTGCGCGCGCTGGCCGAGGTGTACGCGTCCAGTGACGGCGAGAAGGTCTTCGTCAACGACTTCGTCAAGGCCTGGACCAAGGTGATGAACCTGGACCGCTACGACCTGCTGTGAGCGCTCCCGGGCGCCGCTCGCGCAGCGGCGCCCGGAGATCGCGGCGCAATGACCACGCTGGCCCGGCCCGGTACGTTTCGTTCCAGCTTTCTTTCCGGCTGTTTCATAAGATGCCGCGATGGACGTCCATGAGAAGCCGGTCCGCCGGCCATTGCCCCTTTCGATGATTGCCGCCGCCTTGCTGGCGCTGGGACTGAGCGCCTGCGGCGGTGGCGGCGGTGACGCCGATACCGGCACGCCGGGCTCGACCCCCACGCCCACCCCGTCGACGCCGACGCCCACCCCCGTGGCCGGCACCTGCGACCTGCCCAACTTCAAGCAGGACCTGCTCGACCGCATCAACGCGCTGCGCGCCTCGGGCGCCAGCTGCGGCACGTCGGGGAACTTCCCCGCCGTCGCGCCGGTCGTCTGGAACGACAAGCTGACGCAGGCCGCCGACGCGCACGCGCTGGACATGGCCAACAAGAACTACTTCAGCCACGACAGCCAGGACGGCCGCAAGTTCTCCGACCGGATCACCGCCGCCGGCTACACCTGGGTCGCGGCCGGCGAGAACATCGCCGCCGGCCAGGCGACGGTCGAGGCGGTCATGAGCTCCTGGCGCAACAGCCCGGGCCACTGCGCCAACCTGATGTCGGCCAACTTCGCCGACATGGGCGTCGCCTGCCGGCCGGCGGCTTCCTCGGCCAACACCTACAGCAAGTACTGGGTCATGGACCTGGGCAAGGCACGCTGAGGCGACAGCCCGGGCGCCGCGCCTGTCAGGCGCGCGGCGGACGCCGCACGGCGCGCAGCTTGCCGCTGCCGCCGCCACCGCAATAGAACAGGCCGGCGCCGTCGGACTCCAGGCCGCTGACGCCCTGGTGGGCGGGCATCGCGAGCCGCTCCTTCACCGTGCCGTCGACGGGATCGACGCGTCGAAGCTCGCTCTCGTCGCCTTCCCAGGTGGCATGCCAGAGTTCGCCATCGACCCAGGTGACGCCGGTGACGAAGCGGTTGGACTCGATCCTGCGCCGCACCGCGCCGGTCTCGGGATCGATCTGCACGATCGTGCGGTCGCGGTACTGGCCCACCCACAGGCTGCCTTCGGCCCAGGTGAGTCCGGAATCGCTGCCTTGACCCGATGGCGCCGGGATCGACCCGAGCACGCGGCCGCTGGCGGGATCGATCTTGTGGATGCGCGCATCGGCGATCTGGTACAGGTGGCGGCCATCGAAGGCCGTGCCGGCGTCGGCGGCACAGGGCAGCGTGCGCTGGACCTCCCCGCTGGCCGGATCGATCGCCAGCAGCCCAAGCGCCGTCGCGGCCCAGACGCGGTCGCCGTCGTGGCTGGGACACCGTGGACGGCGGGCGCGCCGGGGTAGGGGCCGTACTCGCGCACGACCTCGGCGGGACGGGCCTCGGGCAGGCCGTGGTTGGAGGCCATGCGGGCCTCGGCATGGGGATCGCAGGCCGTGGAAGCGGTCGAGGACATCGGGTTCTCCTTCGCGGCGACCGTCGCCGCATGGACCGCAATCTATCCAGACGGCGGCAACGCGGGGAGTAACAAGATCGTCGCGAATCCGCTCATCGGCGGCGCCAGCCAGCGCCGGGCACGCGTGAGGCCGAGCGCCCGCACCCGTCCGTCGGCCTCCAGGTCCGCCAGCGCGCGCTGCACCGTCCGCTGGCTCGCGCCCAGGGCCAGCGCGAGGGCCGAGGTCGACCAGGCGTTGCCGTCGGCGAGCAGCGCCAGCAAGGCGGCGGACTCGCCTTCGATCGGCGGCACCAGCACCGTCACCGACCGGCCCGCCTCGGCGCGCAGCGCGAAGCCATCGGGGGTCGCTTCGATGTGGGCCGCCGGCGCGAGCAGCGCCCGCAGCCGGCCGAGTTCCACGCGCAGGCGCGCGCGATGGGTCTCGTCCGGATGGCGCGCCCGGAAGGCGCGCAGGATCAGCGCGGCGCGCGAGGCGCCTGCCGGGCCGGCCTCGGCCAGCGCGCGCGCCAGGCTGAACAGCACTGGCCGGCGCGCCAGGTCCACAGCCAGGCCGGCACCGCGGATCGCTCGCCGGCAGGCGTCGACGACGAACGCGGGCGACTGCAGCAGCGCCTCGACCTCGGCGAGCCGCAAGGGACGTTCCGTGCCCGCGTCGATGCGCCGGGCCACCGGCTGGTCGAGCAGGGCCCGCATCGCGTCGGCCTCCGCCATCAGCGCCGGCACGCCGGAGCGCCGCGCGGCGATCGCAGCCGCGTCGAGTGCCGCCACGGCCTCCCCGCTGCGCAGCGAGCGCAGCGCGAGCTCGGCGGTCGTCAATCCCGCCATGGCCGCCAGCAGTGGCGGCGATCGCGTGGGTTCCTCGATGGGCAGCGCGCGCCTGGCCTCGTCGAGCCGTCCCAGCAGGATCAGGCGCCGCGCCGCGATCCATCGGCCCAGCAAGGCGTTGGCGCGGTCATCGTGGGCCTCGAGGACCTCGGCCGCCTGCAGCAGCGCTCGCGCGGGCTCGCCCAGGTCGCGCATCGCGAGGGCGACTTCCGCTTCGGCCACGACGCATCGCGCGCGGGCCACGGCCTCCTTCGGACCGAAGCCCTTGGCGGCGCGCCGCAGCAGGTCGCGGGCGCGCGGATGCTCGCCGAGCTGCGCCATCGCGATGCCGCGCAGCGCGAGCGCGGGCGGGTCCTCGCGCAAGGCCACCCGCTGCAGCGCGCCGAGCGCATCCCCGGCGGCGAGACAGCGCGCGGCGGCGTTGATCAGGGCGTCCATGGGCGCGGAGCTTAAGCGCGACGGCGCATACACTCCGGCCCCATGGAACTCAAGATCGTCGTCTACTCCAAGTCCGCCTGCCCGCAATGCGACACGGCGAAGATGCTGCTCAAGTCGCGCGGGATGGCCTTCCAGGAAATCCTGATCGACGACGAGGCCGAGCGCATGGCCTTCTACGAGAAGTGCGGCCCGTCGGTGCGGCAGATGCCGCAGGTCTTCATCAACGACCAGCGCGTCGGCGGTGTCACCGGCCTGCAGGCGGCGCTGAAGCAGCTCGGCCGCTGAGCGCGCTACGCCAGCGCTGAAACACGACGACGGGCCAGAGGCCCGTCGTCATCGGGGTTCCCGCCCGGCGCTCACTTCGCCGGCGCGATGCCTAGCAGTCCGTCCCGCGTGCTGCCGCGCACCTTCGGGCCGATCCAGACCTTCATCATCATCGGGAAGAAGCTCTCGCCCTGGATGGTGTCGCCGACCTTCTGGCCGTTGACGTTGAACTCGGTGGTCTGCTTCGCCGGGTCGTAGTCGATCGTGACCAGGTCGCCCTTGAGCAGCTTGGCGCGATTGCCGAAGACCACGCCCAGCTGCGAGGTCTGGATGATGTTCTTCGCGAACTCGTCCGCCGCGTTCTGGCGGATGCGGTCGAGCATCGCGTTGGCCAGGTCGCGCGAGGACACGTCCCGCATCATGTAGAAGGTGATGCGCTTGGCCCCCTTCTCGGCCACAGCCGCTTCCATCGTGGTCTGCTTGCGCGGCAGGTAGAAGGCCACCGCCGTCGACCGCGTCGACAGGATGCTCGACGTGGCCGCGCCGTTGAGCTGCAGCACCTGGTTGTGCAGCGTGGCCGTGTCCTGGAACTTGTAGCCTTCCACCTCGACCTCCGCGGCGGCGGCCCAGGTCGATGCCGCGATCAGGCCGATGAACAGGGCGTTCCGGGCGGAACGGGCAAGAGCGGTACGAAGCATGGGAAGTCTCCTCCAGGCGTGGCGCGTCGTGTTGTCAGGGGAATCCGCGAGCCGGCCGGACGCGGTGGCGAAACGGGCCCGCACTCGGGGCGTCGCGAGTTTGAGCCGATGGTGACGGCGATCGCGGGCGCTGTGCGGACCGGATTAAAGCGCGCGACGGTGTGGCGCGTCAGCCCCGGAAACTGGGGCCGTGCCTCTAATCCGGTGGTCCACGTGACGTTTGGCACGCGAGCCGCCGGCATCCGCTGGCACGATGCGCGCCGCTTCATCGACGCCGCCACGCGCGGGCACGGCACCAGTTGCAGTCCGCCTGAAGACCGGTGGTCCGACACGATGCAGGCGCCCGAACACCGCAGACCTTATTCCAAGCACCCCGGAGGGATCCCCGTGTCCATCGACCGTCTTTGCCTGATGCCGCGCGCGCTCGTCGCCGTGGCCGTCGCCTCGCTCGCCGCCGCGGGCGCCGCCCACGCCACCGAGAACAGCCAGGTGCGTGCCCTGCTGGGCGCGCCGTCGTACGAGATCTCGACGCCGCAGTTCCCCGGTCTCTATGCGCAGTTCTGGTACCAGCACTACGAGGCCGACAAGCTGCGCGACGCCGATGGCAAGACGCCGACCCAGGCGCTGACGATCCCGGGTGTCGGCACGCTGCCGCTGACGGTGAACGGCTCGATCAAGGCCGACGTCTTCGTGCCGCGACTGACCTGGGTCACCGAGAAGATCGTGATGGACGGCCGCCTGGGCTTCTCCGCCGCCTTCCCGCTGGTCCGCCAGACCAATGACTTCACGCTGACCACGGTGCTGCCGGCCGGCGTGCCGGCCAATGTCGCCGCGGCCGTCAACCAGCAGCTGGCCGCCGCGGGCGGCGCGCTCTCGGGCAAGCGCAGCGGCATGGCCGATCCGGAGCTGGCGGCCTACCTCGACTGGCAGCAGGACGAATCGCGCGTGGCGCTGGGCGTCGCGTTCAACCCGCCGATGGGCTCTTACGACGCGGACCGTCCGGTCAATCCGGGCGCCGGCAAGTACTGGACCTTCAAGCCGCTGCTGGTGGCCTCGCGCGTGTGGGAGAACGGCTTCGCCGTCGGCCTGCGCGCGACCTACTCCTTCAACACCCGCAATGACGACACCGGCGTTCGCTCCGGCCAGTACCTGCATGCGGACTGGTCCGGCACCTACCAGCTGAACGACCAGTGGAAGTTCGGCGTGCAGGGCTACGTGCTCAAGCAGTTCACCGCCGACCGCGGCGGCGACGCCGGCGCCAACAAGGTCCAGGCGCTGTCCGCCGGCCCGCTGATCGCCTACCTGGCGGAAAGCGGCGACTGGGGCGTCGACTTCAAGGTGATGAAGGAGTTCTCGGTGCGCAATCGCCCCGAGGGCACGGTCACCTGGCTGCGACTGAACTACCGGCTGAACTGAGCGCCATGGGTCCGCGCCGCGATGGCGCGGATGGCGCTCAGCGCTCGTAAAGCTCGAGCGGCAACCCGTCCGGGTCGGCGAAGAAGGTGAAGCGCTTGCCGGTGAGCTCGTCGACGCGCACCGCCTCGACGCTCACGCCGCGCGCCTCGAGCTCGGCCTTGCCGCGCTCGACGTCGTCCACCTCGAAGGCCAGATGGCGCAGCCCCTGCGCCTCCGGATAGGACGGCCGTGGCGGCGCGTCGGGAAAGCTGAACAGCTCGATCTGCGAGCCGTCCGGCAGCGCCAGGTCCAGCTTGTGGGAGCGCCGCGCCTCGCGGTAGGTCTCCGTGATCACGCGCAGGCCCAGGACCTCGGTGTAGAAGCGGCGCGAGCGCTCGTAGTCGGCGCAGATGATCGCGGCGTGGTGGATGCGCAGCAGCATGGGTGGGCTCATCGCGGATCGGCGCTCGCGACCGTGTCGCGGGAACCCGCGACGAAGCGGTAGTCCACCGCCGGCGTCGCGGGGGCGTCGCCGGCCTCCAGCGCGTAGGCGTGCAGGTGCACGGATTCTCCACCGGCATCGAACTGGCAGTGGCCCGCGAAGCGCGCGCCCTTGGCGACCCGGCGCTCGACGTCGTCCGCGTCGTCATGCACCTCGGCATTGATCCACACGTAGTCCAGCCCGTTCGGGCCGCGCTCGATCGAGGTCGAACGCACCGGCTGCCCATGCAGCATCGGACGCAGCAACGCGATGCAGCGATCGTGCTGGGTGGCTTCATGGGCGCTCATCGCCGGCTTGCCCGGGACGCGGTCAGCACCGCAGGCGCTCAGCAGGGCGCCCAGGACCGCCACCGCGATCGCGGCGCGGACCGCGGTCGCAGGGCGCTGGATCGAGGAAAGGTCAGTCACGGCAACTCCTGGTTCGCCTCGCAGGACGAAGTCGACAGCCTAGCCCTGTCACGTCAAGCGCGTGTGAATGGGGTTTATGCGCGCGATGCGCACCGCCCCTGATCTCGGGGACGACGGAACTCACACCCCGACAGCGCCGGTCCCATCGGCGATGTGCGACGGGTCCTGTGTCCACATGCATCAGTTCTGACATCGCGATTTACCGCCGCGTAAATCCGCGCGCCGGTCGCTGATGCATGATGCGCGGCACCGTTGACGCCACCGGCCCGCGCCCCTCGCGCCGGCGGCCGTCCCCGTTCCGTCCCGTCCGTCCGCTTGCCGATGACCCGACTCCCGTCTCCGGGGCCACGATCCGCCCGCCCGTCTGCCTCACGCCGTCCTTCATCCCGCTCTCCGTCCCTGGCGCCGATCGCCGTGCTGGCCGCCGCGCTGATGCTGGCCGGCTGCGTCAACCTCGCGCCGGACTACCGCCGGCCCGACGCCGCCGTGCCGTCGCGGGGCACCGCCGCCACACCGGCTGCGACCGACGCCGCCGCGCTCGACTGGCATGCGGTGTTCCTGGACGAGCGCCTGCGCGGCGTCGTCGACCTGGCCGTGCGCGAGAACCGCGACCTGCGCGTGGCCGCGCTGCAGGTCGACCAGGCGCGCGCCGCCTTCCGCCAGACCGAGGCGCAGCGGCTGCCGACGCTGACCGCCTCGGCCGGCGCCAGCCGCGGCGGCAGCGCTGGGCAGGTGACGCAGCAGGTGTCGCTGCAACTGGCGCTGGCCAGCTATGAACTCGATGTCTTCAGCCGCGTCCGCAACCTGAGCGCGTCGGCGGAGCAGTCGCTGCTGGCCGCCGACGAGACGCGGCGCAGCGTGCAGATCAGCCTGGTGGCCGAAAGCGCGAGCGCCTGGCTCACCTGGGCCGCGGACCTCGAGCGCCAGCGGCTGGCTCAGCAGACGCTGGAGAGCCAGGAGCGCTCCTTCGCGCTGACGCAGCGCCGGCATGCGGCCGGCGCCGTCTCGGGCCTGGTGCTCGCGCAGGCGCGCACGGCGCTGGGCAGCGCGCGGGCCGACGTGGCCGCCTGGCCGGCGACGATCGCCCAGGACCGGCACGCGCTGGAACTGCTGCTCGGCGCGAGCTTGCCCGCAGCGCTCGAGCCGCAAGCGACCGATGCGCTCGCCACGGTCAGCCTGCTGGTGGACCTGCCCGGCGGCGTGCCGTCGTCGGTGCTGCAGCGCCGGCCCGACGTGCAGGCCGCCGAGCACGCGCTGATCGCCCGCCATGCCGACATCGGCGCCGCGCGCGCCGCGCTGTTCCCGACCATCAGCCTGACCGCGAGCGCCGGCACCGGCAGCAGCGCCTTGTCGGGCCTGTTCAAGGCGGGCAGCGGGAGCTGGAGCCTCGGCCCGTCGGCCTCGCTGCCGATCTTCGACGGCGGCGCGCGCGATGCGGCGCTGCGCCAGGCCGAGGTGGGCCGCGACATCGCGCTGGCCAGCTACGACAAGGCCATCCAGACCGCGTTCCGCGAGGTGGCGGACGCGCTCGCCGTGCGCGCGACGCTGGCCGACCGGCTCGCGCTGCAGCAGTCGCTGCTCGCGTCCTCCGAGCGGCAACTGCGCCTGGCGGAAACCCAGTACCGCGCCGGCAGCACGACGCAGCTGGACCTGCTCGACGCGCAGCGCTCGCTGGTGAGCGCGCAGCAGGCGCTGGTGACGCTGCGGCTGAGCGAGCAGCTCAACCGCCTCACGCTCTACAAGGTGCTGGGTGGTGGCTGGCAGCGCCCGTGAATGACCAGGGATTGAGGGAGATCCGATGAAGCAGTGGATGAAGCCGGGCCGGCTGGTGGCGGTCGCGGCGGGCGTGGTGGTGATGGCGCTGATCGTGAAGGCGGTCTGGTTCAGCCCGCCGCCCCCGCCGCAGGTGACCTCGGCGGCGGTCGAGCGCGGCGACCTGGAGGTCAGCGTGCTGGCCACCGGCACGATCAATGCGTACAAGCTGGTGAGCGTCGGCGCGCGCGCGACCGGCGAGGTCAAGCGGCTGGCGGTGGCGCTGGGCGACAAGGTCAAGGAAGGCCAACTGATCGCCGAGATCGACGCGCTGACGCAGCAGAACGCGCTGCGCGACGCGCAGGCCTCGCTGCGCAGCGCGGAGGCGCTGCTCGGCGCCCGGCAGGCGACGCTGGTCCAGGCGGAGCTGGCCGCGAAACGGCAGCGCGAACTGGCCGCCGGTGACGCCGGCGCCCGCGCCGACCTCGAGGCCGCCGAGGCCACGCTGAACACCGCGCGCGCCGATGTCGAGTCGCAGCGCGCGATGGTGGCGCAGGCGCGGATCAACGTCGACACCGCGCAGCTGAACCTCGGCTACGCCCGCGTGCTGGCGCCGATGGACGGCACCGTCGTCGCGATCGTGACGGAACAGGGCCAGACGGTGAACGCGGCGCAGACGGCGCCCACGATCATCAAGCTCGCGCGCCTGGACACGATGACGATCAAGGCCCGCATCTCCGAAGCCGACGTGCCGCGCGTGAAGCCCGGCATGCCGGTCCACTTCTCGCTGCTGGGCGAGCCGGATCGCCGCATCCAGGCGACGCTGCGCGCGGTCGAGCCCGGCGACACCACGCTGGCGGACAGCTCGGCGACCACCTCCACTTCCAGTTCCACGTCGGGCACGACCAACGCGATCTACTACAACGGCATCTTCGACGTGCCCAATCCGGACGGCACGCTGCGCATCAACATGACCGCGCAGGCGACCATCGTGCTGGCGCAGGCGAAGGCGGCGCTGACGATCCCGGTGGCGGCGCTCGGCGCGCGCGAGGGCAGCAGCGGCGATCGCCACAAGGTCCGCGTGCTCGGCGCCGACGGCCGCATCGAGGATCGCGTCGTCCGCGTCGGTCTGAACAACCGGGTGCGCGCGCAGGTGCTGGACGGCCTGAAGGAAGGCGAGCGTGTCGTGACCGCCGAGGCGGCGCCCCCCGGCGCGGCGAGCGACGGTCGTCGTCCGCCGCCGCGGATGTGAGCATGGCGGCCCTGCTCGAACTGCGCGGCCTGGTCCGCGAATACCCGGCCGGCGAAGGCACCGTCGCCGTCCTGCGCGATGTGGACCTGACGATCGAGGCCGGCGAGATGGTGGCCATCATCGGTCCGTCGGGCTCCGGCAAATCGACGCTGATGAACATCCTCGGCTGCCTGGACCGGCCCACGCGCGGCAGCTACCGCGTCGCGGGCCAGGAGACCGGCGCGATGGGACCGGACGAGCTCGCCCGCCTGCGGCGCGAGCACTTCGGCTTCATCTTCCAGCGCTACCAGCTGCTGGGCGACCTGGACGCGGTCGGCAACGTCGAGATCCCGTCGATCTACGCCGGCGCGGGCACCGCGCATCGGCATGCGCGCGCCCGCTCGCTGCTGGCGCGGCTGGGCCTGGCGGAGCGCCTGCATCACCGGCCCGGCCAGCTGTCCGGCGGCCAGCAGCAGCGGGTGTCGATCGCGCGGGCGCTGATGAACGGCGGCGACGTGATCCTGGCCGACGAACCCACCGGCGCGCTCGACCAGGCCAGCGGGCGCGAGGTCATGACCATCCTCGAGGAACTGCATGCCGACGGCCACACGGTCATCCTGGTGACGCACGACGCGCAGGTGGCGGCGCATGCGCAGCGGGTGATCGAGATCAGCGACGGCGTCATCGTCGCCGACCGGCGCCGGCCGGATGCGGCGCCGCCGGCGGTGCTGGCCAAGCCCGATCCGGCGCCGCCCGGCGCGGCCTGGGCGGCGGTGCTGGGGCGCGTGGCGGAGGCCACCGGCATGGCGCTCAAGGCGATGCTGGCGCACCGCCTGCGCACGCTGCTGACGATGCTGGGGATCATCATCGGCATCGCCTCGGTGGTGTCGGTCGTCGGGCTGGGGCAGGGCACACGCGAGAAGGTGCTGGCCGACATCAGCGCGATGGGCACCAACACCATCGACGTCATGCCGGGCGAGGGTTTCGGCGACCGGCGGGCCGGCGCCATCCGGACGCTGCGGGCCGGCGACGCCGACGCGCTGGCGCAGCTCGACTACGTGGACAGCGTGACGCCGTCGGTCGCCGTGGCCGCGGGGCTGCGCTACCGCAGCGTCGACGTGAGCGCGAGCGTCACCGGCGTCGGCGAGCAGTTCTTCCGCGTGCGCGGCTACACGATGGCGCAGGGCCGGGCCTTCGACGCGGCGGCGGTGCGCGCCCGGGCGCAGGACGCGGTGATCGACGAGAACGCGCGCAAGACGCTGTTCCCGAATGGCGAGCCGGCGCTGGGCGAGGTCATCCTGCTGGGCAACGTGCCGGTGCGCATCGTCGGCGTGACGGCGAAGAAGGCCAGCGCCTTCGGCAACGACGACGCGATCAACGTCTGGGTGCCCTACACGACGGCGATGAGCCGCATGACCGGCCAGGACTACCTGCGCAGCATCACCGTGCGGGTCAGCGACGCGGTGCCCAACGCGGCGGCGGAGCAGGGCATCCGCACCCTGCTGGCGCAGCGCCATGGCGCGACCGACTTCTTCCTGTTCAACACCGACAGCATCCGGCAGACGGTGGAGCAGACGACGGCGACGATCACGCTGCTGATCTCGTCGATCGCGCTGATCTCGCTGCTGGTCGGCGGCATCGGGGTGATGAACATCATGCTGGTGTCGGTGACCGAGCGCACCGGCGAGATCGGCGTGCGCATGGCCGTCGGCGCGCGCCAGAGCGACATCCTGCGCCAGTTCCTGATCGAGGCCGTGCTGGTCTGCCTGATCGGCGGCGGGCTGGGCGTGTCGCTGGCGGTCGGCGCCAGCCTGCTGTTCAACCACTTCGCCGCGGGGATGGGGTTCCGGATGATCGTCTCGATGACGGCGATCGCCGGCGCCTTCGCGGTGTCCTCGCTGATCGGGGTGATCTTCGGTTTCCTGCCCGCGCGCAGCGCCGCGCGGCTGGATCCGGTGGAGGCGCTGGCGCGACCCTGAGAGGGGTTCCCCGGGCTGTCGCGCGACAGCCCCGTCTCCTGACAGGACTTGACGCGCGGCCCATCGAGGGCCGCGTATCGTTTCCGCTCACAGCAACGGGAGACGACATGAGCACTGAACGGATCGATCGGCCGCTGGCCGGCCGCGTGGCCGTGGTGACCGGCGGGAGCCGGGGCGCGGGCCGGGGCATCGCGCTGGAACTGGGCGCCGCCGGCGCGACGGTCTACGTCACCGGCCGCAGCACCCGCGCGGAACCGGCGACGCAATACGGCCGCATCCAGGCGCTGTCGGGCCTGGACCGCATTCCCGGCACCGTCGATGACACCGCCGACGAGCTCACCGCGCTGGGCGGGCGCGGCATCGCCGCCCGCTGCGACCACACCGACGAAGCGCAGGTGCACGCGCTGTTCGAGCGGGTGCAGACAGAGCAGGGCCGGCTGGACCTGCTGGTCAACAACGCGTGGGGCGGCCACGAGGTCTTCAGCGGCGTCTTCGACGCGCCGTTCTGGGAGCGCTCGATGGACGAGTGGGACGCGATGCTGGACCGCGGCGCGCGCAACCACCTGCTGGCCAGCCGCGCCGCGGCGCCGCTGATGATCGCGCGCGGCAGCGGCCTGATCGTCACCACCACCTTCTGGGATCGGGACCGCTTCCTCAAGGGCAACCTGGTCTACGACCTGGCCAAGGCGACGATGACGCGGATGGCGGGCGCGATGGCGCAGGACCTGAAGCCGCATGGCGTGGCGTCGGTGGCGGTGTCGCCGGGCTGGATGCGGACCGAGTTCGTGCTCGCCGGCCATCACACCGACGAGGCGCACTGGCGCGAGCGCCCCGAGCTCGCGGGCACCGAGTCGCCGCGGTATGTCGGCCGCGCGGTCGTCGCGCTGGCCGCGGACCCGGCGGTGATGGCGCGCAGCGGCCGGGTCTGGCGCGTCGGCGACCTGGCCGCCGAGTACGGCTTCACCGACATCGACGGCCGCCGCATTCCGCCCTTCGAGTTGGACGCGGGCTGACAGGGGCATTGCGCTTGCGCGATCATCGCGGCTCGTTCCGTCGAGTCCAGGATCCGCCGCCATGCCCACCTCCAGCGCGCCCTTCGCCCCCTTCTTCCTCGGCACCCGCCTGCCGCTGATCCAGGCGCCGATGGCCGGCGTGCAGGACGCGCGGCTGGCGATCGCGGTCAGCAACGCCGGCGGGCTGGGCTCGCTGCCCGCGGCGATGCTGGCGCCGGATGCCCTGCGCAAGGAACTGCAGGCGCTGCGCGACGGCACCGACAAGCCGTTCAACGTCAACTTCTTCGCCCACACGCCGCCGTCGCCGGACGAGGCCCGCGAGACGCGCTGGCGCGATCGCCTCGGCCCGTATTACGCCGAGTTCGGCATCGATGCCGCGCAGATCCCGGCAGGACCGGGTCGTCAGCCCTTCACCGCGGAGATCGCCGACCTGGTCGAGCCCTTCAAGCCGCCGGTCGTGAGCTTCCATTTCGGCTTGCCGTCGCAGGAACTGGTCGCGCGGGTGAAGGGGTGGGGCAGCCTGGTGCTGGGCAGCGCCACCACCGTCGACGAGGCGCGCTGGCTCGAGGCCCACGGCGTGGACGGCGTGATCGCGCAGGGCTGGGAGGCCGGTGGCCATCGCGGCCATTTCCTCAGCGACGACCTGACGCGCCAGCCCGGCACGATGGCGCTGCTGCCGCAGATCGTGCGCGCGGTGCAGGTGCCGGTCATCGCGGCGGGCGGCATCGCCGAGGCCCGCGGCATCCGCGCCGCGCTGGCGCTGGGGGCGTCGGCGGTGCAGTTGGGCACGGCCTTCCTGCTGTGCGAGGAGGCGACCACCAGCGCCGTCCACCGCGCGGTGCTGCGCGATCCCGCGCATCACCACACGGCGGTCACCAACCTCTTCACCGGCCGTCCGGCGCGCGGCGTCGTCAACCGCGTGATGCGCGAGGTCGGGCCGCTGAACGAAGCGGCGCCGCGTTTCCCGCTGGCCACCGCGAGCATCGCGCCGCTGCGCGCGAAGGCGGAGGCGCAGGGCAGTGGCGACTTCTCGCCGCTGTGGGCGGGACAGAACTTCGCGGCGCTGCGCGAGATCGGCGCCGCCGCGCTGGTGACCGAGCTCAGCGCGGCCTTCTGACCGTCGCCGCGCTCAAGGCAGCGGCGCGCCGCGGGCCGCTTCGTAGAGCGCGTACCACTCGCCGCGGCTGAGTTGCACCCGCAGCGCATCGCCGCAGGCGCGGATGCGATCCGGGTTGGCGCTGCCGATCACGGGCTGGATGCGCGCCGGGTGCTTCATCAGCCAGGCGAGCAGGATGCCTTCGGTGCTGACCTCGTGCCGCAGGGCCAGTTGCCGCACGAGCGCGCGTGCCGCTTCGTCGGCGGGGTCCTGCGCGGTGTCGCCGCTGAAGCGGCCGCGGGCCAGCGCGCTCCAGGCCTGCAGCTGGATGCCGTGCTGCTGGCAATGCTCCATCGTGCCGGCCCAGGCCAGCGCGCCGGGGCGGCTGCCAGCCTGGCGGTCGTTGAAACAGGTGGCCGCGTCCAGCGGCTCCAGGTGGCCCAGGCCGAGTTCGAGTTGGTTGACGACCAGCGGTTGCGCCAGCGCGTGACCCAGCCAGGCCATCTGGCCGCCGTTCATGTTGGACACGCCGAAATGCGCGACCTTGCCCGCCGCGCGCAGGCGCTGGAAGGCCTCGGCGATCTCGTCGGGCTGCATCAGCGGATCGGGGCGGTGCAGCAGCAGGATGTCCAGGCGCTCGGTGCCCAGGCGCTGCAGGCTCGCCTCGACCGCCTCGACGATGTAGCCGCCGGACAGGTCGTAGCGCTTGGGGCCCTCGTCGTCGGCGAAGCGGATGCCGCACTTGCTCTGCAGCACGAGGCGGTCGCGCAGCGAAGGCTGGCGCTTGAACAGCGCGCCGAAGACCGACTCGGCCTTGCCGAAGGTGTAGATGTCGGCGTGGTCGAACAGGGTGACGCCGATCTCCATCGCCGCCTCGACGGCGGCCTGCGCATGGTCGACATCCGCGTCGCTCCACGGCTGCCGGTCCCAGCCGCCGCCCAGGCCCATGCAGCCGTAGGCGAGCGGGCTGGCGGTCGGGAGGTGCTGCTGCAGCGGAAGGGCGGGGATCACGGAGCTCATGGGGGGGAAGATAGCGGGGCGGCTTCGGTCTAGCGTCAATCAGCACCTGCCAGAAAGGCAGGCGCAGCCAAAAAGTGTTGTGACGAGTCCGAGTGCTACTCGGTGGCACGGCTCGCTCAAAGTTTTATGGGTGGCTTAGCACTGTCTTGATTCGTTCAAGCTGCGTCTTGTGCCGGCGCGGGCGGGTAAAGCGAATTCGACAGGAATAGCAACTCATTCGCGCGTCGTTTCGTCTGTGCGTAATAGATCAAGCTGTTTCTGTACTGGGGGAACCCCGCATACAGAGCTTCAATCTCCGGCGCGTCATCGTAGGTCACCATCCATGGACGCTTTAGGCCGGACACCACCTTAGCCAGTCGCTCATGGTCGCGCGCTTGGTAATAGTTCAAGTAGAGAGCTTTTCCCTGAGTGAAATACGGAGGATCTAGGTTGATCAACGAACGGGTGGGAAGTGATTTGTCCCAGCGGCGAATGCAAGCAATTGCGTCGAGTCGCGAGAGTCGAATTACACTCCGATAATTGGCAATTCGTTGAATCTTTCGAATCAGCTCGGCGGCGTTGTAGCGACAGCCGATCTTGTAGTTGCCATCCTGCTTGAGTCCGCCAATGACCCCTCCTTTCAGGATTCCAGAACGATTGGTTCGATTCAGGAAAAGCGTCGCGAAGCCAAGTTCCAAGGGGGACTGCGAGCCCTTGGAAAGGATGTCGCGCTGCTCGTGCCATACCGGCAATGTGACTGGTGTGGTTTGGATGAGCTCACACAAGTCATCGCAATGGTTCAGAACGCAAAACCAGAATGCGTGGATCGCCGGGTCCAAGTCATTGATCCACACCTCTGATACATGGCCATTCAGTAGCAGATGCCAAGCGATGCCCGCTCCTCCCGCGAACGGCTCGGCATAGATGCCCTTGTACAAGTCGTTTGCCTGCATCAGGCCTACAACGAAGGGCCAGAGTTGAGTTTTTCCGCCCGGGTAACGCAGAGGTGAATTGGTGATCGGCATGTCGTCAGGAAATGCGGTGCTTTTCGCGGGAGGCAACGCTTGGCGGGACTGCAATCACAATGAGTCGAGCATGAATCGAAGGGCGGGCAGCCAAGTGTCAGCGTGGCTCACGAGATCGCGTTGTGTGGGGAAGTGCCCCCCATGCACGGCTGATCCCAAGCTAGTCAGGTTGTACGGAGTTGCGTCGTTAGCCCCCGCATTATTGACGACAGTAACGACCGGACGCGGTGCGTTCAAGCGCGTCAGTTCTTCGGTACAAAGCTGTGTTAGGCGGCGGTCGGAGAGATTCGGACCGTGTCTGCCGCGTGCCGTGAGGAACAGCACCATGATTCGTTCTACAAAGGCTCGCAGAAGGTAATTGGCCGCAAACTCGTGATGCTCAATGTTGAGGTGGAGCATCTCGGTCCTCAATCTCAGCAGCGCACTGTCGCTGGTTTCGACTACAAAGGAACTGGTAATCAGCCTTTGACGCAGCGAGGGATTGTTCGCGCTTCTCCGGCGGGTAGATCGACCTCCG
This sequence comes from Mitsuaria sp. BK041, assembly GCF_014193085.1. Classification (NCBI taxonomy): domain Bacteria; kingdom Pseudomonadati; phylum Pseudomonadota; class Betaproteobacteria; order Burkholderiales; family Sphaerotilaceae; genus Roseateles; species Mitsuaria sp. BK041. The sequence goes on along the minus strand of NZ_JACHYT010000002.1, from coordinate 774,217 downwards.
GCCTCCACCAGCGGAGGCGGGGACGGAGCTGCAAGGGCAGTTGTGGGTGCTACTCCGGCGGAAGCTAACTGCCGGGCGTATGCCGTCCGGTCGTCTGAGTCAGCACGCGAATGAACCAATGGCCGGATGCCGTCCTGACGAGGCAAGCTGTCGAGCACGAAGCGAGCCAGGGCCGCGTCTACTTCGTCTGCGTCGTGCGTGTAGATCAGTCGGGAGCGGTCTCCTAGCCCTAATAGAGTTCGAACCGAGGGCGTCCCTAAGTAACGAGTGATCGTCGTGAGGCTCACTTGGTCACGCTGCTCTGGTGAGACAAGTCCACGCACTGTCAAACGATCGAGAACGGCGAGAGCCAAGAGATTGGGCTGCGCCGCTGCTCGAGACGGGCGCGTCTCACCGGGGCTTCGACGAGCGAGGGCGGCCGCCTGTTGTGAAGGGGTCCAGCCTCTGGTGCCGATGCCACCCTGTTCTCCCATGTGTCTCAGATCGATCCATTGGTCAGCTGCTGATTGATCTGGAAACTCATATACGTGCACTTCTCGCGGCGCATTGCCTTGTTCGGCTAGCGCTTGCACTTGCCGCCGAATCGCGGGCGTAGGAGCTCGGTTGGGATCGGCGAGGAGGATGAGCGCACACGTACGGCGATTTCCTTCTAACGCGATGTAGTGCCCTGGGTTGCCTGCCATTGGTATAACGCCAATGACGTCTAAGGGACTCAATTCGCCGCGCAGAGCGATGTCTCGTGCCAAGACATCGACGTACTCGTGGTTGAAGAGCTGCTGAATTATTGCAGGCTCGTCATCCAGCGGCTCATGGCGCGGATTCAGACTATTGAGATGAAGTCTAGTGACGTCAATGGTGCGATAGCGTCCCTCGCCATTGGTCTGAGACGCGCGCGGGCGGATTCTTCGCGCCCCTAAGTTGGTAGCCATACATTCTCTCCCTGCAAGCCCTGCTCCCCTCGGAACAAGGGTCCCACCAATAGGATCACTACGTTGGCGCCCCATTGAGATTCAGAACAGCGATCACTGTAAGCGAACGAAACCGGAATGCTGACTAGGGACAGTGCTCATATTGGCGGCCCGGTGCACACGTGTTGAGCGGATTGGCGCTTCGTTCGTATCCATGATCGCCCGACGCTCATAAGCGCTAGCCTCTTAGCTGCGCGTCGCCGAAGCGGTACTAAGAAGCACTTGGTCATCCTCGACCAGATCGGAAAGAGATCGTTCTGGCTAGCAAAGCTTCACGCGAACCGCCTTGTGGCTTGTACGCCCACGGAGGCGAATGGTAGGGACCAGTCACAATCTGCGATTCCGCCCATGACAGCCGACCGGTCCGCCCCCATCGCCTTCGCCGAGCGCGCGCTTGCCGCGCGTGCTGCGTCCATCACGCCTGCCGCGTTCTTGCGACGCGCGTTCGCGGCGATGGCCATGCTGTTGGCGGCCGCCTTGATCCCGGCGACGGCGGCACCGGTTGCGGCGGCGCGTGGCGCGAGCGCGCCGGCCGGCGCCGCCAGCGCGATCACCCCCGGCGACCTGGCGGATCCGGTCCGCGAGGTGAGCCAGTACAAGGTCGACCTCTGGCAGACCGAGCAGGGCCTGCCGCTCAACACCGTCCAGGCGCTGCTGCAATCGCGCGACGGCGGCCTGTGGATCGGCACCGCCGGCGGCCTGGCCCGTTTCGACGGCCGGCGCTTCATCAGCTTCGACGCCGCGCAGGCGCCCGACGTCGCCTCGCAGCCCGTCTTCGCGCTGCTGGAGGACCGCCAGGGCCGGTTGTGGATCGGGCATCCCGGCGGCGTCACGGTCTACGCGCAGGGGCGCTTCAGCGCGGCGATCTCGAAGGCACAGGCCGGCGGCCGGCGGATCTGGTCGCTCGCCGAAGACAAGTCCGGCGCGATCTGGGCCGCCGGCGACGGCGCGCTGGTCCGCTGGAAGGACGGCGCGGTCAAGACCTTCGGCGCCGCCGATGGCCTGCCCGCCGCGCGGCTGCGCACCGTCGTCTTCGACACGGCGGGCACGCTCTGGATCGCGACCACCGGCGCCGGCCTGTTCGCGATGACGACGGACGGCAAGTTCCACGTCTTCGACGCGTCGACCGGCTTCCCGCATCCGCAGGTGCGCTTCGTGCTGCCGGATCCGGCCGGCGGCGTCTGGGCCGCGACCGCTGGCGGCGGGCTGGTGCGCCTGCATGCGGTCGACCGCCCGGACATGCGCGTCTACACCACCGCCGACGGCCTGCCCAGCGACCACCTCACCGCGCTGGCCCGCGACCTCCGCGGCGACCTGTGGATCGGCAGCTGGGGCGCCGGCGTCAGCCGCCTCCATGACGGACGCTTCAGCACGATCTCCGCCGGGCCGGGGCCGGCCGGCGGGCTCGCTGGCGGCCAGGTCTGGTCGCTGATGGCGGACCGCGAGGGCAGCATTTGGGTCGGCACCTGGGTCGACGGCCTGAACCGGCTGCGCAACCGCGCCTTCACCGCGATCGGCACGCCGGAGGGCCTGAGCCACGACAACGTCCGCTCCGTCGTCGCCGCGCGCGACGGCGCGATCTGGGCCGCGACCGCCGGCGGCGGCATCAACCGCCTGCGGGACGGCCGCATCACGACGTTGCGCCAGGCCGACGGCCTACCCACCGACGAGGTCTCGACCATGCACGAGGCGCGCGACGGCACGCTGTGGATCGGCACCTACACCGCCGGCGTCGCGCGGCGGCTGCCCGACGGCCGCATCGAGCGCTTCGGCCCGGACAGCGGCCTGCCCGGCGTCGAGGTGCGCGCCCTCTACGAGGACCGCGACGGCACCGTGTGGGTCGGCACGCGCTCGGCGCTGGCGCGCTTCAACGGCCGCGGCTTCGAGCAGGTCCGCGCGCCCGGACTGCCCGACGAGGGCGTCGCCGCGATCCTGCAGGACCGCGCCGGCACGCTCTGGTTCGGCACCACCGGCCAGGGCCTGGTGCGCTGGCGCGACGGCAAGGCGCGGCACTTCAGCACCGCCGACGGCCTGCTGTCCGACTGGGTCATCGCGCTCACGGAGGACGCGCGCGGCGCGCTCTGGATCGGCACGAACGGCGAGGGCATCAACCGCCTCAAGGACGGGAAGATCGGCGCGGTGCGCCCGGCCGACGGCCTGTGGGACGGGCTGTCGCAGGTGCTCCTGGAGGACCGCGCCGGCAACTTCTGGATCACCTGCAACCGCGGTTTCTACCGCGTCGCCCGCGACGACCTGGACGGCCTGATCGACGGCCGGCTCAAGCAGGTCCGCTCGCTCGGCTTCGGCCCGGGCGACGCGCTGCGCGCCACCAGCTTCGCCGGCAACCTGCAGGCCGCCGGCGCGATCGACGCGGCCGGACGCGCCTGGCTGCCCTCGTCGTCGGGGCTGGTCGTCGTGGATCCGGCGCGCCTGCCCGGTGGCGGCGAGCCCCCGGCCGTGCGCATCGAGCAGATCAAGGTCGACGGCGCGCCGGTGCCGCTGGACGGCCGCCCGCTGGACCTGCCTCCCGGGCCGGTGGCGCTGTCGGTGAGCCTGGCCGCCTCCACGCTGCGCGAGGCCGACCGGGTGCGCTTCCGCTTCTGGATGGAAGGCCTGTCGCGCGGCTGGACCGACGTGGGCCAGGACCGCGAACTGACCTTCCCCGCGCTGTCGCACGGCGAGTACCGGCTGCGGCTGGCCGCCTCGGCGGATGGCCAGCGCTGGCGCGAGGCGCAGGCGCCGCTGCCCGTCACCGTGCGGCCGCGCTTCCACGAGACCGGCTGGTTCCATCTTCTGGTCGGCCTGGCGGCGATCGGCGGCTTCGCCGGCGCCGTGATGCTGCGGATGCGCCAGCTGCGCCGCCGCCAGGTCGAGATGGAACGCCTGGTGGCCCAGCGCACCGAGGAACTGCGCCAGGCCAATGAGCATCTGAAGCAGCTGTCCTTCCTCGACGCCGTCACCGGCCTGCCCAACCGCCGCCGCTTCAACGAGGCGGCCGACGAGGAATGGCGCCGCGCGCGCCGCGCCGGCACCTCCCTGGCGCTGGTGCTGGCGGATGTCGACGCCTTCAAGCCCTACAACGACCAGCTGGGCCACCTCAAGGGCGACGAGTGCCTGGCGGCGGTCGGCGCGGTGCTGGGGGCCTCGATCGGGCGGGCGGGCGACCTCGCGGCGCGTTATGGCGGCGAGGAATTCGTCGTGCTGCTGCCCGGCGCCGACCGCGACGCGGCGCAGCGGGTGGCCGAGCACATCCGCGCCGCCATCGAGTCGCTGGCGATCGCGCACCCGGCCTCGCCGGTGGGGCCGGTGATCACCGTCAGCCTGGGCGTCGCCGCCTGCGTGCCGGACGACGAGCGTGGGCTGGAGAGCCTCATCGCCGAGGCCGACGACGCGCTCTACGCCGCCAAGCGCGACGGGCGCAACTGCGTGCGCTGAGGCGTCCGCGGGGGCGGCGCCGGGGCAACGACTGGCGCCCGGGCCGGCGCGTCGACAGCCGATGCGTCCTCTGCCAGGGGGATGCGGCCCTGTTCGGCCGCAAGGATTTCATTCCCGTGAAGCGAGCAAGGGTGTACAACCACGGACACCGCGTCACCCGTGTCCGTGCGCGCCTCCCCTCGCGCCCGTCGACCCGGCATCCCAGCGTCCGTCCGACCGTTGCCGACCATGACGACCACGCCTTCCGTCCGCCAGCACAGAGGCCGCACCTATGTTCTCGACGCGCTCGGGCAGGGCGCCGGGCCTTGGCGGGGACGCTTCGTCGTCAAGGGCGAAGAGGACGGCCGGCCGGGCGTCACCGCCTGGCATGAGCTGGAGGACGAATTTCCGTCCCCCGACGAGGCCGTCGCCCACGCCGACCGGGTGGCCTGCCAGTACATCGCCACCTTTGCGGAACAAGCGTGAGCAAACACGCGAGTCGCCCACACCGCCAAGCCGCGTGCCCGGCCCCGATTCGGCGCGTGCGGCGCCTGTGGCGCGGGCATGCACGCCGCGCCGGCCCTTCCTGACGAATCGAAGCGCGCAATGACGCGGGCCGCCGGCCCGTGGGCATCCTGCTTGCCCACGCCGCTCCGCCCATGGGTCCGGGGCCGGTTCATCCGGTCGCTTGCCGGCCCGCGCATTGCCCCGTCCAGGACTGACCGTGGGCTTTCAGGGAGAAAAGAACATGCCGACGTTGTCCAACTTCAAGATCGGAACGCGGCTGGCCGCCGCGTTCGCGATCGTGATCGCCTTGCTGCTGCTGGTGCTGGCCGTCGCCGTTTCGGTGCTCAATCGCACCAGCGGCACCATGGACCGGGTGGTCGATGACCGCTACGCCCAGATCGCCGTGAGCGACGACATCAAGAATGTCGGCGACCGCGGCGTGATAGTGATCGGCCGGCTGCTGATGGCCACCGATCCCGCGCAGGCCAAGCGCTACATGGACGAGTACGCCCTCGTCCGCGCCGCCAACACCGAGAACTTCGCGCGCTTCGAGAAGATGCTCAACACCGACGAGGCCAAGGCGATCTTCGCCGAGCAGTCGGAGGCCCGCAAAGCCTACGGGGCGGCGGTGCGCAAGCTCTTCGACCTGATCGCCGCGGGCCAGCGCGAGGAGGCCATGGCCGTCTACCAGGGCGACATGGCGCAGCTGCAGGTGCGCTATTACGCGCTGATCGACAAGATGGTCGAGTACCAGTCCAAGGCCATGGCCGACGACGTCGCCCGGGCCAAGGCGGACGCGCAGCGCTCCAAGCTCTGGATGAGCGTGGTGGCCGCGATCGCCGTGCTGCTGGGCGTGGTCACCGCCTACAGCATCACCCGCTCGATCACGCAGCGCATCCACGGCGCCATCGCGCTGGCGGAGGACGTCGCCAAGGGCGATCTCACGCCCCGCGAGCTGCCGCAGAGCAGCGACGAGATCGGCCGCCTGATCGCCGCGCTGCAGCACATGGTGCGCAGCCTGCACCGGATCGTCTCCGAGGTGCGACAGGGCGCGGACACGATCTCGGCCGCCGCCCGCGAGGTGGCGCAGGGCAACGCCGACCTGTCGGCGCGCACCGAGGCCCAGGCCAGCGCGCTGCAGCAGACGGCGTCCGCGATGGAGCAGCTCACCGCCGCGGTGCGCATGAGCGCCGACAACGCCGACCAGGCCAATGCCAGCGCCGCGTCCGCGTCGCAGGTGGCGAGCGCGGGCGGCAAGGCGGTGGGCGAGGTGGTCGCGACGATGAGCTCGATCTCCGCGTCCTCGCAGCGCATCGGCGAGATCATCGGCACGATCGACGGCATCGCCTTCCAGACCAACATCCTGGCGCTGAACGCCGCGGTCGAGGCCGCCCGGGCCGGCGAGCACGGCCGCGGCTTCGCCGTCGTCGCCTCGGAGGTCCGGGCGCTGGCGCAGCGCTCGGCCGGTGCCGCGCGCGAGATCAAGGACCTGATCGTCGCGTCCACCGAGCAGGTCGGCGCCGGCAGCCGGCTGGTCGAGCAGGCCGGCGCCACCATGACCCAGGTCGTCACCGGCATCCAGCAGGTCAGCGGCGTCGTCGCCGAGATCAGCGCCTCCAGCCGCGAGCAGAGCATGGGCATCGAGCAGGTCAACATGGCCATCATGCAGATGGACGACACCACGCAGAAGAACGCGGCGATGGTCGAGCAGAGCACCGCCTCGGCCAAGGCGCTGGAGGACGAGGCCGCCCATCTGAACAACGCGGTCCGCGCCTTCGTGCTGTAGCGCCGGCGCGCCCCGTGCCCGCGGCGCTGTCATCGCCGCGCCGTCTTCGTCGACTCACCAGGGAGCGACCCGCATGAACGACAGGATCCAGGAGGGCGCGACGGCGCCCGCATCCCTTTCCCCCGCACCGTCCGCTTCGTCGCCGGTCTCGCCGCCCGCCTCGGCGCGCTGGCGCCCCGAGGTGCTGGCCTTCATCGAAGCGCACCGCCGCGACGGCCACCGCAGCGCGCGGCTCGACCCGCTGGGCGTGTCGCGGCCCGCCGATCCGGGGCTGCTCGATCCGCAGTGCTTCGGTCTGCAGCCCGGCGAATGGCTGTCGCCGGCCGGCGCGCCGCTGTGGAGCGCGCGCACCGTCGGCGACCTGGACCGCGCGCTCAAGGCCATCTACTGCGGCGGCCTGGCCCTGGACGCCAGCGCGGTGCGCGACGCGTCGCGGCGAGACTGGCTGCATCACGAGATGGAGGCCTCGCCGCCGGTGCCGGGCGGCGCGGCGGAGCGGCTCGCGCTGCTCGACCGGCTGATCCGCGCGCAGGGCTGGGAGGAGCATGTCGCCCAGGCCTTCCCGCATGCGAAGCGCTTCTCGCTGGAAGGCAACGAGACGCTGATTCCGCTGCTGGACGCGCTCTGCGCCGAGGCGGCCGGCCACGGCGTGCGGCGGATCTTCCTGGGCATGCCGCACCGCGGGCGGGTCAACGTGCTGGTCAACCTGATGGGTTTCCCGCCGGCGCAGGTGCTGGACCACTTCGATCCGAAGTCGCCGCATCCGGAGCGCCACACCGACCTGGTCTATCACCTGGGCGGCGAGCGCGAGCTGGACACGCCGCGCGGCCGCCTGACGCTGACGCTGGCGCACAACCCGTCCCACCTGCAGAGCGTGCATCCGGTGCTGACCGGCCTGGCGCGCGCCTGCCAGGACGCGCTCAGCCGCGAGCGCGCCGACCAGGACGGCCGGCGCCTGGTGTTGCCGCTGATGCTGCATGGCGACGCCGCCTTCGCGGGGCAGGGCGTGGTGATGGAGACGCTGATGCTGGGCGGCAAGCCGGGCTACACGGTCGGCGGCACGGTGCACGTGATCATCAACAACCAGGTCGGCTTCACCGAGCCCAACCCGATGAGCGCCTGGCCCGCGCAGTACTGCACCGACGTCACCCGCATGATCGACGCGCCGGTCCTGCGCGTGAACGCGGACGAGCCCGAGCAGGCGCTGCGGGCCGCCGCGATCGCGATGGCCTGGCGCGCGCGCTTCGGCTCCGACATCGTCATCGACCTGATCGGCTACCGCCGGCTCGGCCATTCGGAAAGCGACGTGCCGGCGCTGACGCGACCGCGCATCCATGCGCTGACGCAGTCGCACCCGACCATCGTCGATCGCTACGCCGCGGCGCTGCGCGCTGACCGCGTGGTGCCGCCCGACACCGACCTGGCCTCGCACGTGACGCGTAGCCGGGTGCGGGCCCACCAGGCCTTCTCCGATCCCGCGCTGCCGGCCGAGGACGAGACGCCGTCGCCGCTGCGCCGGCCGGGCGCGGTGCCGGCCCTGGACGCGGCCGGCGTGCAGGCGCTGATCGACCCGATGACGACGCTGCCCGACGGCTTCGAGCCGCATGCGATGGTGCGCACGCTGGTCGACCACTGGCGCCGCATGGCCGGGCTGGCCGAGCCGCCGCTGCGGGCCGACTGGTGCTTCGCCGAGAACCTGGCCTACGCCACCATCCTGCGCGGCGGACTGAACGTGCGGGTCTCCGGCATGGATGTGCGCCGCGGCACCTTCCTGCACCGCCAGGCGGTCTGGACCTCGCAGGAGGCTGGCGGCGCGGGCGGCGCGCGCGACGGCACGGCCGCGGAGTTCGTGCCGCTGCGCCAGGTGGCGGCCGGCGACGGCCCCAGCGGCCGCTTCGACATCCACAACTCGCCGCTGTCCGAGGAGGCGGTGCTGGGCTTCGAGTACGGCTACAGCGTCGGCGCCGCACGCACGCTGACGGTGTGGGAAGCGCAGTTCGGCGACTTCGTCAACGGCGCGCAGGTCTTCGTCGACCAGTACATCAGCTCGGGCGAGGAGAAGTGGGGCGACACCTCCTCGCTGGCGGTGCTGCTGCCGCATGGCAACGAGGGCATCGGGCCGGACCACTCGAGCGGCTACCTGAGCCGCTTCCTGCAGCTGTGCGGCGAGGACAACCTGCGCGTGGCCTGCCCGTCGACGGCGGCGCAGTGGTTCCACCTGCTGCGCCGGCAGGCCTTCGACACGCTGCGCAAGCCGCTGATCGTGATGACGCCCAAGGGCACGCTCTATTGGGAGAAGGCGTCGCACGCCGGGATCGAGGAACTCACCGGGGGCAGCTTCCAGACGGTCATCGACGACACGACGGTCGAGGACCCGCGCCAGGTCGAGCGCCTGCTGCTGTGCAGCGGCAAGGTCTATTACGACCTGGACCGCGGGCGGCGTTCGGTCGCGCGGGCGGACCTGGCGGTGGCGCGGATCGAGCAGTTCTATCCGTTCCCGGCGCAGGCGCTGGAGGCCTTGCTGGCGCGGTATCCGGCGCTGGTGGAAATCACCTGGGTGCAGGAGGAGCACCGGCAGCAGGGCGCCTGGTCCTTCATCCGCGAGCAGATGGATGAGCTGCTGCCGCCGCATGCGCGGCTGCGCTGCGTGGCGCGGCGGCCGAACGGCTCGGGCGCCACCTCCTCGCATGCCATCCATCAGCTGGAGCAGGTGGAACTGGTCGCCCGCGCGCTCGGCGAAGCCTAGGCGCGCCGCGCCCGCGACCGGCGCGCTTCAGCGCAGGCGCTTGATCAGGCTGGAGGTGTCGAGGCGGCCGCCGCCCTCGGCCTGCACGTCGGCATAGAACTGGTCCACCAGGGCGGTCAGCGGCAGGCGCGCACCGTTGCGGCGCGCCTCGTCGAGCACCAGCCCGAGGTCCTTGCGCATCCAGTCCACGGCGAAGCCGAAGTCGAACTTGTCCTCGACCATGGTCTTGCCGCGGTTGTCCATCTGCCAGCTCTGGGCGGCGCCCTTGCCGATGACCTCGAGCACCAGCGGCATCGGCAGGCCGCTCTTCTGGCCGAAGGCGATCGCCTCGGACAGGCCCTGGACGATGCCGGCGATGCAGATCTGGTTGACCATCTTCGCGAGCTGCCCGGCGCCGGCCTCGCCCACGCGGGTCACGGCCTTGGCGAAGTGCATCGCGACCGGCTGGATGCGTCCGAAGACGGCCTCGTCACCGCCGCACATGACGGTCAGCGCGCCGTTCACCGCGCCGGCCTGGCCGCCGGAGACCGGGGCGTCGATGAAGTGCAGGCCCTGTCGCATCGCTTCGGCCGCGAGCTCGCGGGCGACTTCGGCCGAGGCGGTGGTGTGGTCGACGAGGACCGCGCCGGGCTTCATGCCGGCGAAGGCGCCGTCGGCGCCCAGCACGACGGAGCGCAGGTCGGCGTCGTTGCCGACGCAGCAGAAGACGATGTCGGCGCCCTGGGCCGCCTCACGCGGCGTCGCGGCCGACTGCCCGCCGAACTCGGCGACCCAGGCCTGTGCCTTGGCGGGCGTCCGGTTGTAGGCGACGACCCCATGCCCGGCCTTGGCGAGATGGCCCGCCATCGGGAAGCCCATGACGCCGAGGCCGAGGAAGGCGACGCGCAGGGGAGGGAGGGAGTCGTAGGAACGCTGGCCGATGCTGCTCATGGAGGAACCTGTCGGTGGGTGGATGAAGACCCGCCGATTGTGTCCCTCCCGCGCGCTCAGACGATGGTCAGGTGTTCGGTGCCCGACGCCAGGTCGCCGCTGCGCGCCCGCTCGCTGTTGAGCTTGATCTGCAGCCGCAGGTCGTTGACCGAGTCGGCATTGCGCAGCGCGTCCTCGTAGGTGACCTTGCCGAATTCATAGAGGTCGAACAGCGCCTGGTCGAAGGTCTGCATGCCGAGCTCGCGCGAGCGCTTCATGATTTCCTTGATCTCGCCCACCTCGCCCTTGAAGATCAGGTCGCTGATCAGCGGCGTGTTCAGCAGGATCTCGACCGCGGCGATCCGGCCCTTGCCCTCCTGGCGCGGCAGCAGCCGCTGCGAGACCAGCGCCTTCAGGTTGAGCGACAGGTCCATCAGCAGCTGGGCGCGGCGCTCTTCGGGGAAGAAGTTGATGATCCGGTCCAGCGCCTGGTTGGCGCTGTTGGCGTGCAGCGTGGCCATGCACAGGTGGCCGGTCTCGGCGAAGGCGACGGCGTGCTCCATCGTCTCGCGGTCACGGATCTCGCCCATCAGGATCACGTCCGGCGCCTGGCGCAGCGTGTTCTTCAGCGCCTGCTCCCAGCCTTCGGTGTCCAGGCCGACCTCGCGCTGGCTGACGATGCAGTTCTTGTGTGGGTGGACGAACTCGACCGGGTCCTCGATCGTGATGATGTGGCCGTAGGTGGTCTCGTTGCGGTGGTCGACCATCGCCGCCAGCGTCGTGCTCTTGCCCGAGCCGGTGGCGCCCACCAGGATCACCAGGCCGCGCTTGGTCTGGGTGACGTCCTTCAGGACCACGGGCAGGTCCAGCGACTCGATCGTCGGCAGGGTCTGGGGGATGGTCCGCAGCACCAGCGCCACGTGGCCCTGCTGGATGTAGGCGTTGACGCGGAAGCGGCCGATGCCCTGCGGCGAGATCGCGAAGTTGCACTCCTTGGTGCGCTCGAAATCGGCCGCCTGCTTGTCGTTCATGATGGCCCGCGCCAGCTGCAGCGTGTGCTGGCCAGTCAGCGGCTGGGGCGACACCTTGGTCACCTTGCCGTCGACCTTGACCGCGGGCGGGAAGTCCGCCGTCAGGAACAGGTCGGAGCCCTTGCGCGACACCATCAGGCGCAGCAGGTCGTTGATGAACTTGGTGGCCTGATCGCGTTCCATGGCGAAGTCCTGTCCTTATGCCGGGGCGCCGTCGCTCAGTCGCCCGGGTCCCGGTCGTGTTTGTCGTTGGGGGCGGGTCAGCCGGGGAAGTTCTCGGGGAACTTGGCCTTCTGCCGGGCCTCGGCCGGGCTGATCATGTTGCGGCGGACCAGGTCGGTGAGGTTCTGGTCCAGCGTCTGCATGCCCAGGTTGTTGCCGGTCTGGATCGAGGAGTACATCTGCGCGATCTTGTTCTCGCGGATCAGGTTCCGGATCGCCGAGGTGCCCAGCATGATCTCGTGCGCCGCCAGCCGGCCGTTGCCGTCCTTGGTCTTGCACAGCGTCTGCGAGATCACCGCCTGCAGCGATTCCGACAGCATCGCGCGGACCATTTCCTTCTCCGCCGCGGGGAACACGTCCACGATCCGGTCCACCGTCTTGGCGGCCGAGGAGGTGTGCAGCGTGCCGAAGACCAGGTGGCCCGTTTCCGCGGCGGTCAGCGCCAGGCGGATGGTTTCCAGGTCGCGCATTTCGCCCACCAGGATGCAGTCCGGGTCCTCACGCAGCGCCGAGCGCAGCGCGTTGGAGAAGCTCATCGTGTGCGGGCCCACCTCGCGCTGGTTGACCAGGCACTTCTTGGACTCGTGCACGAACTCGATCGGGTCCTCGACGGTCAGGATGTGGCCGTACTCGTTCTCGTTGAGGTGGTTGATCATCGCGGCCAGCGTCGTCGACTTGCCCGAGCCGGTCGGGCCGGTGACCAGCACCATGCCGCGCGGCTTCATCGCCAGGTCCGCGAAGACCTTGGGGCAGTTGAGCTGCTCCAGCGTCAGGATCTTGCTCGGGATGGTCCGGAACACGGCGCCGGCGCCGCGGTTCTGGTTGAACGCGTTGACGCGGAAGCGCGCCAGGCCCTGGATCTCGAACGAGAAGTCGCACTCCAGCGTCTCCTCGTAGGTCTTGCGCTGGGCGTCGCTCATGATGTCGTAGACCATGTCGTGCACCTGGCGGTGCTCGAGGGCCTCGACGTTGATGCGGCGCACGTCGCCATGGACGCGGATCATGGGGGGCAGACCGGCGGACAAGTGAAGGTCGGAGGCCTTGTTCTTGACCGAGAATGCCAGCAGTTGGGTGATGTCCATGGGATAGGAAAAAGCGTTGGCGATTATGGCGACGATCTCCGAGAACATACAACAGCTCCATGGCCGCATTGAGAGGGCTTGCCTGCAGGCGTCGCGGCCCGTGCACAGCGTCACGCTGCTGGTGGTAACAAAGACTTTCCCGGCTTCGGATGTGAGAGAAGCGTTCGAGGCTGGCGAGTGCCGCTTCGGTGAGAACTACGTGCAGGAGGCCGTCGACAAGATCGACGCGCTGGCCGACCTGCGCGAGCGCGTCGAGTGGCACCTGATCGGGCCGCTGCAGAGCAACAAGACGCGGGTGGTGGCGGAGCGCTTCGACTGGGTGCACAGCGTCGACCGGCTCAAGATCGCCCAGCGGCTGGCCGAGCAGCGACCGGCGGCGCTCCCGCCGCTGGACGTCTGCCTGCAGGTCAACATCAGCGGCGAGGCGTCCAAGAGCGGCCTGGCGCCGGGTGAAGTGGCCGAGGTGGCGCGCGCGGTCGCCGCGCTGCCGAGGCTGCGGCTGCGCGGCCTGATGGCGATCCCGGAGCCGGCCGCCACGCTGGAGGCGCAGCGGGTTCCGCACCGGGCGCTGGCCGGGCTGCTGGCCGCGCTCAACCGGGACCTCGGGCTGAGCCTGGACACCCTGAGCATGGGCATGAGCGCCGACATGGACGCCGCGATCCTGGAAGGCGCCACGATGGTGCGCGTGGGCTCGGCGATCTTCGGCGCGCGGACCCGTCCGACCCCTCCCGGGGGCTGAATGGAGCCGCTGCAGCGCCTGGCCGACCTGATGCCCGACACCCCGGGCAGCCTGTCGGTCCGGGCGCTGTGGCGCGAGGGGAGGGCGGTTGAACGACGCTGGTTGCTCGGCGGCTGGCTGGCGACCGTCATCGCCTGCGTCGTGCTGGGCCTGCTCACGGTGCGCGAGGGCTGGTCCGGGATTCCCGTCGACCTGGGCGGCGCGGTCGCCTTCCTGACCTTCTACCCGCCGATCCCGCTGTGCCTGTGGTGGACGCTGTGCTTCGGCTGGCGCTGGGGTGCGGTGCCCGCCTGGGCGGCGACCTTCGTGCTGGCGGTCGACGCCGGCATGGCGCCGGGCTGGGCGGCGGTCTTCGCCTGCGCCAATCCGCTCGGGCTGGGCGTGCTGGCGCTGGGCTACCGGGCCGTCGGCGCGGCGCGCGGGCTGCGCAGCCTCAGAGCCTGGCTGTTCTTCGTGCCGCTGTGTTTCGTCGGCGCGGTGTTCAGCTCCGCCGGCGCGCTGATCTGGAATTTCAACCACGATCTCGCCGCCGAGCGCCAGTTGCCGATCTGGCAGGGCTGGTGGCTGGGCGCCTTCCTGCAGAGCGTGCTGCTCGGCGGGCCACTGATGGCGCTGAGCTGGCCGCGGCTTTCGCGCTGGATCGCGCGCCGGCCGGCGCTGTTCACGCCGCCGCCCAGCGGCCGCCGCGCGATGGGCCTGGGCCTGCTGTTCGCGATCGTGCTGGCGGTGCAGGGGTATGGGCTGGTGAGCCTGGGCCTGGGCTCGCTGCAGCTGCGCGCCGCGCTGGCGAGCGGCGACTGGAGCCGGCTGGAGGAAGCGTCGCGGGTGATGCTCAGCACCGCCTGGGTGTTCTTCTGGGTGTTCACGCTGATCGTGCTGTTCGTGGCGCAGTTCGGGTACCAGGCGCTGTCGCGCTGGCTGCGCTCGACCGAGGCGCTGGTGACCCAGCTCGCCAAGGTCAACGCGGAACTCGAGCAGCGCTCGCGCACCGACGGCCTCACCGGGCTGGCCAACCGGATGGCGACCGAGGAGGGCCTGCGCGCGCTGCTGCGCACGGTGCGGCGCTACCGCACGCCGTCCGCGCTGCTGATGCTGGACATCGACCACTTCAAGCAGGTCAACGACCACCACGGCCATGCCGCCGGCGACGCGGTGATCCGCGCCCTGGCGCAGGTGCTGAAGGACGCCTCGCGGGAGGTCGACCTGCCGGGGCGCTTCGGCGGCGAGGAGTTCGTCATCGGGCTCGCCCACACCGACCTGGCCGGCGCGCGCCGCTTCGCCGAGCGCCTGCGCGAGCGCATCGCCGCGACGCCGGTGGCGCTCGACGCGAAGGACGGCGGCGCGGCGTCGATCTCGTACACCGTCAGCATCGGGGTGACCTTGCTGCGGGGCGACGACGCCGGCGTCGAGGACCCGCTGCGTCGCGCCGACGCCGCGATGTACCGCGCCAAGCAGGGCGGGCGCAACCGTGTCGAGCTGGATGGCGAGGACGTGGCGGCCATGCCGTCGACGTCCTCCGCGCCCGACAAGCCCTGACCCTCATGCCGCTGCCGGAGAGCGGCAAGCCCTGACCCTCGATGCGACGAGGCGCGCTGGCCGCGAGGCGGTTACGGCGCGGATACGGGCGCGACGCGGGCGACTCGCGAAGGAATGTGCAGGAATCATGAAACCGCGCCGAGCGCCGCATTAGGGCTTCTACCGAGCCGGTGAAAACGCCGTTTGCATTCAGTTGCAAGTGCCGCGTCAGAATTCACGGGCCCTCGGAACCGGCATCGATGCCCCGGATCAAGTCCAACGATGATCGCGCCGAATCCGATGGTCGGACCGCAGCGACGACGCCACAAGCGCCGACGTGCCCGCGCTGTCCGGCCAATCAACAACAACTGAATCGTTGCGAGGGAATCGATGTCGTTTCTATCCCGCCTGCGCATCGGCCAGCGCCTGACGCTGAGCTATGCGCTGCTGATCCTGCTGCTGATCGTGATCGGCGCTTTCGGCGCCCACAACGCCAGCCGCCTCTCCCATGACCTGAGCACGACGGCCGACTCCAGCCTCGTGAAGATCGCCCTGGCCAACACGCTGGAGAGCGACGTCAACATCATCGCGCGCGCCTCCCGCGACCTGCTGCTGCTGGACACGGCCAATGCGATCAAGCGCCAGAAGAACGACATCGCCGCCGCGCTCGAGGAGGGCCAGAAGCAGTTGGCCGAGCTCGAGGCCAAGGTCGCCGATGTCAAGGAAGACAAGGAAGTCGTGGCCAAGGTGCGCGAGCACCAGACCCGGTTCGCCGCCGCGGTGTCCAAGTTCCTGGCGGTGCAGCAGGACGGCAGCCCGGACGAGGCCCGCGAGGCCCTGATCAAGGACGTGCGTCCGGCGCAGAAGGATTACCAGGACACGCTCAAGAGCCTGGTCGAGCTGCAGTTCGCCGGGGGCCGCGCGCTGGCCGAAGGCGGCGCGAAGCTGGCCAACCAGTCCATCGTCATCACTGGCCTGCTGGTCGTGATCGCCGTGGTCATCGGGGGTGTCGGCGGCCTGACGATCGCGCGCTCGATCATCGTGCCGGCGCGCAAGGCCAAGGACGCGGCGCAGGCGATCAGCTCGGGCGACCTGTCGCAGCACATCGACGTGCAGGGTTCCGACGAGCTGGCGCAGATGCTGCACGCGATGCGCGACATGCAGACCGCGCTGTCGGGCGTGGTGGCCAGCGTGAGCGCCGCGGCGGGCGAGGTCGCCCAGAACTCCAACGAGATCGCCGGCAGCAACGTCGACCTGTCGGACCGCACCGCGCGTTCCGCCGAGAGCCTGCAGAACACCGCCGCGTCGGTGGAGCAGATCGCCTCCAACCTGAACGGCGCCAGCGAGCTGACCCGCAAGGCCGCCAGCATCGCCAGCAAGGCGCGCCAGTCGGCTTCGGCCGGCGGCACGGTGGTGAGCCAGGTCGTCTCGACGATGGAAGAGATCAGCGCGAGCTCGCGCAAGATCGGCGACATCATCGGCGTCATCGACGGCATCGCCTTCCAGACCAACATCCTGGCGCTGAACGCCGCGGTGGAAGCGGCCCGTGCCGGCGAGCACGGCAAGGGCTTCGCGGTGGTCGCGTCGGAAGTGCGGGCGCTGGCCTCGCGCTCGGCGCAGGCGGCCAAGGAGATCAAGGTCCTGATCCAGGAATCGTCCGTCAAGGTCGAGAACGGCACGGCGCTGGTCAACAACGCCGGCGCGACGATCCGCTCGGTCGTGGACGAGGTCAACAACATGGGCCAGCTGATCGAGGAGATCTCGCATTCGGCCCAGGAGCAGGCGGCCGGCGTCGGCGTCGTGAACAACGCGATGAACGAGCTGGACCGCGCGACGCAGCAGAACACCACGCTGGTCGACGAACTGACCCGCTCCACCGACTCGCTGCGCGACAGCAGCTCGCGCCTGGTGCAGGCCGTGGGCTTCTTCAGCACGGCCCGCTCCGCGACCTGACGTCCCGGCTGCGCGAGTCGCCCCCGTTCCTACCGGAAATCCCGCTTTCCTCACCCAAGACGTACGAGGTCCCAAGATGAGCAAGAACCTGATCCCCACCGTTTCCCGCAGCCTGCTGGGCCTGGCCGCCGCGCTGGTGCTGGCCGCCGGCGCCCATGCCACGCCGAAGATCGTCAAGAAGGTGCCGCCGGAGTTTCCGGCCGAAGCCGCCCGCCAGTCGATCTCGCAGGGCTCGGTGCGCGCCAAGATGAACATCGAGCCGGACGGCAAGGTCTCGGGCGTCGAGATCCTGGAGGCCGAGCCGCGCAAGGTCTTCGACAAGGCCGTCACCCGCGCGCTGATGGACTGGAAGTTCGAGCCCAGCGGCCAGAAGGAGACGCACGAGGTCAAGCTGGTCTTCAAGAACGAGGACTGAGCCGGGAGGTCGGGAGGCCCTGTGGCGGCCAGGGCCGAGGTGAGTGTCCGGGCGCTGCCTCGCCTACACTCCGGCCCCATGTCCCGCTTGAACGCCACCGGTCCGCGCCGGCTCCTCTGGAGCCGCTGGCTGGTGCTGGCCGTGCTGGCCCTGACCCTGCCGCTGCAGGGGGCGCTCGCGGCCACGATGGGCATCGGCATGGCGCTGATGTCCGCGCACGGCGGCGGCGCCGTCGCGACGATGCCCACCGATTGCCATGAGATGGCCGGCATGGACATGGGCGCCATGCACATGGGCGCGATGAGCCACGACGGGACCGGCATGGGCGGCATGACGCACGGCGGCCATGACGGGGCCTCAACGGACCTGTCGCCGACGGACGCCGCGGCGCCGCATGACGACGGCGGGGACGCCGCCACCGATCACCACTGCGGCATCTGCCTGCAGTGCTGCATCGGCGCCGCGATGCCGATCGCGCCGCTGATGCTCGCCGCGCAGGACCTGCGCGACGCCACCCCCACGCTCCGCGCCATCGACGCGCCCGAGCAGACGCCGCAGCCGCTCGAGCGGCCGCCAAAAACCTTCCTCGCCTGAACGCCGGCGCTCGTCCTGGACGAGCCGCCGTGAGCGTCGCCATCGTGCCGGGTTCCGTCTGATGACGGCCCGGCCGGCGGCCTGCACCGACCCTCACCCCCACCCTCTCCCGCAAGCGGGAGAGGGAGTCCGATCCGATCCCTCGCCCCGCTGGTGGCGCTGGAGATCGGTCTGACTGACTCCCTCTCCCCGCTGGCGGGGAGAGGGCAGGGGTGTGGGGTCTGGGCAGTCCTCCCTGCTCCCGATCCTTTGCGAGGAAGCCATGTCTTCTCGATTGCTCTGCCTGCTGGCCGTGGCCGCGACCCTCGGGTCTGCCGCGGCCGCGCCTCCCAATCCCGCCGACCCTCGGGCGACCACGCCCGCGCCGATCGTCAAGCCGCCCGCGCCCGCCTCCGGCGCCGCTGTCGCCGACCCCGGTGTCGGCGACTGGCGCCAGGCCAACCGCCGTGTCCACGAGGCCGGCGGCTGGCGCGCGCTGCTGCGCGAAAGCCAAGCCGCGAACGCACCCGCCCGCGCCGCTTCTGCCCCCGCGAGCGCCGCCTCGGCCCCGGCCGGCGGCCATCACCACCATTGAGGAGCCCCCGATGTCCTCGACGATGACTTCCCTGCGCCTGACCCTGCCCGTGCTGCTGGCGCTGGGCCTTTCGGCCTGCGCGTCGCTCTCGCCGGAGCAGGCGGCCGAGCCGGTCCAGCGGCAGAGCCGCGACTGGCTGGGCAGCGACCTGCCGCTGCAGCGCACCGACGACCAGCGCGCCGCCGCCCGCGCGCGCACCGACGCCCTGCTGGCCCGGCCGCTCGACGCCCAGGGCGCGGTGCAGCTCGCGCTGCTGAACCACCGCGGCCTGCAGGCCGGCCTCTACGGCCTGGGCATGGCCGACGCCGAGCGCGTGCAGACGCTGCTCTGGCCGAACCCGGTCCTGAGCCTGGGCCGCCTCGTGCGCGGCGACGAGCGCGAGATCGAGCGCGGCCTCGAGTTCAACCTGCTGAGCCTGCTCGGCCGCGGCGCCCGCCAGGACGCCGCCGCCCAGGCCCTGGCCCGCGAGCAGGCGCGCGTCGGGCAGCAGCTGCTCGACGTCGCCTCCCAGGCCCGTCGCAGCTGGGTCCAGGCCGTCGCCGCGCAGGAACGCCTGCGGCAGGCGCGCACGGTCCTGGACTCCGCGTCCGCCGGCGCGGAACTCGCGCTGCGGATGCGCCAGGCCGGCAATGTCAGCGCCCTGCGGCTCGCCCGCGAGCGCGCGGTGCTGGCCGAGGCCCAGCTCGCGCTGGAGCAGGCCGAGCTGCAGGCGACCGGCGACCGCGAGGCGCTGATCCGCGCGATCGGCCTGTGGGGCGACGACGTGACGACGCTGACGCTGCCGGAGCGCCTGCCCGACGTGCCGACCGACTTCCGCGCCGCCGACGACCTCGAGCGGCAGGCGGTGACGCAGCGGCTCGACATCCAGGCCGCGAAGCGCGACTCGGAGCAGCTCGCCGCGCAGCTGGGCCTGACGCGCCGGACCGGCCGGATCAACGTGCTCGAACTTGGCCTGCAGCGCAACAGCAGCAACGAGGAGCCCACCCAGCGGGGTGTCGAGCTCAGCGTCGAGCTGCCGCTCTTCGACTGGGGCCAGGCGCGCGTGGCCGGGGCCCGCGAGGCCTACGGTCAGTCGCTCGAGCGGACCGCGCAGGTGGCGATCGACGCGCGCTCCGAAGTCCGCGTCGCGCGGGCGCGCGCGGAGACCGCCTGGCGCATCGCCCGGCGTCATCACGACGAGGTGCTGCCGCTGGCCCGTCAGGTCTCCGACGAAACCCTGCTGCGCTACAACGGCATGCTGGTCGGCGTCATGGACCTGCTCGCCGACGCGCGGGCCCAGGCCCGTGCCGTCGCCGCCGCGCTCGAGGCGCGGCGCGACTACTGGCTCGCCGAATCGATGCTGTCGCAGAGCCTGCTCGGCCCCGTGCGCGACGGCGCCACGGCCGCTTCCCCGACTCCGACCGCCGCGGCGCCCGAAGCCGCCGGCGCCGCCGCGCATTGAGCGCGCGGTCCTGAAAGGATTCCCGATGATTTCCCGACGCAACCTGTTCGCCCGCGCCGCCGCGGGTGCGGCGCTCGGCGCGGCCGGCGCGGTCAACGCGAGCGGTGTCTCGCGCGTCGCGATGGCGGCGCTGCCCGAGCCCGCCCAGCGCGACACGCCCGACACCGCGCCGCCGCTGACGCCGCCGGACGGCCGGCCCTACAACCCCGTCGTCACCCTCAACGGCTGGACGCTGCCCTGGCGCATGCGCGACGGCGTCAAGGAATTCCACCTCGTCGCCGAGCCGGTCCTGCGCGAACTCGCGCCGGGCTGCACCGCCCACCTGTGGGGCTACAACGGCCAGTCGCCCGGTCCCACCATCGAGGTCGTCGAAGGCGACCGCGTGCGCATCTACGTCACCAACAAACTGCCCGAGCACACCAGCGTCCACTGGCATGGCCAGCGCCTGCCCAACGGCATGGACGGCGTCTCCGGGCTCACGCAGCCGGCGATCAAGCCGGGCGAGACCTTCGTCTACGAGTTCATCGCCCGCCGGCCCGGCACCTTCATGTACCACCCGCATGCGGACGAAATGACGCAGATGGCGATGGGCATGATGGGCTTCTGGGTCACCCATCCGAAGGCGCGGCACCCGCAGATCGCCGAGGTGCAGCGCGACTTCTGCTTCCTGCTCTCGAGCTACGACATCGATCCCGGCAGCTACACGCCGCGCACGATGACGATGACCGACTTCAACCTGTGGACCTGGAACAGCCGCGTCTTCCCGGGCATCGACACGCTCAACGTGCGCCAGGGCGACCGCGTGCGGGTGCGGATCGGCAACCTCACCATGACCAACCACCCCATCCACCTGCACGGGCACGAGTTCGAGGTCACCGGCACCGATGGCGGTCCGGTGCCCAGGTCCGCGCGCTGGCCCGAAGTCACCACCGACGTCGCGGTGGGCCAGATGCGGCAGATCGAGTTCCTCGCCGACGAGCCCGGCGACTGGGCCATCCACTGCCACAAGAGCCACCACACGATGAACGCCATGGGCCATGAGGTCGATACGCTGATCGGTGTCGACCACCGCGGGCTGGCCGCGCGCATCAACAAGGTCATCCCCGACTACATGGCGATGGGCGAGCGCGGCATGGCCGACATGGCCGAGATGGAGATGCCGCTGCCGGAGAACACCGTCCCGATGATGGCCGGGCGGGGGCCGCATGGCGCGCTCGAGATGGGCGGCATGTTCAGCGTGCTCAAGGTCCGCAAGGACCAGAAGCCCGGCGACTACCGCGATCCGGGCTGGTACGCCGCGCCGCGCGGCACGGTCGCTCGCGCGGTCGATGCGCCACCCGGGGCCCCGCCGGCCCCAGCGCCGAGGACCGCTGCGCCCTCGTCGGCGCCCGCGCCCGAACCGCTGCGCGTGCGCAAGCCCGATGGCCACGGCCATCAGGGCCATTGACCCTCCGCCCATCACAACATCGACGCGCGATCCGCAATCCGCAATCCGCGCGCCGTCGACCTCGATTCAAACGCTCATCAGGAGATCACCATGAACCGTTTTCCCACCCTCCTTGCCGCCATCGCGCTGACCTTGATCGCTGCGGCCTCGCCGGCGCGCGCCCAGCATCAGGGGCACGAGGGCCATGAAGGCCACGGCCAGCCGGCGGCTGCTGCTGCTGCGCCGGCCGCAAGTGCCGACGCCACCGCGTCGTCGCAGGACTGGATTGCTGCCGAGGTCCGTCGTGTCGACGCGGCGCAGCAGAAGTTGACGCTCAAGCATGGCGAGATCCGTCATCTGGACATGCCGGGCATGACGATGCCATTCAAGCTGGCGCCTGGTGTGCTGAGCGCTGCGCAGCTGACGGCGATGAAGGCTGGCGACAAGGTCGAGGTGCGCATCGAGTCGCGCGACGGTGCCCCGACGATCGTTGAGCTTCGCCCGGCGCCGGCCCCGAACTGAGGCACGACTTCGGCGCCCGCCTCGGTGGTTCGGGGACGGCAGGGCGCGGGGTCTTGGCGCTTGCCGCCAAGGCCCTGCGCTCTGGCGGCCAAGCGCTCGCCCGCGGCAGGTGGAACACACCCCCCACCAGATCACCGACAATCCCGCCCCATGGCGATTCAATGGTTTCCCGGGCACATGCACAAGACCCGGGGCGCGATCCGCGAGCGCATGAAGAGCGGCATCGACGTGGTCATCGAGATGCTCGATGCCCGCGTGCCCGCGAGCAGTGCCAATCCGCTGATCGCGCAGCTGACGGCCGGCCGGCCGGCGCTGAAGCTGCTCAACAAGCAGGATCTGGCGGATCCCGCCCGCACGGCGGAGTGGCTGGCCTTCTACCGCTCCCGTCCGGACACGCAGGCGGTGGCGATCCACCAGGGTCAGCCCGGCCTGGCCAAGCTGATGGCGGCCGAGTGCCGCGCGCTGGCGCCGCACCGGGGCGGGCTGGACAAGCCGCTGCGGGTGCTGATCTGCGGCATTCCCAACGTCGGCAAGTCGACGCTGATCAACACGATCGTGGGCAAGCGTGCCGCCGCCACCGGCGACGAACCGGGCATCACCAAGATCGAGCAGAAGATCCTGCTCGACAAGGGTGTCTACCTCTTCGACACCCCGGGCATGCTGTGGCCCAAGATCCGCGTGCCCGAGGCTGGCATCAACCTGGCCGCCAGCGGCGCGGTCGGCCGCAATGCCTTCGAGGAGGAAGTCGTCGCGCTGGACCTGTTGGGTTATCTGCGCCGGCACTATCCGCAGTCGCTCAAGAGCCGTTACCAGCTCGAGCCGGACGCCAGCCTGCTGGACGGCGAGGTGCTGGCCTTGATCGGCAAGCGGCGCGGCGCGGTGCTGTCGGGGGGGCGCATCAACACGCAGAAGGCGGCCGAGATCCTGCTGTACGACCTGCGCCAGGGGCAGCTCGGCCGGATCACGCTGGAGACGCCGGCCGAATTCGCCGAATGGACCGCGGCGGCCGAGGCCGCCGAAGCGGCCAAGCTGGCGGAGAAGGAAGCCCGCGCCGCGCTGGCCAAGCGCGGCACGCGTGACGCGGACGCGTCCGGCGACGAGGACGAGGACGAGGACCCGGACGACGACCTCGACGAAGACGACGGCGGCGACCGCCGTCAGTGAAGCTGCAGCATCTGCAGCGCCGGCAGCTGCCAACCGAAGTACAGCGCCGCCAGGCGTAGCGCGGCCACCCCGACCATCCCCAGCACGAAGGCCCAGCGCATCGGCAAGCCCATCGCCTTGAGCGCGAAGTACAGCGCGATGCCGCCGATCGCCGCCGTCGCATAGATGTCCTTGCGCAGCAGCAGCGGCGCCTGGCCGCTCAGCAGGTCGCGCAGCACGCCGCCCCCGCAGGCGGTCAGCGTGCCCATCAGCAGCGCGGGCATCGGCCTCACGCCGTGTTCCTCGGCGATCTCCGTGCCGCAGAGCGCGAACAGCGCCAGGCCCAAGGCGTCCGCGATCTTGAGCACCGCGATCGCATGCCCCGGGAAGGGGCCGACCACCAGCGCCGCCAGCGCGCTGGCCACGATCACCAGCAGGTAGCGGGTGTCCTTCATCCAGAACACCGGATGCCGGTTCAGCAGCAGGTCGCGCAGCGTGCCGCCGCCGACCGCCGTCATCGCCGCGATGACCAGCAGCCCGAACAGGTCCAGCCCGGCCTGCATCGCGGCCAGCGCTCCGCTCACGGCAAACACCGCCACGCCCAGCAAATCGAACCAGTAGATCATCGGCATAGGGCCGGGAGTGTAGAGGCGGCCCCTTGAAATCGGCGCCGCCGCGCCCATGTGCCCCGCCGCGATAATCCGCCCCCAATCGGGGTGGCGCTCCCACCCGTTTCTCTCATCCACCCTTCTTTCGAACGATGGACAAGCAAACTCATTCCTTCCAGGCCGAGGTCAAGCAGATCCTGCATCTGGTGACGCACTCGCTCTACTCGAACAAGGAAATTTTCCTGCGCGAGCTGGTCAGCAACGCCTCCGACGCCTGCGACAAGCTGCGCTTCGAGGCCCTGGATCATCCCCAGTTCCTGGAAGACCAGCCCAACCTCGAGGTCCGCGTCTCCTTCGACGCCGAGGCCCGCACCGTCACCATCAGCGACAACGGCATCGGCCTGTCCGCGGAAGAAGCGATCGCGCACCTGGGCACGATCGCCAAGAGCGGCACCCGTGAGTTCATGGCCAAGCTCGAGGGCGACCAGAAGAAGGATGCGCACTTGATCGGCCAGTTTGGCGTGGGGTTCTACTCCGGCTTCATCGTCGCGGACCGCATCACCGTCGAGTCGCGCCGTGCCGGCCTGCCGGCCGACCAGGGCGTGCGCTGGAGCTCCGAAGGCACCGGCGATTTCGAGGTCGAGACCATCGTCAAGCCCGGCCGCGGCACCGATGTGATCCTCCATCTACGCGAGGGCGAGGATGAATTCCTCAAGACCTGGCGCCTGAAGTCGACGATCGCGAAGTATTCCGACCACATCTCGCTGCCCATCCTGATGCGCAAGGAGGAGTGGGACGCGGAGAAGGCGACGCAGGTCCTCAAGGACGAGTGGGAGCCGGTGAACAAGGCCTCCGCGCTGTGGACGCGCTCCAAGAGCGACATCACCCAGGCCGAGTACGACGCGTTCTACCAGCAGATCAGCTACGACACCGAGCCGCCGCTGGCCTTCACCCACAACCGCGTCGAGGGCCGCAGCGAATACACGCAGCTGCTCTACATCCCGGCCAAGGCCCCCTTCGACCTGTGGAACCGCGACAAGCGCGGCGGTGTGAAGCTGTACGTCAAGCGCGTCTTCATCATGGACGACGCCGAGGCGCTGATGCCGGTCTACCTGCGCTTCGTCAAGGGCGTGATCGACTCGGCCGACCTGCCGCTGAACGTCAGCCGCGAACTGCTGCAGGAAAGCCGCGACGTGAAGGCGATCCGCGAGGGCTCGACCAAGCGCGTGCTGTCGATGCTGGAGTCGCTGGCGGGCAGCGAGGACGCCGCCGAGCGCGACAAGTACGCCCGTTTCTGGACGGACTTCGGCCAGGTGCTGAAGGAAGGCGTCGGCGAGGACCATGCCAACCAGGAGCGCCTGATCAAGCTGCTGCGCTTCGCCTCGACGCATGCCGACCAGAACGTCTCCTTCGCCGACTATGTGTCGCGCATGAAGGAGGGCCAGGAGGCCATCTACTACATCACCGCCGACAGCCTGGCCGCCGCGAAGAACAGCCCGCAGCTGGAGATCTTCCGCAAGAAGGGCATCGAGGTGCTGCTGCTGACCGAGCGGGTCGACGAGTGGATGCTGTCCCACCTCTACGAGTTCGAGGGCAAGTCGCTGCAGTCGGTCGCCAAGGGCGCGGTCGACCTGGGCCAGCTCCAGGACGAGGAAGAGAAGAAGAAGGCCGAGGAAGCCGCCGAGCAGTTCAAGCCGGTGCTGGACCGCCTGAAGACCGCGCTCGAGGGCCGCGCCAAGGACGTGCGCGTGACCACCCGCCTGGTGGACTCGCCGGCCTGCGTGGTCGTCGAGGAGGGCGACATCAGCGGCCATCTGGCCCGCATGCTCAAGCAGGCTGGCCAGACCGCGCCGACCGCGCTGCCGACGCTGGAGATCAACCCCGACCACGCGCTGGTGAAGAAGCTCGGCGCGATCGAGGGCGACGAGCCGCGCTTCGGCGACCTGGCGCAGGTGCTGTTCGACCAGGCGCTGCTGGCCGAGGGTGGCGTGCTGGAGGACCCGGCCGCCTACGTGCGCCGCGTCAACGCGCTGTTGCTGGGCTGAGCGCCGTCAGCAGCGGTCAGCAGCGGTCAGAAGCGCTCGGCGGCCACCTGCATGGCCTCGAGCTGCTCGCGCAGCTTGACGACCTGGTCGCTCCAGTAGTTGGGCGTCCCGAACCACGGGAAGGCCAGCGGGAAGGCCGGGTCGTCCCAGCGCCGCGCGAGCCAGGCGCTGTGGTGGATCATGCGCTGCGTGCGCAGCGCCTCCACCAGGCGCAGTTCGCGCCAGTCGAATTCGCGCACGCTCTCGTAGCCGTCCAACAGCGCGTCGCGCTGGATCCGCGCCGCTTCCGGATCGCCGGACAGCAGCATCCACAGGTCCTGCACCGCCGGCCCCTGGGCGGCGTCGTCGAGGTCGACGAAGTGCGGGCCGCGGTCCGGCGTCCACAGGATGTTGCCGGGATGGCAATCGCCGTGCAGCCGCAGCGAGCGCCGGTCCGGCAGGCTGTCGAAGGCGGCGTCGATCGCGTCGATGCAGCGCGCCGCGGCATCGTGCCAGTTGGCCGAGAGCTCCGGCGGCAGGGTGTCCTGGGCGCGCAGCCAGTCGCGGGCATCGCGCGCCGGCGCGGCGCTGTTCCAGGCGAGCCGCGCGTGGAAGGGCTGGGCCTGGCCGACGTCGTGCATGCGCGCGAGGAAACGGCCGATCCAGCGCAGCACTTCCGGGTCCTCGAGTTCCGGCGCACGGCCGCCCTGGCGCGGCGTGACCGCGAAGCGCTGGCCCTGGAAATGGCCCAGGGTGCCGGTGGCGCCGTCGATGGTCAGCGTCAGCGGCGCGACCACCGGGACCTCGGCCGCGGCCAGCGCCTGCGCGAAGGCGTGCTCCTCCAGGATCTGCGCATCGGTCCAGCGGCCGGGCCGGTAGAACTTCGCGACCACCGCCGCGCCGTCCTCCAGGTGCGCCAGCAGCACGCGGTTCTCGTAGGAGTTCAGCTGCAGCAGGCGGCCGTCAGGGCGCAGGCCCGCGTGCTCGAGGGCATCGAGCATCAGCTCGGGCGTCAGGAGGCCGAACCCGGCCGTCGTGTCAGTCATGGAGTCGCGGAGGCAACGAAAACGGCGCCGGAGCGCCGTCGTGTGTCCTCGAGGAAGCGGAGCAGGCGCGTAGCTTAGCGCCGCCCGTAACGCGGTGAATCGACGACCACGCCGCCGATGTCGGCGTCCGGCGATTCGCCGGGCAGGGGCGGGAAGTCGTGGCCGAACTGGGACTCCCGGCCGAGCTGGGAGTCGCGGAAGCCGCTGGCCTCGTGCGCGCCGGCGCGCGGCCGGTAGCCGCGGGTGCGGGGTTCGGCGGGCGGCAGCGGGGCCATGGCGGCGGACATCGGGGCGGCCATCGGCGGCAGGGGCGCGTGCATCGACTCGCCGCCGCCGAAGGCGTCATAGCGGCTGTCGGGCGCGAAGAAGGAATCGCTGAAGACGGGCGAGTCGTTCCACAGCGTGTTGCGCGCGGCCGGGGCCACCGGTGCCGCGCGCCGCGCCGCGGCGGCGCTCGCGACCGGCGCATGCGCGCTGGTGCGCGGCATCGGCGCCATGCTGGCGCGGCTGCCCTGGTTGCTGTAAGGCACGAGCAGCTGCAGCTCGGTCGCGCTGGGGAGCTGGTCGACCGAGGTGCGGAGGTAGCGGATCCGGCACGCGGCCAGCACGGCCTGCTTGATCTGCAGGCTGCGGGACGAGCCGGGGCGGTCGGTCTCCAGGTCGATGGCGGCCAGCACGCGGCCGTTGGGGCTGCAGATGGCGAAGTTCACGCTGATGCCGCCCAGCAGCTCATACCAGTAGCGGACGTCGCGGGCCTCGGTCGGCTGGCAGAAGCGCACCACCGGCAGCTTGCACATCACGACGTGGTGGGGGAGCGCTTCGCGCAGCAGGCGGAAGACGCGGCGTTCATCCGCGCTGAAGACCGGGCGCGGGCTCAGCGACCACTCGGTGGGCAGCGGCTTGCGCTCGCGCCGGGGGCGCCGCAGCAGCAGCGCGGCGAGCAGTCCCAGGACCGCCAGCGCCGACAGTCCCGCGATGATCCACGGAAGCAGGTTCTGCATATCCCAACGAACTGGACGGACCGGACGGATGGCGCGACGAGGCGCCGAGGGTCGCTCGGAGGTGGCAAGGACAGCGCGCAACGGACCGGCGAATCGGGCGAATGTAGCGGAAAGGCGTTACAAAATGCATCCGGATTCCCCCCTGGAATCGGGTGGGGCGCCGTGGAATGCCGTCGTCGTCCGTGCGATCAGCGTTTCGATCCGGGGCCGGCGGGGCGGTCGTCCGACCGGTCCCGGACCTTGCGGATGCGGGATTTCACCTCGGCCACGCCATCCAGGAAATCGCCGACGGTGCGCATGTGGCGCTTGAACTGGAAGTCCCATTCGGCCATGTGGCGCTCCAGGGCCTCGTCCACGTGCGAGGACACCGAGTCCGGCGGCAGCCGAAGCCAGGCTTCGGATTCGCCGCCGTCGCGCTCGACGGTCGCGCCGGCGTTGCGGGCGATCTTCAGCATCGGGGCGTTTTCGCTGAGGGCGTGGATGAACAGGGTGTCGATGCCGCGGTTGCGGGCGTGCAGCGCGGCGCGCTCGAACAGCCGGCCGCCGAAACCCTTGCCTCGCGCCGTGGTGGCGACCGAGACGCCGAACTCGGCCATCGCCGGCCGGCCCTTGATCTGCGGCGCCGGGGCGTAGGCCAGGTGGGCCACCGCGATCAGCTGCAGCCGGCGGTTGAAGATGCCCAGGACCTCGTCCCGGACGAAATCCAGCCCGGCCACGTACTTCTGGATCTGCTCGTCGCGCGCCGGGTAGCCGAAGCGCAGGTAGCGGTCGCGTTCCCCCAGCGACAGCAGGTGCTGCAGGATGCGCTTGCGGTGGCGCCGCCCCAGCGAGCGGATCGGCACCCAGCTGGTCCAGCGCGCCAGCATCGCGCGAGGGTGCCAGCGCGAGCGCGGTGCCTCGTCCGGCACGGGGCCGGGCGTCGGGGTGGGCCGGGGATCGGGCGGGGTGGTCATGGCGCGCTGGGAGATGGGGTCGGATGCTAGCGGGGAAAGCGGGCGGCGGGTCGTTCCCTGCCGAATGCGTGTCGGAACCGGCATGGCGGGGCGCCGTCGCGGCGCTTGCGCCGGACCGGCGGGCGCGTGGATTTGGCCTTTCGGGCGTGTTCTGCTAGACTCGCCGGCTTTCCCGTTTCCAAGGCAGCGGGGGAACGTCCGTGAGAGGCCGCGCGATTCACATCGCCGACAAGCGTGCACCGAACGTACGGGGGCAGATCGCCCGAAGTTTCGCCTTTTGAAAGAATCTCATGAAGACCTTCAGCGCCAAGCCGGCCGAAGTGACGCACGAGTGGTTTGTGATTGACGCCACCGACAAGGTGCTCGGACGTGTTGCCAGCGAAGTGGCACTCCGTTTGCGCGGCAAGCACAAGGCCATCTACACGCCTCACGTCGACACCGGTGACTTCATCGTCATCATCAACGCCGAGAAGCTGCGTGTCACCGGCAGCAAGGCCACGGACAAGGTGTACTACCGTCACTCGGGCTTCCCGGGCGGCATCTACGCCACCAAGTTCAAGGACATGCAAGCCAAGCATCCGGGCCGCGCCCTGGAGAAGGCCGTCAAGGGCATGCTGCCCAAGGGTCCGCTGGGCTACGCGATGATCAAGAAGCTGAAGGTGTACGCGGGCGACACGCATCCGCACACCGCCCAGCAGCCCAAGGCGCTGGAAATCTAAGGAGCCGTGATGATCGGAAACTGGAACTACGGTACCGGCCGTCGCAAGTCGTCGGTGGCGCGTGTCTTCATCAAGAAGGGCACCGGCCAAATCACGGTGAACGGCCGCTCGATCGAGCAGTACTTCGGCCGTCAGACCTCGATCATGATTTCGCGCCAGCCCCTGCTGCTGACGAACAATGGCGAGGCCTTCGACATCAAGATCAACGTGCACGGCGGCGGCGAGTCCGGCCAGGCCGGTGCTGTCCGTCTGGGCATCACCCGCGCGCTGATCGACTACGACGCGGCCCTGAAGCCCGAACTGAGCCGCGCCGGCTTCGTCACGCGCGACGCGCGTGAAGTCGAGCGTAAGAAGGTCGGTCTGCACGGCGCCCGTCGCCGGAAGCAGTTCAGCAAGCGCTGATTGACTTCCGTTCGCTGGTGGAATCCGGGTTGGGATTTCGTCAGCGACGCAAGCTCCAGAACAAGGCCGCTGTTTCCAGCGGCCTTGTTTTTTTATCCGGTGGGCTGCACCTCCCGCCGAAGGGGCTATCTCCAAGTGCCTGCCCATGCAGCGGGTGCTTTGAGATAATTCCCGCCATTCCTCCGACACAACAGGATCCACGATGAGCGCAGTCCTCGAAACCCAAACCACAGGCATGGGCGACATGCCGGCTCCGCTGGTCTTCACCGACAGCGCGGCCGAGAAGGTGCGCGAGCTGGTGCTGGAAGAAGGCAACCCCGACCTGAAGCTGCGGGTGTTCGTCCAGGGGGGCGGCTGCTCCGGCTTCCAGTACGGCTTCACCTTCGACGAGGCCGTCAACGACGACGACACGCAGATGGCCAAGAACGGCGTGACGCTGCTGATCGACGCGATGAGCCTGCAGTACCTGGTCGGCGCCGAGATCGACTACAAGGAAGATCTGCAAGGCGCCCAGTTCGTGATCAAGAACCCGAACGCGCAGACGACCTGCGGTTGCGGTTCGAGCTTCTCGGTCTGATCGGCCGGCGCGACCCGACTGCCCCGACGCGTGTCGGGCGCCATGACCAAGACCGCCTTCGGGCGGTCTTGTCGTTTCTGGCTCACGCCGGGGTGTAGCTGCCCAGGACGCGGAGTCCGGTGCCGCCGGTCGCGGCGGGCAGGTTGCCCGGGAGCCCGCGCACATGGCGCATCGCCAGCCAGGCGAACGCGGCGCCTTCGACCTGCATCGGCGGCAGGCCGCGACGATCGGTGGTGGTCACCTTCATGCTGGGCAGCAGCGCACGCAGCCGTGCAAGCAGCGCATCGTTGAACGCGCCGCCGCCGCAGACCAGCAATTCGCGCCAAGCGCCCGGGGCGTGAGCCGCCAAGCTGTCGGTCACGCAGCGCGCGCTCAACTCGAGCAGCGTGGCCTGCACGTCCACCGCGGAGACCTGCGGCGCATGCGCCGCGATGCGTTCATCCAACCATCCGAGGTGGAAAAGGTCCCGTCCCGTGCTGCGTGGTGGCGCCTGACGGAAGTAGGGCTCCGCGAGCAGCGCGGCGAGCAGTCCGGCATGCACCTGTCCCTGGGCCGCCCATTGGCCGCCCGCGTCATAGCTCGCGCCTTGATCCCGATGGATCCAGCCGTCCATCAGGCAGTTGCCGGGACCGCAATCGAACCCGCCACTGCGACCGTCGGCCCACAGCAGGCTGACATTGCTGATGCCGCCGACGTTCAGCACGGCGACGTCCTCACCCGGCTGCGCCAATGCCGCACGGTGGAAGGCCGGCACCAGCGGCGCGCCCTGGCCGCCGACGGCCAGGTCTCGGCTGCGCAGGTCGTGGACCACGGCGATGCCGGTGAGCTCGGCCAGCAATGACGCATTCAGCACCTGCAGGGTGAAGCCGGTGCCGTCGAATTCGCCGGGGCGATGCCGGACGGTCTGGCCATGCGCGCCGAGCGCGCGAATGTCCTGCGGGACCCGACGCTGCGCATTCAGCAGCGCGCGGCACACCTGCGCATAGGCGCGAGCGACGGCATTGCCGGCGAGGGCGGCGCGTTGCAGTTCGTTGTCGCCGGGGCTGTTCAGCGCCAGCAATTCGGCACGCAATTCGGCGCCGAAGGGCTGGTATTCATGGGCCAGGGCCTGGACGCTGCCGTCGGCCTCGGCGCGCAACAGGACGGCGTCGACGCCGTCCAGCGAGGTGCCGGACATCAGTCCGATGTAGAGCTCGGCGCCGGCCATCGTCATCGCCGCGGCGTGGAGGTCGCGAGCGACCGCCGGCTTATTCGCCGACGACGCCCTCGTGGATGGATGAGGCCGCGTCGAGCGCGATCTTGGCGCTGGCAACCTGGGCCTTGAACGCGGCCTTGGCGGTCGCGGGCAGCGTGACGGCTTCCGACGAGCGCGCGATCACGCGCGGATCCTGCTGCTTGCCGTTCACGCGGAATTCGAAGTGCAGGTGCGGGCCGGTGGCCCAGCCGGTCGAGCCGACGGCGCCGATCTTCTGGCCCTGGTCGACCTTCTGGCCCTTCTTGACGTCGATGCGGCTCAGGTGCGCGTAGACCGTCATGCGGTTGCCGCTGTGCTTGAGCTGCACCACGTTGCCGAAGCCGTTCTGCCAGCCGGCGAACTCGACATTGCCGTCGCCGACGCTGCGCACCGGGGTGCCGGTGGGGGCGCCGTAATCGATGCCCTGGTGCTGGCGCCAGGTCTGCAGGATCGGATGGAAGCGCATCGCGAAACCGGAGGTCACGCGGGAGAACTCCATCGGGCTCGCCAGGAACGAGCGGCGCTTGCTCTCGCCGTCGAAGCCGTAGTAGTTGCTTTTGCCGCTGGCCGGATCCCGGAACAGCACCGACTGGTAGCTCTTGCCGTTGTTGACGAACTCCGCGGCCAGCAGACGGCCGGCGCGGTTGCCCCAGGTGATGGGTTCGCCGTCGGCGGTCAGGGTTTCGTAGACCAGCGAGAAGCGGTCGCCCTTGCGCAGTTCGCGGTGGAAGTCGATGTCGCCGGAGAACATGTCCGCCAGCTGGGTGGCGATCGCGTCGGGCACGTTGGCCTCGTCGGTCGCCGCGAACAGCGAGGACTGGATCGAGCCGCTGCCCAGGCGGGTCTGGGTCTCGAACGGCACGGTCTCCAGCTTCGAGACGAACTTGTCGCCCTCGCGGGTGATGCTGAGGCGGGTGAAGTGGGTGTCCTGCTGCTCGCTGGCCTCGGCGGCGTAGCGGGCGACGAGGGACTGCACTTCGCCGCTGGCGGTCGCGACGACCTGCACGCGCTTGCCGACGCGACCGGTCAGCAGCTTTTTGGCGGTCTCGTCGCTGCGCAGGAAGGCGGCGGCGGCGACGTCGGCCGCGCCCATGCGCTTGAGCAGCGAGTCGGCGGTGTCGGCGGCGCGGGTGAGGTCGCTGCGGGACAGGCCCGGATCGAACGCGGCCAGTTCGGCCAGTTGCTCGTCCAGCGACTGGAGCGGGATGGATTCGGAAACGATGCGCTGCGGCAGGTCGGCCGCGTCAGGGGCCATCGGGGCGACGCCGAAGGCGGTCACCGCGAAGCAGCTCAGGGCTCCGACGACGGTGCCGGTCAGGGTGCGCGGGTGCTTGGCCGCGAAGGATTCGGCGCGAGCGAGCGTGCGCTGCACGCGCTGCCATTCGTCAGTCCAATTCATCACGCGCCGAAGACCTTCTTTCTGGAGCCTGAGGAGTGCCGCCCGTCGCCACGCCGCGGGGCGTGGCCCGGAGGGCCCGGGCCGGCGATTCCACGTGCCGGCCAGCGAAGGACGCCGGGGGCGTCCTGATGCTGCGGGGAGCGTCCACTAGAATCGCCGTCTTGCGTTGCAGCGTCCCATCGGGCATGAGATTTGCCCTCTTGGCGCCCCCGCAAAAACAGCCGGCAGTATACCGGCGCGTCCGGGTTGCAAGTGCTAGAAAACCCGATAAATCAAGACTTTACGTAAGCCCGTGCGGGCTCCGAAGTGCCATGTCTGACATTCGAACCCAGTCCTCGCCGGCCGCTGAATTTCCGATCACCGACCGGGTCCGTCATGCGATGCAGCAATCGCTGCGGGGCTGCGAGGAACTGCTGCCGCAGGACGAATGGCTGAAGAAGCTGGCCCGTTCCGAGGCCACCGGCCAGCCGCTGCGGATCAAGCTGGGCCTGGACCCGACCGCGCCGGACATCCACGTCGGCCACACCGTGGTGCTGAACAAGATGCGCCAGCTGCAGGACCTGGGGCACCAGGTGATCTTCCTGATCGGTGACTTCACCTCGATGATCGGCGACCCGTCGGGCCGCAACGCCACGCGCCCGCCGCTGACGCCGGAGCAGATCAAGCACAACGCCGAGACCTATTACAAGCAGGCCAGCCTGGTGCTGGATCCGGCGCGCACCGAGATCCGCTACAACAGCGAATGGTCCGACCCGCTGGGCGCGCGCGGCCTGATCCAGCTGGCGGCCAAGTACACGGTGGCCCGCATGATGGAGCGCGACGACTTCACCAAGCGCTACGCGGCCGGCACGCCGATCTCGGTGCATGAATTCCTCTACCCGCTGATGCAGGGTTACGACTCGGTGGCGCTGAAGGCCGACCTGGAACTGGGCGGCACCGACCAGAAGTTCAACCTGCTGATGGGCCGGCACCTGCAGGCCGAGTATGGCCAGGAGCCGCAGTGCATCCTCACCATGCCGCTGCTGGAGGGCCTGGACGGCGTCGAGAAGATGTCCAAGTCCAAGAACAACTACGTGGGCATCACCGAGCCGGCCAACAGCATGTTCGCCAAGATCCTGTCGATCAGCGACCTGCAGATGTGGAAGTGGTTCGACCTGCTGAGCTTCAAGTCGATCGAGGAGATCGCGGCGCTGAAGCGCGAGATCGAGGGCGGCCGCAACCCGAAGGAAGCGAAGGTGATGCTCGCCAAGGAGATCACCGCGCGTTTCCACAGCGCGCAGGCCGCGGAGGACGCGGAGGCGGACTTCAACAACCGGGCCCGCGGTGGCATTCCGGACGACATCCCTGAGCTGACGCTGAGCGGCGCGCCGATGGGCATTGCCGCGCTGCTGAAGGCGGCCAACCTGGTGCCGTCCAACGGCGAGGGCAACCGCAAGATCGAGCAGGGTGGCGTCAAGATCGATGGCGTCACCATCAGCGACAAGGCCCTGAAGGTCGAGGCCGGCACGATGGTGCTGCAGGTCGGCAAGCGCCAGTTCGCGCGCGTGACGCTGACCTGATCTGACCGACTCACGCCATGCAAAACGGGAGGCCGAGGCCTCCCGTTTTGCTTGCAGTCAGCGAGTGTCCCCGGGGCCCGGAACAGGGTGGGAGGTTCGCGGACGCGAGGCCTCCTACCCTGTGATGGGCCGCGCTGGCTGCCGGGCAGTCGCGCAGCGCCGGTGCCCCGCAGCGCTCACTGCTTGATCGGCCGCAGATAAGGCCCCGGCTTCGGCATCTTGACGGGATCCTTCGCGATCGCATCCTTGAGCCAGGCGATCGCCGCATCCAGCTGCGCATCCTGCCCATTGGCGGTCGCGCGCGGCGGGTTGTCGACCTCGATGTCGGGCGTCACGCCCTTGCCCTCGACGAGGAACTGGCCGTCGACGGTGATCTGTCCGTTCTCCGCGGCGCGCATCAGCCCGTTGTCCATCAACCGGTTCTGGTCGGACAGCCACACCCCGGCGCCCGAGGTCGTCTTGCCGATGACCGGTCCCAGGCCCAGGCGCTTGAAGCCTTCGGAGAAGGTTTCGCCGTCGGAGTAGGTTTCCTCGTTGGCCAGCACGACGACCTTGCCGCGGAACACCTGCTGCATGTTGGGATAGGGCTTGCTGCCGTAAGGCGAGCGCGGTTGCCAGAAGGCCCAGGCGCGGCGCAGCAGCGTCTGCAGGATCCAGCTGTCGATGTTGCCGCCGTTGTTGTGGCGGACGTCGATGATGAGCCCCTCGCGCTCGCTCTGCGCGTAGAACTCGCGGGCGAAGTCGCCGATGTCGTCGCGGGTCATCGCGCGCAGGTGCAGGTAGCCGATCTTGCCGTTGCTGGCGGTGTCGACGATCCGGGCGCGGCCGTAGCGCCAGTCGTTGACGCGCAGCTGGCCTTCGCGGCGCAGGTCGACCGGCGTGACGACGACGGGGCGCTCCTTGCCGGAGGGCTCGCGCACCTGCAGCAGCACCTGCTTGCCGGCCTGGCCGCGCATCAGTTCGCTGGGATCGGGGGCCTGGGTCGCGTCGCGGCCGTTGATCTGCGTGATCACGCTGCCCACCGGGATGTTCAGCCCCGGCGCGGCCAGCGGGCCGGCGTCGGCCGGCAGTTCCGGATCGCCGCTGAAGATGCGGGCGATCTTCCAGCCCTTGGCGTCGCGTTCGAGTTGCGCGCCCAGCCCGGCGAAACCGGGTTCCTCGGCACCCTTGCGCAGCTCGCCCGGCGCCACCTGGCTGTGCAGCAGGCTGAGCTCGCCCACCATCTGCGCCATGACCTCGGCCAGCTCGCTGCGCTCGGTGACGCGTTCCACCAACGGCGCGTACTTGGCGCGCATCGCGGTCCAGTCCACGCCGTGCATGTCCTTGTCGTAGAAGAAGTCGCGCTGCATGCGCCAGGCGTCATTGAACATCTGGCGCCATTCGGCCTTGGGATCGACGGCGATCTGCCAGTCGGTCCAGCGCACGCGCGACTTGTCCAGGTCGCCGGGGATCTTCGGTCCGGCGTCGACGATCAGGATCTCCGGCGCGGCGCCCGGCGCCGCGGGGCGGCGGATCAGCAGCTTCTTGCCGTCGGCGCTCAGGTCGAAGGCGCCGACCTGTTCGGCGAAGGTCTCGACCTTGGTTTCGCCGGGACCGATCGGCAGCTGGCGCAGCGTGGTGCCCTCGTGCAGGTACAGGCGCTTGGAGTCCACGGCCAGGCCGCTGTAGTTGCCGGCGGCGATGGGCACTTCGAACAGGCGCAGCGACAGCCCGGGGATCTGGATCTCGGGCTTGCCCTTGGCCGCGGGCTTCTCTTCCTTCACCGCGGCGGCCTTGGCCTGGTCGACCTTCTGCTTCGATTCCTTGTTGTCGGGCTTGTCCTTCTCCTGCTCGCGGACCTCGGCCTCCTCCTTGGCCTTCAAGCCCTGGAGTTCATCCGGCTGCGCGAACGGGAAGCGCAGGCCCGGCTGCAGCGCCAGCGCGTAGACCTTCCAGCCCTTGTCGAAGAACGGGCCCATGTTGCGATCGCCCCAGGGGCCGGGGTTGCCGGTCACGTCGAAGCTGCGGCGCGACAGGAAGTAGAGCCACTGGCCATCGGGGCTGAAGGCCGGCGCGGTCGCGGCGTAGCGGTCGCTGCCGAGCTGGTGGACCTTGCCGTCGGCGACGGTCAGCAGCATCAGCTGCTCGCGATAGGGGTTGCTGGTGGCGCGGACGAAGGCCAGCGCCTTGCCGTCGGCGGACCAGGACAGCGAGGCCGCGCCGTCGCCGAGCGTGTCGTGGTCGACCTCGCGGGTCGCGGCGGCGCGGCTGGGGTTCTTGAGGTCGGTGAGGAAGAGGCGGCCTTCCTTGTCGGTGTGGGCGATCCAGCGGCCGTCGGGCGAGGGCGACAGGCTGCGGCGCATCGCGGTGGCGCCTTCGGTGACCTGCCGCAGCTGGCCGGCGCCGTTGGCGGCCAGGCGCCAGATCTCGAGTTCGCCGCTGTAGTCGCAGAGCGCGAAGACGTCGCGACTGTCGCTGCTGAAGGCGGTGTCGCGGCAGCGGCCGGCGTCGCCGAGGCTCGCCGGCACCGGCA
Source organism: Mitsuaria sp. BK041 (assembly GCF_014193085.1). Lineage (NCBI taxonomy): Bacteria > Pseudomonadati > Pseudomonadota > Betaproteobacteria > Burkholderiales > Sphaerotilaceae > Roseateles > Mitsuaria sp. BK041. The sequence continues at coordinate 737,196 of NZ_JACHYT010000002.1, read as the reverse complement.
GTTCGGCGCGGCGCAGCGGGCCGACGCCTTGCGTGGCCAGGCGACCGCGCGCGGTCAGCACGACCTGCTCGCCATTGGGCGACAGCGAGACCGCGGTCAGGAAGTCCTGCGGGCGGCTGACCCAGCGCTTGCGCTGCTGGTCGAAGTCGCCGCCCAGGGCGATGGACAGCTTCTGCTCGGCGGCGCTGCCGTTCAGGTCGAGGCGGTAGAGGTCCGCGCCGACGGCGAAGACCGCCTGCGCGCCGTCCAGGCTCGCATGGCGGATGTCCCATCCCTTGAGGCGGGTGTGCTGGCGCGGGTCGGAGCCGTCGGCCTTGACCGACCAGAGGTTGAAGGTGCCGTCGCGGTCGGACAGGAACGCGATGCGGGCGTTGCCGCCGGCGTCGACGTAGGGCATCGGCCGGCGGTCGTTGGCGCCTTCGGGGACCAGCGGCCGGGCCTCGGCGCTGCCGGCGAGGTCCATCACCCACAGCCGGGCCAGGGCGCCGCCGCGGTACTGGCGGGCGTTGTCGCCGCGCAGGCCGTTGCGGGTGAAGTACAGGGTCTTGCCGTCGGCGCTGAGCGCGCCGTCGCTGGCTTGGCCGACCGGCAGCGCGCGGTGCTTGCCGGTGGCGATGTCGACCAGGTGCAACTGGGTGCCGGGCTCGCCGCGCTCGGTGTTGCCGGTGTAGAGCACCTCGTTCTGCGCGGTGATGCCCCAGACGCGCACCGCGCCGGTGTCCCAGGTCAGGCGGCGGGGCACGCCGCCGGCGGCCGGCATGACGAAGACGTCGCTCGCGCTTTCCTGCTGGCCGGTGAACGCGATCCAGCGGCCATCGGCGGACAGGGCGGGATAGGTCTCGACGCCGCCATGGGTGGTCAGGCGCTGGGCGGTGCCGCCGGCGGCGGAGGCCTGCCACAGGTCGCCCTCGGCGACAAAGACCAGCCGGTCGCCGCGCAGCGCGGGCTGGCGGTAGAAGCCCAGCGCCGGATCGACGAGCGCCGCACGGGCGGCCGCGCCGCGGGCGACGGCGTCGGCGGCGCCGAGGGCGGCAGCCGAGGTCGCGGCCGAGGTGGCGGTGGATTCTGCGGCGATGGCCAGGGTGGCCATCGAGCAGGCCGAGGCGATGGCCAGGCGGCGGAGCGTGATGCGCATCGAGGTCTTCCTTGTGGAGTCCGGGGACGGAGCGTTGGAACGAGAAGGGAACCGGCCGGACGGCAGCCGGAAGTCATGCGGCGCGGATTCTGGCGCCGGGCGGGGCGTCAGCGGTTCGTCACCCCCATGGCCACATGCCCGGCCGGCACGTGGGGCACGGCGTTCTGGACGTGGCCGTGCTGGTCGTCGAAGAAGAAGTCGGGCTCGAACTCGCGCAGGAATTCGCCCTTGGGCAGGCCGCCGAGGAACATGGCTTCGTCGACCTCGACCTCCCAGTCCATCAGCGTGCGGATGGCGCGCTCGTGGGCGGGCGCGCTGCGGGCGGTGACCAGCGCGGTGCGCAGCCGCATCGGCGCGGCGCCGGCCTGCAGCCGCTGCAGCGCGTGCAGGACTTCCTTGAACGGACCGGCGGGCAAGGGCGTCAGCTTGCGTTCGCGTTCATGGGCCTGGAAGGCGTCCAGGCCATCGCGCTGGTAGATCTGTTCGGCCTCGTCGGAGAACAGCACGGCATCGCCGTCGAAGGCGATGCGCAGCTCATCGGGATAGGCGGCCGAGGCGCGCGCCGACTGCGGGAAGACGCGTGCCGCGGCCACGCCGGCGGCGAGGGCGGAGCGCACGTCGTCCTCGTTGGCGGAGAGGAACAGGTCGGCCTTGAGCGGGCGCAGGTAGCGCCAGGGGCTCTGCCCGCGGGTGAAGACGCCGCGCTCGATGGTCAGTCCGTAATGCTGCGCGGAGCGGAACACGCGCATGCCGGAGATCGGATCGTTGCGGGACAGGACAACGACCTCGACGCGGGGCGTCTCGCCCAGGGCATTGAAGGCGAGCAGCTTGCGCGCCAGCGAGAAGGCGGTGCCGGGCTTGGCCGGCTCGTCCAGGCGCTGCTGCTGCAGCCGCATGTAGGCGCGGTCGTCGCTGTTCTCGAAGAGCTGGTTCTCCTCTTCGAAGTCGAACAGCGCGCGGGAGGAAAGGGCCACCACCAGGCGGCCGTCGAGGGAGGCGGGCATGGGTGGGGATGATAGGGGTCCCGGGGTCCGCCGCCGGATCGGACATGGCGGCGTGAGGCCTTCGTGATCAGGCGTTGACGCGGCATTGAGGGCGCAATGAACCAGACACTTCTTGTCGATTTGGTGATCCGAGACAGCCGCCCGACTGTCATCGACCGGACATCCGGGCGCCCCAGCATCGCCGGCTTTTCATCCGCCAGACGCTCTCCATGCCGCTCGTCCGCCCCGCCCGCCTGTCCGCCCGCCTGTCTGCGCGCCGATTGATCGCCGCCGCCGCGGTGCTGAGTTGCCTGCCGTCCGCCCATGCCGACGACGACAAGCGCGTGCAGACGCTGGACGTCGTCAGCGTCACCGGCAATTCGGTGAACACGCTCGCACCCAGCGCCGCGCCGCTCAATGCCAGCCAGCCGACCTCGGTGATCGATGAGCGCTTCATCCGCGACGCGCTGCGCTTCAACGCCAACTTCGACGACATCGTCAAGTACGCGCCCAGCATGACGGTGAGCTCGCCGGAAGGCCCCGGCCTGGGCAAGAGCGAAGGCATCAGCCTGCGCGGCTTCCAGGACGGCCAGTTCAACATCACCTTCGACGGCATCCCGTTCGGCGACGCGAGCGACCTGCATCACACCACCTCGGCCTACTTCAGCAACCACGTGCTGGGCCAGGCGCAGATCGACCGCGGTCCGGGCGGCGGCGCGTCGATTGGCAACGCCACCTTCGGCGGCACCATCGCGCTGCGCACGCGCGATCCGGCCAGCGTCGACGGCATCACGCCGTACTTCACCCTGGGCAGCTGGAACACCCGCGCGGCCGGGCTGTCGGTGGACCACAACTTCGGCGATACCGGCGTCTTCGCGGAGGTCTCCAAGGAGTCCAGCGACACATTCCTGTCGCACACGCGCGATGACCGCAAGCACCTCTTCCTGAAGACCGTCAGCGCGCTGGGCGACGACACGACCTTGACCTTCGTCACCAGCGTCAACCGCGAACGCCAGAACACGGTGCAAGGCGCGACGCTCGACCAGATCGCGCAGCACGGCTGGCGCTTCGGCCTGGGCGACGACCCGTCGCTGCAGACCTATGCCGGCTACAACGGCGCGAGCTACCGGTCCAGCTTCACCTACCTCGGCGTGACCTCGACGCTGGGCGGCTGGACGGTCGACAACAAGGTCTACTTCAACGACTTCGACCACGCGTCGGACAAGACCAGCGATCCCACCGACACCGATCCGTCCCACAACGGCGTGCAGTTCTACGACGCGGCGGGAAAGAAGACCACCAAGGTCGCGACCGACGTCCCCGGCAAGCGGGCCGACAACGGCTTCCATGCCTATGGCGACGTGCTGCGCCTGGCGCGCGAAGCGGGGCCGGGGCGCTTGCAGGTCGGCGCCTGGGTGGAGCGCAACGACGACGCGCGCTGGCAGACGCCGGTCGACTTCACCACGGGCGCGGCCACCGGCACGAAGTACGGCTATGCCGACAACTACCGGCTGAAGGACACGACCGACACCTTCCAGCCCTACGTGCAGTACGACTGGAAGGCGGCCGAGGGCGTGACGGTGAGCCCGGGCCTGCGCTACTCGAGCGTGCGCCGCGGCATCGATGCCGAGCTCAACAAGTCGACGCCGCCGGCGCCGCTCAAGGCCAGCGCGACCTACGACGCCTGGCTGCCCTCGATCAGCGTGCACGACCAACTGAGCCACGACTGGTCCGCCTACGCGCAGGTCGCCAAGGGCTTCCTGGCGCCGCCGGTCAACGTGATCCAGCTCAACGGGGCGCGCGGGCTGGATCCGGAGCTGACGACGAACTACCAGCTGGGCACCGCCTATGCGACGCGCGAGTTCAACTTCGGCGCCGACGTCTATCGCGTCGACTTCGGCAACTACATCAGCCAGACGATGATCGACAGCGGCGCGGGCAGCGAGAGCGTGTACGTCAACGCGGGCGGCGCGGTCTACAAGGGCATCGAGGTCGAGGGCACCTATGCCTTCACGCGCCAGCTCAGCCTGTACGCCAACGCCAGCCTCAACCACGCGACCTACAAGGGCGGGTCGGTGCGCGTCGCCGGCACGCCGCGGGCGACCGCGGCCGTCGGCCTGATCTACGGCGACAAGCAAGGGCTGTTCGGTTCGCTGATGACCAAGATGGTCGGCGCGCAATACGGCGTCGACAACACGACCGATGCCAAGGGCACCACCGTCTTCGCCAACAGCCAGCGCCTGGGGGGCTACAGCAGCGTGGACGCCGCGCTCGGCTATCGCGCGGACCAGGGGCCCTGGGGCACGAAGGGCTTCTCCGTCAGCCTCGACGTCAACAACCTGTTCAACGCGAGGAAGCTCACCGCGTTCGCCGGCAACCAGTCGGTGAGCGGCGCGCCGCTGTACTTCGGCCTGCCGGGCCGGGGCGCGTTCGTCGACATGGCGGTGAAGTTCTGATGGGCGCGCGCGTCGCGAGCGCGGTCGCCGCCGCGGTGGCGGCCTTGATGCTGACGATGCCGACGGCGCAGGCGCAGGACGCCGGAACGCCGGTCTCGCGGCCCGCGCAGGCGCCGGTGCTGCGCATCGTGCTGATGCGGCACGGCGTGCGCTCGCCGACGAAGTCGCCCGAGGCGCTCGCGCCCTTCGCCACCGAGCCCTGGGCGCGGTGGCCGGTCGCGCCGGGACAGCTGACGCCGCATGGCATCGCGGCGATGAAGGCCCTGGGCGGCTGGTGGCGAAACCAGCTCGGCCTCGATCGGCTCGCGGCGAGATGTCCGGCATCGGCCGGTGCCGGGGCGCCGCTGCTCGTGATTTCGGATAGCACGCCCAGGAACCACGCGAGCGCGAAGGCGCTGATGGAGGGGCTGCTGCCCGGTTGCCCGGAGGCTGGCCACTTCGGCCTGCCGGCGGGGCAGCACGATCCGCTCTTCCAGGGCAGCGCCGGGTCGGACGAGGAGGTCTCCCCCGACGCGGTCAAGCGCCGGGACCGCATTCCCAAGGACGGGCTGGACGAGCTCCAGGCCGTGCTCATCGGCGGCGCTGGCGAAGCGGATCGGCAAGCGGCCCGCGCGTCGGGGCACCAACTGCTGGTCGACCAGGCGGATCCACGCAAGCCGATGGGGACGCTGGCGGAGAACCTGATGCTGGAGTACGTCGAGGGCCTGCCGGCGCCGGCCTGGGGGCGCCTGGACGAGTCCGGCATCGGTCGGATCGTCGAACTGCACAACGCGGCGTTCGCGCAGCAGTGGAAGGACGATCCGGTCGCGGCGCGGCGGCGCGCCTCCGATCTGCTGGCGCGGATCTCCGCGGCGCTGCGCGCGGGCAACGCGCGACCGCTCGCGGGCGATGCGCAGGGGGTGGGCGCCGGCACGGTGTTCTTGGTCGGGCACGACACCAACCTGGCGGCGGTGGCCGGACTGCTGGGCCTGGACTGGCACGACCCGGCACGGCCGGATGACTATCCGCCAGGCGGCGCGCTGGTCTTCGATCTCGTCGCCGGGGCGGCCAGTGCCGAGGTGCGGCTGGGCATCGCGATGCCGACCTTGAGCGCGCTGCGCCGCGGCCGCTTCGATGCGCCGGGCGACATGGCCGTGAAGCCGGTGGCGGTACCTGGGTGTGGCGGCGCCTCGGCGTGCCCGCTGGATCGATTCGCCGATCTCGTCGATCAGGTGATCGACACGGCGGCGGTCCCGGCGGCCGAGCCGGTCCGGCCGTTCGTCCGTTAGCGGTCGGAAGCGGCCGACGCGGCAAAGCAGCCGAAGCAGCAGAAGCAGCAGAAGCGGCCGAGGCCGCTGCTTGCCGCTGGACGAAGCGCCGCGCCGCGCCCGGCTACTGCGCCGCCAGCTTGTTCATGTCCATGATCGGCAGCAGCACCGACAGCACGATCAGCATGACCACGCCGCCCATGGCCACGATCAGCAGCGGCTCCAGCAGCGTGGCCAGCGTCATCGCGCGGCGCTTGACCTCGTTGCCCAGCTGGCGCGCGGCGCGCTGCAGCATGTCGGGCAACTGCCCTGTCTGCTCGCCCAGCCGCGCGAACATCGACAGCAGCCCCGGGAAGCGCTTCTTGCCGGCGAGCGCCGCGCCCAGCGGCGCGCCCTCGCGGACCTGCGCCAGCGCGTCCAGCGCGTCGGCGCGCATCGCCTGGTTGGACAGCGTCTCGGCCGCCGCCTGAAGCGCCTTCAGGATGGGCACGCCGGCGCCGGCCAGCATCGCCAGCGTTCCCGAAAACCGCGCCGCGTTGTAGCCGCGCGAGAGCCGGCCCAGCAGCGGCAGGTTCAGCCATGCGGCGTCGAAACGCTGCCGCGGACCTTCGCGCTTGAGGATCTGACGCGCGCCGAAGAACACCGCCGCCAGCACCGCCACGATCGCCAGGCCCCAGGTCCGCATCAGGTCGGACAGGCCCATCATGATCCGCGTCAGCAGCGGCAGCGTCTGCTTGGTCTGCGTGAAGACCGCCGCCACCTGCGGCACGACGTAGGTCAGCAGGAAGCTCACCGCCAGCACCGCGATGATGCAGACGATCACCGGATAGGCCAGCGCGCCGAACAGCTCCGAGCGCAGCCGCTGCTGCTCCTCGAGGTCGTCCGCCAGGCTCTCCAGCACCGGGCCCAGCGCGCCGCTCTGCTCGCCGGCGGCGACCACCGCGCGGTAGACGTCGTCGAACTCGCGCGGCGCGATCGCCAGCGCCCGTGCGAAGGACGAGCCCGCATTGACCTCGGACTTCAGCTGCGACATCAGCTCGCGCTGGCGCGGATCCTCGGCCTCGTCGGCCAGCGCCGACAGCGAGCGCTCCAGCGGCAGGCCCGCCGAGACCAAGCCCGCCAGCTGCCGCGTCCACACCGTCAGCCCTGCCGCCTTGAAGGCGCGCCGCGCGAAGCGCGACTGCTTGCCGGCCGGTGCCGCCACCGGCTTCACGTCCATCGGCACCAGCCCCTGCGCGCGCAGCTGCGTGCGCGCGGCTTTCGCGGTGTCGGCCTCCAGCAGGCCCTGCTGGGACTTGCCGGACGCGTCGAGGGCGTCGTACTTGAAGGCGGGCATCGCTGGGAACCTCGTGATTGACTGCGTCGTGCGGCGTCGGGGGTAGCGTCAGGGCGCGCGGTCTTGATCGGCCGCGCTCACTCGCGCGTGACTCGCAGTACTTCCTCTTCGGACGTCACGCCCGCGGCCACCAGCCGATCGCCGTCCTCGCGCATCGAGCGCAGGCCGTTGGCGCGCGCCGCGGCCAGCAGCTCGGACTCGGGCGCCTGGTTGTGGATCAGGCCGCGGATGGTGTCGTCGCAGACCATCAGCTCGTACACGCCGGTGCGGCCCTTGTAGCCGCTGCTGGCGCAGGCCGGGCAGCCGACCGGGTGGTAGCGCGCGCCGCCCTCGGGCAGCGGCTCCGGCGACTTGCACACCGGGCAGAGCTTGCGCACCAGCCGCTGCGCCAGCACGCCCAGCAGCGACGAGCTCAGCAGGAAGGGCTCCACGCCCATGTCGGTCAGGCGCGTCACCGCGCTGACCGCGTCGTTGGTGTGCAGCGTCGCCAGCACCAGGTGACCGGTCAGCGAGGCCTGGATCGCGATCTGCGCCGTCTCGTAATCGCGGATCTCGCCGATCATGATCACGTCCGGGTCCTGGCGCAGGATCGCCCGCAGCGCCTTGGCGAAGGTCAGGTCGATGCGCGCGTTGACCTGCGTCTGGCCGATGCCGGGCAACTCGTATTCGATCGGGTCCTCGACGGTCAGCACGTTGGTCGTCGATGTGTCCACCGTCTGCAGCGCCGCGTACAGCGTCGTCGTCTTGCCCGAGCCCGTCGGGCCGGTGACGAGCACGATGCCGTGCGGCTGCTGCGCCAGGCGCTGGAAGCGCTCCAGCCGCTCGCCGTCCATGCCCAGCGCCGCCAGCGTGAAGCGCGACTCCGACTTGTCCAGCAGGCGCAGCACCGCGCGCTCGCCGTGCGCCGACGGCAGCGTGCTCACCCGCACGTCGATCGCGCGGCCGCCGATGCGCAGCGAGATGCGGCCGTCCTGCGGCAGGCGCTTCTCGGCGATGTCGAGCTCCGCCATGATCTTCAGCCGCGAGATCAGCGCCGCATGCAGCGCGCGGTTCGGGCGCACCACCTCGCGCAGCGTGCCGTCGACGCGGAAGCGCACCGAGCTCTCGCGCTCGTAGGGCTCGATGTGGATGTCGCTGGCGCCGTTGTTGGCGGCCTGCGTCAGCAGCGCATTGAGCATGCGGATGATGGGCGCGTCGTCGGCGGTCTCGAGCAGGTCCTCGACCGCGGGCAGGTCCTGCATCAGGCGCGACAGGTCGACGGCGCTCTCGACCTCGCCCACCACCAGCGCGGCGCTGTCCTCGCCGCCCGCGTAGGCCGCCTGGACGCGCTGCGACAGCTCGGCCACGCTCAGGCATTCGATGCGCGAGGGCGCGTACACGCGCTGCAGTTCCGACAGCACCGGCAGCGACAGCGCCGGCGTGGCCCACAGGGTGCGCTGCTGGCCGTCGTCCTCGAGCAGCACCTGCTGCGACTTCGCGACGGCGTAGGGAAGGGGATGGCGGCTGGCCATGGCGGCTCCCGGCTCAGCGGCCCTGCGGCGCGCTGGCCGGCGCGGCGGGGCCCGGCACCGGCGACGAGGCCGGATAGACCGGCAGCGGCAACTGGGCCGGTGGCGTTGATCCCGGTGCCGAGGCCGGCTTCTCCGGCAGGATCGGCGCGCCGGTGTCGGGCAGCACCATGGACGCCTTGGGCTGCGACTCCTGCTGGTAGGCGCGGATCGCGTCGTAGCGGTCCATCGTCAGCGCCAGCGCGCTCTCCGGCGTGCGCAGCAGCACCGGCCGCAGGAAGATCATCTGGTTGGACTTGGTCCGCTTGCGGGTCTGGTTCTTGAACAGGTTGCCCAGCAGCGGGATGTCGCCCAGGCCCGGCACCTTGTCCTCGCCGTCGACGTACTCGTCCTTGAGCAGGCCGCCCAGCACCAGCACCTGGCCGTCCTCCAGCGTCACCGAGGTCTCCACCGCGCTCTTGTCGAAGGTCGGGCCCTGGGTGGCCGAGTTGGCCGAGGCGACGACGCTGGAATTCTCCTGGTAGACCTTCATGCGCACCGTGCCGTTCTCGCCGACGGTCGCGCGCACCTTCAGCCGCAGGCCGACGTCGCGGCGCTCGAAGGTCTGGAAGGGACTGGTGGTGGTGCCCGAGGTGGTCGTCGAGTTGCCGGTCAGCACCGGCACGTTGCTGCCGATCAGCAGGTCGGCTTCCTCGTTGTCCTGGACGATCATCGACGGCGTCGACAGCACGTTGGTGCCGCTGACCGAGCCCAGCACGTTGGCGATGGCGCCCAGCGTGTAGAGGCTGCCGACCTTCTTGATGATGCCCACGTTCAGGCCGGTCGGGATCTGGCCGCTCTGGATCGCGGTGCTGACGCCCGAGGTGCCGCCGGCGGTGGCCGCGGTCAGGTTGAGGATGTTGGCGTAGCCGGCGCCGAAGTTGGTGCCGATCGCGCCTTCGCCGAAGAGCTGCTGGAACTGCACGCCGAACTGGCCGGCCTTGGAGGCGTCGACCTTGACGATCAGCGCCTCGACGTAGATCTGCGCGCGGCGCGTGTCGAGCTGCTCGACGACGGCGCGGATCTGGCGGTACATCGGCTCGGGCGCCGTGATGATCAGCGAGTTGGTCGCCGGGTCCGCCTGCACGAAGCCGCCGGTGTTGACCTGCGCCGTCTGGCTGACCTGCGTCGACGCGCCGCCGCTGCCCGAGGAGCCGCTGCTGCTGCCGGAGCTCGTCGAGCTGCCGCCGAAGGACGAGCTGTTGCCCGCGAAGCCGCCGCTGGTGCCGGCGCTGCCGGTCTGCGCGCCGGCGAAGCTGCCGGTGCCGCTGCCCGAGTTGCTGTTCGATCCGCCGCCCGCGCCCGGGCCGGCGTTGTTCGTATAGGCCGCGCGCAGCACCGTGGCCAGGCGCACCGCGTCCGCGTTCTTCAGGTAGATCACCCGGATGCTGCCGCCGGTGTCGGTGCTGGGCTGGTCGAGCTTGGCGATCATCGCGCGCAGCTGCATCAGCTTGGCCGGGTTGGACGCGCGCACGATCAGCGCGTTGCTGCGCGGATCGGCCATGACGCTGCTGCTGCCACCGCCGGCCGCGCCCTGCGGCGTCACCACGCCCTGGGCGCCGCCGACGCCGTCGGAGAGCCGCTGCACCAGTTGCACGATGTCCGAGGCCACCGCGTTGCGCAGCGGGATCACCTCGATGTCGGTGTTGGAGGGCTGGTCCAGCGCCGCGACGATGCGGCTGATGCGCTGCAGGTTCTCTGCGTAATCGGTGATCACCAGGCTGTTGTTGCCCGGGTTGGCGTTGATCGTGTTGTTGGGCGTGATCAGCGGACGCAGCACCGCCACGAGGTTGTTGGCGTTCTCGTGGTTGAGCTTGAAGATCTGCGTCATGACTTGGTCGCCGCGGGCGCGCGACTCGCCGGCGATGGTCACCGCGCCGGTCTGCAGCTTGGCCTCGGCCTCGGGCACGAGTTTGAGCAGCCCGCCGGACTCCACCATCGAGAAGCCCATGCCGCGCAGCGCCGCCAGGTAGCTCAGGTAGGCCTCCTGCACCGGCACCGGCTGCTCGGCGGTCAGCGTCATCGTGCCCTTGACCCGGGGATCGACCAGGATCGGCTTGCCCAGCGCGGCGGACATCGCGCGCGAGACCGCCTCGATGTCGGTGTTGACGAAGTTCAGCGTGACCGGCGTGCTCGCGCGCACGGCCGGCTGTCGGCGGTTCTGCTGCTGATTCGACTGTGCGCCGGCCTGCAGGGGCAGGCTGCCCGCGATCAGGCTGATCGCCATGCCCAGCGCCGTCGGTCGCATCATGTGCTTGTTCATGCTCATCCCACCGAGATGATCGAGCGCGCGCCTTCGCGGCGCCCGATGATGTTCAACAAATTGGCCAAGGCGGCCTCGCTGCCCGGGGCGGCCGTCGCCTCGCCCCGGAACTGCGCCCGCTTCGCGCCCAGGCTGCCCTGGCCGCTCAGTTGCAGCGGCCCCTGGATCGTCGTGAGGATCAGCTGCGGCGTCTGCCCGCCGCCCACCAGCCCCATCCGGTAGCTGCCCAGCGGCGCCACCTGCGCCAGGCGCGAGGAGAAGTCGCGCAGCTCGACCTGGGCCACGCCGCTCACGTTGACCGCGGCCCCGCGCCCCTCGAAGACGAAGCCCTGCGCGCTGATGGCGATGACGCCGTCCGGCGCCAGCGTGTTCCAGGGCGTGCCCAGGCCCGACAGCCAGCCGGCCGGCCAGCGGATCCACGGCTGCTCCGGCGTCGCGTCGGGCAGCCGCACGGTGAGGCGGTCCAGGCCGAAGCTCGCCGTCAGCGGCGCGGCCGGCTTGATGCAGCAGGACTGGTCCAGCGTCAGGCGCAGGCCCGGTCCGCCGTCGATCCAGCCCGGCCGCATCGTCCAGCCCAGGCGCTGCGGCAGCTCGCTGGCGTCGCGGCTGCCGGGACCGGGGCTCAGGATCAGCCGGGCGCTGCCGTTCCACAGCGTGCCGCGGGCGTCGGCCAGCACCAGGCGCTGATGGGTCGCCGAGGACACGGCCGAGGCCAGCCAGGCCGCCGGCGCCCAGGCGACGACCGCCGTCACCAGGCCCAGCACCGCGCCGAACTCGGCCCAGCGGAAGGCGCGGACGAAACTGGTGGTCGAGGCGGCGTTGGCCGTCGAGGTCGTGAGCCGGGCGCTCGATCGTCGGGCCATCGCTCAGTTCCCCGCCGCGGCGGGCAGCAGCAGCGTCAGGCGACCGCTGTAGCCCTGCGGCCCGGATTGCAGCTCGGCCTCCTGCGGTCTGGCGCGCGCGCCCTGGCGCGCCTCGCCGATCCACATCGCCAGCGCGCCGCCGGGCACGCCGCGCAGGCGCAGCTGCGCCTGGGTGCCGGTGATCGTCAATTCGGCGGCCGGGCCCAGCCGCGCGGTCGCGGCGCGCAGAGCCGCCACCGACTGCTCGGCCGAGACCGGCACCGCCTGCTTCAGCGCCTGCGTCTGCATCGCCATCGCGCGCATCTGCTGCAGCTCGCGGTCGAGCCGGTCCAGCTCGCCAGGCGCCTTGCGCAGCGTGCCCCAGGCCGGCGCGAGCGCGACCAGCCACAGCAGCAGCAGGCCGATGAAGGCCGCGGCCAGGCGCGCGATCAGGCGCTCGCGCGGCGCGGCCGCCTGCCAGCGGGCCTCGAGGTCGCGGCGCATCGTCGTGAAGCTGTTCATCGGTTCTCGGGTCGCAGGCTGAGTCGGAGCGCGTCGCCGTCCTCGGCGACCCGCAGCGCGGGATCGCGGCCGAGCCGCTCGCGCAGCTGCGCGCGCTGCGGCGCGCCCAGGCCGGTCAACTGCAGCCGGCCGGGTTCGAAGCGCAGGCCCGGCAGCGGCGGCTCGCCCGGCGGCGTGGCGCGGGCCACGGCGGCGAGGAGGTCCTCCAGGTCGCCCGGGCCGACCTGCCCGGCGCCGCCGCGCAGCGCCTCGGTCTCGCGCACCATCTGGGCGCGGGCGTCGCGGACCACGCGCACCTGCGGGAAGCTCTGCCGCAGCAGCGCCTCCTGTTCGGCCTTGCGCGCGTCGATGGCGCGGCCCTGTTGCCAGGCCATCGCGTTCAGGCCGATGACCTGCACCGCGACCAGGCCGACGACGCCCCAGCGGAAGGGCCGCCAGGCCGGTGTCTGCAGCGTCTGCCAGGCCTGGTACAGGCGCTGCCAGCCGCGCTGGCGCGGCGTGAGGTCGAACTGCAGCAGGTTGACCGGCGCCTGGCGCGCAGCCCAGGCGCGGTCGGTGTCGCTCAGCACCCGCACCGGACGGCCCAGCCACTGCTCGGCCTCGGCCGCGGCGGCGGGGCTGGCGCTGACCGGGGCCTGCTGCCACCAGTCCTCGCCCAGCCAGTTGCGCAGGCCGCCGCTGTCGAGCGGGAAGGTCGCCACGCCGTCGGCACGCGAGACCCGCAGCCGCGCGCGCCCGTCGGCACCAGCGTGGACGTAGCCGCCATCGGCGCTGCCCGAGGCCGGCTGCGGCCAGGACAGCGGCAGCAGCGACTCGACCAGCAGCCCGGCCGCCTCGATCGCCTGCAGGTGCGCGCGCAGCGGCTCGCGGGCGGTCACGGCGACCCAGTGGGTGCGGCCGTCGGCGTCGGGACTGTCCAGCAGCGCGAAGTGCAGCCGCTCTGGATCCTCGAGCAACTGGTCCTCCATCACGCCGACGACGGCGCCGCGCAGCTTCGCGCCCTTGACCTTGGGCAGTTGCGCCGGCAGCCAGCTGAGCTGGTCGTCGCCGATCAGCGCCATCACGCGGTCGGCGCGCGGCAAGGCGGACAGCGGCGCGCGCTCGCCGTGCCCCCGGGCGTGGGCGGGCGCTTGCGCGTCGTGGCTGAACCAGTATTCGTAGTCTTGCGCGGGGCCGCCCTGGGGCGGGTGGGCCGGCAGCAGGATGAGCAGGGTACTCATGAGATCGCGGATTCTAGGAGGGCTTGCATGACGCTTCGGCGCCGCCGGCCCCCGAAGAAGCCCGTAGTTGAGCCTTTACATGTCCGTGCATCCCGTCCCTCGTGTGTCCAGTCGTGTCGGCGTCGACGCCGGAGGCCCTGCGGCCGCGCCGCGTGTCGACGGGTTCAAGGCGTGGCCCCGTAGCCGGCGGCGGTGCCGGGCAGCGTGGACAGCCGTTGCAGGCGTTCGCGGTCGAGCACGACCATCTCGAGGTTGCGGCGCTCGACCAGCGAGCGCTGCGCCAGCACGCGGTCGTCCATGCGCAGCTGGCCCTCGACGAAGAAGAAGTCGCTGGTGAAGGCGGTGCGCTCGGCGCTGAGCGCCGGCTCCTGCGGCACGAAGGGCTTGAGGTCCTCGAAGCTCCGGAAGGGCTTGACCTGGCGCTGGCGCACGATGCGGTCCGCCGAGCCGGTGTCGGTGAACAGCACCGCGGCGAGCACCTCGCGCGGCGCGGTGTTCACGTTGACCGGGGTGCGCTTGGGCAGGATCACCACCAGCGTGCTCAGGCGCCGGATCTGCTCCTCGTTCAGGCCGAGCCAGCGCAGCTGCGCCAGCCGCGTGGGCAGCAGCGGCACCTCGCCGGACGGCGCGCTGGCGGGCACCGCCGCGTAGTTCATGCTGAGCCGCAGTTGCTCGACCAGGTTGGTGCTCAGCCCGGCGGCCTGGAAGAGTTGGGCCGCGGCGCGCACCTCCTCGGGCTTGTTGTCAACCAGGTTGCGCAGGTTGAAGCGCGATTGCGCGTCCTCGATGTGGCCGGACAGAAAGGCGTCCGGCCCGGCGTCGGCGGAGTTGTTCTCGTCCTGCGACAGGAAGCTGGACAGGCGCGCCTCGGCCAGCGGCACCGACCAGACCTCGGTGAGGTCGTCCGAGGCCGGCTTGCCGTCGCGCGCGTTCATGTTGTTGCGCTTGTCCTCGCGCAGGATCAGCCGCGCCCAGTCCAGCGCGCCCTGCAGCACCCAGTCCGCCTGGGCGCGGCCGCGGTCGGCGGCTTCGATCTGGATGCTGCGCGCCTGCCGCCACAGCATCGCGGCCGACAGCGTCGTCACCAGCACCACGATCAGCAGCGCGGTCAGCAGCGCGGCGCCGCGAGGCGGTTGTGCCGGACGCGATGGGGAACGGGGCCTGCTCATGAACCGTTGCTTTCCACCGCGACCTCGCGGACCAGTTCGCCGCGATAGCCGCTGCCCTCGCCGAACTGCAGCCGCATGCGCACGCCCTGCGGCACGGCCACGCGCTGCTTCGGCGCATTCGGGCCGGTCGGCGACGAGGCGGCCGGGTCCTGCGGCACCAGCTCGCCGCTGGACTGCGCGTTGGACCAGGCGTTGCCGCGGAAGAAGAACATCTGCCAGCCGAGCACGCCGTCCAGGCCCGGCATCGCGCGCAGTTCCTCGGCGCTGAGCTGCTGGCTGCGGAACCAGGCGTCCTGCAGGTCGTCCCGGTTCACCACCGGCGCCGATTCCCAGCGCGACAGCCGGCCATCCCGCAACTGCCACGCCACCAGCTGCAGGCCGGTCTCGCGGCGGCGCGTCATGCGCAGCGTCGCGCCGTCGAAGGCCAGCGCCGACGGCACCACGCCGCTGTCCTGCACCTCGCGCAGGTCCAGTTCCCACTGCCGCATCAGCGTCTGCAGTGTCTCGGCGCGCTCCATCGCGGCCTCGTTGTGCTCGCGGCTGATGGTCAGCGCGCTCACCGCGCGCCAGGCCATCACCGACATCACCGCCATCACGACCAGCGCGACCACGACCTCGATCAGCGTGAACCCGCGCGCCGCGCGCCGGAGGGAGGAACCGCCCGGGCGCCGCATCAGTTGCGCCCCACGATGGTGGTCAGGGTCAGCAGCGGGCGGTCGCGGTCGTCGAAGACCTGCGCCTCGACGCGCCGGAAATTGGGATTGGGGGTCGAGCGGACCGCCAGTTTGACGTTGAAGTCCCGACCCATCTGCGTGCAGCTGGCGCTGTTGTCGCCGACGCCGGGGAAGGTCTTGGTCAGGCGCATCTCGGTCAGCTCGTTCTCGGCGCACCACTGCGCCAGCGAGTTGATGGCGAGCCGGTCCGAATTCGAGGTCATCGCGCCCGCGGCCCGCAGGCCGGCCGCCAGGCACAGCGCGACGATGGTCAGCGCCACCAGGACCTCGATGAGGGTGAAGCCGGCGGCACGCGACGCGCGCCCGAGGGCGCCGCTCATGCGCCTCCCTTCGTGATCGCGAAGGGACGCAGGCCGTCCGTGGCAAGGGTGATCCGGTGATCGCCGCGGATCAGCGTGACGCGCTGCGCGCCGATGAGCGGCTCCGGTCCCAGGCGCAGCGTGCGGCCGTTGGCGGCGGCGCCCTGGATCTCGACGATGGGCGTGTCGCCCAGCCAGGGGCGCTCCAGGCCCAGTCGCCTGACCAGCGGGGCGGGCAGGCCGGTGAGGTGGTAGCGGCCGCCATCGTTGCCCGCGTCCGGCACCCAGCGCACGTCCAGCGACGCGGCGCGGGCCTCGGCCCGGGCGGTCTCGAGCACCGAGGCCAGCTGCAGCGCCTCGCGCTCGAGCTGCACGTCGGCGCGGTCCCGCACGGCGACCGCGACGGTCGCGCTGGCGATCGCCACGATGGTGATCGCCACCATCAGCTCGATCAGCGTGAAGCCGCGCTGGGACGGACGGCCGGACGGACGCGCGCGCACGGCTCGGAGCGGTCGATGAAGGAGCGGGACGGTGGGGAGGTGGAACGCGCGGCGGGCCGTGCGCTCACTCCCAGGAGCCGACGTCGGCGTCGTTGCCTTCGCCGCCGGGCTTGCCGTCCGCGCCCAGGCTGTAGACGTCGACCTCGCCCTTCAGGCCGGGGTTGTCATACTGGTACGCATTGCCCCAGGGGTCCTTGGGCAGCTTCTCGATGTAGACCTTCCAGTTGGGCGCGGCCGGGCCGTTGGTCGGCTTGGCCACCAGGGCGCTCAGGCCCTGCTCGCCGCTCGGGTAGCGGCCGTTGTCCATCTTGTAGAGCTTGAGCGCCTGCATCAGCGTGTTCACGTCGGACCGGGCCGCGGTGCGGCGGGCTTCGGAGACGTGGTTCATCACCGCGGGAACGACCACCGCGCCCATGACGGCGACGATGGTGATGGCGACGATCAGTTCGATCAGCGTGAAGCCGCGCGCGCGGCGCGGAGACAGGGGTCGGCGCATGGTGTGGCAATCCTCGCGGAGCCGCCCTCGGCGGCTCATCGCGCTGCATCATAATCGTCGGATGCATGCACGATGGTTAAGCTTCGTCGTCTGGGCGCTGCTGGCGGCCAGCCTCGCGTATTGGGCGCTGATGCTCATGGCCAACGGCCCCCAGGCGCCGGCGATGACGCGCCCCGCGATCGCCGACGGCGCGCCGGCCGACTGGACCCGCCTGTTCACCGCCGCCAAGGCCGCGGAAGCGCCGGTCGAAGCCGCTTCCTCGCGCTACCAGCTGCTGGGCGTCGTGGCGCCCTCGATGAATGCCCGCCATCCGGGCGAGGGCGTCGCGCTGATTGCCGTCGCCGGCGGCCTGCCCAAGCCGGTGCGCGTGGGGCAGGTCGTCGACGGCGACCTCAAGCTGATCGAGATCAACCGGCGGGATGTCGGGCTCGGCGCGGGGGACGCGGTCTCGGTGAGATTGAGCCTCGCGCCGGGCGCCGGCGGCGCCGAAGCCGTGCCTGGCCAGATGCTGCCGGGTCAACTGCCGCCGGGCGCGATGCCGCCGCCGCAGTTCGGCGCCCACCCGGGGCAGCCTCAGACCGGCGGACCGGGGCCCGAAGGCATCGTGCCGCCGACGGCCATCGGCGGGGCCTTGCCTCAGCCGGTACCGGGCGACGGAAGCGCCAACCCGACCAAGTAGGACGGGACACCGGCGGCTGCCGGGGTCAGTACTTGCTGCCCAGGGTCGATCGACCGGCGCCCGAGGGCAGGGCGCCCGGCGCGCTCGAACCGGTCTCGCGCAGGTCGGACGGCCGGCTGTGGATCGAGCCTTCGGGCAGGTCCTGCACTTCCGTCAGCAGCGCCGCCGCGCAGCGCACCAGCGGCCAGGCCAGCGTCGCACCGGTGCCATCGCCGCATTCCATGCCCAGTTCGAGCAGCGCCGCGGCGTGGAAGAGCTGCAGCGCCTCGTCCAGGCCGCGATGGGTGGTGCTGCGGCAGAAGACGGCGTAGTCGGTCACCGGCGGGGCGATCATCGAGGCCACCTTCAGCGCCGCGCAAGCCGGAATGCCGTCGACCAGGATCAGTTGGCGCTTGGAGGCCGCGACCAGCATCGCGCCGACCATGACCGCCAGTTCGAAACCGCCGAACGCCGCCAGCACCGCCATCGGCTCCTGCACGTCGCGGTGACGCGTCTGCGCGCCCTGCAGCACCAGCATCAAGTGGGACAGCTCCTCGTGCGGCATGTCCGGGCCGGTGATGACGAAGTCCTGCACCGGCATGTCCATCAGGCGGGACAGCACCAGCGCCGAGGCCTCCAGCGATCCCTGCCCCAGGCCCGCGCACGCGATCACGTTGCCGGCCAGGTTGTCGGAGATCTCCATGCCGACGCGCACGCCCGCATGGGCCTGGTCCAGCGTCATCGCCGGGCCGGCGCGCGAATTGCGGGTGCCGTGCGCGATCTTGCGTGCGAGCAGCCGCTGCTGCGGGCTCAGCGGTTCGGCGATGCCGCAGTCGACGACCGTGACATGCATGCCCTGGTTGCGCGCGAAGACGGTGGCGGGCAACCGGTGCTGCAGCGCGAGCAGCGCCTGCTCGCGCGTGCTGCGGCCGTTGGGCAATGCGATGCCGTCGACGGCCAGGCCGTGGTCGGCGGCGAAGAGCACCAGCGTCGGATCACGGAACTTGGGCGTCTGCGTGGCCTGGATCAGGCCCAGCCGCACCGCGAGCGGCTCGAGTTCGCCCAGGCGGCCGGCCAGCGCACAGCGGCGCTCGAGGCGCTGGCGCAGGGCGCGCTCCAGTTCCGGATTGGCCGTCGGCGAGATGAGGGACTGATGAATCGACATGGGGACCGCCATTCTCGTGCCGCGTCGCGGGGCGGCCATCGGCAATTGCCCAGCCGCGCCGCGCCTGCCCCCTGTCCGTGGGGCAGCGGGTGGCGTTGAGCCATCACCGCCGCGAGCCGAGCGCCCGGTCGATCACGGCCGCTTCACGCGCGAGCCGATCAGCGCAGGAAGAGGCGGTAGACCGGGTTGTCGGTTTCCTCGGTGTACGGATAGTTCAGCTGGTCGAGGAAGGTCTTGAACGCCTTGCCGTCGCCCTTGGGCACCTGCAGGCCGACGAGGATGCGGCCGTAGTCGGCACCCTGGTTGCGGTAATGGAAGAGGCTGATGTTCCAGTCCGGGCTCATGCTGGACAGGAAACGCATCAGCGCGCCGGGCCGCTCGGGGAAGATGAAGCGGAACAGGCGCTCGTTCTCGGCCAGCTCGGTCCGGCCGCCGACCATGTGGCGCACATGTTGTTTCGCCAGTTCGTCGTCGGTGAGGTCGACCGTCGGGAAGCGGTGCTTCTCGAAGCTGCGGGCCAGCTTGTCGGCTTCCTCGCGCTTGGCGATGGAGACGCCAACGAACACGTGCGCCTCGTTCCGGTCCGAGATGCGGTAGTTGAACTCGGTGACGCTGCGGCCACCGACCAGTTCGCAGAACCGGCGGAAGCTGCCGCGCTCCTCGGGGATGGTGACGGCGAACAGCGCCTCGCGCTCCTCGCCGACCTCGGCGCGCTCGGCCACGAAGCGCAGCCGGTCGAAGTTCATGTTCGCGCCGCAGGTGATGGCGATGTAGGTTTCGCCCTTGGTCCCGTGCTGCGCCGCGTACTGCTTGATCGCGGCGACGCCCAGACCGCCGGCCGGCTCCAGGATGCTGCGCGTGTCGACGAAGACGTCCTTGATCGCGGCGCAGACGGCGTCGGTGTCGACCAGCACGTAGTCGTCGACCAGCTCGCGGCAGATGCGGAAGGTTTCCTCGCCCACCAGCTTCACCGCGGTGCCGTCGGAAAACAGCCCGACGTCGCTGAGCGCGACGCGCTTGCCGGCGCGCACCGAACGCACCATCGCGTCGGAATCCTTGGTCTGGACGCCGATGATCTTGATCTCCGGCCGCACTGCCTTGATGTAGGCCGACACGCCGGCGATCAGGCCGCCACCGCCGATGGCCACGAAGATGGCGTCGATGGGTCCCGGGTGCTGGCGCAGCAGCTCCATCGCGATGGTGCCCTGGCCGGCGATGACGTCGGGGTCGTCGAAGGGATGGACGAAGCTCAGGCCTTGCTCGCGCTCCAGTTCGAGCGCGTGGCCGTAGGCGTCGGTGAAGGATTCGCCAGCCAGCACTACCTCGCCGCCCAGGGCCTGGACGGCGTCGATCTTGACCTTGGGCGTGGTCACCGGCATCACGATCACGGCCCGGCAGCCGAGTTTCTTCGCGGACAGGGCCACGCCCTGCGCGTGATTCCCGGCGGACGCGCAAATCACCCCCCGGGCCAATTGCCCAGGCGCGAGATTTGCCATCTTGTTATAGGCGCCCCGCAGTTTGAAGCTGAATACCGGCTGCTGATCCTCACGTTTCAGCCAGACCTTGTTGCCGATGCGCTTGGAGAGATTGCGGGCGGCGTCGAGGGAGGTTTCCTGCGCGACCTCATACACCTTCGCGTTAAGAATCCGTTGCAGATAACTCTGATCCGCGGGGAGTAACGCCGGGTGCTGCGCCGCTGGGCGCTTCGAAGCGGTCTTGCGCGATGCGCGGCGGGTGCCGGCCATGGAATTCCCTCCAGTTCCCCTTGACCGCGCGGGACGCGCCGACCATCGGGCGGACGATGATAGCGAGGGTTTGTCCGGGGCGCGGCGGCTCGCCAGCGGTGCGGCGCGGGCGCGCTTTCGCGATTGGAGGAGCAAGCCTTGCGGCTGGGAGGGGCTCCCAAGGGACGAAAAAAAGCCCGAGGCTTGTGGCCTCGGGCTGAATCCACCATGGAGGCGGTGGAGGAGACAATCGGTGCGGGGCAGACCCCACGAGTGGGGTAGCGCTGTCGCATGCCTAGAATTCTAGGGCGATGCATGTTGCGCTGCAATATTTTTCGAGGGCTTCGACCATGGAGTCGGGCCTCTAAATGCGCAAAATCACCGCCAGAGTCGATCGCTGCAACACGGCGGGGATCGAAAAAATGGGGTCAGGGTGCCGAAGGCGCCCGACCTGGCCCATCGAACCAAGGAACGACGAATGGAATGCACGATCAACTGGATGGGCGCCGATGGCATGAGCTTCATCGCGGAAACCGGCAGCGGCCACATGATCAACATGGACGGCTCTCCGGACGGCGGTGGCCGCAATCTGGCGCCGAGGCCGATGGAAACGGTGCTGGCCGGGACGGGAGGCTGCACCGCCTATGACGTCGTGCTGATCCTGAAGCGCGGCCGCCACGACGTGCGGGGATGCCAGGTCAAGCTGAGCGCCGATCGCGCCGAGTCGGATCCCAAGGTGTTCACCAAGATCCACATGCACTTCGTCGTCACCGGCAAGGGGCTGCCCGAAGGGGCGGTCGAACGTGCCGTCCAGCTGTCCCACGAGAAATACTGCTCCGCCAGCATCATGCTGGCGAAGACGGCGGAAATCACGACATCGGTGGAGATCGTCGAGGCGTGAGCCGCAGGAGGAGCGCCTCGAGCGCCCTTGCTCCCGCCCTCTCTACTACTCTCTACTATCTAGAGAGGCGCGTCAAAGGTGGTGGGCGGTCCGCGTCATCACCTTGGCGGCCATGCGCATCAGGCCCCGCACCGGGCGCGGCAGGTCGATGCCGCCGCGGTCACGCGCCTCTTCGGCGTGGCGCGCCTCCTCTTCCTTCATCCGCGCAACGATCGCCCGGGAACTGCGGTCGCCGTCCGGCAGGCGTTCCAGGTGGCTGGCGAGGTGGGCTTCCACCTGCCGTTCGGTCTCGATGACGAAGCCCAGGCTGACCTTGTCTCCGACCAACCCCGCGACCGTCCCGATCGCGAAAGCGCCGCCGTACCAGAGCGGATTCAGCAGGCTGGGTCGATCATTGAGCGCGCGCAGTCGGTCCGCACACCAGGCGAGATGGTCGATCTCCTCCTGGGCGGCGTGCTGGAGATGCTCCCGAAGTTGCTCGTCGCGGGTGCTCAGCGCCTGGGCGCGATAGAGCGCCTGGGCGCAGACCTCGCCGACATGGTTGACCCGCATCAGCGAAGCCGACAACCGGCGCTGACCTTCGTCGAGCGGCTCGTCGGCGGCGGTCGCCTGCGGCGCCGGGCGCGACATCGGCGCGACGCCCACCAGCGTCTTCAGGCTTTGGTCCAGCGTGGATATCCACGCGTCCATGCGGGTGAAACTGCGCGCCGGGTGTCGGGTCTGAAATTGCATCGTGAGCGCATACCGTGGCAAATGAGCCTTCAGTTTAGAAGGGCAGCGTCAAGCGATTCCCCGGCGCTGTCTGATCCTTTGTGCGAATGCGTGATGACACATTTTTTTAACCTCATACGCGTTGCTTCGGACCAACGAAATCAGGACTTTTACGGGGTGGCTGCTGGTCAGGCGGGATCGGACCTGTTGCAATACACCACAGCTTCATTGCAGGAGCTTGGTTTGCGGACGATCTACCGACCGCGACCTCATTGAAGATCTAGGAGTCTCTAATGAAGAAATCTCTCGTCGCGCTGGCTGTGCTGGCTGGTTTCGCCGGTGCCGCTGCCGCTCAATCGTCCGTCACCCTGTTCGGCGTGATCGACGTCGCAGCCCGTTACACGAAGGCCAACGGCCAGGACACGAAGCAGCTGTCGAACGACGGCAGCAGCTCCAGCCGTATCGGCGTCCGTGGCGTCGAGGACCTGGGTGGCGGCCTGAAGGCCGGCTTCTGGCTGGAAGGCGCCCTGGCTGCCGACACCGGCACCGCCGACAGCTCGCGCTTCTGGGGCCGTCGCGCCTCGGTGAGCCTGATGGGCGACTTCGGTGAAGTTCGTCTGGGCCGTGGCAAGACCTCGACCCGCCTGGTCGTCGATGACTTCGACGTCTACACCACGACCGGTCTGGGCGACGTGACCCGCACGTACACGACCTTCGGCCTGAACAGCGCCACCGTCACGAACTACGACACGAACAACCGTGCCGACAACCTCGTGCAGTACTTCCTGCCGAGCGATCTGGGCGGCGTGTACGGCTCGTTCGACGTGGCCGCTGGTGAAGGCGCCCAAGGCAAGAAGATGTACGGCGGCCGTCTGGGCTACAAGGTTGCGGACCTGAACGTTGCAGCCGGCTACCAGACCACCGACGTTCTGCTGTCGAAGGTCAAGCAACTGTCGCTGGGCGGCAGCTATGACTTCAAGGTCGTGAAGATCTCGGCCCTGTGGACCCAGTTGAAGTACGCTTCGTACAAGCAAAACGTGTACACCGTCGGCGCCGTGGTGCCGGTGACGGCCGCTGGCTCGTTGACCGCCCAGTACACGAAGGCTGAGACGAACAACGCCGCTGACCGCGCCGCCGCCGTTGGCCTGCATGGCGACGCCCAAGCGTTCACGATCGGCTACCAGCACAACCTGTCCAAGCGCACCGCGCTGTACACGACGGCTTCGATCATCGACAACGACAACTCGAACTTCCGCGTTGCCAACAACGCCGTTGCCGCGGCTACTGGCGGCAAGTCGGGCGGCCTGGACGTCGGTATCAAGCACAGCTTCTGATCCCCCGGATCAGCGCGCTGCGCAACGAAAGCCGCCCCTCGGGGCGGCTTTTTTTCGTCTGTGCCGTCCCTCCTGTACCCGGGCGCGGGGCCAGGCCTTGCGTCCGGTGATCAAGCTCTGTCGCCGCAACGCACCGTTGTTGATTTTGTGAATAGTGATCGCGGGTTTTCCCTCTGTCTGGTCGTCACAAACTTGACAGGGTTTGCTCGCGTGGGCGATGTGCAACACAGCGCGTCTCCGTTTGAAGGCTTCGCTGAGAATCAATCACGGCGACCAAACCAAATCAAAGGAGACATCACATGAAGAAAGCCGCCTTGGCGCTGAGCATCCTGGCAGCCAGCACCAGCGCCGCCTGGGCCCAGTCGAGCGTCACGCTCTACGGCATCGTGGACGTCGGTCTGCGCTGGACCAGCAATGCGAACGTGGGATCTTCCGAGAAGCAGGTGATCCCCGGCGGCATGTCGCAGAGCCGCCTCGGGGTGAACGTCACCGAGGACATGGGTGGTGGCCTGAAGGCGATCGCCAACCTGGAACACCGTCTGAACTCCGACACGGGCACCGTCGCCGCAGCGGACTTCTGGCGCCAGTCGTGGGTGGGCATCCAGTCGAGCGATTTCGGCCGCCTCACCCTGGGTCGCCAATACAACATCCTGTTCGACATCTACACGTCGACCTACGCCTCGTTCAAGTACTCGCCCTACATCGAGGCTTACAAGCCCGAGATCGGCCTGTCCATGGGCGCCCGTCAGGACAACATGGTGAAGTACCTGTTCGAGACCGGCCCGGTGCGCGGCGAAATCCAGGTCTCGGCCGGTGAAGGTAACTCGCAGAACAAGTCCTACGGCGGCATGCTGCGCTACTCGCAGGGCCCGATCGCCTTCGGCGGCGCGTACCTGCAGGTCGAAGACACCCTCGGCAAGAAGGTCAAGGGTTACACCGCGGGCGGCGGCTACACGGCCGGTCCCTGGTACGTCAACCTGTCCTGGGCGACCAACAAGTTCGATCGGGGCGGCCTGCTCGGCGCGGCCTACACCTCGGGCCTGCTGGGCAACGTGCTGAATGCGGCGGCGAACGATGTGCGCAAGCGCGACATGATCTCCGTCGGCGCGACCTATCAGCTGACTCCGCAGCTGAACCTGGGCGGCCACTACTGGTACGCGACGCAAACGCACTACAGTGCAGCGCTCGCCAACACGAAGAGCAAGGGCCACTACCTGGCTTTCGTGGCGGACTACGCCTTCTCCAAGCGCACCGACGCCTATGTCGAGCTGGACTACACCAAGCATGACGGTGCGGTCCGCTTCGCCAACGGCGCCGAAAAGCGCGGCGGCGCCATCGTCGGCATGCGCCATCGCTTCTGATCCTGGCATGCGGGCGCGCGCCGCGCTCGCTGGCCGCTTGCAAAACCGCCTTCGGGCGGTTTTTTCGTTGGTGCGCGCCGATGGGACGACGTCGCGTTCATGCTGCGTTAAGGAGTAACCCACTTGCCGGGCGCAGGACGCTCCTCGATGATCGTTGACTTCTGAAGCGTCTTGCCTCCGGGGTCAGGTCGTGCCAGGGCAGGCCACGAGCCGACTCGCCCAAGCCGTCGCCGGAGGCCATCGTCCATGCTGGTTTTCATTCTTCGCCGCCTGGCGCAGGCCGTTGTCGTCATGCTGACGGTGGCCTTCATCGCCTTCATGCTGTTCCAGTACGTCGGCGATCCGGTCAACAACCTGCTCGGACAGGACGCTACGCCGGAGCAGCGCGAGCAACTGCGCAAGGACCTGGGCCTCGATCAATCCTTCGCCGTGCAGTTCGCGCATTTCGCCGGCAATGCGGTGCAGGGCGAGTTCGGCGTGAGCCTGAAGCAGGGCCGCAAGGTCTCGGCGCTGATTGCCGAGCGGTTCCCCGCGACGCTCGAGCTGTCCGCCACGGCTGCGGTGATCGCACTGGTGTTCGGCATCCCGCTGGGCGTCTACGCCGCGCTGCGGCGCGGCAGCTTCGGCTCGCAGGTGCTGATGACGCTGTCGCTGCTGGGCGTGGCCCTGCCGACCTTCCTCATCGGCATCCTGCTGATCCTGATCTTCGCGGTGCAACTGGCCTGGTTGCCAAGCTACGGCCGGGGCGAGGTCGTCATGTTCGGCGCCTGGAGCACCGGGCTGCTGACGACCGATGGCCTGCGCCACCTGTTGCTGCCGGGCATCACGCTGGCGGTGTTCCAGCTGACGCTCATCATGCGCATCGTGCGCGCCGAGATGCTGGAAGTGCTGCGCGCCGACTACATCAAGTTCGCGCGGGCCCGCGGCCTGAGCGACCGCACCATCTACTTCGGTCATGCGCTGAAGAACACGTTGGTGCCGGTGATCACGATCACCGGGCTGCAGCTGGGATCGCTGATTGCCTTTGCGATCATTACCGAGACCGTGTTTCAATGGCCCGGCATGGGCCTGCTGTTCATCCAGGCGGTGCAGTTTGCCGACATCCCGGTGATGGCGGCCTATCTGTGCCTGATCTCGCTGATCTTCGTCGTGATCAACCTTGTCGTCGATCTGCTGTACTTCGCCGTCGATCCGCGCTTGCGCGTGAGCGGCGGCGCGCATTGACATGAACGCTCCGGAGCACCTGACCGCCACCGCGGCGGGCACCTACCAGCGGCTGTTCGAGGCGCGCGGCGAGCTCGTGGCCTTGCGCCGCGAGCTGCACACGATGCCGGAACTCGGCTTCGAGGAGCACCGCACGGCGGCCCGCATCGTGCAGGCGCTCAAGGCCTGTGGCGTCGACGAGATCCACCAGGGCCTGGGCCGCACCGGCATCGTCGCGACCATCCATGGCCAGCCGGTGCCCGGCGCGGCGCCCGATGCGAAGCCGCGCCTCTTCGGCCTGCGCGCCGACATGGACGCGCTGCCGCTGCGCGAGCAGAACGACTTCGCCTGGCGCTCGTCGACACCCGGCCTGATGCATGCCTGCGGGCACGACGGCCACTGCGCGATGCTGGTCGGCACGGCGCGCTACCTGGCGCAGACCCGGCGCTTCGCAGGCACCGCGGTGCTGGTGTTCCAGCCCGGCGAGGAGGGCTACGGCGGCGCGCGCGAGATGATCGCCGACGGTCTGTTCGAGCGCTTCCCGGTCGAGGCCATCTATGCGATGCACAACTGGCCGCATCTGCCGCCGGGCAAGATCGGCCTGAACCGCGGCGCGATGATGGCCGCGGCGGATCGGGTGACCATCACCATCCAGGGCCGCGGCGGCCATGGCGCGCATCCGCACCTGAGCGTCGATCCGGTGCTGATCGCCGGCCACGTGATCACCGCGGTGCAAAGCCTCGTGTCGCGCAACATCGCGCCGATCGAGCAGGCGGTGGTCAGCCTGTGCTCGATGCAGGCCGGCGAATCGAGCGCCTTCAGCGTGATCCCCGAGATGGCCCAGATCACCGGCACGGTCCGCAGCTTCAAGCCCGAGGTGCAGCAACTGCTCGAGGAGCGCATGACGCGGCTGGTCGAATCGGTGGCGCTGGGTTTCGGCGCGAGCGCGAAGGTCGACTACCAACGCCTGTATCCCGCCACCATCAACAGCGCGGCCGAAGCCGACTTCGCCGTGCGTGTGGCCCAGTCGCTGGTCGGTGCCGAGAACGTCGACGACAAGCTGGTGCCGAGCATGGGCTCCGAGGACTTCGCCTTCATGCTGCAGGCCCGGCCCGGCGCCTACCTGCGACTGGGGCAGGGCGGTCCTTGCGGTCTGCACCAGCCGCGCTACGACTTCAACGACGAGATCCTGCCGCTGGGCTCCGCGCTGTTCGCGGCGCTGGTGGAGCAGGGCCTGCCTCTCCCGCCGCATTGAGCGGACGCCGCGCGTTCCGCTCGCCATCGATCCGACAGCCCGCTGCCCGCATTCCCGAATGACCGCCTCACTTCCCCCTTCGCCGGCCTCCGGCGCGCCGGCCGCCCGGCCACCCAACGCGCTCAGCCGCTTCTTGGACGGCGACGTCTGGCACTCCTTCACCCACTCGCCGACGGCGATGGTCGCCGCCTTCGTCGCCCTGTGCTGCGTGGTCTGCGCGCTCTTCGCGACCTGGATCGCGCCGCACGATCCCTTCGACCTGTCCGCGCTGGAGCTGATGGACTCGCGCCTGCCGCCGGCCTGGATCGAGGGCGGTTCCAGCAAGTACCTTCTGGGAACTGACGACCAGGGCCGCGACCTGCTCTCCGCGATCATGTACGGCGCCCGCATCTCGCTGCTGGTGGGCGTGGCGTCGGTGATCCTGTCGATGATCATCGGCGTCGGGCTGGGACTGCTGGCCGGCTTCGTCGGTGGCAAGGTCGACGCCTTCATCATGCGCATCTGCGACGTGATGCTGTCCTTCCCGTCCATCCTGATCGCGCTGCTGATCGACGGCATCGGCCGCGTGGTCTTCAAGGACGCGCACGACACGCTGGCCTTCGCCGTGCTGATCCTGGCGATCGCGCTGACCGGCTGGGTGCAGTACGCGCGCACGGTGCGGGGCTCGACGCTGGTCGAGCGCAACAAGGAATACGTGCAGGCCGCGCGCGTGATCGGCGTCAAGCCGCTGGCCATCATGTGGCGGCACGTGCTGCCCAACGTCACCGGGCCGGTGCTGGTGCTGGCGACGCTGCAGGTGGCGTCCGCGATCCTGACCGAGGCGACGCTGTCCTTCCTCGGCGTCGGCGTGCCGCCGACCAGTCCGTCGCTGGGCACGCTGATCCGCATCGGCAACGACTTCCTGTTCTCCGGCGAATGGTGGATCACCATCTGGCCGAGCGCGATGCTGGTGTTGATCGCGCTGTCGGTGAACCTGCTCGGCGATTGGCTGCGCGACGCGCTCAATCCCCGCCTGCGCTGATGCTTCGATGGACGTTCCCATGACCGCAGCTCTCCTGCAAGTCCGCCACCTGCGCGTGGAATTTCCGACCCGCCGCGGCACGCTGCTGGCGCTGGACGACGTGTCCTTCGACATCGCGCCGGGCGAGGTGCTCGGCGTCGTCGGCGAGTCCGGCGCCGGGAAGTCGCTGACCGGCTCCGCGATCATCGGTTTGCTCGAACCGCCCGGGCGCATCGCCGGCGGCGAGATCCTCCTCGAGGGCAAGCGCATCGACAACCTGCCCGCCGACCAGATGCGGCGCATCCGAGGGCGACAGATCGGCGCGATCTTCCAGGACCCGCTCACTTCGCTGAACCCGCTGTACACCGTGGGTCGCCAGTTGGTGGAGACCATCACGACCCACCTGGGGCTGACGGCCAAACAGGCACGCGCCCGCGCGATCGAGTTGCTGGCCGCGACCGGCATTCCGGCGCCCGAGGCTCGGGTGGACCAGTACCCGCACCAGTTCTCCGGCGGCATGCGGCAGCGCGTGGTGATCGCCCTGGCGCTGGCGGCGGATCCGAAGCTGATCGTGGCGGACGAGCCGACGACCGCGCTGGACGTGTCCATCCAGGCGCAGATCATCGCCTTGCTCAAGCGGGTATGCCGCGAGCAGGGCGCGGCGGTGATGCTGGTCACCCACGACATGGGCGTCATCGCCGAGACCTGCGATCGCGTGGCGGTGATGTACGCCGGGCGCGTGGCCGAGATCGGTCCGGTGCAGGAGGTGATCCATCGCCCCGGCCATCCCTACACCTCGGGCCTGATGGGCTCGATCCCGGCGATGGACGAGGACCGCGAGCGGCTGGTGCAGATCGACGGCGCGATGCCTCGCCTCAATGCGATCCCGACCGGCTGTGCCTTCCATCCGCGCTGCCCGAAAGCCTTCGATCGCTGCCATCAGCAGCGCCCTGAACTGATGAAGGCCGCCGCCACCGACGCGGCCTGCTGGCTGCACGCGGCTGACCTGGCCACCGTGCAGGGAGGTGTTGCATGACCGTGATGACGGAGACGTCCCACTTGATGGATGCCAATGCGGCGGCGACGACGCCCGGTACCGCGCTTGTCGAGGTGCGCGAGCTGGCCAAGACCTTCGACGTGTCGGCCCCGTGGCTGAACCGCGTGGTCGAGCGCAAGCCGCGGCAGTTCGTGCATGCGGTGGACGGCGTCAGCTTCACGATCGAAAAAGGCCGCACGCTCGCACTGGTCGGCGAGTCCGGATGCGGCAAGAGCACCGTCGCCCGCCTGCTGGTGGGCCTGTACACCCCGACCCAGGGCGAAGTGCGCTTCGACGGCGAGGACATCGCGACCACGCTGAAAGGCCCGAAGGCACTGGCCTTGCGACGCCGGATGCAGATGATCTTCCAGGACCCCTATGCGAGCCTGAACCCGCGCTGGAAAGTGCAGGACATCGTCGCGGAGCCGCTGCGCGAGCACGGCCTGGTACGCGATGCCGATGGACTCAAACGCCGCGTCGGCGAGTTGCTGCAGTCCGTAGGCCTCTCGCCAGCCGACGCGGAGAAGTTCCCGCATCAGTTCTCCGGCGGGCAGCGGCAACGCATCTCGATCGCCCGGGCACTGGCCACGGAACCAGAGTTCCTCGTCTGCGACGAGCCCACCTCGGCGCTCGACGTCTCAGTCCAGGCGCAAGTCCTCAACATCATGAAAGACCTGCAGCGCAAGCAGGGACTGACCTACCTCTTCATCTCCCACAATCTCGCCGTGGTACGGCATGTCGCAGACCAGGTCGGCGTCATGTACCTCGGGCGGCTGGTTGAACAGGCAGACAAGCGCGCACTGTTCGCCACGCCGCGCCATCCGTATACCCGCATGCTGCTGGACGCGATTCCCGACATCCACATGTCAGGACGGGCGCGGACACCCGTTCAGGGAGAAGTGCCGAATCCGCTCAATCCCCCCAGCGGGTGCAGCTTCCATCCGCGGTGCCCGCATGCGAATGCGCGCTGCAGTGCGGAGCGGCCCAAGCTGCTGGCACTCAACAGCGTTCGGGTCGCTTGCCATGCGGTGGAGGAGGGGAGGATCTGATGACCGGGGCCTACTTCGGCTGGTGAGCGGCGTGGGCAGGGCCGGGGCCGGCGACTCCCGTCGTGCCTCAGGCGCTCAACTCCCGCCGCTCGCCTGCGGCTCGCTTTGGTCAGACAGAACGCGCCCAGTCAGTCTGGACGGCACGACTTCGTCGCCGGCCCCGGCCCTGCCCACGAAGTGAGAACGAGGACTTCGGTGAGGACGGCGAGGACTTCGAGAGGGTGTGGGCGGGGCGGGGTGAGATGGCGTCAGTTCGGGGCGCTGGCGGCCGAGGCGGCTGGCTGCGCGGGAGCGGCGGCGGCCGCGGGCGGGTGCTTGGCGTGCTGGGGGAGCTGCAGCGGGCGCTTCTGGCCGCAGGCCGTGAGGGCCAGCGCGGCGCACAACATCAAGGTCGTCAGGGCCTTGGAGGCGCCACGACGAGCGGGCCGGCAGGCTGCGCCTACACTTCGCGTCTTCACGTTCTTCATGGGCTCGCAGTCTAGCGAGTCCGCCTCCCGCTGCACATGACCGCTACCCCGCTGACCGACGCCGAATACGACGCACGCACCGACGCCGTGCTGGCCAGCATCGAATCCACGATCGACGCCTGGCTCGACGACGACGTCATCGACGTCGACCAGCATCGGACCGGCGGACTTCTGGAACTGCAGTTCCCGGATCGCAGCAAGATCGTCGTGAACACGCAGCCACCGCTGCACGAGCTCTGGCTCGCGTCGCGTCGCGGCGGCTACCACTTCAAATTCGTCGACGGCCACTGGCGCGATACCAAGGACGGCCAGGAATTCTTCGCCCGGCTGTCCGAGGAAGCCTCCCACCACGGCGCCAAGGCGCTGAAGTTCATCGGCGTCTGATTGCCCACCTCGGGATGCCTGCGCCGCAAGGCCCGGCATGAGCACAGCATGAAAAAGGCGCCCCGCGGGGCGCCTTCGCATTTGGGGGCGGCCAGGCCGCTCAGCGCTTGAAGAGGTCGAGGATGCTCTTCTTCTCTTCCTCGGTGCCGGACGTCGGCACATGCTCCTCGTTGCCAAGCGCCTTCACCCCGTTGTTGTTGGTGAACTCGTCGTAGAACCACTCGCCATTGACGTTGACCACCCCTTCGGGTGGCTGGATCTCCTGCACCGGGGTGTTGCGCAACGCGTACTGCATGAACTCGATCCACACCGGCAGCGCGAGACCGCCGCCGGTCTCGCGGTCGCCCAGCTTGCGAGGCTGGTCGTAGCCGATCCAGACGACCGAGACGAGGTCCGGCTGGAAGCCCGCGAACCAGGCGTCCATCGAATCATTGGTGGTGCCGGTCTTGCCGTAGATGTCGGGCCGCTTGAGCGTGGCCTGCGTGCGTGCCGCCGTCCCGCTGCGCGCCACCTCCTGCAGCAGGCTGTCCATCAGGAAGGCGTTGCGCGGCTCGATTGCGCGCTGCGAATCCTCGAAGGGCTTCGCTTGCTGCTGATACAGCACGCGTCCGGCGTGGTCGGTGATGCGCTGCACCAGTTGCGGCGCGATCCGGTAGCCGCCGTTGGCGAACACTGAATACGCCTGCGCCATCTGCATCGGCGTCACCGAGCCGGCGCCCAGTGCCATCGTGAGGTAGGCCGGGTGCTTGTCCGCATCGAAACCGAAGCGCGTGATCCAGTCCTGCGCGTACTTGACGCCCACCGACTGCAGCACCCGGATCGACACCATGTTCTTGGACTTCGCCAACGCTCGCCGCAGCGGCATCGGGCCATCGAACTGGCCGTCGTAGTTCTTCGGCTCCCAAGGCTGGCTGCCCGTGGTCGTGGCGTCGAAGAACAGCGGGCCGTCATTGACGATGGTGGCGCCGTTGAAGCCCTTTTCCAGCGCCGCCGAATAGATGAACGGCTTGAAGCTCGAGCCGGGTTGTCGCCACGCCTGCGTGACGTGGTTGAACTTGTTCTTGTTGTAGTCGAAGCCACCCACCAGCGCGCGCACGCTGCCGTCCTTCGGACTGAGCGCCACCATCGCGCCTTCGACTTCCGGCAACTGGGTGATCGTCCACTCGTCCTTGTTGTTCTTGACCAGCTTGATCACACGGATCACTGCGCCGCGTCGGATGCGCGTCTTGGGATTGCCCTTCTCGGACAGGCCGGAGGTCGCCGGCTTGAGGCCATCGCCGGTGATCGTCACCGACTCACCGCTCTGCAGCGCCGCCACGACCTGCTTGGGGCTGGCTTCCAGCACCACGGCCGCCAGCAACTCGTCATTGGCGGGGTGGTCGGAAAGCGCCTCGGCAATCCGGGTGTCCAACTCCTTGGGGTCGGCCGGCAGGTCCACGTAAGCCTCGGGACCGCGATACACCTGCCGCCGCTCGTAATCCATGATCCCGCGGCGCAGCGCCCGGTAGGCGCGCTCCTGTTCGTCGGCGTGCAGCGTCAGGTAGACGTTCAGGCCGCGGGTGTAGGCCTCGTCGCCGTATTGGCTGAAGATCAGTTGGCGCGCCAGCTCGGCCACGTACTCGGCGTGGCTGGCCGCTTCCTGCGGCGGGCGGATGCGCAGCTTTTCAGCCTTCGCCTGGGCGTGCTGCTCGGGCGTGATGAAGCCCATTTCCAGCATCCGGTCGATGATGTATTGCTGGCGCAACACTGCCCGGCGCGGATTGTTGATCGGGTTGTAAGCAGATGGTGCTTTCGGCAACCCGGCCAGCATCGCGGCCTCGGCGATGGACAGATCCTTGAGCGGCTTGCCGAAATAGACCTCGCTGGCCGCCGCGAACCCGTAGGCCCGGTGTCCCAGGAAGATCTGGTTCATGTAGATCTCGAGGATCTTCTCCTTGGGCAGCGCGCTCTCGATCTTCAGCGCCAGCAGGATCTCGTAGATCTTGCGGGTGAAGGTCTTCTCGGTGGAGAGATAGAAGTTGCGGGCCACCTGCATCGTGATGGTGGACGCCCCCTGGCTCTTGGACTCGCTGACGTTGGCCAGGCCGGCACGGATCACGCCCAGGTAATCCACGCCACCGTGCTGGTAGAAGCGCGCGTCCTCGATGGCCAGGATCGCGTCCTGCATCACCTTGGGGATCTCGCGGATGTCGGAGTAGCTGCGGCGCTCCTCGCCGTACTCGGCCAGCAACTGACCCTCGCTGGAGAGCACGCGCAGCGGGAGCTTGGGGCGGTAGTCCGTCAGCCCGCTGATGTCGGGCAGTTGCGGATAGGCAATCGCCAGGGCCATGCCCACCAGCAGCACCACCGCGCCCGCGCCGGCCAGGATCAGCCCGACCAGCCATCCCAGCGCTCGAACGAACCAGGGACGCCGGGCTTTGTCTCCCCCCTTGGCCTTCTTGCGGGGGGAGTCGCCCTTGTCTGGCTTGGAAGCGGCGCCCTTGCCGGCATCGGAGGGGGCGTCGAAGGAGGGTTCGTTGTCGGAGGAATGCTTCGAGGGCATGGGCCGGAGTGTGCAATCTTGCGTGCCTGGCCGCGCCCTATCAGGGCCTCTACGGGTGACGATGCGGGCCGCGAGCGGCGATTATAGGAACGGCCTCGGAGCCGGCCCGACGCGTCCCGGACCACCACCCTTGACTGTTACAGGAGTTGTCGGGACTTTCGCGGACACTGCGCGGCTGCCTTTTCCTCCCCGCGAGACATCCCTCACAAGGTGGTCGAAAGGGGAATTGGGCAAAGCGGAAATCTGCCGCGAAACCGTACGGAATGGGGTGTCGAAAGCGCATTTTTCGACGCTTTACCACCCCTCGGTGGCGTGTATGTTACGCAACGCTGCGTTACTTGCTGTGACCGCTTTGCCTTGGGCTGACAAAGGCTTTGCTGATAGCATTCAAGTAACTTATTAACAAACCGGCGCATGAGCGGCGCGTTGGGGGAACGCATCATGGGGCTGTTGGATCTACTGCGCGGACGTGCGCATCCACCCATGATTGGCCTGGACATCTCATCGTCCAGTGTCAAGCTTGTGGAATTGAGTCAAAACTCGAGTGGCGAATACGTTTTGGAACGTTTCGCGACCGAGCCATTTGAAAAGGGCTGGATTACCGACGGCCAGATCGAGAAATTCGACGAGGTCGCGGACGCGGTTCGGCGGGTGGTCACCCGAAGCGGCAGCCGTACGCGGCAGGCCGCGCTGGCGATGCCGCAGAGCTCGGTGATCACCAAGAAGATCATGCTTCCCGCGGGGCTCCGCGAGGAAGAACTCGAGCTGCAGGTCGAGGCCGAAGCCAACCAGTACATCCCGTTCTCGCTGGACGAGGTGTCGCTGGACTTCTGCGTCATCGGCCCCAGCCCCACGTCGGTGGGCGACGTCGAGGTGCTGATCGCCGCGTCCCGCAAGGACCGCGTGCAGGATCGGCAGGCGCTCGCGGAGGCCGCCGGCCTCAAGCCCGTCGTGCTGGACATCGAGTCGCATGCTTCCCGCATGGCGGTGGGTCGGCTGGTCGAGACGCTGCCCAACGAGGGCAAGGACGCGCTCGTCGCGCTGTTCGAGATCGGCGCCGACACCACCTCGCTGAAGGTGCTGCGCGACGACGAAATGCTCTACGACCGTGACCAAGCCTTCGGCGGTTCGCAGCTGACGCAGCTGATCTCGCGCCAGTACGGCTTCTCGTTCGAGGAGGCCGAGCAGAAGAAGCTCAGCGGCGAAATGCCTGATGACTATGAGCCCCAGGTGCTGACGCCGTTCGTCGATTCCCTGTCCCAGGAGATCGGCCGGGCGCTGCAGTACTTCTTCACCAGCACCCCGCACCACAAGGTCCACTACGTGATGCTGGCCGGCGGCACCGCCACGCTGCCGGGCCTGAAGGAACGGGTGACCGAACTGACCGGCTTTGCCTGCATGGTGGTGAACCCGTTCGAGAACATGGTGCTCGGGTCCGCGGTGCGCGAGTCCAAGCTGCGCCGTGAAGCCCCTGCGTACCTGACGGCCTGCGGCCTCGCCATGCGGAGGTTCTTTCAGTGATTCTGATCAACCTGCTCCCGCACCGCGAGGAGAAGCGCAAGCGCCGCAAGGCCGCGTTCTTCGTCGGGCTGGGAATGTCCTTCGTCGTCGGTCTGCTGATCGCCGCGTTCATCTACCTGCTGCTGCAGCAACTGACCGCCGCCCAGGCGGAGCGCAATGACTATCTGAAGGCCGAGATCACCAAGCTCGACACGCAGATCAAGGACATCGCGACGCTGCGCGCCGAGATCGAGGCACTGCGTGCCCGCCAGCGCGCGGTGGAAAACCTGCAAAGCGATCGCAACACGCCGGTCCACCTGCTCAACGAGCTGGCCCAGTTCACGCCGGAAGGGGTGTTCCTGCAGTCGGTGCGTCAGACCAACAAGGTCGTCGTGATCGCCGGCGTGGCGGCGTCCAATGAGCGCGTGTCCGAGATGCTGCGCAATCTCAGCCGTGCTGAATGGGTCGAAGCTCCGGATCTCGTCGAGATCAAGGCCGCGCCGGTGAACCCGCGCGATCCCCGCCGCCTCTACGATTTCTCGATCAAGGTCGGCATCAAGAGCGCGAATCCCGAAGCCGCCGCGGGCGCGGCCAGCGGCGCCGGCGCTGCGCCGAAGAAGTCGTGAGGACCCCATGGCAACGTTGAAAAACCTGGACCTCAACGCCTGGTTCGCGGACTTCTCCAGCCAGTTCCAGAACCTGAACATGCAGGAGCCCGGCCAGTGGCCGCCGGCGCCGCGTTACGTGTCGTTCATCGTGGTGGCGCTGCTCACCGTCGTGCTGAGCTGGTTCGCGGTGCTGTCGGATGAGCAGTCGGCGCTCGACGCCGAGCGCGAGAAGGAACCGCAGCTCAAGGAAGACTTCAACAGCAAGCTGACGCAGGCCGTGAACCTGCCGGAGTTGCGCAAGCAGAAGAGCCAGGTCGAGGAGTACGTCCTGCAGCTCGAGAAGCAGCTGCCCGGCAAGGCCGAGATGGATGCGCTGCTGTCGGACATCAACCAGGCGGGCCTGGGCCGCGGGCTCCAGTTCGAGCTGTTCCGCCCGGGCGGCATCGTCATGCGCGACTACTACGCCGAGCAGCCGATCGCGATCAAGGTGACGGGTCGCTATCACGACATCGGTTCGTTCACCGCGGACGTGTCCAACCTGTCCCGGATCGTGACGCTGCACGACATGTCGATCCTCGCGCCCGGAGCGACCGGCGGACAGAACGCGCCGCCGCGCACCGACACCAACGCGACCCTGACGATGGAAGCCACCGCGCGGACCTATCGCTACCTCGACCCCAACGAGGTCGCGGAGCAGAAGAAGGCTGCGGCGGCCGCGGAGAAGAAGAAATGATGCGCCTCGTTCGCTCTTCCGACCGCACGCGAGGCCTGCTGGGTCTCGTCCTGGTCGGTGCCGCCCTGGCGGGCTGCTCCGCTGGAACCGACGAACTGCAGCAGTGGATGGACGAGCAGCGCCAGCAGACGCGCCCGACCGTCAAGCCGCTGACGCCGCCCAAGACCTTCCAGCCGCAGCGCTATGAGGCGCTGGCGGTGGTCGACCCCTTCAGCACCCAGAAGCTGACGGTCGCGCTGCGGCGCGAGGCGGCGCAGCCCAGCTCGCTGCTGGCGGCCGAGATGAAGCGCCGTCGCGAGCCGCTGGAAGCCTTCCCGCTGGACAGCATGGCCATGGTCGGCAGCGTCTCGCGCGAGGGTCGTCCTTACGCACTGCTGCGGGTCGACAACCTGCTGTATCAAGCCCGGGTCGGTGACTACCTGGGCCAGAACTTCGGCCGCATCACCAAGATCAGCGAGACCGAAATCACGTTGCGAGAAGTCGTCCAGGACGCTGCGGGCGAATGGATTGAACGCACCAGTACTCTCCAGCTTCAGGAGCAGGGACGATGAAGAACACTGTTGTGGAGAACGCTTCGATGAGCGTCCAGACGAGGGAACGAGCCGGGCGCGCCAAGCGCTGGCAAGCATTGGCCTGCGCGATGAGCCTGGCGGTGCTGATGCCGGTGCAGGCCTGGGCCCAGAACATGATCCGGTCGATCAGTTCGACCCAGCAGGGCGGCGCCGACATCGTGCGCATCGAGCTCGCGAAACCCCTGACCGAACTGCCGCGCGGCTTCGCCGTGCAAGCGCCGCCGCGCATCGCGCTGGACCTGCCGGGCGTTTCCAACGGCATGGGCCGCAATGCGGTCGAGATCAACTCCGGCAACATGCGTTCCGCCAATGTGGCGCAAGCGGGCGATCGCAGCCGCGTCGTGCTGAACCTGCGTCAGGCGAGCACCTACCGCGCGCAGCTGCAGGACAACTCGCTGCTGATCTTCCTGGACGCCGCGCCGTCGGCCGCGACGGTCGCCGCCGCGGGCCCCGCCACGGCGACCACCGAGCCGGTGCATTTCGCGCCGAGCCAGAACTCGACCACGCAGGCGCTGCAGGACATCGACTTTCGTCGCGGCAATGATGGCGCGGGCCGCGTCGTGGTGAACCTGCCGAGCAGCCAGGTCGGCGTGGACATCCAGCAGCAAGGCCAGAACCTGGTGGTCGAGTTCCTGCGCAGCGCGCTGCCGGAACGCCTGCGCCGCAAGCTGGATGTGACCGATTTCGGCACGCCGGTGCAGACGGTGACGGCAACCCAGCAGGGTGACCGCGTGCGCCTGGTCGTCACGCCCAAGGGCGTGTGGGAGCACAGCGCCTACCAGAGCGACAACCAGTTCGTGCTGGAAGTGCGGCCGCAGAAGGTCGACCCGAACAAGCTGACGCAAGGCCCGGGCTACAGCGGCGACAAGCTGAGCCTGAACTTCCAGAACATCGATGTGCGCGCGCTGCTGCAGGTCATCGCCGACTTCACCAACTTCAACGTGGTGACCAGCGACACCGTCACCGGCAACGTGACCCTGCGACTCAAGGACGTGCCTTGGGACCAGGCGCTGGACATCATCCTGCAGGCCAAGGGCCTGGGACTGCGCAAGTCCGGCAACGTGCTGTGGATCGCCCCGAAGGAAGAGCTGGCCAACAAGGAGAAGGCCGAGCTCGAGGCCAAGCAGGCCGTGGCCCAGCTGGAACCGCTGCGCACGCAGTCCTTCCAGATGAACTACACCAAGGCCGAGGAAGTGGCCAAGGGCCTGACCGGGCAGAACAACCAGGGCGGCAGCAGCAGCGCGAACGCGTCGCGCATCCTGTCGCCGCGTGGCAGCGTGATCTGGGAGACCCGCACGAACCAGCTGTTCGTCAGCGACATCCCGTCCAAGCTGGAAGAGATCCAGGCGCTGATCGCCAAGATCGACGTGCCGGTGCGTCAGGTGCTGATCGAGGCCCGCATCGTCGAGGCCGACGACAAGTTCGGCCGTGCGCTGGGTGTGAAGCTGGGCGCCTCGGACCTGCGGGGCCGCCAGGGCGGCATCCCGGGCTACAACGTCGGTGGCAGCAACTACGTGACGATTGGCGGCAATTACTCCGCGGTCGGATCGCAGACCAACCAGCAGACGAGCTACAACTACAACGACTCGCAGTTCGTCAACCTGCCGGCGAATGTCTCGGGTGACGCCTTCGGTGGTGCGACGGCGGCCAACTTCGCGCTGTCGCTGTTCAGCGCCACGGCGAACCGGTTCCTGAACCTGGAAATCTCCGCGCTGGAGGCTGATGGCCGCGGCAAGGTGGTGTCGAGCCCGCGCGTTGTGACTGCGGACCAGACCAAGGCGCTGATCGAGCAGGGCGAGGAGATCCCGTACCAGCAGTCAACGTCCAGTGGCGCGACTTCGATCACCTTCAAGAAGGCCGTGCTGAAGCTGGAAGTCACGCCGCAGATCACGCCGGAAGGGAACGTCATCCTGACGGTGGACGTGAACAAGGACAGCCGCGGCACGCTGACCCCCCAAGGCTACGCGATCAACAACAAGCATGTGCAGACGCTGGTGCTGGTGGAGAACGGCGGCACGGTGGTGATCGGCGGCATCTACACGCAGGAAGACCTCGAGACCGAGAACAAGGTCCCGTACCTGGGCGATATCCCGCTGCTGGGCAACCTGTTCAAGAACAAGTCGCGCAGCTCGGCGAAGACGGAACTGCTGATCTTCATCACGCCGAAGGTGGTGAGCGATCGCGTCACGGCCACGCGCTGATCGCGGCGGCGCCTCGGGCGCCGCTTCGCTGCAACGGCCGTCATGAACCAAAGGGCGTTCGCGTGAGAAATGCCGCCACAAGAGCCGGAAAGGGCCGGCGGCGCGAGCGCATATCAGAGAGGATGCCGCGGCCAGAACAAATGCTGCGGACGCAGGAGTAGCAAGACATGAAGCGAATCGAACGAGTGGCCGGCGCCGGCAACGGGATGACGCGCGGCGCCGCCCGCCTGATGCTGACGGCCACGATGGTGGCCGTGCTGGCCGCTTGCGGCGGCGGTGGTGGCGGCGGTGATGCCGGCACCCCGGTGGTGGGCGGTGGCGGCACGGGCGGCGGTGGCACCACGCCGGTCACCACGCCGACGATGACCTTGGCTTTGTCCTCGTCGACGGTGACCGCGAACGCGCCGGCCACGGTGACCGCTTCGCTGCGGACCGCCACTGGCGCTCCGATCCCGGGTACGGTCGTGACGTTCGCCACCACCGGCAATCTGGGCAAGTTCGAGCCGGCCTCGGCACTGACCAATGACAGCGGCGACGCGACGGTGACCCTGTCTCCGGCCAGCGCCACCAGCACCGGTGCCGACACGATTACCGCGACGGCAAGCGTCAACGCGGCCAGTGTGACGGCGAGCGCCGGCTTCCAGTTGGCGGCGACCAACGTCACGATCACCTCGCTGACGTCGGACTTGGCCTTGCCTGCGCTCCCGCCCAATGGGGAAACCACGCTGACCGTGGCGCTGTCCTCCTCCGCCATCGGCACGCCGGTGAATGTGGCGCTGACATCGGCCTGCGTCATCGCCGGTCGCGGCACCTTGACGCCTGCCAGCAACGTGACGACGAGCACCGGCGTGGCGACCTTCCGCTTCCGCGACAACAGCTGCGGCAGTTTCCAGAACACTGACACCTATCAAGCGACCATCGCCGGCAGTGCTGCCACGCAGTCCTTGTCGCTGAATCTGGGCAAGCCCTCGGCCCAGAGCATCCAGTCCACCAGCAACGCGACCCAGACGATCTACCTGAAGGGGTCGGGCTACACCGAGTTCGCGAACGTGACCTTCCGACTGGTGGACGCGAGCGGCAACGGCGTGCCGAACCAGCCGATCGACCTGACCGCCAACATCTGGTCCGGTGGTCTGACGCTGGATGGTGCAACGCAGACGACGATCACCAAGAACACCGACAACAACGGCGACGTGGTGGTCCGGGTCAATTCCGGCACGGTGCCGACGCCGGTCCGGGTGTCCGCGACCCTCAAGGGCACGTCGATCTCCACCGTGTCCAGCGCCCTGTCCATCGCGGTCGGTCTGCCTTCGCAACTGAACTTCTCGCTGGCTCAGGGGACGATCAACATCGAAGGCGGCAGCCGTGACGGCACGGCAAACACCTATTCGATCATCGCGTCCGACCGCCTGGGCAACCCGGTGCCGGACGGCACGGCGATCAACTTCGTGTCGGAAGCCGGCCAGGTGGTGAACACGGTGTTCACCGCCAAGGACGCCAGCGGCATCTCTCGCGCCACGTCGAACTTTGTCTCATCTGAACCGCGTCCGGCTGACGGACGGGTCACAGTGCTGGCCTACGCGCTGGGTGAAGAGTCCTTCATCGACCAGAACGGCAACAACGTCTACGACGCCGGCGAGCAGTTCCAGAACCTCGGCTCGGTGTTCCTGGACCGCCTGTACAACAACCACTACAGCAATACCGATCAGTTCATCAAGCAGAACGACAGCACCGGAACCAACGTCTGCTCGAATGATCCGAACAACGTGCTGACGCAGCCGGCCACCTCGCTGTTCAAGTTCTCCGCCTACACGCCGTATGTGCCGAACACCTGCGATGCCGTCCAGGGCAAGGCTTATGTCCGTCGTGCGGTGGAGACGGTCTTCTCGTCCTCGACGGCTGGCATCGTCTGGGGTCTGAAGGCGCCGGACAACCTGCGCGGTACCTGCCCGGACAAGCGTGAACTGATCGACTTCGGCGCCTTTGGAGAGGAGCCCAAGGGCAGTGGTCTGTACGGCTACTACCGCGACGCGAATAACGTCGTGCAGCGTTCGACCTGGCTGGGCTATTCCCAGGACGAAGCGGCTCGCCCCAACCTCCGTCAGGTGGCTCCGGTGGGTACGGGCGTCGTCTATTCGGGCGGCGCGTCGAGCCTGTCGCTGTTCTTCTTTGTCAGCGACAACAATCCGGTGGCCTTCAATCCGATGCCGGCAGGCACCAAGGTCACGGCGACCGGCAGCGATGGTCTGACGGTCACGGTCCAGGCCGGTGCCACCACGCCGAGCACGTCGTATCCCACGGGCGCATCGATCGATGTCAAGTTCGCGGACACCACTGCCTCCGGCACTGTGTACATCACGGTCACCTCGCCCAGCGGTTCTGGGGTGACGTTTGCGCAGAACGTGGCCAAGGCCGCCGTTCCTGGGACTCCCGCGGCGTGCGACTGACGTTGAGCCTGGTCGGCATGCCCGGCGGTGGCAAATCCACCGTCGGCCGACTGCTGGCCAGACAGCTCGACATGCCTTTCGTCGATTCCGACGCCGAGATCGAAAAGGATCTCGGCGGCGAGTCGATCAAGGACTACTTCGCCCGTCAGGGCGAAGCGTCGTTTCGGGACCTCGAATCGCGTGTGATCGCGCGCTTGCTCGAAGGCGCGGGAGCGGACCGCGAAATGATCCTGGCCACCGGCGGCGGCGCGGTGCTGCGCGAGATCAATCGCGAACGGCTCAAGGCGCATTCGACAGTCGTGTACCTTCGCTCGTCGCCTGAAGAACTCTTCCGGCGGCTGAAGCACGACACCCAGCGGCCGCTGCTGCAAGTGGCCAATCCGCTGGCGAAGCTGCGCGACCTCTATGGCCAGCGCGATCCCCTCTACCGCCGCTGCGCGCACTTCGTGCTCGAGTCGAGCCGCCCTTCGGTGCATGGGCTGGCCAACATGATCCTGATGCAGCTGGAACTCGCGGGTCTGATCGATCCGGCCCGGGTGGCGGCGACCGTGGGGGCGAGCGAGGCCCCGTACACTTCCGGGAATGACCGCTCCGCTTCCTGATTCCACGTCTTCCGCGGCGGCGTTGGCCGCCGGCGCGACCACGGTCGCCATCGATCTCGGCGATCGCCGCTACGACATCCAGATCGGCCCCGGACTCTTCGACGACGCGTCGACCTGGTCCGGCCTGCCGCGCGCGGCCGTCGCGCTGATCGTCACCAATGACACCGTCGCGCCGCTCTACCTCGAACGCCTGAAGCGCCAGCTGGCGCCGCATTACAAGCAGGTCGAGTCGGTCATCCTGCCGGATGGGGAGCAGCACAAGAACTGGGCCTCGCTGGACCGGGTCATCGATCACCTGCTCGCCGGCGCGGCCGATCGCAAGACGGTGCTGTACGCGCTGGGCGGCGGCGTGATCGGTGACCTGACCGGCTTCGCGGCTGCCATCTACATGCGCGGCGTGCCCTTCGTGCAGGTGCCGACCACCTTGCTGGCGCAGGTCGATTCGTCGGTGGGCGGCAAGACCGCGATCAACCACCCGCGCGGCAAGAACATGGTCGGTGCGTTCTACCAGCCGGTGCGTGTCGTGGCCGATCTCGACACACTGGATACGCTGCCCGATCGCGAGTTGTCCGCCGGGTTGGCGGAGATCATCAAGTACGGACCGATCGCCGATGCGACCTTCCTCGACTGGATCGAGCGCCACCTCGACGACCTGCTCGCACGCGACAAGTCAGCGCTGGCTCACGCGGTCAAGCGCAGCTGCGAGATCAAGGCCTGGGTCGTTGGCCAGGATGAGCGCGAGAGCGGCCTGCGCGCGATCTTGAACTTCGGCCACACCTTCGGCCATGCGATCGAGACCGGCCTCGGCTACGGCGAGTGGCTCCACGGCGAAGGGGTGGGCTGCGGCATGGTGCTGGCGTCCGAGTTGTCGGCACGACTGGGCTTGATGCCGCCAGCATTCGTCGACCGGATGACGCGCCTGCTCGAGCGCGCCCGGCTGCCGGTGAAGGCGCCGCGGATGCCGATCGAGCGCTGGCTCGAACTGATGCGCGTCGACAAGAAGAACGAGGGCGGCGAGATCCGTTTCGTCGTCATCGAGTCCCTGGGCAAGGCCGGCCTGCGGGGCGCCCCCGATGCGCTGGTGGCCGAGGTGATCGAGGCCCACACCGAGCCCGGACAACGCTGAGAAGCTCAACCCACGATGACGATGCTGCGCGCGCCCTATGCCTCCGATCCCGCGCGCAGCCGCGGTCGCCGTCATCCCGAGGCGCCGGCGCCCACCCGCAGCGAATTCCAGCGCGATCGCGACCGCATCGTCCACAGCACCGCCTTCCGTCGGCTGGTCTACAAGACGCAGGTCTTCCTCAACCATGAAGGCGACCTGTTCCGCACCCGGCTGACCCATTCGCTCGAGGTGGCGCAGCTGGGGCGTTCGATCGGGCGCAGCCTGGGCCTGGACGAGGACCTCATCGAGACCATCGCCCTGGCGCACGACCTGGGCCACACGCCCTTCGGTCACGCGGGCCAGGACGTGCTGAACGACTGCA
This sequence comes from Mitsuaria sp. BK041, assembly GCF_014193085.1. Lineage (NCBI taxonomy): Bacteria > Pseudomonadati > Pseudomonadota > Betaproteobacteria > Burkholderiales > Sphaerotilaceae > Roseateles > Mitsuaria sp. BK041. The sequence continues at coordinate 693,507 of NZ_JACHYT010000002.1, read as the reverse complement.
TGAAGGCGCATGGCGGCTTCGAGCACAACCTGCAGTCGCTGCGCGTGGTCGACAAGCTGGAGCAGCGGTATCCCGCTTTCGACGGGCTGAACCTCAGCTTCGAGAGCCGCGAGGGCATCCTCAAGCATTGCAGCCGCCGCGACGCGGAACGGATCGAGCAGCGTGAACCTGGCGGTGTCGCCGCGCGCTTCCTCCATGGCGGCCAGCCGAGCCTGGAGGCGCAACTCTGCAACCTGGCCGACGAAGTCGCCTACAACGCGCACGATGTCGACGACGGCGTGCGCTCGGGGCTGGTGACCCTGGAGCAACTCGAAGAGGTGGCGCTGGTACATCGCTATCTGCGGGAGACGCTGTCGGCTTATCCGGACCTGACCGGCAAGCGACTGCTCGCCGAGACCATCCGCCGGATGCTGTCCCAGCAGGTCTACGACGTCATCGACGCCACGCGCAGCGCCATCGAGGCCGCCGCGCCGGCCGACGCCGAGGACGCCCGCACCAAGGGCCCGCTGGTGCGCTTCAGCCCCGACATGCGGCAGGCCAGCACCGAGCTCAAGCGTTTCCTCTTCAAGAACCTCTATCGCCATCCGGCGGTCCAGGCGCAGCGCGACCGCGCCGAGCAGGTGCTGCGAGAGCTGTTCCAGATCTACCTCACCGATCCCGGCCGGCTGCCGGCGGACTTCGCGGATGGCGAGGACCACGCCCGCGCCTGCGCCGACTACATCGCCGGCATGACCGACCGGTTCGCGCTCAGGGAGCATGAGCGGCTCACCGGCAAGCGCCTCATCGCGGCCTGATCCACGTCGGCGAACGCCGCCTCGGGCGGCTGCGAATGCTCGATCGACAGCCAGCGCCATAATTGGGGACAGACTTCCGTTCCCACCATGGCAAGACTTCCTCGGCTGGCGCTCGCCGGCCATCTGCATCACCTGATCCATCGCGGTCACAACCTGCAGCCGATCGTCGTTGACGACGAAGACCGCAAGGCCTTGCTCGCGGCGCTGCAGGACAGCGCCGCGACGCACAAGGTGGCGATCCACGCCTACGTCGTGATGCCGAATCACCTGCACCTGTTGGCCACGCCCTCCACGACGGACGGCCTGAGCCGCATGATGCAGGCGCTCGGGCGACGTTACGTGAGCGCCTTCAACCTCCGCCACGGCCGTGTGGGCACCTTGTGGGAGGGCCGTTTCCGCGCGGCGCCGCTGGAGGCGGACACCCACCTGCTCGCAGTCATGCGCAGCATTGAACTGAACCCGGGGCGCGCGGGGCTGGGCGATCCCGGCGACTACCCGTGGTCCTCCGCTGCGCACCATCTCGGCCACCGGCGCGACCCTCTGATCAGCGACCCGCCCGGCTTCTGGGCCCTGGGCAACACCCCATTCGAGCGCGAACTGGCTTGGCGTCGGTGGTTGGAGGAGGGCGAAACCGAAACCGAGCGCCAGAAGCTGATCGACTCCGCGCTGAAAGGGTGGCCGCTCGGATCGGCACGCTTCCTGCAACTGCTGGGCGAATTGAGCGAGCGCCCGATGAGTCCGCGCCCCCGCGGTCGGCCTCGCAAGGTGAAGCCGGAGGAGGCAATATGATCATTGCCTATCTGTCCCCATTTAATAGGCTCACGCCCGCAACGCATCCTGTAATTCGAGACTGACCCCATTTAGTTGTGCTTGTGCCATGCCGGCACGCGCCTTAACCTGCGCGGGTTTCGTTTTCGAGAGTTCAGGAGGCCACCGATGTCGGCAGCTCAAGATCCGCGCGCAGCGCAATCGTCGTCCCCCGCCACGACCGCCGACGCGGTTTCCGCCACGCTGCCGACGGCCGGCCCGTCCGCGACCGAGATCCGCGAGCTGGCCGCCCATGGTCTGTACAACGGCGCCAACGAGAAGGACGCCTGCGGCCTGGGCTTCGTGGCCCACATCAAGGGCCAGAAAGCCCACCACATCGTCCAGCAGGGCCTGAAGATCCTGGAGAACCTGGACCATCGCGGTGCCGTCGGTGCGGACAAGCTGATGGGTGACGGCGCCGGCATCCTGATCCAGATCCCCGACGAGTTCTATCGCGCCGAGATGGCCCAGCAGGGCGTCACGCTGCCCCCTCCGGGCGAATACGGCGTCGGCATGATCTTCCTGCCCAAGGAGCACGCCTCGCGCCTCGCTTGCGAGCAGGAACTTGCCCGTGCGATCAAGGCAGAGGGCCAGGTGCTGCTGGGCTGGCGGGATGTGCCGGTGGACCGCGACATGCCGATGTCGCCGACCGTGCGCGAGAAGGAACCGATCATTCGCCAGATCTTCATCGGCCGTGGCCCGGACATCATCGTCCCCGACGCGCTCGAGCGGAAGCTGTACGTGATCCGCAAGACGGCCTCCAGCGCGATCCAGGCGCTCCATCTGACGCACAGCCGCGAGTACTACGTGCCGTCGATGAGCTGCCGCACCGTCATCTACAAGGGTCTGCTGCTGGCCGACCAGGTGGGCAAGTACTACCGCGACCTGGCCGACCCGCGCGTGGTTTCCGCGATCGCGCTGGTGCACCAGCGCTTCTCGACCAACACCTTCCCCGAGTGGCCGCTGGCCCACCCGTACCGGATGGTGGCCCACAACGGCGAGATCAACACCGTCAAGGGCAACTTCAACTGGATGCGCGCCCGCGAAGGCGTCATGAAGTCGCCGGTGCTGGGCGACGACCTGAAGAAGCTGTACCCGATCAGCTTCGAGCACCAGTCCGACACGGCCACCTTCGACAACGCCATCGAGCTGCTGACGATGTCGGGCTACCCGCTCGCGCACGCCGCGATGATGATGATTCCCGAGGCCTGGGAGCAGCACGAGTGGATGGACGAACGCCGCCGCGCGTTCTACGAGTACCACGCCGCGATGATGGAGCCGTGGGACGGCCCCGCCGCCATGGTCTTCACCGACGGTCGCCAGGTCTGCGCCGCGCTGGACCGCAACGGCCTGCGTCCGGCCCGCTACTGGGTCACCGATGACGACCTCGTCGTGCTGGCCTCCGAATCCGGCGTGCTCCCCATTCCGGAATCGCGGGTGGTCCAGAAGTGGCGCCTGCAGCCCGGCAAGATGTTCCTGATCGACCTGGAGCAGGGTCGCATCATCGACGACGAGGAACTGAAGACGCAGTACGCGAACGCGCGTCCCTACCGCCAGTGGATCGAGAACGTGCGGGTCAAGCTCGACGAGATCCCCGCGCCGGAAGCGGCCGCGCCGGTGTTCCCCGCTTCGCTGCTGGACCGACAGCAGGCCTTCGGCTTCACCCAGGAAGACGTGAAGTTCCTGCTCGCGCCGATGGCCGCGAACGGCGAGGAAGGCATCGGCTCGATGGGCAACGACAGCCCGCTGGCCGTGCTGTCCGACAAGAACAAGCCGCTCTACAACTACTTCAAGCAGCTGTTCGCGCAGGTCACCAACCCGCCGATCGACCCGATCCGCGAGGCGATCGTGATGTCGCTGAACAGCTTCATCGGTCCCAAACCCAACCTGCTGGACATCAACGCGGTGAACCCGCCGATGCGCCTGGAGGTGACGCAGCCGGTGCTGGACTTCGCATCGATGGCCCGCCTGCGTGCGATCGAGCACCACACCAACGGCAAGTTCAAGCCTTACGAGCTCGACATCACCTACCCGCTGGACTGGGGCCGCGAGGGCGTGGAGGCGCAGCTGGCCTCGCTGTGCGCTGAAACCGTGGACGCCATCAAGGGCGGCCACAACATCCTCATCATCACGGACCGGCACCTGAGCGCGAACCGGGTCGCCATCCCGGCGCTGCTGGCGCTGTCGGCGGTGCACCACCACCTGGTCCGCGAAGGACTGCGCACCACCTGCGGCCTGGTCGTCGAGACCGGCACGGCACGCGAGGTCCACCATTTCGCGGTGCTCGCGGGCTTCGGCGCCGAAGCGGTCCATCCCTACCTCGCGCTGGAGACGCTGCAGGCGATGAGCGCGGAGCTGCCGGCGGCGCTGTCGGCCGACAAGGCGATCTACAACTACATCAAGGCGGTGGGCAAGGGGCTGTCGAAGATCATGTCCAAGATGGGCATCTCGACCTACATGTCCTATTGCGGCGCGCAGATCTTCGAGGCCATCGGCCTGAAGTCCGACTTCGTCGCGAAGTACTTCCGCGGCACGCCGACGCAGGTCGGCGGCATCGGCGTGTTCGAGGTCGCCGAGGAAGCGCTGCGGCTGCATCGCGCCGCGTTCGGCGACGACCCGGTGCTGGAGCACATGCTGGACGCCGGCGGCGAATACGCGTGGCGCACCCGCGGCGAGGAGCACATGTGGACCCCCGACGCGATCGCCAAGCTGCAGCACAGCACGCGATCGGGCAAGTTCGACACGTACAAGGAATACGCCCAGCTGATCAACGACCAGAGCCGCCGCCACATGACGCTGCGCGGCCTGTTCGAGTTCAAGTTCGACCCGACCCAGGCGATCCCGCTGGAGGAGGTCGAGCCGGCCGCCGAGATCGTCAAGCGCTTCGCCACCGGCGCGATGTCGCTGGGCTCGATCTCGACCGAGGCGCATGCGACGCTGGCCGTCGCGATGAACCGCATCGGCGGCAAGAGCAACACCGGCGAGGGCGGCGAAGACCCGGCGCGGTATCGCAATGAGCTCAAGGGCATCAAGATCACGGCCGGCACGAAGATGTCGGACGTCGTCGGCAGCAAGGTCGTCGAGGTCGATTACGAACTGCAGGACGGCGACTCGATGCGCTCGCGCATCAAGCAGGTCGCCTCGGGCCGCTTCGGCGTCACGACCGAGTACCTGGTCAGCGCCGACCAGATCCAGATCAAGATGGCTCAGGGCGCCAAGCCCGGCGAGGGCGGTCAACTGCCCGGCGGCAAGGTCACCGACTACATCGGCTTCCTGCGCCATTCGGTGCCGGGCGTGGGCCTGATCTCGCCGCCGCCGCACCACGACATCTATTCGATCGAGGACCTGGCGCAGCTGATCCACGACCTGAAGAACGTCAACCAGCGCGCCGACGTCTCGGTCAAGCTGGTGTCGGAAGTCGGCGTGGGCACGATCGCGGCGGGCGTGGCCAAGGCCAAGGCCGACCACATCGTGATCGCCGGCCATGACGGCGGCACCGGCGCCTCGCCGTGGTCGTCGATCAAGCATGCCGGCACGCCGTGGGAGCTGGGCCTGGCCGAAGCGCAGCAGACGCTGGTGCTGAACCGCCTGCGTGGCCGCGTCCGCGTGCAGGCTGACGGCCAGATGAAGACCGGCCGCGACGTCGTCATCGGCGCGCTGCTGGGCGCCGACGAGTTCGGCTTCGCGACCGCGCCGCTGGTGGTCGAGGGCTGCATCATGATGCGCAAGTGCCACCTGAACACCTGCCCGGTCGGTGTCGCGACGCAGGACCCGGTGCTGCGCAAGAAGTTCAGCGGCAAGCCCGAGCATGTCGTCAACTACTTCTTCTTCGTGGCCGAGGAAGCGCGCCAGATCATGGCGCAGCTGGGCATCCGCAAGTTCGATGAGCTGATCGGCCGCGCCGACCTGCTCGACACGAAGAAGGGCATCAGCCACTGGAAGGCCAAGGGCCTGGACTTCACCCGCGTCTTCCATCGCCCGGAACTGCCGGCCGACGTGGCCCGCCTGCACAACGATCACCAGGACCACGGCCTGGACCGCGCGCTGGACGTCAAGCTGATCGAGAAGTGCCTGCCCGCCTTCGAGAAAGGCGAGAAGGTGCGCTTCATGCAGGAAGTGACCAACGTTCGCCGCACGGTGGGCGCGATGCTGTCGGGCGAACTGATCCGCCGTCGTCCGGAAGGGCTGGAGGACCAGACCATCTTCATCCAGATGGAAGGCACGGGCGGCCAGAGCTTCGGTGCCTTCCTGGCGCCGGGCATCACCTTCTACCTGATCGGCGACGCCAACGACTACACCGGCAAGGGCCTGTCCGGCGGCCGTGTGGTGGTGCGCCCGTCGATCGACTTCCGGGGTGACGCGACGAAGAACATCATCGTCGGCAACACCGTGCTGTACGGCGCGACCAAGGGCGAGGCCTTCTTCCGCGGCGTCGCGGGCGAGCGCTTCGCGGTGCGGCTGTCCGGCGCGACCGCGGTCGTCGAGGGCACGGGCGACCACGGCTGCGAGTACATGACCGGCGGCACCGTCGCCGTTCTCGGCAAGACCGGTCGCAACTTCGCCGCCGGCATGAGCGGCGGTGTCGCGTACGTCTACGACGAGGATGGCCAGTTCGCCAAGCGCTGCAACACGGCGATGGTCTCGCTGGACAAGCTGCTGCCCGCGCACGAGCAGGAAGCCACGATGGACAGGGCGATCTGGCACAAGCTCGGCGATGGCGAGGCCCGCACCGACGAGGCGATCCTCAAGAAGCTGATCGAGGATCACCACCGCTGGACCGGCAGCCAGCGCGCCCGCGACATCCTGGACCACTGGGCCGAGTCGCGCGCCAAGTTCGTGAAGGTGTTCCCGACGGAGTACCGCCGCGCGCTGGGCGAGCTCGGAGCCGCCAAGGAAGCCGCCGCCACCATCGCCCACGCCAAGGCGCCCGCCGCCAAGGTCAAGGTCTGATCCGTCGCATCGAAGTCGCAAGAGATTCAGGAATTCAGGAGCGAGCCGCCATGGGAAAAGTCACCGGCTTCATGGAGTACGAACGTCTGGAAGAGGGCTATGAGCCCGTCGAGGCGCGTCTCAAGAACTACAAGGAATTCGTCATCGGCCTGAACGTCGAGCAGGCGAAGCAGCAGGGCGCCAGATGCATGGACTGCGGGACGCCGTTCTGCAACAGCGGCTGCCCGGTCAACAACATCATTCCGGACTTCAACGACCTGGTGTACCGGGGAGGCGATGCCGACTGGAAGAGCGCCATCGCGGTGCTGCACTCGACCAACAACTTCCCCGAGTTCACCGGCCGCATCTGCCCCGCCCCCTGCGAGGCCGCCTGCACGCTCAACGTCAATGACGACGCGGTCGGCATCAAGTCGATCGAGCACGCGATCATCGACCGCGCCTGGGTCGAGGGCTGGGTACCGCCCAGACCTGCGAAGGTCAAGACCGGCAAGACGGTGGCGGTCGTGGGTTCCGGCCCGGCCGGCTTGGCCGCGGCGCAGCAGTTGGCGCGCGCGGGCCACAGCGTCACCGTGTTCGAGAAGAACGATCGCGTCGGCGGCCTGCTGCGCTACGGCATCCCCGACTTCAAGATGGAGAAGAGCCACATCGACCGTCGCGTCCAGCAGATGGAAGAGGAGGGCGTGGTGTTCCGCACCGGCGTGATGGTCGCTCACCTGCCCGAGGGATCCAAGGTCACCAACTGGGCCAAGGATGTGGTCACGGCCGATGAACTGACCGAGAAGTTCGATGCCGTGCTGCTCGCCGGCGGTGCCGAGCAATCGCGCGACTTGCCGGTGCCGGGCCGCGACCTGGCTGGCGTGCATTTCGCGATGGAGTTCCTGCCGCAGCAGAACAAGGTGAATGCCGGCGACAAGCTCAAGAACCAGCTGCGCGCCGACGGCAAGCACGTCATCGTGATCGGCGGTGGCGACACCGGCAGCGACTGCGTCGGCACCAGCAACCGCCACGGCGCCAAGAGCGTCACCCAGTTCGAGCTGATGCCGCAGCCGCCGGAGGTCGAGGATCGGCCGCTGACCTGGCCCTACTGGCCGATCAAGCTGCGCACCTCGTCCAGCCACGAGGAAGGATGCGAGCGCGAATTCGCGATCGCGACCAAGGAATTCCTCGGCGAGAAGGGCAAGGTCACCGGCGTGAAGACGGTGCGCGTGGAGTGGTCCAACGGCAAGATGGTCGAGGTTCCGGGCAGCGAGCAGGTCCTGAAGGCGGACCTGGTGCTGCTGGCGATGGGTTTCGTCAGCCCGGTCGCGTCGATCATCGACGCCTTTGGCGTCACCAAGGATGCCCGCGGCAACGCCAAGGCGACCACCGATTTCAACGGCGGCTACAAGACGAACGCGGCGAAGGTGTTCGTGGCCGGCGACATGCGCCGCGGCCAGTCGCTGGTGGTCTGGGCCATCCGCGAAGGCCGGCAGGCGGCACGCTCGGTCGATGAGTTCCTGATGGGGGACAGCGCGTTGCCGCGTTGATCAGCCGGATCCAGAAAGCGAAAACCCGCTGTCGTGAGACAGCGGGTTTTTTCATGCCCACGGAGCCGTAGCGAGCGGCTGGCAAGACGAAAAAAAGCCCGGCGGGTGCCGGGCTTCGGTTGTGGAGCGGGCGATCAGAGCGCGCCGTTCGTGCTGTTGCGCAGCGGGATCTCGCGCCAGTTCAGGATCTTGGCGCCGACCGCCGAGCCCTGGTTGGGCTTGCTTCGGCACAGCGGATCGCCCGGGGGGCAGACGTTGCACGTCGGATCCTTCGCATCGCAGGTCGTCTTGGGCGACGAGGGAGTCGACCCGCTGAGGACCAGGTCCACGCCCTCGTCCGTCTTCACGAACAGCATGTCCGTGACGGCGAAGCCCGGATCCAGGTAGGCCGCGTTGTTGGCGAACTGCGTCTGACCGCTGGAAAGATCGATCAGGTAGACACGGCTGACACCACCGGGGTTGCAGGCATCGGCCGTCGACGGCAGCGTCGCGGAGAAGGCGGCGAAGCTCAGGTAGTAGGTCGGGTCATTCAGCACGCGGTAGCCCGAAGGCAGATCGAAGTACCAGCCCGATTTCACCTTGTAGTCGATGCTCGCCTTCTGCGTCAGGTCCGTGAGCTGCACCAGGTTGGCCGAGGTGATCGGGAACACGTTGTTGGTCGGCGCGTCGCCCGAATTGCTGAACTTGGCGACCGTGCCGTCGACGACGCCGTACAGACGCTGCAGCTGCGTGCTGTTGATGTCGTTGGCATTGAGCATCTTGCCGGTGCCGAAGGCCAGGAACCGACGGTAGGTGTTGGTATCGCCGATGGGCACGACCGCCGTGGTGATCGGCTGCGGCGTGTTGTTCGGACCGACCGCGCGAGCCACCTTCACCAGGTTGGGATAGCCATTGCTGCCGGAGCGCAGGTCCGCACGCCAGACATTGCCGCGCAGGTCGCCGCCGTAGACCGACTCGACCACCAGCGTCGACAGGTCGGGATAGAACGGCGTCAGCTGGTTCAGACCGGCTGGATCGCCGGCAGAGGCGTCGTCGGACAGCGCGTCCGCGCTGATCGTCGTGATGATCGCGCCGGTCTTCGGGTTGAGCACGTAGATGCGGGCCTTGCCGGAAGCATTGTTGTGGCCGGTCGGAACCAGCACCACCCAGCCGTGCGTGGCCGTCTTGGTGATCACGGGTTCGCCGAACAGCATGCCCATGTCCGGCGCGGTGAACTCCCACAGCACCTTGCGCACCGCATCGTCTTCGCTGGTGACGTCCGACAGGTCGGTCAGGTCCAGCGCGTAGACGCTGCGCCCGCCCTTGCCCAGGCCGCCGACGACGATCGTGTGCCAATCGGCGGCACCGCGCTGGCCATCGACATAGCCGAAGTCCACATCCATCGCCGTCGGACGGGCGTCGACGAAGAAGCGGTGGTTGAAGTTGGGATTGCCCAGGATGGCCAGGCCGTCGGTGCCCGGTGTGGCCGGGTTGCTGGGGCCGGCGAACAGCGCGCCGGGGATGTAGGCGAAGATCTCGCGGCCGGCGGTGCTGCCCGTCAGCGAGCCATCAATCACGTGCACCATGCCCGCGTTCGTGCCCACCACCAGGTAGTTCGGACGCTTCTTGGTGGCGACAGCCGCCTTGTACGCCGCGTAGCCAGGGTTGGCACCTTCCGACAGGTTCATCGACGGTTGAGCGACCACGGTGACCTTGGAGTTGACGATGTCGCCCACCAGCGACGAGCGGGTGCGGTACTTGCCGGTGCCCTCGTTCGACTGGTCCCCGCGCAGGTAGTTCACATACTCGTCGGTGGTGTCGGTGGTGTTGTAGCTGGTGACCAGGCCGGCCTGCTGAGCGGAGCCCACGCTGGAGGTCTTCTGGAAGCGCACCGCCCTCTTGGTGTCGGTGTTGTAGGTCACCACTCGACGATCGTCCTTCCAGCCCGTGCCGGCGAGTTGAGCTGCCAGCTTGGTGGAGAAGCGCCAGGCCTCGACCTGCGTGGTGGCGGTGCTGCCGTTGGCGGCGCTGAGCGTGCTGGCAATGACCTCGCCGGTCCACTGCTTGGCGTCGTACTGCGTGGCGTAGCTGGCCACGCCGGCGGCCGTGATCTGCTGCGAGGCGGTGCTGAAGGCGGTCGAGTACGCCTTCATCCGCGAGGCGATGCTCGCGAATGCGTTGGACAGGCCACTCACCATCTGGTCCGCCTTGGCGGCCGTGAAGTAGGTGTCGGGGCGCAGTTGACCGCCGACGGTGTCGCTGCTGTCGCCGGTGTGCCACCAGCCTTGCGTCAGGTCCGTCGTGCGGGTCAGCGGGTTGAAGTCCGTCGGCAGGTTGGCGCCACCGTAGCGCGTGGCCAGGTAGTACTGGTTGTTGGACTTGTAGGCGCCGAACTCGAGCACGTCCAGCCAGTACGTCTGCACGGTCTGCATGCCGGCCGAGTTCTTGTCCGATTCCGCGTCCGGGCGGATGTCGGTCGAGTTGGCCCAGTACGCCATGCCCGCGATCAGCGCGCCGTTGTTGTTGCAGCAGCCGTTATAGCCCTGGACATTGCCCAGCGAGGCATTGACGCCGCTGAGCTTGCCCACGCGGTTGGTCCATTCGACGGCATCGAAGGCCTTGTCGTCGGTCACTTCGGTCGGCTTGGTCGGCTCTGAGGAGCCGGTCGCGCCCGGCAGGTTGCGGTCCGCGTGGGTGTTGACGTCGCCGATGCCCAGGATGAAGTTCTTCTGGCAGGAATACTCCATCGGGTCGCCCCAGTTGGAGATCACCGGGAAACCGTCGGCCTGCGCGGCCCGCGTGGTCTTGCTGCTGGGGGCTGAGTAGCTGGCGACGTTGCCGAGATTGCGGTAGTAGCGCAACGCGGCGTAATAGAGTTCGCCGACCGGGTCGTAGGTCTTGTACGAACCCGAGGCGCCGAACTTGTTCAGGTAGTTCATCACCCCGCTGTAACTGACGTTGACCCCGTAGTAGGCGGCCATGTCCGCCACATCGTTGATGTTCGCGCTCGCGTCGACGTTGGGGTTGTCCACCATGATGCCGGTGTTCGGATCCCATTCGCGCTGTGCGTTCGTGACGGGATCGCCACCCGGCACCGGCTTCGTCGGACCGACGTACTTCTGGCGCGAGCGCAGAACGCCGCCATCGCGGCTCAGGGTGGCGTCATTGAGATAGCCGAACGCGCTGAACCGGATCTGGCTGGCGTAGTCCTGAATCAGACCCTCCGGCTTGTAGATCGTGTTGTTGGCGTAAGGCTTGCAGTTCTGTTCCAGGTAGCTGTTGTTCGCTGAGCTCAGCGTGTTGTCGCAGACGCGGACGCGGATGTCGATCAAATACGACACGCCGCCATTCCACGAGGACGACGTGGGATCGAAGGCCGTGGGGTTGCCGCTGTTGTTGTCTCCGCTGTTGGAGATGCGCATGCTCACGCCAAGGCCCTGGATGCGCATCTTCAGGCCGTTCCAGGCGTTGCCGTTCTGATCCACCAGTGGTGTGGCGCCGGCGACGATGGTCTGCGAGGTGATGGAGCGGTCGGGGAAGTTGCCGGTGTTGCCCTGGCCGCTGGCATAAGCCTTCTGCAGGACGGTGGCCGTGGTCGTGTCGACCACCCGCGACCCACCGGTCAGCGCCCACCGGAACGGGTCGATGGTCTGCATGGTGGCGTAGTTCAGGAAGTTGCCGCTCCACTTCTTGCTGCAGACGTGGCTTGCCGCCTTGGCCGTCGGCGCGAAGTGGTCCACCGGGATCGCGGTCGTGGACTTCCTGTAGTCGTAACACTTGTTGGGGTCGAAGTACCCGAGGTAGGTCGACGCCGGGTTGTAGGTCGCGTCGGTGTGGGCGTTGCTCACGGCGGTCGGATATTCCACCGACAGTGCCAGGGCCAGGTTGCCCGGCACCGCGACGGAGGCGAACACCGGTTTGTCGGCCAGCACGGTCTGCGCATTGGCGATCGACATCGCGGCCAACAAGGCCGCGGCGCCGCTCAGGCGCAAGGAAAGACGAGAGGGGAACATCGAGGGCCTCTGATCAGTTCAAGGTGGTGAACGTACTCTGATAGAACGAGTACGCGTTGTGCGGGCCGGTGACGCGCACGGTGATGCGATAGGTCGGTTGGGGCTGCGGCTTCGGATTGCCGGGCTTGGCCCCGAAGTTGTTGGCCCGGCCCAGCATCTGGCAGTTGGCCGGATCGAAGGCGCCGGTGTTCAAGCACAGCCGGTCGATCAGGTAATGGACGGTGACGTTGTCGCCGGCCAGCTTGATCTCGTTGGCCGAGCTGCCCAGGCCGGACAGCCCGCCGCCGGTGGTCGTGTCCAGCAGCGCCAGCGGAATGCCGGAAGCGTCGCTCGGGAGCATCGTTGCGCTGTAGTTCTGTGCCGCGTTGCTGGTCCAGCGCGCCGAGGTCAGCGCCAGGGCGCCGCCAGGGGACAGGGCCGTGCTGGCGAGGCGGATGGCGCGTTCGCTCTGGTTGGTCATCTCGCGCTTGAAGCCGAAGTAACCGACGCTGGCCAGCGTCACGTTCATCGATTTCATCGCGGCGGCGGCGCCGATCAGAAGCACGGCGAGGGTGATCAGCGCGATCACCATGATCACGCCGCGCTGGCGCTTGGGGAGGGTCGGGGCGGTGGAACGCATGGGAGGCCTCGGGATGGGGACGGCGGCGGACGGGGACGGTCCGCTCAAGGCGGCACCGGACGCGCGGGAGCCGTCAGGATGGCGTTGCGCACCGGCACCGTCAGTTCGATGAGGCGGTAATGGCGAAGCTGCTCGGCCTCGGGGAGCTTGATCGTCGTCTGCATCGCCGCCGGCAAGGCGGAGAACATGGTGAAGGTTCCGGGCGAGACGTATTCCTTGTCGCGCTCGATCCGGTCCCCGCGCACCAGCATCGAGATGCTCACGGCCACGATGTCGGCGCCCAGTGCCGGGGTCGCGGTCAGTCCGGCGGCGTTGTAGGGAGCGGCGGACGGATTGACCCAGCTCGTGATCACGCCGTTGCCCGCGGGCGCCACCCCGAAGCGCACGCGGAAGTCGATCACGTTGTCGGCCAGCGGCACCGGGAGGTCGGCATTGGGGATGTTGTTCATCTGCAGCATGTCGTAGGCGACCAGCTGCCGCTTGTCATTGATGCCGATCAGCTGGAAATGGGGCTGGTTGCCATTGACGTTGCCGAGGTTGGTCACGCTCAAGGGGCTGGACACGCCGTAGCTGACCAGGTTGTTGGTCCCGACCGCGGCCGCGTAGTAGGGGCCGTCGAGCGGCACGCCCGGGGCGGCGGAGCCGACGAAGTTCGGCGCCACCTGGGTGATCAGGCAGCGGCGCGAGAGCTCGGTGAGCATCAGCAGGTCGCCGCCGCGAAGGCCCAGCGTGTTGTTCATGTTGAAGGCGTTCACCTGCACGGTGCCGGTGACCACTTCCTGGGGCGCTTCGCTCATGCCCGCGGAGGTGGTCATGATCTGGATGACGTCGGACGGACCGTTGCCGAACTTCGCGTCGAATCCGAGTCCCGCATAGACAACGATGGGCATCGCCGCCACGGCCCCCGGAACGTTCTGGAACGGGGCGGGGAAAGCCGACTGGCGCGGCAGGATCGGCGCGCCATTGCGCGCGACATCGAGCGGGCAGCCGAAGCTCAGGGCCTGGTTCTGGAACAGGCCGGAACCGATGCTGCGCAGCTGGCGGTCCAGGTCGTAGGACAGGTAGCCGCTGTTCTGGGCCAGGTCGGAGGTGGTGGCGCTCTGGCGCTTCGACTTGTCGAAGGCGTTCATCATGATGCCGAGCGCGGCCATGAGCACCAGGCCGATCGTCATCGAGATCAGCAGCTCGACCAGGGTGAAGCCGAAGGCCGCGCGCATGGCGCCACGGCGGAGGAGGGGACGGCGATGCATCGTCATGGTCAGTTCAGTCGCACGTCGGTGTAGTACGTACGCGCATCGCCGGCAGGCGTCTTCCACGTGATCGTGATGCGCTTGGTGTTCGCGAGCGTCCCGACCGGCGCATCGGCAACATCGCCCTTCGCGCCGACGAGGCCGGAGGCCGAGACGCGCGCCTGCCATGCAGCGATGGTGGGAGGCAGGCTCGTGTTGTAGAGCCACATGTCGTTGGCCATTTCCGAGGCCAGGGTGGCCGCACGCTGGTTTTCATCGGCGCCGGAACTGGCCTGCGAGGCACGGGCCATCAGCGCGACCAGGCCCACGATGCCGATCGTCATGACCAGCATCGCGACCATCAATTCGATCAGCGTCATGCCTCGGGCGCGCGCCCGGGAAGGGCGCCGCGCGCGACTTGGTGAGAAGGTGTTCATTCGGTGGCCGCCTTGTTGACGGCTTCACAGCCGTCGGGTTCGGAGTCCGACAGCAGACGCTCGCGGTCGCACAGACGCACCGTCCCGCCCAGGGTCACCCAGACGGACAGCTTCTTCTGATTGGCGGCTGTCGAACTGGAGTCGATCCAGTAGATCGAGTTGCCATCGGCATTGACGTTGCAGGAGGCGCCGGCCACCGGGGCGTTGAGCATCACGGGCCGCCCGTTGGGGCCGAAGCAGACTGCCGTCGGTCCGGTGATGGTGATGTTGGAGGTCGCATCCGTCACCGAACCGCACTGGAGCGGCTGCGTGGGCGCGGGTTGGGTGATCAACGGGTTCGCGATCAGCTGGACCACCCAGAATCGGCCCGTGGCCGACGCAGCCGAGTTCAGCGCGCAGCTGGAATCGTCGGTGCGGTAGAAGACCACCGGCTGGTAGGAGTTGATCGCCTGGGCCTGCGCGTTGCGCAAGCTGGTGGAGAGCGAGCTGCCGGCTGTCCGGATCTGGGCATTGGTGGCCCAGGATCTCATCGTCGGCGCGGCCAGGGCCGTCGTCAGGCCGATGATCGCCAGCACGATCATCAGCTCGATCAACGAGAACCCGCGTGACGCGCGGCCCTTCGTCCTCAGCATGCTTCACCCTTCACCATCACCCACCGGCTGGTGCAGGTGTTCCAGCCCGTGGGCGCGCCGGTGGTCTGGCGCTTGTCCGCCTGGTCGACGGTGAAGACGAAATCCTTCAGCAGCGTTTCGGTGCTGGTGGCCTTCAGCGTGTAGGAGCTGGCGCCTGGCGCGTCGCAGCCGATCGTGAACTTGCCGTTCTTGCGAGGCGTCGAGCACGGCGGCGTGGCCGAACCGCTGGCCGCATAGGTGCGGAAGTTCTGGTAGTAGGCTTCCATGTCGGCCCGCATCATCGTCAAGCCGGTGGCCGCGTCGGCGAGGGCGCCGCGCATGTAGTACGACCGGTAGCTCGGCAGCGCGATCGCCGCCAGGATGCCCACGATCGCCACCACGATCATCAACTCGATCAGCGTGAAGCCACGCGACGTGGACCGGCGAGCCGGCGACGAAAAGTTCTCGAACATAAGCGCTCCTGTTTGCTGAAATTATCGGCAGCCGCCCCTGGAAGGCGAGGCCGCTCGTCGTGCCTCGGATTCCGCCCGTCTCGCGGCGGCCTTGGACTGTGACGTCCGTCACGGTTTGGCGCCCGTCGACGCCTTGTGCAAGCGTCGCCGGGCGTCTCGCGCACCGGCCCCGCCCACCGGCAAGCCACGCACGCGGGCCCATTGTGACCAGCGGTTACGCGTCGCGAAGCCCTCGATCCCGGCGTCAATCCCCCTTCATCGGGCTGTCGCATATCGCCACCCCGCCCCAGGTGTCCTCCGGCATCAATTCGGGCTTTACCCTATGATCCCGGCTCCCGGACGCCTGCCGCCCGGCATCGTCCCGGATCTATTCCAAGAAATGGCATTCACCGATCCCTCTTCCTCCCCTGACGCCCGCCCGCTGATCGAGGTGAAGGGCGTGACTGTCGGTTATGGCGACCGGGTCATCCTGAAGGACGTCAACGTCACCCTGCCGCGCGGCAAGGTGATGGCGCTGATCGGATCCTCCGGCGGCGGCAAGACGACGCTGCTGCGGCTGCTGACCCGGCAACTGCGCCCGCAGTCCGGGCAAGTGCTGTTCGACGGGCAGGACCTGGCGCCGATGGACCAGACCCACCTCTACGCCCAGCGCCGGCGCATGGGCATGCTGTTCCAGTTCGGCGCTCTGTTCACCGACCTCAGCGTGTTCGAGAACGTCGCCTTCCCGTTGCGCGAGCACACCCGCCTGCCCGAGCCGATGATCCGCGACCTGGTCCTGATGAAGCTCAACGCGGTCGGCCTGCGCGGCGCCCGTGACCTGATGCCCAACGAGGTCTCCGGCGGCATGGCGCGCCGGGTCGCGCTGGCGCGTGCCATCGCGCTGGATCCCGACCTGGTGCTCTACGACGAGCCCTTCGCGGGCCTGGATCCGATCTCGCTGGGCGTCACCGCCCGCCTGATCCGCGACCTGAACGACGCGCTCGGCCTGACCAGCGTCATCGTCTCGCACGACATCCATGAAACCTTCGGCATCGCCGACCACGTGGTGATGGTCGCCAACGGCGGCGTCGTCGCCCAGGGCACGCCGGAGGAGCTGCGTCACAGCCAGGATCCGCTGGTGCACCAGTTCGTCAACGCCGAGTCCGACGGTCCGGTGCGCTTCCATCAGCCCGCCAAGCCGGTGCGCGAAGACTTCGGGCTGCCCCAGGAGATCTCCGCATGATCGGCCTCGCGACCTCCATCGGGCGCGGCCTGCGCCTGAAGCTCGGCGACTGGGGCTGGTCGGCGCGGCTGCTCGGCGCCCTGCTGCTGCACCTGGGCGCCTGCCTGCGCCGCTTCGCGCTGGTGCGCGAGCAGATCTATTTCCTCGGCAACCGCTCGCTGTCCATCATCGGCGTGTCCGGGCTGTTCGTCGGTTTCGTGCTGGCGCTGCAGGGCTACTACACCCTGCAGCGTTACGGCTCGGCCGAGGCCGTCGGCCTGCTGGTCGCCCTCAGCCTGGTGCGCGAACTGGGACCGGTGGTGGCGGCCCTGCTGTTCGCCGGCCGCGCTGGCACCTCGCTGACCGCCGAGATCGGCCTGATGAAGGCCGGTGAGCAGCTCAGCGCCATGGAGATGATGGCGGTCGACCCGGTGCAGCGCGTGCTGGCGCCGCGCTTCTGGGCCGGCTTCATCGCGATGCCCTTGCTGGCGGCGGTGTTCTCGGCCGTCGGCATCATCGGCGGCTGGCTGGTTGCCGTGCCGCTGATCGGCATCGATGCCGGTTCGTTCTGGTCGCAGATGCAAGGCGGCGTCGACGTGTTCAAGGACGTCGGCAACGGCTTCGTGAAGAGTGTCGTGTTCGGCGTGACCGTCAGCTTCGTCGCGCTGCTGCAGGGGTATGCCTGCAAACCCACCCCCGAAGGCGTGTCGCAGGCGACGACGCGCACCGTGGTGTTGTCCTCGCTGGCCGTGCTGGGCCTGGACTTCATCCTGACCGCCATGATGTTCTCGATCTGACGCGCGGCGCGCGGACCATCGAACCGACAACTGAAATCAAGAGTTCTTCTGGAGTTGCCTGATGCAATCCTCTCGTTATGACGCGCTGGTCGGGTTCTTCGTGCTGCTGGGCGGCGCGGCCCTGCTGTTCCTGGCCCTGAAGGCGGGCAACCTGCTGACGCTCAACTTCCAGGACACCTACACCGTCACCGCCAAGTTCGACAACATCGGCGGCCTCAAGCCGGGCGCGGCGGTCAAGAGCGCCGGCGTCGTGGTCGGCCGCGTGGGCAGCATCGCCTTCGACGACAAGAGCTTCCAGGCCCGCGTGATCCTGAACATGAACCAGGGCGTCGCGTTCCCCAAGGACAGCTCGGCCAAGATCCTCACCTCCGGCCTGCTGGGCGAGCAGTACATCGGACTGGAGCCGGGTGCGGAAGAAAAGAACCTCGCCGCGGGCGACATCATCACGCAGACGCAGTCGGCGGTGGTGCTGGAGAACCTGATCGGCCAGTTCCTCTATAACAAGGCGGCCGATGCCTCCGCGGCGCCGGCCTCGGGAGAGAAACAATGACCACCACCACGACCGGTCCCGCGCTCGGAGCGCGACGGACCGACCTCGCGGCCGCGCTGCTGAGCGCGGCGCTCCTGGGCGCCGCGGCGCCCGCGATGGCCCAGTTCCAGGCCGACCCGGCGATCGCGCCGCCACTGGACGTGACGCTGGCGACGCCGCTGGCCCTGTCGGCCCCCGTGCCGGCCGAACTGAGACAAGCCGCCGCCGACGTCGATGCCGCGGACAAGGCGGCGGTGAGCGCCGCGGACGAAGCATCGGCGCAAGGCCAGGATCAAGCCGCCTCGGCCTCGTCGGGTTCGGCCGCCGAGCCGGCCGCGGCGGGGCAGGCCGGTGCGGCCGCAGCCGCGGCGGATGCGCCGGCGCCGGGTCCGCGCGTGCGCAACCGCCTGGATCCCTGGGAAAGCTGGAACCGCAAGGTCTTCAACTTCAACGAGAAGCTGGACGAGCACGTGCTGCGCCCGGTCGCCACGGCCTATTCGGATCTCGTGCCGCAACCCGCGCGCCAGGCGGTCGACAACTTCTTCGGCAACTTCTCGGACGCCTGGTCGGCGGTCAACCTGTTCCTGCAGGGGCGCTTCAAGAACGGCGCGTCGCAGACGATGCGTGTCGCGGTGAACTCGGTGTTCGGCATCGCCGGCCTGATCGACATCGCCACGCCGGCGGGCCTGGAGAAGACCTCCGAGGACCTCGGTCGCACGCTCGGCTACTGGGGCGTCAAGACCGGGCCCTACATCGTGTGGCCGCTGCTGGGCCCGTCCTCGCTGCGGGACTCGGTGGCGCTGCCGGTCAACGCCTACTATTCGCCGGCCTATCTCTTCGATGACGGCGAATACAAGTTCGCGATCACCGCGCTGCAGGTGATCAACACCCGTGCCAACCTGCTGCGGGTGACCGACATGCTGGATGGCATCGCGCTGGACAAGTACACCTTCGTCCGCGACGCCTACCTGCAGCGTCGCAACATCAAGTCCCACAAGGAACAGCAGGAAGACGATGACGACGACTACGAAGTCATCACCCCGGACGAGAAGCCGGTCAACCCGCAGGGCGACCGCTGATCCTGGCAACAACCGGTAACGCCCGCGGGGGTGGCCGGTGAACCGGCACCGGACCTGCCACGTTGTGGGCCGGTCCGTGTCATGAAGAGAGAGAAAGGACAAGCATGAATGCCACCAAACGACTGCTGCTGAACGCGATCGTGTCGATCGCCGCGCTGAGCCCGCTGGCCTCGTTCGCCGCGGACAACTCGACGCCGGATCAACTGATCCGCCAGCTGTCCATCGAGACGCTGGACGCCGTCAAGAGCGACAAGGCGATCCAGGCCGGCGACGTCAACAAGGTCATGGAGCTGGTCAACACCAAGGTGATGCCGCACGTGGATTTCCAGCGCATCACCTCCTCGGCCGTGGGCCGCTTCTGGCGCCAGGCTACGCCCGAGCAGAAGCAGCGCCTGCAGGACGAGTTCAAGACCCTGCTGGTGCGCACCTATGCCGGCGCGCTGACCCAGGTGAAGGACCAGACCATCGCGATGAAGCCGATGCGCGCCGCGCCGGAGGACACCGAGGTGGTCGTGCGCACCGAGATCCGGGGCAAGGGCGATCCCATCCAGCTCGACTACCGCGTCGAGAAGACCGACGGCGGCTGGAAGATCTATGACGTGAACGTCCTGGGCATCTGGCTGGCCGACCAGTACCGCAACAGCTTCGCGCAGGAGATCAATGCCAAGGGCATCGATGGCCTGATCAAGTCGCTGGCCGAGCGCAACGCCCGCCCCGCGCCGGCCGCCTCCGCCGCCAAGAAGGGCTGAGGCGATGCTCAAGCTGCCGTCGCGGCTGCGCCTGGACAACGCGCCCGAGGAATGGGCGCGGCTCGAGGGCGCGCTGCGTGCCGAGCTGGCGCAGGTCGGCAACGCGGCCGGCCGCGGCATCACGCTGGACGCAAGCGGGCTGAACGACTTCGACTCCGCCGCGCTCAGCCTGCTGCTCAGCGCGCTGCGCTTGTGCGGCCAGGACGGCTGGCAGCTGACGCTGCAGCAGGCGCCGCGCGAGTTGCGTGAGCTGGCTCGGGTCTATGCGCTGGAGCATCTGTTCTGGCCGGACGTGGCGGTGCCCGCCGAGATGGCATGACGAGCCAGCACCAATGACGACGGGCCGCGATCAGCGGCCCGTCGGCTTTCTGGGTGGCCGCTTTCGGCGCCGGGCGCCGGGCGCCGGGTGCGGACCGGCCGCCTACTGCGCGTAGCGCTTGGTCCGCAGGTTGCGCTTGATCTCCTGCAGCATCGGCCGCAGGTTCTCGCCCAGGCGCAGCGCGACGCCGGTGGTCAGCACGTCCACCACGATCAGGTGCAGCAGCCGCGACACCATCGGGCTGTAGCGGTCGTAGTCCTCGGGGTGGTCGACGGCCAGCAGCACCTGACCGGGCAGCTGTCCCATCTGCGCCAGCGGGGAGCCACTGGCGGTGATGATGATGGTCGTCGCGCCCTTCTTGCGGGCGATCTCGGCGGCGTCCATCAGGTCGCGGCTGCGGCCCGAGTTGGAGATGACTACCGCGCAGTCGCCGCTGTCCAGCATGGTCGCGCTCATCAGCTGGACGTGGCCGTCACTGCACGCGAAGGTGTTCACCCCCAGGCGGAAGAACTTGTGCTGCGCGTCCTGCGCCACGATGCCGGAGTTGCCGACGCCATAGAACTCGATGCGGCGGTGCTGGCGCGCCGCCTCCGACAGCGCCGTGATGGCGCGCTCGAAGGCATGGCTCGCCGCGTCGTTGCGGTAATGGAGCAGCGCCGCCACCGCGTTGTCCACCACCTTGACGATCAGGTCGCCGGGCTTGTCGTCCTCGTCGACGGCGCGGTGCACGAAGGGCACGCCCTCGTTGACGCTGCCGGCCAGCTTCAGCTTGAAGTCGGCCAGCCCGTCGTAGCCCACGCTGCGGCAGAAGCGCACGACGGTGGGCTTGCTCACGTGCGAGCGGTCGGCGAGCTCGCTGACGGGCAGGTTCGCGAACGAGCGCGGATCCGCCAGCAGCAGCTTGGCGACCCGCTGCTCCGCCGGCGGCAGTGCCGGCAGCGCGGCCTTGATGCGTTCGAGCATGCTCATCGCGTCAGCATTCCTCGATCCACGAGTGGCCGTCGCGCGCCACCAGCGCGCTCGAGGCCGGCGGGCCCCAGCTGCCGGCGACGTAGGTGCGCGGGCCGGTGCTGTCCTGCTTCCAGAAGTTGAGGATGGGCTCGACCCAGCGCCAGGCCTGCTCCTGCTCGTCGCTGCGCACGAACAGGTTCAGGCGCCCGGCGATCGCGTCCAGCAGCAGCCGCTCGTAGGCGCCCACGCGGGTGTGGGCGAAGGCCTTGTCGAAGTCCAGGTCCAGCGATACCGGGCTCAGCGCCTCGTTGCTGGAGCCGCCCTTGTTGGCCATCAGCTGCAGCTCCAGGCCGTCCTCGGGCTGCAGCTTGATGATCAGCCGGTTGGGGCAGCTGCCGCCCGGGAAGATCGGATGCGGCACCGGACGGAAGTTGATGACGATCTGCGCGTCGCGCGCCGCCAGGCGCTTGCCGGTGCGCAGGTAGAAGGGCACGCCGGCCCAGCGCCAGTTCTGGATCTCGGTCTTGAGCGCGACGAAGGTCTCGGTGTGGCTGTCGGCGGGGATCTTGCCCTCGTCGAGGTAGCCCGGCACCTGCCTGCCATCGACATTGCCGGCGCGGTACTGGCCGCGCACCACGTCGCGTGCGACGCTCTCGGCGGTGAAGGGCTTGAGCGCGCGCAGCACCTTGAGCTTCTCGTCGCGGATGGCGTCGGCGTCGTTGGAGGAGGGCGCCTCCATCGCGATCATCGTCAGCAGCTGCAGCGCGTGGTTCTGGATCATGTCGCGCAGCGCGCCGGTGCCGTCGTAGAACGGCCCGCGGGTGCCGACGCCCAGGCCTTCGGCCAGCGTGATCTGGATGTTGGCGATGCTCTCGCGGCGCCACAGCGGCTCGAACAGCGCGTTGCCGAAGCGCAGCGCCATCAGGTTCTGCACCGAGGGCTTGCCCAGGTAGTGGTCGATGCGGAAGGCCTGCGTCTCGGTGAACACCGACCGCACCACGCGGTTGATCTCCTGCGCGCTCGCCAGGTCATGGCCCAGCGGCTTTTCCAGCACGACGCGCACCTTGTCGCCGTTCAGGCCGGCGGCGCCGAGCTGCTGGCAGATCTGGGTGAACAGGTGCGGGCTGGTGGCCAGGTAGAAGACCACGGTGTCGGCATTGCGCTCGCCCAGCCACTCCTTGAGGCGCGCGTAATGGTCCGGCTGCGAGAGGTCCATGCGGCGGTAATGCACCAGCTCGGAGAAGCGGGCGAACTCCTCGTCGTTGGGCCGCTTGCCGGCCTCGACCTCCTGGAAGCGCTCCTTGAGCCACTCGCGGTAGCGCTCATCGGACTGGTCGTCGCGCGCGACGGCCAGGATGCGGCCGCCCTCGGGCAGCTTGCCGTGCCGGAACGCCTGGAAGAGCGCGGGCATCAGCTTGCGCCAGGTCAGGTCACCGGTGCCACCAAAAAAGACGAGATCGAAGGACATGAGCGCGGCGCCCGCATCCGGGCGTAAGAGTTGTTGGCGATGTCTTGATGTAACGGAGTTACCGGAATTATGATGCCCCAGTTTCTTGGGCCGGTCAACGTGCGCGGAGCCTCCGGGCAGCGGACCACAAGCAGTTCTAATAGGGGGTTTCCCCGTCTGCGTCGAGGGGCAAAGCCCATACCCCGACGCGCTCCGTCCCGTTCCCGACCCTCCCAGGCGTCCACGCACATGAACCAGCTCGAACAACTCAAGGCTTTCACCACCGTCGTCGCCGATACCGGCAACTTCAAGCAACTGGCCCAGTTCACTCCGCGTGACGCGACGACCAATCCGTCGCTGATCCTCAAGGCGGTGCAGTCGCCCGACTATGCCCACCTGCTCGAGGACACCGTCGCCGCCAACAAGACCGATGCGCTGGACCTGGTGGTCGACAAGGTGCTGGTCGCCTTCGGCCTGGAGATCCTGAAGGTCGTGCCGGGCCGTGTGTCGACCGAGGTGGACGCGCGCCTGAGCTTCGACACCGTCGCGACGCTGGCCCGCGCGCGCCGCCTGATCCAGATGTATGAGGACGCCGGCATCGGCCGCGAGCGCGTGCTGATCAAGATCGCCTCGACATGGGAAGGCATCCAGGCCGCGCGCGAGCTCGAACTCGAAGGCATCCGCACCAACCTGACGCTGCTGTTCTCCTTCTGCCAGGCGGTGGCCTGCGGCGAGAACGGCATCCAGCTGATCTCGCCTTTCGTCGGCCGGATCTACGACTGGTACAAGAAGTCCGCCGGCGCGAACTGGGACGAGGCCGCCAACGCCGGCGCGAACGACCCCGGCGTGAAGTCGGTGACGGCGATCTACAACTACTTCAAGAAGCAGGACATCAAGACCGAGGTCATGGGCGCGAGCTTCCGCAACGTCGGCCAGATCCAGGCGCTGGCCGGCTGCGACCTGCTGACCATCAGCCCCGACCTGCTGGCCCAGCTGCAGGCCAGCGAGGCCCCGCTGACGCACGCGCTGGACGCGGACGCGGCCAAGGCGCTGGATTTGCCCAAGGTCTCCTTCAACGAAGCGGCGTTCCGCTTCGCCCTCAACCAGGACGCCATGGCCACCGAGAAGCTGGCCGAAGGCATCCGCCTGTTTGCCGCCGACGCCGGCAAGCTGGACCAGATGATCGAAAGCCTGCGATGACCGAGTCCCCGCGTTGCGACCGCAGCCCGACCTGGGCAGCCCTGCAAAGCCATTTCCAGCAATCCGGCCGCGCGTTCGACGTGCGCCAGGCCTTCGCGGCCGACCCGGGCCGTTTCGCGGCCTGGTCGCTGCAGGCGCCGGAGGTGTTCGCGGACCTGTCGAAGAACCGCATCGACGCCCGCACGCTGGAACTGCTGCTGCAGCTGGCCCGGGACGTGCAGCTCGAGTCGCAGCGCGAGGCGCTCTTCAACGGCGACCCCATCAATGCGACCGAGGGTCGCGCGGTGCTGCACACGGCGCTGCGCGCGCCGGCCGGCCAGGGACCGTTCTCGGATGAGGTGCAGGCCTCGCTCGATCGCATGCTCGCCTTTGCCGATCGCGTCCGTGACCAAGCCACCAGCGGCATCACCGATGTCGTGCACATCGGCATCGGCGGCTCGGACCTCGGTCCGGCGATGGTGGTGCAAGCCTTGCAGTCGTATGTGCCGGCGGGCCTGAAGCTGCATTTCGTCTCCAACGTCGACGGGCACGACCTGGCCCCAGTGCTGCGCGGCCTGGATCCGAAGACGACGCAGTTCATCGTCGCGTCCAAGACCTTCACGACGCAAGAGACGCTGGCCAACGCGATGGCCGCCAAGGCCTGGTTCCTGAACAGCGGCGGCACCGACATCGCGCGGCATTTCGCCGCGACGACCAGCAACGCCAAGGCCGCGGCCGAGTTCGGCATCGACACGACCTTTGGTTTCTGGGACTGGGTGGGCGGCCGCTACTCGCTGTGGTCGGTGATCGGCCTGCCGATCGCGATCGCAGTGGGCTCTGCGAACTTCCGCGCGCTGCTGGCCGGCGCGCATGCGATGGACCAGCACTTCCGCAGCGCGCCGCTGGAGAAGAATCTCCCCGTGCTGCTGGGCCTGCTGGACGTCTGGTACCGCAATTTCCATGGCTTCAGCAGCCGCTCGGTGGCGCCGTATCACCAGGGCCTGCGCCGGCTGCCGGCCTATCTGCAGCAGCTGGAGATGGAGAGCAACGGCAAGGGCGTCGACCGCGCCGGCGATCCGCTGAGCTTCGGCACCAGCCCGGTGGTCTGGGGCGAGGCCGGCACCAATGGCCAGCATGCCTACTTCCAGATGCTGCACCAGGGCACCGACGTGATCCCAGTCGAGTTCATCGCGGTGAAGACGCCCAACTTCGGTGACCACGTGCGGGGTGAACTGCTGGACAAGCTCAAGGACCAGCACGTCAAGCTGCTCGCGAACTGCCTGGCGCAGTCGCAGGCGCTGATGCAGGGCAAGACCGCCGAGGCCGCGCGCGCCGAGTCGGCACCCACCGCATCCAAGGATCTGGATCCCGAGGTGCTCGCCCGCCATCGCAGCTTCCCGGGCAACCGTCCGAGCACGACGCTGCTGCTGGACGCGCTGACGCCGTCGTCGCTGGGCGCGCTGATCGCGCTGTACGAGCACCGCGTGTTCGTCAGCGGCGCGATCTGGAACATCAACAGCTTCGACCAATGGGGCGTCGAACTCGGCAAGGCGCTGTGCAACAGCCTGCTGCCGCGCTTGAGCTCCGGCGACGCGACGGGCCTGGACGGCTCGACCGCCGGGCTGCTCGCCAAGGTGCGCGCCTGATCCCCTTCTCCCTCAGCAGTAGAGATCCTCACAGATGAAGATCGTGTTCGACTTCGGCGCGGTGCTGTTCCACTGGCATCCGCCGAGCTTCCTGGCCCGCGTCTGGGCCCATCGCGTTCCCGACGAGATCGAGGGCGCCGAGATCGCCAAGCACTTCTTCCAGGCCTACAGCGGCGACTGGGGCGCGTTCGACCAGGGGCTGATCGACGCGCCGACGACCGCCGATCGCATCCATGCCCGCACCGGCTGGCCGCGCGAGGAGATCGTGGCGGTGATGGACGCCGTGCCGTCGGAACTCAAGCTGATCGAGGGCACGGCCGCGTTGATCCGCGACCTGAAGGCGCAGGGGCACACGCTGCACTTCCTGTCCAACATGCCGGAGCCGTACGCGGACTATCTCGAGCAGACCTTCCCGCTGAAGGACTGGTTCGTGTCGGGCGTGTTCTCGGGCCGGGTGAAGGAGTCCAAACCGTCGAAGGCCATCTTCGATCTGGCGCTCGAGCAGTTCGGCGCGAAGGCGGACGAGGTGCTCTTCCTCGACGACCATCCGGCCAACATCGCGGCGGCGAAGGCACTCGGGTGGCACACCCACCTGTTCACGACGCCTGAGCTCGCTCGCCAGGATCTCGTGCGGCGGGAGTTGCTCCCCGCTTGAGACGCGCAATGAAGAACCGGCCCGAGGGCCGGTTCTTTCATTTGGAGGCGTCGTCCTCGTCAACGGTCGTCGGGGGCGCAGCCACCCGGAAGGACTCGTCGGACCAGTGGCCCAGGTCGATCTGCCGGCAGCGCTCGCTGCAGAACGGGCGCCAGAGGTTGTCCGGCGAGAACAGGCTGTCGCCGCCACAGGTCGGGCAGGGGACGATGCGCGGCGCCGGCGTGGCGGGAATGAATCGCTCGGTCATGACGGTACGGCTGTCAGGAACACAGGGTGAGTTCGAAGGTGGCGTCGACGGGTGCCGGTTTCAAGCGCCCGTCCTCGTCCTGGCGCATCAGGCGGATCGAGACCATCAGGCGGTGGCCGCTGATCTCCGGAATCAGCCCCAGGCTCGGATCGATGCGCATGCGCAGCAGCTGGAAGCTGCGACCCGGCGGCAGGCTCTGCTGGTACTGGCCGCCATGCGCCGCCACCTTGTGCGGCGAGCCACTGTCCCGCAGCAAGCCCAGCAGGACGTTGAGCGCCTCGGCCATCGGCATCAGCGTCTGGGCCCACTGCATGAGGTCATTGCGCCGGCGCACCGGCAGCAGTTGCTGCCAGGCGTAGTAGGCCGGCAGGTCGAATTCGCAGGTGCCGCCCGGGATGGAGATCCGGCTCCGGATGCTCATCAGCCATTCGTTCGTGGTGAGCGCATGGCCCGCCTTGCCCGGCAACTGGTTGAGCTTGTCGAACGCGGCGTCGATCCGGCCGACCACCTCGTCCAGCACCGCTTCCGAGACCGCGGGATTGCCGCGGTAGCCGTTGAACTGCGTGCGGTGGCGTTCCAGCTCCTTGAGCAGGTCGGCCTTCAGGTCGGCGCGCGAGGCGACATCCATGACCTCGAAGATGGTGGCCAACGCGAAGTGGTGATCCATCGCGGTGTCGCGCGCCATCAGCTGACCGAGCCGATCGAACAGGTGTTCGAGTCTGAGCATCGTGCGGATGCTCTCGTTGAACGGATATTCGTAGAGGACCAAGTCGACCATCCCTTTGCGGCAAGGGGCCATTGTTCCACAGTGCGCCGATGCATCACCCTGGCCGGGTGAGGGGTGGTCAGAACAGGGGACTGGTCAGCAGTTGGCCGACTTCTTCTCGCAGTTGCGACAGAGTCAGGCCGTCGTTGTGGATCACCGCATCGGCGGCGGCGCGACGCTGCGCCCGCGTCGCCTGCTGGGCGAGGATGGCCCGCACGGCGCCCTCGCTCAGGCCGGACCGGGCCATCACCCGGGCGATCTGGGTGGACTCGTCGCAGTCGACCACCAGCACGCGGTCCACGAGGCGTCGCCAGCGGCCCGACTCGACCAGCAAGGGCACGTCGAAGACGACCCGCTGGCCGGGCACGGCGAGCGCGGCCTGCCGCGCCGTCTCGGCGCCGATCATCGGATGCAGGATGCCTTCGAGCGCCTGTTTCGCAGCGGGATCGCGGAAGGCCAGGTCGCGCATCGCGGCGCGGTCCAGCGCGCCATCGCTGGCAACGAACGGTCGGCCGAACCAGGCTTCGATCGCCGCCATCGCGCCCCCGCCCGGGGCCGTCAATGCGCGCGAGATGGCGTCGGTGTCGACGAGCAGCGCGCCGCCAAGTTCCACCAGCGCGGCCGCGACGGTGCTTTTGCCGCTGCCGATGCCGCCGGTGAGTCCGATGCGCATGGGAGGCCCGGCGGACGGGATCAGATCGCCTGCAGACCGAGCCAGGCGGTGACTTCGGCGGTGCCGATCAGCAGCACCGCGAGCGCGCCGCCCGCCAGGAACGGGCCGAACGGGACATAGCGGCCCTCGCGCAAGCCGCCGCGCAGCTTGAGCGCGATGCCGACCACCGCACCGATCAGCGAGGCGAACAGCGCGACCGGCAGCACCATCTGCCAACCCAGCCACGCGCCCAGGGCGGCCAGCAGCTTGAAGTCGCCGTAGCCCATGCCTTCCTTGCCGGTGGCCAGCTTGAAGATCCAGTAGATCGACCAGAGCGACAGGTAGCCGGCCAGCGCGCCGATCAGCGCGTTCGGCAAGGACACCGGGATCCAGCCCGCATGCGCGGCGACCAGTCCGGCCCACAGCAAGGGCTGGTTGATGCTGTCCGGCAGCAGCGTCGTGTCCCAGTCGATCCCCGCCAGCGCCACCAGCGCCGCCGCGAAGCCGCAATAGAGCAAGGCGCTCGGTTGCGGGCCCAGGCGCCAGGCGATACCGGCGAACAGCAGGCCGGTCAGCAGTTCGACGAAGGGATACCGCGGCGAGATCGGCGCCTTGCAGGCGGCGCACTTCCCGCCCAGACGCAGCCAGCCCAGCAGCGGCAGGTTCTCGTGCCAGCGCAGGGCGTGACCGCAATGCGGGCAACGGGAGGCCGGCCGGATCAACGAGAACGCGGGCTGGCCGTCCAGGGCTTCCCGCAAGGGGGCGACGGAGGCGGCCAGTTGCCTGGCCTTGGCCTCATCCAGCCCCGCGTGAGTGCGCAGGTCGTCTTCCTGGGCCAGTTGGTCCGCGCAATCGGACAGCCAGGTCCGAT
Organism: Mitsuaria sp. BK041; assembly: GCF_014193085.1. NCBI lineage: Bacteria > Pseudomonadati > Pseudomonadota > Betaproteobacteria > Burkholderiales > Sphaerotilaceae > Roseateles > Mitsuaria sp. BK041. The sequence continues at coordinate 664,981 of NZ_JACHYT010000002.1, read as the reverse complement.
GCAGCATCACCGGCGTCCGGTAGATGACCACGTTCAGGAAGCTGCCGACGCACAGGCCGATCAGGCCGAGATAAGCGGGCGACAGCAGCGCTTCCAGCAGGCTCTGGTCCAGCACTTACACCACCGCTCCGAGCTTGAAGATCGGCAGGTACATCGAGATCACGATGCCGCCGATCAGCGTGCCCAGGAACACGATGATGATGGGTTCCATCAGGCTGGACAGCGCCTTCACCGCGTCGTCCACTTCTTCTTCGTAGAAGTCGGCGGCCTTGCCGAGCATGTGGTCCAGCGAGCCGGACTCCTCGCCGATCGAGGACATCTGCAGGACCATGATCGGGAAGATGCCGGTCGTCTGCATCGAGGTCGTCAGCGACGCGCCGGTGGACACGTCACGCTGGATCTTCTCGGTCGCCTCGACGAACACCGCGTTGCCGGAGGCGCCGCCCACCGAGTCCAGCGCTTCCACCAGCGGCACGCCGGCGGCGAACATCGTTGCCAGCGTGCGCGTCCATCGCGCCACCGCCGACTTGTAGATCAGTTGGCCGAAGACGGGGATCTTCAGCAGCAGCCGGTCCATGAACTTCTGCATCTTCTCCGAGCGTTTCCAGCTCTGGAAGAAGAAGTAAAGGCCGCCGCCGATGACGCCGAAGATCAGCCACCAGTAGGCGACGAAGATCTCGGACATGGCCATCACGAACAGCGTCGGCGCGGGCAGGTCGGCGCCGAAGGACTTGAACACGTCCTTGAAGGCCGGGATCACGAAGATCATGATGACTGCCGTCACGACGAAGGCCACCACCAGCACCGCGATCGGATAGGTCAACGCCGACTTGATCTTGCCCTTCAGCGCGACGGTCTTTTCCTGGTAGATGGCCAGGCGGTCCAGCAGCGCTTCGAGAATACCGCCCTGCTCGCCGGCCTCGACCAGGTTGCAGTACAGCGCGTCGAAGTAGAGCGGATGCTTGCGGAAGGCCGCCGACAGCGAGGTGCCGGTCTCGACGTCCTGGCGGATGTCGGTCAGCAGCTTGGTCAGGCGGGGGTTGGGACTGCCCCGGGCGACGATGTCGAAGGCCTGCAGCAGCGGCACGCCGGCGCGCATCATCGTCGCCAGCTGGCGCGTGAAGACGGCGATGTCCTTCTGCTTGATGGACTTGCCGCCCGAGCTGCGCCGCTTCTTGACCTTGGTGACCAGGATGCCCTGGCGCCGCAACGAGGCGCTGATGACGGCTTCGCCGCCAGCGCGCATCTCGCCGCGCACGATCTTGCCGTTGCGGTCCTTGCCTTCCCACTCGAAGACGAATTCCTTGATGTTCTTGCTGGTCGCGCTCTTGCCGCTTGCGGTGGTCGTCGCCATATCACCTCCTGCCGTCGCGCCAGGGGACTGGCGCTCCCAATCTTTGATTCGTTCGAACGGTCCCGGTGGCCAGACGCCAGACGCGCGAACGCGGCGTCCGAGGACGCCGCGTCAGGTCGCCGGTGTCATTCGTTGGTGGCCGCCAGCACCTCTTCCAGTGTCGTGACGCCCGCCCGGACCTTGACCAGCCCGGACTGCCGCAAGTCCCGCACGCCGTCCGTGCGGGCCTGCTCGGCGATGTCCATGGCCGTTCCCTCGGACAGGATGATCCGCTGAATCGCCTCGCTGATGGGCATCACTTGGTAAAGACCGACACGGCCCCGATAACCATTGTTGCAATTCGAGCAGCCAACGGCGCGATAGGGCTTCCAGCTGCCGTCGAGTTCCTCCTCCGCGAACCCGGCACGGACCAGCGCCTCGCGCGGGTACTCGGCCGGCGCCTTGCAGTTTTCGCACAGCCGGCGGGCCAGGCGCTGGGCGGTGATCAGCAGGACGCTGGAGGCGATGTTGAACGGGGCCACGCCCATGTTCAGCAGACGCGTGAGGGTGGTGGGCGCGTCGTTCGTGTGCAGCGTCGACATCACCATGTGGCCGGTCTGCGCCGCCTTGATGGCGATGTCGGCCGTTTCCAGGTCGCGGATCTCACCGACCATGATGATGTCGGGATCCTGCCGCAGGAAGGCCTTGAGCGCCGCGGAGAAGGTCAGTCCCGCCTTGTCGTTGACGTTGACCTGGTTGATGCCGGGCAGGTTGATTTCCGCCGGGTCCTCGACGGTCGAGATGTTGGTGCCGGGCTGGTTCAGGATGTTCAGGCAGGTGTACAGCGACACCGTCTTGCCGGAGCCGGTCGGCCCGGTGACCAGGATCATCCCGTAGGGGCGGTGGATGCACTGCAGCAACCGCTCCTTCTCGATCTTCTCGTAGCCCAGGGCCTCGATGCCCAGCTTCGCCGACGACGGGTCCAGGATCCGGATCACGATCTTTTCACCGAACAGCGTCGGCAGTGTCGAGACCCGGAAGTCGATGGCCTTGGAGCCGAACTTCAGCTTCATCCGGCCGTCCTGCGGGACACGGCGTTCGGAGATGTCCAGCCGCGAGATGACCTTGATGCGCGAGGACAGCTTGTCCTTGATCGCGATCGGCGGCTGGGTGATCTCGCGCAGTTCGCCGTCGACGCGGAAGCGCACGCGGTAGTGGTATTCGAACGGTTCGAAGTGGAGGTCCGATGCCCGCATGTTGATGGCGTCGACCAGCATCTTCTGCAGGAAGCGCACGACCGGCGCGTCCTCCACGTCGGTGATGTCCTGCGACTCTTCCGGCGGCGGGGCGTCTTCCTCGGCGATGTCGAAGTCGAAGTCCTCGCCGGAGATCGCCTCCAGCGCCTCGGCCGTCGACGCGGCCGTGATGCCCAGCAGTTTCGCGAGCTTGTCGTGCTCGACGATGATCCATTCGGGGGTCAGCTGGGTCGCGAACTTGATGCGTTCGACCGCCTCCTGCTCCGTCGGATCGGCGCCGCCGATGAAGAGCCGGTTGCCCCGCCGTGCCAGCACGACGACCTGGTACTGGGTGGCCAGCTTGGCGTCGATGATGTTCTGCGGGAGCTTGTGCGCGTCGACCGCGTTCAGGTCCAGCAGCGGCAGCGCCAGCGCGTGCGAGAGCGTATGGGCCAGGTCCGAGGGCGACACGGTCCCCGATGCCATGACCGCGTTGACGAAGCTGGTCTTCTTCTCCCGCGCCAGCTTGACCAGGTCCTCGGCGGCCTGCGGCTTGAGCTTGCCGGCATGCACCAGCACGCGGGCAACGCCGGACAGGGCGGACTGAGGGGGTTCGGCCAATGTGGTGTCCACGGATATCGCCATCGGTTGGGTCTTGCCTGATGCCCGGCGCTGGCGCCGGAACGACCTCTCACTTTACCCCCTTGAACGAAGGGGTGACGCCGGGGATGCCCCGGGCATTCACTGAAGTCAGACGCTCCGTGCAATTTCGGCGTTGGGCACTGGAAATTGAGCGGGAAATGTGCGAAGGCGGGAAGGCTACCAGCGGAGTTTCAGCCCCACGCTGCCCTGCAGCGACGAGCTGAAACGCGACTCGCCGCCGATCGCCGCCACGTGGCCCATTTCGCCGTAGGCGCTGGCCGTCGGCGAAAGGGTCAGCGTGAAGCCGGCCGCGAGCTCTGCAGCGCTGGCGCTGGTGCCGGTGGCGAGGTCGGTCGTCCATGCCGGTCCGACGAACCGCGTGAGGTCGTGTCCGCCGCTCGTGCGGTACAGGTTGAGGCGCGCGTAGGGTTGCAGGCGGCCGGCGCCGGTGGCGACGTCGCCCTTGAGGCGCAGGCCCAGCCGGCCCGTCCATCGGCCCTGCGGTTGTTGCTGCACGGTGGCGCCGCTGATTTGTGCGTCGTCGAAGCGGCTCGCCTGATAGATCACCTGCGCTTGGGGCTCGAGGCTCCATCCGGCAGCGACGAGTTGCGACTTGCCGGCTTCGAGGGAGACCGTGACGCCACGGGCGCGGGCGGTCGAGTTCGTGTCGTCCTCCGGACGCACGCTGTAGCGATGGCGGCCGAACTGGAGCACGCCATCGGCATAGAAGCCATCCGGATCGCTCCAGGTCGCGTAGCCGCCGAGATGGCGCGACTGCAGGTCGGTGCTGCCGGCCCGCGCCTGGAGGCCGCCGAATCGGCCGTCCACGTCGGTCCGACCGTCCATCAGGCCGAGGAAGACGCCCGCGCGCCAGGCGCCGTTCACCAGCAGGTCAGTGCCGGCCTGCAGGCCGGAGACGTGTCCCTGACTCCGCGGGGTGATGTCGCCGGCCTGGCGGATGTCGAGGTCGCTGTAGACGGCGCGAGCCCAGGCGCGACGACCGGCGTCGCCGGTGTCGTCGCCCATGCGCCGGTGCAGGTTGCCCAACATGGCCAGGTCCGCCTGGCGCAGTTGCGCCGGCAATGCGGCAAAGAGCGCTGCATCGGTCCGGTAGGTCGAGCGCAGATACCAGTCTTCGCCGGCGCCAGTCGCATCGGCCGCCTGGAGCCTGTACCTGTACGCGCCGGCGTCCACATGGTCGCCGTCCAGCCTGAAGGCGTCCTTGCTGGTCTGGGCCGTCGTCGTGGCCCCGTTGATCGCCTCGACGATCCGGATGCCGTCTCCGGTGGTCGGGGCGCCCAGGCCGCCGACGTTGGTGATCCGCAGCGTGGTGCTGCCGCTCACCGTGCCGCCATCGGCCACGATGCGGTCGGTCTGCGAGTCAGAGCCGCCCAGCGCGGTGTGCAGCTGCACCGTGCCGCCCTGGCCGGCCCAGTTGCCCGCGACGGTCAGGGTGCGGGGGGTGAAGACCTGCTCGGGGTCGGGGGTGGCGATGTGGCCGGCGAGCTCGAGTCCGCTCAACGTGGAGTTGGCGGTCATCGTCCATTGGCTGGTGCCGTCGACGGTGAGATGGGCTCCCGCGATGCTGCCGGCGAGACGCGACGACTCGAGCAGGCGGGCGTTCAGGACACTGGAGGCATCGGCGGCGAGGTTGCCGTTCAAGGTGCTGCGACTTGCCGTTGCGGTGAACGTGCTGCCGTTGACGGCGCTGATCACGTTGCTTCCCGCGATGGCGGTGGCCGTGCTGTCGTTCAGGGTCAGCGCGCCGCCGGCGGCGCCCTCGGCGCGAACGAGGTCGCCCGACGCGTTGGTGATGACGAAGCGGTCGAAGCGGGCCTGCTGGGAAGCGCCCGGCGCGAAACCGATGGCGGTGCCCGCCGCGCTGATCGTGCCACCGCCGGTGGCTGCGATCGCGGCGTTGTCAGCGACGAGCAGCGCGCCGAAGCTGGTGGCGTCGTTCGTGGCGACATGCAGCGCTCCCGTCGCGTTGATGGCGCCGCCCAGGTCGGCCAGCAGGCCGGCCGCGTAGGACTCCGGGTTGCCGGCCGGAACATCCGCCCGCGTGACGCCGGTGACATGGATCGTCACCGCGCCGGCCAGGTTCACCTGCGACCCGATGTCTCTTGCCGAGACGCCTTGCCCATTGACGCCGCTGACATCGATCGTGGTGGTCGAGGAAGCGCCGGCATTCACGATGCCCGCGGTCACCGTCCGGATGCCGGATCCATTGAGGCTGCTGACGGTGATCGTGGTCGGGCCGTTGTAGGTGATGGTTCCCGCCGTCTTCACTTTCAGGCCCGAGGCCTGGAGGCCACTGGTGCTGAGGTTCGCTGCGCCGTTCAGCGTGACGGTTCCGCCGGTGTCGGCGACAACGGCGTCGGACCTCGAATCGCCCGCGGTGCTGACGGTCACATCGCCGTTGACGATCAATGTCCCGCCAATGGCGCGCAGGCCCGGCGAGTAGGCGCTGCCGCGGCCCATGGTGATCTGGGTCATGCCATTGAGCGCGATCGTGCTGCCGGCGTCCTGGACCAGGGCGCCGTGGTTGCCCGAACCGTTGGGCAGCGTGATCGTCAACGGCCCGTCGACCGTGATGGTCGCGCCGCCATCGGCGACGAGACCCTGATTGCCGCTGCCGGTGGGCGCGCGGCTGATGGTGGCGCCTCCCCGCAAGTTGACCTGCGAGCCGGCGCCGGTCGCGTAGGCGCCGGAACGGCCGTTGCTCGACAGGGTCACGGTGGTGGCCGTCGCGACATTGATCACGCCGCCGCCAACCGAGGACAGGGCGCCCATGCCGGAAGCGGCGCCGGCGCTCGAGTAGCTACCGCTGGCGGTGCAAGTCGTGCCGTCGCTCGCTTGCAGCCAGGCGCCGGCCGTGCCGGTGCATGCCGCGAAGGCCTCGTGGGGGGTGAATGCCGCGGCGATCAGCGCTGCGACAAGCATGCGGGAGGGGGCGCTGGCATCGGGGCCGGGCAACGAGAAGGAAGGGCGAGAGCCTTGCATGATCAGATCCTTGGCAGTGCGGACGGCGCTGCCGGCTGACCCTGGATATGCGCCCGTCGCAGGCCGTTGCCGCAGGGCGAATGTAGGGAGCGGACGGGGGCGTGTCCTGTCCGATTCCCAACGGTGCGATGTTGGTGCTGTCTTCGGTAGCAGGGGGCCGGGATCTGCCGCGGAACCCGGTGCGAGGCGGCGCAAGGTGCTGAATGCGTCGACGCGGAGCGCCGAAAAGGAAAAAGCCCAAGTGGTCGATCCACTTGGGCTTTTTTGAATCCTGGTCGGGGTGAGAGGATTCGAACCCCTCAGAATCGTCCCGATTTCTAAGTGGATCAACGACTTATCGCTGTCCAGTCAACGAGCCGATCCGGCGTTGGTTGACAAGGTTTGGACTTTAGCATGGCCGGATGCTTCAAGCCCTGATCGTCCTCGCTCTGATCCCTTTCGCCCTCATCGGGGCCTGTATCGCCATCCGCCTGGCCTGGGCCCTGGTGCCCTACGCTGCGGCGGGGATAGCTGGGCTGGTCACGGCCATCCTGATGGAGGGTACCCCCCAGCAGCGCAACGTCGCCTGGGTCGGGGCGCTCGTGACCCTCATAGCCCTCGCCTGGATCGTTCAGCGGTGGTCGGGTCGTCTGGGGCGTTGGTGATAGACCTAGATTTCTCCTAGGTTACTGCGGCTACCCCGCCCACTAAGGAGCTTTGGCAGCCGGTTGGACGCTTCATTCGCAACCTAAGCGGAGGCGTTGAGCGTGGAGGGCTGTAGTTACGGCGCAGTGCACTAGCGCCTTGAACATCAGTCCTTGTGCCGCTTGAGCAAGTCTGTGAAGAGTTTGGTGAACTCTTTCGCGAACTCAAGGTTCGGCAGAACAAGGTCGGAAGACCCTTTGCCGCCCTTGTCGCTATCCGGACCCGCCTTGGACTCGTCTGTGAGTCTGTGCGGGGTCATGGCGAACACCACCTTTGCGATCCCAAGCGTGATGATGCAGATCGCGACCACCAGGATGGAGATGACGGCAACGGTCGAGTACGCCAGCGACTTCAGACCAGTCGCAAGCAGTTCGTGAAGCGACTTGCGTTCCGTCGCAGCCAACTCAAGTGATGCGGAGGTCGCTTCAGAGGCGCTTGCCGCAGGGGCCGAGGCAGCATTCCCACGGGCGGGGATCCCGCGCTTCTCTACATTCGGCAGGGTGAAGGTGTCAGCCTGGGCAGGAGTTGAGGAAGACCACGGGCGTTCGGCCACCTTGATGAGCATTTCCTCAGCCTTGCCCAAGTGATTCTCGAAGCCCACCTTCACAACGCAGAACAGCAACAGCAGGAGCAGCAGTGCGACACCTCCCGCAAGGCCCAGCGCCATGAGTTGCAGGTAGCGGACTCGCTTGGATTCAGCAATGAACGCCGCCGCGAGGTTTAAAACCTTGCTCTCGGCTGCTTCATCGGCTGCAGTTGGTCCCTGGGGGAAGGGCCAACGCGGATCAGGCGCGTCTGCCGGTGGAGGCGGCGGAGGGGTGTTGCCACCCTGTTCAGATCCAGGCGGCGGAGGAACGTTCATTGGCTTAAGCCGAGATTGATCATCCGATAGCCCATTGCAGCCTGAGAGACGCCAAACAGAGTCGCTAGTTGCGGCACCGTGCTGTAGCCACGGCTCAGCGCCAGTCGGATCACATCAGCGGGCATCAGGATCTCCGCCGCGAACTGATTCGCAGCGCGTTCCTTCCAGTTGCCTGTAGAGGAACTCAGCATGTTCGATGTGTCGCGGGGAGAGGTCCCGTGGCCAAGAACATGATGGCCCAACTCATGGGCGATGGTGAACCGCTGCCGAGGCGCAGAATCGTTCACGTTGAAGATGATCCAAGGACGACCGGTGGTGTTCTTCGGGTCGTCAGTCGCAAAGTAGTGACCACTCCAGCCCATGTTTTGCTGTGGCTGAAGTCCCAAGCCCATCTGGGTAGCGATGGTGTCAACCCGAACCGGAAGTTGATGGTCCCAGTAGGTCCGCAGCACTTCGGCGGCGGCCGTGGACGGGGTCGCGAATGCTTGGTTGGACATAGGGGCCTCGGGGGTTAGTCGTCAGACTTCGACAGTGATTGTAGTGCGATGAAGCTGTTCGGCGGATAGCGATTCGGTTTTACAACGCCGTTCACGACACGTTGGCGCTCTTTGGTGAAGTTCAAGCGTGTGACCGGATACGGCGAGGGGCAGGTCCTTCGCCCCCCTCACCGAGGTGACCGCATTGGCAAAACGTGGCCCCCTGTTCGGGCTGAGGCCCCCCAGGGAGGGGTGGGCGTCGTTTTTCCGGCCGACGCACTCACCGCGAAGGTCGAACAACAAGAACAGCGGTCGAGGCTTTAGCGGGATTTTGGAAGTGGTCGGGGTGCCGGGGGGGCTACGAGAAACGGATAGAGCGTGACGGGCACTGCCGGTGCCCTATCCTCCGAGACCGGTAGCCTGGCGCTCTAGATGGCTTGCCGAGCTCACGCCCTCCGAATTTCGAGACTCCCTCCAAGGCATTGGTCCTGGCATATGCCTACGAGGCGCCTCGCCCAGATTCCTCCGCTTGGCCGGTGGTGGTCTGAAACTGAATGCCCTTTTGAAAGTAGTCGCGGTGATAGGCAACGAAGGCCGCCGTCGTGTCCATATCTCCTCCTTCTAACCGGGACAGCAAGTACGCCGCGAAGTCCTCCGTGTTAGTCATGGCCGCCAGCTTGTCCGGACGGATCTCGAAGAGGGCGTCGTGCGTCTTGCTATAGGGCGTGGGCGCGGTCTCAGCCAAGAACGCAGCCGTGTGCTTCCAAATATCGACGCAGAACCGTACGCAGTTCGCCGCAACCTCAGGACGAACGACGTCAGATGGTTTGTGGACCCCGCTGCCGTCGAATCTGATGTCCGAATACATCGAGGGCTCACGGCCATTCTGAAGAGCGACGATCACTTCCACCAGCGGCAGGATCTGATCCCTGGGATTTGCCATGCGGCGTATCCAAGGGAGAGTGGCGGCGTTCAGCTTCTGCTGGTGATCCGCGATGCTCTTCTGAAGCCGATTGGCAATCGCCGGGTTCGTGAGGTCCCTTCCTCGCCCTTCATGAGTGGTGTACGCCTTCCCGCACTCCTCAATCGCGGCTACGGCCAGGAAGTACGCACGGGCATGGTGGCCGTGGGCCAGAAGTAACTGAGCTTCCTGAGTCAGCTGCTCCGCATTCGAAAGCGCCGCCGCCGTGTAGTCCCTCAGTAGTTCGTCGGTGAGTCGGTGAACAGGACTTGATTTCTTCATGACCGTAGAGGAAGTCTTTGCTGGATTCTTGTGTCGATCTCGGGAGCTGACGGACTAGCTAGGAGCATGCTGTCGGAAAGGGGTCACTTGTTGACAGCGGGCATCCTGATCTTCCTCGGCCGGCTCCTGCCGCCCTACGCAGCCTTGTTCTACTCGCTGGTCATTGCGACGCTGATGATGAGCGGTCCGTACCGGGCTCACGTATGGATTTCTGTTTCCGCGACCCTGTGGTCGGTCGCGTGGATCAGGTGGCAATGGTGCGCGTCCACCAGACGCTGACGCTGCACTCAGGAACTCTTGATCCCGTATTTGGCGAGCACGAATCCAGCGAGTATCGCTATGACCGCCGTCACGCTTGCCTTCAGCCATTCGTTTTTCAGGCCGACCGCTGACCGCACTAGATCATATTTGGCACGTAGCTCAAATGTGTATGTCCACTGATAGAGCAGCCAATCCGAGCAGCCTAGCGAATCGCCTCCAATGCTGGATGTGGCCTTGAGTAGCACAAGGTAGCGTCGGGTTGCCTTCCGAACTACTCCAGGGGTCACATCGTTCGGATCGAGCGGCCCCATCAGGATCAGCTCGGTCTCGCTCGGGGTGCTTCGCTCGGATCGTCTCGGGGTCACCAGGAAGAATACGTGTCCCGTTGAGGATTGCGAAGCCACCAGTTCGCCGCCTTCTTCGAGTACCTTTCGGTCTGTGTGGGGATAGGCTGGTTCCCAGGGCGCATGCTCCTTGCGATTCACGACGCCGACATACGTTTTTGATGCCCGAAGCTGAATAACTTCCTCATTTGGCGTCTGGACGTGGTCCAACTGGAACTGAAAGGGAAACCCGATTTCCCGCGCTACCCTGAATACGGCATTGAAGCCTTCGTAAATCCTCGGGGCGGCAACATGTCGCCAGTTGATTCGGCGATAGTCCAACAGCAGTTCAGACCTTTTCAGTTGCCGGTCCGCGCGGTCGAGCATCTGCCTCAACTTTCCCTCTTCTGCCGTGTCTCGCATCTTGGCTCCGCTGACCCTATTCGAATGCTGCATCATGCCGCTACCAGTGCTGGCGACCTCTTTGAACCCGATCACCGCCGGTCATCGCGAGACTGCCTGAGACACCTTCCCCACGCCCGGGCCCGCCCCTCCCGGGGCGCCGCTATAGCAAAACAGGCCCCCCCCTTTTTCGTGGCCACACCCCTGCCACCCCGGGGGGGGCTACCTCGGATTCGTTTCGATTTCTCCAGGCGACGCACTCACCGTGAAGGTCGAACAACAACAACAGCGGTCGAGGCTTTACCTGCCTTTTTGAAGTCGGGAGGGTGCCGGGGGGTAGGGGGTTACATGGCGAACCGAATCGAAATTCCCACAGAACCGGCCCGGAGGTCCAGCCCCGACGACCGGCCGGCGACGACCGAGAGCCAGCACGTCCAGACCCCCAGCGGAACTCGGTAAATCGAATCGGGGCATTTGCTCCAAGACATTCGCCGAGCAAGGGGTCCGACTCGTAACTACAGGCCGAGTTGCTTCGTCACCCAAGCCTTCCCAGCTTCCGCCTGCATCGATGCCCAATCGGGGAATGACGAAACCGAACGAATGTACTCATCCCATTTATCGTCGGGGATCGCTTTGAAGTCCTCGGTTGTCTTGATGTCGAAGCCGCTACCGTCGAACAACTCGTCCGCATTGGCAAAGCGCGTGTGCTTGGCGACGAACGCAGGCGTGAGCAACTCGTTCAACGCGACTGAGTGAGTGCCGTCTAGCTTCTTCGCGTTGTCGGCCAGCGTATTCAGGCGCTTCGTAAGTGCATCCAGGCCGGTTACCTTGAGCATTTGATGATCTCCCCGTGACTTGGTACAGGAAGAATACCTCTACGGAACGGTTCAGTGTCTGCGGTTGAATTGCGCCTCGTGCCTTTCGACGTGCGTGATCTTGGCTCAAACGGCCAAGTACCGCTTCACTGTTGCCGTGGACAGCTTGAAGTGGTCCGCAGTGGCCGCGATGCTGGCGCCGTTCGCCTCCCTCCAGGTTTTCACCTCGACCGGATCACCACCCATCGGACGCCCCAAGGACGCCTTACCCCTGTGGGTCTTGCCCGTCGCGGCCAGCGATGCCTTCGCAGTTGCCCGACCGGCCGCAGTGCGCTCGTTGATCCGGTTGCGCTCCATGTCGGCCACCTGAGCCAGGACCGCCAGGATCAGTTCTCCGACACCCCTAGCGATGGTCCCCAGGCCGTGGACCTCCACGGTGACCCCACGCGCCAGCAGCGCCCGCACGGTCGCCTGGACATCCAGGGCATCCCGGCCCAGGCGGTCCACAGCGTAGACGTGGAGCGAGTCGCCTTCGCGGACGTAGGTCAGCAGTTGTGAGAAGCCGGGGCGCTGGGCCGCTGGAATGGCGCCGCTGACGCCCTCGTCGCGGAATTCCTTGTCAAAGCTCTGGCCCTGGCTCAGGGCATGCCGTTGAGCCTCGGTGCTCTGGTCATTGCTGGACACTCGGTAGTAAGCGATGCGGGCCATGCCTCGGTATCAAAAGTTGATTGTGAATTATGAGCCAGGCTCAAAAATGGTGTCAACTATGAATGAGCCAACCAGAAGAGGCTTAGCTGCCCCTGGCTCAGAACGTACAAGTTCTGGCCTACGGTGACTGTTATCTGAGCCCTGGATCCAAGCGGTTAGGGGCGAACGCAAGACGGCTCCTGCCAGTTTGCCGAGCTAGAGTTCCTGCTTATGAGTGAGCCCTCTTCCCCCGAAGACCTGAAACTACCCGGCGTGTTCCGCTATGGAGCCTTCTACGACCTGTTGGCCGACGCGGCCTTCCAGCACAAGCACGCGGCGAACGCAGCCGAAGCGGCAGACGGCTATTCCAGTCAACGGTTCGCGCGAGCGTCGATCCTGGCGTCCGCACTTGGTGTCGAGTGCGCGGCGAACTGCCTGATGGCGACCCTGGACATTCCCAAGGCGCTGTTGGAAGAGCTGGACCGCATGCCGCCGCTCGCGAAGATCGACGCATGCCTGCGTCTGCGCGGCCTACCCTCAATCGCATACGGAATGAGAGAGGTCCAGGCAATTCGGGAACTCGTGACGATCCGGAATCAACACGTCCATCCCAGGGCGACGAATCTCCCTGCCGAACTAAGCACGCCGCAAGACGCGGACACGCACTGGATGCTGCCAATGTCCTTGGAAGGCGAGTACTGGCCGATCCTGAAGATCCCCAAACAGCCAATGTTCTGGTCTAACGAGAGTTCTCAGGCTGTCCTCCAGGCGGTCACGAGCTTCCATCGCTACCTATTCCAGACGTTGATGGCAATCAACGACGACGATCTCCAGAAGATGCTGAGTTCTCGCCTTGAAGTGGGTGAGATGCACATGATGGCGGTCTTCGATGAGATCCGTCTTGAACTGGAAGGCGCGAAGCAATGGGGTGCGGATCTGGAGTTCCTGGGGGTGTTTCTCCCCCCCGGGTCAGCGCCGCTCCCGCCTTTCCACCCACGAAAGTCGGATTAACACGTCCGTGCGATAGAGCGACGGCGCTCGACAGAAGAATGAGTTGCGCCTGGAGTACGCCGATGAAGGGAAAGACGGCCCCTTACGCCCCTCCATCGAGTCCTTCACCGGCCATGCCGCGTGTCCCTGGCATCCAACGCGGGTCGGGGCATGCCATCTCTCAGCGAACTTCGGGCGGAGCGAAAGGCGAGCAGAAACCTAAGTTGTCCTGGCGGCGTCGCTTCATGTGAAAGATGAGCCTGTGGGGCCTCGAAACATGGTGTCCGAGAGTGTCTACGTATCGCCGTTCCCACAGTGAGGCGGGACTTAGGTCGCCGGAGGCGTGTATCTGGCAGTCGTCATACGGTGCCACTCTGGCGAGTCCATGTAGGCGAGGAGCGAGTGAGACCACACGGTTGCCGTCGCAAGAAGAGCAAACGACGCGATGATGAAGTCGATGCGCGGCCCCTCAGATCCGAAGGCGATCTTCACGCCGGGCCTTTTCTGTTCAAGCGTGATGTACCGGCTGGACAGGGGGGCAAAGTCAGGAGCGAGTGGACTGAGCTTGTTCACCTGACGCGCAAACTCTTCGACCTGCGAAGAGTCAAGAGCATCCAGTCGGTGCGCGAGCCCATTGCGGATGACGTTGATCTGGTGGATGGCGCCAGCAAACGGAAGCGGCAACGCTAAGGCCACGGCCAAGCTCAACTTGGCTCTGAAGTCACGCGGCTCCTTGACGAACGTGCTCATCTCTCCTTCGGTGCGGACCCTGATGAACCAGTTGAGAAACTGTTCGGTGCACAGATGTGCCCTAAGGACAGCACCGATTTCATCTTCGGTTTCGGCAGCGGCGATGAGGACGTGGGGGTCCATCTCGAAGGGTTTGCGCATCGTTCTAATTCTAGGGTGGGCCAAAACTAATCGAGCTTCACCACTCCGGCGTGGCCCGTCACGGCTTCAAAGGCTCTGAGCATGGCCTTCTCGGCTGCAGCGGCCCGAGACTCGGCCACAAGCAGGCCGTCATGGATGGGGAGGGCAGTGATGCCCTGGTTGATCAGGTCGAGGAGCACCCGAACCATGATGTCGCTCTCCTGTCGCATCCCGCGAAGTGCCATGCCCTGGTGAAAGAGGTGGGCCACCGGATGATGGAAATCGGTGACCAGCTTCGTGAGCGACTTGATGTGACCGCCGCCGATGTCGTGACCGTTGACCACGATCCGGACAGGCAACAGTTCCCTGATGTCCGACGGAGTCTTTGCCAGCGGCTTGGACACGTTCAGCATTGCGTTGATTAGCTTCTTGGTGCCCTCGCGGTGCTGCTCCAGGCCGGGGATTGCGTAGGCGTCTTCGAAGTGGGGCGCGACGCCAGCGTGGGCGTACATGAGTCGCACCCCCATCTGTCCATAGTCCAGGGCCGTTACGGCCTCTCCGTCGATCAGGATGCAGTCCTTGCGGTCTTGGGACCTCAGGTTCTCCCAGAAACCGCCGTAGAGGCGCCCATGCTGGTCGAAGACGCCGTTAATGAACACGCGGCGTAGGGCACGGTCCTGGGCGTCTACGGCGGCATGCCGTGGGTGTGTATCAAGCGGGGCGTACTCGATGTCCGCGTCGGCCAGCCACCTGTTGATCCGTCGCACCTCCTCCCGCAATGCATCACGTTCCGGCGTGTCCTCGTAGTCGAGGCGTTCACCGGACTCGCCTCTACGGGCTTTGGGTGCCTTCAGGACGATCACCTCTTGGCCTGGATGGCGGCCCAGGTCGTGTAGTGACACCGGCAAGCGAGCGAGGAGCGCCAGAAGGGCTGGACCGGGCCTGATGGTCGTAGTTGTGCTCCCGACGCCACCAGACACGCGCCGATGGGCTCCAAGCCGGATGGTGCAGATGCCAACAGCCACGAGGGCGTCAACCACGTCGATCAGCTTCTCCGACACGAAAGGGGCCTGATAGCGGTCACGACGGCTAAGGGCTCGTTTGTTCCTGGTCACGCAGAGGCCGCGTCCAGGCAAGCGCCGATGGATTGAGATGAGGTCACACAGCACGGCCTCAACTTGCTGCTCGTACAGGCGCTGATCAACAAGCCTGCGAGCACGTAGGCGAGGCGTGATGGTTCCGTCTTCTGAGCCGTTGCTGTCCAGGCCCGACAGGAGCGTCAAAACCTCGGACACAAGCTGCTTGGCGATGGTGCTACGGGCGGTTCGGTGACCGTCGAAAAAGGAGTCCTTGGTGCGCTCCTGGATCGCCTGCTGGCGGGGGGACTTGGTCAACTTCGGCGTGGGAATCATGGAGGGCCTACGGCTCCCCAAGGTGCTATCCATTGGGTGATCTACATGGATGATCATCAAGGTGATGACCAGGGGTGAGAAGGAGCAGCGAGAGGAACTCAGCTACTCCTAAGGGCTCCCAGGCCTCTCCATAAGGAAGTGGCGTAAGAGCCTGGGGACCAGGTCTTGCTGGCGTCAGAGGGCCTTGGCGGCTCGCCAATGAGTCGGATCGAAGGTGAGTTCTTCCATCTCGTCCTCATCGGCCCAGACGCACACCGGCATGCCGTCGGCCTCCGAGCGCTGCCACGATTCCACGAGGCGAGCGGTGATGTGGATGGCGTCGGCGTGAGTCGGATCCGGCGCGGCGCCAGAGACCAGTACGGACTGGCCCAAAGGTGGGAAGGCGTCTTCGATGGAGATCCAGGCGGTGGTGTTCATGTTGTGTTCCCTCGTGGTCATGGCTGACCTGTGGCCCTGTTGGGCGTCTTCGTTGTTTGGTGATGTCGTCGGGTTGCGCAGAGGCGCCCAGCGGCGCTGGAAGGCTTAGGACGTGCGCGGGGCAGGCCAGGGCCATGCGAGGCGCTCTACGGCCTCCAGAACCTTCGCAAGCGGGAACTGGTCCGCGTGGGTGTAGCTCTTGCGCCCAGCGCTGCCTCCAGTCGCGAGGTGGCCGGTCACGGCGTCCAGCAGCGCCTCCCCCAGCCCTTCGCCTGCCAGCTTGGTGCGGACCGTGTGACGCCACTTGTGGGATCCGTTCAGGTGCCCAGAGGGCAGGCCCAGAGCCTCACGGTGAAGGCGGAACCAGCGTCCCGCCATGTCGCCTGCGGACGTACCGGCTCGACGGTGGAACGACGGGAACAAAGCGGTGCTGCCATCATCCTTGCGGCGGTCGCAGTGGGCCTGGACCTTCTCGCGTAGCGCGGACGCGATGGGGAGCCAGCGGACGGATTGATCGTTCTTGGTGGTCGCGCGGCGGATGTAGGCCGCGAGGATGCCGTCCCGCTCCTCGACGTCTTGAACGCGGAGCCCCGCGATCTCACTGATCCGGGCGCCGGACCAAAGCAACATGCTGATGAGCAGGTCAGCGTCTGCCGGGTCCGCCTCTGTCGGCTGCTCCCCTCGGACCGGTTGAGCGTGCAACTTGACCAACTCCTCGCGGGTCCACGGCACGCGCTTGGCGCTGTCGTCAATTGTGAACTTGAGGTCAAGTGGGTTGGCGGACATCAGGCCCTGCTTCACCGCGACGTTGGTCAAAGCGTTGATGTTGGAGGCATGATTCGCGGCCGTCTTGCGTCCGAACTCCCGGTCGTCGTCGAGTAGGTACAGCACGAACTCCCCACCGATCTCTCGGGTGATTTGGTCAAGCGATAGGGCGCCGACTGCGTCTTCCCATAGGTCGAGCGCCCGGTCCATGCGTTGGATCGCGTTGTCCTTGGCGTTGGTCAGGCGTTTCCAGTGCGGCACGGCATCGCGGAGGGTCTTCGCCGGAGCCTTCGGTGTCTGCGGGCTTTCCGTGACGGCTTCGGGCGCGTATAGCGGAGGGGCCGGAGGAGTGTCGATGAGGTCGCCAGACGCGCGATCCGCAACGGCCTGGAACGTCGCAGCCATAGCGCGGCCAGCCTGTGACAGGTACGACGGATGTAGCTGCCAGTTCGCTGGCGGCAGTCCGATGCGGCTCAGCAGCCAATCAAGCAGGTTGACGGTCAACTCGAAGTCGCCTTGGGCCTGCAGCACCCGTAACTCGCGGCTCAGTACCTGAAGGCGCTCAGCGTTGTTCAGCGTGTCCGAGGTCGAGCGCACTTCGCCGCTGTAGACGCCCACATAGGAGACCTCACCCAAGGGCCGCATGACGTCATCGCCCTGCAGCAGCGTGTGCTTGATCTGATCCAGCAGGTAGGCCATCAGCTTCGGCGTCAGCCGGGTGAACTGCGGGCGGTGCTGGTCCCTGAGGGCCGCGAACTGACGCTGGTAATCAGCGATCAGCGTGTGTGCTTTGGTGACCGCCTCAGCGCGATCACGTGTCTTGAGCGAACGACGATAGGCGTCCACGGCCATCTTGCCGTTTGGCAGCCGAGGCCAGAACGGACGGATGTCGTCAGGGACGCCAATACGTAGTTGGAAGATGCCGCCGCTGTCACGGCGAAGTCCAGTCGGGAGGGGCACGTCAGGCTCCGAAGAGGAGCCGGATTGACATGGTGACTGGACGGGTTCACGGGACTCGGACCCGCATGGTTGCTGGGTCTCTGCAGTCTTCACTCGTGAACCACCTAAGAATCCTGGTCGGGGTGAGAGGATTCGAACCTCCGGCCTCTACGTCCCGAACGTAGCGCTCTACCAGGCTAAGCTACACCCCGTTTTGGTCATTCGATCGAGAGTTTGTTCAAGAACTTCTCTCCACCGACTGAGCCGCAAATTCTAGCAGGCTTTCTTTCCACTTGGAAAGAGGGAGCGCCGACAAATGTTGTCGCGCCTGTGCGACTTCCGCGCGGGCGGCCTCGCGGGTCGCCTCCAGTGCGCCGGTGCGGCGCACGATCGCGACGATGTCCTGCAGCCGTTCCACCTCGCCATGCTCGATCGCGTGGCGGATCAGGGCGCGGTCGTCGTCGGTCCCGCGTTCCATGGCGATCAGCAGCGGCAGCGTGGGCTTGCCTTCACGCAGGTCGTCCCCGACGTTCTTGCCCAGCGAATCGCTGGTGCCCTCATAGTCCAGCGCATCGTCGATCAGCTGGAAGGCGGTGCCCAGCGAGCGGCCGTATCCGGCGCAGGCGTCCTCCAGGGTGGGGGGCGCATCGGCGAGCACCGCGCCCAGGCGCGCGCTGGCCTCGAACAGCTTGGCCGTCTTGTAGCGGATGACGCGCAGATAGCTGTCGACCGCGACGTCCGGGTCATGCATGTTCATGAGCTGCAGGACTTCGCCTTCGGCGATGACGTTGGTCGCGTCGGCCAGCACCTCGAGCACGCGCATGCGATTCACCGACACCATCATCTGGAAGGCGCGCGAATACAGGAAGTCGCCCACCAGCACGCTGGCCGCGTTGCCGAACAGCGCGTTGGCCGTCTGCTTGCCGCGGCGCAGCGCGGACTCGTCGACGACATCGTCGTGAAGCAGGGTCGCGGTGTGGATGAATTCGACGACCGCCGCGAGCTCGCGGCTGGCGGGGGAGTCGGCGCCCAGCGCGTTGGCGAACATCAGCACCAGCTTGGGCCGCATCCGCTTGCCGCCAGCGTGAATGATGTACGCGGAAATCTGGTTGATCAGCGCGACGTCCGATCGAAGCCGCTGCGCGATCACGGCATCGACTTCGTTCATCTGCGCATTCAGCGCCTCGAGGACCTCGGCAACAGGGGTAGAGGCAATGGGTTGCACTCTGGACTCACGGTGAGGGGAAGCGCGGATTATAGGAAGGCCCGCGCGAGGCGCCGGCTGAGCCACGCGCTCTTGCGCACCCGCGCGGCTGGGCAGCGCCGTGACGACCCGTGGCGGAGTGCGCATCCGGATGCTCCGCCGGTCGCGAAGGCCGATGGCTGCGGGCCTGGGCGCGTCTCAGGGTTTGCATCAGCAGGGGTGCCTGTGCTACATTCTCGGGCTCCGCATCTCCATGCGGTGTTTTTTCTTGGGCGGTCGGCAGGGTGCCTCGTGGCGCTTCGTGGATCGCTCGCATGTGAAAGGGCTGATATGTACGCGGTCATAAAAACCGGTGGCAAGCAATACAAGGTTGCTGCTGGCGAAAAGATCAAGGTAGAACAGATTGCTGCGGAAGTTGGCCAAGAGATCGTGATTGACCAGGTGCTGGCCGTCGGAAACGGCGCGGACCTCAAGATCGGGACTCCCTTGGTTGCTGGCGCCAGCGTCAAGGCCACCGTGGTGGCTCATGGCAAGCACGACAAGGTGCGCATCTTCAAGCTGCGTCGTCGCAAGCACTACAAGAAGAGCCAAGGCCATCGCCAGACGTTCACCGAGCTGGAAATCAGCGCGGTCAACGGCTGATCCTCGACTCACTCGCAATCTGATCAAGGAGTAATCCATGGCACAGAAAAAGGGCGGCGGCTCGACACGAAACGGCCGCGACTCGAAGCCGAAGATGCTTGGCGTCAAGGTGTACGGCGGCCAGACCGTCTCGGCAGGCTCGATCATCGTCCGCCAGCGCGGCACGAAGTTCCACGCCGGCACCAACGTGGGCATGGGCAAGGACCACACGCTGTTCGCGCTGATCGACGGCACGGTGTCCTTCACCGTCAAGGGCGAAAACAGCCGCTCCACCGTCGTCGTCACGGCGGCCTGAGCGCGTTGATGTCCTGACGCCGCGGGCGGAAGACCTGGTCTTCCGCTTCCGGCGGACCCAGAGCCCCGGCTTCGTCCGGGGCTTTGTTTTTTCGGGGCCTGTGACTTAGGGTTCCCGCGCCGACCGCGAGTTCCGGCGAAACCTGACTCGCTCCGATTCAAAGCATGTCCTCGCGCGGGAGCGTGGGGGCCTGAATTACGATAGCCCCGCTCCGGGACTGAAGGCCATCCATGAAGTTCGTTGACGAAGCTACCATCGATATCGCCGCCGGCAACGGCGGTGCGGGCTGCGCCAGTTTCCGCCGCGAGAAGTTCATTCCCTTCGGCGGTCCGGACGGGGGCGACGGCGGCCGCGGCGGCAGCGTCTATGCGGTGGCCGATCGCAACCTCAATACGTTGATCGACTACCGCTATGCGCGGCGCCACGAGGCGCGCAACGGCGAAGCGGGCCGGGGTTCGGACCAGTTCGGCGCCGCCGCCGAGGACATCATGCTGAAGGTGCCGGTCGGCACCATCGTGCGGGACCTCGAGACCGACGAGATCATCGCCGAGCTGCTCGAGCCCGATGTGCCGGTGCTGCTGGCCAAGGGCGGCGATGGCGGCTTCGGCAACCTGCATTTCAAGACCTCGACCAACCGCGCGCCGCGTCAGAAGACGCCGGGCTGGCCGGGCGAGGTCAAGAAGATCAAGATGGAACTGCGCGTGCTGGCCGACGTCGGCCTGCTCGGCCAGCCCAACGCCGGCAAGTCGACGCTGATCGCGGCCGTCTCGAATGCCCGCCCCAAGATTGCCGATTACCCCTTCACCACGCTGTATCCCAACCTGGGCGTGGTGCGCGTCGGGCCGGAGAAGAGCTTCGTCATCGCCGACATCCCGGGCCTGATCGAGGGCGCCGCCGAAGGCGCCGGCCTGGGTCACCAGTTCCTGCGCCACCTGCAGCGCACGCGCGTGCTGCTGCACGTGGTCGACCTGGCGCCGTTCAATCCCGACGTGGATCCGGTCGCGGAGGCCAAGGCCATCGTCAAGGAACTGAAGAAGTACGACGAGGCGTTGTACGAGAAGCCGCGGTGGCTGGTGCTCAACAAGCTGGACATGGTGCCGGCCGAGGAGCGCGCCGCCCGCGTGAAGGATTTCGTCAAGCGCTACAAGTGGAAGGGACCGGTGTTCGAGATCTCCGCGCTGACGCGCGAGGGCTGCGAGCCGTTGATCCGCGCCATCTACGATCACGTCGCCTCGATCCAGGCGCCGCCGGTCGAGGATCCGGATGCGCGCTTCGACGAGCCGACGATCGATCCGCCCAAGGCCTTCCAGGAAACGCGCAAGACGCGCGCCGCCAAGGCCAAGGTGATCAAGGCGGCGAAGGCTGAGTCCGCCGGGGCGACGCCCGCGAAGACGCCGCGCGGCAAGAAGGCCGGCAAGGCGGAGAAGGCGGAGAAGGCGGAGAAGCCGCCCGAACGCGATCCGCGCTTCGACCCGCTGCCCTGAACGCGTCTCCGGCATCGCCCTGACTTCCGGCTTCGGTCCACGACTCCCTCATCCTCCCATCGCATGAGCAACGGCAACCTGAACGGCGAATTGACTGGTGTCCTGCGGGACGCGCGACGGATCGTCGTGAAGGTGGGTTCCAGCCTGGTGACCAACGAGGGGCGGGGCGTGGACGCCGAGGCCATCGGCAACTGGTGCCGCCAATTGGCGGAACTGGCCCGCGAGGGCCGCGAGGTGGTGATGGTCTCCAGCGGCGCGATCGCCGAAGGCATGAAGCGCCTGGGCTGGGCCAGCCGGCCGAAGGAGCTGCACGAGTTGCAGGCCGCCGCCGCCGTCGGCCAGATGGGCCTGGCGCAGATGTACGAGACCAAGCTGCGCGAACAGGGCCTCACCAGCGCGCAGGTGCTGCTGACGCATGCCGACCTGGCCGATCGCGAGCGCTACCTGAACGCGCGCTCGACCTTGCTGGCGCTGCTGCAGCATCGTGTGCTGCCGGTCATCAACGAGAACGATACGGTCGTCAACGACGAGATCAAGTTCGGTGACAACGACACGCTGGGCGCGCTGGTGGCCAACCTGGTCGAGGCGGACGCCCTGGTGATCCTGACGGACCAGAAGGGCCTGTATTCCGCCGACCCGCGCAAGGACCCGAACGCGCGCTTCATCGATCGCGCGACCGCTGGCAGACCCGAGCTGGAAGAGATGGCCGGCGGCGCGGGATCGAGCATCGGGCGGGGCGGGATGATCACCAAGATCCTGGCGGCCAAGCGGGCGGCGAGCAGCGGCGCCAACACCGTGATCGCCTGGGGACGGGAGCCCGACGTGCTGCTGCGACTGGCGCACGGCGAGTCGATCGGCACGGCCCTGATGGCGTCGACCGCCAAGCTGGCGGCGCGCAAGCAGTGGATGGTCGACCACCTGCAGTTGCGAGGGAAGGTGGTCGTCGATGCCGGCGCGGCGATCAAGCTGCGCGACGAAGGCAAGAGCCTGCTGCCGATCGGCGTGCAGGAGGTGTCCGGCGATTTCCATCGCGGCGACGTCATCGCGGTCATCGACCTGGCGGGCAAGGAATTGGCGCGCGGCCTGACCAACTACGGCAGCGCCGAGGCGCGGCTGATCGCGCGCAAGCCGTCCTTCGACATCGAGCGGGTGCTGGGTTACGCCGCCGAGCCCGAGCTGATCCACCGCGACAACCTCGTGCTGCGCTGATCGATCGGCGCGAGCATCCAACCACGACCCAGAAGAAAGGCGCCCGAGGGCGCCTTTGTCTTGCCCGGTCCGCCGCCTCCAGGGCGGCGCCGGTCCGATCAGTCCTTCGCCGGCTCCACCGAACCGGTTTTGGGGGCGGCAACCGGCGAGGCGGCATCGCCCCGCTCGCGGGCTTCCTGGGAATGACCATCCGCGGCGTGAGCGACGACTTCCTGCTCGTGAGGCCGAGGGTCGACGCGGTCGTGCCGGTGATGATCCTGCTCGTTGGGCCCGCCATGCCGATCACCGCGCGGTGGCGGCCGCATGCCCGCCCGCAGATAGCGATTGTGATGATTGAGCCGCGGCAGGAAGCGCGCGAGTTCGGTCAACGCCATCTGGTAGACGCCACGCTTGAACTCGATCACCGCTTCCAGTGGCACCCAGTACTCGTTCCAGCGCCAGGCATCGAACTCGGGGTGGTCGGTCGCGCGCAGATTCATGTCGCTGTCGCGACCGGTCATCTGGAGCAGGAACCAGATCTGTTTCTGCCCGCGATAGTGGCCGCGCGCGTCGCGCCGGATGAAGTGATCGGGAACCTCGTAGCGCAGCCAGTCGCGGGTGCGCGCGATGATGCGCACGTGGTCTGCGGTGAGGCCCACTTCCTCATGCAGCTCTCTGAACATCGCCTGCTCGGGCGTTTCGCCATGCTTGATGCCCCCTTGGGGGAACTGCCAAGAATGGGTGCGTATGCGCTTGCCCCAGAACACCTCGTTCTTGTGGTTGAGCAGGATGATGCCGACGTTGGGCCGGAAGCCTTCACGGTCGAGCATAATCAACCTCAAATCATTCGTTGGATTGATTATTGCACCGGGCCCGAGCCCCGGCGCGATCATCGCTAACCCTCGGTGGTGAACGGTTTTTCCGCGGCGGCACGGCTGACCGCGGACTTTTATTTTCTGCGCCCATGAAAGCCTCCCAGTTCTTCGTCTCCACGCTCAAGGAAGCCCCCGCCGACGCGGAAATCGTCAGCCACAAGCTCATGATGCGGGCCGGCATGATCAAGCGCCTGGGCGCCGGCATCTACAACTACATGCCGATGGGCCTGCGGGTGATCCGCAAGGTCGAGCACATCATCCGCACCGAGATGAATCGCGCTGGCGCGGTCGAGCTGCTGATGCCGGTCGTGCAGCCGGCGGAGCTCTGGCAGGAGACCGGCCGCTTCGACAAGATGGGCCCCGAGCTGCTGCGGGTGAAGGATCGCCACGGCCGTGACTTCATCATCCAGCCGACGTCGGAGGAGGTCATCACCGACATCGCCCGCCAGGAGCTGCGCAGCTACAAGCAGCTGCCGAAGAACTTCTATCACATCCAGACGAAGTTCCGCGACGAGCGCCGGCCCCGCTTCGGCATCATGCGCGGGCGCGAGTTCACGATGAAGGACGCGTACTCGTTCGACCGCGACAAGGACGCGGCCGGTCGCAGCTACGACAACATGTACGCGGCCTACTGCCGGATCTTCGATCGCCTGGGCCTGCAATACCGCGCCGTGGCGGCGGACACCGGCGCGATCGGCGGCGACCGCTCGCATGAATTCCAGGTCATCGCCGAGACCGGCGAGGACGCGATCATCTACTGCCCGACCAGCGATTACGCCGCCAACATCGAGCTGGCCGAGGCGCTGTCGCTGATCGCGACGCGGGGTGCCGCGACGCAGGCGCTGACGAAGACGCCGACGCCCGGCAAGGCGACCTGCGCGGATGTGGCCGAGCTGCTGAAGCTGCCGCTGTCGCAGACGGTGAAGTCGCTGGTGCTGGCGACCGACGAACTCGATGAGCACGGCACGATCATCAAGTCGCAGGTCTGGCTGCTGCTGGTGCGCGGCGACCACGACCTGAACGAAGTGAAGGCCGGCAAGCTCGAAGGCCTGAAGGGCGGCTTCCGCTTCGCGACCGCCGCGGAAATCGACGCCCACTTCGGCTGCAAGCCCGGTTACCTGGGCCCGATCGGCCCGAAGCAGCCGGTCAAGGTCATCGCCGACCGCACGGTCGCGAACATGTCCGATTTCGTCTGCGGCGCCAACGAGGCCGACTTCCACTTCACCGGCGCCAACTGGGGCCGCGACCTGCCCGAACCCGACCTGGTCGCCGACATCCGCAACGTCGTCGAAGGCGACCCGTCGCCGGACGGCAAGGGCGTGCTGGCGATCCAGCGCGGCATCGAGGTCGGCCACGTCTTCTATCTGGGCACGAAGTACTCGGCCGCGATGAACGCGACCTACCTGGACGAGAACGGCAAGCCGCAGCTGATGGAGATGGGCTGCTACGGCATCGGCGTGACCCGCATCCTGGGCGCGGCGATCGAGCAGAACCACGACGAGCGCGGCATCGTCTGGCCGGCGTCGATCGCCCCCTTCACCGTGGTGATCTGCCCGATCGGCATGGACCGCAACGAGGATGTGAAGGCCGCCGCGACGAAGCTCTACGACGAGTTGCTGGACCTGGGCATCGATGTGCTGCTGGACGATCGCGGCGAGCGCCCCGGCGCGATGTTCGCCGACTGGGAACTCGTCGGCGTGCCGCACCGGGTCGTGATTTCCGATCGCGGCCTGAAGGAAGGCCAGGTCGAGGTGCAGGGCCGTCGCGATGCCGCCGCCACCAAGCTGGCGCTGGCTGAGGTGGTCGCCCACCTGAAGCAACGCCTGGCGTGAGTCCGGCTCGTCCGCCGCAGCGCGTCGCGGCGGTGGACGCGCTCCGCGCGCTGGCGCTGCTGCCGGTGGTCGCGGTCAACTGGGTCGGTTATCCGGCGCTGCCCGACGCCGGCCCGCTGAGCCCGCCCGCCAGCGACGAAGGCCTGGTGGCCCAGGCGCTGTCCTGGCTGCTGCATGCGCTGGTGGCGGGCAAGGGCATTGCGCTGCTGGCGTTCCTCTTCGGCTACAGCCAGGGGCTGTCGCAGACGCGCGGGCTGGACGCCCTGGTCAAGCGCCGCCGCCGGCTGGCCAAGATGCTGACGCTGGGCCTGCTGCACGGCAGCCTGCTCTACATGGGCGACATCCTGACCCTGTATGCCGTGGCCGGGTCGCTGCTCGCGATCTGGGCCGGCCACTCGATGACGCAGCTGAAACTGCGGATCCGGGTGTTGATTGCCGTGGAACTGGTGGTGATCGGGTTCACGATGGTGCTGGCGAATCTGCCGCTGGCCGGCGAACCCTCGGTGCCGTTGATGGCGCCGGCGCCTTGGGCGGAGTGGACGCTGCGCAATGCCGGCCACTTCACCGCGACGACGATCGCCTTCATGACGCTGGGCATCCCGGTGCCGCTGCTGCTGATGACGGGCGGCTTGATGGCGGCGCGGCTGCGCCTGTTCTCCCACCCGCGCTGGGAACCCGCGCTGCGGCGCTGGTCGCGTCGCTGGCTGTGGCCGGCGGTGGTGGTGAACATCGCGTTCACCTCGCTGCTCTGGCCGGGCCTGCGCGATGGCGACAGCTTCGTCACCGGGCGCTACGCGATCTTCTATCTCTATCCGACGATGCTGCTGCTCAGTGCCGCAGTACCGGCCCTGGTCTTGCGGATGCGGCGCGATCCTCGCCTGCTGGAAGCGCTCGCGCCGCTGGGCCGGCACACGCTGACGCTTTATCTGTGCAGCTCGGTGCTGAGCTTTGCGCTGTTCAGCGGCGCGGGGCTGTCATGGCAACCAGGCACCTTGGTCACCACGGGCCTGGCGCTGGCGTACTGGGTGGGCGGACTGCTGCTCGCGCGGGCGCGCGGACCGCGACCTTTGCCGCTGGAACGCTGGCTGTCGCGCTGACGGCGCCGGCCAGCGCCGTTACGATGCCGCGCCTCCCCTTTCCGATGTCGATCGCCGCCGATCCTCTTTCCGTTGACGTGACCGCTTTCCGCTCCCCGACGATCTCCCCGAGTTCCCGCCGCGCGCTGCTGCTTGCGGGCGCGGCCGCCTGCCTGCCGCGACCGGCGTTCGCCGGTGCCCAGCAGGAAGAGCCGCTGGCCGATGCCGTGCGCTCGGCGCTGTCGGCGGCGATTGCCTCGGACGCTCCGCCCAAGCCCCGCTTCGACGCCATCGAGCCGCGCCTGGCCTACCTGCGCTGGCTGGGGGAGATGAGCGAGCGCATGAAGCGCAAGAAGAGCGAAGCGCAGACGCGGATCGAGTTCCTGGAGACGCTCTGGTACGAGAGCGCGCGGGCGGGCCTGGAGCCGGCGCTGGTGCTGGGCCTGGTGCAGGTGGAGAGCGGCTTCCGCAAGTACGCGATCAGCGTGGCGGGCGCGCGCGGCTACATGCAGGTGATGCCGTTCTGGACGCGCTCGATCGGTGACGGGCAGGTGTCCCGGCTGTTCCACATGCAGACCAACCTGCGCTTCGGCTGCGTGATCCTGCGCCACTACCTCGACATCGAGAAGGGCAACCTGTTCCTCGCGCTGGG
Source organism: Mitsuaria sp. BK041 (assembly GCF_014193085.1). Lineage (NCBI taxonomy): Bacteria > Pseudomonadati > Pseudomonadota > Betaproteobacteria > Burkholderiales > Sphaerotilaceae > Roseateles > Mitsuaria sp. BK041. The sequence goes on along the minus strand of NZ_JACHYT010000002.1, from coordinate 638,374 downwards.
GCGCTACAACGGCAGCCGCGGTCGGGCCGAGTATCCGAACCTGGTGATGGGCGCGCGCAAGGCCTGGCTGATGCCGGGACAGAGCTGAGGCCCCGGCGCGGGAGCGCGCTCACGGGTGATCGCGAGCGCTCAGGTCGGACCACCGGCGGGCGCGCTCGACGTCCGGCCGCATCGGGTTCAGGCGTGGGAACGCAAGCCCTGCCAGGCCTGCGGCGCGGCGCCCGGCAACTGGGCCAGTTCAAGCACGCGTTCGACCGTTTCCGCGACCATCTCTTCGATCGAGGTCGGCTTCAGGTAAAGCGCCGGCAGCGGCGGGAAGACGATGCCGCCCATCTCGGTCACCGCCGTCATGTTGCGCAGGTGGGCAAGGTTCAGCGGCGTCTCGCGCACCATCAGGATCAGCCGGCGGCGCTCCTTGAGCGTGACGTCGGCGGCGCGGCTCATGAGGTTGTCCGACAGCCCGTGCGCGACCGCGGCGAGCGTGCGCATCGAGCAGGGCGCGATCACCATCGCGGCGGTCGGGAAGCTGCCGCTGGCGACGCAGGCGCCGATGTCGCCGGGCGCGTAGGCGACGTCCGCCTCGCGCTCGAGCGCATCGCGCGCGAGCCCCAGTTCATGGTGGGCGTTCAGCACGCCGGCGGGGCTCAGGATCAGGTGGGTTTCCGCCCCGATCGCGCGGGCGCGGCGCAGCAGCTGCAGCCCGTAGGCCGCGCCCGTCGCGCCGGTGATGCCGACGATCAGGCGCGGACGCGGAGCCGCGGCGGCCGTCATCAGGCCTTGGCCAGCAGCTGCTGCAGCTCGCCGCTCTCGTACATCTCCATCATGATGTCGGAGCCGCCGACGAACTCGCCGTCGATGTAGAGCTGCGGGATGGTGGGCCAGTTCGCGTATTCCTTGATGCCCTGGCGCACGCCCTCGTCCTCGAGGACGTTGAAGGTCTTCAGCTCGCTGGCGCCGCTGGCCTTCAGGATCTGGATCGCGCGGCCGGAGAAGCCGCACATCGGGAACTGGGCGGTGCCCTTCATGAAGAGCATGACCCGGTTGCCTTTGACCAGGTCGTCGATGCGTTGCTGAACGTCGCTCATGGCGGAATCCTCTGAAAGCTGATGCGGGAAGACGTGTGCGGGAGCGCGCCGGGACGGCACGGCGGGCCGCGCGATCCGGCGATTATCGGGCAGCGGACATGCCCGCGCTCGGCGGAGCCCAAGGGCCGTCGATCCGCCGGCGGTGACGCTCAGAAGCTGTAGCTGACGCCGAACTGGACGACCGGCCGGTAGCGCAGGTCCTGCGACAGGTCGGCTTGCGGCGCGCTGTTGCCCAGGCGCAGCGCCGAGGCGCCGCCACCGACCACGCCCAGGTCGGCGCTGAAGCCCCAACCTCCCCGCAGCGAGTAGCTGGTATAGCCGACGCCGACATAGGACAGCGAGAGGTTGGGTTCGCGATCCGGGCCGGTGAGCAGGCTGAGGCTGCGGCTGCCCGCCGACAGCGACGGCGTCAAGGCCGCGCCGCGGCCGAGCGCCAGGCCGGAACTGCTCTGCAGCAGCGACATCGGGCCCAGCATCAGCCCCCCGGTGGCCCGCAGGCCGCCACGCGTGCCGGCGCCCAGGCCGGAACCGGTCAGGTAATAGTCCGCCAGCAGGTTGGCGCTCAGCAGGCGGCTGCCGCGGCGGGCGTCGAAGGAGAGGGCGTCGTCGTCCTGGCTCTGGCTCACCTGCAGGCGGGCCTGCCAATGGGTGAAGGCCTGGCGGTCGGGCTTCAACTGCAGGCCTTGTTGGGCCCAGGCGGCACCGGCCATGCAGACACTGCCGGCCAGGACCACGGCAAGGCGCAAGAGCAAGGGGGCGGCGCGCATGACAGGTCTCCCAGACTGACGACAACACCCGTTTCGAAATGGTTCAAAACGGGCACCAAGTCAGACCATGCTACGCCCCACCGAGTTACCGCGCCAGATCGAGTTGCGGGGGTTTCCAGGCACTGTTGCGGATTCCCGGCGCGGGTTCCCGCAGTGTGGAAACAGCGTGTGAAGTTGGGTGCAAATGGTTGAGATCCGAACGCGGCGCGCGCTCAGCCGGGCCAGCGACCGCCGGTGGCGCGGGGCTGGCCGCAAAGGTCGCGGCGGCTCTCGACCTCGAGGAAGCCGCGCCCGCGCAGCATCGCGGCGACGGCGTCGGCCTGGTCGAAGCCATGCTCCAGCAGCAGCCAACCGTCGGGCCGCAGCCACGCGGGGGCCCCCTCGATCAGGTGGCGAAGGTCGGCCAGGCCATCCCCTTCGGGGGTGAGCGCGGTGCGGGGTTCGTGCTTCAGGGCGTCCAGGTGGTGGTCGTCCCCCGCCACGTAGGGCGGGTTGCTGACGATCAGGTCGAAGGGGGGCTGACCCGCCAGGGGCTCGAACCAGCTTCCCAAGTGACCGTCGACCTGCAAGCCCAGTCGCTGCGCGTTATCCAGCGCCACCGCCAGCGCGCCCGGGCTGAAGTCGACCATGCGGACATCCGCGTCCGGCCGCTGCGACTTGATCGACAGCGCGATCGCGCCGGTACCGGTGCCCAGGTCCACGACGCGCAGGGGACGCGGCCCCTCCAGGCGCTCCAGCGCCCACTGCACCAGCAGCTCGGTGTCGGGCCGGGGGATCAGGGTGTCCGGCGTGACGCGCAGCGTCAGGCCGAAGAACTCCTTCTCGCCGGTGAGATACGCCAGCGGCACGCCATCCAGGCGGCGCGCCAGCCAGTGGTGGAAGCGCTCCGCCGCCACGGCGTCGAGCAGGTCCGTGTCATGGCCGATCAGCCAGGCCCGCGAGACCCCGAGCAGCGCTTGCAGCAGGTACTGCGCCTCGGCGCGCGGCAGACCGGCGGCGATCGCGGCCCGCTCGGCGTCGACGACGGTCAGCGCGGGGCCGCTACCCGATCGAGCGTCCGGGCCGCCGTCGGCGTGGCCATCACGGATGCTCATGTCGCCCCGCCTTCCAGCGCGGCAAGCTGCTCGGCCGCCTGCGCCTGCTGCAGGCCCTGGAGGATGTCGCGAAGGTCGCCATCCATGATCGCGCCCAGCTTGTACAGCGTCAGGTTGATCCGGTGGTCGGTCAGGCGTCCCTGCGGGAAGTTGTAGGTGCGGATGCGATCGCTGCGGTCGCCGCTGCCGATCAGGCTCTTGCGCTGGGCCGCCTCCTTGGCGGCGCGCTCGCTGCGGTCCTTCTCGCGCAGCCGCGCGGCGAGCACCGCCATCGCCTTGGCCTTGTTGCGGTGCTGGCTGCGGTCGTCCTGGCATTCGGCGACCAGGCCGGTGGGCAGATGGGTGATGCGGATCGCGCTGTCGGTCTTGTTGACGTGCTGCCCGCCGGCGCCGCTGGCGCGGAAGGTGTCGATGCGCAGGTCGGCGGGATTGAGCTGGATTTCCTCCGCCTCGTCGGGCTCGGCCATGACGGCGACCGTGCAGGCGCTGGTGTGGATGCGGCCCTGCGACTCGGTCGCCGGCACGCGCTGCACGCGATGGCCGCCGGATTCGAACTTCAGCTGCCCGTAGACGCCGTCGCCATCGAGCCGCAGCACGATTTCCTTGTAGCCGCCCAGGTCCGATTCATTGGCCGACAGCACCTCGCAGCGCCAGCCCTGGGCTTCGGCGAAGCGCGTGTACATGCGGGTCAGGTCGCCGGCGAAGAGCGCCGATTCGTCGCCACCGGTACCGGCGCGGATCTCCAGGAAGGCGGGCCGATCGTCGTCGGGGTCCTTGGGGATCAGTGCCAGCTGCAGCTCCTGGTCGAGCTGCTCGAGGTCCGCCTGCGCCGCGTCGATCTCCTCGCGCGCCATCTCGGCCATGTCCGCGTCGCCGCTGTCGAGCAACTCGCGCGCCGCGGCCAGGTCCTGTTCGCGCTGGACGTAGCGGCGGTAGCGCTCGACGAGCGAGGACACCTCCGACTGCTCGCGCGTCAGCGCGCGGTAGCGCTTCATGTCCGCGGCGACGCTGCCGTCGGCGAGGGTGGTGTCGAGTTCCGCCAGCCGGTAGCCGAGGCGGTCGAACTGCTGGCGCAGGGCGTCTTTCATGGGGAATCCGGAGGGGGCGGCCTCTCGAAGGGGGAGCGGACGGAGCGGGCGGCGGGGGAAACACTGCGCGGCGGTGGCCGCGGGCGGAACGGGCACCGGGCGCATCGTCGGTGCCGGCGGCGATCGCCGCTACGAGTCCGCTTCGTCGCCGAGCGCGTCGGCGCGCAGGCCGGGCGTCTTCGCGCTGCCGCGCAGGAACAGCCGCGACACGGTCTGCGCCATCTGCAGGCGCTGCTCACCGTCGCTGCCGTTGAGCTCGGCCATCGCGCCGTGCAGCATCTTCTGCGTCAGGCCGCGCGCGAGCGCGTCCAGCACGCTGTCGATGTCCTCGCCTCTGGCCAGCAGCTTGCGGGCGCGCTGGAGTTCGGCCTGGCGCCAGCTGTCGGCCTGCTGATGCAGGGCCTGGATCAGCGGCACCGTGTGGCGCTGGCCCAGCCAGTGGACGAAGCTCTGCACGCCGGTCTCGATGATGGCCTCGGCCTGCTGGACGGCGGCTTGGCGCTTCTCGCCGGCGGTCTGGACCAGCTTGGACAGGTCGTCGACGGTGTAGAGATAGACGTCGTCCAGTTGAGCGACTTCCTGCTCGATGTCGCGCGGCACGGCCAGGTCGACCATGAACATCGGCTTGTGGCGGCGCTTCTTCAGCGCGCGCTCGACGGCGCCCAGCCCGATCAGCGGCAGGCTGGAGGCGGTGCAGGAGATCACCGCGTCGAATTCGTGCAGGCGGTCGGGCAGGTCGGCGAGGCGGAAGGCTTCGGCGCCCAGGTGGCTGGCGAGCTTCTCGCCGCGCTCCAGCGTCCGGTTCGCGACCGAGATCGACTTCGGGCCCTTGGCCGCGAAATGGGTGCCGACCAGCTCGATCATCTCGCCCGCGCCGACCAGCAGCACGCGGATGTCGGCGAGGTGCTCGAACAACTGGGCGGCCAGCCGGACCGACGCGGCGGCCATGCTGATCGAGTGGCTGCCGATCTCGGTGGAGCTGCGCACTTCCTTGGCGACCGAGAAGCTGCGCTGGAAGAGCTGGTGCAGCGTCGTGCCGAGGGTGCCGGCCTGGTCGGCCTCGCGCACGGCCTGCTTGAGCTGGCCCAGGATCTGCGGCTCGCCCAGCACCATCGAGTCCAGCCCGCTGGCGACCCGGAAGGCGTGCCGGGCCGCGGCGCCGTCCTCGACGACATAGGCGTGGTCCATCAGCGTCGCGCTGCCGACGCCGCCCACCTGCGCCAGCCAGTCCACCGCGGGGCGGACCATGTCGGCGTCGCCGGCGACGTAGAGCTCGGTGCGGTTGCAGGTGGAGAGGATGGCGGCTTCCGCCGCGGTGGTCCGGCGGCGCTGCGGTGCGCCGATCTGGTCCTGGAAGCGCAGCAGCGTCGGCGCCAGTTGCTCGAGCGTGAACGCGAAACGTCCGCGCAGGTCGAGGGGCGCGGACGTGTGGTTCAGGCCGAGGGCGAAGACGGACATGGCGGCGATTATAAAATTCCGCCCCGACCCGTGCATCGCACGGGCCTTGGCGGCGCGCTCATCGCCCCGGGATGCGTCAAGAATGGCGCTTTCGTCACACCTTTTCCCCTCGCCCGGAGCGAACCGACCCGTGGACCCACTCGACGCCGTCTGGCATTTCGGCAACCTGTTCCTGCCCGCCTGGGGCGTGGCCGCGCTGATGGCGCTGGCGCTCAAGCTGATCTGGCGGGAGACCGTCGCCGGCATGCGCTGGCGCACGCTGGCCGTCTGGGGCGGACTGGGCGGGACGATGGGCATCGCCGCCGCCCTGATGCTGACCGGGCGCGACGGCACCATGGCCGGCTACGGCCTGATGCTGCTGGGCGTCACCGCCGCCCAGTGGGGCGTCAGCTACAAGCGCTGAGGCTGAGCGGGCCGCTCAGCCGGCCAGGTCGGGGTGATCGGCACCTCGCCGCGCAGCGAGTGCGCGAAGGCCTCGGTGATGCGCATCGGGATGATCTGGTGCATCAGCCGCTCATGGCCTTTGAAGTTGACGATGCGGTTGCACTCGGTGCGGCCCATCAGCTCGGTGGCGTCCTTGCGGGCATGGCCCGACACCAGCACCGGCACCGTCTTGCCCACCAGGCTGTCGTTGTAGCGGATCGCGGTGGCCTCGATCTCGGCCTGCAGTTCCTGCAGGCGGCGCACCTTCACCTCGTGGGGCGTGTCGTCCGCCAGGTTGGCGGCCGGCGTGCCGGGGCGCGGGCTGAAGATGAAGCTGAACGAGGCGTCGAAACCGATGTCGCGCACCAGCTGCATGGTCTTGGCGTGGTCCTCGTCGGTTTCGCCGGGGAAGCCGACGATGAAGTCCGAGGCGACGCGGATGTCCGGCCGCACCGCGCGCAGCTTGCGCACGATGCTCTTGAACTGCAGCGTGGTGTAGCCGCGCTTCATCGCCATCAGGATGCGGTCCGAGCCGTGCTGCACCGGCAGGTGGACGTGGTTCACCAGCTGCGGGATCTTGCCGTAGGCGTCGATCAGACGCTGGCTGAACTCGTTGGGATGGCTGGTCGTGTAGCGGATGCGCTCGATACCGGGAATCTCGGCCACGTACTCCAGCAGCAGCGCGAAGTCGGCGATCTCGTCGGAATCGCCCATCTTCCCGCGGTACGCGTTGACGTTCTGCCCCAGCAGCGTCACTTCCTTGACGCCCTGGTCCGCCAGGCCGGCGACTTCCTCCAGCACGTCCTCGAAGGGCCGGCTGACCTCCTCGCCGCGGGTGTAGGGCACCACGCAGTACGAGCAGTACTTGGAGCAGCCTTCCATGATGGACACGAAGGCGGAGGCGCCCTCCACGCGGGCCGGCGGCAGGTGGTCGAACTTCTCGATCTCGGGGAAGGAAATGTCCACCTGCGGGCGGAGCTGCTCCTGGCGCTGAGCCAGCATCTGCGGCAGGCGGTGCAGGGTCTGCGGGCCGAAGACGACGTCGACATAGGGCGCGCGCTCGATGATTGCCGCGCCCTCCTGGCTGGCGACGCAGCCGCCGACGCCGATCATCACGCCCTTGGCTTTCAGGTGCTTGATGCGGCCCAGGTCGGAGAACACCTTCTCCTGCGCCTTCTCGCGGACCGAGCAGGTGTTGAACAACACCAGGTCGGCCTGCTCGACGTCGGTGGTGGGCTCGTAGCCCTCGGCGGCGCGCAGCACGTCGGCCATCTTGTCCGAGTCGTACTCGTTCATCTGGCAGCCGAAGGTCTTGATGAAGACTTTCTTGCTCATGGGGGAGCTCCGGGAGACATCGACGCGACCCGGGGGGGCGGGCCGGCGTTCAGGGGATCAGGGCTTGCGCCAGACCTGGCTGGCCTGGTCGAAGACCAGCTGGGAGGCTTGCTGCGGGGAGGTCGGCCAGGACTTGTTGGCCAGCTCGACCTCGTTCAGCACCCAGACGTCCATGAGCAGGCCATTGATGTCGGTGGTGTAGAGGACGGTCAGCTTCTGGTCGTACAGCGAGCCCGGCGTGGCGACCTGGTCGACCGCGTTGCGGATGCGGGCGCCGGGCGCGAGCCGGGCGGCCTTGCCGTTGAGCTTGACGTCCGGCGTGACGCCGATGACCAGTTCGCCGCGCAGCGCGCGCTGCGGGAAATAGCGGTGGCCGGGGACGATCTGCGCGTGGGCGGTCGACGGCGCGGTGAACGCGCCGATGCCGGCGACGGTCGAGAGGACCGCGAAGGCGGCGGCAGTTGCGGCGGCGGCGGCGGTGCTGGCGGCCGACGTCGTCAGCAGGCGACGACGGGGCAGGGCGGGCGGGGCACAGCGGTACATGGTGTAGATCCAGTGGCTGCGGAAAATTCGCAAGGGCGCGAGTTTAACGGTACGAGCGCGGCGGGGTGCGCCGCCGCCCGCGCGGCCTCGGGCCCGGGCGTCAGAGCTGGCGGGTGGCGTCACCCTGCGCCAGCGGTGCCGGCGCGGGCTCGGGCAGCACGTAGACGACACCGGCGCCATGGCCAAGCACCGGCGCGACGACGCGGTCGAAGAACTCGCCGGTGACGACCACGCAGCCCAGCGAGATCCGGTTGTCGTCCGGCGAGGGCGAGGCCAGGCGCTCGGCGCGGCGCTCGCGCGCCGGGCTGGGGCGCAGGCGATGGATGGCGAAGGCGGCGTCGTAGTCGACCCAGATGACGGTCTCGCCCTTGAGGTTGGGGCCGGGCTGGCTGTCGTAGCGGCCGGCGGGCGTGGTGCGCAGGTCCGCGGGGATGCCGGTGGCGACCATGTCGCCGACACCCGGGGCGACGCGATCGCCGCGGGCCAGGCCCAGCAGCGCCGGCGCGGCGCCGGCCAGGCGGCCATCGGCGAGGAAGACGAAAAGCTTGGCGGCCTTCTTGTCGACCACCGCGAAGGGCAGCCCCTTCGCGTCGGCGCGCTCGAAGGCGGCCCGTGCCATGGCGCGGGCCTCGGGCGAAGCGGGCTCGCCGCGGAAGTCGACGACGAGCGCCGAGGAAGGCCGGGCGACCGTCGGCGCCGGGACGGGCGTGGCCGGGGACAGCGGTGCCAGCGTCACGGAGGTGGTCGTCGCCACGGCGGGTGTCGGCGCCGCGAGGGCCCCGCCGAGCGTGGGTTCGGCCCGCGCCGCGGGAGCGCTGACCATCAAGGTGATCGCCACGGCGGACATTGCCAGCAGCGAGGCGGCAGCGACCACCCGCTCGCGCGCGGCGCTTCCCCAGTGACCCAACGACCCGATCGACTTCATACCACCCCGTTGTGCTTCTGGCGGACCGTCTGGTCGGCGCCGGCGAAGGGCCGGGCGGGTCCGCTGGGGGCGGATATTAAGGAGCCGTCGGCGGTTTCAACTGTCGATCCCTGCGCGGAAACGCCGGGACTTTCCCGGGAATTTGTAAGACGGGCGAAGAGCGGCAGGAATTGGCGTACGACAAGGGCGCCAAAGGAACTTCGGCTTATCCGTAACGCCGGCTTGGTAAATGTAAAACGCCTTTCCGAAAACCGGCGATCTCGTTAGTCTGCGCCCGTTGTCGACATGGCCGCGCCTGCGCGCTGGCGTGTCGGCGCTGGCCGCTGCCCACGGTCACCGTCCCCGAAGCGGACCCTGCTGGTCTGCGGCGCGCGAGGCGGGCGAATCGGCAGTTGGGTTTCCCGAGCAATTTTTCGATTCACCGGTGACCGGTGAGGGCGGAGCCATGCCCGCGCCGGATCGCTCCAACGATCTCGGAGACATTCATGAAGAACATCCGTACTGACGCGTCCGTCGAACTGGTCGCGCCCCAGCCGCCATTGCCTGGCGTTTTGCGCGCGCCGCGCCCGCGCCAGGGGCTGGCCGCCATGGCCGTCGTGGTGGGGGCCGTGGCCCCGATGGGCGCCGCGCACGCCGTGGACTGGCCCTCCGGCTTCTCCAAGTGCGCCGACGAGGGCGGCAGCTGCAAGGTCGGCACGACCGCGCGCCAGGTCTCCTTCGGCGTGAAGGACAAGTGGGTCATCAAGACGCTCAGCGGCACGGTGCCTTGCACCTCGGCCACCTTCGGCGGCGCCGACCCGAACCCGGGCATTGCCGAGAAATGCGCCGTCGGCCCCGCCGCCTCGCCCGCGCCGGCGCCTTCACCAGCGCCTTCCCCCGCCCCGGCGCCATCGCCGGCACCGGCCCCCGCGCCCGCACCCGCAGGCCACAGCGGTGGCTATGCCGGGACGGTGACCGGCGGCGGCTCGGCGACACCGGTGACGGTCACCACCGCGGCCCAGATGCAGGCGGCCATCAACGCCTACAGCGGCAGCGGCGGGCTGGTGATCCGGTATGCCGGGACCTTCGACTTCGGCACGATCACCGATACCTGCGCGCAATGGCAGAAGCCGGCCGGCGCGATCGTCGAGATCAAGAACAAGAGCAACGTCACGATCGAGGGCGTCAACGGCTCGGCCGCGAACTTCGGGCTTGCGATCAAGGCGGCGGCCAGCAACATCATCATCCGCAACATGACGATCGGCCTGTTGCCCGGGAAGATCGACGCGATCGGCATCGAGGGCCAGGGCGGCGGGGTGCCGAGCAACATCTGGATCGACCACAACACGCTCTTCAGCTCGACGAAGGACTGCGCCGGCGCCGGTGACCTCGAGTTCGACGGCCTGATCGACAGCAAGGCGGGCGCGCATCACATCACCTACTCGTACAACTACATCCACGACCACCAGAAGGTCGGGCTGATCGGCTCCAGCGACAGCGATGCCAGCGACCGCTACATCACCTTCCACCACAACGTGTACAGCAACGTGGTGTCGCGGCTGCCGCTGCAGCGCGCGGGCTACACCCACCTCTACAACAACCTGTATTCGAACGTGCTCACCTCGGGGGCCAACATCCGGATGGGCGGTTACTCGCTGATCGAGGGCAACTACTTCGAGAACGCGCAGAACCCGGTGACCTCGCGGGACAGCTCGTCCATCGGCTACTGGGAGCTGCGCAACAACAACGTGAAGAGCCCGGCGGACTTCGCGACCTACGGCATCAAGTGGGTGGCGAGCGGCTCCAGCCCCTCGCGCGACGCGACCGACTGGACGACGACCGCGAACTTCCCGGTCGGCATCCCGTATGCGTACACGGTGCAGGACCCGGCCTGCGTGAAGCAGCGGCTGCTCAATGTGGCGGGGGCCGGGAAGGGGCTGGCGACGCTGAGCTGCAACTGATAACCACACCCCGCGGGACTTTTGCCTCGCGGGGTGTTGTTCGTTGGTGGCGATCCTCATGCCGTCGCGGAAGTGATCCCCTATGCTTGCGGCCGGCCAAATTCCGCCAGCCACGGCATCGTTGCCGCTGTATTTCCACTTCGATGCCGTCTTTCAGAGTTCGCCACTGGGCCGCCTGGGCCCCAGGACTGCCGACCCGCGCGCTCTGGCACGCTTGGCTGGCAAGCCCTGACCTGACGCAACTGGCGGGGGACGCCAGTCCGCCGCTCGCCGAGCTGCCGTCCATGACGCGTCGGCGCATCGATCCGCTGGGACGCGCGGCCTTGCAGACCGCCTTCTGGGCCCAGGGCGAATCGCTCACCGGGCCGGTCGTCTTCGCGTCGCGCTGGGGCGAGATCGCCCGCTCCGTGTCACTGCTGCGACAGCTCGCCGGCGGCGAGCCGCTGTCGCCGACCGCCTTCAGCCTGTCGGTGCACAACGCCAGCAGCGCGCTGTACTCGATCGCCCGCGGCGACCAGGCCAATTACGCCGCCGTGTCCGCGGGGCCTTGCAGCGCCGCCGCCGGCGTCTGCGAGGCGCTGGGCCTGCTGGCCGACGGCGCCTCCCAGGTGCTGGTGGTCAGCGTGGAGAGCTCGCTGCCCGAGCCCTATCAGGCGTTCGAGGCCGAGCCGCATCCGATGCGCGCCTGGGCCGCGCTGATCGAGGCCGGTGACGAGGTCCGCCTGGAGGCTGCGCCGTCCCCGGCGTCAGTGTCGGTGTCGGCTGCGACTCCCCCTTCCTCGTCACTGCCCCCGGACCTGGCCGCCCTCCAGGTCCTCGCGGGCGCGGCTTCCGAGCTCCGCCAGGGCCACTGGCACTGGAGTCGCCATGCGTGAGCTGGCGGCGTGGCCTGGCCGGCTCTGGCGCATCGCGGCGACCGCGATCGCCTTCGGCTGCTTCGGCATCGGCGGCCTCCTGCTGGGGGTTGTTGTTTTTCCGCTGCTGCGCCTGACGGTCCGTTCGGCCGAGCGCCGCGGTCGCTGGGCGCGGGCGCTGATCGGGTGGGTGTTCCGGCTTTTCGTCCGGTGGATGCGCTTCCTGGGACTGATCACCTACGAGTGGCGCGGCATCGAACGCCTGCAGCGCCGCGGCCTGCTGGTGCTGGCCAATCATCCGACCCTGATCGACGTCGTCTTCCTGATCGGCCATGTGCCGGACGCGCTTTGCGTGGTGAAGTCAACACTTGCGAACCACCCCAGTACGAGGGGTCCCGTGCTGGCAACGGGCTACATCTGCAACAATTCGGGCGCCGACCTGCTGCAAGCCTGCGTGGACAAGCTCAGGGCCGGCGGTAACCTGATCATCTTTCCCGAAGGCACGCGAACGCGCCCCGGGCAGCCCCTGAAAATGCAACGAGGCGCCGCGCAGATCGCTCTGCGCGGCGGCTTGGCCATCACCCCGGTTCACATCCGCTGCGAACCGCTGGGACTTTTCAAGGGGCAGCCCTGGTGGCAGGTCGCCGAGCGTCCGCTGCATTTCAGCCTCGAGGTGGCCGACGATCTGTCGCCGGCCCCGTTCCTGGAAGCCGCTGGTGGCGAGGCCTCATTGGCGGCGCGCCATCTGACGGAACACCTGATCCAGTATTTCAGTCCATCGACAAGACACGACACGGTCCCCGGGAGCCATGCAAGCGTTGCAGCAAGAAATCAAGGAGTTGCTGATCTCGGCACTCCAACTGGAAGACCTCAGCCCTGAGGACATCGACGCGGAGCAGCCGCTGTTCGTCGAGGGCCTGGGCCTGGACTCCATTGACGCGCTCGAACTCGGCCTGGCGCTGCAGAAGCGTTACGGCGTGAGCATGAGCGCGGACTCCGCGGAGACCCGCCGCCACTTCGCCAGCATCCGCGCGCTGGCCGAGTTCGTCGCCGCGCACCGCAAGCTCCCCGCCTGAGCGCGCCCCGCCGCCCCGAGAGAACCGGCCATGACCGACCAAGACATCTTCGAACGCCTGCGCACCATCCTCATCGAGACGTTCGACATCGACGCCGAGCGCATCACGCCCCAGGCGCGCCTGTATGAGGACCTCGACATCGACAGCATCGACGCCGTCGACCTCATCGTCCGGCTCAAGCCGCTGGTGGGCAAGCGCCTGCAGCCCGAGGCCTTCAAGACGGTGCGCACGCTGCAGGATGTGATCAACGCGCTGCAGGGCCTGCTGCAGGCCGAGTCCGGCACCCACGCGAAAACCGGGTTCGAGGGCGCCGTCGCCCCCACGAACTCCTGATTGGGTTCCTCCATGCGATGGGCCCTCGTGGTGGCCCTGACGGCCGCCTATCCGCTGCTGGTCTTCGCCGGCCTGGGCCATGTCGAGCCGCGCACCATGGCGCTGCTGCTGCTGGTGCTGGGCCTGCTGCGCATGACCGTCGGCGGCCAGGGCCGGGCCCAGGTGCGCTGGGTCGTCGTGGCCGCGCTGCTGCTGGCGGGCCTGACGGTGCTGGTCAACCGCAGCCTGCCGCTGAAGCTGTATCCGGTGCTCGTGAACGCCGCCATGTTCGCTGTCTTCGCCTTGAGCCTGTGGCGCGGGCCCACCGTCATCGAGCGCCTCGCGCGCCTGACTGATCCCGAGCTGCCGCCCGAAGCCATCCGCTACACCCGCCGCGTGACCCAGGTCTGGTGCGGCTTCTTCGTGCTGAACGGCCTGATCGCGCTGGGCACGGCGCTGTGGGCCAGCGAGCGTGTCTGGGCCCTGTACAGCGGCCTGATCGCGTATCTCCTGATGGGGCTGCTGATGGGCGGCGAATGGCTGCTGCGCCGCCGCGTGCGCGCGAGGATGGGCGCATGACCCCCAGCCAGCGACTGGCCGCGCTGCTCGCCCAGCCGATCGAGCCGACCCGCCGCATGGGCTGGCGGGGCGCGACGCCGGTGTCGGGCGAGGCCTTCAACGATCGTGCGCGCCGCTGGCAGGCGGCATTCGAGCAGGCCGACGGCCAGCGCTTCGCCCTGTTCTTCGCCGATGGCATCGAGTTCTCGGCGGCGCTCTTCGGCCTGTGGCAAGCCGGCAAGCAGGCCTGGCTGCCCGGCGACCTGACGCCGGCGACGCAAGCCGCGCTGCGCGCGCAGGTCGCGGGCTGGGCGGGCGACAGCGGCGACCTGGCCGACCTGCCGCGCGTGCGGCCGCTCGAGGCCATCGAGGCGCTCGCGCCCGCCGCGAGCGCTCCCCTGGATCCCGACGCCGACGGCCTGGTCGTTTTCACCTCCGGGTCCACCGGCGCGCCCGAGGCCTGCCACAAGCGGCTGCGCCAGCTCTTCGACGAGATCGACGCGCTCGAACAGGCCTTCGGCGCCGTTTGCCCCGACGCCACGGTGATCGCGAGCGTCTCGGCGCAGCATGTCTACGGACTGCTGTTCCGCGTGCTGTGGCCGCTGGCCACCGGTCGCGCGCTGCAGGCGCGCAGCCTGGTCTATCTGGAGGACCTGGCCGAATTGCTGCCCGCGGGCGAGCGGGCCATCCTGATCGCCAGTCCGACGCACCTGGGCCGACTGCCGGCCGAGGCGCCGGCGGCGGCGGCGCGGGTGGGCCAGGTGTTCAGCTCCGGCGCGCCGCTGCCCGATGCCGCGGTGCCGGACGCGCTGCGCGTCTTCGGCCGTGCGCCGATCGAGGTCTACGGCAGCACCGAGACCGGCGGCGTCGCCTGGCGCCAGCGCGATCCCGGCGCCGCCGTGCACTGGCAGGCGCTGCCGCAGGTGCAATGGCGGCTGGAGGACGGGTTGCTGGCGATCCGGTCGCCGCATCTGCCCGGCGCGGACTGGATGCTGGGCGCGGACCGGGCGATCGCGGTCGACGGTGGCTTCGAGCTGCGCGGCCGGGCCGATCGCGTCGTCAAGATCGCGGAGAAGCGGGTCTCGCTGCAGGCCGTCGAGGACTGCCTGTTGAAGGGCGGGCTGCTGACGGCGCTGCGGCTGGTCCTGCTGGACGAGCCGCGTCCGCAGATCGGCGTGGTGGCGGTGCCGAGCGCGCAGGGCTGGGCCCTGCATGACGCCCAGGGCCGTCGCGCGCTGTCCGAGGCCCTGCGCGCGCAGTTGCTCGGCGTGGTCGAGCGTCTGGCGCTGCCGCGCCGTTGGCGCTTCCTGCCGGAGTTGCCGCGCAATGCGCAGGGCAAGTCCACGCAGGCCCGGCTGATGGCCGAGTTCGATCCGCGCCGCCCGCCGGTGCGCGCGTTCAAGCGTGAAGGCGATCATGTCGAGCTGGCGCTGTTGATCGAGGCCACGCTCCCCCAGTTCGATGGCCATTTCCCCGGGCACCCGGTGCTGCCCGGCGTGGCGCAGCTCGATTGGGTGCTGCTGTTCGGTCGCGAGCTCTTCGACATCGCCGGCGAGTTCACCGGCGTGGAGGCTCTCAAGTTCCAGCGCGTGGTCGTGCCAGGCACGCGGCTGATGCTGACGCTGGACTGGCAGGCGCCGGGCCGCTTGAGCTTCCGCTACCAGTCGGAGGCGGGCGGCCAGCATGCCAGCGGCCGGGTGCAGTTCGCCGAGGTCGCCACGTCATGACGCTGGGCGCCGTCATTCCGGTCTACAACCACGCGGTCCCCGTCGCCCGCGTGGCGCGCGCGCTGCGCGCCCATGGCCTGCCGGTGCTGCTGGTCGACGACGGCAGCGAACCGGGCTGCGCCCGCGCGCTCGACGCGCTGGCGAAGGAGGAGGGCATCACGCTGTTGCGCCTGCCTGAAAACCAGGGCAAGGGCGGCGCGGTGATGGCCGGCCTGCGCCAGGCGCAGGCCTCGGGCTGGACCCACGCGCTGCAGATCGACGCCGACGGCCAGCACGACACGGCGGACGTGCCGGTCTTCGTCGCGCAGTCGCGCCAGCATCCCTCGCATTTCATCTGCGGCTGTCCGGTCTACGACGCCAGCGTGCCCAAGGGCCGGCTCTACGGCCGCTACGCGACGCACATCTGGGTCTGGATCAACACGCTGTCGATGGCCGTGCGCGACTCCATGTGCGGCTTCCGCGTCTATCCGCTGGCGCCGACGGTCGAGTTGCTGGCGCGCGCCCGGATCGGCCGGCGCATGGACTTCGACGTCGAGATCGCGGTGCGCCTGGTCTGGGCCGGCGTGCCGGTGATCAACCAGCCGACGCGGGTGCGTTATCCCGAGGACGGTGTCTCCCACTTCCGCGTCTGGCGCGACAACGTGCTGATCTCGGCCATGCACACGCGGCTGTTCTTCGGCATGTTGTGGCGCGCGCCCGTGCTGCTGTGGCGGCGGTGGTCGGCATGACGGCCCGGCACTGGGCCGCGATGGGCGAAAGCACCTTCGTGGGCGGCATCTGGCTGCTTTTCGGCGTGCATCGCGTGCTCGGCCGCACGGCGTTCCGCGTGCTGCTGTGGCCGGTGGTCCTGAGCTACTGGCTGGCGCGACCGACGCTGCGCGCGCACAGCCTGGGCTACCTGCGTCGCATGCGACCCGACGCCGGCTGGCGCGAGGGCCTGGCCCACGTTCGCCTGTTCGCCGAGACCCTGCTGGACAAGCTGCTCGCCATGGCCGGCCGCTATCCGATGGAGCGCGTGCATGAGCGCGGCGCCGAGGCCCTGCACCAGCTCGCGCGCGAGGGCCGGGGCGGCGTGCTCGTCACCGCGCACATGGGCTGCCTGGAGCTGTGCCAGGCGCTGGCCGAGCAGCGTCCCGACTTCAAGGTCAACGTGCTGGTCCACACCCGGCATGCCGAGTCCTTCAACCGCATCCTGCGCCGGCTGCGGCCCGAGACCCGGGTGAACCTGATCGAGGTGACCGACCTGGACATGGCGCTGACGCTCAAGCTCGCGGCCAAGGTCCAGGCGGGGGAGTTCCTGGCCATCGCCGGCGACCGCGTGCCGGTGCGCGGCAGCAAGACGGTGCGCGTGCCCTTCCTGGGCGACGAGGCCGATTTCCCCGTCGGTCCCTACCTGATCGCCGGCCTGCTGAACTGCCCGCTCTTCCTGATGCTCAGCCTGCACGAGGCCGACGGTTATGCGCTCGAGTTCGAGCAACTGGCCGAGACCGTCCACCTGCCGCGTCGCGCCCGCGAGGCCGCCATGACCGGCTACGCCCAACGATTCGCCGATGCGCTGGCCCAGCGCCTGCACCGCTCGCCCTATGACTGGTTCAACTTCTATGCCTTCTGGGACCGCGCCCAGCTCGACCCCCATGCCGCCCATCCTGTTTGACGGCCGCCGCCTGCGCATCGAGGACATCTGCGCCCTGGCGCGGCGCGAGGCCTCGGCCGAGCTGGGCCGCGATGGCGCCTTCGAGGCGCGCATCGAGGCCGGCGCCGACTTCGTCGCCCGGCTGCTGGCCGAGGACGGTGTGATCTACGGCGTCACCACCGGCTACGGCGATTCCTGCACCGTGGCCGTGCCCCCGGCGCTGGTGCCGGAACTGCCGCATCACCTCTACACCTACCACGGCATCGGCGCCGGCGCGCTGCTGACGCCGACCCAGACGCGCGCCGTGCTGGGCGCGCGCCTGGCCTCGCTGTGCCAGGGCCTGTCGGGCGTGAGCCTGGACCTGCTGCGCCAGATCGAGTGCCTGCTGCGCCACGACATCCTGCCGCTGATTCCGAGCGAAGGCTCGGTCGGCGCCAGCGGCGACCTGACCCCGCTGTCCTACCTGGCCGCCGTGCTGTGCGGCGAGCGCGAGGTCAGCGTCGGCGGTGAGACCCTGCCGGCCGCCGACGCGCTGCGGGCCGTGGGCGCGACGCCGCTGCGGCTGCGCCCCAAGGAAGGCCTGGCGATCATGAACGGCACGGCCGTCATGACCGGACTGGCCTGCCTGGCCTTCGAGCGCGCCGAGTACCTGGCCCACCTGGCCACCCGCATCACCGCGATGAATGTCGTCGCCAGCGCGGGCAACGCGCACCACTTCGACGAGACGCTCTTCGCCGCCAAGCCGCATGCCGGCCAGCAACGCGTGGCGCAGCGCCTGCGCGGCGACCTGGCGAGCGACCGCCCCTCGCGCAACGAGGAGCGGCTGCAGGATCGCTACTCGCTGCGCTGCGCGCCGCACGTCATCGGCGTCGTGGAGGACGCGCTGCCCTGGCTGCGGCAGCTGATCGAGAACGAGCTCAACAGCGCCAACGACAACCCGCTGATCGATCCGGTCGGCGAGCGCGTGCTGCATGGCGGCCATTTCTACGGCGGCCATATCGCGATGGCGATGGACACGCTGAAGACGGCCGTCGCCAACCTGGCCGACCTGCTGGACCGCCAGCTGGCGCTGCTGGTGGACGCGCGCTACAACCACGGCCTGCCGGCCAACCTGACCGGCGCCAGCGGCGAGCGCGCGCCGATCAATCACGGCCTGAAGGCGCTGCAGATCAGCGTGTCCGCCTGGACCGCGGAGGCGCTCAAGCAGACCATGCCGGCCTCGGTCTTCAGCCGCTCCACCGAGTGCCACAACCAGGACAAGGTCAGCATGGGCACCATCGCCGCGCGCGATGCGCTGCGGGTGCTGGACCTGACCGAGCAGGTCGCCGCCGGCCTGCTCATCGCCTGCCGCCAGGGCCTGGGCCTGCGCGAGCGGCTCGCGCCGCTGACGCTGAGCCCCGCGCTTGCCGCGATGCAGTCGGACCTGGCCGCGCGCCTGCCGCTGATCGTCGAGGACCGCGCCCTGGACCGCGAACTGCACGCGCTGATCGAGGCCATCCGCGCCCGGGACTGGAGTCTGTATGGCTGAGCTCTGGCATGAGATCGAGCTGAGTCCGGCCTTCCATGACCTGGACCCGATGGACATCGTCTGGCACGGCCACTACGTCAAGTACCTGGAGCTGGCGCGCGAGGCGCTGCTGGCCCGCTTCGACTACGACTACCCGCGCATGCGCGAGTCGGGTTACGCCTGGCCCGTCGTGGACATGCGGCTCAAGTACGTGGACATGCTGCCCTACGGACGTCGCGTCATCGTGCGCGCCGAGATCGTCGAGTGGGAGAACCGCCTGAAGATCGAGTACGAGATCCGTGACGCGGCCAGCGGCAAGCGCATCAACCAGGCCTACACCATCCAGGTCGCCTACGACACCGACAAGCGCGAGATGCGTTACGTCTGCCCGCCGGTGCTGTGGGAAAAGCTGGGCGTGGAGCCGGCATGAAGCGGCGCCTCGCGTTGAACGGCCTGGTCGGCCTCGTGGGCGTGGCGGCCGCGCAGGCGCCGCTGCGCCTGGCGATGGCCGCGACTTCTGCGACGACCGCGGCAGCCACCGCGCCTGACCTGGCGCAAGCGGTGCGCGAGCGCCTGCAGCAGCCCGAGTGGCTGCGCGGCGAGTTCACCCAGACCAAGAAGGTGGCCGGATTCGCCAAGCCCTTGCTGTCGCGCGGCGACTTCGTGCTGGCGCGCGGGCGCGGCGTGCTGTGGCGCACCCTCAAGCCTTTCGCGAGCGAACTGCGCCTGACCCGCGACGAGATCCGCGCCACGCAGGGCGGCCAGACCTCGATGCGGCTGGAAGCCTCGCGCGAGCCCGTGGTGCGAGTGATCAATTCGCTGATGTTCTCGCTCCTCAACGGCGACGTCGGCGGCCTGACCGAGCTCTTCGAACTGAGCGGCACGGTCAAGGGCGCGGGTTGGCAGCTGTCGCTGACGCCCAAGCCGGGCGCGCTGCGCCAAGTGCTCAAGCAGGCGGAGCTGGAGGGCGATGCCTTCGTCCGCCGCATCCAGCTCCACGAGGCCAACGGCGACGAGAGCCTGATCCAGCTCCTCAACCTGCGGCCCGACGCCGCACCGGAACCGGGCCTGTTCCAGTGAGCCTGGAGCGCGTCACCCGGCGGCTGGCGGGCCTGTGGCTCGTGCTGGTGCTCGCCTGCGCGGCGCACAACCTGTGGCACTGGGGCTTCGCACATCGGGCGCCGGTGACCGACATGCTGGCCATGCTGCCGCGCGACGAGCAGCGTCCCGTGGCCGCGCAGGCCACGCAGGCGCTGGCGGACGCCGGCTCGCGGCGCGTGAGCGTGCTGATCGGCGGGGGCGACTGGGGCGCGGCGCAGGCGGCTGCCGATGCCTTCCTCCAGGCCCTGGGCGACGTGCCTGCGCGTCATCGTGTTGGCGACGCGGACCAGCAGCGCTGGCTCGACCTCTATGCCCCGGTGCGCCAGGGCCTGATGACATCGCAAGCGCGCGAGCGGCTGACGACGGCCTCGACCGCGACGCTCGCCGATCAGGCGCTGGCGACGCTGCATCAGCCCGTGGCGGGCCCGCGCGTGGGTTCCTGGGCCGAGGATCCGCTCGGCCTCTTCGGCCAGTGGCTGGCCGAGCGCGGCCAGGGCAGCCGGGTGCGCGTCCAGGACGGTCGGTTGATGCTGACGGACGGCAGCGACCCTGGGCGCCACTTCGCGCTGGTGCTGATCGAGTTGCCGGGTTCCGGCTTCGAGATCGGCGCCGTGCGCGCGCTGATGCCCCGCCTGGACGCGGCGACGCGGGCTGCCGAAGCGCGCGGCGCGACCGTGCTCCAGGCCGGCGTGCCGTTGTTCGCCGCGGCTGCCTCGGATCAAGCCGAACGCGAGATCCACACCATCGGCCTGGGCTCGCTGCTGGGCATCGTGGCCTTGACGCTGATGGCCTTCCGCTCGCTGCGACCGCGTCTGCTGGTGATGCTGTCGATGGCGGTCGGGCTGCTGGTCGCGACCTCGGTGACGCTGCTGTGCTTCGGCGAGCTGCACCTGGTGACGCTGGTCTTCGGCGTCAGCCTGCTGGGCGTGGCCGAGAACTACGGCACCAACTACTTCAGCGCCCGGCAGGGCCTGCCGCCCGTAGAGCGCTGGACCATGCTGGCGCGCCAGATCCCGGTGGTCAGCCTGGCGATGGCGACCACGGTGATCGGCTACGCGATGCTGGCGCTCCCGCCGTTCCCGGGGCTGCGCCAGGTGGCGGTGTTCTCCGCGACCGGCCTGGTCGCGGCCTTCGTGACCGTGCTGTGGTGGTTTCCGCTGCTGGACGGCCAGGGCCGCATGGCCCCGACGCGCTTCGCCGAGTGGCTGGGCTCGCGCCGCGCGCGGTGGCCCAGCCTGGGCCCTCGGGGACTGACGCTGCTGGGCCTGGGCACGCTGCTGCTGGCCGCGGCCGGCGCGAGCCGACTGCGCGTCGACGACGACATCCGCCAGCTGCAGTCCGCGCCGCCGGCGCTGGTCGCGCAGCAGCGCGAATTCGCCCGCTTGATGCAGGCGCCCGGCGTGGCGCAGTTCTTCGTCGTCCAGGGCGAGACCGAGCAGGCCCTGCTGGAACACGAGGAAGCCCTGACCGCCCGACTGCGTGCCATGGGTCTGGGCGTGCAGGCGGTCAGCGACTGGCTGCCCTCGCTGCGCCGCCAGCGCGAGGACCAGGCCCTGGCCGCGCGCCGCATGACGGAGCTCCAGCCGGTGATCGAGGAACGGCTCGGACAGCCGGTGTCGCTCGGGCGAGGCGCAGCTGGCGAGCTGACGCCGCGGGCCTGGCTGGACAGCCCCGCCAGCGAGCCGATGCGCGCGCAGTGGCTGGGCTGGCTGGGCGACGGACCCGCGTCGGCGGTGCTGCTGCGCGGCGCGGAGTCGCGCGAGACGCGCGACGCGCTGGCTGCCCTGCGCCTGCCGGGCGTGAGCTGGGTCGACAAGGTCGGCGAGGTCAGCGACCTGCTCGGCCGCTACCGCGTGCTGATGATCGCCGTGCTGCTGCTGGGTCATGCGCTCACCTGGGCCGCGCTGGCCTGGCGTTTCGGCCGCACGTCCTGGCGCGCGCTGGCGCCCACCGCGCTGGCCAGCGTGCTCACCGTGGCCCTGCTGGCGCTGTCGGGCCAGGTGCTGCAGCTCTTCCACATCCTGCCGCTGCTCATCCTGTTGGGGCTGGGCGTGGACTACGGCATCTTCATGCTGGAGCAGCCAGGCCGGCGGGAGACGCGACCCTTCCTGTCGGTGACGCTCGCGGCGGCGTCCACGCTCCTGTCCTTCGGCTTGCTGGCGCTGTCCGGCACGCCCGCCCTGCGCGCCTTCGGCCTGACCCTGCTGTTCGGGGTCTTCCTGGCCTGGTGCCTCACCCCGTTCTTCGTGCCCGACCATGATTGAGACCAAGAAGTTCTCGCCCCCCAAGCAGCGTGCCTTCGATGCGCGCTTCGAGGCCCAGAAGATCGCCTTCGGTCCGGTGGTGTTCCACTGCGTGCGCTACGCGTGGAAGCGCGGGATGCTGCAGGCGCTGGCGGACGCGGGCGAGCGCGGCGTCACGCTGGACGAGCTCGAGGCCACCGGCCGCTGGAACGGCTACGCGCTGAAGCTTGCGCTGGAGTCCTGCCTGTCGGCGGGCGTGGTGCTGATCGAGGACGGGCGCTGGCAACTGGACAAGATCGGTTTCTGCCTGATCTCCGACGAGATCACCCGCATCAATTTCAACTTCGTGCACGACGTCTGCTACCAGGGGCTGTTCGAGCTGGAGCGCTCGCTGGATGCCGGCAAGCCGCTGGGCCTGGCGCATCTGGGCGAGTGGCCCAGCATCTATCCCGCGCTGTCGGAGCTGCCCGAGCCGGCGAAGTCGAGCTGGTTCGCCTTCGACCACCATTACTCCGACACCTCCTTCCCCGACATCCTCCCCGACGTCTTCGCCACTGGGCCGCGTCGGCTGATGGACATCGGCGCCAACACCGGCAAGTTCAGCCTGGCGGCGCTGGCGCACGATCCGCGCGCCGAGCTGCACCTGGTCGACCTGGCGCCGCAGCTGGAGATGGCCTCGGCCAACCTCACGGCCGCCGGCGTGCGCGAGCGCGCCCAGCTGCATGCGCGCGACCTGCTCGACGACGGCGCGACGCTGCCGGCGGGCATGGACCTGGTCTGGATGAGCCAGTTCCTCAGCTGCTTCAGCGAGGCGCAGATCGCCAGCATCTTCCGGCGCGTGCACGACTGTCTCGCGGACAACGGCCACGTGCTGGTGATGGACACCTTCTGGGATCGCCAGCGCTACGACATCGCGGCCTACTGCCTGATCAACACCTCGCCGTATTTCGCGGCGATGGCCAGCGGCAACAGCAAGGTCTACCAGAGCACCGACTACATCCGCCTGGCCGAGTCCGCCGGCCTGCGCCTGCAGACGGTGCGCGACGGCATCGGCTACTGCCACAGCCTGCTGAGGCTGGTGCGCGCATGAAGCGTCGGGCGCTCCTCGGAGGCGGCCTGTGCGCGCTGATCGGCGCGGCGACGACGGGCTGCGTTTCGTCGCGCCCCCTGGCGCCCAGCGCGCTGCCGCCGCTGCGCCTGCCGCCGTCGGCGCTGGGTACGGCGCGCTACGCGCTGAGCCAGCGGCTGTCGGTGTTCCGGCTGGACCGTCCCGGCGAGCGTCCGCAGCAGGTGGAGGTGCAACTGCAGCTCGACGCCTCCGGCCTGCTGCTGGCGGGTTTCGCCTTCGGGCAGCGGGTGCTGCTGATGCAGTGGGACGGCGAATCCCTGCAGGTCCAGCGCTCGCCCTATCTGCCGGCGGAGGTCGACACCGATCGCATGCTGCGCGACCTCTGCCTGGTCCTGTGGCCGGCCGGGGCGGTCCGCGCCGCGTTGCCGCCCGGGTGGACCTGGGACGAGGACGGCCCCGAGGGCGTGGGCCGGTCCCTGTCGGCGGTGCAGGCCCTGCGCGAGGGCGAGGTCACGCGGCTCAGCGTGCGTCGGCCGGCCGAGGGCGTGGTCGAGATCCTCAATCCCACCGAGGGCTATCGCTTGCTGATCGAATCGCAGCCGTTGGAGGCCTCATGAGCATCGCCCTCGACCCGCTCTACTTGCAGGCGCCTGGCGTGGTCTGCGCCGCCGGCCGCGACCTGGACGAGTTGCGCGACGCGGTCTTCGCGGCCGCCCCCAGCGGCGTGGCCGTGAACGACGCGGTCTGGCCCGGTCATGCGTTGCACCTGGGCGCGGTCCGCGCCGCACTGCCGTCGGTGGCGCATCTGCCGGTGCAGGCGCGCAGCCGCAACAACGCGCTGCTGCTCGCGGCCCTGAGCCAGACGCGCGCGGCCGTGGACGCGGCGATCGACCGCCACGGCCCGCACCGCATCGGTGTCGTGCTGGGGACCAGCACCTCGGGCATCGCGGAGAGCGAAGCCGCGGTCATCGCGCTCGAGCGCGACGGCGCCTTTCCCGCCGACTTCCATGTCGAGCAGCAGGAGCTGGGATCGCCCGCGCTGATGCTGTCGACGCTGCTGGGTTTGAGCGGACCGTCCTATGTCGTGTCGACGGCCTGCTCGTCGGGCGCGAAGGCGCTGGCCAGCGGTGCGCGCCTCCTGCGCGCGGGCCTGTGCGACGCGGTGCTCGTCGGCGGCGTGGACGCGCTGTGCGGCATGACGGTGGCCGGCTTCACCGCCCTGGACTCCGTGGACGCGGCGCGCTGCCGCCCGATGAGCGCGACCCGCGCCGGCATCAACATCGGCGAGGGCGCGGCGCTGTTCGTGCTCAGCCGCGAGCCGTCGCCGGTGCGCCTCGCCGGCTACGGGGAGAGTTCCGACGCCCATCACATCTCGGCGCCGGAACCCGGCGGTCGCGGCGCGCTGGCGGCCATGCGCGAGGCGCTGGCCCGTGCCGGCCTGGCGCCCGCGGACATCGGCTACCTGAACCTGCACGGCACCGCCACGCCGCAGAACGACGCGATGGAGAGCCGGGCCGTGGCGGAGCTGTTCGGCCTGGCGCTGCCGTGCTCCTCGACCAAGCCGCTGACCGGCCATGCGCTGGGCGCGGCCGGCGCCATCGAGGCGGCGATCGCCTGGCTGACCGTGGCCGGTGACGGTCGGCTGCCGGTGCATCATTTCGACGGCGTGCGCGATGCCGCGCTGCCGGCCATCGCCTTGGTCGCGCCGCACCAGCGCCTGCCCGGCGCGCCGCGCCACGTGATGAGCAATTCCTTCGCCTTCGGCGGCAACAATGCGTCGCTGGTGCTGAGCCATGACTGATTCCCTGCCTCCCATCGCCGACCTCATGCCCCACGAGGGGCCGATGTGCCTGCTCGACCGCCTGGTCGAGGCCCGGGACGAACGCCTGGTGGCCGAGGTCCTGGTCCCCGCCGACGGCATCTTCAGCCGCGACGGCGCGGTGGGCGCCTGGGTGGGCGTCGAATACATGGCGCAGGCGGTGGCCGCCTGGGCCGGATGGCAGGGGCGGCAGCAGGGAAAGCCGCCGCGCATCGGTTTCCTGCTGGGCACGCGCCGCTACCGCAGCGTGGCGCGCTTCAGCGCGGGGCAGCGGCTGCGCGTCGAGATCCAGCGCAGCTACCAGGCCGACAACGGCATCGGGCAGTTCGACTGCAGCATCCGTTGCGGCGAGGCCGAGTTGGCCAGCGCGCAGATCACGGTTTTCGGGCCGGAGGATCCAAGTGAGTTCTTGAAGGGAGAGACGCCGTGAGCACAGTGCTCGTTACCGGATCGAGCCGGGGTATCGGCCGCGCCATCGCGCTGCGGCTGGCGCGCGACGGCCATGACGTGGTGCTGCATTGCCGCCGCGAGCGCGAGCAGGCCGAGGCCGCCGCCGCCGAGGTCCGCGCGCTGGGACGCGTGGCCCGGGTGCTCCAGTTCGACGTGTCGGATCGCGAGGCCACCGCCAGCGCGCTGCTGGCCGACGTCGACGCGCATGGCTGCTACTACGGCGTCGTCTGCAACGCCGGCATCGCGCGCGACGGCGCCTTCCCGGCGCTCAGCGGCGAGGACTGGGACCAGGTCATCCACACCAACCTGGATGCCTTCTACAACGTGCTGCAGCCGCTCACCATGCCGCTGGTGCGGCGCAAGGCGCCGGGGCGCATCGTGACGCTGGCCTCGGTCTCGGCGCTGATGGGCAACCGCGGCCAGGTCAACTACAGCGCGGCGAAGGCGGGCATCATCGGCGCGACCAAGGCGCTCGCGGTCGAGCTGGCCAGCCGGCAGATCACCGTCAATTGCGTCGCGCCGGGCCTGATCGACACCGACATGGTCGACCCGCAGCTGCTGGAGGAGGCGCTCAAGCTGATCCCGGCCAAGCGGGTGGGCAAGCCGGAGGAGGTGGCGGCGATCGTGAGCTTCCTGATGGGCAGCGATGCCGCCTACATCACGCGGCAGGTGATTTCGGTGAATGGGGGGATGGTGGGATGAGCAAGAAGCGGGTCGTGATCACCGGCGTGGGGGCGTTGTCGCCGCTGGGCCATGACGTCGAGACCATGATGGACAGCCTGCGGGCGGAGGCCAACAAGGTCCAGCGCATGCCCGGCTGGGCCGACTATGAAGGCCTGAACACGCAGGTCGGCGTGCCCTGCGCGCCCTTCGAGCTGCCGGCCGACCGCTACAACCGCAAGAGCATGCGCAGCATGGGGCGTGTCGCGCAGATGGCCACCCGCGCCAGCGAGATGGCCCTGGAACAGGCCGGCCTGCTGGGCGATCCGCTGGTGACCAGCGGCCGGCTGGGCGTGAGCTTCGGCAGCTCCAGCGGCACGCCCAGTGCCGTCGGCGACTTCGGCCGCATGATGACCGCCAAGAGCATCGAGGGCATCAACGCCAACACCTACGTGAAGATGATGTCGCACACGGCGACGGTCAACATCGCCGTGTTCTTCGGCATCACCGGCCGCATCATCACGACCAGCAGCGCCTGCACCTCGGGCAGCCAGGGCATCGGCTATGCCTACGAGGCCATCCTCAGCGGCCGCCAGGTCGCGATGCTGGCCGGTGGCGCCGAGGAGCTGGATCCCACGCAGGCGGCGGTCTTCGACACGCTCTTCGCCACCAGCACCCGCCACAACGACCAGCCGCGCCTCACGCCGCGGCCGTTCGACGCCGACCGCGATGGCCTGGTGCTGGGCGAGGGCGCCTGCACCTTCGTGCTCGAGGAGTACGAACACGCCAAGGCCCGAGGCGCCCGGATCCTGGGCGAGATCGTGGGCTACGGCACCAACTGCGACGGCACGCACGTCACGCAGCCGCAGTCCGCGACGATGGCCCAGGCGATGCGCCTGGCGCTGGAGGACGCGGGCCTGCCGCCCGGCGCGATTCCCTACGTCAACGCCCATGGCACCAGCACCGACCAGGGCGACGTGGCGGAGAGCCAGGGCACGCAGGCGGTCTTCGGGTCCGATGTCGCGATGTCCTCGCTCAAGAGCTACATGGGCCACACCCTGGGTGCCTGCGGCGCGCTCGAGACCTGGATGACGCTCGAGATGATGCGGGCCGGCTGGTTTGCGCCGACACTCAACCTCGAGCGCGTGGACCCGCGCTGCGGCGACCTGGATTACGTGCGGACCGGCGGACGCGCCCTGCAGACCGAGTTCGCGATGACCAACAACTTCGCGTTCGGCGGCATCAACACCTCGCTGATCCTGCGCCGGCTCGATTGATCCGTTCGACTTCCTTCGACTTCGTTTGACCTTGTTTGACTTCGCTTGACTGGAGACCGTTCATGAAGCTTCGCCATTCCGCCGCGATCCTGCTGGCCTCGATGTTGGCGGCCACCGCTGCCTCGGCGCGCGACACCGTGCTGCACATCCCGCTGGCCGACGTGCTGTCCATGCCCGAGGCCAAGGACAAGCTGGATGCCAACATGAAGTTCTTCCTCGCCGGACAGACGACGCCCAAGGTGCTGCAACGCTTCTCGACCGACGTCAGCAACCCCAAGACCAATGGCGTGGGCAAGACCGACGAGTTCGGCTGCAAGTGGGCCGCGCTCAGCGCGCTCATCAGCCTGCAGAACAGCGCCAAGCGCGAGGGCGCCAACGCGGTGATCGACATCGTCAGCTACTACAAGAAGAACGAGTACCGGAGCGCGACCGATTTCGAATGCCATGCGGGCGCCATCATCATCGGCGTGGCGCTCAAGGGCACCTACGCCAAGATCGCCGAGTGATTCATTCCGTTCATTGACCTGAGGGAGATTGCAGATGAAGAAGATGGTTGTGGGCCTGATCCTGGCCAGCCTGGTGGGCGTGTCGCAGGCGCGCAGCGCGGTGCCGCTGGTCGAGCCGGATCGCGTGGTACTGGTGGCGGGGCAGTCCGCGCTGACGCCGGACCAGGTGAAGCAGGCGATCGTGCGCGGCAGCGCCAAGCTGGGCTGGACCGTCGCCTCCGACGAGCCGGGCAAGCTGCGCCTCAAGTACAACAAGCAGAACAAGCATGAGGTCGTGGTGGACGTCAGCTATGACAACGCCGGCTTCCAGGTCCGGTACGTCAACAGCGTCAACATGAAGTACGAGCAGGTCAACGGCGTGGCCCACATCCACCCGTTCTACAACACCTGGGTCAGCAACCTGAGCCGTGCCATCTCGTCCGAGGTCAGCGGCACTCCTGCCGCGCAATGACCGCGCGGCGGGTCCCCGCGATCCGATGAGCCTGCTGTGCCTGCTCGCGACGCGGTCCGCGCTGCGGGCCGGCATGGCGGATCCGGCGTCGTGGCTGACGGCCACTGAGCGGGCGAGGTTCGCGGCCTTCGGGACCGGGGCCAGGCGGGACGTGTTCCTCGCCGGGCGATGGCTGGCGCGTCAGGCGGTGCGCCAGTGGCGCGGCGATGACGGCGCGGTCGAGCTGGAGGTCGCCGACAGCGGCGCGTGTCGTGTCGCGCGGCCGGACGGGGTGTTCGTCTCCATCAGCCACAGCGGTGACCTGGTCGCGTGCGCGGTCGCGGCGGTGCCGGTGGGCGTGGACATCGAGCGCTTGGGCGTGCGCGCTCGCGATCACCTCGCGTTGGCGCGCGCGGTGCATGGCCCAGCGCAGCAGGAGCAACTGCGGCAATTGCCGCCGGAGGCGCGGGAGCGTCATTTCCTCCAGCTGTGGACGCTCAAGGAGGCATGGCTGAAGGCGCGTGAGCAGGGCCTGGATTTCGCGCTGATGCGGGCCATGGCCTTCGACGAATCCGCCGATGGCGATGGGGGCGACGTGGCCGTCACCGAGGACGGCGCGACGATCGTCGCGATCGCGACCTGCGCCGACTTGCCGGCGGTGATCACGCCCTTGAACGCGGCACAAATGCAAACGGCGCCGGAGTGGCGCCGTTATCGCTCGCGCTGCTGAGCGCGCGGTCCGCGTCGATCTCAGCCCGGCTTGCGGGCGACGCAGTTGAGCAGCGTCTCCTCGCGTTGCTCGGGCACGCGGAACCCCAGCCATTCGAGCGCGCCGAGGTCCTTGCGGCTCCACCAGAGGTAGGGCGTGCTGATGTGCTTGTCGTCGACCTGGAAACCGGCCTGGCGGAGCATGGCCAGGAATTCCGGCGCGCTGCGCTGCACGTGCATCGGGTGGCGGAACAGCAGCCGGATGATCCAGCTGTGGATGTAGGCGCGGGTGCTCTCGGCCAGCAGCAGCACGCCGCCCGGCTTGAGCACGCGGAAGACCTCGGACAGCGCGGTCGCCTGATCGACGATGTGATGCAGGGTCTGGTGGCACAGCACGACGTCGACGGAGGCGTCGGGCAGCGGGATGGCTTCGGCATGCGCGTCGTGCAGCGTCACCGGCACCGGCGTGGCCTGGCGCATCGCGGCGCAGCGGGCGGCGAAGTCCGGCTCCGGATCGAGCGCGTGGATCTGGCTGGGCTGGAAGCGCTGGGCCAGCTCGGGCAGCGAATGGCCCTGCCCGGTGCCGATGTCCAGCATCACGCCGCCCTTGGGGATGTCAGGCGCCAGGCGCTGGAGGTCGTCCAGCGCGCGGCCCAGCACGTGGACACGCCAGGTCGGCGTCGAGAGGAACCAGAGGCCGAAGCGGGTCTCGGGCACGAAGGCGGGCTTGCGGGTGGGCAGGGACGTGAGGGGTGTGTTCATGAGGCGTCGTTCGTGCCGGGGTGTGCCGCGCTCGTGTGCTGGTCTGCGTCGAGCGGCGGCAGATGATAGCGGCGGCGGCCTGCGGCGCGCCGAGGCCCGGAGGGGCAAACGATGAACAATGCCCGCAATGGGGGGAGCCGGCGCAATGAGGCGGGCTGGAAAGGACAAAGCCCGCAAGACTTGCGTCTTGCGGGCTTTGGGATCTGGTGGCGCTTCAGGGATTCGAACCCCGGACCTGCGGATTATGATTCCGTCGCTCTAACCGGCTGAGCTAAAGCGCCTTGCGAAGAACGCGACTATAGCAAAGTTTTCGAAGACAATGCAAGCCCCCGCCGAGCACGGCGACAAACGTTCGGCGCGCGAGTCCTCTCGACCCCTCCATGTTCAGCTTCCTCAAGAAAAAACTGGGCTTCGGATCCTCCGAACCCACGCCAGCGCCCGCTCCCGAAGCGGTCCCTGCGCCCCCTCCCGCCATCCCGGCCCCGCCGGTCGCCGTCGAGCCCGTTTCGGCTCCGGCTCCGCAAATCCCGTCCCCGGCTTCGCAGACCGCGCCCGTCCTCGCTCCGCCTTCGACGACCGCACCCGCGCCGGTACCCACTCCTAGCCCGAACGCTTCCGTCGCGGCCCCTTCGACTGTCGTCGTGCCCGCGCCGGTTGCGTCGCCGCCCGTCGTGCATGCGCCAGCGCCGGTCGTCGCAGTGCCCACGCCTGTGCCGGCCACCGCCCCCGTCGCAGCCGCGGCACCAGTGCCCGTGGCCGAGCCCGCGCCGCGCAAGTCCTGGATGGACAAGCTGCGCCAGGGCCTGCGCAAGACCGGCTCGAGCATCGCCCAGGTCTTCACCGGCACGCAGATCGACGACGCGCTTTATGAAGAACTCGAGGCCGCGCTGCTGATGGCGGACGCCGGCGTCAAGGCGACCGAGTTCCTGCTCGAGGACCTGAAGCGTCGCGTCAAGGACGCCAAGGCCACCGAGCCCGCCGTCGTGCGTCAACTGCTCGTCGACGCGCTGACCGAGCTGCTGCAGCCGCTGCAGCGCCAGTTGGTGATCGGTGAGCAGTCGCCGATGGTGATGATGGTGGTGGGCGTCAACGGCGCCGGCAAGACGACCAGCATCGGCAAGTTGACGCGCCATCTGGCCGATGCCGAGGCCAATGTGTTGCTGGCCGCCGCGGACACCTTCCGTGCCGCCGCGCGCGAGCAGCTGGCGGTCTGGGCGGATCGCAACCGGGTGCAGATCGTCAGCCAGGAGGGGGGGGATCCGTCGGCGGTCACGTATGACGCGGTGGTCGCGGGCAAGGCGCGCGGCTGTGACGTCGTCATCGCCGACACCGCCGGCCGTCTGCCGACGCAGCTCCATCTGATGGAGGAGCTGAAGAAGATCAAGCGCGTGATCGGCAAGGCGCAGGAGACCGCGCCGCACGAGGTCCTGCTGGTCGTGGACGGCAACACCGGCCAGAACGCGCTCACGCAGGTGAAGGCCTTCGACGACGCGCTGGGCCTCACCGGCCTGATCGTCACCAAGCTGGACGGCACGGCCAAGGGTGGGGTGCTCGCGGCGATCGCGCGGGAGCGCCCGATCCCGGTCTACTTCATCGGCGTCGGCGAGAAGCTCGAGGACCTGCAGACCTTCGACGCGCGCGAGTTCGCGCAGGCCCTGCTCGAATAAAACCCGAAGCCCTCGGTCGCAGGTCCGTCGAAGGACGAAGTGCGACCCCCGGAATGCAAAAGAGCTCCCAAGGGAGCTCTTTTGCATTTACATCGGGAAGCCGCCGCCCCCGCCGCCCATGAGGTTCTTGAGGCCGCCCATCTTCTTCATCATCTTCATCAGGCCGCCGCCCTTCATCTTCTTCATCATCCCCTGCATCTGATCGAATTGATTGAGCAGGCGGTTGACCTCCTGGATCTGCACGCCGGCGCCCGCGGCGATGCGGCGCTTGCGGCTGGCCTTG
This sequence comes from Mitsuaria sp. BK041, assembly GCF_014193085.1. Classification (NCBI taxonomy): domain Bacteria; kingdom Pseudomonadati; phylum Pseudomonadota; class Betaproteobacteria; order Burkholderiales; family Sphaerotilaceae; genus Roseateles; species Mitsuaria sp. BK041. The sequence continues at coordinate 607,074 of NZ_JACHYT010000002.1, read as the reverse complement.
GACTTGCCGTCCATCAGCAGCGACGGCTGGCGGCGCTCCTTGGCGGTCATCGCGTTGAGGATGCCCTCCATGCGCTTCATGTCGCGTTCGGCCTTGTCCATGTCGGGCTGGCCGGCCTTGGCGGTCATCTGGGTGGGCAGCTTGTCCATGAGCCCCGACAGCCCGCCCATCTTCTTCATCTGCGAGATCTGGGCGAGGAAGTCGTTCAGGTCGAAGCCGTCGCCGGACTTGAGCTTCTCGGCCAGCTTCTGCGCGGCCTCGACGTCCACGCCCTTCTGCACTTCCTCGACCAGCGCGACGATGTCGCCCATGCCGAGCACGCGGCCCGCATGGCGGTCGGCGTCGAAGACCTCGAGCCCGTCGATCTTCTCGGACACGCCGGCGAACTTGATCGGCGCGCCGGTGATCTGCCGCACCGACAGCGCCGCGCCGCCGCGCGAGTCGCCATCCAGCTTGGTCAGCACGATGCCGGTCAGCGGCAGCGCCTCCTTGAAGGCCTTGGCCGTGTTGATCGCGTCCTGCCCCTGCATCGCGTCGACCACGAACAGCGTCTCCACCGGCTTGAGCGTCGCGTGCAGGTCGCGGATCTCGGCCATCAGCGCTTCGTCGATCGCCAGGCGGCCGGCGGTGTCGACCAGCAGCACATCGAAGAAGTGGCGCTTCGCATGGTCCAGCGCCGCCAGGGCGATGTCATGCGGCTTCTGGTCCGGCGCCGACGGGAACCATTCGGCGCCCGCCTGCTTCGTCACCGTCTTGAGCTGCTCGATCGCGGCGGGGCGGTACACGTCCGCCGAGACCGTCAGCACCTTCTTCTTGCGCTTCTCGGTCAGGTGCTTGGCGAGCTTGGCGGTGGTCGTCGTCTTGCCGGCGCCCTGCAGGCCGGCCATCAGGATGATGGCGGGCGGCTGCGCGGCCAGGTTGATGTCGGCGACACCTTCCCCCATCGTCGCGGCCAGCTCCTTGTGGACGACCGAGACCAGCACCTGCCCCGGATTCAGCGAGGCGACCACCTCCTGGCCGAGCGCCTTCTCCTTCACGCGGGCGATGAAGTCGCGCACCACGGGCAGCGCGACGTCGGCCTCCAGCAGCGCCATGCGCACCTCGCGCAGCATGTCCTGCACATTGGACTCGGTGATGCGGGCCTGGCCGCGCATCGTCTTCACGAGCCGGCTCAGTCGATCGGTCAGGGTGGAAGCCATCGTATTGGCGCCCGCGGAAGCGGGCGCTCGTCATTACACTTTGCGGATGATTTTATCGTCCGCCTCCGCCGAGCCCAGCGGCCTGCTCCTGGCCGCCCTCAGCGCCGCCGGCGCGGTGGCCTATGCCGTTGCCGCCGCCTTCGCGCATCTGCGGCCCCGCACCTGGCGCTCGGTGCTGGTGCTGGCGTGGCTGCTGCACCTGGCCGCGCTGGTCGTGGACATCGGCGGCATCGGCGCCGCGCCGGTCAACGGCAGCCACGCGGCGCGCTTCGGCTTCGCGCCCTCGCTGTCGATGACGATCTGGCTGGTGACCGGCGTCTATCTGATCGAGAGCCGCTTCCTGCCGCTGCCCTCGGCCCAGCGCCTGCTCAGCGTGCTGGGCCTGCTGGTGATGCTGGTGGCCTGGATGTTCCCGGGCGAATACCGACCGCAGGCGGGCTCGCCGCTGGCGCCGCTGCACTGGGCGATGGGCCTGGCGTCCTACGGCCTGTGCGGCGTCGCGGTGATGCATGCGGTCATGCTGAACCGCGCCGAGCGCCAGATGCGCGCCCAGAAGGGGCAGGGCGCGCCAGCGCTCGGCACGCCGCTGCTGCGCCTGGAGCGCCTGACCTTCCAGTTCGTCGGCGCCGGCGTGGTCGTGCTGTCGATCGCGCTGCTGCTGGGCGTGGCCTTCACGCCGCAATGGCGCTGGGATCACAAGACGCTGTTCGCCGTGATGGGCTGGGTCGTGCTGACCGGCCTGCTGACGGGACGCCGCGTGTTCGGCTGGCGCGGCCGGCGTGCGACGCGCTGGCTCTACTTCGGCGCCGCGCTGTTGCTGCTGTCCTATGCCGGCTCGCGCTTCGTGCTCGAGGTCGTGCTGCAGCGTCCGCCCGTCTGATGCCGACCCCGTCGACCTCCTCCCCGAAGCTTCCACCGCGCCCATCGTGATCAAGCTGCTTTTCTGGATCGTCCTGCTGGCGGTGATCGCCTTCGTGATCGGCTTCAAGCGCGGCCGGCCGACGCCGCGCGACAACGCCCGGCCCGCGCCGCCGCCTGCGCCGCGCCTGCCCGAGCACATGGTGAGCTGCGCCGAGTGCGGCATGCATCTCCCGGCCAGCGATGCGCTGCCCGGTCGCGGCGGGCAGTTCTGCGGCGCCGCCCATCGCGCCGCGCACGAGCAGCGCCTGGAAGCCGCCGAGGCGGCGCGCGGCCGGCGCGACGACGCCGCCACCTGAGCGCCGGACCACATGGCCACCTCCGAGACCGTCGGCGCCATCAGCGCCAGCACCATCCAGCGCCTGTATCGCGCTTTCATGGGTGCGCGCGCGGCGCTGGGGCTGGCGCTGCTGGCGACGCAGTCGCTGGCCGGCCTGATGGGGGCCAAGCCCACCGGCTGGACGACGCTGATCTCGCTGATCTACGGCACGCAGGCGGTGCTGGCGTGGATGCTGCCGCGCTGGTTCGGCGGCGGCGAGACGCCGCCGAAGGAGCGCGCCGGCCTGAGCACGCGGCAGTTCATGGTCAGCATCGGCGCCGACCTGGTGCTGTTCACGCTGCTGCAGGTGCGCGATCCCAGCGGCCCCTATGGCGCGCTGTTCTTCATGCCGGCGTTGATGGCCGGCGCGCTGCAGCCGCGGTTGCGCGCGCTGGGCTGCGCCGCCTTGCCCAGCCTGGTGCTGCTGTCGATGTCGGGCTGGGCGGTGCTGAACGAGCAGGATGGCGCGCTGCGCATCAGCCAGGCCGGGCTGCTGGGCTGCGGCCTGTTCGTGGTCACGCTGCTGGCCAACGAGATCGCGTCGCGCCTGGCGCGCGAGGAGCGCGCCGCACGCGGCAGCCTCGAGTACGCGCGGCAGCAGGCCGACCTGAACCGCCTCGTCATCGAGGAGATGGAGGAGGGTGTCGCCGTCGTCGACCGCCGCGGCCTGGTGCGCACCGCCAATCCGGCGGCGCGGGCGCTGCTCGCGGAAGGCGCCTCGCTGCGCTCGGGGGCGTTCCGGCTGGACACCACGCCAGCCTGGAAGCCGCTGCTGCGGGCGATCGAGAAGGCCTTCGCCGGCGAGCTCTGGCCGGAGGCCGGCCGGGACCTGCTGCTGGACTTCGGCCGCGGCTCGCAGCGCTCGTTGCGGGTGCGCATGCGCTTCACGCTGCGGCCGCTGGACGGCGACGACCTGTGCGTGCTCTTCCTCGAGGACAACCGGCTGCTCGAGGCCCGCAATCGCCAGGAGAAGCTGGCGGCGATGGGGCGCGTGTCGGCCGGCATCGCGCACGAGATCCGCAACCCGCTGACCGCGATCGCGCAGGCCAACGCGCTGCTGTCGGAGGACCTCGCGCAGGACCCCAAGGGCGAGCAGCTCACCCGCATGGTGGCGTCCAACGTCGAGCGGCTCAAGCGCCTGGTCGACGACGTGATGGAGGTCGCGCCCGGCATCGCGCCGGTGGCGCTGACGCTGGCCGTCGCGCCGCTGGTGCGCGAGTACTGCGCCGACTGGGCCACCACCCAGCGGCTGCCCGGCGGCGAGGCCAGCCCGCTGCGCGTCGAGATCGAGCGCGACGGCCTGCTCGTCAGCTTCGAGCCCGAGCACTTGCGCCGCGTCCTGATCAACCTGCTGGACAACGGCCTGCGCCACGCGCGCCCCGGTCCGGGCGCGCTGCGCGTGCAGCTGGGCGAGGACCGCGAGTGGGTGCGGCTGTCGGTGTTCAGCCGCGCCGAGCCCATCCCGGCCGAGGTCGAAAGACATTTGTTCGAGCCCTTCTTCTCCACGCGCAGCCGGGGCTCGGGCCTGGGCCTGTACATTTGCCGCGAGTTGTGCGAACGCTACGGCGCCCGCATCGAATATCACCGCCGCGACACCGGGCCGAACGCCGAGGCGAACGAGTTCCGCGTGCTGCTGTCGCGGCCGGCTTCGCCAGGCGCCGCGCTTGCCTCGGTCCCGTCCGCGGGACCGGATTCCCATTTCCCCGATACCGAACTCCATGAGCGCTGATCCCCGCCTGCTGGTCGTCGACGACGAGCCCGACCTGCGCACCCTCTACGAGATGACGCTGCTGCGCGAGGGCTTCTCGCTGGACAGCGCCGGCACCGTCGAGGACGCGCTGGAGCTGCTGGGCACGCGCCGCTACGACGCGGTCATCACCGACATGCGGCTGCCCGACGGCAGCGGCCTGGACATCCTGCGCTGGCTGGAGCAGCAGGGGCGCAGCGAGCGCGCGCTGGTCATCACCGCCTACGGCTCGGCCGAGAACGCGGTCGAGGCGCTCAAGGCCGGGGCCTACGACTACCTGACCAAGCCGGTGGACCTGCGCCAGTTCCGGATGGTGGTCGCATCGGCGCTCGGCCGGACGCCGAAGATGGAAGGGCCTGTGCCCAAGCCGTTCTCGTCCGCGCCGGCGGCCGCGTCGAGCACGGGGTGGAGTGCGCCCTCGAACGCGTCGTCGAACCCGGCATTCAACCCGGCATCGAACGCGGCATCGAACGCGGCCTCGAGCGCGATGTCCGTCGCCGCCGCGCCGGATGCCTTCGCGCCGACCGCTCCGGGCGCCTTCGATGTGCTGGGCTCGGTCGAGGCCCCCCGGCCCGCGCCGACCGAAGCGCGCAAGCCGGCCCGCGCCGCGCCGCCGTTGACCGGCTCGACCACGGCGCTGGAGCGCCTGGTCGGCGACTCGGCGCCGATGCGCCAGGTGCGCGAGCTGATCGAGAAGGTCGCGCGCAGCATGGCGCCGGTGCTGCTCAACGGCGAGTCCGGCACCGGCAAGGAGCTCGTGGCGCGCGCGATCCATGACGTCAGCGCGCGCCGTCCCCAGCCCTTCATCGCGGTGAACTGCGGCGCGATCCCGGAGCAGTTGCTGGAAGCCGAGTTCTTCGGTTATCGCAAGGGCGCCTTCACCGGCGCGAGCGAGGACCGCGAGGGCTTCTTCCAGGCGGCGCAGGGCGGCACGCTGTTCCTCGACGAGATCGGCGACCTGCCGCTGGCGATGCAGTCCAAGCTGCTGCGCGCGTTGCAGGAGCGCTCGGTGCGGCCGGTGGGCGCGGTGGCGGAAATGCCGGTCAACGTCCGGCTGCTCAGCGCGACCCACAAGGACCTGGCCGCGGAGGTGGCCGGCGGCCGCTTCCGCCAGGACTTGTATTACCGGCTCAACGTGATCCAGATCCGCGTGCCGCCACTGCGCGAGCGCATGGAGGACCTGGCGCCGATCAGCGCGCGCATCCTGCAGCGCATCGCCGCCGACGCCGGCGTGGCGCCGGTGCCCGCGCTGACGCCGGCGGCGCTGGCGACGCTGTCGCGCTACAGCTTCCCGGGCAACGTGCGCGAGCTCGAGAACCTGCTGCATCGCGCGCTCGCGCTGTCCAGCGGCGACGGCATCGACCTGGCCGACCTCGGCTTGCCCGACAGCGTGCTGGGCCTGGATGACGCGCCGGCGGAGACCGCCGAGGTGGCCGCGGAGCCGCCGCTGGGCGCCGCCTTGCCCGCCGAGGCGCGTGGCGGTGCGCCGCTGCCGGCGGACCTCGCCACCTATCTGGACGAGGTCGAGAAGCAGATCCTGCTGCGGGCGCTCGAGCAGCACCGCAACAACCGCACCGCGGCCGGCGCCAGCCTGGGCCTGTCGCTGCGGCAGATGCGCTACCGCATGGCGCGGCTGGAAATCTCGGTCGGCGGCGACGAGTCCTGACCGGTTCGCATCCCAGCGGAACTGCGCGCAATGCGACCATGACCCCACCGCCGGTGGCCCCTCCGGGAAGGTCCTAGGGCGGGGTTGTCCTAACGGGTGGGGACAGCGGCGCGGCGTGTCATCGAGACGCCATCGGCGCCTGCTCAGCAACCATCGGCCCTCGCGTCCGATTCCCGGCTGCAACCCGCGCCAATCCTGGCGTCGCGGCCACGATGCGCGAATCCATCGGGGCTGTGCGGGGCCAGGTCTTACGGCTAGACCAGCGCATGGCGGACGTCAAGGGCGATGACGCTACCGCTAGTTCCTTGAAGGTGCTGCGACCACTAGATATAGTGTTTTGCATGCTATCCTGCTGACTTCGCAAACACGGCGATGAATGCTCCCTCAGACGTCTTGCCCGCGCTGCCGACCCCTTGGTCGGAGGACCGGGAATCCCAAGTCCGGGCGCATCAGCAGCACCGCCGACATCACCTGACCCCCTGATCGCCGGGCCCTTCGGACAAGCCGGGCCGGGCGAAGCTTTTTTGTTTTTCCAGACACCAGAACAGACGAGGATCCCATGCAGACTGTCGCCGCCACACCGACCGCTGAAACGGGCCTGGCCCAGGCTCCGCGCGAGTCCGCCGCCGCTTCGGCCAGCTTCCCGCAGCACCAGATCATCCGCCGCAACGGCGCGGTGGTGCACTTCGAGCCGAGCAAGGTGGCCGTGGCGATGATGAAGGCCTTCCTCGCGGTGCACGGCACCAGCGGTGCGGCGTCCGCCAGCGTGCGCGAGACCGTCGACGCGCTGACCGATTCGGTGACGCGCGCGCTGCTGCGCTCGCGCCCGGCCGGCGGCACCTTCCACATCGAGGACGTGCAGGACCACGTCGAGCTGGCGCTGATGCGCGGCGGCCACCATGAAGTGGCGCGCGCCTACGTGCTGTACCGCGAGCGCCGCACCCAGGAGCGCGCCGCCCAGGGCGAGCAGCGCCAGGCCGCGGTGCTGGAGTCCGGCATCTCGGTGATCGAGAACGGCGTGCGGGTGCCGCTCGACCTGAACAAGCTGGCGGCGCTGATCTCGTCGAGCTGCGAGAACCTGGGTGTGGACGTCAAGCCCGAGCCCATCCTGGCCGAGACCAAGCGCAACCTGTACGACGGTGTCCCGATGGACGAGGTCTACAAGGCCGCCATCCTGGCCGCGCGCACGCTGATTGAGAAGGACCCGGGCTACACCCGCGCCACCGCCCGCCTGCTGCTGCACACGATCCGCAAGGAGATCCTGGGCCGCGAGGTCACGCAGGCCGAGATGGCCACCGCGTACGCCGACTACTTCCCCGGCTTCATCAAGAAGGGCGTGCAGGCTGAGCTGCTGGACGAGAAGCTGCAGCAGTACGACCTGGCCAAGCTGGGCGCCGCGCTGAAGGCCGAGCGTGACCTGCAGTTCGACTACCTGGGCCTGCAGACGCTGTTCGACCGCTACTTCCTGCATGTGGACGGCACCCGCATCGAAATGCCGCAGGCCTTCTTCATGCGCGTCGCGATGGGCCTGGCGCTGGGCGAAATCGACCGCGAAGCCCGTGCCATCGAGTTCTACGAAGTCCTGTCGACCTTCGACTTCATGAGCTCCACGCCGACGCTGTTCAACTCGGGCACGCGCCGCTCGCAGCTGTCCAGCTGCTACCTGACGACGGTGGCCGACGACCTGGACGGCATCTATGAAGCGCTGAAGGAAAACGCGCTGCTGTCCAAGTTCGCTGGCGGTCTGGGCAACGATTGGACGCCGGTGCGCGCGCTGGGCTCGCACATCAAGGGCACGAACGGCAAGTCGCAAGGCGTCGTCCCCTTCCTGAAGGTGGTCAACGACACCGCCGTCGCGGTGAACCAGGGCGGCAAGCGCAAGGGCGCCGTCTGCGCCTACCTGGAGACGTGGCACCTGGACATCGAGGAATTCCTCGAGCTGCGCAAGAACACCGGTGACGACCGGCGCCGCACCCACGACATGAACACGGCGAACTGGATTCCCGACCTGTTCATGAAGCGCGTCATCGAAGGCGGCGACTGGACGCTGTTCAGCCCGTCCACCTGCCCGGACCTGCACGACCTGTTCGGCAAGGAATTCGAGGTCGCCTACACGGCCTATGAAGCCAAGGTCGACCGCGGCGAGCTCAAGCTGCACAAGCGCATGCCGGCCCGCGACCTCTGGCGCAAGATGCTGACGATGCTGTTCGAGACGGGCCATCCCTGGATCACGTTCAAGGACGCCTGCAACGTGCGCTCGCCGCAGCAGCATGTCGGCGTCGTGCACTCGTCCAACCTGTGCACCGAGATCACGCTGAACACCAACGACAACGAGATCGCGGTCTGCAACCTGGGCTCGGTCAACCTGTCGCAGCATCTGAAGGACGGCAAGATCGACCAGGAGAAGCTGAAGAAGACGGTGTCGACGGCGATGCGCATGCTCGACAACGTCATCGACATCAACTACTACGCGGTCAAGAAGGCGCGCGACTCCAACCTGCGCCACCGTCCGGTGGGCCTGGGCATCATGGGCTTCCAGGATGCGCTGTACCAGCTGCGCGTGCCCTACGCCTCCGACGCCGCGGTCGAGTTCGCCGACCGCTCGATGGAAGCCGTCTGCTATCACGCCTACTGGGCTTCGACCGAACTGGCCGCCGAGCGTGGCCGCTACAGCAGCTACCGCGGCTCGCTGTGGGACCGCGGCATCCTGCCGATCGACTCGCTGAACCTGCTGGCCGAAGCCCGCGGCGGCTACGTCGACGTGGACCGCTCGTCGTCGCTGGACTGGGACGCGCTGCGCGCCAAGATCGCCCGTGACGGCATGCGCAACAGCAACTGCGTGGCGATCGCGCCGACCGCGACGATCTCCAACATCATCGGCGTCGACGCGTCGATCGAGCCCTGCTTCGGCAACCTGTCGGTGAAGTCCAACCTGTCGGGCGAGTTCACCGTGGTGAACGAGCACCTGGTCCGCGACCTCAAGAAGCTGGGCCTGTGGGACGACGTGATGGTCATGGACCTCAAGCACTTCGACGGCTCGCTGCGCCGCATCGACCGCGTGCCCGAGGAACTCAAGCACCTGTACGCCACCGCGTTCGAAGTGGATCCGGTGTGGCTGGTGGAAGCCGCCGCGCGCCGCCAGAAGTGGATCGACCAGGCGCAGAGCCTGAACATCTACATGGCCGGCGCCTCGGGCAAGCGCCTGGACGAGACCTACAAGCTGGCGTGGCAGCGTGGCCTGAAGACCACCTACTACCTCCGCACGATGGGCGCGACGCATGCCGAGAAGAGCACCGTGCAGAACGCCGGCCAGCTCAACGCGGTGAGCAGCGGCATCGGTGGCCTGAGCGCCGCGCCGGTCGCGGCGGCACCGGTTGCGGTCGCGCCGATCGAGACTTCGGTCTCGCCGGATCTGGGCGACGTGTCGCCGGCGACGGACGTCAAGTTCTGCGCCATCGACGACCCCGGTTGCGAGGCCTGCCAGTAATCGAAACAGGAGGTGTCGGCGTCATGCGTCGACACCTCCGACGCTCGCGATGCGAGTGTTCATCGATGTTCGCGGCGATCGGCGATTTTTCCGCCCGGCCTCGCGAGCGATCGATGAACGCTTGATCGGACGTCCGCTCCGGCTCCTGCCGCGTGTCGAGATCGCGCGGCATCGCACTCATCAAGAGATGCGACGCACGTGGTCCGACGCGTCGAATGCGATGCGGACCAGCAACAGCGAAGCGGCGTCAAAGTCAAGAAGTCCTTTGTGTTTGAACACAACACTCCGATAATCCGCGACCATAGGAAGACCACCATGCTGGTTTGGGAAGAAGACCGTCAACCTTCGAGCAACGCGCCGCAGTCGGGCGCATCGATCCACGCAGCGACGCAAGCCGTCGCGCGTGATGCCGCCGCCTCCGCGGCGGGTTCGGTGTCCTCTTCTGCCTCGTCGATCGCCAACGCGAGCGAGCGCCGTGTGAACGTCGCCGACAAGCGCATCATCAACGGCCAGACCGACGTCAACCAGCTGGTCCCGTTCAAGTACAAGTGGGCGTGGGAGAAGTACCTCGCCACCTGCGCGAATCACTGGATGCCGCAGGAAGTGAACATGTCCCGCGACATCGCGCTGTGGAAGGACCCGAACGGTCTGACCGACGATGAACGCAGAATCATCAAGCGCAACCTCGGCTTCTTCGTGACCGCCGATTCGCTGGCCGCCAACAACATCGTGCTGGGCACCTACCGCCACATCACGGCCCCCGAAGCCCGCCAGTTCCTGCTGCGCCAGGCCTTCGAGGAAGCGATCCACACCCACGCCTACCAATACATCGTCGAGTCGCTGGGCCTGGACGAGAGCGAGATCTTCAACGCCTATCACGAGGTGCAGTCGATCCGCGACAAGGACGAATTCCTGATCCCGTTCATCGACGCGATCATGGATCCCAACTTCGTCACCGGCACCCCGGAGAACGACCAGACGCTGCTCAAGTCGCTGATCGTCTTCGCCTGCCTGATGGAAGGCCTGTTCTTCTACGTCGGCTTCACGCAGATCCTGGCGCTGGGGCGTCAGAACAAGATGACCGGCGCCGCCGAGCAGTACCAGTACATCCTGCGCGACGAGTCGATGCACTGCAACTTCGGCATCGACCTGATCAACCAGATCAAGCTCGAGAACCCGCACCTGTGGACGCCTGAATTCCGCGCGGAGATCAAGGCGCTGTTCCAGAAGGCCGTGGAGCTCGAGTACCGCTACGCCGAGGACACGATGCCGCGCGGCGTGCTGGGCCTGAACGCGGCCATGTTCAAGGGCTACCTGCGCTACATCGCGAATCGTCGCGCGACGCAGATCGGCCTGGAAGCGCTCTTCCCGAACGAGGAAAACCCGTTCCCCTGGATGAGCGAAATGATTGACCTGAAGAAGGAACGCAACTTCTTCGAAACGCGAGTGATCGAATACCAATCGGGCGGCGCGCTGTCCTGGGACTGATGAAGTCCGAGGCGGAGTGACCCTCGAGCATTGTTTGTTGAAGAAGAGATCAAGCTTGGCGATGCGCCGACCGACCGACATAGAAGCGGCGGAGGCGCACCGCAACCCGATTCACCGCACCGCGGAGCGCAACTCCCGCGCGTCGTGGGCGGTGAATACCTGCACCGGCATCAACCGGTTGATGACGGGCAGGGCTATTTCCACTTGATCAAGGAGAACTGAAATGGCAACTGCGAAGAAGGCCGCTCCGGCCAAGAAGGCGGCTCCGGCCAAGAAGGCCGCTGCGAAGAAGGCTCCGGCCGCGAAGAAGGCGGCTCCGGCCAAGAAGGCGGCGCCGGCGAAGAAGGCCGCTCCGGCCAAGAAGGCTGCGCCGGCGAAGAAGGCCGCTGCTGCGAAGAAGGCGGCGCCGGCGAAGAAGGCCGCTCCGGCCAAGAAGGCGGCTGCTGCGAAGAAGGCGGCACCGGCGAAGAAGGTTGCGGCCAAGAAGGTCGCTGCCAAGAAGGCTGCGCCGGCCAAGAAGGCCTCCGCCGCCAAGAAGCCGCCGATCAAGGCCACTGCCAAGGCTGCGAAGCCCGCCGCGAAGAAGGCTGCGCCTGCCAAGAAGGCCGCTGCTGCGAAGAAGGCTGCCCCCAAGGCCGCCGCCAAGCCTGCTGCGAAGCCGGCCGCCAAGAAGGCTGCTGCTCCGAAGAAGGCCGCTGCACCGAAGAAGGCTGCTGCCAAGCCTGCCGCTGCCCCCGCTGCCAAGCCTGCCGCTGCGCCGGCCCCGGCTGCGAAGACCGCGCTGAGCCCGCAAGCCGCCTGGCCCTTCCCGACCGGCAACAAGCCCTGAGCTTGAACGATGACCGGACCTTCGGGTCCGGTTCGTCGAGCCCTCCGAACCCGGCGCAAGCCGGGTTTTTTCTTTGCGGCCTCCCATTGGGGTCGCCAAAGAAGAAGGGCGCCTGCGCGGCGCCCATCAGAGGGAGAAGGATCGTTCGGGCAGTGGCCCGTGTCCCCGGTCAGGGATAGAAGAGCTCGACCGAGTAGCCGCTGATCTTCTGCGCGCCGCTGTCGAAGACCAGCTGCAGCTGCTGGTCGGCGCCGGCCGGCAGCGCGACGCGGCCGGCCTGCATCTCGGCCGGCGAGAGCATGCGGCGCACGACCAGCACGCCACTCGCGTCGGTCAGGCTCAGGTCCACCCACGGCTGCGCCACTTCCCAATTGCTGCGATTGCGCAGGCTGATGCTGAAGCGGTAGTGGTTGGCGGCGCCGGCCGGATTGAGGCTGCTGCTCTCGACGCTCAAGGCTTCGATGTGCTGCCAGGGCTTGATCTCCTGGCCCAGCGCCTGCGCCACCGAAACCAGCGCCGGCTTGGCCGTCGGGTACTGCGCCGCGATCGCCTCGCGGGCATGCCAGAGCAACTGGCCCATCAGCCCGAGCGCCAGGATCGTCGCGGCGCTGCCCAGCGCCAGGCGCACGCCGGGGCGATTCCAGCGTCGTGCCGACTCGGCCTGGCGCATGAAGCTCGGCAACTGGTCCGGCATCACGCTCGGTGAGCCCTGCGCGGACATCGCGTCCGCACTGGCGGTCGACGCGGCCGCGCGGGCGGCCAGGAGTTCGGACTCCGCCGCCAGCACCGTCATCGTGGTTTCGGGGCTCTCCGTCGATCGGGGCGTGGCGGCCCGGCGCCGCTTGAACGGATTCCAGAACCGGCGCTTCCTCGTGGCCTTGGCCGCGCGCTTGGCCTCGGCGATGGCGTCCTCGTCGGGCGCCATCATCGACGACGAAGGTTCGAGCGACGGCCCCAGGTCCGGCTCCGGTGCCGGTTCATTCGCGCGCAGCTGCGCCGCGGTGGCCGGGCTCAGCGCCAGGGTCACATCAGGGCGCTCGTCGTCGTCGATCATCGGCGGCGGCAGCTCATCCTCCTCGAACCGCATGCCCTTGGGTTCGGGCAAATGCGATCGCGGATCGGGCGCGGCGGGCGCCTCGAGGAAGGGTTCCCGACGGGCTTCGTGCGGACGCTCGTCGACGCCGGTCGCGTTGAAGCGCGCGTCGACGATGTCGTCCATCGGCTCGTCGTCGGCCATGCGGCGCGGCGGCGCGAAGGGATTGAGCGACTCGTCGTCGGCGGCGATCCAGCCGCTGTCGCGCGGTGGTTGGTGGTGAGCCGGCGGCTCCGGTGCGAAGACGGGCTCCGGCGCGAAGATCGACGCGGGCGGGGCCACTGGCCTCGACGGTGGCAAGGGTGCGGGCTGGCTCGGCGGGAAGTCGTCGCGATAGGCTGGCGCGGTCGGTGTCGGCGCGGGCTGTGGCGGGCGCCGGTCGACCGGCGCGGGCTCTGCCGGGGGGCTCAGCGGCGGCCAGGGCGGCGGGCTGTCGCGCTCGAGATCGAACAGCTGCTCGCGGGCATCGAAGACCTCGGCGCAGCGGCCGCAGCGGACCCAGCCTTCGGAGACGCGCAGCTGGTCCTGCACCACCCGGAAGATGGTGCCGCAGGTCGTGCAGCGGGTCGCGAGATTCATGGGCGCGATGATGCCACGAAGCAGGGTCAGTCCTTGACGCGAACACCCCCCGGTTGACACACCGTCACCACGGGCGCGCGACCCGCGATGTGGCTGTTCATCGGCCCGGGCGAGGCAATGGAAGTGCCCGCGGACGATGGGTCGGGAGGGCTGGCGTGCGTGCGGCGAGTGGTCCTTCGAGCGATGGATCAGGCAGGGCGACGCGCCGTCATCAGAATCCAGCCGTCCTCGCTGTCGGCGACCTCGAGGGCCACGTGCGGCGCGTAAGCGGCCTTCAATTCATCGGCCTGGCGCTCGAGGATGCCGGCCAGCACCAGGTGCGCGCCCGGGCGCAGGTGGTTGCACAGCAGCGGCGCCAGCAGTTTCAGCGGCGTGGCCAGGATGTTGGCCAGCACCACCGGGTACTCGCCGTTCGCGGCATCGGGCATCGCGGCGTTCAGCGTCACGCCGTTGTCCTTGGCGTTGTGCGTCGAGGCGATCAGCGCGGCCGGGTCGATGTCGACGGCGTCGATGGACTTCGCGCCGAACAAGCCGGCCGCGATGGCCAGGATGCCGGAGCCGCAGCCGTAGTCGAGCACGCGATCCCAGTGGGCGGCCTCGGCGCCGTGGCGTGCGATCCAGCGCAGGCACATGCGTGTCGTCGGATGGGTGCCGGTGCCGAATGCCAAGCCCGGGTCGAGCCGCATGACCTGCCGCGCCTGCGCCGGCGCCTCGTGCCAGGACGGGACGATCCAGAACTCCGGCGTGATCTCCACCGGCGCGAATTGCGATTGCGTCAGCCGCACCCAGTCCTGCTGCGCGACGGTCTGGATCGCCTGCACGTGGACGTCGGTGGCCCAGTCCTGCGCCAGGATCAGCGTCGCGGCTTCGGTGGCCTCGGCTTCCTCGGCGAACAGCGCCTTCACCACCGAGCGCTCCCAGCCCGCGCGCGGCGCCGGCATGCCGGGCTCGCCGAACAGCGCGCGCTCCGCGGGCGTGTCGGCATCGGCATCCTCGACGGAGACGGCCAGCGAATCGATCTCCATCAGCGCGTCGCTGACGGTCTCGACATCCTCCTCGCGGCAGATCAGCACGAGCTCGTGCAGCAGGGGATCGTTGGCGTGGTCTTCGCCGTGGTTTTCGCTCATGGCGGCTCCGGGACTTCGGGGGACTTCTGAAATGGAGAAGCCCTCAAGGCGGACCAGCGTCCACGCTTGAGGGCCTGCGCATTGTCGCTCAGCGGCGGTCGGCGCTGATCGGGCAGCGCCTTCGGGTCAGCGCTTGTGGGCGGCCATCCACTGCTCGAGGTAGTGGATGTCGGTACCGCCTTCGATGAACTTGGCATCGGCCATCAACTCGCGGTGCAGCGGGATGTTGGTCTGGATGCCTTCGACGACGGTCTCCGACAGCGCGATGCGCATGCGGGCCAGGGCCTGCTCGCGGGTGTCGCCGTGGACGATGATCTTGCCGATCATCGAGTCGTAGTTCGGCGGCACGAAGTAGTTGGTGTACGCATGCGAGTCCACGCGCACGCCGGGACCGCCGGGCGGGTGCCACATCGTGATGCGGCCGGGGGACGGGATGAACTTCACCGGATCCTCGGCGTTGATGCGGCACTCGATCGAATGACCGCGCATCGTGATGTTGCGCTGGGTGAAGGGCAGCTTCTCGCCGGCGGCGATGCGGATCTGCATCTGCACGATGTCGACGCCGGTCACCAGTTCGGTCACCGGGTGCTCGACCTGCACGCGGGTGTTCATCTCGATGAAGTAGAACTCGCCGTTCTCGTACAGGAACTCGAAGGTGCCCGCGCCGCGGTAGCCCATCTTCTTGCAGGCCGCGGCGCAGCGGTCGCCGACGCGCTCGATCAGGCGGCGCGGAATGCCCGGCGCTGGCGCTTCCTCGATGATCTTCTGGTGGCGGCGCTGCATCGAGCAGTCGCGCTCGCCCAGCCAGACGGCGTTCTTGTGGCCGTCGGCCAGCACCTGGATCTCCACGTGACGCGGATGCTCCAGGAACTTCTCCATGTAGACCTGCGGATTGCCGAAGGCCGCGGCCGCCTCGGCCTTGGTCATCTGCACCGCGTTGACCAGCGCGGCCTCGGTGTGGACGACCCGCATGCCGCGGCCGCCACCGCCGCCGGCGGCCTTGATGATCACCGGATAGCCGATCGCGCGGGCGATGCGGACGATCTCCTTGGGATCGTCGGGCAGGGCGCCCTCGGAGCCGGGCACGCAGGGCACGCCGGCCTTGATCATGGCCTGCTTGGCCGAGACCTTGTCGCCCATGGTCCGGATGTTGTCCGGGGTCGGGCCGATGAAGGTGAAGCCGCTGCGCTCGACGCGCTCGGCGAAGTCCGCGTTCTCGGACAGGAAGCCGTAGCCGGGGTGGATCGCTTCGGCGTCGGTGACCTCGGCCGTCGCGATGATGGCCGGCATCGACAGGTAGCTCTGCGCGGACGGCGCGGGGCCGATGCAGACGGCCTCGTCGGCCAGCTTCACGTACTTCGCGTCGCGGTCCGCTTCCGAATACACGACGACCGACTTCACGCCCAGTTCGCGGCAAGCGCGCTGGATACGCAAGGCGATCTCGCCGCGATTCGCGATGAGGATCTTCTTGAACATCTCGGACCGCCTTACTCGATGACGATCAGCGATTGGCCGAATTCCACCGGCTGGCCGTTCTCGATCAGGATCTTCGTGATCGTGCCGGTCTTGTCGGCTTCGATCTCGTTCATGATCTTCATGGCCTCGATGATGCAGATCGGGTCGCCTTCCTTGACCTGCTGGCCGACCTCGGCGAACGGCTTGGCGTTCGGGCTGGAGGCGCGGTAGAAGGTGCCGACCATCGGCGACTTGACGATGTGGCCGGTTTCCGCGGCCGGGGCCGGCGCGGCCACAGGTGCGGCGGCGACCGGGGCGGCGGCCTGCGCTGCCGGCGCGGCGACCATCTGCGGCGCCTGCATCATGGGCATGGCCGCCACGACGGGCTGGCCATCGGACTTGACGATGCGCACCTTGCCATCGGCCTCGGTGATTTCAAGTTCAGAGATGTTCGACTCGGAGACGAGGTCGATCAGGGTCTTGAGCTTGCGCAAATCCATATGAACTCTCCAACGGGGATCGGTTGTGATCTTCGGGTTGTCTTCCGGTCCGACGGCAGGCGGACCGCGGCGCTCAGGGGGACGAGGCCGGCCGGCTCAATTGCTGGATCGCGAACTGCAGCGCCAACCGGTAGCCGGCCGGACCCAGTCCGCAGATCACGCCTTCCGCGACCGGCGACACGTAGCTGTGGTGACGGAACGGTTCGCGCTTGTGGATGTTGGACAGATGCACTTCAATCACCGGCAGCGCCACCGCCGCAAGCGCATCGCGGATCGCGACGCTGGTGTGGGTGTAGGCCGCCGGATTGATGATGATGAAGCGCGTGCCGTCGCGTCCGGCTGCTTGAATGCGGTCTACCAAGCCACCTTCGTGGTTGCTTTGATAGCTCTCCAGAGCTACGCCGGCTTCCTGCGCGATCCGGCGAAGATCTGCGTCGATCTCCGCCAAAGTGGTCGCGCCGTAGACCCCAGGCTCTCGGGTGCCGAGCAGGTTGAGGTTGGGGCCGTGTAGTACCAGGACTTGCATTCAGCGACCGGTCCCGCCAATTAGAGCGAAGACACTAGAAGCGTAAAAGGGTGGACTTTACGCCTTTTGGGTTCAGATCCCGGCAGCAAGCCAAAAATAAAAGGCTTGACCAGCTTCAGGCCGCCCGCTATGGCCGAGCAGGCCTTGACGGGGCTTCGGTCGAGGCTTCAGGACTTCATCGCGCGGGCCATCTCGCGCAGTTCTTCCAGGTGGGTGGCGCCCAACTTGCGCCAGATCGGCTCGCCTTTCGCGCTGAAGGCGACGGTAAACGGCAGGCCTCCCTTGGCATTGCCCAGGGTCTTGGACAGATCGGTGCCGGTGAGCCCGGCGAGGGCGACCGGGAACTTCAACGGAAGTTTCTCGAGGAAGCCCCGCACGGGCGTCGGCGCGTCGACGGCCAGACCGAGCACCTGCCACCCCTTGGAGGAGAACTCGTCGTGAAACTGATTGATTTCCGGCAATTCCTTGACGCAAGGCGCGCACCAGGTGGCCCAGAAGTTCAGCAGCAGCGGCTTGCCGCGCAGGTGGGCGCCGGGCTCGTAGGTCTGCTGGTCGAGCGTGTCGAAGCTGGCGTTCCAGAACGCCGCGGCTTCCGCCGAGAGCGGTCCCGACGGCGCTGCGCCGCCCCCACCGCCGGCCTGCCTTTCATGATGAAGCGCGAGGTAGGCCCCCGCGCCGGCAGCCACCACGCCAGCGGCGCCCAGCCCCAGAACAGCGCGTCGTTGCATTCAATCTTCCTTCCCGTTCAGCAGTTGGCGCAGCGCGGCGAGGTCGCCGCGTTCGGTCCGGCCGCGCGCGTCGGGCTTGAGCGCGCCGCGCAGGTCGTCGTGATCCAGGATGGTCAGCGCGATCGCCACCCGCTCGTTCAGCGCGCGGCAAGGCACATCCAGGACGAGCTGGTCGACGGTTTCGCCCTTGGCATTGCGGGATTGGCCGACGTCATAGTCCACGCCCTGGTTCAGCAGCGCGATCTCCGCCGATTTGCTGTCATCGCAATACAACTGCAGATGGATGTGGGACAGCCGGGTGGCGGTGCCGCGCCAGACGGCGCCGCTCAGGTGGGGGCGGAACTCGGCCAGCCGCTCCATCCAGGTGGCGGCCAGTTCGCGCAGGGCCAGCAGCTCGGCCGGCTGCGTGTCGGCGCAGAAGATGTCCAGATACTCGCGTACCTGGTCTTCCAGTTCATCGTTGCTGGGCAGCGCGGTGCGCGGCGGCAGGCCGAGCACCTTCAGCGCGCGCGACTTGGCGGGGCCGTATTCCAGGCCTTCCTCCACCACCAGGCGGGCGGCGGCGGCGGCGATCTCGGTCGTCAATTCGGGTGTCATGGCGCCCTTTCGGCGGCTCGGCCCTGGGCGGGCGATCCCTGGCCCAAGCGTCAGGGGATGTCGACCGCGCCCATCCGGGCCTCGATGGTGCCAGCCCGGCCGATCACATACGGCGAACCTGGGCGTTTCTCGAACCGCTTCGGCGCCGGCAGCATCACCGCCAGGCGCGCCGCCTGGTTGGGGCCCAGCCGGGCGGCGTCGACGCGGTAGTAGTGACGGGCGGCGGCCTGGGCGCCGAACACGCCCTCGCCCCACTCGACGTTGTTCAGGTAGATCTCCAGGATGCGCTGCTTGTCCAGCAGCGCTTCCAGCATCAGCGTCAGCACCAGTTCCTGGCCCTTGCGCAGCAAGTTGCGCTCCGAGTTCAGGAACAGGTTCTTGGCCAACTGCTGCGAGATCGTCGAGCCGCCGATGACCTTGGGGACCGGCGCCGGCTTGTTCGGATTCGTCTTGGCCAGGCGGGCGGCGCGCTGGTCGGCCAGCTCCTGCGCGCGCTGGTTCTTGTCCCAGGCCTTTTCGAGCGCGTCCCAATCCACGCCGCCGTGTTCGTTGAAACCGGCGTCCTCGCTGGCGATCACGGCGCGCTTGAGGTGCTTGCTGATCAAGGAGCCGTCGACCCATTGCTGGGCCCAGAGGATCTGGTGCTTCTCGCGCAGCAGGCGCAGCGCTTCGGAGCGCTGGAAGGTCGTCGACTGCGGCGACACCACCGTCATCAGCGCGATGCGGGCGGCGAAGAACAGCTGCAGGCACAGGACGCTGACGAGCAGCATGCCGGCGAATCGCCAGAACTGTTTCATGGAGCGGTCCTCAATGGATCCTCGATCGGGTCTCAAGGGGCGGCGAGTCGACGGCGCAGGTCAGCCAGCACCGCCGCGCTGTCCGGCCGCACGCCGCGCCAGAGGAGGAAGGCCTCGGCCGCCTGCTCGACCAGCATGCCCAGGCCATCGCGGGCCGCGCCGCCGGCGCCCGCCTGGCCCGCAGCCCAGTTCAGGAAGGGGGCGGCGGACGCGCCATACATCATGTCGACGGCCAGGCCGCCGGCGGCCAGCACCAGCGCGTCCGGATCCGGCAAGGGCAGGCCGGCGCCGCTGAGCGAGGCGCTGGTGCCGTTGATCAGCACGTCGTGCCGACCGTCCGGTGCGGGGGTGTCGAGTCCGCCCGCGTTCAGGCGCACGCCGTGGTCGTCGGCCCAGGCGCGGTGGCTGGCCGCGAGGGCCAGCGCCTTGTCGGCGCTGCGGTTGACGATGCGGATCTCCGCGGGTCGGCCGCCGATCAGGCTGCCGAGCACGCCGGCGGAAGCCCCGCCGGCGCCGATCAGCAGCACGCGCAGGCCGCGCAGCGGGCGCGCGGCGTTGCGCTCGATGTCGGCCACCAGGCCGGCGCCGTCCGTGTTGTCGCCGAGCCAGCCGCCGTCTGTGTCGAAGCGCAGCGTGTTGACCGCGCCGGCAAGCGCGGCGCGCGGCGTGCGGCGGGCCGCGAGCCGGAAGGCGTCGAACTTGAAGGGCACCGTCACGTTGCAGCCGCGCGCGCCGCTGGCGACGAAGTCGCGGATCGCGGCCTCGAACCCGTCGAGCGGGCAGAGCAGGCGCTCGTAGACCAGCGACTGGCCGGTCTGCGCGGCGAAGGCGGCGTGGATCTCCGGCGAACGGCTGTGCGCCACCGGATTGCCGGCGACGGCGTACCGGTCGGGCCCGGCGGTGGTGGCAGTCGTGGTGGTCGCGGCGGCGGAAGTCGGATCTGCGCTCATGACGTCTATATAAGAAGGGGCGCGGCCACGCGATCCGGCCGCGGCGGGCGCCGTCAGGACGGCTGCCCGCTGAGGGTCGTTTCCAGGTTCTCGTCGCGGGTGAAGCGGAAGCGCGAGGTGATCACCAGCAGTTCCGCGCCTTGGCGCATTTGCGTCGTGAAGTTGCCGAACGGCGCGCTGGCCCGGACGATGGCCACCGCCCGACGGTCCAGCACCGCGTTGCCGGAGCTCTGCACGATGTCGGTCTCCACCACGCGGCCACGGGCGTCCACATGGATGTTCATCGTCAGCTCGCCGTAGAGCTTGCGGCCCTGGTAGGTCGGGAAGTCGCGGGTGCCGCGGCTCTCGATGCGGCGGCGCAGCTGGTCGTAGTACTGGGCGTAGACGACCTCGCGCGTGGCCGGGCTGACGTAGCGCTTCTTCGGCCGCGCGTTCTCCTCGTTGACGCGCTTCTCGATCTCGGCAAGCAGGTGCACCAGCTGGCGGCGACGCTCGGCCTGCTCGCGCGCCTCGGGCGTGCCCTTGTCGCGCTGCGGGTCGGGCGGCGGCAGCAGCGCGAGCTCGCGTCGCACCCGGGTGAGCAGCTGTTCCTGGGCCACCTGCAGCTGCTGGATCTGGCTGTGCTGGACCTCGGTGCTGTCGCCGGTCTCGGCCTTGGGCGAGGGCGGCAGCGGCGACGTGGCGCGCAGGTCCGCCGCCATCTCGCCGCCGCCGGCCAGGTTGGCCTGTGCCAGCGCCTGCGCCTTGACCGGCGCCTCCTGGCCGCGGGCGTTGACCAGCACCACCTCCAGCGGCGTGTCCTGGAACAGGCGGTCGAACTGGTCGGGCGCGACGAACTTGAGCGTCCCCAGGCCCAGGTGCACCCCGGCCGAGACGATCAGCGCGTACTGCAGGAGGCTGAGCTTGGGCATCGTGAACATGCGGAAGCGGATCAGGAGGCGGCGGGGGCGGGCGTCGCCGCGCCGTCCGTGCCCTTGGTCGTGTCGGCGCTATCCGCGCCTTCGTCGTTGACGTCGATCGCCAGCGTCAGCACGCCGCTGGGCTCTTCGTCCTCCTCGGCTTCCGCGTCGCCGGACGGGGCGGCCTCGGCATCCAGGCGCTCGACCAGGTTGGCGTGCACCTCCAGCGTCAGCTCATCCAGGCCGGTGATGCGGACCTTGACGTGGCTGTTGCGCGGCAGCGATTCGCAGCCCAGCGCGCGGAACACCAGCGGCAGCTCGTCGGCGCGGACCAGGCCGTCCTTGAGGACCGCGGCGGTCAGCTCGGTGATGCCCTGCTGCTGCAGATAGCGCAGCGTCCAGTAGCGCTCGATGCCGGACTGGAAGCCGTTGTAGGCGCTGTAGGCGGCGTCGAAGCCCGAGATGATCGAGAACAGCGCCGCGTCCTTGGGCTTGAACGGCGCCGCCAGCGCGGCGGTCTTGCCGTGGCGGGCGCAGGCGATGATCTGCCACTGGTTCACGAGGTCGACATAACGGCGCAGCGGCGACGTCGCCCAGGTGTACTGCGCCACGCCCATGCCGGCGTGCGGCGCGGGCTTGGTGCCCATGCGGACCTTCATGCCCGGCGCCAGGCTGGCCTGGCTGCGGTAGATGCCGGGCACGCCGCAGTCGGCGAGGATGCCGCCCCAACTGGAGTTGGCCAGGATCATGGCCTCGGCCACGATCAGGTCCAGCGCAGTGCCGCGCTGGCGCACCGAGATGCTGACCTGCTCGGCGCCCACCGGTTCGTGCTCGCCGTTGCCCTCCAGGCGGAAGTTGTAGTCGGGCCGGTTGAAGGTCTCGGGCTTGCCGCGCACCACCTCGCGCTTGGCCTTGAGGTCCTTGGCCAGGCGGTAGGCGAAGGCCAGTTCCGGCGCGAAGTCGTAGTCGGCCGGCGCCGCGCCGGTCAGCGTGGCGTCGGTGATGACGTGGTCCAGCTTGTCGTGGCGCAGGTTGGCGGCGATGGGCACGCGCTCGAGCCGGGTCTCGCGGGCGGTGATCTCCAGCGTCGCCTCGTCCATCGTCAGGTAGATGCTGACGGCGGGGCAGTCGCGGCCTTCGATCAGCGTGTAGGCCTGGACCACGTCGTCGGGCAGCATGGTCAGCTTCCAGCCCGGCATGTAGACGGTGGAGAAGCGCTCGCGGGCGACCTTGTCCACCGGCGAGTCCGGCTGGATCGCCAGGCCCGGCGCGGCGATGTGCACGCCGAAGACCACCGTGCCGGTGCCCAGGCCCTGGACGGACAGCGCGTCGTCGATCTCGGTGGTGGCGGAGTCGTCGATCGAGAACGCGCGCACGCCGGCCAGCGGCAGCTCGTCCTTGATCTGCGGCGCGGACAGCGCGGGGAAGCTGGTGCCTTTGGGGAAGTGCTCGAAGAGGAAGCGCTTCCAGTGGAACTGGTAGGGGCTGGCGATCGCGCCGGCGTCCTTGAGCAGGTCCAGCGGCGCCTTGTGGCTGCGCCTGGCGGCCTCGACGACGGCCTTGTACTCCGGGCCGTTCTTGTCCGGGCGGAAGAGGATCTTGTAGATCTGGTCGCCGATCGGCGCCGGGCATTGGCCCGCGGCGAGCTCGTCGGCCCACTGCTCGATCTGCGCCGCGACCTGCTTCTTGCGTTCGATGCCCAGCAACGCGGCCTTGACGATCTCGGCCGGCGCCTTCTTGAACAGGCCCTTGCCCATCCGGCGGAAATAGTGCGGCGCCTCGAACAGGCGGAACAGCGCGCCGGTCTGCTGGCCGAGCGTCGCTTTCTCGTCGAAGTAGTCGCGGGCCAGGTCGGCGAAGCCGAATTCGCCCTCGGGCGCGAACTCCCAGGCCAGGTCGAGGTCGATCTCGGCGGCCAGGCGCTGGCCCTCCGCGATCAGCTCGGCCGGCGCGGGCTTGTCGAACTTGAGCAGCACATGGGCGGTCTTCACTTTGACGCGCTTGCCCGAATCGAGCTCGATCTGCATCGAGGATTCGGCTTCGGACAGGATGCGGCCGGCGAGGAATTTTCCGGCGTCTTCGAACAGGGCAAACATAGCGGCGGGATTGTCGCTGATCGTGGAGGGGGTGCCGGACGGGTCCGCGCGGCGGGCGTGTCAATTCGTTCCGCGTGGCGACCCGGCGGATGCGGACGCGCCGCGGGGGCTGTCCGCGGGCTGTCGCGGCGATGTCAATCGCGTGTCAACGGTCGGTCACGGCGCCTTCGCATACTCGCCGCGCACTGGCCACCCCACATGCCCCCGCGATTCCATACCCTCATTGCCGCGCAGTTCCTTTCCGCGCTCGCCGACAACGCGCTCCTCATCGTCGGCATCGCGCTGCTGCGCGAGATGGGGCAGCCGGCCTGGTGGGCGCCGCTGCTGAAGCTGTGCTTTACGCTCGCCTACGTCGGGCTGGCGCCGGTGGTGGGATTGATCGCCGATGCCTGGCCCAAGGTGGCGCTGATGAGCTGGATGAATGGGCTGAAGGCGCTGGGGGTCGGCGCGATGGCGCTGGGCCTGGATCCGCTGCTGGCATTCGGCATCGTCGGCACGGCCGCGGCTTGCTATGCGCCGGCCAAGTACGGCCTCATCACGGAGATCGTTCCGCCGACGCGCCTGGTGGCGGCCAACGGGTGGATCGAGGTGTCGGTGGTGTGCTCGGTGCTGCTGGGCACGCTGGTCGGCGGCCTGCTGGTCAGTCCGTGGTGGATGGCGGCGATGGGGGGATGGGGCGTGGCGCGTCCGGTGATCGCGTCGTTGTACGCGCTGCTGGGCGTCTATGCGCTGGCGGCGCTGCTGCAGCTGCGCGTGCCCGAGAGCGGCATCGTCTATCCCCGACCGCCGCGCCGCGCGCTGGACATCGTGCGTGATTTCCGGATCTCCAACCGCGCCCTGTGGCGCGACCGGCTGGGTGGTCGCTTGTCGCTGTCGATGACGACGCTGTTCTGGGGTGCGGGTGCGACCTTGCAGCTGGCGGTCCTGCAATGGGCGCAGGACGTGCTGGGTCTGCGCTTGAACCAGGGGGCGTACCTGCAGGCCACGGTGGCGATTGGGGTTGTGGTGGGTGCGGGCTTGGCGGGCCGATGGATTGCGTTGCAGCACTCGTTGCGGGTGATGCCGCTGGGTCTGATGCTGGGTGGTTTGATGCTGGGCACGCCGTGGGTGACGTCGCTGGGTTGGGCGTTGCCGGCGATGGTGCTGGTGGGTGCGGTGGGCGGTGCGATGGTCGTCCCGATGAATGCCTTGCTGCAGCATCGTGGCGTGCAGATCCTGAGCGCGGGCCGTTCGATTGCGGTGCAGGGCTTCAACGAGAACCTGAGCATCCTGCTGATGCTGGGTTGCTACACCGCGCTGCAGGCGATGGGAGTTCCGCTGGTCTGGTTGATGAGCGCGCTGGGCGCTTTCGTCTTCGCCTGCGTGCTGATCCTGATGATCCGCCGTCGCGTCCGTGATGGTGTGGCGCCGACCTCTTCGAACCGCTCTCTGGTGTGAGGTGAAGGGAGCCCGGGGCCGGCAGCGGCGCCCGCTTCCAAAAACTGACCAGGCACGTTCTGTCTGACCAAAGCGAGCCGAAGGTGAGCGGCGGGAGTTGAGTGCCCAAAGCGGGCGCCGCTGCCGGCCCCGGGCTTCCTTCACCTGCGCTTGGCCTCCGCAGTCAATGGGCCCTAGCCTCGATCCCCGACAGCTGCGACCCTGCCCGCAGCGCGACCGAGGTGCCGTCGATGGCGGAGGCGTAGACCTGTTCGATCCCTTGCACGATGCCTTCCCAGTCGAGGGATTCCGCGCTGGCTCGCGCTGCGATGCGCATTGCACGCAGGCGAGGCAGGTCATCGAGCAGTGCCAGCGTCCGAGCCTGGAATGCCGCTGGTTCATTGAACGGCGCGAGTCCGCCGTTCACGCCGTCGCGCACGAGCAGGGCTGCTGCGGCGTACTGGTAGGCCATGACGGGCAAGCCGCTGGCGAGTGCTTCGGGCGTGACGTTGCCGTAGGTTTCGGTGATGCTGGGGAAGGCGAAGAGGTCGCCGCTGGCGTAGCAGGCGGCGAGCTGTTCCCCATGCTGCATGCCGGCGAACACGACGTTGGAGGAGGGTGGCAGCGCGTGTTCGAAGTCGGCGCGCGCGGGTCCATCGCCGACGAGCACGAGCCTGGCGCGCGGATGGCGCTGGCGGATGGTGGGCCAGAGGTCGACCAGGAGCTGGAGGTTCTTCTCGGCGGCCAGCCGGCCGACGTGGAGCAGGACCGGGTCGCCAGGCGCTGCGCCCCAGTGCTCCCGCAGCGCTTCGCTGCGGCGCGAGGGATGGAAGAGGTGGGTGTCGACGCCGCGGGCGATGACGCTCACGTGCCGGAATCCCTGCGCCATGAGTTCGCCCGCGAGCGCCGCGTTCGGCACCATCGTCGCGTGGCAGCGGTTGTGGAACTTGCGGAGATAGGCCAGCAGCGGCCGCCGCAGCCAGCCGATGCCGTAATGCTGGGCATAGGCGTGGAAGTTGGTGCGGAACTCCGACACCACCGGCAGTTTGAGATGGCGGGCGGCCTGCAGCGCGGACCAGCCCATCGGGCCTTCGGTGGCGATGTGGACGACGTCGGGCCGCTTGCTGGCCCAGAGGTTGACCAGGGTGCGCTTGGACACCACGCCCATGCGCAGGTGCGGGTAGCGCGGCACGGCCAGACCGCGCATGAGGATCTCGTCGACCGGCGACTCGCCGGCCGCGGGCGCACCAGCTGGCGCCTGACGCGGCCGCAGCAGCTGCACCGCGTGATCGCGCGCCTGCAGCCCGCCGACGACGCAGGCGATGCTGCGCGCCACGCCGTTGACCTCGGGCGGATAGGTCTCCGTCACCACCGCGACGCGGAAATGCCGCTGGCGCGTGGGCAGCTCGTCGACTTCGAGTTCGATCGGCGGGGTCGTCATGGCGCGGATGATGGGCGGCCAACGCAACAGTTCTGTGACGGCGCCGATCGTCACGCGCCTGACACGCCCGATGGACACAGTCGCCACGCGTCCGTCATCGACGCGCCATCGTGCCATCACGGCACTGCCATCGAGTGACGGCACGCTCCACGGCTCATCTCATGGTCATCTCACGGACGAGGCCCGCATGAAGGACTTTCTGGCACTTCTGAATGAACAGCGCTGGGACGACCACCGCTACTACCACCACTGCCGCATCAACCAGTCGCTGCATCTGCTCAGCGCCTGCTGCTTCGTGGTCGCCTACGGGCTGCTGCTGGTCGATCCGGCCTGGTCGGCGCTGCTGGCCTGGGGCGTCTCGATGACCAGCCGCCAGGCCGGGCACTTCTTCTTCGAGCCCAAGGGCTACGACCACGTGAACCAGGCGACGCACGAGCACAAGGAAGAGATCAAGGTCGGCTACAACCTGCGCCGCAAGGTCGTGCTGATGGGGCTGTGGGCGCTGTCGCCAGTCGCGCTGTGGCTGCAGCCGGGCCTGTTCGGGCTGTTTGAGCCGGCCACCGGCTTCGGCGACTACCTGCACCAGCTGGGCCTGCTCTGGTTCTGGCTGGGCGTGGGCGGCCTGCTGTTCCGCGTGCTGCAGCTGGCGGTGATCCGCGACCTGCGCACCGGCCTGGCCTGGGCGACGAAGATCATCACCGACCCCTTCCACGACATCCAGCTCTACCACCGCGCCCCGTTGCAATTGCTGCGCGGAGAGCGGCTCGATCCCGCGCTGTGGCCGCGCGCCGATGGGCACAATGCCGGCAACGGCGAGCAGACGGCCTGATCCGACGGGATGGCGCGACGCGATCCCGGGCGACGGGATCGCGATCGACGCGGGGACAGGCGGCCGCCGGCCAGATGGAGTGTTCCGCATGTCCGCAGTTGAACGGCGCCTTCGGGCGCCGAAGTCATTGGCGTGGGTCGTCACGGTCGCCGCCGTGCTGGCCGGCTGCGCCAGCCCGATGCCCAACACCGGCAACCAGCGCGTCACCGGGGGGCCGATCGTGTTCACCCATGTCGGCCATGGCGAGCCGACGGTCGTCCTGCAATCGGGACTGGGCGACGGCCGCGATCCCTGGGCGGCGGTGCTGAACGCGCTGCGCGCCGACTACAGCGTCTTCGCCTACGACCGCCCCGGCTACGGCGACAGCACCGCCACGCCGCCGACGCCGCGCAACCCCTGCGGCATCGCGACCGAGCTGCATGGCCTGCTCCAGAGCGCCGGCATCAAGCCGCCCTATGTGCTGGTGGGCCACTCGATCGGCGGGCTTTACCAGTACGCGTTCTCGAGGCTGTATCCGGACGAGGTCGCCGGCATCGTGCTGGTCGACGCGACCCATCCGCTGCACCTGCGCAAGATGCAGGTGGAGGTGCCGGTGATGGCCAACATGCTGGACAGCATGAGCCGGCGGGTCTTCCGCGGGATGATGCAGGCCGAATTCCTGCAGCAGCAGGACTGCATCGACACGCTGTGGCAGAAGCCGCGGCCGGATGTGCCGGTGCGGGTGCTGACGCGCACGGTGTATTCGCCGATGGAGGTGGCGAGCGGGTTCGAGTCCATGGTGCATGGCCTGGAGCCGAACTGGCTGCCGCTGGTCGGCGGCAAGGAGATCCAGCCGGTGGCGGGGTCAGGGCATTACATCCAGCGCGACAAGCCCGAGGTGGTGGCTGAGGCGATCGAGGCGGTCGTCCGGGAAGCGCGTGAGCGCGGTCATCCGTCGCCACCGGGCATGGCCCTGCGTTCCCCCGCAGCGGCGGCGTCCCGCTGAACGTGGCGCGCGCGGGCCTCAGCCGCGCAGGCCCAGCGTCTCCATCAGCAGGCGCCGCTTGATCGCCCGGTTGCTCGGCAGCGCCGGGCTGCTCCACCAGCCGCCGTCGCGCATCGCGCGGGCGGCGGCCAGGATGCGGCGCTGGACTTCGTCGAAGTCCGCGTCGCTGAAGTCCAGGCTGAAGATCATCCGCCCCGTGCCCACCCAGCTCAGCGCCAGGCCCTGCTCGCGCAGGAAGTACTGCAGCATCCAGTTGTAGCGCGAGGGCTCGGTGTAATAGAGCGTCCAGACCGAGGACATGTTGGCCGCGCGCAGCGGCAGCCCCTCGGCCTCGAGCGCCGCGTTGAGCCGCTCGCGCCGCGCGTCCTGCTGCGTCTCCTGCGCGTCGATCTGGCGCAGGCGCTCGGGGTCCTCGAGCGCGTCCAGGAACACCGACATCGCGCCCATCACATGCGGATGCGTGTTGAAGGTGCCGCGGGCGAAGCAGATGTCGGCCGGGCGCTCGTCGCGATAGCGCTTCATCCACGCCGCGCGGCCGCAGACCACGCCCACCGGCAGCCCGCCGCCCAGCGTCTTGCCGTAGGTGACCAGGTCGGCCTGCACGCCGAAGTAGCTCTGCGCGCCGCCCGCGCCGAGGCGGAAACCCATGAACACCTCGTCGAAGATCAGCGCGATGCCGCGCTCGGTGCAGACCTCGCGCAGCTCGCGCAGCCAGGCGGCGTAGGCGGCCTTGTCGTAGGACGCGCGGCGGGAGCTGTCGACCAGCGAGCCGTCGCCCGGCGCCGGCTTGTTCGGATGCAGCGCTTGCAGCGGATTCACCAGCACGCAGGCGATGTCGCGCCGGGTGCGCAGCACCTGCAGGCTGCGCGCGTGCATGTCGCGCAGCGTGTAGGTGCGCTCGGCCGGCAGCGGGTTGCCGGGACCGGGCTGGGCTTCGTCCCACCAGCCGTGGTACGCGCCGCAGAAGCGCACCAGGTGCGTCTTCCCCGTGTGATAACGGGCCAGCCGCACCGCCTGCATCACGGCCTCGGTGCCCGACATGTGGAAGGACAACTGGTCCATGCGCGCATGCGCGAGGATGCGCCGCACGTTGTCCTCGACCAGCGGGTGGTAGACGCCCAGCACCGGGCCGAGCGCTTCCACCCGCCGCGCGCCTTCGGCGATGCAGCGCTGGTAGAACGCGTAGCCGAAGAGGTTGACCCCGTAGCTGCCGGCCAGGTCGATGAAGCGTTCGCCGTCGAGGTCGGTGAGCCAATGGCCGTCGCTCGCGACCATCACCGGCCCGAGCAGCAGCTCGCGCTGCACCAGCGGGCTGAACGGCGGCGGCACGCGGTAGTTGCTGGTGAACTGGAGGTCCGGCAGCGAGGGCTTCATCGCCTGCGTCGCGGCGATGCTGCGCGCATGGCGGGTCTTGAGCGTGCGCGACAGCGCCGTGAAGCTGGCGCGTCGCGTCGCGACGATGGCGTCCGGCGCGTCGTCGGCGTTGAAGAAGCGCTGGTCGTCGAAGCGCCGCGTCGGCATCAGCCGCGCCAGCCGCACGGCCATCCGCGAATGACCCGCCAGCGACGGGTGCTTCGCCCGCGAGAGCTGCAGCCGGCGCCAGCCGGTCGGCGCGTAGTACAGGGCCACGAGCCCGGCCGCGGCGGCGGCGACCGGCAGCAGGTCGAAGGTGAAGAACGTCGTGGACATGGGCATGGACCTCCGGAGCCTCGTTCTGCTGTCACACAGCATTGGCAAATTGCGGAGATATGTATCCGACGGAATTGACATGTCCATGAAATCGGCGCGCTGGATCGACCGTCTGACCCAGCAGGAAGACCTCAATTTCCTCCTGACCAACCGCGTGCCGCGCCTGGCGCTGACGCGCTTCATGGGCTGGTACAGCCGGATCGAGTCGCCGGCGCTGACGCGCCTGAGCGTCGCGGTGTGGCGGCTGTTCACCGACCTGGACCTGAGCGAGGCGCAGGCGCCCGTTCGCGGCTACCGCTCGCTGCGCGAGGTCTTCACGCGGCGGCTCCAGCCGGGGCGCCGGCCGATCGATCCGGCGCCGGGCACCATCGTCAGCCCCTGCGACGCGATCGTCGGCGCGCACGGGCCGGTCGAGCGCGGCATGGCGCTGCAGGCCAAGGGCATGGACTACCGCATCGCCGAGCTGTTCGGCGACGCCACCCGGGCCGCGCCCTACCTCCACGGCACCTACCTGACGCTGCGGCTGACCTCGGCGATGTACCACCGCTTCCATGCGCCGGCCGACCTGCGCATCCATCGCGTCACCCACATCGCCGGCGACACCTGGAACGTCAACCCGATCGCGCTCAAGCGCGTCGAGCGGCTGTTCTGCCGCAACGTGCGCGCAGCCATCGAGTGCACGCTGCCGGACGGCACGCCGATCGCGCTGGTGCCGGTGGCGGCCATCCTCGTGGCCAGCCTGCGCCTGCATGCGCTGGACCTGACGCTGCGGCCGGACCATCCGGGCCCGCACCGATTCGAGCTCGGCCACGATCACGCCCGCGGCGAGGAGATGGGCTGGTTCGAGCAGGGCTCGACCATCCTCGTGTTCCTCCCGCCGGGCGTGAAGCTGTCGCCCAGCTTGCAGCCGGGCCAGCGGATCCGCATGGGCGAGGCGATCGCGCGTCTACCATCCGCCGATGGCGATGAATGAGACGATGCCGTCCCCGCTGGGACTGGCGGCCCCGTATGGCGGCGATGAACACGGGCTGATCTGCGGCTTCTGGATCCATCCCGAGCGCCCCACCGAGGCGCTGCCCACGCTGGCCCAGGCGCAGGCCCGGCTGGCGCGGCCCGAGGGCGGCTTCCTGTGGTTGCACCTGAACCTCGCGCATGCGGGCGCGCTGCCCTGGCTGCGCCGCAACGCGGCGCTGGCCGAGAGCTTCGACGAGGCCCAGCAGCAGGGCTCGCGCTCGTCGCGCATCGAGCGCGTCGGCGAGCACCTGTTCGCGGTGCTCAACGACGTGACCTTCGATTTCGCCTTCGACGTGGGCGACGTGTCGACGCTGTGGATGCAGGCCAGCGAGCACCTGGTGCTGAGCGTGCGCCGCGCGCCGCTGCGCTCGGTGGACCGGCTGCGCATGGCGATCAAGCGCGGCGACCGGCCGCGATCGAGCGTGGCGCTGCTCGACCACCTGCTACGCGACCAGGCCGACGAGCTGCAGCGCATCGTGCGCCAGGCCACCGAGCGGGTCGACGACATCGAGGATGCGCTGCTCGCCGGCCGGCATGCGGGTCATGAATCCGAAGTGGCGGCGCTGCGCCGGCTGATGGTGCGGCTGCAGCGGCTGCTCGCGCCGGAGCCGAGCGCGCTGCTGCGGATGCTGTCCAACCCACCGGACTGGGTCGCCGAGCAGGACAAGCAGCAGCTGCAGCAGGCGAGCGAGGAATTCGCGCTGGTGCTGCGCGACATCCAGGCGCTGCAGGAGCGCATCCGCGCGGTGCAGGACGAAACCTCGGCGCGGGTCGCCCAGGAGAACAACCAGACGCTGTACGTGCTGACGATGGTCACCGTGCTGGCCTTGCCGATCAACCTGATCAGCGGGCTGTTCGGCATGAACGTCGGCGGGTTGCCGCTGCTGGAACACAAGCACGGCTTCTGGGTCGTGGTCGGGCTGATCGTCGTGCTGACGGGGCTCGTGACGGTGCTGCTGCTGAAGGCGACCGGACGGCGGAAGTAGGCGGAAGTAGGCGGAAGTCGGCGGAGGTCGGCGGGCCGACGGCGCGGCCGCGTCAGAGGCCGAGGAACTCGGCCAGTTCGTCGAGGTGGTCGTCGAAGTCGGCCAGGCCGTGGTCGCTGCCCTCCAGCAGCTTGATCCGGCAGCCCTGGTAGCGCGCGTGCATCTCGCGCCAGTCGAGCACCTCGTCGCCCTTGGCGATCACCGCCATCAGACGCTCCGGATGCGCCAGCGCGCCGGCGTCGAGCTCGCGCAGCTCATCGACGAACTCGCGGCGGAAGAAGAAATGCTCGTCCGGGTCCTGCCAGCAGGTCTGCTCGCCGATGTGGTTGGCGAGGTCGCGGGCCGGGTCCACCGCCGGGTTCAGCAGCGCCGTGCGGGCGCCGGTGCGTTGCGCCACCCAGGTCGCGTAGAAGCCGCCCAGCGAGCTCCCCATCACCGCCATCGTGTCGCGCGGCCAGTCGCGGATCAGCGCGTCCACCAACGCCATCGCCTCGCGCGGCGAGGGCGGCAGTTGGGGGCAGGCGAACACCAGGTCCGGTCGATGGGTGGCGGTCCACTCGGCCATGCGGCGCGCCTTCGCCGAGCGCGGCGACGAGCGGAAGCCGTGCAGGTAGAGCAGGTGGGTGCGGCGCGCCGGCGCGGGGGCCTCCGGCGGAGGGGAGGGGAGGGTCATGGGCGGGCAGTGTAGGGGTGTCCCTCTCCGTCGGGTGGGCGGGTCACTTCCGGCACGGGGGGATGGCTGGGCGATCATCGCCACCGTCGCGGCCGGCGAGGGCCGCGCGCTCGTTAGTGCGCATTGACGCAGGGGCTCCGGCCCCGGCACATTGCCCGTTCCGTCGGGGCGACTGCGGCCAGAAGACCGCAGCGCCCGAATTTCTCTCAACAGGGCCCGGCCGGCCGACCCCGGACGGACCCCCGACCACACAGATCCATGATCCACAGGGACACGATCCAGCTGACGGCCATCGCGGCCGCGGCGCTGCTGCTGACCGCCTGCGCCACGACCGGCACGACCGGCTCCTCCTCGTCCTCCGCCGCGCCGGCCGCCCAGGCCGCGTCCGCGCCGGCGGGCGCCGCCTCGGGCGCGCCCGGCCAGCCCGGCGCCAGCTCGCCGATGACGGCACCGCGTCCCGCCGCCGATCCCACCGCACCCAAGCCCTTCGCCGAGGTCAGCCGCGACGCCAAGCGCGACGACGGCCTGTTCCCGATCCTGCGCAAGGACGAGAAGGTCTGGCTCGAGATCCCGCGCGCGATGCTGAACAAGCCCTTCCTGTTCACCATCAACATCTCCAGCTCCATCGGCGAGCGCGGCTTCTACGCCAGCCAGATGGGCCCGGAGATCATGGCCGAGTGGCGCCGCATCGGGAACACGATCCAGCTGGTGGCGCTGAACACCGAGTTCCGCGCCGAAGGCGGCGGCAAGCGCGCCGGCGAGGAGGCGTTCTCGCCCAGCCTGCTGGCCGCGGGGCCGGTCGCCAGCGCGGATCATCCCGAGCGCAAGGCCTTCCTGGTCGACGCCGGCCTGCTGCTGAGCGACATCCCCGGCATGTCCACCCGGCTGGAGATGGCCTACCGGCTGCCCTACAACGTCGATCGCGGCAACTCCTACTTCGAACTGACCCGCGCCGACGAGAAGCTGACGACGCTGAACGCCAAGGTCCACTACTTCACGCCGCGCATCCCGGCGCCGCCGCTGGTGGCCCCGCCGGTGCCGGTGCCGACGCCGCCGCAGGCGACGCCGGATCCGCGCTCGATGTTCATGGGCTTTGTCTACAACTTCCGCGCGCTGCCGGAGGAGAAGATGTCGCCGCGTCGCGCCGACGGCCGGCTGGGTCACTTCACCGAGACCTTCACCGACCTGAGCGACGACCTCAAGGCCAACCCGCGCGTGCACTACATCAATCGCTGGCGCCTGGAGAAGAAGGACCCGGCGGCCGCGCTGTCCGAGCCGGTGGAGCCGATCACCTACTGGATGGACAAGAACATCCCGCCGAAGTACCGCGCGGCGGTCGAGGCCGGCATCCTGGAATGGAACAAGGCCTTCGAGAAGATCGGCTTCAAGGACGCGGTCGTGGCCAAGCAGCAGCCCGATGACGCGGACTGGGACAACATGGACGCCTCGCATGCGTCGATCCGCTGGTTCGTCGGCTCGGACGTGGGCTTCGCCATCGGGCCGAGCCATGTCGATCCGCGCACCGGCGAGATCCTGGACGCCGACATCGGCATGAGCGACGTCTTCGCCCGTGGCGGCCGGGCCTTCATCAGCGAGGACGCGCCGCGCGGCCTGGCCGGTGCGCCGGTGTCGACGCTGGCCGAGGAAGCGCAGGCGCTGGCCGCGCTGAACCACGGCTGGCGCGAAGGCCGCAACGCGACCTACTGCACCTACGCGCACGACGCCGCGGCCGAGATGGACTTCGCGCTGGACGTGCTGGAAGCGCGCGGCGACATCGCGCCCGACAGCCCCGAGGCCGACGCCTTCATCCAGGCGCGGATCAAGGACGTGATCATGCACGAGGTGGGTCACACGCTCGGCCTGAAGCACAACTTCAAGGCCTCGACGCAGGTCACGCAGGCGCAGCTCAAGGACAAGGCCTGGACCGATGCGCACGGGCTGTCGGCCTCGGTCATGGACTACAACGCCTACAACATCCCGCTGCAGGGCGAGGCGCCCACCACGTACAACAACACGACGCTGGGCGCCTACGACTACTGGGCGATCGAGTACGCCTACAAGCAGGTGCCCAAGGAGCAGGAGGAGAGCGAGCTCAAGCGCATCGCCTCGCAGAACACGCAGCCTGGCCACGCCTACGCGGACGACACCGATGCCGGCGGCTTCGGCCCGTTCGACGGCATGGATCCGACGATCAACCGCTTCGACCTCGGCGACGACCCGATGGCCTACTTCCGCAAGCGGCTGAAGCTGACGCAGGAGCTGTGGGCCCGGGTGCAGAACCGCGCGCCCGAGGCGACCGATGATCCGCTGCGCCAGCGCCGTCAACTGGCCAACGGCTTCAGCCAGCTGGCGCGCGCGTCGGACCTGGTGGGCAAGTACGTCGGCGGCATGTACACGCACCGCGACGTGCCGGGGGCTTCGGTCGCGGCGATGCGTCCGGTCGATCCGGCCAAGCAGCGCGAGGCGCTGCGTTTCTTGGCGCAAGGCATCTTCAGCGCCGACAGCTTCCGCTTCAAGCCGGAGTTCCTGACCTCGATCACGACGGACTACGTCGAGTTCAACCGGGCGGGATTCGTCAACATCCCGGCGGCGGTGGCGCGCGTGCAGCTGGGTTCGCTGGACCGCCTGCTGCAGGCGCAGACGGCGATCCGCCTGATGGAGCTGCCGGCCTACGTGCCGGTGTCGCAGCGCAAGGGGCTGATCTCGATCGGCGAGGTCTACGGCACGTTGCAGTCCTCGATCTGGAGCGAGCTCAAGACCGGCGGCGACATCGACCCGCTGCGCCGCAACCTGCAGCGCGAGTACCTGCGCCGCATCCAGGCGAACCTGACGAAGAGCGGCGCGGCCTCGGGCCAGTTCGCCGATGCCTACGCGGTGCTGCGCCTGCACGCGGTGCAGCTGCAGAGCGAGCTGCGCGCGGCGCAGGGCAAGGGCTCGCTCGAGACCCGCGCCCACCTGGCCGAGAGCCTGGACTTCCTCAGCACGGTGCTGAAGGCGACGATGGTGCGCACCTGAGCGCCGGCGCGGTCCATTGACCGCGCCTGTCCATCAGCGCGAAGGCCGGCGAAAGCCGGCCTTTTTCATGGCGATGCGCTGCAGCGCTCGTGGGCGCAGGCCAGGTTTGTCAGGGCTCAGCCTCGCTGATGCGTGTGCGGGGCGTCGCCGTGCTCAGTGCTGATCCCCGACCGGATACCGTCGCTCCGCCGCGACGATGTCCCAGACCGCGATGAACATCGCCGCGATCAGCGGGCCGATGACGAAGCCGTTGATGCCGAACACCGCCATGCCGCCCAGCGTCGACAGCAGCACGACGTAGTCTGGCATCTTCGTGTCCTTGCCCACCAGCAGCGGCCGCAGCAGGTTGTCCACCAGGCCGATCACGATGGTGCCGAACAGCAGCAGGCCGACCCCCGACGCGATGTGGCCGGTCGCCAGCAGGTAAATCGCCACCGGCGCCCACACCAGCGCCGCCCCCACCGCCGGCAGCAGCGACAGGAAGGCCATCAGCACCGCCCACAGCACCGGCGCGTGGATGCCCAGCGCCCAGAACGCGAAACCGCCCAGCGCGCCCTGCAGCGCCGCGACCGCGATGTTGCCCTTGACCGTCGCGCGGATCACCGTCCGGAACTTCTCGCCGAGCTGGCGCTTGTAGGAGTCCTGCAGCGGCAGCGCGTCGCGGATGCGCGCCGACAGCTGCTCGCCGTCGCGCAGCAGGAAATAGAGCAGGTAGAGCATCACGAAGAAGCTCACCAGGAAGTCGAAGGTGTCCTGGCCGAAACCCAGCGCCTTGGTCGCCATGAACTGGCTGCCCTGGTTCAGCGCGCTGCCCAGCTTCTCCTGCAGGTTGGCCAGGTCGTGCAGCCCCAGCCGCTCCAGCACGTCCAGCAGCCACGACGGCAGCGCCGCGTAGATCTGCGCCACGTAGGTGTTGAAGTTGAACTGGCCCGACTTGACCATCTCGAAGACCACCGCCGCCTCGCGCACCAGCGCGCCCATCACGTAGGTCAGCGGCAGCACCACCAGCAGCAGGATCACCAGGATGGTCAGCCCCGAGGACAGCCCCGGCCGGCGCGTCTTGCGCAGCAACTTGCGATAGAGCGGCTGGAACACGATGGCCAGCGCCACCCCCCACAGCAGCGCGCTCAGCATCGGCCACAGGATCCAGCCGAACGCCACCGTCACCAGCGCCAGCAGGCACAGGAAGGATCGGTTCTGCAGCGCGGGCACCAGCTTGCCAGGACCACTCATCGTGTCGTCGCTCCTCGCGTGAATTGAGGTCAATCGGGACTGTCGGTCGATCGGGGTCCGCTCCGAACCCCGGGATCGGCGGCGGATCGAACCGTTGTCGATCGCTCGCCAGGGCGCGCGTCGCCGCGCGCGGCGCAGGATCGCCGGTTTACTTCAGCGCGTCCAGCAGCTTTTCGTGGATACCCCCGAAGCCGCCGTTGCTCATGCACAGCACATGGTCGCCGGGCCGCGCCGCGCGCCGGACCATCGCCACCAGTTCCTCGACGTCCGCGCCCACCAGGCCCTGCTCGCCCAGCGGCGCCAGCGCCTCGCGCGCGTCCCAGCTCAGGCCGTCCTGGTTGCAGAAGCTCAGGTCCGCTTCCTCCAGCGCCCAGGGCAGCTGCGCCTTCATCGTGCCCAGCTTCATCGTGTTGGAGCGCGGCTCGAAGACCGCCAGGATGCGCTCCTGCGGTGCGATGCGCCGGCGCAGGCCGTCGATGGTGGTGTGGATCGCCGTCGGATGGTGCGCGAAGTCGTCGTAGACCTTCACCCCGCTGGCTTCGCCGCGCAGCTCCAGCCGGCGCCGCACGTTCCTGAAACCGCCCAGCGCCTCGGCGGCCCGCTCGGGATCAACGCCGACATGTTCCGCCGCGGCGATCGCCGCCAGCGCGTTGAGTTGGTTGTGCTCGCCCAGCAGCTCCCAGGTGACGTGGCCCACCTTCAGGCTGCCGCGCAGCACGTCGAAGGACTGCGGCTCGCCACGGGCGCGCAGCGCGCCGGGTTCCTCCTTGCGCGCGCCGAAGCGCTGGACCTCGCTCCAGCAGCCGCGCGACAGCACCCGCTGCAGCGCGTCCTCGCGCGCGTTCACCACCAGCCGGCCCGACGGCGGCACCGTGCGCACCAGGTGGTGGAACTGGGTCTCGATGGCGGCCAGGTCCGGGAAGATGTCCGCGTGGTCGTGCTCGAGGTTGTTCAGGATCGCCGTGCGCGGCCGGTAATGGACGAACTTGCTGCGCTTGTCGAAGAAGGCGGTGTCGTACTCGTCGGCCTCGATCACGAAGTACTTCCCGCCCCCCAGGCGAGCCGACACGCCGAAGTTCTGCGGCACGCCGCCGATCAGGAAGCCGGGCGCCAGGCCCGCGGATTCCAGGATCCAGGTCAGCATCGAGGTCGTGGACGTCTTGCCGTGCGTCCCGGCCACCGCCATCACATGCTTGCCTTGCAGCACGTGCTCAGCCAGCCACTGCGGCCCGCTGGTGTAGGGCAGCCCGGCATCGAGGATCGCCTCCATCAGCGGGAAGCGCCCCTCGGAGGAGCGCGTCACCACGTTGCCGATGACGAACAGGTCCGGCTTGAGCGCCAGTTGCTCCGCGCCGAAGCCTTGGATCAGCTCGATGCCCAAGGCTTCCAGCTGCGTCGACATCGGCGGATAGACATTGGCGTCGCAGCCGGTCACCGTATGGCCCGCCTCGCGCGCGAGCGCCGCCAGGCCGCCCATGAAGGTGCCGCAGATGCCCAGGATGTGGATATGCATGTCTGTCTCTCAGCTGCTGTACCAACCGGTAAGCAAGCGTAATGCCTGTCGCGGATTGAAAAGAGTGCGACAAACCGGGCCCGGGAATTGCCACGCCGGCCTCACCGGGGCATCGCCGCCCCTCAACGCAGCGCGCGGCGGGCGGCCTCCAGCGTCGCATCGATGTCCGCGTCGGTGTGCGCGGCGGACACGAAACCGGCTTCGTACAGCGCCGGCGCCAGGTACACGCCGGCGTCCAGCATCGCGTGGAAGAAGCGGTTGAAGCGCTCCTTGTCCGTCGTCATCACGGTCGTGTAGTTCTGCGGCAGCTCCGCGAGCAGGAAGAAGCCGAACATGCCGCCCTCGCTGTCGGCGCTGAAGGGCACGCCGTTTTCGGTCGCCACCATCTTCAGGCCGTCCACCAGCCGGCGCGTGCGCGTCGACAGGGCCTCGAAGAAACCGGGCTTCTTGATCTCGCGCAGCGTCGCCAGGCCGCAGGCCGTGGCCACCGGGTTGCCCGACAGCGTGCCCGCCTGATAGACGCCGCCCAGCGGGGCCAGGTGGCGCATGATCTCGCGGCTCGCGCCGAAGGCCGCCAGCGGCATGCCGCCGCCGATCACCTTGCCGAACACGCTGATGTCGGGCACGAAGCCGGGGATCAGGTCGGCATAGACGCCCTGCGCGCTGCGCAGGCCGACGCGGAAGCCGGTCATCACCTCGTCCAGCACCAGCAGGGCGCCGTGCTGGCGGCACAGCTCGCGCATCCGGGTCATGAAGGGCACGCTGGCGCGCACGAAATTCATGTTGCCGGCGATCGGCTCGACGATCACGCAGGCCAGCTCCGCGCCGTGCAGCGCGAACGCTTCCTCGAGTTGCGCGACGTTGTTGTATTCCAGCACGATGGTGTGCTGCGCCGTGGCCTCGGGCACGCCGGCCGAGGTCGGATGGCCGAAGGTCGCCAGGCCGGAGCCCGCCTTCACCAGCAGCGCGTCGGTGTGGCCGTGGTAGCAACCCTCGAACTTGATGAACTTGCTGCGCTGCGTCGCGCCGCGCGCCAGCCGGATGGCGCTCATCGTTGCCTCGGTGCCCGAGCTCACCAGCCGGATCTGCTCGCAGCTGGGCACCAGCGCCAGGATCTCCTCGGCCAGCTCGACCTCGCGCTCGGTCGGCGCGCCGAAGGAGAAGCCCTCCAGCACGGCCTTCTGGACCGCCTCGACGACCGCTGGATGGCCATGGCCCAGGATCATCGGGCCCCAGGAGCCGATGTAGTCGATGTAACGCCTGCCATCGGCGTCCACGATGTGGGCGCCTTCGCCGCGGGTGATGAAGCGCGGCGTGCCGCCGACCGCGCGGAAGGCGCGCACCGGCGAGTTCACCCCGCCGGGAATGACGCGCTGGGCGCGGGCGAACAGGGTCTCGTTCTGGCTCATATCGGAATTCCGGTACTGCTGAGGCGCATCAATGCAGGAAAAGACGGAGGGCGCCGCGCGGGCGCCCTCGGGGGACTCAATGGATCCGGCGGGGGCCGCGGCTGGGCGGCTCGTCGATCGTCATCTCGTCGGTGGCGGGCACGGTCTCGGCGCCTTCCTCGCCCTCCTCGCCGGGTGGCAGCGCCCAGAAGAAGCGGTCGGGCACCACGTTGCCCATGCCGGGGCGGAAGCCCGCCTCCAGCGACTGGTCGAGGAAGGCGAGCGCCTCGCCGACCGCGTCGTGCGGCTCCGAGCCGACCGACAGCAGGGCGGCCAGCGCGGCGGACAAGGTGTCCCCGGCGCCGACGAAGCTGGCCTCGAAACGCTCGAACTTCTCGCCGGTGATCGCGCCCTGGGAATTCGCCAGGACGTTGTCGATGTACTGGTTGGGCAGCTGGATGCCGGTCACCAGCACATGCGCGGCGCCGTGCTGCTGCGCCGCGACCGCCAGTTCGCGCGGCGAGGCCGGGCGGTCCGCGTCCCAGTCCGGCAACAGGCAGTCGATCAGCGTCTTCTGGTTGCCCACCAGCACCAGCGTCTGCGGCAGCACCAGTTCGCGGAATGCGTCCAGGTAGCTCTGCTGCTGTTCCTCGTCCAGCCAGGAGATGCTCGGCAGGTAGGCCACCAGGGGCACGTCGGGGTAGTCGGAGAGGACCTCGGCGACCGAGGAGACGCCCTCGGCGCTGCCCAGGAAGCCGACCTTCCAGGCGGCGACCGGCACGTCCTCGAGGATCGAGCGGGCCTGCTCGACGATGCAGTCGCCGTCCAGCGTCTGGTGGTCGAAGACCTCGGCCGTGTCGCGCATCACGATGGCGGTCACCACCGGCAGCGCATGCGCGCCCATGGCGGCGATCGTCGCCACGTCGCCGGCGCTGCCGCCCGCGCCGCTGGGGTCCGACGCATTGAAGCTCATCACGCAGGCCGGCGGCGGCGAGTCCTGGTCATCGATCGCGGCGGCGTCCTGGGGGTCTGGTTGGTGCGGGTCTGGGCGGCTCATGGATGGTTGGCGCGAAGCCGTGAACTGATGCGCATAACGTGAAGAAGGACCGCTATCGACTGTTGTTTCATCGGTACTTCCGCCCCCCGGGTCAGCCCGGGGGCGTGGCTACAATCTTTCGATCATTGTAGTGATGCAAAGTCAACCCATCGTGAGCGAAGCAAGGACCTGGATGTGCCTGATCTGCGGCTGGATCTACGACGAGGCCGCGGGCGACCCTGAGCACGGCATCGCCGCCGGCACGCGCTGGGAGGATGTCGACATGAACTGGACCTGTCCCGAATGCGGTGCCCGCAAGGAGGACTTTGAAATGGTCCAGATCTGACCCGCGCATCGCCCTTCGATGAAGCCATCCGGTCGCGCCTGTCGCGCGCCTGAAATTTCCCTGACAACCATCGTCTGAACAATACGGAGAAGAGCTTGGATTCCAGCGCAAGCCCCCGCACGGCGACCAAGGTGCTGGTCATCGACGACAGCAA
This sequence comes from Mitsuaria sp. BK041, assembly GCF_014193085.1. Lineage (NCBI taxonomy): Bacteria > Pseudomonadati > Pseudomonadota > Betaproteobacteria > Burkholderiales > Sphaerotilaceae > Roseateles > Mitsuaria sp. BK041. The sequence goes on along the minus strand of NZ_JACHYT010000002.1, from coordinate 566,356 downwards.
CACGATCCGCCGCAGCGCCGAGATCTTCCTGAAACAGGGCGGGCACGAAGTCGTGCTGGCCGAGGACGGCTTCGATGCGCTGGCCAAGCTGAGCGATTACCAGCCCGACCTCGTGTTCTGCGACATCCTGATGCCGCGCCTGGATGGCTACCAGACCTGCGCCATCATCAAGCGCAATCCGCAGTTCGCGTCGGTGCCGGTGATCATGCTGTCGTCCAAGGACGGCCTGTTCGACAAGGCGCGAGGCCGCATGGTGGGCTCGCAGGACTACCTGACGAAGCCCTTCACGAAGGACCAGCTGCTGCAGGCGGTGCAACAGCACTGCCGGGCGGGCTGACCGGCCGGACGGCGCCCCGCATTCCACGACCCATTCCACCGACATCCAACGACGCTCACCCCAGGCTCGACCGACGCACTGCCCGAAGCGAATCGACGCGAGCCGAGAGAGAGGGAGATCCCATGCCCATCCACAAGATCCTGCTGGTCGACGATTCGAAGACCGAACTGCACGCGCTGAGCGACCTGCTGACCAAGCGCGGCTTCACCGTCCGCACCGCCGAGAACGGCGAGGAGGCGATGAAGCGCCTGGCCGAGGAAAAGCCCGACCTGATCCTCATGGACGTGGTGATGCCCGGCCAGAACGGTTTCCAGCTGACCCGCGCCATCACCCGCGACGAGCGCTACGCCGACGTGCCGGTGATCATGTGCACCAGCAAGAACCAGGAGACCGACAAGGTCTGGGGCATGCGCCAGGGCGCGCGTGACTACGTCGTCAAGCCGGTCAAGGCGGACGAGCTGCTGGCCAAGATCAAGGCGCTGGGCTGACACCATGGCCAACAAGCAAGCGCTGCGCGAACTTCAACAACGGCTGGCGCAGCGCATGCAGGCGGCGCGCGAGGCGCCCCAGGCCGCGAACTGGCTGGCGGTCGAGTGCGCGGGCCTGGGCCTGCTGCTTCCGCTCAAGCAATCCGGCGAAATTTTCACGCCAGTCCCACTTCAGGCGGTGCCGTACACGCAGCCTTGGATGCTGGGTGTGGCCAACTTGCGCGGCGGGCTGCACACGGTGGTGGACCTGGCGGCCTTCCTGGGTCTGCGCGGTCCGATCCCGATGACGTCGGCCCACCGGCTGGTGTCGATCAATCCCGACCTGGGCATCAACTGCGCGCTGCTGGTGGACCAGCTGCTGGGGCTGCGCGGCGACGAACAACTGCAGGCCGAGCCCGATGCGCCCGGCCATCCCGATTTCGCTCCTGCCCGCATGCGCGACGGGCAGGGCCGGCGCTGGCAAGTGCTGGACCTGGATGCGCTGACGCAGCATCCGCAATTCCTGCGCATTGTTTTGAACTGATAGCCAGACGACGGTCCCGTCACAGGCGCCGATTCGACGAACGAGATCAAACGAGGGTGAGATGAGCTTCCTGGACAAGATCAAGAACAAGGGCAAGAACGAGGGCAACGACGACTTCGACGACGGTCCGCGGACCGACGCGTCGGGCTCGTCGGCGCCGGAGGACACGACGGACTTCCAGCCTTCGATCATCACCGCGGCGCAGCCCACGCCGGAGTTCCAGGACACGTCCGCGGGCTACCAGCCCTCGGCGTCCGCCCCGGAAAGCCCGACCCCGATGCCGGAGGTCCTGAAGCAGCCCGAGCAGCGCCGCACCGGCCTGCTGACGGCGCTGACGGCCGCGGGCGTGCTCTTCACCGCCGGCACCGTCTCGATGGCGCTGATCAACGGCAACCGCTCGGCGGCGCAGGTGCGCGGCGCCGGTCAGGCCGCGACGCAGTCGCAGCGTCTGGCCAAGGCGGTCTCGACCGCGCTGCTGGGCAACAAGAACGCCTTCCCGGAAATGAAGGAAGCGGCCGACATCCTGACCAGCGTGACCACCTCGCTGCGCGACGGCAGCGGTGAACTGGCCAAGGCGCCGGGCTCGGTCGATGCGCTGCTCGAGAAGATCAGCCCGATGGTGGCGCGCGCCGACAAGAACACCAAGGTGATGCTGGCCCAGGAGAAGGTGCTGACGCAGGTGGGTGCCGCGCTGCGCGCGATCAACCGCCAGTCGTCGGACCTGCTGGAAAGCGCCGAGGCGGTGGCTTCGCTGTCGCTGCAGAGCTCGGCCCCGACCGGCGAAGTCGCCGCGGTTGGCCAGCTGGTGATGCTGACGCAGCGGATCGGCAAGTCCGCCAACGAATTCCTGACGCAGGAAGGCGTGAGCCCCGAGGCCGTGTTCCTGCTGGGCAAGGACCTGAACGCGTTCCGCGAGATCGCCCAGGCGCTGCTCAACGGCAACCCCGAACTGCGCCTGAGCGGCGCCAAGGACCCGCAGGTGCGTGAGCGCCTGAAGGTGCTGCTGACCCAGTACGACCAGACCCGCTCGCAGGCGACGGCCATCCTGTCCAACCTGCAGGGCCTGGTGTCCGCGCGGGAAGCGCAGACGGCCATCCTCAATGACTCGGAAGTGCTGCGCAAAGACCTGGACGACCTGGGCCAGGGCCTGGAGTCCGCCGGCGGCATGAACCCGCTGCTGCTGCTGGCCATGGCGGCCTCGCTGGCGATGCTGGTGATCGGCGCGGTCGGTTTCCTGCGGCTGTACGTGTCCGACCAGGCGCGCCGCGCGCAGATGGCGGAAGAACAGCGCCGCGAGGCCGAGGCGCAGGAGCAGGAAGCCAAGCGCGTCAACGACGCCAACCAGGCCGCGATTCTGCGTCTGATGAACGAACTGCAGACGGTCGCGGAAGGCGACCTGACGCACCAGGCGACGGTGACGGAGGACATCACCGGCGCGATCGCCGACTCGGTGAACTACACCGTGGAAGAACTGCGCTCGCTGGTGCACCAGGTGCAGACGACGGCGGTCCGGGTGACGGACACGACCGCGCAGGTCGACCAGACCTCGACCGAGCTGCTGGCCGCCTCGACCGAACAGCTGCACGAGATCCGCGCCACCGGCGAGGCCGTGCTGCAGATGGCACACCGGATCAACGACGTGTCCGCGCAGGCGCAACAGACCGCCGACGTGGCCCGCCAGTCCCGGGAAGCCGCCGAGCAGGGTCTGCAGGCGATGCAGAACAACATCGGCGGTATGAACCAGATCCGCGACCAGATCCAGGAAACCTCCAAGCGCATCAAGCGGCTGGGCGAGTCCTCGCAGGAAATCGGCGAGATCACCGAGCTGATCTCGGACATTACCGAACAGACCAACGTGCTGGCGCTGAACGCGGCCATCCAGGCGGCGTCCGCCGGTGAAGCCGGTCGCGGCTTCTCGGTCGTGGCGGAAGAAGTGCAGCGGCTGGCGGAACGCTCCGCCGACGCGACGCGCCGGATCGCGGCGCTGGTCAAGACCATTCAGACCGACACCCACGACGCCGTGGCCGCCATGGAGCGCTCCACGCTGGGGGTGGTCGAGGGCACGAAGCTGTCCGACGCGGCCGGCCGCGCGCTGGAAGACATCGACTCGGTGTCGCGTCGCCTGGACGAGCTGATCGGCCAGATCTCGACGGTCGCGCAGAACGAAGCGCGCGCCGCCAACGAGGTCGGCGCCAACATCCAGCACATCTTCGCGGTGACCGAGCAGACCTCCGACGGTACGCGGTCGACCGCCCAGATGGTGCATGAGCTGTCGCGGTCGGCCGAGGCGCTGAAGCAGTCGGTGGCCCGGTTCAAGGTGACCTGACCGGCATCGGCCGACTGCCCCGCCCGGTAGAACAGGGATAGAGCCCCGCACCGCGTCGACATAAAAGAGAGAACAAGAGCGAGCATGGACCTTACGCGCGAATCCGAGTTCCCCGCCGACCTGAGCCCCTTGGCCTGGGTCCAGGAGGAACTGCGCCGCACGCTGGAATCGGTGCACAAGGCCCTTCGCCGCGTGCTGCGCGATGCCGATGCGCGAGCGACGACCCTGGGCGGCGACGGCCAGCCCAGCCCGGCGCTGCAAGGCGCGGCCCAGCAGATGCACCAGGCCGCCGGCGTGCTGGCGGTGGTCAGCCTGCCGGCCGCCGCGCACCTGCTGCGCGCCGCCGAGGCGACGCTGTTCCGCCTGGCGGAGAACCCCGCCGGCGTGACCATCGCCGAGATCGAGGCGGTCGAGCGCGCGGACTTCGCGGTGCTCGCCTTCATCGCCAAGACGCTGGCCGGCGGTCAGCCGAGCTCGCTGGCGCTGTTCCCCGCCTACCAGACGCTGCAGGAACTCAACGGCGCGGGCCGCATCCACCCGGCCGACCTGTGGACCGAGGAATTCCGCTGGCGCGAACTGCCGCTGGACCGCAACGTCCGCGCGCTGAGCGCCGAGCAGATGCGCGCGCCCTTCGAGGCGCTGCTGCTCAAGCAGATGCGCGCCCCGGCGCCGGGCCAGGGCCAACTGCTGAGCGACCTGTGCGCCGGCCTGGCGCTGACGCAGACGCAGGCGAACGCGCGCACGCTCTGGATGCTGGCCGCGGGCCAGTTCGAGGCCCAGTCGCGCGGGCTGCTGCCGGTGGACACGCTGGTCAAGCGCCTGGGCTCGCGCCTGCTGGCGCAGCTGCGCGCCGGCAGCGATGCCGCGCCGTCCGAGCGTCTGGCCAAGGACCTGCTGTTCTTCTGCGCCGCCGCCAAGCATGCCGAGCCGGGCAGCGCCCCGCGCCTGACCGCGGTCCAGCAGGCCTACGGCCTGATCGAGGCCGACCAGGTCGACTACCGCGACGACACGCTGGGCCGCATCGATCCGAACTGGGTCGCCGCCGCCAAGCGCCGCGTCGCCGCCGCGAAGGAATCCTGGGCCTCCGCCGCCGAGGGTGAGACCCATCGCCTGGGCGGCCTGGACGAGCAGTTCGCCCACGTCGCCGAATCGCTGCAGAAGCTGTTCCCCAGCGGCGAGGTGCTCGGCGACACGCTGCGCCGCGCCGTCGTCACGACGCTGCGTTCGGGCCGCGCGCCCGAGCCGGCGCTGGCGATGGAGATCGCCACGTCCATGCTCTACCTGGAAGCGGCCCTCGAGGACGAGGCCTTCGACCAGCCCGAGCAGGCCGAACGCGTCAAGAGCCTGGCCCGCCGCATCGAGTCGGTCGGCCACGGCGAAGCGCCGCTGGCGCTCGAGAGCTGGATGGAGGAGCTGTACCGCCGCGTGGCCGACCGGCAGACGCTCGGCTCCGTCGTCCATGAACTGCGCGCCAGCCTCTCCGAGGTCGAGCGCCAGTGCGACGAATACTTCCGCGACCCGTCCAAGCGCGACCTGCTGATCCCGGTGCCGGGCCAGCTGCAGGCGATGCGCGGCGTGTTCAGCGTGCTGGGCCTGTCGCAGGCCGCGCAGGCCACGCTGAAGATGCGCGACCAGGTCGACGAACTGGCCAACACCGAGGTCGATCCCTCGCTGCCCGGACCGCGCGCGCAATTCGACCGGCTCGCCCACAACCTGGGCGCGCTGGGTTTCCTGATCGACATGCTGAGCGTCCAGCCGCAGCTGGCCAAGCGCATGTTCCGCTTCGAGGACGACACCGGGCTGCTGCAGTCGCTGGTCGGCCGCGAGAGCGAACAGCACGCCCACGCGCAGGAACTGGCCGCCGCCGAAGCCGCGGCCCAGCCGCAGTTGATCGACCAGCTCCAGGCGACCGCCCAGGCGGTCGCGCAGGGCGATCGCTCGACCGAGGACCTGGCGCGCGACCTGGAACGCATTTCCCACGAAGCCCGCGCCGCCGACGACCTCGGCCTGGCGCAGGCCGCGCAGCAGGCGCAGCAGCAGCTGCTCTCGTCCGGCGGTGACGCCGCGGGCAGCCAGGCCGCCGAATCGCTGCAGCAGTTCATCGAGGCCGCCGCGCCGGTCGCCCCGCCCGCGCCGGCGCCGAGCGCCCCGATCCCGCAGGCCGAGGCCGCCATCGACGAGGAGATGCTGGGCATCTTCCTGGAAGAGGCCGCCGAGGTCGTGACGACCGCCCGCGAGGCGCTGACCGCGCTCGCGCGCAGCGCCAGCGACAAGGAACAGCTGACGACGGTGCGTCGCGCTTTCCATACGCTCAAGGGCAGCTCGCGCATGGTCGGGCTGAACGAGTTCGGCGAAGCCGGCTGGGCCTTCGAACAGCTCTACAACCATCGCCTGTCGGAGCATCCGCAGGCCGATTCGGACCTGCTGCGCGCCAGCAACGAGGCGCTGGACGGATTCCAGGCCTGGGCCGCCGCGATCGGCGAAGGCCGGCCGCACGGCTATCACAGCGCGCCGTTCCGCGCCGTCGCCGACACGCTGCGTCTGGAGAACCGCTACACCGCGCTGCAGCTGTCCGCCGCGGCGCCGGTCCTGGCGGTGCCCGAGTTGATCGAGGTGGCCGAAGTGGTGGAAGCCCCCGAGGTCATCGAGGTCGCCGAGCTGCCGGAAGTCGCCGAAGTCGCCGAGGTCCCGGCCCCCGCGCCGGAGATCGATCTGGCCGGTCTGCAGGTCCTGCCGGAACTGTCGCTGGCGGACGAGGTGGCGACGCCCGCGCCCGCGACGCCGCCCGCGGCCGACGAGCTGGCCGCGCTGGACCTGCTGGCCACGCTGGACGCGGAACATGCCGCGGCCGGCTCGGTGCTGCCGTCGCTGGACCTGCCCGCGCTGGACCTGCCGGGCCTGGACGTGCCGCCGCTGCCGGTGGCCGACCTGGACGTGGTGACCGCGACCGAACCGACGCCCGTCGCGATCGACGCGCTGTCGCCGGAATTCCCGGCGGACGTGCCCGAACTGACCCAGGCGGTGCCCGAGCTGGACGCCGCCATCGACCTGGACGCGCTGTCCGCCGTCGAACTGCCCGCGCTGACCGCGGAGCCGCCGGTGCTGGACACGACGATGTCGCTGCCGACGGTGGCGGACGTGGTCGAACCGTCCGCGCTGCTGGAGCCCGCCGCGGTGGAAGCCGCCGCGGCCCAGCCACCGGCCTTCCAGGACGAACCGACGCTGTCGCTCGAACCCACGCTGACGCCCGCCGACGAGGCGACCGTCACGATGGAACTGCCCGACGGCTGGCCGGCCGACGCGCCGCTGGTCGAGATCGAGGCGACGACGCCGATGCCGCTGGACGCGCTGCCGGCCGAACCCGCCGCCGACGAGCCGGCGCTGGACCTGCTGGATCTGTCCGACCTCAACACCGAGCCGGTCGCAGCGATCGATGCGCCGTCCGCCGCGGACCTGTCGCTGACGCTGGACCTCGGCCAGGAACTGGTGTCCGCGCCGGTGGAGGCCCCGGTGGCCCCGGTGGCCGCCGACGACGCCGTGCTCGACCTGAGCGACGCGGCCGCCAATGCCGCCGATGCCGCTGTCGAGGCGACCGCGCCCGAAGGCCTGTCGCCGCGCACCCTGTCCGACCTGGATCTGCCGGACCTGGACCTGCCCGACCTGGGCGCGGCGCCGGCACACGCCGCGCCGGCGCTGAGCCTGGTGGGCGGCACCGCCGTCACGCCGCCGACCGCCGAGGTCGAGGCCGAGGCCGAGGCGCAGCCGGACGAGGCCGTCGAGGACAGCGACGAGGGCGTCAAGGTCATCGGGCCGCTGCGCATCAGCATCGCGCTGTTCAACATCTTCCTGAACGAGGCCGACGAGCGTTCGCGCCGCCTGCAGGTGGAGCTGAGCGAGTGGGCGCTGCTGCCCCAGTCGCCGCTGCCGCAGGACGCGGAAGCCCTGGCGCACGGCCTGGCCGGCAGCGCCGCGACGGTGGGCTTCGAGGACCTGTCCACGCTGGCCCGTTGCCTGGAGCACGCGCTGGCGCGCGCCCAGGGCCATCAGGTCGCCGACCCGACGCTGTTCCAGCGCGCCGCCGACGAGATCCGCCGCCTGTTGCACCAGTTCGCCGCCGGTTTCCTGAAGGAATCCGATGCCGGCCTGCTGGCGGAACTGCAGGCCTTCGAGCCGGGCGCCGTGCTGCCCGACAGCCATGCCGACAGCGACGAGGGCCTGCTGGCCATGTCGCTCGAGGAGGTGTCGACGGCCGCGCTGCCGGCCCACCTGCTGGTGGACCACACGGCCGAGCCGGCCCTGCCGACCTCGCATTACGCCTTCCACCAGGCCGCCGAGGCGACCGCCGACGATTTCGACTTCAGCCAGCCCGACCAGATCGAGCCGGAACTGATGCCGATCTTCGAGGAGGAAGCCGAGGACCTGCTGGGCGAGCTGCACGGCGCGCTGCGCGAGTGGGCGACCCAGCCGGCCGACACCGGCCGCGCCGCCGCCTGCATGCGGGTGCTGCACACCTTCAAGGGCGGTGCCCGCCTGGCCGGCGCGATGCGCCTGGGCGAGCAGGCCCACCGCCTGGAGTCCCAGATCGAGCACCTGCTGGCCGACGGCGAACCGGGCTACGAGCAACTGCTCGCGCTGCAGGACGCCGGCGACAGCCTGGAACACAGCTTCAAGACGCTGCAGCGCACCTGGCGCGACCCGGCACCGGTGGTGCCCGCGCCGATGGCGCCATCCGCCCCGGCCGCGCCGGTCGCCGACCTGCCCGCGCCGATCCCGCCCGCCGTCGCGGTCGAGACCATCCAGGCGCCGGCCGAAGGCTCCGACGCGATCCCGGCACCGGCTCCCCAGCTGGCGCCGATCGAGCCGGTGGCCGACGTGGTTGCCGAAGCGGTCGCTCAGCCGGTCGCCGAACCGTTGGCGCTGCCGCCGCTGGAGGCCGAGCCTGTCGTGGAGGCCGCCGCGCCGGTCGAGGCGCCGGTCGCCGAGCCCGCGGTGGCGACGCCGCCGGCCGACATCGAGATCGACTGGGCCCACTTCAGCGAGATCGCCGACCTGGGCCAGCCGCTGGAAAGCGCCCCGGTGGCCCCGGCCGCCCAGGTGCGTGTCCGTGGCGCGCTGCTGGAGCGCATGGCCGCGCTGTCCGGTGAAGTCTCCATCCGCCGCGCGCGCCTGGAGTCCGAACTGGGCCAGATGCGCACCTCGCTGTCCGACCTGGACGACAACCTGGAGCGTCTGCGCACGCAGCTGCGCGAACTGGAACTGCAGGCCGAGGCCCGCATCGCCGCCCGCCAGGAAGCCGCCCAGGCGACCGGCAAGGACTTCGACCCGCTCGAGTTCGACCGCTACACCCGCTTTCAGGAACTGACCCGGATGCTGGCCGAGTCGGTCAACGACGTGGCCACGGTCCAGCGCGGCCTGCAGCGCAACGTCGCGGCCGGCGAAGACGAACTGGCCGGCCAGTCCCGGCTGACCCGCGAGCTGCAGGACGACCTGCTGCGCACGCGGATGGTCGAGTTCGACAGCAGCCTGGGCGAGCGCCTGCACCGGGTGGTCCGCCAGGCCGCCCGCGAAAGCGGCAAGCAGGCCCAGCTCGAGATCCGCGGTGGCGGCGTCGAACTGGACCGCGCGGTGCTGGAGCGCCTGACCGGCGCCTTCGAGCACCTGCTGCGCAACAGCGTCGTGCACGGCATCGAGACGCCGGATGTCCGCCAGCAGGCGGGCAAGGCGCCGGTGGGCCGCATCGTGCTGAACCTGCACCAGGAAGGCAACGAGATCCAGGTCCGCTTCAGCGATGACGGCGCCGGCCTGAATCTGGCGCGCATCCGCGCCCGCGGCGAGAGCCAGGGCCTGATCCAGCCGGGTCAGGACCTGAACGACGCCCAGCTGATGGACCTGATCTACGAGCCGGGCTTCTCCACCGCCGAATCGCTGACCGAGATGGCGGGCCGCGGCGTCGGCATGGACGTGGTCCGCTCCGAGGTGAACACGCTCGGCGGCTACGTGCTGACGCAGTCCTCGCCGGGGCAGGGCGCCAGCTTCGAGCTGCGCGTGCCGCTGACGACGGCGCTGACGCAGGTCGTCGTGCTGCGCTACGGCGACCGCAAGGTCGCGGTGCCGGCCAGCCTGATGCTGTCGGTGCAGCGCCTGCCGGTCGAGACGGTCGAGCAGGCCTATGCCGACGGTGCGCTGATGGCCGCCGGCGAACGCATGCCCTTCTACTGGCTGGGCGGCCTGATGCACCACAGCGACCGCGGCGTCGCCCATGGCAAGACCCTGCCGGTGGCGCTGGTGCACAGCGCCCAGCAGCGCCTGGCGCTGCACGTCGACGAAGTGCTGGGCAACCAGGAAGTCGTCGTCAAGAACCTGGGCCCGCAGCTGATGCAGGTCCCGGGCCTGGCGGGCATCAGCCTGCTGGCCTCGGGCGATGTGGCGCTGATCTACAACCCGGTGGCGCTGGCCAACCGCTACGGCCATGCCGCGCAGCAGCGCGTGCACGACGCCGAGGCGGCCGCGCGCCAGGTGGTGGTCGAGGCGGTCACCGAGCAGCTCGCGCCGCTAGTGATGGTGGTCGACGACTCGCTGACCGTGCGCCGCGTCACCCAGCGCCTGCTGGAGCGCGAGGGCTACCGCGTGCTGCTGGCCAAGGACGGCCTGGATGCGATGGAGCGCCTGGCCGGCGAGGAATTGCCGCAACTGGTGCTGTCGGACATCGAGATGCCGCGCATGGACGGCTTCGACCTGGTCCGCAACCTGCGTGCCGACGCGCGTCTGGCGGGGCTGCCCGTGATCATGATCACGTCGCGCATCGCTCAGAAACACCGCGACTATGCACAACGGCTCGGAGTCGAGGATTACCTGGGCAAGCCCTATGACGAGGAGCACCTGCTCGGCCTGATCGCCCGATACACTTCGCACCATTCCGCCGGAAAGCCGGCGAGGGCGTAGCGTCCGGGCCCCCGGACCATCGGTGGTTGCCGGCGCCTGGATCCTCCCTCCACGCTGCAAACACCATGTCCGGGGTAGTCGACCATCTTGCCGAGCTGACGGGTTTCCGTGACCGCGACGTCATGGACGTCACCCTGGTCACCGCGCTGCGTGACCTGCTCAACGGCCCTGCGGCCGCCGTGGCGATCTATCGCTGCGTCGGCGAGCCCGGCCAGCAGCGCTGGCTGACGCGCGCCCGGCTGCACGCCGGCGACGCCGTCGCCACCGCCGACTCGCTCTGGGTCGATCCCGAGACCCTCCCCCGGCTGGCCGAGCATCCGCGCCGCCTCGAATGCCTGACGCAGCGCAGCGTGTTGCAGCAGCGCGAAAACAACGAGTGGGTGACGCTGTTCCCGCTGGCGACCGAACGCGACGTGGTCGGCGTGCTGGAGCTGCACACCGCGCGCCGGCTCAAGACCGAGGCGCAGCGCATGGTCAGCAGCGTGCTGCGGATCTATCACAACTTCCAGGGCCTGCTGGACTACAGCGAGCGCGACACGCTGACCGGCCTGCTGAACCGCAAGACCTTCGATGAGAGCTTCCTGAAGGCCGTCTCGGAGCTGCCGCTGCGGATCCAGGCCGAGGAGGCCAAGCCCGAGGAGCCCGGTCAGGACCGCCGCCATGCCGCGGTGCATCCACGCTACTGGATCGGCGTGATCGACATCGACCACTTCAAGTCGATCAACGACCGCTTCGGTCACCTGATCGGCGACGAGGTGCTGCTGCTGCTGTCGCGGCTGATGCGCAGCAGCTTCCGCTTCAACGACCTGCTCTATCGCTTCGGCGGCGAGGAGTTCGTCGTGCTGATGCGTTGCGAGGACGAACCCGACGCCGCGCACGCCTTCGAGCGCTTCCGCCTCAACACCGCCCAGTACGCTTTCCCGCAGGTCGGCCGCATCACGGTCAGCATCGGCTTCACGCAGATCCGCAGCGGCGACTCGCCGGCCGCGGCTTTCGAGCGCGCCGACAAGGCGGTCTACCACGCCAAGGGCGCCGGCCGGAACCAGGTGCAGAGCCACGCGACGCTGGTCGCGCAAGGCCGCATGGCCGAGGCCAGCCACCTCAGCGACGTCGAACTCTTCTGATCCGGTGAACAGGACCTGGCGCTGGACCGCGCTCGCCGCCTCGGCGGCGACGGCGGTCGCGGCCCTGCTGATCGGCTGCGCGACGCCGCCGCCGGTGGCCGGTCCCGACCTGCCGGCCCAGCCCGGCACGCAGGTGGCCGAGGACGGCAGCCATCACTGGCAGGACTTCGACTGGAGCGATCCCGCCCGCGAGCGCGCGGTCCCGGTGCGCGTCTACTGGCCCCGCGGCGAGCCGCCGGCGGGTGGGTGGCCGGTCGTGGTCTTCTCGCACGGCATGGGCGGCTCGCGGCGCGGCTACAGCTACCTCGGCAGTTATTGGGCGGCGCACGGCATCGTCGCGATGCATGTGCAGCACATTGGCAGCGACCGCCGGCTCTGGGCCGGTGGCTTCGGCTGGTCGAACTCGCTGACGCTGGTGCGGCGCCTGCAGCATGCGGCGCAGCCGGAGGAGGCCATCGAGCGAACGCAGGACATCCGCTTCGCCCTGGACCAGCTGCTGGCCGGACCGCTGGGGCCGCGGCTGGATGCGACGCGCCTGGCGATCGCCGGGCACTCCTACGGCGCCAACACCAGCCTGCTGATCGCCGGCGCGAAGGTGCCGGCGCCCGCCGGACTGACCGGCGGCGAGGCGTCGTCTTCGTTGTCCTCGCTGGCCGATCCGCGCTTCAAGGCGGCGATCCTGATCTCCGCGCCGCCGTTCTACGGGGAGGGCGATCCGGCGCCCATCCTGTCCGGCATCGCCATCCCCACGCTGCACATCAGCGCCACCGCCGACGAGATCACCATTCCCGGCTACTACAGCGGACCGTCGGACCGGGTCGCGCTGTTCGACGCGATCGGCGGACCGCGCAAGGCGCTGGCGATGTTCAGCGGCGGTTCGCACAGCATCTTCACCGACCGGATGAACACCGGCGGCTTCGAGCTCAACCCGAAGGTCAAGGCCGCGACGCGCGAGCTCAGCCTGGCCTACCTGCGGCTGGTGCTCGACGGCGAGGCGGCGCCGCTGCGCGACTGGCAGCAGCGCCATGGCGCGCTGCTGTCGCGTTGGCAGGCCCCCTGACAGGCGGGGTGGGGTGCCCCCGCGAGGGGCGGTGGGACAAGTCCTGACCCCGGCGCGCGGCACCCGCCGGTCGCGTGAAAGTGCTCGCCTTCGGCCCGCCTGCTGCCCGCGGACGTGGCTTTCCCGGCACGCGGCGCGTGAGCAGGGACTTGCTTTTCCTGCGCCGCACCTCTAGCGTTAGGCCCACGTGAGCAGGCGCCAGGGAGCGTCCGCGCGAACAAGCCCTCCCACCGAAGGGCGAAATCCATGCGAGACAGAAGCGAAAGCGGCCCGACCGGCGCAAGCGGAGCGAAAGACGTCCGATGCGCCTGACACCCGGGGCCCGACTGCAGTGGGGTGGACGCCGGCGAGCTTGTCATCGCTGGAACGCGGCGTCCGCAGGGTTGTACGAACACGGGCCCGGAGGCCCGGACCATCCATGCGCTTGCTGACCTTTCCGGTGGCTGCGGGCCTGTTGCTGGCCGGCTGCGTCGCCTTCGTGGCCACCGCCTATGGCGGTTACCGCAGCCTGGGCGAGCTGACGCGTCAGGAGGCGGGGCGCGCCCATGCCTTGCGCACGCAGCAGCAGCTGTCCGACCTGAACGGCCTGCTGATCGACCTGGAGACCGGCACGCGCGGTTTCCTGATCACCGGCGACGCGGCCTTCCTGCAGCCCTACGAGCGCGCCCAGCGCGACCTGGACGCGAACTACGCCCAGCTCAAGGACGCGCTGGCGGTCAGCGGCGACCGCCAGGACCAGGCCTTCGCGCGGCTGGACCGTTTCATCGCCGAGCGCCGCCGCCAGGTCGAGGACCAGGTCGCGAAGCGCTGGAAGCTGGGCGCCGAGGCGCTGAACGACCGCCAGGCCTATGTCGCCGGCAAGCAGCTGATGGACGAGATCCGCGGCGAGCTGGCGCGGCTGAAGTCGGTGCAGCAACGCCGGATCGATGGCATCGAATCGGCGGTGGCGCTGCAGACCAAGGAAACCACGCTGCTGGCGCAGGTGCTGCCGCTCGTCGGGGGCCTGCTGATGGCCGCGGCGATGGCGGCGCTGTGGGTCGAGCGCGAACGGCGCGACCGGGCCGAACGCGCGCTGCGCGACAGCCATGCGCGGCTGGAGGGGGCCGTCGCCGAGCGCACCCGTGAACTGAGCGAGGCGCTGACCCGCATCCAGAGCTTCGCCGCCGAACTGGACCGCAGCGTGGAGGCGGAGCGGCGCCGGCTCGCGCGCGAGGTCCACGACCAGCTCGGCCAGCTCGGCACGGCGGCGAAGATGCTGGCGCTGTCGATGGCGCGCAAGATCGCGCCGGCCAAGGAGCCGATGCACGACGAGATGCTGGCCATCGCCGACGAGGTCATCGGCGCCGCGCGCCGCATCGCCAACACGCTGCGGCCGCCGCTGCTGGACGACTTCGGCTTCGGCGCGGCGGTCCAGCACTATGCGCAGGGCCTGCAGCGGCAGAGCGAGCTGGTGGTCGACCTGGACCTGGCGCCGGACGAGGCGCTCAGCAGCGAGCAGCACAACCAGCTGTTCCGCCTGCTGCAGGAGGCGGCGACCAACGTGCTGAGGCATGCGCAGGCGCACCAGCTGACGATCGAGTCCCGCATCGAGGACGGGGAATACCGCCTGCGCATCGAGGACGACGGCATCGGCCCGGGCCAGGTGCGGGCGGATGCGTCGGGCCTGAGGAACATGCGGGAGCGCGCCGTGCTGGCGGGCGGTGAACTGGTCTTCGGGCCGGCGCCGCGGCGTGGCACGCGGATCGATGTCCGCGTGCCGCTGGCCGGCGTCGCGAACGAGGGGGACAGCACCGGGGCGACCCGGGAGAACGAGGAGGGTTGGGATGAGGTTTCTGATCGTTGACGACCATCCGATCATGCGGCTCGGGGTCAAGCAGTTGATCCAGGGCCATTGGCCATCGGCGGTGCTGGACGAGGCATCGACCATCGCCGAGGCCCTGCAGCTGGGCCAGGCCAACAAGCCGGATGCGCTGGTGCTGGACCTGTCGCTGCCCGACGCCAGCGGGACCGAGGGGGCCAGCCGCATGCTGCGGGCGCTCAAGGGCGTGCCGGTGCTGGTGCTGAGCCTCAACGCGGAGTCCGCCTACGCGGCGCGGCTGCTGCAGATGGGCGTGTCCGGCTATCTGCCCAAGGACAAGGCGACCGACGAGCTGGTCGTCGCGCTGCAGCGCCTGCTGCAGGGCGGGCGCTACGTCACGGCCGCGATGGCGGACCACCTGCTGGGGCTGCTCAGCGGCGCGACGCCGGGCCAGTTGCCGCACGAGCAGCTGTCGGCGCAGGAACACCGCGTGATGCTGCTGATCGCCGCGGGCAAGACGCCGGCGGAGATCGCCGAGACCATGCACCTGTCGGCCAAGACGGTCGGCACCTACCGCGCGCGCATCCTGGAGAAGACCGGCTGGCGCAACAACACCGAGCTCACCAAGTACTGCGTCCAGCACGGGTTGACGGACATCCAGTGAGCGGCCGGGCGCTGTAGGGGATCGCCCGACAAATCCTGCGGACAGGCCCCGACACCAGCATGCGCGGGGCGCTGCTGATGCCGGCGCCGGGCCTCGCGCAAGATGCCGGACAGGCGGTGACAACCAGTCGCCGCCGCGATCCGGAGCATCCCTTCATGGACATTTTTCTCGTCGAGGACTCGTCGGCCATCCGCCGGCTCCTGGCACGGCGGCTCGAGGACATGGCCGGCGTGCGCGTCGTCGGCGAGGCGGACTCCGCGCCGCAGGCGATCGCGCTGATCGACTGGCTGCAGCCCGATGCCGTGCTGCTGGACATGACCCTGCTGGTGGGCACCGGCGTCGACGTGCTGCGGGCGCTGCGCCACAAGGGCTTCCAGGGACGGATCCTGATGCTCACCCATCACGCGATGGACGCCTACCGCGACATGTGCATGCAGGCGGGGGCGGACGGCTTCTACGACAAGGGCAGCGGCCTGGAGTCGCTGTTCGGCGACCTGGACGAGCTGCTGCAGAGCGAGCGCGCGGCCGGCCGGCAGACGCGGCCCTCGCCGCTGCTGCGCGACACCGCCACCGGGCTGCTCGGCCAGGTGGCGCTGCTGGAGCGCCTGGACCAGGTGCTGCGCATGGTCAATGCCGAGTCCGGTCGGGTGGCGGTCACGGTGGTGGTGCTCAAGGGCCTGGAGGCGCTGCTGCGCAGCCAGGGCGTGCAGGCGGCGGCACCGGTGCTGGTGGAGGTCGGCCGGCGGCTGTCCTCCTGCGCCGGTCCGGTCGACCTGCTGGCGCGGCACGCCAACGAGCAGTTCGCGCTGGTGGTGTCGCGCGCCGGATCGGTGCAGGAGGCGGAAGCGATGGGCGAGCGCATCCGCGATGCGCTGGCGCAGCCCTTCGACCTGGGCGGCCATCCGGTGCGGCTCGACAGCCATGTCGGCGTGGCGCTGCATCCCCGCGACGCGATCACCGCGCGCGGCCTGCTGATCCTGGCGGAAGCCCGCGCGCACGGCCTGCGCCTGCCCCAGAAGGGCAGCGCGGTGGTGCATTGACGGTGCGCGCCGGAACCTAGTCCGGCGCGAAGCCGCGGTCCTTGACCACGGCGTAGCGCGCCATCGTCGCCATGCGCGCGGTCTCGTGGCGCACGATCGGCTCGGGATAGTCGCGGCCCAGCACGACGCCGCAGGCGGCCAGTTCCGCCGGCTTGGCGAGCCAGGGCGCGTGGATCAGCGCCGGCGGCAGCCGCGAGAGTTGCGGCAGGTAGCGCTGGATGAATTTCCCGTCGGGGTCGAACTTCTCGCTCTGGCTGACCGGATTGAAGATGCGGAAGTAGGGCTGGGCGTCGCAGCCGCTGGAGGCGGCCCATTGCCAGCCGCCGTTGTTGGCGGCGAGATCGAAGTCGATCAGTTTCTCGGCGAAGTAGGCCTCGCCGCGGCGCCAGTCGATGCCCAGGTCCTTGATCAGGAAGCTGGCCGTGACCATGCGCAGCCGGTTGTGCATGTAGCCGGTCTGGTTGATCTGGTGCATCGCCGCGTCGACCAGCGGGTAGCCGGTACGGCCCTGGCACCAGGCCTCGAAGTCGGCATCGGCCTCCGGACCCTCGGCCCAGGCGATGCGGTCGTACTCGGGCCGGAAGGCGCGCTCCGCCACGCGCGGATGGTGGTGCAGGACCTGGTGATAGAAGTCCCGCCAGATCAGCTCCGACAGCCAGGTCTGCGCCCCCGCGCTGGCGCTGCTACTCGCGTAGCCACGCCGCCAGGCCTCGCGCGCGAGCACGCGGATCGAGATCGTGCCGAAGCGCAGGTGGGTGCTCAGGTAGCTCGGGCCCTTGACGGCGGGAAAGTCGCGGGTCTCGCCGTAGCGGTCGATGCGCTCGAGGAACTCGTCGAACAGCCGCCGCGCGCCCGCGCTGCCGCCCGAGAGCGCCGCGCTCAGCCCGGCGGGCTCGAAGCCGATGTCGGCCAGCGCGGGCACGCCCCGGCGCGCCGCCACCTCGGGGCCGGTCGCCAGGTGCGAGGCGTGGCGCTCAACCGGATAGCTGCTGAGGAAGAAGGGTGTGATCTCGCGCAGCCAGGCGTTCTTGTAGGGCGTGAAGACGCCGTAAGGCTTGCCGGCGCCGGTCAGCAGCTCGGAGCGCTCGAAGATCACATGGTCCTTGAAGCTCTCGACCTGCACGCCGCGCGCCAGCAGCGTCTCGCCGACGGCGGCGTCGCGGCGCAGCGCGTCGGGCTCGTCGTCGTGGTTGAAGTACAGCGCCTGCACGCCCAGCTCGGCGGCCAGCGCCGGGATCTGCTCGCGCGGCGCGCCGTGGCGCACGATCAGGCCGGCGCCGGGGGCCAGCGCGGCGAGGTCCGCATCCAGCACGCCCAGCGCGTCGAGGATGAATTGCACGCGCCGGTCGGCCCGCGGCAGCGGGTCCAGGATGTCGGTGTCCAGCACGAAGGCGCAGTAGACCCGGCGGTGCCGCCGCAGCGCGTGGTACAGCGCCGCATGGTCGTCGGCCCGCAGGTCGCGGCGGAACCACACCAGGGCGCTGTCCGCGCCGTCCGTCGGCGCGGGCGGCCGGGAAGCGGGGGAAGAGGACGTTCGCGTCATGGGGACGGAGTGTCGGTGAAATAGAATCCGCCCCTATGTCCAAGGAACGCATCGACCTGACCAACCAGTTCCTGATCGCCATGCCGGGCATGGTGGACGAAACCTTTGCCGGCTCCGTCGTCTACCTGTGCGAGCACAACGAGAAGGGCGCGCTGGGACTGGTCATCAACAAGCCGATCTCGCTGACCCTGGGCAATCTGTTCGAGAAGGTCGAGCTCGAGCTGAACGACGAGGACATGGCCGCGCGGCCGGTCTTCTTCGGCGGCCCGGTCCAGACGGAGCGCGGCTTCGTGCTGCACGAGCCGCTGGACGAGCAGGGCAACCACTACAACGCGACGCTGGCCGTGCCCGGCGGGCTCGAGATGACCACCAGCCGCGACGTGCTGGAGGCGCTGTCCAGCGGTGCCGGCCCCAAGCGGGTGCTGGTCACGCTGGGCTACAGCGGCTGGGCGGCGGGGCAGCTCGAGGAGGAGCTCGGCCGCAACGGCTGGATCACCGTCGACGCCACGCCCGAGATCATCTTCGACACGCCCATCGAGGAGCGCTACGACAAGGCGCTGGCGCTGCTGGGCATCGATCCGCGCATGCTCAGCCAGGAGGCCGGGCACGCATGAATCCCGGAAGCGCCATGACCCTCGCTTCCCCGTCGTCGTTCGTTTCCCCCCTCGGTTTTGATTTCGGTACCAAGCGCCTCGGCGTGGCGACCGGCAACCGGATGCTGGGCAGCGCGCGGGGCTTGCGGACGATCACCGAGCAGGGCGATGCGCGCTGGGCCGCGATCGCGGCGCTGATCCAGGAGTGGCAGCCCGATGCGCTGGTCATCGGCGTGCCGCGTCATCCGGACGGCGCCCCGCATGAAATGACCGCCCGCGCGCTCAAGTTCGCGGGCCAGCTGCGTGGCCGCTACCGGCTGCCGGTGGTCGAAGTCGACGAACGCTACACCAGCGCGGAAGCCCAGTCCCAGGGCGCGCGCGACCTCGATGCCGCGAGCGCGGCATTGATCCTCGAACAATTCTTCCGGGAACACCCATGAGCACATTGCACCTCGATGCGGAAGCGCTCTACGCCGACCTCGCGCGCGGCGTCCAGCGCCTGCTGCAACCCGACTGCGCGCTGGTCGGCATCTGGTCGGGCGGCGCCTGGCTGGCCGAGCGCCTCCAGCAGGACCTGAAGCTGCCGGGCCAGCACGGCGTCATCTCCAGCGCGCTGCACCGCGACGACTTCGGCAGCAAGGGCATGAACGCCAGCGCCGACCACACCCGGCTGCCCTTCGAGGTCGAGGGTCGCCACATCCTGCTCATCGACGACGTGCTCTACACCGGCCGCACCACCCGCGCCGTCATCAACGAGCTGTTCGACTTCGGCCGGCCCGCGAGCGTGACGCTGGCGGTGCTGGTCGACCGCGGCGGCCGTGAGCTGCCGATCGAGCCGGCGTTCTCCGCCGCGCGCGTCGCCCTGGCGCCGCACCAGCGGCTGAGCCTGGTCAAAAGCCAGGATCCGGGCGACCACGGCCGCTTCAGCTTCGACGTGAAGGAGGACTGATCCCATGCTGAGCAAACGCAATCCGCAGCTGAACAAGCATGGCGAGCTGATCCACCTGCTGTCCACCGAGGGTCTGCCCAAGGCCGTGCTGCACCAGATCCTGGACACGGCCGGCACCTTCCTGTCGGTCAACGACCGCGAGGTCAAGAAGGTGCCGCTGCTGCGCGGCAAGTCGGTCTTCAACCTGTTCTTCGAGAACAGCACCCGCACCCGCACCACCTTCGAGATCGCCGCCAAGCGCCTGTCCGCCGACGTCATCAACCTGGACATCGCGCGCTCGAGCACGGCCAAGGGCGAGACGCTGCTGGACACGGTGGCCAACCTCTCGGCGATGCATGCCGATATGTTCGTCGTGCGCCACAGCGAGTCCGGCGCCCCCTACCTGATCGCGCAGCACTGCGCGCCGCATGTCCACGTCGTCAATGCCGGCGACGGCCGCCACGCGCATCCGACGCAGGGCCTGCTGGACATGTACACGATCCGTCACTACAAGAAGGACTTCACCAACCTCACGGTGGCGATCGTCGGCGACATCGTGCATTCGCGGGTCGCGCGCAGCGACATCCATGCGCTCACCACGCTGGGCGTGCCGGAGATCCGCGCCGTCGGCCCCAAGACCCTGGTGCCGGGCGACCTCAAGGACATGGGCGTGCGCGTCTGCCACGACATGGCCGAGGGCGTGAAGGATGCCGACGTCATCATCATGCTGCGCCTGCAGAACGAGCGCATGAGCGGCGCGATGCTGCCCAGCGCCGGCGAGTACTTCAAGAGTTTCGGCCTCACGCCGGAGAAGCTGGCGCTGGCCAAGCCGGATGCGATCGTCATGCATCCGGGCCCGATCAACCGCGGCGTCGAGATCTCGTCCACCGTCGCCGACGGCCAGCACAGCGTGATCCTGCCGCAGGTGACCTTCGGCATCGCGGTCCGCATGGCGGTCATGTCCATCCTCGCCGGAAACGAAGCATGAAGATCCTCATCCAGAACGGCCGCCTGCTCGATCCCGCCTCGGGCCTGGACCAGCGCGGCGACCTCGCGATCGCGTCGGGCCGCATCGTCGGCCTGGGCCAGGTCGGCGACTTCAGCGCGGACCGCGTCATCGATGCCGACGGCCTGGTCGTCGCACCGGGCCTGGTGGACCTGGCCGCGCGGCTGCGCGAGCCCGGCCACGAGCATGAAGGCATGCTCGAAAGCGAGCTCGCCGCCGCGGCCGCCGGCGGCGTCACCAGCCTCGTCTGCCCGCCCGATACCGATCCGGCGCTGGACGAGCCGGGCCTCGTGGACATGCTCAAGTTCCGCGCCCGCAAGCTCAGCCGCTGCCGCCTCTTCCCGCTGGGCGCGCTCACCCGCGGCCTGGACGGCGAGGCGCTGACCGAAATGGCCGAGCTCACCGAGTCCGGCTGCGTCGGCTTCTCGCAGGCCTACCGCCCGATCCGCAACACGCTCACCGTCCAGCGGGCCATGCAGTACGCCGCCAGCTTCGGCTACACGCTGTGGCTGCATCCGCAGGATCCGTGGCTCAGCGGTGGCGTCGCCGCCAGCGGCCCGGTCGCGACGCGCCTGGGCCTCTCGGGCGAGCCGGTCGCGGCCGAGACCATCGCGCTGCACACCATCCTCGAGCTGGTCCGCGTGACCGGCTGCCGCGTCCACCTGTGCCGCCTGAGCAGCGCCGCCGGCGTCGAACTCGTGCGCCAGGCCAAGCGCGACGGCCTGCCGGTCACGGCGGACGTCTCCATCAACTCGCTGCACCTGAGCGACGTCGACATCGGCTACTTCAACCCGTCCATGCGGCTCACCCCGCCGCTGCGCCAGCAGCGCGACCGCGCCGCGCTGCGCGCCGCGCTGGCCGACGGCACGATCGACGCGCTGGTCAGCGATCACAACCCGGTCGCCGCCGACGAAAAGACCTTGCCCTTCGCCGAGGCCACGCCCGGCGCCACCGGCCTGGAACTGCTGCTCAGCCTGGCGCTGCGCTGGGGCCAGGACGAGGGCCTCTCGCTGGCGCGAACGCTCGACACCATCACCGGCCGTCCGGTCAAGGTCCTGGGCGGCGCGCTGGGCTCGCTGGCGGCAAGCGCCGGCCGGCTGGTCGAGGGCGGCGTGGGCGACGTCGTCGTCTTCGACGCCGAGGCCAGCGGCGCGGTCACGCCGGAGCGGCTGGTCAGTCAGGGCAAGCACACGCCGTTCTCCTTCGACATCACCGGCTTCGAGCTGCCGGGCCGCGTGCGCTACACGCTGGTGGCCGGCACGGTCGCCTACGAATCGCTGGTCACCGACGTCGAGCGGACGGCCTGATGCGCGCCCTGGTCGGCGTCTGGCGGGCGCTGCGCATGCTGGCGCACATCGCGCACGGGGTCTTCCTCGTGCAGGTGCGCTGGTCCGGTTTCGACACCCCGACGAAGCAGCGTTATGTCAGCTGGTGGTCGGGCAAATTGCTGCGGGTGCTGGGGGTGCGGCTGGAGTCGCCGGGCCCTCAGTCGCCGGCGCCGCGCCTGATCACCGCGAATCACATCTCGTGGCTGGACATCGCGGCGATGCACGCGGTGATGCCGGAGGCGCGCTTCGTCTCCAAGGCGGACATCGCGACCTGGCCGCTGGTGGGATCGCTCGCGACGGCGGTGGGCACGCTCTACATCGAGCGCGCCAGCAAGCGTGACGCGCTGCGCGTCGTGCACAAGACGGCCGAGGCGCTGGCCGCTGGCGAGACGGTGGCGGTCTTCCCCGAGGGCACGACGGGAGCGGGCTACCCCCTGCTGCCGTTGCACGGCAACCTGTTGCAGGCAGCGATCAGCACGCACACCCCGTTGCAGCCGGTGGTGCTGCGCTGGCACCAGCCGGGCCGGCCCTACAGCGAGGCCGCGCAATACATCGGCCAGATGACCTTGATGGAAAGCCTGTGGCGCATCCTGACCGCCAAGGACCTGGCGGTCGAAGTCCGCTCACTGCCCGCGATGCCGACGGAAGGCCTGGACCGCCGCCACCTCGCTGAAGCTCTGGCCGAGCGACTTTCAAACGCACTCCCCAGGCCCTGAGTCCTGGGTCGATCGGGGACGGCAAGGCATGGGGGTTTTGGCCTCCAATCGCCCATCAGCGGGAATGCCGCATGCCCTCCGGCCGCGGTTTGATGCGAGGATCCGCCGATGCTGCTGTGCTTCGACGACGAACAGGACCTGGCCACGCGGCTGGCCAGGGAGTTGGGCCGCCCGATGGGGGTCATCACGCGCCATCGTTTCCCGGATGGGGAGACGCGTGTGGTGCTGCCCAAGCCGTTGCCGAGTGACGTCATCGTGCTGCGCGGGATGCAGCATCAGCCCAACGACCGTCTGGTCGAGCTGCTGATTGCCGCGCCGGCCGCGCGGGGCTGGGGCGTGCGGCACCTGATGCTGGTCGCGCCTTATCTGGCCTACATGCGGCAGGACATGGAGTTCACGCCGGGCGAGGCGGTCAGCCAGCGTCACATCGCGGCGCTGCTGTCGACGCAGTTTGACCGCGTGGTGACTGTCGACCCGCACCTGCACCGGATCGCCAGCCTGGACGAGGTGATGCCACGCGGGCGTGGCGTTGCGCTGTCGGCGGCGGCGCAGCTCGGGCGCTTCATCGCCGTGCAGGTGCCGGGCGCGGTGCTGGTCGGACCGGATGAGGAGTCGGGGCAGTGGGTCGCCGAGGCGGCGCGCGCCGGCAAGCTCGAGCATGCGGTCGGCCGCAAGGTGCGCTTCGGCGACACGCAGGTGCAGCTGGCGTTTCCCGAACTGGATGTGCGCGCACGCTCGGTCGTGCTGCTGGACGACATGGCCTCGACCGGCCGGACGCTGATCGGCGCGGCGCGCGAGGCGCTCGAGCGCGGCGCGGCCAGCGTGGATGTCGCCGTGACGCATGCGCTGTTCAACGGCGATGCTTTGCCGGCGCTGCGCGCGGCCGGCGTGCGTCACATCTGGAGCAGCAACGCGGTCCCGCACGAGACCAACGCGGTCTGCATCGCGGAGCTGCTCGCGACCGCGCTGCGCCGCAAATAGAGGGCCGCCGGGCGGCCGGCGGCCTCAGGCCTGGATGTTCAGGCCTTGCCCTGGTTGGCCACCGCCGCGGCCGCCTTGGCCGCAGCCTCGGCGTCGCCGAGGTAATAGCTCTTGATGGGCTTCAGGTCCTTGTCCAGCTCGTACACCAGCGGGATGCCGTTGGGAATATTCACGCCAACGATGTCTTCGTCGGCGATGCCGTCCAAATACTTCACGAGGGCCCGGATCGAGTTGCCGTGGGCCGCGATCAGCACGCGCTGGCCCGACAGAATGGCGGGTGCGATCTGTTCGTTCCAGTAGGGCAGCACGCGGGCCACGGTGTCCTTGAGGCACTCGGTCAGCGGAATGTCGGACGGCTGCAGGCCGGCATAGCGGATGTCGCCGCGCTCGCTGCGCGGGTCCGAGGCTTCCAGCGCCGGCGGCGGGGTGTCATAGCTGCGGCGCCAGACCAGCACCTGCTCGTCGCCGTACTGCTTGGCCATGTCCGCCTTGTTCAGCCCCTGAAGGCCGCCGTAATGGCGTTCGTTCAGGCGCCAGCTGTGCCGCACCGGCAGCCACTGGCGGTCCATCTGGTCCAGGCAATGCCACAGGGTCCAGATGGCGCGCTTGAGCACGGAGGTGTGGGCCACGTCGAAGTCGACGCCCGCTTCCTTCAGCAGACGGCCCGCCTGCTTGGCCTGCTCCACCCCGGTGGGCGTCAGATCCACGTCGGTCCAGCCGGTGAAGCGGTTCTCGAGATTCCAGGTCGATTCGCCATGGCGAATCAGCACGAGCTTGTACATGGGTCTTGGGTTTCGTGAGGTTTGGCCGGGTTCCGGCAGGCCCGGCGGATTCTAGAGGCAGCCCTCCAGGCCCCCCGTCTCAAGAAGCCTTCCGGAGCGCCGACAACTGCTTTCGCACCGGGCGAAAGGCGTATCGGACGCCCAAGTTTGGTTCGAAAAAAAAAACACGCCCGCGTTGGGCATTCACGCTGTACAGGAGTACTTGCAATGATGGTGGTGAAGAGCTTGCGACTGGCGCCGATGGCGCTGGCGCTGCTGGCGTTTGGCGCGCAGGCGCAGGGCCAGTCGGAATCGATGTTCTCGTTCTCCGGCTTCGGCACGGTCGGCCTGACGGGCACGACCAGGAATGGCGCCGAGTACGTCATCCCGGGCCAGGTCCATGGCGCCGACAAGTCGCTGAGCGGCGAGGTCGATTCGAAGCTGGGCCTGCAGGGCACGGCCAAGTTCAATGCGCAGTTTTCCGCGACCGCGCAGGTGCTGACCAAGCAGACCGGCAAGGGCGACTGGACGCCGCAGGTCGAGTGGGCCTTCGCCAAGTGGCAGGCCACGCCGGGCCTGGCGATCCGCGCCGGCCGCATGGGCGCGCCGTTCTTCGCGGTGTCCGACTTCCGCGACGTCGGTTATGCCAACACCTGGCTGCGTCCGCCGATCGACGTCTACGGCCAGGTGCCGGTGAGCCACTTCGACGGCGTCGACGTCAACTGGAGCACCCAGGTCGCCGGCAAGAGCGTCTCGCTGCAGGTCTTCGGCGGCGAAAGCTCGTCCTACGTGCGCCAGACCAAGCTGGAGCTCAAGAAGATGGTCGGCGTGAACGCCACCGTCGAGCTGGCCGACGGCCTGAACCTGCGCGTGGGCCATGCGCAGGGCAAGCTGACCGCGCACAGCGCAACGGTGAGCTCGCTGGTCGGCGCGCTGCGCCAGACGCCGTTCGCCTCGGTCGGCAACGAGATCGACCCGACCGACAAGGATGCGAGCTTCTCCGGCGTGGGCCTGAGCTATGACGAAGGCCAGTGGGTCGTCGCCGCCGAGTACACCGAGCGCCGCAACGATTCCTTCGTGCCGGACACCACCGGCTGGTACACGACGGTCGGCTACCGCGTCGGCAAGTTCACGCCGTACGCGACGCTGTCGCAGCAGAAGACCGACAGCAGCAACGTCAACAACACGATCCCGGGCACGGTGGTCGTGGGTGGCCTGCCGCTGCGCGCCGTCGTCGACGCGGTCACCGCCGCGCAGAGCACGCCGCAGAAGACCATCGCCGTCGGCGTGCGCTGGGATGCCTGGCGCAACGTCGCGGTGAAGGCCCAGTACGACAGCATCAAGACCACCGGCGCCGGCCAGTTCTACAACGTCCAGCCGGGCTTCAACAACGAGCGCGTCGGCGTCTACAGCGTCGCCGTCGACTTCGTGTTCTGAGCGGAGCACAGACCCTCATGCAGTTCAACATGATCAAGCCCCTCATCGGCGCCGCGATGCTGGTCGCCGCCGTGGCCGCACAGGCGCAGGTCGTCGTCGTGGTCCATCCGAAGAGCCCGGTCGCCTCGATGAGCGCCGACCAGGTCGCGAGCATCTTCCTGGGCAAGTCCAACCAGCTGCCCAGCGGCGCCGCCGCCCAGGCGGTGGATTTGCCGGAAAGCGCCGCGGCGCGCGAGCACTTCTATTCGAAGGCCACCGGCAAGTCCTCGGCCCAGGTGAAGGCCGCCTGGTCGCGCCTGGTGTTCTCGGGCAAGGGCACGCCGCCCAAGGAACTGGGCAGCTCGGCCGATGTGAAGAAGTTCGTCGCGGCCAATGCCGATGCGATCGGCTACATCGAGAAGTCGGCCGTCGACGGCTCGGTGAAGGTGGTGCTGAGCGTCGATTGACGCCGGCGGCGGGCGGCTCCGGCCGCCCGCCTTGCCGCCGAGCGACGGGCGGGCGCCATCGACCCGGGGAGGTCGTTGGAGACACAGGATGAATTGGAGTCTGGCATGAACTTGAAGACCCGTATCGCGATGCTGCCGGTGCTGGCGGCGATCGTCTTCGCGGTGGGCATCGCGGTGGTGCTGTTCTTTTCGTCGCGGACCTCGGGCGCCATCCACGCGCTGGGCGAGGCCGACTATCCGTATCTGGTGGCCACCAACCAGGTGGCCGCGCAGCTCGAGGCGCTGGGCGGGACGATCCAGTCCGCCGTCGCCGAGGGCGAGAAGAAGCGCCTGGACGAGGCCGCCGAGCGCGCCGGCGCGATGCGCAAGGTGATCGCCTCGATCAAGGCCATCCCGGGGCGCGCCGATGCCGGTGCCCGGCTGGAGAGCGGCTTCGAGGCCTACTACGCCGCCTCGGTCGAGACCGCGCAGCTGTTCCTCGGCATCAAGCAGGGCGACCAGGCGGGCGCCATTCCCAAGATGCAGGCCGCGCAGAAGGCGCTGGAGCAGACGCTGGGCGACGCCCGCGCCGATGCCAGGACCACCTTCGACGGGACGCTGGCGCGCGCGGAGCAGGGCGTCGGCTCGGGCCTGTGGGCGACGGTGCTGAGCGGCCTCATCGTGGTCGTCTGCCTGGGCGCGGGGTCGTGGCTGCTGATCGCCAGCGTGTGGCGCCAGCTCGGCGGCGAGCCCGAATATGCCCGCGACGTCATGCGCCAGATGGCCGGCGGCGACCTGTCGCAAACCATCGTGGTGGCGCCGGGCGCCGAGTCCAGCCTGCTGGCGGCGGTGCGCGACATGTCGCAGGGCCTGTCGGCGATCGTGAGCGACGTGCGCAGCGGCACCGACTCGATGACGGTGGCCTCGCGCGAGATCGCGGCCGGCAACCAGGACCTGTCGGTGCGCACCGAGAAGCAGGCCGGCTCGCTGGAGCAGACGGCCTCCAACATGCAGCAGCTGACGGAGACCGTGCGCCAGAGCGCCGACGCGGCCAGCCAGGCCAACCAGCTGGCGGGCAGCGCCGCCACCGTCGCGAAGAAGGGCGGCGAGGTCGTGGGCCAGGTGGTCTCGACGATGGACGAGATCAGCGCGAGCTCGCGCAAGATCGGCGACATCATCGGCGTCATCGACGGCATCGCCTTCCAGACCAACATCCTGGCGCTGAACGCCGCGGTCGAGGCCGCGCGCGCCGGCGAGCAGGGGCGCGGTTTCGCGGTGGTGGCCGGCGAGGTGCGCTCGCTGGCCCAGCGCAGCGCGGAAGCCGCGCGCGAGATCAAGACCCTGATCGGCGCGAGCGTGGCGCGGGTCGAGTCGGGCTCGCGCCTGGTGCAGGACGCCGGCGCGACGATGGAGGAGATCGTGGCCAGCGTGCAGCGGGTCTCGGACATCATCAGCGAGATCACCGCAGCGTCCGCCGAGCAGAGCCAGGGCATTGGCCATGTCAACGAGTCGGTGGTGCAGCTGGACCAGATGACGCAGCAGAACGCGGCGCTGGTGGAGCAGGCGGCCGCGGCGGCCAACAGCCTGGAACAGCAGGCGCGGGCGCTGCAGTCGGCAGTCTCGACCTTCAAACTGGCGTGAGCGCCGGGGCCGCCGCGGCCCCCGGCCTTCCTATAATCCGCAGCTTTTGGATTCATCCCACGGGCCCCGCCTTGAAGTTCCTGATCGAAAACTGGTATCTCGTGCTGGCCGCGCTCACCTCGGGCGGCCTGCTGCTGTGGCCCTCGCTGCGCGGCAAGGCGGGCGGCGTGGCGACCGCCGAGGCGGTGCGCCTGGTCAACCGCGAGAAGGGCGTGCTGATCGATGTCAGCGAGCCCGCCGAGTACGCGGCCGGCCATGCCAACGGCGCCCGCAACGTGCCGCTGTCGACGCTGACTGGCACCGAACTGCCGGCCAAGCAACTGCCCAGCAACAAGGCCCTGCCGGTGGTGCTGATGTGCAAGACCGGCGCACGCGCGCAGCGCGCCGCTGGCATCCTGCAGAAACAGGGCTACGCGAACGCGGTCGCGGTCCAGGGCGGTCTGGCCGCCTGGCGCGAAGCGAGTTTGCCCGTCGAGAAGTCCGCGGCCTGATCGCCCTGGCAGCCGCACCGGCACCCGGTTTGCCGGACCACCGGACGCTCGATTCGACTTTGGAGATTGGCGATGGCCGCCGTGAAGATGTATACGACCCTGGTCTGCCCGTACTGCGTGCGGGCCAAGTCCCTGCTCAAGCAGCGGGGCGTGGATCAGATCGAGGAAGTGCGGGTGGATCTGGATCCGTCGCAGCGCGATTCGATGATCCAGCTGACGGGGCGCCGCACGGTGCCGCAGATCTTCATCGGCGACACCCATGTCGGTGGGTGCGACGACCTGATCGCGCTGGACCAGCGCGGCGGTCTGCAGCCGCTGCTGCAGGCCTGAGGCCCGTCCGGGACGCCGCCTGGCGGCCTCCGGAATTCCCTCACCGGGCGGTCATGAGCGCTCGGTCATAATGCCCGCCACGGCTCGCCGCTGGCGGGCCTTTTCATTTGGATGACCCCCATGGCCGACGACAACAACGCTCCCGTGTTCCAGATCCAGCGCATGTACCTGAAGGACCTGTCGCTGGAGCAGCCCAACGCCCCGGCGATCCTGCTGGAGCAGGCCCAGCCGCAGGTCGACATCAAGCTCTCGCTGGCCGCCGAGCCGGTGGCCGAGGGCCTCTTCGAGGTCAGCGTCACCGCCACCGTCACGACCACGGTGCAGGACAAGACCCTGTTCCTGATCGAGGCCAAGCAGGCCGGCATCTTCGAGATCCGCAACCTGCCGCAGGACCAGCTCGAAGGCATCCTGGCCATCGTCTGCCCGCAGATGATCTACCCCTACCTGCGCGCGATCGTCTCCGACGTCTGCACGCGCGCCGGCTTCCCGCCGGTGATGCTGACGGAAGTGAACTTCCAGGCCATGTTCGAGGCCCAGCAAGCCCAGATGGCCGCCGCCGGCCAGTCCAACGGCGAAGCCATCCCGAACTGATCCCCGGGGCCCATGAGCACGCCGGCCCCGCGGACCTGTCCGCCGGCCGGCGTGTTGCATTGCGGGCGCTTCCACCTCGTTCTCCCTGACCGACCATGACTGCTCCGCGCATGAAGATCAGCGTGCTCGGCGCCGGTGCCTGGGGCACGGCGCTGGCGATCGCCGCGAGCGCGCGTCACGACCTGCGGCTGTGGGCGCGTGACGCCGGCGCCATCGCCGCGATGCGCGCCGCCGGCCGCAACGACCGCTACCTGCCGGATGCGGCGCTGCCCGCGACGCTCGGCTTGACCGACGACCTCGAGGCCGCGCTGGCGCACGGCCGTGACGGCCTGATCGTCATCGCGACGCCGATGTCGGGCTTGCGCGGCATGCTGGCGCGGCTGCCCGATGGCGCGCGCGCGCTGTGGCTGTGCAAGGGCTTCGAGGCCGGCACCGGCCTGCTCGGCCACGAGATCGCCCGCGAGGTCGCGCCGCGGCTGGCCACCGGCGTCCTGTCGGGTCCCAGCTTCGCGCAGGAAGTGGCGGCCGGCCAGCCGACGGCGCTGGTGTCCGCCTCGGGCGATGCCGCGCTGGCGCAGCTGGGCGTGTCGGCCTTCCACAGCGAGCGGCTGCGCGTGTACTCGTCGGCCGATCCGGTCGGCGTCGAGGTGGGCGGCGCCGTCAAGAACGTGATGGCGATCGCCGTGGGGATCGCCGATGGCCTGCGGCTGGTCGCGCAGGCGCAGGGCGGGCAGGGGCCCGGCCTCAACGCCCGCGCCGCGCTGATCACGCGCGGCCTGGCGGAGATGCAGCGGCTTGCGCTCGCGCTGGGCGCGCAGCCGGAGACGCTGCTCGGGCTCGCCGGCCTGGGCGACCTGGTGCTGACGGCCACCGGCGATCTGTCGCGCAACCGTCGCGTCGGCCTGCTGCTGGCCGAGGGCCTGGACCTGCCCGCCATCCTCGCCAAGCTGGGCCATGTCGCCGAGGGCGTCTACAGCGCGCCGACGGTGCTGGCGCGCGCGCGCGGGGCTGGCGTCGACATGCCGATCACCGCGGCGGTCGTCGAGGTGCTCGAAGGCCGGCTGACGCCGCGCGAGGCCCTGGACGCGCTGATGGGGCGCCAAGCGAAGTCCGAATGGTGAGGCGCGCTGGGTGGGACATGTCGGTGCGGCGCATGAGGACCATGGCATGAGCGGGCTCATGAAGCGTCGCGACCTGCTTGCCGCCGCCGCGGCGGCGACCACGACGGCAGCGAGCACCGGCCTTGGCCTGATGCCGGCTGTTGCGATCGCCGCCGCAACTGCCGGCAACGCCGGCTCATGGCCGTCGCGACCAGTCCGTCTCGTCGTTCCCTTCCCGGGTGGCAGCTCGCCGGACCTGGTGGCCCGCTATCTCGCCGAGCCGCTCGCGCACACGCTCGGCCAGCCGGTGGTCGTCGACAACAAGCCGGGCGCGGGCGGCAACATCGGCACCGGCGCGGTCGCGAAGGCCGCGCCCGATGGCCACACGCTGCTGTTCACCATCCAGGGACCGCTGATCACCGCGCCGCTGCTGGCGAAGTCGCTGCCCTACGACCCGCAGCGAGAGCTGCGCGCGGTGAGCTTCATCGCCAGCTCGCCGAACGTGCTGGTCGTGCCGCCGTCGCTGGGTGTGGAGACGCTCGCGCAGTTCGTCGCGCTGGCCAGGCGGCGCGCCGGCGAGCTCAACTACGGCAGCGTCGGCAACGGCAGCGCCGCGCATCTGGCGATGGCCTCGTTCATTGCTCGTGCTGGCCTGGCGATGGTCCACGTGCCGTATGCCGGGTTCCCGCAGGTCGTCAGCGCGATGCTCGCGGGCCAGATCCACGCCGGCTTCATGGTGCCCGCCATCGCGATGCCGCAGGTGCGGGCCGGCAAGCTGAAGGCGCTGGCGGTGACCAGCGCCGGCCGCTTCGGCGCGCTCGCGGAGCTGCCGACCGTGGCCGAATCCGGCTATCCCGGCTTCGAGGCCACCTCGTGGCAGGCGCTGCTGGCGCCGGCCGGCACACCAGAGGCGATCGTGCGGCGGCTGTCGGACGAGGTGCTCCGCATCGTCCGCGGCGAGGCCTTCCGGCGCGAGCTGCTACCGCTGTTCTTCAGCGCCGCCGGCACCTCGCCGGAAGGGCTGGACAGCCTGATGCGCGACGAGCGCCAGCGCTGGGGCGCCTTGATCAAGCAGTTGAAGCTTGAGCGCGAGTGAGCGCCTGGCTCAGACGCCGTCCGCGTAGCCGTTCTGCCGCCAGCCTTCGAAGACCGCCACCGCCACCGCGTTGCTGAGGTTCAGGCTGCGCTGGCCTTCGCGCATCGGTAGCCGCACGCGCTGCTCGAGCGGGAAACCATCGCGCAGCGCCGGCGGCAGGCCGGAGGTCTCGCAGCCGAAGACCAGCCAGTCGCCCGGCTTCAACGCGACCGTCGGCAGCAGGCGGCTGCCGCGCGTGGTGAACGCGAACAGGCGCGTCGGGTCCGGCTGTTCCGTCGCCAGGAAGCGCGCCCAGTCCGCGTGCCGCAGCACCGGCGCGTACTCGTGATAGTCCAGGCCGGCGCGCTGCAGCAGCCGGTCCTCCATCGAAAAGCCCAGCGGCTCGATCAGGTGCAGCCGGCAGCCGGTGTTGGCCGCGAGCCGGATCACGTTGCCGGTGTTGGGCGGGATCTCCGGATGGACCAGCACGATGTTGAACATGGGGCAAGGCTCTTTCGCTCTTTCGTTGAGGACTACGGCGTGCGCGCGACCACCCAAGCCTGGACGTCCGCCGCGCCGGCGCGGCGCAGCGCGAGCGCGGCCTCGTGCAGCGTGGCGCCGCTGGTCATGACGTCGTCGACGATCGCGACCCGCAGCCCGCGCACCGGCTTGAGCACCACGAACGCGCCGCGCAGGTTGCGCCGGCGCTCGTCCAGCGGCAGCCGCGCCTGCTGGGGGGTGTCGCGCAGGCGCAGCAGCGTCCGGGCGCAAAGGCGCGATTGTCGCTCGACCTCGCCCGTCCCCTGCGGCCGCGCGAGCCGCCGGGCGATCTCGTGCGCCTGGTTGTAGCCGCGCTCGCGCAGCCGCTCCGCCGACAGCGGCACCGGCAGGATCAGGTCGGGCGCGTCGATGCCGGCGCGTGCGAGCGCGAGCGACAGCCGTCCCGCCAGCAGCGGCGCCACTTCGAGCTGCTCGCCGAACTTGAGCGCCAGCAGCAGCCGGTCCCAGGGGAAGGCGTAATCCATGGCCGCCACGCAGCGCGACAACGGTGGCGGCCGGCGCGCGCAAGCGCCGCAGCGCAGCGAACGGGGATCGGGCGCGTCGGCCGCCGCGGCCCCTAGCGGCAGCCGCAGGGCGCAGAGCGCGCAGCGCGGGTGGGCGTCGGGTGGATGCAGCGCGTCGCAATCCCCGCAGGTGCCACCGCGACACCAGCGGCGGCACAGCGCGCATTGGCCAGGCCATTGCCACGGGCTATCGCGGCGCGCCACGAGTGCCTTGAGCGTGTCGAGCGCCTCGCGCGCCCTCATCCCCATGACCGCCGCGAAGGCCCGACCGGCGCGCGCGATCCGCGCGATACCGCACGCCATCGGGGATCGCGTCAAAGGCCGGCGCCGGATCGGGTCAAGCATGCCCACCTACAATCGCGCCCCATGACTGGAGATGAGGCCTTGCCGCCGGGCACACAGCAGATCGATGCGGGCGCGGCGCAACGGCAGCGTCGTCGCCTGGCCGCGTCCGAGGACGCGCCCTGGCTGCACCAGGAGGTTGCCACGCGCATGCTGGACCGGCTCCCGGTGATCCGCCTGCAACCCACCGCGGTGCTGCAGAGTCGCCCCTCCATCGGCGGCGGCGACGCGGGCCTGCGCCAGCACTATCCGCAAGCGACGCAGCTCTGGCTCGAGCCCGATGCCGACGTCCGCGCGTTGCTGCAGCAGCGCCTCAAGCGCGGCTTCATGCAATCGGTGATGGACAAGCTGCGCGGCGGCGCGCCGACGGAGCTGGTCGCGGAGCCGCCGGCGGCCGCGGCGCAGCTGGCGTGGTCCAACATGGAACTGCATGCCGAGGCCGACAAGCCGGCGCTGATGAAGCGCTGGCAGGCTGGCTTGGCGGTCGAGGGCTGCCTGATGTTCTCGTGCCTGGGGCCGGACAGCTTCATCGAGCTGCGTCCGGTCTTCGCGCGCGAGGGCTGGGGCGTCCCGGCGCCGGACTGGGTCGACATGCACGACCTGGGCGACATGCTGGTGCACGCCGGCTTCGCCGATCCGGTGATGGACCAGGAGCACCTGCGCCTGACCTGGGGCTCGCCCGAGGACCTGCTGCGCGATCTGCGCGCACTCGGCGGCAACCTCGCACCGGCCCGCGCGCGCGGTCTGCGCACGAAGGCCTGGCGCGCGCGGCTGCTGCGCGCGCTCGAGTCGCTGCGCGGCGCCGACGGCCGGCTGTCGCTGAGCATCGAGCTGGTCTACGGTCATGCGTTCAAGCCCCAGCCGAAGGTGAAGGTCGCGGCCACCACCGAGGTGTCGCTCGAGCAGATGCGGGCCATGGTCCGCGGCGCGGGCAAACACTGACCCCCATCGCGCGCGGCCTCGGCTAGGGCTCGCGTGACGGTGTCGCGACAGAGGGCGAGGGCCCCTCTGTCTGAGGGTAATCCTGGGCCGTTCGGCCCTCTGGGGGCGGTCATAGTGCGCCAGAGGGGTGGGCTAGAATCCGCGCCCGACTGGAGTACGTCTGCTGGCCCCGTAGGTTTCCGCCACCGCTTGGCGCCGAAGCCCGCGCTACAAGCGGGCTCGAGCGCCGAAGCCGCCTGGAGGAGACCCGGGTGACAAGAGCTTGAGAAAGACTGGATAAAGAGACGACCATGACGATTGAACACAGTTGTGTGCAACTGGGGCGCCGCTGCAGCCAGCTCGCGTTCGGCCTGACGGCCGCGCTGGCCAGCCAGGTCGCCTTGGCGGTCAACGACCTCCCCGGAGGTCCGGCCGTCAACCAGCTGAACCTGCATCCGCCGGTCACCAAGATCGCGCATGAGCAGATGTGGCTCCACAACATGATGCTGATCCTGTGCCTGGCGATCTTCATCGCCGTGTTCGGGGTCATGTTCTATTCGATCTTCAAGCACCGGAAGTCCAAGGGCGCGGTGTCCGCGAACTTCCATGAGAGCGTGAAGGTCGAGATCGCCTGGACCATCGTGCCCTTCATCATCGTCATCCTGATGGCGCTGCCCGCGACCAAGGTCGTCGTGGCGATGAAGGACACCACCAACTCCGACCTCACCATCAAGGCCACCGGCTACCAGTGGAAGTGGGGCTACGACTACCTCAAGGGCGAGGGCGAGGGCATCGGCTTCGTCTCGACGCTGGACGCCTCGCACCGCGCGTTGTCGGACTCCGGCCACCCCGGCCAGGTCGACAACTACCTGCTCAAGGTGGACAACCCGCTGGTGGTGCCGGTGGGCAAGAAGATCCGCATCATCACCACCGCCGACGACGTCATCCACGCGTGGATGGTGCCGGCCTTCGGCGTCAAGCAGGACGCGATCCCCGGCTACGTGCGCGACACCTGGTTCAAGGCCGAGCAGACCGGCGACTTCTACGGCCAGTGCGCCGAGCTCTGCGGCAAGGAGCACGCCTACATGCCGATCCACGTCAAGGTGCTCAGCGCCAAGGACTATTCCGCGTGGGTCGACGGCGAGATGAAGAAGATCGCCGCCAAGGCCGACGACCCGAGCAAGGTCTGGACGATGGACGAGCTGATGGCCCGCGGCCAGAAGCTGTTCGACGCCAACTGCGCGGTCTGCCACAAGGCCGACGGCAAGGGCGCGGGCCAGTTCCCGGCGCTGGACGGCTCGGCCATCGTCAAGGCCGAGGACCACGCCGCGCAGCTGCACCTGGTGCTCAACGGCAAGGGCCAGATGCCGGCCTGGAAGGGCGTGCTGAAGGACAGCGAGATCGCCGCCGTCGTGACCTACACGAAGAACGCCTGGTCCAACAAGACCGGCCAGTTGATCCAGCCCGCGGAAGTCGTGGCCGAGCGCGCCAAGTGAGGCGCGCCGCCTGATCCACCGACCGCAGGAACGCGTTTGAACGCCAGCCCGTCCCCCGGGGACGGGCAGCCACCGAGGATTTGACATGAGTGCAGTGCTCGACCACCCGACCGGTCATGCCCATGACCATGACGATCACCACGACCACCATGCCCCGACGGGCTGGCGGCGCTGGGTCTTCGCGACCAACCACAAGGACATCGGCACGCTGTACCTGCTGTTCAGCTTCACGATGCTGATGATCGGCGGCACCCTGGCGCTGTGCATCCGCGCCGAGCTGTTCCAGCCGGGCCTGCAGTTCTTCAATCCGGAACTGTTCAACCAGTTCACCACCATGCACGGGCTGATCATGGTGTTCGGCGCGATCATGCCGGCCTTCGTCGGCTTCGCGAACTGGATGATCCCGCTGCAGATCGGCGCGTCCGACATGGCCTTCGCGCGGATGAACAACTTCAGCTTCTGGCTGATGATCCCCGCGGCCCTCATGCTGGTGGGCTCGTTCTTCATGCCCGGCGGCGCGCCCGCCGCCGGCTGGACGCTCTACGCGCCGCTGACGCTGCAGATGGGCCCGTCGATGGACGCCGGCATCTTCGCGATGCACATCCTGGGCGCGTCCTCGATCATGGGCTCGATCAACATCATCGTGACCATCCTCAACATGCGGGCCCCCGGCATGACGCTGATGAAGATGCCGATGTTCGCGTGGACCTGGCTGATCACCGCCTACCTGCTGATCGCGGTGATGCCGGTGCTGGCCGGCGCGATCACGATGACGCTGACGGACCGCCACTTCGGCACCAGCTTCTTCACGCCCTCGGGCGGCGGCGACCCGGTGATGTACCAGCACATCTTCTGGTTCTTCGGCCACCCCGAGGTCTACATCATGATCCTGCCGGCCTTCGGCATCGTGAGCCAGATCGTCCCGGCCTTCGCGCGCAAGCGGCTGTTCGGCTACGCCTCGATGGTGTACGCCACCGCCTCGATCGCGATCCTGTCCTTCATCGTGTGGGCGCACCACATGTTCGCCACCGGCATGCCGGTGACGGGCCAACTGTTCTTCATGTACGCGACCATGCTGATCGCGGTGCCCACCGGCGTGAAGATCTTCAACTGGCTGGCGACGATGTGGCGCGGCTCGATGACCTTCGAGACCCCGATGCTGTGGGCCGTGGGCTTCATCTTCGTGTTCACGATGGGCGGCTTCACCGGCCTGATCTGCGCGATGGCCCCGATCGACATCCAGATCCAGGACACCTACTACGTCGTGGCTCACTTCCACTACGTGCTGGTGGCGGGCTCGCTGTATGCGCTGTTCGCCGGCGTCTACTACTGGGGGCCGAAGTGGACCGGCGTCATGTACTCGGAGACGCGCGGCAAGATCCACTTCTGGGGTTCGCTGATCACCTTCAACGTGACCTTCTTCCCGATGCACTTCCTGGGCCTGGCCGGCATGCCCCGTCGTTATGCCGACTACCCGATGCAGTTCGCCGACTTCAACGCGCTGGCCTCCATCGGCGCCTTCGGCTTCGGGCTGATGCAGGTCTACTTCTTCGTGTTCGTCGTGATCCCGATGATGCGGGGCAAGGGCGCCAAGGCGCCGCAGAAGCCCTGGGAAGCGGCCGAAGGCCTGGAGTGGGAAGTGCCGTCGCCGGCGCCGTTCCACACCTTCGAGACGCCGCCCAAGCTGGACGTCACCGCGACCCGGATCATCGGCTGAGCGCCGCGAAGGAGGAGTGGCAGCGATGGCACCGACGCCCGAGCAACGCAAGAGCAACCTGCGCCTGGCGCTGATCCTGGCCAGCGTGGCCGCCGTCTTCGCGATCGGCTTCGTGGCCAAGATCGCGTTGTACGGCGCGACCTGAGCGCGCCGGCCCCGATCGCCCCGAGATCGCCATGAGCAGCCCGCCCGCCAGCAAGCTCGCCGCCTGGATCCGCCGGGAGAACCTGCGGATGACCGGCAAGCTGCTGGTCGTGGTGGCGGTGATGTCGTGCTTCGGTTATGCGCTGGTGCCGATGTACCGCGCGATCTGCACGGCGCTGGGCATCAACGTGCTGTCGCTGTCCGAGCGCCAGCATGCGGTGCGCGCCGAGGACGTGAAGAACACGCAGATCGACTACAGCCGCCAGATCACGATCGAGTTCGACGCCAACGCCCGCGGCCCGTGGGACTTCAAGCCGGCCAAGCGCCACCTGACGGTCCACCCGGGCGAGCTGACGACGGTGATGTACACCTTCCAGAACATCCAGCAGCGGACCATGTCGGCGCAGGCGATCCCGAGCTACGCGCCCAAGCAGGCGACGCCCTACTTCAACAAGCTGGAGTGCTTCTGCTTCAACGAATACACGCTCAAGCCGGGCGAGCAGAAGGAATGGCCGGTGGTGTTCGTCATCGACCCCAAGATCCCGAAGGACGTGCACACGATCACGCTGTCGTACACCTTCTTCGAGGTGGCGGGGAAGGGCAAGGCGCAGGCGGCGGCGCCGGTGGATCCGAAGGGACGGCCGGGCGCCTGAGCGCCTGAACGCCGGACGGTGGAAACGACGATGGCCGACGAGCTCAAGCCGGGCGAGGATCTGAAGCGGGCGATGCAGCGCCGAGGATCCTTCCTGGGCACGCTGCGGGCGGTGGCCTGGTCCTTCTTCGGCGTGAGGAAGGGCTCGGACTACGAGCAGGATGTGTCGCAGCTCAATCCGCTGCACGTGATCGTGGCGGGGGTGCTCGCGGCGGTCCTGTTCGTGCTGGGATTGATCCTGCTGGTCCGCTGGGTGGTAAGCAGCGGTGCGGCAATGAACTGAGAACTGAGTTCGAGGAGAAGAACGCATGTCGGCAACGACGACTCATGGCAATCAGCCTTATTACTTTGTGCCCGGCCCGTCCCGGCACCCGGCGATGGCCGCCTTCGGCCTGTTCTGGGTGATCCTGGGCGCGGGGCAGTGGGTCAACGGCCACGACTGGGGCAAGTGGTCGCTGCTGTTCGGCCTGCTGTGGTGGGCCTTCACGCTGAAGCAGTGGTTCGGCGACGCGATCCACGAGAGCGAGAGCGGCCAGTACAGCGACCGGATCGACCTGTCCTTCCGCTGGAGCATGGGCTGGTTCATCTTCTCGGAGGTGATGTTCTTCGCGGCGTTCTTCGGGGCGCTGTTCTGGTCGCGCGGCTACAGCATCCCGACGCTGGGCAGCCTGGACAACGCGCTGCTGTGGCCCGACTTCAACGGCCTGTGGCCCAGCGTGGCGGCCGGCGCGACGGCCTCGCCGGCGGGCACGGTGGATCCGTTCTCGACGATGGGCCCGTGGCCGATTCCCACGATCAACACCGCGCTGCTGCTGACCTCCGGCGTGACGCTGACGATCGCCCACCATGCGCTGATCGCCGGCCAGCGCGCCAAGACGATCGGCTGGATGTGGGCGACGGTGCTGCTGGGTTTCGTGTTCCTGTGCTTCCAGGGCTACGAGTACTGGCACGCGTACCAGGAGCTGAACCTGAAGCTGAGCTCGGGCATCTTCGGCTCGACCTTCTTCATGCTGACCGGCTTCCACGGCTTCCACGTGTTCGTGGGCATGCTGATGCTGCTGTTCATCACGCTGCGGCTGATGAAGGGCCACTTCACGCCGGAGCGCCACTTCGGCTTCGAGGGCGCGGCCTGGTACTGGCACTTCGTGGACGTGGTCTGGCTGGGCTTGTACGTCATCGTCTACTGGATGTGATCGCGCGGACCGGCGCGGTCCGCCGCTGAACGACAAAGCGCCGCTCGAAGCGGCGCTTTGTGTTTTCGACCGGTCACTTGCCGGTCACTTGCCCAGGGGCAGCCCGGTCGGATGGATCCAGCCCATCCAGGCGCTGAAGAGGATGAACAGGAACAGCGCC
Source organism: Mitsuaria sp. BK041 (assembly GCF_014193085.1). Classification (NCBI taxonomy): domain Bacteria; kingdom Pseudomonadati; phylum Pseudomonadota; class Betaproteobacteria; order Burkholderiales; family Sphaerotilaceae; genus Roseateles; species Mitsuaria sp. BK041. The sequence goes on along the minus strand of NZ_JACHYT010000002.1, from coordinate 527,419 downwards.
ACCGACAGTCCGACGCGCACCGCCAGCGCGCGGGCCATGGTGGCCTTGCCCTTCTGCTTGCGCAGCATCAGGACGCCGGCGGAGAACAGCGCGCCCAGGATGCCGATGAACGCGATGAGGACGATGACTTTCATGGCGGACGATTATTCCCACCGCGACCCGACGCAGCCATCGGGCCGGCCCCGAAGGCGGCATGGCGTCGTGGTGATCGCGACGCTGGCCGGCGTGGCGGCGGCGCTCGCGCTCGGCATCTGGCAACTCGATCGCGCCGACCAGAAAAAGGCGATGCAACGGGCGATCGACGAACGCGGCCTGGAGGCACCGCTGGCGACCGCCGCGCTGCCGTCCGCGGCCGAGCCGCCCGCGCCGGGGCTCGAGCATCGCCGCGCCGACCTTGCCGGGCGCTGGGACGTGGCGCACACGGTCTACCTCGACAACCGGGTGATGGACGGCCACACCGGCTTCTACGTCGTGACGCCGCTGAAACTGGCCGGCCGCGACGAGGCCATCCTGGTCCAGCGCGGCTGGGCGCCCCGCAATGCCGCGCGGCGCGAGGCGCTGCCGCCGGTGGCCACGCCCACGGGCGATGTGCGGATCGCCGGCCGGCTGGCGCTGTCGGCATCGCGCGCCTATGCGCTGGGGCAGGACGCGCAAGGGGGACTGATCCGGCAGAATGTCGACCTCGCGGCCTTCCAGGCCGAGACGGGCCTGCGCCTGCTGCCGCTGGTGCTGCTCCAGACGGAGCCGGACGCGGCGACGGGCGCCGCGCCGGGCGCGGGCGGCGTGAACGGTGCAGATGGCGCGGATGGCCTGCGCCGCCACTGGCCGCCGCCGGCCGTCGACGTCCACAAGCATTACGGGTACGCGTTTCAATGGTTTGCGCTCGCGGCGCTGATCCTGGGTCTTTATGTCTGGTTCCAAGTCCTCGCTCCCCATCGGGCTGGCCGAGCCGCCCGCGCCGACGAATCCGCCGATGAGCAGCGCCATGCGTGACGAGCGCAATGACGGACGCAATAACGTCCACGACGGCGGCGCGCACGGCCAGGACGCGGCCCCGGCGCCGGTCGACACGCCGCTGCCGCCGGACGGCCCGGTGACGCTGGCGGTCCACTCGGTGCCGATGCCCGACCTCGACCCTCCCAAGCGCTCGCGCTGGACGCTGTGGCTGGTGCTGCTGGTCTGCGCGGCGCCGGTGGTCGCGTCCTACTTCAGCTTCTACGTGCTGGACCTGCGCGGCCGCGCCTACGGCGACCTGATCCAGCCCACGCGCGACCTGCCGCCCTCGCTGGCGCTGACCGACCTGAAGGGCGCGCCGGTGGCCGCCGCCTCGCTCCACGGCCAGTGGCTGCTGACCTACGTGCCGGACCGCGCCTGCGACGAGGGCTGCGAGCGCATGCTGTTCATGCAGCGCCAGCTGCGCGAGATGCTCGGCAAGGACCGCGACCGGCTCGACAAGCTGGTGCTGGTGCCGGACGACGTCGCGCTGACGCCGGCGCAGGTCGACGCGCTCACGGCGCATGGCGCGCCGGCGACGGTGCTGCGCGCGCCGCGCGCCGGGATCGAGGGTTGGCTGATGGCCGCGCCCGGGCACCGGATGGGCGAGCACCTGTTCCTGGTCGACCCGATGGGGCGCTGGATGCTGCGCACGCCGGCGACGCCGGAACCGTCCGCGGTGAAGAAGGACCTGGAGCGCCTGATGCGCGCCAACGCCGGCTGGGACAAGCCGGGCCGCTGACGATCGCAAGGAACAGGACCCGCGCGCATGAACGGATTGGCGATCGGTTTCGATTTCGAGCCGCTGCTGGAGCTGCTGGCGATGGCCGCGCTCGTCGGCGCGGTGCCGCTGCTGGCGTGGCAATGGCGCCACCGCGGCGACACGGCCGCGCGGCGGCTGCGCGCGCTGACGGTGCTGGCGACCTTCCTGACCTTCGACCTGATCCTGATCGGCGCGCTGACGCGGCTGACCGATTCCGGGCTGGGCTGCCCCGACTGGCCGGGCTGCTACGGCAGCGCCTCGCCGATCGGGGCGAAGGCCGAGATCCTCGCCGCGCAGACGGCGATGCCCACCGGCCCGGTGACGCACGGCAAGGCCTGGATGGAGATGCTGCACCGCTACATGGCGGGCGGGGTCGGCTTCCTGCTGGTCGTGCTGGCCGGGCTGAGCTGGTGGGTCTGGTGGCGCGGCCGCCGCACCGGCGAGGCCACGCCCTCGCCGTGGTGGGCGACGCTGTCGCTCGCGTGGGTGCTGGTGCAGGGGCTCTTCGGCGCCTGGACCGTGACCATGAAGCTGTTCCCGGCGATCGTCACCCTGCACCTGCTGCTGGCGCTGGGCCTGCTGATGCTGCTGGCCTGGCAGGCCGAGTCCTACGCGCCCAAGCCGCTGCGCTGGCCGGCCGGTCTGCGGCGGGCGGTGCTGGCCTTCACCGGCCTGGCGATCGCGCAGGTGGCGCTGGGCGGCTGGGTCAGCACGAACTATGCGGTGCTGGCCTGCCAGGATTTCCCGACCTGCCAGGGGCAATGGCTGCCGCCGACCGACTTCCAGCACGGCTTCACGCTGTGGCGCGAACTGGGGCGCGGCGCCCATGGCGACTGGTTGCCCTTCGAGGCGCTGACCGCCATCCACCTGGCGCATCGCGCCGGCGCGATGGTGGTGTTCGCGGCGCTGCTGGCGCTGGCCTGGGCGCTGTGGCGCCAGGACGGGCAGAGCGGCCCGGGCGGCCAGGGCGCCGGCGGCGAAGGCCGCCGCTGGGCGCGCCGCCTGCTGGCGGTGGGCGGATGGCAGCTGGCCTCCGGGCTGTCCAACGTGGTGCTGGGCTGGCCGCTGGTGGCCGCGCTCGCCCATACCGGCGGCGCCGCGGCGCTGCTGCTGATGTGCGCGATCCTGCTGGCGCGGCTGCGTGCCGGCAGATCGTCGACCGTGATCGAGCCGGCGGCGCAGCGCGCCGGCCTCCTGACGATGGGTTCGAAATGAGTTCCGCGACGCAGGCCGCCATGCCCTCCCGCTGGTGGCAGTTCTACCAACTGACCAAGCCCAAGGTCGTGCAGCTGATCGTGTTCTGCGCGGTCATCGGCATGGCGTTGGCGATCCCCGGGCTGCCGCAGGGCGACGAGTGGGTGCGGCTGATCGCCGGCACGGCCGGCATCTGGCTGGTGGCGGGCGCCGCGGCGGCCTTCAACTGCCTGATCGAGCAGCACATCGATGCCAAGATGAAGCGCACCGCCTGGCGCCCCACCGCGCGCGGCGAGCTCAGCCGCAACCAGACGCTGCTGTTCTCGGCCGGGCTGTGCGCGCTGGGCTCGGCCATCCTGTACCTGCTGGTGAACCCGCTGACGATGTGGCTGACCTTCGCCACCTTCGTCGGCTACGCGATCGTCTACACCGTCATCCTCAAGCCGATGACGCCGCAGAACATCGTGATCGGCGGCGCCTCGGGCGCGATGCCGCCGGTGCTGGGCTGGGCCGCGATGCGCGGCGAGCTGGGCGCCGAGGCCTGGCTGATGTGCCTGATCATCTTCCTGTGGACGCCGCCGCACTTCTGGGCGCTGGCGCTGTACCGCAGCGAGGACTACCGCAAGGCCGGCCTGCCGATGCTGCCGGTGACGCACGGCAACGCCTTCACGCGGCTGCAGATCTTCCTCTACACCTGGATCCTGTTCGCGGCGACGCTGCTGCCCTTCCTCACCGGCATGAGCGGCTGGCTCTACCTGGCCGCGGCGATCGTGCTCGGCCTGATGTTCTGCCATCACGCGTTCAAGCTCTGGAAGGCCTATTCGGAGGCGCTGGCGCGCAAGACCTTCCTGTTCTCGATCCTGCACCTGTCGCTGCTGTTCGGTGCGCTGCTGCTGGATCACTACCTCAGTCCCTGGCTCGGCTGAGCCGCGGACGCGCGCGCTGGCGACCTTCCTACGGATCGGATGTGCTGATGATCTCGCGACGTTTTCTCGGACTGGGCGCCCTCGGCGCGGTGGGCGCGGCGCTGCTGGCGGGCTGCGACAAGCTGGGTTTCTCCTCGGCGCCCAAGGCCAGCTTCCAGGGCGTGGACCTGACCGGCGCGGCCTATGCGCGCGGCTTCAGCCTGCCGGACCAGAACGGCCGCACCCGCACCCTCGAGGACTTCAAGGGCAAGGTGGTGGTCGTGTTCTTTGGCTTCACCCAGTGCCCCGACGTCTGCCCGACGACGCTGGCCGAACTGGCCCAGGTGAAGAAGGCGCTGGGCGCCGACGGCGACAAGGTGCAGGGCGTGTTCATCACCGTCGACCCCGAGCGGGACAAGCCGGAACTGCTCAAGGCCTACCTGGAGAGCTTCGACCCGGGCTTCGTCGCGCTGCGCGGCTCGCCCGAGCAGCTCAAGGACGTGGCCAAGGAGTTCAAGATCTACTACGCCAAGGTCCCCGGCAAGACGCCCGACAGCTACACGATGGACCACACCGCCGCGAGCTTCCTGTTCGACCCGCAGGGGCGGGTGCGGGTGTTCTCCCGGTATGGCGCGGGGGCGACGGCGCTGATGTCGGACATCAAGGCGCTGATCGCCGGCCAGTGAGCGCGACCCCGCAATGAAGAAGGCCCCGCATCGCGGGGCCTTTCTCGTGGTGCTGGCGACGGTCGCCAGCGGGCGGCCGTCTGGAGGGCTCAGGCGGTCTCGGCGACCATCGCCTTGCGCATCTTCTTCATCGCCGCGACCTCGATCTGGCGGATGCGCTCGGCGGAGACGCCGTATTCGGCGGCCAGTTCATGCAGCGTCATGCCGCCCGAGCCGTCGTCGTTCACCTTCAGCCAGCGCTCCTCGACGATGCGGCGGCTGCGCGGATCCAGCACCTCCAGCGCCTGCTGCAGGCCGTCGCTGGCCAGGCGGTCGCGGGAGCGCGACTCGATCACGCGGGTCGGCTCCTGCGTGTCGTCCGCCAGGTAGGCGATCGGCGCGAAGGTCTCGCCGTCATCGTCGGTCTGCGGCTCCAGGGCCACGTCGCCGCCGGACAGGCGCGTCTCCATCTCCAGCACGTCCTCGCGCTTGACGTTGAGCTCCTCCGCCACGCGGGCGATCTCGCTTTCGGTCAGCGACGCGCGCTGCTGGTTCTCGGCGCCTTCCTTCAGCGCATGCTTCATCGAGCGCAGGTTGAAGAACAGCTTGCGCTGCGCCTTGGTCGTCGCGACCTTGACCATGCGCCAGTTCTTCAGGATGTACTCGTGGATCTCGGCCTTGATCCAGTGCATGGCGTACGACACCAGGCGCACGTTCTGGTCCGGGTCGAAGCGCTTGACCGCCTTCATCAGGCCGACGTTGCCTTCCTGGATCAGGTCGCCCTGCGGCAGCCCGTAGCCCAGGTACTGGCGCGAGATCGACACCACCAGGCGCAGGTGCGACAGCACCAGCCGGCCGGCCGCTTCCACGTCGCCCTTTTCCTTCAGGCGCGTGGCGTAGTCCTTCTCTTCCTCGGCCGTCAGCAGCGGGACGCGGTTGATCGCCGTGATGTACGCATCCAGGTTGCCGAGCGACGGCACCAGGGACCAGGGATCGCGCACCTTCAATGCAAGGCTGTTGGACATGTGTTCGTTTCTCCTGTCTCGGGCCGGTCTTCCGGCTCGATGGCTGGGGATATTAGCACTCATGGGCGGCGAGTGCTAAAGCTCCCAAAAACAGGTCAGTCCGGGAAGGGCTACCTGCCTAAATCAGTGTGAACTTGCCGTCTTAGGACCGACTTAAGTTATTGATTTGCCGAAGAAACCGGCAGCAGGAAGCTGAAGGTGGAACCCTTGTCCGGCGCGCTGTCCACCTGGAGCTGGCTGTCCATCAGCGCGAGCAGGCGCTGCGTGATGACCAGCCCGATCCCGGTGCCCTCGATGGCGCCGACCTCCCGGCCCAGGCGGTTGAAGGGCTGGAAGAGCTGCGTCTTCTGGGCGTCGCTGAGGCCGGGGCCGGTGTCGGCGACGCTCAGTTCGACCATCGAGTCTGCGACCCGCCGGGCGCGGAGCCACACCTGCCCGCCGGGACGGTTGTACTTGACCGCGTTGCTGAGCAGGTTGGTCAGCACCTGCTTGAGCCGGGTGGCGTCGGCGCGCAACTCGCAGGCGTCGGAGTCCAGTTCGACCTCGATCGACACCCCCAGCCGCCGCCGCTGCGACTCGACCATCGCCAGGCTGTCCGCCGCGATCGGCTCCAGGTCGAGGTGCTCGATCCGCACGCGCAACTGGCCGGCGTCGAGCCGCGACAGGTCCAGCGTGTCGTCGATCATCTGCAGCAGGTGCCAGCCCGACTGCTGGATCTGCGCCAGCCAGCCGCGCTGGCGGGGGCTGAGGATGGGGTCGTGGTCGGCCTCGAGCAGCTGGGCGAATCCCAGCATCGCGTTCAGCGGCGTGCGCAGCTCGTGGCTCATGCGCGAGAGGAACTCATTCTTGGCGCGGTTGGCGGCGAGCTCGGCCTCATGCACGCGCTCCAGTTCCGCCAGCCGCAACTGCTCGCCGATGTCCTCGACGACGCCCAGCAGCCGGTAGGGCTGCCCCTGGGCGTCGCGCAGCAGGCTGACGGTGGCGCGCACCGTGATGACCTGCCCCTGGGCGCCGAGGTAGCGCTTGATGCGGCTGTAGCGGCCGAGTTCGCCGCGGATCAGCGCCATGCCCAGCCGGCTGTCCTCCGCCCGGTCGTCAGGGTGGGTGATCGCCATCACCGAGCGCGCCTTCAGTTGCTCGACGCTCATGCCAAGCAGCTGGCAGAAATAGGGGTTGATCTCCTGCGGCCGCGCCTGGAGGTCGCAGGACACCACGCCGATGGGCGCATGCTCGACGATGGTCCGGAAGCGCTCCTCGCTGTCGCGCAGCCGCAGCCGGGCTTCTTCGACGCGACGCGCCACGCGGGCCGTGGTGCCGGTGATGGTGAGCAGCAGCAGGCCGAGCAGCGCGGTGCCGGTGAGGCCTGCGATCGCGAAGGGCAGGGCGGTGCTGCCCTCGAGCGCCGGCAGGCCGGTGGGGCTGTAGACGACCAGGCGCCAGGCCCGGCCGGCGAAGTCCAGTTCGCGCGACTGGCTCGGCAGCGCGGCGGGCAGTTGCAGGCAGCGCGCGTCGCCGGCCAGCAGCGGGCGCTGGCCGCCGGGCGTGGCATCGAGCAGGCAGTAGTCGAGCCGGCTGGCGCGGGCCGGCAGGGCGCCGCGCAGCAGCGCTTCCGGGCGCAGCGTGGCGAAGGCCACGCCCAGCGGACGCCGCGGACGCCCGGTCGCGTCTCGCGGCTCGGTCGAACCGCCCTCGTACAGCGCGCGGTAGACCACCACGCCCATCAGGGTCACGCCGACGTCCTGCGACAGCGGGAAGCTCTCGGTGGCCGCCGGCTGACCGGTGGCGATGGCGCGGTCCTGCGCCGCGCGCGCCTGCGGAATGCTGCGGATGTTGGCGCCCATCGCCGCGCGGTTGCGGCCATAGGGCGCGATCAGGCGGATGGGCAGCAGCTGGTCGCGGTCGGGCGGCAGGTCGCCGGGCCGGCGGCGCTCGAAGACGCGGTAGTTGAGGTAGCCATCGGCCTGCGCCGCGCGCTCGAATGCTGGCACGTCCTGTGGCCGCAGCAGCGGCGCCCAGCCGACTGCGTGCACCGCGCCGCCGGCGCGGGCGCGCTCGGCATGGGCGCGCTCGAAGTCGGCGCGGCTGATGTCCGGGGCCACCAGCAGCAGGCTGTGGTTGGCCTCCAGCGCCGTCAGCGGCATGGACAGCGTGTCGGCCAGCGTGTTCAGCGCGTTGGTCGCCTCGAGCTCGAAGGCATGGCGGCGGCGGCCTTCCTCGTTGTCGGCGACATGCCGGGTGGCGGCGAACAGCAGCGCGCAGGTGACGGCCAGCGGCAGCGCCACGCTGAGCCGGCGCGGTGCCCAGTGCCGACGCGGCAGGCCGAACAGCGCCAGCGACACCGGTGCGCCGATCAGCACCCCGATCGCATCGCCGATCCACCAGGCCAGCCAGTGCGACGCGATCTGCGACGGCCCGATCGCGCCGGTGAGCCACAGCGCCGCGACGCCGATGCTCGGCGCGACGAGGCAGGCGACGCCGGCGGTCGCGGCGAGGAAGCGCAGCAGCTCGGCGGGCTCGCACAGCGGCGGATGGGGGCCGGTCCAGCGCCGGGCCAGCGCCGCGCCCAGCCAGGCCTGCAGCGCGCCGCCGACGGCAACCAGCAGGGGCTGCAGCAGGTCGAGGTGGCCACGTTCCATGCCGATGGTCAGGCTGACGGCCGCGCCGCCCAGCGCGATGCCCGGCAGCACGGCCGGTCCCCAGCGCAGCGCCGCGGCGACCGCGAGGCCCGCGGCGGGATAGATGGGCGAGACGAAGTCGGGCGGCAGGATCAGCCGCAGCGCCAGCACGCCGAGGACGGCGTAGGCCAGCGCGAGGGCGGCATTCAGCGCCGCGAGCCGCGCCAGCGAGCGCCGCGGCGGCGAATCCTCCGGCGCATGAGGACCGGGAGCGGCGGCGACGTTCGTGGAAGAAGGCGCTTCGGTCATGGGCACCAGCGTAGCGCCGCTGTGCGCATGGCGACACGCAGACTTGCCCGGTCCCGGGAGCCTGTCACGCGAATCCCCGGCACCCCACCGAAGCGAGGGGGCGGGGGCGCCCGGTCAGACGTTGAACAGGAAATTCAGCACGTCGCCATCCTTGACCACGTACTCCTTGCCTTCCGCGCGCATCTTGCCCGCGTCCTTGGCGCCCTGTTCGCCCTTGAACTGGATGTAGTCGTCGAAGCCGATCGTCTGCGCGCGGATGAAGCCGCGCTCGAAGTCGGTGTGGATCACGCCCGCGGCCTGCGGCGCGGTGTCGCCGACGTGGATGGTCCAGGCCCGCACTTCCTTCACGCCGGCCGTGAAGTAGGTCTGCAGGCCCAGCAGCTTGAAGCCCGCGCGGATCAGGCGGTTCAGGCCCGGCTCGTCCTGGCCCATCTCGGCCAGGAACAGCGCGCGGTCCTCGTCCTCCATCTCCGACAGCTCGGCCTCGGTCTTCGCGCAGATCGCCACCACCGGGCCGTTCTGCGCCGCCGCGTATTCCTTCAGGCGGTCGAGGAAGGGGTTGTTCTCGAAACCGTCCTCCGCCACGTTGCCCACGAACATCGCCGGCTTGGCCGTGATCAGGCACAGCGGCTTGAGCACCACCAGCTCTTCCTTGCTGAAGTCGATCGTGCGCACCGGCTTGCCCTCGTTCAGCGCCGCCTCGCACTTCTTGAGCACCTCCACCAGGCGGGCCGCGTCCTTGTCGCCGCCGGCCTTGGCCAGCTTCTGCGCGCGCTGCAGGCCCTTCTCCACCGTGCCCAGGTCCGCCAGGCACAGCTCGGTCTGGATCACCTCGATGTCCGAGATCGGATCGACCTTGCCGTTGACGTGGATCACGTTGGGATCCTCGAAGCAGCGCACCACGTTGACGATCGCGTCGGTCTCGCGGATGTGCGAGAGGAACTGGTTGCCCAGGCCTTCGCCCTTGGACGCGCCCGCCACCAGGCCCGCGATGTCCACGAATTCGACGATCGCCGGCACGATGCGCTCGGGCTTGACGATCTCGGCCAGCTTCTGCAGGCGCGGGTCCGGCAGCTCGACGATGCCGACGTTGGGCTCGATCGTGCAGAAGGGGTAGTTCTCGGCGGCGATGCCGGCCTTGGTCAGCGCGTTGAAGAGGGTGGACTTGCCGACGTTGGGCAGGCCCACGATGCCGCATTTGAGGCTCATGGTTGGCTTTCGGGGGAAATGCTGTTCGGGCCTGCGGCGACGCGCGCGGGCGAAACCGCCATTTTAGTCAAGCCGCCAGTCCGCAGCCGACGCCCGCTCAGCCATTGCCGGCGATCGGGGCCGTCCCGCTGCCTACAATCCCGGCCCATGGAAAAGTTCGACGTCCTGGTTCGCGGCAGTGGCTGCGTCGGCCGCAGCCTGGCGCTGGCGCTGGGCGCCCGCGGCCTGCGCGTGGCGCTGCTGGCCCGGCCGACCGCCCCGCGGTCCTCCGCCGATGTGCGCGCCTATGCGCTGAATGCGGCGTCGGTCGCGCTGCTCAGCCGGCTGCGCGTCTGGGAAGGCCTGGCCGAGGACGCCCGCACCCCCGTCCACGACATGCGCATCCACGGCGACCGCGCGGGCGCCGAGCTGCACTTCAGCGCCTGGCAGCAGGGCGCCGGCGAGCTCGCCCACATCGTCGACGCGGCCGCGCTGGAGGACCAGCTCGATGCGGCGCTGCGCTTCGCCCCGCATGTGCAGCGCGTCACCGAGGCGGTGCCCGCCACGCTGCAGGCGCTGTGCGAAGGCCGCGACACCGGGGCCGCCGAGGAATTCGGCGTCCATTACGAGCGCCACGACTACGGCCACCTGGGCGTCGCCGCCCGGCTGGTCGCCAGCAAGCCGCACCAGGGCCAGGCCTGGCAGTGGTTCCGCTCGCCGGACGTGCTGGCGCTGCTGCCCTTCGACCGGCCCGAACCGGGCCATGGCTATGGCCTGGTCTGGTCGCTGCCGCAGGAGGAGGCCCGCCGCCTGCTCGCCGCGGGCCCGGCTGAATTCGAATCCGCCCTGCTGGAAGCCACCGGCGGCGCCGCGGGCACGCTGCGCCTGGCCGGTGACCGCCAGGCCTGGCCGCTGCAGCTGTGCCGGGCCGACCGGCTGTGCGGACCGGGCTGGGTGCTGCTCGGCGATGCCGCCCACCTCGTCCACCCGCTCGCCGGCCAGGGCCTGAACCTGGGCCTGGCCGATGTCGAGGCGCTGGTCGACGTGATCGCCCGGCGTGAATCCTGGCGCAGCCTCGGCGACGAGAAGCTGCTGCGCCGCTACGCCCGGGCCCGCGTCGCGCCGACCTGGGCGATGGGCGAGCTCACCGACGGCCTGCTGCGCGGCTTCGCCAGCCAGGCGCCGGTGATCGCCCGGCTCCGCAACGAGGGCCTGCGCCTGGTCGACCGCGCCGGCCCGCTCAAGAAGTGGCTCACCGCCCGCGCGCTCGGCCATTGACACGCCCGCGCCGCCTCCCGACCGTCTTCGAAAGTCCCCCATGAAGTTCACGACCTTCCCGATCTCCCGCCAGTCGCTGGCACTGGCCGCGGCGCTCGCGGTGCTCGGCCTGACCGGCTGTTCGGCCCAGGCCAACGAGGACACCATCCGCAAGAACCTCGCCGCGGCGATGCCCAAGGAGATCAAGATCGACGAGGTCCGCCCCAGCCCGATCGCCGGGCTGTGGGAGGTGCGCATCGGCAACGAGATCCGCTACAGCGACGCGAGCGGCCAGTACCTGATCGAGGGCGACATCCTCGACCTCAAGAACCGCCGCAACGTGACGCAGGAGCGCCTGGAGAAGCTCTCTTCGGTCGATTTCGCCTCGCTGCCGCTCAAGGACGCGATCGTCTGGAAGAAGGGCGACGGCAAGCGCCGCATCGCCGTCTTCGCCGATCCGAACTGCGGCTACTGCAAGCGCTTCGAGAAGTCGCTGCAGGAGGTGGACAACATCACCGTCTACACCTTCGTGATCCCGATCCTGGGCGGCGACTCGCCCGAGAAGTCGCGGGCCGCCTGGTGCGCCAAGGACAACACGCTGGCCTGGCGCAACTGGATGATCGACGGCGATGCGCTGCCCAAGGCCGAGGCCGCGTGCGACGTCGCCGCGATCGACCGCAACCTGGCGCTGAGCCAGAAGATCCGCGTGACCGGCACGCCGGCGATCCTCTTCGAGGACGGCACCCGCGCGCCGGGCGCGCTCAGCCCGCAGCAGCTCGAGAAGCGCCTGCAGGCCGTCCAGGCCCCGGACAAGGCCGACAAGACCCCGAAGAAATCCTGATCCGATGAACGACCGCACCGCCCACACCGCCCCGGCCCATGCCGGCTCGGCCGCCGTCAACCCGATCGCCTTGCGGCTCGGCTACGCCGGGCTCATCCCCTTCGTCCTGGGCGCGGCGCTGGTCTGGCTGGTGCGCGCGGACGCCCATCCCTACGTCACCGACGGCCTGTCGCGTTACGCGGCCATCGTGATCAGCTTCCTCGGCGCCATCCACTGGGGCCTGGGCTTCCGCCAGACCATCCCGTCGCCGGCGCCCTTCATCTGGGGCGTGGTGCCGGCGCTGCTGGCCTGGATCGCCTCGACGATGCCGCCCTACGCCGGGCTGGTGATCGAGGGCTTCCTGCTGATCGGCTGTTATGTCGCCGACCGCAAGCTCTATCCCTCGCTGGGCGCGTCGGCCTGGCTGACGCTGCGTTTCCGGCTGAGCGCGATCGCCGCGCTGAGCTGCTTCATCGCCGCGCAGGGCACCTGAAAACCCTGATCGGCGCCTGAACGAGAACCGCCCAGCCGCATGCCGCGGCGGGCCCAGGCTTGGTAGGCTGTTCCCATGACCGCAAGCCCCACGATCCACTACCGCATCGCCGTCGCCGACCCGCATGCGCACCGTTTCGAGGTCACCCTCACCGTGCCGGCGCCCGAGCCGCGCCAGGCCCTCAGCCTGCCGGTCTGGATTCCGGGCAGCTACCTGGTGCGGGAGTTCTCCCGCCACCTCGGCGCCGTCAGCGCGCGCCAGGGCAACCGCGAGGTCCTCGTCACGCAGACCGCGAAGAACCGCTGGGAATTCGACTGCGCCGGCCGTGGCGCGCTGGTCGTCAGCTACCCGGTGTACGCCTTCGACACCTCGGTGCGCGCCGCCTTCCTGGACGCGCATCGCGGCTTCTTCAACGCGACCAGCCTGTGCCTGCGCGCGCACGGCAAGGACCAGCTGCCGCACCGCGTCGAGCTGAGCGGCCTGCCGGCGGGCTGGGAGGTCGCGACGGCGATGGCGCCCATCGAGGGCGCGCCACTGCAGTTCGAGGCCGCCGACTACGACGAACTGGCCGACCACCCCTTCGAACTGGGACCGTTCTGGCGCGGCGAGTTCATCGCCGGCGGCGTGCCGCATGAGTTCGTCGTCGCCGGCGCGCTGCCGGTGTTCGACGGCGAGCGGCTGCTGCGCGATGCGCAGAAGCTCTGCGAGGCCCAGATCGCCTTCTGGCACTGCGGCAAGGGCAAGCCGCCGATGTCGCGCTACGTCTTCCTGCTCAACTGCACCGACGACGGCTACGGCGGCCTGGAGCACCGCGCCAGCACCGCGCTGATCGCCTCGCGGCGCGACCTGCCGCGGCTGGGGCAGGTCGAGGTGTCCGACGGCTACGTCAAGCTGCTGGGCCTGATCAGCCACGAGTACTTCCACACCTGGAACGTCAAGCGGCTGCGCCCCGACGTGTTCGAGCGCTACGACTACGAGCAGGAGAACTACACCGAGCTGCTGTGGTTCTTCGAGGGCTTCACCTCCTACTACGACGACCTCTTCCTGGTGCGCATCGGCCTGATCGACGAGGCCCGCTACCTGAAGCTGATCGCGCAGACCTTCACCCAGGTGCTGGGCGCGCCGGGGCGCAAGCACCACAGCGTGGCGCGCTCCAGCTTCGAGGCCTGGACCAAGTACTACCGCCAGGACGAGAACACGCCCAACGCGGTGGTCAGCTACTACGCCAAGGGCGCGATGGTGGCGCTGGCGCTGGACCTGTCGCTGCGCGGCGCGGAGAAGAGCGACAAGCCGGCGTCGCTGGACGACCTGATGCGCGGCCTGTGGAAGGACACCGGCGGCGGTCCGGTCGACGAGGCGCGCATCCTGGGCAAGCTCGCCGACCTGGGCGGCGAGGCGATCGCGCAGACGCTGTCGACCTGGGTGCATGGCACCGACGACCTGCCGCTGCCGCAGTTGCTCGAGCGCATGGGCGTGCGCTGGTGCCTGGACAAGCCGACGCTGGCGCAGCGGCTCGGGTTGCGGGTGTCGGAGAGCGACGGCGTCGTGACGGTCAAGCAGGTGCTGCTGGACAGCGCCGCGCTGGCCGCCGGGCTGAGCGCCGGGGACGAGATCCTCGCCTGCAACGACTGGCGCGTGCGCAAGCTCGATGACCTGCCGCTGACGCTCAACCACGTCGATCCGCAGCGCCTGGAGCTGCTGGTGGCGCGCGACCAGCGCATGCTGTCGCTCGACCTGACGCTGCCCACGCAGGACAGCGCCGCGCGGCCGGTCTGCCTGGGCCTGCTGGAGAAGGCGCCGGCACGGGCGCAAAGCCTGCGGCGCGCATGGCTGGGCGGCTGAACGCCGCTTCCGGCGACGTCGGCAGAGGGCCGCGCCTGCGCCGCGGCACCGCCGCGCTGGGCGGGCTGACGGCGGCCGTGCTGGCCGCCCACCTCTGGCTGCTGAGCGGCGCCCGCGAGCTCCACGAGCGCTGGATGCCGGACACGCCGGAGCCGGACCGGATCGAAGCGGTCTTCGTCCAGGAACTGAAACCGGCCGCGCCGCCGCCGCCGGCCACCCCGGAGAAGGCCGGCCCGCCGGGCACGCCCCGACGGATCGTCCCGTCCATCCCCTCGCTGGGCGAGGGCCCGGCGCCGCTGCCGCCCGATCCCGTCGCCAGCGAGCCGCCGCCGGAGCTGCAGGCCCTGGCGATGCCGCCGGCCCTGGCGGTGTCCGATGCGGTCGGCGAGTGGACGCCCGGCATCGAGTGGCCGCTGTCGACCGAACTCGACTACCGCCTGACCGGCGACTACCGCGGCGCGGTCCACGGCGACGCGCGCGTGCAATGGCTGCGGGACGGCTCGCATTACCAGGTCCACCTCGAGGCCTGGATCGGCCCGAGGATCGCGCCGCTGATGTCGCGCCGGCTGAGCAGCGACGGCGAGATCACGCCGCTGGGCCTGCTGCCGCGGCGCTTCGACGAGGTCACCGGCGGACTGGCCGGCGGCAACCGGCAGCTGACGCTGCGCTTCGAGGACGGCGGCGTGCGCATGGCCGACGGCCGCCGGGAACCGATGCCCGATGGCACGCAGGACGCGGCCAGCCAGTTCGTGCAGTTCACCTGGCTGTTCCTCACCGGCCGGCAGGCGGCGCAGGGCGACCTGTTGATCCAGCAGTCGCTGGCGCTGCCGCGCAATCTCCACCTGTGGCGTTACCGGGTGACCGGCCTGGAGGAGGTCGCGACGCCGCTGGGGCCGATCCCGGCCTGGCATGTGGACTCGGACATGGACGACACCCGCGGAGACATGCAGGCCGAGTTCTGGCTGGCGCCGTCGCTGCAGTACCTGCCGGTGCGGGTGCGACTCTGGCAGAACCGCGCGAAGGACCCGCGCACGCACATCGACCTGGTGCTGAAGGCGCCGCCGAAGCAGGCCTTGGCTCCCGCGACGGCCGCGCCCGCCGCCAGCGCCGCGGTGGAGGCGGCGTCCACGGCGGGTCGGTGAAGGCGCGCTCCCGGACCAGCGCCCTATAGTTGCCGCCATTCCAAGTTGAAGGAGACCTCCATGATTCAAGCCCTGACCGGCGTCGCGTTCGAGAACATCCTGGTCGAGGTGGCCGGCACCGGCGACCGCAAGACCGGCGTGATCCGGCTGCATCGCCCCAAGCAGCTGAACGCGCTGAGCGATCCGCTGATGGACGAGCTGGGCCGCGCGCTGCTGGCCTTCGACGCGGACGACGGCATCGGCTGCATCGTGTTGACCGGCAGCGAGCGCGCCTTCGCCGCGGGTGCGGACATCCCGACGATGGCGCCGCACACCTTCATGTCGGCGTTCAAGAGCGGGCTGATCTCTAAGAACTGGGAGACCATCCTGCAGGTGCGCAAGCCGGTGATCGGCGCGGTGGCGGGCTTCGCGCTGGGCGGCGGCTGCGAGCTGGCGATGATGTGCGACTTCATCATCGCGGCGGACACGGCGCGCTTCGGCCAGCCGGAGATCAAGCTGGGCATCATCCCGGGCGCCGGCGGCACGCAGCGCCTGCCGCGCGCCGTCAGCAAGAGCAAGGCCATGGACATGCTGCTGACCGCGCGGATGATGGACGCGGCCGAGGCGGAGCGCGCCGGGCTGGTGTCGCGCGTCGTGCCCGCCGAGCAGCTGATGGCCGAGGCGCTGACGGCGGCGGAGACGATCAACGGCTTCAGCGGGCCGTCGACGATGCTGATCAAGGAGCTGGTGAACCTGGCCTACCAGGGTGGGCTGAAGGAAGGCGTCGCGATCGAGCGCCGCCACTTCCATGCGCTGTTCGGCAGCGACGATCAGCGCGAGGGCATGGAAGCTTTCCTGGCCAAGCGGGCGCCGGTCTTCAAGCACAGCTGAAGGGGAAGGGCTTGCACAGGCTGCTGGCCCTCACCCCTTCCCTCTCCCGCAAGCGGGAGAGGGGGTCATACCGGTGGCGGTGCGCTTCTTCCCCCAATCGGCCGTGGAGGGTCCCCATCATTGCGGACCCCGATTGAAACAATCCTTGATCCCGATCGGTGTACGGTTCGCACACCAGCGTAGGATTGTTGACGATCCTTGAATGGATCTTTCCAGAATACCTAGTGTTTCCCCTGAGGTCTGGCGCCTAGAGTTCAGCCCATGGACGACGCGGAGTGCGGAGTCCGGTGCCACGAACCGATAGGAACCGCCATGAACACGCTGACCAAGACCGCCCTGATCGCCGCCGCTTTCCTGAGCGCCAGCGCCACCTTCGCCGCCGAGCCGGTGGAAAAGACCCGTGCCGAAGTGATCGCCGAACTGCAAGCCGCCCGCGATTCCGGCGAAGTCGCCGCGCTGAGCGCCGAGCAGGCCGGCGTCGGTGCCCTGAACAACGGCATCAACGCCCCGACGGCCACCCAACTGGCTGCCAAGGCCTCCGCCCAGAAGACCGCCGCCAAGAAGGGCGCGTCGAACGAAGGCAACGCCGCCAAGTAAGGCGTGCCGCTTCCCCCTCGACACTGCCGGGCGCACCGGCCGGCCAGGGGGAGGCCAAAAGGAAAAGGGACACCTCACGGTGTCCCTTTCTGCTTTGGGGCCTTCTTTTCTTACTCCCTCTCCCGCTTGCGGGAGAGGGCAGGGGTGAGGGCCAGCGGCCGTCCGCCTTCGCTCACCCCTCGCGCCGCAGCGCCGGGAACAGGATCACGTCGCGGATCGACGGGCTGTCGGTGATCAGCATCATCAGCCGGTCGATGCCGATGCCGCAGCCGCCGGTCGGGGGCATGCCGTACTCCAGCGCGCGGATGAAGTCCGCGTCGAAGAACATCGCCTCCTCGTCGCCGGCGTCCTTGTTGGCGACCTGCGCCTGGAAGCGCGCGGCCTGGTCCTCGGCGTCGTTCAGCTCGGAGAAGCCGTTGGCGTATTCGCGGCCGGTGATGAACAGCTCGAAGCGCTCGGTCAGGGTCGGATCCGTGTCCGACGCGCGCGCCAGCGGCGACACCTCCACCGGGTAGTCGACGATGAAGGTCGGCTCCCAGAGCTTCTCCTCCACCGCCGCCTCGAACAGCCCGAACTGCAGCGCCGACAGTCCCCAGTGCGCCGGCGCCTCTTCGCCCAGCGCCTTCAGCCTGGCGCGCAGCACCTGGGCGTCATCGGCCTCGGCCTCGCTCACGCCGGCGTGCACGATCAGCGACTGGCGCACCGACAGCCGCGTGAATGGCTTCTCCAGATCCACCGGCTTGCCGGCGTAGCTCACCACCGCGCTGCCGGTCGCGGCGCGGGCCGCGTGGCGGATCACTTCCTCGGTGAAGCTCATGACCTCCTGGTGGGTCCAGTAGGCCGCGTAGAACTCCATCATCGTGAACTCGGGGTTGTGCCGGACGCTGATCCCCTCGTTGCGGAAGTTGCGGTTGATCTCGAACACGCGCTCGAACCCGCCCACCACCAGGCGCTTCAGGTAGAGCTCCGGCGCGATGCGCAGGTACATCTCCTGGTCCAGCGCGTTGTGATGCGTGATGAAGGGCTTGGCGTTGGCGCCGCCCGGGATGGGGTGCAGCATCGGCGTCTCGACCTCGAGGAAGCCGTTCTCCACCATGTACGAGCGGATCGACGACACCGCCTTGGAGCGCGCCACGAAGCGCTCGCGCGCCTTGCCGTCGGAGATCAGGTCGGCATAGCGCTGGCGGTACTTCTGCTCCTGGTCGGCCATGCCGTGGAACTTGTCCGGCAGCGGGCGCAGCGACTTGGTCAGCAGCCGCAGCGTCGTGACCTTGACCGACAGTTCGCCGGTGCGGGTGCGGAAGAGCGTGCCTTCGGCGCCGAGGATGTCGCCCAGGTCGAAGTGCTTGAAGTCGTTGTAGACCTCCTCGCCCAGCGCGTCCTTCGAGAGGAACAGCTGGATCGCGCCGGTGGCGTCCTGCAGCGTGGCGAAGCTGGCCTTGCCCATGATGCGCTTGAGCATCATGCGGCCGGCCACCGTCACGGCGACGGCCTGCGGCTCGAGTTCCTCATTGGGGAGCTCGCCGTACTGCGCCTGCAGCGGCTGGGCGCGGTGCTGGGGTTTGAAGTTGTTGGGGAAGGCCGCGACGCCCTTGGCCTGCGCCTTCTCGCGGATGGCGGCGAGTTTCTCGCGGCGTTCGGCGATCAGCTTGTTGTCGTCTTGCGCGGGCGCTGCTTGGTCGGCGCCGGTGTGGGGGGCTTGGGGCTGGCTCATCGTGGACCTGGAAAAAGCTGGGCGCGATTTTAGGCTCTTAAAATCGCGCGCCATGCCTCAGTTCCCCATCCTGGACCGCCCGGTCCGTGTCGCCCTCGTCGGTTGCGGCCGCATCTCGAAGAACCACGTCGAGGCGCTGACCCGCCACGCGGGTCGCGCCGAACTGGTCGCCGTCTGCGACACCCGCCCCGAGGCCGTCCAGGCCGCGCTGACCCAGACCGGCCTGCCGCCGGAGCGCGGTTTCGCCTCGCTGGACGCGCTGCTGGCGGGCTCGGACGCCGACCTGATCGTCCTGTCCACGCCCAGCGGCCTGCACGCGCAGCAGGCCATCGCCTGCGCCCAGGCCGGCCGCCACGTGCTCAGCGAGAAGCCGATGGCGACCAAGTTCGAGGAAGGCCAGGCCATGGTCCGGGCCTGCCGCGACGCCGGGGTCAAGCTCTTCGTCGTCAAGCAGAACCGCCTCAACGCGACGGTGCAGCTGGTCAAGCAGGCGCTGGACCAGGGGCGCTTCGGCCGCATCTTCATGAGCACGGTCAACGTGTTCTGGACCCGCCCGCAGAGCTACTACGACGCCGCCCGCTGGCGCGGCCGCTGGGACATGGACGGCGGCGCCTTCATGAATCAGGCCAGCCACTACGTGGACCTGCTGGACTGGCTGGTCGGCCCGGTCGACAACGTGCATGCCTACACGGCCACGCTGGACCGCGACATCGAGGCCGAGGACACCGGCGTGCTGGCGCTGCGCCTGCGCCACGGCGGCCTGGCCAGCATCAACGTGACGATGCTGACCTATCCGCAGAACCTGGAAGGCTCGATCACCATCCTGGGCGAGAAGGGCACGGTCAAGATCGGCGGCACGGCGGTCAACAAGATCGAGCACTGGGCCTTCGACACGCCCCACCCCGACGACGAGCGGGTGAAGAACGCCAGCTACGAGACCCCCAGCGTCTACGGCTTCGGCCACGCGGCCTACTACGACAACGTCATCCAGACGCTGCGCGGCGAGGCGCAGGCGCAGGTCGACGGCTACGAGGGCCTGCGCTCGCTGGAGCTGCTGATCGCCGCCTACCGCAGCGCGCGCGACGGCCAGCGCGTCGGCCTGCCGCTGGTGTTCTGACATGGGCTGGTGGAAGCACGACAGCGCCATCGTCGACGACGGCGCGCAGCTCGGCGACGGCACCAAGGTCTGGCACTTCAGCCATGTCTGCGCCGGCGCGCGCATCGGCGAGGGCTGCTCGCTGGGGCAGGGCGTCTATGTCGGCAACGACGTGGCCATCGGCCGCAACGTGAAGATCCAGAACAACGTGTCGGTCTATGACGCGGTGACGCTGGAGGACGACGTCTTCTGCGGCCCGTCCATGGTCTTCACCAATGTCTACAACCCGCGCTCGGCGGTGCCGCGCAAGAGCGAATACCGCCACACGCTGGTGAAGCGCGGCGCGACGCTGGGCGCCAACTGCACCGTCGTCTGCGGCGCGACGATCGGCGAGTACGCCTTCGTCGGCGCCGGCGCGGTGGTCAAGGGCGACGTGACGCCGTATGCGCTGATGGTCGGCGTGCCGGCGCGCCAGATCGGCTGGATGAGCCGCCATGGCGAGAAGCTGGACCTCCCCGTGGAAGGCCAGGGCCGCGCGGCCTGTCCGGCGAGCGGCGATCTCTACGAACTCAACGGCCGGGCGCTGCGCCTGGTGGATCCCACGGAGCCCCAGGCATGAGCCTTCCCTTCATCGACCTCAAGGCGCAGTACGCCGCCCTGAAGACCACCATCGACGCGCGCATCCAGCGCGTGCTCGACCACGGCCAGTACATCATGGGCCCCGAGGTCCAGGAGCTGGAAACGGCCCTGGCCGCCTACGCCGGCACGCGCCACTGCATCACCGTGGCCAGCGGCACCGAGGCGCTGCTGATCGCGCTGATGACGCTGGACCTGCAGCCCGGCGACGAGGTCATCACCACGCCCTTCACCTTTGCCGCGACGGCCGAGACCATCGTGCTGCTGGGCGGCGTGCCGGTGTTCGTCGACATCGAGCCCGACAGCTGCAACCTGGACGCCGCGCTGATCGAGGCTGCCATCACGCCGCGCACGAAGGCGATCATGCCGGTGAGCCTGTACGGCCAGGTCTGCGACATGGAGGCGATCAACGCGATCGCGGCGCGGCACGGGAACATCCCGGTCATCGAGGACGCGGCGCAGAGCTTCGGCGCGACGTACAAGGGCCGCAGGAGCTGCGGCCTCTCGACCTGGGGCGCGACCAGCTTCTTCCCCAGCAAGCCGCTGGGCTGCTACGGCGACGGCGGCGCGCTGTTCACCGATGACGAGGCGCTGGCGCAGGCCGCGCGCGAGATCCGCGTCCACGGCCAGAGCCAGCGCTACACGCACACGCGGGTGGGCGTCGGCGGGCGCATGGACACCCTGCAGTGCGCGGTGGTGCTCGGCAAGCTGGAACGCTTCGACTGGGAGATCGCGCG
Organism: Mitsuaria sp. BK041; assembly: GCF_014193085.1. Taxonomy (NCBI): domain Bacteria; kingdom Pseudomonadati; phylum Pseudomonadota; class Betaproteobacteria; order Burkholderiales; family Sphaerotilaceae; genus Roseateles; species Mitsuaria sp. BK041. Next base: position 506,558 of record NZ_JACHYT010000002.1, on the reverse strand, counting down.
GCGCCTGGCCATCGGCGAGCGCTACCAGCAGCTGATCGGCGAGCTGCCGCTGCAGCGCCTGGCCGTGCGCGAGGACCGCGACTGCGTCTGGGCGCAGTTCACCGTGCAGGTGGACGAGCGCGAGACGGTGGTCCAGGCGCTCAAGCAGGCCGGGATCCCGACCGCGATCCACTACCCGCGGCCCCTGCACCGCCAGCCCGCCTACGAGCAGCGCTGCCGCATCGCGACGCCGTTGATGCATGCCGAGGCCGCGGCGCGGCGCGTGATGAGCCTGCCGATGAGCGCCGACCTCACCGAGGCGCAGCAGGACGAGGTCGTCGCCGCGCTGCGCGCTGCGCTGGCCTGAGCGCTGCGCGCGCCCGGGCCGTCGCCGATCTCACCCCTTCCGATCAACCTCCTGGACAAGGCCACCAACGCGATGCTGCTGGGCTACACGCTGGATGCGGTGCGCGCGCGGATCCGCGCGCGCGTCGCGGCGTGCCTGGGGCTGCGCGTCGGCACCCGCGCCCAGATCCATCCCGGCGTGCGGGTGCGCTGCGGCGCGGGCAGCGCGCTCGGCGCGGGATCCATCCTGTACCGCGACGTCCAGCTGCTGGCCAGCGGCCCCGGCAGTTTCCGCATCGGCGTGCGCAGCCACATCGCGCCGGGCGGCTACCTGCTGATCGGCCAGCAGCGGCTCACCATCGGCGACGACGTCGCCATCGGCCCCGGCCTGATGCTCTTCTGCGAGTCCAACGCGGTCACCGCCACCGGCCTCTTCCGCGAGCACTACCAGCGCGCCGACATCCGCATCGGCAGCAACGTGTTCCTCGGCGCGCGCGTGACGGTGCTGCCCGGCAGCGTGATCGAGGACGGCGCGGTCGTCGCCGCGCACGCCCTGGTGCGCGGCCACCTCCCCGGCGGCTGGGTCTACGGCGGCGTGCCGGCCCGGCCGCTCCACCGGGTCGACGGCGCGCGTCCGCCGTCGTCGTCCTCATGAAGGGTCATGTCGCCGGCGCGCTGCGCTGGCGCGACCTGCCGGTGGCGCTGTGGCACTGGCTGCGGCGCGGCACCGCCAGCCTCGAGGACTTCCGCGCCGCCTTCGCGCGCAGCCTGGGCCTGGACCCGGCGGTCGACGGCGAGGTGCGCCTGTTCGGCAGCGGCCGCGCGGCGCTGCACGCCTTCGCCGCGTCGCTGGACCTGCCGCCCGGCTCGGAAGTGCTGCTGCCGGGCTACACCTGCGTGGTCGTGCCCAATGTCTTCATGCACCTGGGGCTGACGGTCCGCTACGTCGACATCGCGCGCGACGACTTCAACCCCACGCCCGATGCGATCTCCGACGCCATCAGCGACGAGACACGGCTGGTCGTGGTGCCGCACAACTTCGGCCTGGTCACCGAGGGTCTGGACGAGCTGCGCATCCAGCACCCCGACGTCGTCTTCGTCGAGGACGCGGCCCACGCCTGGGGTAGCACCGACGCGGTGGGCCGTCCCGTCGGCACGCTGGGCCATGCGGCCTTCTTCAGCTTCGAGTACTCCAAGCCGCTGACCACCGGCATCGGCGGCGCGCTGGTCATCCATCACCCGCCGTCGCGGGAGCGCTTCGCGGCGCGCCTGCCGGCGCTGCGGGCGCCGTCGACCGGCACGGTCCTGCGGCAGCTGCTGACGCTGTGCTGGCACCGCTTGACGATGAGCCTGCCGCGCCCGGCGCTGAGCGCGCTGACCGCGCTGCTGCGCGCGCCATCGCGGATGCTGGGCGTGGTGGCGAAGACGCCGGACAGCGAGGTCGCCGGCGACACGCAGCCCGACTACCGCGCCGGCCTGCATCCGCTGAGCGCCGCGATCGGATGGACGCAGGCGCGTCGCTTCGACGCGATCCATGCGTTGCGCCGCGCGCAGGCCGCGGACTTCGACGCGCTGCTGACGAATCTGCCGGGCTGGGAATGGCCGGTGCGCGCGCCCGGCGCCGTGCTGCTGCGTTATCCGCTGCTGCTGCCCGACGCGGCCTCACGCGACGCCGCCGTGGTGGCGCTCGAGGCGGCGGGCATCGTCGGCGGCACCTGGTTCGATGACGTCGTCCATCCGCGCGGCAGCCGCCGCTTCGGCTACACCGCGGGCGACTGCCCGCAGGGCGAGCGCGCGGCCCGCACCGTGCTCAACCTGCCGCTGGGCCTGCATGCGCGGCTGAGCGCCTCGCAGCGGGCCGCGGTGCGCGCGATCGCGGAGCGTCACGGAGGCCAGCTCCGATGACTGTCCGCCGCCGCTTCGCCCAGCTCGCCGGCGCGTCCATGCTGACGCAGGCGATCCCGATGCTGATCGCGCCGCTGCTGACGCGCTGGTACGGCGCCGAGGCGCTCGGGCATTGGGCGCTGTTCGTCGCGCTGGCCGCCAACCTCGCCACCATCGCCAACGCGCGCTACGAGTTCGCGATTGTCCTGCCGCGCCGCGACGGCGAGGCGGCGCTGGTGCTGCAGCTGGCGCTGTGGATCGCCCTGGCCATGGGGCTGCTGACGGCCGCCGGCGCCGGCCTCTGGCACCTGCTGATGGCCCAGCATGCGCGGCTGGGCGGCCGCTGGGTGTCGCTCGCGCAACTGGATCCGTGGCTGCTGATGCTGGCGCCGGTGGTCGCGCTGGCCGGCATGCAGCAGGCGCTGAGCCTGTGGAACAACCGCCAGGCCCGCATCGACGTGATCGCGCAGGCGCGGGTGCTGCAGCAGGGCGTGATGGCCGCGGCCCAGGCGCTGGCGGCCCTGGGTGGCTTCGCCGGCGTGGCGGCCCTGGTGCTGTCGCAGAGCCTGGCCGCGCTGCTGGCGCCGCTGTGGCTGCTGCATCGTGGCGCGCGCTGGCGCCGCGCGACGCGGCTGGACCAGGCCGGCAAGTCCTGGCATTGGCGCCACCTGCGCCGCCTGGCCTGGCGCTACAAGCAGTTCCCGCTGCTCAACAGCCCGCATGCCTTCGTCAACGCGGCGCAGGAGACGCTGGTGCTGGCGATGATCGCCGCCTGGGCCGACGCCGCCACGGCCGGCTACTACGCGCTGATGGTGCGGCTGGTGAAGGCGCCGGCGACGCTGGTCGGCGGCGCGCTGTCCGAGGCGCTGCTGGGCGAGCTCGCCCGCGACTGGCAGCGCGGCGTCGACCTGCGTCCGCGCCTGCTGCGCGGCATCCGGCTGCTGGCCATGGTGGCGCTGCCCGGCATGGCGGTGCTGATCGCCGTGGGCCCGGCGCTGTTCGGCTGGCTGCTGGGCGAGGACTGGACCACCGCGGGCGAGTACGGCCGCTGGATCGCGCCCTACGTCGCCGCGCATTTCATCGCCGCGCCGCTGACCGTGACGCCGATGGTCACCGGACGTCAGCGCGGCGCGCTGGCCTTCAGCCTGGTCGGCAACGCGCTGTACGTGCTGCCGGTCGCGCTGGTGCTGAGTGCCGGCGGCGCGCTGACGACGGCGCTCGGCGCCATCGCGGTGCTGCTGCCGATCTATTTCGCGATCTACCTGGCGTGGCTGGTGCGCGGCTCGGCGCCGCGGCCCGTCGCCCATGGAGTGCCTGCATGAGACTGGTCCTGATCGGGGACGGCGAGAGTCCCCACCTGCTGAAATGGGCGCGCGCGCTGTCGCAGCGCCGCGAGATCGAGCTGTGGGCCGCGTCCACCCGCGGCTTCGCGCCCGAGTTCCATTTCCTGATCCCCGAGGACCGCCGCCTCGCGCTCAACACCGATCCCGCGCATGGCGGCGGCAACATCGCGGTGCTCAAGCAGCTGCCGGCGCTGGGGGCGTGGCTCAAGAAGGTCGACGCCGACTGGCTGCATGCGCATTACCTGACCTCGCACGGCACGCTGGCCTGGGCCGCGCGCCGCGGCTGGAAGCTGCGCGCGCGGATCGCCGGCTCGGCCTGGGGCAGCGACATCCTGGTCGCGCCTGGCCAGGGCTGGGCCTACCGCTGGCTGACGACGCAGGTGCTCAAGGCCTGCGCGGTGACGACCTCCGATTCCGAATTCATGAGCGCCCGCATGCGCGAGCTGGGCGCGGCCGAGGTGATGACCTTCCCCTTCGGCCTGGAGCAGCTGCCCAAGCAGAACGTGCGCAAGCAGCCCTGGCTGTTCTACGCCAACCGCGGCCTGGAGCCGATCTACCGCCCGCACCGCGTGATCGAGGTCTTCGCCGCGATTGCCGCGAAGCAGCCCGAGGCGCGCCTGGTCGTCGCCAACGACGGCTCGCTGCGCGCCGCGCTGGAGGAGCAGGTGCGCACGCTGGGCCTGGCGGAGCGGGTCGAGTTCACCGGGCGGCTGGACGCCACCTCGCAAGGCCGCCGCTATGCGCCGGCGCGCTGGTTCCTGAGCCTGCCGGAGAGCGATTCAGTGTCGGTGTCGGTGCTGGAGGCGATGGCGCACGAGTGCCTGCCGCTGCTGTCCGACCTGCCGGCCAACCACGAACTGCTGGGCACCGCCGGCAGCCTGGCGCTGGGGCAGCCCGACACGCTGCTCGGCCGCCATGGCCTGATCCTGAAGGACGACGAGGACCTGGGCGCGCTGCCCGACCGCCTGCGGATGCTGGTCGGCCAGGCCGACGTGGCCGGCCAGGCAGTCGACGCCGACCGCCTGGGCGCGGCCAACCGCGCCTGGGTGGCGGCGCATGCGATGTTCGGTCCCGCCGTCGCCCGCTTCGTCGACCGCCTGCAACGCGCCTGAGGCGCCCGACCCGCGAGAGCCTTTCCCCGACGTCCCCATGAAGCTGCTGCTGATCAACCACTACGCCGGCTCGCCGAAGCACGGCATGGAGTTCCGCCCGTTCTACCTGGCCCGCGAATGGGTCCGGGCGGGGCACCAGGCGCTGATCCTGGGCGCGTCCTACTCGCACGTGCGCACGACCCAGCCCGAGCCCGGCATGGCCGCGATGAGCGGCGTGAACTACCTCTTCTACGACACGCCCGAGTACCAGGGCAACGGCATGGGCCGGGTCAAGAACATCTGGTCCTTCTGCCGCCAGGTCTGGAAGGACGCCGACATCCTGGCGCGCGAATTCGCGCCGGACGTGGTCATCGCCTCCAGCACCTATCCGATGGACGTGTGGGTGGCGCGCCGCGTGGCCAAGCTCGCGAAGGCCAAGCTGGTCTACGAGGTCCACGACCTGTGGCCGCTGTCGCCGATCGAGCTGTCGGGCATGTCGAAGTGGCATCCGTTCGCGATGCTCTGCCAGAAGGCCGAGAACGACGCCTACCGCGATGCCGACGTCGTCGTCTCGATGCTGCCCAAGGTCCACGCGCACATGGCCGCGCACGGGCTCGACCTGAAGAAGCTGCACATCGTGCCCAACGGCATCACGCTGGATGAATGGTCGGAGCACGGCGAGCCGCTCGAGCCCGCGATCCAGGCGCACCTGGACGCCGAGCGCGCGGCCGGTCGCACCGTCGTCGGATATGCCGGCTCGATGGGCGAGCCCAACGCCCTGGATGTACTGCTGGACGCGGCGAAGCTGCTGAAGGAGCGCGCCGACCCGGCCGCGAAGGCGCTGAGCGTCGTGCTGGTCGGCGGCGGTCATCTGCGCGAGCACCTCGAGGCGCGGGTGCGCGACGAGGCGATCGCGAACGTCGCGATGTTCCCGGCGATCCCCAAGGCGCAGATCCCGTCGCTGCTGAAGGGGTTCGACATCGCCTACATCGGCTGGCAGCGCACGCCGATCTACCGCTTCGGCATCGCGCCCAACAAGCTGATGGACTACCTGATGGCGCAGCGGCCGGTGCTGCACTCGGTGGAGGCCGGCAACGATCCGGTGGCCGAGGCCGGCGCCGGGCTGACGGTGCCGCCCCAGGATCCGAAGGCCGTCGCCGACGGCCTGCTGACGCTGGCCGCGGTCCCGGCCGGGGAGCGCGCCGAGATGGGCCGCCGCGGTCGCGAGTTCGTGCTGGCGAATCACACCTACCCGGTGCTGGCGCAGCGCTTCATCGACGCGGTGTCCTGAGCTGCCGCGAGGACCTTTGCCATGACCCAGGACCGAGAACTCGAGGCCATCGCCCAGCGCTACGCCCGCCGCGACCAGCGGCTGGCCGGCCTGGAGCGCTACAGCCTGCTGCGTCCCGAGGTCTGGCAGATGCTGCACGAGCGCCAGGCGGCGATGCTGCGGCTGCTGGCGGCGCACCGCGCGGCGATGCCCGAGGCCGACGCCCCGGTGAGCGGCTGGCGGATGACCGAGGTGGGCTGCGGCGCGGGCGGCAACCTGATGGACATGCTGCGGCTGGGCCTGCTGCCGCAGCATCTGACCGGCATCGAGCTGCTGCCCGAGCGCCTGGAGGCGGCCCGCGCCGCGTTGCCGCAGCAGGTGCGGTTGCTGGCGGGCGATGCGTCGCAGGCCGAGGTCGAGCCGGGCAGCCAGGACCTGGTGCTGCAGTCGACGGTGTTCTCGTCCATCCTGGACGATGCGCTGCAGCAGCGCCTGGCGCAGGCCATGTGGCGCTGGCTGCGGCCGGGCGGGGCGGTGCTCTGGTACGACTTCATCGTCGACAATCCGCGCAATCCCGACGTCCGGGGCGTGCCGCTCAAGCGCGTGCGCGCGCTGTTCCCCGAGGGCCGGACGACGGTGCGCCGCGTCACGCTGGCTCCCCCGATCGCGCGCGCCGCCTGCCGGCTGCACCCCGGCGCCTACCGCGTCCTCAACACGATGCCCTTTCTGCGCAGCCACGTGCTGGCGCTGATCACCAAGACACCATGAGCCAGAACCCCGACCAGAAGCTCCCCTTCCTGCCGTTCGCGCTGCCCGAGCTGGGCGACGAGGAGATCGCGGAAGTCGTCGACACGCTCCGGAGCGGCTGGATCACGACCGGCCCGAAGGCCAAGCGCTTCGAGCAGGCCTTCGCCGAGTTCCTCAACGAGCCGCAGATCGAGTGCATCGCGGTCAACTCCGCGACGGCGGGGCTGCACCTGGCGCTCGAGGCGCTGGGCATCGGGCCCGGCGACGAGGTCATCACCACCACGCACACCTTCACCGCCACCGCCGAGGTGGTGCGCTACATGGGCGCGGACGTGAAGCTGGTGGACATCGATCCGAAGACGATGAACATCGCGCTCGACCAGATCGAGGCCGCGATCACGCCGCGCACCAAGGCGATCATCCCGGTCCACTACGCCGGCCTGGCGGTGGACATGCTGACGCTGCTGGACATCGCGCGCCGGCATGGGCTGAAGGTCGTCGAGGACGCGGCGCATGCGCTGCCCACGACGCTGGAGAAGGAGCTGATCGGCACGATGGGCAGCAATGCCACCGTGTTCAGCTTCTACGCCAACAAGACGATGACCACGGGCGAGGGCGGCATGCTGGTGACCCGCGACGCGGAGCTGGCCAAGCGCGCCCGCGTGATGCGGCTGCACGGCATCAACCGCGACGCCTTCGACCGCTTCACCGCCAAGGTGCCGAGCTGGTACTACGAGATCGTCGCGCCCGGCTTCAAGTACAACCTGACCGACATCGCCGCGGCGATGGGCCTGCACCAGCTCAAGCGGCTGCCGGCCTTCCAGCGGCGCCGCGAGCAGATCGCCGCGCGCTACTTCGAGGCGCTGGCCGACCTGCCGCTGATCCTGCCGCCGCAGGCGCCGGAGGGCGACGTCCACAGCTGGCACCTTTACGTGCTGCGCCTGACCGAGGATGCGCCGATCGGCCGCGACGAATTCATCGAGCGCCTGTTCGAGCAGGGCATCGGCTGCAGCGTGCACTACGTGCCGCTGCACCAGCACCCGTACTGGAAGGAGCGCTACGGCCTGACGCCGGAGATGTTCCCCGAGTCGCAGAAGGCCTACGAGCGCACGGTGACGATCCCGCTGTACACGGCGATGACCGACGACCAGGTCGAGCGCGTGATCGCCGCGGTGCGCCGCGCGCTGGGCGCCTGAACGGGCCGGACGGGACACGGAGCGGGGACGGCCGATGGCCAAGCGACTCTTCGACATCGTCTGCGCCGGCATCGGCCTGCTGCTGCTGAGCCCGCTGCTGCTGGCGGTGGCGGTATGGGTCAAGCTGGACTCGCCGGGGCCGGTGATGTTCCGGCAGGAGCGGGTGGGGCGCTTCGGCGCGAGCTTCCGCATCCACAAGTTCCGCACGATGCGCGTGGACGCGCCACGGCTGGGCCCGCAGATCACCATCGGCGACGACGCGCGCATCACCCGCAGCGGACGCTGGCTGCGCGCGAGCAAGGTCGACGAGCTGCCGCAGCTGTGGGACGTGCTGCGCGGCGCGATGAGCCTGGTCGGACCGCGGCCCGAGGTGCCGCGCTACGTGGCGCTGTATCCGGCGGAGCTGCGCGAGCTGGTGCTGTCGGTGCGGCCGGGGATCACCGATCCGGCCTCGCTGAGCTTCCGCAACGAGAGCGAGCTGCTGGCGCGGGCGGAGGATCCGGAGCGCGAGTATGTCGAGGTGGTCATGCCGATGAAGCTGCGCCTGGCGGCGGACTACGTGCGCAACGCCAGTCTGGGCGGCGACATCCGGTTGATCCTGGCGACGCTGGGCGCGATCAAGGCCTGAGCACCGGGCACCCAGCACGGAACAAGAGAACACGATGAACTGGTTGTCCCTCGATGCCTTCCTGACGCGCGTGAGGCCCTACCGCGAGGCGCTGGCGCTGGCGCTCGACATGGTGGCGGTGGCGCTGGCCTGGCAGGCGACCTATCTGTTCCGGCTGGGCTTCGAGCGCTGGTTCGAAGCCAGGCCGGGTTACGACCACTGGGTGATGCTGGGCATCGTCGCGCTGTACGGGGTGCTGCTGCGGCTGTTTCACGTGCCCAAGGGCATGTGGCGCTTCAGCGGCTTCGGCGAGGTCAAGCGGCTGGCGGCGGTGTGCATCACCGCGGGCCTGGTGGCGGCGGTGGCGGTGCTGATGGCGCAGCTGACCAAGGTGCCGCGGGCGGTGCTGGCGCTGCATCCGGTGTTCACGCTGATGGCGCTGGCGACGATGCGCATGGGCTACCGCATGCTCTACGAGCACATGCGCAGCCGCATCAGCGGCAGTGCGCAGGAGCAGCGCCGGGCGCTGGTGATGGGCGCCGGGGACGCCGGCCGGCTGCTGGTGGCGGGCATCCAGCACCAGCAGGGCTGGGTGGTGGTGGGCTACCTGGACGATGCGGCGGAGAAGCGCGGCGCGCGCGTGGCCGGCGTGCCGGTGATCGGCACCCTGGAGGACGCGGGCCGGCTGGCGGAGATGCATGGCATCACGCATGTGATCGTGGCGATGCCGGCGGCGACGACGGCGCAGCGCCGGCGCGCGCTGGACCTGGCGGGCAAGACGGGGCTGGCGGTGCTGACGGTGCCGAGCAGCCAGGAGCTGCTGGCGGGCCGCGCGGTGAACCAGGTGCGGGACATCGAGCCCGAGGACCTGCTGGGGCGCGAGCCGGTGCAGCTCGACGAGGGCGGCATCAGCGAGTGCATCGGCGGCAAGACGGTGCTGATCACCGGGGCGGGCGGGTCGATCGGGTCGGAGCTGTGCCGGCAGGTGGCGCGCTACGGGCCGTCGAGGATCGTGCTGTACGAGCTGAGCGAGTTCGCGCTGTACCGGATCGAGCAGGAGCTGTCGGAGAAGTTCCCGCACATCCCGCTGGTGCGGCTGATCGGGGATGTGAAGGACCTGGAGCACCTGCGGTTCACGTTCGGGAAGTACCGGCCGCAGATCGTGTTCCATGCGGCGGCTTACAAGCATGTGCCGCTGATGGAGGAGGAGAACGCGTGGGCCGCGCTGAGGAACAACACGCTGGGGACGTATCACGCGTGCATGGCGGCGGCTGAATCAGGGGCCGAGCGGTTTGTGCTGATCTCGACGGACAAGGCGGTGAATCCGACGAATGTGATGGGGGCGACGAAGCGGGCGGCGGAACTCGTCATCAGTCACATGGCGGGGCAGGGGCACGCGACGAAGTTCATGGCGGTGAGGTTCGGGAACGTGCTCGGCTCCAGCGGGAGCGTGATTCCGAAGTTCAAGGAGCAGATCGCCAGGGGCGGGCCGGTGACGGTGACGCATCCGGAGATCATTCGCTACTTCATGACGATCCCGGAGGCGGCGCGGTTGGTGCTGCAGGCAGGCGCGATCGGGGAGAGCGGGCAGGTGCTGGTGCTGGATATGGGCGATCCGGTGAAGATCGTGGATCTGGCGAAGACGATGATCCGGATGGCAGGGCGGCAGGAGCAGGAGATCGGGATCAGGTTCACCGGGTTGAGGCCTGGGGAGAAGCTGTATGAGGAGTTGATTGCGGATTCGGACAAGACGCTGCCGACGCGGATTGCGCGGGTGAGGATTGCCAAGCTGGGACAAGTGGGCGCCGAGGGGGGCTTGTTGGCATGGATACAGGGGGCCGGGGACGCCGCAGCACGCCCGCGTGACGATGTGGTGACGGGCTTGGCGCGTTTCGTGCCCGAATACGGCCGGCGCGCCGAATCCAGGCCGGCGGAAGCCCGCTGATTTGCAACGACAATACGGCCCGCTCCGAGAGAGCAGGAATGAGCGACTGAGGGAAATTTTGACTTCGCATCCGTATCCGCTGGTGGTCGATCTCGACGGCACGCTGCTGCACACCGACACCCTGCACGAGTCCGCGCTGCAGTTGCTGCGCGACAAGCCGGCGAGCACGCTGCGGATTCCAGCTTGGTTGGCTCGCGGCAAGGCGTACATGAAACGGCAGATCTCGTCACTGACCGAGCTGAATGTCGAGACCCTGCCTTACAACCTGCCTTTCATCGATTGGTTGAAGGAGCAGCGCGCCGCAGGCCGCCGTCTTGTGCTCTGCACGGCGACAGATCGATCGATCGCTGAGGCGATCGCCGGCCATCTGCAATTGTTCGACGAGGTGATTGCCACCGATGGCTCGGTCAATCTCGCCGGGGGTAGGAAGGCTGATGCGCTGGTCGCGCGTTTCGGCGCGAAAGGATTCGACTACGCCGGCAATGCCGCGCCGGATCTGGCCGTGTGGGATCGTGCCCGCGAGGCTGTGGTTGTCAATGCCTCGCGCGCGTTGGTCGCGACCGCTCGCGCCCGATTCACGGTCGCCCGCGTGTTTGAGGCTCAAGCCTCGGGCTTTACCGTGTGGCGACGCGCGCTGCGACTGCATCAATGGCTGAAGAACCTGCTGCTGTTCATGCCGCTGTTGGCCGCGCACCAACTGAGCAATGCCGCAGCCTGGGGTACGTTGGCCATCGCCTTCGTCGCTTTCAGCCTGTGCGCCTCGTCGGTCTATTTGGCCAACGATTTGCTGGACCTGGAAAGTGACCGGCTGCATCCGCGCAAGCGCGCGAGGCCTTTCGCGTCTGGTGCGCTGGAGGTGTGGGTCGGCGTGGCGTTGGCGCCAGTGCTGCTGGCGGCAAGCCTGGGCCTGGCCAGTCTTGTGGGAACAGCATTCCTGGGCTGGTTGTCTGTCTACTTCGTGCTGACGTGCTGGTACTCCTGGCTGCTCAAGCGCCTGATCCTGGTGGATTGCCTGACGCTGGCGATCCTGTACACGCTGCGCGTGCTGGCAGGCGGTGCGGCGGTCAGTCTGGCGCTGTCGTTCTGGCTGCTGGCGTTCTCCGTGTTCCTTTTCCTGTCCCTGGCTTTCGTGAAGCGGTATGCCGAGCTTGAGCTGCAGCGCACCAGCGGTCGCACCAAACTGCATGGTCGCGGCTACCTGACCGACGACGCGTCGCTGATCCAGACCATGGGCATCACGGCGGGCCAGGCATCGGTCCTCGTGTTGGCGCTCTATCTCAACAGCGAGGCCGTCACCAAGCTCTACCGCCATCCCGAGGTCATCTGGGGCGCCGTCCCCGTGATGCTGTTCTGGATCCACTGGATGTGGATGCAGGCCCACCGCGGCCGCATGCATGACGACCCGCTGGTCTTCGCGGTGAAGGACCGCACCTCGCTGATGGCGGGTGCCTGCGTGGGCCTGGTGCTGGCCGTGGGGGCGCTCGCGTGGTGGTGAGGGTCAGCGGCTGGGGGCGGTTGAGCGAGGCGGCGCACGAGGTCGTGCCGCTGGCCGACCGCCTGGGCGTCGCTCGCCAGCTCGCGCATCGGCCGGGCGGCATCGCCCACGGGATGGGCCGCAGCTACGGCGACGCCGCGCTCAACGCGGGCGGCCTGCTGTGGGCCACGCGCGGGTTGGACCGCTTCATCGACTTCGACGCGGCCAGCGGCCGCCTCACCTGCGAGGCCGGCGTGCTGCTGCGCGACATCCAGCGCCTGTGCGTGCCGCGCGGCTGGATGCTGGCGGCGAGCCCGGGGACGCAGTTGGTGACCGTCGGCGGCGCGATCGCCAACGACGTCCACGGCAAGAACCATCATGCGGTGGGCGCTTTCGGCGACCACGTGCGGCGGCTGGTCCTGCAGCGGGTCGATGGGACCGTGATCGAGTGTGGCCCGGACCTGCGTCCGGACTGGTTCGCCGCCACCGTCGGCGGCATCGGGCTGACCGGCGTGATCGTGCAGGCCGAGTTGCAGCTGCGGCCGGTGCCCGGCCCGTGGCTGGCCACGGAGTCCGAGCCCTACGGCACGCTCCAGGAGTTCTTCGACCTGAGCCGGCGCGCCGAGGCGGACTGGGAATACACCGTGTCGTGGATCGACTGCCTGTCGGGCGGCCTGAACAGCGGCAGTGCGCGCGGGCTGTTCATGCGCGGCAATCACGCGCCGGTCGCCGACGGGCCATCGCCGCGCAAGAAGGGGCGTCGCGTGCCGTTCACGCCGCCGATCTCTCTGGTCAATCCGTTGAGCCTGCGCGCGTTCAACGCGGCCTATTTCCACATGGGGCGCTGGCGCGCGGGGCCGTCCACCCAGCATTACGAGCCGTTCTTCTATCCGCTGGACAACCTCGACGACTGGAACCGGATCTACGGGCCGCGCGGCTTCCATCAGTACCAGTGCGTGCTGCCGCCCGAAGTCGGCGCGGACGGCGTGCAGGCGATGCTCGCGGAGATCGGGCGGTCGGGACGCGGTTCGTTCCTGGCGGTGCTCAAGACCTTCGGGGACCGGGCGGCCGTCGGCATGTTGAGCTTTCCACGGCCCGGTGTGACGCTGGCGCTGGATTTCGCCAACACCGGGCCGGACCTGGCGCGGCTGTTCGAGCGGCTGGACGCGATCGTGGCGCAGGCCGGCGGGCGGTTGTACCTGGCCAAGGACAGTCGAATGCCGCGGTCACTTTTCGAGGCCGGTTATCCGCGCCTGTCGGAGTTCCAGGCGTATCGCGATCCGGGCCTGTCGTCCGAGATGTCGCGTCGCCTCATGGGGGAGTGAGGGAAAGATGACACACATCCTGATCATTGGCGCGACCTCGGCAATGGCCGAGCAGTGCGCGCGCCTCTGGGCCGCGCGGGGCAACGCGCGCCTGGTGCTGGTCGGCCGCGATGCGCAGCGCCTGGACCTGCTCGCGCAGGACCTGCGCGTGCGCGGCCAGGGCGTCGAGACGTCGGTCCGCGTCGTGGACTTCGAGGACCCTGCGGCCATCGGCGGTCTGGTCCGCGCCGTGGCCCAGGACGCACCGATCGACGTGGCGCTGGTGGCGCACGGCCATCTGCCCGACCAGCCGGCCTGCGAGGGCGACCTGGCGCTGGCGGCCCGTGAGCTGTCCATCAACGGCGTGTCGCCGGTGCTGTTCGCCGAGGCGATCGCCGGTGCGATGCAGGGCGCGGGCCGGGGCCGGCTGGCGGTGATCGGCTCGGTGGCCGGTGACCGCGGCCGCAAGTCCAACTATGTCTACGGCTCGGCCAAGGGGCTGGTGGAGCGCTACGTCGAAGGGCTGCAGCACCGTCTGGCGGTGACCGCGGTGCGGGTCACGCTGGTCAAGCCGGGTCCGACGGACACGCCGATGACGGCGCACCTCAAGCAGGACGGCGCCAAGCTGGCGGACGTCGGCGCGGTGGCGCGGGAGATCGTCGCGGCGACGGACGCGGGACGCGCGGTGCTGTACACGCCGGGCAAGTGGGCGCTGATCATGATCGTGATCCGCAACCTGCCGCGCGCGGTGTTCCACCGCATGAACATCTGAGTATCAGGCTGGGAGGCCGATGCCATGCACCATCAGGGACTCACAACATGGTAAGAGACCATGAACGCCTTTTGACGCCGGATAGTGCACGCTCCTGGCGTTGGAGCGACGGGCTCGGCCTGCTGCTCATCCTGCTCAGCGTCGACTTCTTCCCCAATCTGCCGGACGCGTCGCTCGACTCGTCCTGGATGAACGGTTTGACCGCGGCGCTGTCACACGGGGCTGTGCCAGGTCGCGACCTGCTGTTTACCTACGGCCCGCTGGCAGGCATGTTGACCGCCTATGCGGGGCCGGGGTTCGGCCTCGGATTGGCATTGGCCCTGGCTATTGCGCTCAACTTCGCGGTGCTCCTGCGCGATGTTTCCGGCACGCGCTTCCTCTTTGCGGCGCTGCTGGTGTTCGTGTTGAGTCCGAGCAACGAGGCCATGTTCTACCTGTACCTGGGCGTCATTCCGCTGGCAGTGGCCCATTCGGCAGGGCGAGGCGGCGCGGGTTCGGGGCAATGGGCGTTGCTGGTCGCGGTGGCGCTGACGCCGGCGTTGACGCTTGCCAAGCTGTCCTTCCTTCCGCTGAGCGCAGTGCTGTTACTGCTCACATGCGCCTACGAATCTTCGCAAGGCCGGTGGCGAATGGCCGTCGTCGGTGTGGTGGTGTTCTGCGTGTCGCTGGCGCTGCTGTGGCTGATCGGCGGTCAGGCGCTCGGAGACTTGCCGGGTTACCTGCTGGACGGGGAGATCATCAAGGGCTACACGAGCGCCATGGAGTGGGATCTTGGCGTCGCATTCGCCGGAATCAATCTGCAGCTGATGGAGGCGGTGCTGCTCTATGTCGTTGCGGTTGCGCTGCTGACTTCCATCGTCCGAGCCGCCCGTGGGACACGGACACGGATCTATCTGCTGCTGGCGTTGGCGGCCGTGCTGACCGTCGTCGCCAAGGCGGCGGTCGTGCGCCATGGTGGCGTGCATTCGATCTTCCCGTGGGTCCTGCTCTGCGTGCTTGCGCTCGCCGTGCCTGACGCAAAGCTTCCCCGGATGGCCAGGATGGTGTTTGTTGTCGCCTGTGTGCTGACGATCGCCTCCGCGCCAATCTATAACGGCGACGGCCGCAGCATCAGTCGGATCGTCTTCGCGGCGCGCGACCATGCTGTGGCCCAGGGACTGGATTGGCAGGCACTCAAGCGCAGCCCGGCCTACTGGCGGTCCTATGTGCTGTCGGCGCCCGGCACTTTCCTTGGGAGCTTGCCGAGTCCGCTAGCCGGACTGGCCGAGCGCATTGATAACCTGACTCGATGGGCTGAAGTCGCAGCGAGCCGCGGCGCCTCGCTGCGCGAGGCGGAAGCCAAGGCCCATCAGGCGATCCTTGCAGCTTGCCCGATCCGAACCGTGTCCGGCAGTGTCGATATCTATCCGACCGACATCAATTGCGTGCTGGTGCACGACATGGCGTGGAAGCCTCGCCCGGTGTTCCAGAGCTACAGTGCCTACACGCCGGCGTTGCTTGCCCTCAACCGCGCGTACGTCGCGGGCCCGAACGCACCGGACTACTTGTTTGTGGACGTCAAGCCGATCGACGAGAGGCTACCAGTCCTGGAGGAGGGGCACGTCTGGACATGCCTCGCGCAGCGCTACCGACCGGCAGGCGAAATGCAGGGGTCGTTCCTTCCCTTGGCCCGTGCCGGCGGTGAATGCGTCGCGCCGCGGGAGACCGGCGCGCGTACCGCGCGCCTGGGCGAGACGGTGAGCTTGTCATGCGATCGTTCCCAGGTGCTGGCGGCCTTCGATTTTCAGCCGACGGTCACTGGACGGCTGGCATCGCTCTTCTACAAGACGCGACGCTTGATGATCGACGTCCGTACCTGCGACGGCGAGATGCACAGTTTCCGTTTCGTCCCCGGCATGGCCGCCCTGCCGCTGCCGCTGAGCCCATTGGTCGAAAATGCAGGCGAACTCCGACAATCGCTGTTCACCGGTGATAGCCCACGCGGACGTCGCATCGAGAGCTTCGTGATTCGCGAGGGTGCTTCGGAAAGCCCCATCCCCGGCTGGTCGCCGACCTATGGGGTGCGATGGTACGACGCGACTCTTGCCGGCTCAGCAGAGGGCGTGGCTCCGTCCGCCCCCGCTTCAACTTTCGCTCCCTGAACCCATGCAGCCCACCTCTCTTCATCCCGATACAAAGATCGTGCTGCCCGGTGGCGCCGGTCTCGTCGGACAAAACCTCGTGGCCCGCCTGAAGGATGCGGGTTACCGGAATATCGTCGTGATCGACAAGCACTCGGCCAACGTGACCGTGTTGCGACGGGTTCAGCCAGACATCGTCGTTGAACTCGCCGACGTCTCCCAGCCGGGGGACTGGGCACGCCATTTCGAGGGCGCGGGTGCCGTCGTGATGCTGCAGGCACAGATCGGTGGCAACGACTATCAGGAGTTCGTCCGCAACAACGTGGACTCGACCCGGCTGATCCTGGATCTGGTGCGCCGCCACGACATCGCGAGACTGGTGCACATCAGCTCGTCAGTGGTGGAGTCCGTGGCGGACGACTTCTACACCAACACGAAGAAGGACCAGGAGCGGCTCGTCGTCGAGAGCGGCATCCCGTGTCCGATCCTTCGTCCGACGCTGATGTTCGGATGGTTTGACCGCAAGCACCTGGGCTGGCTGTCGCGCTTCATGCAGAAGGTGCCTTTCTTCCCGATTCCCGGAGATGGCCGATACATGCGTCAGCCCTTGTACGCCGGTGACTTCTGCAACGTCATCATCCGTTGCATCGAGGGCCGGGTGAAGGACGGCATCTACAACATCTCCGGCCACGAGAAGGTCGACTACATCGACATCATCCGGGAGATCAAGCGCGCCACGCGCTCGCGGACGCCGATCGTGCGCGTGCCCTATGCCGCCTTCTTCGCGGCGCTATGGATCTGGGGCCTGTTCGACAAGAATCCGCCGTTCACCACGCAACAGCTGGCGGCGCTGAGCGCCAAGGACGAATTCGAGGTGATCGACTGGCCGGGCATCTTCGGCGTGAAACGCACGACCTTCCGCGACGCTGTGGAAGAAACCTTCAATGACCCGCGCTACAGCCGCGTGGTGCTCGAGTTCTGAGAGACGACATGAGGCAGCAGCAACGCATCGCCGTCCTGGGCGCCGGTCCAATGGGCCTGGCAGTGGCCTATCAACTGGCGCTCGATGGCCATCGGCCCATCGTGTTCGAGGCCGATGATCGCGTAGGGGGCATGACCGCCACCCAGGACTTCGGTGGACTCGACATTGAGCGCTATTACCACTTCCACTGCACGTCCGACGTCGCGTTCCTGCGGATGCTCGACGAACTCGGCCTGGCGGACCGCATGCGGTGGGTGGCGACCAAGATGGGCTATTGGTACGAGGGCCGCTTGCAGGCCTGGGGCACGCCCTTCGCGCTGCTCGGCTTCAAGGGTTTGAGCCTGCCTGCGAAGATCCGCTCCGGCGTACACGCGTTCCTGTGCATCAAGCGCAACGACTGGAAGCCCCTGGACGGGTTGGAGGCGACCGGCTGGTTGCGCCGGGGCGTGGGCAACGAGGCCTTCGAGGTGCTGTGGCGCAAGCTCTTCGAACTGAAGTTCTATGACTACACCGACCAGCTGTCCGCTGCCTGGATCTGGAGCCGCATCCGGCGCATCGGACGCTCCCGCTACAACCTGTTCAAGGAAAAGCTGGGCTACCTGGAAGGGGGATCGGCCACGCTGCTCAATGGCATGAAGGCTGCGATCGAGGCCCGTGGTGGCGAGTTCCGCCTCAGCACGCCAGTGCAGCAGGTGCTGATCGAGGAGGGGCGTGTGCGCGGCATCCGCCTGGCCTCCGGCGACGAGGCCTTCGACAAGGTCGTCAGCACGGTGCCGTTGCCCTACGTCAATCGCCTGGTGCCCGACCTGCCCGCGGACATCAAGGCCAAGTTCGAGGCTTTGAAGAACATCGCCGTCGTCTGCGTGATCGTCAAGCTGCGAAAGCCGGTGACCGACAAGTTCTGGTTGAACACGAATGATCCGGAGATGGACATCCCCGGAGTCGTGGAGTACACGAATCTTCGCCCGATGAAGGATCACATCGTTTACGTGCCCTTCTACATGCCGGGTGAGCACCCGAAGTTCGCCGAGGACAATCAGGTCTTCCTCGACAAGGTCAGGCGCTACCTGAAGCGCATCAATCCGTCCTTGATCGACGCAGACTTCATCGACATGCGGGCCAGTCGCTACCGGTATGCACAGCCGATCTGCGATCCGGGCTACCTGGACCGGCTTCCGCCGGCCCGGTTGCCGTTGCAAGGGCTGTGGGTGGCCGACACCTCCTACTACTACCCCGAGGATCGTGGCATCTCCGAGAGCATCGGCTACGGTCGCAACATGGCGCGGGACGTGGTGGCGTGATCTCCGCGTTCCGTTCTCGCCAGTTCCTGGCCTTCCTGCTGACCGGCGGTCTGGCGGCAGCCGTGAACTTCGGCTCGCGGATCCTGTTCAGTCACTGGATGGGGTATTCCGCAGCCATCGTGCTGGCCTATCTGGTAGGCATGACCACGGCGTTCGTACTGGCCCGGCAGTTCGTCTTCAAGCAGGGGGGACGGCCGCTGCACCAGTCGGCGATGTATTTCGTGCTGGTCAACGCAGTCGCCGTGCTGCAGACCTGGGCCGTGAGCGTTGGCTTGGCGGACTATGTCCTGCCGGCCATGGGCGCGACCCACTTCGTGCCCGAGATCGCGCACGCGGTAGGCGTGGTGGTGCCGGTCTTCACGAGCTATCTCGGCCATAAGCACCTGTCGTTCCGGTAGGGCGCCATGCGGATTCGCGGTGCCCTCGTGGGCTTCTTCCTTCTCACGGCCGCCTACGTGGCGGCGCTTGTCTGGGTCGATGCGCGAAGGCAGGTGTTCGACGGACTGAACTCCCTGTCTGGTGTGCTGCCCTTGTTGCTGGCGGTCTCCCTGGGCAGCTACCTCGCCCGCTACCTACGCTGGTGGTGGTTGCTGCGACGCGCCGGCCATGCCGTGCCGATCGTGGCCGGCTTCTTCGCCTACCTCGCCGGATTCGCGTTCACCGCGACACCGGGCAAGGTCGGTGAATTGATCCGCGTGCGCTACTTCCATGACCACGGTGTGCCAGCTTGGCGAGTGGTGGCTGTGTTCGTCTTCGAGCGGGCCATGGATCTGCTCGTCGTGCTCGGGTTGGCGATGCTGGCGATCCGAGATCCTCGGGTGCTGGCGGCATCGACCGCCTTCGTGCTGCTCTGTCTGACGCTTGTCGTGGTGCTGGGGTGGCGCCCGGGATGGCTGACCCGTGGAGCCGACCTGTTGCGTCGAGGCGCCTGGCCCACGCCGGCCCGCTGGATCGAAGTCCTGCGCGATGGCCTGGCCGGCGGGCGGCTCTGGGTGCGGCCGTTGGACTTGGGGGTGAGCCTCGCGCTGGGCCTGCTCGCCTGGGGTACCGTGGCCCTGGGCTTTCGTCACTTGATCGGTGCGCTCGGGGTGAACAGCGTGCCGACCGCCGAGGCGCTCTCGATCTATCCGCTGTCGATGCTGGCCGGTGCCGCCTCGATGTTGCCCGGCGGCATCGGGTCCACCGAAGCGACGATCACGGCGCTTTTGAGTCTCTCCCATGTCGACCTGTCAGTGGGCGTCCTCGCCGCCGTAGGCATCCGGCTGTCCACCCTCTGGTTCGCCATCCTCTGCGGCCTCGTATCCGTGGTGGGTCTGGAATGTCGCGCCGCCCGAGGGGCGGACCACAGTCTCTGCGCGGATCCCGAGAGGCCCGCATGACGCCATGAGTTCCGTTGTAACTCCCCACGCCCGGCGTTCGATCGCCGCCGACCTGCTACGTGTCGGGATCGCCATCGTGCTGTTTCATCTGCCCTTGTGGGCGATGGGCATGCTGGACCAGGTCAGTCGCCCCATCTTCAACCTCGACGCCTTCGTCGCGCTGATGATCGCCTGCCGCTACCGCCGGACCGGTGCGGTCTTGCTGATTGTGGTCTGGCTGATGGACGTGATGGTGTCGCTTTCGCTTAACTATCACTTCCGCTCCCCGGCCGCTTTCCTAGCGTCTTTCCGTTTTGGGCAGGCGCTCGACATCAAGTCGCTGTTCTCGCCTTGGGATGCCGCCATGGCGATTGGCTTCGTGGCTGCTTTTCTCGCCTTGACGCGGGTAATGAAGTCACCCATGCGGTGGACCGGCTTCGCCATTGCGCTCGTGGTACTGCTGATGCTGGACGTGTTGAACGGCTCCTCGTTGCTGTCCAACCGTGATGTGCGGCTGATCCGGACCAACCTGGCCGGCAGTCCGAGCGTGGTCTTGGCGATCAAGAAGGAGACGCAGCCCTTGCAGTCATTGGAGACGCCAGCGGCCGTGGCGTTGCATCGGGTCGTCGAGGATTGGGCCAGTGCTCATCCAAACGGCAGCACCATGCTGGTTCTGGTCGAGTCGTTGGGCGTGGTGCGGGACCCGGGGTTGCGCCGTTGGCTCGACGACCGTCTTACCGGACAAGCCAGTGCGCGCGAGATCCGGCGAGCACCGGTCCAGTTCATCGGGCCCACGACTTACGGCGAGCTGCGGACGCTCTGTCTACTCAGCGGCAGCTATCAGTTGCTCGATGCACAGCATGTCGGCGACTGTCTTCCGAAACGCCTGACGAGCCTGGGCTGGCACAGCGTTGGCATGCATGGTTTCACCGGGAACATGTTTGATCGGCGCATGTGGTGGCCCATCGTGGGGTTCGATGACGTCATGTTTGCCGAGCAACTCGCTGAGCAAGGGCTGCCGCAATGTGGCGCTGCGTTCCGTGGGCACTGCGATGGTGCCGTCCTGGAAGCCGCTGGGGCGCGACTGAAACCGGCGACGCTGGTCTACGTGCTCACGCTCAACACCCATCTCCCCTTGCAGGAGACCACGGTCCCGGCCGAGCTTGCGCCGCTCTGCGCCGCCGCAGGAGTACCCGACAGCGTCTGCCAGCTGACAGCCGCGCTTGGCCACACCCTGGGCGAGATCGGCCGCCAGATGCGGGCGCATCCCGACTCTCTGTTCGTGGTGGTCGGGGATCACGCGCCACCGTTCCGCATCCGAGCGGCAAGGCAGGCCTTCGAGGACATCGAAGTCCCCTCCTGGGTTCTTGCGCCCAAGGCGCCGAAGGTGCCTTGAGCGTCAGCCCGCAGCTTGGGTCGACGCGTTTCCCGCGAGCCGGGCGTCGATGAGCTGGATCATCGGCGCCAGCATCGCGGACCAGGAGTGCGTCGATTCCACGTAGTGGCGCGCCGCCCGTGCCATCGCTTCGGCCGATGTCCGGTCATCCAGCAGGCGGACGACAGCGGTGGCCAGGTCCTCGGTGCTGTCGGCGACCAGCAGGTCGCGACCATGCTCCGCGTGGAAGCCTTCCAGGCCCATCGTTGTCGAGACGGTCGGCAGGCCCAGCGCCATGTACTCCAGCACCTTGTTCTGGACGCCGGCGCCCAGTCGCAGCGGGCAGACGCCCACCGCGCCACCGCGCGCTGCCGCAACCACGTCCGGCACCTCTCCGGTCACGTCGACGCCGTCGAGCGCGTTCAACTGTGCAGCCTGGTCTGGCTGGATGCGACCGATCAGCCGCAGGCGTACGTCGGGTCGCGCGTTGCGCACCAGAGGCAGGACCTCGGCGGCCATGTACATCGCCGCATCGAAGTTCTGCAGGCTAAACATGTTGCCGATGAAGATGATGTCTCGCCCGCTTGCATCGAACTGGTAAGGCATGGTGTCCAGCGCCACGCCGTTCGAGAACACGCTGACGCGCGAGAGCTTCCCCGGGTGGGTGGCAAAGAGATGCCGACGGTCGATGTCGGACACGAGGAAGCTGTGGTCGAACCGCTCGACGATGGCCTCCTCGTAGGCGCGAAGGCGATCCACCTCGAGCGCATAGACCTTGGCGCGAAGGTCGTCCTTGGAGACGCGGGTCGAGCGGATCCGTTCGTAGTTCAACGAGATGGCGTCGGTCATCTCAAGGAATTTCGGGCCGGGTGCATCCTTGATCACGTCGCCCACGCGGATCAGATGGGCCAGCGCACCGTCGTGCTCAGCCATCAACTCGAGCGCGCGTCGACGGAAACCGGCATGGCGGTAGTACGCGACCTGCAGCGGCGTGCGGCCCGGTAGGGCCAACGCCGTATTCAACCAGGACCGCCACTTGGGCAGGTAGACGCGCTCGACGCGATGGAACACGCCGTCCGCGGGCACTGCCATCGTCATCTCCTCGGGGGTCTCGCACAGGCTGAGCAGGGTCAGCCGGTACTGACCGGCGAGCGCCCGGCAGAGTTGGTAGATGCGCAGGCGGTCGCCGCCCACCACCGGATAGGGGAATCGCGGCGTCAGGATCAACAGAGACTTCATGGCCGTGCCGCTCCGCTGCAAGTGGCCATCAATAGACGCCAGAGGTGCGCCGACGCGGCAGTTGCGTCGTTGTCGATGTCGCCTGGCAGGCGGCAGTTGAGCGCGAGCTCGCCGGCGGCGAGCTGGTCCAGCATGCGCTCGATCCCATCCGTGTCGATCGGCGTGAGCACGCCGAGCTGGCCGGCCGCCTCGCGCATCGAGGCATGCGGGCCGTGAACGACGGGTGCGCCGCAGAGTTGCGCTTCCAGCAGCGGCATGCCGTAGCCCTCGTAGATGGAGGGCATCACGAAGGCGTGGCAGCCGGCGTACAGCGCAGGCAGATCTTCCAGGGCCACGTAGCCGAGGCGTTTGACATGGCCGGAGGCCTCGCCCCGTGCCAGCAGGCGACCGATCTCGTCGTCGAGCCAGCCCTTGCCGCCCGCGAGCGCCAACGTGGGCAGCTCCACGCCCGCCTGGCGGCGGCGGAGGTAGGCCTCGAGCAGCCGGACCAGGTTCTTGCGCGGCTCCAGCGTCCCTAGCGTGAGCAGATAGGGGTTGGCGATGTCGAGGCGATGCCGGACCGCCGCGATGGCGTCGTGCGAGGGCCGGTGGAAGATAGGATCGGCCAGCGGGGGAATCACCGCGTCGGGATCGCGCCGATAGGTCTGCGCGGCATCGACGCCCGTGGCATGGGAGACCACGATCACGCGGTCGGCGGCGCGCACGGCCGCCTGCTGCCCCAGTCGACGGCCCCAGAGGCTGACGGTCGGCAAGGTCTCCGGAGCGAACTTGTAGACCAGGTCATGCACGGTCAGCACCGTGCCCATGCCGCGCGGCCGCAGGAGCGGAAGCAGACCGTTGGTCGCCCAGTACGTGTGCGGGCGTTCCTCGGCAAGCATGCGCCGCAGCTGGGTGTTCTGCCAGTAGGGACCGCGGCGCTTGGGCCGAGAGACGCGGGTCCGAACGTTCGGGAACGACGGGAAGACCACCTCGTCGTTGCTGAAGAGGATGAACTCCGCCTCGGGATGCGCGGCGACCAAGGGCTCCAGGAGCGCCCGGATGTAGTTGCCAACACCGGTCGGCTTGGCGACCAAGGCCGTCGCGTCGACGCCAATCCTTGTTGTTTTCATGCGTGCTGACTGTTTACGGTGCGGCGCGTAGATGGCGCTGCGACTGAAAGAGCTCGGCGCTGGCCACCAGTGCCAGCGCGAAGAACATTGGGACCGCGATAGCGTTGATATAGACCGCGATGCTCAGTGCGATGTAGATCACGAGAGCGACGCGGCTCTCGCGCCCGCGGCGCGCCTGCCGGAGCAAGGCCACCAGACCCTCGACCACGCCGATGACCCCGACCCAGCCGGCGATCAGCAGCACCAGGCTGGTCGAGTCCTTCGGGGCGAAGTTGAATCCGGTGGCCAGTTGTTCGGCGATCTCTTCGTTGGCCAGCCCTCGGGTCATCTCCAGCGTGTCCGCCATGTTGGGCGGCAGCGAGAACATCCATCCGCCGAATCCGGTGCCCAGCGGATGACTGGCCAGATGGCGGAAGGACGAGAAGATGTAGGAGAAGCGCGCGACAAAGGTCTGTTGGTCCTCGTACTCGATCTGGGCGAACACATGCTGGTAGACGTATTCGTCGAAGCCCAGCGCGATCGCCGCAAAGAGGGCCAGCACGAAGGCGTACAGCGCGATTCGCACGGTACCGAGCGATGCCCGGCGCACGAGCGGCACCAGCAGAAGCGTCAGCGGGAAGGCGATGATCGCGAACTTCGCGCCGACCACCAGATAGAGCACGGCACCGACAAAGATCAGGAAGGCTGCCGACCATTTCCCGGGATGGCGCGCATGGACATGCAAGGCGCAGAAGCCCATGTAGAACCCGAGATAGCTGGGTTCGGAGAAGGTCGCGCCCATGCGCAGCGCGATCGGACTGACGAAGAAGAACTTGCCACCGGCCGAGATGGGCGTTCCCCCGTTGAGGTAGTAGAGCCCGATGGCCCCACCGATCAAGAGGCAGGCGAACACATAGAGCACGCCGAAGCGGGCCACCCGGTCGAGTGCCCGGTCGGAGATTCGGACATCACCGTGCATCACCGCGGCGCAAGTGACGACGATGCAACTGAGTTGCAGCGTGTTGATGAACGTGAGCGACAAGCTCTTCTCGATCCCGAAGACGCTGTCGTAGGCCAGCAGGCCCGCCGCCAGCGAGACCGCCGTGTACCCCACCAGGACCACCGCACCCGGGATCAGTCGCCGCCCTCGCAGGTAGGCCAGGGACACCGCCGCTGGCACGGTGTAGATACTCAGGTCGACGCCCCAGCGAACCAGCTTGTGCAGGTTGAAGTCGTAGGTCAGGTCCCAGCCGGAGAAGAGACCGCGCACCAGCAACAGGCCGAAGAACAGCATGAACAGCCGTTCGGCCAGCGGCGCTGGTCCCGTGCCCCCGGAGGCGGGGTGCGCGGCCGATGGTGTCAAAGCGGAAGAGGCGGACATGAGGGATGCGAGGTCAGCGACGCACCAGGAAGGTCTGCGTCCGCAGTTGCGAAGACCGCGCGAGGTAGCGCATCAGGCGCTCATACCGGGCCGGACCGAAGAACCGAAGTAGCCCTCGGAAGACAACCCCGACGATGCGGTCGAGGCGACGGGCCTCGTCACCGCCATTGGCGGGCGCGGCCGGCCGGGGCGCACTGGCGCTGGCGGGCTTCGTCGCGACCAGCAAGCGGGCTTGCCGGAGCGACTGGCACAGCGCCCCGGTCGCATCGAACGGTGTGCGAGAGGCGTGGAACTCCGCCAGTCCCGTGGACACCCGACGAGCCAGCCCGCTGATGGGAGTGCCGTCGCTGAAGGACCCGAAGCCATAGGGCAGCTGCAGGTAGTCCGCATGGCCGTTGCGGGCGAGGTGGTCGCGATAGGCGGAGAAGAGGGGGGCGATGTCAGCCCGCTCGCTCAGTCGGAAGCGCGTCTGGTACTTCGACACGCGGTCGTCCCCCAGCGGCGGCAACCCGCTGAAGTGGAAGAACACCAGCGGCTTGCCCGCGATCGTCGCGCGCTCGTCGGTCCAGGCCACCTCACGCTCGTGCAGGTTCCAGTAGGCGGTGTTGTATTGGGGATCCCGAAGGACGAAGGCAGTCGCGCACAGGCTCGGCACGAAGTCCATCCACTTCTGGTCGACGAAGAAGCCCTGGCTCTGCTCGTTGTAGGCCAGGTGCAGGCAGCGCTGTTCCCACCAGGACAACACCTTCAGGCTCTCCGCACTTCCGTTGAAGGCGGCGAAACCCAGGTTGTAGATGCCCGAGGTCAGGAACTCCGGCTCGCCGGGGAGCAGGCCGTCGTCGATCGGCTCGGTGATGTGCGGGGTCAGCACCACGGCATGGCGATCCAGCAGGTCGAAGATCGGCTGCAGGCTGCTGTAGACGAAGATGTCGGGATCGAGATAAACCACCTTCTCGTGCCGCTGCAGCAGGTGCTTGGCGAAGGTTGGCTTGACGTTGGTGTTCAGCTCCAGAATGTCGTACTTGAAGGCAACCTGCTCGAAGTCAGGAATGCCCAGGTCCTCGACCCAGGTGATGCGCCAGTCCGGATGCCGGGCCTCGAAAGCCGGATCCTTGCGATCCACGATCAGCACGTTGAACTCGACCGTCGGGTTGGACTGCCGCAAGCTGTCGCCGAGCGTGCGCGCGTAGGCGAAGTAGTTGCGGGAAACGATCGTGAAGACGGTAGGGCTCATGACTCGGAAACGGCTTTAAAGATGTCCGGAGCGGTGTCCGGCACGCCTGGGAGGGCGAGCGAAGGAGGCGCGTCGGACGCGGCCGGCAAGGTCTTGATGACTCGCGCTGGCGCTCCCACGGCGACGCTGAAGGGTGGGATGTCCCGCGTGACCACGGCGTTGGCGCCGATGACCGAGGCGCGCCCGATGCGCACGCCCGGCATCACGGCCACGCCCTCGCCGAGCCAGACATCGTCCTCGATGATCACCGGCCCCTTGGAAACGACCGGTCGCGCGTTCGGGGGCAGCGCCAGGTCTTGCGCCGTGGTGCCACCGTGCGCATGGTCCGAGATGTAGACGCGGCTGGCCATCAGGACCCGCGCGCCGATGCTCACCTCATTGACGCAGCCGATGTGGCAGTCGTACTCCATCGAGACGTTGTCGCCGATCTGCAGCCGCGGGGTGAAGCGATGCGACCCGTGCCGATCGATCGCCTCGATGCGGTTGCGAGCCAGCGCGACGAGCCGTCCTTCCAGGCGAATGTGGCGGTGGCCAACGACGATGCAATCCTTGCCCAGGTACACGTGGCCCGGCGCATGGCCGAAGCGGCTCGCGACCAGGGCGCTGCACAGCCGGCGCCAGCGATAGGACACCGCCAGCGCCACACGGGCGCCCAGCGCGAGAATCATGGACGTCGGTGAGCTCATCCGGTCACGCGAACAGGGAGCGTTTCACCACCAGGCGCTTCAGGCGCATCAGCGCCTCGATGCCCGATTGCGGTAGCAGACAGATTGGCAGCAGGTAGGCCCAGGCCGAAGGCTCCCACCAGGTGTGACGGAACAGCAGTCGCCATTCCATCCAGGTGAGACGGCGGGGCTTGAGGCCGCGTCGCACCATCAGGATCATTGGCGGCAAGCCCTTGCGTATGGTCGCCAGCTTGACCGCGCGCATCGCGGCCTTGTCCAGGCCCAAGCGCGGCGCTTCGTCGCAGACCAGGCCGAGGAAGCTGTTGCCGAAGGCGTGGAAGATACGGAAGCTGCCGGTGTACTCCATGCGCGCGGCCGAGAGCTGCTCCGAGGTCACGACGCAGGTCCGGCCCCGGTTGCCTGCCAGGACTCGGTACAGCACATGCGTCAGGTAGATGTCGCTGCCGATGAAGCGTTGCTGGTCAGGCACGGCGACCCAGGCTTGCCGGTCCACGAAGAACGCGGAGATGAAGGTGGACCAGATCCAGATCGTCTGGAGCACGGCGTCGGGGTCCCGCGTCACCATCGTGTCCGGGATCTGGATCAGCGATGGCAGCGCGACGCTTGGGTCGTAACGGCCGCTGAACGAGCCGCCGTTGGCGAAGCAGAACAGCAGGTCCGGATGCTGACGGACGAGTTCCGACAGCCGGGTGAGCGCACCCGGCCTCAGGAAGTCGTCGTCGGACATCAGCAGCAGGTAGCGTCCCGTCGCGAGATGGGAAACCGCGTGGATGTTGCCGTCGATGCCGAGGTTGCGGTCGTTGCGGCTGTATCGCACCGCTTTGCCCGTGCGCGCGGCGAAGTCCCGGACAACCTCGGCCGTGGTGTCGGTCGATGCGTTGTCGCTGATCACGAGTTCGACCTCGTCGGCCATCAGTTCGGGATGGGTGGCCAGGGCGCTCAGCGTGTCGGCGAGCACGGTGGCGCGGTTGTAGGTCGGGATCGCGATGGAAATGAGGGGAGCCATGGCAGCGTAAGAGGAGTCAGGGCGTGGCGGCACGGGTGAGCTGCACGAAGCGCACCGGCAGGATCCACGCCGCCGTCAGCAGGAACGAGAGGGAAATGCCGGCGAGGATACCCGCCGCGCCGTAACGGGAGCCGAGCCAGATCTGGCCGGCGATGCTCAGCGCGGTCTGGCCGGCTACGTACGCGTTCATCGTGCTCACGCGACCGGCGCTCATGTGCGCCAGCGCGAAGGTGTCGCACCAGACGCGGATCAACAGGTAGACCGGCCAGAGGGCCAGCAGGGTGAGCGAGACAGGTACCGCGCGCGCGCCGCTGATCAACCTGAACACGTCGGACTGGAAGGCGACGATCAACAGCGCGGGAGGCAGCACCACGAGCGCTCCCACCACCAGCAACGATCGGACGCGCCGCCGCAGGAGCCCGGACTGGCCGCTGTAATGCAGATCGGAGAGACCGGACCAGGAACTCGACAGCACCACCGCGTGCACGGTCAGCAGCACGGTGAACACCTTGCTGGCCAGGTTGTACTCGACGATATCGAGGCTGGACAGAGTGCGGGCCATGACCAGATAGTCCGCGGACAGCGCGCCGGTCGACAACAGGCCGAATAGCAGGAAGTGGCGGGCTTCCATCATCACCCGCTTCAACTGTCTCCAGTCGATGCCATGGCGCGGAGCGGCCCCGGCTGCAAGGGCCAGGATCCCGAAGACGAGCAACGCCGGAGCGACAAAGGTGACGACCGCCCAGTTGAGGCCCTTCAGCCCGACTCCCGACATGGCCAGCAGCAGTCCCGTCGTGGCCAGACTCTGCAAGCCGGGCATCACGTTGGGCCAGAGACCGCGGTGCAACCCGAACAGGACCTGGTTGAAGACCGGCGTCAGGGCCGTCAGGCACAGGCCGAAGCACAGCAGCGCCACCGCCCGGACGGATGTCTCGTCGTGGCCGGAGAGCACCGTGTGCTGGACGATCCATCCGATCGGCCAGCACAACACCAGCCCCAGCGCCGCCGCGACCACCGCCGTGTTCACCACGGCGTGTTGCAGTTCCCGGTGGTCCGTGCCTTCGGCCCGGTGTCGCGCGATCGCGTTCTGCGCGGTATTGGGAATCCCCAGGTTCAAGAGGTTGAACCAGGGGCCTAGGGACAGCACGATGGCGTAGACGGCATAGGCGGGGACATCCAGCATGTTCAGCAGCAGTCGGGTGTTCACCAGGGAACACCCGATCACCACGACACGCGCGGACCACCCGGCCAGGACCGTCGCCGTCGACTTCATCAGCGCTCGGCGAGCATGCTCGAGGTCCACGCCAGCATGCGCGAAACGCCTTCACGCGCGCTCACCTGAGGGGCCCATCCAGTCAAGCGCCGCATCTTCCCGATGTCCGCCACGAACACGCGTTGATCGCTCTCGCGCGGTGGCAGCTTGGTGTACTGCAGCGGTTGGCCGATGTCGGACTCCAACAGGCCGAACAGCTCCAGCAGCGACAGGCTGTTGGCGATGCCGCCACCGATGTTGAAGGCCTGGCCGGCCGCCGCGTCCGCATGCTTCAGCGTGCTGAAGTACAGCGAGATCATGTCCTCGCCATGCAGCACGTCGCGCACCTGCTTGCCGTTGCCGGAGATGGTGAAGGGCTCGCGGCGCAGGCCGGCGCGGGTTTCCGCGGCCATCTGGCAGAACCAGCCGATCCAGCCCTGGTCTGCGGTCGCGAACTGGCGGCCGCCGTACATCGACGAGTGGCGGAACACCACGGTCTTCAGGCCGAAGATGCGGTGATAGTCGCGCAGGTACTGGTCCGCCGAACCCTTGGAGCAGCCGTAAGGCGAGTGGAAGTCCAGCGGCGTCTGTTCGTCGAAGCCCTCGGGTTGATCGACGCAGACGTAGCGAGTGTCGGTCTCGCGGTACTGGAACTGTTCCAGGTCGCCGTAGACCTTGTTGGTCGACGAATAGATCACGACCGCTTCCGGCGCATGCGCACGCACGGCTTCCAGCAGGTTCAGCGTGCCCAGCGCGTTGACCTCGAAGTCCATGCGCGGATCCGCGATCGAGGTGGTCATCGCGACCTGGCCCGCCAGGTGGAAGATCGCGTCGGGCTTCATGCGCGCGACCACGCGCTGCACGTCGTTGGCGTTGCGGATGTCGCCGTGCACGAACTCGAAGCCGCCTTGGCCGCGCAGCCACTGCAGATTGCTTTGCGAGCCATGGCGATAGAGGCTGTCGAATACGCACAGCTCGATGCCTTGAGACAGGGCGTGGGCCGCTAGGTTGGAGCCCAGGAAGCCGCATCCGCCGGTGATCAGGAGTTTCATGGGTGGTTTTCGCTCAAAGGATTCGAAGGTCGGAAAAGCCGGTCAGCGCTGGGCATCGGGCAAGCGGGCCATATGTGCCAGGCCGTCGGCTAACGAGACCTCCGGACGCCATCCCAAGCTGAGCAGCCGGCTCGTGTCCGCCACGCACAGCATGGCTTCGTTAGGACGGTAGGGCACGGCGCCGAAGTCCAGCAGCGTGGACGCGCCGGTCACCTGCTTGGCCAGCTCGACGAAGGCGCGCATCGTGACGGCCTCGCCGGAGCCGACGTCGATCGCATCGCTGGCGGCGAAATCCTCTCGCCGCTCCAGGATGTGGTCGTACGCGCGCACCACGTCATCGATGTGGATGAAGTCGCGCCGCTGCTCGCCCGGCGTCAAGGCCAGGTGTGGCTCGTCACGGCGACACGCCTCGATGACGTGACTGGTGAACTTTGAGCGGTCATCGCCGGGCCCGTACATCTGCTGCAAACGGATGTCGATGAAGCGCAGGCGTTGCGGCGACGCCGCGGCCAGCGCGGCTCCCCACGCCGAGAACTGGGTCTTGCTCAATGCGTACAGGCTGACCTCGGGCGCCAGGACCGTCCCGGTGTTCAGGAAGGCCACCGGACCGGTGCTGCCTGTCGCGTCATCCAGCACGGCCTGCAGCAGGGCGCCGCCGAGGACCAGGTTGGCGCCCATCACGTCCAGCGGCGTCTCACCTCTGCGGCCATACGAGCAGGCGGTGTGGACGATGGCGTCCGGCGCCGCCTCGCGGACCGCTGCGACGATCTCCTCGGGCGTGGAGGCGCGCAGCACGTGCATCGACGGCAGCAAGTGCTCCAGCCGTTCCAGGCGGGAGCTGGGCCGCGCCAGCAGCGTCAGCGCATGGCCACGTCCGGCCCAGTAACGGGCCAGCGCGCTGCCGAGGAAGCCGCCGGGGCCGGTCAGGAGGATGCGCATGCGGGTCGTGCTCTGGTCAGAAGTTCACGCCGAAGAACTCTTCCAGCTTGCCGGCGATGTAGTCCAGCTGCTCCTGGCCCAGCGCCGGGAAGGTGCCCAGCCAGAAGGTCTGGTTCATCACCACGTCGGTGTTGGTCAGCTCGCCGCTGACGCGGTAGTTGCGACCCGCCATGTACGGCTGCTTCGTCAGGTTGCCCGCGAACAGCAGGCGCGTGCCGATCTTGTTCTCTTCCAGGAAGTTGATCAGGTCCGCGCGCTTCACGCCCGCGGTGTCCTTGACGATCAGCGGGAAGCCGAACCACGAGGGCTCGGAGTTCGGCGTCGCCTCGGGCAGGTGCAGGAACTGCTCGACGCTCGCCAGCTTGGCCTTCAGGTAGGCGAAGTTGGCGCGGCGCTTGGCGATGAATTCCTCGACGCGGTCCATCTGCGCCAGCGCGCACGCGGCCTGCATGTCCGAGATCTTCAGGTTGTAGCCCAGGTGGCTGTACGTGTACTTGTGGTCGTAGCCGTCCGGCAGGTCGCCGCCCAGCTGCTCCTTGGTCCAGCAGAAGCGCTTGTCGCAGGTGTTGTCCTTGCCGGGGGGGCAGTAGCAGTCGCGGCCCCAGTCGCGGAAGGATTCGGCGATCAGCTTCAACTCGGCGTTGTTGGTGAACACCGCGCCGCCTTCACCCATCGTGATGTGGTGGGCGGGGTAGAAGCTGAGCGTGCCGATGTCGCCGAAGGTGCCGACCAACTGGCCGTTGTACGTCGCGCCCAGCGCGTCGCAGCAGTCCTCGACCAGCCACAGGTTGTACTTCTTGCACAGCGCCGTGACCACGTCCAGGTTGAACGGATTGCCCAGGCTGTGGGCCAGCATGATGGCCTTGGTCTTGGGCGTGATGGCCGCTTCGATCTTGCTGGCGTCGATGTTGTGCGTGGCCAGGTCGACGTCGACGAAGACTGGCACCGCGCCGAACTGCACGATCGGATTCACGGTCGTGGGGAAGCCGGCGGCGACACCGATGACTTCGTCACCTTGCTTGATCGCGCGGTCGCCCAGCTTCGGGCTGGTCAGCGCCGAGAAGGCCACCAGGTTGGCCGACGAGCCGGAGTTCACCGTGATCAGGTACTTCACGCCCAGGAACTGCGCCAGGCGTTGCTCGAACATGGCATTGAAGCGGCCCGTGGTCAGCCAGCCGTCCAGCGAGGCGTCGACCATCATCTTCAGTTCGCCGGCGCCGATGACCTTGCCGGACACGGGCACCGGGGTCTGGCCGGGAACGAAGGCCTTGGGGGCATACGCGATGTCGGCGTACTGCTGGACCAGCTCGCTGATCTGGCTGCGGAGCTTGTCGAGCTGCGGCTGGAAGTTGACGGTGGAGGTGGTCATACGTCGGATCGGTATTGAGAGATTTGATTCAGGCAGATGGCGCGCATGTCCTGGCCCGAGAGCCAGGCCTGATGCCAATCGGTGATGCGGCTCAGCGTGGTCTCGAGAGACCAGCGCGGCGCCCATTGCAGACGCTGACGCGCCTTGGAGATGTCCAGCTTCAGGAAGCTGGCTTCGTGCGGGTGATTGCCCGGTTGCAGCGTCCACGAGGCGCCGTCTCCCCACGACTCGCACAGGTGCTCGACGATCCATTGCACGGGACGGGCGTCCTCGTCGCGGGGACCAAAGTTCCAGCCCTCGGCAACGGCCTGACCCTGCGTGTAGAGGCGCTCGGCGAGCAGCAGATAGCCGGACAGCGGCTCCAGCACGTGTTGCCACGGACGGATCGCATGCGGGTTGCGGATCAGCACCGGCTGCTTGTCCTGCAGCGCGCGCAGGATGTCGGGGATCAGGCGATCCAGCGCCCAGTCGCCGCCGCCGATGACGTTGCCCGCGCGGGCCGTGGCCATCGCGATGCCGGCATCCTTCAGGAAGGACTTGCGGTAGGCAGAGCTGACCAGCTCCGCGCAGCCCTTGCTGTTGGAGTAGGGGTCGTGACCGCCCATCGGCTCGTCTTCACGATAGCCCCAGACCCACTCGCGGTTCTCGTAGCACTTGTCCGTCGTGATATTCACGATGGCCTTGACCGAGCCGGCATGGCGCGCTGCTTCGAGCACATGCACCGTACCCATCACGTTCGTCGCGTAGGTCTCGATCGGTTGGCTGTAGGACAGGCGCACCAGCGGCTGTGCCGCCATGTGGATGACGATCTCCGGCTTGAAGTCGTCCATCTCGGCCTTCACCACGGCGAAGTCGCGGATGTCGCCGATGCGGTGTTCCATGCCTTCGGCAACGCGGGCGACGTCGAAGAGCGCGGGCTCGGTCGGCGGCGTCAGCGACAGGCCGCGCAGCGTCGCGCCCATGGACTGCAGCCACAGGCTCAGCCAGCTGCCCTTGAAACCGGTGTGGCCGGTCAGCAGGACGCGCTTGCCGCGCCAGAACTCGGGATTCGTCTGCTGCATGGCCGGGTCAGTCCCACTTCTTCCACGGGGCCTTGCCGGACGCCCACAGCTCTTCCAGCAGGTGCTTGTCGCGCAGCGTGTCCATCGGCTGCCAGAAGCCGTGGTGCTCGTAGGCCATCAGCTGGTTGTCCTCGGCGAGGCCCATCAGCGGCTCCTGTTCCCAGACGGTGGCGTCGTTCTTGACGTAGTCCAGCACCTGGGGCGAGAGCACGAAGAAGCCGCCGTTGATCATGGCGCCGTCGCCCTTGGGCTTCTCCTTGAAGCTGCGGACCTGGCCGCCCTGGATGTCCAGCGCGCCGAAACGGCCGGGCGGGTAGGTGGCGGTCAGCGTCGCCGCCTTGCCGTGTCGCTTGTGGAAGTCGATCGTGGCGCCGATGTCCACGTCGCCGACGCCGTCCCCGTAGGTGAAGCAGAAGGCCTCCTCGTGGCGCACGTAGTCGGCCACGCGGCGCAGGCGGCCACCGGTCATCGATTCGTCGCCGGTATCCACCAACGTGACGTTCCAGGGTTCGGCGCGCTTGTGATGGACTTCCATCCGGTTGCTGCGCATGTCGAAGGTGACGTCGGACATGTGCAGGAAGTAGTTAGCGAAGTACTCCTTGATCACGTAGCCCTTGTAGCCGCAGCAGATCACGAAGTCGTTGACGCCGTAATGCGAGTACATCTTCAGGATGTGCCACAGGATCGGCTTGCCGCCGATCTCGACCATCGGCTTCGGACGGGTGGAAGTCTCTTCGCTGAGTCGGGTGCCCAGGCCGCCGGCCAGAATCACTGCTTTCATGGGAAAGGTCCTATCGGATCGGGATCGCTAGATCGAGGAGGTTGACGGTCAGGTCGCGGCCGAGCACACGAAGGCGTCGGAATGGAATTGGCGGTCGGGCAGGCCGGCCGCATGCAGCTTGGCCTGGGCGCCGTGGATCATGGCGTCGGATCCACAGGCATAGACCAGCGTGTCGGCCAGATACGGGTGCTCGCGCAGCATCACGTCCTGCACGTGGCCGCGCTCGCCGGCCCAGCCGTCACCGGCGCGCGAGAGCACCGGCACGAAGCGGAAAGCGGGCAGGGCATCGAAGCCTTCGGGTTGCCAGTACAGATCCTCGCGATGGCGGCCACCCCAGTAGACGGTCACGCTGCGCGGTCGAGTCTGTGCAGGCTGCGCCGCCAGTCCTTCCAGGATCGCCTTCAGCGGCGCGATGCCGGTGCCGGTGGCAAGCAGCACCAGGTCCTTGCCAGCCTGACCGCGCAGGAAGAAGGTGCCCAGCGGGCCGCGCAGGCGCAGCAGATCGTTGGCCTTGGCCTCGTGGAACCAGTAGCGGCTCATGGCGCCATCGGCGACTTCGCGGATGTGCAGTTCGATCTGCTTATCGGCGCGCGGCGCATTGGCGACGGAGTAGCTGCGGCGCAGGCCCTCGGCGCCGATCACGTCGATGTACTGGCCGGGCAAGAAGTCCAGCGCCGATGTCGGTGGCAGGCGCAGCATCACGCGCACCACGTCATGGGACAAGCGCTCGATGGACTGGATGCGGCAGGGCAGGGTCTTGGCTTCGGGCAGTACGATGTCGCCGAGGTCGTCGATCTCCAACTCGACCGGGCCGCACGCCTCGCGCACGCAGGTCAGGATGAAGCCATGGGCCTTGTCCTCGGCGCTCAGGCCCAGTTCGTCATGCTTGGCGACAGTCTCGCCGGAGCGCACGCGTCCCTTGCAGGAGCTGCAGCGGCCGGTGCGGCAGCTGTAGTCCAGCACGACGCCCTGGCGCAGTGCGGCGTCTAGCAGGGCCTCGCCCGTTTGGACCTGATAGGTCCTGCCGCTGCTGATGGTGACGGTGTGCATGCCGGTTCCCTGAACTTGTCTTTTAGGCGGTCTTGTTGCCGTCGTTTTCCGACACCTCATGCCGGAGTTCGCTGATCTCGCGTTGGAGCTGCTCGAACTCGAGCTCCTTGCGGGCGAGGAACGCGCGGGTCATTTGCATCTTGGCGTGGACGCCGCTTGGCGTGAGCAGGTAGGCGTAGGCGAGCTTGTTGTCGGCGCGCCGGAAGTTGTTGACCTTGACCCAGCCGCGATCGATGACGGCCCGCATGCAGAAGTTGACCTTGCCAACGCTGACGCCGAGGCGCTTGGCCAGGTCGCGCTGATTACCGCTGCCACGCTCGTCGATCTGGCGCAGCAACTTGAAATCGAGGTCGCTTTCTCTTTCTTCGGAAGGGGGCGGTGACATCCAGGCTACCTGTTCACGCGATGAACGGGCGGACTGTAGCACGCATCCTTCGCCCGCCGGCCCACACCGACGGGGGGTCAGGTGCGCTCGCGACGGCCGCGCTGCGCGACCACGAGGAAGTACGCGGAGGACAGCAGGGCGGCGATCGCCATGGCGGCGGCGGCCAGGAAGAGCCGCTTGGGCTTGCTGCGCCTTTCGGGCTTCAGGGCGGGGTCCAGGACCTGGATGATCGTTCCGTCTCGGGCCTCATCCATCTTCGCCAGCTCGAACTGCTTCGCGTAGACCTCGAACAGGGCTTCCTGATACTTGAACTCCCGATATGCGGACACGTAGTCCTGCGATCCGAGCGTCTGAGCCGGGCGCTCGTACTCCGCGAGCTGAGCGCGCAAGCCGGACAAGGTTGCCTGCATGCGCTGGACGTCCGGAGAGGCATCCGTCAATGTCTTTCGCAGGGTGGCCAGGCGGACTTCGGCTGCGGCGATCTCCACCTTGACCCGCGCGTACGCTTCCGCCGCGGCCTTCGGTTCGCTCTTGAGCGCCCCTTCGGAGAAGCCGCTCTTCTGGACGGCCGCCTGGGCCTTGGCTAGCGCTTCTTTCGTTTGAGCTAGTTGCTGTTCGAAGAAGACCCGTCGTTGCTGAGCTTCGGACAAGGCCAAGCTGTTGGTCAAGCTTCGCAGTTCCTCGACGTAGGCGTTCGCCATCTTCATGGCGCGCTCAGGATCGCGATCATCCACATCGATCGAGATCAGGTTGTCCTTCTTGCCAATGGAGATCCGGACCAGGCCGTTCAGACGCTTGCGCGCGTCTTCCTTGTACTTGGACTCGAACTCCTTCATCAGGTCGAACCGGTCGATGATCCGATTGTTGATGGTCACGCTCTGCAGCAGCGAGGCGTACTGGTCGGCGGGGCTCTTGATACCGGAGGCCACGCCGGCGAGGCCGGACAACGCGCCTAGCGAGGACAAGGCCGCCGCGGCGGAGTTCTGTTGTTGCTGCGGGCTGATGAAGGTCGTGCGCGCGGTGTAGGTGGGAGGAATGATCAGGGCCACCCCGTAGGCGAGCACTGCAGTGCCCACCGAGATGGCGGTGATCCGTCGCCATTTTGGTCGGAGGGCGCCAAGGATGCCGGACACGCTGTCGATGGAATCGACGTTCGACGATGGATGCTGACTGGTCATTGGCTCGCGACTTAGTTCTTGATCGTCTTCAACGCCGCCGCTCCCAAGCCGAAGTTGGCCAGGATCTGCGTCCAGTCCTTCGCGTCCTGGATGAACGTCGTCTTGTTCATTTCCTCCGGGACGAAGACCGTGTCTCCCGGCAGTGCGGACAGGCTCGCCAAGCCGGAGCCGAAGCCCAGCCAGCCACTGCTCGACTGGCGCGCGCTCACGACCGTGCCGTTGGCGCGGATCACGAAGGCGCCGCCCGCGTCGGCGCCACGGGTCGGGCCACCTGCGAGCTTCATGACGTCGTCTACCGACGCCCCATCGCGCAGGAGGAAGCTGCCCGAATTGAAGACGCTCCCGAACACTCCCACCGTCGTCGGCTTCGCCGGGATGAGCAACCGGTCGCCATCCTCAACGGTCAACGAGGGCAGTTGCCGCGCATCGGACTCCAACTGCAGAACCACGCGGCCGGTCGGGCGCACGGCTCGCAGCCGCGCCACCAGTCGTTCACTGCCTGCGGCGCGCTGCGCATTGCCCGCTGCTTCATCAGCCGTGGTCGCACGCTGCGTGCTGGCGTACTTGGTGAACTCCGTCTCCAGGTCCCGCAGCGCACGGTCGTAGTTCTCCTGCTGCGACTGCCGAACGCTCTCGCGCGAGAAGTCCGTGCCGAAGACATACGCCTGGGGCGTCAATCCGCCAGCCGCGGCGATCGCGTCCTGCAGGGTGCTTGTCGGCGGCAGCACATACTCGCCAGGACGGGCGACTTCGCCTTCCACCGTGACACGCTTGTACTGCTTGGCAAGCGGCAGCGCCGTGTTGACGCTACTGAACACGCGGATCACGTCGCCATTGGATGCCGCGACCTTCGCCTGCGCGGGCAACTGCAGCTCCCGCACGCGGCGGTCGTTGCGATCGCTCAACTGCTCGATCGAGATGCGCGAGCGGTCCGCCACCGCGCTGAAGCCACCAGCCATTGCCAGCACGTCGTCGATCGTCTCGCCGGGCTTCAGCTCGACGATGCTCTGCTTGTTCACGCTCCCCAGCACCGCCACCTGCGGGCCGATCGGGCCGATGTGGATCACGTCCTCGGCCTGCAGTGCGCGGTCGCTGGCCTTGTCGCCCTTGAGCAGCAGGTCGTACGCATCGAAATTCGCGACGACCTGGCCGTTGCGGCGCAGTTCGATCTGGCGGAAGCTGCCGGCCGCCGACGGGCCGCCAGCGCGGATCAGGCCGTTGACGATCGTCGCCAGGCTGCTGACCGTGTAGGCGCCCGGCTTCGCAGTGAAGCCGGTCACATAGATGCGGATCGTGCGCAGCTTGCCCAGCGAGGTGCTGACCTGGAAGTTCTTGAACACCTGCGCGATGCGTGCACGCACCACGTCGTTCAGGTCGCCGTAGCGCACGCCAGCCACCAGCACCGGGCCGACACGCGGGATCGTGACGCGGCCGGCGCGGTCGACGGTCAGGCGCAGGTCGGCGTCCACCGAGCCCCAGGCGGTGACCTGGATTTCGTCGCCGATGCCGATCAGGTAGTCCGAGGGCGCCTGGCGCGGGCCGTCGGTGTCCGAGCCCATGCGGGCATCGAGCATCAGGTCGGCACCCAGGCGCCGGACGATGTTGTCGGTGGAGATCGTCGTCGCTTTTCCGACAGCGCCGGTCTGCGTCTGCGTCACCGTGCCGATTTCAGTCAGGCCGGACTCGGAGCGGCGCAGCTGTTCCAGCGTGAGCGGATCCGTCAGGTCCAGGCCCAGCAGCTTGTTGACGTAGATCTCGAACTCGCCGGGCACGTACTTGGGCGCGCGCGGCATGGCCGATTGCGCCTGCTGCTGCTGTTGCTGCTGCGTCGGCGCGTCCTGCGTGCCGCGCGTCGTGGAGTTCAGTCGGACCGGGCCGCTGACATCGCTGCTGTTCTCGGACGAGGTCTGACCGCTTCCCATCGACTGCGCGATGGCCGGACCCGCCATCAGGCAGGTCATCAACAGCGCCAGCGCGGGCTTCTGGAAAGTCTGGAGGGATCGAGTCATCGTCGACAGCGGCGAAGAGGCGCGTTGGGCGCGAAGTTCCATGCGTGATCTCGTCTCTGAAAGGGAGAGCCGCCCCGATGTGCCTTGTGACAAGGGGTGTCGGGGCGGCCAGCGCGGCATTCTATGGCAGCGCTGTTGCGCCAAAACCGCCGGGGACCGGAAGCTGATCGTTACACTGCCGGCCATGTTGTATTTGCTCATCCCGTTCGCACTGGCGGCGGCGATCACGTTGTATGTCGTGCATTCGTCGACCGTGCACGGGCATCTGTCTGCGGACCACGACCTTTCCGGCCCCCAGAAGTTTCACGCCCGCCCTGTGCCGCGCATTGGTGGCCTCGGCATCTTTGTCGGTCTGGTCGGCATGGTCGCGCTGGCCTGGTTCCTCAAGCATCCACAGGCCAAGACCGGCCTGCTCCTGCTCCTGGCCGGACTGCCGGCCTTCGGCGCCGGGTTGATCGAGGACTTCACCAAGAAGGTTTCCCCGCGCGAGCGCCTGATCGCCACCGCGGTCTCCGCGGCCCTCGGCTGCTGGCTCCTTCAGGCGACGATCAACCGCACCGACATCCCCGGCCTGGACTTCATCGTCGGCACCACCGTGGGCGCGGTGCTGATCACCGTCTTCGTCGTCGCGGGCGTCGCCAACTCGGTCAACATCATCGACGGCTTCAACGGGCTGTCCTCGATGTGCGTCAGCCTGATGCTGCTGTCGCTGGCCTATGTCGCCTACCAGGTCGGCGATACCGAACTCGCCCTCTGGGCGCTGGCCGGCGTCGGCGCCATCCTCGGCTTCTTCGTCTGGAACTACCCCGCCGGCCTCATCTTCCTGGGCGACGGCGGCGCGTACTTCATGGGCTTCTACCTGGCGGAGATCGCCATCCTGCTGATCCATCGCCATCCGCAGGTCTCGCCGCTGTTCGCGCTGATGGTGTGCATCTATCCGGTGTTCGAGACGGTGTTCTCCATCTACCGCCGCCGCTTCCTGCGCAACACCAGCCCCGGCGATCCGGACGGCATCCATCTGCACTCGCTCATCTACCGTCGCCTGATGCGCTGGGCGATTGGCGCACGCGACGCGCGCCTGATGACGCGCCGCAACTCGATGACCGCGCCGTATCTCTGGACGCTGTGCCTCTCGTCGCTGGCGCCGGCGCTGCTGTTCTGGGATTCCACCCCGGCGATCGCCGCCTGCATGGTGCTGTTCGGCGTCGCCTACGTCGCGCTGTACTGGCGCATCGTGCGTTTCCGCACCCCGAAGTGGATGGTGTTCCGCGGCGATCAGCGCAAGCTGACCGACCGTTCGATGCCCTGATCCGGCAGGCCGATCCTGCACGCCGCGGCCCGCTTCATGCGGTGCTGCACGCGCCGGGATCGGTGGTTTCCCGGGGCTTTCGGGGGCTTGGAGGATAATCCGCGCCCATGACCGAATCCACCCCGACGCCAAGCCCCCGTTTCGACACGCTGCCGCTGGACCCCAAGCTGCTGCGTGCCGTGGCCGACCAGGGCTACGCGACGATGACGCCCATCCAGGCCAAGGCGATCCCGATCGTCCTGTCCGGCAAAGACGTGATGGGCGCCGCTCAGACCGGCACCGGCAAGACCGCCGCGTTCTCCATCCCGCTGCTGCAGCGCATGCTCAAGCACGAGAACGCCTCGATGTCGCCTGCCCGCCATCCGGTGCGCGCCCTCGTGCTGGCCCCGACCCGCGAGCTGGCCGACCAGGTCGCCAACAACGTCAAGGCCTACGCCAAGCACACGCAGCTGCGCGTGGCCTGCGTCTTCGGCGGCATCGACATGAAGCCCCAGACGCTGCAGCTCAAGGCCGGCGTCGAGGTGCTGATCGCCACGCCGGGCCGCCTGCTGGACCACATCGAAGCCAAGAACGCGGTGCTCAACCATGTCGAGTACGTGGTGCTCGACGAGGCGGACCGCATGCTGGACATCGGCTTCCTGCCCGACCTGCAGCGCATCCTGAGCTACCTGCCCAAGACGCGCCAGACGCTGCTGTTCTCGGCGACCTTCTCGCCGGAGATCAAGAAACTCGCGCAGAGCTACCTGCAGGAGCCGGAGCTGGTCGAGGTCGCGCGGCCGAACGCCACGGCGTCCACCGTCGAGCAGCGCTTCTTCAGCGTCGATGACGACGACAAGCGCGCCGCGGTCAAGCAGCTGTTGCGCCAGCGCGAGATCACGCAGTCGATCGTGTTCGTGAACTCCAAGCTGGGCGCCGCGCGCCTGGCCCGCGCCTTCGAGCGCGACGGCCTGAAGACCGCCGCGCTTCACGGCGACAAGTCGCAGGACGAGCGGCTGAAGTCGCTGGAGGCGTTCAAGCGCGGCGAGGTCGAGCTGCTGGTGGCCACCGACGTCGCCGCCCGCGGCCTGGACATCGCCGACCTGCCGGCCGTCTTCAACTTCGACGTGCCCTTCAACGCCGAGGACTACGTGCACCGCATCGGCCGCACCGGCCGTGCCGGCGCCTCGGGCCTGGCCTTCACGCTGGTCACCAAGGCGGACGCCCGCCTGGTCGGCGAGATCGAGAAGCTGATCAAGCGCAAGCTGGACCTGGAGCCGATCGAGCTCGAAGGCGAGCGCCGTCGCTTCGACCGTAGCGACCGTGGAGAGCGCGGCGAGCGGTCCGACCGGGGCGAGCGTGGCGGTGACCGCGGTGGCGATCGCGAAGACCGCGGCGAGCGCCGCGACTTCCGCCGCGAGCGCGAGGACCGCCGCGACGAGGCCTACGGCTCGCACGCCTCGGCGCCGCGCGCGCCGCAGCGCCAGGCCTACGATCCGCTGTTCGACAAGCCCTACGAAGTCAGCGAACGCGCCGAGGCGCCGTCCTGGGAGAAGGGGGGCGCGCAGGCGCCGCGCAGCGGTCTGTCGGCCAACATCAAGCCGAAGAAGAAGGTGGCGGCGCTGTTCGGCGCCAAGAAGCCGCCGGTCACCGCGGACAGCGAATCCTGAGCGGCGAACGGGTCCGGGCTCGAACCCAAGGCCCCGTGGCCCTGAATGAAGAAGGCCGGACCGCCGTGAGGCGTCCGGCCTTTGCTCATGGCGCCGTCGGCCCGCGCGTTCGGTAGCGCCTTCGGTCCGCGCGTTAGGTCAGCGCGAGCCCAGGATCGAGAACACCGCCGGCACCTTGTCGGCCAGCGCCTTCGGCGCCTTGCGCCACTGCGCCACCGTGGCGGTGTGGGTCCAGGCGTCCTTCAGGCTGAGGCCGCAGCTCACCGATAGCGCGGTCGTCGGCTTCAGCGTCGCCAGCAGCGCCTGCAGCAATGCGCCGTTGCGATAGGGCGTCTCGATCATCAGCTGGGTCTGCTGGTCCCGGGCGGAGGCCGCTTCCAGCGACTTGATGCGGGTCGCGCGCTCCGCCGCGTCGACCGGCAGGTAACCGACGAAGGCGAAGCTCTGGCCGTTCAGGCCGCTGGCGGCCACCGCCATCAGCAGCGAGCTCGGTCCCGTCAGCGGGACGACCTCCACGCCGGCGGCATGCGCCGCCGCGACCAGCCGTGCGCCGGGGTCCGCCACCGCGGGCATGCCGGCCTCGGAGATCAGCCCCAGGTCGTGGCCGTCCAGCGTCGGTTGCAGCAGCGCCGCCCAGGCCTGGTCCTCGGCGGCCGCGCCCACTGCGGCGTTCGCCGCCGGAGCGCGACCCTTCGGCGGACGAGGCAGTTCCTCGATCCGCTGCTCCTGCAGCGGCACCGCCAGCGCATGGATCGCGCCGACGCGCTTGAGGAAGGCGCGTGTGGTCTTGGCGTTCTCCGCCGCCCAGTGGGTGATCGCCGCCGCGCGGGTGAGCACCGCGTCGGGCAGCACCTCGCGGAGGTCGACCTCCTGGCCGTCCATGCCGAAGTCGAGGGTGTTGGGAACGAGGAAGAGGCGGCCGCGGGTCATCGGGAGTCTTTGCAATCAGGGTCGGAAACGGGTGTTCAGGTCAGCAGGCCCAGTACGTCGAGCCCGCCCTGGCGGAGCAATGCCGCGGTGCGGATCAGCGGCAGGCCGATCAGCGCGGTGGGGTCGTCGGAATCGATGGCCTCGAGCAGCGCGATGCCCAGCCCCTCGGCCTTTGCGCTGCCGGCGCAGTCGTAAGGTTGCTCGGCGCGGAGGTAGCGCTCGATGTCGGCATCGCTCAGGTCGCGGAAGCGCACGCGCACCGCCGCCAGGTCCTCGCCGACGAAGCCCGTCGCCGCGCAGACCACCGCGACCGCCGTCTGGAACACGACGGTGCGGCCGCGCATGGCCTGCAACTGCTCGACCGCCCGCTCATGCGTGCCGGGCTTGCCGATCGGCTGGCCCGCCAGGTCCGCGACCTGGTCGGAGCCGATCACCAGCGCCTGCGGAAAGCGCGCGGCCACGGCCTGCGCCTTGGCCAGCGCCAGCCGGCGCGCGAGCGCCTCGGGCGATTCGCCGGCGCGAGGGGCTTCGTCGACTTCGGGCGCCGCGGTCTCGAAGGGCAGCCGCAGGCGCTCCAGCAGTTCGCGCCGGTAGCGGGAGGTGGAGCCCAGGATCAGCGGGCGGGGAAGGGCGGTCATGGGGCGGGATTCTCCCACCCGGGCAGAGCCGGCTCGTACACTTGCGCCCCATGAAACCGCGTTCGTTCGATCCCCTGAAGCTCGATGTCGAGGCCTTCGCCCGGGAGGGTGCCTCGCTCGAGGGCGAGTGGCCCGCCGCCAGCCTCCCGCGCCTGGCTGAATCGGCCGCGCCCGAGTCCGATCCCACCCACTGGCCCCCCGTCCGGTGGACCACCCGGGGGGAGACCCGCACGCCCAAAGGCGGCGAGCCGCAGATCTGGCTGGAGCTCGGCGCCGAGGCGCAGGTCGCGCTGACCTGCCAGCGCTGCCTGAAGCCGGTGCGCGAGGACCTGGCGGTCTCGCGCTGGTTCCGCTTCGTCAAGGACGAGGACATGGCCGCTGAACTGGACATGGATTCGGACGATGACGTGCTCGCGCTGGCGCGCCACCTCAACCTGCGCGAGCTGGTCGAGGACGAGCTGCTGCTGGAGCTGCCGGTGGTCCCGCGTCACGACGAGTGCCCGGAGCCGCTGCCGCACGCCAATGTCGAGGAGGACGAGGCGCCCGAAGAGGAGCGCCCGAACCCGTTCGCCGCGCTGGCCGCCCTCAAGAAGGGTGGCGGCAAGGCTTGAGGCGCGGGACGGGGCGGCTCCGCGCGACCTTGTGCTCGCGAAGCGGCCGCCGATCATGCGACGGGTTTGCCGCCCGGATGCCCGCTGTGCTATAGTTTCCGGCTTTCCCGGTTCGAAATGGCCGTCCATGTGGGCGGCCCGCCGGGACCGAGGCGTCGGTAGCGGAGCATCCTCGTGGGATCCGCGGCACAGCTCGAGTTCTCTCGAGAGCCCGAGCAAGCCTCGAACCACCGAAGCCAGCCGAAGCCTTTAGGAGAATCAATCATGGCCGTTCAGCAAAACAAGAAGTCCCCGTCGAAGCGTGGCATGCACCGCTCGCACAACGCCCTGGGCACCCCGGGCACCGCGATCGAGCCGACCACCGGTGAAGTGCATCTGCGCCACCACATCAGCCCCAACGGCTTCTATCGTGGCCGCAAGGTGCTGAAGACCAAGGCCGACGCCGCCTGATCGACGCGATCAGCCGGTCAGGAAGCCGCCGCAAGGCGCCTTCCGTCTGGTCCTCACGACAAGAAGAAAGCCCGGTTCAGCGCCTCGCGTTGCCGGGCTTTCGCATTTCCGTCGTCTTCTCACCTTCTTCGCGCGCACCCGGAATGCCCGGGATGCGTGCGCCGGCTGGGGCCGGCTGTCGCGCACGCTTCTTGCGAGGTCGCTACAGTCGCAGCTTCGACCGGTGATTCTTCTCCTCAGGTTTCGATGACCGCACTTCCCGCCACCCGCTCATCG
The DNA here is from genome assembly GCF_014193085.1 of Mitsuaria sp. BK041. NCBI lineage: Bacteria > Pseudomonadati > Pseudomonadota > Betaproteobacteria > Burkholderiales > Sphaerotilaceae > Roseateles > Mitsuaria sp. BK041. The sequence continues at coordinate 461,895 of NZ_JACHYT010000002.1, read as the reverse complement.
CCCTCCGCCGAGCCGCTCCGTCTGGCGGTGGACTGCATGGGCGGCGATCACGGCCCCGCCGTGACGCTCCCGGCCTGCCGGGCCTTCCTCGCCGCGCATCCGCAAGCGGAGCTGCTGCTGGTCGGCCTGCCCGAGGCGCTCCAGGAAGCGGCCGCCTGGCCGCGCGTGCGCATCGTCCCCGCCAGCGAGGTCGTCAGCATGGACGACCCGATCGAGGTCGCGCTGCGCCGCAAGAAGGATTCGTCGATGCGCGTGGCGCTCTCGCAGCTCAAGCCGGGCAAGGATGGCTCGCCCGCGCTCGCGCGGGCTTGCGTCTCGGCCGGCAACACCGGCGCGCTGATGGCGGTCGCCAAGTACCTGCTCAAGACGCTCGAAGGCATCGACCGGCCGGCCATCGCCACCGTCATGCCCAACCAAGTGGGCGGCTTCACCACCGTGCTGGACCTCGGCGCCAACGTCGACTGCGGTCCCGAGCACCTGCTGCAGTTCGCCGTCATGGGCAGCGCGCTGGTGTCGGCGGTGGACGGCAAGGAGAACCCGAGCGTCGGCCTGCTGAACATCGGCGAGGAAATGATCAAGGGCAACGAGACCATCAAGCGCGCCGGCGAACTGCTGCGCGAGGTCGCCGCCCATGACCAGCTCAACTTCCACGGCAACGTCGAGGGCAACGACATCTTCAAGGGCACGACCGACGTCGTCGTCTGCGACGGCTTCGTCGGCAATGTCGCGCTGAAGACCGCCGAAGGGCTGGCCAGCATGATCTCCAGCTTCATCAAGGCGGAGTTCACCCGGACCCCCTGGACCAAGCTCATCGCGCTGCTGGCGATGCCGGTGCTGCAGCGCTTCAAGAATCGCGTCGACCACCGCCGCTTCAACGGCGCGGCGCTGCTGGGCCTGCGCGGACTGGTCTTCAAGAGCCACGGCTCGGCCGATGCCTTCGCTTTCGAGCAGGCGCTGAACCGGGCGTATGATGCGGCCCGCAACCGGCTCCTAGACCGGGTTCACGATCGCATCGTCGCGACGCTGCAGGCGCTCCCCGCGCCGGCCAATGAGGAGGGCGTCGATGCTGGAGACCAGGCGGCTGCCGCCGCCCACGCTGCATGACCACTGCTTCCAAGCGCCATACCCGCATCCTCGGCACGGGCAGCTACCTGCCCGCCAACCGCGTCACCAACGCGGCCCTCGCGGAACGCCTCGCCCGCGACGGGATCGAGACCTCCCATGAATGGATCGTCGAGCGCACCGGCATCCACGCCCGTCACTTCGCCGACCCGCAGGTCACCGCCAGCGACCTCGCGCTGCCCGCGTCGCTCGCGGCGCTCGAAGCGGCCGGCGTCCGCGCCGATGAGATCGACCTGATCATCGTCGCCACGTCCACGCCGGACATGGTGTTCCCGTCCGCCGCCTGCCTGCTGCAACAGAAGCTCGGAATCCACGGCTGCGCCGCCTTCGACGTGCAGGCCGTGTGCTCCGGCTTCGTGTATGCGCTGACCGTCGCCGACGCGATGATCAAGAGCGGCGCCGCGACCAAGGCGCTGGTGGTCGGCGCGGAAGTGTTCTCGCGCATCCTCGACTTCAAGGACCGCACCACCTGCGTGCTGTTCGGCGACGGCGCCGGCGCCGTGGTCGTCGGCGCCAGCGACGAGCCCGGCATCCTCGCGAGCGAACTCCATGCCGACGGCCGCCATGCCGACATCCTCTGCACCCCGGGCACCGTGTCCGGCGGCGAGGTGCTGGGCCATCCGCTGCTGAAGATGGACGGCCAGGCGGTGTTCAAGCTGGCCGTGGGCGTGCTCGAGAAGGTGGCCCGCTCGGTCCTGGACAAGGCTGGCCGCACCGATGCCGACATCGACTGGCTGATCCCCCACCAGGCCAACATCCGGATCATGCAGGGCACGGCCAAGAAGCTGAAGATGTCGCTGGACAAGCTGATCGCGACCGTCGACGAACACGGCAACACCTCCGCCGCCTCGATCCCGCTGGCCTTCGACGTCGCGGTGCGCGCCGGCAAGATCAAGCGCGGCGACACGGTGATGCTGGAAGGCGTGGGCGGTGGTTTCACCTGGGGCGCGGTGCTGCTGGATTACTGATGCCTGCTTGAAGCCGGCTTGTCCGGCCCCGTCCGACGTGTCGCCTTGAACGCGACACCGGCCGCTCCACGGTCGCGTCGACGCGCGACGCGCGCGGTTGCCGGTCCCCGCGCCGCTCCCCCGTGCCCCCTCTCTGCTCCCTCTGATTCGTTAGCTTCGGACCCAACCGCCATGAGCAAGAACTTCGCATTCGTCTTCCCCGGTCAGGGCTCCCAATCGGTGGGCATGCTGGACGCCTGGGGCGATCACCCGGAAGTCGTCCGCACGCTGGCCGAGGCCTCCGCCGCGCTGGGCGAGGACATCGGCGCGCTGATCAAGAACGGTCCCAAGGAACAGCTGGACCTGACGACCAACACGCAGCCGGTGATGCTGACCGCCGGCGTCGCCAACTATCGCGCCTGGATCGCCGAGACCGGCCTGGTGCCCTCGGCCGCCGCCGGCCACTCGCTGGGCGAGTACACGGCGCTGGTGGCCGCCGGCGCGCTGAGCCTGTCCGACGCGCTGCCGCTGGTGCGCTTCCGCGCGCAGGCGATGCAGGACGCCGTGCCGGTCGGCACCGGCGCGATGTCCGCGATCCTGGGCCTGGACGCCGCCGTGGTGCGCGAGGTCTGCCAGCAGGTCGCCGCCGCATCGGGCGAGGTCGTCGAGGCGGTCAACTTCAACGACCCGAAGCAGACGGTGATCGCCGGCTCCAAGGCGGGCGTGGAGAAGGCCAATGAGGCGCTCAAGGCCGCGGGCGCCAAGCGCGCGCTGCCGCTGCCGGTGTCCGCGCCGTTCCACTCCAGCCTGATGAAGCCGGCCGCCGACCGCCTGCGCGAGAAGCTCGCCGCGGTGGCCTTCCAGCCGGCTGCCTTCCCGGTGATCAACAACATCGACGTCGCCGTGACCGACGACATCGAGGCGCTGCGCGACGCGCTCTTCCGCCAGGCCTTCGGCCCGGTGCGCTGGGTCGAGGTGGTGCAGGCGCTCAAGGCGCGCGGCCTGAACACCGTCATCGAATGCGGCCCGGGCAAGGTGCTGGCCGGCATGGCCAAACGCATCGATGCCGAACTGGCCAGCGCCACCGTGCTCGACCCCGCCTCGCTGGCCGAGGCCAGAGCCCTGCTGGCCTGAGGCCTCAGGCCTGAACTCCTTTTTCCCGAATCCCTTCCGAGGTTCCCCATGTCCGACAACAAGCAAGTGGCGCTGGTGACCGGCGCCAGCCGCGGCATCGGCCGCGCGATCGCGCTGACGCTGGCCCAGAAGGGCTTCGTCGTGATCGGCACCGCGACCAGCGAGTCCGGCGCGCAGGCCATCACCGAGGCGCTGGCGCCGCACGGCGGTCGCGGCGCGGTGCTCAACGTCAATGACGGCGCAGCCGTCGATGGGCTGATCGACGCGATCGTCAAGCAGGACGGCGGCATCCAGGTGCTGGTCAACAATGCCGGCATCACGAAGGACATGCTCGCCATGCGCCTCAAGGACGAGGACTGGGACGCCGTCCTGGACACCAACCTGAAGGCCGTCTTCCGCGCCAGCCGCGCGGTGATGCGGCCGATGATGAAGCAGCGCTACGGCCGCATCGTCAACATCACCTCGGTGGTGGGCGCCTCCGGCAATGCCGGCCAGGCCAACTACGCGGCCGCCAAGGCCGGCGTGGCGGGCATGACGCGTGCCCTCGCACGGGAACTGGGCAGCCGCTCGATCACGGTGAACTGCGTCGCCCCCGGCTTCATCGCCACCGACATGACGGACGTGCTGCCCGAGGCGCAGAAGACCGCGCTGCTGGCGCAGATTCCGGCGGGCCGCCTGGGCGATCCGGCCGAGATCGCGCATGCCGTCGCCTTCCTGGCGTCGCCCGAAGCGGGCTACATCACCGGCGTCGAGCTGCATGTCAACGGCGGCATGTACATGAATTGAGGTGGAAGCCGCCCCTCGCGGGCGGGCCACCCACCGGATTCACCCGGCCGGTGTGGGGCTGATAGAGTGCGAGCGCGCGCCGTATCCATCGAGGAAGGCGCGCCTCGGGAGGTCCGAACTAGGGGCGCCACTCTAAGGCCTTAGAATCCCGGGTTGTTCTAGCAAACCCCTCCTGGAGGAGTCATGAGCGATATCGAAGCACGTGTCAAGAAAATCATCGCCGAGCAACTCGGCGTGCCCGAAGCCGATGTGACCAATGAAAAGGCCTTCGTCGCCGATCTGGGCGCTGATTCTCTGGACACCGTGGAACTGGTGATGGCCCTCGAAGACGAGTTCGGCATCGAGATCCCGGACGAAGAGGCCGAGAAGATCACCACCGTTCAACTGGCGATCGACTACGCGGTCAAGCACCAGAAGGCGTAAGCAAGCAGCATGAGCCGTCGTCGCGTCGTCGTCACCGGTCTCGGCCTGATCTCGCCCGTGGGCAACACGGTCGAGCAGGGCTGGGCCAACATCGTGGCTGGCAAGTCCGGCATCGACACCATCACCCGTTTCGATGCCAGCCCCCTGGCCTGCCATTTCGCTGGCGAGGTCAAGGACTTCAAGGTGGATGACTACATCCCCGCGAAGGAAGCCCGGCACATGGACACGTTCATCCATTACGGGCTGGCGGCGTCGCTGCAGGCGATCCGCGACTCGGGTCTGCCCACCGGCGACGCGCTCAGCCCCGAACTGGCGGAGCGCATCGGCGTGCTGGTCGGCTCGGGCATCGGCGGCCTGCCGATGATCGAGGAGACCCACGCGGAACTGACCAATCGCGGCCCGCGCCGCATCAGTCCGTTCTTCGTGCCGGCGTCGATCATCAACATGATCTCGGGCCACGTCTCGATCCAGTGCGGGTTCAAGGGCCCGAACCTGGCGATCGTGACGGCGTGCACGACGGGGCTGCACAGCATCGGCCAGGCCGGCCGCATGATCGAGGCGGGTGACGCCGACGTCATGGTCGCCGGCGGCTCGGAGTCGACGGTGTCGCCGCTGGGCGTCGGCGGTTTCGCCGCGGCCCGCGCGCTGTCCACCCGCAACGACGACCCGAAGACCGCGTCCCGTCCCTGGGACAAGGATCGCGACGGCTTCGTGCTGGGCGAGGGCGCCGGTGTGCTGGTGCTCGAGGAGTACGAGCACGCCAAGAAGCGCGGCGCGAAGATCTACGCGGAACTGGTGGGCTTCGGCATGAGCGCCGATGCGTACCACATGACCGCGCCCGACGTGGACGGCCCGACGCGCTCGATGCGCAACGCGCTGCGCAACGCGGGCCTGAACGCGGACCAGATCCAGTACATGAACGCGCACGGCACGTCCACGCCGCTGGGCGACGCCAACGAGACCAATGCGATCAAGCAGGCCTTCGGCGCGTATGCGAAGAACGGCCTGGTGGTGTCGTCGACGAAGTCGATGACCGGCCATCTGCTGGGCGGCGCGGGCGGCATCGAGTCCGTCTTCACCGTCAAGGCGATCCACGACCAGGTCGCTCCGCCGACGATCAACATCTTCAACCAGGATCCCGAGTGCGACCTGGACTATTGCGCCAATGAGGCGCGGAAGATGCCGATCGAGTACGCCGCGAAGAACAACTTCGGCTTCGGCGGCACGAACGGCACGCTGATCTTCAAGCGGGTCTGATCCAGGACTCTCGACCCGGGCGGCGACCGATGACGCCGAACCGATCGACATCACGCCGGGCTGCTGCCCGGCGTTTTTCATTGCCGCGCGATGCGCGCTGGGAGCGCCTGCAGCGCGCCGTGCTGGCCGCAGGTGCCGCCGCGGTCGTGGCCGCCGTGCTGCGGCAGGCGGGTTTCTTCGCGCAGGCATCCGACCTCGCGATGCTGCTCGGCCCCCTGGGTATCGCGCTCATGGCCGCGGCGCTGCCGGTGCGCGCGCGTGCGCCCGACGTTCTGCGATGGGACGGCGCGCAATGGTGGTGGCAACAGGCGGGCGAGCCGCTTGCCGTCACGCCGGACGTCTTCATCGACATCGAACGGTGGATGCTGCTGCGGCTGAGCCCTGCTGTGGCGGCCGATGGCGCCCGCCGCCGAGGCCGGCAGCCGGTGCGCTGGATCGCCGCTTCGCGCGGGGCGCTCGGCGCCCAGTGGACGCTGCTGCGGCTTCACCTGTTCCTCGCTCGAGGCTGACTCATGCCCGTTTCGAAATGCGGGCATGATGTGAGCCTTTCGACCCTGCATCGCCACCTGCGAGTGTTCATGCCCAACTCCGATCGTTCCCGCACCCCTTCACGTCTTGCCCTGGCGATCGCCAGCGCCGCCCTGATGAGCGGGTCGCTGGGCGTCTACGCCCAGACCGCGACGAAGCCCGCGACCCCCGCCGCCGTGCCGGTCGCCACGCCCGACCTGACGCGCGCGCTGCCTGACTTCAGCGCCCTGGTGGAGCAGGCCGGGCCGGCCGTCGTCAATATCCGGACCTCGGAGAAGGTCAAGGTCGCGAATGCACAGGTCGATGAGCAGATGCGCGAACTGCTGCGCCGTTTCGGCATCCCGGTGCCGCCGCAGCGCCGCACGCCGCCCGGCGCCACGCCCGCGCCGGCGCCGGTGCCGGCGCCGGACGACGACGAGGATGACGACGCGCCGCAGCGTCGCGGCCTCGGTTCGGGCTTCGTGATCGGAGCCGACGGCTTCGTGATGACCAATGCCCATGTCGTCGACGACGCCGACGAGGTCATGGTCACGCTGACCGACAAGCGGGAGTTCAAGGCCAAGGTCGTGGGCCTGGACCGCCGCACCGACGTCGCCGTGCTGAAGATCGAGGCGAGCAACCTGCCGCTGCTGCGGATGGGGGATGTCGGCAAGCTCAAGGTCGGCGAATGGGTCATGGCCATCGGCTCGCCTTTCGGCTTCGACAACACGGTGACGGCCGGCATTGTCAGCGCCAAGGCGCGCGACACCGGTGACCTGCTGCCGCTGATCCAGACCGACGTCGCCATCAACCCCGGCAACTCCGGGGGGCCGCTGCTGAACCTGCGTGGCGAGGTGGTGGGCATCAACTCGCAGATCTACAGCCAGTCGGGCGGGTTCATGGGGATCTCGTTCGCGATCCCGATCGACGAGGCGATGCGCGTGGCCGATCAGCTCCGCGCCAGCGGACGGGTGACGCGCGGCATGCTGGGCGTGTATCCGGATGACGTCAGCAAGGAGGTCGCCGAGGCGATCGGCCTGGGCAAGCCGCAGGGCGCGCTGATCAGTCGCATCACGCCGGCGGGTCCCGGCGAGAAGGCGGGTCTCCAACTGGGCGACGTGATCACCAAGTTCGACGGGAAGACCGTGGAGAAGGCGGTCGACCTGCGTCGGCTTGCCGCCGCGACCAAGCCGGGCACGAAGGTGCCGCTGCAGGTGTTCCGCCGCGGCGCCTACAAGGACCTGGTCGCGACGCTCGATGCGCTGCCGGATGACCGCACGCCCGCTGCGCCGGAGGCTGAAACGCCGGCCGCCACCGGCGCGCAGGCCTGGGGCCTGACCGTCAGCGAGCTCAGCGAAGCGCAGCGCAAGGAACTGAAGGTGGACGGCGGCCTGCGCATCGACACGGCCGAGGGGCCGGCGGCGCGCGCAGGCTTGAAGGCCGGCGACGTGATCCTCTCGGCCAACAATGCCGAGGTGAAGACCATCAAGCAATTCCAGGCGGCGCTGGCGAAGGTCGAGAAGGGCAAGTCGCTGCAGATGCTCGTCCTCCGGGGCGAGGTCGCCACCTATGTCGTGCTCAAGCCGGGCAAGGGGTGAGCGCCGCCAGCGTCAACCCAGCGCCGGCCTGGGGCTTTCCGCAATGCGGAATTCCAGGCCGGTGATTCGTGACGCGCGGCACGTCCGGCCGTCGGTTGGTGCTTGCTAACGGCTGTGACCAAGGCGAGGCATTGGTGCCTCGCTCCGCTACAATCCGGGCGCGTTCGGGCAGCTTTGTCGCTGTTCCGACGGTGAATCGGAAGGCTCCATTTTGATGGGCTCAGCGATCCACAGGATGCCCCCAAGTTTTGTGGATAACCTGTGCATGAAATCGCTGTTGGCGAAGGGCAACGCGCGAGAAGCTCGCATCCATGCGGTTTCCAGGGCGGGGCTTTTGGCTACAATGAAAGCCCAACAAGCAGTTGCCATACGTTTTGTTGGAAGGCGCGTCACCGTTTCGACGTGCCTTTTTTTTATGTCCTGTTCAGGTCCTGAGAAGGACCGTGCAACACCGCCCGACCGACCGTCCGCAGCGTCGTCTCAGCGTGCCCCGCTCGAGGGTCGCTGGCGTGGCGGGCGAGTTCGCGGTCTCCGTCCGAGTCCATGAACCACATCCGCAATTTCTCGATCATTGCCCACATCGACCACGGCAAGAGCACGCTGGCCGACCGGATCATCCAGCGCTGCGGAGGTCTGTCCGACCGGGAGATGGAAGCGCAGGTGCTGGACTCGATGGACATCGAGCGCGAGCGCGGCATCACGATCAAGGCACAGACCGCCGCGCTGCAGTACAAGGCGCGCGACGGGCAGGTCTACAACCTGAACCTGATCGACACCCCCGGGCACGTGGACTTCTCCTATGAGGTGAGCCGCTCGCTGTCCGCCTGCGAGGGCGCGCTGCTGGTGGTGGACGCGAGCCAGGGCGTCGAGGCCCAGACGGTGGCGAACTGCTACACCGCGCTGGAGCTGGGGGTCGAGGTGATCCCGGTCTTGAACAAGATGGACCTGCCGCAGGCCAATCCGGACGGCGCCAAGGCGGAGATCGAGGACGTCATCGGCATCGACGCGACCGACGCGATCCCGTGCTCGGCCAAGACCGGCATGGGCATCGACGACATCCTCGAGGCCGTCATCGCCCGCATGCCGCCGCCCAAGGGCGTGGTCGAGGCGCCGCTGCGCGCGATGATCATCGACTCGTGGTTCGACAACTACGTCGGCGTCGTGATGCTGGTGCGCGTCGTCGACGGCACGCTGAAGAAGGGCGAGCGCATCCGGATGATGGCGACCAACGCCGTCTACCCGGCCGAGCACCTGGGCGTGTTCACGCCGAAGTCGGAGAACCGCGACCAGCTCAGCGCCGGCCAGGTGGGCTTCATCATCGCCGGCATCAAGGAACTGGCCGCGGCGAAGGTGGGCGACACCATCACGCTGGAAAAGAAGCTGCCCAACAACCTCGGCCCCGCTGCCGAGGCGCTGCCCGGCTTCAAGGAGATCCAGCCGCAAGTCTTCGCCGGCCTGTACCCGACCGAGGCGAGCGAGTACGACCAGCTGCGCGACGCGCTGGAGAAGCTCAAGCTGAACGACGCCTCGCTGCGCTTCGAGCCGGAAGTCTCGCAGGCGCTGGGCTTCGGCTTCCGCTGCGGCTTCCTGGGCCTTCTGCACATGGAGATCGTGCAGGAGCGCCTGGAGCGCGAATTCGACCAGGACCTGATCACCACCGCGCCGAGCGTGGTGTACGAAGTCCAATTGGGTGATGGCGAGGTGATCGAGGTCGAGAACCCGTCCAAGATGCCCGAGCAGAGCAAGATCGGCGAGATCCGCGAGCCGATCGTGACGGTCCACCTGTACATGCCGCAGGAATACGTCGGCCCGGTGATGACGCTGGCCAACCAGAAGCGCGGCGTGCAGCTGAACATGGCGTACCACGGCCGTCAGGTGATGCTGACCTATGAGATCCCGCTGGCGGAGATCGTGCTGGACTTCTTCGACAAGCTGAAGTCGGTCTCGCGCGGCTACGCGTCGATGGACTACGAGTTCAAGGAATACCGCGCCTCGGACGTCGTCAAGGTCGACATGCTGATCAACGGCGACCGGATCGACGCGCTGTCGCTGATCGTGCACCGCTCGCAATCGCAGTTCCGCGGCCGGCAGGTGGCGGCCAAGATGCGCGAGATCATCCCGCGCCAGATGTACGACGTGGCGATCCAGGCGGCGATCGGCGCCAACATCATCTCCCGCGAGAACATCAAGGCGCTGCGCAAGAACGTGCTGGCAAAATGCTACGGCGGTGACATCACCCGCAAGCGCAAGCTGCTGGAGAAGCAGAAGGCCGGCAAGAAGCGCATGAAGCAAATCGGTTCGGTGGAGGTGCCGCAAGAAGCCTTCCTGGCCATCCTCCAAGTCGAAGAATGAAAGCCATGAGCGCATTGACCGGGCTGCTGTACGCCGCCCTGATCGCCTACCTGGGCGGCTGGTACACGGGCTACTGGAACGGCAACTTCTCGCTGCTGCTGCTGATCCTCACCACGGTGACGCTGGCCTACTGGCTGGCCGAGCGCTTCCACTTCGAGCCCGCGCGCCGTCGCGCCGCGGTCCGCCTGGGCGAGAGCGACGCGGCGCGTCGCGCCTCGCTGGCCGCGCAGGGCATCCAGCGCGTCGACGGCGACGTGGAAGGCGCCCGCGAGGAACTGCTGCGCCAGCCCTGGTGGCTGGACTGGACCGCCGGCCTGTTCCCGGTGATCCTGATCGTGTTCCTGCTGCGCTCGTTCATGTTCGAGCCGTTCAAGATTCCCTCGGGCTCGATGGTGCCGACGCTGCTGATCGGCGACCTGATCCTGGTGAACAAGTACCACTACGGCATCCGTCTGCCGGTGATCAACAAGAAGATCATCAGCAACAACGATGTCCAGCGTGGCGACGTGGTGGTGTTCCGCTTCCCGCAGAACCCCAGCGTCGACTACATCAAGCGCGCCGTCGGCCTGCCCGGCGACGAGATCGCCTACCTCAACCAGAAGCTGTACCTCAACGGCAAGCTGGTGGAGACCGTCTCGCAGGGCGAGTACTTCGACGAGGATCCGGGCTCGATGCGTTTCCGTCCGCGCTTCACCGAGAAGCTGGGCGCGGTCGAGCACCAGATCCTGGTCGCCCCGGAGTCGCAGGGCGTCATCCGCAAGCAGTGGGACTTCCCGTACAGCGAGAACTGCACCTACACGGCCGAGGGCGTGACCTGCAAGGTGCCGGCCGGTCATTACTTCATGATGGGCGACAACCGCGACAACTCCCAGGATTCCCGCTTCTGGGGATTCGTGCCGGATGAGAACATCGTCGGCCGCGCCTTCGTGGTGTGGATGAATTTCGGCAACCTGAAGCGCATCGGCAGCATCCACTGAGGCGGCGCCGGCGACGATCGACTACTCTGTTCCAACGACTATTTGCGGAGCGACGCGTGATGAGGGCACGGAAGATTCAACGGGGCATCAGCCTGCTGGGACTGCTGTTCTGGGCGGTGATCATTGGCGGCGGATCGGTGATCCTGCTGCGGGTGGTGCCGACCGTGATGGAGTACTACACGATCCAGCGTGCGATCGACAAGATCGCCAAGGACGGCCCCTCCACGGTGGCGGCGGCGCGTGACTCGTTCGAGCGCACCAAGCAGATCGAATACTCGATCGTCAGCATCGAGCCCAAGGACCTGACCATCACCAAGGTCGACGACAAGGTGAAGATCAGCTTCGCGTACGACAAGGAAGTGCCCCTGTTCGGCCCGGCCTTCCTGCTGATCAAGTACAAAGGCGAGTCGCACTGACCCGCCCCCACGGCACATCCCCGCCCATGACTCCGCAAGCGCTCGACGCCCTCCAGCAACGCCTTGGCTACCGCTTCACGCAAGCGGGACTGCTGCAGCGCGCGTTGACGCACCGCAGCTTCGGCCAGCAGCACAACGAGCGCCTGGAATTCCTCGGCGACGCGGTGCTGAACCTGGCGGTGTCGGCGCTCTTGTACGAGCGTTTCGCCGGGTCGGATGAAGGCGACTTGACCCGCATCCGCGCGCACCTGGTGCGCGAGGACAGCCTGCATCGCCTGGCGCTGCAGCTGCAGATGCCGGAGGCGCTGCGGATGAGCGAGGGCGAGGCCCGCGGCGGTGGCGGCCAGCGGCCGTCCATCCTGGCCGACGCGCTGGAAGCGGTCATCGGCGCCGCCTTCCAGGACGGCGGCTACGAGGCCGCCCGCGAGATCGTCCGCCGCCTGCTGGGCGAGACGATCGCCGCCAGCGGCATCGACCAATGGGCCAAGGACGCGAAAACCGCGCTGCAGGAATGGCTGCAGGCCCGCAAGCTGGCGGTGCCGGCCTACCGCATCGTCGAGACGCGGGGCCAGGCGCATGCGCAGACCTTCACCGTCGAGTGCGAAGTGGCCGCGCTGACGCTGTCGCGCCGCGGCGAGGGCCGCTCGCGCCGGATCGCCGAGCAGGAGGCGGCCCGGCAGGTGCTCGATGAACTGCTGGCCGGCGACCGGCCCGGCACCGGCCTGCGCGACTGACGCGGAGCCCGCGATGAACGCACCGAGACCCCCGAGGACGCCGCCGACGGCGTCCTCGTCCGATTCCCTTTCTGTTTCCGAATCCGTTTCCGATTCGCCGCCCGAATCGACGCCCGAATCGCCGTCCGCCTCCCCGGCCGGCGCCCCCCTTCCCAAGGACCCCGCTCTGAACGCCCCGCACGCCCCCGACACCCCGCTGGACCCCAACGCCGCCGCCGCTCCCGAAGGCGGCGATGACCGGGACGAGGACCTCGATGAGGACCTCGACGACGACGGGTTGCCCGAGGTGCAGGGCGGCATCGGCGCGCCGCCGTACGAAGGCGACCAGCGCTGCGGCCTGATCGCGATCGTCGGCCGGCCCAACGTCGGCAAGTCCACGCTGCTGAACGCGCTGGTCGGGCAGAAGGTCTCGATCACCTCGAAGAAGGCGCAGACCACGCGCCATCGCATCACCGGCGTGCGCACGGTCGACGAGGCGCAGTTCGTCTTCGTCGACACCCCCGGCTTCCAGACCAAGCACAGCACCGCGCTGAACCGCAACCTGAACCGCACGGTGCAGGGCGTGCTGGCGGACGTGGACCTGGTGCTGTTCGTCGTCGAGGCGGGACGCTTTGGCCTGGACGATGCCAAGGTGCTGTCGCTGCTGCCGCAGGACAAGCCGGTGGTGCTGATCGCCAACAAGCTGGACGCGGTCCATCGCCGCGCCGAGCTGATGCCCTGGCTCAAGAGCATGCAGGAGCGCCGCAACTTCAGCGAGTTCGTGCCGCTGTCGGCGAAGAAGGACTCGGACGTCCAGCGCCTGTTCCAGATCCTGAAGCCCTACCTCCCGAACCAGGAATGGTTCTACGAGGAGGACGCGCTGACCGACCGCAGCGAGAAGTTCCTGGCCGCCGAGATGATCCGCGAGAAGCTCTTCCGCCTGACCGGCGACGAGCTGCCCTACGAGGCGACGGTGATCATCGACCGCTGGGAGGAAGAGGGCAACCTGCGCCGCATTGCCGCGACCATCGTGGTCGAGCGCGACGCCCAGAAGGGCATGGTCATCGGCCAGGGCGGCGAGCGCCTCAAGCGCATCGGCTCCGAGGCCCGTCAGGAGCTCGAGACGCTGATGGACGCGCGCGTGTTCCTGGAGCTGTGGGTGAAGGTCCGCTCCGGCTGGGCCGACAGCGAAGAGCACCTCAGAAGCTACGGCTACGAGTGAGCGCGCCGCGCGCTCGCTGACGATCAGCGCCCATGGCCACCCGCGCGCCGAAGCCGCCCGCCACGCAGGCGGCTTTTGTCCTGCACCACTACGACTGGAGCGAGACCAGCCTGGTGCTGGACCTGTTCAGCCGCGAGCACGGCCGGCTGGCGGTGGTGGCCAAGGGGGCCAAGCGGCCGTATTCGCAGCTGCGATCGGTGCTGCTGCCGTTCCTGCGTCTGCAGGTGACGCTGTCCAAGCCCTCGAAGATGAACGAGGACGGCGCGGCCGAGGTGCAGTCGCTGCGCGGCGCGGAATGGGTCGGCGGACAGACGCTGCCCAGCGGTGCGGCGCTGTTCAGCGGCTACTACGTCAACGAGCTGCTGCTGAAATTCCTGCCGCGGCAGGATCCGCAGCCTGGCCTGTTCGACGCCTACGCGGCGCTGCTGCCCCGCCTGGCCTCGGTGGACGATGCGCAGGCGGCGCTGCGCGCCTTCGAGCTGACGCTGCTGGCCACCTGCGGCCTGCTGCCCGACCTGAGCGTGCTGGCCACGACGCAGGCGCCGCTCGATCCGGAGCGGCCCTACATGCTGGCGCCGGAGTCCGGCGTGATCGTGCCCACGCACGACGCGCCGCAGCTCACCGGCATGGCCTTCATCCAGATCCAGGCGGCGCTGCTGCATGGCAGCCAGGCGGCGCTGCAGCAGGCCTGCGAACTCGCCGGGCCGACCCTGAAGCCGCTGCTGCGCGGCCTGCTTCACTATCATCTGGGCCATCGTCCTCTGCGGACGCGGCAGGTGCTGCTCGACGTCCAGAAGCTGCTCACATGAATCCGCTGATCGCTCCCGAATCCGGTCGCCATGACGCGCGCTGCGCGCTCTCGGTCAACGTCAACAAGGTCGCGCTGCTGCGCAACACGCGGCACCTGGGCATCCCCAGCGTGACGCGCGCGGCGCAGCGGTGCCTGGAGGCCGGCGCGCAGGGCATCACGGTGCATCCGCGGCCCGACGAGCGCCACATCCGCGCGCACGACGTGCGCGAGCTCGCCGCGCTGATGAAGGCCTGGCCGCAGGCCGAATACAACATCGAGGGCAACCCGACGCAGAACCTGATGGACTTCATCCGCGAAGTCCGTCCGCACCAGGCGACCTTCGTTCCCGACAGCGAGGACCAGTTCACCTCCGACCACGGCTGGAACCTGCCGGCCGATGCCGAGCGGCTGCGTCCCATGATCGCCGAATGCCGATCGCTCGGCGTGCGGGTGAGCCTGTTCATGGACCCGCTGCCCGAAGCGATGGCCCACGTGGCGGCGCTGGGCGCGGAGCGCATCGAGCTCTACACCGAGACCTGGGCGAGCGCCTTTGGCACGCCACGCGAGGCCGAGGTCGTGGCCGGTTTCGCCGCCGCGGCGCGCGCGGCGCTGGCGCAGGGCCTGGGCATCAACGCGGGCCACGACCTGAACCGCGACAACCTGACGCGCTTCCTGCGCGAGGTGCCGGGCGTGGCCGAGGTCTCGATCGGCCACGCGCTGATCGCGGATGCGCTCGAGCTCGGTTATGCCGAGACGGTGCGGGACTACCAGCGCTGCATCCAGCGCGCCTACGTCTGATTGCATTTGCGCACGCAAGCACCACGCAGCGGGCACGAGACGCGCACCGGGCGCGCATGAAAGGGTCGCGATGATCTACGGCATCGGCACGGACGTCTGCGACATCCGGCGCATCCGCAGCACTTTCGAACGGCGCGGGGAGCGCTTCGCCGGGAAGGTGCTGGGCCCGCACGAGATCGAGGTGTTCCGCGAGCGGTATGCCAAGGTCCCGGCGCGGGGCATCGCCTACCTGGCGACGCGGTTCTCGGCGAAGGAGGCGTTCTCGAAGGCGATCGGGCTGGGCATGCGCATGCCGATGACCTGGCGCGCCTGCGAGATCGTCAAGGCGCGCAGCGGCAAGCCGGAGATCCGGCTGCACGACGGCTTGGCCGAGTGGTTCGAGGCCAAGGGTCTGAGAGCCCACGTCAGCGTCAGTGACGAGACGGACTACGCCACCGCGTTCGTCGTCGTCGAGACGCGGGACTGAGCCCCGGGCGCCGGCGACGCTGCCCTCGCTGCCCTCATTGCAGCAGCGACGATCAGAAACCATGCGGGCGCAATGACGCCTGTTCAACGAGAGAGACAGATCAATGACCGATTCCCTGCATTCGCCGGTGATCCTCGACATCGCGGGCACGACGCTGACCGCCGACGACCGTCGCCGGCTGGCGCATCCGCTGACCGGCGGGATGATCCTGTTCGCGCGCCACTTCGAGAGCCGCGCCCAGCTGACGGCGTTGTGTGCCGAGGCCAAGTCGCTGCGGCCGGACCTGCTGATCGCGGTCGACCAGGAAGGCGGCCGCGTGCAGCGCTTCCGCACCGATGGCTTCACGGCCTTGCCGGCGATGCGCACGCTCGGCGAGCTGTGGATGGACGACGCGATGCGCGCCGTGCAGGCCGCGACGGCCACCGGCCTGGTGCTGGCGCTGGAGCTGCGGGCCTGCGGCGTCGACATGAGCTTCACGCCGGTGCTCGATCTGGACCACCAGGACGCCTCGCGGCAGTCGGTGAGTCCGGTGATCGGCTCGCGCAGCTTCCACGGCGATCCGCGGGTGGTGAGCCTGCTGGCGCAGAGCCTGATGCAGGGCCTGGCGCTGGCCGGCATGGGCAGCTGCGGCAAGCACTTCCCGGGACACGGCGCGGTGAGCGTCGATTCGCATGTGGGCGTGCCGGTGGACACGCGCTCGCTGAAGGCCATCCTGGCGGAGGACGTGCGGCCCTTCGAGTGGCTGAGCCTGAGCCTGTCGGCGGTGATGCCGGCGCACGTGATCTACCGCAAGGTGGACAGCCGGCCGGCGGGCTTCAGCCGCCGCTGGCTGCAGGACATCCTGCGCGACCGGCTGGGCTTCGCCGGCGCGGTGTTCAGCGACGACCTGGGCATGGCGGCGGCGCGCGTCATCGAAGGCCGGCCGGTCGGGTACACCGAGGCCGCGCTGGCGGCGCTGGACGCGGGCTGCGACCTGGTGCTGCTGTGCAACCAGAGCCTGGAGCAGGGCGGCCGCGCGATCGATGAGCTGCTGGACGGCCTGACCGTGGCGCAGTCGACCGGGGCCTGGATGCCGGCGATCGACAGCGAGGCGCGCCGCGCGGCGCTGGTGCCGCAGTCCGCGCCGCTGACCTGGGATGAGCTGATGCTCGCGCCGAGGTATCTGGAGGCGCTGGCGCGGCTGCCGTGAGGCAGTGCGGCCTTGGGGCCTTGGGGCCGCGACGGCCAGCTAGACTCCGCCCCAACTGACCGGACAACGATCAATCAGGGAGCGGGCCAGCATGACGCTGACCATGGAGGGAGTGCTGGCGCTGGCGCCGGACGAGGCATCGGCGAAGGCCGCGCGTGGGCTCACTTCGCCGGCCAAGTGGCCCTTGCTCGGCGCCGATGACGCCGCCGTCTGGGGCGAGTGCCAGGGCAGCGGCTCCAAGCCGTACCAGACGCAGGTGGACCTGAGCGGTCCCGCCTTCCGCTGCTCCTGCCCCAGCCGCAAGTTCCCCTGCAAGCATGGCCTCGCGCTGTTGATGCTGCGCGCGCAGGACGCGTCGAAGTTCAGCGGCGGCGAGCCGCCTGCCTGGGTCGCCGAATGGCTGGCCTCGCGCGGCGAGCGGGCGCAGAAGAAGGAAGAGCGCGACCAGAAGGCCGCCGACCGCGCCGTCGAGCGCGCGGTCCAGCTCGCCGACGGCGTCGATCCCACGCAGGCCGCCTCGGCGCTTGCCGATCCGGAGGGCGCGACGAAGCGCGAAGCGCAGCGCTGGCGTCGCATTGAAGAGGCCGCCGGCGAATTGCAACGCTGGCTCGGCGATCAGATGGGACGCGGCCTCGGCGCGCTCGACGACGCCGCGATCCGCGGCTGGCGCACGATGGCCGCCCGCATGGTCGACGCGCAGGCGCCCGGGCTCGGGCAGCGGCTCACCGCGGCCGCCGATGGCTGGCGCACCGGCGCGGACTGGCCCGAGCGCATGCTCGCGCGCCTGGGCCTGCTGCAGCTGGCTTGCGAGGCGATCGGCCGGCGCGAGGCGCTGCCCGCCGCCGTCCAGGCGGATCTGCGCACCGTCTGCGGCTGGCCGCTCGACCAGGCGGAGGTGCTCGCCACGGGCGAGCGCCTGAGCGATCGCTGGACCGTCATCGGCGTCATCGTCGAGGAACGCGATGCGCGCCTCAACGAACGCCGCGTCTGGCTGCACGGCGCGCGCTCCGGCCGCCGCGCCTGGCTGCTCGATCACACGCATGGCGGACGCGGCTTCGAGGGGCTGTGGCTGCCGGGTTCCGGCAAGGACCTCACGCTGGTCTTCTATCCCGGCGGCGCGCCGCTGCGCGCGCTGGTCGCCGACGAGGCGCCATCGACGGAGCCGGCCTCCACCGAAGCCGCCGCGGGCGTGACCCCGCAGGCCTGGAGCGCCGAATGGGAGCGGGTCGCGCAGCGCATCGCCGCGCATCCGTTCGCGTCGCTGCATCCCGTGGTGCTCGCCAACGCGACGCCCGTCGCCTCCGACGCAGGGCCGCATCTGGTCGCCGAGGGCCGCGCCGTGCCGCTGCGCCTGGGCGATGAGGACTGGTGGTCGCTGATGGCGGTCTCCGGCGCGCATCCGCTCGACGTCATGGGTGAATGGGACGGCGCGCGCCTGAGTCCCTTGACCGCATGGGCCGCCGGATCGGCGCGGCCCCTCTGGACGCGGAGCGCCGCATGAGCGCCTGGACGCCGCTGCTGCCGATCGCGATGGTCGGCACCGAACGCCAGCCCGGACCGCTGCCCGAATGGTCCGGCGAAATCGGCCAGCTCGCGGCGCAGGCCGCGCTGGCTGCGGACGGTCCGTCGAACCAGGTGCTGCGCGCGATGGCCGTCATCGCGGCCTGCGAGGCCGCCGGCCTGCAGGACCGCGCCTGGACCGCCGCGCCGCCGGAACCGGCCGCGGCGGACCGCCGGCCGGTGGTTCCCGACGGGCAGGGCGGACACCTGCGATCGTTGCTGCGCTGGGCGCTGAGCGAGGCGCCGACCCGGCTCCAACAGCAGCTCTTCGCGGACCTGGCCGCCGCCGGGCTGCGCCTGCCCGAGACGCTCCTGCCGCAGGCGCTCGAACTCGGCCGGCGCTCGGTGGCGCTGCGGGCGCCGCTGCTGCCGGTGCTCGGCGAACGCGGCCTGTGGCTCGCCCGCCAGCGCGAGGAGTGGCGCTATGCGGCCGGTGTCGGCGGCGAGGCGCTCGACGACTCGCAGTGGACCGAGGGCACGCTCGAGCAGCGCCGCGCCTTCCTTGTCCGCGAGCGCGCGGCCGATGCCGCCGCCGGCCGCGCCCGGCTTGAAGCCGCCTTGGCCGAACTGCCAGTGAAGGAGCGCGCCGATCTCGCATCGCAGCTGGCCACCGGCCTGTCCCTCGACGACGAAGCGCTGCTCGACCGCCTGCGCGCCGATCGCAGCCGCGAGGTGCGCGACGTCGCGCTCGGCCTGCTGCTGCGCCTGCCCGGCGCGGCGCATCCGCGTCGCGCCATCGATCGCCTCGCGCCGCTGCTGCGCAGCGAGCGTGTGCTGCTGCGCCAGCACTGGGTCATCGACGCGCCGGTCGCCGCCGGCAGCGATTGGGCCGTCGATCAACTTATCGCCGAGCGCCCCCAGTCGGAGAAGCTCGGCGAGCGCGGCTGGTGGCTGTTCCAGTTGGTGCGTCAGGTGCCGCTGGCCTGGTGGACCGAGACCACCGGCATGACGCCCGCCGAGCTGCTCGGCTGGGCGCGCAAGACCGACTGGGCCGAGGCGCTGCAGCGCGGCTGGTTCGACGTGCTCGGCGCCACGCGTGAGATCGACTGGTGCGAGGCCTTCCTCGACCACGCGTTTGGCGACCTCGGCGCGGGCATCGAGTCGCACCGCGCGGCGCAGGTGCTGGGCTGGCTGCCGCAGGCCCGCCGCGAGCGCTACTGGCTGCGCCACCTGCAGCAGGGCACGCTGCCCTTGTCCGCGCTGATCGCGGCGGCAAGCGGTGGCGAGACGCTCGGCCCTCAGCTATCGCAGGCGCTGACCGAGCAGCTGCTCACGCGCGCCCGCGCCGGCACGCTCAAGGACGACTACACCGTGCGCGCGATGCTGGCCGACTTCGGCGCCGTCTTGCATTCCGACTGCCTGTCCGCCTACGGCTCGATCGCCGACCAGCGCGCGGCCGGCGAGACCGCCGCCTATGCGGACATGCTGCAGGCCGTCGTGCAGACGGCCGCGCTGCGCCGCGCCCTGATCGCTCTTCAACCGGATCCGACCCCGAGGACCCCATGATGACCACGCCCGACACTTCGACCGCCTCGCAGGTCCTGCGCCGCCACGCGGAGCACCAGTACGCCGAGGAACTGGCCGAGCTCAAGCGCCAGGACACGCGCCCGCGTCCAGAGAACTGGGCGATGTCGCCCTGGGCGGTGCTGCGTTACCTGATGGGCGGCACGCTGGAGAACGGCTTCGAAGTCAGCGCCAAGTACATCGGCGACGAGCGCCTGATGGAGATCGCCGTCGCGACGCTCGCCACCGATCGCGCGCTGCTGCTCTACGGCGTGCCGGGCACGGCGAAGTCCTGGGTCTCGGAGCACCTGTCGGCGGCGGTCAGCGGCGACTCGACGCTGCTGATCCAGGGCACCGCCGGCACCGGCGAGGAACAGCTGCGCTACGGCTGGAACTACGCGCAGCTGCTGGCCAATGGCCCGAGCGAGGCGGCGCTGGTGCCGAGTCCGCTGATGAAGGCGATGCGGGCCGGCAAGATCGCGCGCATCGAGGAGCTGACGCGCATCCCGGCCGACGTGCAGGACAGCCTGATCACGGTGCTGTCGGAGAAGACGCTGCCGATTCCGGAGCTCGGCGGCGAGGTGCAGGCCACGCGCGGCTTCAGCGTGATCGCCACGGCCAACAACCGCGACAAGGGCGTGAACGAGCTGTCGGCCGCGCTCAAGCGGCGCTTCAACACGGTCGTGCTGCCGGTGCCGGCGAGCGAGGACGCGGAGGTGTCCATCGTCGTCAAGCGCGTCGCGGAGCTGGGCGCCGCGCTGCAGCTGCCGGCCGAGCCGCCGGCGCTGAAGGAAGTGAGGCGCATCGTGCAGATCTTCCGCGAGCTGCGCAACGGCCGCACCGAGGACGGTAAGACGCAGCTGAAGTCGCCCAGCGGCACGCTGTCGACGGCGGAGGCGATCTCGGTGATCAACAGCGGCATGGCGCTGGCCGGCCACTTCGGCGACGGCGTGATGCGTCCGCGCGATGTGGCCTCGGGCCTGCTCGGCGCGATCGTCAAGGACCCGGTGCAGGACCAGGTCGTGTGGACCGAGTATCTCGAGACCGTCGTCAAGGAACGCGCCGACTGGAAGGACCTGTATCGCGCCTGCCGCGAGCAGTCCTGAACGCGGAACCGCGAGAGGCCATGAGCGATCCGGTCCATTACTTCGGTGTCCGGCACCACGGGCCCGGCTGCGCGCGCAGCCTGCTGGCCGCGTTCGAGGCCTTGAAGCCGGACTGCGTGCTGATCGAGGGGCCGCCCGAGGCGGACGGTCTCGTCGCGGCGGTGCTCGAGGCCGACATGACGCCGCCGGTGGCGCTGCTCACGCATGGCGTCGAGGACGCGAGCCGCGCGGTGTACCACCCGTTCGCGAGCTTCTCGCCCGAATGGCAGGCCCTGCGCTGGGCGGCCGGGGCCGGCGTGCCGGCGCGGTTCATCGACCTGCCGGTGGGCGTGTCGCTGGCGCTCGAGCAGGCGGGTCAGCTGAACTCGGAAGACGACAAGCCGGACGGGGACGAGCCGGATGACAAGCCGGACAACGAGCAAGCGGGGGCGCAGCAGGCGGGGGATCAGCAGGCGCAACCCGTCTCCGCCGAGGCGCCCGATCCCGCGCCGTCACGCCGTGGCGATCCGCTGGACTGGTTCGCGCGTGCGGCGGGTTACGCCGATGGCGAGGCGTGGTGGAACCACATGGTCGAGGAGCGCGGCGACGGCGAGGATCTCTTCGCCGCGATCGGCGAGGCGATGACCACGCTGCGCGCCGAATCCGGCGATGACGAGACGCTCGATCCGAAGACGCCGCGCGCACGCCGCGAGGTGCTGCGCGAGGCGCACATGCGGCAGTGCATCCGCGCCGCGCGCAAGGAGGGCTTCGAGCGCATCGCGGTGGTCTGCGGCGCCTGGCACCTCGGCGGCCTGCAGGCGGACATCACGATGAAGGCGGACCAGACGCTGCTCAAGGGCCTGCCCAAGCTGAAGGTCAGCAGCACCTGGGTGCCGTGGACCTATCGCCACCTGGCGCGCGAGAGCGGCTACGGCGCCGGCATCCATTCGCCGGGCTGGTACGAGCACCTGTGGCTGAGCGGCCTCGATGGCGAGCGGCGGCCGCGCGCGATCGGCTGGCTGGCGCGCGTCGCGCGGCTGATGCGCGAGCGCGACCTGGACTGCTCTTCCGCCCACCTGATCGAGGCCAGCCGCCTGGCCGACACGCTGGCCGCGCTGCGTCAGCGGCCGGCGCCGGGCCTGGACGAGTTGCACGAGGCCACGCGCACCGTGATGACGCTGGGCGACGAGGCCGTGCTCGGTTTCATCCGCGACGAGCTGGTCATCGGCGACCGGCTCGGCCAGGTGCCGGCCGGGGTGCCGACGGTGCCGCTGCAGCGGGATCTCGAGCAGATGCAGAAGTCGCTGCGGATGAAGCCGGAGGCGACGCAGAAGACGCTGGACCTGGACCTGCGCCAGCCCAACGACCTGGCGCGCAGCCATCTGCTGCACCGGCTGCGGCTGATCGATCTGCCGTGGGGCGAGATCGCGCGCACGGGCAAGTCCTCGCGCGGCACCTTCCACGAGCTGTGGTCGCTGCAGTGGCAGCCTGAATTCGCGCTGCGCCTGATCGAGGCCAGCCGCTGGGGCCAGTCGGTCGCGCAGGCGGCGACGGCGGCGGTGGCCGAGCGCTGCGGCGGCGAACGCACGCTGGGCGCGCTGGCCGAGCTCGTGGACCGCGTGCTGCTGGCCGATCTGCCGCAGGCGGTGATCGTGGCGTCGCGCGCGCTGCAGGATCACGCCGCGGTGACCGGGGATGCCGATCAGCTGCTGGCGGCCCTGCCGCCGCTCGCCAATGTCTTCCGCTACGGCAACGTGCGGCAGACCGACGCGGCGATGGTGGGTCATGTCTTCGATGGCCTGGTCACGCGGGCGGCGATCAGCCTGCCGCTGGCGGGCGATTCGCTCGACGACACGGCGGCCGCGCAGTGCCGCGATCGCGTGCTGGGCGCGCAATCGGCGATCCGCCTGCGCGATCCGGGGCGGCAGACCGAGCCCTCCGCGCAATGGCGAGCCGCGATCGCGCAACTCGCGGCACGTGAGGGCGCGCATGCCTTGCTGCGGGGGCTGTGCACGCGGCTGCTGCTGGACGACGGCCTGATCACGGCGGAGGACGCCGGCACGGCGATCTCGCTGCATCTGTCGCGCGCGGCCGAGCCCGGCAAGGCGGCGGCGTGGCTGGATGGCTTCCTCAACCGCAACGCGGTGGTACTGCTGCATCACGATGGCGTGTGGCCTTTGGTCGATGCGTGGCTGAGCGGCCTCGACGAGGAGCACTTCATCCGCGTGCTGCCGCTGGTGCGGCGGACCTTCGCGCATTTCGACGCGGCCGAGCGTCGCGATCTGGGTCAGCGCGCGGCGCGCAAGGGCGGCGGCACGGCGATGGTCCCGACGCGGGCGGAATGGGACGAGGCGCGCGCGGCATTGCCTCTGCCGCTGCTGCGCGCGATGTTGGGAGTGGACGCATGAGCGGCTCGGACGAGAGGAACGACGCGGATCGCCTGCGCCGCTGGCGGCTGGTGCTCGGCGGCGAGGCGCAGGACAGCTGCGGCGCGCTGAACGGCGACGCGGCGGAGATGGACCAGGCGCTGAGCGCGCTCTACGACGACCACGGCGGGCTGGGCGATGACCGGCGCGGGGGCCGGGGCAACTCCGCGCCGCGCGTGGCGCGCTGGCTGGGCGACATCCGCAAGTACTTCCCGAGCACGGTGGTGCAGGTGATGCAGAAGGACGCGCTGGAGCGTCTGAACCTGCGCGACATGCTGCTGCAGCCGGAGATGCTGCAGGGCGTGCAGCCGGACGTGCACCTGGTGGCCAACCTGATGGCGCTGTCGCGGGTGATTCCGGCGGGCACGAAGGAGACGGCGCGCCGCGTGGTGCGCCACGTCGTCGACGAACTGATGAAGCGGCTCGAGGAGCCGATGCGCGCGGCGGTCACGGGCGCCTTGGACCGCAGCCAGCGCAACCGCCGGCCGCGGCTGGCGGAGATCGACTGGCACCGCACCATCCGCGCCAACCTGCGGCACTGGCAGCCGGCGCATCGCACGGTGATCCCGGAGACGCTGCATGGCTTCGGCCGCAAGGCGCGGCGGCCGCAGCGCGAGGTGGTGCTGTGCATCGACCAGAGCGGGTCGATGGCGAACTCGGTGGTGTACTCGAGCATCTTCGGCGCGGTGCTGGCCTCGCTGCCGGCGGTGAGCACGAAGCTGGTGGTCTTCGCCACGGCGGTCGTCGACATGACCGAGCAGCTGGACGATCCGGTGGATCTGCTGTTCGGCGTCCAGCTCGGCGGCGGCACGGACATCAACGGCGCGGTGGCCTATTGCCAGTCGCTGATCCGCGAGCCGCGCAACACGATCTTCGTGCTGATTTCCGATCTCTACGAAGGCGGCGTGGAGCCGCAGCTGCTGCGCCGCGCGGCGTCGCTGGTCGAGAGCGGCGTGCAGTGCGTGGCGCTGCTGGCGCTCAGCGACGAGGGCGCGCCGGCCTACGACCGCGCGCTCGCGGCGAAGCTGGCGGCGCTGGGCGTGCCGTCGTTCGCGTGCACGCCGGACGCGTTCCCGGGCCTGATGGCCGCGGCGATCCGCCGGGACGACATCGGCGCCTGGGCGGCCGGGCAGGGGATCGTGACGGCGGCGAAGGGCGGCTGAAACGCGGTTGACGGGCGGTGAGGGCGGTGAGGGCGAGCGGCCTGCGCCGCTCAGCGCCGATCAGCGTCCTTCGCCCTGTGCCATCTTCGCGAACCAGGCCGACTGGCCGGTCTTGTTGAGCTGGTACCAGGCCTCGAGCGTCTGGTGCTCGTAGACGTCGAGCGTCTCGAAGATGGCGCGCGCGAAGTCCAGCGCCGACATGCCGCCTGCGGTGATCAGCCCGCGGTCGATGACGACGGGTTCGTCGACGTAGCGGTCGCTGCCGGCGTATTCCGGCACGCCCTTCAGATAGGCAAGCGCGTTGCTGGTGTGCTGGCGGTCGTCGAGCACGCCGAGCCGCGCCAGGCCCGCCGTGGCGCCGCAGATCGCGGCCACGCGCTTGCCGGCATCGAGGAACTCCTTGGCCTTCTTCGCTGCTTCCAGGTGCTCGCCCTTGTCCCAGCCGGCGCCGCCGGGAAGGATCAGCAGCTCGCTGTCGTCGGGGAACAGCGTCGAGAGCCGGATGTCCGGCATCACCGACAGCCCGCCCATCGATCGCGCCAGGTTGGCGCCCGCGGCGGCGACGGTCTTCACCTGCCAGGTGCCTGGCGATTTCTGGAATTCCGGCGTGTTGATGCCGGCGACCGCATAAGCGGCCTCCCAGTCGGCGAAGCCCTCGAAGAGGTAGAGATGGACGGTGCGGGACGGAGCGTTCATGCCGCAGAGGCGGCAAGGTGCGTGCCCGCGGCCCGGCGCCCAGGGGAGATCAGGCGCCGAGTTTCTTCACCATGAAGCACTTGGAGCCCGCCGCGCCGTGGCCGGGGATCTCCAGCTGCATCGTGTAGCCGAGGCGCTCGTAGAAAGGGCGCGCCTGGAAGCTGAAGGTGCTCAGGTAGAAGGTGTCGCAGCCGCGCTCGATGGCGCGCTGCTCGAAGGCGCGGACGACGGCGCTGCCGACGCCCGCGTGTCGATGCGCGGCGTCGACCCAGAGCCGCTGGAGTTCGCAGCACCGCCCGAGCGTGCGCCCGACCGCGCCGGCGATCATTCGTCCGCCGCCGTCGTAGGCGGCGCTCGAGATCGGCTGCTGTCCGTCGAAGGCACCGCGATCGCCGAAGGCATCGTTGTACTGGTCCAGGCCGGCGTCGACGAGCGCCTCCAGTCCAGGCTTTGGGACGTCGAACGTGGCGATGGTGAAGGGCGTGGTCATGCGCGGTCCTCGAGGGTGAGCGGCTTGGCGAGACGGACCATGAGGGTCTGCGTCAACTCGTTGGGCGCGCGCTCGACTTGCGTGAAGCCGTTGCGCGCGTAGAGCGCGATCAGCGGCGCGTTCGTCGACGAGGTCCAGGTGCAGCATTGGGGCAGGCCATGTCCGCGGAACCACGACTCGGCGCGCGCGAGCAGCTGCTGCGCGACGCCGAGCCGCCGTGCCTGCGGCACGACGTAGGTCGTGGAGACGAGGCCGAAGGGCGTGTCATCCGCGCTCGTTTCAATCCGATAGATCGTGTGCCCGACGATCGCGCCGGTTGCATCCTCGGCGATCACCACTTCAGCCGCGCGCCCGTCCAGATGCCACCGCACGCGATCGCGCAGCCAGTCCATCGAGTACATGCCGCCGCCGGCTTGCTCGCCTTCGACCTCGACGAGCGTCGCCCGCATGCGCTGCGCGATCAGGTCGATGGCGGCGGTGTCGTCGAGCGTGATGGTGCGGAGTTGCATGGGGACATACGAGATGAAGGGTCGGAGGATGTTACGTGCCGACGCGACGAGGGCCGCCGGGAAAGCGCGGAGACACCCATCGAGTCGCGCGCCGATACTTACGGCCATGGACCTCACAGCCTCCTTGCGCAGCGGCGAGTCGCTGGGCGACCGCCTTCTGAAGGTGAACCATGCTGGCGAGCATGGCGCCGTCCACATCTATGCGGGCCAGATCCTGGCCGCGCGATGGACCGCAGCGTCGATGCTGCCCGCCTTGCGTGAATTCAAGGCGCATGAAGAGCGGCATCGCGGGATCTTCTGGACAGAGCTGCAGCGGCGTGGCCGCCCTCGCTGTCGGAGCTACTGGCTCTGCGCGGCGGGCGGTCTGTTGCTAGGGGCCGTCACGGGCCTTCTCGGACGCAAGGCCATCGCTGCGACGACGGTGGCGGTCGAGCGCGTCGTGCTTTTTCATCTCGACGAGCAGGTCCGAGTGCTGCAAGGCCACGATGACGCTGCTGTGGCCGCAATCTCCAAGATCGTCGCGGACGAGCGGGAGCATTTGAGCGCCTTCGCCGAAGACGCCGACCGGCCTAGCGCATGGACACCGCTCCTGACGGTCATCGTGTCCGCATCCACGCGGACCGTGATCTGGCTCGGCTTGCGGCTGTGAGTTTGAAGGCCTCGATGGACCGCTTCCCATTGCTGTCGGCGCCGATCGCGTTGCTGTCGCGAATGGGGTTTGAGCCGCTCCAATCGAACTCGCTGAGACCGTCGACATCGAAACGACCGATCGTCTCTACCAGCGACCGCACGGCTCAACGCAGCCGCGTCAGCATCGCCTGAAGCGCGGGCTCCGACAACTCGCCGGTGCGCTTGGCCACCAGGCGGCCGGACGCATCGAAGAGCAGCGTCGTCGGATAACCCGCCTGCTGGAAGGTCGCGCTCGCCTGGCGCCGTTCATCGATGGCGATGTTGCCCATCGTGAAGCGTTGAGACCTCAGCCACTTCGCGACATGGTGCGCGTCCTCGCCCTGGTTGATGAACACGAAGCGCACGTCGGGGCGGTCGCGCTGCGCCTGCGCGAGCATCGGCATCTCACGCACGCAGGGCCCGCACCAGGTCGCCCACAGGTTGACGAGGACGGGCTTGCCATCGCGCGTGGCGAGGTCCAGGCGCTCGCCGTTCAACTGCGTGAACTGGAGCGCCGGCAGCGGCGCGGAAGCGGGCTGCAGCGCGAGCTGGATCTGCCCCGCGACGATCAGCGCCGTCCCGATCGCCAGCGGCACCGTCGCCGGCACGCGCAAGCCCGGCGCGTTCCTCAACCGGAAGGTCGCGTACATCCACATCGCGATGATCCCGATCTCGGGCGACCAGCCGCCATCACGGAGGTTGAGGACGCTGAGCGGATGCTCGACGTAGAGCTCCTTGTATTGATAGAGGAAGCCCAGCCGCGCGAACAGCAATGCGACAAGCAGGCATCGCCAGAGCAGCGGCCCGGCATCCAGCTGCCGCCGGCGGGCAAGCACCGTGGCCACGGCGCTCGACACCGCGACCGCGATGCACAGATGGACGAAGGTCCACGGCAGGACCAGGGGGCCGATCGCGACGGCATCGCTCATCGCGTCCCTCCGGGACATTGCGGGCCGCTCATCGATCAGGTGGCGAAGATGCCGTCCGTCGACGCGAAGCCCTTGATCTCGATCGGATTGCCCGAGGGGTCGAGGAAGAACATCGTCGCCTGCTCGCCCGGCTGGCCGGCGAAGCGGATGCTGGGCTTGAGCACGAACTCGATGCCGCGCGCCTCCAACCGGTCCGCGAGCGCGCGCCACTCGGGCATGCGCAGGATCACGCCCAGATGCGGCATCGGGACCAGGTGATCGCCGACCTTGCCGGTGTTGCCGGTCTTGAACGGCTCGCCCAGGTGCAGCGAGATCTGATGGCCGAAGAAGTCGAAATCGACCCAGGTGTCGGTGCTGCGGCCTTCCTCGCAGCCGAGCACGTCGCCATAGAAGGCGCGGGCATCGTCGAGGTCGCGCACGTGATAGGCCAGGTGGAACAGCGATCGCATGGGGCACTCCCGCTCGAGGGTCAATCGATCGGGCGATCCTAGCTGCGAGAACGCCGCCGTTAACATCGCCGCTGTCTCGTGCGCTGGGAGTTCGTCGTGGATGTGACCGCTTGGTTGGGCTTTGTCAGCGTGGCGCTGTTCGTCACCTTCACGCCGGGACCGGCCGTGCTGATGGCGATCTCGAACTCGCTCAGCGTCGGGCCGCGGCGCGCGATGGTCGGCTCGCTGGGCAATGCAATCGGGCTGCTGGCGGTGTCGGCCGCGACGACGGCCGGGCTGGGCGTGCTGCTCAGCACCTCGGCTCAGGCCTTCCTGGTCGTCAAGCTGCTGGGCGCCTGCTACCTGATCTGGCTCGGCATCAAGCAATGGCGCCAGGGCGAGCGCATGGCCTCGATCGCGGATGGCGACGCGGCTGCCGCCGAGACGGCAGGGCTGTCGCGCCGGGCGCTGTTCCTGCGCGGCATCCTGGTCGCGCTCACGAATCCCAAGGCGATCCTGTTCTTCACCGCGCTGTTTCCGCAGTTCATGAATCACCCCGAGACGGCGATGCGCGACTTCGTCGTGCTGACGGTAACCTTCTCGCTGTGCGCCGTGCTGGCGCATGGCTTCTACGTCGTGCTGGCCCGCGCGCTGCGCCGCGGCCTGGCCTCGCCTCGCCGCGTGAGGATCATGAACCGCAGCTTCGGCGCGTGCTTCGTGGCGCTGGGCGTGAGCCTCCTCGGCTGGCGCGGGCGGACGCAGTAAGCGCGGCACCGCCATGTTCTCGCACGTGTTCATCGGCGTCGGCGATTTCGACCGGGCGCTCGCGTTCTACACGCCGCTGATGGCGGCGCTCGAGCTGCCGCAGCGCTTCTGCGATCCCACGAGGCCTTGGGCCGGCTGGCAGTCGGTTCCGGGGCCGCGGCCGCTCTTCCTCATCGGGCCTCCTTTCGACGGCATGGCGCACGCCGCGGGCAACGGGCAGATGACCGCCTTCATGGCCGACTCGCGCGTGATGGTCGATGCGGCCCACGCGGCGGCGCTTGCGCACGGCGGCTGCTGCGAAGGTGCGCCAGGCCTGCGCCCCGAATATCACGAGCACTACTACGGCGCCTACTTCCGGGATCCCGACGGGAACAAGCTGTGCGTGGCCTGCCATTCGCCACCGCCCTCGCAGGATTGACCCGAGCGGCTCTCGCACGTCGATTGCCCAGCCAGGGACAGGAGCCGACATGTCGCCCATCCCCCGCACCGTTTGCTGGATCCCGAGCTGGAGCGCTTCGCATCCGGACGTCGGCATCGAACATCTGCGCCTCTCGGAGGGGCAGGCCGACGGGCTGGTCGTTGCGATCGACGACGAGCGCGGACCGTTCCGCCTCCATTACCGCTTGAGCTGGGACGCGCAGTGGTGCCTGCGTGATGCGGCGCTGTCGCTGATCGTCGGGGAGGGTGTCGCCGCACGCACGATGGGCCTCGCCACCGATGGGCAGGGGCACTGGACCGACGACCGCGGCGCGGCGCTCCCCGCGCTGGAGGGCTGCCTCGACATCGACATCTGGCCCACGCCGTTCACCAACAGCTTCCCGATCCGGCGCGTGTCCCTGGCGGTCGGCGAGCGGCGCGAGTTCCGCATGGCGTGGGTCGATGGCACCGCGTTGACCGTGCGACCCCAGGCTCAGGCCTATACGCGGCTCGATGAGCGGCGCTATCGCTTCGAGTCGCTGGATGGGTCCGGCTTCACCGCGGACCTGGAGGTCGACGAGCACGGCCTGGTGGTGGACTACCCGGGACTGTTCCGTCGCGTGTGAGCCAGCCGCTTCGCGCCACAATGCGCCGCGATCCGGGCCGGCCCTGGCGCCGGCTTTCCTTGCGTTCCGTCCGACAGCACCCCATGAGCCTGCAAGCCACCTTCATCGACTACCTGCGCCGCTACGAAGCGAAGGACCTGGACGGCATCGCCGCGATGCTCGCGCCGGAGGCAACGCTGCGCGACTGGAACCTGTCGGTGAAGGGCCGCGACGCCGCGGTCGCCGAGACGCGCAAGAACTTCGAAGCCGCGGCGTCGATCCGCATCGACGTGCAGCGCGTGCTCGCCGGCGACCGCTCCGTCGCCGGCGAGCTGCGCATCGTCGTCGACGGGCACATCGAGCTGTTCGTGGTCGACGTGCTGGAGTTTGACGACGAAGGCCGCATCAGCGCGATCCGGGCGTATCTCGGGCGCGGGGACTGAGCGCCGGACGCGGTGCGCCGATGTGCCGCGCCGCAGGCCTTCGTCCTCACTCGTCAGCCGTGAGCCGCACGACCAGCGCCGCGGCGCTCGCGACCGTCGCCAGACCGGTCACGCCCAGCCAGCCCCAGTGCGCCAGCAGCAGGCTGCCGAGCGCGGCGCCGGTCGCCATGCCGATGAACATGCCGGTGAACAGCAGCGCGTTCAGGCGGCTGCGCGCGGCCGGGTCCAGGCTGTAGACGATGGTCTGGTGCGCGACCAGCGCCGCCTGCACGCCGAAGTCGAAGACGACCGCCAACACCACCAGCACGGCGATCGCCGCACCACGGTCCAGCCAGGCGGTGACCGACATCGCCGCGAACGACAGCACCACCAGCAGGGCGCCTAGCCGCGTCACCACGCCGGGACCGCGCCGGTCGGCGATACGGCCGGCCAGCGGCGCGGCCAGCGCGCCCGCCGCGCCGGCCAGTCCGAAAGCGCCCGAGACCGCGCTGCCCAGCCCGAAGCGCGCATGCAGCATCACCGCCAGCGTCGACCAGAACGCGCTGAAGGCGACGGCCAGCAAGCCCTGCGCGATCGCGGCGCGGCGCAGCGTCGGCCAGGCGCGCCACAGGCCGCCCAGCGAGCGCAGCAGGCCGCCATACGTCGTGCGCATCGCCGGCGGCGAGGACGGCAGCCAGCGCCAGCTCGCCAGGCCCGCGACGGTCAGGGCCAGCGCCGCCAGGCCATAGACCCAGCGCCAGCCCAGCAGGTCCGCGATGACGCCGCTCATCACGCGCGACAGCAGGATGCCCAGCAGCAGCCCGGTCATCACCTGGCCGACGATGCGCCCCCGGTGCTCGGCTGGGCTCAGCGCGGCGGCCATCGGCACGACGTCCTGCGCCAGCGTCGCCGTCAGTCCGAGCAGCGCGCTGGCGACCAGGAAGGGCGCGAAGCCCGGTGCGAAGCCGCTCATCAGCAGGGTCGCGATCAGCAGCACGAACTTGGTGAGGATCACGCGGCGGCGGTCGAAGCGGTCGCCCAGCGGAGTCAACAGCAGGATGCCGGCGGCGTAGCCGAGCTGGGTGAGCATCGGCACCGCGCCGATGCCACCGGTGGAGGCGTGCAGATCCTCGGCCAGCGGGGCCAGGATCGGCTGGCTGTAGTAGAGCGACGCGGCGCCCAGGCCGGCCGATGCGGCCAGCAGGACGATCAGCGGCGCGGAGGGCGTTGCGCCGGCATCCGGCGGCGAGGCGGTCGAGGTCGATGTCACGGTGGGTGTCGAGGGCGAAGTCAGCGGCAGGGCGGACATGGCAACTCCGGAAGGGTAACGAGGAAGTGGGAATCGGTGGGCGGCGGCGCGCCGGCACCGGGATGCCTCGCATTCTTCGGATGGGCGCCCGCCCGCGGAACCGGCCCCGCACGCACAGCGGCCATACGCCCGGCGTATAAAGCGCCTCATGAAAGACCTTGTCCGGGACGGCGGCCAGGACCGCCTCGCGCTGCTGCAGACCTTCCTCCGTGTCGCGGAGGCGGGCAGTTTCTCCGCGGCGGCGCTGCAGCTCGCGACCACCCAGCCGACCGTCAGCCGCCGGGTGCAGATGCTGGAATCGCTGCTCGGCGCGCGGCTGGTGGAACGCTCGACGCGTGGCCTGCGCCTGACCGAGGAGGGCGAGCGCTGCGCCGCGCAGGCGCAGGAACTGATCGATGGCTGGCAGACGCTGGCCGAGGAGCTCGATGGCGGCGAGGAGCTCTCCGGCACGCTGCGGCTGCGGGTGCCGCATGCCTTTGGGCAGAGCCAGCTGATCGAGCCGCTGGCCGCCTTCCTGAAGCGCCATCCGCGGGTGTCGGTCGAATGGATGCTGCAGGACCAACTGCCGGATTTCAGCCGGGAGAACGTCGACTGCTCCCTGCTCGTCGGCGAGATCAGTCAGCCCAATCTGATTGCCACGCAGCTTGCGGAAGTCCCGCGGGTGCTGGTGGCCGCGCCGTCGCTCGCGAAGAAGCTGCCCAAGGGCCTGGACCGGAAGACACCGGAGGAGATCGCGGCGCTGCTCGGCGCGCAGCCCTGGCTGGCGCTGCTGGCCTTCTACCGGGACGGCATCGACCTGCGCGCGGCGACGGGCGACGCGAGCCTGCACATCGGCTTCCGGCCCCGGCTGGGCACGGACAGCCTGTTCGCCTTGATCGAGTCCGCGCGGCGCGGCCTGGGCCTGGCGCTGGTCTCGCAATGGGCGGTCATCGACGACCTCGCGCAAGGCCGTCTGGTGCGACTGCTGCCGGACTGGTGCGCGACGCCGCTGCCGATCTCGCTCGTGTATCCGTCGCGCCGCCTGCAGCCGGCCCGGCTGCGCGCGTTCCAGCAAGTGATGCGCGAGGTCATCCCGACCTTGCCCGGCATGCGCGAGCTGCGCCGGCGGTGAGGCGCCAGCGTCCCTCCAGGCGCGCGCGTTCAACGACGCATGGATGGGCCAGTGAAACCGGATCCACTTCCGCCTAGATTGCCTCGCTCGTGGGATCCCTTCCGTTCCCCTTGCCAGGAGCCATGCAATGAACGTTGAGACGACGAGGACCTTGATCAACGCCGGCGTGAGCGCGCAAGAAGCGCTCGCGATTTCTCAGGCGATCCATTTGGAGGTTGCGAACGCGAAAGCCGACATGTCGGTGAAGCTCTTCGAGAGCGAGCGATGGCTTTGCTTGGCGCTGATGGCGACCTTCCTGTTGTCGCTGTTCTGGGCTGCCGCTCTCGATCGCTGACGCGCTCAAGAAAAAGGACCGCCCTCGGGCGGTCCTGGTCACGGCGCCGCCGGGTCCCCGGCGCGCATCAGGCGCTCAGCCTTTGCTGGCGGGCTTGGCCGGCGTGGCCTTCTCGGCCTTTTTCTTCACAGCCGGCAAGGCCTTGCCGGTGCTGGCCATGTTCATCTGCGTGTCCATGCGCAGCAGCTTGCCCTGCGGTCCCGCCATGTCCATGCCCATCGTCATCGACATCGTGCTGCGCAGCATCAGACGGTCGGCCAGGCGCACGTCCATCTTGCCGCTGCCGGTCGCGGTCATCGAGCCCTTCACCTCGGCCGGCGCGGACGCGGCCGGCGCCGGGGCGGTCGCCTCCGTCGCGCTGGAGGCGGCGGCAGAGGTGGCGGCCGCCGACGCCGGCGCGGACACCGGCAGCGCGACGTCCATGGCCATCGTCACCGCGACGTCGAACGACGCCACGCCCTGGCGCACGCCGGTCAGGGTGTAGCGGCCCACCACCTTGCCCAGCTGCTTGGATGCGCCCATCGGCAGGTTCATCTCGACCGGCACCTCGACCGATTCGCCGACCTTCAGCGTCACGCCATTGAACTTGCGCATCCAGTCGAAGCTCTGGTTGAAGAGCTGCTCCTGCAGCTCCTTGCTCAGCGCCTGCGACGCGGCCGTGGCAGGCAGCTGCATGTCGATCTGCTCGAACTGGTCGTCCTTCAGCCGCGCGTTGAAGCGGAAGGTCATCGGCGGCGGCAGCGGCTGAAGCTGACCGGACGCATTGCGCATCTCGGTCTTGAGCGTCGCCATCTCCGCATCCAGGGTGTAGCCGCCATCGGCCGCCTTGGCCGAGGTCGACAGCGTCTGGCGCATCGCCATGGTCATCGTCAACGGCATGGCGGCCTTCAACTGCTCGGCCTCGGCGCGCGCCTGCTCGGGCGCGTCCGCCGGCAGCCGCATGGACATGTTCATGCGGGTGTCCATGGTCAGGTCGACCTGTTGCCGCGTCGACGGCAGCGGCACCAGGTTGAGCTTGACGCTGGTCTGCGCCAGCGCCGCCGGCGTCGCGATCGCGGCATGGAGGGCCAGCGCGGTGGCCAGCGAGAGGAGTCGATTCATCGTTGACGCTTCCTTGAGGAGTGGAGCTTCAGCCCCGGTAGTTGTCCTGCATGCGGTAGCCACGCGCGTAGAGCGCGAACAGCAGTGCCGCCAGCAGCGCGAAGCCGGCGAAGAAGAACATCTGGAAGGCCGTCACGCTGGTGCCGGTCGACTGGATGTAGGCCGTCACCGCCGCACCCTTGACACTCGAATTCGCCAGCAGCACCCACAAGTTGCCGATGGTCACCGACAGGTTCCAGAAGCTGGTGATCACGCCCTTCATCGCCAGCGGCGCCTGGCTGTAGGCGAACTCCAGGCCGGTCGCCGACACCAGCACCTCGCCCAGCGTCAGCAGCGCGTAGGGCAGTACCTGCCAGGTGATGTCGACCGCGTGGCCGCCGTCGATCCACAGCTGCAGGCCGCCCACCACGATCCAGGCCAGGCCGGCGAACGCGATGCCCGCGCCCATGCGGCGCAGCGCCGTCACTTTCAGGCCCAGGCGGGCCAGCAGTGGGTACAGCACCAGGTTGTTGAACGGGATCAGGATCATGACCAGGGCCGGATTGAGCGCCTGCATCATCGAGGACTTGAACCACTCCGGCTTGGCCATCTGGTCGGCCTGCAGCACCCAGGTCGAGGCCTTCTGGTCGAACAGGGACCAGAAGGGCGTGACCAGCGCGAACAGTACCAGCAGGCGCAGCACCTGGCGCACGCCTTCGACGGCCTCGGCCGGATGCACCGCCCGGGCGCGTTCCAGCTGCATCCAGGCGCCGATGCCGCCGAAGCCCATGACCAGCACCAGTGCCGAGCAGAAGGCGATCACGAAGCCCAGGTTGGGCGTCAGGGCCAGCGCCCCGATCGCCAGCACCACGCCCAGGCCGGCCACGATCAGGCCGCCGCGGCCCTGGCCCGGTGCCTGCGCCAGCAGCGCCGTGCGCACCACCTTCAGGAAGCCGTGGGGATCGCGGTGCGACTGGCCCGCCGGCACATGGGTGTACTTGCGGCGGCCGCTCCAGAAGATCAGGGTGGCCAGGAACATCAGCGCGCCCGGGATGCCGAACGCGACGCTGGCGCCGAACTTGTCCAGGAAGATCGGCATCAGCAGCGAGGCGAAGAAGGAGCCGAAGTTGATGATCCAGTAGAAGGCGTCGAAGACCTTCTGCGCCAGCGTGCGGTTGCTCTTGTCGAACTGGTCGCCGATGAAGGAGCTGACCAGCGGCTTGATGCCGCCCGAGCCCAGCGCGATCAGGAACAGGCCGAAATAGAAGCCACGCAGGTTGTCCTCGAAGATCGCCAGGCAGGCGTGGCCGGCGCAGTACACCAGGCTCAGCCAGAAGATGGTGTTGTACTTGCCGAAGAAGCGGTCGGACAGCCAGCCGCCCAGCAGCGGGAAGAAATAGACGCCGATCACGAAGGTGTGGAACACCTCCTTGGCCTCGCCCTTGCGCAGCGGTTCAGGAATGGCCAGCAGCAGGCTGGTCATCAGGAATACCGTCAGGATGTTGCGCATCCCGTAGAAGCTGAAACGCTCGCAGCCCTCGTTGGCGATGATGAAGGGGATCTGCGGCGGCATCTTGGGCGCGGTCTGCGCGGCGCTGCCGGCGGTGCCGCCCGGGGCAGCGATGGTGGAGGTGTTCAAGGGAAGTCTCCGTCGTGTCGTCGGGCGCTTGTGACGCCCCAAAAGGAAAGCCGCCGGGGGTAACTCGGCGGCTATTGCGAAATCAACTCGTGCCTCGATGACACCCTCTCCCCGCGGGCGGGGAGAGGGAGGGGTGAGGGGTCTCCATCAGGCGCACCTGCGGAGGCCGGCCCTCACCCCATCCCTCTCCCGCAAGCGGGAGAGGGAGTTCATGCGGGCGATCAGGCCTCGAAGGGCAGCTTGAACTGGCTGAGGTCCTTGCGGGTCTCGACCAGCACCAGCGGGCCGTCGTCGACCACCACGACCGGTGCCGGCTCGCGGCCCAGCGGTGCCGGGGCAGGCTCGGCGGCGATCGCGGCCTGGGCGGCGGCGATCTTGTCGGCATCGCTGTTGACCCAGACCAGGCCGGCACCATCGGCGACGGCGCTGAGCTCGGTCATCGGCAGCTCGAAGCGCGGCACGACCGGGGCGGCGGCGGCCGGAGCCGGCGAGGCAGCCACCGGTGCGGGCGCGGCGGCTTGCACCGGCGCCTGCTTCGGCGATTCGCCCAGTTCCAGCTGCTTCGGCGCGGCACCCGCGTCCAGGACGATGCCGTCCAGCGCGGCCACGGCCGGCGAAGCGACCTCGCCTTCAGCGATCAGGCCGTTCGCACCCTCGCCGCCTTCGGCGGGAGCGCCTTCGCCTTCGCGGCGGTCGCGACGATAGCGGTCGCGACCCCGGCCACGGCGGCGGCCTTCACCGCGGCCTTCGCCTTCGGCGCCTTCAACGGCTTCGGCGGGGGTTTCGCCCTCGACCACCGGCGCGGCGGCGGACTCGGCGCCCTCGGCGAACGAGGCCTCGCCCGCTTCCGGCGCCTGGCCTTCGACCAGCGTGCCTTCGACCTGCTCCGCGCCCTCGATGCCTTCGGCGCCACGCTCACCGCGGTTGCCGCGACGGCGACGGCGACGGCCTTGACGCTCTTCGCCGGCCTCGCCCAGCGGCGTTTCCAGCGGCGTCTCCAGCGGCTGGGTGTCGGCGAAAGCGATCGGCGACTCGGTGTTGGCGGCCTCGGTGCCGGCCAGCGGCGCGAGTTGCTCCTGCGTCACCTCGGCGGCGCGCTCCTCGCGGCGGCGGCGGCCTTCGCCACGCTCGCCACGATCACCGCGCTCGCCCCGTTCCGGACGATCGCCACGCTCCGCGCGTTCCTGGCGCGGTGCGCCTTCGACGGCCTGCTCCGGCTTGTCGGCGCGCTCGTTGCGACGGCTGCGGTCACCGCCGCGCTCACCGCGCTCACCGCGTTCAGCACGATCGCCACGCTCGGCGCGATCGCCACGCTCCGGACGCTCTCCGCGGCCTTCCTGCTGCGGCTTGCCTTCGCCGCGCGGCTTGCCGTCACGGGCCTTCTGCTCGTTGCGGTCACCACGGTCACCGCGTTCGGCACGTTCACCGCGCTCGCCACGATCGCCGCGTTCACCACGGCGGTTGCGGTCGCCGCGCTCGCCACGGGCGTTGCGGTCACGATCGCCGCGCTCGCCGCGTTCCTTCTTGGCCGGCTCGGTGGCCTTCGCTTCCGCAGCGGGCGCCGGGGCCGGCGCGGGCGCGCCGCCGAACAGGTTCTTGATCCAGCCGAAGAAACCACCGCCCGCCGCGACCGGCGCCGCGGGAGCCGCCGGTGCGGGCGCCGCGACCACCGGTTCCGCCGCCTTGGGCGCGGGTGCCGGCGCGGGCATCGGTGCCGGCTGCTCCGGCATCAGGCCCTTGATCACCGGCTCCTGCTTGTTCTTCTTCTCGGCGCCGCGGCGGGTGATGCCCACCTCTTCCTGCGGCTCCTCGATCATCGTGTAGCTCGCCTGCAGGTTCTCCAGGCGCGGATCGTCGTGGCGCAGGCGCTCGAGCTTGTAGTTCGGCGTCTCCAGATGCTTGTTGGGCACCAGCAGCACGGTCACGCGCTGCTTGAGCTCGATCTTGGTGATCTCGGTGCGCTTCTCGTTGAGCAGGAAGCTGGTCACTTCCACCGGGACCTGCACGTGCACGGCCGCGGTGTTGTCCTTCATGGACTCTTCCTGGACCATGCGCAGGATCTGCAGCGCCGACGATTCGGTGTCGCGGATGTGGCCGGTGCCGTTGCAGCGCGGGCAGGTGATGTGGCTGCCTTCGCTCAGCGCCGGACGCAGGCGCTGGCGGCTCAGCTCCAGCAGGCCGAACTTGCTGATCGAGCTGAACTGCACGCGGGCGCGGTCCTGGCGCAGCGCGTCGCGCAGGCGCTGTTCGACCTCGCGGCGGTTCTTGGACTCCTCCATGTCGATGAAGTCCACGACGATCAGGCCGCCCAGGTCCCGCAGACGCATCTGGCGCGCGATCTCGTCGGCGGCTTCCAGGTTGGTGCGGGTGGCGGTTTCCTCGATGTCGCCGCCGCGGGTGGCGCGCGCCGAGTTCACGTCCACCGAGACCAGCGCCTCGGTGTGGTCGATCACGATGGCGCCGCCCGACGGCAGGTTCACCGTGCGGCTGAAGGCCGTCTCGATCTGGTGCTCGATCTGGAAGCGGCTGAACAGCGGCGCGTCGTCACGGTAGCGCTTGACCTTGTGCGCCGTCTCCGGCATCACGTGGGTCATGAACTGATGGGCCTGCTCGAAGATGTCGTCGGTGTCGATCAGGATCTCGCCGATGTCGGCGGTGAAGTAGTCGCGGATCGCGCGGATCACCAGCGACGACTCCTGATAGATCAGGAACGCGCCCTTGCCGCCCTGGGCCGCCTCGTCGATGGCGGTCCACAGCTTGAGCATGTAGTTCAGGTCCCACTGCAGCTCGGCGGCGGAACGGCCGATGCCCGCGGTGCGCGCGATCAGCGACATCCCCTTGGGGTACTCGAGCTGGTCCAGCGCTTCCTTGAGTTCCTCGCGGTCCTCGCCCTCGATGCGGCGCGAGACGCCGCCACCGCGCGGGTTGTTGGGCATCAGCACCAGGTAGCGACCGGCCAGCGACACGAAGGTCGTCAGCGCCGCGCCCTTGTTGCCGCGCTCTTCCTTCTCGACCTGGACCAGCAGTTCCTGGCCTTCCTTGATCACGTCCTGGATCTTGGCCGAGCGCACGTCGGCGCCGTCCCGGAAGTACTGGCGCGAGATTTCCTTGAAGGGCAGGAAGCCGTGGCGGTCCTCGCCGTAGTCCACGAAGCAGGCTTCCAGCGACGGCTCGACGCGCGTCACCACCGCCTTGTAGATGTTGCCCTTGCGCTGCTCGCGGCCTTCGATCTCGGTCTCGAAGTCCAGCAGCTTCTGGCCATCGACGATGGCCAGGCGACGCTCTTCCTGCTGCGTCGCGTTGATCAGCATGCGTTTCATCAGTTCTCC
This sequence comes from Mitsuaria sp. BK041, assembly GCF_014193085.1. Classification (NCBI taxonomy): domain Bacteria; kingdom Pseudomonadati; phylum Pseudomonadota; class Betaproteobacteria; order Burkholderiales; family Sphaerotilaceae; genus Roseateles; species Mitsuaria sp. BK041. The sequence continues at coordinate 422,729 of NZ_JACHYT010000002.1, read as the reverse complement.
TCCACGCCAGGGCCAAGCCGCTGGCGCGCATCTTCAAGTGAACCGCTGCCGGCTATTCACCGGCGGGCGATTCGACCGATGCACGAGAAACGCGAAAGAACCAATGAAAGGATCGCCCTGGACTGCAATTGAACGGCGCGTTGACCGTTCAGCGCTGCAGCGTTGGCGCGTGCACCGCGGGCCCCGGGTCGTCTGTTCCGGTCCGCCTGCGCGCCGCTTCAGGCGCGACCCGACCACGGCCGGAGCCCGGCGTGTGGACGAAGCCAACACGCGCTCGCAGGCGGCGGGGGGTGGGAAAGACCGAGGAAAACATCCGGAAACGGGGCCTGGGTGCTGACGTCAGCGCCGGGACTTGCGCCCCCTCGCTGACGTCGTGAAACCTTGTTGTGCTGCCCGCGCCGCCTGCCGACATCCGAGGATGCGGTCGACCGCGTGAGCAATGGTTCTGACGACGTTGCTCTGCCATCCGGCCCTCGTGACTGCCCGCTCGCTTTGGGAAGCGGACTCGACGCGATGACCTGATGTTGCATCACCAAAAGTAATGAGCAGCCTACTCACAATGGCCGCTCAATGCCACGTTCTCGTCGGACTCGAACGCTCACGTCCGAGTAAAATGAGAAAAATCAAATACTTACAACGCAAACGTGGCAAGCAGCATTATAGGGGCTAAAGCCCGCAAGGCCGCCCCAGGGACTGCCCGCAGTGCCACGAGGGGGGCGAGCCCCGTCAAACCGACCGTGTCGGCTTCGGCCCCGGCGCAGGTGCGGCTGCTGACGGTGGACGACGGCTCCGCCGGTCAGCGGCTGGACAACTTCCTGATCCGCGAGCTCAAGGGCGCGCCCAAGACGCTGGTCTACCGGATCATCCGGTCCGGCGAGGTGCGCATCAACAAGGGCCGCTGCTCGGCCGATTCGCGCCTGGAAGTGGGCGACGTCGTCCGCGTGCCGCCGGTGCGGCTGGCGGAGAAACCCACCGAGCCCGCCATCCCCGCCCGCGAATTCCCCATCGTCTTCGAGGACGAGCACCTGATCGTCGTCGACAAGCCCGCCGGCGTCGCGGTGCATGGCGGCTCGGGCGTCAGCTTCGGCGTGATCGAGCAGCTGCGTCGCGCGCGGCCGCAGGCGAAGTTCCTGGAGCTGGTGCACCGGCTCGACAAGGAGACCTCCGGCCTGCTGATGATCGCCAAGAAGCGCAGCGCGCTGACGCACCTTCAGGACCAGCTGCGCGATCGCGAAACCGGCAAGACCTACGCGGCGCTGGTGGGCGGCGCGTGGGCGAAGTCAAAGAAGGTGGTGGACGTCCCGCTGCTCAAGTTCGTCGGCAGCGACGGCGAGCGCTGGGTGCGGGCGGTCCCCAACGCGGGCGATCCGCAGGCGGACCAGGCCAAGCGCTCGATCAGCCTGGTGAAGGTGATGGAGGCCCTCCCGGGTCGGACGCCGGACGACGCCGGCTACAGCCTGCTGGACGTGACCATCAAGACCGGGCGCACGCACCAGATCCGGGTGCACCTGGCCCACGAGGGCCATCCGATCGTCGGCGATCCGAAATACGGCGACTTCGAGGCCAACCGCGCGCTCGCGCGGGGCGCGCTGCGCTTCGACCGGATGTTCCTGCACGCGCGCCAGCTGCGCGTCACGCATCCCGCCACCGGCGAGACCTTGACCTTGAACGCGCCGCTGCCGCCCGAGTGCGAGACACTCCTGGCCGCGCTGCGCCGCCCGGCGCCCTGACGACCCGCCCCTGACGACCCGCCCCTTGACGCCATGCCTCAACGCTTCGACCTGATCGTCTTCGACTGGGACGGCACCCTGTTCGATTCCACCGCGCTGATCGTGCGCTGCATGCAGGCGGCCGCCGCCGACCTGGGCCTGGAGCCGCCCTCGCGCGAGCGCGCCGCCTACGTCATCGGCATGGGCCTGATCGAGGCGCTGGAATATGCGCTGCCGGGGCTGGACCGGACGCGTTATCCGGAGCTCGGTCAGCGTTATCGCCATCACTACTTCGCGTCCGCCCACGAGGTGACGCTGTTCGACGGCGTGCCCGGGCTGCTGCGGGACCTCAAGGCGCGCCACCACTGGCTGGCGGTGGCGACCGGCAAGAGCCGCCGGGGCCTGGACGAGGCGCTGGCCGCGGTCGAGATGACGACGCTGTTCGACGGCACCCGCACCGCCGACGAGACCGCCGGCAAACCCAACCCGCAGATGCTGCTGGAGCTGATGCGCGAGTTCGGCGCCGATCCCGAGCGCACGCTGATGATCGGCGACACGACCCACGACCTGCAGCTGGCGCGCAACGCGGGCTGCCCGGCGATCGCGGTGACCTACGGCGCCCATGCGCACGAGTCGCTGCGGGACTTCGAGCCGCTGCTGGTCGCGCACGACGTGCCGACGCTGCGCGACTGGCTGCTGGCCCATGCCTGAGGGCCCATGCCTGAGGGCACATGCCTGATTCCCCCGACCGTTCCCTCCCCATGCCCCCCGAGCAAGACCCGTCCCCCGTGCCGCTGTGCGCCTCCGCCGAGCTGGAGGAGCGCGGCCGCGCGCACACCTTCGACGTGCTGCACTTCCGCCAGCCGGCATCGGCCTTCACGCTGCGCTTCGACGGCGAGGTGGTCGGCTACCTCAACCGCTGTGCCCACGTCCCCACCGAGATGGACTGGCAGGAAGGCGAGTTCCTGGACAGCCGGAAGGAATACATCATCTGCAGCATCCATGGCGCCGTGTACCACCCGCGAGACGGGCGCTGCGTCACCGGCATGTGCGGCCGCATCGGCCTGACCAAGCTCGACGTGCGCGAGCGCGACGGCCAGGTCTTCTGGTATCCCTCCCGCGACACGCGGCCAGCCTTCGAGGATTGAATGAGCCAAGACAACGACTCCGACCTGCCGCGTCCCATCCCCGACGCGACGCCGCGGCCCGAGGACATGCTGAAGCCGGCGCCCACCCCGGCATCCGCTCCTGCCCCCGCGACCGCATCGGCCGCGCCGGCCCCGGCGACGCCCGCGACCGGCCTGCCCGGGCGTTATGAACACGTGATCGAGCAGTTCGCCCATGACTACCTGCGCGACCGCCGCAGCGACCGGCGCTGGAAGACCTTCTTCCGCCTGATCTGGGTGACGCTGTTCCTGCTGCTGGTCTGGTCCATGTTCTCGACCCGGCACCACGGCGGCGCGACCACCGGCCCGCACACCGCGCTGGTGGAGGTGCGCGGCGAGATCGCGCCGGACACCGAGGCCAGCGCCGAGCTGATCAACGCCGCGCTGAAGGCCGCGTTCGAGGACCAGGGCTCGGAGGCGGTGGTGCTGCGCATCAACTCGCCCGGCGGCAGTCCGGTGCAGGCGGGCATCGTCAACGACGAGCTCAAGCGCCTCAAGGCGCTGCACAACAAGAAGGTCTACGCGGTGGTCGAGGAGATCTGCGCCTCGGGTGCGTACTACATCGCGGCGGGCGCCGATGAGATCTATGTCGACAAGGCCTCGGTGGTGGGCTCGATCGGCGTGCTGATGGACGGCTTCGGCTTCACCGAGGTGATGAAGAAGGTCGGCGTCGAGCGCCGGTTGATGACCGCGGGCGAGAACAAGGGGATGCTGGATCCGTTCTCGCCGGTCACGCCCAAGCAGCAGGCCTATGCGCAGGCGATGCTCGACCAGATCCACCAGCAGTTCATCGCCGTCGTGCGCGAGGGCCGCGGCGCGCGCCTGAAGGAAACGCCGGAGATGTTCTCGGGCCTGTTCTGGAACGGCGAGCAGGCGATCAAGCTGGGCCTGGCCGACGGCACCGGCAACCTGGATTACGTCGCCCGCGAGGTGGTGAAGGCCGAGGAGGTCGTCGACTACACGCCGCGCGACAACGTCGCCGAACGCATCGCCAAGCGCTTCGGCGCCGCGATGGGCGAGGGCGCGGTGAAGGCGATGCGGTCGGTGATGACGATCCGTTGAAGGGCCGGCGCACCGACGCACCCATGCGCTGAACGCGGGAGCCGGTCCGGCCTCCGCGCGGCGGCGACAATCCGCCGCTGACCCTCCGCCCGACCCAGCCATCGCTCGGCAGGCCTGTTCCCGTTTCCCTGTCTTCCAGGATCGACCATGAACATCGCCTTCCGTAGCGCCGCGCTGGCGCTGGCCCCGCTGCTGCTCGCAGCCTGCGCGTCTTCGACGACAGCCACGGCCACGGCACGCTCGGCGGCCTCCGCCTCCGCCTCCGCCTCGGTGGACTCGGTGGACTCGCGCTCGGCGCCGACCGTCTCGGCGCCGGCCGCCCGGTCCGAACCGCCGTTCGTCCTGCTCGGCGAGCTCCACGACAACCCCGACCACCACCGCGCCCGCGCCGAGCAGCTGCGCCGCCTGATCGCGCAGGAGCCGCGCACGGTCGTCGTCTTCGAGCAGTTCTCACGCAGCGAGGATGCGGCGGTCGCGCGCGCGCGCCAGGTGGCGCCCGGCGACGTGAATGCCGTCATCGACGCCGCGAAGCTCGACCGCAAGAGTTGGCGCTGGCCGCTGCACCAGCCGCTGTTCGAGGCCGTCTTGCAGTCCGGCGCCGAAGTCCGCGGCGGCAACATCGATCGCGACCAGGTCCGCCGCATCGTCCGCGAAGGCGATGCGGCCTGGCCCGCCGACCTGCTCGCGCTGCGCGAGCGCACCGCGTGGAGCGGCGCACAGCAGGACGCGCTGCGCCAGGACATCCAGGACGGCCACTGCGGCGCGATGCCCGAGGCGATGCTGCCCGGCATGGTGCAGGCCCAGCGGGCCCGCGATGCGGCGATGGCGCGGGCGATGCTCGACGCCCGGGAGGCGGGCGCGAAGCGGGTGGTGCTGATCGCCGGCAACGGCCATGTGCGGCGCGACCTCGCGGTGCCCGTCTACCTGCAGGCGGCCGGCGTGCCGTCGACGGACATCGATGCCGTCGCCTACCTCGAGCCCGGCAGCGCCGCGCCCGCTGGCGGCTACGACCGCGTCGAGCGCGCGCCCGCGCCGTCGCGCGAGGATCCCTGCGCGCAGTTCAAGCGCTGATCGGGCCCGCGGGCCGCGCGGCCGAGCCGTTCAAGCCAGCACGACCTCGACGCCGCGGCGCCGCAGCTCGCCGACGATGGCCTCGTCGGCGTCCTTGTCGGTGATCAGCAGGTCGAGCTGCTCGACGGGCGCGATCACCGACAGGTTGCGCTTCATCAGCTTGGACGCATCCGCGACCGCGACCACCTGGCGCGCGATCTTCATCATCTGCGCGTTCAGCTGCGCCTCCAGCAGGTGCGGCGTCATGACGCCGATCTCCGGATCGAGGCTGTCCACGCCGAGGAAGAGGCGATCCGCGTAGAGGCTCTGCAGCGCGGTCACCGCCTGCGGGCCCGACAGCGAATAGGAGTTCGGCCGCAGCAGCCCGCCCGGCATGATCACGTTCACGCCGGGCACCGTCGCCAGCAGCATCGCGATGTTCAGCGCATTGGTGATCACGTTCAGCGACTGCAGCCGCAGGCCGCGGATCTGCTTGGCGATCTCCTCGGTGGTCGAGCCCGAGTCCAGCATCACCGTCTCGCCGTCGCGGATCAGCTTCGCCGCCTCGATGGCGATGCGCACCTTCTGCTCGTGATGCAGCTTCTGCTTGACGCTGATGGGCACCTCCTCGGTGTCGCGATGCGCCAGCGCGCCGCCGTGCGTCCGCAGCAGCGCGCCGCCGGCGGCAAGCGCGTTGAGGTCGCTGCGGATGGTGACCACCGAGATGCCGAAACGCTCGGCCAGTTCCTCCACCGTGACCCGCCCCTGCGCCTGCACCTGGTCGCGGATCAGCTGGCGCCGCTCGTCGATCAGCAGCGAGGCGTCGCGCTTGTCGGCGGACGTGGAACTCGGGGCGCGGGTGGTGGACATGAGGATCCGGAAGACGTGAACTTTCGAATGATATCGAGGTCGCTGCGTTCGGAAGTCGGCGAGAAGGCGCCGAAGCGGCGGCCGGATGGCGCTCGCTCAGCGCGCCAGCGCGGCAACGGCGTGCGTGTCCGGCTCCAGCCGCGCCCCGGCCAACCGCGCCGCATACATCGCCGCGCCCAGCTCCGGTCCGAACTTCGGTGCCACGAGCGCCGCATTCGGCAGCGACTTGGCCATTGCCGCGCGCAACGCGCCGGTGACCGCATCGCCGGCCTCGAAGACCCCGCCGGTGTACGACACCTCGACCGCTGCATCAGCCGGGAGATCCAGCTGCCGCGCCACGCCGGCCGCGAGCAGTGCCAGCTCCTCCCCCGCGCGTGCCAGCAGGGTCGCGGCCTGTGCATCGCCCTCGGCCGCCGCGGCCGAGACCAGCCGCGCCAGCTGCGCGAGCCGGCTGCGCGCCGCGGCGCCGTTGACCGCCGCGCAGACATCGAGGTCGTGCGCCAGTCCGAAATGCCGCCGCACCAGCGCGAGCAAGGGCCCCGGCTCCGCGCGCCCGTCTGCCATGCGCGAGAACAGCGCCAGGCCCTCGCGCGCCAGCCAGTAGGCCGAGCCCTCGTCGCCGAAGACCTCGCCCCAGCCGCCGCTGCGCGCGCCGCGGCCCCGCCACTCGCCATAGGCGATGGAGCCGGTGCCCGCGACCAGGCTGATGCCGTCGCGCCCGCCGAGCGAGCCCGCCCAGCTGCACACCATGTCGTTGCCGACCCGCGCGAGCGGCAGGTCCGCGAGCAGCGCGTCGAAGGCCGGCAGCAGCGCGCTGTCCTCGCCATGCGCCGGCAGCCCGGCGAAGGCCGAGCGCACCGATGCGTGGCTCAGTCCCGCCTGCCGCAGCGTCTGGGCGATGCCCTCGTGCAGCAGCGCGTGCAGCGCGTCGAAACCGATCTCCAGGTAGTAGCTGGTCGTCGACACATGCCGCGCCAGCAGACGGCCGTCGCCGGCCAGCAGCAGGAAGCTGGTCTTCGTGCCGCCGCCGTCGATGCCGAGGTAGACCGCGTCGCGGTCAGCCGCGCGCTGGTGGTCGTCGGCGATCGTCGATGTCATCGCGCTCATCGGGAGTCAGCCCTGCGGATGCGGGTGGATGGTGACGCCGCTGACCACGCGGGTCACGGTGCCGGACGCGCTCGGATTGTCCGGCGTGATGCCCAGCTTGAGCGAGGCCAGCAGCGCCAGGCACTGCCCGAAGACCAGCGCCACCGGCGCCAGCGCCAGGTCGGGCACGTTGGCCGGCAGGTCCAGCAGCACGTCGTCCTCGGACAGCGCGTCGGTGCCGTTGAGCGCCGCGGTGCTCAGCGCGACGACGCGGCCGCGGCCCTGGCGGCGCAGCTCGCGCAGCAGGTCCTGGTCGTAGCGGCAGGTGTAGCTGTCGTTGGACATCAGGATCAGCACCAGCGTGCGCTCGTTCAGCACCGTCTTGGGCCCATGCCGGAAGCCCAGCGGCGAATCCGCCAGCGCCACCAGCTGGCCGTCGGTCAGCTCCAGGATCTTCAGCGCCGCCTCGTGGGCCAGGCCCTTGAGGCCGTTGCTGCCCAGCACGACGACGCGCTCGAAGGGCTGCTCGCTGAGCGCCACCAGGCGATCCGCCTCGCTGGCCAGCAGCCGCGTGGCCGCGTCGCCCAGCGCCTGCGGCGTGGGCAGCGGCAGCCCGAAGGCCCAGGCGGCGGCGAGCAGCATGCCGGTGAAGCTGGACGTCATCGCGAAGGCGCGGTCGTGGGTCTCGTCCGGCAGCAGCAGCACCTGGGCGCGCGGGTGCGCGCCGAGCCGCCGCGCCAGCGTGCCCTCGGCCGCGCAGGTGACGGCCAGGTGGTGGCAGTCCTGGACCGCGGCATCGGCCAGGTCGACCGCGGCCAGGCTCTCGGGGCTGTTGCCCGAGCGCGCGAACGACACCAGCAGCGTCGGCACGCCGGGCTGCAGGCATTGGGCGGGGCTCGAGACGATGTCGGTGGTGGCGATCGCCTCGACGCGGATGCCGGGCCGCGCGCCCAGCTGCTGCAGCAGCGCCGGGGCCAGGCATTGCCCGATGAAGGCCGAGCTGCCGGCGCCGGTGAGCACGATGCGCAGGTCGGGCCGCGCCAGCAGCGGCTGCAGGAAGGCGTCGAGCGCCTCGCGCCGGGACGCCACCAGCGCATGCACGGCGCGCCACACCTCGGGTTGCTGGGCGATCTCTCGGGCGGTGTGGGCCGCGCCGCGGCGATCGAGGTCGGCGGGGGCGAAGTGGAGCAGGCTCATCGTGGCAGGTCGGGTTCTGGAGGAGGGCGCCCGTCGCTCAGGCGGCGCAGGCGGCGAGGTAGGGACGCAGCGACTGCGCCGCGCCATCGCGCAGCAGCTCCGCCGGACGGTTGCGCAGGCGGCCGTCGCGGATCGCGTCGTACTGGCGTGGCAGGAACTGGCTCAGCAGCGTCAGCGGCGGCGGGGAGTGCTCCAGCCGGTCCAGCAGCGCCGCGCAGGCGGCCTGGACCTTGGGATGCGCCCAGTAGTAGCGGATGCGGTCGCTCAGGCTGTAGGCCAGGTCCACCTGCAGGCGCGCGGGGTCCTGGTAGTACGGGCGCCAGTGCTCGGGCTCGGCGCGCATCACGCCGAGCACCGTGCCGATGAGGCCGTCCTCATTGGCGTCGCGACCGCCGCGGCCCAGCCACTCGTGCTCCACGGCGGCCAGCGCCCACAGCGTCTCGCGCAGCGCGAAGGTGGCGCCGGGCCCGACCTTGAGGATCGCGAAGTGGTCGCGCGCCAGTTGCGCCAGCCGCTGCGGCGTCTGGTAGTCGGTCGAGTGCGCCTCGAAGACCAGGCCCGGCTGCGATTCGATGAAGGCGCTCAGCGCGCGGGCCTTCTCCGGCCGGTAGTCGATGACCTTGTGGTGGTCGAACTCGACCCCCGGCTGCACCACCATCGCGATCACCCGCGCCCAGGCCGCGTCCAGGCCGGCCGCGGTGAAGGCCTCGCGGTGCAGCGCCAGCGTCGCGCCGGCCGCCTCGGGCGAGGTCACCGCCAGTTCGTCCAGGTCCTCGTGCGCGCCGCCCGGCACCGGCACCTCGGTGCCGATGACGTAGACCGGCGGCTCGCCGCGGTCGGGCGCCTCGCGCCAGGCCTGCTCGGCCGCCAGGCACAGCCGCACCGCGCGGGCCGCGATCTCGGGCTCGGGCAGCGGCACCGGGTCGTCGGCGCAGGACATCGAGCAGTCCAGGTGGATCTTGCGGAAGCCCGCCGCGACGTACTGCGCCACCATCACCTCGGCCTTGGCCATCGCCTGCGCCGCGGGCAAGCGGCGCCAGGCATTGGGCCCGAGGTGGTCGCCGCCCAGCACGAGCAGCTCCGGCGCCAGGCCCTCGATGCGGGCCAGCGATTCGACGAAGCGGCGGAAGTCGATCGGCGTCATGCCGGTGTAGCCGCCGTCCTGGTTGACCTGGTTGGAGGTCGCCTCGATCAGCGCCGGCCGGCCCAGCGCGGCGCACTCGCGCAGCGTCGCCGCCAGCACGACCGGATGCGCCGAGCACATCGACGGGATGCCGACGGCGGGGCCGTCGGTGGCGGCGGAGATCGCGGCGGGGAGGGTGGCGGAGATCGCGCTGGCGGACGCCGACTGCCGGTGGCGCCGCACGAGATCGAGCATGAGCTTCAAGGGAGGTCCTTCCTGTCCCGGGGGCAATGCGTGGGGACGTGGTGTGGCTGGGGCGTGGCGGGGCCGGGACCCGGTGGTCAGGCCTTGGCCTCGCCTTCGGGTTGGAGCGCCAGCAGCAGCGCGGCGAGCAGCGCCAGCGCCACGCCGGCGAGCTTGGTGCCGCCGGGCGCGCTGCCGCTCATCGCCATCGAGGCCAGCGCCGTCAGCAGCGGCGCGCCGGCGTTGACCAGCGGCGAGACCACCAGCGCCTGGCCGTGGCGGAAGGCGTAGACCAGCGTCAGCGCGCCGATCGCGTTCAGCACCTGGATGGCGGCCGCCAGGCCGGGGCCGTCCCAGCCCCAGGGGATGGGACGCGAGAAGTCGGTCATCCACAGCGCGGCCGGGATGCACAGCAGCGCGCTGACGGTCATGTAGAAGAAGACGCTCTCGGCGCTGGCGGCGTTGTTGGCGGTCTTCAGGAAATAGGCCTGCAGGCCCCAGGCCGCCATCACCACCAGCGCCAGCGCGAACCAGGCGCCCAGCGGCTGGCCCTGCTGGCCGGGCTGGAAGTCGAACAGCGGCAGCGCGCACAGCGCCAGCACGATGCCGGCCACGCCGAGCTTGCCGGTGCGCTCGCGCAGCAGCCCGAAGGACAGCGCGATCGTCACCGCCGGCGACAGCGACACGATCGGGAAGATCAGGTAGGCCGGGCCGCTTTCCACCGCGCGGAACAGCAGCATCTGGCCGCCAGCGCCGAGCAAGCCCACCGTGAGACCCTGCACCACCGCGCGCCGGTCGCGCTGCAGCCGCCAGCCGGCGCGCGCCAGCACGATCAGCGCCGGCGGGACCATGGTCAGCGCCCACACGACGTAGACCAGCGTGTCCGGAAAGCCGCGCGCCGAGGACAGCCCGGTCAGCGCGCCCCAGGCGCCCCAGAACAGGGTGGTGATCAGCGCGTAGGTCAGCCAGGGTCGTTGCATGAATCGCTTTCGTCTCGTTCGAAGGATTGGGCTTTCGAACGAAAGAATAGTGCAGCGAAATTGAAAACACAACGGAAGAAAGGCCGGCGCGGCCTGAAAGGCGCGATTTCGAGGGAAAACCCGTGGATATAGAGGTCGCAGCGGGGCGGCGTGGTGCGACTATGCTGGCTAAATTCTTTCGTCAGAGTGATAAGCGAAAGAAAAAACGTCGGTAAAAACGATATGCGAAATCATTCGAAAGACTGCGTAGACTTGCCGCAAGCCGCCAGCCAACACAAGGAACCCTGAGATGCGAGCTCCCCAGACCTCCCTCCTGATCGCCCGATTCGCGCCGCGGCCCGTTGCCGCCGCCGCGGCGATCGCCGCGCTGGCCGCCATGGGCGCGGCCCAGGCGCAGGTGCAGCCACCGGCGCCGGCGGCGTCGGAAGCCAAGGCCGACGCCAAGGCCAGGGACGCCGACCAGACGCTCGAGCGCGTCGAGGTCACCGGCACCCGCGCCAGCCTGCAGCGCTCGCTCAACCTCAAGCGCAGTGCCTCGGGCGTGCAGGACAGCATCAGCGCGACCGAGCTGGGCCGCTTCCCGGACGACAACGTGGCCGACTCGCTGAGCCATATCACCGGCGTGTCGATCTCGCGCACCGCCGGCGGCGAGGGGCAGAAGGTCAGCGTGCGCGGCCTGGGGCCGGAATACACGCTGACGACCTTCAACAACCGCATCCTGGCCACCGACGGCGAGGGCCGCGATTTCGCCTTCGACGTGCTGCCGTCGGACATCATCAGCGGCGCCGACGTGGTGAAGTCGGCGCAGGCCTCGGTGATGGAAGGCGCGATCGGCGGCCTGGTCAACCTCCGCTCCGCCAGCCCCTTCGACCAGCCCGGCCAGCACGCCCTGCTGCGCGTCGAGGGCGACCGCAACCTGATGTCCAGGCTCAACGGCGGCAAGCTCTCGGCCACCTACAGCAACACCTTCGGCAAGGAGCTGGGCGTGCTGGTCGGCCTGGTCTACGCCGACCGCAAGGTCCGCACCGACACCGCCGGCAACGACGGCGGCTGGACCCGCAACCCGATCGCCGACCCGGCCGCCAACTGGACCGGCAATGCCTGGGGCGGCAACATCGATCCGAACGGCAACGGCGTGCTCGACCCCGACGAGGAAGGCCTGATCGGCCCCGGCCAGTTCCGCGTCGGCACCATCCAGGAGCAGAAGAAGCGCACCGCGCTGTCGGGCAAGGTCGAGTGGCGGCCCAGCGAGCAGTTGAAGGTCACCGTCGACGGCATCAGGACGCGGCTGGACTCGCCGCAGGTCGGCTACCAGCAGTCCTTCTACACGCTGTTCGCGCCGGGTCGCTGGTCCAACATGCAGATCCGCAATGGCGTCGTCACCGGCTTCACGATGGACAACCCGGACCCGGAGCAGCGGCTCAATCCGGAGCTGCTGAACCTGACCACCCATCGCGTCGTCGACAGCGCCCTGTACGGCGTCAACGCCGAGTGGAAGGCGACCGAGACGCTGAAGTTCAGCGGCGATCTGTACCAGTCGACCTCCAAGCGCCATTCGGGCGGGCAGGACACCTACACGGTGCTGCGCATGAACCAGCCCAATGTGACGACGGTGCAGCTGACCGGCTCGCAGGTGCCCAGCATCAGCACGACCTTCGCCGACGGCCGCGACCTGATCAACGGCCTGGCCGGCGGCCAGTTCGGCGCCAGCGACTTCAACACCCACTACCTGGGCCTGAGCGGCGACAACATCGACGACAAGATCCGCGGCCTGACGCTGAACGGCGCGTGGTCGGTGGACCGCTTCAACGTCGACCAGATCCAGTTCGGCGTGCAGAGCACCCGGCGCGACAAGCACCGCGACCTGGTCGACAACGCGATCAACGGCGGCGAGAACTACTACTCCGGCGCCAACGCGATCAACGTCGGCCAGCTCGGCGGCAACGTGCTGGACCAGCACCTGAGCCCGCCCAACTTCATGAACGGCGTCAGCGGCAGCTTCCCGCGCAGCTTCCTGGGCTTCGACGTGCCCAACTACCTCGCGGCGCTGCAGGCCTACAACGGCAAGCCGCGCCCCGACGGCGGCAGCTACGACTTCAGCCTGGCCGCGCCGGTGTGGAACCCGCTGCAGAGCTACCGCGTGCGCGAGAAGACCACTTCCTTCTTCATCGAGGCCGACCTTTCCGGCGAGCGCTGGAACGCGGACATCGGCGTGCGCCTGGTCAAGACCAAGACCTCGGCCAGGGCCTGGGACGCCAAGATCGAGAGCCTGACCGAGAACAGCCCCTTCAACTACACCGCGGTCTATGCCGCGCCGACGCAGATCGGGCAGGACGCCTCGTACACCTTCGGCCTGCCGTCGGCCAACTTCGTCTGGCACTTCACCGACCAGCTGCAGCTGCGCCTGGGCGCGGCCAAGACGATGGCGCGGCCCTCGGTCGAGCAGCTCGCGCCCACCAGCACCACGGCCAGCGTGGCCTGGGGCGACTTCACCCAGGTCTTCGGCGGCAACGCCGACCTCAAGCCCTACAGCGCCAAGCAGTACGACGCCTCGCTGGAGTGGTACTACGCCCGCAACTCGGCGCTGACCTTCGCGGTGTTCCAGAAGGACATCAAGAACCAGATCACCACCAGCTGGCAGACCGGCGTGGACATCGGCGTGCCGGGCCATCTCTTCAATGTGATGAAGCCGATCAACGGCGACAAGGCCAAGGTGCGCGGCATGGAGATCGGCTTCCAGCACCTGTGGGACAACGGCCTGGGCGTGCGGGCGCAGTACACGCGCAACCGCTCGGACAGCTGGGTCGGCGGCGAGAAGCGGCCGCTGGAGGGCATCGCGCCGGCGACCTCCTCGCTGAGCCTGCTGTACGAGAAGGGCCCGTGGAGCCTGAGCGCGACGGCCGACCACACCGACGACTTCGTCTCGGCGATCAACGTGATCGGTCCCGGCTTCAACGAGCGCGCCAAGGCGATCACCTGGGTGACCGCGCAGGCGTCCTACGAGTTCAACAAGTGGCTGAAGCTCTCGATCGAGGGCCGCAACCTGAGCGACGCCAAGCAGGAGTACACGCTGGGCAACGGCTCGATCACGCTGCCGCAGGGCTACAACCGCTGGGGCCGGGCGTTCACGATCGGCGCGAGCATCAAGTTCTGACGCCGGCTTCCCGGAGAGGACGTTGGGGGTTCCACAACACCCGGGCCGGCACACGGCCCGACCCACAGGAGAACTCATGAAACGATCGCTGATCCGTTCGATGGCCACCGGCCTCGTCGTCGCCGCCGCCGCGCTCGCCACCACCACTGGTGCCCAGGCGCAGTCGTGGTGGAAGCCCGGCGTCGCGACGACCTGGCAGTGGCAGCTGAGCGGCACGCTCAACACCGGCTACAACGTGGCCGTGTACGACATCGACCTGTTCGACACCTCCGCGCAGACGATCGCGCAGCTGAAGGCGCAGGGCCGCAAGGTGCTGTGCTACTTCTCGGCGGGCAGCTCGGAGAACTGGCGCGCCGACTTCAACCGCTTCAACGCCGCCGACATGGGCAACGCGCTGGACGGCTGGGAAGGCGAGAAGTGGCTGGACACGCGCTCGGCCAACGTGCGTGCGGTGATGCTGAGCCGGCTGGACCTGGCCGTGTCCAAGGGCTGCGACGGCGTCGAGCCGGACAACGTGGACGGCTACACCAACGGCACCGGCTTCCCGCTGACGGCGGCCACGCAGCTCGACTACAACAAGTACCTCGCCAACGCGGCACATGGCCGCGGCCTGGCGATCGCGCTGAAGAACGATGTCGACCAGCTGACGCAGCTCGAGCCCTACTTCGACATGGCGGTCAACGAGCAGTGCAACCAGTACGACGAGTGCGGCGGCTACACGGTCTTCACCAGCAAGAACAAGCCCGTGTTCAACGCCGAGTACGCGTCCAAGTACCGCAAGAACACGAACGGCGCGCGCGACAAGCTCTGCACCAAGATGCGGGCCGCGAAGATCCGCACGCTGGTGCTGCCGCTGGACCTCAACGACGCCTATCGCTACAGCTGCGATTGATCGTCTGAACCTGCATTTCCCACGATGACCGACACGACGAGAACTCCCTCCCGCGCCGCGCCGCCGGCCTGGCTGGCCGCCAGCCTGATGGCGGCGGCGATGGGCGCCTCGATGGGCGCCATCCCTGGTGCCCGGGCGGCGGCCGCTGCGGGCGAGGACCGCTACACGATGGCGGACTTCGCCAAGGTGCCCAAGATCGACGCGCACGTCCACCTGCACAACGCCGATCCGGCGTTCGTCGATGCCGCGCGGCGGCTCGGCTTCCAGGTGCTGACGATCAACGTCGACTACCCCGACTTCCCGCCGCTGGACGAGCAGCAGCGGGTGGCGGTCGCGCTGCGCCAGGCGCGGCCGGCGGCGGTGGCCTGGGCGGTGAGCTTCTCGTCGGACACGTCCGACCGGCCGGGCTGGCTCGATGCGACGAAGCAGCGCATCGATGCCGGCCTGCGCGCCGGCGCGGTCGGCGTGAAGGTGTGGAAGAACATCGGCATGAGCCTGCGCGATCCGAAGGGCCAGCTGGTGATGATCGACGACGCCCGCTTCCAGCCGCTGTTCAGCTGGTTCGAGGCGCGCGGCATCCCCATGCTCGGCCACCAGGGCGAGCCTCACAACTGCTGGTTGCCGCTGGACCAGATGACGGTCCTCAACGATCGCGACTACTTCGCGCATCACCCGCAGTACCACATGGCGCTGCATCCGGAGATGCCCAGCTGGGAGGACCAGATGGCCGCGCGCGACCGCATGGTGGCGGCGCATCCGAAGCTGAAGTTCGTCGGCATGCACATGGCCTCGCTGGAGCGCAACGTCGACGAGCTGGCGGCCTTCCTGGACCACTTCCCGCTGGCGAAGGTGGACCTGGCCGCGCGCATCGGCCAGCTGCAGTACCAGAGCCAGCGCGACCGGGAGAAGGTGCGCCGTTTCATGGTCCAGTACCAGGACCGCCTGATGTACGGCACCGACGTCTCGCAGCCGCCGCAACAATCGGGCGCCGAGCTGCTGAAGGAAGTCGAGCCGGTGTGGCGCATGCACTGGCGCTACTTCAACACGGAGGAGACGTTCAAGGTGTCGGATCTCGAGCAACCGGTGCAGGGCCTGGGCCTGCCCAAGGCCGTCGTGGACAAGCTGTACCACCTCAATGCGGCGCGCAGCTTCCCGACCGCGTGGAAGGCCGCCCGATGACCGG
Organism: Mitsuaria sp. BK041; assembly: GCF_014193085.1. NCBI lineage: Bacteria > Pseudomonadati > Pseudomonadota > Betaproteobacteria > Burkholderiales > Sphaerotilaceae > Roseateles > Mitsuaria sp. BK041. The sequence goes on along the minus strand of NZ_JACHYT010000002.1, from coordinate 407,014 downwards.
CCGCCGCGCCTTCCTCCAATGGCTGGGCGCCGCGCCCGTGGCCACCGTCGCACCGCGTGTGGCGTTCGCCGCGACGGCGGGCGCCGCCGCGTCGGCCCGCGCCGCGGACCTCGGACGCGGACACGTGCGTCTGCAGGATGAGCGGCTGTCGCTGCACTTCGACGACCGGATGCGCAGCCGTCTCGTGCGCCTGGGCGGCCCGCGGCCGCTGGCGCTCACCGGCTTCGATGCGGGCGAGTCGATCGTGATCGTCGATGGCCAAAGTGTTGCCGGAGATCCAGCTGCGCTGGGCGGACCGGCGCCGGTGGCTGGTGTCACGCCGGCGGGCGATGCGGGCGCCGCTGCCGTGAAGACGAGGACGCTCGACCGCTTCGCGCTCGCGAGCGCCGTTCCGAGCAGCGGCGCGACGCCGTTCGGCGCGGGCCAGCGGCTCGTGCTGACCGGTCGCGCCGAGGGAGCGCCGGTGGAGAAGACAGTCACCGTGACGCTGCTGGACGAGCACCCCGGCGTCGCGCTGATGGCGGTCGCTTTCGTCAACCGCTCGGACAGGCCGCTGACGGTGCAGGGCTGGACGGTGGCCGCGCACCGGCTGCTGGCCGCGCCCCGGCATGCGGGCGGGTGGTGGACCTACTCGGGTGCGACGCACACCGACCGGCGCGACTGGATGCAGCCGGTCAAGCGTGGCTTCCAGCAGCGCAACTTCCTCGGCATGGATTCGTCCGACTACGGCGGCGGCACGCCGCTGGTGGACGTGTGGCGGCGCGACCTGGGCGTGGCGATCGGCCATCTGGATACCCTGCCGCGCCTGGTCTCGCTGCCGGTGAAGGCGGTGGGCGAGCAGGTGGACATCGCGATGCGCGGCGATGAGCCGCGCACGCTGGCACCGGGCGAGACGCTCGCGCTGCCGCTGGCCTTCATCGCCGTGCATGAGGGTGACTGCTTCGTCCCGCTGGACCGCTACCGGCGGCTGATGAACGCGCAGGGGCTGGCCGCGCCTGAGCCGCCGCGCAGCGCGCATGAGTCGGTCTGGTGCGCGTGGGGGTACGAGCGCGACTTCTCGCTCGACCGCGTGCGCGCGACGCTGCCCAAGGCGCAGGAGCTCGGCCTGAAGTGGGCGGTGCTGGACGACGGCTGGCAGCGTCAGACCGGCGACTGGTTCGACATCGACCTCAAGAAATTCCCGCGCGGCGAGGAGGACATGAAGGCGCTGGTGGCCGACATCCACGCGCGCGGCATGAAGGCGCGGCTGTGGATCGCGCCGCTGGCGGTGGCGCCGGGCAGCGACGAGCTGCATGAACACGCGGACCTGCTGCTGCTCGACCAGAACGGCGCGCCGCAGATGATCACGTGGTGGAACTGCCTCTACCTGTGCCCGGGCGCGAAGGAGACACGCGAGCGCACGGCGGCGATGTTCCGCAAGATCATCCAGGACTGGGGCTTCGACGGGGTGAAGGTCGACGGCCAGCATCTCAACGGCGTGGCGCCGTGCTTCAACCCGAAGCACCGGCATGCGAAGCCGGAGGAGTCCGTCGAGCAGATGGCCGATTTCTACCGCGCGATGTTCGAGGCCGCGCATGCGGTGAATCCGGAAGCGGTGGTCGAGGTCTGCCCCTGCGGCACGAGCTACGCCTTCCACAACATGCCGTGGATCGACCAGGCGCCGGCGTCGGACCCGCTGTCGAGCTGGCAGGTGCGGCACAAGGGCAAGGCGCTGAAGGCGCAGATGGGACGCTGGTCGGCCTACGCGGGCGACCACGTCGAGCTGTCGACCGGTGGCATGGACTTCGCGTCGGCCGTCGGCGTGGGCGCGGTGGTGTCGACCAAGTTCACCTGGCCGGAGGATCCCAAGCCCAAGGACTCCTTCCTCCTAACGCCGGAGCGCGAATCGCATTGGCGCAAGTGGATCGCGGCGCATAACGCGAAGGGCCTGTCGGACGGCGTGTATCGCGGCGAGCTCTACGACATCGCCTTCGACAAGCCGGAGACCCATGTGGTCGAGAAGAACGGGGTGATGCATTACGCGTTCTATGCGCCGAGCTTCGACGGCACGGTGACGCTGCGCGGCTTGGGCCCGGGTACGTGGCGCGTGCGCGATTACGTGAATGGCGTCGACCTCGGCCGCGTCGACGCCGCGAGGCCGACGCTGAAGCTGGCGTTTCGCGAGCACCTGCTGATCGAGGCGGTGCTGGAGACGGCGGTCGAGCGCCCGCTGGTACGCGCGGCGCGCCTGCCGTCGCGGCTGATCGGGCGGGACGGCTTCGCGCTGGCCTCGGCCTGGGAGGACGCGCCGGCGATGTTCTTCGCCCACGACTGGCGCGGCCGGCCGTTGACCGGGACGCAGTCGACGCGGGTGCAGCTGCGGCATGCGGACGGCGCGCTGCACCTGCGCTTCAGCAGCCGCTACAACGCGCTGACCACCTTCGAGCGCGAGCTGTCCTCGACGGAGATCTGGCCGCTGTGGCAGCGCGACGTGGTGGAGGTCTTCCTGCAGGCGCCGCAGGACGCCGGGTCGGACCGCTACCGCGAGGTGGAGGTGTCACCCAATGGGCTGGTGATGGACCTGGAGGTGCGCGGCGCCGGGCGCCGGCGCCTGGTCGGCGAGAGCCGGGCGCGCACGGCGGTCGATACGGTCCATCGCCTGTGGACGGCGGAACTGGTGGTGCCGATGCCGCGCGGTCCGCAGCCGCTCGACGGGTGGCGCATCAACCTGTTCCGCATCGAGGGGAACAAGGAGACGCGGCAGTTCAGCGCGTGGAATCCGACGGGCAGCGAAAAGCCCAACTTCCACGTGTCGGCGGCGTTTGGTCAGTTGCGGCTCGAGGCCTAGCGGGACGGCGCCCCCGACTCATTGGGGGGCAGCCTCAGGGCGCGGGGTCCCCGCCCGCCAGACCGTCGCAGCTGGTTTCCTGGGTCCCGCAGAGGCGGTCGACCCAGGCCCGGAAGCGGCCCGGCGGCAAGCCGGCGCGCGCCGCGGCATCGATCTTCAGCGAGCTTCGATCCTTGGCGGCGAAGCGTTGGTCCGCGAACTCCACCTGGGCCCACTTGCCATTGCAGTCGGCGAGTCGTCCGGCCTCGATGACGACGTCGTTGTCGAAGGTCTCGTTGTCGCCGATGCGCAGGACGACGGGCGCCTTCGGGCTCGGCCGCGCGCGGCCGACGTCGGCCTGTGACTTCACGGTCAGCTTGCTGCCGCTGACCCAGCCTTCGCCCGAGAACATCGGACGCGCGGGGCGGTCGGTCAAGGCCTCGTTGTCGCGGGCGTTGCGAATCAGGAACCAGCCGCTGCGCGCGCCGACGACGTCGACCTCGACCCGCACGCCGTAGTTCATCGAGGGTTCGACAAAGGTGGGCGGCAGCTTGCCGAGGACCTTGGCGGTGGCATTCGGCGCGCTGCGGACGTTGAGTCCGGCGGGATCGGTCTCGGCAACGAAGGCGCCGAAGCTGCAGGTGCTGGCAGGCGGCTCGGCGGTCGTCGTCGCGGGCAGGGCTGGGTCGCCCGTGCCCGCGCAGCTCGCCAGCGTGGCGAAGCCGGCGGTCGCGAGCAGCAGCGCGGCGTTGCGCAGGCGGTGATCAGTAGCCATCGACGAGGACATAGTGGAACGACGACATCTGGCCCATCGACGCCAGGAAGCGCGGATAGACATCGTTGGGAATGGTCTGGCAGCCGGCGGACCAGGTGTTGCCCGACGCCTGCGTGCCGCCGCGGTGGATGTACATCGTCGTGCCGACGGTGGTCGGATCGATGCGGATGGGGTCGAGGGCGTTGAAGCGCCCGTCGCCATCGGTGTCGCGCTCGGCGGTCTGCGTGCGCGTGGCCTGGAAGGCGCGGGCTTTCAGATGGCCCTTCGGCTTCTCGCCGAAGAAGTAGGTCCCAGCGCGCAACCGGCCGACTTCCTTGATGCCGTCGCCGTTCATGTCGAAGCCTTCGGCGTGTTTGTAGATCACGTCGTTGTATCGCGCGTCCACACGGCCGGTGCCCTTGGGCGCGGCGCGTTGCGAGTACTGGGCGCCGGGTTCCGTGCAGGCGGGGAAGACCCGCGCGGTGCGCAGGCCGTCGCCGCCATTGAGCACGACGATGTGGTCGTCGTAGACGCCGCGGCCGCGGTTGGCGAGGGTGGAGGTCTCGCGACGCAGGCCGAGAAGGATCACGCGTCCCTGCTTCAGCGCGTTGATCGCGCCCGGGGCGCCGCGTTGCAGGACGATGCCAGCGCAGTAGGCATAAGTCTGTCGGGTGGTGAGCAGGGGGAGTTGGGGGACGTAGGGGGCGCGCAGGCGGTCGCTCTCCCAGTCAGCCAGCAACGCGCTGCCGGAGGACGAGCCACCGAGGGCGGCCTTGGCCTGCCAGTTGAGCTGCGAGGCGGCCAGGCGGGCGCCGGTGGCGCGCTGCACCGGAGAGAGCGAGACGGTATCGGCACGCCATCGGCTGAGCGCTTCGTCGGGGGCGGCCGCGGCGCGCTCGGCGAATGCGCGCGCGACGGATTCGATGTCCGGATCGAAGGGGTTGAGGCTCGTGGTCATGGATTTCCCGTTGGCTCGCGGAGACGGTATGGGCGAAGAGGTCATTCTGGGCACGAGAGCCCGTGGCGGAATGGCCGAAGGTCATCTGGCGCGGGAAAACCGGCGGCAAGGGCCGCCGCCCGGCTCCCGGCAGCCAGCGTGCGGCTCGCCGCAGCGGCCCTCGCGGGCGTCGACTCAAGCGCCCGCCGCCACCTTCTTGCCGGACTCCCCCGCCTTCTTCATCGGCACCGGATCGGGCAGCTCCTTGGCCTGCAGCATGCGGGCCTGGACGACGAGCTGGTTGTGCGCGTCCAGGAAGGCGGCGGCGATGACCTTGCCCTCGTTGCTGTTGGCCCAGCCCGCGCCGGCCGCCCCGCCGAGCTTGCCCAGCACCAGGCCGCCCATGCCCAGGTCGGTGACGCGGACCGAGCCGGTCGCGGCCGCGACCTGCTCGGTGGTCTCGTTGTCGGTGAGCAGCAGCGCCACCTGCGCTTCCTTGAGCTTGATGTGCTCGGCCGCGCCGACGAACTTGTTGAGCACCGGGATCATCCCGAGGATGCCGCCCACCTGCCGGCCCGCATCCTGCTCGCTGAAGGTCAGGCTGGGGATCAGCGTGTACTGCGCCTCGTAGCCCTTGCCCTTGTGGACCGTGCTGCCCTGCTGGCGCAGGATGCCGCTGTCCTTGAGCTCCTGCTCCCGGATCGTGGCCTTCAGCCCGGAGTTGCGGTCGACGACGCGGAAGCAGCCGCTCTGCTGCGCCAGCAGCCGCACCAGCGGCAGCGGCGAATTCGGCAGCCCGTTGGGCGCGCTGATGGTGTAGCCGTTGGGGTTCTCCATCAGCGACAGCGTCGCCACCGGCGCCTCGCACTTCATCAGTTCGCGGTTGGCCTTGTTCGCGCCCGCCGGACCGGCCGAGCCGGTGATCTCCGAGCTGCCATCCCCCAGCGTCGCGCCCTGCTTGCCGCAGGCGGCGAGCAGGACCAGCGCCACGCCGGCGGCGACAAGGCCGCCCACCCGGGGCAGGGAAGGGCCGAAGGAAACGAGGGAGCGCGCGATTGCCATGCCGATCTCCTGAATGCAAGGGCTGCGATTGCCAGAAACGGGCGGGACCATAGCGCACTTGATGGGGGCTGCGGCCCCCACCGATGGGTGGTCGCGTCGCTGAATGTCGTGTTCTGACGGCGTCTTTACGGCTGGTTACCGCGCCGCGGCGAGAATCCGCCCCTTCGGTCCGAGCGACCGCCCAAGAACCCGACCATGAACGACAAGTCCCCGAGCCGCGCCATCGCGTGGCTGGTGTGCGCCCTGGTGGCCGCGTCGCTGTACGGCAACTACTACGTCTACGACTCGATCGGCCCCGTCGCCGACGCGCTGCAAAGCCAGCGCGGCTTCAGCGACCAGCAGATCGGCCTGCTCAACGCGATCTACAGCCTGCCCAACGTCGTGCTGATCCTCGTCGGCGGCGTGCTGGTGGACCGCTTCGGCGCCGCGCGCATGACCCTGTGGACCGCCGCCGTCTGCCTGCTCGGCGCGCTGCTCACCGCGCTGAGCCCCGGCTTCGCCGGCATGGCCGCCGGCCGGCTGCTGTTCGGCATCGGCGCCGAAACCTTCGGCATCGCCACGCTGGCGGCGCTCGCGCAGTATTTCGTCGGCGGCAAGGTGGCGTTCTCGATGGGGCTGGCGCTGTCGATCGGCCGGCTCGGCTCCTTCTCGTCCGACATGTCGCCGACCTGGTTCCCCCACGCCTACGCCCAGGGCTGGCAGCCGCCGCTGCTGATCGCGGCGGCGATGGCGGCCGCCTCCTTCGGCGGCGTGCTGCTGTACTGGTGGCTCGACCGGCGCGTCGCCGCCGCCGACAAGGGCGCCGCGCAGCAGCAGGCCCAACCCTTCGCCTGGCGCGACCTGCTGCACTTCGGCAAGGCCTACTGGTTCCTGCTGGCGCTGTGCGTGCTCTGGTACTCGGTGATCCTGGCCTTCCGCAGCACCTTCGCGATCAAGTACTTCCAGCATGCGCATGGCCTGGATCTCGCGGCCGCCGGCGCGATGAACAGCTACGTGTTCCTCGCCGCCGTCTTCGCGACGCCGGCCTTCGGCTGGCTGTGCGACCGGGTCGGCCGCTACGCGCCCTTCCTGGCCTTCGGCGCGGTGCTGCTGCCGGTCGCGATGGCGCTGATGGCGCTGACCACGACCAGCCTGTGGGTCTCGACCGCGCTGATCGGCGTCAGCTTCTCGCTGGTGCCGGCGGTGATGTGGCCGCTGGCCAGCCGGCTGGTGTCGCCGTCGCGCTTCGGCACGGCGATCGGGCTGATGTGGGTGGCGCAGAACGCCGGCATCGCCGGGGCCAACCTGGTGGCCGGCTGGCTCAACGACCGCGCCGGCGCCAGCGCGCAGAATCCCGCGGGTTATGAATCGATGATGCTGTTCTTCGGCCTGGCCAGCGTCGGCGGCGCGGTCTTCGCGCTGGTCCTGTGGCTCACCGCCGGCCGTCGCTCGCAGGAACGGGTGGCGCCGGCCGGGTGAGCCGGCGCTGATCAAGGTTCGAGCACGTACAGCGACGCCATGGTCGCCAGTTGCTCCGGCGTCATCGCCGCGTAATGCGGCTGCAGCGGCAGCGACTTCGCGAGCTGGCGCGTCGGCTCGTGGACCATGTGTTCCTCCAGCGTCACCCGATAACCGGCCTCGGCGAAGAGCGCCGGGTACTCGTGGTGGCGCAGGCGGTTCTCGCCCTCGCGCGTCAGGCGGTTGACCCACGCATGCTTGCGCTCGGGCCACGTGAGGAAGTTGATCTTGGTGATCGACTTGTCCGAGTGCTCCAGATGGTCGGAGTGGTCCACCAGATGCACCATCCGGCCGCGGGCGGAGAGCTTGGGCCGCAGCGCCTGGAAGAGCTGGACCAGGTCGCCCGGCGGGATGTGCTCGAGCACCGTGCGCGAGGTCACGAGGTCGATCGAGCCGTCGGCGAGCTCGTTCACGTCGAACGGGGCGAGGTAGGTCAGCGGCAGGTCGGCGCGCGTCCGGATGGCGCGCAGCCGCGCCTCGTCGGGACAGGCCTGGCGCAGGAATGCCAGCGTCGCGGCGAAGCTGACCTCGTCCAGATGGACGTTGAGGTCGGACATGTAGACCCGCTGGGCGCCCTGCAGGCATTGCAGGACGGGGATGGTGGGGAACCAGCCGGTGCCGATCTCCAGCACGGTGGCGCCTTCGATCGCGCCGCCGGAGCGCTCCAGGGCCCGACGCATCTGCGTCCAGGCCTCGATGGTGCTGCGCAGGTTGTCCTCGTCGGGCTGGTAGCCGAACAGCTGGCGCTTCGCGCGTCGAAGGCCCTGCCCGAACGGCAATCGCGCCAGGACCGCTTGCCGACCTACCTTGAATCGCCAGTCCATCTGCTGCCCCTGTGCCGGTTGTGCCGGTTGCGCCGATGGAGGCAGATTCTGGCCTGTCCGCTCGCGCGACTGACGGGGAGAGACCCCAGGGTCGGGTGGGGCTCAGTCGCCCCCGGCCCGCGTGCCGTCCCTCGCTCCGAACCGCCGCGCCGCCGCCGCCAGGTGCGAGCGCACCACCAGCACATGCCCCGGCAGGATCAGCGCGAGGTAACACCGTCCGAGCCGGTTGTGGCAATGCACGACCGTGGTGACGACGGCCTCCCGGCGCGTCGATCCGTCGACCCGGCGGATCAGGATCGACAGCTTGAAGTCCAGATGCCGGTCCTGCTCGCCGAAGATCGCCTCACGAGGCGAGGCCTCGAGCACCCGGAAGATGTCGACGTGGGCGACGCCGATCTCGTCGAGGTGTCGGCGCATCGCCGCCGAGGTCTTCAGGCCGAAGGGCCGGACCGCGGCGTCGCGGATCGCCAGCAGCGCGCGGAACCAGGACGGCGGGTCGGCCAGCGCCGCGCGGGCGAGCGCCATCGCGTCGTCGGGCGCGTCCTCCGACAGCGTGATGGCGAAGGCGTCGGCCAGGTTCGCGTCGCCATGGGTCGGCGCGAGCCGGCTGTCGAGCGGTGGGGGCACGCGGCGGACGGGGGAGGACATCCGCCGCATTCCATCACGACTTCACCTCGCGACTTCAGCGATCACGATTTCGTGATCTTCACGTAGCGCAGATTCCACCCTGGCCCATTGGCCTTCACCGCGATCTGCTGCTGCCCGGCGGGCAAGGTCACGCGGTGCGAGACCGTCGTCCAGTTCTGCCAGCCGCCGGTCGAGGGCACGCCCACCGCGCCGTACACCGGCGCGCCGCCGGCCATCTCCAGCTGCAGACTGCCGCCGCCGTTCAGGCTGGCGACGCGGTACTCGACGGTGTAGGTGCCGCCCTGCGGCAGGTTGAGGTTCCACACCGCCCAGTCGCCGGCTTCGATCCAGCCCAGGTTCTGGCCGCCCTCGCTCGAGGCCTCCAGCTGCATGCCCGACTGCAGCGCGAAGTCCGAGGCCTGCAGCGTCGTCGTGAAGGCCGGCGTGCCGCCGTCCTTGCGGTAGACGCGCACGTAGTCGACGTACATCCGCGCGGGCAGCCGGCTCTCGTCGATGTTCCATTGCGGCCAGTTGCCGCCGACCGCCAGGTTCAGCAGCAGGAAGAAGTCGCGATGGAATTCCTCGGTGCTGTTGACGCTGTTGGTGATGTCGACGACGTGGTACTCGCGCCCATCGACGAACCAGCGGATGAAGCGCTCGTCCCACTCCACCGCGTACACGTGATAGTCCGCGACGTTGGTGGCGGTGTGCCCGCCGTAGGACGCATGGCCGCCGTCCGGCCCCTGCCAGTGGATGGTGCCGTGGATGTCGGGATCGGCGTTGACGTGTTCCATGATGTCGATCTCGCCGGAGGCCGGCCAGCCCACCGAGGTGATGTTGCTGCCCAGCATCCAGAAGGCCGGCCACATGCCCGAGCTCGACGGCGCCTTGACGCGCGCTTCGACGCGCCCGTACTTGAAGGTGGCCAGGCCCTGCGTCGTCATGCGCGCGGAGGTGTAGCGCATGCCGCCGAAGTCCTCGCGCCGGGCGGTGATGACGAGCTGGCCGTTCTCGACGCTCGCGTTCTCGCGGCGGTAGTACTGGAGCTCGTTGTTGCCCCAGCCGCCCGAGCCGGTGCCGGTCTCGAAGCGCCAGTGGGGGCCGATGCCGTTCGTGAACTCGTCCTGCCAGACGAGTTGCCAGTTCTGGGCCTGCGCCGCCAGGCCCGTCAAAGCAAGCGCGGCCGCGGCCAGCGATCGAATCCAGCGTGTCATGGGGATCTCCTCGGAACCAGTGGAGGAGACGCGCGCGAGGTCACGGCGTCTCCGGGTCCCGGTCCGGCGGACCGGGCGTCGACGCCCGAATGCAGCGGTAAGCCTGAAGGGCCGCTGGCGCGTGATGGCGCGCCGTGGCCTCTGGGTCCCAACTATCTGAAAGCGCTTTCAGAATGTCTCGCGGGAAAACCCGCAGGCGCTGCGCGCGTTGGTGACAAGCGGTTGCCGCGACAACCCGCCCGCGGCCTGGACGATCAGCGCCGGACCTTGCCGTCCTCGGTCAGGATGGTCATGTCCACGTAGCGCGAGCCGGCGTGGCGCTGGCTGGAGAAGTTGATGTAGAAGCCGCCGAGGTTGAGCTCGTTCTGGGCTTCCAGGCCGCTGATGACGCTGTCGGGCGTCGGGTTGTTGCCGGCGCGGCGCAGGCCTTCCACCATGGTCTTGGCGGCGATGAAGCCTTCCATGCCGGTGTAGCCCAGTTCCTTGTTGGCGGCCTTGCAGCGCTGGATGTATTCGCCGGCCACCGGCGTGAGGCCGGAGAACGGGAAGGGCACCACCTGCGACACCACCACCCCGCGCGCATCCTTGCCCAGCTCGGCCGCCAGCGCCTGCGCGCCGACGAAGGAGAGGTTGTAGAAGTTGCCCAGGAAACCGGCCTTGCGCGAGGCGCGGATGAAGGCGGCGCAGGACTTGTAGGCGGCAATCTGGACCACGCACTCCGGCTGGCCGGCCATGATCGAGCCCAGCGCGCCGCTGACGTCCACCGAGTTGCGTTCCACCGTGCCCTGCGACACCGGCGCCAGGTTGTGCTGCTTGAGCGCCGCCGTGACGCCGGCCAGGCCCGACTGGCCGTAGCTGTCGTTCTGCAGGAACACCGCGACGCGCTTGATGCCCACCGCCATCAGCTGCTTGACGATCTCGGCCGCCTCGTCGTTGTAGGACGCACGGATGTGGAAGAGGTGACGGTTGAAGGGCGTGCGCAGCGCCTCGGCGCCGGTGAAGGGCGCCACCAGCGGCACCTTGGCGGCCGTCAGCAGCGGCACCGCGGCCAGCGTGGTGGGCGTGCCGACGTAGCCGAACAGCGCGGTGACGCCGTCCTCGATCAGACGCCGGGTGTTGGCCGCGCAGCGCTCGGGCTCGTAGCCGTCGTCCAGGCTGCGCAACTCGATGCGCCGGCCGTTCACCCCGCCCCGCTGGTTGACCTGGTCGAACACCAGCATCGCGCCTTCCTTGAACTGCTCGCCCAGCTCGCGGGCCGGGCCGCTGAAGGGCGCCGACTGGCCCAGCAGGATGCGGGTGCTGTCAGCGAAGGCCGGCAGGCTGCCGGCGCCTGCGAGCGCGGCGAAGTTCTGGAGCAGGTGACGGCGGTTCATGGGCGTGGCACTTCCTGGCACTTCTGAAAAGGGCAGGATCTTCCGTGATGCCGCCGACAGAAGATGTGCGTACTTGTCACAACTCCGGATTTTCCAGATTGACCGTGGACAAATTCACGACGGTTTCAATCCGCGGCGGGTTCCGCGGGCGACACCGGCCGCACCAGGCCCCCGGCGAGCAAGGCCTCGACCTGCGCCGGCGGGACCGGCTTGCAGAAACCGAAGCCCTGCATCAGGTCGCAGCCCATGGCGATCAGCGCCGCCTCGTCGGCGTCGAGCTCGACCCCTTCCGCGACCACCGACATGCGCATCGCATGGGCCACCCGCACCATCGACTCCACCAGCATGCGCGAGTCGTCGTTGGCCGCCAGCCCGTGCACGAAGAGCCGGTCGATCTTGATCTTGCGGCAGCGCAGCCGGCGCAGGTAGGCCAGCGAGCTGTAGCCGGTGCCGAAGTCGTCGATCGCCAGGCCGTAGCCCAGTCCCTGCAGGGTGAAGACGAAGGAATCGGGCTTGTCGATGTCCTCGAAGCTCAGGCTCTCGGTGAGCTCGAACTCCACCTCGCCCGGGCCGAGCTGCAGCGCCTTGAGCTGCTGCAGGAAGCGCTCGCGGTGCTGCGGCTTGCGGCACTGCTCCCAGGACAGGTTGATGGCCACCGGCGGGCAGCCCAGGCCCTTGGCCTTCCAGCCGTCGAGGTCGCGGCGCAGCTGGCCGAGCATCGCCAGGCCCAGCTCCACGATCAGGCCGGAGGATTCAGCCACCGGGATGAAGTCCGCCGGCGAGACCCAGCCGCGCTCCGGATGGCGCCAGCGCGCCAGCGCCTCGAAGCCGCGGATGCGGCGCGTGGCGTCGTACTGCGGCTGGTAGGCGAGCTGGAACTCGCCCTGCATCAGGCCCTCGCGCAGGTCGTTCTCGAGCGCGAGGCGCGACTGCAGCGCCTCGCCCAGCTGCGGCGTGAACAGCTGGAAGGTGTCCTTGCCCATCTGCTTGGCCTGGCGCATCGCCGCGTCGGCGCAGCGCATCGCATCGCTGGCGTCGTCGGCCTGGTCGGGCAGCAGCACGGCGCCGGTGCTGGCATGCAGGTGCAGCCAGTGGCCGTCGAAGAACAACGGCTGGGCCAGGCCCGCCTGCAGGCGCTGCGCATAGGCCTGCAGCGCGGCCGCGTCGGGCCGCGGGGAGAGCAGCACCGCGAATTCGTCGGCCGACAACCGCGCGGCCGCGTCGCCGGGCCGGCAGAGCTGGCGCAGGCGCTGGCCGGTCGCCTGCAGCGCCGCATCGCCGGCGGCGTGGCCGAACTGGTCGTTGATCTGGGTGAAGTTGTCCAGGTCCAGCAGCAGCAGCGCTGCGCCGCCGTCCTGGCGCAGCGCCTTCTCCAGCAGCCGGCGAAGGTGCTCGCGGTTGGGCAGGTCGGTGAGCGCGTCGAAGCGGGCGAGGTAGCGGGTGCGGCGCTCCGCCTCCTGCATCTGCGCGCGCAGCCGCTTGGACAGCAGCCAGGCCAGGCCGGCGGTAGCCGCCAGCGTGCCCAGCGTCGCGCCGATGAACTGCGCCAGGTCCCACCACATCGGCAGCCGGCTGGCCTCGACGGACAGCGTGCCCACCGCCTGGCCGTCGGCCATCACCGGCACCTCCAGCGCCACCTGTCCGGCCCAGGCCTCCAGGCGCGAGCGCTGCGCGGCCGGCCGGGTGTAGACCGCGGACGGCTGGCCGTCGCGCTTGAGCAGCCGTGCCCGCAGCGTGGCGGGATTCTGGCGCAGCGCCTGCAGGATCTCGCCGGCCTCGTCGCGGCTGTCGAAGACCAGTGCGGCGGAGGCCGTCTGCGCCACGATGCCGGCCTGGGTGCGCAGGTCCTCGAGCTGGCGCTGCTGCAACCGCCAGTACTGCATCACGCTGAGCAGCAGGGCGAAGGTGAGCAGCGCGGCCAGCGACACGGCCAGCTCGCGCCAGCGTTCCAGCGCGTCGAGGATCTTGGCGTTCATGGCGAAGTGGCGGGGTGACGCACGTAGCGCGCCAGGCGCAGCAGCTTCGCGCTGATGGCCAGGCCGGCGCGCCGGACGGCGTCGAGGTCGACGTCGAAGACGATACGCCCGTCCTCGATCTGGAGGTTGAGCATGGCGCCCTGGTCCAGCATGCCGGCCTGGTCGGACAGCACCAGCACGGGCTGGCGGTCGAGCAGGGCGCGCCAGGCGGGTTTGGGCTCGGACAGGTAGAGCAGGTGGCAGCCGGCGAGCTGGTCCGGGCGGGCGAGGCGGCGCACCTCGATCGCCAGGTGCCGGATCGAGCGCCCGGTCAGCCCCTGCAGGGCCGTCTCCAGGCCGCTGTCGCCGGCGGTGCACAGCTGCAGCGCGCGGCCGTGTTCCCGCTCCGCGGGCCAGTTGACGAACATCAGCGCGCGGTAGACCACCTCGGCCTTCAGGCCGTCCGGTCCGGCGGCCTGCGCCGCGACCGGGCGCAGCGGCGCCGCGCCTGCGAGCGCGAGCAGCAGCAGCGCCGCCATGCGCCAGGGGCGCAGGTCGGTCGGTCGTCGAAGCAGGCGAGCGCGCATCGGCATCGTCGGCGGCTCAGAAGGCGGTGCGCCACGCCAGGCGCCAGGCGCGGCGCGATTGCGGGATCGCGCTCAGCGCGGCGTCGGGGGATGAGGGGTCGAGGTTGTCGCGGTCCAGCAGGTTGTCCACCTGCAACGCCAGGCTCTGGCGCGCGTCGATGCGGTAGCTCAGCTGGGCGTTGACGAAGCAGGCGGGCGGCACCTTCACGCGTCCCAGCCGCGTGCCCAGCGCGGTCCACTCGACGCCGAGCTGCCAGGCTCGCCATTGCGGCGTGATCGCATGGCCCTTGACCATCCAGGTGGGCGCGTTGCTCAGGCGCCGGCCCTGCTCGTCGCGGGCGTCCATCCAGGAGGCGCTGGCGCGCCACAGCCAGCCGCCCTCGACGCGCTGCTCCACGCCCAGGTCCAGGCCGCGCAGACGCACGCGGCCGCGGTTGACGTACTGCACCACGGCGTCGGGGTCGTCGCTGAGCGGCACCTGTTCGATCAGGCGGTTCAGGCGGGTGTCGTAGAGGTTGGCGCTGAGCGCCTGGCCCGAGGCGAGCAGGTATTCCCAGGCGAGCTCGGCGGAGCCGAGCCGCTCGGGCTTGAGCCCCGGATTGGCCAGCTGCGTCTGGCCGCCGTCGTCGTAATAGCGCTCGTAGAGGTTGGGCGAGCGGAAGGAGCGCGCCCACATCAACTTCAGGGTCTGGCGTTCGTCCGGCCGGAAGACCAGCACCGTGCGCGGCGACAGCGCCGGCGAGAAGCCGCGCGCGTGGTCCAGCCGCAGGCCGGTCGTCAGCTGCCAGTGCTGCGACAAACGCCACTGGTCCTGCACGGACAGCGCGGCGGAATCCTGCGAGACGTCGCTGTCGAGCCGCGACTCGTAGGGCGCCACCTGGTAGTTGCGCTGGATGCCGTAGGGCGAGGTGCGGATCTCCGCGCCGGCCATCAGCTCGTGGTTGAGCAGGCCGCGCCAGAGCACGCGCGCGTCGAGCGTGAGCCACTGGGCATAGGCCTCGTCGCGGTCGATGACGTCCGGCGACTGGCCGAAGACGTAGCGGCCGCGGAAGTCGTACTGCGACAGCCCCAGGCGCAGGCTGCGCCGCAGGTCGTCCTGCCAGCCCTCGTCGTAGGCGGCCTCGACCATCAGCTGGCGGTCGGTGTAGCGGGTGCCGGACACGCCGGGCAGCGTGCCGTAGGGGGCGGTCGGCGCGTCCTTGTCGCGCTGCACCGCGGCCATCGACAGCTTCCAACGGCCGAGCCGGTACTTGGCCAGCACCGCGGCCTGGCGCTCGCCGTCCAGGCCGCGGATCCAGCCGTCGGCGGTGCCGAGCTCCGGGAGGAAGAGCGTCTCGCCGGCGGTGCGCTGCAGGTTCAGTCCGATGAAGAGGTCGCCGCCCGCGGCGTCGGTGGCGCCGTAATGCATTTCGACCCGGCGCTGCCCGCGCGAGCCGGCGCTGCCGAGCACGGACAGGCCCGGCGCGTCGGCGCCGTCCAGCGTGACGACGTTCACGACGCCCAGCAGCGCGTTGCTGCCGTAGATCGACGACCCCGGCCCCTGGACCAGCTCCACCCGCTTGGCCCATTCCGCGACGACGGGGAATTCCAGCTGCGGCAGGCCCTGGTCGTAGATGGCGTCGTTGACGCGCTGGCCGTCGATGGCCATGAGCACGCGGGAGTTGTAGTCGCCGGGCCGGTTGAACCCGCGCACGCCGAGGTTGCTGTAGCTGCGCGTGTTGCCGAGGTAGACGCCGGGCAGGCGGCCGAGCATGTCGCCGATGGTCTGGTGGCCCAGCGCGGCGGACTCCTGGCGGGTGATCACGCTGACCGCGGCGGGCGCGTCCATCAGGCTCTGGGCGTAACGCGACGGGCCTTGCACCTCGCGCCGGAGCAGCGCCTCGAGCTGGTCCTCGTCTTCCGCGCCCGGCGCCGCATGGGCGCCCGCGTGCGTGAGCAGGCCCAGCAGGCCGCATGCGGCCGATGCGATCAGGTACTTCACGAGGCAACGCCGTGCGGCGGCAACGGCGGTGGTGGTGGGGAGGTCGCGAAGCTTAGCGACGGAGGGCGGAAAGCGCGCTGTCAGACTTCACGGAAGCGACATGAACGGCGGGGACGGTTGCACTGTTCGGAAGCCGGACCTCGGTCGAGCGTCGCCGCCGCTCGCCGCGAAGGCCCATGGCGTGACGCGAGCTCCGCGGTGCTCAACGCACCAGCCGGCCGCCGACGCCGAGCACGGCGAAGTCCACGTAGCGCGACGGCGCCTGGCCCTTGCCGAAGGTCAGGCGGTGGCCGCCGACGTCGGTCTCGAAGCCGCGTTCCAGCGTCTCGGTGAGGGCGGCCGCGCCGGGGGCGCTGCGCTCCAGGGCGCGCACCAGCGCCTTGGCGGCGATGAAGCCCTCCAGCGAGCGCGAGGACAGTTCCGGATCCTTGGCGTTCTGGCTCAGGCGCAGGTAGTCGCGCACCACCTCGCGGTCCAGGCGGTCGTCGGTCGGCAGCACCAGCGAGAAGGCGAAGCCGCGCGCGCGCTCGGGTCCGAGCTTCTTGAGCAGCGCCTGCACGTCGATGATGGACATGCCGTACAGCCCGGCGCGTCCGCCGGCGGCCTGGTAGCGGCTGGTGAACTCGATCGCGGCGGCGGTCGTGGCGGCGAGGAAGATCACGTCCGGCGTCTGCTTGACCATCTCGTCCACCGCCTTGCCGACCTCGGTGGTGTTGCGCGCGTAACCCGACTGGGCGACCAGCGTGAGGCCGTGGGTCTTGGCCGAGGCCTGCGCGCCGGCCAGCGCGTCGCGCCCGAGGCCGTCGTCCTGGTAGACGACCGCGACGCGGGTGCGGCCCATCTCGCCGAGCTGGCGGAACAGGCGTTCGACTTCCTCGCGGTAGCTCGCCTTGACCGGATACATGCCGCGCGCCGTGAGGATGCTGGTCGCGCCGGAGATCGCGCCGACCATGGAGACGTGGGTCTTCTCGAGCACGCCGTCCTGCTTGAGCGCTTCCAGGTTGGAGGTGCCGACGGTGCCGATCAGCGCCGTCGGAGCGTCCTGGGCGATCATTTCCTTGACCAGCCGCACCGTTTCCTCGGGCTTCTGCGCGTCGTCGCGGGTGACGAACTTGATGCGCTGGCCGCGGACGCCGCCGCGGGCGTTGACCTCGTCGATCCACAGCTTGGCGCCGGCGCGGATGGCCTTGCCGGTGACGGCCTGCGGTCCGCTGAACGGGGCGACCTGGCCCACGACGATGTCGGCATGGACCGCCGGCGCGGCGGCCAGGCAGAGGAGGGCCAGCAAGCGGCGGGCAGCGCGAGGGAGGGCGAGGGTCATGGTCGTGACGGCGGGCGTGCGGGGTCCCGCATTGTCGTCAATGCGGCCGCGGGAGTCATAACGGCTGGGCGAGGGGAGGACGCGCGGTGCTCAAGGACCGGTCGCGACCCCGGCCGCCGTCCCGTCAAGCGCAGCCGCAGCGGCTAGCTCCCGCTGCGGGCGAGCAGCCGGTCGCCGCCGCGAGATCGACGCGCTTGGCCAGCGCCGCGGCGTTCTCCTTGCGCTCGCTGTAGCGGTCGAGCAGGTAGGGGCCCAGGTCGCGGGTCAGGAGCGTGAACTTGAAGAGCTCCTCCATCACGTCGACCACGCGGTCGTAGAACGCGGAGGGCTTCATGCGGCCTGCCTCGGTGAACTCGGCGAAGGCCTTGGCGACCGACGACTGGTTCGGGATGGTGAGCATGCGCATCCAGCGGCCCAGCACCCGCATCTGGTTCACCGCATTGAAGGACTGCGATCCGCCCGACACCTGCATCACCGCCAGCGTCTTGCCCTGCGTCGGACGCACCGATCCCGTCGACAACGGGATCCAGTCGATCTGCGATTTCATGATCCCGGTCATCGCTCCGTGGCGTTCCGGCGAGCACCAGACCATGCCCTCGGACCAGGCGGCGAGCGCGCGCAGCTCCTGCACCTTCGGATGCGACTCGGGAGCGTCGTCCGGCAGCGGCAGGCCGGCCGGATTGAAGATCCGCACCTCCGCGCCCATCGCCTCGAGCAGGCGGGCGGCCTCGAAGGTCAGCAGCCGGCTGTAAGAACGCTCGCGCAGCGAGCCGTACAGCATCAGGATGCGCGGCCGATGCCGCGACGGCGCGGGCACGGTCAGGCGGTCCTGGCTGGGCACGTCGAACAGCGCGCCATCCAGCGCGGGGAAGTCGGCATCGGGGAAGAGGGTGTCAGACATGGGGCGCGGGTGTCGAGGTGGGGGAGGGGGCGTGGCGGAGCTCGCCGGGAGGCGGGGACAGGCAGCGGTTCACGGCCACGGCGAGGGCCGCGCCGATCAGCTCGGCGACGATGAAGCCGGGCGCGCTGGCCGGCGCGATGCCGGCGAAGCTGTCGCTGAACATGCGGCCGACCACGGCGGCCGGGTTGGCGAAGGAGGTCGAGGCGGTGAACCAGTAGGCCGCGCCGATGTAGGCCGCCACCAGGGCCGCCACGCGCGACGCCGGCGCGCGCAGGATCACCAGCAGCAGGCCGAAGGTGGCGACGCCCTCGGCGATCCATTGGCCCGCGCCCGCGCGTGGCTTGGAGGAGAACTGCAGCAAGGTCATGTCGAACATCGCATGCGCCAGCCAGGCGCCGAGCACGGCACCCGCCAGCTGGGCGACGACGTAGGGCAGCAGCGCGGGTCCAGGCAGCGCGCCACGCCAGGCCATGACCAGGCTGACGGCCGGGTTGAAGTGGGCGCCGCTGATGGGGCCGAAGACCTCGATCAGCACGATCAGGCCGCCGACCGTGGCCAGGGTGTTGGCCAGCAGCGCGATGGCGGCGTTGCCGCCGGCGAGCCGCTCGGCCATGACGCCGGAGCCGATCACGATGGCCAGCAGCAAGGCCGTGCCCAGGCCCTCCGCGAGCAGTTGGCGACGCAGGTCCATCGCGTCAGCTCCGCGAGATGGCGGCCAGCGCCTGCTGCAGTTCGGCCCGTCCCATCGTCGCCAGCGGCAGTTGCAGCAGCTGCAGCATGCGGTAGCCGATGGCCTGCCGCGTCAGCTCGAACGCGCGGCGCTTGCCTGGCTCGCCCCCCTCGGCATCGGACGGATCCGGGTATCCCCAGTGCACCTTGACCGGTTGACCGGTGCCGCCGAAGAAGACCGGGCACTGCTCGGCCGCGGCGCTGTCGCACACGGTGATGACGATGGACAGCGGCGGCGCGTCCGATGAGGTGAACTCGTCCCAGCTCTTGCTGCGGCAGCCCGCGGTGTCGACGCCGGAGGCCTGCAGCGCCTCGAGGGCGAATGGGTTGACGCGCCCACTGGGCGCGCTGCCGGCGCTGAAGGCTCGCACGTCCTTGCCGATGTGCTTCGCCCAGTGATTGAGCATGCCCTCGCCGAGCACGCTGCGCGCGGAGTTGTGGGTGCAGAGGATCAGCACATGGACGGTCATGGTTCAGCGGCTTCCGGGAGGTGAGGGCGACAACGGCGTGGGCATTCAGCAACCGCAGCCGGACGGGGCCGACGGCAGGGCGCAGGACGCGCCCTGGCAGCAGTTCTCGGTGAGGTAGCCCAGCAGCTCGTTCATGCGGGCGTACGCGGCGCGGTAGATGAGGTTGCGGCTGGAGCGCTCCTGCGTCACCAGACCCGACCCCACCAACTCCTTGAGGTGGAACGACAGCGTCGCGGCCGGCACGCCCAGCCCCTCCTGGATCGCACCGGGCGTCAGGCCGCTGTCGCCGACAACGACCAGCGCACGATAGATCTGCAGGCGCAGCGGTTGGGCCAGGGCGCCCAGGGCGCGGACGACGTCGTCTTGTTCCATCATTCGAGAATAGTCGAAATGATGGCGGAGAGCAATGCTTCCGATCACCGCGGTTCGGGGCGGGCGAGCGAGTCCGCTGGCGCTGGCTTGCTCAGGGCGCCATTCGGGTCATCAGGAGTCCTTACACTCCGCCGCTCAAAGAACGAGGACCACCGGCGATGGCCGGCCAGGGAGCGAGGAATGGGCATGAATGCGAGGACGCGCGCGGCTTGGGGCCGGGCGCGAGGATGGTTGGCCTTGTGCGTGGGCGTCGTGGCGCTCAGCGCCTGCGGTGGTGGCGGGGGTGGAGGATCGGATGCCGGCATCAGCCCGCCACCGGCGGGCGCGGCGTCGCTGATTCCCGTGGCCCCGGCACCCGGGGCGGTGCTTCAGGCCGATGCGGCCACGCTGCGGCCGCTGGCGACCGGCCACCTGTGGCGCTATCGCGGGGTCAGCGTGGTGCAGGGCAATGCCAGCCCGGCCTACACGACGGACGTCACGATCGCCGCGTCGGGCGGGGCCTGGACCGAGTCGGCGACCAACGCGAGCAACGAAGGCGCCGCGTCGCATGGGGTGGCGCTCGAAGGCGGCAGCGTGGTCGTCACGGAGCAGTTCGACTTCACCGGCAAGGGATCGGGCGAGACCGTCCGGATGACGCAGCTGCGCTCGCCGGTGCGGGTCGACGACCAATGGACGATCCTGGAGCGGCGCTTCACCGACACCGCGATCGACGTGGACGGCGACAAGCGGACCGACGCGGTCGACGTGGCGATGTATGCGCGCGTGATCGGCGAGGAATCGGTGGCGCTGCCCCGCATGGTGGCGGTCAAGGCGGTTCGCGTGGACACCAAGCCGCTGGTGCGCGTCGTGCCCAGCAGCACCGGCACGCCGGGCGAGGTGACGACGCTGGAGATCTCGGATTGGTATGCGCCGGGCATCGGCCTCGTCCAGGAGCGCACGCGCGCGCCCCTGCCCAACAGCACGGTGCTGCGCGAGACGACCGAGGTGCTCCTCGGCTACGACATCGGCAGCGATGGCGGCGGCATCGCTCTTTACCGTTCCGCACAGGTGCCGGCGACGGCGCAGTCGATGGCCGGCGAGTTGCTGCCGGAGGCGGACAAGATCGTCGCCGTCGGGGAAGTCGGCAACGAGGTGCTGCTGTTCCAGCAGTCCAGCGCGAGCACGGCTTCCGACCTGATCGTGTCGCGCCTGGATCGCAACGGCCGGGTGCTCGACACGTTGCGCCACACGGGGCTGTCCCGCAACGGGGTGGTTCCGCCGATGCTGCACGCGAGCGGAGCGGTCGTTCTGGGTCGCGCGGAGAACCGGCCGGCCGAGGAGGTGCAGCTGCTGAGCTTCGACGCTCGCGGCGCGCTGTCCGCGACGCGGCCGACGATCAACCTTCGCAGCTCGAGCGATTTCCCGGATCAGGCGGTGCAGTTCGGTCCGGTGTCCGCCACCACGGACGGCCGGATCGTCTGGCTGCTGTGGGAGCGCGCAGGCCTCTTCGGGACCGCTCCGACGCTGGTGCTGCGCGGCTTCGACATGAACGGCGCGCCGACGGACCGCGAAGTCCGTCTCGAGGGATCGGCGACCAGCCAGCAGCGGCTGGCGATGTCGGGGCGCTACGTGATGGCGACGTGGAAGCGGCGCAATCCGATCAGCGGTTTCGACCAGCAACTGGCCGCCATCGAGCCGAACTCGCTCAGCGGCACGCGGACGACGATCGCCTCGGACCTACCCGCGTTCCCCAACTACGTCACCGACTATGGTTTCTTCAACCAGGTCACAGGCACCACCCTGGCGTGGGTCCGCGGCCTGGGCAGCGGGAGCGACCTCCCGGGCGTCGGCATGCTGCGCGTCAGCGGCGGGATGATGCCGCTGCGTGCCACCACCGGTCCGCTCGATACCGAACTCGTCACCGGCCTGCCGCCGACCGGGTCGATGTCGCAACTGGCCGGGCGCGGTCAGCGGATCTTCCACATGCAGGTCGTGCGCGGCGCGCCGTGGTCCGACATGACGGCGGAAGCCACGACGCTGCTGAAACTGAGCTGGGTCGACGCCGAGGAGCGCCCGCTGAGCCAGACGCCGGTGCGCTCGATCGAGCTGCTGCCGGATCGCGCGGACATGCCGTCGACGATGGTGGCGCTGTCGGACCGCGTGCTCGGATTCAGCGGGGTCACGCAGCTCAGGACGACGGTGATGTGGGTGCCGAAGGAGGCGCGGTGAGGGGCCTCGGTTTCCTTGGGACCTTGTCCTTGCTGCCGAGCCGAGCGCTGATCCTGGCGATCGGTCTCGGGATCGGTGGAGCGGCCCTGGCTTCCGGCGGTCCGCCGGAGCCGGCCAGCTGCGACTTCGCCGCCTTCGTCGAGGAGACCGATCCCGCCGGGCTCAACGTGCGCGCGGAGCCGTCGAGCGCCGCGCCGGTGCTGGGCAAGCTGCCGCCCGTCTGGACCGATGGCTCCGGCATGCGCGCGCGCGCGCTGGTGAAGGTCACCGCAAGCTCGAACGGCTGGTTCCGCATCCGCGAGGCCTTCGACGATGAAGCCTTGACGGGCCAACCGGCGCGGCCGGTCTACGAAGGCGAGGGCTGGGTCAGCGGACGCAAGCTCATCGTGAAGTCGCAGGCCAACACCGGCCGCACCCGCCCCGACCCCAAGGCGCCCGTCGCCGTCCAGCTCAAGGACGGCCTGGTCTTCGACGGCAGCAGCACGATGACGGCGGGTCGCCTCGTCGATTGCCGCGGCAGCTGGGTGCAGGTGGATTACGACGAATCCCGCTTCTCCGCCGAGATGCGGCCCTACCTGCAGGTTTCGCCCGCCGCCCGTGCCGGCCAACCCAAGGGCCGCTTCCGTGCCTGGCTGGATCAGATCTGCGGCATCCAGGAGACCACCTGCGACGGGTCGTCGTCGCTCGACGCGAAGTAGCGCACGGCGCGGGCTCCCACCCATCATGAATCCCATCCTCACGCTCACCCGCGTGACGCCCGCTGACGCCGCGCTCCTCGACAGGCTCTGGCAGTTCTACGAACTCGAGTCGTCGTTCTGGTCCGGCGAGGACATCGACGAGACGGGTCGATTCACCTCGCTGGACGACTTCCTCGAGCGCCTGGGCACGCCCGACCCGTTCGACTGGGCCTACCTGATCCGCCATGAAGGCCAGCTCGCCGGCCTGCTGCTGGTCGGCCACCAGAACCTGCGCGGCCAGTCGATCATGGAGTTCTGCGACCTGTACGTGCTGCCCAAGTTCCGCGGTCGCGGCCTCGCCTCCGAGGTGGTCCGCCAGGTGGTGCTGGCCTCGGACCACCCGTGGCTGATCTGCGTGTTCCGGGCGGATGCGCAGGCGCTGCGCTTCTGGCGTCGCGCGTTCGAGCGCCTGCCGTTCGCCTCGGTCCACGAGGAGTCGCCTTCAGAGGATCCCGACCTGCACGAGTTCATCGTCATGCCGCCCGCGTGACGGTGCGCGCGCGGCGGCACGGCCTGCCTCGTCAGGCCTTCTTCAACTGCTCGGCGACGAAGGCCTGATACGTGCGCATCGGTCGGCCGAGGATCGCTTCCAACTGCTGCACGGCGCCGTCGGCCGGGATCTGGCCGACCTGCTGGATGCGCTCCATCATGAGCCGCAGGTCATAGGCCATCCAGGGCGGGACATGGTTCTGGACCAGTTGCGCTTCAAAGGCACCGACGTCATCGCCGCCGTAGTGGATCTGGCGGCCCAGCGCCTGGCTCCAGACGGCCGTCGCTGATTCCCCGGTGAACAGTTCCCGGCCGGCGACGTCGAGGGTGACCGCGGGCAGCGGTCCTTCCGCGCGGTCGCGGCGCAGCAGTTCCGCCACGGCGATGTCGGCGATGTCGCGCGCGTCGACCATCGCGACGCCGGTGGTGCCGATGGGCATCGGGAACACGCCGTAGCCCTCGATGACCGGCTGGATGCCGATGTCGTTCTGCATGAAGTACGCCGGACGCAGGACCGTCGCGGGCAGGCTCAGCCGGTCGATCATCCGTTCCACCGTGTGCTTGCTGGTGAAGTGCGGCACCTCCGGATATTTGTCGGCGTTGATGACCGACAGATAGACGATGCGCCGGATGCCGGCCTCGCGCGCCACGTTCAGCGCCTGCAGCGACTGGGTGAGCTCGTCGGCCACCAGCGCGTTGAGCAGGAACAGGGTGCGCACGCCGGTCATCGCCGCCCGCAGGGAGGCGACGTCGGTGAGGTCGCCGACGACGGCCTGGACGCCTTCAGGCAGCGACGCCTTGCCGGGTTGACGGACCAGGGCGCGGACCTGGGCGCCTTGCTCGGCCAGGCCGCGAACGACGAGGGAACCGATGGTTCCGGTGGAACCGATGACGAGGATGCTCATTTGAAACTCCGTTTGAAGAAGGGGTGTGTCGGGGTGACGGACGAAAGATAGGCCGTTGCAGTCGATGAACACAGCCGCCAGAATCGAGACATCCCGTCTCGGATCCGGAACACATGGACCTCAATGCCCTGGTGGACTTCAACCTGGTCGCCACCCACGGCGGCTTCGGGCGCGCCAGTCGCGCCAGCCGCCGCTCGAAGGCCACGCTGTCGCGTCGCGTGGCGGATCTGGAAGAGCAGCTCGGCGTGCGGCTGATCGAGCGCAGCGCCAAGGGGCTGGAGCTGACCGACGCTGGCCGGCAGTTGCTCAGCCGGACCGCGGGTCCGATGGGCGAGGTGCTGGACGCGTTCACCGCGACGCGGGAGGGCGACGGCCAGGTGGCCGGCCGGCTGCGGGTGGCCGCCCCGGTGCTCTTCTCGCAGCTCGCGATGGGGCGTCATTGCGCCGAGTTCCGCCAGCGCTATCCGGGCGTCACGGTCGAGGTGGTGGCGGAGGATCGGGTGGTGGACCTGGTCGAAGAGCAGTTCGACGTGGCGATCCGTCCGAACCCCCGGCCGGACACGACGCTCGTGGGCAGGAGCTTCGCCAAGGACCGGCTCGTCGTGGTGGCGGCGCCGTCGATCGCGAAGCCGCGGCGAAGCAGAACGCCGGTGCGGGTGCCTGCCGTGGTCAATGCCTTTCGCGACGGCGAGACCTGGCCCCTGGACGGCACCGGCCTGACGCTGGAGCCGGTGCCCGTGTTGCGGCTGTCGTCCATGCTGATGCTGCGCGACGCCGCGATCGCCGGGGCCGGCGTCGCGCAGGTGCCGCAGTCGATCGTCTGGGACCAGCTCGCGAAGGGCGCGCTGGTGCAATGGGGCGCGACGGGCGGCAAGGAGGTGGATCTGTGGGTGCTCCACACCTCGCGACGACTGGCCAGCCCGAAGGTCAAGGCCTTCGTGGACTTCATGTCATCGTGCTATCCCGATGGCCAGCTGGTGCTGGCCGGTTAGACGGCGCGGGACAAGGGCTTCGCCGGCAAGCGAGAATTCGCCGGCCGCATCGACGGCACCCGAGCGCCAACCTGTCGCGATCCTCGCGAATGACGGCGCCCAGTCAAAGTCCGGAAGTATTCAGAATGATGGAATGGATCCCGATCGTCCTGGTGACGTTCAAGCTGCTCGTGTTCGGCACCGGCATGTTCTTCGCCATCAAGTGGCATTACGACAAAGAGAAGAAGAGCCGGAAGAAGTGAGTCGAAGCGCGAGCCCAGGGCCACTCGCATGGCGAGTTTGAAACGGGGTCGCCCGCGGGAACGCAGCATGCCGCTCAGCCTGCGAGCGGGCCCGCGTCGTGGCCCGGGAGCAGGCCATGTCCGAAGAAGCAAGTTTCGCCTCGCCCTCCGGTGAACTCGGGCCACTCGTCGATGTCGGCGACCCTGGGCAGGTGGACGCGTGGGCCAGGAAGCTCGATGTGTCGCCGCAGCAGATCCGGGAGGCCGTCGCCGCGGTCGGGACCTCGGCCGCCAACGTCGAGGAGTACCTCAAGGGCACTCGCGCGACCACGAATGCGGACAGGACGTCCAGTGCCGGGACGAACTGAGGTCGCGAGCGACTGCCGGTCCCGCTGCGGTCGCGCCGAAGGCGAGCGCTGAGCTCGGGGGCTGCCGCATCGCGTAGTCAGCGCCGCGGCGTGGGGTCCTGCGCGCTCCGTGGCGAATTGCATCCCACCGTCGAGAGCTGGTGTCGCTGCAGGGCTGCGTGCCACGCCGGGCTGCAGGCCACCGCTTCCGTCGCGGCGAGCAGCCGGTCCGTCACCCGCTCATCGGGCACCCGGATGACCACGCGGCGCACGATGACCTGCGGTTCCGGGAACGACCGCCACTTGAAGGGCTGAAAACATCCCGCGAGCTCGCCGCTGCCGGCCAGCTCGGAGCGGCTCATCACCACGAAGTCCACCCGTCCCAGGCAGAGCTTCTTCAGGTTGGACACGTGGTCAGGCGCATCCTCCCGCTTGATCTTCCGCGCCTCGACATACGGCCCGAGCACGCGATAGATGTGCCCGGCAATCGCGCCGAAGCGCATGCCGACGAGGTCCTCCGGCGAGGACATCGGCAGCGGGCGCAGGCTCACCAGCACGTTCTCGTCCACCAGCAGCGGCACCGACCATTTGCCGGCCCTGGCTTCCTCCGACAGGAACTCGGGCGCGAGGAACACGGCGAGGCCCTGAAACCGCGGGCCTTCGAGCCTCAACTCCAGGCGCTTGCGCGGCACGGTCTCCAGCGTCAATGGCACCGGCAGCCTGGACGCGTCTCGCAGCAGCCGGACGAAGGTCGGCGCCAGGCCGCTCTCGGCGGCCTCGCCAGCCTGTACGAAGGGCGGCTGGGAGTAGCTGTTCAGGACGACGTAGCCCGTGCCGGGTTCCTGGGCGATCGCCGTCGCCGGCATCAACAGCGCGGCGAGGAGCAGCCCGACGGTGGCGGGGGCTCCCCAGCGGCTCGGCGCTTGGGGCGTCGCGAAGGGACTTGCCGAGGCGATCCGGCCGTCCGTCCGGGCGGACGGGTCGACTTCAGGTGCGGAACCCCGGCGCAGCATCACGGCCTCCGCTCGGCATCCCGCGACAGCAAGGTGCTCAGCTCCCGCTCGAGGTGGTTGAAGTCCACCGGCTTGAGCCAATAGGCGGCGGCGCCCGCGTCCAGCGCGCGGCGCCGGTCGGTCTCCGCGGAGAAAGCCGTCACCATCGCCACCGGCACCCGGCTGTCCGAGGGCAGGGAACGCAGCCGGCGCAGGACCTCGAGGCCATCGCAGTCCGGCAACTGCATGTCCAGCAGCACGACGTCCGGGCGGAAGCGCTGGAATCGCTCGACGCCATCGGATCCCGTTTCCGCCACCTCGAAGTGCAGGCCGGGGAACCGGGTCGCCCACTGCTGCATCACCAGGATGTTGACGGGGTTGTCCTCGATGTAGAGGACCTTCCCCACCAGATCAGTCTTGGAAGAGTGTCGCGCCTCCATCGCCATTCCTCACCTTCAGCGCAGTTCGCGGCGGCAATGGCAGGCATGCGGCAATCCCGGTGCCGGGCCTCGGTGCCCGGACGTCGTGGCGGATCCTCAGGCGAGGGACAGGTCCACGCGGAAGGTGATCTCGTGGGCGGATGCCCGCGGGCGTTGCCATGCAGGACGGCGCGCAGCGCACGCTGATAATTCGGCGCATGAAACTCGTTGTCGCAGTTCATTTCGACGGTGCCCAGGCGAATGCCGCGGCGGTGGCTTTCGACGCCTGGGATGCGGCGGAGCCGATCAAGACCTATGTCTCGCCCATCGCGCCGGTCGAGAAGGCCGTCCGGGGTGCCGTCGACCTGAGGGAAGTCGCCTGCGTGATGCAGCTGCTGCGCGAGCA
The DNA here is from genome assembly GCF_014193085.1 of Mitsuaria sp. BK041. Taxonomy (NCBI): domain Bacteria; kingdom Pseudomonadati; phylum Pseudomonadota; class Betaproteobacteria; order Burkholderiales; family Sphaerotilaceae; genus Roseateles; species Mitsuaria sp. BK041. The sequence continues at coordinate 379,888 of NZ_JACHYT010000002.1, read as the reverse complement.
CGGCCTCGCGCCCGAGCTCCTCCTGATCGACGGCTTCGTCCATCTGGATACCGATGAAACGCCGGGCGTTGGCCGGCATCTGTATGAGGCGCTCGGCGGCGCGATCCCGGTCGTCGGGGTGTCGAAGAAGAGCCTGCCGCGCTTGTCTGCGCAGTCGGAAGTGCTGCGGGAAGACGAAGCGCCGCCCTTGGTGGTGACCTGCGCGGGGATCGACATCGGCGCGGCGAAGGTGCGGCTGCGGTCAATGCACGGCAGGAAGCGGGTGCCGACGCTCATGAAGCTCGCAGCACGTCTCGCGAAGAACAAGGAGTAAAGCCGGGCGGGCTCGGCCGCCCGGTCCCGATGTCACGCCTTCATTCGCCGCTGGGCTTCCACATCGAAGCGCTTTGCTGGTCGCGGTGAATCGTCTCCGCGTCCGGACTCCACCCCCCACCGAGCGCCTTGAAGGCGCCGACGGCCGCGCGGGCCGAGCCGGTGCGCGCCTGGACCTGCGCATCGGAGGCGCGGAGCAGGTTCTCGTCGGCCTGCAGCACTTCGATCAGGCTGACGACGCCCTTCTGATAGGCGGCGAAGGAAGCCCCGCGCGCGCGCCGAAGGGCATCCACGCCCTGGGCGAGCACCGCCGCCTGCGCTTCGCGCTTGACCACGGCGGTGAGGGCGTTCTCGACGTCCTCGCCCGCCTGCAGCACGGCCAGGCGGTACGCGGCGAGCATCTCGGCCTCCTGGCCCCGCGCCAGGCGGATCTGCGCATCGATGCGGCCGAAGTCGAACAGCCGCCAGCGCAATCCGACGACGCCGGCCGCCTGGCTCGCGCCGCCGCTGAAGAGCTGGCCCGCCGACACCGACGTCGCACTGCCGATCAGGCCGCTCAGCGAGAGCTTGGGGTAGTACTCGGCCATGGCCGCGCCGATGCGCGCGTTCGAGGCGGCCAGATGCCGCTCGGCGACGATCAGGTCGGGCCGCCGCTGCAGCAGGTCGGCCGGGGCGCCGATGCCGGCGATGCCCGGCGCGATGGGCACCTCCGCGTCCGCGAGCCTGGCCGCATCGGTGCCCGCCGGGCTCCCGAGCATCACGTCCAGCGCGTTCCTGGCCGCGTCCAGGCCCTGCTCGAGTTCAGGAATGGTGGCCTGCGCTTGCGCCAGCGCGCCCTCGGCCTGGCTGACTTGCAAGTCGGCTGCCAGTCCCTTGCCATTCAGCAGACGGACGGTGGCCAGAAGGTCCTGGCGCGTGCGGACCTGATCCCGCGCGATCACCAGGCGCGCCTGCAGTCCGCGCAGGGCGATGTAGAGATCGGCCGTCTGGGCGGCCACGGCCAGCCGCGCCGCCACGGCGCCGGCTTGCGAGGCCTGGTACTCGGCGATCGCGGCTTCCCGCTCACGGCGCAGGCCGCCGAAGATGTCCAGTTCCCAGCTCGCGTTGCCATTCAGCTCGTAAGCGCTGCCGTGGCGATCGAATCCCGGCCGCGAATCGAGGATGCGCCCGAGCGGGGTTTCGACGGACTGGTAGGCGCGCGCCGCCTGACCGCTGACGCTGCCGATGGGCAGCAGTGCGGCGTTGGCGGCGCCCACGCCCGCTTGCGCCTGGGTGACACGCGCTGCCGCGCGGGCGAGGTCCAGGTTCTGCGCCAGCGCCAGCGTGACGACCCGCGTCAGCTGCGGATCACCGAAGCCTTCCCACCAGCGCACCAGGTCGGCGTCCGCCGCCGCCTGTCGCTGGTCCAGTTGGGATTGCCCATGGAAGCGCTCCGGCAGGACGGGCCGGGGCTGGACGTAGTCGGGACCGACGGCACATCCGGCCAAGCCGGCCGCCATCAGCGATGCAACAAGGGATGCGGCGGCGAGGCTGCGCGACATGGGGGGACCTCTCAAGAGCTGGACGTGATCTGGATGTTTGTAGTGACTATATTACCAAATGGTCACTCGTTGTCCATCCGGGTCGTGTCGCGTAAGCTGCCGTGATGAAAACGACAAGCAGCGCCCCAACGCCCTCGCGTGGCCCCGTCGACCACGAAGTCCGCGACCAGGTCGTCGCCGCGGCCACCGAGCACTTCAGCCGCTATGGCTACGAGAAGACGACGGTGTCCGATCTGGCCAAGGCCATCGGCTTCTCCAAGGCCTACATCTACAAATTCTTCGAGTCCAAGCAGGCCATCGGCGAAATGATCTGCGCCCAGTGCATCGCGGAGATCGAGGGCTCGGTCGCGGCCTCGCTGGCGGACGCGGCATCGCCGCCAGACAAGATCCGCCGCCTGTTCAAGGCCTTCACCGAGGCCAGCCTGCGGCTGCTCTTCCAGGACCGCAAGCTCTATGAGATCGCCGCCTCGGCCGCCACGGAGCAATGGGCCGTGGTCGCCGCCTATGACCAGCGCGTGCAGCAGCTGCTCCGCGACGTGCTGCAGGAAGGCCGCGCCAGCGGCGACTTCGAGCGCAAGACCCCGCTCGACGAGACGGTCATGGCCATCTACCTGGCCCTGCGTCCCTGTTTCAACCCGCTCATGCTCCAGCACAGCCTGCACCTGGCCGAGGAAGCGCCGGCGCATCTCTCGAGCCTCGTTCTGAGAAGCCTGTCACCCTGAATTCGCGTCTTTTCGCCGAGTGACCGTTGACTAAATTGGTCACTAGTTCCAGAATGGAAGCCTGATCACTCGTCATTGGGGCTTTCATGCGCCGGCGTCGCCTTCCCGTTTCCACGCTTCTTCTCAGCCTGCCGGTCCTGCTCGCGGCCTGTGGCGAGAAGCCCGTCGCAGATCCCCGGACCGAGGCGCCGCTGGTGCGCGTGGCCACGGTGCAGACCGCGGCGCCCACCACCCGGTCGTTCACCGGCACCATCGGCGCGCGGGTCCAGAGCGATCTGGGTTTCCGCGTTCCCGGCAAGGTGCTGGAGCGGCTGGTGGATGCCGGACAGACCGTCAAGCGCGGCCAGGCGCTGATGCGCATCGATCCCGAGGACCTGAAGCTGGCCGCCCATGCGCAGCAGGAGGCGGTGGCGGCGGCGCGGGCGCGGGCGCGGCAGGCCTCCGAGGACGAGGCGCGCTATCGCGATCTGCGTGGCACCGGCGCCATCTCCGTGTCCGCGTATGACCAGGTCAAGGCGGCGGCCGACGCCGCGCAGGCCCAGCTCAGCGCAGCCGAGGCCCAGGCCGATGTCGCCCGCAACGCCAGCCGCTATGCGGTGCTGCTGGCCGATGGCGACGGCGTCGTCATGGAGACGCTGGCGGAACCGGGTCAGGTCGTCGCGGCGGGACAGCCCGTGCTGCGCCTGGCACACGCGGGGCGGCGCGAGGCGATCGTGCAGTTGCCTGAAACGCTGCGCCCGGCCCTGGGCTCCAGCGCCCAGGCAACGCTTTTCGGCCGCGGCGGCGACGCATCGCCCGCCAAGCTGCGGCAGCACTCGAACGCGGCGGATCGGTTGACCCGCACCTTCGAGGCCCGCTATGTGCTGGAGGGCGAGCTCGCCAGCGCGCCGCTCGGCGCCACGGTCACCGTGCAGATCCCGGAAGGGGCGGCGTCGCCGGCCGCCGGCGCCTACGTGCCGCTGGGCGCGTTGTTCGATGCCGGCAAGGGCCCGGGCGTGTGGGTCGTCCAGGGGGAGCCGGCCAAGGTGTCCTGGCGGCCGGTCGCCGTCCAGCGCCTGGACGAGGAAGGCGCGCACATCGGCGGCCAGATCAAGCAGGGTGACCGGATCGTCACGCTCGGCGCGCATCTGCTGCGCGAGGGCGAGCAGGTCCGCGTCGGCTCCGGCGCGGCGGTGGCGTCCACAGCGGGAGCCCGTCCGTGAGCGAAGGCCGATTCAACCTGTCGGCCCTCGCCGTGCGCGAACGGGCCATCACGCTGTTCCTGATCCTGTTGATCTCGCTGGCGGGCGTGGTCTCGTTCTTCAAGCTGGGGCGCGCCGAGGATCCCTCCTTCACGATCAAGGTGATGACCATCATCACGGCCTGGCCCGGCGCGACCGCGCAGGAGATGCAGGACCAGGTGACCGAGAAGATCGAGAAGCGCCTGCAGGAGCTGCGCTGGTACGACCGCAGCGAGACCTACACCCGCCCGGGACTGGCCTTCACGACGCTCACGCTGCAGGACAGCACGCCGCCCTCCGCGGTGCAGGAGGAGTTCTATCAGGCCCGCAAGAAGATCGGCGACGAGGCGCGCAACCTGCCGCCCGGCGTGATGGGCCCCTTCATCAATGACGAGTACTCGGACGTCACCTTCGCGCTGTACGCGCTCAAGGCCAAGGGCGAGGAGCCGCGCCTGCTGGTGCGCGACGCGGAGACGCTGCGCCAGCGGCTGCTGCACGTGCCGGGCGTCAAGAAGGTCAACATCGTCGGCGAGCAGGCCGAACGCATCGAGGTGCAGTTCTCGCAGGAGCGCCTCGCGACCCTGGGCCTCTCGCCGCAGGAGGTGTTCGCCGCGCTCAACAACCAGAACGCGCTGACGCCGTCCGGCTCGGTGGAGACGCGCGGGCCGCAGGTGTCCATCCGCCTGGACGGCGCCTTCGACGAGCTGCAGAAGATCCGCGACACGCCGCTGGTGGCGCAGGGGCGCACGCTGAAGCTGTCCGACATCGCCACGGTCAAGCGCAGCTACGAGGACCCCGCGACCTTCCTGATCCGCAACGGCGGCGAGCCCGCGCTGCTGCTGGGCGTCGTCATGCGCGAGGGATGGAACGGACTGGACCTGGGCAAGGCGCTGGACCACGAGGTCGGCGCGATCAACGCCGGCCTGCCCCTGGGCCAGGCCCTGAGCAAGGTGACCGACCAGGCCGTCAACATCGACGCCTCGGTCGACGAGTTCATGGTCAAGTTCTTCGCCGCGCTGATGGTGGTGATGCTGGTGTGCTTCGTCAGCATGGGCTGGCGGGTGGGCCTGGTGGTCGCCGCGGCGGTGCCGCTGACGCTGGCGGTGGTCTTCGTCGTGATGCTGGCCACCGGCAAGAACTTCGACCGCATCACGCTGGGCTCGCTGATCCTGGCGCTGGGCCTGCTGGTGGACGACGCCATCATCGCCATCGAGACCATGGTGGTGAAGATGGAGGAGGGCTACAGCCGCGTCGCGGCCTCCGCCTACGCCTGGAGCCACACCGCGGCGCCGATGCTCTCGGGCACGCTGGTCACCGCCGTGGGCTTCATGCCCAACGGCTTCGCGCGGTCCTCGGCTGGCGAATACACCGGCAACATGTTCTGGATCGTTGGCATCGCGCTGATCGCGTCATGGGTGGTGGCGGTGGTCTTCACGCCCTACCTCGGCGTGAAGATGCTGCCCGAGCTCAAGCGCGTCGAGGGCGGGCATGACGCGCTCTACGGCACGCCGAACTACCAGCGCTTCCGCCGCATGCTGGGCTGGGTCATCGCGCGCAAGTGGCTGGTCGCCGGATCGGTCGTCGGTCTCTTCGTCCTTTCGGTGCTGGGCATGGGCGCGGTGAAGAAGCAGTTCTTCCCGGTCTCGGACCGCCCGGAGGTCCTGGTCGAGGTGCAGATGCCTTATGGCTCGTCGATCGCCCAGACCAGCGGCGCCGCCGCGAAGGTCGAAGCCTGGCTGGCCAAGCAGGGCGAGGCCAAGATCGTCACGTCCTACATCGGCCAGGGCGCGCCGCGCTTCTACTTCTCGATGGGCGCGGAGCTCCCCGATCCCTCGTTCGCGAAGATCGTCATCCGGACGGACAGCCAGGACGAGCGCGAGGCGTTGAAGCTGCGCCTGCGCCGGGCCATCGCCGACGGCCTCGCGCCCGAGGCCCAACTGCGCGTGACGCAACTCGTCTTCGGCCCCTACTCGCCGTATCCGGTGGCGTACCGCGTCAGCGGTCCCGACCCCGAGGTGCTGCGCGGGATCGCCGCCGAAGTGAAGCAGGTGATGAATGCCAGTCCGCTGATGCGCACGGTGAATACGGACTGGAACTCGCGCGTCCCGGCGCTGCATTTCAGCTTGCAGCAGGACCGCCTGCAAGCCGTCGGCCTCAGCTCCAGCGCGGTGGCGCAGCAACTGCAGTTCCTGCTCAACGGCGTGCCGGTCACGGTGGTGCGGCAGGACATCCGCAGCGTGCAGGTCATCGCTCGCGCCGCTGGCGATTTCCGGCTCGACCCGGCCAAGCTCGGCGACTTCACGCTGACCGGCGCGAACGGGCAGCGCATCCCGCTGTCCCAACTGGGCGAGATCGAGGTCCGTTCCGAGGAGGCCGTCATGCGCCGGCGCGACCGCGTGCCGACTATCACGGTGCGGGGCGACATCGCTGAAGGCTTGCAGCCACCGGACGTGTCGACAGCCATTTCGCATCAGCTGCAGCCGCTGATCGCGAAGCTGCCCAGCGGTTATCGCATCGAGCAGGCCGGCTCGATCGAGGAGTCGGGCAAGGCGACGACGGCAATGCTGCCCCTGTTCCCGATCATGGTGGCGCTCACGCTGCTCATCATCGTGCTGCAGGTGCGCTCGCTGTCCGCGATGGTGATGGTCTTCCTCACCAGTCCGCTGGGCCTGATTGGCGTCGTGCCCACGCTGCTGCTGTTCCAGAAGCCGTTCGGCATCAATGCGCTGGTGGGCTTGATCGCGCTGTCGGGCATCCTGATGCGCAACACGCTGATCCTGATCGGGCAGATCCATCACAACGAGCAGGCCGGCCTGACGCCCTTCCACGCGGTGGTCGAGGCCACGGTGCAGCGCGCCCGCCCGGTGATCCTGACGGCGCTGGCCGCCATCCTGGCCTTCATTCCGCTGACCCATTCGGTGTTCTGGGGAACGCTGGCCTACACGCTGATCGGCGGGACCCTGGCGGGCACCGCGATGACGCTGGTCTTCCTGCCCGCCATGTACGCCATCTGGTTCAAGCTCAAGCCGGGCGATGCCACGGTCGAGTCCACGTCTCCTCTCTTTCCCGCTGCAAAGGACGCCCATGTCTGATTCCCAAGTTGTCGTGATCACCGGCGTGTCGTCGGGCATCGGTCGCGCAAGCGCTGAACTCTTCGCCAAGCGCGGCTGCAAGGTCTTCGGCACCGTGCGCAACGTCGCCAAGGCCTCGCCCATCGCGGGCGTGACCCTGGTGGAGATGGACGTCCGCGACAGCGCGTCGGTGGAGGAGGGGATCCTGGCGGTCCTGAACCAGACCGGGCGCATCGACGTGCTGGTCAACAGCGCCGGCGTGACGCTGCTCGGGGCGGTCGAGGAGACCTCGGTGGAAGAGGCCCAGGCGCTCTTCGACACCAACGTGTTCGGCGTGCTTCGCACCACGCAGGCGGTGCTGCCGTCGATGCGCAAGCGCCGCGCGGGCAGGATCGTGAACGTCAGCTCCGTGGTGGGCTTCCTGCCGTCGCCGTACATGGGCGCGTACTCGGCGTCCAAGCATGCCGTCGAGGGCCTGTCCGAGACGATGGACCACGAGCTGCGCGCCTTCGGCATCCGCGTCGCGCTGGTCGAGCCGTCGTTCACGCGGACCAACCTGGACCTGAACGCACCGCAGGCGGCCTCGGCCATTTCTGCCTATGACGCGGAGCGCAAGCTCGTGGTCGCCGCGATCGAGAAGAGCGTCAGGAAGGCGCCGGAGCCCGAGGGCGTGGCGCGGACCATCGTCGACGCGGCGCTCGGTCCGTGGCGGATGCGGACCACGCCCAAGGGCGAGGCCACGTTGCTCAAGCGGCTGCGCCGCTTCATGCCGGCGGGTCCCGTCGATGCGGGACTGCGAAAGAACTTCGGACTGTCCTGATGCCCCGGACGCCGTGCGCGTCCGGTCTTTTCGTTCCTTGATGAGGAGGTTCCCATGCGCCTGGTCACTGCTTCAGCCGCCGTGCTGCTCTCGCTTGCGCCCCTGCTGGCGATGTCCCAACCCAAGACGGAGCTGGCGCCTTCCAAGGTCGCCAAGAACTGTCGCAACGTCAGCGCGGAGATCCGCTCGGGCGCGCCGCTGACCCGCGAGGCGGTGGTCGCCGAGATGGTGCGCGCTCGCGCGGAAGGCGAGATGGACTACCACATCAGCTCCACACCGCCTGCGGGCGCGCGACCCCTTTGCGAATCGTCGCCGGCGGCGTTGGCCGCATCGGCGCCTGCCGCGAGCGCTACCGCCCGTTGACGATCGAGGTGCGCTCGATCGGCGACGAGCCAGCGTGATCTCCCTCCGCGCCGTCTGTCCGACCTCACATCAGCAAGGTTGAGGATGGCGCGCCCCAGAGCGCGGCGCCGCCCCCTAGATGTCAAGTTGAGGGGCCTCCCGGTGACGCCTAGATTGGCAGTCGAGTGGCGAGTCGTGGCCGGATCCTCCGGTCACGAAGCCCGCCGCTTTCGACGCTGCTTCTGGTGCGTCAATGAACAGGGAGACTTCAATGAATGAGCCGAAAGTTGGCCTGGCGAATCCCTACGCGGTTGCTGAACTCGCGTTGGGCAGGAACGTGCGCTGGAGTGCGGTCACGGATCGAGATGCCTTCGTGAAGAAGACGCTCGGTGCGTCGGTCGAGGAGCTGTGCAAGCCGGTCCCCGGCAACCTCCTCGTGAGCGGCCTGGCCGACTCTCAGGGATCGCTCGCCGGCATCCAGGAGATGAAGCCCGACCAACGGGCCAAGGCCCTGGGGTCGATGGCCAAGGGCAGCCCGATGGAGGCGGTGCTGTCGAAGCTGTCTCCGGACGCCCTGCAACGTGTCGTCGGCGCGTTGGCCGGCGGGGACAAGGGCAGCGCGCCGTCGGCCACCGCGGCCAAGGGCGTCACGGCGCCCGGATACACGCCGCCAGGCGCGGTCTGGGCCGATCCCGGCGACTTCTTCGAAGAGGCCGCCGAGTACTTCGACCCCGTCCAGGGCGCGCTGGGCGATTGCTACTTCATCGCCGCGCTGTCGGCGGTGGCGTGGTCGCGTCCCTACGTGATCATGCAGCGCTCGCGCGCCACCGGCGCCGCGGCGGCGAGCTTCGTCGATCGCATCGACTTCTATTCCGGCGGCCTGAAGACGATGGAGGTGTCGGAGCGCGTGCCGCTCGTGACGAGCACGAATGCCTGGATCTATGCGCGCTCGTCCGAAGCCGGCGAGATCTGGCCGGCGGTCTACGAGAAGGCCTTCGCGAAGTGGAAGACCAATGACGCGACCGACGAGCCGAACTACGGGCCGATTGCCGGCGGCTGGCCGGTGCAGGCGACGACGGAGTTGACCAATCTGACGGGCGTCACCAAGACCTGCTCGGCGCTCAGCGAGGACGACATCTGGACGGCGGTGCGGTCCAACTGCCTGTCGTATCGCACCTTCAATCCGATGACCGCCTGGACCTTCTGCCAGACGCCATCGCCGGTGGAATACAGCGGCACGGGCATCGTCGGTTATCACGCCTACACGATCCTGGGCTGGGCCTACGTCAACAACACGAAGTACATCGTGCTTCGCAATCCGTGGGGACACAACAGCCCGGTCATCAACAGCCTCCCGGGCAACTGGTCGGCGTATGACACGAGCTTCTGGCGCTCGGTGCCCTTGAATGCCGGCGGTGTCTTCGCGATTCCCGCGGGCACCTTCAAGAAGTACTACTGGCAGTTCGGTTGGGCGAGTTGAGCGCACGGAGCGCACGGCTCCAAAAGCGGGTCCCGTGACGGCCTCCGCGCCTGGCTTCATCCAGGCGCGGAGGCCGTTGTCGTCGCGCCGATTCTCCGACCGGCGTTGACATCGGAAAGGCGCCAGGATGGCTCCAGTGCTGAGCGTGGCTGACAACGGCAAGACCATCGACCTGCGAGTCGGTCATTCGGTCCTGCTGCGCCTGCCTGAGAACCCGAGCACGGGATACGGCTGGACCGTCGATGCCGATTCCCGTCTGGTGGAGGTCGGCGAAAAGCGCTATGTCCATTCGTCGGAGACGGTTGGCAGCGGCGGCGAGTCGCAATGGTCGATCAAGGCTATGGCACCAGGCACGACGATGCTGAGGCTCAAGCACTGGCGGGAATGGGAAGGGGAGGGGGCGGTGACGGAGCGATGTGAAGTCGGACTGGTGATTTCGGCTTAGCGCTGGCCGCGGCTTCTCTCGGTGAAATGGCGCTCTCGCCACATTCCGATCACTCACTTGGCCGAAACTTCCATCGCAAAACGGTTATTTAACTGCGAACACAGGCTAAGACGGAGCAATTTCCGCTTGGAGGCTAGGTGCCAAGTGACGACAGGCAGCGGCCGATCGATCGCGCGCGTGTATCCATCCGACGGCAATGCTCCTTCGATTCCATCTCACCAAAACCGAAACTGCAGCCATGGAATTCGCTGGTTATCGGTAACGGGGGAATGGTCAGATGGCGCCTAAACACTCCTTCATCCTCAAGATGAAGGATGCACGCCAGTAAAGCTTTGCGCATAAGCAACACTCGGCCTTGCTAAGCCTTGCGATTGCCAAGGACTATCCCAATCCCGCTGCAGCCCTGGGAGGGTCCATGGTGAGGGTTCAAGCCGTAGAGCGCGTCACGCCAACGATGACGCCCGCAGAATTTGTACGGAAATGGGGCCCGGGCACGAAGGCCGACAAGCTCAATGAGCGGGCCGGCGCGCAATCCCATTTCATTGACCTCTGTTCGTTGCTGGGTGTTCCATCGCCAACGGATGACGAAGACGATGGCTACCGCTTCGAACAGGGATTCCAGGGCGTGGCAGGGCGCCAGCTCTATGCCGACGTTTGGAAGCGAGGATTCTTCGCCTGGGAATACAAGCGTCCCGGCGAGGATCTGCGACAGGCGTTGCAGCAGTTGATGCAGTACGCGCTGCCCCTGGAGAACCCACCGCTGCTGGTGGTGAGTGATCGCCGGCGCATCGAGATCCACACCCACTTCACCGGCTGGCCAAGCATCAGCCATGAGATTCGACACGAGGAACTGTTGGAGCCGAGGGTCGCGGCCAAGCTTCGCCAAGTATTCACTAACCCCGAGCAGTTCCGGCCAGAGCGCAGTTCTAGGCAACTAACCACTGATCTGGCTGCTCGATTTGCTCAGGTGGCCGGCGGCCTGCGGGACCGAGGCGAAGACTCCTTCAAGGTCGCTCACTTCCTGACGCAGTGTGTGTTTTGTTGCTTCGCCGAGGACGCCAAGCTGCTGAAAAACAATGAGTTCCGGCATGTAGTGCAACGGCAGCAAGACCCTGATCGCCTACGTAGGAGGCTCGCCGAGTTGTTCACGCAGATGCGTACCGGCGGCGACTTTGGTGCCGACGAGATCGCTTGGTTCAATGGCGGCCTATTCGCCCAAGTCGACGTGCCGGCACTGACGCTTGCAGAGATTCAAACCCTCGGCGAGGCGGCCGAAGCTGACTGGCGGGCGATTGACCCAACCATTCTCGGAACGCTCTTTGAGCGCGGGTTCGACCCGTCGAAATCCAATCTTGTCGGCGCCCACTTCACGGACCCGCTCATGATCGAGAAACTGATAGACCCTGTGCTGCGAAAGCCGTTGCTTGCTGAATGGACCGCTGTAAGAGACGAGATCTCCGGCCTGTTGAGCTCTCGCGACTACATGAACGTACGGGCCCGTGGCGTACCTAGCAAGAATCCGGACCTGCATCCGCGATACGCTGCCCTGCGGTCACAGGCAAGTCGCGCGGCGAATAAGGCTCAGACATTGTTCGCTGCCTTTTTGGAGCGACTGAAGAACTATCGCGCCCTTGACCCGGCGTGTGGCAGTGGCAATTTCCTTTACATGGCATTGCGGGCGCTGAAGGATATAGAACTCCAAGCGAATCTCGATGCTGAGAGAGTAGGACTTGAACGGCAGTTGCATTTTCAAACCGGACCTCAGAACGTCTTAGGCATCGAGAAGAACGAATTCGCTGCGGAATTGGCCAGGGCCACGGTCTGGATCGGTGAGTTGCAATGGATGAGGGATAACGGCCTAACTCCTGATGAACGGCCCGTCCTTAAGCCGCTCAATCAAATTGAGTGTCGGGATGCTCTTCTGGGCGCCGACGGCTGCGAGGCTCCTTGGCCACAGTCTGACGTCGTCATAGGCAATCCCCCCTTCGTCGGTGACAAGAAGATGAGAACGGAGCTCGGCGACACCTATACCGATACCTTGCGTACTGTGTTCAAGGGGCGCGTACCGGGTGGCGCCGATCTGGTTTGCTATTGGTTCGAGAAGGCGAGAGCGCGGTTCAATGCCGGGGAACTGGAATACGCCGGGCTCGTTGCCACTAACTCGATCCGAGGTGGAAAAAATCGAGTAGTCCTAGATCGACTTGTCGAGTCAGCTCCGATCTTCGAAGCTTGGAGCGACGAGCCTTGGGTCAATGAGGGGGCAGCCGTCCGAGTATCGATCATCGCCGTTGGCCATTCGACGACCGAACGTCGACTCAATGGTCTCATCGTGCAGAGGATTGACCCCAGTCTCAGTTCTGGCGAAGCAAGTCTTCATGGCAGCCGTGTTCAATCTAGTTCGCGCGTGGCCTCATTTCAGGGGCCCGTGAAAGTCGGGCAATTTGATGTCCCTGGACATGTCGCGCGGATGTGGCTACGACTTCCAAATCCAAACGGAAAGAGCAATGCGCAGGTGCTTCGGCCGTTAGTAAACGGCTTGGATCTGACTAGACGTCCGACGGATGTCTGGATTGTCGACTTCGGGATGGCGATGTCGGAGACGGATGCTTCGTTGTTTGAGGCCCCGTTTGCACATGTGAGAGAGTACGTCCGCCCGTTTCGGCTTAAGCAGCGACGACAGTCGCGAGCTCGCTGGTGGTGGCTTCATGGTGAGACCGTGCCTGGCCTTCGCCGCGAACTTGCACGAATCGATCGATATGCCGTAACGCCTCGCGTCGCTAAATTCCGCATCTGGTCATGGCGCAGCTCGATATCGCTGCCCGACTCCGCTGTTGTCGCAGTCACACGAGCCGATGACGCGACCTTTGGCGTTCTTCACAGTCGTTTTCATGAACTGTGGTCACTTCGCGCCGGGACGTCTCTAGAAGATCGACCGCGGTATACGCCCACGACATGCTTCGAGGCTTACCCATTTCCATACGGGATGACACCGGCTGCCACATCCAGTTTGCAGACGATAGAGAACAATGGGATTCGCATTCCTGCAGGTTTGGAGCCGGATGTTAAAGAACGGGCAAACGCGATTGCAGTGGCGGCGGCACGGTTGCTTGAACTCAGAGAGGCGTGGCTGAATCCAGTCGAATGGTGCCTGCGCGTACCCGAGGTCGTGCCTCTCGGAATGAGTCGTTCCCCGTACCCGGATCGGATCGTCCCGATTCCTGGCTTTGAGAAGGAAGTCGCAAAGCGAACCCTGACGAATCTGTACAACCTCCGACCGGTTTGGCTGGTCCGTGCGCATGAGGCTTTGGACTGCGCGGTCGCCGCTGCCTATGGATGGCAGGACTACACCCCGCAGATGGTGGACGATGAGGTCCTTAGGCGGTTGCTGGCGCTGAATCTGGAGCGCGCCGAGACGCAGCCAGGAAAACAGCAGGAGCTTCCGCTTCTCGGGCTAGTGGCTGGTCATCGCGCTCCGGCGGTTAAGCGTCAACGCAGCACGGGAACGAAGAAGGTGAAGCGAACGGCCTGAGTGTCCCCGGACCGTTTGACTGCTTGGGCCAAGCCATCGCCGCGAAGCAGCCTTTGGTCTGTGACCGCTCATGGCCCCGACGCGCAGCTCATTGGCTCCCCAGAAAGCCGTCGTTTGACAGCACACGATGGTCGCCTGCTCGTCGCCAGCTGTTCGGGGCGGGGCGGGGCGATGCGATGCTGCTGCGCTCTGGCGCAAGAGCTCATCCCGTGAAGCTCAGCCTCCAGCTGGCTCAGGATCGCGGCAGGGAGTCCACAGGGCTGCCCCTGTCTCCGACTCCGCATCGCTTGTTCGCCTCCGCGAGCGATGCGATCCGCGCCAGCCATGAAAGTGATCCTCTTCCTGACCGCCTGCCTGCTGGCGCCGGCGGTCCTGACCTTTGCGCACCAAGTGCGGATGTTGCGACGTGAACTCCGAGCCTCGGTTCAAGCAGGTGGCGTGCTGCGCGATTGCGCCAGCGCCTCTTCGGCCCTGTGCTGCATCGCTACCCACCGACCCGCCGCGCAGCCCGACTCGTCAACGCGAAACGGCGGCCGTCGCAGCGAGGATCGCCGCCGCCACGTCAGCCGGACGCGAAAGATGCGGCGCATGGCTGGTCGGCAGCGTCACCACGGTCGCTTGAATCTTCTTGGCCAGGGCGCGCTGAAGATCGGGCTGGAGCATGTGGTCCTGCTCGCTGATGACGTACCAGGAGGGCTTCGTCTTCCAGGCCGCGACGGACACCTTGGTTTCGAAGTTCTTCCCTTGGGTGAGATGCTGCGTGGCGGCGATGACCCTGGTGCGCTCCTCGGGGAGGTCCTGGGCCAGGTACTTGGAGACGCCCTCCGGCGTGAGGGCAAGGAAGCCATCCTTGTCCGCGACGAGCGTGGTGAGGCCAGGCGGCGTGGGGTAGTCCTTGTTCAGGTCGGCAATCGACTGGTTCTCGGACGGGGCATAGGCCGCGACATAGACCAGCGCCTTCACGTTCTCCTGTTGTCCCGCCTCGGTGATGACGACGCCTCCGTAGGACCAACCCACCAGGACCACCGGACCCGATTCCCTGTTGAGGACGCGGCGCGTGGCGGCCACATCGTCCGCCAGCGAAGTCAGGGGATTCTGGGCGGTCACCACTTTCAGGCCCTTTGCCTGGAGGAGCGGGATGACCTGGCTCCAGGTGGAGCCATCCGAGAACGCGCCATGAACGAGCACGACGGTAGGCTTGACCGCCCCGGCCTGTGCCGTCGTAGCGGCAGTGGATGCGAGCGCGGACGCGCCAAGGGCGGTTGCGAGGATGGCGGTCTTGACCACGGACATGAGTTTTCCTTCGGTGAACTGGATGAAATGGGGGCTGGCATCGATCGATGGACGCAACTCTAGATATGAGCCGTCAATGATTAAATGGCGTCCGTGACTCATCACATAGTCCGGAGCGTTTCAAATGGATCGACTGGGTGCCATGCAGGTCTTCGTCAGGACCGTGGAGCTCGGCTCCATGTCCGCGGCGGCGGCCGAGCTCGACCTGTCATCTCAGTTGGCTGGCCGGCAGGTGCGGGCGCTGGAGAGCAGCTTGGGCATCAAGCTGCTGAACCGCACCACCCGGCGACAAAGCCTGACCGATGGCGGACGACTTTTCTATGAGCGGGCAAAGAACATCCTGGCCGAAATGGAAGCGGCACAAGCGCAGATCGACGAGTCCAGAGCGCTTCCCAGCGGACGTCTGCGCATCAGTGCGCCCATCACCTTTGGAAGCAGGGCGCTGGCGCCTCGACTGGCGGAGTTCATGAGCCGATTTCCGGACGTGTCGGTGGAACTCAGCCTCACGAATCGAACCGTGGATCTCGTGGATGAGGGCTTCGACGTCGCTTTTCGGACCGGCGATCTGCCCGACAGTGGATTGATGGCCAAGCGCCTGGCGCCTCATCAACTGGTCTTGTGTGCTTCGCCCGCATATCTGAAGAAGCGGGGCCATCCCCGGACGCCGGAGGACCTCCGCAGGCACGAGTGCCTGGTGTTCGCGCACACCTCCTTGCGAACCCAGTGGTCCTTCGAAGGCCCTGAAGGCGTGGTCAGGGTTCCCATCACGGGCAAGTTCCTGACGGACAGCGGTGAGGCCCTTCGCGCCGCGGCAGTGGCAGGCGTCGGCGTCATCCTGCAGCCCACCGAACTGCTGGCCGAGGACATCCAATCCGGTCTGCTGACCAGGATCCTCAAGAAGTACCAACCGATCCCGCGGCCGCTGCACGTCCTTTACGCGCCCGACCGCCGAATGACGCCAAAGCTTCGCTCGTTCCTGGACTTCGCGTCTGACACGTTTGGATAAGCGGCAGAGCGCATCCTGTGTAGCCCAGCGTCCGGCCGGCTCGGGATTGCCACGGGATCCACGGCGCCTCCGCGAGCGATACGATCCGCGCCAGCCATGAAATTCCTCCTCTTCCTGATCGCCTGTCTGCTGGTGCCGGCCGTTTTGACCATCGCGCATCAAGCGTGGCTGTTGCGGCAGGAGCTCCGTGCCCCGGTGCAAACAGGTGGAACGGCGGTGGAGTGCCGCGCCAGCCCGCTTTATGGATTCCTCGGCGGCGCGTGGACCATGTTCTTCGGCGGCATCCTCTGGTCCTTGCATCGGTCGTCGCCGACGGGGCTGGGCGAGGGGGAGGCGTTGTTTGGCGCACTGGCGGCACTGGCGGTGCTGCTCATCTGGCTGTACCTCATCACCAAGGTCACCGCCAACGAACTGGGTGTGCGCCAGCGCGGCATCCTCGGCTGGTGGCGATCCGCCGCCTGGACGCAGATCGTCAAGGTGGATCACACCTCCCAGCCGCGCGGATGGTTTCGGCTGCACACCGCCAGCGGGCGCGTGATCCGGGTGGACCCCGGCCTGACGAACATGCCGCAACTGTCGACCATGATCCTGGCCCACACGCTCGTGCACATCATTGAGCCCGACACGCTCGAAATCCTGAGACGGAGCGCGCTGGGCGAGAAGATCGGCAACGAACAGCTCAACCAGCGGCTCTATGTGCGGTCGGCTCCGATGCTGCGTCTTGCTGGCGGGCTGGCGTTCGTCGGCTTGGTGTGCGGCGTTGCAGGCTGGTACGGCTTCGCGCACGAGGACCAGGCGCTGAGATGGGCAAGCCTTTCGGTCATTCAAGGCGTGCGCCAGGCAGCGATGTCGCTGGGGCTGACCTTCATCCTCTGGAGCTTGTGCTTTGCCGCGGGTGCCGCCGTGATGGCCATCAAGCGCGCGCGGCAGCGCAGGCGCGATGCCGCCGCCAGTCCCGCCGCCAGTCCCGGCGGCACGGCGCAGATTCAGTAGCGCGGGATTCGCTCCGGCTCAAGCCGGCGGCGGCGCGGGATTGCGCGACGGGTATTCGGCGATCTGCAATTGCGCGTCCGCCCCCTGCGTGCGTCCTACCTTGATGACGACGTTGATCCCGTCGACGGCCGAAGACCTGCCGCGCTCGAAGAGGTTCATCGTCGAGCGCCGCCACGTGGACGGCTCGTTCAGCAGCTGATCGCGGTCGGCCTTCACCGACTGGGCCATCGCGTCGTTGCCGGTCACGCTGGCGACGTCCTTGAGCATGTACAGCGTCTCGAAGTGCCCCGAGGCCTGCGGCATCATCGTGTCGTGGATGTTGTAGTGCGCGAAGTTGCTGGTCTGCAGCGCCTGGGCCTGCTCGAGGAAGCGGTCGAGGTCGCGGTGGGCGAGGTCCCGACCCTGGGTCTGCTTCTGCTCCTCGGTCCAGCCGCTCAGCGTTTCCAGGTAGCGCTGGATCCACTGCTCGCGATTGAGCTCGACCTCGGCCATCAAGGGCTGCGGTGAGTTGTAGAAGCGGTCGTGGTCCGCATCGATGGTGCCGGCGAAGTCGAGCACCGTCACCGACACCTTCTCATAGGACTGGCCGAATTCGCGGGTGCCGGAAAGGAGCATCGGCCCCTTCACGCCGGTGATCCCGGTGGATTCCGGCGGCGCCGCCGAGGGAGACGGCGCTGGCGCCGGCGTTGATGCCGGCGCTGGTGCTGAATGCGCGGGATGCGGCGGACGCGGATAGTTGTTCGGGTCGCCCACGTTGGCCGTGAGGCTGGCCGTGGCGCGGAACTTGTGATTCGCGATCGACACCTGTTCATTGAGCACGCGCACGTTGCCCGAATGGTCCGCATAGAGCTGCTGCTGCCGCTCGGTCGACAGCTGCACCGAGGCATTCGGCCCGAAGGTGGCATTGCGGCGGCCCGGGCGCGGGTCACCCACGCTGAGGCCGGCGGACGCCGACAACTCCAGCACGCTGCTCGAGGTGTCCTGCGTCATGTCGGAAATGATCAGCTTCCCGTTGCGCGCCAGCAGGGCGGCGACCGCGTCGTCGAAGGGCTGTCCGCGTTCGTCCCGCAGCGTGTCCCATTGGGCGAGGTCGCGCACCACGTTCTTCAGGTGCTCGATCATCTCGGGCAGCCGCCCTGGCTCGCGACGGATGCGCATGATGGCGCCATCGACCTGCGTGCTGTTGTAGCCGCCCTTCAGGCCACCGGAGAGGCGCAAGCCCAGCACGTCCTCGGCGAGCTTGAAGGTCGGGCCCGCGCTCAGCCCCACCTCGCCCCCGGTCTGCCGGATCGAGCCGGCGGTGATCTGCAGGCCCTGCATGGGATGGAAGATGTCGATGAAGGCTTCGCGCTTGACCTGGGCGCTCGCCACGGGCGTGATCAGCGGATGGCCCGCCGCCGGCGTTGAGATCGACATGTTCGACAGCAAGCCCGCTCCGATGACGCCACCGTCGCTGGCGCGCAGCCGGGTGCGCAGGTCCCAGCTGTCGAGCTTGGCGCACAGATCGTCGACGAAGCGCTGTCGAGCATCGGTCGCCGGAGACAGCAAGCGATGGGCCGCCGACAGGCCTTCATTCGCCCGGGCCACCAACGCGGCCGTCTGCGCCTCGTCCTGCGTCGCGGGCTGCGGGGATCGGGCCGAGACGGCCTGCAGCATGGAGGCCGCGCGCATCGCCATGGCGAGCAGCGACCCGGCGGGGGGCACGGGCACCGGCGCGCCCTGCAGGGCCTCGCGAGCCTGCGCCCGGATCGATGCCATCTCGGCGCCGGTCGGCGTGTGCGTCGGAGGCAGATCGGGGTGCGCCCGCATGAAGGCACCGAGCGCGCGGCCGAGGGCGATCTCGGGCGACGGGGCCTCTCGCCGTGCGAAGGCCTGGTCGATGAGCTGGCCACCGGCCTGCTCCAGCGCATGGGCGGCGGCGACCAGGTGCTCGCGCACCTGCACCGACGGCGTGCGCACGCCGACGGAAGCCCCCACCGTGTCGAGCCGCTCCAGCACGCCGGCACGCAGCGGCGTCTTCTTGCCCAGCGGATTCAGGGTGGGCGGGTCCAGCTCCTGTCGCTGGCGCGTGGTACCCCGCTCGAGGTCCGCCGCGGACGCGCCGCCCAGGCCGAGCATCTGCTGGACCCGGCTCGCCATTCCAGCCTCGGGCGCCTGCGCCCGGTCGATCCATTGCGTGACCATCTTGGTCAAGCGCTTGTTGACGCGGCCGTAGTGCGAGTCCGATGCATTGGAGACGAAGCCCATGCGCACCGCGCGCAGTGCCGCCAGATCGCGCTGGCTGATCAACGCGTCCGCGCCCGATTCGGCGCTGGCCATGGCCGCGCGTTTGGCGCCTTCGAGCCACGCTCGCACGGGTTCCGAGGATTCCTGGCGCTGTGCAAGATCGGCGCGCCAGAAGGCTCGCACATCGAGCGACTGCGGCGCCACCTCCGCGATCGTGGCCTGGTCGCGCGCCGCGAGCATCAGGACCTCGGTGCCGCGGTGCACGCCGCTCATCTGGCGGAACAGCGCCTGCACGTCGGCCTCGGCCTGCGCAGCCCCATCGTTCCCGGCGGTCGCCATCCAGCTCAAGGTGGGCGCGCCCATCAATGCCCGCAGCGCGTCGGCACCGCGCGCGGCGTCGCCGCCCGTCACATGCGCCAGCATGCGGGACGTGGCCTCGACCATCGACGACCGCGACATCGCCTCCTTCAGCGGCTGATTGGGCAACCGATGCGCCAGCGCCCTCAGCTGGGCGGTGAGCGCGGGGGTGGGCTCGGTGGCCATGAAGCCAGGCGGATGCGCCTGCATCAACGCCACCAGGCGATGTTCGGCCGCATTCAGTGCCGCGTCGTGATACTCCTGGATCTGCTGCGCGCCTTCGACCGCCGCCTGCATCGGCGGCCGCTGACGTTTCACCTCCTCGAGCGTCGGTCGGTGCCCAGGCCCGGCCGCACCGAGCTGTTGGTCGATGCGATCGAGCTCGCCGACGGCGAAGTCCAGCCGCACTCGCGTCGCCGTGTGCATGCGGGCTGCCGCTCCCAGATTGCGCAGCTGCGCCGAGGACAGCACCGCATCGAGATCGGCGGCCGCCGCGCGCAGCGTGTGGTGTGTGTCTCCTCCCGGTGCGGCCCGGTGCTCGCGCGCTGCGGCATCGAAGGCGTTCTTCGCGGCATCCACCCGTTCGCTGAAACCGGGGTCGACCGGCGCGCGCACCACCTCCGCCGCGCGGCTGTGGTGGACCGGGTGCATGCCACCACTCGACTGATGCGCCCCCAGCGGCACCGGGGTGCCGTTCTTCTCGCCGGTGAGAAAGCTGGACATCGGCGCCGGAAAGGCCGAAGGGATCAGCCCCGCCGGCGAATGAGCGGCCACGCGACGACGCAACTTCGAGCTGCCTGGCCGGTCCATGTTCGACGGCGCATCGGCCATGGCCCGTCCTGACACCTTCAGCACCTCGGCCTGATCGGGCTCGCGCTGCGCGCGTGAGCGCAGGGGATGGTCGGCATCGCCCAGCAGCTTCGGGGCCGCGGGCTGCTCGGGGTGTTCCCGCGTGCGCTCGGTGCCCGGCACGACGAGGGTGGCGCTCAGCGGGCGCGCGTTGAGCCATTCAGGCATGGGTGCTCCTTGACGGAGCAACAGTAGGCGGCTTGCCTGCTTGACGCCGAGCGGCAGCGAAGGCGAGGCGCCTATTGCGAAGTGGGCTGATTCATCCTGCCGCGGAGCGCTGGCGGGAGGTTGGGGCAGCGGGCCGTCGGGCGGCTACATGGCTCAGGCTGGACTCAGTCTTGAGGACCCGACTGAGTGACCGTCGCTTCCGCGGCGTCAGCCTGACCCAGTGAGCCGAGCGCTCGGCGCAGACCGCTCGCGCTCGGCTTGTCCACGAAGACGCATTGCTTGTTGTGCCGCTTGCAATGGTCCTTCACGCGCCAGTACGCGTCGTGGCTGATGCAGCCGGTCTGGCAGATCACCAGGTCCGCGGCCGCGAGGCTCGCGTCGAGCTTGGACACCGCGTCCTCCTCTCCGCCGTCGTGATGCAGGAAACGGCCGCCGGTGCGCTCGATCAATTGGCGGTAGATCGGCACCACCGCGGGCCGTCCGCCGACGCACAGCACCGAGCGCTCATCCAGCGACGGCAGCATCGACGTCGAGGCGTCGTGCGCTTCCTGGATCGGGTGCTGGAACTGCCGCTCCGCCAGCGCGAGCGCCTGCTGCAGCTCGTCCGCGCGCCGTTGTTCGCGCTCGGCCTGCTGGCGGGCGGTCAGCAGCGCTCGCTCCAGCTGATGGATGCGCTCCTGCTGCGTCTGCAGGTGCTTGGCCTGTTCGTGCCGATGCCGCAGTCCCGGGATGCTGTCCTCGAGCTGCTGCAGCTCCTCGCGCAGCCCCGCTGCCAGGGTGTCGCGCGCCATCAGCTCGCCGCGCAGGCGCAGGCATTCGGCCTGCGAGGCTTCGAGCTCGCGTGCCCGCTCGGCCAGCAGGCGCGTGCTGCGGGACTGGGCCTGCGCCAGCTCGCGCGTGAGGACCGCGTGCTCGTCCTGCAGTTCGTCGAGCCGCTGCAGGTCCGCGCGATTCGCGGCACCGACCTGGTGCTGGAGCATGTGGATGTCGCGCAGGATCTGCTCCTGCAGCGCGGCGTCGCAGCGCGCATGCGTCAGCGCACCCCACAGCGCGCCACCGACATCGTTGCCCTGCTGCGCGGCATGCCACCAGCGCGTCAGCGCCTCCGCGGTCTTGTGCTGCGACGACTGCCGCAGCGCGATCGCGAAGCGCTGGTCCAGCTCCTTCTGCAGCATCTCCGACACCGGCCCGCGCCGCGCGCACTCGTTGATCGCGCCGCAGTGCATCTCGTAGTCGTTGCTCAGGGCCTGACCGCCGAGCAGCTTGCCCAGCTTGCGGCGCAGCACCGGCATCGGCAGGCACACGCCGATCACCGGGCACAGGGCCTGCGACGGCAGTTCCCACAGGCGTCGACGGCGCGAGCCGCGCGGCACCGGCGTGTCCTCGGCATTCGGCGCCGCGGTCGACGCGGGAGCCTCGCCGCGTGCCAGCGCCTGCGCGAGCGGAAGCCCCGCCACCGCGGCGGGCACGGCCTCGCCTTCCTGCATGAAGACGCCGGCGCCAGTCACCGGGCCGCGGGTCGCCATCGGCAACGGGGCGTCGCCCGGCGCCCCGCCGAGGCCGGCGTCGGCGCGGGCCAGCAGGCTCAACAACGAAGGGGAAGTGGACTTGTCGCACATGGCGAGGACTCCTTACTGCAAGGGGGCGGCCTGGAGCGCGAAGCGCACCGGGTATTCGATCCAGCTCGCCAGGCGTTGGTCGCCGCGGCGGGCCGGGGTGTACGGGCAGGACTCGGCGACGCGACGCGCCGCTTCGTCGAGCAGGCGCCAGCCGCTGCCGCCAGCGATGACGACCTCGGCCGCGCGCCCCTCGGGATCGACCTTCACGCGCAGTCGGACCAGGCCCTGGATGCCGCGATCGCGCAGCAGTGCTGGGTAGTGGCGGGCCGTCTGGCGCTCGCTGCACAAGCGGTGATCGGCGGGCAGCGTGGCGGGGAGGTCGGTGGCAGTCGGTGAGGGTGGCTGCACCACGGCGGGCAGCGGCGCCACGGCCGTGGTCGTTGTCGCCGCCGCGGCTTGGCGCGCGGGCATGGCGTTCGTGTCGACAGCGACCGTGGCGCCAGCGGCAGGGGCGGTGGCCGTGCTGGTGGCGCTGCTGGCGCCGGTGTTGGTCACGCCGCTGGCCACAGGGGTGTCCAAGTGCGATGAGGCTGGCGGAGAGAGCGGGGGAGTCGCGGCGATCTCGACGAGGGGCGGCGGCAGGTCGGGAACCGGCGGTGCATCGAGCGCGGAGCGCGGCAAGGCGATCGGCGACATCGTGGTCGCCGATGGCGCCATCGCGGCGGCGGCGGACGTCGTGGTGAACGGCAGCAGCCGCGCGCTGATGCCCGTCGGCGCCATCGAGACCGGCGCGGAGCGCTGCGGTGCGAAGGCGCTGGCGAGCGCGAGCAGCATCGCCGCGTGGACCGCAGCGGTCATCGCCCAGCCGCTCCAGCGCGGCGCGAGTCCGTGCAGGCGCAGTGCGGGCGCGGTCACGCGCGCGCTCCCGTCAGGTGGCCCAGCAGCGGCAGGATCGCGAGCCCATGGTCGTCGGCCAGCAGGCGCAGCCGCGTGTCGTAGAGCTGCTCCAGCAGCGGCAGCGTCGACGGCAGCGCGTCGCAGTCGGCCAGCATGCGGCCAGCCTTCAGCAGCCAGAGCCGGTCGAAATGGTTCAGCGCCAGGTTGAGGTCGTGCAGCACCGCGACCAGCGCATGGCCGCGCGCCGCGGCGAAGTCGGACATCGCGGCCATCAGCGCGACGCTCAGGCCGGGGTCGAGCGCGGCGACCGGCTCGTCGACGAGCAGCAGCCCGTCGCGCGCATCCCAGGCCTGCGCGAAGACGCGCGCCAGCTGCACGCGCGCCTGCTCGCCGCCGGACAAGGTGTCGAAGCGGCGGCCGTGCAGGTGCTCGGCCTGGGCGTGCGCCAGGGCCTCGCGCACGATCCGGTCCTGGTGGCCATCGCCCTGGCGCGCCACGCGACCCAGGGCGACGACCAGCTCGACCGGCAGCCCGAACGCGACGCCATGCTGCTGCGGCAGCACCGCGCGACGTCGCGCAAGGTCGCTCGAGGACCACGTGGCCAGCGGCCGTCCGTCGAAATGCAGCAGGCCGGCCGAGGGACGCAGTTCCCGCGCGATCAGGCGCAGCAGCGTCGACTTGCCGGCGCCGCTCGGACCGAGGATCGCGATGCGCTCGCCGGGCTCGACGTGCACCGTCACCGGCCCGATCGCCGTGCCGCCGAGCGTCACGCGCACGTCCTGCAAAGTCAGCAGCGAGGCCATCACGCGCTCCCCATGCGACGCACCGCGCCGCGCAGCAGGACCAGGAACCACGGTGCGCCGATGAGCGCGCTGAACACGCCCACCGGGATCTCCGCCGGCACCGCGAGCGTGCGCGCGAAGCTGTCCGCGACCACCAGCAGCAAGGCGCCGGCCAGCATGGCGTTGGGCAGCACCCGGCGCTGGTCCGCGCCGACGAGCTGACGCGCCAGATGAGGCGCCATCAGGCCGATGAAGCCGATGCTCCCGCACCAGGCCACCGCGAGCGCCGACAGCAGCGCGACCATGCCGATGCATTGCCAGCGCAGCCGCTCGACGTCGATGCCGACATGCGCGGCCGCGGCCTCGCCGAGCGCGAGGGCATTCAGCCGCGGGGCGACGCGCAGCGCGAGCGCGCCCAGCACCAGCAGCGCGCCGCCCATCACGGCGGCCATGATCCAGTTCGCGCCGGCCAGCGATCCCAGCGTCCAGAAGTTGATCGCGCGCAGCTGCTCGTCGTTGGCGATGAAGCTGCACAGGCCGACGATCGCGAAGGTCATCGCCTGCAGCGCCAGCCCGCACAGCAGCAGCGCCGCGATCGACCCCGGCGCCAGCCAGCGCGACAGCCGGTCCAGCGCGAAGCACACCGCCAGCGCGCCGCAGAAGCCCACCAGCGGCAGCAACCACAGGCGCACCTCGGCCGGCAGCGCGGCGTGCAGGCCGGCGAAGACGGTGAGCGTCAGGGCGACGGCCGCCGCCGCGCCGCTCGTGACGCCGAGCAGGCTGGGCTCGGCCATCGGATTGCGGAACAGCGCCTGGCTCAGCGCGCCGGCCAGGCCGAGCGCCGCGCCGACCGCCAGCGTGAGGCCCAGGCGCGGCAGTCGCAGCTGCCACAGCACGTGCGCGCCGCCGGTCTTGGGCGCGTCGCTCCACGGACCGTTCAGCCAGTCGGCGGCCGAGATCGGAACCGCGCCGAACTGCACCGCCGCGAGGACCGCCAGCACCAGCGTGAGCGCGAGCAGCACCGGTCGCGACCAGGCGCGGCGGACCGGCGCCACGGCGACCGGCGACGGCAGGGCGGATCCGACGGTGCTCATCGCGTCGTCCGTCGATCGGTGCTCACGCCGGCTGGCCCGTGCCCGTCGGCGCATGCAGGCCCCGCGCCAAGGCCGCCAGCGCCTGAGGCGCGCGCGGTCCGAAGCCGAGCAGCGCCATCGTCTCGAGGACGAGGACGCGTCGATGCTGGCCCGCCGGGGTCTGTGTCAGTCCAGGCAGCTTCAGCAGGCCGTCGACACCACCGCTGGCCTCCACGCCTTGCGTGGTCGCCAGGATCACGTCCGGCGCGGCCGCGATGGCCGCCTCGGGCGAAAGCATCTTGTAGCCCTGCGTGTCGCCGAGCGCGTTGACCGCACCGGCGTAGCCGATCATGGCGTCCGCGGCCGTCGCGGCGCCGGCGATGCGCGCCTGGTTGGCCGCGTTCGACAGCACGAAGAGCACGCGCGGCGGGCGGTGTCCGGCGGCGAGCTGGGTGACCTGCGCGCGGCTGGCCGTCCACTCGGCCTGCAGCTGCTGGGACAGCGCCGCCGCCTGTTGCGGGCGACCCAGCAAGTCGCCCAGGCGCCGGGTGCGATCGAGCACGCCGTCGAAGCGGTGCTCCGCGCGCAGCACGTGCAGCGGCACCTGGGCCGCCTCCAGCTGGCGCAGCACCGCGGGAGGGCCGGCCTCCTCGGTCGCGACGATCATCGTCGGGGCCAGCGACAGCAGCCCCTCGGCCGCGAGCGTGCGCGCATAGCCGACATTGGGCAGCTTCGTCGCCGCCGCCGGATACAGCGAGGTGCTGTCGACGCCGACGAGCTCGGCCTGCGCGCCCAGCGCGTAGATCAGCTCGGTCAGCGCGCCGCCGACGCTGATGACGCGCCGCGGCGCGGCCAGCGCCGGACCGCTGATCGTCAGCAGCGCCGCGGCCGGCGCCAACGAGAGCAGGTCGCGGCGGCTCAGCATGGCACCGCCTCCGGCGCGCCCTCGACCAGGCTCTCCAGGAGATTGCGCCAGTCGCAGCGCTCGGCCTGTCCCGGCTTGCGTTCGCCGAACAGCATCGCGATGGTGCGGCCCTCGACATCGAACAGCTCCAGCGAGCACACCAGACCGTCCACCGTCGGCTTGCGCACCAGCCAGGCCGCGGCGATGTGGTCCTCGCGCAGGTGCAGGTTGAAGCCCGGGTCCAGCACGTTGATCCACGGTCCCATCATCGCGACCTTGTGCACCGGGCCGCTGTGGATCTGGATCATCCCGGGGTTGCCGACGAAGACCATGAGCGAGACGCCTTCCTGCGCCGCGCGGCTGAGCAGCTCCTGCGCGCTGGACGGCGCCACCGGCTGGGCGAAGCGCGGCTCCGCCAGGCGCAGTGCCTGCGTGCGGCTCAGGCCGTGGCGCCGGAGCAGGCCGAAGAAATCGTGGGTGTCGCGCAGCGAGGCCCATTCCGCGCGGAAGGCGGCGACGTCGACGCGGGCATCGGGCGTCGGCGTCGGTTCCCGCCAGGCCTCGCCGGGCTCGAAGCCGGGCTGTTGATCCTCGGCCAGGAAGCGCGCGACAAGCGCCTCGTAGGCGGCCAGGTCGCTCTCGGGCTTCATGAAGACCTTGTGGATCGCCTGCCCCGCCGCGTCGAAGAACTGCAGGCTGCGTTGCACCGCGCCGTCGGACAGACGCTCCGCCACCGCGAAGCCGTGGCGCCAGTGGCTGTAGAACACGCGCAGGTCGATCGCGCCGCCCAGCACCAGGCCGACCAGGCGCTGCGGCCCCTGCGCGCTGACCTCGCGATAGACGCCGACCTTCTCGTGCACGCAGGACTCGTTGCGGGTGAGCGCCATGACGGGGCCCAGCGGCTCGAGCGCGGCGACGAGGTCCTGCCAGTCGGCGCGCAGCCGGCGCGCGCGCAGCGGGGACTCGTCCTCGGCGAACGAGCCGGCGTGGGCCGCGAGCAGCTCGCCTTCGGAAATGCTCAAGGCGCTGGCGATGTCGCGGTGGCGGGCCTTGCGCTCATGGCGCGCCGTGGCGAAGGCCTGGCGCAGGGCGGTGAAGCTGGCATGCATGGGAGGAACTCCTGATCAGAAATCGGCGCGCAGCGACACCTGCACGGCGCGGCCCGGGGCGGTGAAGGCGTCGACGACGGCCAGCCCGGCCGCGTTGCCGGCCGCGCCCTGGACGTCGCTCCAGCGCCAGTACTTCTTGTCGAAAAGGTTGGTCACGTAGGCGGCCAGCGTCCAGGTCGGCGAGAGGCGATAGCTGCCGCCCGCGTCGACGACGTCGTACTTCGACGGCGCGTACTGGGTCGTGCGCGGCGCCACGTAGATGTCGGACGGCCTCTTGCCCGAGCTGTGGACCCAGCTGGCATTGGCCGTCCACGGGCCCGATTCGTAGCGCACGCCGAGTTGGCCGCGCAGCGGCTGGACGCTGTTGAGCGGGCGTCGCTCGCCATTGAAGTCGCTGTGGCCGCGCGACTTCGCCACGGCGGCGTTGAGGCTCAGCCCCGGGCGCAGGTCCCAGACCGCGCGCGCCTCGACGCCCTTGATGCGCGCCCGCGCGAGGTTGACGTACTGGAAGATCGCCGGGTCGGCCGGCGTCAGCGAGCCGCTGACCTGCTCCTGCGAGATGAAGTCGCGGTAGCGGTTGTCGTAGGTGCTCAGCTGCCAGCGCAGGACCTGCTCGAAGCGCCCGCGCAGGCCGAGCTCCCAGCTGGTCGAGTGCTCGGCCTTCAGGCCGGGATTGGCGATGGAGCGGTAGCCCTGCACCGGGTTTTCGAATCCGCTGTTGACCTGGTCCGGCGCCGGCGCGCGGAAGCCCTGCGCCCACTGCACGTACGGCTGCAGCGCCGGCAGTGCGCGCCAGATCACGCCGACGCGCGGCGTCACCGCGTGGTCGCTGAGCGGGGCTGCGTTGCCGCTGTAGCCGGCCGACTTCGGCTTGAGCTTGTAATGCTCCAGGCGCAGCGCCGGAATCACGCTGAAGTCGCCCGCCTCGATCTCGTCCTGCACGAAGGCGCCGGCCAGCGTGTAGGTCGTGTCGGGGAAGGGCTTGCTGGGGGAGGTCTCGCCTGCGGGCGGCACGGTGCCATCGCGCACGCCCTCGATCGTGTTGCGGCTCACGTCGACGCCGTAGCTCAGCCGCTGGCTGGCGAGCTGCGTCTGCGCCTGCGCGCTCAGGCCGACCAGGCGCTCCTTGTAGGTGCCCAGCCGGGTGCGGTCGGCGGCGCCGTTGCGGTCCTCGAAGGAGAACTGCCGCGTCTCGCTGTCCTGCATGTACAGGTGGGTGGTCGCCTGCTGCAGCCAGGTCGCGTTGAGGTCTTCGTAGCGGTGTTCGATCGAGGCGCGGGTGCGCTCCGACCGGTCGCGCGCGGTGAGGCCAAGCACCGCCGTGGCCGGCAGCGTGCCGCTGGCCGGCGGCGCGGTGATGGCGCTGAGCACCTCGGTGTCGACCTTGCGCTCGCGATGTTCCAGCGTGCCGCTCAGCCGGTGGTTCGCGTTGACGCGATAACCGACCTTGGCCATCACGCTGTTGCTGTCGACGTCGGCGGGATTGGGCCGGGTCCGGTTGGCGTTGCGCGCGTCGTTGTCGCCTTCGTTCTTCGTCTCGTGGCCGCGGCGGACGGTGGCCTGCACCAGGCTGCTCCAGTCGCCGCCGCCGAAGGCGACCGCGGCGCTCGCCTGCCGGGAGTTGTCGACGCTCGCCGCGCCCAGGCGCGCGAAGCCGGCGAAGGTCTTGCCATTCACCAGCAGGTCCTCCGGCGACAGGGTGCGCAGGCTCAGCGCGCCGGCCAGGC
The DNA here is from genome assembly GCF_014193085.1 of Mitsuaria sp. BK041. Taxonomy (NCBI): domain Bacteria; kingdom Pseudomonadati; phylum Pseudomonadota; class Betaproteobacteria; order Burkholderiales; family Sphaerotilaceae; genus Roseateles; species Mitsuaria sp. BK041. Next base: position 351,463 of record NZ_JACHYT010000002.1, on the reverse strand, counting down.
CGTCGCTGCCGTAGGAGGTCGAGGTCGGGCCGCGCAGGACCTCGACGCTCGACAGGCTGTTCAGGTCGACGAAGTCGGCCCGGCCGCTCGCGAACGCGCCGAACGCGTAGCCCTGCGGCAGCCGGATGCCGTCGACCATCATCAGCACCCGGTTGCCCTCCAGGCCGCGGATGTTCAGGCCCTCGTTGCCCGGCCGTCCGGTGGATGCGCCGGCGGCGGTGAAGCGCGGCGCCGTCGCCTTGACGTCGAGATCGACTTCCTCGGACAGCAGGTCCTTGAGGTCGCGCGCATCGCGGCGCTCGAGCTGCTTGCGGTTCTTCACCGTGACCGTGTTGGGCACCGCGTCGATCGAGCGTTCGGTGCGGGTCGCGGAGACGGTCAGCTCGCCGAGCGGCTGGGGGGACTCGGCGGTCGGCGGGTTCGTGGAAGCCGGCGTCTGGGCGAAAGCCGGCGGGAAAGCCAGCGGAAATGCCAACGACAGGGCGAGCGCGACGGGCGTCGGGCGCAGGTGCATGGTGTCGAAATCCTTGTAGTTCTTGGATCTCGCACGGGCTGGCGCGGCGCGGGCTGGTGCGGGCGGTCCTCTCGGACGGCCGGTTCGGGACAGGGGAACGGGAACGCGAGCGGCGGGGCGGTCCTCGGCCGGCCGCCGCTCAGCGGGTCACTTGGTCAGGATCAGCTTGCCCAGCGACGTCACGCGCAGGCGGTAGAGCTGGCCGGCGTGCTCGATCTCGACCTCGCGGTCATTGCCCATCAGCGCCTGGCTGCTGATGCGCCGGCGCTGGACCAGCGGAGCCGCTTCACGCGGCGAACCTGCGGCGACCCGGGCGCCATCCAGCGCAACGGCTTGCAGGGCTTCGATCTGGGAGTGGTGATGGGCATTCATGCGAAGCATCTTAATGAGAACCATTCGCAATAGCAACCGAGAATCGCGGCGATGGCTTTTTTCTTGATCGATGGCGACTCGCCGGAGCGAGGAACGTGCTGCGAATACTTCGCATGCAGAGCGGACGGGGCGGGTCTTGTCCCCATTCGTCGTAGGGATGAGGACAATGCGCGCCATTCCGTACGATTTCCAGGAGAAGAACATGAAGGGCGATGCCAAGGTCATCGAGTACTTGAACGCGCAGCTGAAGAACGAACTCACCGCGATCAACCAGTACTTCCTGCATTACCGGATGCTCAAGAGCTGGGGCTTCGAGAAGCTGGCCAAGCACGAGTACGCCGAGTCCATCGAGGAGATGAAGCACGCCGACAAGCTGATGGATCGCATCCTGATGCTGGAAGGCCTGCCGAACCTGCAGGACCTGGGCAAGCTGTACATCGGCGAGAACGCCGTCGAAGTCCAGCATTGCGACCTGAAGATCGAGATGGGCAGCCATCCGCTGCTGAAGGAAGCCATCGCCTATTGCGAGTCCGTGCGCGACTACGTGTCGCGCGAGGTCCTCGAGGAGATCCTGTCCGACACGGAGGAGCACATCGATCATCTGGAAACCCAGATCGAGCTCATCGCCCAGGTCGGCGAGCAGAACTGGCTGCAAAGCCAGATGGGCGACGCCAGCTGAACGCCAGCCACGCCCATCCTGGGGCCCAGCCGTCGCCAGGGACCCCGAAGCCCCGCTTGCCGGGGCTTTTTTTCGTCCGCGCGTCGGCGCAAGGCGGGGTGATGGAGGCGCCGTGTCGCAGTTCACCGACATTGGCCGGACGCCGCGCAGGGGCTCTGTGACCTAATTGAGAGGAATTCGCGTTTGCGTTAGTATCGCGGCCATTCCAGGTTCGTTCCTGTTTCGCCGCCATGATCGTCTGCCTCTGCCACCGAGTTTCCGACCGCGACATCCGCCGCACCGTGGCCGATGGCGTGCACAACTTCGAGGTGCTCCAGGACGAGACCCAGGTGGCGTCGGCCTGCGGCAGCTGCCACGACTGCGCCCGCGAGATCTTCGATGAAGCCCGGCGCGCCTGCGCCGCCGCGCACGGCGTGACCTGCACGAGCAGCGCCCGCGTCATCCCAATCGCCCAGATGGTTGCGGCCTGATCCAGCGTCGGCACGCGGCCTCAGGCCGCTTCCGGTCAGGCGCCGGACAAAGCAAAACCGCAGACCGGTCACCCGGTGCTGCGGTTTCTTTTTTTGGAATCGCCGAGGACGTCGCCAGCGACGTCCTCACGCCATCACCGCTTACTTGGCGGCGGAAGCGCCTTCAGCGGGCTTCTCGGCCTTCTTGTGGGTCTTGTGCGTCGCCTTCTCGCCGGTGGCCTTCTCGCCGGCGGCCTTGTGGTGCTTGGCGGTCTTGTGCTCGGCCTTGGCATCGGAGGCCGGGGCGGTCGTCGCGGCCGGAGCGGCCTGGGTCGCGGGCGCGGCCGGGGTGGTGGTGCCTTGGGCCATCGCGGCGCCGGCGATCAGCAGGGCGGGAATCAGGGCCAGGGTCTTGACGGTCTTGAAGGCTTGCATCTGGTTTACTCCAGCAGGTTGAACAAGGTGAGCGAACAACGACGCCGCATGTGTGTGTGTTGACATGGGTTCGCAGCTTTGCAATGGGTTACGCAATCCGCACGGGTCCTTCACGCGCCAGGTCTTGCGCGCTGTCGGCGGCGACGGCCATCGGGCAAGATGCCCCGCACCCCTACAGGAGACATCCCATGACCGCCCCCGCCCATGCCTTCGACTGGACCCGCGGCTACCCGAGCCAGCGCAGCCCGGTCTTCGCGCGCAACGTCGTGTCGACCTCCCACCCGCTGGCCGCGCAGGCGGGACTGCGCATCCTGGGGCAGGGCGGCAACGCGGTCGACGCGGCGATCGGCACGGCCGCCTGCATGACGCTCGTCGAGCCTTGCAGCAACGGGCTCGGGTCCGACGCCTTCGCCATCGTGTGGGACGGCCGGTCGCTGCAGGGACTGAACGCCTCCGGCATCGCGCCGCAGGCCTGGACCCCCGACTACTTCGACCGCAAGCACGGCGCCGGCAGCGCGATGCCACGCCGTGGTTGGGATGCGGTGACCGTGCCCGGCGCGGTGGCCGGCTGGGTCGCGCTGAGCGAGCGCTACGGCAAGCTGCCCTTCGCCGACCTGATGGCGCCGGCCATCGAGATCGCCGAGCGCGGCTATGCCGTGCCGGTGATCGTGCAAAGCAAGTGGCGCATGGCTTCCGAAGTGGCGGACCTGGTCGCGCAGCCTGGCTTCGCCGAGGCCTTCCTGCCGCGCGGACGGGCGCCCGAGGTGGGCGAGCTGTTCCGCTTCCCCGGCGCGGCGCGCACGCTGCGCCTGATCGCCGCGACCAAGGGCGAGGCCTTCTACCGGGGCGAGGTCGCCGAGGCCACCGCCGCCTTCGCGCGCGAGACCGGCGGGGCGATCACTGCCGCGGACTTCGCGGCCTACGCGCCGCAGTGGGTCGACACCATCTCGATGGACTACGCCGGCCACACGCTGCATGAGATCCCGCCCAACGGGCAGGGCATCGCGGCGCTGATCGCGCTGGGCATCCTGAAGCAGTTCGACATCGGCGCCTTGCCGGTGGACTCGACCGCGTCGCAGCACCTGCAGATCGAGGCGATGAAGCTGGCCTTCGCCGATGTCTACCGCCATGTCGGCGATCCGCGCACGATGAAGGTCCAGGTCGCCGAGCTGCTGGATCCGGGCTACCTGGCCAGCCGCGCGAAGCTCATCGACATGAAGCGCGCGCAGGACTTCCAGGCCGGCAATCCGGTCAAGGGCGGCACCATCTACCTGACCGCCGCGGACGAGAGCGGCATGATGGTCAGCTTCATCCAGAGCAACTACATGGGATTCGGCTCAGGCGTCGTGGTGCCGGGCTACGGGCTGTCGCTGCAGAACCGCGGCCACGGCTTCACCCGCGAGGCCGGACATGCCAACGTCGTCGCGCCGGGCAAGCGGCCGTTCCACACCATCATCCCGGCCTTCCTGATGAAGGACGGCCAGCCGCAGATGAGCTACGGCGTGATGGGCGGCAACATGCAGCCGCAGGGCCACCTGCAGACGCTGGTGCGGATGCTCGACTACCGCCAGCATCCGCAGGCCGCCTGCGACGCGCCGCGCTGGCGCTTCAACGAGGGCCTGTCGATCAACGTCGAGTCCTCGATGGCGCCGCAGACCATCGACGGCCTGCGCGCGCTCGGCCACCAGATCGGCGACATCCACGACAGCTACCAGGACTTCGGCGCCGGGCAGTTCATCTGGCGCCTGGGCGATCCGGCGGTGGAGGGCTACGTCGCCGCGAGCGACCCGCGTCGCGACGGCGCCGCCGCGGGCTGGTGAACGGCGACTCCCGGGCTGGCCGCCAGCGCCCGGGTTCCCCTGTCTTTCCTCACTTGTGGCGGCCGGAAGGGCGCTGATAGCATCGGCGCCTTCTTCCTCCCCGGAAGCTCTCACGCCACGATCCCCGATCGGAGCCGACCCCATGACCAAGCTGCTGGACCGCACCAAACACGACGCCCGGGCGTCGGTGCGCGCGCTTGGGCCATCCGGCTGGGCGCGACGACCGTAGGCGTCACGATGACGCCCGCCGGCCTGCCACGGCCGGTTCCCAGGTCCCTGGCTTTTCGCGACGGCGACGCCCACCGCGTCCCGCTCGCCCGATCCGCGCCCGGCGCACGACGCCCCGCGCGGACCGCATCCGGAGTGTCAACATGCTGCCGATCAAGGCATCCACGTGGGTCGACCGTCTGCTCGACCGCTTCCTCGATCTCCTGCGCCTGCCGTCCGAGGATCTGCTGCGCAACCTCGTCTACCGGCGTCTGTGGACGTCGATCCTGATCAGCTCGCTGGGCGGGCAGATCACGCTGCTGGCGCTGCCGCTGACCGCGGCGGTGCTGCTGCATGCCTCGCCCACGCAGATGGGCGTACTGACCGCGATGGAGCTGGTGCCCTTCGTGCTGTTCTCGCTGCCGGCCGGCGTCTGGCTGGACCGGGTGCGCAAGCTGCCGGTCTACATCGTGGGCGAGCTCACGCTGGCCGTCGCCGTGGGCAGCGTCCCGGTGGCCCACTGGATGGGCTGGCTGGGGATGCCCTGGCTGTACTTCGTCGGCTTCCTGCTCGGCACCGTCTACACGATCGCGGGGAGCGCCTCGCAGATCGTGCTGACGCAGGTGGTGAGCCGCGACCGCCTCGTCGAGGCGCATGCGAAGAACGCGCTGGCTTCCTCCGGCGCCGAGGTCGCGGGCCCCGGCGTCGCGGGCGCGCTGATCAAGCTCGTCGGTGCGCCGCTGGCGCTGGCGGTGGATGCGCTGCTGCTGGTGGCGTCCGCGCTCATCCTGCGCGGGGTGAAGGTCACCGAGACGCTGCACCGCCTGGACGGCGCCGACTTCTGGCGCGACCTGAAGGCCGGCGTCGCCTTCGTCCGCGGCAAGCCCATGCTGGTCGCGCTGGCCTGCGCGGTGGGCGGCTGGCAGATGTTCAACCAGGCCGCGCAGGTGGTGCAGATCCTCTTCGCGACGCGGGTGCTGGGGCTGTCGGCGCAGAGCGTGGGCCTGTCCTACATCGCGCTGGGCGCGGGCACGGTGCTGGCGAGCGCGCTGGGCCATCGCATCAGCGCGCGCTTCGGCCCCGGCCCCAGCCTGATCGGCGGCTTCGCGATGTGCGGCATCGGCTGGGCGGCGCTGTGCGTCGCGCCGGCCAACGCGGTCGGCGTCGCGGCCTTCGCCTTCACGCTGTTCATGTTCGGCGTCGGCGCGGTGCTCATCTTCATCAACTTCCTGTCGCTGAGACAGGCGGTGACGCCCGCGCCGCTGCTTGGCCGGATGACCAGCACCATGCGCTGGCTGATCCTCATCCCCGCCGGTCCCGGCGCGCTGATCGGCGGCTGGCTCGGCGAGCATGTCAGCCTGCGCGCCGCGCTGGCCTTCGCGGGCGTCGGTGCGTTGCTGCTGGCGGTGCTGGCCTGGCAGGTCCGGGCGATCCGCCTGGTGAAGGTGCTGCCCAAGGTCGAGGGCGAGGATCCGCCGCTGGGCGCCGAGGCGATGCCCGGCGTGACGCCGGCCCAGACCGCGGGCACCGCGCAGCTGCAACCCGCCAACGGCAACTGAGGTCCCCATGCGCGTTCAAACCGCCCCCGATCCGCTCCTGGTCGAGGTCCCCGAGCGGATCGACACCGCCCGGCTCGTGCTGCTGTCGTCGCGCGCCGGGCTCGGCCCCGCGCTGAACCGCGCGGTGCTCGAGGCCCAGGAGCATCTGAAGCCCTGGATGCCGTGGGCGCACGAGACGCCCACCGTCGAGCAGTCGGAGGGCGTCGCGCGGCGCATGCAGGCGCAGTTCCTGCAACGCGAGCACCTGGGCTACTACCTGCACGAACGCGGCGCCGACGGGCGGCCCGGGCGCCTGATCGGCGGGGCGGGACTGCATTCGCCGGACTGGCAGGTGCGCCGCTTCGAGCTGGGCTACTGGATCGTGCCCTCGCACACGGGGCGGGGGCTGGTGGTCGAGGTCGTCGCCGCGCTGGTGCGCCTGGGCTTCGAGCAACTGCGGGCGCGCCGCCTGGAGATCCGCACCGACTCGCGCAACGCGGCCAGCCGCGCGGTGGCCGAGCGCTGCGGCTTCACGCTCGAAGGCGTGCTGCGGCGCGATGCGCTCGACGTCGAGGGCCAGCCCTGCGACAGCTGCGTCTACGGCATGACGGACCTCGCCGACCTGCGCCAGCCGGCACGCTGACCGGGCGGTCTGGCGCCGTGGCGTCTTCGCGGAAGGTCAGGCGGTCGGGCTGAAGCGGTCCACCGCGTCGGTGATGATGCCGTCCACGCCGTTGGCGATCAGCCATTGCGCGGCCGCGGCGTCGTTGACGGTGTAGACCAGCGCCTTCATCTCGGCCTCGCGCAGCCGCGTGACCAGCGCCTGGTCCATCAGCGCGTAATGCGTGATCACCGCGCGGCAGCCCAGCGACTGGGCCAACTGCAGCCAGCCGTCGCCGTCGAGCTTGTCGAGCAGCAGCCCGCGCGGCACCTGCGGCGCCGATTCGCGGGCGCCGCGCAGCGCTTCCGGCTGGAAGCTGCTGAACAGCACCGACACCGGCGCCGTCTCCTCCCACAGCCGCAGGACCTCCCGACCGACGATCTCGCCGGTGCGGAACTCGTCGCCGGGCGTGGGCTTGATCTCGATGTTCAGCGCGTGCTGGTTGCGGCGCACGAAGGCCGCGATGCTTTCCAGGCTGGCGGGCGGCTCGCCGGCGAAGGCGCGGCTGTGCCAGCGTCCGGCGTCCAGTCGCGACAGCTCGCTCCAGTTCCGGTCGGCGGCGCGGCCGCGCGCGGTCGTCGTGCGGTCCAGCGTCGCGTCGTGCAGCAGGAAGGGCACGTCGTCGGCGCTCAGCTTCACGTCGCACTCGAAGGCGCAATAACCATGCCGCGCGCCTTCCCGGAACGCGGCCAGCGTGTTCTCGGGCGCCAGCTTGCCGGCCCCCCGGTGGGCCACCCAGAAGGGCAGTGACCAGGGCCAGCTGGGTTCGTCGAGGGCATGCGTCGAGACCGTCATGTCGTTCTCCCTGATCGTTGTCGCGGATCGTTCGTCTGTGGCCGCCGGCCGCGGTGGATGGCGCGCCGACGGCGCAGCACGTCAGTCGACGCGCTGCCCGGTCGCCGGGTCGAACCAGTGCAGCCGCTCGCCGGGCGCCTGCAGGAGCACCTCGTCGCCTGGACGCGGCGGCGTGTCGGTGCCATCGATGCGCAGCGTGAAGGCAGCCTCGCCGAGGCGGCCGTAGACCAGGCGCTCGGCGCCCAGCATCTCGACCATCTCCACCTTCAGCGGCCAGGCGGTCGCGTCGGCGGCGACAGCCTGGCCGTCGTGAGGCAGCGCATGCTCCGGACGCAGGCCCAGGGTCAGCTCGCCCTCGCGCGGCGCCGCCAGCGGCAGGTGCAGCGAGGTGCCGCCGACATGGAAGCGCCGGCCCTCGACGCGGCCCTTGAGCAGGTTCATCGCCGGCGAGCCGATGAAGCTCGCCACGAAGGTCGTCGCCGGACGGCCGTAGACCTCCTCCGGCGTGCCGAACTGCTCCATGCGCCCGCCGTTCATGACGACGATGCGCTGCGCCAGCGTCATCGCCTCGACCTGGTCGTGGGTGACGAAGAGCGAGGTCACGCCCAACTCGCGGTGCAGCTTCTGGATCTCCAGCCGGGTCTGCACGCGCAGCTTGGCATCGAGGTTGGACAGCGGCTCGTCGAAGAGGAAGACCTGCGGGTCGCGCACGATCGCGCGGCCCATCGCCACGCGCTGCCGCTGGCCGCCGGACAGCTCGCGCGGCCGGCGCTGCAGCAGGTGCGACAGCTCCAGGATGCCGGCCGCCTTGTCCACGCGGGCGCGGATCTGCTCGGGCGGCAGCTTGCGGATCTTCAGGCCGTAGGCCATGTTCTCGAACACGCTCATGTGCGGGTAGAGCGCGTAGTTCTGGAACACCATCGCGATGTCGCGATCGGCCGGCTCGATCTCGTTGACGACGCGGTCGCCGATGGCGATCTCGCCGCCGCTGATCTCCTCCAGCCCGGCGACCATGCGCAGCAGCGTGGACTTGCCGCAGCCCGACGGCCCGACGATGACGACGAACTCGCCATCCGCGATCTCGGCGTTGACGCCGTGGATCACCGGGTTGGCCTTGGCGCCGGAGCCGTATTGCTTGACGACCTTGCGCAGGGAAATGCTTGCCATCGGAGTCTCTTCTCGTGTTCTTTACTTCTCGGCGTCGACCAGGCCCTTGACGAACCAGCGCTGCATCAGCACCACCACCAGCGCGGGCGGGATCATCGCCAGCATGGCGGTGGCCATGATCACGTTCCAGTCGTTGGCGGCGTCGCCGCCGCTGATCATCCGCTTGATGCCGATGACCACGGGGTACATCTGCTCGTCCGTCGTCACCAGCAGCGGCCACAGGTACTGGTTCCAGCCGTAGATGAACTGGATGACGAAGAGCGCCGCGATGCTGGTGCGCGACAGCGGCAGCAGCACGTCGCGGAAGAACTTCATCGGCCCGGCGCCGTCGATGCGGGAGGCCTCGACCAGTTCGTCGGGCACGGTCAGGAAGAACTGCCGGAACAGGAAGGTCGCCGTCGCCGAGGCGATCAGCGGCACCGTCAGGCCGGCGTAGGTGTTGAGCATCTTCAGGTCGGAGACGACCTGGTAGGTCGGCCCGATGCGCACCTCCACCGGCAGCATCAGCGTGACGAAGATGGCCCAGAAGAAGAAATTGCGCGCCGGGAAGCGGAAGTAGACGATCGCGAACGCGGACAGCAGCGAGATCGCGATCTTGCCCACCGCGATGACCATCGCGGAGACGAAGCTGATCCACATCATCTGCCCGACCGGCGCCTTGGAGCCGGCGCCGCTGCTGCCGAACAGCGCGGCCGAGTAGTTGTCCACCAGGTGCGCGCCCGGGGTGAGCGACATCGGCGACTGGACGATCTCCGCGGCGGTCTGCGTCGAGGCGACGAAGGCGATGTACAGCGGGAAGGCGACGATCAATACGCCGAGCACCAGGATCAGGTGGGACAGCAGCGTGAGGGCGGGGCGGCGCTGGACCATGTCAGTACTGCACCTTCTTTTCGACGAAACGGAACTGGATGACGGTCAGCGCGATGACGATGGCCATCAGCACCACGCTCTGCGCGGCCGAGCCGCCCAGGTCCAGCGCCTTGAAGCCGTCGTAGTAGACCTTGTAGACCAGGATGGCGGTGTCCTTGCCGGGGCCGCCCTGGGTGGCGGCGTCGATGATGCCGAAGGTGTCGAAGAACGCGTAGACCACGTTGATCACCAGCAGGAAGAACGAGGTCGGCGACAGCAGCGGGAAGGTGATGGTCCAGAAGCGGCGCCACGGGCCGGCGCCGTCGATCGCGGCGGCCTCGATCAGCGACTTGGGAATCGACTGCAGCCCCGCCAGGAAGAACAGGAAGTTGTAGGAGACCTGCTTCCAGACCGCGGCCATCACCACCAGCGCCATCGCGTGGTCGGCGTCGAGCAGGTGATTCCACTGGATGCCCATCCGCTGCAGGCCGTAGGCCACGACGCCGATGGACGGCGCGAACATGAACAGCCACAGCACGCCGGCGATCGCCGGCGCCACCGCGTAGGGCCAGATCAGCAGCGTCTTGTAGACCGGCGCGGCGCGCACCACGCGGTTGGCCATGGTGGCCAGCAGCAGCGAGACGGCCAGCCCCAGCACCGCCACCAGCAGCGAGAACACCGCCGTCGTCTTGAACGAGGCGAGGTAGCTGGCGTCGTTGAACAGCTGGCGGAAGTTGTCCAGGCCGACCCATTCGGTGGACAGGCCGAAGGCGTCCTGCTGCTGCAGGCTCTGCAGCAGCGCCTGGCTGGCGGGCCAGAAGAAGAACACGCCGATCACCGCGGCCTGCGGCGCGAGCAGCAGCCAGGGCAGCCAGCGTGATCGGAAGACCACGCGCTTCTGCTGGGACATCAGGTCTCTTTCAGGTCGTCAGGGGATTCAGAGCTTGGCCGACTTCTGGAAGCGCTCCAGCAGTTCGTTGCCGCGCTTGACGGCGGCGTCCAGGCCTTCCTTGGGCTGCTTCCTGCCGGCCCAGACCTGCTCCATCTCCTCGTCGATGATGGTGCGGATCTGCGCGAAGTTGCCCAGCCGCACGCCGCGCGACTTGTCGGTCGTCTTGCGGATCATCTGCTGCACGGCCACGTCGGTGCCCGGGTTCTGCTTGTAGAAGCCGCTCTGCTCGGTGAGCTCGTAGGCGGCCTTGGTCACCGGCAGGTAGCCGGTGCGCTTGTGGCTCTCGGACGCGACCTCGGCCTTGGAGAGGTACTGGAAGAACGCGGCCACGCCCTTGTACTCGGCCGGCTTCTTGCCTGCCATCACCCACAGGCTGGCGCCGCCGATCACCGTGTTCTGCGGCGCGCCCGGCACGTCGGGGTAGTAGGGCAGCGGCGCGATGCCGGAGGCGAACTTGGCGTTCTTCTTGATGTTGGCGTACAGGCCCGAGGAGCCGGTCATCATCGCGCACTCGCCCGAATAGAAGGTCGCGTCGGCCGTGTTGCCGCGGCCCTTGTAGACGAACAGGCCCTGCTTGGCCATGTTGGCCAGGTTCTCGATGTGACGCACGTGCAGCGGCGAGTTGAACGCCAGCCGCGCGTCCAGGCCGCCGAAGCCGTTGTTCTTCGTCGCGTACTCGACGTTGTGCCAGGCGGAGAAGCTCTCCAGCTGCGTCCAGCTCACCCAGCTGGTGGTGAACGGGCACTTGTGGCCGGCGGCCTTGAGCTTGGCCGCGGCGATGGCGACCTCGGGCCAGGAGCTCGGCGGCTTGTTGGGGTCCAGGCCGGCGGCCTTGAACGCGTCCTTGTTGTAGTGGAAGACGGTGGTCGAGCTGTTGAAGGGGAAGCTCAGCATCTGGCCGTTCGGTGCCGTGTAGTAACCGGCGACGGCGGGGACGTAGGCGGCGTTGTCGAACTTGGCGCCGGCCTGCTGCATCACCTGGCCGACCGGCACGATCGCGCCCTTGCTGGCCATCATCGTGGCGGTGCCGACCTCGAAGACCTGCAGGATGTGCGGCGCGTTGCCGGCGCGGAAGGCGGCGATGGCGCCGGCCATCGATTCGTCGTAGCTGCCCTTGTAGGTCGGGACGATCCGGTAGTCCTTCTGGCTGGCGTTGAAGTCCTTGGCCAGGTCGTTGACCCAGTCGCCGAGGGCGCCGCCCATCGAGTGCCACCACTGGATCTCGGTCTGGGCCGAGGCGGTGAAGGGGGTCATCAGCGCGACGGCCGCGACGGATGCGGCCAGCAGGGAAGTCTTGAGGGGCTTCATGGGTCTCCGATGCTCGGGGAGGGTGGTTCTGCGGTCCCGGGGCGGACATCGTCGGGTGGACGAGCCACCGGGGGCCGGCGAGCTTATCGGCGCATTGTGACACTGGCGAACCATCCATCGCAGGGTGCGAAGCCAGGCTTCCCTAGAGTCCCTCGCCGGGGATGGCCCTCTGGCGCTGCGGTAGGATTCCGCCCATTGCCCGAACCGGGCCGGCCGCCGATCGCGGCCATCGCGAACGCCCCTTCCAACCCCGTGTCCAGCGGGCGCGGGGACCACAAGTCCGGGGCGCCGTCCGGCACCGGGCCTCATGCTTTCCCCCAGCCTGGCATCGGCCCCTGTCCCAGGGCGCCGGCCTGCCGCAACCCCGGTGCGCGAGCACCTGGCCGCCATGAACGCACCGCATCTGCTGATGCCCGCCGACCCCGCGATGGCCGGCGACGTGACCCCGACGCCCACGCCCGCCGCCCGGCTGCGCGAGATTCCGTACAACTACACGTCCTTCTCCGATCGCGAAATCGTCCTTCGCCTGCTCGGCGCCCGCGCCTGGGAGCTGCTGGACCAGTTGCGCGGCGAGCGCCAGACCGGGCGCTCCGCGCGCATGCTGTACGAGGTGCTGGGCGACATCTGGGTGGTGCAGCGCAACCCCTACCTGCAGGACGACCTGCTGGACAACCCCAAGCGCCGCGAGGCGCTGATCGGCGCGCTGCGCCATCGCCTGGGCGAGGTGCAGCGCCGCCGCCATCCCGAGGACGACGCCAAGCGCGACGCCTGGGTGGGCGAGCTGCTGACCGCCGCCGAAGCGGCGGTGGGCGCGTTCTCCCACCAGTTCGAGCAGGTCGCGGAGCTGCGCAAGCGCGCGGTCAAGGTCTTCGCGAAGACGACGGCGAAGGACAACATCAAGTTCGACGGCCTGTCGCGCGTCTCGCACGTGACTGATGCGACCGACTGGCGCGTCGAGTACCCCTTCGTCGTGCTGACGCCCGACACCGAGGCCGAGATGGCCGCGCTGGTGGCGGGCTGCTTCGAGCTCGGCCTGACGGTGATCCCGCGCGGCGGCGGTACCGGCTACACCGGCGGCGCGGTGCCGCTGGTCTGGAACAGCGCGGTGATCAACACCGAGAAGCTCGAGGCCATGCGCGGCGTCGAGATGAAGACGCTGCCGGGCCTGGACCGCGAGGTTCCCACGATCTGGACCGAGGCCGGCGTCGTGACGCAGCGCGTGTCCGACCTGGCCGAGCTGCACGGCTTCGTGTTCGCGGTCGACCCGACCTCGGCGGAAGCCTCGTGCATCGGCGGCAACATCGCGATGAACGCCGGTGGCAAGAAGGCCGTGCTGTGGGGCACGGCGCTGGACAACCTCGCCTCGTGGCGCATGGTCACGCCGGACGCGAAGTGGCTGGAGGTGGTGCGCGTCAACCACAACCTCGGCAAGATCCATGACGTCGAGGTGGCGAGCTTCGATCTCCACTACTACGACGCGACCGGCAAGACGCTGGAGCGCACCGAGCGCCTGGACATCCCCGGCCGCACCTTCCGCAAGGAAGGGCTGGGCAAGGACGTCACCGACAAGTTCCTGGCCGGCCTGCCCGGCATCCAGAAGGAAGGCTGCGACGGCCTGATCACCAGCGCGCGCTGGATCGTGCACCGCATGCCGGCGCATGTGCGCACGGTCTGCCTGGAGTTCTTCGGCAACCCGAAGGAGTGCGTGCCGTCCATCGTCGACATCAAGGACTTCATGTTCGGCGAGATGAAGAAGCCGAACGGCGCGATCCTCGCCGGCCTGGAGCATCTGGACGACCGCTACCTGAAGGCGGTCGGCTACGCGACCAAGAGCAAGCGCGGCGGGCTGCCGAAGATGGTGCTGATCGGCGACATCGTCGGCGACGACGCCGATGAGGTCGCGCGCGCCACCAGCGAGGTGGTGCGGCTGGCCAATGGCCGCTCGGGCGAAGGCTTCGTCGCGGTCAGCGCCGATGCGCGCAAGAAGTTCTGGCTGGACCGCAAGCGCACGGCGGCGATCTCGAAGCACACGAACGCGTTCAAGGTGAACGAGGACGTGGTGATCCCGCTGCCCCGCATGGGCGAGTACACGCTGGGCATCGAGCGCATCAACATCGAGCTGTCGCTGCGCAACAAGCTGGCGCTGGTGGAGGCGCTGCGCGCCTTCTTCGCCGCCGGCAACCTGCCGCTGGGCAAGAGCGACGACGCCGGCGAGATCCCCAGCGCCGAGCTGCTCGAGGACCGCGTGCAGCAGGCGCTGGCGCTGTTGGACGAGGTCGGCGCGCAGTGGCGCACCTGGATGCAGGAGCTCGACGTCGAACGTGACGGCGAGCGCTCGTTCTTCGAGCAGCTGCAGGACTACACGCTGCGCGCGAGCTGGAAGCGGCAGATCCTCAAGCCGCTGCAGGACGTGTTCGCGGGCGCCTCCTTCGCGCCGATCCTGGCCGAGTGCAAGCGCATCCACAAGGAGGTGCTGCGCGGCCGGGTGTGGGTGGCGCTGCACATGCATGCCGGCGACGGCAACGTGCACACCAACATCCCGGTGAACTCCGACAACTACGAGATGCTGCAGACCGCGCACGAGGCGGTGGCGCGGATCATGACGCTGGCGCGCTCGCTGGACGGCGTGATCTCGGGCGAGCACGGCATCGGCATCACCAAGCTGGAGTTCCTCAACGACGACGAGCTGGCGGGCTTCGCCGGCTACAAGGCCAAGGTCGACCCGGAAGGGCGCTTCAACAAGGGCAAGCTGCTGCGGCCCGGCACCGGCGGCCATGGCAGCCAGCACACCTTCGCCGACCTGACCAATGCCTACACGCCCAGCTTCGGGCTGATGGGGCACGAGTCGCTGATCATGCAGCAGAGCGACATCGGCGCCATCAGCGAGTCCATCAAGGACTGCCTGCGCTGCGGCAAGTGCAAGCCGGTCTGCGCGACGCATGTGCCGCGCGCCAACCTGCTCTACAGCCCGCGCAACAAGATCCTGGCGACCTCGCTGCTGGTCGAGGCCTTCCTCTACGAGGAGCAGACGCGCCGCGGTGTGTCGATCAAGCATTGGGAGGAATTCGAGGACGTCGCGGACCACTGCACGGTGTGCCACAAGTGCGTGAATCCGTGCCCGGTGAAGATCGACTTCGGCGACGTCACGATGAACATGCGCAACCTGCTGCGCAAGATGGGCAAGAAGAGCTTCAAGCCCGGCAACGCGGCGGCGATGTTCATGCTCAACGCGACCAATCCGGAGACCATCAAGATCGCCCGCGCGGCGATGGTGGGCGTCGGCTTCAAGGCGCAGCGCGTGGCCAACAGCCTGCTCAAGCGCGTGGCGCGCAAGCAGACCAGCGCGCCGCCGGCGACGGTGGGTGTGGCGCCGGTCAAGGAGCAGGTGATCCACTTCATCAACAAGAAGCTGCCGGGCGGATTGCCGAAGAAGACGGCGCGCGCGCTGCTCGACATCGAGGACAAGAACTACGTCCCGATCATCCGCAACCCGCAGAAGGCCTCGGCGGACGCGGAGGCGGTCTTCTACTTCCCCGGCTGCGGCTCGGAGCGGCTGTTCAGCCAGGTCGGCCTGGCGACGCAGGCGATGCTCTGGCATGCGGGCGTGCAGACGGTGCTGCCGCCGGGCTACCTGTGCTGCGGGTATCCGCAGCGCGGGTCCGGGCAGTTCGACAAGGCCGAGAAGATCATCACCGACAACCGGGTGCTGTTCCATCGCGTGGCCAACACGCTGAACTACCTCGACATCAAGACGGTGGTGGTCAGCTGCGGCACCTGCTATGACCAGCTGCAGGGCTACAAGTTCGAAGAGATCTTCCCGGGCTGCCGCATCGTCGACATCCATGAATACCTGCTGGAGAAGGGCATCCAGCTCGATTCGAAGCAGGCGTATCTGTATCACGACCCCTGCCACTCGCCGATGAAGCTGCAGGAGCCGATGAAGACGGTGAAGGCGCTGGTCGGGCCGGAGGTGATGAAGAGCGAGCGCTGCTGCGGCGAGAGCGGCACGCTGGGCGTCACCCGGCCGGATGTGTCGACGCAGGTGCGCTTCCGCAAGGAAGAGGAACTGCGCAAGGCCGAGGCGCAGCTGCGCTCGGCGGGGAAGGTGGGGGCGCAGGAGAACCTGAAGATCCTGACCAGCTGCCCGTCGTGCCTGCAGGGCCTGAGCCGCTACGGCGGGGACCTGCAGAACGGGCTGCTCGAGGCGGACTACATCGTGGTCGAGATGGCCCGCAAGATCCTCGGCGAGAACTGGATGCCGGAGTACGTGGCCAAGGCCAACAACGGCGGGATCGAGCGCGTGCTGGTCTGACGCGGCTGGCGCGGCAGGACACGCCCGTCACCCCAACCCTCTCCCCGCAAGCGGGGAGAGGGAGAAGTTGCCGCCGGGGCTTGCAGCCAGCGCGCTCGCCCGATGACTCCCTCTCCCGCTTGCGGGAGAGGGCAGGGGTGAGGGCCAGCAACCGCTGATCAGACCCGGAACTGGCCGACCTGCTCCACCAGCCGATGCGCCTGCTCCCGCAGGCTTTCGGCGGCGGCCGTGCTCTCCTCGACCAGCGCGGCGTTCTGCTGCGTGCCCTGGTCCAGCTGCGCCACGGCGCCGTTGATGCGCGTCACGCCCTGCGACTGCTCGCGGGCCGCGGTGGAGATCTCGCCAATGATGTCGGTCACGCGCTTGACGCTGGCCACGATGTCCCGCATCGCCTCGCCCGTGTCGCCCACCAGCTTGGCGCCGGACTCGACCCGCTCGCCGCTGGCCGTGATCAGCGCCTTGATCTGCTTGGCGGCCTCCGCGCTGCGCTGCGCCAGCTGACGCACCTCCGCGGCCACGACCGCGAAACCGCGGCCCTGCTCGCCGGCCCGCGCCGCCTCGACGGCGGCATTCAGCGCCAGGATGTTGGTCTGGAACGCGATCGAGTCGATCGTGCCGATGATGTCGCCGATCTGGCGGCTGGCCGTGCTGATCTCGTCCATCGTGGTCACCACCTGCGCGACCACGTTGCCACCGCGCTGGGCGGCGCGGTCGGACTCGCCGACCAGCTGATGCGCCTGCGCGGCCGACGCCGCCGTCTGGCTCATGGAGCTGGCGAGCTCCTCGAGCGCCGACGCGGTTTCCTGCAGGTGGCTGGCCGACTGCTCGGTCCGCGAGGACAGGTCGCGGCTGCCGGCGGCGACTTCGGCGGAAGCCGTGCCGATGGAATCGCTGGCCTGGCGCACCTCGTTGATCGTGCGCGACAGCTGCAGCCGCATGCGCTCGACGCCCGCGGCGAGCGCGCCCAGGTCATCCTGCTGGCGCACGAGGACCGGCCGCGTCAGGTCACCATTGGCGACCGCGCCGACGGCCTCGTTCAGGTCGGCCAGCGGCTGGCCCACCCAGCGACCCAGCATCCAGGTCACGCCCAGGCCGAGCAGCACCACCGTCGCCAGCATCAGGCCCCACAGCACCCACAGCGTGGTGTTGTGCGCCGCCAGCGCCTGCGCGCGCGAGGCTTCGGCGATCACCCACCAGCCGGTGGCCTGCGACTTGCGCGCCACCGCGAACGCGTCCTGGTAGCTGTCGCCGTAGACCGCCTGGACCTCCTCCAGCACGCCGTCGGCGTCCTCGGTCACCGTCTTGACGTAGCGCTCGGCCTGGTCGGCCGGCATCAGCTCCGACAGCTTCTTGCCCTGGGCGCGCGGATGCGCGCGCAGCAGCGCGTCGGCCGGCGTCTTGCCCGGATCGAGCAGGTACAGACCGCCGGAGCCGTAGAGCTTGACCGCGTCGGCCATCTTGACCAGTTCCTGGTGCAGCCCGCGCATGTCGAAGCCGATGTACAGGATGCCGACGACCTTGCCGCCCGCGTCCTTGATCGGCGAGTAGCGCGTCATGTAGGGCACCTTGAACAGCGTCGCCGGCCCGACATAGGTCTCGCCGGCCGCGAGCTTGGCGTAGGCTGCGCCGGCGCGGTCCAGCGTCGTGCCGACCGCGCGCGAGCCGTCTTCCTTCTTCACCGAGGTGGTGATGCGGATGAAGTCGTCCGTGCCCTTGCGCGCGAAGATCGTCGCGTTGCCGCCGGTCAGGCGCGTGAAGCGGTCCACCGCGTCGAAGTTGCCATTGAGCTTCTGGCCGTTGAAGGCCAGTTCGCCGTCGCCTTCCAGCGTGAAGGCCCCACCGGCGAAGTCGCCCGCCAGCACGTCGTACAGCCGGTTGGCCGAGTCGCGCGCGGTGCGGTCCAGCGCGTCGGCGACGCGGGCGACCGACGAGGCCTCGGCCGACATGTAGTCCAGCGTGCGCTGCTGCGCCTGGTTGGTCAGCACCCAGGACAGGGCGCCGCAGATGACGATCAGCAGCACCGCGATCGCGGCGCTCGACCAGATGGAAACGCGACGGGCCACCGTCGCGCGAACGGCGTTGTTGTTGTTCATGACAGGACGGCCGCGTCGCCGCGGGCGGGAGTGAGGGGAGGTCTCCTGGCGCGTCGTTGTCGTTTTGTCTTTGCGCCCGGTCAAACTTTATTCCCCTTGAGCCGTGCCGCGCAGCTTCCTGTGACCGCACTTCAAGGGATAACCCGCAGCTATTCGATCCCCCCGTGAAGTAATGCGCGGCCGTCTTCCGAGGGGAGGACAGCGCTATCGCCCGCCCGACGGCGACCGACCGGGCGGTCGGCTTTTCCTGAAGATCGCCCCGCAGCGGCGCCGGCCGCCCTCACTCGGCGGAGATGCCGCGGCTGCGGATCAGCGCATGCCACTTCTGGGTCTCGGCCTGGATGAAGCGCGCGAGGGACGCCGCGTCGCCGGGCGCGACCTCCAGGCCGAAATCTTCGAGCCGGGCCTTCAGGTCGGGCTGGGCCAGCGCCTTCGCCAGCTCCGCGCCCAGGCGCGAGACGATCGCCTCCGGCGTGCCCTTGGGCACGAACAGGCCCTGCCAGGCGCTGACCTCCACGCCGCTGATGCCGGTCTCGTCGAAGCTGGGCACGTCGGGCAGCGCGGCGATGCGCCGCGGCGC
Organism: Mitsuaria sp. BK041; assembly: GCF_014193085.1. Lineage (NCBI taxonomy): Bacteria > Pseudomonadati > Pseudomonadota > Betaproteobacteria > Burkholderiales > Sphaerotilaceae > Roseateles > Mitsuaria sp. BK041. The sequence goes on along the minus strand of NZ_JACHYT010000002.1, from coordinate 332,732 downwards.
GAGCACCGCCAGCGCCTTGAGCTTGCCGGCGCGCAGGTGGGGCAGCGCGGCGGCGGTGTCCAGGATGCCCATCGGCACCACGCCGGCGATCAGGTCCTGGGTCGAGAAGGCCGTGCCGCGATAGGGCACGTGGACGATGTAGCTGTGGGTGCGGTCCTTCAGCAGCTCCATCGCCAGGTGGTGCGGGCTGCCGACGCCGGGCGACGCGTAGCTGTACTTGCCGGGCTTGGCCTTGATGGTCTCGAGCCACTGCTTCGCGCTGGTGAAGCCGGCGCCCGGGTTCACCACCAGCAGCAGCGGGAAGCGGGCCATGAAGCCGACCGGCGCGAAGTCCGACGGCGCGTAGGGCAGCTTCTTGTAGAGCGCGCTGTTGAAGACCATCGCGCCGTTGTCGCCGGTCAGGATCGTGTAGCCGTCGGGCGGCGACTTCGCGGCGTTGTCGGTGCCGATGATGCCGGCCGCGCCGGGCTTGTTGTCGATGACCAGGGTCTGGCCGAGCGCCTTGCCCAGCACCGGCGCGAGCTGGCGGGCGAGGAAGTCCGAACCGCCGCCCGCCGGGTAGGCCACGACCCAGCGCACCGGCCGGCTCGGCCAGCTGTCCGCGCGCGCCGCGCCGGGCCAGCCGAGCGCCGCGGCGCTGGCGCCGAGGGCACCGGTGATCAGCAGGGAGCGGCGCACGGCATCTGTGGCCGCATCGGTGGTCGCATCGGTGGCCGCATCGGTCTGATGGGTGGGCATGAAGGAGCTCTCCGGGTGGCGATGGCGGCCATCCTAGCCAGCCCCGCGAGCGCCCCCTTGGGGGACAACCCCATCAGCGCCCGTCGACCGCGGCCGCACTCGCGGCGATGTCGGCGGCGCCAGCGGCGGGCGGGGCCAGTTCCATCATCGCCACGCGCTGGTTCATGTCGCTGCCGCTGTCCTGGTTGCGGAACGCGATCTGCATCACGTAGAGCGTGTCGCGCTCGGCGCCCTGGCAGGCCAGGCTGCGCACCGCGCGACGCACGGCGGCCGCGTAGACCCAGGGGCCGCGGGACTGGTGGACGTCCGAGATGGTGCTGCCGTTGAGGCGGAAGCTCACCGTGGCCAGGCCTTCCTTGCCTTCGATGTACTGCTGCCGGGCCAGCCGGTCGAACAGCGCCTGGTCGACGCCGGGGCAGGTGGCGCGCACGTCGGTGCGCGGGATCTCGCCGGGGCGCCGGCCGGAGATCTCCACGCGCTGCAGGTCGTCGGGCGCGGCCTGCGCGGCGCCGGTGGCCAGCACGGCGAGGAGCGCGGCGAACGCGGCGCGGGCGAGGGTCGTGTGGGAGGGGCGGGTGGTCGCTTGCATGTCGTGCTCCTGAAGACGGGGGGACCGTCGTGGCGCGCTTCCTGGCGTCCATGCGATCGGTCTTTTTTCAGCGTAGGCAGCGCGGGCAGCGCCACCAAGCGGCGGGCGACCAAGCGTTGAAGGCGAGGGCTGGAGCGCCGCTTTGCCGCGACGAAACGCAGGCCGGCGCGATGAGCCGCGAATCGACTTTCCCCCGTATCCATCGGGTCAAAAGTCATGCCTGGCTCGGTCATCGGTCGGCGTATCGATCGATGTGACACGCAGGTGGCAAGACCTGTCCCCGCGCCCCGGCCCCGGCGATCCATGACTTCCGCCCACCCGTCCCGGAAGACAGGGGTCCCGAACGGCACGGGGCCCGCCACGCCTCACGGCGCGCGGGCCCCGCGACCACGACCCGGCGGGCCGCGGCGGACCTGCCGGTCACCAGACCTTGATCGGATCCGCGGCGACCATCGCATCGCCCGGCTTGCAGTCGAAGGCCTTGGCGAACTCCGGCATGTTGGACATCGGCGCGAGCACGCGGTACTTGCCCGGCGAATGCGGATCGGTGCGCAGCTGGTTCAGCAGCGCGGCTTCGCGCGACTTGTTGCGCCACACCAGCGCGTTGGACAGGAAGAAGCGCTGCTCGGGCGTGAAGCCGTCGATCTTGTCGGTCTTGCCGCTGCGACGCAGCGCGTTCTGCAGCGCGTCGAAGGCGATCGGCATGCCGGCCATGTCGGAGATGTTCTCGCCCAGCGTCAGCCGCCCGTTGATTGGCGTGCCCTTCACCGGCTCGTAGCGACCGTAGAGCGCCACCACCCGGTCCGCGAGCGCCTGGTAGTGCTCCGCGTCCGAGGCGGTCCACCAGTCCCGCAGGCTGCCGATGCTGTCGAACTGGCGGCCGCGATCGTCGAAGTGGTGGACGATCTCGTGGCCGATCACCATGCCGATGCCGCCGTAGTTCACCGCGTCGTCGGCCTTGGCGTCGAAGAAGGGCGGCTGCAGGATGCCGGCCGGGAAGGTGATCTCGTTGAGGCCGCCCGCCTGCGCGTTGACGATGTGGGGCGACATCGTCCAGCGGGTGCGGTCGCTCGGGCGGTCCAGGTCCTTGATCTGCTCGCCGTGGAACCAGGCCGCCGCGCGCAGCTGGTTGCCGGCGAAGTCCTTCGGATCCAGCGCCAGGCCCTCGAACCGGGGCCAGGTCGGCGGCGCGCCGATCTTGGGCTGCATCGCCTCGAGTTTCTCCAGCGCCTTGAGCTTGGTTTCCGGGCTCATCCAGCTCAGGTTCTGGATCCGCGTCTTCATCGCCGCCTTCACGTCGCCGATCAGCAGCGTCGCGCGGCGCTGCGCCTCGGGCGAGAAGGCCTTGGACACGAACAGCTCGCCCAGCGCCAGCCCGAGCGGGCTGCCGCCGGTGCGGCCGCCGATCATCAGGATGACCTCCTCGTCGCGCGGCGCGTGCTGCTCGAGCCCGTTGATGGCGACGCCGCGGTAGTCGAAATCGGCGTCCGCGAAGGCCTGGGGCAGGCGCGCGGCGCTGTTCTCGAGCACCCGCACCCGCAGGTAGGTCTGCCAGGTCGCCAGCGGGATGTGCTCGGCCATCAGCGCGACGCGGGTCATGAAGGTCGGCTGTGCCACGATCAGGCGCTCCACGCCGCCGGCGCGGGTGTCGCTGCGGGTCAGCGCCTTCAGGTAGGCCTCCCAGGCCAGGCCTGGCGCCTTCTCGGCCAGCTCCGGCGTCGTCATCGGGTTGTAGACCTTGAGCGGATCGCGCAGCTGCGCCCGCGGCACCGTGGCCTCAGCCAGCTGGGACTCGAAGCCCATCAGCGCGTCCAGCACCGCCGGCGTCGCCTCGAAGCCGGCCGAGGCCAGCAGCCGCTGCGCATACAGCCGGTAGGCGGCGCGCAGCTTCTTGGCGATGTCGGTGTCCTTGAAGTAGTCGTCGCGGTCGGGCAGGCCCAGGCCCGCCTGGCCCAGCGTCAGCACGTTGACCCGGGTGTTCTTGACGTCCGCCCGGACGAAGCTGCCCACCGGCGCGGCGATGCCGACGCGGCCCAGCTGCGCCAGCAGGTAGGGCAGGTCCTGCGCCGACTTCATCGACGCGATGCGGTCCAGCAGCGGCTTCACCGGTTTCAGGCCTTGGGCCTCGATCGCGGCCAGGTCCATGCCGCTGGCGTAATAGGCGGCGACCTGCTTCAGGCCCGGCGTCTTCTGCAGCGCCGGCTGGGCGACCAGTTCCGCGAGCGCCTGGCTCAGCAGCCGGTCGTTGGCCACGCGCAGCGCGTCGAAGCTGCCGATGCGGGTGCGGTTGGCCGGCAGCTCGGTGCGGTCGATCCAGGGGCCGTTCACGTAGTCATAGAAATCGGCGCAGGGCGAGACCTCGGTGGAGAAGCTTGCGACGTCGAGCGCGCGGGCCGGCAGGGCGCTCAAGGCCAGGGCGGCACCGGCTGCGACGGCGATCAGGCGTAGAGGAAACATGGTTATTTGTCACCAATGTGTGGCGAAAACGACAAGCCGCACAGGCTAAACGAGCCCCTTTTGCCCCGCCATCGGCGCCGTCCCGCGGATGGCTTCCGGCACCCCGGGCACGCCGTTCGCGCAGCCTCGCAAACTGCGCGCAAACCTTACGAATCAGGGCTTTAGCCGTAAGAAAGGGGCGATTGGCGGATCAAAGTGAGCATTTCGACACAAAACGGTTATAGGGGTATTCCTTCCTGTTAACTGTTGCAGGGGGGGCGGTTGTCGCCCGATCAGCTTCCTACACTGCGCCGCACACCGCTCGGATTGGGCCGATCGGCGTGCCCCGCCAGAGGTGCCAACGCGCCAGGGCGTCGGGCTTGGCGGACGTCGGGGAACCTGGCGTCGTTGGAAAACTCTGGAGATGACAAGCATGTTGCGATTGAACAAGCTCAGCTGCGCGCTGGCTCTGGGTCTCGTCACGATGGGCGCGGCCCAGGCGGGCGTGTCGTCGGTGGATGTGGACAAGGCCCCGCGGGAACTGAGCAGCCAGACCGACCGGCTGATCGTGAAATACAAGGACGGCAGCACCGTCGTGCAAGGGCGCCTGGGCGCCGCCGTCCAGGCGCAGCCGCTGGCCAGCGACGCCATCGGCGCCCGCACCGAGCGCCTGCAGCAGCTGGCCGCGCCGCTGGGCACCCGGCTGTCGCTGGTGCGTCAGATGGGCACCGGCGCCCACGTGTTCCGGCTGGACCGCCGGATGAGCATCGAGCAGCTCCGTGAACTGGGCGAGCGCATCAAGGCGCAGGACGCCAACGTCGAGTACGTCGAGCCCGACCGCAAGATGTACGCGATGTTCACGCCCAACGACACGAGCTACAACTCGCAGTGGGACCTGTTCGACAGCGTCGGCGGCATCCGCGCCCCGGCCGCCTGGGACCAGGCCACCGGCACCGGCGTCGTGGTGGCGGTCATCGACACCGGCTACCGGCCGCATGCGGACCTGTCCGGCCAGATCGTCGCGGGCTACGACATGATCTCGGACACCGCCGTCTCGGTGGACGGCAACGGCCGCGACAACGACCCCAGCGACCCCGGCGACTACAGCGCCGCCAACGAGTGCCAGGCCGGCGATCCGGCCTCGACCTCGAGCTGGCACGGCACCCATGTGGCCGGCACGATCGCGGCCAAGACCAACAACGCGCTGGGCGTGGCGGGCATCGCCTTCAACGCCAAGGTCCAGCCGGTCCGTGTGCTGGGCAAGTGCGGCGGCTACACCTCCGACATCGCCGACGGCATCACCTGGGCCTCGGGCGGCAGCGTGTCCGGCCTGCCGGCCAACGCGACGCCGGCCAAGGTGCTGAACCTGTCGCTGGGCGGCGGCGGCGCCTGCGGCACCACCACCCAGACGGCCATCAACGGCGCCCGCTCGCGCGGCGCGAGCGTGATCGTCGCGGCGGGCAACGAGAACCAGAACGCCTCCAACTCCAATCCGGCGAACTGCTCCGGCGTGGTGGCGGTGGCGGCCACCGACCGCTACGGCGCCCGCGCGTACTACTCGAACTACGGCTCGATCGTGGCGCTGGCGGCCCCCGGCGGCGACGTGCGCTCCAGCGCCAGCAACGGCATCCTGTCGACGCTGAACGCCGGCACCAGCACGCCGGGCGCGGACAGCTACGCGTACTACCAGGGCACCTCGATGGCCACGCCGCACGTGGCCGGCGTCGCGGCGCTGATGTACAGCGCCAAGCCCACGGCCACGCCGGACGAGATCACGGCCGCGCTCAAGAGCAGCGCCCGCGCCTTCCCGGGCACCTGCAGCCAGTGCGGCAGCGGCCTGCTGGACGCCAACGCGGCGGTCACCGCGATCAAGGGCGGCGGTGGTGGCGGCGGCACGGTCGCCGAGGTCGAGCCCAACGACAGCCGCACCGCGCCGCAGACGATCAGCGCCCCGGCCACGGTGACCGGCAGCCTGTCGACCTCCGACACCAATGACTACTTCAAGATCACGCTCCCGGCCGGCAAGACCCTGAGCGCGACCTTGACGCCGGCCAGCGGCAAGGACTTCGACCTGTACCTGCAAAGCAGCACCGGCACGCAGCTCCGTGCCAGCGAGAACGCCGCCGGCGCGGTCGACAGCTTCACCTACACGAACAGCGGATCGACCTCGATCACCGTGTACGTGCGGGTCCTCTACTACTCGGGCACCAGCGGGACCTACTCGCTGGGCCTGGGCTGGTAAGGAGCCGCCAACCAGGTTTGCCACTCTCCTCGTTTGGTAAGCCGGGTGCCTCGGGCCCGAACGGGGCTCCCGTTGAATCCCGCCGGTGCAAGCCGGCGGGATTTTTTTCATTCCCCCGGCGGGGAGGAGGGGCGGCCGCTCCCCCGGAAGGGGCCGCTACACTGCGGGGCTTGACCTCCCGCGCGCTCGCCGCGCCGCACCGCGCTTTCCCTATGGCCGGCCTCGACTCCACCACCCCGCTCCCCACCGACATCGTCGTGCACCAGCAGTCCAAGGTGCTGGAACTCGCCTTCAGCGACGGCGCGCGCTTCCGCATCCCGTTCGAGCTGATGCGGGTGTACAGCCCGTCGGCGGAGGTCCAGGGCCACGGGGCCGGCCAGGAGACGCTGCAGACCGGCAAGCGCGAGGTGTCCATCGTCGCGGTGCAGCAGGTGGGCCATTACGCGCTGCAGCCGCTGTTCTCCGACGGCCATGAGAGCGGCCTGTTCACCTGGGCCTATCTCTATGAGTTGGGTCGCGACCAGGACCGCCTGATGCGCGAATACGAAGACAAGCTGGCCGCCGCGGGCCTGGACCGTGACGCGCCGATGCCGGCGAAGGCGGCCGGTGGCCATTCGCATGGCGGCGGCGCTTGCGCCAGCCATTGACCGGCGTCGACGACCGGCCGACCGCCTTGCCGGCATCGCCCCGACGCCCCCCATTCAGCAGGACATCCCCATGAGCTCCACCCATTTCGGCTTCGAGACCGTCGACGAGACCGCCAAGGCCCGGCGCGTGCGCGGCGTCTTCGACTCGGTCGCTTCGCGCTACGACGTCATGAACGACCTGATGTCGATGGGCCTGCACCGCGCCTGGAAGCGCTACACGCTGGCCGTGGCCAACCTCAAGCCGGGCGACCGCGTGCTGGACATCGCCGGCGGCACAGGCGACATGGCGCGGCTGTTCGCGAAGAAGGTCGGCGAGCGTGGCATGGTCGTGCACACCGACATCAACGAGGCGATGCTGCGCACCGGCCGCGAGCGCCTGATCGACGAGGGCCTGGTGCTGCCCACCAACCTCTGCGACGCCGAGGCGCTGCCCTACAAGGACGGCTCCTTCGACCTGGTCTGCGTGGCCTTCGGCCTGCGCAACATGACCCACAAGGACAAGGCGCTGGCCGAGATGAACCGCGTGCTGCGGCCCGGCGGCCGGCTGCTGGTGCTGGAGTTCTCGCAGGTGGCCGAGCCGCTGCGCAAGCCTTACGACTGGTACTCCTTCAAGGTGCTGCCGCGCATCGGGTCGCTGATCGCCGGCGACGCGGACAGCTACCGCTACCTGGCCGAGTCCATCCGCATGCACCCACCACAGGCCGAGCTCAAGGCGCTGATGAAGAGCGTCGGTTTCGGCCATGTCGACGTGCACAACCTGACCGGGGGCGTCGTGGCCCTGCATGCCGGCATCAAGTGCTGACCTGGCCTGGCCCGGCGCTGCGGCGCCATCGCCATCGCCATGAAGAGGGCCCCAATAGGGGCCCTTTGCTTTTGGGCTGCCGCCCTGGGGGCGCCGAGCAGCGCGGGCGTCAGCAGGGCGACTTCCACTCCCTCAATTCGGTGGCGAGGATGGGATGTCCGTCCTCCTCCGCGCGGCGGGCGAGCTCGTCGACGTTGCGGTCGTTGACGTATTCATGACCGACGCCCTTCACGAGCTGGCCGTAGACGCTGTCGAGGTCGTCGGCATCGATTTCGGCATCGGTGGTGGGAAAGGGCGGCACGTCGGCCGGCAGTTCGGGCCGGAGTTGCTGCGTCGATCGGGAGGGCGAGTGGGAAGCGGCCATCGGAGTGCTCCTTGAGTCCAAGAGGTCGTGGAAGGGGAGGTCGTGCGGAATGGCAAGCCGCCGTCATTTCGGGCGGACGGCCTTGCGATTGGAACGGGGCAGCTTTCCCTCCCGCAACTGCTTGACCGCGTCGCCGACGAGGTCGGCCACCAGCCGGACCTCGCGCTGCAGGGCCTCGTCGCGGTCCAGCGCCTCGTGGCTGTCGTAGTAGGGCGCGTAGTAGCCGAGGTAGCGGTCCAGCCGGGACAGGTCGCCGGCGTCCACCAGGCCCATCCAGTCGAGCCAGTCGCCCAGGTTGCGGCGCTGCGCCTCGACGCCGGCCACGTCGCCGTGGACGACCAGGCCGTAGACCCGGCCCTCGAGGTGCTTCGGGTAGTGCCAGCCGCGGGCCTCGATCGCCTTGGCCTCCTCGACACGCTTGCCGTGGGTGGAGGTCGGGTCCGGGTTGCCGCCATCGGCGCAGACCAGGCGGTCGATCATCAGCTTCAGCGCGCTGGGTGACTGATACCAATAGGTGGGGGTGAAGAGGATCACCCCATGGGCGGAGACCCAGCGCTCGTAGATCTCGTTCATCCAGTCGTTGGACTGGCCCAGCGCATGGTTCGGATAACAGCTGCAGGGCCAGTGGCACAGCGGCATCGCAGTGGAGACGCAGCCCTTGCAGGGATGGATCTCGCGCCCGTATTCCGACGTCATCAGGCTGAGGTCCAGCACGTCGACGATGAGGTCGCGGCGGCCGAGCTGTTCCTTCGCGAGCTGCGTCAGGCGCCAGGTCTTGGACATCTCGCCGGGGCAGGAGCCGTCGTTGCGGTCGCTGCCGCAGACCAGCAGCACCCGCGAGCGGGTGGCGGGGTCGGCCCAGCGCTGCTGGGCCTGCTTCAGCCGTTGGTGGGTGTCCAGCCACTCGACCGAGGCCTCGTAGTCCGGATCCTGGAAGCCGTTGCCGGCGCGCCGGGTGATCGGCGCCTTGCGGCCTTCCTTCATCGCCTGCCAGGCGATCGTCTCCAGTCGCGCGATGGCCTCATGCTCGACGCGGTAGGCCGGATCCATGAACCGCCGCATGAAGCGCTCGTGGAATTGCTCGCGGGTCAATTCCGCCGGCTGCTGGCCTTTGCGGATCTCGGTCATCGACGGTCCTGGAGTGACGATGCGCCCAGTATTCGAGGCCCGGCGCCGACCGCTCGTCGGACGAGCACGGGTTGTCAGGCGGGCCTCGTCCTACGCGTTGCCCACCTTGGGGCGAGTTGCACCGCCCCCCGGACAAGGCCGCGTGACCCGCACCGCGACCGTGCGGATACCCCCTCGAATGCGGGGTGCGGCATTCCCTCCTCCGGGCTTCCCCGCAACCTGCTTGTCACCAAGCGACCCTACGCTCCGCCCGTTCCATTGCTGCGCCAAGTCAAGCGCACAAGCTCACAGATTTGCTGACAAAGTTTTGCCGTAAACGTTTGCGCAAACATTTGTTTTAACTATTGACGTCGAGGGTCGCCATGCATCTGAAATCCATCCTGCTCGCCGCCGGGCTGTTGCTTGCCGGGGCGGCCCAGGCCGACACCGTCGCGCTGTGGGGCTTCAATCCCGACCGCACCGGCACGCCGACCACCAAGCCGACCTACACCGACCATGGCGGCGCGTTCTTCGGCACGGTGGGCAACGTCACCACCACCTTCGCCAGCCAGTCGGGCTCGTCCGACACCACCGCGAACAGCTCCGCGCTGAACACCTCGGGCTACGCGGCGCAGGGCACCGGCGACCGCACGACCGGCGTGCAGTTCTCGGTCGACACCTCCGGCTTCCAGGACATCGTGCTGACCTTCGACCAGCGCAACAGCGGCACCGCGTCCGCCTGGACGGCGTTGCGCTACACCATCGACGGCGAGAACTGGGTCGAGGCGACCACCTTCCGCATGGTGCGCGACAGCGTCTTCGTGAAGGGCCTGGGTTTCGACTTCTCCGACATCGCCGGCGTCGACGACAACGCCAACTTCGCGGTGCAGCTGGTCAGCATGTTCGCGCCCAATACGCAGGCCTATGCCGGCACCAGCAACAACTACGGCACCGCCGGGACCATCCGCTACGACATGGTCCAGTTCGCCGGCTCGCTGATCCCCGAAGTCGTGCCGGAAGTTCCGGAGCCCGCCTCGATCGCGCTGACCCTGGCCGCCCTGGGCGCGATGGGCGCCGTGGTCCGCCGCCGCAAGCAAGCCTGAACAAGACCAAGGAGCCTTCCCCATGAGAGTCCGTGCCCTGATTGCCCTGACCGGTCGCGCCGCGCTGCGCGTCACCACGCTGAGCGCGATGGCCGTCGTGCTGACCGCCTGCGGCGGCGGCCTCAACGGCGGCGACAAGTCGTCCGCGCAGCCGCAAGCGGCGGCGCCGGACGACCGTGCGACCGCGCAGGTCGCCGATCCGGCGGCCAAGTACCCCGACCACCACGAGTTCGACGCCGCCCTCGACGTGCCCTTCACCGGCGCCGAGGCCACCGGCGCGCGCGCCTTCAAGGTCCACCTGGACTACGTCGGCGCACCCGCGGGCACGCTGCTGGCCTATCGCGTCGAGCTGCGCGCCCCGGGCGGCGCGCTCGTCAAGCGCTGGAGCGGTGTCGAGTCCTATGCCGGCGACGTGCGCACGGTCACGCTGGACTGGGCCGGCCGCGGCGACGCCAGCCTGGCCGATGGCGTCTACACCGCGACGCTGACCGCGCTCAGCGCCAAGGCGGGCACGGCGCTGAAGGCCAGCGGCGCGGACGCGCAGTTCGCCGAGATCCTGGCCGCGCAGCAGTCGGGCGACAGCCACGGCCATGCGGTCGAGCAGAGCTGGAACTTCGCCGTCGGCAAGCCGGTCAAGGTCGCGATGGGCACGCTGCGTCCGCTGGCGATGGGCGCCACCGGCGAGGCCGACCAGCGCGTGCGCGCACAGTCGGCGGCGGTGGGCGCGGGCTCCTGGCCCTACACCATCTACTACGGCAGCTTCCACGGCCAGACCAACGACTCCGACGGCGGTGGCGCGATCGGCAGCTGCAACTCGTCGCAGCCGGCGCAAAGCGGCGCCTACGGCCCCGACGTCGCCTTCCCGTATGCGAAGGACGCCGGGCTGGACATCTTCGCCAACACCGACCACAACCACTACTACGACGGCTCGTCCAGCACCAACACCAGCGGCAGCGCCACCGCGGCCAAGGCGCGCTACCAGCGCGGCCTGCAGATCGCGGCGGATGTCACCGCGGCCAACCCCGGCTTCCTGGCGATGTACGGCATGGAGTGGGGCGTCATCAGCAACGGCGGCCACCTGAACATCTTCAACAGCAACGAGCTGTTCTCGTGGGAATACAACGCGCAGAACGAGCTCTTCGGCGATCGCTACATCGCCAAGAACGACTACGCGACGCTGTACTCGGTGATGCGCGCGCAGGGCCTGGTGGGGCAGTTCAACCATCCGGACTCGAGCGGCCAGTTCATCATCAACGGCACCGACATGGCCTACAGCGCCGACGGTGACGAGGTGATGGTGATGGCGGAGGTGATGAACACCTCGGCCTTCTCGTCCAACACGACCGAGAGCGAGACCTCGCGCAGCTCCTACGAGGGCTCGTGGAAGAAGCTGCTGGAGCGCGGCTTCCACGTGGCGCCGGCGACCAACCAGGACAACCACTGCGCCAACTGGGGCAAGTCCTACACCAACCGGACCGCCGTGCTGATCCCGACCGGCACCGCGCTGAGCAAGGCCGCGCTGGTCGATGCGCTGAAGGCGCGCCGCGTCTTCGCGACGATGGACAAGCAGTCGCAGCTGATCTTCAGCGCCAACGGCCGGATCATGGGCGAGCGCTTCGACAACGCGGGCGCGCTGGCGCTCAACGTCGGCTTCTACAACCCGAGCGGCCGCACGGTGGTGTCGACCGAGATCTGGGAAGGCGTGCCGGGCCGCAACGGCACGGTCACGCTGCTGGGCAGCAACCCGACGGCGACCATCACGCCGGCCAACGGCAAGCACTTCTACTACGCCAAGGTCACGCAGGACGACGGCAAGGTGCTGTGGTCCGCGCCGATCTGGGTCAACCAGGGCGTCAGCGGCGGCGACACCACGCCGCCCTCGGTGACCGCGGCGGTGAACGGCACCACCGGCACGATCACCTTCTCCGCCACGGCGAGCGACAACGTCGGCGTGACGCAGGTCGAGTTCTGGCTGGACGGCGCGCTGCGCGAGGTCGACGCCACGGCGCCGTATTCGATCGCGGTCAACTCGACGCAGCTGACCAACGGCACGCACAGCCTGGTGGCCAAGGCCTACGACGCGGCGGGCAACACGACGACCTCCGCGCCGGTGAGCTTCAACGTCAACAACGTGGTCGACGCGGCGGACGAGGTGGAGCCCAACAACACGATCTCCGCGGCCAACGCGGTCGGCAGCCGCAACCAGCTGACCGGCTTCATCGGCAGCGCCAGCGACGTCGACTTCTTCAAGGTCACGCTGGCCGCGAACCAGCGGCTGCGCGTCGACATGACCGGGCCGACCTCGTCGAGCATCGATTACGACCTGTACGTGGTGAGGTCGACGGGCACGGGCCTGGCGCGCTCGGAGGCGGTGGGCAGCACCGAGTCGCTGACGTACCAGAACGGCACGAGCGCGCAGACGGTCTACATCAAGGTGATGTCGTACGCCGGCTCGAGCACCACGTCCCCGTACAAGCTGACCATCAGCTATCCCTGACGCCGCGACGGGCGCACCGCCCGCCTTCCCGCCTTGAAGAGAGCAGCCGCACGCAGCGCTGCTCTCTTTTTCTTTCTCCCTCTCCCGCTTGCGGGAGAGGGCAGGGGTGAGGGCCAGCGGCCGATGAAGTGCAGCCGCCTTTCCCTACTGCGCGCTGGTCGACTCCTCCACTTCCCACCCGCCGCCCAGCGCCAGGAACAGCTGGACCTGCTCGTCGATCAACGCGGCCTCGGACGCCGCCAGCGCCGCATCGCTCGCGGCCAGCGCGCGCTCCGCGTCCAACGCCTCCAGATAGCCGACCTTGCCGCCCTGGTACAGCCGCCGCGCCTGCCCCGCCACCGTCGCCGCCTCGTCGCGCGAAGCCTGCAGCGCCGCGCGCCGGTCCAGTTCTCGCGCGTACTGATTGAGCGCCGTCTCGGTCTCCCGCAACGCATTCAACACGACGCCATCGAATCTGGCCGCCGCCTGCCGCGTCCCCGCCTCGGCCTGCGCGATGCGCGCATCGGCGACGCCGTTGCTCGGCATCGTCCACGAGATCAGCGGCCCGAGGCTCCAGCTCAGCGTGTCGCTCCTGCCGAACCCGGCCAGCGTGCCTGCCGAGCCCGCCGACACGCCCAGCGTGATCTTCGGATACCGGTCCGCGATCGCCACGCCGATGCGCGCCGTCGCCGCATGCAGCTCCCGCTCGGCCTGGCGGATGTCGGGTCGCCGGCGCAGCAGCGCGGCGCCATCCCCGACCGGGATCGTGCCGGCGACGCGCGGCGCGAGGTGGCATTCGGCCAGCCCGCGCGGGAAGTCGGCCGGCAGCTCGCCGGTCAACGTGGCCAGCCGATACAGCGCCGACTGCCGCTGCGCCAGCAGCGGCGGCAACGCCGCCTGCAGCTGCTGGAGCTGGCTGCGCGCCCGCGCCGCGTCGATGTCGCCGACCCGACCCGCGCGCTGCAGCCGCTCGGTGACCGACACGGCCTCGCGCTGCAGGTCCACCGAGTGCCGCGCCGACGCCAGTCGCTGCCCCGTCGCGCAGGCCTCGGCATACGCGCGCGCCGTGCCGGCGGCCACGTTCACCTTGACGAGGTCCAGCGCCGCGGCGGCCGCTTCGGTGCTGGCGTGCGAGGACTCGATGGCGCGCCGGATCTGGCCGAAGAGATCGAGCTGGTACGACAGCCCGACGCCCGCGCTGTAGCGGAAGGTGTCTGGCGGCACGTAGTCCTTCTTCAGCATCGAGAGGCCCGACGGATGGCCGAAGCTGGGCCCGCCGTTGACGCTGATCGCGGGCCGCGCGCCGCCGCGCGCCTCGGACTCGAGGGCCTGGACCCGCTCGAGGTTGGCCGCTGCCTGTCGCAGGTCGGTGTTGCGCGCGAGCGCCTGCTCGACCAGCGCGTCGAGCGTCTGGTCGTGGAAGAGCCGCCACCAGTGCGGCGGCAGTGGCGCGTTGTCGAATGGCGCGGGCTTCGCTCCCGCCCCGCCGCCGTCCTGACCCTGACCCGGATCGGAGACCTCGCCGGCCCCGGCGGCCAGCGCGGCGCGTTGCTGCTCAAGGAAAGGCGCCGCTGCTGCGGGCTTCATGACGACGGCCTCCGCGGGCACCCGATAGTCCGGCCCCTTCGGCGCGGTCGAGCACGCCGCTAGCGCCGCCGCGGCCAGGATCACCAGCGCGTGCTTCATCGGACCGCTCACGATTTCGCTCCCCCAAGCACCTGCACCGTGACCGTCTGCCCGGCGACGAGCCGCTCGCCCTGCGGCAGCGGATCGAGCTTGACCCGCACCGGCACGCGCTGCGGCAGGCGCACCCAGTTGAAGGTCGGATTGACGCTGGGCAGCAGGTTCGCGCTGGTGCTGCGGTCGCGATCGGCGATGCCGGCCGAGAGGCTTTCCACGCGCCCCGTCAGCGCGCGGCTCGCGCCCATCGGCTTGACCTCGACGGCATCGCCGATGTGGATGCGCGCGAGCTTGGTTTCCTCGAAGTAGCCCTCGACGTAGAGCGAGTCCGCGTCGACGAGCGCCAGCACCGGGTGGCCGGCGCTGGCGTAGGCGCCCTGGCGCAGGTCGAAGTTGGTGATCGTGCCGGAGGAGGGCGCGCGGATCTCGGCGCGCGCGAGGTTGAGCCGCGCCGCGTCCACCGCGACCTCGGCCTGCGCGACGGCGGCGCGCGCCTGGTCGGCGCGGCTGCGCGTCTGCTCGCGCGATTCCTGCGAGACCAGGCTGCCCAGGCCGCTGTTGCGCTCGGCCTCGCGCAGCGACTGCGCGAGCGCGACCTTCTGTGCGGCGAGCTGCGCCTGCGCCTGGCGCAGCGCGAGCTCGTACCGCGCGCGGTCGACCTCGAACAGCAGCGCGCCGGCGGCGACGCGCTGGTTGTCCTGCACCGGCACGGCGGTCACGAGGCCGGAGACGTCCGGCGCGATCTGCACGACGTTGGCGCGCACGCGGCCGTCGCGGGTCCAGGGCTGGAGCTCGTAGCGGTCCCAGAGCTGCTGGGCCGCCCACAGCGCGCCGCCGACGGCGGCCAGCGTGACGGCCATCGAGATCACGCGTCGCAAGGGAAAGGAGGAAGGCTTCATGTCGTCGGGGTCGGCCAGGCCGGCATCGTTGATTGGGAAAGGCCACGCCGCGGTGAGGCGATGCGCGACAGGGCGGTTTCAGCGGAGTCCGGACCGGTGGGCCCTGCGGCTCCTTGCTGCGGGCGTCGTCACCCGGGTCCGTGCAGCACGCGCAGCGAGGCGTTGCTCAAGCCCCAGAGGAGCAGCAGGTAGATCGCCAGGTCGAACAGCGCGGGATGCCAGATCCAGCGGTAGGCACCGACCCAGGCCAGCAGCCGCCGCACGGCGGAGAGCGCGATCAGCGCGAGCGCCGCGAGCGGCATCAGCCACGGCAGGTAGAGGCCGAAGAAATCCACGGCGCCGGTCATGGCCGGTCCTCCTTGTCGTTGTCCACGGTGCGCGGCGGCAGCGCCGGCACGGGCGCATCCGGGAACAGGTTGCGACGCAGGCCCATCAGCGCGCCGGCCGCGGGATGTGCCTCGGCGGGCAGGTCGCCGGCGCCGGCGTAGGCCTCGAGCAATCCGGCGAGCGCGGCGTCCAGGCGCTCCAGCAGCGATGCCGGCGGTGCGTCGAACTCGTCGAGCGCGCCGGGACGGCCGTCGATGCGCGCGCGCAGCCAGTCGACGAGCGCGCTCAGCAGCGGCCCCAGCGGGCGCTGCGCCAAGGCCGGCAGTTGGCCGCGCACGCTTTGCAGCGCGACGAGGTCCGCGCCGATGCGCAGGTCGCGCAGCGCGTCGTCGGTGGGCACGCCCGGCACCGAGCCGCCCGACTGCGCGACGCGCGGCGCCAGCAGCGCGATGCGGTCGACCATGCGCAGCAGGTAGGCCTGCCCGCGGCCCGCCGGGCGCGGCAGGCGCGCGAGGTCGTCGAGCTCGCGCCAGGTCGCGCGCTGGATGCGGCGGGCGCTCCAGTCGGCGCCGACCGACCGCATCAGCCGCGTGACGCGCGCCGCGACGAAGATGCCGGCCAGCTGGCCCGACATCGAGTTCAGGTAGCTGGTGAGATCCGCCTGCGCGGTGTCGTGCATGACCAGGGTGCCCATGACGCCGAACAGGAAGGGCAGCGCCGCGCCGACGGTCGCCGGGCGGCCGATGAAGGCGCCCAGGAGGAGGAAGACCGGCGCGCACACCGCCATCAGCGTCCACATGTCCTGCACCAGCGGCAGCAGCACCAGCACGTAGAGCGCGCCGAAGGGCATCGACCAGAGCGTCCAGGCGAGGAAGCCGTTGATGGCCGGCACCGGGTCGTCCATGGACGCGAAGAAGCAGCAGAAGATCGCGGCCATCATCGCGGCCGCCGCGCCCATCGGCCAGCCGGTGAGGATCCAGAAGGCGCAGCACACGAGGATCGCGATCAGCGCGGCCGCGCCGGACCACAACGCCATGCCCAGGTCCAGGTGCAGCTTGGGCCCGTCCGGCGCGGGCACGGGCCGCGCGGGCACCGGTGCACCGGACAGGCCGCGGTCGATGTCGGCGCGCAGGTGGACGCAGTGCAGCCAGCCGTCGAGCAGCTCGCCGAGCCGCTGCGCCAGCGCGACGCGGAGCAGCCGCGCCCAGGGATCGCCGGCCAGGCGGTCGCGCGCGTCCGCGCCGGTCAGCGCGTCGAGCTGCGCTCGCAACGCGGGCAAGCGCGCCTCGGCCTGATCGGCGGGCAGCGTCAGCCAGGGACTGAGGCGATCCAGCAGCGCGCGCACGTCGTCCGGCAGGCCGCCATGCGCTTCGAGCGCCCGCAGACGATCCTCCACGCCGGCCAGCAGCGGCGTCAGCGCGGCCACGTGGTCCTGCATCGCATGCACCGCGTCGGCGGTCCAGCGCAGGTGGCTGGTGTCGAAGGGGATGTGGGTCGACAGCACCCGCAGCTGGGAGATGTCGCCGGCGACACGGCGCCGGTCGGCGCCGCCATCGCGGCGCGCGGCGATGTCGGTCAGCCAGGCGCGGGTGTCGCCCAGCGTGCGATCCAGCAGCCCCAGCACCGAGCCCGCCAGGCTGTTGGGCAGCACCAGGCTGTGTACCAGCGTGGCCGAGAGCACGCCCAGGCCGATCTCCTCGAGGCGGGCGACGGCGGTGTCGAAGATCGTCAGCGGCGTGTCCACCGCCGGGAAGCCGATCAGCGCCACGGTGTAGCCCGCCAGCATGAAGGCATAGGCGCGCGGCGTGCGGTCGCGCAGCGACAGCACCAGGCAGCCCGCCACCCACAGCGCCAGGGCCAGGCTCAGCAGTTCAGGCGCATTGGCCAGGCTCGGGACCAGCAGCACCGCGGCCATGCCGCCGACCAGCGTGCCCGCGACGCGGAACACACCCTTGGAGCGCACCGCGCCCGCCATCGGGTGGGCCACGATGTAGGCCGTCATCAGCGCCCAGAACGGCCGCGGCTGGCCGGCCCAGCTCGCCAGGAAGACCGCCAGCATCGCCGCGGCGAAGGCCTTGATCGAGAAGATCCATTCGGCGCGCGTGAAGCGGGGCCGCAGCGCGGCCGGCAGCTTCGGCGGCGCGGGTAGCCGGATCGCCGGCAGCCGCAGCGTAGGCAGCCGCAGCGTGGGTAGCCGCAGCGTGGGCAGCCGGATCGCGGGAAAGGAGAGGGCGGGGAACTTCATGGTCGGTGAGGCGCGACGGGCACCCTCACTTGCGCCGCGGCGGCACGGCCGGCGTCGGCGCGCCGACGCGCTCCGCCAGCGTGGAGAAGACGCGCAGCGCGGCCTCGACGTCGGCGTCCGCGATGCCTTCGTAGAGCTCATTGCGCAGGTCGCGCAGCGTGACCTCGATCTGCTCGCAGGCGTCCGCGCCCAGCGCCGTCAGGTGCAGCGTCCTGGCGCGACGGTCGTCGGGATCCTCGTGGCGCTCGATGTAGCCGCCGGTGATCAACTGGTCCACCGAGCGCGTCAGCGACGGCCCCTCGATGCCCAGCAGCGTCGCCAGTTCGCCCTGGCGCATGCCGTCGCCCTGACGGCCGATCATCACCAGCGGCCAGGCCAGCGCCTGCGACAGGCCCACGTGCGCCATCGCCAGGTTGGCGCGGGCGCGGTACGCCCGCTCCAGCACCGGCAGCATCATCCCGACCGTCATCAGCGCCGCTTCCCGCGCGGTGCGCGTCAGCGAGCGGGCCGGCTTGTCCTTGGAGGTGTTCATGCCGGCGAGTTTAAATAGTTAGCTTGCTATCTATTTCGGTGGGGTTATTGGGCGAATGGCGGAAGCCGGGAGCGGCTGGCAGGACGAGGCACCGTCTCGAGGCAGAAAGCAGAACGGCCGGTCTTGTCGACCGGCCGTTGTTATTTCGCGTCGCGGGCTGTCAAGCCCATGTCGCGGGTTCGGGGCTCATCGGCCCCGGGGATCAGTCCTTGTCCTTCATCTGGAGCATGCGGTTGGTGCGCAGCGCCACCAGGGTGACGATCGCGCCCGACAGCAGGTAGGCGGTCACCGCCCACAGGCCGAACTTCGCCGACAGCCCCAGCGCCACCAGCGGGGCGAAGGCCGCGCCGATGATCCAGGCCAGGTCGGAGGTCAGCGCCGCGCCGGTGTAGCGGAAGTGGGGCAGGAAGTTGGACGTCACCGCCCCCGAGGACTGGCCGTAGGACAGGCCCAGCAGCACGAAGCCGACCAGGATGAAAATGTTCTGGCCCATCGCGCCGCTGTCCAGGAGGATGGGCGTGAACAGGCTGAAGATCCCGATCGTCGTGGCCAGGGTGCCCAGCGTGCTGCGCCGGCCGATGCGGTCCGCGATCATCCCGGAGATCGGCATCGCCGCCGCCGCCAGCAGCGCCCCGATGACCTGCACGGTCAGGAACTGGGTGACGTTCTGGTCACCGTACAGCAGCACCCAGGACAGCGGGAACACGGTGACGATGTGGAACAGCGCATAGCTGGCCAGCGCCGCGAACGCGCCGATGAACAGCGTGGTGCCCTGCTGGGCGAACAGCTCGTCGGTGTCGCAGGGGTCGAGCTCATGCTCCTCCATGTTCTTCTCGTACTCGTGCGTCACCACCAGGCGCAGCCGCGCGAACAGCGCCACGACGTTGATCGCGAAGGCCGCGAAGAAGGGATAGCGCCAGCCCCAGCTCAGGAAGTCGATCGGATCCAGGCTGCTCCACAGGTAGGCATAGAGCGCGGCCGCGATCAGGAAGCCGATCGGCGCGCCGAGCTGCCCCAGCATCGCGTACCAGCCGCGGCGGCCTTCCGGCGCGTTCAGCGCCAGCAGCGAGGGCAGGCCGTCCCAGGACCCGCCCAGTGCCAGGCCTTGTCCGATCCGGCAGGCGGCCAGCAGGGCGATGGCCGCACCGCCCCAGGTGTTGAAGCCGGGCAGCACCGCGATCGTGCAGGTGGAGATGCCCAGCAGGAACAGCGCCACCGTCAGCTTCACGCTGCGGCCGAAGCGCCGCTGGATGTCCATCCCCACCAGCGTGCCGATCGGCCGCACCACGAAGGCCAGCGCCAGCAGCGCGAAGGCGTACAGCGTGCCCTCCAGCCGCTCCATGTGGGGGAAGAAGATGGACGGGAAGACCAGCACCGAGGCGATCCCGTAGACGAAGAAGTCGAAGTACTCGGACGCCCGCCCGATCACCACGCCGACGGCGATGTCGCCGGGGGCGATCGCGTCCTGCTCCTCCTGCGTGGCGACCCCGCTGCCTCGCGGCAGCGGCTGGCCCACGGTCGAGAGGTGTTGCCCGGCTGTCGAAAGGGTGCTGCTGTTCATACGTCTCCTACCTGGGACAAAATGTCCAATAGTTGGTTTGAGTCAATCGGGCAAAATCTGCGCCCGGCGTGCAACGGTCGACAAGTGTCGTTTTCCCCTTTATCGCTTTCCCTCCAGAGGAAACCCCAGGTTTCGGACGGCGGGAACCCACTGCCAGGTGCGGTGGTCAAAGGGGGCTCCGCGTGAACTACGCCTGCTGGTCTGCTGAAGTCCCATGTACCTCAAAGCCTCTCCAAAAACAAGTCTCGCCCGCCCACTCGCCCGTCTCGGGCTGCTGGCCCTGGCGCTGCCCCTGTCCGCCTGCAACATGGTCGTGATGAAGCCATCCGGCGACATCGCGAACCAGCAGGCGCAGCTCATCGTCGCCTCGACGCTGCTGATGCTGTTGATCATCGTCCCGGTGATCATCCTGACGCTGGTCTTCGCGTTCCGCTACCGGGCGTCCAACACGCAGGCGACCTACTCGCCGGAGTGGGACCACTCGACGCGCCTGGAGCTGATCATCTGGGGCGCGCCGCTGCTGATCATCATCGCGCTGGGCGCGATGACCTGGATCAGCACCCACAAGCTCGATCCCTTCCGCCCGCTTGAGCGGCTGGACGCGCAGCGTCCGGTCCCCGCCGGCGTGCAGCCGCTGACCGTCGAGGTCGTGGCGCTGGACTGGAAGTGGCTGTTCATCTATCCCGAGCAGGGCATCGCCACCGTCAACGAACTGGCCGCGCCGGTGGATCGCCCGATCCACTTCAAGATCAGCTCGTCGACCGTGATGAACGCGTTCTACGTGCCCGCCATGGCCGGCATGATCTACGCGATGCCCGGCATGCAGAGCCAGCTGCACGCGGTGATCAACAAGCCCGGCGTGTATGACGGCTTCTCGGCCAACTTCAGCGGCGATGGCTTCTCGCACATGCGCTTCAAGTTCCACGGCCTGTCCAACGACGAGTTCTCCGCCTGGGTCGAGCGCAACAAGGCCGACGGCGTCGCGCTGACCAAGGAGCTGTACCTGGACCTGGAGAAGCCGTCCGAGCGCCAGCCGGTGCGCCGCTTCGCCAGCGTCGCGCCGGGCCTGTTCGACGCGGTCGTGAACCGCTGCGTCGACGGCACCAAGATGTGCATGGGCCAGATGATGGCCATCGACGCCGCGGGCGGCGGCGGCAAGGGCGCGATCGACGGCCTGGCCAGCAAGCCCTGGAGCAACGAGCAGAAGCGGATCTTCGTGGCCGCGCTGTGCACGCCTGACAACGCGGGGCAGTACGCGTCGCAATGGCAGGCCTCGGCCACCCGTAATTGATTGGCGTCCCCCGGCGCGACCGCGATGAATCGCCGCGCCGGGACCGCAAGCACTACCGAGATCCAAGATGATTGACGCTCAAAAGCTCATCTTCGGACGCCTCAGCCTAGAGGCGCTTCCGCTCCACGAGCCGATCCTGGTCGGCACCTTCGCGATGGTCGTCCTGGGCGGCCTCTTCGTCCTCGCGATGATGACGAAGTACAAGCTCTGGGGCCCCTTCTGGCGGGACTGGGTGACCAGCATCGACCACAAGAAGATCGGCATCATGTACATCGTGCTGGGCCTGGTCATGCTGCTGCGTGGCTTCGCCGACGCGCTCATGATGCGCGCCCAGCAGGCGATCGCCTTCGGCGACCAGCTCGGCTTCCTCCCGCCGCACCACTACGACCAGGTCTTCACCGCCCACGGCGTGATCATGATCTTCTTCGTGGCGATGCCGCTGATCACCGGCTTCATGAACTACGTGGTGCCGCTGCAGATCGGCGCCCGTGACGTGGCCTTCCCCTTCCTGAACAACTTCAGTTTCTGGATGACCACCGGCGGCGCCGTGCTGGTCATGATGTCGCTGTTCATCGGCGAATTCGCGCGCACCGGCTGGCTGGCGTATCCGCCGCTGTCGGGCCTGCTCGCGAGTCCGGGCGTGGGGGTGGACTACTACATCTGGTCGCTGCAGGTGGCCGGGGTGGGGACGACGCTCTCGGGCATCAACCTGATCGCCACCATCATCAAGATGCGGGCGCCGGGCATGACCATGATGAAGATGCCGGTCTTCACCTGGACCTCGCTGTGCTCGAACATCCTGATCGTGGCCTCGTTCCCGATCCTGACCGCGGCCCTGGCGCTGCTGTCGCTGGACCGTTACGCCGGCACCAACTTCTTCACGACGGACCTGGGCGGCAACGCCATGATGTACGTCAACCTGATCTGGATCTGGGGCCACCCCGAGGTCTACATCCTGGTGCTGCCGGCCTTCGGCATCTTCTCGGAGGTCGTTTCGACCTTCAGCCAGAAGAAGCTGTTCGGCTACGCCTCGATGGTCTACGCGACGGTCGTGATCACGATCCTGTCCTACCTCGTGTGGCTGCACCACTTCTTCACGATGGGCTCGGGCGCCAGCGTCAACTCGTTCTTCGGCATCACGACGATGATCATCTCGATCCCGACGGGCGCGAAGATCTTCAACTGGCTGTTCACGATGTACCGCGGTCGCATCAAGTTCGAGGTCCCGATGTACTGGACCGTGGGCTTCATGGTCACCTTCGTGATCGGCGGCATGACGGGCGTGCTGCTGGCGGTGCCGCCGGCCGACTTCGTGCTGCACAACTCGCTGTTCCTGATCGCGCACTTCCACAACGTGATCATCGGCGGCGTGCTGTTCGGCCTGCTGGCGGGCATCTCGTACTGGTTCCCCAAGGCCTTCGGCTTCAAGCTGGACCCGTTCTGGGGCAAGGCCTCGTTCTGGTTCTGGCAGATCGGCTTCTTCGTCGCCTTCATGCCGCTGTACGTGCTGGGCCTGATGGGCGTGACGCGCCGCATGAGCCACTTCGACGATCCCTCGCTGCAGATCTGGTTCCAGGTCGCCGCCTTCGGCGCGCTGCTGATCGCCGCCGGCATCGGCTGCTTCCTGATCCAGCTGGTGGTGTCCTTCCTCAAGCGCGAGCAGCTGCGTGACGTCGACGGCGACCCGTGGAACGGCCGCACGCTGGAGTGGTCGACCTCGTCGCCCCCGCCGCAGTACAACTTCGCGTTCACGCCGGTGGTCCACGACCACGACGCCTGGCACGACATGAAGACCCGCGGCCACCAGCGCCCGGTCGGCGGCTTCAAGGAGATCCACATGCCGAAGAACACCGGCGCGGGCGTGATCCTGGCCGGCCTGTCGACGCTGTTCGGTTTCGCCCTGATCTGGCACATGTGGCTGGTGGCGGGTGTCGCCTTCGCGGTGACCGTGATCGCCGCGATCGTCCACACCTTCAACTACAAGCGCGACTACTACATCCCCGCCGATGAAGTGGCCAGCACGGAGGACGCCCGCACGAAGGTGCTGGCCGCCCAGGCCTGATTCCGCAGCGAGCGATATCCAACATGCAAGCAACGACCATGACGAACAACACCGGCGCGCCGGTGTTCTACGACAACGGCGACCACCATCCGCAGCACGGCACGCTCCTCGGGTTCTGGATCTACCTGATGAGCGACTGCCTGATCTTCGCGGTGCTGTTCGCGACGTATGCGGTCCTGGGCCGCAGCTACGCCGCCGGCCCGTCGGGCGCCGACCTCTTCGACCTGCCGCTGGTGGCGCTCAACACCGGCTTCCTGCTGCTCTCGTCGATCACCTATGGCTTCGCCATGATCAAGATGCTGGGCAACAAGAAGTCCGGCACGCTGGCCTGGCTGGCGATCACCGGCGTGCTGGGCCTGTGCTTCCTGGCGGTGGAGCTCTATGAGTTCGCGCACCTGATCCATGAAGGCGCGGGTCCGCAGCGCAGCGCGTTCCTGTCCTCGTTCTTCACGCTGGTGGGCACCCACGGCCTGCACGTCACCTTCGGCTGCATCTGGCTGGTGACGCTGATGGTCCAGGTGTCCAGGTTCGGCCTGACCAAGGAGAACAAGCGCCGCCTGATCTGCCTGTCGATGTTCTGGCACTTCCTGGACGTGATCTGGATCGGTGTCTTCACCTTCGTTTACCTGATGGGAGTGCTGCCGTGAGCGCCGACCACAACCACAAGCATGACTCGCACGGCCACGACCAGGGCCACGGCGGTCACGACCATGACCACGACGACGTCGGCTACCACGCCACCGTCAAGGGCTACCTGATCGGCTTCCTGCTGTCGGTGATCCTGACGGCCATCCCCTTCTTCCTGGTGATGACCAAGTCGATCGCCTCGTCGCAGGCGATGGGCATCGTGCTGCTGATCTTCGCGGCGGTGCAGATCGTCGTGCACATGGTCTATTTCCTGCACATGAACTCGAAGGTCGAAGGCGGCTGGTCGATGCTGTCGCTGATCTTCACGATTGCCGTCGTGGTGATCATGCTGGCCGGCTCGATCTGGGTGATGTTCCACCTGAACAGCAACATGATGCCGGTCCACGACATGCGCAACATGCCCTGATGACCACCGTTCATCCGGAACCGCCGCGGCCGCGCCGCAGCACCGCCTTCTGGGCGCTGCTGCTGGGCGCGGCCCTTTTGTTTGCGGCCTTCCTCGCGCTGGGCGCCTGGCAGCTGCAGCGGCTGGCGTGGAAGGAGGACCTGATCGCGCGGCTGGACAAGCGCCTGGCCGCCGAGCCGGAACGCGCGCCCGGCGCCGACCGCTGGGACGCGATCACGAAGGCCGGCGACGAGTACCGCAAGGTCGTGCTCAACGGCACTTTCGACCACTCGCGCGAGACCCTGGTCGGCGCGAGCACCGAGCTGGGCACCGGCTACTGGGTGCTGACGCCGCTGCGCACCGTGCGCGGCGACTGGGTGCTGATCAACCGCGGCTTCGTGCCACCGGAATTCAAGACGCGCGCGTCGCGCACCGCGTCGGAGACGCAGGGCGAGGACCGCGTCGTCGGGCTGCTGCGGCTGAGCGAGCCCGGCGGCAGCCTGTTGCGCAAGAACGATCCGGCGCAGGAGCGCTGGTACTCGCGCGACGTCGAGGCGATCGCCCAGGCGCGCCGGATCGTCGAGGGGCCCGTGGCGCCGTACTTCGTCGACGCCGCCGCGGCGGACGACCGCACGCGCTGGCCGCGCGGCGGGCTGACGGTGGTGCGCTTCAACAACCATCACCTGCAGTACGCGCTGACCTGGTTCGCGATGGCGGCGATGACCGCCGGCATCGGCATCTGGCTGTGGCGGGTCGAGCGCCGCCGCGCGCTCGGCTTGGACGCGGCCGCGGACTGAGGCCGCGACCATGCCGCTGAGCCGTCCCGATCCGGACGACGACCACCCCGACGACAGTCGCTACCTGGACGGCGCCGCCGGGGCGCTGGGCATCGAGGAATCCTCCGGCGAGGGCCGTGCGCTGCAGGCCGGCCGCAACAACCTGCAGCAGCTGGTGCAGCTGCGCTGGCTGGCGGCGGCGGGGCAGTTCGGCACCGTGCTCTCGGTGCACCACGCCTTGCACATCCGGCTGCCGATGCCGGAGATGCTGACGCTGCTGGCGGTGCTGGTGCTCTTCAACCTGGCCTGCTGGCTGCGCACCCGCTGGGTGCCCAGCGTGCGCAACGCCGAGCTCTTCGCCGGCCTGCTCGTCGACATCGCGGTGCTGAGCGGCCAGCTCTACTACAGCGGTGGCGTCACCAACCCCTTCATCTTCCTGTTCCTGCTGCAGATCGCGGTGGGTGCGGTGCTGCTGCCCTCGCGCTACATCTGGTTCACCGTCGCGGTGACGGGGGGCTGCTTCGTCGCGCTGACGCAGTGGCACCTGCCGCTGCTGGTGCCCGACATGGAAGGGCTGTCGCTGCCGACGCACTACATCGGCGGCCTGCTGATCTGCTTCGCGATCAACGCCTCGCTGCTGGTGATCTTCATCCAGCGCATCGGGCGCAACCTGCGCCAGCGCGACGCGCGCCTGGCCGACCTGCGCCAGCGCGCGGCCGAGGAGGAGCACATCGTGCGCATGGGCCTGCTGGCCTCGGGCGCCGCGCATGAGCTCGGCACGCCGCTGGCGACGCTGTCGGTGATCCTCGGGGACTGGTCGCGGATGGCGCCCTTCGCCGGCGATCCCGAGCTGCGCGAGGAGATCGAGGAGATGCAGGTCCAGTTGCGGCGCTGCAAGGCGATCGTCAGCGGGATCCTGATGTCGGCGGGCGAGCTGCGCGGCGAGGCGCCGGTGGTGACGACGCTGCAGGCCTTCCTCGACGACCTGGTGACGCACTGGCGCGCGACGCGGCCGCACCATGGCCTGGACTACCTGCCGGACGCCGGCCTGCCGAAGGTGCGCATCGTGTCGGACGTCGGTCTCAAGCAGATGATCGACAACGTGCTCGACAACGCGCTCGAGGCCGCGCCGGGCCAGCCGGTGTCGCTGCGCGCGCTGGTCGAGGACGGTCAGCTGGTGCTGCGCGTCACCGATCGCGGCGCTGGTTTCCTGCCGGAGATGCTGGAGCGTTTCGGCAAGCCGTATCAATCGAGCAAGGGCCGGGCGGGCGGCGGGCTGGGGCTGTTCCTGGCGCTGAACGTCGTGCGCTCGCTGGGCGGGCGCCTGCAGGCGCGCAACCGGCTGGCGGAGGAGGGCGGCGGCGCGGAGGTCGAGATCCGCATGCCCCTGTCCGCGCTCGAGCCTCTAGGACTGCCTGACAATGCCGCTCATGACGCCGGATGACCTTGCCGCCGATACCGACCGCCTGCTGTTGATCGTCGAGGACGACGACGCCTTCGCGCGCACGCTGTCGCGTTCGTTCGAGCGCCGCGGCTACCAGGTGCTGCGGGCGACGACGGTGGAGCAGGTGCAGAAGCTGCTGGCCGAGCGAGGCCCCGAGGAAGCGCCGGAGTACGCGGTCGTCGATCTGAAGCTCGCCGGGGGGGGCTCCGGGCTGGCCTGCGTGCAGACGCTGCACGAGCACGATGCCGAGATGGTGATCGTGGTGCTGACCGGCTACGCGAGCATCGCCACGGCGGTGGAGGCGATCAAGCTGGGCGCGCGGCACTACCTGGCCAAGCCGGCGAACACCGATGACATCGAGGCCGCCTTCGCGCGCGCCCAGGGCGATGCCGAGGTCGAGGTCACCGAGCGCGCGACCACCTCCATCAAGACGCTGGAGTGGGAGCACATCCACGAGACGCTGGCGGCGACGGACTTCAACATCTCGGAGACCGCGCGGCGGCTGGGCATGCACCGGCGCACGCTGGCGAGGAAGCTGGAGAAGCAGCGGGTGAAGTGAGGCGCCCGCCGCTCGTTTCGAGCGCTGCGCAGCGGCCTTATCCTGATCGTGTCGCGGCACAACGATACGAAAGGAAGATCGATGAAACCCTCGCAGGCGCTCGCCCTGAAACGTGACCTGATCGGCTCGATCGTGGCGCGTTATCCCACAACGAACTTGCGAGTCTTCGGATCCGCGCTGCATGGGCGGGATCGCGAGGGCAGCGACCTGGACCTGCTCGTCGACGCCTTGCCGAGCGCCACCCTGATCGACCTCAGCGGTCTTCATCTGGAGCTGGAGGACCTGCTTGGAGTTCCCGTGCATCTGCTCACACCGGGGGACCTCTCTTCGAAGTTCCGTGGTGAGGTGCTTGCTGAAGCGCGTCCGGTATGAATGTGAGTTTCGACATCAACCTTGATGTGGTGTGGCGGACGGTGAAGGTCTGGGTCCCTGAACTCCTGGCGAAGCTGCCTGCCGTGCGGGCGGCCGCGGTTGCAGCGATGGGCAGGGCGGATTCGCCATGAGAAAGGGGCCGCAAGGGCCCCTGATCGCCCACGAGCGCAGCCCGCTCAGTACGTGCGGGTCGCCGCCGGCGCGCGCACCACGCGGGCCTTGCCGCCGGTGGTGACGATGATCACCGGCTCGCCGGAGACCCAGTTCTCGTTGCCCTGCGCCTGGACGATCGCGCGGCGCTCGCCGTTGCGCAGCTGCAGCAGGATCTCGACCGCCTGTTCCTTGGTCACGCCGCGCTCGACCGCATTGCCGAGCGCCGCGCCGGCCACCGCGCCGAGCACGCCGACGATCACGCCCTCGCGGCTGCCACCGACGCTGCCGCCGGCCACGCCGCCGACGACCGCACCCGTCACCGCGCCGGCGCCGCTCTGCGAACCGTCCACCGTCACCGGCCGCACGGACAGCACCGTCGCATCCTGCACCTGCGACAGACGCTGCGCGTCACCGCGCTGGATCACGTCCGGGTTCGTCGTCGAACAGGCGGCCAGGGCGGCCACCAGGGTGGCAATCAGCAGCTTCTTCATCTCGTCTCTCCAAATCGATGTGCCGGCCAACGACGACCGGTGACATTCCGTTGACCGCGCAACAAGTCTTTACCTCGGCGCCCTCGGGCTTCGCGCGCAGCAATGGCGCGTGGGTCCACTCTACCGGTGCCGCCTTTGAAGGCTCTTAAGCGCGGCATAACACCAGCATCGTCAGCGCGGGAAAGGCACTCCGCCGCTCACGACCGCCCATGGCCGAAGACCGCGGGACCCCGTCGATCGCCGTCCATCACCGCCCCGCCCGCGTCACGATGCGTACAGCCGCGACGACCTGGGCACGCTCGCCAGCAGGAACTCCATCTGGTCGGCCAGGATGCGCCGGCCGCGCAGGATCATGTCCTCGTGCAGGCTGGGCACGTAAGGCAGGTAGAGCAGCGCCATGCGCGCCTCCTCGGGCGTGCGGTTGCCCTTGCGGCCATTGCAGGCGCGGCAGGCGGTGATGCAGTTCATCCACGAATCCCGCCCGTTGCGGGACACCGGCTGGATGTGCTCGCGGGTCAGCAGGTCGGCGTGGAAGCGGTGGCCGCAGTAGGCGCAGACATGCCGGTCACGCGCGAACAGCTTGAAATTGGACAGCGCCGGCGCCTGGCGCCAGGCGCGGCTGGGAATGGCGCCGCGCACGGCCACGATCGGGTGCAGCTCGATGCGGGATTGCAGGCCGGACAGCCGCTGGTAGCCACCGCGCAGCACGTGGAAGGGCTCGCCCAGCGTCCACGCGATCGCGTCGCTGGCATAGAGCACCGCTGCTTCCTTGGTCGAGATCCAGGCCTGCGGGCGGCCCGAGATGTCCAGCTGCAGAACGTCCACGGTCGTTGACCTCCAGCGACAAAGGGTAATCCAGTCGCAGGGGGCAACTCAAGTGCCGGACGCGCAGGGAAGCGCCGCCAGGAACGATATTCAGGCTGTTCGCCCAACATAGGCGCCCGATTGCCGAGGTTCAAGGCGCCGACCGACCTCGATCGAGGGGCTCGTCCGGGCCAGGCGCCGCGTCGCACCGTGGTCAAACGGTGCGCAGCGTCCTCACGGCAGGCGGCCGAGCGCGCGCAGCTCCGCGAGCGTGACCAGTCCCCCCGCCGACAGCGCGTCGTCAGGCAGCTGCGCACGGCCCAGGCGCAACGCCGGTCCCTGGAGCTCGGCGCGGTCGGCCAGTGGCGGGGCGTCCTCGCCGTCGATCTGGGCGATGCAGAGGCGGCCGCCGTCCGAGGTGCCGAGCCAGCCCACCAGGTCGCCACCATCCAGGCCGGTGATCAAGCGCGCCGCCAGCGGTTGCAGCGCCTCGGCGCTGCCGGCGAGCACATGCACGACGAGGTCGGAGCCGTCCCGCACCGCCAGCCGCACCATCTGGTCGAGGCGCTCGTGCAGGGCCGCCGCGTCGACGGGGCGCGGCGGCGGCACCTCCGGCTGTCCGGTCAGCTGCCGCAGCATGAGCTCGAGCTCCTCCGCCTTGTCGAAGAAGCCGTCGGCGCCGGCGGCCAGCACCGCGGCGCGATAGGCCTCGGTCTGGTGGGACAGCACATGCACCTGGCCGCGGTAGCCCTGCTTGCGCAGCGCCTTGAGCACCGCGATGCCCGAGCCGCCCTGCGCGAGCGACAGGTCCAGCAGCACCGCGTCCGGCTGCAGGTAGCCGATCAGCGTCAGCGCGGTCGCCTCGTCGGCCGCCTCGCCGACGACGCGCAGCCCGGGCACCGTGTCGAGCCGCTGCAGCAGCTGCCGGCGGATGGTGAAGGAGTCCTCGACGAGGACCACGGTCAATGGTGTCGCATTCGCTTGCATCGTGCTGTCGCGTTTCCCTCGTGTTTCCCTCGTCAGGGAGTGTCAATCGTCCAAGGGGTCGAGGTCGCCCCAGCTGGTGCGGCTGATCGCGCGTTTCACCTCGTCCATGAAATGGCCCCGCGGCCCGGCCGGCGTGCGCGCGCCCGGCGGCGCCGGCACCGGCGCGCCGCCGGCCGCGGCCGCGGCGGCCGTCTCGCGGTTGACGGTGGCGCGCTGCACATGGCGGTTGAGCAGCTCGCGGTCGCGCGGCGTCAGCTGCGACGCCGCCACCACGATCACCGGGATCGCCGCGGTCAGCGGATCGCGCTGCAGCGCCTCGACGACGCCGATGCCGTCGACCTCCGCCATCAGCAGGTCCAGCACGATCAGGTCGGGCACGTGGCGCCGGGCCAGCTCGATGCCTTCCTTGCCGCCGGTGGCGCGCAGCACCGAGAAGCCGGGCTGCGACAGGTGGGCGCTCAGCGACTGCAGGTCGCCGGGCGCGTCGCTGATCGCCAGCACCAGGAACTTGCGCGTCGCGGTCGGCTTGAAGCCGAGCATCTCCAGCTCCTTGCTCAGCGCCTTGCGCGACACCGGCTTGTGCAGCACCGCGGAGGCGCCCAGCGACAGCGCCACCTCCTGCCCCGCGTCCACCGACACGACGACCACCGGGATGTGTGCCCACCCCGGCAGGTTCTTCAGCCGCGACAGCAGCTCCCAGCCGTCCAGTCCGGGCAGGTTCACCTCCAGCGTGATCAGCTCGGGCCGCAGGTGCGGGGCGAGCTCCAGCGCCGCCTCGGCCGAGGCGACGTGCCGCACCCGGAAGCCCGCCGCCTTGAGCTGCGTCTGCATCAGCGCCGCGGCCTGCTCGTTGTGCTCGATCACGAGCGCCAGCGGACGCTCGCCGGTCTCGTCGGGCAGGATGACGTCGGGGATCACCGGCTCGCGCCACGGCAGCCAGCACGTGAAGCAGCTGCCCTTGTCGGGCTGGCTGCTCACCGCCACCGCGCCGTCGTGCAGCTGCACCAGGCGCGCCACCGTCGCCAGGCCCAGGCCGGTGCCCTCCACCTTGTGGGTCAGCACGTTGCGGATCTGGTTGAAGGGCTGGAACAGCTTGTCCAGGCCGTCCGGCGGGATGCCGATGCCGTTGTCGGTGACGCTGATCTGGACGAACTCGGCGTGCTCGCTGTCGGGCAGCTCGGAGCGCCGCCCGTTGGGGAAGCCCGGCAGCGCCTCGCGCGCCCGCGCCCGGGGCACCCGCCGCGCCTCGAGCCGGATGCTGCCGCCCTTGGGCGTGAACTTGGCCGCGTTGGACAGCAGGTTGTAGATGATCTGCCGCAGCCGGCGGCGGTCCACGCACAGCCGCTGGTGGCCGCCGACGCCGAAGAAGCTCATCTCGATGCGGTTGAGCCGGGCCCGTTCCTGCACGATCGCGAGCGCGTCGCGCAGCAGCTCGTCGAGCTCGACCGGCTCGATGTCCAGGTCGACGCGGCCGGCCTCGATCTTGGCCATGTCCAGCAGGTCGTTGACCAGCGAGAGCAGGTGCTGCCCGGCGTTGTGGATGTGGCCGCAGAACTCGGCCTGGCGATCGCTGACCGGGCCGGCCGCGCCGTCGCGCATCAGCTGGGCGAAACCGATCACCGCGTTCAGCGGCGTGCGCAGCTCGTGCGACATCGTCGACAGGAAGGCGGTCTTGGCGCTGCTGGCGCGGCTGAGCTCGGCATTGAGCTGCTCCAGCGCGTCGTTGCGCTGCTGCAGCGCGGCCAGCAGCTCGGCGCGGCTGTCCGCCAGCTCGCGCGCGGCGCGCGCCTCGGCCGCTTCCATCGCGCTGTTGTGCAGCTCGGCGTGGACGCGCCGGGCCTCGTCCTCGAACTGCTTGCGACGCAGCTGCGCGCGCAGCCGGGCCTTGAGCAGCTCGACCTCGCCGTTGGCCTTGACGACGTAATCGTCGGCGCCGGCCTCCAGGCCGGCCAGCATCGACGCGCGGCCCTCGAAGGCGGTGAGCAGCAGCACCGGGATGTCGCGCAGCGACGGCGCCGACTTGATGCGCCGGCAGGTCTCCAGCCCGCCGATGCCCGGCATCTGCACGTCCAGCAGCACCGCGTCCACCGCCTGCACCGCGAGCAGCTCCAGCGCCTGCTCGCCGCTGGCCGCGGCGATGACGTCGTAGCCGTCGTCGCGCAGCAGCGCGCCGAGCTCGGCCAGCACGTTGGCGCTGTCGTCGACCAGCAGCAGCCGCTTGGGCCCGAGCAGGCTGGCGCCCTGCTCGGGCAGGCTGGCCTTGGCGCTGCGCAGCATCGCGGCCACGCGCGCCAGGATCAGGTCGACGTCGTCCTGCTTGCGGGCGAAGGCGTCGGCGCCGGCCTCCAGCGCGCGCAGCTCGGCCTCGGGCCCCTCGTCGGCGGTCAGCAGCAGGCAGGGCGTGTGGCGCAGCGCCGGATCCAGGCGCAGCCGGCGGATCACCGCCGCGCCGTCGATGCCGGGCATGTGCTGGTCGACGATCACCGCGTTGGGCCGCAGCGCGGCGGCCTGGCGCAGGCCCTCCTCGCCGTGCGCGGCGGTGTGGATGTCGTAGCCGTGCGGCTCCAGCGCGTCGCGCAGCGCCTCGCGGAAGGTCTCGCTGTCGTCGATCAGCAGCACCGAGGCCGGTTGCGGCATGGGCGTCGCCTGGCGGGCCTGGCGCTGGCGGACCAGCTCGCGCGCCCGGTCGATGACGTAGAGGCGGTCATAGGGCTTGCCGACGTATTCGTCGGCGCCATGGGCCAGGCCGCGCAGCCGGTCGCTGGCCTGCGAGGCGTTGGACAGGATCAGCACGACGCAGTCGCCGCCCTGCGGCGCGGCGCGCAGCTCGGGCAGCCAGGCGGCGCCGTCGCCGTCGGGCAGCAGGTTGTCCAGCAGCACCAGCGCGGGCACGCCCTGGGCCAGCGCGGCGCGGGCCTGGGCCAGCGTGGCGCACTCGACGCAGTCGAAGCCGGCGTCCTCGAGCGCCTCGCGCAGGTCCATCCGCACCGTGAGGCTGTCCTCGACGATGAAGGTTCTCTTGTTCATTTGTGGGCTCCTCCCCAGGCCATGCCGCTCAATCCCATCAGGGCGGGGCCGATGTCGGACAGCGGCAGGATGCGCTCGGCGGCGCCCAACTGGGCGGCTTCGCGCGGCATGCCGTAGACCATGGAACTGGCTTCGTCCTGCGCCAGCGTCGCGCCTCCCGCGCGGCGGATCTCGAGCAGGCCCTGCGCGCCGTCGCGGCCCATGCCGGTCAGCAGCGCGGCGGCGGTGCCCGGGCCGTTCTCGGCGGCCAGCGATTCGAACAGCACGTCCACCGACGGCCGGCACGAGTGGCGCGGCGGCGCGTGGCTGAGTTCGAGCACGCCGGCGCGCAGCACCAGGTGGACGTCGGGCGGCGCCAGCACCACCTGGCCGGCCAGGTCGCGCAGGCGCTCGCCGCCCTGGGCGTAGCGCACGCGATGCGGCGTCTGCGCGTCCAGCCATTCGGCGAAGCCGCGGCTGAACACCGCATTGATGTGCATCACGATCAGCACCGGCAGCGGCGCCGGCGCCGGCATCGACTGCAGCACCTTCATCAGCGCGCCCGGGCCGCCGGTCGACGCGCCCAGTGCGAGCAGCGCGCGCGCCGGCGCCGGTGCCTGGGCGGCCGGCCCGGCGACGGGGCGCCCGCCCAGGCGAGCGCGCACATGGGTGATGACGCGGATCCGCGCCACCAGCCGCAGCAGCGTCACGTAGCGGCGCTCCCACTCGCCCGCGGGCGCGTTCGCGTCCGGCTTCTCCAGCACTTCGACGGCGCCGGCGGCCAGCGCCTCGTAGGTGCGCAGCAGCTCGCCGCGATTGGTCGACGACGAGACGATGAGGATAGGCGTCGGGCAGTGGGCCATGATGGCCTCGGTCGCCGCCTGGCCGTCCATGCCGGGCAGCATCATGTCCATCGACACGACGTCCGGCCGCAGCCGCTGGCACAGCGCCACGGCCTGCGCGCCGTCGTGGGCCTCGCCGACGACCTCGATGTCGCCGTGCGCGGCGAGCACCTCGCGGATGTGCGCCAGCACCGTGATCGAGTCATCCACGACCAGCACCCGCAGCGGCCGGGCCGGTCCGGGGGCGGCCAGCGGCGCTGCGCCGCCCAGTCCGCCGATGCCGCCACCGCCGCCAACGCCTCCTGATGCGCTCATGCGGCGGGCTCCTCGACGGCCGCGTCGTCGTCGACCGTGCCGGCCGAGCGCGCCATCAGCTGCGCGACCTGCGCCAGGAACTCGTTCTGGGCGAACTCGCCCTTGACGATGTAGCCGTCGGCGCCCACCGCCTTGCCACGGGCCAGGTCCTCGGGCGCGTTGCGCGAGGTCACCAGCACCGCCGGGATGTGGCGCAGCGCCGCGTCGCCGCGGATGCGGGCGACGAACTCGAAGCCGTCCATGCCCGGCATCTCCACGTCCACCAGGATGAGCGCGTAGCGCTCGCGCTGCGCCGCCTCCAGGCCGTCCTCGGCGGACGCGGCCATGTGCACGCGGTAGCCGGCGGCCTCGAGGATGCTCTGCTCGAGCATGCGGGTGGTCAGCGAATCGTCGATGACCAGGATGGTGCCGGTGCGCGGCGGCGCCGGGACCGGTCGTGGCCGCGCCTGGCGCGCCGCGGCGATCAGGCCCTCGGCGGCCAGCACCGGCACCGGCTGCTGGGCCGCGTCCAGCGCCAGGCCGGCGATCAGGGGCGACGGCGGCAGCAGCGCCGGCGGCGGCCGCAGCACGACGCTGGTGACGCCGTCCAGCGCGTCCACGCCCAGCGCCGCGCGCTGTCCGCCGGCGCGCAGCACCAGCGCCGAGCGCGGCGCCGCCGCGGTGGCCTGGCCCGGCTGCAAGGCGTCGGCCAGCGGGAGGTGAGGCAGCAGCTCGTCGCCGACGATCAGGTGCGCGCCGTTGAGCACCGGCCGTTGCAGCACGCACTCGACCGCGTCCAGCGGCACCCAGGCGGCGACCGTGCCGGCGCTCACGCGGATCGCGCGCAGCGCGGCCAGCTGCAGCGGCACGCAGAGCTCGACGGTCGTGCCTTCGCCGCGCCGGCTGCTCAGGGTCAGGCGTCCGCCGAGGCGGTCGGCCGTGTCGCGCACCAGGTCCATGCCGACGCCGCGGCCGGCCAGCGCGTCCACGCGCCGCGCGGTGCTGAGGCCGCCGCGCAGCAGGCGCTCGATCAGCGCGGCGTCATCGAGCCGCGCCGCGCCGGGGATGCCCTTGTCGATGGCGGTGCGCCGCACCGCCTCGAGGTCGAGCCCGGCCCCGTCGTCGGCGCAGCAGAACAGCACCTCGCGGCCGCGGCGCTCGATCCGCAACTCGATCCGGCCCTGCGGCGGCTTGCCGGCGGCGATGCGCTCGGCCGGCGGCTCGATGCCGTGCGCGACGGCGTTGCGCACCATCTGCACCAGCGCGCCGGAGACGGCGTTCAGCAGCGCCGCTTCCAGCTTGACGTCGCCGCCGTGGCCGGTGAGCCGGGCCTGCTTGTCCTGGGAGCGCGCGGCGTCGCGCGCGGTCCGCTGCAGCGGCGCGAAGAGCTGCGCGGCGGGCAGCAGCCGCAGCTGCTCGGCGCCATCGCGCAGCGCGACCAGCTCGCGCGCGAGCTGGCGCGCGCCGCGCTCGATCTGGTCCTCGAGCCGCGCCAGCGGGCCGGCCAGGGCCTCCTGCTGGCCCTGCAGGCCGGCACGCAGCTCGCGCAGCAGCGCCGCGGCGCGCTCGATCGGCGCGAGGTGCCCCTGCGTGCGCGCGATGTCGGCGAGCAGGCCGTCCAGCTCCTCGGGCATCAACTGGGGAATGGTCAGCATGGCGCCGATCGGATCCGGGTCCGCGGCGTCGGCCGGGTCGGCGGCGCCGGCATCACCGGGCAGGCCCGCGAGGCCCGTGAGGCCGGCGTCGACGGCGCTCGCGCCGGCCTCGGCGGAGGGGTCGGGGACGCGCTCATACGTCGCGGCCGCCGAACCCGAACCAGTGCCAGTGCCAGTGCTCGCGGCCCGGGGCGGCGTCGGCGCGCCGGCCGCCGCCGGGGCGTCCAGCGCGGTGATCGCGTCGCCGGCGGCGTCGATCAGCGCCAGCAGCGCGTCGAGGTCGGTGCGGCCGGGGGCCTCGGCACGGTCGCGCAACGGCGTCAGCAGGTCCTCGATCGCGTGCGCCTGCGCCGCGATGCCGGGCTGTCGCACCACGCTGGCGGCGCCCTTGAGCGTGTGGGCCAGTCGCAGCAAACGCGGCGGCAGGTCGGGCGCCGGCGCCTGCTCGGCGGCGAGCACGGCCTCGCTCATCTGCCGCAGCAGATCACGGGCTTCGATGCGGAAGAAGCGGTAAGGGTCCTTGGCCACGGCGCGCGGGGTGTCCGGTTCTTGAAGGGGTCGGGCTCAGGTCGGCTGGGCCTGCACCAGGCGCAGCAGGTCGCGGGACATCTCCGCCAGCTCGGTGGCCGTCTGCGAGGTCTGGCCGGAGCTGGCCTCGGTCTCCCGCGAGGCCTGCGCGGTGTTGGACAGCGCGACATTGAGCTGCTCGACCGCGGTGGCCTGCTGCTTGGTGGACAGCTCGATCTCGCGCGCCGCGTCGGTCGTGGTCACGACCTGGCCGGCGATCTTGGCGAAGGTGGCGGCCACGTCGTCGAACTGGCGCGCGCCAGCGTCGACCGCCTTGGAGCCGGTCTCCGTCGCCATCACCGTGGTGTTGACCGCGCCGCGCACGTCGTCGATCTGCAGGCGGATCTCCTTGGTCGAGGCGGTCATGCGGTCGGCCAGCTTGCGGATCTCGTCCGCGACGACGCTGAAGCGCCGGCCCGCGTCGCCGGCCACGGTGGCCTCGATGGTGGCGTTGATCGCCAGGATGTTGGTCTGCTCGGCCAGCTCGCCGACCAGGTCCATCACCACCCCGATCTGCTGCGACTTGCGGCCCAGGTCCAGCATGTGGTCGACCACCAGGTCGATCTGCCGGCGCATCGCGGCGATGGTCTCGCGCGCCGCCTGCAGGGTGCCGTCGCCGCCACGGGCCAGTCCGGCCGTCTGCTCGGCGATGACCACGACGCGCTGCGCGCTGTCGGCGATCTGGCGCGAGGTGGCCAGCAGCTCGGAGATGGTGGTGGAGATCTCCGTCATCGAGGTGGCCGTCTCGCGGGCGCCGGCGGCCTGCTGGTTCGCGGCCGCCTGCAGCTCCGCCGAGGAACGCTGCACATGCTTGACCGCCGTGCCCACCTGGCCGCTGAGCGCGCGGTTCAGCGTCAGCGCCGCCGCCAGCACCAGCAGTGCGCCGGCGACGGTGCCCCAGACGATGGCCATGCGCACGCTGGCGGCGGCCGACTCGACCTCCTGCGCGCGCTGGCGCAGCAGGTCGTTCTCCTCCTCCTCCATCTGGGAGATCACGCCGCGCAGTTCATCCATGCGGCGCTTGCCCTCGCCCAGGCCCTGGACGCGCATGGCCGCCTCGGTGGTGGACGTGCGGCGCGACTCGATGCGCTCCTTGTGCAGCTGCATCAGGCCCTCGATCATGGCCGTGGCCTGGTTCA
Source organism: Mitsuaria sp. BK041 (assembly GCF_014193085.1). NCBI lineage: Bacteria > Pseudomonadati > Pseudomonadota > Betaproteobacteria > Burkholderiales > Sphaerotilaceae > Roseateles > Mitsuaria sp. BK041. Next base: position 295,509 of record NZ_JACHYT010000002.1, on the reverse strand, counting down.
GCCGGGCCTGCTGCGCGGGGTTGTCGCGGATGAGCGGCTTGAGTTCGGCCAGCTGCCGCGGCAGGTTGGCCACGGCATGCCGGTAGGGGTCGAGGTAGGGTTCCTCGCCGCTCAGCAGGTAGCCGCGCTGGCCGGTCTCCGCGTCCTTCATCAGGCTCATCAGCCCCTCGACGTGGGTCAGCGCCGCATGGGTGCGGGTGACCTGGTAGCTGGTCTGCGTCATCAGCTCGACGCCGCGATAAGCCACGGTCCCGATGAGCAGCAGCAGCGCGAAGGACAGCGCGAAACCCATCGACAGCTTTCTTCCGAAGGTCCACATGGCACGGTGCTCCCTGTCATCGGCCGGCGGCGCCGGCGCTTGTCGTTGTGGTGAAGGATCCCGCCGGCGGCTCGCCGGGCTGGCTGCCCGCGATGGCGGCGATCAGGCCTTCCAGCTCGATCAGCGGGCGCAGCGCGCCGCCGCAGCGGACCGCCCAGCCGGTGCCGGCCGCGTCGCTCTGCTGCAGGCGATCGCCAGGCGTCAGGCGCCATTGGCCGTCGAAGCCCTCGAAGGCGAGCGCCAGCGGCGCGGCGCGCGCGATGGCCCACCAGCGCACCGCCGTCGCGGTCCCGCGGCCGATCAGCGCGCGCAGGTCGTAAAGCGGCAAGACCTGCCCCTGATGACCGGCGAGCCCGAGCAGCCCGGGAGCGGTGGCAGGGTAGGGCGCGGCGGGCATGGCGGGTTGCAGTCCGGCCAGGTCGGCCAAGTTCAGGGCAAACGGGTCGCCGGCAATCCGGATGCCCAGGACATCCAGAACAGCGTCGTCATCGCCCAGCCGTCGCGGCTCGGCGAACGAGCGGTCGAAGGCCGCCCGCCATTCGTCGAGCTGGCCCTCCAGCGGGTCGGAGCGGTCGGGCGTCATGCGCGGGCCTCCTGGATCTCGTCGCGGCACAGGCGCCGCAGGTCGTCGCGTTCGAAGCCGCCGCCGAAACGCCGCAGCCGCTCGGGCGACTCGTCGTCCAGCAGCGCCAGCGCCCGCCCCAGTTCGCGCCGCGCGGCGACGATCTCGCCGCGACGCCGGGCCAGCAGGCCCAGGCGCAGGTGGGGCAGGGCGAAGGCGGCGTCCTTGGCGGCGGCGCGCTGGTGGTGCCATTCCGCCGCGGGGAGCTGGCCGCGCTCCTCCATCGCCAGCCCTTGCAGGAACAGCACCTCGGCCTGCAGCGCGGCCGGCGTCTGCGGCGCGATCAGCCGTGCGCAGGCGCGCAGGCCGTCCTCGATCTGGCCGGCCTCGACCAGCTGCAGCGCCTCGTCGAGCAGGGCCTGGTCGGCATGGTGGGCGGACGACGCGGCCTCGAACGCCGGCGCGTGCGCCAGCGGGGCCGTCGCCGGCTCCGGCACGGGGGTCGGCCAGGGAAAGGGCCAGGCGGGCGCCACGTCCGCGCCTTCGCGGCGATAGAAGAAGCAGCCATGCGCCTGGCGCAGCGTCAGCCCCGCGGCCTGCGCCTCGGCCTGGCCGCGCAGTGTCTCCGCATGGCCCAGGAACAGCACGCCCCCCGGTGCCAGCGCGCCGACCAGGTGCTGGATCGCCTGGCGCAGCGCCGTGGGCGCCAGGTACATCAGCACGTTGCGGCAGAAGATGATGTCGAAGCGGTCCGGTGTCCAGAAGGCGGCGTCGGGCTGCCCCAGCTGGCGGGGCTCGAAGCGGACCCGCTCGCGGATCGCGGGCAGCGGCGTCCAGACGCCCGGTTCGACGGCGCGGAACCACAGCTCGCGCAGTTCCGGCGGCGTCGCGCGCAGGCTCCATTCGCCGTAGCGGGCGGCGGCCGCGCGCGCCAGCGCCGCCGGGTTCACGTCGACGGCCAGCACCTGCCAGTCGACGCCCTGCGCCGTCAGGCCGGCGCGATGCAGCGTGATGGCCAGGGTGTAGGCCTCCTCGCCGCTCGCGCAGCCGGCCGAGAGCGCCCGCAGGCCGGTGGACGTCGCGCGGCGCACCATCGACGGCAGCAGGTCCACGCGCAGCGCGTCGAACTGCTCCGGGTGGCGGAAGAAGAAGGTCTCGCCGACCGTCAGCTCGGCGGCGAGCGCATCGAGCCGGGCGCGCGTCGGCGCCTGCTCCATCTGGTCCAGGAAGCGCGCCGGACCGCCCGGCCCGGCCACCCGCGCCAGCGCGGCGGCGAGCCGGTCGTCCTGGCGGTCGTCGAACTGCAGGCCCAGGCGGGCGGAGAGCAGCGTCCGCAGGCGCGGCAGCAGCGAAATCAGGGCGGCATCGGACGGCGACGTCCGCGTCATGAGGCCGCCTCCTGGTGGCCGATGGCGTCGCCGCTGTCCGCTGGCGAGAGGGCCGCGGTCGGCGGCAGGTCATCCGGAAGCAGCCGGGCCTGGTCGAGCACGGCGATCAGTTCATCGTCGCGCTCGGCCAGCGCGGTGACCGCACCATGGTCGCGGTCGCGCAGCAGCGGGGGCAGGGCGCGAAGTTGCTCCGCCGCGAAGGTCTGCAGGCCCAGCACCTCGGCGACCGCCAGCGCCACCCGGCGTTCGCCGGCGCGGACGACGACATAGCGCCGGACCGGCGCCGCGCCGGGCGGCGGGGGCGCTCCGGCCGCGCCGGCGTCGGACAGGCCCAGCAGGCCGGCCAGGTCAACGACCGGCAGCCAGTCGCCGCGGATGCGCGCGAGCCCCTGGACGTGAACGGCCGGCGACATGAGCGGCCGCAGTGGCTGGGGCCGCAGCGTTTCCTCGACGGCGTCCAGCGGCAGGCCACATAGCCGGGATCGCGCCCGGCACACCAGAACCCGGAACACGCCATTCGATGGCTTGTGCATTCTTCTGGCTCCCTGTTTGCGCCAGTCTATGCCGGCGTCGGGCGGACGGGCGTTGCCGAAGGTCACTGGCCGGCGCGCCCGCGAGTCACCCAGCGTGGCAGAGAAGCGAACGCTTCGATGTCGGGTAAACCCTCGGATGTCGCCCGACCTCTCCCTGCCGACTCGGGCGAGCGGCCCAGCTTTTTTAGGTCTGCACCACTAAAAAGGGGTGGGCAAGGATTGCCTTTCCGACCCGGAACTGCTCAAAATAGAACGATCGTTCGTTTTATTATTCCGGGCATCGTGTCCACCTCTCCCGTCACCGCCGCCAAGTCCGCCGCCGTCGCGCGTCGTGGCGCCCGTTCGCTCCAGAAGGGCCAGCAGACGCGCGCCGCGATCCTGGACGCGGCGCTTGGGCTGGCCTCGCACATGGGGCTGGAGGGCCTGTCCATCGGCGCGCTGGCCGATGTGACGAAGATGAGCAAGTCCGGCGTCTTCGCGCATTTCGGCTCGCGCGAGGAACTGCAGATCGCCGTGGTGCGCGAGTATCACGCCAAGTTCGAGGAAGAAGTCTTCTATACCGCGATCCGCCAGCCGCGCGGCCTGCCGCGCCTGCGCGCGCTGTTCGAGCGCTGGGTGCACCGCACCTCGGTGGAGGTCGACTCGGGCTGCATCTACATCAGCGGTGCGGTCGAATTCGACGACCGGCCCGGCCCGGTGCGCGACGCCCTGGTCGGCATGGTGCGCGACTGGCACGCCGCGATCCGCAAGGCCATCCTGCTGGCGCAGGAGGTCGGCCACCTGGTGCCGGAGGCCGATCCGGATCAGGTCCTTTTCGAGATGCACGGCCTGATCCTGTCGCTGCATCATGACGCGCGTTTCCTGCGCAGCCCCGGCGCGCTCGCCCGCGCCCGCACGGGCCTGGAGCGCATCCTCGACAGCTTCGCCACGCCGGCCGGCCGCAAGGCCGATGCCCAGACGCGGCAGACGCCTCCTCACTCCGCCTCCGCGAGCCCGGCCCCGAGCCGCAAGCGCGCCTGAGCGGGGCGAGTCCCTTTCGATCCCTTCACAGAACCATTCAGGAGAGTCCTCATGCCTCAGTACACCCCGCCCCTGCGCGACATGAAGTTCGTGCTGCACGAGCTGCTGCACGCGGTCGACGAGCTGAAGCTGCTGCCCGCGCATGCCGAGGTCGACGAGGACACGATCAACGCGGTCCTGGAAGAGGGCGGCAAGTTCGCCGCGGAAGTGCTGACCCCGATCAACCTGTCGGGCGACCAGGAAGGCTGCACGCTGGACAAGTCCACCCATGAGGTGAAGGCGCCCAAGGGCTTCAAGGAAGCCTACGCGCAGTACGTCGAGGGCGGCTGGCCCGCGCTGTCGTGCGACCCGGCCTATGGCGGCCAGGGCCTGCCGGTGCTGCTGAACCAGTGCATGTACGAGATGATGAACTCGGCCAACCAGGCCTGGACGATGTACCCGGGCCTGAGCCACGGCGCCTACGAGGCGCTGCATGCGCACGGCACCGACGAGCAGAAGGCCACCTACCTGCCCAAGCTGACCTCGGGCGTGTGGACCGGCACGATGTGCCTGACCGAGCCGCACTGCGGCACCGACCTGGGCCTGCTGCGCTCCAAGGCCGAGCCGCAGGGCGACGGCACCTACAAGATCACCGGCCAGAAGATCTTCATCTCCGCCGGCGAGCACGACCTGGCCGAGAACATCGTCCACCTGGTGCTGGCGCGCCTGCCGGACGCGCCGGCCGGCTCCAAGGGCATCTCGCTGTTCATCGTGCCCAAGTTCAAGGTCAACGCCGACGGCTCGCTGGGCGAGCGCAACCCGGTCTACTGCGGCGGCCTGGAGCACAAGATGGGCATCCACGGCAACGCCACCGCGCAGATCGTGCTGGACGGCGCCGTCGGCACGCTGGTGGGCCAGCCCAACAAGGGCCTGCAGGCGATGTTCGTGATGATGAACGCCGCCCGCCTGGGCGTGGGCAACCAGTCGCTGGGCCTGACCGAGGTCGCGTACCAGAACGCCGTCGCCTACGCCAAGGACCGCATCCAGATGCGAGCGCTGTCGGGCCCGAAGGCGCCGGACAAGCCGGCCGATCCGATCATCGTCCACCCCGACGTGCGCAAGATGCTGCTGACCGCCCGCGCCTACGCCGAAGGCGGCCGCGCGCTGTCGGCCTACGTGGCGCTGCAGCTGGACAAGGCCCTGTCCAGCGACGACGCCGACGAGGCCAAGGCCTGCGAGGACGAGGTCGCGCTGCTGACGCCCATCATCAAGGCCTTCATCACGGACAACGGCTGGATCGCCACCTCGCACTGCATGCAGGTCTTCGGCGGCCACGGCTACATCCACGAGTGGGGCATGGAGCAGTTCGTCCGCGACGCCCGCATCAACATGATCTACGAGGGCACGAACACCGTGCAGTCGCTGGACCTGCTGGGCCGCAAGATCCTGGGCAACAACGGCGCGACGCTGAAGAAGTTCGGCAAGAAGATCGCCGAGTTCGTCGAGGAAGAGGGCACGAGCGAGGCGATGCAGGAGTTCATCAACCCGCTGGCCGACATCGGCGACAAGGTCACCAAGCTGACCACCGAGATCGGCATGAAGGCCTTCCAGAACCCCGATGAAGTCGGTGCCGCCGCGGTGGACTACCTGCGCGTCGTCGGCCACCTGTGCTTCGCCTACATGTGGGCGCGCATGGCCAAGCTGGCGCTGGAGAAGAAGGACTCGGGCGATCCGTTCTACACCGCCAAGCTGGCGACGGCGCGCTTCTACTTCGCCAAGCTGCTGCCGGAAACCGCGAGCCTGATCCGCACCGCCCGCGCCGGCCTGAACCCGCTGATGGAAATGGACGAGGCGCTGTTCTGAACGACAGCGTCGCGGGCGCCTCCTCGAGCGGGGCGCCCGCGTCCCCCTACGGCGGACCGGGTTCCGCCCGGCGCGATTGACGCGCCGCGACCCGGGCCCGCAACATCGCGCATCGACGCGTCCGGCACAGGGCGCGGCTGTACAGAAGAAACGGAGAGAGACACGATGAAACCGCTGTTCGCCACTGCCGTCGCCCTGGGCCTCGGACTGTCCGCCAACCTGGCGCTGGCCCAGGCCGCGACCACGCCGGTGGGCGTGTGGAAGACGATCGACGACGAGACCAAGCAGGAGCGCTCCACCGTGCGCATCAGCGAGGTCGGCGGCGTGCTCACCGGCAAGATCGAGAAGATCACCGATCCCACCAAGCAGACCGCCAAGTGCGACGAATGCGCCGACGAGCGCAAGGGCCAGCCCATCCTGGGCCTGACCATCCTGCGCAACGTCAAGAAGAACGGCAACGACGCCGAGCTCTGGGACGGCGGCGACATCCTCGATCCGGGCAACGGCAAGGTCTATCGCGTCCGCCTGCGTCCGATCGACGGCGGCAAGAAGCTCGAGGTCCGCGGCTTCGTCGGCATGCCGCTGCTGGGCCGCACCCAGACCTGGATCCGCGTCGAGTAAGCGACGCCAGAACCCCATCCCTACATCCCAGTGATGTCCATTGGAGAAACCATGAGTCGATTCCAAGTTCGCAAGGTCGCCGTGCTCGGCGCCGGCGTGATGGGCGCGCAGATCGCCGCCCATCTGGTCAACGTGAAGGTGCCGGTCGTGCTGTTCGACCTGCCTGCCAAGGAAGGCCCGAAGAACGGCATCGTCACCAAGGCCGTCGAGGGCCTGAAGAAGCTCAAGCCGGCGCCGCTGGGCGTGGCCGAGAACGCCGCGCTGATCCAGCAGGCCAACTACGAGGAGCACCTGGAGCTGCTCAAGGACTGCGACCTGATCATCGAGGCCATCGCCGAGCGCATGGACTGGAAGCTGGATCTCTACACGAAGATCGCTCCGTTCGTCGCGCCGCACGCGATCGTCGCGTCCAACACCTCGGGCCTGTCGATCACCAAGCTGTCGGAAGTCCTGCCGGAATCGATCAAGCCGCGCTTCTGCGGCATCCACTTCTTCAACCCGCCCCGGTACATGTACCTGGTCGAGCTGATCAACACGCCGACCACCAATCCTGAAGTCATCGACCAGCTCGAGAGCTTCGTGACCTCGGCCGTGGGCAAGGGCGTCGTGCGCGCCAACGACACGCCCAACTTCGTCGCCAACCGCGTCGGCATCGCCGGCATGATGGCCACGATGATCGAGGCCGAGAAGTTCGGCCTGTCCGTGGACGTCGTCGACGACCTGACCGGCAAGAAGCTGGGCCGCGCGTCCTCGGGCACCTTCCGCACCGCGGACGTGGTGGGCCTGGACACGATGGCGCACGTCGTCAAGACGATGCAGGACAACCTGAAGGACGACCCCTTCTATTCGACCTACGCCACGCCCAAGGTGCTGGCGGGCCTGATCGAGAAGGGCGCGCTGGGCCAGAAGGCCGGCGCGGGCTTCTACAAGAAGGTCGGCAAGGATATCCAGCGCCTGGACTTCGCCACTGGCGAGTACGTCGCCGGCGGCGGCAAGGCCGACGAGATCGTCGCCCGCATGCTGAAGAAGCAGCCCGCCGACCGCATCAAGCTGCTGAAGGAATCGAGCAACCCGCAGGCGCAGTTCCTGTGGTCCATCCTGCGTGACTCGTTCCACTACGTGGCCGTGCACCTGGACACCGTCGCCGACACCGCGCGCGAGATCGACTTCGCCATGCGCTGGGGCTTCGGCTCGCAGCAGGGCCCGTTCGAGCTCTGGCAGGCCGCGGGCTGGAAGCAGGTCGCCGAGTGGGTGCAGGCCGACATCGACGCCGGCAAGACGCTGTCGAGCGCGCCGCTGCCCAAGTGGGTCTTCGAGGGCCCGGTCGCCGAGAACGGCGGCGTGCATTCGAAGGACGGCTCGTGGAGCGCCAAGGAAGGCAAGTTCAAGCCGCGCGCCAAGCTGCCGGTCTACGAGCGCCAGGCCTTCCCCGAATCGCTGGTCGGCGAGGGCGCGGTGGAGCCGCTGAAGGCGGGCACCGAGGAGTTCAAGAACGACGAGGTCCGCGTCTGGTCGCTGGACGGCGAAGTGCTGATCGCCTCGATCAACTGCAAGCTGCACCTGATCAGCCCGACGGTCACCGAGGGCCTGCTCAAGGCGGTCGAGATCGCCGAGGCCAAGTACAAGGGCCTGGTGATCTGGTCGCCGGACGACGTGTTCTCCGCCGGCGCCAACCTGGAAGCGCTGATGCCGGTCTTCATGGCCAAGGGCGCCAAGGGCATCGCGCCGGAAGAGAAGAAGCTGCAGGACATGATGCTGCGCGTGCGCTACGCCAACGTCCCGGTCGTGGCCGCGATGCGCGGCCTGGCGCTGGGCGGCGGCTGCGAGCTGGCGGTGCACTGCGCCCGCCGCGTCGCGCACATGGAGTCGTATGTCGGCCTGGTGGAAGTGGGCGTCGGCCTGATCCCGGGCGGCGGTGGCCTGACCTACATCGCGCGCCGCGCGGCGGAGATGGCCTCGGCCGGCAACGCCAACGCGGATATCTTCGCCTTCCTGAAGGATGGCTTCACCAACGCCGCGATGGCCAAGGTGGCGACCTCCGCGCTGGAAGCGCAGAAGCTGGGCTACCTGCTGGACGGCGACGTGATCGTCCCCAACAAGGATGAGCTGCTGTTCGTCGCCACGGCGCAGGCCAAGGCGATGGCGGACTCCGGTTACCGCGCGCCGCTGAAGGCCAAGTTCCCGGTCGCGGGCCGTTCCGGCATCGCCACCGTGAAGTCCTCGCTGGCCAACATGCGTGACGGCGGCTTCATCAGCGCGCACGACTTCCATCTGGCCTCGCTGATCGCGGACGTGGTCTGCGGCGGTGAAGTCGAAGCCGGCTCGCTGGTGACCGAGGAATACCTGATGTCGCTGGAGCGCAAGCACTTCTGCTCGCTGCTGGAGCACCCGAAGACCCAGGAGCGAATCATGGGCATGCTGCAGACCGGCAAGCCCGTGCGCAACTGATCCGAGCGGCACACAAGGAATCAATCATGAGCAAGCAAGTTCAAGACGCCTACATCTGCGCCGCCACCCGCCTGCCGATCGGCAAGTCGGGCCGGGGCTACTTCAAGAACACCCGTCCGGACGAGATGCTGTCCCGCGTGATCCAGGCCGCGATGGCCCAGGTCCCGGGCCTGGACCCGTCGGTCATCGAAGACGCGATCATCGGCTGCTCCTTCCCGGAAGGGGAGCAGGGCATGAACATCGCCCGCGTGGCGGCGGTGCTGTCGGGCCTGCCGAACACGGTCGGCGGCGTGACGGTGAACCGCTACTGCGCGTCGGGCATCACCGCGCTGGCGATGGCGGCGGACCGCATCCGCGTCGGCGAGAGCGAAGTGATGATCGCCGGCGGCGTGGAGTCGATGTCGATGGTGCCGATGGGCGGCAACAAGCCCTCGTTCCCGCCGGCGATCTTCGAGCGCGACGAGAACATCGGCCTGGCCTACGGCATGGGCCTGACCGCCGAGAAGGTCGCCGACAAGTGGAAGGTGAGCCGGCAGGCGCAGGACGAGTTCGCGCTCGAATCGCATCGCCGCGCGCTGGCCGCGATCGAAGGGGGCTTCTTCAAGGACGAGATCACCCCATTCGAGATCAAGGACCGCCAGCCCGACCTGAACGGCGATGGCGTGATCGTCAAGTCGCGCACGGTCGACATCGATGAAGGTCCGCGCAAGGACACGTCGATGGAGGGCCTGGCCAAGCTCAAGCCGGTGTTCGCCGCCAAGGGCAGCGTCACGGCGGGCAACAGCTCGCAGACCTCGGACGGCGCGGGCGCGCTGATCGTGGCGTCGGAGGCGGCGGTCAAGCGCTTCGGCCTGACGCCGCTGGCGCGCTTCGTGTCCTTCGCGGTGCGCGGCGTGCCGCCGGAGATCATGGGCATCGGCCCGATCGAGGCGATCCCGGCCGCGCTGAAGCTGGCCGGCATCAAGGCCGAGGACCTGGGCTGGGTCGAGCTGAACGAGGCCTTCGCGGCGCAGTCGCTGGCGGTGCTGAATGACTTGGACGCGAAGGGCATCGTGTTGGACCGCACCAAGGTGAACCCCAACGGCGGCGCGATCGCCCTGGGCCACCCCCTGGGCGCGACCGGCGCGATCCGCGCGGCGTCGGTGATCCACGGCCTGCGGCGCACCGGTGCGAAGTACGGCATGGTCACGATGTGCGTTGGCGCCGGCCAAGGCGCGGCGGGCATCATCGAGCGTCTGTAAGCGCTACTGCGACGGGCGCTGGCCCTCACCCCCACCCTCTCCCGCAAGCGGGAGAGGGAGCAATACCGGTGGCAGCGCTCGCTCTTCTACCCCCTCTCCCGCTTGCGGGAGAGGGCAGGGGTGAGGGTCTTCGGGCTGGGGAGATCGTGATGATCAGTTTCCAAGCGGACGACGGATTCGAGCTCCAAGGCCATCTCTACGGTGACCCTGCGACGGCCAAGGCGGGCTTGCTGATCGCCCCCGCCATGGGCGTCGAACAGCGCTACTACGCCGCCTTCGCGCGCTGGATGGCGTCGCAGGGCTGGCTGGTGCTGAGCTTCGATTACCGCGGCATGGGCGCCTCGCGGCCCGAGTCGATGAAGCGCTCGCTGCGCGGCCTCGACGCCGACATCCGCACCTGGGCCGAGCATGACGCCGCCGCGGCGCTCTCGCATCTCAACAAGCTGCTGGGCGACGACCGCGAGATCCACTGGCTCGGCCACAGCCTGGGCGGTCAGATCCTGGGCCTGCTCCCCAACCGCTCGCGCGTCTCCCGCGCGGTGACGGTGGGCTGCGGCAGCGGCTACTGGCGCGAGAACTCGATCGGCCTGCGCCGCTACGTCTGGTGGCTCTGGTACGTCATCGTCCCGCTCGCGCTGCCCCTCTTCGGCTACTTCCCCGGGCGCAAGCTGCGCAAGGTCGGCGACCTCCCTCGCGGGGTGATGGCGCAGTGGCGCCGCTGGTGCCTGGACCGCGAGTACATGATGGGCGAGGGCGGCGACGCGCTGCGCGCGCAGTACGCCTCGCTGTCGGTGCCGATGCTCTCGCTCGCGTTCACCGACGACGAATTCATGTCCCGCCGCAACACCGAGTCGCTGCACGGCTTCTACGCCGGCGCGCATCCCGAGCTGCGCCGCATCGCGCCCAAGGACATCGGCGAGCGCCGCATCGGCCATTTCGGTTTCTTCCGCGATCGATTCGAGCGCAGCCTGTGGCCGCAGGTGAGCGCCTGGCTGGCATGATCGCGGCCATTCCCAACGGCATCAACGGCCTTACCCAGCAGGAGAGTGCTCCATGAGCATCAAGACCGCCATCGTCAACGGCGTGCAGACCATCGAGATCGCACGCCCCGAGAAGAAGAACGCGCTGACCCGCGCGATGTACCAGGAGATGGCCGACGCGCTGGTCGCGGCCAACGCCGAGAACAGCGTGCGCGCGGTGCTGATCCAGGGCCAGCCGCAGATCTTCACGTCGGGCAACGACATCGAGGACTTCATGGGCAGCCCGCCGCGGGACGAGGACGCGCCGGTGTTCCAGTTCATGCGCGCGATGATCGGCTGTGACAAGCCCATCGTGGCCGCGGTGAACGGCGCGGCGATCGGCATCGGCACGACGCTGCTGCTGCATTGCGACTTCGTCTACGTGGCCGACGACGCGCGCCTGGCGATGCCCTTCGTCAGCCTGGGCCTGGTGCCCGAATTCGGTTCCAGCCTGCTCGTGCCCAAGCTGATGGGCCCGCGCCGCGCGGCCGAGAAGATCCTGCTGGGCGACCCGTTCACCGGCGAGCAGGCGGTGGAATGTGGCATCGCGAACGCGGTGCTGCCGGCCGGCGAAGTGGTCGCGCAGGCGCGCCGCGTGGCCGAGCGCTTCAACAAGCTGCCGCCGAGCGCCGTGCGCGAGAGCAAGCAGCTGATGCGCCGCGCGACCAAGGAGCAGCTGCTGGAAACCATCCAGGCCGAGGCCGAGATCTTCGGCGCCCGCCTGCGCAGTCCCGAGGCGATGGAAGCCTTCCAGGCCTTCTTCCAGAAGCGCCAGCCGGACTTCTCGAAGTTCTGATCGAGAGCGGCAGCCAGGCCGCTCCAGACGACACAACGGGCGCCGCGGCGCCCGTTGTCGTTCATGCACCGAGTCCGCTCACGCCGTCTCGGCCGGCCCGGCCACGCGGATCGGCAGGTCGTCCGGGTCGATGGTCTTGCCCGACAGCGCCAGGTCCAGCGCATCGTGGTCCAGCGCGCGCTCCCACTTCGAGACCACGATCGTCGCCACCGCATTGCCGATGAAGTTGGTCAGCGAGCGGCATTCCGACATGAAGCGGTCCACGCCCAGGATCAGCGCCATGCCCGCCACCGGCACCTCCGGCACCACCGACAGCGTCGCCGCCAGCGTGATGAAGCCCGCGCCGGTCACGCCCGCCGCGCCCTTGGAGCTCAGCATCGCCACCAGCAGCAGCGTGATCTGGTGACCCAGCGTCAGCTCGGTGTTGGTCGCCTGCGCGATGAACAGCGCCGCCAGCGTCATGTAGATGTTGGTCCCGTCCAGGTTGAACGAGTAGCCCGTCGGGACGACCAGGCCCACCACCGTCTTCTCGCAGCCGGCCTTCTCCATCTTCTCCATCAGCGACGGCAGCGCCGACTCCGACGACGAGGTGCCGAGCACCAGCAGCAGCTCCGCCTTCAGGTAGCGGATCAGCTTGATGATCGAGAAACCGCACAGCCGCGCGACGATGCCCAGGATCACCAGCACGAACAGCAGCGCCGTCACGTAGAAGCTGCCCACCAGCATGCCCAGGTTGAGCAGCGAGGCCAGCCCGTACTTGCCGATGGTGAACGCCATCGCGCCCAGCGCGCCGATCGGCGCCGCCTTCATCAGGATGTGCACCATCCGGAACACCGGCGCGGTCAGCGCCTCGAAGAAGTTCAGCACCGGCTTGCCGCGATCGCCCACCAGCGCCAGCGCGATGCCGAACAGCACCGCGACGAACAGCGTCTGCAGGATGTTGCCGTCCGCCAGCGCGCCCACCAGCGACTTCGGGATCACGTCCATCAGGAAGCCGACCAGCGTCAGGTCATGCGTCTTCTCGACGTAGCGATGCACTTCCTTCTGGTCCAGGTCCGCGACGTTGACGTTCATGCCGTGACCCGGCTGCACCACGTTCGCCACCACCAGGCCGACGATCAGCGCCAGCGTCGAGAAGAACAGGAAGTAGGCCATCGCCTTGCCGAACACCCGGCCGACGCGGCTGAGCTGCGTCATGCCCGCGATGCCGGTCACGATGGTCAGGAAGATCACCGGCGCGATGATCATCTTCACCAGCTTGATGAAGGCATCGCCCAGCGGCTGCAGGGTGACGGCGAACTTCGGCTCGAAATGACCGAGCAGGATGCCGATCACGATCGCCACGACGACCTGCAGGTAGAGATGGCGGTACCACGGCACGGCGACGACCGGCGTGGCGGAGGCGGAAGGGGACAGCATGGGGACGGCTCCGGTTGAGGGCGCCGCTGGCGCCGTCACCGGCGTGGCTCGGCACCCAGGCGGCGCAGTATCCCACCCGCATCCCGGAGCCGGCTGCGGAATCTACGTACAAACCCTGGTGGCGGGACGCCCATTCGCACGCGCGGCCGCGGTCCCCCGCTCGCCGCGTCCGCCTAGGCTTCGCCGATGACCCGCGACTTGCCTTCGCGGTCGATCGCGACGTAGGTCAGGTTGGCCTCGGTCACCTTGACCACATGCGGATTGGCGGGGTTGCGCTCGGCGAAAACCTCGACATGCACCGTGATCGAGGTACGGCCGATGCGGGTGACCTGCGCATAGAAGCTCAGCAGGTCGCCCACCGACACCGGCTGCTTGAAGATGAACTCGTTGACCGCCACCGTCGCGATCCGGCCGCGAGAGATGCGCGCCGGCAGCACCGACCCGGCCAGGTCGACCTGCGCCATGATCCAGCCGCCGAAGATGTCGCCGTTGCCATTGGCATCGGCCGGCATCGGCATCACGCGCATCACCAGTTCGCGGGGGCCGATCGTCTCCGGGGAGAGCAGGCTGGAGGTCGAGGCGGGCGCGGTCGGCGCCGCGGGGGCATTGGGAACGGTGGAGTCGCTCATGATCGGCAAACGGTGACAATGGCCGGCATTGTCGTCCAGCATGTCCGGCCCCGCCAGCGCAGGCGCCGGACCCGAGGCCCGACCCCACGACAGTCCAGCCCCTTCGTCCATGCGCCGCTCCACGCTCGCCGGCACCTCCGCGCCGACCCCCGTCCCCTCGTCCTCCACCGCGCCCGAGTCCCGGGGCGACTGGCACACCATCGGCCGCCTGCTGCCCTATTTCTGGCGCTACCGCTGGCGCGTCGGCCTCGCGCTGGCCTTCATGATCGGCGCCAAGCTGGCCAATGTCGGCGTGCCGGTGCTGCTCAAGCAACTGGTGGACAGCCTCGACCTGCGGCCCGGCAGCGCGCAGGCGCTGATGGTCGTGCCGGTGGGACTGCTGCTGGCCTACGGGATGCTGCGCCTGTGCACCTCGCTGTTCACCGAGGCGCGCGAGCTGATCTTCGCCAAGGCGACCGAGGGCGCCTCGCGCAGCATCTCGCTGCAGGTCTTCCGCCATCTGCATGACCTGAGCCTGCGCTTCCACCTCGAGCGCCAGACCGGCGGCATGACCCGCGACATCGAGCGCGGCACGCGCGCCGTGCATGCGCTGATCTCCTACTCGCTCTACAGCATCTTCCCGACGCTGGTCGAGGTGGTGCTGGTGCTCAGCCTGCTGGCGCTGAAGTTCGACGTGCTCTTCGCCTGGATCACCGGCGCGGCGCTGGTGTTCTACATCGGCTTCACCATCGTGGTCACCGAGTGGCGCACCAAGTTCCGCCGCCAACTCAACGAGCTGGACTCGCACGCGCACAGCAAGGCGATCGACTCGCTGCTGAACTACGAGACGGTGAAGTACTTCAACAACGAGGACTTCGAGGCCGCCCGCTACGACCAGAGCCTGGAGCGGCTGCGCCGCGCGCAGCTGAAGTCGCAGACGACGCTGTCGCTGCTCAACAGCGGCCAGCAGGTGATCATCGCGGTGGCGCTGGTGGCGATGCTGTGGCGCGCGACGCAAGGCGTCGTCGCCGGGCAGATGAGCCTGGGCGACCTGGTCATGATCAACGCGTTCATGATCCAGCTCTACATCCCGCTGAACTTCCTGGGCGTGATCTACCGCGAGATCAAGCAGAGCCTGACCGACCTGGACAAGATGTTCGGCCTGCTGGCCCGGGAGCGCGAGGTCGCGGACGCCCCCGGCGCCCAGCCGCTGCGGGTGGCCGGCGCGTCGGTGCGCTTCGAGGACGTGCACTTCGCCTACGAGCCGCAGCGGCCCATCCTCAAGGGCGTCAGCCTGGAGATCCCGGCGGGGAAGAAGGTCGCGGTGGTCGGCCCGAGCGGCTCGGGCAAGAGCACCCTGGCGCGGCTGCTCTACCGCTTCTACGACGCGCAGTCCGGCCGCATCGCGATCGACGGCCAGTCGATCGCCGAAGTCACGCAGCACAGCCTGCGCCGGGCGATCGGCATCGTGCCGCAGGACACGGTGCTGTTCAACGACACCATCGCCTACAACATCGCCTACGGCCGCCCCGAGGCGACGATCGAGGAGATCGAGGCCGCGGCCAAGGCCGCGCACATCCACGCGTTCATCCAGGCGCTGCCGCAGGGCTACCAGACCATGGTGGGCGAGCGCGGGCTCAAGCTGTCCGGCGGCGAGAAGCAGCGCGTGGCCATCGCGCGCACGCTGCTCAAGGATCCGCCGATCCTGATCTTCGACGAGGCGACCTCGGCGCTGGACTCGCGCAACGAGCGCGCCATCCAGGCCGAGCTCGAGGCCGCCGCGCGCGACAAGACGGTGCTGGTCATCGCGCACCGGCTCTCGACGGTGGTCGATGCCCACGAGATCCTGGTGATGGAGCAGGGCGTCATCGTCGAGCGCGGCACCCATGCGGCGCTGTTGGCGCGGCGCGGCCGCTACGCGCAGATGTGGGCCCTGCAGCAGGACGGGCAGGACGCGGTGGCGGCGTCGGCGGCCCCTCACGGCTAAACTCCCGCGCCGTGGAAACCAAATGGCTTGAAGACTTCGTGAGCCTGGCGGAGACGCGCAGCTTCTCCCGCTCGGCCCAGCTGCGGCATGTCACGCAGCCGGCGTTCTCGCGCCGCATCCAGGCGCTGGAGGCGTGGGCGGGCGTCGATCTGGTCGACCGTTCGTCCTATCCGACGCGTTTGACCGCGGCCGGCGAAACCCTGCTGGGCCAGGCCGTGGACCTGCTCGGCAACCTGCAGGCCACGCGCAACATGCTGCGCAGCCACCAGTCGGCGGGGCAGGACATGATCGAGTTCGCCGTGCCGCACTCGCTGTCCTTCAGCTTCTTCCCGCACTGGCTGATGGAGCTGCGCCAGCGCTTCGGCGAGGTGAAATGCCGGCTCAACGCGCTCAACGTCCATGACGCGACGCTGCAGCTGAGCGAAGGCAACTGCGACCTGCTGGTCGTCTACCACCACCCCAGCCAGCCGCTGCAGCTCGATCCCGAGCGCTACGAATCGGTCTCGCTCGGCCACGAGACCCTGGCCGCCTATGCGAAAGCTGACACAGGCGGCGCGCCGATGTTCCGGATTTCCGGACACCCGGGCCAGAAGATCCCCTTCCTCAGCTACGCGTCCGGCGCCTACCTCGGGCGATTGGTGGAGCTGATCGTCAAGGACGCCGCGCAGCCGCTCAACCTGGAATCGGTCTTCGAGACCGACATGGCCGAGAGCCTCAAGGCCATGGCGCTGGAGGGCCACGGCCTGGCCTTCCTCCCGGCGAGCTCGGTGAAGAAGGAAGTGAAGGCGCGCCGCCTGGTGCGCGCGGCCGAGCCGGGCCAGTACGAACTGAACATGGAACTGCGGATGTACCGCGAGCGCCAGGGCTCGGCGCGCCGCGTGAAACCGGTCGCGCAGGCGCTCTGGAATTTCCTGACGCACGCCGCCGCCGGGCAGGCATGAAACCTGCATATGTAAGCCGTGCAACACCTCGAGATGCGTGATACTCCCTACCCTGCAAAGCAGCCGCTCATGGTCTGCTCTGCCGGTTGGGCGGCTCACCGGTCGAGCCTCCCTCGAATCCGCTTTTGAATCCGAACAAGCAGGAGCAACTATGAAGAAGGCATTGCTAGTCCTGGCCCTTGGCGCGGCGTTGGTTGGCGTGGCGCAAGCCGACACGCTGAAGAAGATCAAGGACACAGGCAGCGTGACCATGGGCGTGCGCGAGTCCTCGGGCGCGCTGTCGTACACGCTCGGCGACGGCAAGTACGTGGGCTACCACGTCGAGATCTGCCAGCGCGTGCTGGCCGACGTGCAGAAGCACCTGGGCCTGTCCAAGCTGGACATCAAGTACCTGCCGGTGACCTCGCAGAACCGCGTGCCGCTGGTGCAGAACGGCACCGTGGACATCGAGTGCGGCTCCACCACCAACAACATGACCCGCGCCAAGGACGTGGCCTTCGCCGTCACGACCTACGTCGAGGAAGTGCGCATCGCGGTGAAGGCCGATTCGGGCATCACCTCGATCGCCCAGCTCAACGGCAAGACCGTCGCGACCACCACCGGCACCACCTCCGTCCAACTGCTGCGCAAGCACGAGCGCGCCAACGGCGTGGACTTCAAGGAAGTGCTGGGCAAGGACCACGCCGACAGCTTCCTGCTGCTGGAGTCGGGCCGCGCCGACGCCTTCGTGATGGACGGCCAGATCCTGGCCGGCAACATCGCCAAGTCGCGCAATCCGGCGGGCTTCAAGATCGTCGGCGAAGTGCTGTCGGTCGAGCCGATCGCCATCATGATCCGCAAGGACGATCCGGCCTTCAAGAAGGCGGTGGACGACAGCATCAAGGGCCTGATGAAGTCTGGCGAGATCGCCAAGCTGTACGACAAGTGGTTCATGCAGCCGATCCCCCCGACCAACACCAAGGTGGGCCTGCCGGCGACGGCGGCGACCAAGGACGCCTGGGCGAACCCGAACGACAAGCCGGTCGAGGAATACGCCAAGAAGTAAGCACGGTTCCCTGAGCGCAAGGCGCCCCGCGGGGCGCCTTGTCGCAAGGGGGCGACCGGAGACTGGAAGGGCCGCGGCAGCGCATGCGGGCGGCCCTTCGCATTGATGGATGGAGCACGCCATGGCGAGCTGGGATTGGCAGTTGTACTGCACAGACATGGTGACCGAGGAGGTCGCGCCGAAGTGTTTCGGCGCCCCCGGTTATGAGACTTACCTGGACGCGATGATCCACGGCTGGGGCTGGACGATGTTCGTCTCGGTCCTGGGCCTGCTGGTCGCGCTGGTGGCCGGATCGCTGATCGGCATCCTGCGCACGGTGCCCAACAGGAAGCTGGCGATGTTCGGCGAGGCATGGACGGAGCTGTTCCGGAACATCCCGCTGATCGTCCAGCTCTTCATCTGGTATCACGTGATCCCGCGCCTGTTCCCGATCCTGGACCTGCCGCCCAGCGTGCTCGTCGTGATCGCGATCGGCCTGTTCACCTCGGCGCGGATCTCGGAGCAGGTCAAGGCCGGCATCCTGACGCTGCCCAAGGGCCAGCGCTACGCCGGCCAGGCGCTGGGTCTGACGCTGCCGCAGACCTATCGCCATGTGCTGCTGCCGATGGCCTTCCGCATCGTCATCCCGCCGCTGACCAGCGAGAGCATGAACATCGTCAAGAACTCGGCGGTGGCCTTCGCGGTGAGCATCCCCGACCTGGCGCAGTTCGCGCTGCAGGCCTCCGAGCAGTCGAGCTTCGTGCAGATCTTCCTGCCCGTGACGCTGCTGTACTTCATCTCGGCCTATGCGATCAACCGCCTGGCCAAGATGATCGAGTGGTACGTGCGCGTGCCCGGCATCCTGGGGGCGAAGTGACATGACGCAACTCGACTTTTCGTTCCTGACCTGGGAGGTCCTGTCCTCCTTCGTCGCCAAGGGGCTGTGGTTCTCGATCCAGCTGACCTTCTCGGCCATGATCGGCGGCATCGTGCTGGGCACGATCCTGGCGCTGATGCGGCTCTCGGGCAAATGGTGGCTGGAGCGGCCGGCGGCGATCTACGTCGACACGCTGCGCTCGATCCCGCTGGTGATGGTGATCCTGTGGTTCTTCCTGCTGATCCCCTACATCGCGGGGCCGCTGGGCGCGGAGAAGACGGCGCTGATCACCTTCACGCTGTTCGAGGCGACCTACTACTCCGAGATCATGCGCGCGGGCATCCAGTCGGTGCCCAAGGGCCAGGTCTTCGCGGGTTACGCGCTGGGCATGAACTACAAGCAGACCATGGGCCTGGTGGTGCTGCCGCAGGCCTTCCGCAACATGCTCCCGGTGCTGCTGACGCAGACCATCGTGCTGTTCCAGGACACGTCGCTGGTCTACGCGATCGGTGCCTACGACCTGCTCAAGGGTTTCGAGGTCGCCGGCAAGAACTTCAACCGGCCGATGGAGACCTACCTGGTCGCGGCCGTCGTCTACTTCGTGATCTGCTTCAGCCTGTCCATGCTGGTCCGCCGGCTGCAGAAGAAGATCGCCATCATCCGCTGAGGTCCGCCCCATGATTGAAATCAAGAACATCTCCAAGTGGTACGGCCCGTTCCAGGTGCTGACCGATTGCTCCACGACCATCCAGAAGGGGGAAGTCGTGGTGGTGTGCGGCCCGTCGGGGTCGGGCAAGTCCACGCTGATCAAGACGGTCAACGCGCTGGAGCCGATCCAGGCGGGCGACATCGTCGTCGACGGCACCAGCCTGACGGCGCCCAAGACCAACCTGCCCAAGCTGCGTTCGCGCGTGGGCATGGTGTTCCAGCACTTCGAGCTGTTCCCCCACCTGTCGGTGACGGAGAACCTGACGCTGGCGCAGGTGAAGGTGCTGGGCCGCAACATGGCCGACGCCAAGACCCGCGGCCTGAAGATGCTGGAGCGCGTGGGCCTGATGGCCCACAAGGACAAGTTCCCGGGCCAGCTTTCGGGCGGCCAGCAGCAGCGCGTGGCGATCGCCCGGGCGCTGTCGATGGACCCGATCGTGATGCTGTTCGACGAGCCGACCTCGGCGCTGGACCCCGAGATGGTGGGCGAGGTGCTGGACGTGATGGTCCAGCTGGCCAATGAGGGCATGACCATGATGTGCGTGACGCACGAGATGGGCTTCGCCAAGAAGGTCAGCCACCGGGTGATCTTCATGGATGCCGGCAAGATCGTCGAGGACTGCACCCGCGACGAGTTCTTCGGCAACCCGGACCAGCGCTCGCCGCGCGCCAAGGACTTCCTGGCGAAGATCCTGCAGCACTGATCGCGGGCGCCCGAGGGCGTCCCACGCACTGCCTCGAAGGCCCGCCCCGCAAGGTGCGGGCCTTCTTCATTCCGGCTGTCCACGACGCCTGTGCGGTGCTCACTCGTCCACGGCATGGATGTCCAAAAGACTCCTGGTCGAGGTCAGTGACGGCCGGCGAGGGGCTGCGAACAATCGGTCCCATCGCGATTCGGCCGGTGTGTGGCGAGTCGCACGAGGCGCGAGGTGATCCGTGCGGGAATCCGCCCGTGGGGTCAGGCCGTGCGTCGATCCACGAGTCGTCAGGAGGTCACCGGATGGGCGCACAGCATCGCAGCCATTTCAGCCATTCATCGCCGGGCTCCCAGGCGAAGAGGGCCCAGCGCTGGCCGAAGGAGGAGTACGTCCGGCGCGTGGAGTACGACGCGAAGAACGATGCATTGCTTCAGACGATCCGTGCCGACATCGCCGGCATGCGCAGCGAGATGCGCACGGAGCTTTCCGCGATGCGGGTGCAGATGGAAAGCCGCTTCTCGGCGCTGACGGTGGAGATATGCGCCGTGCGCAGCGAAATGCGGGCGGAGGTCGGTGAGCTGAAAGGCGAGATCAAGGGGCTGAAGGGAGAGATCGGAGGGATCAAGACCTCGATCAAGGTCATCATGGGCGTCCTCGCCCTGCTGGCGGGCATGGGGGCCCTGCAGCTCCATCCCGTGATCCGGGCCATGTCCGCCGCAGCCCCGGCGCAGAAGGCGCTCGCGATGTACACCGTGCCCGCGCCGATGACGCCGGCCAGTGCGCCGTGAGGTGGGGTGCGACAATCCCGCCCCATGAGCGAAACCCTAGTCCTGACCCGTCCCGACGACTGGCATGTGCACCTGCGCGACGGTGCCGCGCTGCAGAGCGTCGTTCCGTACACCGCGCGCCAGTTCGCGCGCGCGATCGCGATGCCCAACCTGAAGCCGCCGATCACGACGGCCGAGCAGGCGCAGGCCTACCGCGAGCGCATCCTCGCCGCCGTGCCCGCCGGCGTGGACTTCGAGCCGCTGATGACGCTCTACCTGACCGACCGCACACGCCCCGAGGAGATCGCCGCCGCGAAGGCGGCCGGCGTGGTCGCGCTCAAGCTCTATCCGGCTGGCGCCACGACCAACAGCGATGCCGGCGTCACCGACATCCGCAAGACCTACGCCACGCTCGAGGCCATGCAGAAGGCCGGCCTGCTGCTGCTGGTGCATGGCGAGGTCACCGACGGCGACGTCGATGTCTTCGACCGCGAGGCCTTCTTCATCGACCGCGTGATGACGCCGCTGCGCAAGGACTTCCCCGAGCTGAGGGTGGTCTTCGAGCACATCACGACCAAGGAAGCCGCGCAGTACGTGACCGCGGCGGACCGCTTCACCGGCGCGACGGTGACGCCGCAGCACCTGCTCTACAACCGCAACGCGATCTTCATGGGCGGGCTGCGGCCGCATTACTACTGCCTGCCGGTGCTCAAGCGAGAGGAGCATCGCCTGGCGCTGATCCAGGCCGCCACTTCCGGCAGCCCGAAGTTCTTCCTCGGCACCGACAGCGCGCCGCATGCGTCGGTGATGAAGGAGAACTCGGTGTGCGGCGCCGGCTGCTTCACCGCGCTGTCCGCGCTCGAGCTCTATGCCGAGGCCTTCGAAGCCGCGGGCGCGCTCGACAAGCTCGAGGCCTTCGCCAGCTTCCATGGTGCCGACTTCTACGGCCTGCCGCGCAACACGACGCAGGTCACGCTGCGCAAGACCGAATGGACGCTGCCCGAGTCCGTCCCCTTCGGCGAAGCCGCGCAGCTCAAGCCGCTGCGTGGCGGCGAGGCGCTGCGCTGGAAGCTCGACTGAGCGCGACACCGCGGTCCACCGCGGCGTCAGGACGCGCCGCGGCGCGCTGCTGATTCACCCCGAATCAACTGGCCGCCGGCGCCACCGGCGCGGGCGCGCTGGCGGACGCCGGCTTCGGCCGCAGCGCCCACACCACCGAAGCGATCGAGAGCCCGGCGATGACCAGGTTGCTCATGGTGAACAGCACCGGCGCGAGCGTGGTGAAGACCGGGTCGTGGCCGCGCTCGGCGAAGCGCATGGTGCCGGTGGAGATCGCGGTCGCGCCGAAGGTGAATCCCCAGTACGACAGCGTGAACGGCTGGCGGATCCACGGCATCAGCCGCAGCACCATCAGCGCCTGCACGATCGCGTAGCCCAGCAGCATGCGGGCGATGAGGTCCGGCGGGCCGACGGTGACGGCCGCGTAGGCCAGCAGCGCGACCGCCGGCGGCGCCATCTGGATGCCCACCGTCGGGCGCAGCGCCGGCGGCAAGGGATCGACGGTCAGCAGGCGGCCCAGGATGATGGACTCCTGGACGATCCAGGCCAGCACGCCGGCACCGAAGAACAGCTGCCCCCAACTCGGCCAGCCGAGCGCCGACAGCGCGATCGCGGACACCAGGTTGGCGCCGACCGTGGGCAGGTAGAGCACGGGCGTCGTCGTCTTCGGGTCGCGTCCGCCGCGCCACTGGCCGCCGTGGCGCCACAGGCCGAAGAGCAGCGAGGCCGCCGCGCCGAGCAGGATCAGCGCCGTCCCCACGCCGTGCGCATGCGGCAGCACGCCGATGCCGGCGAGCATGGTCGCCACCGGCACGAGTGCGATGAAGCAGCAGAGGATGGGATGGGCGGCCTCGGCCAGGGCCTCCTCGCGCGCGGCGATCCACTTGATCGCGAATCGGACCAGCAGCACCGCCCACACCGTCACCGCGACCGCCATGACCGACTCGCCGATCCAGGTGGGGAAGCCCCACAGTCGCGAGGCCACGCGCCAGCCGTTGCCCAGGCCGGTCAGGCCCAGCACCATGCTGAAGTAGGAGGCGGGGACCGCCCATCGGGATGCGTTCATCGGGGTGCTCCTGCGCGCGCTGCGGCCGGCGAGGTCATGGGACGAGCGGACTGTAGCCGTGAACATCGCTCAGAGCTCGAGCGTCAATTCATCGCCGTCCGCTCTCGAGACGCAGACGCACATCAACTGCTGATCTGCCTTCTGCGCGTCGGTGAGCACGTCGTCGCGATGCGCGGGCGTGCCGGCGACCACGCGCGTGGCGCAGGTGCCGCAGTTGCCGATGCGGCATGAGGCCGGCACTCGCACGCCCTGCGCTTCGGCGACCTCGAGGATGGAGCGGTCCTTCGGCACGAGCAGGTCCTTGCCGCTGCGGACCAGGTGGACGACGAACTCGCGGTCGCCGGGCTTGGCGCGGTCGGCACTGAACTTCTCGGCGTGAACGCGCGCGGCGCTGACAGCGGCCTGCCGCGCGGCCGCCGACACCGCGTCGATCAGGCGCGAAGGCCCGCAGACGTAGACATGATCGGTCTCGCCCAGGCCGAGCATCAGCGCCTCGACGTCGAGGCGCTGTCCCTCGTCCTTCGCGTGGACCTTCACGCGCTCGCCGAAGGCGTCGACCAGCTCACCCAGGAACGGTGCCTGCGCCCGCGAGCGCACGGCGTAGTGCAGCTCGAAGGCCGCGCCCCGCGCGACAAGCGCATGCGCCATCGCCTTGATCGGCGTGATGCCGATGCCGCCGGCGATCAGCACCGCTCGATGCGCTGTCTCGGCGAGCGAGAAGAGCGTCCGCGGCATCGAGGCGTTGAGCCGCAGCCCGAGCCGGAAGTCCTCGTGCACGGCCAGGGAGCCGCCGCGTCCCTCGGGCTCGCGCTGCACGGCGATCTCGTAGGCATCGGTGCGATGCGGGCTGGACGCGATCGAGTAGCTCCGGGTCGAGTCGGTGCCATCAGCCAGGCGCACGGGTAGGTCGAGGTGGGCGCCGGCGACCACCGCCGGCAGCGGCGATCCGTCGGCGGTCCTCAACTCGAAGGCCCGCACCGATGGCGTGAGCTCGCGCACGCCGGAGATCGTCAGCGCGAGCGGCCCGTCGCCAAGCGATGGCGGCGGCATTGACGCCGACGGCGCCTGCGAAGCGGCCAGCGCCGCCGCCTTGGCATCACTCAACTGCGCCTTCAGCTTCTGCACCTGCGCGCGCAGTGGGGCGGTGAGCGACGCAACCTCGGCCTCGGTGAAGCGCGGCGTGATGTGCTGCGGACAGTTCCAGTCCCAACCCTCGATGCGGATCAGGAAGGCGCGTTCGACGGTCGCGCCATAGGCCGGATCACTCACCGCGGCGATGGCCTCGTCGCCCTGCGGGCTGACGCCGGCCTCGACCAGCTCCACGCGTCCGAGCAGCTTCAGCCGGCGCCGATTCGGATAGTCCACGACGATCATCGAGAGGCGGTCGTCCTTGCGCAGGTTGCCGACGCTCAGGTACTGCACATTGCCGCGGAAGTCCGCGAAGCCGATGGTGCGCGAATCCAGCACCTTGAGGAAACCCTTCGGCCCGCCGCGGTGCTGCACGTAGGGCCAGCCGGTCTCGCTGACCGTGGCCTGGAAGAAGTGGTCGGCCTCGGCGAGGAACTGCGCCTCGCGGGGCGTCAGCGCCTCGCCGCGGTCGCTCATCGTGTCGAGGAAGGCGTACTGCTCGCGGCTGCCTTTCTCCGCCTGGACCTCGCGGACCGTCGGGGTGAAGGTGATGTCCGAATAGGCGCGTCCCATGATGAGCTCCCGGTGAGGATGCGGACCTTCAGGCCGCGGTCGGCAGTTCGAGCTTGACGCTCGGGAAATCGATCTCGACCAGGCTGGCCTTGCCCAGGATGTTGGTCAGGAAGTTCATGCCGACGTGCGTGATGATCTCGACGATCTGCGCCTCGTCGACGCCGGCGGCGCGCAGCTCGGTCAGTTCCAGCGCGGACACCTCGCCGCGCTTGTCCATCAGGCTGCGCGCGAATTTCAGGATCGCGGCGGAGGTGTCGTCGTCGCTGGTGCCGGCGCGGGCCGCGGCGATCTCCTCGGCCGACAGGCCGGTCTTGCGCCCGATCGCCGTGTGCGCGGAGACGCAGTACTGGCAGCCGTTCTGCTGCGCCAGCGCCAGGGCGATGCGTTCGCGGTCCAGCGGGTCCAGGCTGCCGCCGTTGGCGATGCCGTGCAGGCCGAGGAAGGCCTGCAATGCGGTGGTCGAGTTGGCGAAGACCTTCAGGAAGTTGGGGACCATGCCGAGCTGGCCCTGGATCGCGTCGAGCAGGCCTTTCTGCTCGGGCGTGGCGGTGGCGGGTTCGACGACGTGGATGCGGCTCATGGAGTTTCTCCGGTGGGTTGAGGGTGAGCGGATGGTGGCCCTCGCGGTCCGCGGAGAGAATCGGCGCGGCTGGGAAATGACTCTTTCTGGATCAGAAAAGATATGGACAAGCTCGATGCCATGGCCATCTTCGTGGCCGTCGTTCAGGAGGGCGGGTTCTCCGCGGCGGCGCGGCGGCTCGGCGTGTCCGCGCCGGTGGTCACGCGCGCGGTGAGCGAGCTCGAGGCGGCGATGAACGTGCGCCTGCTGCTGCGCACCACGCGCGTGGTCAAGGTCACCGAGGTCGGCGAGCGCTACGCGCAGGACTGCCGGCGCGTGCTCGGCGAACTGGAGGAGATCGAGCAGGCGGCGAGTGGCTCGCACGGCGCGGTGCGCGGCAAGCTCGTCGTCAGCGCTTCAGTGATGTACGGACGGCTCAAGCTGAACGAGGTGGTGCTGGCCTACCTGGCGCGTTATCCGGAGACCGAGGTCGAGTGCCGTTTCCTCGATCGCAATGTCAATCTGCTGAGCGAGGACGTGGACGTGGCGATCCGCATCGGCGACCTGCCGGATGCTTCCTTCCACGCGGCGCCGCTGGCCTCGGTGCGGCGCATCCTGTGCGCGTCGCCCGCGTACCTGAAGCAGCACGGGACGCCGAAGCAGCTGAAGGACCTCGCGAAGCACTCGGTGATCGCGGCGCTTGGGCTGGAGCCTGGATCGGAGTGGAAATTCCGTGAGGGCGCGGGCGTGGACGCGCCAACCGTCGCCGTGCCGATCCGCGCGCGACTCGCCACCAACAGCAATGACCACGCCATTGCCGCGGCGTGCGATGGGTTTGGCCTCACTCGTGTGCTGTCGTACATGGTCGAAGAGCAGATCGCTTCAGGGGCGCTCGTGGAGGTGCTCTCGAAGTTCGCACCGCCCGCCGTGCCGGTGCAGGCGTTGCAGCATCAAGGGAAGCGGGCGTCGCGCAAGGTGAGGGCGTTCATTGACCTGGCGGTGGAGCGGTTGAGGGGGTAGGGCGCCGCCGCGAGCGCGTCACGTGGACGACCGGTGGCTTGACCGGCGCGTAGCGGCGGGGCTTCCGCTCGATGAAAGGGGTGGACCGAGTCCTCGGTACGCTCACTTTGACGATCTGGGCCGAGTGGCCCGGGATGATGCGTGATCAGGCTTGCGTCCGCCTTCCAGACATTCCCGTACCGATGTGGTCTCCAAGCGAGAGCCTCCGAATGGCCGCGGCGCTGGGAGAAGAATCTGTTAGCGAATTCTGAACTGCCCGCGATTTCCAATGGATGGGCAACCCTCGAGTGGTGTGGCCAACGCCGGCTGGGGCGACCTCGCGGCTGAGGGCGTGAGGACGACCATCGAGCGCCAATCAGTTGCCTGGGTCGAAGAGAAGGCACCGGCTTGCTGCTTGGTGGACCGCCCTTCTCGAGCGCGGCGGCCCTACTGCTTGGCTCCGCGGCACACTGACTGGCCCCGCTTGGCTTCCTCCCCCCCTCTCTGAGCGGTTGCCTCTCCCCGCGCGCGTCGATATGGTCTAGCGCAATCTAGCGTTCTAGATGCCATTGCGCTACAGCGGTGGTTCGGCCCCCATGGGCCCATGGAGCGCTCACAAGGGTTCTTAGAGACCTGTCAGGGAGGCGCCATGACCTGGCGATTCAGGAAGAGCTTCGCCCCACTGCCCGGGGTGCGCGTCACGTTGTCCAAACGCGGCATCACTACATCGGTGGGGGCCGGACCGGTCAGGCTTTCGGCAGGACCGCGCGGCACGGCACTGGCCGTTAATGTGCCTGGTATTGGCGTTTCCTTCCGTCAGCCTCTGAAGACAGCGTCTTCCGAAGAGCCAAAGCGGCAATCCGCGCTCAGCGTGTCTAGCGGAATCGATTTGCCCGCATGGTCTCCGGAACCGATTGCTCCGCCCGATCCAATGCCTACGCTGCATGGCACTCCTACTATGGATGCGATTCAGAGCGGCAGTTCTTCGATGATGACGAGCCCGGGCCTCGCCGCATTCAAGGCTTCTCTCATGGGCGCCGAGGCCCTGTATGCGGCCACCGAGAGGGAACTGGTCGAGGCGAGGGGCGTGGAACAGAGCCTTGTCGAGCATTACGAGAGCTGGAATCGCGGCTGGTTTCTCAAGCGCGTAGCGAAGAAGCGGTTCGGGGAGCTTCGCGATGCCGCTGAAGAAGGCACGGCCCGGCGGGCGGAATTGGATGAGCAATTGCAACTGTCGCGGCTGAGCACACAGTTCGAAATGTCCGATGGAGTGGCCAAGGCATTCGAAGAACTGTGTCGGGCCTTCAGTACGTGCTCCTGTTCCCAGCGCATCTGGGACAACGTTGCGCACCGGGAAACCAACCGCGTAATGGAACGCACCACCGCCTCGCGTATCGTGGACCTGAAGCCAGTGAAGTTCCGACTCGGGAAGTGTTCCGTTATCGATGCGCCCATGGCGGTACCGCATCTGGAGAACGCCAACGGAGGCGACATCTTCCTCTTCCCCGGATTCATCCTTTATCACGCCGCGTCCACCAACTACGCGCTTGTGGAGTTCGGTGACTTCGAGCTGAAGGTGTTCGCGAGCAGGTTTCACGAAGAAGGGTCGGTCCCGTCGGACGCGGAGCAGGTCGGAACCACTTGGGCGAAAGCCAACAAGGACGGGTCACCGGACAAGCGATTCAGAGACAACTATTCCATCCCTGTAATGCGGTACGCGACGCTGACGTTACGCTCAAGCTCCGGGCTAAACGAAGAGTACATGCTGAGCAACGTGCAGTCCGCATCCGATTTTGAGATTGCTTTCGCGCGTCTGCGAACCGAGGTGGCAGCGACAGGGTGAAGTGGAAACTCGGATCGATGCCAACGCTGGCAGTGGGCAACCGGCTTGCACGCCGATCTCCACAAACCGCGGCGTCTTCGCCACCGGCTGCGGTGATACCTCCAACACGAACGGTGCTGATGCTGGACCACTTTGACCATCGTGCTGACCGCCATCGACCACTGCTGCTGGTCTTTACCGCGCTGCGGATCCTGGCCGGCGCCACTTGCGTTGCGCCCCAGCACTCCGGGCGATTCAGCATCGGCGCCGCTCTTGATTTGAGCCGCGGCTACTGCTTAAGGCTGGGGCGGTCGGTCGAGCCTTGCGTGACTAACAACAGCTTGATCGGGAATCGGTCGTTCGCTGCGCAGCAGCAGCTCGACGCGCAAGCACCATTCCGCCATGGCAGGCAGGATCACTATGGCCTTTCTTCAGCACGCCGCGAAAGTGCTGACGACCAGCATCGAAGAAGGCGGTAGCGGTACCTGACGGCCAGCGCGGTCTTGATGTTGCCCAGCCCCGGGTTTACCGCGATGGAAGAGCATTCTTGACTCTGGCCGCCGCCCCTGGTGACGTGCGGTTCATGCAGGCTCGCTCTGCGCATTTTCGATGCGCGTCGTAGAGAAGGCACCCCACATCCTTGACGCCGCATCGGCGGCGCCGGCTAACATGAATAGTGGGTGCCTCACCTAGGGAGATAACAATGAGCACGGTTCACGAGGACACGAAGGCTTGGCTGCTCAGTCAGCAGGATTGGCTTCAGGAGGCAGCAGACCGGCTGCTGAGTTCCGGCCAGCTCCACGAAGAGGACCTGAATGCGACCGCGGAGCTGATTAAGACTGAGGACGGGCGCAAGGTGACGAAGCACCATGCCTTTACATCGCTAACCCAGGCCCCCGTCGCGTCGGGCGAGCTTCGGCTCTTCGGTATTTCCGAGGTTGAAGGGATTGAGAACCTCTCGCCCAAGTCTCCGTTGGACTTCGGCAAGGGCAATCTCGTGGTCGTCTACGGCCACAACGGCTCTGGCAAGTCCGGCTACACCCGAATACTCAAGCGCGCGAGCGGCAAGCCGCGGGCCGCGGCACTGAAGGCCAACGTCTTCGGAGACCCGCCAAAGGTCCGCCAGTGCAAGATCGACTACGGGCAGGGAGCTAGCCCGGCATCTCTGGTGTGGCTTGCTGACAGTGATGCCGTCCCAGCCTTGCGGGCCGTCGACATCTTTGACAGCGACGAAGCGGTGCACTACCTCACCAAGGAGAGCTCGGCGGGCTACGTGCCGCCTCTGGTGCTGATGTTCGAGCAACTGGCAGCTGCGTGCGACGGCATTAAGGCAAAGCTGCAGACGCAGCAAGAGAAGCTGGTCAGTGCGCTGCCGGCAGTTCCTCAGGAGTACGCGGGGACGGTTCCCGCAGGTCAGTACACGAAGCTGCGGCACACGATGACGCAGGCGGATATCGACCAGCTCACGAGCTGGACGGAGGCTCAGGCCAAGACGCTCCAGGACCTGGTCGATAGGCTCAAGGTCGCCGACCCCGCGGCGGGCGCTACCCAACGCAGGGCCAAAAAGGCTCAACTCGAGAAGATCATCGCCGCTCTCGGCCAGGGAACTATTGCTTTCGGATCTGCAGGCGTCCAGAGCATCCGCACGCTTCATATGGCGGCAAAGGACAAGCGTCGAGTCGCTTCTGAGGCAGCGACAGTCAGCTCCGCGCTTCTAGACGGAGTCGGACAGGCAACCTGGCGTGCAATGTGGGATGCCGCGCGGGAGTACTCCCAGACGGCGTACCCGCAGAAGCAGTTCCCAGTGACCGACAAGGCGCGTTGCTTGCTTTGCCACCAAGAGCTTCAGCCCGATGCACAGCAGCGGCTTCAAGACTTCGAGCAGTTCGTTGGAAGCAAGCTTGAAGCTGAAGCCAAGACGGCTGAGAAAGCTCATGCCGACGCGATCACAGCTTTGCCAGTACCACCGACCGACGAGCAGCTCACGACGCAGTGCGCTGCTGCCGGGCTGGACGAAGCTGCGTGGCTGGATGAACTGAAGGTGTTCTGGGCACCCACACGCTCGACCTATGCAGCACTTGTGGCGAAGGAGGCGAATGGGGCGGCAGTGGCGGCTCCAGACGTGGCGCCTCTCGCAGCCAAGCTGCAGGCTCGAGCAAAGGGCCTTGGCGACGAAGCGCTCCAACTCGACAAAGACGCCAGAGAGTTCGACCGCGCGAAAGCTGCCAGGGAGAAGCTCGCGCTAGAGGCTCAGAAGTGGATCTACCAGCAGAAGGCCGCCGTCATCAAAGAGGTCGAGCGGCTGAAGTCCTGGCAGGACTTCGAGACCTGGAAGGGTTTCGCCAACTCGCGCAAGGTCTCGATGAAGGCTGGTGAGGTGACCGAGAAGATCATCACCGAGGCCTACGTCAAACGGTTCAACGCCGAGCTGGAAGCCCTTGGTGCGAAGCGAGTGCGTGTGAGCATCGTTAAGACCCGCATCGAGCGCGGCAAGGCCATGCACCAGCTCAAGCTCACAGGTGCGAAGAGCGGCGACGACCCCGTTGGAGTGCTCAGCGAAGGCGAGCGGCGCATCGTCTCCCTTGCAGCTTTCCTGGCAGACGTCACCGCCAAACCTCATGTCGCGCCATTTATCTTCGACGATCCCATCTCGTCCCTCGACCACGACTTCGAGTGGGCGGTAGCCAAGCGACTGGCAGAGCTCGCCAAGACCCGCCAGGTCCTAGTATTCACTCACAGGCTGTCGCTGTATGGCGCAATGGAGGATGTGGCTAAGAAGAACGGCGAACAGTGGAAGAAGGACCACCTGGTTCAGCGATGTATCGAGGCCTATTCGGGCTCTGCGGGCATTCCCGTGCCCGAGACTGTGTGGACACTCCGGACAGACAAGGCAAACAACCTGCTGCTCACTCGCCTTCAAGCCGCCAAAAGGGCCGGAGACGGTGGAGGTAGCGAAGCCTATCGGGCCCTGGCGCAAGGCATCTGCAGCGACTTCCGCAAACTGCTTGAGCGAACGGTCGAAGACGACTTACTCAACGAGGTCGTCAAGAGGCACCGACGGAGTGTGACGACGGAGAACCGACTATCCGCGTTGTCTGCAATTGAACCTGCCGACTGCGCGAAGATCGACGGCTTGATGACCAAGTACTCCTTTTATGAGCACAGTCAGTCGATGGAGGTTCCGGCCTTCATCCCCGACGAGCCCGAGCTACGTGCAGACATTGAAGCGCTCAAGGCATGGCGCGACGACTTCGAAAACAGGAGCAAGAAGGCTCTGGGCTAGGCGTCATATGAAACGACAAGGACGTTGCATCGCTAGTGTGGTGCGCGGAGCTGTTCTGCACTGTTCTTGAAGCTGCGACCAGCGCCGACTTTGCTCGCGTCGCTGCGCTCCGTCAGCTCACCTTGACGGGGCGCAAGGCCACTGTGCCGAATGTCTGCTTGGTGCCAGTCAGCGTGAGTTCGCCTGCTCGGATCGACGGGCAGCAATCGCTGCAGACCGGCCACCGCCTCAGCCAGTCTCGGCACCCCACACCTCACCCCATCCCCGCTCACCTGAACTGATACGACGCCGCCAGGTAAAAGAACCTCCCCCGCGGATCCGTATAGCTCGGGTCATAACCCGAGATGAAGAAGTAAGCCTGGTTCGAGAACGGCGGTGCCGTGTTGAACAGGTTCTTCACTCCCGCCCGGAGCGTGAGCGCGGCGGTCGCCTCCCAGCCACCCGACAGGTCCCACAGCGAATACGCCTTGACCTTGTTCTTCCCCACCACCAGCCCCGTGTTGGTATCGATCGCCGAGTTCTGGTCGTCGTAGCCGCTGTAGAACGAGTTCGCGAGGTTGACGCTCCACGGACCGCGCGACCAGTCGAAGTTGACCCGATGCCGCCACCGCTGCACGACGCCGTCGGTGACGAAGCGCCCGAGGTTGCTGATATAGGGATCGCCATCGCCGGTCTGCTTCTTCGAGCTCAGCGTCAACGTCCCCACCAGCTTGACGCCGAAGCGTCCCATCGCGGTCGCCGGCGAGCGGTACTGCAGCGTGATGTCCAGTCCGGACGCCTTCTGCTTGCCGCGGTTCTCCTTGCGCAACTCGATGAAGCAGATCTCGGAATCGTCCGGGTCGTAGTCGCAGCCCGCAATGCCTTCGTCCTCGTTGTAGCGGTGCACCAGCGGCTCGTACTTGTCGAGGTTGGCGAGGATCACGTCGTCGCCCAGCGTGCTGATCAGATCGCGCTTCTCGATGCGCCAGTAGTCCAGGCCGAAGCTCCATGCCGGCGTCGGATCCGCGAGCATGCCGATCGAGAACTGCCGCGACTTCTCCGGTTTCAGGTTGGCATTCGAATAGGTCCGCGTCTCCCAGTTGTTGGCGCAGAAACCCAGGTCGTTGTCGTTCTCGCGCATGCACACCGGATCGGGCAGCGTCGCCGTCTCTCCGGTCTTCACCGAGCGGTACAGGTCGTTCATCGACGGCGCGCGGAAACCGGTCCCGGCCGAAGCGCGGAAGGTCAGGTTGTCCAGCGGCGCATAACGCAGGCTGACCTTCGGATTGGTCGTGGCGCCGACCTTCTGGTAATGGTCGTGGCGCAGCGCGAATTGCAACTCCCACGCCTTGGTGATCGGCGCGAGCAGCTCGCCATAGGCCGCCCACACCTTGCGGGAATTGTTGGTGAACTGCGCGTCGCCCGGCGTCGGGTCGCCGACGATCTCGTCCGAGATCAGCAGGTCGCTCGCCGCCGACGAGGACTTCTCGCGCCGCAGTTCGCCGCCCAGCGCGATCGCCAGGTCGCCGCCGCCCAGCTTGACCAGGCTGCGGGTGAACTTGGCGTCGAGGCTGTCCATCGATCCGCGGGCGCGGCGCACTTCCTGGTTGATGTTGTTGTCCCGCAGGAAGGCCAGCCCGGCCTCGCTCGACGGACCGAAGGGATTGAGCAGGCCGTCCGCGAAGGCCTGCATCGTCTCGGTGTAGGGCAGGTAGCCGCGCACGTCGCGGTCGGACACGCGGTTGACGCTGTGGTTGTAGCCCCAGTCGTAGTCCCAGGCGCCGAGCGTGCCCGTCATGCCGACGACGATGCGGCTGCCGGTGCTGGTCAGTTCGCTCGCGCGCGGGCCGGCCTCCAGCATGCGCGTGCGCACGGTGATGAGCCGGTCGTCCGGCAGCGCGTCGCCCAGGCCGGTCGCCGCCAGCGCCGGGATCATCGAGACATCCAGGTCCGCGTCGATCCGGTTGCTGGTGCCGACGTACCAGCTCTTGCTGCGGGTGTAGGCCGCCTCGATGAAGGCCTCGTGCCGGTCGCCCAGCTTGAGCACGCCGCGGCCCAGGAAGCTGCCCTTGTCCGTCTTCGGATAGAGCTCCAGGTCGCGCATGTAGTCGTAGGTGCAGCCGTCGACGCCGCCGATGCCGTCGGGCAGGTAGAGGGAGTGCGGCGGCTGGCAGGTCGGCGCGCTCAGGTTGATCGTGCGCGTGGTGATGGGCCGGCCATTGATCGCGAAGCCCTGCGACTCGAGGTAGTCGCGCTGGTCGCCCGAGAGCCGGATGTTGCCGGGGAAGCTGGCCGAGGACAGCAGGTGCGGCAGTCGCTCCGGGATGCGCAGGTCGGAGATGAAGTCGCGCTGCGAGGTGCGCAGCGCGCCGGTCTTCTGCAGGTCCAGCACGCCCATCAGGTTGAAGCCGTCGCGCGCCAGGTCGCCATGGCCGGCGGCGATCGACGCGGTGCGCTTGCCGGCGCCGCCCTCGCCGGACTTGCCCGCGTAGACGTCCAGCTGCACGCCCCGGTAGTCCTTGCGGGTGATGAAGTTGATGACGCCGCCGATCGCATCGGTGCCGTAGATCGCGGACGCGCCATCGAGCAGCACCTCCACGCGCTCGATCGCCGCGGCCGGGATGTTGTTGAGGTCGACGCCGTTGTCGTCGCCCGGCGAGGCGAAGTTGGCCATGCGCCGGCCGTTCAGCAGCACCAGCGTCGACGAGGTGCCCAGGCCGCGCAGGTTGGCCGAATTGAAGCCCATCTGGTCGCGGAAGCCGCCGGTGCCGATGCTGACGCCGTCGGTGAGGTTGTTGCTGAGCGAGGAGACCGTCGCCATCAGCTCGGCCGCGGTGGTGACGCCGGCCTTGACGATGTCGTTGCGGGTCAGCACCTGCACCGGCAGCGCCCCCTCGTCGGCAATGCGCTTGATCGCGGAACCGGTGATCTGCACCCGCTGCAGCTGTTGCGGCGGGGCGGAGGCGGCGGCCTCGGGCGCGGCGACCTGCGCCTGCGCGAGGCCGCAGAGCGCGCCCAGCGCGGCGACCGCGCAGGCTCGCGGCAGGCTCGGTGGGCACGGCGGACGTTTGGCGACACGGGGGGAAGGGACGGTCATGGCGGGCTCCCTGAGGCCGTTGGGGGATGGCTCTGACGGACCAGTCTAGGGACCGGCCCGGCACCGGCAAGGGTGATCTCCCGGGACAGTCGCGACGAAGCAACTGCGGTGTGACCAACAGTCACCCGCCGGTGGGGACGCGACGCTATCGTTGCCCTCCTGCGCTCCCCCCTTCGTCCGATCCGCCCCGTCATGGGGCGGCTTCCTCCGGTTACGTGATGCCGCCGGTCCGCGGCGTGAGGCCTTGACGATGTTCGATCGCTGTTCCCTGCGTCGCGTAGCCGGCGCCCTCGGCCCGGTGCTGGTCCTGGCCGCGATGACGGCCCGGGCGGCCGCTCCCACCGCGCCCGGCGCGCCGACGCCCGCCAGACCGGCCGCGACCAGGCCCGCCCTCGTCGCTCCCGCGCCGGCAGCGCCCGCGGTGCCCGCGGCGTCCGTTCCCCAGGCAACGCCTGGCCCTGGCGCCGATGTCCCCATTAAAGGCCACGCGATGGCGATCGGCGGCGCCCTGAAGGCGGACAACGACGAGGTCTGGAACCGGCTGATCGCGCTGGCGGGCGGGCGCGGCGCGCGTTTCGTCGTCTTCGGCACGGCCGCCGAGGACCCGGAGGCCAGCGCCAAGCAGGTGGTCGAGCAGCTGCAGCGCCGCGGCGCGGTGGCCGAGGCGCTGCCGGTCGCGCCGAAGTTCTCGTGGGTCGACCTGAACAAGGTGGTGCGCGACGCCGCGCTGATCGCCAAGGTGCGCAACGCCAAGGGCATCTTCTTCACCGGCGGCTCACAGGAGCGCATCGTCGACGTGCTCTTCCCGGGCGGCCACTCGACGCCGATGCTCGATGCCATCTGGGACGTCTACCGCAAGGGCGGCGTCGTGGCTGGCACCTCGGCGGGCGCCGCGATCATGAGCACGGTGATGTTCCGTGACGCGCCCAGCGTGATCAGCATCCTCAAGGGCCAGTGGGAGGAGGGCAAGCAGATCGACCGCGGGCTGGGCTTCGTCGGGCCGGGGCTGTTCGTCGACCAGCACTTCCTCAAGCGTGGCCGCTTCGGCCGCATGGTGCCGCTGATGCTGGCCAAGGGCTACCAGCTGGGCCTGGGCGTGGACGAGAACTCCGCCGCCGTGATCCGCGGCGACGAGGTCGAGATCCTCGGCCACAAGGGGGCCTTGCTGGTCGACCTCAGCGAGGCGAGCTCGGATCGCGCGCTCGGCGTCTTCAACCTGAAGAACGCCAGGCTCACCTACCTCGATCACGGCGACCGCATGAACCTGCGCACGCGCGGCGTGACGCCGTCGGCGCTGAAGCTGCGCGGCCAGAAGCTGGAGCCCGGTGCGCCGGACTACAAGCCCTACTACACGCTGCCGCAGTTCTACACGGACATGCTGGGCGACTCGACCATCTCGACGGCGATGTCCATCCTCATCGACAGCGTGCAGCCGGAGTTCCGCGGCCTGAGCTTCGAGGCGGCGCCCAAGGCGGGCGATGCGCTGGCCGACCTCGGTTTCCTCTTCCGCCTCTACAAGGGCCCCGGCAGCATCGGCTGGAGCACCGACGAGCTCGGCCCCGAGGACTACACCGTGGTCAACCTGTACCTGGATGTCACGCCGGTGCGCATGCCGCAACCGCTGTTCGGCCCCTGGCCCGGCGACCGGCGCCCGCGGCAGTCCGCCACACCGGAGGAGCCGCCGGCCGGCGAGCGCCCGCAGCAGCCCTGAGGCGACGCAAAGCCGCTAGCATGCGGCGTTCGCTCATTCCTGGAGTCTGCTGCGTTGTCGCGAAATCCTCTCACCCTTGGGCGGGCCCTCGCCCGGGCGGCCACGTTGCTGGTCGCGGTGGCGCTCGGCCTGCCCGCCGCGGCGCAGACGCGCCCCGCGCCGGAGGCCCAGCCGGCGCCCTCGCCGCAGCGGCCGCCCTTGTCCGCACCGCCCGTCGTCGCGCCGTCCGTCGTTGCGCCGCCCGCCAGCGCCCCGCAGCCCGGCACGGCCGCGGCCAGCCAGGCGATGGCCTCGGCCCCGGTCTCCGCCAGCGCCCGCCGGCTCTATGACCGCAGCCGCGCCCAGCTGCTGCAGGTCCGCACGCTCTTCAACGGCAGCCAGGCCTCGGTGGGGTCCGGCTTCGTCGTCAGCGGGCAGGGCCACGTCATCACGAATTACCACGTGATCAGCCAGCATGCGCTCGAGCCCGAGCGCTACCGGCTGCAGTACCAGACGCCGGAAGGCGACGGCGGCGACATCGTCCTGCTCGACTTCGACGCCCGCCGCGACCTGGCGCTGCTGCGCATCGTCGCCAAGGGCGGCGATGCCAAGGCCGATCCCAAGGGCGTCGTCGCGCGCATGACGGCCACGCCGCTGGCCTTCCGCAAGGCCGACCAGCCGCTGGCCAAGGGCGAGCGCATCTACTCGATGGGCAACCCGCACGACGTCGCCTTCGCCGTGGTCGAGGGCACCTACAACGGCCTGGTCGAGCGCAGCTTCGATCCGCTGATCTACTACTCCGGCTCCATCAACCCCGGCATGAGCGGCGGCCCGGTGCTGGACGAGGACGGCGAGATCGTCGGCATCAACGTGTCGACGATGATCTTCGCGCAGCAGATGAGCTTCCTGGTGCCGGCGCAGCACGCCGCCGCGCTGCTGGCGCGCAGCCGCGACGCCGCGCCGATGAAGGGCGCGGCCTGGCCCAAGCTGCGCGAGCAGCTGATGGCCTACCAGGAGGAGCTGTCGCGCAACTTCCTGGCCCAGCCCTGGCGCACGCTGACGCACCCGCGCTACCGCTTCCCGATCCCGCAGGAGCAGTACATGCGCTGCTGGGGCAGCGGCACCTCCGCGGACGCGCAGGGCCTGCAGATGCAGCGCACGCAATGCCGGATGGAGCACGCGCTGTTCATCAGCGAGTCCCTGCAGACCGGCTACTTCGGCGTGACCGAGGAGGTCTACGACGGCAGCAAGCTGGGCGCGGTCCGCTTCTCGACGATCTATTCGGCCAGCTTCCGCAACGAGCGCCTGGGCGGTCCCGACCGCGACCGCACCGCGCCGTACTGCCGCGAGGACTTCGTCCAGCAGAAGGACGGCCCGCCGCTGCGCGCGGTCGCCTGCCTGCGCGCCTACCGCAAGCTCGACGGGCTGTTCGACCTGACGGTGCTGGTCACCAACGTCGACGCCGCGACCGAGGGCGCGCTGGGCCGCTTCGACGCCCGCGGCGTCAGCTTCGCGAATGCCACCCAGCTGACGCGTCATTACCTGCAAGGATTCGCATGGACGCGGTGATCGAGATCGTCGACCGGGACGGTCATTGCCGGGAAACCCACAAGGTGCGGGCCTGGCCGCTGCGCATCGGGCGCTCGCCCGACTGCGACCTGGTGCTGGCCGATCCGCACCTGGCCGGCGCCCATGCGCTGCTGCACTGGGACGACGCCGGGACGGACGCGGCGCCGGCCGCCTCGGGCCCGGTGCTGGAGCTGCTGCCCAGCCACAACGGCGGCTGGCTCGACGGCCACCGGATCGCCGCCGGCAGCCGCGCGGCCTGGCCGTCGTCGGCGCTCCTGCAACTGGGCACGACCCGGCTGCGGCTGCGCACCTCGCTGGACCCGCTGCCGGCGGAAAAGCCGATGAACCGCGCCGACGAGCCGGTGCGACGCGACGCCCGGCCGTCGTGGGCGCTGCCGGCACTGCTGGCGGTCTGGGCGCTGCTGCTGTGGGGCTCGAACTGGGCCGCCAACGACGGCAGCGCGACCTGGGTCGACACCGTCAGCGCGCTGCTGGCGCCGGTGGGCGTGGCGCTGATCTGGGCCGCGCTGTGGGCGCTGGTGACGCAGCTCTTCCGGCACTGGTTCGCGTTTGGCGCCCACCTGTGGCGGGCGCTGGTGGCGACGGTGGCGATGCAGCTCTTCGACCTGCTGCTGCCGCTGCTGGCCTACATGTTCAACCTGCCGCGCCTGCTGGCGCTGGAGACGCTGGTGATGTCGGTCGGCGCCGCGCTGCTGCTGTGGTGGCATGCGACGGTGGTGTGGCCGCGGGCGTCGCGGCGGCTGGCGGTGGGCATCGGCGCGATGTGCATCGTCGGCCTGGTGCTGACCGTCGGCCGGCGCACCGAGCAGCAGTACTGGCTGGGGCCGAATTACATGGCCACCCTGTCGCCGCCAGCCTTGCGCGTCGCCACGCCGCAGCCGGTGGACAGCTTCATCGACGGCATGGCGCGCCTGGAGGCACCGCTGCTGAAACAGGCGGAGAAGCGCAACGACCAGACGGGCGGCAGCGGCGACAACGAGGAGTGACGAGCGGCGTCGCTCAGGCCGCGATCGCGGGCGCGGGCACGGCCGGTGGCGAGCGCCGCCGCCGCAGCCACGCGACCACCGGCAGTTCGAGGCAGCGCCCGATCAGCCAGCCGCCGGTGACGGCCGCCAGGACCGCGATCGAGAAGACGAGCGCCTCGGGCAGCGCGTGATAGAGGCCGACCTTGGCCATCGACGCGAGCACGATGTTGATCAGCAGGCAGTGCGCGAGGTACAGCGAGTACGAGGCCGCGCCCAGCTGGACGAGCAGCGTCGGCACGCGCACCGGTCGGCGCCGCTCCATCGCGACCAGCGTCGCGAGCACCAGCGCCGAGGCCAGCCCCAGCGCCACGCGGCCGCCGAAGGCATGCGGCCCCTGCGGCCCGAGCCGTTCATAGAGCACCGCGGCGACGAAGGCCGCGGCCGCCAGCAGCCATTGCCCCCGCACCAGCGGCAGCGTCGCGCGACGTGCCATCAGCCCGGTGGCGACGCCCATCAGGAACTGCAGGCAGTGCGGATCGCCGAGCTTCCAGGGCAGGGCGGCCGGCAACTGGCCGAAGGCCTGCGCGACCACCAGCGCGGCCCACAGCGCGTACAGCGCCAGGCCGCCGCGCAGGTGCAGCAGCAGCACGCATAAGCTCAGGTAGAAGAGCACCTCGTACTGCAGCGACCAGGCCACGCCGACGTATTCCGGCGCGCCACCGCCGATCCACAGCAGCAGCGTGCCGGGGAGGTCGTCGGCGCCCAGTTCCGAGACCGGCGTGCGCCCGGTCGCCAGACGGGCCAGGATCGACGGGCCGGCGGTCATCGCCAGCACCATCCAGTAGATCGGGAACACGCGCACGAAGCGCTTCCACAGGTAGCCCGGGCAGCGCGCCGCGCCGCCGCCGAGCTCCGCGTGGTGGACGAAGGTGATGATGAAGCCGCTCAGGACGAAGAAGAAGTCGACGCCGGCATAACCGAAGTCGAACAGGCCGCCGAGCGCGACCTGGCCCGAGAACTGCGGCACCCGCATCAGGTGCGTCGCGTGCATCAGCACCACCGCCAGCGCGGCGATCGCGCGGGCGGCCTCGATGGAGGCGAGCTTGGGAGCGTGGCGGTCGGTCGGGGCCATCGGGCGGCGCTGCTGCGGGAAAACCAGGGCAGACCGCACGGTATGTCGACGCCGGCCCGCGTGGCCGTCGCCCGTCCCCCAGGGCGGGGGAACTCGTCGAGGGGACTAGGTTCTAGGGGGGAGGGCGGCCTCAGGCCGACAGGCGCTTTTCCATGAAGACGGACAGCGGGTCGTCGGTGTAGTCGCCGAAGGGAGCGCGGCGGTCATAACCCAGGCGCTCGTAGAGCTTGAGTGCCTCCGGCTGGTGCACGCCGGTTTCCAGGCGCGCCAGTCCGATGCCTCGTGCCCTGAGATGGGACTCGAGCTCTTCCATCAGCACCTTGGAAATGCCGCGTCCCCGGAAATGCGGTTGGACGAAGACCCGCTTGATCTCGCCGTATGGGCCGTCGGCATCGTCGTCGACGACCTTCACCGCCGCGCAGCCGGCCAGCCATTCCGCGAGCCAGACGCCAATGAAGCGCACCTGCGGCTGGGCCAGCGCCTGGGGATCCAAGAGGTGGTTGCTTTCGCCGGGGTAGAGGGCCGCCATGTACGCGTCCGACTGCGCCAGCAGGGACATCGCGGCGGGGCTGTGGGGGTCCAGGGGTTCGATCTGCATGCCTGCACGGTAGCAACCGATGTGCCCAGTGCGCGGGAAATCCCTGAAAGCCTTTGCAAGCCAACGTTCGCTTGCAAATCGTCATAAAGGTGAAGCAAGCCGATAGGCCGGATTCTGTGCGCGGCTCCTCTTGCGATTCGCCGCGTGACCGCCATTCATCTGGGCCGGGCATCACTGCCCGGCTCGGTGCCACCTACCCGCCAGCTCTGCGAGCCGCATCAACGCTGGCCTACTTGGTGTTGCTGCGCGTAGAGATTGCCCGTTTCACCCGAAACCGGCTTGCACCGGTCCCGACTCGTCTCTGTTGCTCTGATCCTCGGCTTTCGCCGGGCAGCCGTTAGCTGCTACGCCGCTCTATGCAGTCCGGACCTTCCTCCAGTGCCGTGTTTCCACGCTTGCACCAGCGGCGGTCTGGCTTGCTTCACGGGGCGAGAGTTTAACCGCGTGGCCGCCTCGGCTTCGCTTTGGGCGCCCCGCGTCGTTGCGAATCCTCACCATAGCTGAGCTATGGCTCCGGTTCGCGCCTAGCGGGGCATCCCAAAGCGAAACCGCTTCGGCCACGCGGTGCGTTTGGTGTCAGGACTTG
Source organism: Mitsuaria sp. BK041 (assembly GCF_014193085.1). Classification (NCBI taxonomy): domain Bacteria; kingdom Pseudomonadati; phylum Pseudomonadota; class Betaproteobacteria; order Burkholderiales; family Sphaerotilaceae; genus Roseateles; species Mitsuaria sp. BK041. Next base: position 254,565 of record NZ_JACHYT010000002.1, on the reverse strand, counting down.
CCTGCAAGGATCGCTTCGATGGTTTGCTGGACTGCGAGCGCTTCGGCGAAGCCGGGCAGGCTGTGCGAGCGGCCTTCCAACATCGCGGCCCAGTGACCGAGCTGGTCGGTCATGCCGTTCATGCGCAGGGTCTCGGCGTCGCCCAGGCTCTGCACACGCTCGCCCTGGCGCTGCTGCGTCACGCCGAACCAGTCCCGCAACTCGATCTCGCCTTCGCTGGCGCGCCACAGCATGCGGTTGTCGTCCGCGCGCTCGCCGCCGATGCCCGCGCTGATCATGACCGGCACGCCCGCCGCGCTCAGCTCCGCCTCGACGGACAGCTCCGAGCCAATGCCGTCCGCCGGATACACGACCTCGCTGCGCACGACGCGCGCCGGGCCCAGCACCCGCTGCAGCACGAAGATGAAATGCGACAGCACCTCGCGCGTGAAGCCGCCCTCGGCGCGCTGCGACAGCCAGGCGCCCGCGCCGGCCTGCCAGGGCCGCGGCCAGGCGGCGAAGCGCAGGTCGATGCGCACATCCAGCAGCGCTCCGAGCGGCCGCCGCGACGCCGCGCCGAAGGCCAGCTGCAACTGCGCCAGGCCGGTCGACGACGCGAGCGAATAGTTGACCGCGGCCCGGCGCCGCTCCTGCTCGATGCGCTCGATGCAGGCGCGGGCGGCGGCGAAGTCGGTGGTGAGCGGCTTCTCGCACAGCACCGGCAGCCCGGCGTCGAAGGCACGCTCGGACAGCGCGATGTGCGGCCCCGGCGGCGTGGCGATGTACAGGCCGTGCAGGCCGGGCTCGCGGATCAGCGCCTCGGCGCTGCTGGCGGCGCGCAGCATCGGGTCGTTCGCCAGCACCTGCGCCAGCACCACCGGGTTCTCGTCCCAGACCTGGGTGACGCGCAGTCGCGCATGCCCGGCCAGCCGCGCCAGCATCCGCTGGCCCATCACGCCCAGTCCCACCACCCCAATGCTCAACACGCCTGGCACCGCCGTCTCCGCCCGAAGTTCCGCAAAAGCCCCGCAGTGTAGGGGGGCCGCCACAGCGCGGGCCGCCGCTCGGCGGACCCGGGCGACTCGCGCACGCCCGTCCCGCAAGCGGTGTGCCCGGGCGGCATGACGGCCGGTGCGACAGGCCGGGCGGAGGTATCGTCGGCGGCTTCTCGCACGCTCGCATCGCCCCACGCATGAATCCCGAAGCCAGCCAACTGTGGCGCGCGCCACGCTGGGCCCTCGCCATCCTGCTGGCCGCGCTGGCCACGGTGGGGCCCTTCTCGATCGATACCTACATCCCGGCCTTCGCCGGCATCGCCAAGGCGCTCGACGCCACGCCGATCGAGATGCAGCAGACCCTGTCCGGCTACCTGCTGGGCTTCGCGGTGATGAACCTGTTCCACGGCGCGCTGTCCGACAGCTTCGGCCGGCGCCCGGTGGTGCTGTGGGGCATGGCGGTGTTCGCGCTGTCGTCGATGGGCTGCGCGCTCGCGGGCAGCATCGGCCAGTTGGTGTTCTGGCGCACCGTGCAGGGCCTGTCCGCGGGTGCGGGGGTGGTGGTCTCGCGCGCCATCATCCGCGACATGTTCCCGCCCTCCGAGGCGCAGCGGGTGATGTCCCAGGTGACGATCTTCTTCGGCCTGGCGCCCGCGATCGCGCCGATGATCGGCGGCTTCCTCTACGTCCACGCCGACTGGCACGCGATCTTCTGGTTCCTGGTCTTCGTCGGCGCGCTGCTGTTCGCCGTCACCTGGCGCCTGATGCCCGAGACGCTGCACCGCGACCACCGCCAGCCCTTCCACGTCGGCTCGCTGCTGCGCGGCTACCGCTCGCTGGTGGGCAGCCGCCGCTTCCTGCTGCTGGCGCTGGCCAGCGGCATCCCGTTCAACGGCATGTTCCTGTACGTGCTGGCCGCGCCGGTGTTCCTGGGCGAGCACCTGGGCCTGGCGCCCACGCAGTTCTTCTGGTTCTTCCTGTTCAGCATCGGCGGGATCATGGGCGGCGCCTGGCTCAGCGGCCGCCTGGCTGGCCAGATCGCGCCGCGCAAGCAGATCCGGCGCGGCTTCTTCATCATGGGCTTCACGTCCATCGCCAACATCGTCTGCAACCTGACGCTGCCGCACAGCGTGTTCTGGGCCTTCCCGCTGATCAGCAGCTTCGCCTTCGGCTGGGCGCTGATGGTGCCGGTGGTGACGCTGCTGGTGCTGGACCAGGCGCCCGAGCGCCGCGGCATGGCGTCTTCCCTGCAGGCCTGCATCGGCAGCGCCGCCAACGGGCTGGTCGCCGGCGTGCTGGTGCCGCTGGTGATGCATTCCATGCTGACCCTGGCCCTCGCCTCGGCCGGGATGATGTGCATCGGTCTGGTCGCCTGGACCTGGGTCAAGCGCGAGGTGTCCACGCCCGCGGCGTGACGTCCGCCCGCCGGTCACCCTCAAGAAGGCCGGCCATCCTCCGAAATAGGGAAGGTGCGCCGGACTCGCGTCCGGGCGCCGTCGCGCATCCCGCCGACGGCGGGCACACCGAAGTCCTGCGGAGCGATCCATGTCCCACCGTCCCGGCCTCGGCACCTGGTTGCCGGCCGTCCTGTGTCTGTCCCTGCTGTCCGGCGGCCCGGCCCTGGCCGCCGACGCGCCCGCGCCCAAGGCGGCCACCGCCGCCGAGGCGGGCGAGCCGCTGCGCGACCGCCTCGCGGAGCGCCTCAAGGACGATGCGGCCAGCCTCAAGCTGAACGCGAAGAAGGCGCCGGCCGACGTCCGCACGAACAACCCGGTCGACCAGCGCGCGCGCCGCGCGGCGGCCAAGCCGGCGGCGGCGGCCTCGGCCGCCCGGTCGACCACGCCCTGGGCCTACACCGGCGAGGGGGCGCCCGACCGCTGGGGCCAACTCGAGCCCGAATTCCGCCAATGCGCGATCGGCACCCGGCAGAGCCCCATCGACCTGCGCGACACCATCAAGGTCGACCAGGAGCGCATCCGCTTCGACTACAAGTCCAGCGCCTTCTCGGTGGTGGACAACGGCCACACGGTCCAGGTGAACGTGGCGCCGGGCAACTCGCTGCAGATCATGGGCCGGCGCTACGAGTTGCAGCAGTTCCATTTCCATCGCCCCAGCGAGGAGCGCATCAACGGCCGCCAGTACGACATGGTGGCCCACCTCGTCCACAAGGATGCCGAGGGCCGGCTCGCCGTCCTGGCGGTGCTGCTGGAGCGCGGCCAGGATCAGGCGCTGATCCAGACGGTCTGGAACCACCTGCCGCTGGAGCGCGGCGACACCTACAACGCGCCGGTGCCGATCGACCTCAACCAGCTGCTGCCCGCGGAGCGGGGCTACTTCTCCTACATGGGCTCGCTGACGACGCCGCCCTGCACCGAGGGCGTGCTGTGGCTGGTGCTGCGCCAGCCGGTGCAGCTGTCGACCCAGCAGATCTCGGTGTTCTCGCACCTGTACCCGATGAACGCGCGGCCGCTGCAGGCGCAGTCTGGCCGCCTCATCAAGGAATCGAACTGAGGGCCCGCGCCCTCGATGGCTGAGCCGTGGGAGCGTTGTCTCCCGCTTGGGCCGACGCCGTGACGAGCGTCACGGCGTCGGCCGTCTTCTTGGTGGAAACCCTTGGTTATCGCTGGCGCTCACCGCACAATCCCGGCCGCCGCGCGCCAGAAGCCATCACGCGTTTGATCTTGGTCATGGACGGCGCGGCCGGAACCTCAATTGCCCTTTCCCTCCGTGGAGGGGCGCCCCATCCCCCCAGGACACCCCCGCCGTGATGAAGACCATCAAGTCGCGCCTGATCGCGATCAGCATCCTGATCGTCGTCGCCGCCGTCGCGCTCGCCACCTTCGCCAGCTACTGGGCCGTGCGCGATCACGCCCGTCGCCAGGTGCAGGCCCAGTTGACCGACCTCGCCACCGCCAACGCCAACGGCGTTGCCGCATGGGTGAAGACGCAGAAGGACGTGGTCGCCGCGATGGCGCCGGCCGCGCAGCTCGAGGACCCCCGTCCGGTGCTGACGCAGGCGCTGCAGTCCGGGCGCCTGGATCTGGCCTATGTCGGCGGCGCTGACAAGCGGATGATCTCCATCCCCGACCGCCAGCGTCCCGCCGACTACGACCCGACCGGCCGCGGCTGGTACAAGCTGGCCTCCGCGACCGACCAGCCGGTGATCACCGCGCCCTACGTGGCGGCCTCCAGCAAGAAGCTGGTCGTGACCTTCGCCAGCGCGGTGCGCGCGGGCGGCGAGCTCAAGGCGGTGACCGGCACCGACGTGGCGCTGGACGACATCGTCGCGACGATGAAGTCGATCAAGCCGACCGCCAGCGGCTTCGCGATGCTGCTGGACAAGCAGGGCACCGTGATCGCCCACCCGGACGCGGCCCTGACGCTCAAGCCGGTGAAGGACCTGTCGGCGGCGATCGACGGCGCGCTGCTGACGACCGCGCACGGCGACGAGCCGACGCTGGCCGAGGTGGGGGAGCATCGCTTCTTCCTGAAGGCCGTGGATGTGCCCGGCACCGACTGGGTGCTGGTGGCCGCGGCCGAGCGCAACGAGGCGCTGGCGGCGCTGTCGGACGTGCTGCGCAACGCGGGCCTGACGATGCTGGTGGTGACGGCGGTGGCGGCGCTGGTGGCGGCCGCGGCCGTCGGCGCGCTGCTGAGCGGCCTGGCCGGCATCAAGCGCGCGATGAACGACATCGGCGCCGGCGAGGGCGACCTCAGCCAGCGCCTGCAGGTGCGCGGCGAGGACGAGATCGCCGACATCTCCCGTGGCTTCAACCAGTTCGTCCACAAGATCGAGCAGGTGATGCTGCAGGTGCGCGAGACCAGCCAGTCGATCGCGGTCGCCTCGCGCCAGATCGCCGCCGGCAACCACGACCTGAGCCAGCGCACCGAGGAGACGGCCAGCAACCTGCAGGAGACGGCCAGCTCCATGGAGGAGCTCAACAGCACCGTCGCCAACAGCGCCGCCAATGCCGACCAGGCGCGCCAGCTGGCTGACACCGCCAGCCGCGTCGCGCGCCAGGGCGGCGAGGCGATGGGGCAGGTGGTCTCGACGATGCAGGAGATCAGCACCAGCTCGCGCCAGATCGGCGACATCATCGGCGTCATCGACGGCATCGCGTTCCAGACCAACATCCTGGCGCTGAACGCGGCGGTGGAGGCGGCGCGCGCCGGCGAGCAGGGCCGCGGCTTCGCGGTGGTGGCGGGCGAGGTGCGGGCGCTGGCGCAGCGCTCGGCCGGCGCGGCCAAGGAGATCAAGTCGCTGATCACCGCCAGCGTCGAGCGTGTCGAGACCGGCACGCGGCAGGTCTCGACCGCCGGCGAGACGATGAACGAGGTGGTGGGCAGCGTGCAGCGGGTGGCGCAGATGATCGGCGAGATCAGCCACACCGCGCAGGAGCAGAGCCACGGCATCGGGCAGGTCAACGTGGCGGTGGCGCAGCTCGACCAGGTCACGCAGCAGAACGCGTCGCTGGTCGAGGAATCGGCCGCCGCCGCCGAGAGCCTCAAGGACCAGGCCCAGAAGCTGGCCGACGTGGTCGGCACCTTCCGCCTGAGTGCCGGTCAGTCCGGACCTACGGACTTCTGACCCACCCGCCAGCGTCGCCCACAAGCCCAGCCCCCTTCGAGGAACTCCCTCTCCCCGCCGGGCGGGGAGAGGGTAGGGGTGAGGGGTCTCCCCGGCGAACGCCCAAGAGGGGGGAACTTCAGCCCCCCGCTTCCACCGCGTAGAAGCACAGGAACATGTCAGCCGCCGAATCCGCGACCTGACGCTGCTGCGCCGCGTCCAACGGGAGCTGCCCCATGGTGATCTGCGGCCAGAACGCGAAGCCCTTGACCAGCGCCTGCAGCTGCGCCGCTGCGAAAGCCGCGTCGCCGGCCTTCAAGCGCCCGTCGGCCATCGCCGCACGGATCCACACGGTCAATCCCTCTTCGCGTCCCCCCAGCCGGCCCAACATGTCCCGCGCCCGCTGCGGCGCGTGGATCGCCTCGGCGATCAGCACCCGCGCCAGGTCGAGGAACTGCGGGTCGCCGCTCATCGCCAGCTTCTGGTCGATGAGCATCAGCAACTGCTCGCGCAGCGGGCGGTCGGCGCGGTAGGCCAGCGTCACCTGCGCCTCCGTCGCGGCCCAGAGGCGCTCCAGGATCGCGTCGAACAGCGCGTCCTTGCCGCTGAAGTGGTTGTAGACGGTGCGCTTGGACACCTGCGCCCGGCCTGCGATGCGGTCCATGTTCGCGACCTCGAAGCCATGCTCGCGGAACTCCGCGATCGCCGCGTCCACGATCGCCTGGCGCTTGCGGTCTGTCAGGCGCATCCGCTCGGCGTCGCCGCCCATCGCCTCGTCGGCAGGCGGCTCGACGGCAGGGCTGGGAGCGGGGAGAGGGGCGTCGGCAGTCATGGGGCGCAATCTTACACCGGGGAGTTTACTTTTCCGGCTCGCCTGCCTACACTCGCCAAAACTACACTGTGTAGTGCAAGTTTCAGATGAGCCTGACCCCCGTCCTCCGTTCGCTGCTGCCGCTGTCGCTCACCGCGCTGAGCGGCGTCGTCGCCGTCCTGATTGTTGGAGCCCTCGCCATGACCGCTTCCCGTGTGATGTCCTCGCCCACCCCGGTGCCCTCGAATGGGCCGTCCACCCCCGCGCCGGAGGGAGGCCAACCCTCCCGCGAGCAGTCGCCTCAATGGGCGCAGGGCCGGTTCCACAATCCGGCGGTCGAGCCCGAACAGGGCTTCTGGAAGATGCTCGGGATCTTCTGGGATGTCATGTTCCACAAGCCCGCCGGCACCGTGCCGGACCGGCCGATCGAGGTGCAGGCGCTGACCAAGGACCAGTTGCTGGCCGCGCCCGACCGGACGCTGTTCCGGCTGGGCCACTCGACGGTGCTGCTGAAGCTGCGCGGCCGCTTCTGGCTCACCGACCCGGTCTTCTCGGAGCGCGCGTCGCCGTTCTCGTGGATGGGGCCGAAGCGCTTCCACGCGCCGCCGATCGCGCTCGACGAGCTGCCTGAGATCGAGGCGGTGATCCTCTCGCACGACCATTACGACCACCTCGACCACGACACCGTGCTGGCGCTGGCGCCCAAGGTCCGCCGCTTCCTGACGCCGCTGGGCGTGGGCCAGCGCCTGATCGACTGGGGCGTGCCCGCGGCCAAGGTGCAGCAGTTCGATTGGTGGCAGGGGACGTCGATCGCCGGCGTGCAGTTGACGGCCACCCCGGCGCAGCATTTCTCCGGCCGGGGGCTGAGCGACCGCAACTCGACGCTGTGGGCCTCGTGGGTGCTGATAGACGGCGACCTGCGGGTGTTCTTCAGCGGCGACACGGGCTACTTCGACGGCTTCAAGGCGATCGGCGAGCGCTTCGGCCCGTTCGACCTGACCCTGATGGAGACTGGCGCCTACGACCCGCGCTGGCCCTACGTGCACATGCAGCCGGAGCAGACGATGCAGGCGCACATCGATCTGAAGGGGCAGCGGCTGCTGCCCATCCACAACGGCACCTTCGACCTGGCGATGCACCGCTGGCAGGACCCGTTCGAGCGCATCAGCGCGCTGGCGCGGCTGCGCAAGGTGGAGCTGGTGACGCCGGTGATCGGCGCGCCGATGGCGATCGAGCAGCCGGGACCGACGCCGGCCTGGTGGCAGGGCGGCGTGGTCGACGCGACAGCGACCGCTGCCACCCCGTCCCCCGCCGCGTCTTCGGCGATGCCGTGATCCCAGCGCTGCGGCGCGCTCCGACTGAACGAAAGCCCGGCCAGTGCCGGGCTTTTTCCTTTCTCCCACTTTGTTCCCCTTCCGGCGGCCGCCGGAGGGGTGGGGCGGCTCCGATCTCGCACCGATCGGGGAACCCGCGCCTTGCCGCAGCGGTGCCGGCGGCCACGGTTTCAAGCGGGTACGACTGCCGATTTCAGTTGATCCATCACTTCCACACCGTTTGTTAAGTCCTTCATTTAGAACGACTTTTATTTTGCGCAATGGCGTGAGAATGCTGGCTAAGTAATTGATTTGATTGGGAAAAACGCCAAATTTCCTTGACCGGCGCCGGTCTCGCCATTAAAGTGGGAGAAAGTGCAATTCGGTGGGGCAAAGTGGCGAATGTCGTGTTTCAGGGGGCGAGTGCCTTGGCGTTGGACGCCAAGGGGCGCTTGACCGTCCCTGCGCGGCACCGCGAGGTCCTGCAGGCGCTGTGCGGCGGCCAGCTGACGCTGACCAAGCACCCGGAAGGCTGCCTCATGGTCTTCCCCCGTCCCGCCTGGGAGCAGTTCCGCGACAAGGTCGCCGCGCTGCCGATGTCCGCCGCCGGCTGGAAGCGCGTCTTCCTCGGCAACGCGCAGGATGTCGAGATCGATGCCGCCGCCCGCGTGCTGATCGCACCGGAACTGCGCGCCTCGGCCGGACTGCAGAAGGACACCATGCTGCTGGGCATGGGCAGCCACTTCGAGCTCTGGGATGCCCAGGCCTATGCCGCGCACGAGGCCGCCATCATGCAGTCCGAGATGCCGGCCGTGCTCCAGGACTTCAGCTTCTGAGCCTCATGAGCGAGCAGTCCACCCCCGCCGCCTTCACCCACACGACCGTGCTGCTGCACGAGACGGTCGACGGCGCGTTCACGACACCCGCTGGCATCTACGTCGACGGCACCTTCGGACGCGGCGGCCATTCGCGGCTGCTGCTGTCGCGGCTCGGGGAGGAGGGGCGCCTGATCGCGATCGACCGCGACCCCGAGGCGGTCGCGGCCGCGACCTCCGGACCAACGCGGGTCGACGACCCGCGTTTCCACATTTGCCACAGCGCGTTCGCCGACATGGCCGCGCAACTCGACGCGCTGGGCGTCGGCCTGGTCGACGGCATCCTGCTGGACCTGGGCGTCTCCAGCCCGCAGATCGACAACCCGGAGCGCGGCTTCAGCTTCCGCTTCGACGGCCCCCTCGACATGCGCATGGACACGACGCGGGGCGAAAGCGCCGCGGACTTCATCGCCCGGGCGGAGGTGTCCCAACTCGCACAGGTGATCCGCGACTATGGCGAAGAACGGTTTGCTCTCCCGATTGCAAAGGCGCTTGTGGCTCGCCGGGAAGGTGGGCGTCCTGTCCGGACAACCGCCGAGCTTTCCCAAGTCGTGGCTGGTGCGGTCAAAACCCGCGAGCCGGGCAAGGACCCTTCAACGCGCACATTTCAGGCTCTACGGATATTCGTCAACGCCGAGCTTGAGGAACTGCAGCAGGGATTGAACGCGGCGCTGGCGCGGCTCAAGCCGGGCGGCCGGCTGGCGGTGATCAGCTTCCATTCGCTGGAAGACCGCATCGTCAAGAACTTCATCGCCTCGCACAGCAAGGAGGAGTTCGACCGCCGCGCCCCCTTCGCCGCGCCCAGGCCGCAACCGCTGCGCGCCATCGCCCGCGTCATGCCCAGCGAGGCCGAGGTGCAGGGCAACCCGCGCGCGCGCTCCGCGATCCTGCGCGTGGCCGAGCGCACCGAGGCGCCGATCCCGGCGCCGGCGCCCGAGTCCACCGGCAAGCAGAAGAAGGGAGGCCGTCGATGATCGGCCGTCTGAACCTGCTGCTGCTCGTCGCGGTGATGGTCTCCGGCATCTACATGGTGCGCAGCGCCTACGAGTCGCGCCGGCTGTTCACCGAACTGGACCGCGCGCAGACCGAGGGCCGCCGGCTGGAGGCCGACTACCAGAAGCTGATGGCCGACCGCCAGGCGCAGGCGACCAACCTGCGCGTGGAGCAGGTCGCGCGGGAGCGGTTGAAGATGCGGCCCATCTCGCCCGCGATCACCTTCAATCCGGACGCGCCGGCGATCGAAGCCAGCGGTGTGCGCGGCATGCGTGCCCCGCAGGGAGCGGCGCGGTGATCGGCAGACTTGGCAAGAAGCTCGGCCAGGGCGCGCGCGGCGCGGCCCGCAACGCGCCCACGCGCGGCGTCAGCTATTCCAGCAGCCCGCTGCTGGCGTCCAAGACGCCGCCGTGGCGGTCGCGCTTCCTGGTCGCGCTGGTGGGCCTGGCGTTCACCGGCTTGCTGGCGCGCGCCGCCTACATCCAGCTGATCGGCGAGGACTTCTTCCAGCGTCAGGGCGAGGCCCGCTACGCCCACAAGATGGAGCTGCCGGCCAGCCGCGGCAAGATCAGCGACCGCAGCGGGCAGGTGCTCGCCGCCAGCGTCGCGGTGCCGTCGATCTGGGCCTTCCCCAAGGAGGTCGACACCGATCCCGAGAAGCGCCGCCAGCTCGCCAAGATCCTGGACATGTCGCGCGCCGAGCTCGACAAGCGGCTGGATCCGAACAGCCGCTTCGTCTTCCTGCGTCGCCAGGCCGACGACGAGACCGCGCGCAAGATCAAGGAGCTCGGCCTCAAGGGCGTGTTCCAGGACCGCGAGTACAAGCGCCAGTATCCCGAGGGCGAGGCCGCCGCGCACATCGTCGGCTTCACCAACATCGAGGAAAAGGGCCAGGAGGGCATCGAGCTGGCCTTCCAGAAGGACCTGCAGGGGCGCGACGGCTCGCGCTCGGTCGTGCGCGACCGGCTGGGGCGCGTCGTCGAGGACATCGGCGAGCGCGTGCCCGAGACCAACGGCAAGGACATCGAGCTGTCGATCGACGCCAAGGTGCAGTTCTTCGCCTACCAGCGCGTGCGCGACGCGGTGGCCGAGAACAAGGCCAAGGCCGGCTCGGTGGTGGTGCTGGACGTGCATACCGGCGAGATCCTCGCGCTGGCCAACTACCCCAGCTACGACCCTGGCCACCGCCAGAATCTGTCCGGCGAGCAACTGCGCAACCGCGCGCTGACCGACGTCTTCGAGCCCGGCTCGACGATGAAGCCGTTCACCGCCGGCCTGGCGCTGGAGACCGGCCGCGTGCGTCCCGACACGATGCTGAGCACCGGCCCGCGCAGCGTGGTGATCTCGGGCTGGTCGCCCACCGATGCGCACCCGCACGGCGACCTGACCGTGCAGCAGGTGATCCAGAAGTCCAGCAACATCGGCGCGGCGCGGCTGGCGCTGATGATGCAGCCGCGCGAGATGCACGAGATGTTCACCGCGATCGGCCTGGGCCAGCGCCCGCAGATCGACTTCCCCGGCGCGGTGACCGGCAAGCTGCGGCCGTGGAAAAGCTGGCGGCCGATCGAGCAGGCGACGATGAGCTACGGCTACGGCCTGTCGGCCTCGCTGCTGCAGCTGGCGCGCGCGTACACGGTGTTCGCGCGCGACGGCGACATCATCCCGATCACGATGACCAAGCATCCGGCGGACCAGCCGGTGGTGGGCATCAAGGTCTTCAGCCCCAAGGTCGCCGCGGAGATCCGCGGCATGCTGCAGATGGCGGCCGGCCCGGGCGGCACCGCGCCGCAGGCGATGGTCCAGGGCTACAGCGTCGGCGGCAAGTCCGGCACCGCCCACAAGCAGGAAGGCAAGGGCTATGCGAGCCACAAATACCGTTCCTGGTTCGTGGGCATCGCACCGATTTCCAAGCCGCGCATCATCGTGGCGGTGATGGTCGACGAGCCGAAGAACGGCCAGTACTTCGGCGGCGCCGTCGCCGGACCGGTGTTCAGCCAGGTGGTGGCCCAGACGCTGCGCCTGCTGGGCGAGCCGCCCGACCTGGACGTCAAGCCGCAGATCGTGGCGCAGCAACGGCTGCAAGCCGTCGACGAGAGTTTCTGAGCGGGCACGAACCATGTTGATGCACCTGAAATCCCCTGAAGCCGCCGCCCGCTGGCTCCTGGAATGGACGCCCAGCGGCCAGCTGCGCACGGACAGCCGCGCCGTCGGCGCCGGCGACGCGTTCATCGCCTGGCCCGGCTACGCGAAGGACGCCCGCCAGTTCGTCGCCGGCGCGCTGGCCGCGGGCGCGGCGACCGCGCTGGTCGAGCACGCCGGCGCGGCCGAGTACGGTTTCACCGACGCGCGCATCGCGTCGCTGCCCGACCTCAAGGCCAACTGCGGCCGCATCGCCTCGGCCTTCTACGGCGAGCCCAGCCAGCGGCTGAGCGTGCTGGCCGTGACCGGCACCAACGGCAAGACCTCCAGCGCCTGGTGGATCGCGCAGGCGCTGACGCTGCTGGGCGCGCGCTGCGGCGTGATCGGCACGCTGGGCGTGGGCCAGCCGCCGGTGCCGGGCGCGACGACGAATGCTTCGATCGAGGCCACCGGCCTGACGACGCCCGATCCGGTGCGGCTGCAGGAAGCCTTCAAGCGCATGGCCGACGACGGTTTCGGCGCCTGCGCGATCGAGGCCTCGTCGATCGGCATCGAAGAACACCGGCTGACCGGCACTCACATCCAGGTCGCGCTGTTCACCAACTTCACACAGGACCACCTGGACTACCACGGCGTCATGGACGCCTACTGGGCGGCCAAGCGCAAGCTCTTCGCGTGGGAGGGCCTGAAGGCCGCGGTGCTGAACCTGGACGATCCCAAGGGCGCCGAACTGGCGGCCGAGCTGGGCGCCGCGGGCCGGCTGGACGTCTGGACCTACGGCCTGGACCGCGCCGACGCGCGCCTGAGCGCCACCGAGCTGCGCCATGACGCGCACGGGCTGGCCTTCACGCTGCGCGAGGGCGCCGCGTCGGTGCCGGTGCAGACCGGCCTGATCGGCGACTACAACGTGTCCAACCTGCTGGGCGTCATCGCCGGCCTGCGGGCGCTGGGCCATGGCCTGGACGACATCGCCCGCGTGGCGGCGCTGGTCACGCCGGTGCCGGGCCGCATGCAGCGGGTGGGCAGCGGCCGCGAGCTGCCGCAGGTGGTGGTCGACTACGCCCACACGCCGGACGCGCTCGAGAAGGCGCTGGGCGCGCTGCAACCGCTGGCCGCGGCGCGCGGCGGCGCCTTGCGCGTCGTCTTCGGCTGCGGCGGCGACCGCGATCCGGGCAAGCGTCCGCTGATGGGCGCAATCGCGGCGAAGCTGGCGGCGCAGGTCGTGCTGACCAGCGACAACCCGCGCACCGAGGATCCGCTGAAGATCCTGGCCGACATCGAGGCCGGCCTGCCGGCGGATGCGGCGCGCGAGGTGATCGCGGACCGCGCCGTGGCGATCGCGCACGCGGTGGACCAGGCGGGTGCGCGCGACGTCGTGCTGATCGCCGGCAAGGGCCACGAGGACTACCAGGAGATCCACGGCGAGCGCCGCGCGTTCTCCGACGTGCAGGCCGCGCGGGCCGCGCTGATCGAAAGGGCGGGGCTGTGAGCGACGCCACCACGACCATCGCCTCGACCGCGCCGGGCGCGCCGGCGGTTCCCTTCATGACGCTGGGCCGCGCCTTCGCGCTGCTGTCGCCGCTGCTGCCAGCGACCACGCTGGTCGGCGATCCGGCCACGCCGCTGCTGCGCGTGCACACCGACACCCGCACGCTGCGCGCCGGCGACCTGTTCGTCGCGCTGCGTGGCGAGCGCTTCGATGCCAACGACTTCCTGGCCCAGGCCAAGGCCAGCGGCGCCGCCGCGGCCCTGGCCGAGCGCGGCCTGGCCGAGGCCGGCCTGGACGGACTGCTGGTGCCCGACGCGAAGGTGGCGCTGGGCCTGCTGTCGCAGGCCTGGCGCGAGCAGCAGCACCTGCCCGTCATCGCGGTCACGGGCAGCAACGGCAAGACCACGGTGACGCAGATGATCGCGTCCATCCTGCGCGCCTGGCTGGGCGACGCGGCGATGCTCGCGACCGAGGGCAACTTCAACAACGAGATCGGCGTGCCGCTGACGCTGCTGCGCCTGCGCCAGAACGAGGTCGTGTGGCATCGCGCCGCGGTCGTCGAGCTCGGCATGAACCACCCGGGCGAGATCGCGCCGCTGGCCGCGATGACGCAGCCGACGGTAGCGCTGGTCAACAACGCGCAGCGCGAGCACCAGGAGTTCATGCACACGGTCGAGGCCGTCGCGCGCGAGAACGGCGCGGTGATCGGCGCGCTGGGCACCGCCGGCGTGGCGGTGTTCCCGGCCGAGGATCCCTGCGCGCCGGTGTGGCAGGAACAGGCCGCCGGCCGCGGCACGCTCAGCTTCGCCCTGCAAGGCCAGGCCGACGTGATGGGCCGCGCGCAGTGGGTCGCGCCGACCGAGGCGAGCGCCGCCGCGGGCGCCGCCGGCCACTGGGCGATCGAGATCCTGACGCCGGCCGGCACCGTGCCGGTGGCCCTGGCGATGGCCGGCCAGCACAACGTGCGCAACGCGCTGGCCGCGGCGGCCTGCACGCTGGCGGCCGGCGCGCCGCTGGCGGCGATCCGCGACGGGCTGCAGGCCTTCAAGGCGGTCAAGGGCCGCTCCGCGCTGCAGACGGCGGTGTGGCAGGGCCGCCGCGTCACGCTCATCGACGACAGCTACAACGCCAACCCCGACAGCGTGCGCGCCGCCATCGACGTGCTGGCCGAACTGCCGGGCGCGTCCTGGCTGATCCTCGGCGACATGGGCGAGGTCGGCGAGCAGGGCCCGGCCTTCCACCAGGAGGTCGGCGCGCATGCGGCGGACCAGGGCCTGTCGGCGCTGTGGACCGCCGGAGCCGCGGCGCGGGATGCCGCGTCCGCCTACGGCGCGGGTGCCCGCGCGTTCGACAGCGTCGCCGAGCTGATCGGCGCGCTGAAGGACGCGCCGCAAGTACAGAACATCCTCGTGAAGGGCTCGCGCTTCATGAAGATGGAACAGATCGTGGCCGCCTTGCAGTCCGGCGGCCCAGGAGACCCCCATGCTGCTTAGTCTGGCCCAGTGGCTGCAGACCTATTTCCCTGAACTGGGGTTCCTGCGCGTCTTCCAGTACATCACCTTCCGCGCGGTGATGGCGGCGCTGACGGCGCTGCTGATCGGCCTGGCCTTCGGCCCGTGGGTGATCCGCCGCCTGACCGAACTCAAGATCGGCCAGCCGATCCGCGAGTACGGCGTGCAGCAGCACCTGGCCAAGAGCGGCACCCCGACCATGGGCGGCGTGCTGGTGCTGATCGGCATCGGCATCTCGACGCTGCTGTGGTTCGACTGGTCCAACCGCTTCGTCTGGGTGGTGATGCTGGTGACCATGGGCTTCGGCCTGATCGGCTGGGTCGACGACTACCGCAAGGTCGTCAACAAGGACCCCGAGGGCATGCGCTCGCGGGAGAAGTTCCTGTGGCAGTCGATCATCGGCCTGATCGCCGCGATCTACCTGGCCTTCAGCGTCTCGGAGACCAGCTTCCTCGGCGTCGTGCAGCTGTTCTTCCGCTGGGTCACCAGCGGCTTCTCGACCGAGCTTCCGCCCAAGGCCGACCTGATGCTGCCGTTCTTCAAGTCGATCAGCTATCCGCTGGGCGTGTTCGGCTTCATCGGCCTGTCCTACCTCGTGATCGTGGGCACCAGCAATGCGGTGAACTTCACCGACGGCCTGGACGGCCTGGCCATCATGCCGGTGGTGATGGTGGGCTCGGCGCTGGGCGTCTTCGCGTACGTGACCGGCTCGTCGGTCTACAGCCGCTACCTGCTGTTCCCCTACATTCCGGGCGCCGGCGAGCTGCTGATCTTCTGCGCCGCGCTCGCGGGCGCTGGCCTGGCCTTCCTGTGGTTCAACGCGCATCCGGCGCAGGTCTTCATGGGCGACGTCGGCGCGCTGGCGCTGGGCGGCGGCCTGGGCACGCTGGCCGTGATCACGCGCCAGGAGATCGTGCTGGGCATCATGGGCGGCGTCTTCGTCGCCGAGGTGCTGTCGGTGATGCTGCAGGTGACCTGGTTCAAGTACACGAAGAAGAAGTACGGCGAGGGCCGGCGCATCTTCAAGATGGCGCCGCTGCACCACCACTTCGAGAAGTCGGGCTGGAAGGAGACGCAGGTCGTCATCCGGTTCTGGATCATCACGATGCTGCTGTGCCTGGTGGGCCTGGCCAGCCTGAAGCTGCGCTGATCGGGACGCGACGACGATGACCCCGATCCGCTTCCCCACCCTCTACCAGGACCGGCACGCGTTCGTGCTGGGCCTGGGTGATTCCGGGCTCGCGATGGCGGCCTGGGCCGCGCGCCTGGGCGCGCGCGTGACGGTGTGGGATAGCCGCGAGCAGCCGCCGCAGCTCGCTGCGCTGCGCGAGCGGCTGCCCGAGGCGGCCTTCGTGCATGGCGAGTTCACGCCGGAGCTGCTGGCCTCGATCGATCACAGCTGGGTGCTGCTGAAGAGCCCCGGCCTGTCGCCGCTGGATGCGCGGCTCAAGCCGCTGCTGGCACGCGCCGAGGAGATCGGCCTGCGCGTGCGCGGCGAGCTGGAGCTGTTCGCGCAGGCACTGGCCGAGCTCAAGACGCTGTACCGCTACGAGCCCGGCGTGCTCGCGATCACCGGCACCAACGGCAAGACGACGACCACCAGCATGACCGCGCTGCTGGTCGAGCGTGCGGGCCGCCGCGTGGCGATGGCCGGCAACATCGGCCCGACGCTGCTGGGCACGTTGAGCGACGCGCTCGACAAGGAGCCGATGCCGCAGCCGAAGGAGGCCGAGATCGAGGCCGTCGTCGACCTGGCGGTCGAGGCGGTGAGCGCAGCCCCGGGCTCGGACGCGGCCGAGGTGCCGAACGCCGAGGCGCTGCTGGCGCCGGTCGATGCGTCCGCCGAAGCCTCCACGGAAACACCGGCCGAGGCATCCGAGGAGGCGCTGCTCGAAGCGCCGATCGAAGCGACGGCCGATGCGCCGGTCGAAATGCCAATCGAGGCGCCGACGGAAGCGCCCGTCGAGACGCTGGCCGCGCAGGCCCCGGCCGACGAGCGCAGCGCGCTCGAGGCCGTGGCCGAGCTGCTCGACGAGCAGCCGCTGCCGATCAAGCCGCCACCGCCCAAGCCGGCGGAATTCGAGGTGCTGCCGCAGGTCTGGGTGCTGGAGCTGTCGAGCTTCCAGCTCGATGGCGTGAAGGGCTTCGAGCCCAGCGCCGGCGCGGTGCTCAACATCACGCAGGACCACCTGGACTGGCACGGCGACATGCCGGCCTACGCGCGGGCCAAGGGCCGCATCTTCGGCGAGCACGGCGTGCTGGTGATCAACCGCGACGATCCCGAGGTCGAAGCGCTGGTGCCCGCGCCGGTCGTGGTGAAGCAGGGCCGGGGCCGGCCCGCCAAAACCGTCGAGCGCGAGGTGGTCCGCTTCGGCCTGGACGCGCCGCGTCGCCCGGGCGACTTCGGCCTGCTGGTCGAGAACGGCATGGCCTGGCTGGTCCGCGCCCGCGAGCAGGAAGAGGAACTCAAGGGCCTGAAGCGCCGCAAGGACGACGAGGACGAACTGCTGATCCAGCGCCTGATGCCGGCCGACGCGCTGCGCGTGCGCGGCCGCCACAACGCGGCCAACGCGCTGGCGGCGCTGGCGCTGGCCTCGTCGATCGGCTGCCCGCTGGCGCCGATGCTGCACGGCCTGCGCGAGTACCGCGGCGAGCCGCACCGCGTCGAGTTCGTCACCGCGATCAAGGGCGTGGACTTCTACGACGACTCCAAGGGCACCAACGTCGGCGCGACCGTCGCGGCGGTGATGGGCCTGGGCGCCGACCGCGCGCCGGCCAAGCTGGTGATGATCCTGGGCGGCGACGGCAAGGGGCAGGACTTCTCCCCGCTGGCCACGCCGATCGCGCTGCATGCGCGCGCGGTGGCGCTGATCGGGCGCGACGCGCCGCAGATCGAGGCGGCGCTCCAGGACAGCGGCGTGCTCATGCATCGCCATGAGTCGCTCGAGGCGGCGACGCACTGGGCGCTCGCGCAGGCGCAGTCCGGCGACAGCGTGCTGCTGAGCCCGGCCTGCGCCAGCCTGGACATGTTCCGCAACTACGCCCATCGCGCCGAGGTGTTCATCGCCACCGTGCGCGAGCTGGCCGAAGACGAGGGCTTCGTCGGATGAGCGCCGCGACCGTCCTCGAGCAGCTCAACGAGCGCGTCCGCGCGCTGCTTTCGCGCCGCCCGGCGACCGCTGGCGGCGCTGGCGGCGTCGACGTGCCGGTGCGCGACTGGGTCTCGACCTCCGCCGGCCAGCCCACCCGCATCCTCGGCTTCGACCTGACGCTGGTCTGGGTCGTGCTGGCGCTGCTGGCGCTGGGCCTGCTGATGGTCTATTCGGCGTCGATCGCGCTGCCGGACAACCCCAAGTTCGCGAAGTACGCGCCGATGCACTTCTTCGTGCGGCAGAGCCTGTTCATCGCGATCGGCCTGCTGGCGGGATGGATCACCGTGATGGTGCCGGTGAGCTTCTGGGAGCGCCACGCGCCCAAGATCTTCGTCATCGCGCTGGCGCTGCTGATGATCGTGCTGATCCCGCATGTGGGCAAAGGCGTCAACGGCGCGCGCCGCTGGCTGCCGCTGGGCGTCATGAACTTCCAGCCCTCCGAGCTGGCCAAGCTGGCCATCGCGATGTACGCGGCCAACTACATGGTCCGCAAGATGGAGGTGAAGGAGAACTTCGTGCGCGCCGTGTGGCCGATGGCCGCCGCGCTGGCCTTCACCGGCATGCTGCTGCTGGCCGAGCCGGACATGGGCGCCTTCATGGTGATCGCGGCGATCGCGATGGGCATCCTGTTCCTGGGGGGCGTCAACGGCCGCATGTTCTTCCTCAGCGTGGCGGTGCTGATCGGCGCCTTCGTGCTGATGATCACCTTCAGCGACTTCCGCCGCGAGCGCATCTTTGCCTACCTGAACCCGTGGGACGAGAAGTACGCGCAGGGCAAGGCCTACCAGCTGACGCACTCGCTGATCGCCTTCGGCCGCGGCGAGTTCTTCGGCCAGGGCCTGGGATCCAGCCTGGAGAAGCTGCACTACCTGCCCGAGGCCCACACCGACTTCCTGCTCGCCGTCATCGGCGAGGAGCTCGGCTTCATCGGCGTGGCGATCGTGATCTTCGCCTTCTTCTGGCTGTCGCGCCGGCTGTTCCACATCGGCCGGCAGGCGGTGGCGCTGGACCGCGTCTTCGCGGGCCTGTATGCGCAGGGCATCGGCATCTGGATGGGCGGCCAGGCCTTCATCAACATGGGCGTGAACCTGGGCGCGCTGCCGACCAAGGGCCTGACGCTGCCGCTGATGAGCTACGGCGGCTCGGCCACCGTCCTGAACTGCATTGCATTGGCGATCTGCGTGCGAATCGATATCGAGAACCGACAGTTGATGCGAGGGGGGAGGGCATGAGTACTCGCCACCTCGTCGTGATGGCCGCTGGAACGGGCGGGCATGTGATCCCGGGGCTCGCGGTCGCGGCCGAGATGCAGCGCCGCGGCTGGACCGTCTCCTGGCTCGGCACCGAGGCCGGCATGGAGAACAAGCTGGTGCCGCCGTCGGGTCTGCCGATGGACCGGTTGTCCTTCGCCGGCCTGCGCGGCAAGGGCCTGAAGCACTCGCTGCTGGGCGTCGTGCGGCTGTTCAAGGCCTTCGCGCAGAGCGCCAACATCTTCGCCGCCCGCAGGGCCGACGCGGTGCTGGGCATGGGCGGCTATGTCTGCTTCCCCGGCGGCCTGATGGCCTGGGTGATGCGTCGCCCGCTGATGCTGGTGAACGCCGATGCGGCGCTGCTGCTGTCCAACAAGGCGCTGGCGCCGGTGGCGCGCAAGATCGCCTTCGGCTTCGACGGCCTGGCCGCCGCGCAGCAGAAGAAGAGCGTCGTCACCGGCAACCCGGTGCGCGCCGAGATCGAGGATCTGCCCGCGCCCGAGCTGCGCTTCGCCGACCGCAACGGACCGCTGAAGGTGCTGGTCGTGGGCGGCTCGCTGGGCGCGCGCGCGATCAACGACGTGCTGCCGCAGACGCTCGCGCTGTGGGACGAGCACCAGCGCCCGATGGTCACGCACCAGACCGGCGAGGCCAACTTCCCGCTGGTGCAGGCGGCCTACGCCAAGGCCGGCGTGCAGGCCGAGGTCGTGCCCTTCATCACCGACATGGCCACGCGCCTGGCCGAGGCCGACGTGGTGATCTGCCGCGCCGGCGCGGTGACGGTGTCCGAGCTGTGCGCCGCCGGCGTCGCCAGCATCCTGGTGCCGCTGGTCGTCAGCACGACCTCGCACCAGCGCGACAACGCGCAGTACATGGCGCAGCATGGCGCCGGCACGCACCTGCCGCAGGGCGAGCTGAGCGCGCAATCGCTCTTCGACCTGTTGCAGCAGCCGCGCGAGCACTGGCTGGCGATGGCCTCGAAGGCGCGCTCGCTGGCGCGTCCGCGCGCGGCCTCGCGCGTGGCCGATGAACTCGAGGCGCTGGTCGCCGCCAAGGGCGCCCGCTCCGGCGGCGCCGGGAACGGAGCGCGCGCATGAAGCACGCCATCCAGCACATCCATTTCACCGGCATCGGCGGTGCCGGCATGAGCGGCATCGCCGAGCTGCTGGCCGCGCAGGGCTACCGCGTCAGCGGCTCCGACCAGGGCGAGAGCGACACCACGCGCCGCCTGCGCGCGCTGGGCGTCGACGTGCAGATCGGCCATGCGGCCCAGCATGTCGGCGACGCGCAGGTGCTGGTCAAGTCCAGCGCCATCAAGGCCGACAACCCCGAGCTGATGGCCGCCCACCAGCACGGCATCCCCGTCCTGCTGCGCGCGCAGATGCTGGCCGAGCTGATGCGGCCGCGCCTGGGCATCGCGGTGGCCGGCACGCATGGCAAGACGACGACGACCTCGCTGCTGACCACGGTGATGCTGCAGGCCGGGCTCGATCCGAGCTACGCGATCGGCGGCCAGTTGCTGGCGGCGGGCGCGAACGCGGCGCTGGGCAGCGGGCCGCACATGGTGGTCGAGGCCGACGAATCGGACGCGTCCTTCCTGCACCTGCTGCCGCAGCTGGCGATCATCACCAACATCGACGCGGACCACATGGACACCTACGGGCACGACATGGCCCGTCTGCGTCAGGCCTTCGTCGACTTCCTGCACCTGATGCCCTTCTGGGGCGCCGCGGTGCTGTGCGGCGACGACGCCGGCGTGCGCAGCATCGTGCCGATGGTGTCGCGCCCGGTGGTCCTGTACGGACTGGGCGAGGACAACGCGGTGCGCGCGACCGAGGTGCGCGCCGAGGCCGGCGGCGGCATGCGCTTCACCGCGCTGCGCCGCGACCGCCAGGGGCGCGAGTTGCCCGCGCTGGACGTGCGGCTGCGCCTGAACGGGCAGCACAACGTGCTGAACGCGCTGTCGGTGATCGCGATGGCGATGGAACTGGGCCTGGACGATGCCGCGCTGCTGCAGGGCTTGGCGAACTTCGGCGGCGTGGGCCGGCGCTTCCAGTCCTATGGCGAGCTGCCGGTGGCGGCGGCCGATGGCGTCGCGGGCACCGCGCTGCTGATCGACGACTACGGCCATCACCCGGTCGAGATGCAGGCCGTGCTGCAGGCTGCGCGCGGCGCCTATCCCGGCCGCCGCCTGCTGCTGGCCTTCCAGCCGCATCGCTACACCCGCACCCGCGATTGCTTCGAGGCCTTCGCCGAGGTGCTGTCGCAGGCCGACGGCGTGCTGCTGACCGAGATCTATGCCGCCAGCGAGTCCCCGCTGCCCGGCATCAGCGGCGAAAGCCTGGCGCGCGCGGTGTCGGACCGCGGCACCGTGGCCGGCTTCGTCGGCGACTGGCAGGGGCTGCCGCAGGCGATCGCCCACCAGGCGCGCGCCGGCGATGTGGTGATCGTGATGGGGGCCGGCTCGATCGCCGCCGTTCCCGCGCGCACCGTTGAACTCATGACGAAGGGAGGCCGCGCATGACCGCAGCCCTCGACACCCACTCGACGCTCTCTCAGCAGCTGGCCATCGGCCGCATCGACGCCAAGGCGCTCGGCAAGGTGGCCGTGCTCTTCGGCGGCGACTCGGCCGAGCGCGAGGTCTCGCTGATGTCGGGCAGCGGCGTGCTGGCCGCGCTGCAGTCCGAAGGCGTCGATGCGCACGCCTTCGATCCGGGCGAGCGCAACCTGCTCGAACTCAAGGCCGAAGGCTTCCAGCGCGCCTTCATCGCGCTGCACGGCCGCCACGGCGAAGACGGCACGGTGCAGGGCGCGCTCGAGCTGATGGGCATTCCCTACACCGGCTCCGGCGTGATGGCCTCGGCCATCGCGATGGACAAGATCACGACCAAGCGCGTCTGGCTGGCCGACCAGCTGTCCACGCCGCGCTGGGTGAGCCTGCGGCGCGACGAGCTGCAGCGCGAGCGCGTGCGCACCGTGCCGGACGAACTCGGCCTGCCGGTCTTCGTCAAGCCGCCGCACGAGGGCTCGTCGATCGGCGCGACCAAGGTGATGGGGTATTCGGACATGCAGGCGGCGGTCGAGCTCGCGGCCAGGTACGACGCCGAGGTGCTGTGCGAGGAGTTCGTCGACGGCGCCGAACTGACCTGCCCGGTGCTGGGCGAGGGCGCCGGCGCCATCGCGCTGCCGGTCATCGAGATCCGGGCCGAAGGCGGCAACTACGACTACCAGAACAAGTACTTCACCGACACCACGCAATACCTCGTCGGCCAGTTGCCGCCCGAGGAGCAGGCCCGGGTGCAGCAGCTGGTGCTGGCCGCCTACCGCTCGCTGGGCGCGCGCGGCTGGGGGCGGGTCGACGTGATGCGACGCAGGTCCGACGGCCAGCTCTTCCTGCTCGAGATCAACACCTCGCCGGGCATGACCTCCCACTCGCTGGTGCCCAAGGCGGCCGCGGCCGTCGGCATCTCCTATCCCAAGCTGTGCCTGTACCTGCTGTCGCAGGCGCGGCTGGACAGCCAGGCCTGAACGCCGGCTGACAGGACACCCCCGAGCCACCGCCACCACCCCCATGGGCGCCACCTTCACCCACACCGCCAGCCCGCTGCCGCCGGACATCCGAGTGATGAACGGGGTGGCCGGCCTGCTGCTGCTCGCCGTGGCGCTGGCCGCGGCGGCGGTGGGGGTGCATTGGCTGGCGCGGCAGCCGGCGTTCTCGATCAAGTCCATCACCGTCGAGGGCGACGTGAGCCGCAACAGCAGCGCCTCGCTGCGTGCGAACGCGCTGCCGCGGCTGTCGGGCAACTTCCTGACGATGAACCTGCAGCAGGCGCGCGCCGCCTTCGAGGCCGTGCCCTGGGTGCGTCATGCGACGGTGCGCCGCGTCTGGCCGCTGCACCTGGTGGTGGCGCTCGAGGAGCACCGCCCCGCCGCCTATTGGGAAACCAAGGCCGAGAACGCCGATGCCGACAGCGACGCGGTCGTCGATACCCGGCTGGTCAACAGTTTCGGCGAGGTCTTCGAGGCGAATCTGGGCGATGTCGAGGACGAAGACCTGCCGACCCTGGCCGGGCCGGCCAAATCGTCGGCGGCGATGCTGGCGATGTGGCGCCAGCTCGATCCCATGACCCACGGGAAACTGGATGAAGGGGTGGCCCGGCTGGATTTGTCGGGTCGCGGTTCCTGGAAGGCCACGCTGGAAAAGGGAGCGGTCGTTGAACTCGGCCGGGGCAGCGAGGCTGAAGTCGTGGCCCGGTTTGGCCAGTTCATCGCCAGCATTCCGCAGATCACCGCCCGCTACCGCACGTCGCTGGTATCGGCGGACCTCCGCCACGAATCCGGATATGCGGTCCGGCTCGCCGGCGTGACGACGGTTACCACTGCGCCCAAGGGCGCCAAGAAGAATTGAGGACAGGCATGGCCAAGGAATACAAGGATTTGGTCGTCGGGTTGGACATCGGCACCGCCAAGATCATGGCGGTGGTGGCCGAGGTGATGGGGGACGGCCAATTGCGCATCGCCGGCCTGGGCGTGGCGCCCAGCCATGGCCTGAAACGCGGCGTCGTGGTGAATATCGACGCCACCGTCCAGTCCATCCAGCAGGCGCTGAAAGAGGCCGAAATGATGGCCGACTGCCGGATTTCGAGGGTTTACACCGGGATTACCGGCAGCCATATCCGCGGCCAGAACTCGACCGGCATGGTCATCGTGCGCGACAAGGAAGTGACGCCGGTGGATGTCGCCCGGGTGGTGGAAACCGCCAAGGCCATCAATATCCCGAACGACCAGCGCCTGTTGCTGGTGGAACCGCAGGAATTCGTCATCGACGGCCACGAGGTCAAGGAGCCGATCGGCATGAGCGGCGGCCGGCTGGAGGTCAAGGTCCATATCGTGACCGGCGCCCAGAGCGCGGCGGAAAACATCGTCAAGTGCGTCCGCCGCTGCGGGCTGGAGGTCGAGCAGCTCGTACTGAACCCGAGCGCCTC
This sequence comes from Mitsuaria sp. BK041, assembly GCF_014193085.1. Taxonomy (NCBI): domain Bacteria; kingdom Pseudomonadati; phylum Pseudomonadota; class Betaproteobacteria; order Burkholderiales; family Sphaerotilaceae; genus Roseateles; species Mitsuaria sp. BK041. The sequence continues at coordinate 230,506 of NZ_JACHYT010000002.1, read as the reverse complement.
CAGTTTGGCTGCACTCACTTCCGACGAGCGGGACCTGGGCGTGGCGCTGGTCGACATCGGCGCCGGCACCACCGACGTGGCGATCTTCACCGGCGGATCGATCCGCCATACCGCGGTGATTCCGATTGCCGGCGACCTGATTACCAGCGATATCGCGATGGCGCTGCGCACCCCGACCAAGGACGCGGAGGAAATCAAGGTCGAGCATGGCGTGGCCAAGCAATTGCTGGCCGATCCCGCCGACCAGGTCGAAGTCCCGGGTTTGGGCGACCGGGCGCCGCGCATGCTTTCCAAACAGGCACTGGCCGGGGTGATCGAACCGCGCGTGGAGGAAATCTTCTCCCTCGTGCACCAGGTCATCCGGGATTCCGGCTACGAGGAACTGCTGTCCTCGGGCATCGTGCTGTCGGGCGGTTCATCGGTCATGCCGGGCATGGTCGAACTGGCCGAGGACATTTTCCTGAAACCGGTGCGCCGCGGAAATCCGACTTACGGCGGCGCGCTGTTCGACATGGTTGCCAATCCCCGTTCGGCGACCGTGATGGGATTGTTGGAGGAAGCGCGGCTCTCGCGCACACGGGGATTCAAGGCGGCGCAGCAGGCGGGTTCGGTGAAGACCCTGTTCGGCCGCGCGAAAGACTGGTTCCTGGGAAATTTCTAAGAAGCCGGAACTCATCGGCTCACGCTTTCTTTACGACGTTCGAGGGTTTTGCCCCCTAAAAAAGGGCCGATCCCACTTCTATTTTGCTGATGGCAACTGCACAATATGGACAGGAGGTTTGATATGGCGATCGAGATGATCGAAGAGTTTGATCAGGGCACCCAGATCAAGGTGATCGGCGTGGGCGGCGGCGGCGGCAACGCGGTCGAGCACATGATCAGCCAAGGTGTCCAGGGCGTGGAATTCATCGTGGCCAACACGGATGCCCAAGCCCTGAATCGTTCCAAGGCCGATCAACTCCTGCAACTGGGCCATACCGGCTTGGGCGCCGGCGCGAAACCCGAGGTCGGCAAATCGGCCGCCGAGGAAGCGGAAGCCCGCATCCGCGAATCCATCACCGGCGCGCACATGCTGTTCATCACCGCCGGCATGGGCGGCGGCACCGGCACCGGCGCGGCGCCGGTGATCGCGCGCGTGGCCAAGGAGATGGGCATCCTGACCGTCGGCGTGGTCACCAAGCCGTTCGAGTTCGAAGGCAACCGCCGTGGCAAGGCCGCGGACCTGGGCCTGCAGGAGCTCGAGGCGAATGTCGATTCGCTGATCGTCGTGCTCAACGACAAGCTGCTGGAAGTGCTGGGCGACGACGTCACGCAGGACCAGGCCTTCGCGCACGCCAACGACGTGCTGAAGAACGCGGTCGGCGGCATCTCCGACATCATCCACATGCCGGGTCTGGTCAACGTCGACTTCGAAGACGTGAAGACCGTGATGAGCGAGCCGGGCAAGGCGATGATGGGCACGGCCGTCGCGGCCGGTCCGGACCGCGCGACCAAGGCCGCCGAAGGCGCCGTGGCCTGCCCGCTGCTGGAAGGCATCGATCTGTCCGGCGCGCGTGGCGTGCTGGTGCTGATCGCGGCGAGCCGCAACAACTTCAAGCTGGCCGAGAGCCGCAACGCGATGACCGCGATCAAGCGCTACGCCGCTGAAGATGCGCACATCATTTACGGCACCGCCTACGACGAATCGCTGGGCGACCAGCTGCGCGTCACCGTGATCGCGACCGGCCTGAGCCAGCGTTCCGCGGCGCGCCAGCAACCGCAGCTCGTCGTCCAGCAGCCGCAGCTGCGCACCGGCACCGACAACATGCCGGTGCTGACGCAGCCGGTGGTGATGCCGGGCAGCGCCGCCGCTCAGGGCGCGCCGGCCGCCGCGCCGATGACGGCTTCGGACTTCGGCGGCATGAGCGTGCCGAGCGTGTGGCGCCACGGCCGCACCGCCGCCGCGAAGGTGGAGGCGCTGTCGTCCAACGGCATGGACGAGATCGAGATCCCGGCCTTCCTGCGCAAGCAGGCGGACTGAGACCGACCTCTTTCTCGAACGCCATCAGCTTGAAGGCCATGTCCCCTCGCGGGGGCATGGCCTCTTTTGCATTTCGGAAGGCGGAAGGACGGCGTCGCTGCGCCCCCATCCTTCGGGGGGAGGCTGTTGCAATTGAATGCTCGTGCCGCTGCGTGAACTTCGGCACACTGGCGCCCGATCACAAGACAGAGCGAATGCATGGTCCAGGGCGAGGATGGAATGTCGGCGGCGAGTGGGCCGGTCGCGCGGGTGCGGCAGGCATGGATGTCGCGTTCCTCGAAGCCGTCGATCCTGGCGTCGTCCATGGCGTCGTCCATGGCGCCGTTCCTCTTGCTCATGGTCTTCGCGCTGATGCTCGCGGCGCCGGTCACTGCGTGGTCTCAAGGGCGTGGCGCGAGTGGCGGTCAGATCGGTCCACCGGGCGATGCCGACAGCGGGACGCGAGCCGCACCGGGCGGCCCGGCCTCGAACGGGACGGCCTCGAGCTCGATGCCGCTCACCGGGGCGACGCGTGACACGCATGCCACGCGGGCGTCGCCCCTGGGGCCGGCGCGACCGGTGCCCGACAGCGGGCCGGCCGCTGGCGCCCAGCGCGCGACCGAGGCCGAGGTCGCGACCAGCGAGTGGACGCAGGACCAACTGAAGGCCTGGTGGCGCGCGCTGCGCGTGATGGACGGCCAGGATGGCGCGCTGCCGCAGGCGCTGCTGCCGCCGTCGGACCCCGCCGCCTGGCAACCGGTGCGGCTGCCTGAATTCCAGCAGCGCGAGGCGACCACCACCACCGGCGCCGCCCCGCGCTTCCAGATGCGCTGGTACCGCCTGCGCTACGCGGCGCCTAACGGGCGCTGGCCCACCAGCGTCGCGCTGTACATGCCGCGCCTGGTGGCGTTGGCCGCCGCCGTGCTGGTGAAGACCGACGACGGCTGGCGACCGGTCTTCGACAACCAGTCCGGCGCGCGCGAGCAATGGGTGCGGCCCTTGTGGGTGGTGCTGCCGGCGGCGCTGACCGAGATCCAGCAGGCGCGCGAGATCGAGGTGGTCATCGCCGTGCCGGTGATGCAGGCCGGTTATTACTCGGTGTCCAGCGTCTGGCTGGGCGCGCGCGAGGACCTGGAGCCGCGCCACGATCGCCGCTGGGTGCTGCAGATCGGCGTGCCGCAGGCGACCGGGCTGACGCTGGTGACGCTGGGGCTGTTCGCGCTGCTGCTCTGGTTCAAGCGCCGCGAGGATTCCTCGTACCTGCTGTTCTCGCTGGCCACCGTCGCCTGGCTGGTCCGCAACCTGCATTACCACCTGGACCTGCCGCGCACCCGCGACGCGCTCGAGTGGTTCTGGTGGGTGACCCATGCCTCGATGTCGTGGGTGATGCTGTTGACCTTCCTCTTCGCGCTGCGCTTCGCGCGGCAGCGCTTCGCGCGCTTCGAGCGCGGCATGGCGCTGTTCGTGCTGGTGTCCAGCCTGGCGTCGATGCCGCTATGGGGGCGCGGCTTCGACGCGCTGGTGCTGCTGCACATCTGCAATGCGGTGGTGGGCCTGGCGGGCACCGCCTTCGTGGCGAGCGTCGCCTGGCGCCAGGGCACGCGCGAGCTGCGGGTGATGGCGGCGGCGCTGGTGATCGGGGTGGCGCTCGGCGTCCATGACCTCGGCCTGCTGGCGGGCTGGTGGTGGCCGGAGCATGTCTACCTGATGCCGTTCGCGACGCTGGTGATCCTGGCGAGCTTCCTGTATGCGGTGCAGTACCGCTACATCGAGGCGCTGCGCCAGGTCGAGCGCGCCAACGAGGACCTGGCGCAGCGGCTGGAGGAGCGCAGCGTCGAGCTGCGCGCGCAGCACGACAAGCTGCGCGAGGTCGAGCGCCAGCAGGCGCTGCTGCTGGAGCGGCAGCGGATCATGCAGGACATGCACGACGGGCTGGGGTCCTCGCTGCTGTCGGCGATGGTCGCGGTGGAGCAGGGCACGATGCCGCAGGAGCAGGTGGTGGACGTGCTGCGCGAATGCGTGGATGACCTGCGGCTGGTGATCGATTCGCTGGAGCCGGTCGGCCACGATCTGGTGTCGCTGCTGGCGACGATGCGCTACCGGCTGGGCAAGCGGCTGCAGCTGGGCGGCCTCAAGCTGGAATGGGACGTGCACGACCTGCCGCCGCTGGAATGGCTGGAGCCGCCCGACGCGCTGCATGTGCTTCGCCTGATGCAGGAGGCGCTGACCAACGCGCTCAAGCATGCGCGGGCGTCGCGGGTGCGGGTGGTCACGCGCGACCTGGGCAGGCGCGTGGAGATCCGGGTCGAGGACGACGGCGAGGGCTTCGACGTCGGCACGATTTCACAGGGGCGCGGCCTGCGTGGCTTGCAGCGCCGGGCGAAGGTGCTGGGCGGGTCCCTGCGGGTGGACAGCAGCCTGGGGCACGGCACGGTGGTGACGCTGCGCTTGCCGGTGGCGCGCGCGGACCATGAGGCCGTCGTCCAGCAGGGTTGACCCCGATTTGGGAGAATGCCGCCCATGCTCAAGCAACGCACCATCAAATCGCTGACCCGCGCGGTCGGGGTCGGCATCCACAGCGGCCAGAAGGTGGAGATCACCTTGCGGCCCGCGGCGCCTGGCACCGGCATCGTGTTCCGTCGGGTGGACCTGGCCCAGCCGGTCGACATCCCGGTCAACACGCACAGCGTCTGCGACACGCGCATGGCCACGACGATCAGCCCCGGCGGCGATCCCGGCCAGCCCAAGGTGCAGACGATCGAGCACCTGCTGTCGGCTTGCGCGGGCCTGGGCATCGACAACCTGCTGATCGACATCAACGCCGACGAGGTGCCGGTGCTGGACGGGTCGGCGGCGAGCTACGTCTTCCTGCTGCAGAGCGCGGGCATCGAGCTGCAGAACGCGCCCAAGCAGTTCCTGCGGGTGAAGAAGCCGGTGGAGGTGCGCAAGGGCGAGGGCAAGAGCCTGATGTGGGCGAAGCTGGTGCCGCATCACGGCTACACGCTGAGCTTCCAGATTGAGTTCGACAACCCGGCGGTGTCGGCGACGGGCCAGCATTACGTGTTCGACATGGGCAGCGGCCAGTACAAGCGCGAAATCGCCCGGGCGCGCACCTTCGGCATGACCAAGGACATCGAGCTGATGCGCTCGCGCGGGCTGACGCTGGGCGGCAGCATGGACAACGCGATCGTGGTGGACGACTACCGCGTGCTGAATGCCGAGGGGCTGCGCTACGACGACGAGTTCGTGAAGCACAAGATCCTGGACGCGATCGGCGACATGCAGGTGGTGGGACATCCGCTGCTGGCGGCGTACACCTCGTTCAAGGGCGGACATGCGCTGAACAACCTGCTGCTGCGCGAGCTGCTGGCGGACGCGGAAGCGTACGAGATCGTGACCTTCGAGGACGAGCGCGACGCGCCCGCGGGGTTCGCCGAGCTGGCGCCGGCGTGGTGAGCGCACCGGACCCGCTCACATGCTGATCGTCCGCACCGTCATCGCGCTGCTGCTCGTGGCGGGGCTGCTGTGTTTCGCGCTCTACATCGCCACCAAGCGCCCGGTCTGGCGCCGCCGCGCGATCCTGCTGATCAAGTGGACCGTGATCGCGGGCATCGGCGCGTTCTCGGTGCTGATCCTGGAGCGGTTGATCCTGCTCGTTTGAGACGCATCACCGAAGCGGTGAGAGAAGCGCGATGGATCTCAGACGACCCATCCGTGTCCGCCGGTGGCGCATGGCCCCGCCGCTGCAACTTTTCTGCCGCTGGTCCTGACTCGGGAGCGGCAGCCATCTGTTCGCAATGTCAGACGCCGTGAGCTGACGCCGACCGCCGCAGATTGGCGTTTCCCCGATCACACCCACGTATCGCAGTCGTTAGATTGGCTTTGATCCGATAAGAGAACACGAGCGGATCGCATCGCGCCCGACTGAGGCGCGTCAGGGAGGAGCCATGACATCGAGGATGCGCCGTATCCATGGGGCGACAACGTCGACCCGTGTCATCTCTCATCGCGCGACGGCGGTGACAACGAGGCTTGTGGACCTGCCGCGATGTCTCGCATCGACGCCACAGATTCAGATTGAACCGGCAAGCGCAGCCTAGGCACTCGGCTTCGGTCGCTCATTTCGAGCAGATTCACGAGCCCGCCAAATGCCCTCGATGTTCACGCCCTGGGGAAAGCTGAGTCGAGCGTCGGACGGAACGGTGACAGCGCATTCGCTGCTGGACCACATGACCGACGTCGCGGCCGTCCTGGAGCAGCTCATGTTGCTGCCCGCGATATCGCGAGCACTCGAACGGACTGCCGGCCGGGCCCTTTCACCCGTGGACCGTGCCCGCCTGGCGGTACTGGGCTTTCTGCACGACATCGGCAAGGCCAATGCCGGCTTCCAGGGGCGCTACTGGTCAAGCACGGCTGAGCGGCCCTCGGGCTGGCATGCCGCTGCGTGCGGGCATGGCGGCCAGGGCTGGGCCATCTTCTCCGGCGCGCTTCATGAAGCCCCGCGTCTGCTTGCCGGACTGCCGATTTCTCGCATGGAGATGTGGGGGAGCACTGTGCTTCCGCTGCTTCATGCCAGCATCAGCCATCACGGGCGCCCAGTGGCGCCAGACAGCGCCGAGGCCATCTGGCGACCCGTGCAAGGCCAGGACGGCCCCGTCTATGACCCCGCGGAAGCAATCTCCGAGATGGGCCGCGCCATGCAGGCGCTGTACCCGGTGGCCTTCGAGCCTGACGGGCCATCGCTGCCGGACGCAGCCGCGTTCGGCCACCTGTTTGCCGGCCTCGTGCAACTGTCGGACTGGCTCGGCTCCGACACGCGAGAAGGCTTCTTTCCCTACAGCCGCCCCGGAGAGCAACGTGGTGAGACCGCGCCTCATCGCGCCCGCCACGCGCTGCGAGCCATTGGTCTCGACGTCGGCGATGCAGCCATGCGTCGTCGGGTCGTCCACGCTGACTTCACCCGGGCGTTCGGCGTTCCGGAGGCGAGACCCATGCAGGCCGCGATGGCGTTGGACGACATCGGCCCTGTGGTCGTGCTCGAGGCTGAAACCGGCAGCGGCAAGACCGAGGCCGCGCTCTGGCGCTTCCTGCATTTGTGGCGTGCAGGCGTCGTGGACGGGCTCTACTTCGCATTGCCGACGCGAGTCGCGGCGACCCAACTCTACGAGCGCGTGCAGGCCTTCGTGCAACGGGTCTGGGCCGAGGCGGCGCCTGTGGTCGTTCGCGCCCTGGCCGGCTATACCGCCGCGGATGGGCATACCTATGAGCCGCTACCGGGGTTCCGGGTGCTTTGGCACGACGAACCCGGCGATGCCGACGCGGAGCGCCGTTGGGCCGCGGAATCTCCAAAGCGCTACCTGGCTGCGACGGTCGCGGTGGGCACGGTGGACCAAGCCCTGCTCGGAGCCCTGCAGATCAAGCATGCACATCTGAGGCAGGCTCTGCTGGCTCGAAGCTTGCTCGTCATCGATGAGGTGCACGCGTCCGACGCCTACATGACACGCATGTCCGAGCACCTTCTGCGCGCTCACGTGGCTTGCGGTGGCCAAGCATTACTGCTTTCCGCCACGCTGGGCGCAGTGGCGCGCACGCGCTATCTGGATATTGGCGGCAGACCTCGAGGTTCCTGTGTTCCTCCGCTCGCTCAGGCCGTGGCACTCCCTTATCCCGCAATTGGCAGCGGGGGCGCCAGCGGTCCGGAACTTCGCGCGGTCACAGGCAATCCGCGCCACAAGACCGTGCATTGGGAAGCGCTGGACATCATTGACGAGCCGGATCGCGTCGCCGCGATAGCGGTGCGCGCCGCAGCCCAGGGCGCTCGTGTGCTGGTAGTACGCAACACCGTACCCGCCGCGGTGGCGACCTTGCGGGCTGTGGAGGGGCTCAATGCCGCCGAGGGGCTTGATTGCCTGTTCCGCGTCGGTGGCGTCAGCACCCTGCATCACAGCCGCTTCAGTCGGCAGGACCGACCGCTGCTTGACGGTGAGGTCCAGGCGCAGATCGGCAAGCGCCGCACGATTCCAGGAGGTCGCATCGTCGTGGGAACACAGACCTTGGAGCAGAGCCTGGACATCGATGTGGATCTGCTCATCACCGACTTGTGTCCCATGGACGTTCTGCTGCAACGGCTCGGTCGCCTGCACCGCCATGCGCGCCCCAGTCAGGACGCGCCAGACGATCGGCGGCCATCGGGCTTCGAGCAGCCCCGTGCTTGGATCCTGGTCCCAGCAGGGCATGACCTGTCGCCGATGCTTCGGCGGCAGCGTCATGGCATCGGTCCGATTCGCGCGAGGGGGCAAGCGATGGGAGGCGTCTACGTCGACCTCCGCGTGCTCGAGGCGACGCGTCGGTTGATCTCGGCGGCGCCGACCCGTGATATCCCTGCCGACAACCGCCAGTTGGTCGAACTGGCCACGCATCCCGAAGCCCTGGATGCGATCGCGCACGAATTAGGGACCGAATGGGTGGCGTTCGGCCAGGAGTACGAAGGAGCGCTGGCGGCGACTAAGACGGTGGCCAACCTGCACGCCGTGCCGTTCGACAAGCCGTTCGGGGATGTGCCGTTCCCGGAGAACGAGCTCGGCATCGGCAGCCGCTTGGGTGCGGCGGACCGGCTGGTCACGTTTGCGGAGCCGGTCCCGACCGGACCATTCGGCCACCCGGTGGACCAACTGGCCTTGCGGCATCACCAGGTCCCGCCGGGGCTTGCCCCGGACACGGCCGCCGAAGGCGTGCAGCACTTGCAGGATGAACCGGGATTCACCTTTCGTCTTGGCGAGGCGCGCTATCGCTACAGCCGACTGGGCGTCGAGCGATTGAAGCCGAACACCGAGGAGAACCTCCATCATGCGTCATGACTCGGCGACCTTTGACCTGCAGAGCTGCTTGCTGGAAGAGCCGCTCATCCGGTGGCGTTGCGTGGCGGACGGCAAGTTGCAACGCAGTACCCTTCCAGCGCTGATGGCGGCGATGGCTGCCGACCAGGTCCGGGACTTCCCGGCGCTGAGGCCGCATCAGCGCCATCCCTGGCACGCGTTCCTGACCCAGTTGGCCGCCATTGCGCTGCATCGGGCGGGGCGGACGCAGGGGTGGACGGATGCCGCGGATTGGCATCGGGGGCTGTTGGCCCTGACGCCGGACGATCCGGACGGCTCGGCGTGGTGTCTGGTGGCGCCGCCGGATGTGCCTGCTCTTTTGCAGGCGCCAGTGCCTGGCGAGCGTGTCGAGGATTGGAAGAATCTCCTGCAGGCGCCCGATGAACTCGACATGCTGGTCACGTCGAAGAACCATGACGTGAAAGGCGCACGAGCGCGGTCCGCCGAGGCCGACGACTGGCTGTTCGCGCTCGTCAGCCTGCAGACCCAGGAGGGCTTTCTCGGGGCCGGCAATTACGGGATCTCGCGCATGAATGGTGGCTTTGCCAGTCGACCGGGTGTCGGCATCGCGACCCGAGGCGCGTGGGGTCAACGATGGTTGTCCGATACCCAACGGCTGCTGGCTCAGCGAGCGCGGATTGCGGACGAGCAAGGGTACGCCTCGGATCACGGGCATGCGTTGCTCTGGTTGGTGCCCTGGGCGGGAACCACATCACTGGACATGTCGTCGCTGGACCCGCTTTATGTGGAGGTTTGCCGTCGCGTCCGACTGTTGAGTGCCAACGGCGCCCTCGTGGCACGCGTCACGGGAAGCAAGGTGGCCCGCGTGGCGGCGAAGGAGCGCAGTGGCGTCACCGGCGACGCGTGGACGCCGGTGGAGACGTCCGAAGGCAAGGCCTTGACCGTATCGGCCGCCGGTTTCGAGTACCGGTTGATGAGCGAATTGCTCAGCGGCGGCCGTTTTGCACACGGCGCGGCGTGGTCTTTGGACGAGTGGCCGGCGGATGCGGCGTTGGAGGTTGTGGCCCAGGCCACCGTGAGGGGGCAGGGCAAGACCGAGGGCTATCACGAGCGTCGCGTTCCGGTGTCGCCGAAGCTGCGTCAACTGTTGGCTGGACCGCAGCGCGTGGCGGTTGCCGAAATCGCGAAGCACCGGATCGCGGCGATTGCCGCGGTACGCAAGCTCGTATGGAGTTCGCTGTCGCTGTTGTTTGCCAACGGCGATGCGGACGTTCGCAATGACGGCATCAGCGAGCGCGCCAATCGCTTCGCGCGGCCGTTTGAGGCGCGGGAGGATGCACGCTTCTTCACTGACCTTGCTCTGGAGGTTGAGGCGGAGAACGAAGCAAGGTCGCCCGAACGTCTGCGGTGGCTGTTGGGGCTGGTGGACCGCGCGGAGGCCGTGCTCGTCGAGGCGTTCACTGCGGGCCCACGCAGCGGCATGCAGCGCTACAAGGCGCAGTCCGCCGCGCTGTCGCGCTTCCACGGGGCTCTGCGCGGCTCCAAACCTGTCCTGCCTGATCTGGCTCATCACTACGCGCAGCAGCGGCAGGTCGCCAGCCCGCGAGTGGAAGGAGAACGCCATGAATGAGCAATCCGTCGCTGCCGCCGTGGGGACGTCGGCAACGGTCCCGCCGATCGTGCCCCCGACGAATGCGCTCGGCGCATTGGCCACCTACGTCCAGCGTGCGGGTGCGGGCGAACGGGCCGCATTGGCTCGACTCACGCCGGACGCTCTGCGTCCGCACGAGATCGCGGCGCTATCACGAGCGCTGTTGTTCGCCGGTCTCGAGCCCGAGACATGGCGCGCTGAAACCTGGCCGCGTTGGGCACTCGTCGCGCACGGCATGGCGCTGTCCGGACACGACGGCCGGGGGCGACTGGGGGCCCAACTGGCCCAGGCCGGTGTTGCCGAGTCGCGCGTGACCAAGTTGCTGACGGCTCGTGGCGAGGCATTCCGTCAACTCGTGCCGCGCATGCTGCGCTTGCTCGCAAGCAAGCGCATCGCACCCAACTGGTTCGAGTTGGGCGAGCTTGTGCTCAAGGAGGGCAGCAGCGAGCGCGACGACCTTGAACGGGCAGAGCAACTACGGTTGCGAATCGCCAGCGCGTATTTCTCGGCGGAAGCCGCCAAGGGCTGAACCCCCACTCATCCATCGGAGAACCCATGATCGTGCCCCGCTTCATCCAGATTCACACGCTGCACAACTACCCTGCGGCCTTGCTCAACCGCGACGACGCTGGCCTTGCCAAGCGGCTGCCCTATGGCGACGCAATGCGCACGCGAATCTCCTCGCAATGCCTGAAGCGCCATTGGCGCGTGGCCGACGATGCCTTTTCGCTGAACCGGCTCGATGTGCCGATGGCCGTGAGGTCACGCGAGATACCACGCCTGATCCGCGACCGGCTGATGGCGAGCGGCCTCAGCGAAGCACTGGCCCAGACAGCCGTGGAGGGATTGCGCGCCGGTGGCCTGGTGGACAAGGCCAAGGACCTCAAGGGCCGGGAAGCGCTGGAAACGGGTCAGGCGGTGTTGCTGGGCCACGCCGAGATCGATTACCTGGTGAAGCGCTGCGCGGAACTCGCTGCGGAGCATGGCGAGGAGAAGGCGCTCAAGACCGCCGTCGCGGCCTTTCTCAAGGATGAGAAGAAGAACATCGAGGCGATGCGGCTGGGGAGCGGCCTGGAGTCGGCGCTGTTCGGCCGCATGGTCACGTCGGACGTCCTGGCCAGTCGGGACGCGGCGGTCTACGTGGCACATGCCTTCACCGTGCATGAGGCACAGGTGGAGAACGATTACTTCACCGTTGTTGACGATCTGCTTCGCGAGGCGGGCGAGTCGGGGTCCGCCGGCATCTTCGACACGGAGCTGGCCAGTGGGCTCTATTACGGGTACGTGGTGGTCGATGTCCCGCAACTGGTGGCCAACCTTGAGGGCGTGAGCATCCATGACTGGGCGGCTACCTCCGTCGACCAGCGCACATTGGCGGGCCGAGTCGTGCAAAACCTGTTGCACCTCGTCGCCACGGTCAGCCCTGGCGCGAAGCGCGGCTCCACGGCGCCATTCGAATGGGCCAAGTTCATGTTGGTCGAAGCGGGCGACTGGCAGCCTCGCAGCCTTGCCGGCGCGTTCCAGAGTGCGCTGCCGTTGACGCAGCCCGCGTTGCGGCAACGGGCGGTGCAGTGCATGGCCGACGAGATCGGGCGAATGGACGAGGCCTACGGTGCCGCCTTGGCTCGACGGTATCTGGCGCTGGACGACGTGTCGGTGCCCGGCGGCCGCCGCTTGCCGCTCCAGGGGCTGGCCGAATGGGCGCAGGCTGCGGTGATGCAGGCTGCCGTGGAGGTGTGACGTGCCGCGCCATCTTGTGTTGCGGCTCGCGTCCCCGCTGATTGCGTTTGGCGGCGAGGCCATCGACAACCGCGGTGTGATACGCGACTTCCCGGCGTTGTCGATGCTCACCGGACTGATCGCCAACGCGCTGGGTTGGGATCGCAGCGAGGGCGTCCGGCACGACGCGCTTCAACGACGGTTGCGGATGGGTGCGGCGCTGGAACCGGGCTCGCGTCGATTGCAGGACTTTCAGACAGCCCAGTTGGGCGCTGGCGACATGGGGTGGACAACGTCCGGGCAGCCGGAGGGGCGTGACGGCGGTGCCAACACCTATGCCGGCCCGCATCTTCGCTACCGGGATTACCACGCCGACCTGCGCGCGTGGGTGGTGTTGCAGTTGAGGCCGGCGGAGGAGGCACCGACACTGGACGACGTTGCGCTCGCGTTGGATCGACCGGTGCGGCCGCTGTTCATCGGCCGAAAGCCGTGCTTGCCGTCCGACCGTCTCGTGGCGGGCTGGCTCGAGGCGGATCACCTGCTGGGTGCGCTGCAAGCGGTGGTGGCCAGGCACGGTGCTCGGGCGGGCGATGGCTGGCGCGCTCAATGGCCTGATGGCGAAGAAGGCTCTGTCGCGTTGGGTCAACGCTCCGATGTTTGCGATGAGCGGAACTGGCGCAGCGGTTTGCATGGAGGTTGGCGCTCCGTGCGCGAGGCGGTGCTGAATCCTGCGGGAGGCGCTGCATGAGCGCGAGAGAACTGCACCTGCTGCATACGCGTCCCGACGCTCGGCTGCTGGCCGCATGGGTGGCGAGGCACCATGCCCGGCATGAGCGTCAGGCGGCGGATCTGGGTGATGCGTTGCACGGGCTGCTGCGTGCGGCCTTTGGCGAGGCGGCACCGCAACCATTTCGCTACCTGGATGAGGAGCGGGGGCTGCTCGCTTACACGCGGCTGGGCGCGGAGGAAATGGCGGCACAGGTGGCGCTGGCCGATCCCTTGGCGGCCGAGACCTTGGGGCTGGGAGCGTCCGCCCGGCATGAAGGCTACCGATTGCGAGCGTTCCCGACATGCTGGCGTGTCGGGCAAGTGCTTGAGTTCGAAGTGCGCGTGCGTCCTACGGTGCGCGGCGCGAAGGGCGAGCAGGACGCGTTCCTGCATGCCGTGTCCAAAGCGCAAGGCGCACCACTCCAGCGCGAAGCGGTCTACGAGCAGTGGTTGCGAGAACACCTCGCCGCGAGGCAGGGCGCATCACGCGAGATATGGCAGGACGCGGTCGCCCTGGAGGAGGTGCGGCTGGCGGGTTACCAACGTTTGGTCATCGTGCGGCGCTCGCAGGCGCCAGAGGGGGAAGCTCGACGTGCGCGAGCGATCGACGGACCGGATGTGCTGCTGCGAGGGCGACTGCGCGTGATCGAGCCGGATGGCTTCGCGCATCTGCTGGCCCGCGGGGTGGGGCGGCATCGATCGTTCGGATTCGGGATGCTGCTGCTGAGTCGGCCAAGCTGATCGCGGGGCCTCATCGTGCTCAAGGGCCGACTCGGACTCGAGACTGCGCGGATCCCACACGCAGACCGCCACGGGTTGCTGTGGCTCTCCCGCGGGGAACTGTGTGTGGTGGACGGGTGCCTGCACTTCCAGCGTGGACGGGACAGTCCGACCCCGACCGTGGAGCAGATCCCGCATCAGTCGGTGTCGATGATCCTGCTGGGGCCGGGCAGCAGCGTCACGCAGGATGCGCTGAGGCTGTTGGCACGGCATGGCACGTTGATGGCTGCGGTGGGGGAGGACGGCGTGCGCAGCTATACCGCCCTGCCATTGCTGCCCGACCGATCCGATGTGGCTCGTCGACAAGCCGAGTTGTGGGGCAATCCACGGCGACGCATCAGCGTGGCGAGGCATATGTATGCGCTTCGGCTGGGCGAAGTACTGCCGCACCGGGACCTGGACACGCTCCGGGGCATCGAGGGGGCGCGGGTCAAGAACTTCTACAAGCTGATGGCGGCGAAGCACGGTATTCGGTGGGAGGGGCGCCAGTACGACCGCGCTGATCCGAATGCCGCGGACCTGGCGAACCAGGCGATCAATCACGCGGCCACGGCGGTTCAGGCTGCCGCTGCGTTGGCGGTGCAATCGCTGGCTGCGTTGCCTCCACTGGGATTCATTCACGAGGATTCCGGTCAATCGTTCGTGCTGGACATTGCGGACCTGTTCCGCGACACGGTGACGTTGCAGATCGCCTTCGTAGCGGCCAAGCGCGCGGAGCAGGTGGACGAGACCATCGATCGGCTGGTTCGACGAGAAGCGGCGGCGGTGTTTCGCAAGCAGCAGGTGATTGGCGGAATGATCGATCGCATCAAGCAGGTGCTGCGGATGGAAGAGGCGGGAAATGGCGCTGGTGACGATCGTGATTCGTGATGCCGCTGACCGCGTCCACGGCTTCCTTTCATCCGTGATGCTGGAGGTAGCGACGAATGTGTTCGTTTCTCCTCGCATGAGCCCACGCGTGAGGGAACGAGTCTGGACCGTGATGAGCGAGTGGCACCTCCACGAACCTCGGGGGAGTGTGGTGATGGTTTGGCGAGATCTCAATGCTGTGGGTGGCGTTGGTGTCGCCAACCTGGGAGAGCCGTCCCGGGACCTCATCGAAGCCGACGGGATGTGGCTCGTACGGCGACGAACCACGGCGACGAAAACCGCTCTTTAAAATTTCGAGCGCATTTCGGACTTTCCTCTTTCGTGACCTGGAGTTACGCGAGAGAGGTTGCCCCGCGTGAGCGGGGATGGACCCTACTCGCACACCGGCGCGGCGGCCAAGCAAGTGGTTGCCCCGCGTGAGCGGGGATGGACCCTGACCGGCTTCAGTAAGACCACGATCTACCGCGGTTGCCCCGCGTGAGCGGGGATGGACCCGCTCGTCTCAGCCCGGTCACGTTCCCATCGCCGGTTGCCCCGCGTGAGCGGGGATGGACCCGATGCCCCGCTTCTCCAGATAGACGTCCACGGGGTTGCCCCGCGTGAGCGGGGATGGACCCTTCCAAGTCGTCTGGAATGGCGCACCCAATCTGGTTGCCCCGCGTGAGCGGGGATGGACCCTGCGAAGTTGCGGATGTTCGTTCGGTTCTTCGGGTTGCCCCGCGTGAGCGGGGATGGACCCCGCGTTGCTCACCCTCAAGCGCGCCGGCGCCCGGTTGCCCCGCGTGAGCGGGGATGGACCCGCTGGCCAGAAGGCGGAACGCTTGCCGGGCTGGGTTGCCCCGCGTGAGCGGGGATGGACCCGCGCGAGCGACATGCAGGTGCGCCGTTGGGACGGTTGCCCCGCGTGAGCGGGGATGGACCCACCCCCTGCGCGGTCAATCGCAGAAGAGCAGCGGTTGCCCCGCGTGAGCGGGGATGGACCGCAGACGCCGCTCGACTCGTGGACTGCTTCTCCGGTTGCCCCGCGTGAGCGGGGATGGACCCCAGTTCGAGGTCTCGCAGAGCTTCACCGGCACGGTTGCCCCGCGTGAGCGGGGATGGACCCGGCAGCGAGATCTGGTTCGGCGGCCTCGACGAGGTTGCCCCGCGTGAGCGGGGATGGACCCCGCCAGTCCACGCTGAGCATCCCCGGCTGGACGGTTGCCCCGCGTGAGCGGGGATGGACCCCGAGCTCCATTTGAGGCCGTTCTCCCCGTCGAGGTTGCCCCGCGTGAGCGGGGATGGACCCCATCCTGGCTGCGCGCCGCGCGCGCGGACATCGGTTGCCCCGCGTGAGCGGGGATGGACCGTGCCCGCCGACGGCATGGATCACGGTAGGAACGGTTGCCCCGCGTGAGCGGGGATGGACCCCGTGTGGGCCAGCTCGCGCTGCGCCGCGCGGAGGTTGCCCCGCGTGAGCGGGGATGGACCCGTCAAAGCCGTCGGGCCACTCAATCCATTGCCGGTTGCCCCGCGTGAGCGGGGATGGACCCTCCATGGACCTCCGCTCTTACACCGAAACACTGGTTGCCCCGCGTGAGCGGGGATGGACCGTGCTGCCGACACGGATGACCCAATAGGCCGGGGGTTGCCCCGCGTGAGCGGGGATGGACCCCAGTTGGTGGCATCGACTGCGGGGCTCATCAAGGTTGCCCCGCGTGAGCGGGGATGGACCCCACAGCCAGCGCGTGATAGCTGCCATCGGTCGGGTTGCCCCGCGTGAGCGGGGATGGACCCGGCGAGGTGCGGCACAACTCGTTCCAGAGCCAGGTTGCCCCGCGTGAGCGGGGATGGACCCCGGAGCAGTTCACGCGCAGCACCCACACCAGCGGTTGCCCCGCGTGAGCGGGGATGGACCCGCCGCAGATCGTGCACACGAAGCCATCGAGATGGTTGCCCCGCGTGAGCGGGGATGGACCTCGAACTGGCGGCCGGGCCAGCAAGAGGAGCGCGGTTGCCCCGCGTGAGCGGGGATGGACCCGTCCCCTACTACCAGTCGACGGAGCCAAGCCCGGTTGCCCCGCGTGAGCGGGGATGGACCGTCGACGTGGGGCCCGAAGAAGGAGCAGTACACGGTTGCCCCGCGTGAGCGGGGATGGACCCGCAGTAGCGGACGGTCGTTGGCCGCCACAGACGGTTGCCCCGCGTGAGCGGGGATGGACCCGTGACGAGCGCGTCCTCCATGCTCTTGGCCGCGGTTGCCCCGCGTGAGCGGGGATGGACCCGACTGGGGCGTCAAGCCGGGGACCTGGATCCCGGTTGCCCCGCGTGAGCGGGGATGGACCCGACACGACGGGCGCCTTCGTGGCGACCAAGACGGTTGCCCCGCGTGAGCGGGGATGGACCCGTGGCGTAGTCCGGGGTCATGGCTCGATCAGGGGTTGCCCCGCGTGAGCGGGGATGGACCCAGATGCGGATACTGCGCCGCCCGAATGGCATCGGTTGCCCCGCGTGAGCGGGGATGGACCGTGCGCGGCACGAAGGCGCAGCAGTTCCAAGACGGTTGCCCCGCGTGAGCGGGGATGGACCCGATCAGGCTGCTCGGCATGGCTTCCCCTTCAAGGTTGCCCCGCGTGAGCGGGGATGGACCCAAGGGACAGATGCTCACCCTTGACCAGCTCCGGGTTGCCCCGCGTGAGCGGGGATGGACCCGATGGTGATATCGGGTGCTCGCATGCGACCGTGGTTGCCCCGCGTGAGCGGGGATGGACCCACCATGAATGCAGCGTTGCGCGCCCTCGGCTTGGTTGCCCCGCGTGAGCGGGGATGGACCCCACGAGTAGCACTCCCACGGATGGCCGCGCTTGGTTGCCCCGCGTGAGCGGGGATGGACCCCATAGTGCAGCGCATCCTGTCTACTATGGTTCGGTTGCCCCGCGTGAGCGGGGATGGACCCACGGGACAGCCGCGGGCGCCCCTTATCCGAGCGGTTGCCCCGCGTGAGCGGGGATGGACCGCGCGCGGTGATCCAGGTCGAGCCGGAGCACTGGGTTGCCCCGCGTGAGCGGGGATGGACCCACGCCGCTGCTGTTGGTGGTCACGCCGGTCTTGGTTGCCCCGCGTGAGCGGGGATGGACCCATGCAGCTTTGCCTGAGGCCCGGTGATGGTGCGGTTGCCCCGCGTGAGCGGGGATGGGCCCAAGCAACTCGAAGGGTCTCTCAGCCGGCAAGCGGTTGCCCTGCGTGAGCGGGGATGGACCCACGTCCGACGAGCGCGAGAAGACGCCCATCGAGGTTGCCCCGCGTGAGCGGGGATGGACCCACGCCATACGGCCTGGTCCACGGAATGATCGAGGTTGCCCCACGTGAGCGGGGATGGACCACCGCGTAGCGCTACACCGCTGCCAATGGCTTCGGTTGCCCCGCCTGAGCGGGGATGGACCTCGACCAAGCTGACGCTGGGCCGCCTGGTGGAGGGTTGCCCTGCGGGAGCGGGGATGGCCCCTTCTTCGTGAGCATCGACAAGGCGGTGCTGCTTGTTGCCCCACGCGAGCGGGGATGGACACGCCGGTGAAAGCGCTCCAGCGCTCGCTCGCCTGGTTGCCCCGCGTCAGCGGGGATAGACCCTTCACGGTCAACGACACCGGCTCCGTGGAGGTGGTTCCCCCACGTGCGTGGGGAACGGATCCATGTGGCGGCAGCCTGCGGTCGATCCCCTTGCGCGGTTGATCCTGCTGGTGTGACCCCCTGACCGGCCGCCGCCCGCTGCTTCATCCTTCTTCACCCGCTCGACACCACCGGGCAGCTTGTCGACCTCAGCATCCCCCAGCGGCCGGGCCTTCCTCCGGTCGCCATACGGGGGGATGTATGAAAAGGGCACTGGCGGCAATGGTCCGCTTCGGCGGTGTTGGCATTCTTGGCTTGCAGTTCTGCGCTGGCGCCCTCGCGGCGCCGCTGGAGCCCGACATCCAGCGCCAGGTGCGCGAGGCCACCTTCGAGGTCGTCGTGCCCAAGCCGGCCGAGGAGTCCATCCGCTACGACAAGCCCTGGCACGAGCTGCTGCCCTATCAGATGCGCGCCGACAAGTACGTGTCGGTCGGCACCGCCTTCGCCATCGGCGACCACCAATTCGTCACCGCCATGCATGTGCTGATCGCCTCGTTCGGCGATTCGCGCGGCGAGCCGATGCTGCGCGACGCGGCCGGCAAGCTCTATCCGATCGCCCAGGTCACCAAGGGCTCCGTCGACCAGGACTTCGCGGTGTTCACGCTGGCGAATCCGCCGGACAGCGTCGCCGCGCTGCCGCTCAACGAGAAGCCGGTGCTCAACGGGACGGTCTATGCCGTCGGCAACGCGCTCGGCGAGGGCGTCGTCATGCGGGAAGGGAACTACACCTCCGACACGCCGGAGGAGGACAGCGGCCGCTGGTCGTGGATGCGCTTCTCCGCGCCGATCTCCGGCGGCAACAGCGGCGGACCGCTGGTCGACGCCTCGGGCCGCGTGATCGGCATCGTGCGGGCGATGCGCACCACCGAGAACACGCTCAACATCGCCGTCCCCATCGCGCTCGTGAAGCGCGCGCCCGACGGCGTGGTGAGCGCGGACACGCGCGGCGTCACCGGCTTCGCCGTCTTCGACAAGACGCGATCGGCACGCTTCAAGGTCGACATCCCCGCGCCCAAGCGCTTCGCCGAGCTGTCGCAGGCCTACATGAAGGCGGCCGACGAGTTCAATGCCGCCCAGCTGCGGGACCTGCTCGCCGAGAACGCCAACGACACCTTTCCTCGCGGCAGCGGCAGCGACCGGCTGCTGCATGGCTTCTACGAGCGCAGCGCGCCCGGCATCGTCGTGCAGAACGGCAACGGCGACTGGGTGATCACGCAGCCGCACTACACGCGGCTCGATCTCGGGCACGAGGGCTGGCAGGATTCGGCCGAGTTCAAGGGCTACCTGGTGTTCCACCGGCACCGGCCCGAGGGCATCGATCCGACCAAGTGGTATGCCGATCCCCGCATGGTCAGGGACCTGGTGCTCAAGGCGTCACCGGGCACCATCCACGTCAACGCCGAGACGATCAAGGTGGCCTCCTTGGGCAACCCGACCGAGGACACCCGCTTCACCGACGGCTGGGGCCGGGTCTGGCAGGTGCGGCTCTGGCACGTCACGACCTGGTTCGGTAGCGACTGGATGATGGCGTTCGACCTGCCGGTGCCGGATGGCTCGGTCGGTTTCGAGGCCCGGGCGGGCGCGCTGGGCCTGGCCGGGCAGATCGACCGGATGAAGCGGATGACCGGCTTCTTCGCGGCCTCCTACGAAGGCAAGCTGTCCGACTGGAACCGCTTCCTGCAGCAGGGGCCCCTGCTGCCGAAGCCGCTGGTGGAGCCGGTGCTGAAGGTCGACTACGGACGCAGCTTCGCGTTCGACGACCGCCGTCTGGCGTTCACCTACGGGCCCGAGCTGCAGAAGATCGAACCGGGTGGTCGGCTGCGGCTGGACCTCGCCTTCCAGCACGCGCCCGCGGGGGATGAACTCCGCATCGCCGGTGTCGTGGCCTACAACCCCGACGAGAAGACCGAGATCGATGTGTTCCGGCACGGGACGCCCGCCGAGTCCGGCAGCGAGGCGGTGAAGCGCGAGTGGAGCAAGCGCCTGCGCCACGCGCATCCCTATGACGGCGTCGCGGTGAGCGCGAACGACCGGCAGATCATCAGCGCGATCCCCGGCGTCGCGGACGCGCAGCCCGCGCCGGAGGTGCTCTACACCTTCCAGTACCGGGCGGAAACCGGCACGCCGCAGGACCAGATGAAGGCCAAGCTCGACCTGCTGATGCAGGCGGCGAAGGTCAGCGAGCATTGATCCGCGGGGCTGCATCCGGCCCCGCCCCGCTCACTCCTCCAGCGCCTGCAGCTGCACCAGGCGCTGGTAGATGCCGCCTTCGATCGCTATCAGCGCCTCGTGCGTGCCGCGTTCGGACAGGCGGCCGTGGTTGAGCACCACGATCTGGTCGGCATCGCGGATCGTCGACAGGCGGTGCGCGATCGCGATCACCGTCACGCGGCCGCGCAGCGCGCGCAGTGCCTCGCCGACCTGCGCCTCGGTCGCGCTGTCGATGTTGGCCGTCGCCTCGTCGAGCAGCAGGATGCGCGGATTCCCGGCCAGCGCGCGTGCCAGCGCGATCAGCTGCTTCTGTCCGGTGGACACCGCCAGCCCCCCGTCGCCGAGCCGGCTGTCATAACCCTGCGGCAGCGCGCTCAGGAAGTCATGCGCCCGCGCCGCGCGAGCCGCCGCCTCGAGCTGCTCGTCGGGGATCGCCCGGCCCATGCGGATGTTGTCGCGCACGCTGCCGGCGATCAGGTAGGGCTCCTGCGGCACCAGGCCGAGCGCCTCGTGGAAGGTCTCGTCCGGCAGTTGGGCCAGCGGCTGGCCGTCGATCAGGATGCGGCCCTGCTGCGGTTGATAGAAGCGCAGCAGCAGCGCCAGCAGCGTCGACTTGCCCGAGCCCGTGTGGCCCGCGATGCCGACGAAGCTGCCGGCGGGGATGTCCAGATCCAGGTCGCGCAGCACCGGCTGCTCCGGCGTGTAGGCGAAGTGCAGGTGCTCGAAGCGGATCGCGCCGGCGCCGACCACCAGGTCCGGTCGGTGCGAGCGCGGCTCGGACGGCTCGCGCAGCAGCGCGCGCACCCGCGATGCCGCCACCAGCGCCTGCTGCAGCTGGCTGAACTGCATCGTGATCTGGATCAGCGGCTCGACGACCCGGGCGATGTAGGCCAGGAAGGCGTAGAGCAGGCCGACCTCCATCCCCGACAGCTCGCGCTGCCCGAAGCCGTAGATCACCGTCACGATCAGCAGCACGTTGAGCAGGTCCAGCGCCGGCCTCAGCAGCCAGGCATTGGCGCGCAGTTCCTGCACGCGCGCCTGCAGCTGAGCCTGGTTGGCCGTCTCGTAGCGCGCGGCGAAGCGCTGCGCGGCGCCGGCCGACTGCAGCATCGCCATGCCGGCCATGCTCTCGGCCATCTGCGCGTTGAGCTCGGCCCGCAGCGCCCGCGCCTTCTGCACCGGGCCGCTGCTGGCGCGCTGGTAGAGCCAGATGATCCCGGAGCTCGCCGGCACCAGCGCCAGCACGATCAGCATCAGCCGCCAGTCCAGCCAGGCCATCGCGACCAGCGCGCCGGCCACGACGATGGTCGAGTCCAGCATCACGAACAGCACCTGCCGGTACAGGTTGTTGACCGCGTCCGTGTCGTTGGTGATGCGGCTCAGCAGCTGGCCGGTGATGCTGCGGTCGAAGAAGGCCATCGGCTGCGCCAGCACATGGGCGTAGACCTGCTCGCGCAGGCGCAGCACCGAGCGCTGCGCGACCGCCGCCATGCGCCGCAGCTGCGCGTAGCGCAGCAGACTCGCGGCCCAGCCGGCCAGCAGCATCGCGCCCAGCAGCAGCGCCATCGGGCCGAGCGAGAAATCGCGCGGCAGCACGTGGGCGTCGATGAAGTGCTTGCCGAGGATGGGCCCGATGGCCTCGAGCGCGGCCGCCACGACCAGCCAGCCCAGGCCCTTGGCCAGGCCGCGGCGCTCCGGTGCGGCGGCCTGCGCGAGCAGCGCCAGCGCCTCGCGCGGCGAGTGGCGGTCGGGCTGCGTCTTGCTGTCCGTGCCGGACGCGGTCTCAGGCGGCGTCAAGGCTGGCCTCCAGTTGTTGATAACGCCATTGGCCGGCGTACCAGCCGCCCAGGGCGATGAGGTCCTCATGCCGGCCGCGCTCGACGATCCGGCCCTGCTTCAGCACGACGATCTCGTCGGCCTCCATCACCGCCGAGAGCCGGTGGCTGACGATCGCCAGGCTGCGCTCCGGATGGCGCTCCCGCAACTCGCGCCAGTGGTCCAGGATCTGCGTCTCGGTGCCGCTGTCCACGGCCGACAGCGCGTCGTCCAGCAGCAGCACCGGCGCCTGCGCCAGCAGCGCCCGCGCGATCGCGACGCGCTGGCGCTGGCCGCCGGACAGCGTCACGCCGCGCTCGCCGACCAGCGTGTCGTAGCCCTGCGGCAGGCGCGCGATGTCGTCATGGACGGCGGCCAGCTCGGCCACCGCCAGGATCTGCTCGCGCGTCGCGTCCGGGCGCGCGAGCCCGATGTTGTCCGCCACCGAGGCCGAGAACAGGAAGGGCTCCTGCGGCACCCAGGCCAGCCCGCGCCGCAGTGCGTCGAGCCGGATCTCCGGCGCGGGCACGCCGCCCAGGCGCACCGCGCCGGCATCCGGTTCGTACTGCCGGAGCAGCAGCCGCAACAGCGTCGACTTGCCCGAGCCCGTCGCGCCGACGATGCCCAGCGTGCGGCCCGGCGGCAGCGTCAGCGTGATGTCCTCGAGCGCCGGCTGCGCCATGCCGGGATAGCGGAAGGACACGCGGTCCCAGGCGATGTCCGCCTGCGCGGGCAGCTCGCGCGTGCCGGTGTCGACGAGGCCGGCCGGTGCGTCGAGCACCGGCTGCAGCCGCGACCACGCGGCGCGGCCGCGCTCCAGCAGCGACAGCACCCAGCCCGCCGCGAACATCGGCCAGATCAGCTGGCCCAGGTACATCGTGAAGGCGGTCAGCTGGCCGATGGTGATCAGGTTTGTGCCGACCAGCCACGCGCCCACGCCCAGCGCGATCACCGTGGCCGCGCCCAGCGACAGGCCGACGGCGGGTTCGAACATCGCCTCCCAGCGCTGCGCCTGGTAGGCGGCCGCGCCGGCGTCGCGCGCGAGCTCGCCGAACTGCGCGCGGCTGCGCCGCACGAGGCCCAGCGCCCGCACGGTGCGCACGCCGGCGAGGCTGTCCTGCACCTGCTGGTTCAGCGCGGAGAAGCGCGTCAGCGAATCGGACCAGGCGACATGGACCTGCGTCGAGATGCGCCAGAACGCATAGGCCATGAAGGGGAAGGGCACCAGCGCGGCCAGGCCCAGGCGCCAGTCGACGCCGATCGTCATCATCCCGAGCACCAGGATCAGCGTCAGCGAGCCGTCGAAGGCGGCGAGCAGCGCCTCGCCGGCGGCCATCTCGATGGCGTCGACGTCGTTGGTGGCGAGCGCCATCAGATCGCCGGTGCGCTGGGCGTGGAAGAAGGCCGGACCCTGGCGCGTCAGTTGGGCGTAGAGGCGGGTGCGCAGCTGCCGGCCGAGTTCATAGGCGGTGCGGAACAGCGCCAGGCGCCAGCCCACGCGCAGCAGGTAGATCGCCAGGCCGGCGAGCACCAGCAGGCTCAACTGGGCGATCAGGTCCCAGCCGGCGAGGCGGTGCGCGACGAGCGCGTCCACGACATGGCCCACCTGACGCGGGATCCAGACCGTCAGGACGGCGATGGTGCTGAGCATCAGCGCGCTGGCGGCATAGGGCCGCCAATGGCCGCGGATGTGGCCGGCGATCAGGCGTGTGAGCGACATGGCGGCGCATTGTGCCCGCCGGACTTTTCATGCCGAAAGGTCAGGGCGATGAGGCCGCGCGGGCAATCATGCCCATGCGGGCATGGACCAGGTCGGCGAGCACGCGCAGGCGTCTCTCGTCGAAGTTGCCGCTGAGCGCGTAGGCCAGCTTGCCGTCGATCCAGTACAGGCTGCGCGTCGTGCTGCCGCCCTCGGTGCGCTGCGTCAGGCGGAAGGCGACCGGGGCTTCCGGTGATGCCGCGCCGGTGCTGACGTACAGCGTGAAGCGCTCGCCGGCGTCGTTCTCGTACATGAACTGCGCGCGGGCCAGCGCGCCGCCGACGGAGGGGTCGTCGCTCGCGGGCAGCAGGCGGCCGCCGACCAGCTTCCAGCCGTAATCGCGCAGCACCGGGGTGTACAACTGCGCGCCCAGGCGCTTGCTCAGCCATTGGACGAGGTGGTCCGCCTGGTCGGCACCGACCTCGACGGGGTGGCGCTTTTCCGGCTGGTAGACGGCGTGGGCGATGGCGGCGTCGCGGACGTATTCGGGGACGGTTGGATCGCGGCCCGCCGCACGCGCGGCGGCTTGGGCGGCGGCCTGCGCGGCGGCCTGCTGCTTGCCCTGCCACCAGCCGTGACCGCCCCAGCCGCCCGCGGCACCCGCGCCCAGGCCCAGCGCCAACAGCAGCGCGGCGGCCCAGGCGCGCGGCCAGGGGGGGGAGGGCGAGGCGACGACGGCGGCCGTGGCCGGCGGGTGCAGCGCGGCGCTCAGGCGCGAGGGCACCGGTTCGTCGAGCCAGTCGCGATGCAGCGCCTGCAGGGCTTCGCGTTGCTCGCGCCAGGCCAGTACCCGCTGTGCGGCGCGCGGCTGGCGCAGCAGCCGGTCGGCGACTTCGGCGGCGTGGGAGGGGTCGAGTTGCCCGTCCACGTAGGCGTGGAGCGTGGCGTCGTCGAGTTCGTGGTCGTCGTGCGTCATGGCGGGGCGCTCATTTCACCACTCGCAGCGGGGGCCGGGCCGGCGCGACGCCGTCCATCGACTGCCGCAGCCGCTCCCGCGCGCGGGACAGCCGCGACATCACCGTGCCCACCGGCACGTCCAGCACCTGGGCGGCGGCCTGGTAGCTGAGTTCCTCGACACAGACCAGCAGCAGGATCTCGCGCGAGGCGGCGGGCAGCGCGGCCAGCGCCCGCTCGAGGTCCAGGCGCAGGGCCACCTGCTGCTGCGGTTCATGGACCAGCGGCTGCGGCGTGTCCTCGTCGTCCAGCGAGTCGTGCAGGGCCTCGCGGGCATCGCGCCGCTGGTTCAGGTAGAGGCGATGCATCAGCGTCAGCAGCCAGTTGCGCAGCGCATCCAGGCGCGTGGGGCCGGGCTCGGCATGGAACAGCGCGCCCTTGCGGGCCGCGCGCTCGAGCGTGTCCTGGAGCAGGTCGTCCGCCCGCGCCGCGTCGCCGCACAGCAGCCGCGCGTGGCGGCGCAGGCGCGGCAGCAGCGGCAAGGCTTCGTCGAGGACGAGGGGCATGGGACGGACGGCCTGCGGTCGCGGAAACAGGGGAGCGGTTCAGGGCTTCGCCGTGTGCCAGACCTGGTTGATGCCGTCGCCGCTGCGGTCGCCGGGCTTGGCGTCCTTGACCCAGAAGTACAGCGGCTTGCCCTTGTAGGCCCACTGCTTGGAGCCGTCGTCTCGCGTGATGATGGACCAGTCGCCGCTGGCCTTGTCCTCGGCGCGGGCCATCAGCGGCGGCCAGTTGGTCGCGCAGGGCCCGTTGCAGACGCTCTTGCCGGAGCCGGCGGCGTCCTTGTCGAAGGTGTAGAGCGTCATGTCGTTGGCGCCGACCAGCGCGCCGTCCTTGGCCATCGCGGGAGCGGTCTGCGCGGTGGCGAGGCCGGCGGCGGCCATCAGCAGCGCGACGGCGGTGAGCTTGAGGGTCTTCGTCATGCGGGGTCTCCTGGGTTGGGATCAGGTGGGGGTATTGCATGAACACGGCAGGAAGGCCGGTTATTCCAACTGACTTTCGTCCTTCCGGCGAGGGATCGCCATGGTGGCGGCAGGCCATTGCGATCCGCACCGGGCGCGACGCCCGCGGGGCTGTCTCAGAAGTGCTTGGCCAGGCCGGCCTGGCGCAGGACCGCGTTGGCAAGGTGCCTCGACTTGATCTGGTGATCCACCGGGAAGCGGAGACGGCTCAGCGGGGAAAACCAGATGTCGTGATCGCCCTTGCCGCGGCGCTCGAAACAGCAACCTGCGGCGCGGAGCATCCGGACCAGCTCCGGCGTGAAGCTGGCGCCCATGGGACTCAGCGCAGGTGGATCGAGGTGCTGCTGACGCGCCGCGCCAGCACTTCCATCGACAGCTCCGGACCGTCGGGAAGATGGCCGTTCGCTTCCAGCAGTTCGGGCACGAGGACCTTCAGCTTCGCCTCGAGTGCCTCGAGCGTCTCCGCCTCGGTGGCCAACCCAGGCACGTCCTCCGACGTGGCGACCCAGACCGAGGCCTCGGGATCCCAGTCGGCTTGGATCTGCAGCGGGCGTTTCATTCGCGGATCGTACGCCACCGTCAGTTGGATCGAATGCATGGGTGAACTCCTGCGGTCAGTGGAGGAAGAGCCACATGCTAAGAATCCCTCGCGCTGGCGTCATTGACTTGGGTTTGCCGACGACGGGGGGACACGCTAGCCTGCGATCCCGGGTTCAAGTCAGCCCGCCCCGTCGTCGCGCAAGGAGACCCCCGCATGAACGATCGCGCCCAGGCGCTCGCCGCCCAACTGATCCGCAATTTCCATGAAGTCGAGCTGACCGCGTTCAAGCGGGAGCCGCTGTACGAGTCGCGCTTCGCGCGGCTGGCGCGCGGCACCGCCGCGAGCAAGCTCGGCGCGTCCTACGACATCGTCGAGCCGGGCAAGACCACCTGCCCCTACCACCTGCATCACGCGCAGGAGGAAATGTTCATCGTGCTGGAAGGCTCCGGCACGCTGCGCGTGGCCGGCGAGCGGCTGCCGATCAAGGCCGGCGACGTGATCTTCATCCCCGCCGGTCCCGAGTACCCGCACCACATCATCAACACCTCGGACGCGCCGATCAAATACCTGTCCATCAGCACGATGGAGCAGCCCGAGATCTGCGTCTATCCCGACTCCAACAAATTCATGGCCGAGGCCGGCATCGGCGGCGACCGCCCGTTCGAGGCGCTGCGCAAGGTCGGCGAGGGCGACCTCGACTACTGGCACGACGAGCCCTGAAGCGCCGCCCTGGGCCTCAGTAGGTGCGCGAGCCCTTGAACTGCGCGTGCTGGCGCCGCTGCAGCGTGGTCTGGCGGCTCATCGCGTCGAAGGACACCCGCGCATGCGCGTCCATGATCGCGATGCCCAGCGCGTCGGCCGCGTCCTTGCCCGGCTCGCCGGGCAGCGCCAGCAGCCGCGCCACCATCGCCTGCACCTGCGCCTTGGCCGCGCCGCCGTGACCGGTGATGGCCTTCTTCATCTGCACGGCGGTGTACTCCGACACATGCAGGTCGCAGGACACCAGCGCCGTCAGCGCCGCGCCGCGCGCCTGGCCCAGCAGCAGCGTCGACTGCGGGTTGACGTTGACGAAGATGATCTCCACCGCCGCGCAGGTCGGCTGGTAGCGCGACACCACCTCGCGGATGCCGTCGTAGAGGATCTTGAGCCGGCCGGGCAGGTCGCCGGTCGGCAGCGCGTTGGTCTTGATCGTGCCGCTGGCCACGTAGGCCAGGCGCGGCCCGTCCGCGTCGATCACGCCGAAGCCGGTCGTCTGCAGGCCGGGGTCGATGCCCAGGATGCGCATGGCGGATCTCCTCAGGTCGCGGCGCGGAAGTACCACCGCACCGAATGGAAGAACACCGGCGCCGCGAAGCACATGACCGCGATGCGGTCCAGCAGCCCCACCGCGCCGGTGATCGCGCTGCGGTTGCCCCAGGCATGGATGCCGGCGTCGCGCTTGAGCGCCTGCATCACGAAGACGCCGAAGCTGCCGCACCCGGCCGCGATGAAGGCCGCGATCGCCGCCTGGCCGGCCTTGAAGGGCGTGATCCAGTAAAGCAGCGCGCCGGCGACGGCGGCCGTGAACGCGCCGATCCACCAGGCCTTCATCGTGAACGAGCGGCTGATGCGGCGCGCCACCGGCCGCGCGCGGAAGCGGCTGGTCGCGACCGCCTGGGCGATCTGCCCGCAGGCCACCACCGCCACCAGGAAGAACAGCAGGAAGGCGCCGCGCCCCTGGTACTTGGGGATGTCCAGCAGCAGCAGCGCCGGCGCGTGCGACAGCCCGTAGACGCAGACCATGATGCCCCACTGGATCTTGGCGTTGCGCTCGAGGAAGCGGCCGGGATCGTCCGCCAGCGCGCTGGCCACCGGGATCGCCAGGAAGCCGTAGACCGGGATCAGCACCGAGAACAGGTCGAAGTGGCGCGTGCCCACCAGCACGTACTGCAGCGGCAGGATCACGAAGAAGGCCATGATCAGCCCGCGGTGGTCGGCGCGGCGGGTGTGCAGCAGGGTGATGAACTCGCGGAAGGCGAGGAAGGAGAACACGCCGAACAGCAGCGTTGCGCCGACCGGTCCCGACACCCAGGCGGCCCAGAACAGGCAGGCGCCGACCCACACCATGTTGAGTTCATGCCGGAACCGCGCCCAGCGCGCCTGCCAGGCTTCCTGCTCCTGCTCGGGCCGCTCGCGCAGCGACCACAGCACCGAGCCGATGCTCACCAGCAGCAGCGCGCCGAACAGCACGACGAACAGGAAGGCGACCTGCTCGCCGGTGTTCAATGACTTGAGCCACCTCATTCCTTCCACCCTCCCGGACGCAGCGCCATCACGGCGGCGCGGGCGCGTTCCAGGAACGCGCGCTTGTCCTCGCCGGGCTCGATGCGGATCGGCGCGCCGAAGGTGACGGTGCAGAGGATGGGCACCGGCACGACCTCGCCCTTGGGCATGACGCGCTGGACGTTGTCGATCCAGGTCGGGATCAGCTGCACCTCGGGGAACTGCTCGGAGAGGTGATAGAGGCCGGCCTTGAAGGCCTGCGGCGCGCCCTTGTTGGAGCGCGTGCCCTCCGGGAAGATGACCAGCGAGTCGCCGCCCTGCAGCGCGTCCACCAGCGGCTCGAGCGGATCCTCGTCCGGCGTGGCGCGGGTGCGGCTGACGTAGACGGCGTTGAACACGGCGGTGGTGAGCCAGGTCTTGAGCGCGGAGCTCGTCCAGTAGTCGCGCGCGGCGATCGGGCGGGTACGCGCGCGCAGTTCGCCGGGCAGCGAGGCCCAGATCAGCACCCAGTCGAAATGGCTCTGATGGTTGGCGAAGTAGATGCGTTGTTCCGACGTCGGCGGGCAGCCTTTCCAGTGTCCCTGGGCGCCGGTGATCAGGCGCGCCAGCCAGGACAGGAACAGGCCGGTGATTTCGGCAAGGACCATGGGGCGCGATTATCCCTGCTGGATCATCGCGGCCGCCTTCTCGGCGATCGCCACCACCGGCGCGTTGGTGTTGCCGCTGACGACGCTGGGCATGATCGACGCGTCCACCACGCGCAGCCCGTCCAGGCCGCGCACCCGCAGCCGCTCGTCCACCACCGCCAGCGCGTCAGCGCCCATGCGGCAGGTGCCCACCGGGTGATAGACGGTGTCGACGCGCGCGCGCAGCAGCGCTTCGATCGCCTGGTCGTCGTCGTTGCCAGAGCCGGAGCCGTTGCCCTTGCCGTGGTCGCCGACGTTGGCGCTCCACAGCTCGCGCCGCCACAGCGCCAGCATCGCCGGCGCGCGCATCAGGTCGCGCGTCAGCTTGTAGCCCTCGATCAGCTCGCGCACGTCCTCGGGGTGGTCGAGGAAGGCCGGATCGATGCGCGGCGCGGTCAGCGGATCGGCGCTCGCCAGCGTCAGGGCGCCGCGGCTGCGCGGACGCAGCAGGCACACGTGGCAGGACATCCCATGGCCCAGGTGCAGTCGCCGCGCATGGTCCTCCACCAGCGCCACCACCAGGTGCAGCTGCACGTTGGGCGCCGGCAGGCCGGGGCGCGTCGAGAGGAACCCGCCGCATTCGGCGAAGTTGCTGGTGACGAGGCCGCGCCGCTCGCGGCGGTAACGCCGGGCCTGCTGGAGGAAGGACCAGCCGCCGCGCAGCGACAGCCCGGCCAGTTCGAGCCGGTCCGAGGCGTAGCCGAAGACGAAGTCCGGATGGTCGTGCAGGTTGCGACCGACGCCCGGCAGGTGGTGCGCCACCGGCAGGCCCAGCGCCTGCAGCGCGGCGCCGTCGCCGATGCCCGAGCACATCAGCAGCTGCGGCGACTGCAGCGCCCCCGCGCAGACGAGCACCTCGCGCGCCGCGCGCAGCATCCGCCGCTGGCCGCCTTGCAGCACCTCCACGCCGATCGCGCGCCGGCCTTCCAGCACCAGCTTCAGCGCGCGTGCGCCGGTCTCCACGCGCAGGTTGGGCCGCTGGCCGAGGATCGGATGCAGGTAGCCGCGGGCGACGCTCCAGCGCTCGCCCTCGTGCTGCGTGACCTGGTAGACGCCCAGGCCCACCATGTCGTCGCCGTTGAAGTCCTCGCGCACCGGATGGCCGCATTCACGCGCGGCGGCTAGCCAGGCCGCGTGCACCGGGCTGTCGGTGCGCAGGTCGCCGACGCGCAGCGGGCCGTCCTGCCCGTGCCACGGCGCGCCGAAACGCGCGTTGCGCTCGGCCTTCACGAAGTACGGCAGCAGCTCGTCGTAACCCCAGCCCGGATTGCCCGCCGCCGCCCAGGCGTCGTAGTCGCTGCGATGTCCGCGCGTGTAGACCATCGCATTGATCGCCGAGGAACCGCCCAGCGCCTTGCCGCGCGGCTGGTAGCCGCGCCGCCCGTTCAGGCCGGCCTGCGGCACGGTCTCGAAGCCCCAGTTGTTGAGCTTGGCCGCGACCTGCAGCACGCCGGCGAAGGGCGTCCGCGTGATCCAGCCGTCGCCGCGGCTGCCGGCTTCCAGCAGCAGCACGCGGCAGGCGGGGTCCTCGCTGAGCCGGCTGGCCAGCACCGCGCCCGCGGAGCCGCCGCCGACGATCACGATGTCGGCGTCGACGCGGTCCGCGGCGCTCATGTGATCTTCTTCAGCAGGCCGAGCAGGCGGTCGAAGGTCCGGCCATAGGGCGGATGGAACAACCGGGTGCCGGCGAAGCGCGTCTGCAGGAAGACCGGCTTGAGCTTGCTGAAGGTGTTGAAGCCCCACACGCCGTGATACGCGCCCATGCCGCTGGCGCCGACGCCGCCAAAGGGCTGCTCCTCCTGGCCCAGGTGCCAGATGCAGTCGTTGACGGTGACGCCGCCGGCCACGGTGCGGGCCAGCACGTCCTCGCGCGCGGCCCGGTCCTCGCCGAACCAGTAGAGCGCCAGCGGGCGGTCGCCGGCGTTGACCTGCGCGATCGCCTCGGACACATGGCCGTAGGGCACGATGGGCAGCAGCGGGCCGAAGATCTCCTCGCGCATCACCGTCATGTCGGGCGTCGTGCCCAGCAGCAGCGTGGGCACGAGGCGGCGATCGGCCGGTGCCTCGTCGTGCGTCGGACGCAGCGTCGCGCCGCGGGCGCGGGCCTCGTCCAGCAGGCCGCGCAGCCGCGCATGGTGGCGCGGGCTGACGATGGCGGTGTAGTCGGGGTTGCCGTCGATGCGCGGATAGAAGCGCCGCACCGCCGCCACGATCGCGTCGGCCAGCGGCTGCACCAGCTCCTTGGGCGCCAGCACGTAGTCCGGCGCGACGCAGGTCTGGCCGGCGTTGAGCAGCTTGCCGAAGGCGATCCGCTCGGCGGCCAGCGCGAGATCGGCGCTGCGGTCGACGATCGCGGGCGACTTGCCGCCCAGCTCCAGCGTCACCGGCGTCAGGCGCTGCGCCGCGGCCTGCGCCACCAGCCGGCCCACCGGCGTCGAGCCGGTGAAGAACAGGTGATCGAAGGGCAGGTGGGTGAAGGCCTTGCCGACCTCGGCGTCGCCGGTGACGACGGTCATCTCGTCGGGCGCGAAGTGCTGGGCGACGAGCCGCGCCATCAGCTCGGAGGTCGCCGGCGTCAGCTCCGAGGGCTTGATCATCACGCGGTTGCCCGCGGCCAGCGCGGCGAGCGCCGGCGCCATCGCCAGGTAGTACGGATAGTTCCAGGGCGCGACGATGCCCACCACGCCGAGCGGCTGCGGCATCAGGCGGTTGGATGCGGGCAGGAAGTGCAGCGCGGTCGGCGCGCGACGCACGGCCATCCAGCGCTTGAGGTGCCGGATCGCGTGGCGTGCGCCGGACTCGACGGTGAAGAGGTCGGCCAGCAGGCTCTCGTGCCGCGAGCGGTGGCCGAAGTCCCGGGACATCGCCTCGGCCAGGTCCTGCGCATGCGTGGCGGTCATGCGCCGCAGCCGCTCCAGCCGGTCGCGACGCTGCGCGAGCGAGGGCAGGCGTTCACGGTCGAAGGCCGCGCGCTGCTGCTCCAGGATCAGGTGCAGGCGCTCGTGCAGGGCTTGGTCCATCGCGTGTCTCCGCCGGATGCTTGGAATGAGCCGAAGGCTATGCGCATTCGCGTGGCGGGCCAAGCGCGTCGACCCTGGGCTAGAGGGGCGCGACTAGCCGCGGCGGATCCGGTGCGTGCCGGCGCGCAAAAAGAAAAAGCCCGGCCGGAGCCGGGCTTTCAATTCGGGCCGATGAGGGCCCGGTCGGATCGCGCGAGGCGATCGCGACGATCAGAAGCGGTAGCCCACGCTCAGCGTGAAGCCGTCGGCCTTGACGTCGTCCTTCTTGTAGTAGCGCATGTAGTCCACGGCGCCGTAGAACGACTTGTCGAAGTTGTACTTCGCGCCCAGACCGTAGGCGAAGCTGCCGTCGCTGTCCGAGGCCGAGACGCCGGCTTCCGAAGCCTTGATCTTGCTGTCGGCGTAGCCCAGGCGGCCGAACACTTCGAACTGGTCGAAGGCGTACTTCGGGGTCACGAACAGGCCGACGCTGCGCGTGACCTTGTACTTCACGCCGTCGACGGTGTCGTCGGACGCGCCGAAGGCGAACATGCCTTCCAGGGCGACGTTCGGGTGCAGTTCGTAGCCGACGATCGTGCGGATCAGGCCCGGCTTGATCGACGCGCCGTCAGCCTTCAGCTTGATGAAGGTGTAGCCGACTTCGCCGTAGAACGGGTTGGCGGTCGCGGTTTGGGCTTGAGCGGCGCCGGCGGCCAGCAGGGCGGCGGCGACGATGGCGGAAATCTTGGTCATTCGAATACTTCTCTCTAAAGAAAAATCGCATCTCGGCGATGCGGGGGCGAAAGGTATCAACGCCGCACTTGGCCGGTCAATGGAAGAGGTCACGCTCCGGTAAAAAAGTGCATACGGAGTTGCAGGCCCGCGACGCAAATGAGTGGGTGCCTAGGTTCCGCATCCCCAATCAGAGTGGGTCCGCTCTGCAGAACGTACATGCATTGATGCAGTCTTAACGGCAGAGATGCGTCAGGGATGCGCCACCCGCGACGGCACCGGCGACGATGACGCGCCAAGCAAAAGGCCCGGCGCGAGGGCCGGGCCTGAAGCGGCGCGGAGTGCGCGCGGGGCGGGCAAGACCCGGCCCCGGCGCAGGCGCTCAATGGCGGAAGTGGCGCACGCCGGTGAAGACCATCGCGATGCCGCGCTCGTTGGCCGCGGCGATGACTTCGTCGTCGCGCATCGAGCCGCCCGGCTGGATCACGCAGGAGGCGCCCGCGTCGGCCAGCACGTCCAGGCCGTCGCGGAACGGGAAGAACGCATCGCTGGCCACCGCCGAGCCGGTCAGCGCCAGGCCGGCGTTCTCCGCCTTGATCGACGCGATGCGCGCCGAGTCGATGCGGCTCATCTGGCCCGCGCCCACGCCCAGCGTCATGCCGTTGCCGCAGAACACGATCGCGTTGCTCTTGACGTACTGCGCGACGGTCCACGCGAACATCAGGTCATCGAGCTGCTGCGCCGTCGGCTGCAGCGTGGTGACGACCTTCAGGTCGGCCTTGGACAGGAAGTGGTTGTCGGCGGTCTGCACCAGCAGGCCCGAGCCGACGCGCTTGACGTCCTGCGCGTTGCGGCCCTGGTCCCAGGGGCGCGCGCCGCCCGGCGGCAGCGCGATCTCGAGCAGGCGCACGTTGACCTTGCCCTTGAAGATCTCGCGCGCCTCGGCGCTGAAGGACGGCGCCATCAGCACCTCGACGAACTGCTTGGACACCAGCTCGGCCGCCGCGCGGTCCACCTCGCGGTTGAACGCGATGATGCCGCCGAAGGCGCTGGTCGGGTCGGTCTTGAAGGCCTTGGCGTAGGCGTCGGCGGCGTTCGCCGCGACCGCCACGCCGCAGGGATTGGCGTGCTTGACGATCACGCAGGCCGGCGTGTCGAAGCTCTTCACGCATTCCCAGGCGGCGTCCGCGTCGGCGATGTTGTTGTAGCTGAGCTCCTTGCCCTGCAACTGCTTGCCGGTCACCAGCGAGCCGGGCGCCGGATACAGGTCGCGGTAGAGCGCGGCGGTCTGGTGCGAGTTCTCGCCGTAGCGCAGGTCCTGCACCTTCACGAAGCTGCTGTTCATCTGCGCCGGGTACTCGGCCAGCAAGCCGTCGTCCAGGCGCGCGCTCAGGTAGTTGCTGATGGCCGCGTCGTACTGCGCGATGCGGTTGAAGGCCGCCACCGACGCGGCGAAGCGCGTCTTGTCGCTGGTCTTGCCGTGGGCCTTGAGTTCCTCGAGCACCTGCGCGTACTGCGACGCGTCGGTCAGCACCGTCACGTCCTTCCAGTTCTTGGCCGCGCTGCGGACCATGGCCGGGCCGCCGATGTCGATGTTCTCGATCGCGTCCTCCAGCGTGCAGCCGGGCTTGGCGACGGTGGACTCGAAGGGATAGAGATTCACCGCCAGGATGTCGATCGTGTCGATGCCGTGCTGCTGGATCGCGGCGACGTGCTCGGGCAGGTCGCGGCGCGCCAGCAGGCCGCCGTGGATCTTCGGATGCAGCGTCTTGACGCGGCCGTCCAGCATCTCGGGGAAGCCGGTGTGCTGGGCGACCTCGGTCACCGGCAGGCCGGCGTCGGCCAGCAGCTTGGCGGTGCCGCCGGTGGACAGCAGACGCACGTTCAGCGCATGCAGCGCCTGCGCGAATTCAACGATGCCGGTCTTGTCGGAGACCGAGATCAGGGCGGTGAGTTGGGCCATGAACATTCCTTCGATGCGGGGGGATTCGGGTGTGACCAAGCGGAACGCGGAGATCCGGCTTGGCCGGGCTCCTGCGCTCGCCCCTTGAGGGGCCGGCGGAAGCCGGTAGGGGTGGTCTTAGATCAACTTATGCTCGACGAGCTTGCGGCGCAGGGTGTTGCGGTTGATGCCCAGCCACTCGGCGGCCTTGCTCTGGTTGCCGTCGCTGTGCTGCATGACGACCTCCAGCAGCGGTTTCTCGACGAGCCGGATCAGCATCTCGTGCATCGAGTGCGGCGCCTCGCCGCCGAGGTCGCGGAAGTAGGCCTCCAGGTTTTCGCGGATGCAGGAGTCGATCGGTTTGGGCGTCATGCCGTGAGCCTTCTTTCTTGGTCTTCGTCTTGGTGTTGTCCGTCGTTCGCGGCGTCATCGGCGGCCGGCACGTAGGGCAGGCGCTCGTGGTGGGCCGCCAGCGCATCGAGCCAGTCGGTGAGCGCGCGGACCTGGTCGTCGCAGGTCTCGAGCGCGTTCATGCGGCGCCGGAAGTCTTCGCCGCCGGGCAGCGCCCGCACCGCCCAGCCGATGTGCTTGCGCGCGCTGCGCATGCCGGTGAGCTCGCCGTACAGCGCGTAGTGGTCGTGCAGGTGCTCGACCAGCCAGCGCTTGGCGTCGGCGACGCGGGGCGCCGGCAGTTCCTCGCCGGTGGCGAGGAAGTGCGCGATCTCCGCGAAGATCCAGGGCCGCCCCTGCGCCGCGCGGCCGACCATGATCGCGTCGGCGCCGGTGGCGGCCAGCACTTCGCGGGCCTTGCGCGGGGTGTCGATGTCGCCGTTGGCGACGACCGGGATGCGCAGCGCGGCCTTGACCGCGGCGATGGTGTCGTATTCGGCGTGGCCGGTGTAGCCCTGCTCGCGGGTGCGGCCGTGCACGGTCACCATCGCGATGCCGGCGGACTCCGCCGCCCGGGCCAGCGCCACCGCGTTCTTCTCGGCCTGGCACCAGCCGGTGCGCATCTTCAGCGTCACCGGCACGCCGCGCGGCACGCAGGCGGCGACCACGGCCTCCACGATCTGCAGCGCCAGCGCCTCGTCCTGCATCAGCGCCGAGCCCGCCCACTTGTTGCAGACCTTCTTGGCGGGGCAGCCCATGTTGATGTCGATGATCTGCGCGCCGCGGTCGATGTTGTAGGCGGCGGCCTCGGCCATCATGGCCGCGTCGGTGCCGGCGATCTGCACCGAGATCGGCGCCGGCTCGCCCTCATGGTTGGCGCGGCGGGAGGTCTTCAGGCTGTTCCACAGGTCCTTGCGCGAGGTCACCATCTCGCTGACCGCGTAGCCCGCGCCCAGCTTCTTGCACAGGACGCGGAAGGGCCGGTCGGTCACGCCCGCCATCGGGGCGACGAACAGACGGTTCGGCAGGACGAAGGAACCCAGCGTGAGCGTGCCGGGCAGCGGCGTGGACATCGGGAGCGGTGCGGAGGCTGCACAAAAAAGAGGCAGAAGTATACCGCTCCGGCTTCCCCTCCCGATCCCTCCGGCGGGTGGGGCCGTCAGGGCGACGGCTGCTTGCGCCAGAGCACGAAGCCCTGCTCGACCAGCCGGTTCATCACCCGTTCCTGCGACAGCTTGTAGACCGCGCGGGCGAGGCGGCCGCGCAGCTCGGGGGTGTTGCAGCGCGAGCGGTGGGACAGCGTCAGGTACAGGCCCTCGCGCGCGATCGCCGGCAGCAGCGGCTGGATCGCCGGCCCGCCGTTGCGCGCGACATAGGCCTCGGCCGGCGTGTCCTCGTAGATCAGGTAGTCGGCCCGGCCGCGCTGCAGCATCTGGATCGCCTGCTCGATGCTGGCGACCTGGCTGATCTTGAGCGACTGGCGCGCGTAGTTGTCGAACTCGACGCCGAAGCTGTTGTTGATCACCGTGACGCCCAGCTTGGGCGCGAGGTCGCTCCAGCGCTTGTACGCCACCGGTGCGGCGCTGCGGGTCCAGATCACGCTGCGCGTCTCGCGGAAGGCCGGGTGGAAGTAGTCCATGTACTCCGTGCGCGGCAGCGTGAAGAAGGCGCCCGCGATCAGGTCGATGCGGCCGGCGCGCATCTCCTCCTGCACCCGGCCCCAGGGGCCGACGTAGCGGGTCTCGACCGGGATGCCGATCTCGGCCGCGAGCCACTGCATCAGGTCGGCATTGGCGCCGACCAGCTTCTGCTCGTCGGCCGGGTCGCGCCACAGGTAGGGCGGGTACTGGGGGTTGCCCGAGGCCACCAGCAGCGGACAGCCCGGGATGGGCGGCAGCGGGTTGGCCGGACCGGGCGCCGCGCTTGCCTGTGCGGAAGCGGCCGGCGGGGCGGTCTGCGCCCGCGCGGTCGCGGCCGGGGACAGGCGGCCGTCGTGCCCCGGACCCGCGAGGGCCAGGCCGATCAGCGCGAACGACGAGACGGCAAGGCGGCGCAAGGACATGGTCTTCAGATAATCCCACGCATGGAAGCTTGGCTGCAACACATGATTCACCTGATGCTGGAGACCCTGGCTCTCCCGCAGGTGGGCCTGGGCGCGGTGTTCGTCGTGGCGCTGGTGTCGGCGACGCTCCTGCCGATGGGATCGGAACCGGTGGTGCTGCTGCTGGTGCATGCGAAGCCGGAGCTCTTCTGGCCGGCGATCCTCGTGGCCACGGTCGGCAACACCCTCGGCGGCGCGATCACCTGGTGGATGGGCTACGGCGCTGAGCGCGCCTACGAGGCGGCCGTGCATCACTCGCCGCGCGACCAGCGGGTGCTCGGCTGGCTGCGACGCTTCGGCGCGAAGACCTGCCTGATGAGCTGGCTGCCCATCGTCGGCGACCCGCTGTGCGCGCTGGCGGGCTGGCTGCGTCTGCCGTTCTGGCCCTGCGTCGGCTACATGGCGATCGGCAAGTTCGCCCGCTACCTGCTGATGACCTCGGTGGGTGTCGCGATGCTGGACTGAGCGCGGCGCCGCGCCCGGCCGGACGTGACTGGAGGGACCCTGCGCCGACGCTTGCACAATGCGGGGCACCGACAGGAGACCCCGCCATGAGCACCCCCCGCACCCCGGCCTATGACGCCTTGTGCCAGCGCCACCAGCGCATCCACCGTCTGTCCCACCTGCAGTCGATCGCGTCCTGGGACCAGTCCGCCTTCATGCCGTCGCGCGGCGCGCAGGCCCGCGCCCAGGCGCTGGCCGAGATGGACGGCTTGCTGCACCAGCTGGGCACCGACCCGGCGCTGAAGCAGCTGCTCGACGAGGCGGCGCAGGAGCCGCTGGACGATGTCCAGCGCGCCTCGCTGCGCGAGATGCGCCGCGTCTGGCGCTCGGCCAACGCGGTGCCGCAGCGGCTGGTCGAGGCGCGCTCGCTGGCCAACTCGCACTGCGAGCATCAATGGCGCCAGCAACGCCCGGCCAACGACTGGGCCGGCTACGTCGAGAACCTGCGCCCGGTGGTGCGTTACGCGCGGGAGGAGGCGCAGTACCTCGCCGACGACGCGGGCCTGAGCCGCTACGACGCGCTGCTCGACCAGTTCGAGCCGGGCATGCGCTCGGCGGAGGTGGACCGCGTCTTCGGCGACCTGCGCCAGTGGCTGCCGGGGCTGATCGGGCAGGTCATGGACCGCCAGGCGCGCGACAGCGTCATCCACCCGCAGGGGCCGTTCCCGGCGGCCGCGCAGCGGGCGCTCGGACTGGACGCGATGAAGCTGCTGGGCTTCGACTTCGAGGCCGGCCGGCTGGACGAGAGCGCCCATCCGTTCTGCGGCGGTGTGCCCGAGGACGTGCGCATGACCACGCGCTACCGCGACGACAGCTTCCTGCAGAGCCTGACCGGCACCATCCACGAGACCGGCCACGGCCGCTACGAGCAGAACCTGCCGCGCGCGTGGCTGGGGCTGCCGGTGGCCCGGGCGCGCTCGATGGGTCTGCACGAGAGCCAGAGCCTGTCCTTCGAGATGCAGCTGGCCGCGCATCCCGGCTTCGCCGGCCTGCTGCAGCCGCTGGTGGAGCGCCACCTGGGCCGTCAGCGCGGATTCGCCGCGGACAACCTGCACAAGCTGATGACGCGCGTGGCGCCGGGCTACATCCGCGTCGACGCCGATGAGGTCACCTACCCGGCCCACGTGATCCTGCGCTACGAGATCGAGCGCCCGCTGATCGAGGGCGAGATCGAGGTCGAGGACATCCCCGCGCTGTGGGACCGCAAGATGCAGGAGCTGCTGGGCCTGGACACGCGCGGCAACTACAAGGACGGCTGCATGCAGGACGTGCACTGGGGCTGCGGCCTCTTCGGCTACTTCCCCTGCTACACGCTGGGCGCGATGTACGCGGCGCAGTGGTTCGCGACGATGCGCCGCGAGCGGCCGACGCTCGACGAGGAGATCGCGCGCGGCGAGCTCGCGCCGGTCTTCGACTGGCTCAAGGACCGCATCTGGTCGCAGGGCAGCCGCTGGGAGACGCCGGAGCTGGTGCGACGCGCCAGCGGCGAGGCGCTGGCGCCGGCGCACTTCCGCCGCCACCTGGAGACGCGCTACCTGGGCTGAGG
Source organism: Mitsuaria sp. BK041 (assembly GCF_014193085.1). Classification (NCBI taxonomy): domain Bacteria; kingdom Pseudomonadati; phylum Pseudomonadota; class Betaproteobacteria; order Burkholderiales; family Sphaerotilaceae; genus Roseateles; species Mitsuaria sp. BK041. The sequence goes on along the minus strand of NZ_JACHYT010000002.1, from coordinate 190,834 downwards.
CGCCGGGCGCGCGCCATCGCGCCGCCCAAGAGAAAGGGCACCCCGTGGGGTGCCCTTGTCTCCGTGCGCGTCCGCGGTCTCTACCCCACGTCGCGCTCCCAACGAGTCGTCGAGGACCCGCTTGTCCTGGTGTCAGGCCTTGCCGCCCTTGCGGCGGCGGGCAACGAAGCCCATCGCGCCCAGGCCGGCCAGCATCAGCGCCAGGCTGTGCGGTTCCGGCACGGCGGAGGCGTTGCCGCCGGCGCTCAGCGTCGACACCACCACGTTGTCCAGCGAGGTGCCGTAGGAGTCGCTGCGGCCGGTCGCGCCGAAGCGCAGCGTCATCGGGCTGCCGGTGCCGGTGAAGGTGGTGCTGAAGGTCTGCCAGGTGGTGTCGGTGTTGTTGCCGACCTTGCCGCTCAGGTCGCCGATCTGCCAGGTCAGGCCGTTGCTCACCGCGCCCTGGTTGTCCGGGCGGTTGGTGTAGGCGAAGCTCAGCGTGTACGAGGCGCCGGCCACCGTGTTCAGCGTCTGGCTGATCCAGCTGTTGGTGGTGGTGTCCAGCTCGGTGAAGTTGCTGCCGTTGAAGGCCGAGCCGGCGACGTTGTTGCGGATTTCCAGCCCGTGCGGGCCGACGGTCCAGCCGACGACGCTGTTGACGATGGCATAGCTGCCATTGCCGATCACGGTCGACTCGAAGCTGCCGTTGTTGACCAGGTTGACGGGCGCGGCCAACGCGAACAGCGGAGCGGCGAGGAGGGAGGCTGCAATCAGACGCTTCATGGCGGCGGGACTCGGAAGTTCGACAAGGGGCGCGCAGGAGGTCTGCGCTTGTGTCGAATTGTTCGAGGCCGCCCGCCGCCTGCCATCCCCCTGTGCGCTGGGGATGCCGAAACGATTCGTGACGTTTCGCACGCCACGCGCGCCGCTTCAAGGGGTCAGGCGGTGCGTGCGCGAGGCTTGGCCGCCTTGGTCGACTTGGCCGCCTGGACCGTCCGGGCCTTGGGCGCCTTGGTCTTGGGCGATTCGGTTTTTGGGGATTCGGACTTGGCGGATTCGGCCTTGCGCGATTTGGCCGGTTTGGCCGGTTGGGCCTTCGCGCCCGGCGCTGCCTGGGCGCGCAGCATCGCGACCTCGGCGGCCAGCGCCTCGACGCGGGCCTGCAGCCGGGCGACCTCTTCCGCCGCCGGCATGCCCAGCCGGGCGAGCGCGCGCGCGACGCGGTCCTCGAAGATCGATTCCAGCTTGTCCCAGTGCTGGCCGGCGCGGCTGCCGACCTCGCCGGCCAGGTCGCTCATCCGGCGCGCGGCGCTGTCGAGCTTCTCCCCGGCGCCGCGCATCGGGTCCTGGGCCTTGGCGCTGTCGCCGGACAGCTTGTCCAGCATCGCGCCGCCCTGGTCCTGCGCCTTGGCGAAGGCGGCCAGGCCCGCCGACCAGATCTGCTGCGCCGAGGCCTTGACCTGCTCCGCGAACGGCGTGTCCGCGACCTTCGCCGAGGCGGCGTCCTTGCGGCGGCCTTTCGCCGGCTTCGGGGCGGCCGTCTTCTGTTGCTTCTTGACCATGGGCGTTCCTTGTCGTCGCGGGGCGGCGGCGTTGACCTCCGCCGCTCGTCGAGAACCGGACTATAGGGCGCGTGCCGCGCGTCACGATGACGCGCCTGACGTGCGCAACCCCCCATCGGGGCGAACGGCGCATGGACCAGAATCCCGGCCATGTCCTTGCCGACCACCACCCCAGGCCGCCGCCCGGGCGACGACTTCCCCGACACCGTGCCGGAGGCGCCCCCGCCGCTGCCGCCGTTGGCGATGGACCCCGACCTGCCGCTGCGCAAGGGCGCGCTGGTCGACTGCCCGCAGTGCCGGGCCCCGATGCGCCACCTGAGCCTGCCCGGGCATCACGCGCCGGCGACGGTCGACATCGACCACTGCGGCCCTTGCGGACTGGTGTGGTTCGACGCGCGCGAGTCGGTGCACCTGTCCCCGGCCGCCTGGATCCAGCTGCTGCGCGACCTGCACCGGCTGCGCCAGGCGGACGTGCCGCACGCGCCGAGCCGGGCCTGCCCGCTCTGCGCGAAGGCGCTGAAGGAGGTCCGCAATCTCACGCGCTACGGGCGCTTCCCGGTGCTGGAGTGCGGTGGTTGCGGCGGCCACCTGCACAGCCAGGCCGGCATGTTGGCCGAGCGCGGCTTGGTGCGGCCGCTGCTGCCCGCCGAGCGCGGCGCGCTGCAGGCGGAGCGGCGCCAGCTGTGCTGCCTGAGTTGCGGTGGCCCGGCCGACGGCAAGGGCGAGGACTGCCCGTGGTGCCGGAGCCCGCTGGTGATGATCGACATGCCGCGCCTGACGAACGCGCTGCGCCGGCGCTCGCCCTCGGAGCCGCTGCTGATGCCCAGCGGCGGCAAGCCGGTCGGCTGGGCCTGCCGCGGCTGCGGCGCACCGATGGATCCGACGCGCGAGACGCGCTGCGGGCATTGCCATCACGCGGTGGTGGTGCCGTCGCTGGAGGAACTCGGGCCCTTGCTCGATGCGCTCGAGCACGACGGGCGCGTCGCCGAGGACGAGGTGGAGCAGGAACGCCGCCGCCGGCTGGCCTCCTATGTCACTCCCAGCGATCCGGCGGGCGGCAAGCATGGCCACTTCTGGCGAGGCGACTACGAGAAACGCTACGACCGGGAGAACGCCCGCCGCGACCGCGGAGGCGCCCGCGAATGGCCGAGCTCCGGATGGCCCGAATCCAGCGGCGGCTCGCCGCCGACGCTGGTGGAGATCGCGCTGCGGATCGCCGCGCTGCTGCTGCGCTGAGCGGGCCGCTCAGAGTTCCAGCAGCCCGATCGGCTTGGTGCAGGCCGGCGGTGTGCCGCCACCGCGCACGACGAAGGGCAGCTCGCCCCACGGACCGGAGTCGCGCGGGCAGCCGTTGCGCAGCGTGCCGCCGGGGCAGGCGCAGCCCTTGGTCTTGACCAGCTTGTCCAGCGTCTGCGACTGCTGCGGATTGAGCTTGGGCAGGTCGTGGCGGAAGACCAGCTGCAGCGCCGTCGTCGGCGCCGGCGCGTCCAGCGTCGGCACCGGGCCCAGCAGCGTGGCCATAGCCTGGGTCTCCTTCAGCGCCGCCGCGGGCTTCATGCCCTTGGCTCGCCGCAGGTAGTTCAAGGCCACCTCCATCGCCGCGTAGCCGCGCGCGGCCGAGGCGGTGAAGGGCTTGCGGAAGGCCGCGCCGTAGGTGTTGGCCACCTGGTCCCAGCGGCCGCGGTCGACCGTCAGCACCGGACACAGCACCGCGTCCACGCGCTCGGACAGCGTCGCGTCGAAGTCCATCCAGCACGAGGTCCGCGCGCTGATCCGCAGCCCGGTCTGGCGGCGCAGGTCGGCGGCGATCTTCTCGCCGGCATTGAGCTCGATGCGGCCCAGCTGCAGCTGCAGGTCCTGGTCCTTGACCCGCTCGGCATTGCTGGAGATGAAAGGGATGCCGGCCGCCTTCAGCGCGTCGGCGCCGGCGTTGATCTCGCACCAGTTGCCCAGCACCAGGTCCACCTTGGCCTTGATGAATTCCTGGGAGATCGCGTCGGCCTTGCGGGCGTCGCAGCCGCTGTCCTTGATGACCAGCTTGGGCGCCGCGTCGCCGGGCCAGGTCTTGAGCGCGAGCGTCATGCCCAGCTGCAGTTCCTCGGCCTGCGCCGTGCTCGGGTAGCTGCCCGGCAGGATCACGCCGATGGTGGCGGCGGTGGCCGAGGCGCCGGCGCACAGAAGGGCCGCCGGCAGGACGGCGGCCAGGACCTTGCGGATGTTCATGACGATCCCTCGCTCTGCATGGCCGTGGTCGGCCGTTGTTGATTCGCCGGACGCGTCGTGGCGTCCGAGGCCGCAGGTATCGCCTGCGCGAGGCCGTCGCGCACTGGAGGTTTTCCCGAGCCGCGCGCCAATGAAAACGCCCCGGCGGGCCGGGGCGGTAAGACGTCACAACTGTGACGAGAAGTGCGGCATGCGCGCAACGCGGACCTCGCGGCCCCGACGTTCAGGCCGCGCTCAGGCCCCGTTCAGGCGGGCCAGCCCTGCAGCACCAGCTTGCCGCGCTGGCGCTGGCTCTCCTGCAGCGCATGGGCGCGCCGGAGGTGCTCGGCGGAGATCGGACCGACGACGTCGGCCAGCGTCGTGCGCAGCTGCCCCGCGTCGACCAGCGCCGCGACCTCGGCCAGCAGCCGGCCCTGGGCGGCGATGTCGTGCGTCACATGCATGCTGCGCGTGAACATCAGTTCCCAGTGCAGCGACAGCGACTTGCCCTTCAGTGCCATCACGTCGATGTCGCCCGGACCGAAGTCATCGATCAGCGCCAGCTTGCCCTGCGGTTCGAGGGCCTCGACCAGGCCTGGGAAGTGCTGCGGCGTGTGGGTCAGGCTGGTGACGTAGCGCAGCGGCGGCGCGCCGTCGCGCTGCAGGGCGGCGATTTGCGGCGCGATCGGCTCGCGGTGGTTGATCACGTGATGCGCGCCCAGCGAGCGCAGCCAGCGGCCGCCTTCGCCCTCCGGCTCGGAGCTGGTGCCGACGACGGTCAGGTGGGTCTGGCGTCGTGCCAGCTGGACCAGGATGGAGCCGACGCCCCCCGCCGCGCCGGTGACCAGCAGGCTGACCGGACGGTCCGCCTGCTGCTGCACCTGCAGGCGGTCGAACAGCAGTTCCCAGGCGGTGATCGCGGTCAGCGGCAGCGCGGCCGCCTCGGCGTCGCTCACCGTCGTGGGCGCGCGGGCCGCGATGCGGTGGTCGACGCACTGGAACTGCGCATTGCTGCCGGGGCGGGTGATGTCGCCGGCGTACCAGACCCGGTCGCCGACGGCGAAGCCGCTGACCTCGGGCCCGATCGCGCGCACCGTGCCGACCGCGTCCCAGCCCAGGATCACCGGCGTCGTGCCGTCGGCGCTGGCGCGGCGCACCCGGATCTTGGTGTCCACCGGATTGACGGCGACCGCGGCGACCTCGACCAGCAGGTCCTTCGGTCCGGGGGCGGGCAGGGGCAGGTCCAGGTCGAGCAGCGACTCGGACGCGGTAATGGGCAATGACTGGAAGTAGCCGACGGCTTTCATGAGACGACTCCTTTTAAGGATTGGGAGACAGGAAGAGGGGATGACGATCCGCAGGGGACGGATGGTGCGCGCTTGGGCAGAATCAATGAAGTCTGCTGAATGGCTATCAGTTTCAAGCCTGGATTGAAGATTCCCCGAGGAGGACGGCTCATGGACATCGAGAACACCGCCGAGCTGCGCCTGCTGATCGAGTGCGCGCGGGGCGGCAGCCTGACGGCGGCGTCGCGCGAGATGGGCATCACGCCAGCGGCGGCCAGCGCGATGCTGAAGAAGCTGGAGGCGCGGCTGGGCGTGCGGCTGGCCGAGCGCAGCACGCGGGCGCTGCGGCTGACCATGGCCGGCGAGCGGTTGCGGGACTATGCGCAGCGGGCGCTGGAGCTGCTCGACGAGGGCCTGGCGCTGGTGTCCGAGGGCGAGGGCCCGGCGGGCAAGGGCCGCGGCAGCCAGGCGGCCCTGCGCGGGCGCATCCGCCTGAGCGCGTCCAGCGACCTGACGCGGCGGGTGCTGCTGCCGCTGCTGGACAGCTTCCTCGACCGCCACCCGGGCGTCGAACTGCAGCTCAGCGTCGGCGACGCGCTGCAGGACGTGGTGCGCGACGAGGTGGACCTGGCGCTGCGGTATGGCGAGCTGGCCGACTCGCGGCTGGTGGCGCGCAAGCTCCATGACGGACGCCGGCTGCTGGTCGCGTCGCCGGACTACCTGAAGCGGGAGGGACGGCCCACCCATCCCGGCGAGCTGACGCAGCACGAATGCATCCGCTTCAAGATCGGCGACCGGCTGGAGCGCGAGTGGCGCTTCTGGCGTCGCGACGCGATGCAGGCGGCGCCGGTGGAGGTGTCGGTGCAGGGGCGGCGCACCGCCGACGATGGCGGCATCGCCCACCAGTGGGCCCTCGAAGGGCGGGGGCTCACCTACAAGAGCGACCTCGACATCCGCGACAGCCTGGCCAGCGGCGCGCTGGTGGAGGTGCTGCCCGAGTGGGTCGGCCGTCCGATGCCGCTGCATGCGCTGATGCCCAGCCAGCGCTTCCTGCCCTTGCGGCTCAAGGCGCTGGTGGATCACCTCGCGCAGGGGCTGCGGCGCCCCTGAGCCGCGGTCGCGCGCTCAGTGCTTGTGGTCGCCGTGGCCCGCGTGCGGGTCCTTGGCGTCGGGGGCGGTGACCGGGCCGGTCCGGGCCGGCGCCTGGACGGTGACGGTCGAGCGCGATTTGTCGGCGCCCTCGAAGACCAGCGTCAGCGGCACCGCGTCGCCGGTCTTGAGCGGGCCCTTCAGCTCCATCAGCATCACGTGATAACCACCCGGCTTCAGGTCCACCGGCTTGCCGGCCGGCACCGCCAGCGCGCTGACCGGCCGCATGCGCATCACGTTGCCGTCCATCGCCATCTCGTGCACCTCGGCCACGCCGGCGACCGGCGAGCTGATCGACACCAGCTTCGTGTCCGTCGGCGACTTGATCTGCATGAAGGCGCCGGTGGACTTCTGCTGCGGCACCGTGGCGCGGACCCAGGCGTCGCTGACGACGACCTGGGCCTGGGCCAGTCCGGCGACCAGCAGGAGGGGAAGGAGGGCGGCGCGGGCGAGAGCGGGGGACTTCATCGGGGGGCGTCCAATCGGGGTTGTCGGCGATCGGGCGAGTATCGGCGATCGCTCACGGCCTGGCGGGCTCCAGCGCGCCGAGCGCGCGCAGCACGCGCTTGGCGATCTCCTCGCGGCGCGGGGCGAAAGCCGCATCGGTCATGTCCAGGTTGAGCGCGAAGTAGACCGGCCGCGGGTCGCGGTCCTGCTCGACCCAGCCGACGAACCAGCCGATCGGCCGCGGCCGGGCGTCATCGGCCCAGCCGGTCTTGGCGTACATCCGCCAGCCGGGGCCCTGCTCGCGCAGCAGGACCTTGTGAGCGATGTCGTAGGTCCGGTCGGACAGCGGCAGCGCGCGGTCATGCACGCGGCGCAGGAATTCCACCTGGCCGACCGCGGAGATGCGCAGGTCGCCGTCGAGCCAGAAGCGATCGCCGACCGGGCCCGCGATCGCGTTGCCGTAGCGGAAGTCGCGCAGGAACTGCTGCACCGTCGGCTGGCCGACCTGCCGGGCCAGCGACTGGAACACCCACACCGCCGAGACCCGGTAGGCCGAGGCCAGCGTCTGGTCGCGGTTCCAGTCGGCGATCCGCCGTTCGGTGCCGTCCCACTTGAAGGGCTGCGTCTCGTCGACCGCGGCGCCGGTCTCCAGCGCGATCAGCGACATCGGGATCTTGAAGGTCGAGGCGGGCAGGAAGGTCTCGAAGGCGCGCACGCTGTCCGAGGCGATCCAGCGATGCGCGCGGGTGTCGAGCACGGCGATCGTGCCCGCGGTGCCGAGCTCGGCGAAATGGCGCTGCAACTCCGGGCGGGTCTCCCAGCGCTCGCGCTGGTCGGCGGGGACGACGGCCAGGGCGGCGGGCGCGGAGGTCGTGGCGGACGGGGCTGGAGTGGGCGTCGCGCCGCCCTGTGCGAACGAGGCGCGGCAGGCGGTGAGCGCGAGGCAGACGAGCAGGGCGCCGGTCGACAGACGGGACAGGGTCATGGAGGAACTCCGTGCGGTGATCGAGGCCGCCAGTGTCCGGAGTCCGCCGCGCGGCGCCGCGTCGAAGTGCGGTTACGGGCGTTGCGCCGGCAGCCTGCGACCTCGGCGCGGTCGATCCCGCGCTGCGCGGGCGCTGCGATGGATTGCTTCGGCTCAGGCGCGGCGGGTGCGCGGCATCAGCGTCTCTGCCTCGTCGAGGTAGCGGCGCCGCGCGTCCTCGTCGCGCAGCTTGCGGGCCTGCAGCCGGGCCTGGCGCACCAGGTCGGTGGCGCTGAAGGCGTCGCCTTCGTCGAGCGCATGGCGGGCCCACAGCAACAGGAAGGCGCAGCGCTGGTCGGCGGGGATCTGCGAGTGGCGCGCGCGGCAGGAGGCCCAGCGCTGGGCCGCGAGGTCGTTGAAGGAGACCGCCGGCAGCGGCAGGCCCTGCGCCGAAGCGAGGCGCTGGAGCGCGGCGAAGTCCAGCCGGCCCAGCGCCGCCAGGCGCAGCAGGAAGATGGTGTTCAGCAACGAACTGCGTCCGAGCTGCCAGCGCGCGCACAGCGCGTCGCTCAGCAGCAGCCAGCGCAGCGCGTCCTCGATGCCGGGGCCTGCGGCGGGCAGCAGGCCGGCCTCGACGAGCTGGCCCAGCGTGTTGGACAAATTGGCGGCGCAGACCTGCAGCGCGTCGGGCAGGCCGGCCAGCGAGGCGGCGCGCAGCGCGTCGCCCAGGCTGGCCAGCGACTGCGTCGCCAGCGCCGCGTCGCCGCGGGCCAGGGCGAGTTCGCGCAGCACGATGCCGCGCAGGTTGCCGTGATCGCAGCGCAGGGTGGAGTCGCTGGCGAGCGCCTCGGGGTCGACCTCGTCGAGCTTGTCCAGCGCCGGCGCGGCCTGGCCGAGGCTGCCGTACCAGTGCCAGGCCGCCAGGATCGCGACGCGGGCGCGCAGCTGCCGGCGTTCCAGCCTCGGCAGGCGGCCGTGGTTGAGGGCCTGGCCGAGTTCGCGCAGCTCATCCTGCAGCGCGGCCCAGTCGCCCAGGCGGCGCGCGATGCGGGCGCGGCGCAGGCCGAGCGCGGCGGCCGCGGCGTCGTCGCCCTCCGGCACGTGCGGCGCGGCTTGCTGGAGCGCGAGCCGGGCGGGGTAGAGCTCGCCGCGGTCGAGCAGGTAGTCGGCGCGCGCCAGCGCCTCGGCATAGGCCAGCGGCAGCAGCGGCGCGGCGGCCGGCGCGCGCACCGGGCGCTGCTGGCCGAGCCAGCGCGCGAGGGCTTCGCCGGCGGCGGGCTCGCCGTCGATCTCGACCTGGCAGCGCGCCAGCAGCGGGGCATTCAGCCAGAACGGACCGCTGCTGCGGGCGCTGGCTTCGATCAGCGCGGCCAGCGGGCCGTCGTCCAGCAGCGCCAGCGCGCGCCAGACCTGGGTGCGATGCAGCTCGGCCATGCCGGCGATGCGCTCGCGCAGCTCGGCGCGCGAGCAGGGACTGTCGACGCGGGCCAGGCCCTGCTCGTGCGCCTGCAGCAGCGCGGCCAGCAGGCGCGGCAGCAGGCGGTTGCGCAGCTCGGGCAGGCCGTCGATGCGCAGGCCGTGCGGCAGCAGCTGGAGGCGATGCGTGACGCCGTCGGCGACGGGCGCGGAGGAAACGATGGCAACAGTCATGGGTGGCGCATTCTGCGCGGGCCGCGCGGTCGGTGTGACGGCATCGGCGTAACGGGCGTTACGGCGGGACGTTACGGCGCCGGGTTACGGTCTCGGGTCCGCCCTTTGCCAGCAGACCTCATCACCACTCGAGGGGATTGCGATGGTCGCGAACGAAGCCTGGTATGCGGGCGAGAGCAGCGTCGGCGGAGCCTACCCCGCCCGGGGGACGGTCTCGGCGGTGTCGTGGGGCGCGGTGCTGGCCGGTGCGGCCGCGGCGGCGGCGCTGTCGCTGATCCTGCTGCTGCTCGGCGTCGGGCTGGGCCTGGCCGCCGTGTCGCCCTGGGGCGGCGATGGCGCCAGCGCCGGCACGCTCGGCGCGGCGGGCATCGCGTGGCTCGCCTTCACGCAATTGGCGGCGTCGGGGCTTGGCGGCTACCTGGCCGGACGGCTGCGGGTGCGCTGGCGCGGCACCGATGCCGACGAGGTCCACTTCCGCGATACCGCCCACGGCCTGCTGTCCTGGGCGGTGGCGACGCTGTTCACCGCGGCCACGCTGACGGCATCGGTGGGCGCGATCGCGGGACTGGGCGTGAAGGGCGCGGCGACCGCAGCCGGCGTCGCGACGGCCGGCGCGGCGGCGACAGCGACGACGGCGACTGCGGGGACATCGCCCGAGACCGACGGCACCCTGGCCGAGCGCGGCGCGGAGGGCCGGGCGGGCTCGGATCCGCTGGCTCGCGACGATCTCGGCTATTACGTGGACACGCTGCTGCGGCCCTCGCTCACCGCGACCGCCGGCGCTGCGCCGGCCGGGGCCAATCCGGCGACGCTGCGCGGCTGGCCGGACGCGTCGATGGCGCATGCGGACGAGCAGTCGTCCGCCGCGCTGCGACGCCTGGTGGTGCGGGCGCTGCGTCATGAGGGCCGCCTGTCCTCGGACGACACGCGCGCCGCCTCGCAGCTGGTGGCGCAGCGGACCGGCCTGACGCAGGCCGAGGCCGAGCGGCGCGTGACCGAGACGCTGCAGCGCGCCCGCGCCGAGGCGCAGGCGCTGGAAACGCGCGCCCGCGAAGCCGCGGATGCCGCGCGCAAGGCGACGCTGGCGGCGGCGCTGTGGATGTTCGTGGCGCTGCTGATCGGCGCCTTCACCGCGAGCCTGCTGGCCACCATCGGCGGCCGGCAGCGCGACCTCATCGATTGAACCAAGGAGAGCTCGCATGCGATCGCTGTTGCTGTACCTGCTGGGCGTGCCGATTCCGATCATCATCCTGATCGCCTTGATTCGGTAGCGCGTGGGGCGGCAGGGCGCCTCCCGGCGCCTGCCGCTCGCAGAGCGCTGCTCAGCGCTCAGCGCCGATCAGTTCAGCGACTGGACGGCGTGCGCGGGTTTCGCCTCGGTGGCGTCGCCGTAGGGGCGCCACGCGCCGGGCGCATGGGCGAGCCGGTCGGCGACCACCTTCAGCACCGCGGGATTCCACACCAGACCGCAGTGGCTGCCGTCGACCTCGACGTTCTCGATCATCGGATGGTCCTCGCGCTGCACGCAGGCCTGCCAGGCGACGACGCCGTCGCTGCGGCTGTAGATGGCGGTGGTCGGCACCTGGGGCGCGGCCAGGAGGCGCGCCTTGAAGTCCTCGTCCAGCACCGGCAGCGCGCCGTTGATCCAGCGGTAGAGCAGGCTGACGTTGGTCTGCGCCGCCTCGCCGGTGATCGGCGTGCCGATCGTGATGACCTGCCGGACGGGCAGCGCGATGCGCTTGGCGATCTCGCGCGCGTAGATGCCGCCCAGGCTCCAGCCGACCAGCGAGACCGCCTGCGGCTGGTCGGTGACCAGCGCCTCGATGTCGGCGGCGAGGGCGTCGAGCCAGCGGTCGATGTTCCCCACCGGCCCGGTGTTCAGGCCGCGGCCCCAGTCGCGCGCCGCGTAGCCGAGGCCGTGGCAGAAGCCCACCAGCGGCGCGATCGACTGCGCGTCGGCCGCCAGGCCGGGGAACACGATGACGGGATGACCGTCGCCGGGCGGATGACCGCTGCGGTCCATCAGGCGGCAGCTGGCGTATTCCATCGCGGCACGCAGCGGCTCGATGCCGAGCAGCGCCCAGGAGGGCGACGGGATGAGCGGCGCCGCGACGGGCAGCGCGCGGGCACGGACGGCGATCTTTTTCATGATGTCGGGGCCGGCCAGGCCATCGGGACGGGCGGGTCGGCATGAGGACCATTGAGCCGATCTTTCCGCAAGGACCGGCCCCTTGGGTACCCCCGGAGGACGCATTGCGCCGTCGGACGGAACCTACAGCCGAGGGATCCGCAGGGGGAGGCCGCGCGTTCTCTCCCACCGTTGACGGAAGTCAGGGGGAGAGGCGGTTTTTCGATGGCGTGCGGGGCTAGTCTTCCGGGTCCATCAACGCATTAGAGGGTTGTTCATGAGCATCGTGATGATCGATTTGCTGCCGATGACGGTGTCTCAGCGTCGTACGGTCAAGCTTGAACGGTTGGTGCTCGATCACCTGAAAGTCCGGCCAGGCGGAAAGATCGAGGTCGACCTGCTGCCCAACGGCTGCTGCGTTCTTCGAGGTGGACGGACCGGCGATATTCGAGACCTTCTTGGCATCCTTGCGGGAGTGCCGCGGGGGCGCCCAGGGGCGGTATCGATCGACGAGATGAATGAGACCATCGCGAACGGATGGGCCGGAGAGCCATGAAGGTGACTGTTGATACCAACGTGCTGGTCCGGATCGCCGTCATGGACGACCTGGATCAGGCTCGTGCCGCAATGCGATTGCTGGGTGACGCAGAGCTCGTGGTTGTCCCGGTGTCGTGTCTCTGCGAGTTCGCCTGGGTGCTTGGACGCTCGTACAAATTCGAAGCGGGCGAGATTGCCCAGGCGATTCGAACGCTTGTGGAGAAGCCCTGTGTCAAGGTCAACCTGTTTGCCGTTACCGCAGGGCTGGCGGTGCTCGACCTCGGGGGCGATTTCGCCGATGGGGCGATCGCCTGTGAAGGGCGTCTTTCGGGTGGAGAGGTGTTCATGACGTTCGACAGGGCTGCCTTCAAGAAGCTCAAGTTGCTTGGGGAGAAGGTAGCGTCGCCACGTGATGTGGTTTCCGTCGACGCGTCGGTGGCGTTCCAGTGATCTAGTGAAAATCCCGGCTCTCCGTCCTCAAGCGTCCCAGCATCGGGGTCAGGTCTTCCATGTGCCCGGCGATCAGGTTGCGGACCTCGCCGCTGCGCTGCCATTTGCCCTTCACCGCCATCAGCCGCGAATGCAGCATGACCTGGCGCTGCCGCTGCCACAGCGCGCGGTGCACGATGACCTGGATGTCCCCGGTCTCGTCCTCCAGAGAGATGAAGATCGTCCCCTTGGCCGTCGCAGGCTGCTGCTTGACCGTCACGATCCCGCAGCCGCGCGCCGGGCGGCCATCCGGCAACTCGTTCAGCTCCTGTGCCGACATCCAGCGCTGCTCGCGCAGCATCGGCCGCAGCAGCGACAGCGGATGCCGCCGCAGCGTCAGGCCCAGCGATGCGTAGTCGAAGACGATCTCCTCGCCCTCCGGCGCCTGCGGCAACGCCAGGAAGTCCTCCTGCACCGGCGCCGTCGACAGCAGCGGTGGCGGCGCATGCTGCGCGGCCGCGTCCCACATCTGCTGGCGCCGATGGCCGCTCAGGCTGGTCAGCGCGTCGCCCGCCGCCAGCATCGTCATCTGCTGCTGGTTCAGGCCGGTGCGGCGCGCCAGGTCTTCCGCGTCGTTGAACGGGCCGCGTCTGCGCTCGAGGCAGATCGCCGCCGCCGAGGCCTGCTGCAGGCCCTTCACCAGCCGCAGTCCCAGCCGCACCGCCACCGGCGCCGCGTCGATCGCCAGCGCTTCGTCCGACTCCAGATAGGGGTCGCCGTCCTCGTCCTGCGCGATGCCGTCCTGGTCCAGCGGCCGCGCATCGAGCGCCTCGGTGTCCTTGCCGCGACGCGTGGGCCGGATCACGCGGCCATCGGCACGCTCCAGCGTGCAGTCCCAGTCGCTGTGCATCACGTCCGGCGGCCGCACCTCGACGCCGCTGCGCCTGGCGTCCTGCACCAGCTGACTCGGCGAATAGAAGCCCAGCGGCTGCGCGTTCAGCATCCCCGCCAGGAATTCCGCTGTCCGGTGCTTCTTGAGCCAGCTGCTCGTGTAGACCAGCAACGCGAACGACGCGGCGTGCGACTCCGGGAAGCCGTACTCCGAGAAGCCCTTGATCTGCTCGAAGATCTGCTCCGCGAAGGACACCGGGTAGTCGCGCGCGCGCATCCCTTCGATCAGCTTCTCGCGGTATTTCCCCAGGTCGCCCTTGCGCTTCCAGGCCGCCATCGAGCGCCGCAGCTCGTCGGCCTCGCCGCCGGTGAAGCCGGCCGCGATCATCGCGATCTGCATCACCTGTTCCTGGAACACCGGCACCCCCAGCGTGCGGTCCAGCACCGATTCCAATCCGCTCGGATAGACCACCGGCTCCAGCCCCTGTCGCCGCTGCAGGTAGGGATGCACCATCCCGCCCTGGATCGGACCGGGCCGCACGATCGCCACCTCGATCACCAGGTCGTAGAACTTCTCGGGCTTGAGCCGCGGCAGCATGCTGCGCTGCGCCCGGCTCTCGATCTGGAACACGCCGATCGTCTCGGCGCGCTGGATCATCTTGTAGGTGGCCTGGTCCTCGGCCGGAATGTCCTTGACCTCGAAGGGAGCCCGCTGGCGCTTGCCGATGAAGTCCAGCGTCTTGCGGATCGCCGTCAGCATGCCCAGCCCCAGCACGTCGACCTTGAGCAGTCCGACCGCGTCGAGGTCGTCCTTGTCCCACTCGATCACGGTGCGGTCCGGCATCGACGCGTTCTCCACCGGCACCATGCGCGTCAGCGGTCCCTGCGTCAGCACGAAGCCGCCCGGATGCTGCGACAGGTGACGCGGGAAGCCGAGCAGCTCCGAGGTGATCTCCACCAGTTGCCGCACCGCCAGGTCATTCGCGTCCAGGCCCGATTCGCGCAGCCGCTCCGCGTCGATGGTCTGGCCGTCCCACCACTGGTGGTTGCCGCACAGCGTGTCCAGGGTCTCCGGCTCGAAACCCAGCGCCTTGCCGACGTCGCGCAGCGCGCTCTTGACCCGGTACGAGATCACCACCGCCGCCAGCGCCGCGCGCTCGCGCGTGTACTTGCGGTAGAGGTACTGGATGACCTCCTCGCGGCGCTCATGCTCGAAGTCGATGTCGATGTCGGGCGGCTCGTTGCGCTCCTTGCTGATGAAGCGCTCGAACAGCACCTGCATCCGCTGCGGATCGACCTCGGTCACGTGGGTGCAGTAGCAGACGATGGAATTGGCCGCGCTGCCGCGCCCCTGGCACAGGATGCCCTGCGAGCGCGCGAAGTGGACGATGTCGGCAACGGTGAGGAAGTAATGCTCGTAGCGCAGCTCCTCGATCAGCGCGAGCTCGCGTTCGATCTGCTCGCTGACCGCCGGAGGAATGCCGTCGGGCCAGCGCCGGCCCGCGCCTTCGTAAGTCAGGCGGCGCAGGTGGCTGGCCGGCGTCTCGCCGTCGGGCACGACCTCCGAGGGGTAGTGGTAGCGCAGTTCGTCGAGCTTGAACTCGCAGCGGGCGGCCACGCGCAGGGTCTCGGCCAGCAGTTCGGCGGGGAAGGCCAGCCCGAGCCGGCCCCGCGCGCGCAGGTGGCGCTCGGCGTTGCGGTCCAGCGCCTGGCCGCACTCGGTCAGCGGCCGACCCAGCCGGGTCGCGGTCAACACGTCCTGCAGCGGTTTGCGGCTGCGCACATGCATGGTGACGTCGCCGACGGCCACCAGCGGGATCTCGGTCAGCGCGGCCGCCTCGCGCAGTCGCAGCAGACGGCTTTCGTCGTCGAGCTCGCGGGTCTGGGTCACGCCCAGCCAGCAGCGGCCGGTGAAGCGCGACAGCAGCCAGCGCGACATCGCCAGCAGCGGCGCGGCCGCCGCATGCCGGTCCGCGCAGGCGATGACGACGCAGTCATCCAGTGCCTGGGGGCCGATGTCGTCGATCGTGCAGCGGTAGCTGCCCTTGTCGGCCGAGCGCCGCAGCCTTGAGATCAATTGGCACAGGTTGCCGTAGCCGTTCAGGTTGCAGGCCAGCGCCACCAGCGTGAAGGGGGCCGCCTCGTCCGGACCGGCGCCGTCGCGCGGGTCGATGCGGAACTGGCTGCCCACGAGCAGCTTCAGCCCATGCTGCTTGGCGGCCACGTGCGCGCGCACGATGCCGGCCATCGAGCATTCATCGGTGATCGCGAGCGCGCTGTAGCCGAGTTCCCTGGCGCGCTCGACCAGTTCCTCGGGCCAGCTGGCGCCCTTGAGGAAGCTGAAGTTGCTCAGGCAGCGCAGTTCGGCGTAGTCCGGCAGCGCGGGTGGCGCGGGCAGTGCGGCGGCGGGCAGGGCAGGCGGGGCGGTCATCGCTCGACCCCGTTCAGGCGTAGACGCCGTGCAGGAACCAGGCGCTGCCGCCATCGTCCAGCGGTTGCCGGAAGATGGCGACGACGCCGGCGCTGTCGTTGACCGCGATCCAGTAGTCGCGCACGACGTTGCGGTGGCCGACCGCCACCATCGCCGCGTCGTCCTGTGGCACGAGCGCGGTGAAGGGCGGCGCGGTCTGGTCCCGGGCGCCGGCACCGGTCCCAGTCCGAGTCCCAGTCCCAGTTGCCGCGTCCGCTGGCGCGCGCGCCGGCAGGCGGTCCCACCAGCCGCCCTCGACGCGGTCGGGACCGACCAGCAGTGTCAGCGCGCCCTGGTAATGCGGCCGGTGTTCGCGCAGCGCCAGGCGCAGCGGCGGCTCCAGCAGGAAGCCGGGTTCGGGCATGGACGGCGCGGGCCGCGTCGCCAGACGCCGGCGCCCCGTGCCCGAGGCGCCGGCGCGCTGGCCGTCGGTGGCGGGCTGCCAGCGCGTCATCCATTCGAGCCGGTGATCGTCGCCAGGCGCCGGCTGCATCACCCGCTCCGGGCCCAGGCGCGCGGCGATGCGCTCCAGCGTCAAGTAGAGCGTCTCGCCGGTGCGCACCGTGTCGGGCAGCAGCGAGGCGCTGTCCTCGGTCATGGCCTGGACGCCGATCGCCTCCAGCCGCAGTTCGCCCACCGGCGCCAGCAGCTTCGTCTTGGCCAGGTGCTCGGCCATCAGCCGGCAGAAGTGCTCGAGCGCGCGGATCGGCTCGGCGGTGCGGATCGTCAGCGATCCGCCATCGCCCGCGTCCTTGGCGCGCATCGAGTCGTGCACCCAGTGCAGCGTCACGCCGGTCGCGCCGGCATGGCGCGCCGCCAGCCAGCCGCACAGCCGCATCAGCAGCGGCCTCGCGCCCAGCAGCAGCGCCGGCGCGTGGTCCACGCGGCCGGGCAGCTCGATGCGGGCGTGGAAATCCTCCGGCAGCACTTCCCAGCGGTGCGCCTCCGGACGCAGCCCGTAGGCCTGGTCCAGCTTCGCCAGCAGCGCCGCGCCGAAGCGCCGGCTGATGCCGCCGCGCGGCAAGGCCCGCAACTGGCCCAGCGTGTTGATGCCGGCACGGCTCAGCGGCTCCGCATGTTCGGCGCCGGCGCTCAGCGCCTGCAGCGGGAGCGGATCCAGCACCGCCTGCAGCAGCCGGCCGCCCAGGTCCGGCACGCCGCAGCGCGCCAGCACCAGCGCGGCGGTGGCCGTCGGCGCCCAGCCGATGCCGACGGCGCCCAGGTCCGGCGCCTCGTCGGCGATGCGCGCCTGGAGCGCGCCCCGGCCGCGGAACAGCCGCAGGCTGGCCTCGACCTCCATGACGACGGCGTCCTCCATCAGCGCCACGCGCGGCGTGAACTGCAGGCACCACACGGCCAGCCCCGCCTGCGCCTCCGGACAGATCCCCCAGGGATGGTCTGGCGGCGCGGCCGGATCAGCGGACGGCGCCGGCGGACGAGGCGGCAGGATCAGGGCGACCCACAACATCGGTCAGCTCCGGGAACAGGGCGAGCGGCTGCGGCGCGCGCGAGGATTCGGACAAGGCGGCGGCGGACGCTGCGGCGGGCGCGGCTTCAGTCGCGGCGGGCATGACCGGCGCGAGTGGCGCGAGCGGCGCGACGGGGCGCATCGTGCTGGGCCGCATCACCCGGGGCGTCAGCACCCGCTCGAGCCCGCCCGGGATGGACGCCAGCCGCAGCGGCGTCTCATGGGCGGGGCCCTTGCGCTTGAGGATCAGGACGTCCAGCGCCCAGTCGACGTCGATCGTCACCTGCAGCCGCAGCGGCGCTGGCGAGGGGTCGTGGCGCGCGGCCAGCGGCCGGAACAGGAACACCGGCCCCTCGAAGGACTGCGCCAGCACCTGCAGCCGCCGCAGCTGTTCCGGCGCGGCCTGCGGCATCCAGGCCAGCACCGCGCCGGCGGCGTTGGACTTGATCAGCTGCTCGGCGCACCAGAGCCGCTCCGAGGGCGCGCGCGCGTCGATCCAGACCAGGTGGCGCTCGTCCAGTCCCAGGTGCATCAGGCCGGGCAGGTGCGGGCGCTTGGGCGGGCCGACCATCGCCACCGCGGCGCCGTCGGCGACCACGCGTCGCAGCGCCGGGCCGGCCAGCCGCCATTCGGCCAGCGAGAACTGCGGCAGCAGCAGTTCGGTCAGCTGGCGGCCGGGCCAGCCGCCGCCGGGCAGTTCCGCGTCCAGCGCGTCGAAGCCGCTGGGCCAGACCGTGTCGGTGCCGCGGCCCAGCGCGTCGCCGCGCCAGACGGCCTCGGCCACGGCGGGGGGAAGGGGCAAGGGCAGGGCGGACATGGCGGGGCGGTCGGCGGAACGATCAGCGAGACGGTCGGCGGAAGAGACGACAACGCCGGTCGTGACACCGGCGTTGGGAGCTGTATATGCATACAGTATAGGTGGGACGGCCGACCCGTCCAGCGGATGTCGCGCTTCAAGTGGGGAGAATGTCCCGCTCCCTGGACGCCTGCCCGAAGCTCAGCGCGAAGCGCGTCCCGCCGTTGGCGGGCGCCTCCAGGCTGACGGTCCAGCCCAGGTGCTCGGCCACGCGCTTGACGATGGCCAGGCCCAGCCCGGCGCTGCCGGCGCCGGCCGGGTCCACCTGCATGAAGCGGTCGAAGATGCGATCGCGCACCGCCGGCGGGATGCCGATGCCGGTGTCCTCGATGACGACCCGGCCGGCCTCGAGCCGGATGTCGACGCGGCCTTCCTCGGTGAACTGGCAGGCGTTGCGGATCAGGTTGCCCAGCGCGATCGCGGCGAGCTCGGGCCGCGCCGGCACTTCCAGGGCGGCATCGGCGGGAGCGGCATGCAGCGTCATCTCGACGGCCTTGCCCTTGAGCAGCGGCCGGCAGCGCTCCATCTCCTGGCGCAGCAGCGGCAGCACCGCGGTCGGCGGCGCGCCGATGCTGGCCGGATCGCGCGACAGCAGCAGCATCGCGACCACGCGTTCGCTGGTGTCGGCGGCGGTGCGGCGGATGCGCTCGGCCAGCTCGACCATGTCGTCCCGGCCGTGCAGGCGCGCCTTCAGGACCTCGGCGGCGCCCAGCATCACCGCCAGCGGGGTGCGCAGCTCATGGCTGACGTCGCCGGTGAACCAGCGCTCGCGGTCCAGGTAGCGCTGCTGGGCCTCGGTCTTGGCGGCGAAGGCGCGCGACAGCACGCCCAGTTCGTCGGTGGAATCCTGCAGCGGGTACTCGCGCGGCGCGGCGCCGGTTTCCACCGCGCGCGCCAGCGCGGTCACCGGCGCGACGATGCGGCTCGCGGTCAGTTGCGCCAGGAACAGCGCCAGACCCAGGCAGCAGACGAAGGCCAGGCCCAGCAGGCCGTAGACGCCCGCCTCGATCTTGGCGAAGTCCTCGTCGCGGTCGGTCAGCACGAAGACCGGGCCGAGGTCGTTCCGGACCAGCGCGCTGACCAGCTGGCCGTCCTGCGGCAGCGTGTACTTGCCGGGCGGCTTCCCGCGCAGCGGGGCCGGGATCTCCGTGCCGCGGTAGAGCGTGACGCTGGGCGGCAGGTCGGGCTCCAGGCCCTGCCGCTCGCGGGCGATCAGCTCGTCGGCGGTGCGGCTCAGGCGCTGGTCGATCAGGCGGTCCTCGATGCTCGAGGCGATGCGCACCGCCGCCACGGCGAAGGCGCCGCAGACCAGCAGGGTCAGCAGCAGGAAGGCCGCGGCGACGCGCGTGCGCAGCGTCGTCGGCGCGGCGGTGGAGCGCAGGCGCCAGGGGGCGCGGGTCACGCGGGGCTCATCCCGCATCGGGCGACACCAGCCGGTATCCGATGCCCGGATGGGTCTTCAGCAGCGGGACGGGGAAGGGCTTGTCCAGCGCCGAGCGCAGCGCGTGGATGTGGGTGCGCAGCGCATCGCTGTCGGGCGGGTCGTTGCCCCAGACCTCGCGTTCCAGGTCCTCGCGGCGGACCAGCTTGGGGGCCTCGCGCAGCAGGGCCGAGAGCAGCTTGTAGCCGGTGGGCGTGAGCTGCAGCGGCTTGCCGGCGCGGGTGGCTTCCAGCGTGTCGGGGTCGAAGCTGACATCGGCGTAGCTCACCGCCGAGCTCAGGTTCAGCCCGTGGGAGCGCCGCATCAGCGCCTTGAGGCGGATCTCCAGCTCGACCAGCGAGAAGGGCTTGACCAGGTAGTCGTCGGCGCCGCTCTCGAAGCCGGTGACCTTGTCGGCGATGGTGTCGCGCGCGGTCAGCATCAGGATGGGGGTCGGCCGGCGGAAGTCCTTGCGCAGGCGCCGGGCCACGTCCAGCCCGTCCAGGCCGGGCAGGGTCAGGTCCAGCACGATCGCGTCGTAGGAGCCGGCGGCGGCCTGCGCCAGCCCGCCCAGGCCGTTGCGGGCCACGTCCAGCTCGTAGCCCATCGGCTCGAGGTAGGCGAACAGGTTGGCGACGATGTCCGGGTTGTCTTCGATGACCAGCAGCTTCATGACGAGGCTCACGTTCCTGCGGCGCCGGGCGCCGCGTCGTCCTGGGGAGGGAGCCCGGATGGGGGGAAGTCCCCCGCCGGGCCCGCGGATGCCGGGAATGCTATGCGAGTCGGCCCGCGCCGACCTGTCGCTGGGCTGTCGCCCGGCGCGGCCGGGGTAACGGCCCCGGGAGCGGCCTTGGGATCGGCGCAAGCAGCGGGCGATCTGCGCGCAAGGGGCCAAAACTTCCAGGGTTCCAACGCCTTCGTCACCTTTCGTGACGCAAGTCCCGCTGCCGTCACCGACCGAGCGGTCGGGAGATGACTTGAAACGCGGCGCGGGCGCATAATTTGCGGGTTAACCCCTATGCTTGCCCCCCTCTTCTCCATCCCGGCCGTCGAGCGGCTCACCCACACGCCCCGGCTGACCCTGCGTCCGCCCGCGGCGGCGGACGCCCGGACCTTCCGCGACCTGCTGTGCGACCCGGCGAATCGTCGATTCGAATCCGGCGGTCCCGCCATGTCCGAGCGGCTGGAGCAATGGCGCGGGCTGTGGGCGCGCGACGGACTGGGGCCGTGGGCGGTCGCGCTGCGCGAGCAGCCTTCGCTCGGCGCGATCGGCTTCGGCGGCCTGAGCCGGGGACGGATCTGCGGCGCGCCGGCGCTGCTGCTGGAGTTCCACTTCCTGTCCGACCACTGGGGCCAGGGGTATGCGGCGGAGATGTCGCTGGCGGCGTTGGCGCTGGCCTTCGACAGCCTGCACGCGACCTCGGTGCAGGCGCTGCTGGCGCCGGGCAACACCGCGGCGCGCAAGACGCTGGAGCGGGTCGGGCTGCGGCTGACCGGCTCGGTCGCCGAGCATCCGGGCGAGGCGGCCAGCCTGCTCTACGAGATCAACGCCGCGCAGTACGCCGCGCACCCGCCGGCGCAGCCCGAGGCGACGCCGTTCGGCGCCTGAGGCCGGCCGGCCCCGCGCCCGCGGACCGACGTCACCCCGGCGCCGCTACTGCTGCGGATACACCCGCAGCCCCGCCAGGTCCAGCACCCGCAGTCCGCCATACTCGACCGCGATGAGCCGCTGCGCCTGCAGGTGGCGCAGGGCCTCGTTGACGCGCTGACGCGAGAGCCCCACCAGATGCCCCAGTTCCTGCTGCGTGATGCGCAGCAGCCCGTTCACGCCGGGGTACAGCTGGGGATGGAACAGCGCTGCCAGGTTGCGGGCGACGCGCAGGTCGGGATCGCTCTGGCGGTCGATCTCGCGTGCGGCGATGAACTGGCCCAGCCGCTCGTTGAGCTGGTTCAGCACGTAGCGGTTGAAGGCCAGGCTGGTCTCCAGCAGCTCATGGAAGCTGTCCAGCGGCAGGCCGGCGACGACGCTGCGGCGCAGCGCCTGGATGTTGTAGCGGTAGGCCTCGCGCTTGAGCAGGGTGCCCTCGCCGAACCAGCCGCCCGGCGGGACGCCGGTGAAGGTGACCTGGCGCGCCGCCGCCTCGTCGTTGCTCATCTTGAGCAGGCCGTCGATGACGCCGAACCAGAAATTGGCTTCGCGCCCGATGCGGCAGATGCGCTCGCCGACCTCCACCTCCGCCACCTGGATGCTGGCGGAGACCCGCTCGCGCAGTTCCGGCTCGATCGCCTTCAGCCAGGGAATGGCGCCCATCTCCTGCGCGCTCGCGGCCCGCGCCCGCAGCCGCAGCGGCTGCGTCGGCACGGCCCCCGACAGGGACGGGTGCAGGGGCGGCGGGGACGGCGAACCCAGCGCGGCGCGGACAGCGGTGTCGGTGATCGAGGCCATCCCCCGTTCATCGCGCCGGCGCATGACAACAGCCTGACGCGCCCCCCTGGGGAAAACGCTGCCCCGAACTCTCCCTAGGAATGTCGTCGCAACGACAACACGGCGTCAATGAGCCGGCCTACAGTCCATTCACCCCGCGGCATGAGCGCCTCCACCAGAGACGGCGACAGCGGGGACCACAAGGAGACGACGGTGGACCAGACCTTCCCCCGCTTGCTGCTCGCCCATGCACGGCAGCGCCCCGGCGCGCCGGCGCTGCGCGAGAAGGAGCTCGGCATCTGGCAGACGCTGGACTGGGCCGGGCTCGCGGCGCTGGTGCGTGATCTCGCGCACGGCTTCGCCGCCGCCGGCATGGTGCGCGGCCAGCATCTGGTGGTCATCGGCGAGAACCGGCCGCGGCTGTACGCGGCCATGCTCGCCGCGCAGTCGCTGGGCGCGATCCCGGTGCCGCTGTACCAGGACGCGGTGGCCGCCGAGTTCGTCTACCCGCTGCAGAACGCCGAGGTCGCCTTCGCCGTCGTCGAGGACCAGGAGCAGGTCGACAAGCTGCTCGAGATCCGCGACCAGTGCCCGGCGCTGCGCCGCGTCTGGTTCGACGATCCGCGCGGCCTGCGCCATTACGCGGCCGACGGCCTGGGCTCGATCGACGGCCTGTGCGACGACGGCCGCGCCCATGCGATGCGCCATCCCGGCTGGTTCGAGCGCGAGGTCGAGGCCGGCCGCGCCGAGGACGTGGCGGCGATGTTCTTCACCTCCGGCACCACCGGCCACCCGAAGGGCGTGGTCCACACCCATGCGACCTTGATCGACCGCGCGCAGGCGGGCGCGCGCTTCGACCGCCTCACCCACGACGAGGAGGTGCTGGCCTACCTGCCGTGCGCCTGGATCGGCCAGAACATCTTCAGCTACGCGCAATGGCTGGCCTGCGGCTACGTCGTCAACTGCCCCGAGTCGGCCAGCACCGTCAGCATCGACCTCAAGGAGATTGGCCCGACCTACTACTTCGCGCCGCCACGCGTCTTCGAGGGCCTGCTCACCAGCGTGATGATCCGCATGGAGGACGCCGGCGCGCTCAAGCGCTGGCTCTTCGCGCGGTGCATGGCGCTGGCCCATCGCGTCGGGCCCGCGCTGATGGACGGCCAGCCGGTCGGCGCCTGGGAGCGCTTCAAGTACCGGCTCGGCGACCTCGCCGTCTACGGGCCGCTGCGCAACGCGCTGGGCTTCTCGCGGGTGCGCGTGGCCTACACCGCCGGCGAGGCCATCGGCCCCGACCTGTTCAGCTTCTACCGCTCGATCGGCATCAACCTCAAGCAGCTCTACGGCTCAACCGAGACCGCGGTCTTCGTCTGCCTGCAGCCCGACCACGAGGCCCGGTCCGACACCGTCGGCGTGCCCATCGACGGCGTGGAGATCAAGCTGGCCGAGAGCGGCGAGATCCTGGTGCGCTC
This sequence comes from Mitsuaria sp. BK041, assembly GCF_014193085.1. Classification (NCBI taxonomy): domain Bacteria; kingdom Pseudomonadati; phylum Pseudomonadota; class Betaproteobacteria; order Burkholderiales; family Sphaerotilaceae; genus Roseateles; species Mitsuaria sp. BK041. The sequence goes on along the minus strand of NZ_JACHYT010000002.1, from coordinate 167,502 downwards.
GCCGGGCCTGCTCAAGGGCTACTACAAGAACCCCGAGGCGACGGCCGAGGTGCTGGGCGCCGACGGCTGGTACCGCACCGGCGACGCGGGCTTCCTCGATGCCGGCGGCCACCTGAAGATCATCGACCGCGCCAAGGACGTGGGCCGCCTGCGCGGCGGCGCGCATGACGGCGCGATGTTCGCGCCCAAGTACGTCGAGAACAAGCTCAAGTTCTTCGCCTTCGTGAAGGAGGCGGTGGCCTTCGGCGATGGCCGCGACCGCGTCTGCGCCTTCGTCAACATCGACTTCGAGGCCGTCGGCAACTGGGCCGAGCGCCGCAACCTGCCCTACGCCGGCTACACCGACCTGGCCGGCAAGCCCGAGGTCTACGCGCTGATCCGCGACTGCGTGGAGAAGGTCAACGCCGACCTCGCGCAGGACGAGCGTCTGGCCGGCAGCCAGATCACCCGCTTCCTCGTGCTGCACAAGGAGCTGGATGCCGACGACGGCGAGCTCACCCGCACCCGCAAGGTCCGCCGCGGCGCGATCGCCGACAAGTACCGGGTGCTGATCGAGGCGCTCTACGACGGCCGGCCGTCGCAGTACATCGAGACGGCGGTCCGCTTCGAGGACGGCCGCACCGGCAGCGTCGCCGCCGACCTGCGCATCGAGGAGGCCCGCACCTTCTCGCCCACCCGGAGGGCCGCCTGATGAGCGCCATCGCCACCGCGCCGGGCTCGGCGCTGTTCCAGGATGCCCAGGCCGCCGCGGCCGTCGCCGATCCGGGCGCGCCCGCCGCGAGCGAGTCGCCCGCCGCGCAGCGCCGTGTCGGCGAGGTGATCCTGGAAGTCAGCAACATCACGCTGTCCTTCGGCGGCGTGAAGGCGCTCAACGACATCAGCTTCGACGTCCGCGAGCACGAGATCCGCGCCATCATCGGCCCCAACGGCGCGGGCAAGAGCTCGATGCTGAACTGCATCAACGGCGTCTACCAGCCGCAGCAGGGCCGGGTGCTGTTCCGCGGCGAGGACGTGCGCCGGCTGAGCCCGCGCACGCGGCTGCGCCGCATGGCCGAGATGGGCGTGGCGCGCACCTTCCAGAACCTGGCGCTGTTCAAGGGCATGAGCGTGCTGGACAACATCATGAGCGGCCGCAACCTGCGCATGCGCACCGGCCTGTTCGCACAGGCCTTTCGCAATCCGTGGTGGAGCCCGGCGGAGCGCGAGGAGATCGCGCACCGCGAGCACGTCGAGCGCATCATCGATTTCCTCGAGATCCAGCCGTATCGCAAGACGCCGGTGGGCCGGCTGCCCTACGGGCTGCAGAAGCGCGTCGACCTGGGCCGCGCGCTGGCGATGGAGCCCAAGGTGCTGCTGCTGGACGAGCCGATGGCCGGCATGAACGTCGAGGAGAAGCAGGACATGTGCCGCTTCATCCTGGACGTCAACGACGAGTTCGGCACCACCATCGTGCTGATCGAGCACGACATGGGCGTGGTGATGGACATCAGCGACCGCGTGGTGGTGCTGGACTACGGCCGCAAGATCGGCGATGGCCGGCCCGACGAGGTCCGCGCCAACGAGGACGTGATCCGCGCCTACCTCGGCGCCTCGCATTGACGGCAGGACGCAGGAGCGATCGACATGGGCTTCTTCCTCGAAACGCTGATCGGCGGCCTGATGACGGGCATGCTGTATTCGCTGGTGGCGCTGGGCTTCGTGCTCATCTTCAAGGCCAGCGGCGTCTTCAACTTCGCGCAGGGCGCGATGGTGCTGTTCGCGGCGCTGGCGATGGCGCGTTTTGCCGAATGGATCCCGCGCTGGACCGGCCTGAGCGGCAAGCTCGCCGTCAACCTGCTGGCCTTCCTCGTGGCGATGGCGCTGATGGTGGCCGTCGCCTGGCTGATCCAGAAGCTGGTGCTGTCGCGCCTGGTGAACCAGGAAGGCATCACGCTGCTGATGGCCACGCTGGGCATCACCTACTTCCTGGACGGCTTCGGGCAGACGTTGTTCGGCTCGGACATCTACAAGATCGACGTGGGGCTGCCCAAGGACCCGGTGTTCCTCATGGAGCAGAGCTTCCAGGGCGGCGTGATGGTCAACCAGGAGGACCTGGCGGCCGCGCTGATCGCCGCGGTACTGGTCGCCGCGCTGTCGCTGTTCTTCCGCTTCACCGGCACCGGCCGGGCGCTGCGCGCGGTGGCGGACGACCACCAGGCGGCACAGTCGATCGGCATCCCGCTGTCGCGCATCTGGGTGATCGTGTGGAGCGTGGCGGGCTTCGTCGCGCTGGTGGCCGGCATCATCTGGGGCTCCAAGCTGGGCGTGCAGTTCTCGCTCTCGCTGGTGGCGCTCAAGGCGCTGCCGGTGGTGATCCTGGGCGGACTGACCTCGGTGCCGGGCGCGATCATCGGCGGGCTGATCATCGGCGTCGGCGAGAAGCTGTCGGAGATCTACATCGGTCCGTCGCTGGGCGGCGGCATCGAGATCTGGTTCGCCTACGTGCTGGCGCTGGTCTTCCTGCTGCTGCGGCCGCAGGGCCTCTTCGGCGAGAAGATCATCGACCGCGTCTGAACGGCCCGAACGCCTGAAACGGAGAACGACATGCTCTATCGCGAGAACGGCCAGTTCAAGACGAGCTACGGCGCGGACCAGCAGATCTTCCCGATCGCGCAGGACCGCGTGGCCATGGGGCTGCTGCTGGCGCTGGCGCTCATCGTGGTGCCGGGGCTCGCGAGCGAGTACCTGCTGCGCGCGATCCTCATCCCCTTCCTGATCCTGTCGCTGGCGGCGCTGGGCCTGAACATCCTGGTCGGCTACTGCGGGCAGATCTCGCTGGGCACCGGCGGCTTCATGGCGGTGGGGGCCTACGCGGCTTTCAACTTCCTGGCGCGGGTGGACGGCATGCCGGTGGTCGCCGCCATCCTGCTGGGCGGGCTGTGCGCCACGGTGGTGGGCGTGCTCTTCGGCATCCCGTCGCTGCGCATCCGCGGCCTGTACCTGGCGGTGGCGACGCTGGCCGCGCAGTTCTTCTGCGACTGGGCCTTCCTGCGCATCAAGTGGCTGACCAACGATTCGCCCTCGGGCTCCGTGGGCGTGTCGGGGCTGTCGGTGCTGGGGCTGCCGGTGGAGACGCCGGTGCAGAAATACCTGTTCTGCCTGGCCTTCGTGCTGGTGTTCGGGCTGATCGCCAAGAACCTGGTGCGCGGGCACATCGGCCGCAGCTGGATGGCGATGCGGGACATGGACGTCGCCGCCGCCGTCATCGGCATCCGGCCGATGGCGGCCAAGCTCAGCGCCTTCGCGGTCAGCAGCTTCATCGTCGGCGTGGCCGGCGCGCTGTGGGCCTTCATCCACCTGGGCTCGTGGGAGCCGGCGGCGTTCTCCATCGACCGCAGCTTCCAGCTGCTGTTCATGGTGATCATCGGCGGGCTCGGCTCGATCGCCGGCGCCTTCTTCGGCGCCGCCTTCCTGGTGGTGCTGCCGATCGTGCTGGACAACCTGCCGTACTGGTTCGGCATCCCGATCGACACGGCGCTGGCCTCGCACCTGACCACGATGATCTTCGGCGCGCTGATCGTGTTCTTCCTGATCGTCGAGCCGCACGGCCTCGCGCGGCTCTGGCAGATCGCCAAGGAGAAGCTGCGCCTGTGGCCTTTCCCACATTGAAAGCCGCATTGATTCCGCATTGATTCCGCAGTTCCCCCGCAGTCCTTCCGGTTCCGACACATTCAACAAGGCATCACGAGTGCCACCAGGAGACAGACCGATGAAGCCGAACAAGACCTCGACGATCGCGGCGCGCGCCGCGCTGATGCTGGCCGCCGCGGCCAGCCTGCTGGGCGGCTCGGGCGCCGCGCTGGCGCAGGCCAAGGAGCAGTTCATCCCGCTGCTGGTCTACCGCACCGGCCCGTATGCGCCCAACGGCACGCCGTGGGCCAACGGCAAGCAGGACTACCTGAAGCTGATCAACGCGCGCGACGGCGGCATCAACGGCGTGAAGATCACCTTCGAGGAATGCGAGACCGGCTACGCCACCGACAAGGGCGTCGAGTGCTACGAGCGGCTCAAGGGCAAGGGCGCATCGCTGTTCGATCCGCAGGCCACCGGCATCACCTTCGCGCTGACCGACAAGGTGCCCACCGACAAGATCCCGCTGGTGACGCTGGGCTACGGGCTGTCGGCCTCGCAGGACGGCAATGTCTTCAAGTGGAATTTCCCGATGATGGGCAGCTACTGGACCGCCGCCGACATGCTGATCCAGCACCTGGCGAAGAAGGAGGGCGGCTTCGACAAGCTCAAGGGCAAGAAGATCGCGCTGGTCTATCACGACTCGCCCTTCGGCAAGGAGCCCATCCCGCTGCTGGAGGAGCGGCAGAAGATGCATGGCTTCGAGCTGGTGAAGATCCCGGTGACGGCGCCCGGCGTCGAGCAGAAGTCGGCCTGGCTGCAGGTGCGCCAGCAGCGTCCGGACTACGTGCTGCTGTGGGGCTGGGGCGTGATGAACTCGACCGCGCTGAAGGAGGCCCAGGCCACCGGCTATCCGCGCGAGAAGATGTACGGCGTGTGGTGGGCCGGCGCCGAGCCCGACGTCAAGGACGTGGGCGAGGGCGCCAAGGGCTACAACGCGCTGGCGCTGAACGGCTCGGGCCAGCAGGCCAGGGTCATGCAGGACATCCTCAAGTATGTCCATGAGAAGGGCCAGGGTAGCGGGCCCAAGGACGAGGTCGGCTCGGTGCTGTACACGCGCGGGATGATCATCTCGATGCTCAGCGTCGAGGCGATCCGCCGCGCGCAGGAGCGCTTCGGCAAGGGCAAGGTCATGACCGGCGAGCAGGTGCGCTGGGGCCTGGAGAACCTGTCCATCGACCAGAAGCGGCTCGACGCGCTCGGCCTGGGCAACCTGATCCGGCCGATCTCCACCTCCTGCCAGGACCACATGGGCTCCACCTGGGCGCGCGTCCACACCTGGGACGGCAGCAAGTGGAACTTCTCCTCCGACTGGCTGCAGGCCGACGAGCAGATCATCAAGCCGATGGTCAAGGCGGCGGCGGACAAGTACGCCAGCGACAAGAAGGTCACCCGCCGCACCCCGGCGGACTGCCAGAGCTGAGCCCGGAGCGCGCCATGACCAAGGTCCTCCTGAACGTCAACGGCATCGAGGTCATCTACAACCACGTGATCCTCGTGCTCAAGGGGGTCTCGATGCAGGTGCCGGAAGGACGCATCGTGGCGCTGCTCGGCGGCAACGGCGCCGGCAAGACCACGACGCTGCGCGCGGTGAGCAACCTGCTCGCCGGCGAGCGCGGCGAGGTGACCAAGGGCTCGATCGAGCTGCGCGGCGAGCGCATCGAGCGCCTGTCCACCTCCGCCATGGTCGACCGCGGCGTCATCCAGGTGATGGAAGGCCGTCACTGCTTCGCGCACCTGACGATCGAGGAGAACCTGCTGACCGGCGCCTACACCCGCAAGGACGGCAAGGCCGCGGTGGCCGAGACCCTCGAGAAGGTCTACGCCTACTTCCCGCGCCTGAAGACGCGGCGCGGCTCGCAGGCGGCCTACACCTCCGGCGGCGAGCAGCAGATGTGCGCGATCGGGCGCGCGCTGATGGCCAATCCCAAGATGGTGCTGCTGGACGAGCCCTCGATGGGCCTGGCGCCGCAGATCGTGGAGGAGGTCTTCGAGATCGTCCGCGACCTCAACCAGAAGGAGCGCACCACCTTCCTGCTGGCCGAGCAGAACACCAGCATGGCGCTGCGCTACGCCGATTACGGCTACATCCTCGAGAACGGCCGCGTCGTCATGGATGGCGAGGCCCAGGCGCTGCGGGACAACGAGGACGTGCGCGAGTTCTATCTCGGCATGGGCGGCACCGACCGCAAGAGCTTCCGCGACGTCAAGAGCTACAAGCGCCGCAAGCGCTGGCTGGCCTGAGGCCCGCCAGCGCGCCCTGACCGGAGATCCAAGGGAGAGCAGTTCATGGACAACGACTTCTTCGCGCCACCGCCGTTCAAGGTCGAGGAGGCGCTCGTGCAGCTCCGCCGCGCGCTGCGCGACCTGCGCCAGCTCACTGAGCGCGGCGACAGCTGGAGCTTCGAGGGCAGCGAGGTCCTCCGGCTGTCGGCCGGCGACGGCCAGATCACCGCGCAGTTGGCGAAGAAGCCGATGCGCAGCCCCGACTGGGAGACCCGTGCCTGCCGCAGCGCCGCCGACGTGCGCAAGCTCCAGGACGACCTCAAGCGCCGGCTCGCGCAATGGGCGGACGAGTGATGGCCGCGGAGTTCTACGACACCCTCGAGGCCCGCGACCCCGCGCTCCGCGAGGCCGCCCTGATGGCGGCCCTGCCGCACCAGATCGCCAACGCGCGGCAGCACACCGAGGCCTTCGCCGCGCTGCTGGCCGAGGTCGAGCCCGACCAGGTCCGCAGCCGCGCCGCGCTGGCCCGGCTGCCGGTGACGCGCAAGTCGGAACTGCTGGCGCGCCAGCAGGCGGTGCGCGCCGACGGCGGACGCGGCGCCTTCGAGCCCTTCGGCGGTTTCTCGACCATCGGCTGGCGCGGCCTGAAGCGCGACACCGGCGCGCGCCGCGTGTTCCAGTCGCCCGGCACGATCTACGAGCCCGAAGGCCTGGGCCGCGACTACTGGCGCGTCGGACGCGCGCTGCACGCGGCCGGGCTGCGCGCCGGCGACCTGGTCCACAACTCCTTCAGCTACCACCTCACCCCCGCCGGCGCCATGATGGAAGGCGGCGCCGAGGCGCTGGGCTGCACGGTCTTCGCCGGCGGCGTCGGCAACACCGAACTGCAGCTGCAGGCGATGGCCGAGCTGCGGCCCCATGCCTACGTCGGCACGCCCAGCTTCCTGAAGATCCTGCTCGACAAGGCGGCCGAACAGGGTCAGCCGCTGTCGGTGCGCAAGGCGCTGGTCAGCGGCGAGGCCTTCCCCGCCGCGCTGCGCGACTGGTGCGTCGAGCGCGGCGTGACCGGCTTCCAGTGCTACGCCACCGCCGACCTGGGCCTGATCGCCTACGAGACCTCGGCCCGCCAGGGCCTGGTCGTGGATGAGGGCGTCATCGTCGAGATCGTCCGCCCCGGCACCGGCGACCCCGTGCCCGAGGGCGAGGTCGGCGAGGTCGTCGTCACCACGCTCAACCCGGATTACCCGCTGATCCGCTTCGGGACTGGCGACTTGTCGGCGGTGCTGCCGGGCACCTGCCCGACCGGGCGCACCAACCTGCGCATCAAGGGCTGGATGGGGCGCGCCGACCAGAGCGCCAAGGTGCGCGGCATGTTCGTGCATGCCGGCCAGGTCGCCGAGGTGCTGCGGCGCTTCCCGCAGGCGCGGCGCGGGCGGCTGGTCGTCGAGGGGGAGATGGCGCAGGACCGGATGACGCTGCGGGTGGAGACCGACGGCGCCGTCCCCGAGGGCCTGGCGGACCAGCTGGCCGTCGCCTTGCGCGAGGTGACCAAGCTGCGGGGCGAGGTGGCCTTCGTCGCCGCGGGCGCGCTGCCCAACGACGGAAAAGTCATCGAGGACCTGCGCAAGTTCGACTGATTTCCCGCTGTTTCGCGGCAGATGCCCGGGTCCCAGGCCCCGGGGGATCCCGGCTTACGTAGTTTCCGAAGGTTGCAGGGAAGGGCGGCGACCTAGCATCCGCGCCATCACCCACACCTCCATCGAGGAAGAGACAGCCATGAAGAAGACCTTGCTCGCCTGTGTCGCGTTGCTGAGCGTCGGCGCCGCCTGGGCCGAATATCCCGACAAGCCGGTGACCATCGTCGTTCCGTTCGCCGCCGGCGGCCCGACCGACAAGGTCGCCCGCGACCTGGCCGAGGCGCTGCGCAAGCCCCTGAACGCGACCATCGTGATCGAGAACGTCGGCGGCGCCGGCGGCACGCTGGGCGCCACCAAGGTGTCCAAGGCCGCGCCGGACGGCTACACCCTGCTGCTGCACCACATCGGCATGTCGACCGCGCCGGCCCTGTACCGCAACCTGCAGTACAAGACCCTGGACGACTTCGAGTACCTCGGCCTGATCAACGAAGTGCCGATGACGCTGATCTCGCGCCCGAACCTGCCGGCCAACAACTACGCCGAGCTGCAGAAATGGCTCCATGCCAACCAGGGCAAGATCAACCTGGCCAACGCGGGCCTGGGATCGGCCTCGCACCTGTGCGGCCTGCTCTACATGAGCACGATCAAGATCGACATGACCACCGTCCCCTACAAGGGCACCGGCCCGGCCATGACCGACCTGATCGGCGGCCAGGTCGACATCATGTGCGACCAGACCACCAACACCACCTCGCAGATCGACGGCGGCAAGGTCAAGGCCTTCGCGGTCTCGACGCCCAAGCGCCTGGGCGGCTCGCTGGCCAAGCTGCCGACGCTGGACGAATCCGGCGTGAAGGGCTTCAACGTGTCGATCTGGCACGGCATGTACGCGCCCAAGGGCACGCCCAAGGCGGTGCTGGAGAAGATCAATACCGCGCTGAAGACGGCGCTCAAGGACGCCGACTTCCACAAGCGCGAGGAAGCGCTGGGCGCGGTGATCGTGACCGACAACCGCGTGAACCCGGCCGAGCACAAGAAGTTCGTCGAGGCCGAGATCAACAAGTGGACCCCGGTCATCAAGGCGGCCGGCCAGTACGCTGACTGATCGTCGATTGATCGCCGACTGATCGCCCCGCAAGCCCGCCTCCTGGCGGGCTTTTTCATTGCGGCGGGCGCCGCGTCACGCCGGCGAGCGGCAGACCACCGACAGCTTGTTGCCGTCCAGGTCGCGGAAGTAGGCCGCGTAGAAGTTGGGCCCGTAGCTCTCGCGCAGGCCGGGACGGCCTTCATCCCGGCCGCCGCCGGCCAGCGCCGCCGCGTGGGCCGCGTCGACCTGGGCCCGCGTCGAGGCGGCCAGTCCCAGCATCGTGCCGTTGCCGGCGGTCGCGTCCAGGCCGTTGAACGGCTGCACTATCCACAGCTGGGTCTCGCCGCCCTCGGGGCCGTAGCCGACCATCTCGTCGTCCGCGTAGCCGGGCTTGAGCCCCAGCGGCGCGAGCACCGCGTCGTAGAAGGCCTTGGCCGCGCGGCGGTCGTTGCTGCCCAAGGTCACGTAGCTGATCATCGTTGGCTCCCCCTTCATCGGGTGGTCGTTCAAGTCGTCGCTCGGAGGTCTGTCACATCCGCATCGGAATGGTCACCGGCCCGTCGTTGACGAGGCTGACCTGCATGTCGGCGCCGAATTCGCCAGTGTGCACGACCGGATGCTGCGCCCGGGCCGAGCGCACCAGGTGGTCGTAGAGCCGGCGGCCGAGCTCGGCGGGCGCCGCGCCGGTGAAGCTGGGCCGGTTCCCGCCGGAGGTGTCCGCCGCCAGCGTGAACTGCGAGACGACCAGCAGCCCGCCGCCCACGTCCTGCAGGCTGCGGTTCATCTTGCCGGCCTCGTCGCTGAAGATGCGCAGCTTCAGGATCTTCTGCAGCAGCTTGTCGGCCACCGCCTCGTTGTCCTGCGGCTCGGCGCAGACCAGCAGCAGCAGGCCCGGCCCGATGCGTCCGGTGCAGCGGTCGCCGACATCGACCCGGGCTTCCTTCACGCGTTGGAGCAGCGCGATCATGCCTGTCCTTCCTTGGGGGTGGGCGGGGTGAGGGGGGAGGGGGCGCCGGGGGCGTCCTTCGGGGTGTCCTCCTGCGCCTGGGCCTGGACCTGGGCCTCCCGCGCGGCCTGCTCGGCGAAGCGCGTCTCGACATTCACCGGCAGCAATTGGATGCTGGCGCGGATGCCGGGCAGCGCGCGCATCAGCGCCTGCTCGACCTCGCCGCGCAGCCTCGCGGCCTCGCCCAGCGTCCAGCGCGCCGGCACGTGCAGGTGGAAATCGACATAGCGGCGCTGCCCGGCCACGCGAGTGGCGACATGGTCGAAGCGCAGCTCCGGCGACGCGAAGCCCTTCAGCACGGCGGAGATCGCCTGCTGGTCCTCGGGTTCGAGCGCCATGTCCATCAGGCCGGCGGTGGAGCGCCACATCAGGTGCATCGCCTCGCGCAGGATGTTCAGCGCCACCAGGATGGCCAGCACCGGATCCAGCCAGGTCCAGCCGGTGAGCAGCACGCCGACCAGCCCGGCCACGACGCCGACCGAGGTCCAGACATCGGTGAAGAGGTGGCGCGCGTCGGCTTCCAGCGCGATCGAGCGGTGCTCCCGCGCCGCCCGCAGCATCTTCCAGGCCAGCGCGCCGTTGATCGCGGTGCTCACCAGCGACAGCACCATGCCCACGCCCAGCGCCTCCAGCGGCTGCGGCGTGCGCAGCCGCTCGATCGCGGCCCAGCCGATCCCCAGCGCGGCCACCAGGATCAGCGCGCCCTCGAAGGCGCTGGAGAAGTACTCCGCCTTGTGGTGGCCGAAGGGGTGGTCCTCGTCGGGCGGGCGGCGGGCGATGGTCACCATCGCCAGGCCGAAGAGCGCGCCGGCCAGGTTCACCCCCGATTCGAGCGCGTCCGACAGCAGGCCCACCGAGCCCGTCCACCACCAGGCGGCCGTCTTCAGGGCGATGGTCAGCACTGCCACGAGGACCGAGAGCTTCAGGTATTGCTGCACTTGCATGGCGTCGATTTTGCCGGTCCTAGAATGGCGCCCGTTCGACTTGCGCGCCCTCCCTGGAGCGCTCCCCCCACCACCCCTTCCGCCACCCCCTTCCGCCTCTTCCGGACAGCACCATGAGCAACACCCCGCCCGTCCACGACGCCGACCTCAGCCACATCCCGCCACGCGACAAGGCGGAGCTGCTGTCCCAGGCGCTGCCCTACATCCGCAAGTACCACGGCAAAACCATCGTCATCAAGTACGGCGGCAACGCGATGACCGATCCGGCGCTGCAGCAGGACTTCGCCGAGGACGTGGTGCTGCTCAAGCTGGTCGGCCTGAACCCGGTGGTGGTGCACGGCGGCGGTCCGCAGATCGAGGATGCGCTCAACAAGCTCGGCAAGAAGGGCCACTTCATCCAGGGCATGCGCGTCACCGACGAGGAGACGATGAGCGTCGTCGAATGGGTGCTGGCCGGCGAGGTGCAGCAGGACATCGTCGGCCTGATCAACGTCGCCGGTGGCAAGGCCGTGGGCCTGACCGGCCGCGACGGCGGCATGATCCGCGCCAAGAAGCTCAAGCTGATCGACAAGGACGATCCGGCCAAGGAGCACGACGTGGGCTCGGTCGGCGACATCGTCGCGATCGACCCCAGCGTCGTGAAGGCGCTGCAGGACGACCAGTTCATCCCGGTGATCAGCCCGATCGGCTTCGGCGAGAGCAACGAGAGCTACAACATCAACGCCGACGTCGTCGCCGGCAAGCTGGCCGAGGTGCTCAAGGCCGAGAAGCTGGTGCTGCTGACCAACACCCCCGGCGTGCTCGACAAGCAGGGGAAGCTGCTGACCGACCTCTCGGCCCGCGAGATCGACGAGCTCTTCGCCGACGGCACGCTGTCCGGCGGCATGCTGCCCAAGATCGCCTCGGCGCTGGACGCGGCCCGCAGCGGCGTCAAGGCGGTGCACATCATCGACGGCCGCGTGCCCCACGCGATGCTGCTGGAGATCCTCTCCGAGCAGGCCTACGGCACGATGATCCGCTCGCATTGAGCTGAGTTCGTGCTCTGGGGGCGTCCCCGGCGCTCCCCCAGAGGGGCGGAATTCCCCACCGAGCCCCCTCCGAACGAGGGGGCTCGGTCGTTTCCGGGAGCGTGCTTTGCCCTCGCGTAACGCTCAGGAGTCGGGGATGGTCGAAGGTCATACCACTGCAAGCTGGGGATTGCCGCTGAAAGACGCGACATCCCAGAATGCGCCCCGCAGCGGCTCCATAGCCGTGAGGGATTGCATGTCACTGTTCAGCGTCTTGATCGTCGAAGATCAGCTTCGCTTCCGCGAAGCGTTCGCCCATGCCCTGGAAAAAGCGCCGGACATCCGTCTGGTGGGCATGGCCACCGATCTCCAGCAGGGGCGGAAGATGTTCGACCAGACGCGTCCCGACGTGTTGCTGGTCGACCTCGACCTGCCCGGCGGCAGCGGGATCGAACTGATCCGCCATGCCGCGCATGTCGCGCCGGAGTGCGAGGTGATGGTCATCTCGGTCTTCGGCGACGAGCAGCATGTGCTCTCGAGCATCGAGGCCGGCGCGACCGGCTACCTGCTCAAGGACTCGCTGGCGCTGGACCTGCCCGGCCAGCTGCGCTCGCTGCGCGCGGGCGGCAGCCCGATCTCGCCGGTGATCGCGCGCCGCCTGCTGCTGCGCCTGGCGCCGCAGGGCGCGGGCGCCCATCCGCGCGGCTTCGGCGAGTCGGCCCCGATGCCACTGGTCGACGAGCAGGTCGTGGCGCTGTCCGAGCAGGAATCGCGGGTGCTGCACCTGGCCGCCAAGGGCTTCACCTTCGACGAGATCGCGCAGTTCATGAATGTGTCGCCGCACACGATCATGACTTACGTGAAACGCACCTACCGCAAGCTGCAGGTGCGCTCCAAGGTCGAGGCCATCTACGAGGCGCGGCGCTTGGGCTGGCTGCGCGACTGACCGGACCGGGGTCGCGCCCGCGGCCAGCGCAGCGGCTCGACGCGTGGCCGTGCAGTCGCATCCTGGCGTCGGGCCGCTGATCGCCGACCGCCGGCCCGTACGGCGTCCGTTATCGGCGTCAAGGCGGTGTTCGGGCTGTGCCAGAATCGCCGCACACTTCGGCCCCTCCCATGCACACCAGCCCCCCGGATACCTCGGACTCCGCCGCCGCCAAGCCGGCCGAGCTGCCACGCAAGCGGCTCAAGCCGGGGGAGCGTCGGGTGCAGATCCTGCAGACGCTGGCCAGCATGCTGGAGCAGCCCGGCGCTGAGCGCGTCACCACCGCCGCGCTGGCCGCGCGGCTGGAAGTCAGCGAGGCCGCGCTCTACCGGCACTTCGCCAGCAAGGCCCAGATGTTCGAGGGCCTCATCGAGTTCATCGAGACCAGCATCTTCTCGCTGCTCAACCAGATCGCCGAGCGCGAGACGGATGGACTGGCCCAGGCGCAGCGCATCGTCGCGGTGCTGCTGCAGTTCGGCGAACGCAACCCGGGCATGGCCCGCGTGATGGTCGGCGACGCGCTGGTCTACGAGAACGAGCGCCTGGTCGCGCGCATGAACCAGTTCTTCGACAAGGTCGAGTCCTCGCTGCGCCAGGCGCTGCGTACCGCGGCCGAGGCCTCGGGCTCGAGCACCCCGACGGTCGAGGCCCAGGCGCAGGCCTCGGTGCTGGTGAGCTTCATCATCGGCCGGCTGCAGCGGTATGCGCGCTCCGGCTTCAAGCGGCTTCCCACCGAACAGTTGGATGCCGCAATGCGAATGCTCGCCTGAGTCCGGCCGCCGCCCAGCGCCCGCCGACCGGGGGCGCGGCCCCTACACTCGGCCCCATGTCCGACGCCCTTGATGCCCTGCTGCGGCGCGCCGACGCGCTGCTGAGCCGCCTGGAGGCCGTGCTGCCCCAGCCCCTGACGCCGCCCGACTGGGAGGCGGCGGTCGCCTTCCGCTACCGCAAGCGCGGCGCGAGCGCGCGGCTCGAGCCGGTGCGCCACCTGTCGACGATCCGCCTGGCCGACCTCAAGGAAGTCGAGCCGCAGAAGGAGCGGCTGCTGCGCAACACCCGCCAGTTCGTGCAGGGCCAGCCCGCCAACAACGTGCTGTTGACCGGCGCGCGCGGCACCGGCAAGAGCTCGCTGATCAAGGCCTGCCTGAACGAGTTCGCCGGCCAGGGGCTGCGCCTGATCGAGGTCGACAAGGCCGACCTGGTCGACCTGCCGGACCTGGCCGACCTGGTCGCCGACCGGCCGGAGCGCTTCGTGATCTTCTGCGACGACCTCAGCTTCGACGAGGGCGAGGCCGGCTACAAGGCGCTGAAGTCGATGCTGGACGGCTCGGTGGCCGCCGCCACCGACAACCTGCTGATCTACGCGACCAGCAACCGCCGCCACCTGCTGCCCGAGCAGATGAAGGACAACCTCGGCTACACCCATTCGGAGCGCGACGGCAACGTCGAGGTGCATCCGGGCGAGGCGGTCGAGGAGAAGATCTCGCTGTCCGAGCGCTTCGGGCTCTGGATCAGCTTCTACAGCTTCAGCCAGCAGGAATACCTGGCGATCGTGGCCCAGTGGCTGTCGCACTTCGGCCTGGATACCGCCCGCATCGAGGCCGCGCGCCAGCCGGCGCTGGTCTGGGCGCTGGAGCGCGGTTCGCGCTCGGGCCGCGTCGCCTACCAGTTCGCCCGCGACCTGGCCGGCCGCGGCGGTGCCGATGAAGGCATGGCGCCGGTCGCGTCCGTCGCTGCGACCGCGGACCGCGACGCACCGGAGGGCCTCGACCATGTCTGAGCCGCAACAGGCCAATCCGCACAGCCCGTCCGCCGCCACCGACCGTGTGCCGGTGGACGTTGCCGTCGGCGTGCTGGTGCGCCGCGAGGCGGGCGGCCGGGAGACCGAGTTCCTGCTGACCTCGCGCCCCGAGGGCAAGGTCTACGCCGGCTACTGGGAGTTCCCGGGCGGCAAGCTCGAGGCGGGCGAGACGGTGGAGCAGGCGCTGCGCCGCGAGCTGCACGAGGAACTCGGCATCACCATCGGCGCGGCCCACCCCTGGAAGATTGAGCTGATGGAGTACCCGCATGCCAAGGTGCGGCTGCACTTCTGCAAGGTCTACGAATGGACCGGCGAGTTCGAGATGCGCGAAGGCCAGGCCATGAGCTGGCAGCACCTGCCGGTGCAGGTCCAGCCGGTGCTGCCGGGCACGATCCCGGTGCTGCAGTGGTTCGCGGCGGAGCGCTTCCATGTCGGGCTCACCCATGTCGTCTGAGGGCGCGCGACCGGCGGCGTCGGCAGGGCCGGACTACACTGCCGCGATGGACTGGCTCGATCAGATCAAGTGGGACCGCGACGGCCTGGTGCCCGTCATCGCGCAGGAGCAGGGCTCCGGCGACATCCTGATGTTCGCGTGGATGAACCGCGAGGCGCTGGCCCGCACCGCCGAGCGTGGCGAGGCGGTGTACTGGAGCCGCTCGCGCCAGAAGCTGTGGCATAAGGGCGAGGAGTCCGGCCATGTGCAGCAGGTCCACGGCATCCGCCTGGATTGCGACAACGACGTGGTGCTGCTGACCATCACCCAGCACGGCCATGAGCCCGGCATCGCCTGCCACACCGGCCGCCACAGCTGCTTCTTCCAGAAGCTCGAGCAGGGTCGCTGGACCACCGTCGAGCCGGTCCTCAAGGACCCGGCCACCATCTACAAGGCCTGAGCGCGATGAGCACCGACAACACCGCCGCCGGCGCGTCCCTCTCGCGGGACGTGCTCGCGCACCTGGGCGACGTGGTCGCGCAGCGCCGCGCCGAGGGCGATCCCGACAAGAGTTATGTCGCGAAGCTCTTCGCCAAGGGCCTGGACCAGATCCTCAAGAAGGTGGGCGAGGAAGCGACCGAGGTCGTGATCGCCGCCAAGGACGGCGCGCCCGACAAGTTGGTCTACGAAGTCGCCGACCTGTGGTTCCACTCGATCGTGGCGCTGGCCGCGCTCGACGTGCGGCCCGAGCGGGTGCTGGCCGAGCTCGCCCGCCGCGAAGGCCTGTCCGGCCTCGAGGAATTCGCCAGCAGACAAGCACAGGAGCGCCCATGACCGAGTCGTTCGATCCGCCACCGCCGTCCGTTGCCCTGGATCCGCAGCGCGAGGCCAGTCTGCGCACCGTCGGCATCATCAGCTACGTGCTGCACGCGATCGTCGCCATCGGCGCACTGCTGCCCGGCGTGCAGGCCAGCATCGTGCTGCTGATCGTCGCGGTGATCGTCGACCTGGTGAAGCGCGACGAGGCCGTCGGCACCTGGCAGGCCACCCACTTCTCCTGGCGCCTGCGCAGCGTGCTGTGGTGCGGGATCCTGTACGTGGTGACGATCCCGCTGTGGCTGCTGTTCATCATCCCGGGCTGGATCGCCTGGTGCCTGATCTCGATCTGGTTCCTGTACCGCATCGTGCGCGGCTGGCTGGCGATGAACGACCGCCGGCCGATGCCGACTTGAGGCAGCGCCTCGCCGCGCCCGCCCTCCGCCTGATTCCGGTTCGCCGCAATTCCCGACCGCCGCCACCATGAGCCACGACCCCAACTGCATCTTCTGCAAGATCGTCCAGGGCCAGATTCCCGCCAGGAAGGTCTACGAGGACGACGACCTGATCGGTTTCCACGACATCCACCCGTGGGCGCCGGTGCATTTCCTGCTGATCCCCAAGCAGCACATCGCCAGCATGGCCGACCTGCAGCCCGAGCATGCGCCGCTGCTGGGCAAGATGTCGGTGCTGGTGCCGCGGCTGATGAAGGAACTGGGCGTCACCAACGGCTTCCGCACCGTGGTCAACACCGGGGCGGACGGCGGTCAGGAGGTGTTCCACCTCCACATGCATGCGATCGGCGGGCCTCGCCCCTGGTCGAAGGGCTGAACGCCGCCCGTTTCGCCCGCAACCGCCCCGGAAAGCCAGCGCCGGCCGCTCGATATACGAGGGGTTGCGTTCGCCCAGCGGGTAGGGTGAGGCGCATAAGCCGCTGATGCGGGCAGGGAGGGGCGCAGATCGCCGGTATGGCTGTCATGAGCGCCCCTTAGAATTTCGACTTCCGACTCTGGAGAATGTCATGGGTAGTTTGAGCATCTGGCACTGGCTGATCGTGCTGGTGGTCGTCATCGCCGTGTTCGGCACCAAGAAGCTGCGCAACGTCGGCGGCGACCTGGGCGCCGCGGTCAAGGGCTTCAAGGACGGCATGAAGGACGGCACCTCGTCCGACGCGCCGCCGCAGCAGGTGGCCAACACCAACAAGGCGGCCGATCCGAACACCGTCGACGTCGACGCCAAGACCCGTAGCTGAGTGCGACCCGCATGGTCGATTTCGGCTTCGACAAGCTGATCCTGATCGGCGCGGTGGCGCTGGTCGTGCTCGGTCCTGAGCGCCTGCCGCGCGTGGCCCGCACGGTGGGCACGCTCCTGGGCAAGGCGCAGCGCTACGTCGCCGACGTGAAGGCGGAAGTGAACCGGTCCATCGAACTGGAGGAACTCCAGAAGATGAAGGGCCAGTTCGAGACCGCCGTCAGCGACGTGCACGCCAGCGTCCAGGAGCAGGTGGATTCCGCCAACCAGGCGCTGCAGTCGACCTGGTCCGACCTGTCCGTCGACGGCACGTCGGCGGATGGCTCGATCGGCGGCTACGCGTCGCCGGTCCCGGTCTACGCGCATCCGAAGAAGAACTGGCGCCTGAAGCGGGGCGCCACGCCGCTCTGGTACAAGCAGCGGCTGGGCGTGAAACGCCATGCCCAATCCGGCGCGGCCCGCGTGGCGCGCTTCCGTCCTCCTCGCCGAGCCTCATGAGCAGCCCCCAAGAAGACGAACTGGCCGGCACCGAACAGCCCTTTGTGTCCCACCTCATGGAGCTGCGCGACCGGTTGATCCGGGCGCTGCTGGCGATCGGGGTGGCCTTCGGCCTGCTGTGCGCCTGGCCCGGCCCCGGCGGCCTGTTCGACCTGCTGGCCGTGCCGCTGGTGTCGCACCTGCCGCAGGGCAGTTCGATGATCGCGACCAACGTGCTGTCGCCCTTCCTGGTGCCGCTGAAGATCACGCTGCTGGCGGCCTTCCTGCTGGCGCTGCCGGTGGTGCTGTACCAGGTCTGGGCCTTCGTCGCGCCGGGCCTGTACTCGCACGAGAAGCGGCTGGTGATGCCGCTGGTGGTGTCCAGCACGCTGCTGTTCTTCGCGGGGGTGGCGTTCTGCTACTTCTTCGTGTTCGGCAAGGTCTTCACCTTCATCCAGAGCTTCGCGCCCAAGAGCATCACCGCCGCGCCGGACATCGAGGCCTACCTGGGCTTCGTGATGAACATGTTCATCGCCTTCGGCGCCGCCTTCGAGGTGCCGGTGGTCGTCGTGGTGCTGGCCCGCATGGGCATCGTCACGGTGGCGCAGCTCAAGCAGTTCCGCGGCTACTTCATCGTGCTGGCCTTCGTCATCGCGGCCGTGATCACGCCGCCGGACATCGTCTCGCAGCTCGCGCTGGCGATTCCGATGTGCCTGCTGTACGAAGTCGGCCTGTGGGCCGCCGGCGCCTTTGCCCGCTACACCCGGGCGCCGGACGATACCGAAGAACACAAGGGCACGACGGCCGGTTGAGACGGCACGAGCCCTCAGCCAGGACCCCAAACAAGAACGCCCGGTGCACTGCACCGGGCGTTTCTCATTGGGGGCGGGAAGGCGGCTCGTCGGCCGCCGGCCGATGCGGTTCACTCCGTCTTGGCTTCCGCCTTGCGTTCCTGGGCCACCTTGGAGACCGCCACCGGCTTGCCCTGCAGCTGGTTCAGCGCCTGGCGCAGCGGGAAGTCCTCGCTGCTGCCGAACTCGGGCAGCGGCTTGGGCGGCTCGGCGCGCTTGGCGTAGTCGGCCTCCAGCTTCTGGCGGCGCTCCTCGCGGATCTTCTCGAGTTCCTTCGAGCGCGCTTCTTCCGTCTTCTCGTCGGCGCTGTGCAGGTGCTTCTCGAGGTCGGCCTCGCGCATGCGCAGCTCGGCGAAGACGTTGCCCTCGGCGGTCTCGTCCAGCGGGATGTCCGGCACGATGCCCTTGGCCTGGATCGAGCGGCCGCTCGGCGTGTAGTAGCGGGCGGTGGTGAGCTTGACCGCGGTGTCCGGGCCGAGCTGGCGCACCGTCTGCACCGAGCCCTTGCCGAAGGTCTGCAGGCCCATCACCGTCGCGCGCTTGTGGTCCTGCAGCGCGCCGGCGACGATCTCGCTGGCCGAGGCGGAGCCTTCATTGACCAGCACCACCAGGGGCACGCTCTTGAGCGCCTCGGGCAGGCGGCGCAGCGGGTCGCCGGAGCCGCGGCGGGCGTAGAAGTCGGGATCGGCGCGATAGCTGGCCTTGGACTCGGCGAGCTGGCCGTTGGTCGACACCACTTCCACGCCCTTGGGCAGGAAGGCCGCGGAGATGGCGACGGCGCCTTCGAGCAGGCCGCCCGGGTCGTTGCGCAGGTCCAGCACGACGCCCTTGATCTTGGGGTCCTGCTTGTAGAGGTCGGCGAGCTTCTGGGTGAAGTCCTCGACGGTGCGGTCCTGGAACTGACTGACGCGGATCCAGGCGTAGCCCGGCTCCACCATCTTGGCGCGCACGCTCTGGACGCGGATTTCCTCGCGCGTGATCGTGATGGGGAAGGTGCGGCTCTCCGACTTGCGGTAGATCGACAGCGTGACCTTGGTGGCGGGTTCGCCGCGCATCTTCTTGACCGCCTGGTCGAGCGTCAGGCCGCGGACCGCGGTGTCGTCGATCTTGCTGATCAGGTCGCCGCTCTTGAGGCCGGCGCGGAAGGCGGGGCTGCCTTCGATCGGCGAGACGATCTTGACCAGGCCGTCCTCCATGCCGATCTCGATGCCGACACCGACGAACTTGCCGGAGGTGCTTTCGCGGAATTCCTTGAAGCTCTTCTTGTCGAAGAACTGGGAGTGGGGGTCCAGGCCGCTGACCATGCCGGAGATGGCATCGTTGATCAGCTTCTTCTCGTCGACGGACTCGACGTAGTCGGACTTCACGATCCCGAAGACGGCGGCGAGCTGCTGCAGTTCCTCGAGCGGAAGGGGGCTGGTCGTGCTGCGCGCATTGGCTTGCAGCTGCATCGTCGTCATGACCCCGGCCATCGCTCCCAACGCGACCCAGCCCGCGACTTTCAGTTTGGCGCCCATGATGAAAAACCTTGAATCAGTACAGCCTGGCTGCTTGGCGCCGCTTGTTCGTCCCCGTTGCGCGGGACGGAACAAAGGCGTTCCCAGTATATGCGTCGGGCAAAAAGGCGGCCCGGCATGAAAAGTCGGTTTACCCCGCTTTTACGCGTACCGCGCGCAATCCTGGCGCTTTGCCGATCCCGTTCGTCACGGGGGGCGATGACTTCGGGCAGGGGAGGGCCGCGCCGGGGGTGCGCGTCGCGCCGGTCGGTGCCATGATGGCCCGATCGCCAGCCGCGGCGCGGACCCGCGCCGCCGTCGTCAGCCCTTCAGGAGCAGAGCCATGGCCTTGCCGCATGCCGCCCCCGCCCAGCCGATCGATGTCGCGCCGCTTGGCGCCGCCTTGTCCGGGACACCGTCCTCCGCGCTGTTCAAGTCGGAGGGCCTGGAGGTGATGCGGGTGGTGCTGCCGCGGGGCAAGTCGCTGCCACCGCACAAGGTGGACGGGGAAATCACGCTCCATTGCCTGGAAGGCGAGCTCGAACTGAGCGTGCTGCGCGACGGCGCCGAGCAGCGCCAGCGCTTGCGCGCGGGGCAGCTCTGCTATCTGGAGGGCGGGGTGGTGCACGGCGTGACCGGCGTCGTGGACGCGTCGGCGCTGGTGACGATCGTGCTGAAGCGCTGAATGGTGCGGAAGCGCTGGAGCCGCTGAAGCGCCGGCGGCGTGGGAGCGACGCGAGACCGGCGCGAGGGCGCTGGTCCCTCCGACAGGAATCGAACCTGTATCTGCCGCTTAGGAGGCGGCCGTTCTATCCATTGAACTACGGAGAGCCCACGCAGCGCCCGGGCGGGCGGCTGCGCGAAAGCGGCGGATTCTCGCATGGAAGGAGCGCCTGGCACGCGGCCGCTCGGCCTCGGCCGCGCCACAGGTTTGCTACAGGCCCGCTACAGCCCCGCTACTCCCACTTCCATTGCCAGATCACGTCCAGCCCCTGCTGGTACTCGCTGGCCTGCGCCCGCAGCGTGAAGCGCTGCGCGAGCTTGTAGATCACCTGCCAGGAGCCGGTGGTCGCGTTCAACCCGCGCTCGTAGGCGACGAAGACGTTGCGGCTCACCTGCTTGCCCAGCCGCACGACGGTGCCCCGCGCGTCGTCGCCCTCGCCGCTGAAGGACAGCTCGTCCAGGCCGATGTTGTGGATCAGCTTGTCGCTGGCGCTCTCGCCGTCGCCGCTGATCAGCGCCATCGCGGCGCGCTGCATCAGCGCGGTGTCGCTGCGGCCGAGGTTGTCCGGCGAGCGGCCCAGCACCAGCCAGGACAGCTTGTTGGTTTCGCTCATGTCGGGCTCGGAGTAGAGCCGGATCCGCGGGCTGTTGGCCGTGCCGGTCACGGTCACGCCCACGCGCACGTCCTCGTTCTCCATGCCGGGGCGGATCGCCAGCACGTCCAGCCGCGGGTTGTCCAGCGGCCCGACGAAGCTGAACACGCCGCGCTCCACCACCAGTTTCTGGCCGTAGGCGTTGAAGGTGCCGCCTTCGCTGCGGACCTCGCCGGTCATCTGCGGTCTCGGCTGGCCGTCCTGCGCCACATGCAGCAGGCCGCGCAGGCGCGTGTCGATGCCGTAGCCCTTGAGCTGCAGCCGCCGGCCGAGGTCCAGGTCGAGGTCCAGCTTGAGCCGCATCGGCTTGCCGCTGCCGTCCACCGCCTTGGGCGGCGCGCTCTGGCGCACGACCTGCACGTCGCTGTCGAGCTGCGGCGCGTCGCCACGGGAGAAGTCGAAGAGGCCCTCGACGACGACGAACTGGCCCTTCAGGTCCAGCAGCTGTGCGCTGGCCTTGAGCTGCGCGGCGCCAGTGGCGACGACGCGCCGGTCCACGCGCTGCAGCAGCGCGAAGGTGTCCGCCTTCAGCGAGAGCTCGGCGCTGGGCTGGGCGCCGAAGCGCAGCGTGCCGTCCATGTTCACCGTACCGTTGCCGGCCCGGGCGCTGAACTTCTCCAGTCGGGCCTCGCGGCCGCTCATGGTCAGCGCCAGCTCGCCCTGCTGCATGTCCACGCCCATCAGCGGATTGCGCAGCGAGAGCTTCTGCGCGCCGGCCTGGCCGCGGATCTCGGGCGCGCCCAGCGTGCCGCCGAAGCTCAGCGTCGCCGCGAGGCTGCCGCCCAGGCGCCAGCCGGCGGGCAGCCACGGGCCCCAGTTGCCCATGTTGTCGACCTTGGCCTCGATGCCGCCTTCGAGCTTGGCGCCCGGCGTCGGCAGCGCATGCGCGTTGGCGGCGCGGAAGCTCAGGGCGCCGCCGACGGCGCCCATGTTCTCGCCGGCCACGCCCTGCACCAGGTGCCACACGCCCTGGTCGGCGATCACGCCCAGGCGCAGGTCGGTCAAGCCCAGGCGCTGGGTGCTGACTTCGTCGGTGACGGTCAGGTCGCCGCGGGTGCGCTCGATCATCGCGTCCACCGTCAGGCCGCGCGCGTCGCGTCGCGACTTGAAGCGGCCTTCGATCTGGAGGTCGCCGCCCCAGCCGAAGTCCGGCTGCAGCTTGTTCAGCACCGGCGCCGCGGCCAGCGGCTCCAGCGCGGCCTGCACGTCCCATTCGCCCGAGGGCAGGTCGGACCGCGACGAGCTCTGCCAGTTCATCCGGTCCCAGCGCAGGCCGGCGCCGAGCAGCTCCATCCGCCCCGGCGCCAGCGCCGCCTGCCGCGGATCGAGGCCGCGGTCGAGCCGCAGCGCCAGTGCCAGCGGCCCGGCCTTGAGCAGCGGCGTCGGCTGCTGGCTGGCTTCCAGCGCGAGCGCCAGGTTGCGGGCCTGCCAGTTCGCGCCCTGGCGCCAGGCCTGCAGCGGATCGGTGTCCAGCGCGCCCTCCAGCGCGAGCCGGGCGCGAGCGCCCTGCGGGTCCAGCGGCACGGTCTGGGCGAGGGTGCCGCCCGCGCCGCTCGCGGCCTGCGCGCGCGCGACCACCTTGGTCGCGGTGGGCTGCGTCAGCACCGGCGGCAGCGGGACCTGGCCCTGCGTGGTCAGGGTCAGGCGATGCTGGGCCCAACTGCCCGACAGCTCGAGCTGCAGGTCGTCCAGCCGCGTGCTCTGCTGCGGCAGGCGCAACTGGCGGAGTTGCGTCGTCCAGGCGAGGCGGGCGTCCTTCAGGCTGGACAGCGACCACTGGCCCGAGGCGGCATCGAGCTGCAGCGCCGGCCGGCTGCCGGAATTCGCCGGCAGGCCCGGCACGCCGGACAGGCCCAGGCCCTGCAGCTGCCACTTGCCGTCGCTGCCGTACTGCACCTGGCGGGCGCCGGGCTGGACCAGCACGACGCTGGCCTGCGCCTGGGCGCTGCCGACGATCGTCGCCTGCGGGAAGCGGGCGCGCAGCATCGGCTGCAGGCTGGCGAGCTTCGGCGCGTTCAGCTCGATCGAGAGGTCGACCTGTTCGCGACGGGCCGAGGCGTTGATGCGGCTGCGCGCCTGCAGCGTGGCGTCCGCCAGTTTCAGGTCGGCGAACAGGTCCGGCGCGGTCGCGCCGTTGCGGCTGTAGCGAAGCTGGCCGCTCAGCGGCAGGCCTTGCCACTGGCTGGGCTGCAGGTCGAACTCGGCCTTGCCTTGCGGCCAGAGGCTGCCGCGCACCGATTGCAGCGTCGCCTGCAGGCGGCCGTTGAGCGCCTGCGGCAGTGCGCCTTCAGCCAGAGGCTCCGCGCTCAGGCGGCGCGGATCCAGCCCCTGCACCGAAGCCTCCAGCCGCGTCTTCCAGCCCTCGGCGAGGGAAAGTACCTCGTTGAGGGTGAACTCGCCCTCGGCCTTCAGCGTCGCCGGGCCGGAGCGGGCCTGCAGCCGCTGCAGCGCGACGGACCGCTGCCGAAGCTCGGCCGCCAGCGTCATTTCCAGCGGCGCTTGCAGCTTGCCCTGGCCCAGAACGCCGGCCAGGTCGCCCTCGACCGTCAGGACCGGGTCGGCGCCCCGTGCGGCCAGGCTTGCCGGGGTGCCCAGCTTCAGTTCGCCGCGGGCCTGGACCAGCGGCCATCGTGCATCGATCTGGCGGCTGTCCAGGCCGGTCAGGCGCAGCGTCAGCGCACTGCCGCCCGACTGGCTGGTCTGGCCGACGGCCTGCAGTCGTCCGCCGCCGGCCAGCTGCGCATCGAGCCGCGGCAGGCGCAGCCGGGTCCAGTTCGACGGGTCCAGCAACAGGTCCAGCTGGAGCGCGCGCAGCGGCAGGCGGTCCTGGTCGAGACGGCCGGCCGCGCCGTTGTCCAGGTCGGCCTTGACGCTCAGCGACCGGTCGGCGTTCGGCGTCATCGTGACCAGGCCGGTCAGGCCGGTGCGCGGCACGCCGTCGGTGCCGGGCAGCAGCGCGGCCAGATCCAGGTCCTGCGCTCGCGCCTGCAGCTGGGCGACGGGGAAGGGCGCGAAGGCCTGCAGCCGCGCCTGCACCTGCAGCCGCTGCCTTGCCGCCTCGAGCGAGCCCTTCAGCGTCAGGTCCGCGAGCGGTCCGTCCAACTGGAACGGCGCCGTCCACGGCAGCTCGCCGGTGGGCTGGCTCAGCGTCCAGCGGCTGGCGAGCTTCAGGTCGTCGCGCGTCGCGATGCGAGCCTCGCCGGCGAGGGTCAGTCCTTGCCAGGCCAGCGACCTGACCGTCAGCGCGTGCTGCTGGCCGCCGTCGCTGCCCAGCGCCGCGCTGCCGCGCAGGCCGCGCAGGGGCTGGTCGAGGCCGGGCGCGAAGAGCTCGCCGATCTCGAGGTCGGCGATCGTGATGGCCACCGGCGACAGCAGGCTCAGCGGCGGCTTCGCCGGCTCGGTCGACGCGCTGGGCGCCATCTGCACCCGCAGCCGCGCGACGGCCAGCCGGTCCGCCCGGACCTCGCCCCACAGCAGCGGCGACCGGTTCCAGGCCAGCCGCACATTGCGCCACTGCAGCTGCTCCAGGACGATGCGGTCCTCGGTGCCGGGCAGCACCAGCTCGGCGCGGTCGACGTCGAAGTCGCCCAGCAGGCGACCACGCGCCTGCTGCAGCGTCAGCCCCGGCACCTTCGCGAGCACGTAGGCCGTGCCGCCTTCGGTCTTCAGCGCCCAGACCAGCGCCAGCAGCAGCAGGCCGACCAGCACCGGCACGGCCAGCAGCACCCACAGCAGGCCGCGGCCGCGTCGCCGACGGCGCAGCCGTCGGGCCGCGTCGCCGTCGTCGGTCGGGTTGGTGGGGCCAGCAGGCGCGGGCGCGGCGGCGGGCGTCGCGCCGGAGGGCGCGGGCGGCGGGAGATCGTCGCGGGGATCGCTCATCGGATTACAGGCTGATCGCCACGCTGAAGTGCAGGCGCCACTTGTCCACCAGGTTGCCCTTGGCGAAGTCGAAGCGCAGCACGCCGACCGGGCTGCGGTAGCGCAGGCCGGTGCCGTAGGCCCAGGCGGGGTGGTAGTCACCCCAGTTCTGCGCGGCCTGGCCGGCGTCGAGGAACAGCGCGCCCATCAGCTGCGGGATGCGCGGCGTGAGGGGGTGCGAGACCTCGACGCTGCCGTTGAGCAGCACGCGGCCGCCGGTCTGCGCGCCGGTGGAGTTGACCGGGCCCAGGTCGTTGTAGCCGTAGCCGCGCACGCTGTCGTCGCCGCCGGTGCGGAAGCGCAGCGCCTCGGGCAGGCCCAGCTTGCCCTTGGCCAGGATCTGGCCGCCTTCCAGCCGGGTCGAGAACAGCCAGCGGCCCGACAGCGGCGTGTACCAGAACACCTTGCCGGTGGCGCGCGCGAACGGCCCGTTCTTCTCCGACGAGCTGTCGGCCCAGCCGCCGCCCACCGTCATCGTCGCGCTCCAGCCCTTGGTCGGCAGCACCCGCGAGTCCAGCCGGCGCCAGGTCATCTGCTGGTTCAGCGAGACCGCGCCAGCCACCGTCGTCGGGATGTCGGGCTTGTGCTCCCAGGCGCGCAGCACCTCGATGTAGGTCAGCCGGTCCTCGGGCTCGGTCTCCTTGGCGTAGCCGAGCCGGGTGCTCAGGTTGAGGTTGACCTGGTCGTTGTCGTCGATGCGCTCGACCTTCACCAGCGCCAGGCTGCGCTGCATGTTGGGCTGCGGGTGCGAGCTGATCTCGGTGTCCAGCGCCTGGCGCACGCGCGAGAGCTCGAGCTTGCTGCGCTCGCGGATGTTCAGGCCGAAGGGCTTGCGGTGCGTGTATTCGATGCTGGTGCTCGGGCCGTCGACGGTCCGGTAACCGACGCCCAGCGTCACCTGCTGGCGCGCCGCCTCGCGGATCTTGACGGTGACCGGCACCTCCACCGTCTCCGCGCCGGGCGGCGGCGTGACGCTCTCGGGCTGGATCTCGACGCTGGCGCTGTCGAACAGCTGCGTGCCCAGCAGCCGCTCCTGGAAGTCGAGCAGCAGCTTCTCGTTGTAGGGCTGATGCAGCTTGTAGCCGGCCAGGCGGCGCACGCTGTCCTCGGGCTGGTGCTTCAGGCCCTCGACCGTCAACTCGCCCAGCGTGAACAACGGCCCGGTCTCCAGCGTCACGGCGATGTCGACCTGGTTGTCGTCGGCCTGCACGACGGCCTCGCTGTGCGTCATCCGCGCCAGCGGATACCCCTGCGCGCGGGCGCGGGTCAGCAGCGCGTTCTTGGCGGCCGCCCAGTCGCCCTGGCTGAAGCCGGTCTGCGGCTGCAGCAGCCAGCTCTGGGTCAGCGTGCGTTCGAGCGCGCCGGCGAGCTTGTCGCCGCGCTCCGCGGCGATCTTGAGCGGTCCCTCGATGCGCAGGTCCATCTGGCGCACCAGCGCGCGCGGGCCGGTCTCGACGATCAGGCGCAGGTTGCGCACGCCGTCGTTCAGGTCGCCCACTTCCTCGGTCCTGACCTTGGCGTTGAAGTAGCCGGCGGTCTCCAGCAGCTTGGTCGCCTGCTCGGGCGCGACGGCGGCGAGCCGGCGCAGCTCGGCGGCGGTCAGGCGCATGTCCTCGGGCGTGTCGCGGAAGCGCGCCAGGTCCAGGTGCTGCATCAGCAGCGCGCGCAGCTCCGGTGGCGCCTCGACGGTCAGCTCGTAGGCGGAGATCCGGCGCCGCGTGACGTTGGGATTGGCCTCGTCCGGCTCCTCGGTGGCGGCGACCTTGAGTTCGGCCTTGCGGTCGGTGGGCAGCAGCGAGCAGCCGCCCAGCATCGCGCCCGCCGCGCCGATCGCCACGATCGGCAGCAGGCGCCGCAGAAGCCGGAGGAACGAGGGCGTCGGTAGCGTCGCCGTCATCGGTTGAGCACGCGCATCGCCTGTTCGAGGCCGCCCATCGTGAGCGGCATCATGCGTTGCTGCATCAGCTGCTGGATCAGCGAGATGCTCTGGCGGTACTGCCAGACCCCGGCCGGCTCGGGGTTGATCCAGACGTGCCTGGTGAAGTGGCTGGTCAGCCGCTGCAGCCATTCGGCGCCGGCTTCCTCGTTGTTGTATTCGACGCTGCCGCCGGGCTGCAGGATCTCGTAAGGGCTCATCGTGGCGTCGCCGACGAAGATCAGCTTGTAGTCGCGGTTGTACTTGTGGATCAGGTCCCAGGTGGAGGTCTTCTCGCTGAAGCGGCGCCGGTTGTTCTTCCAGACGAAGTCGTAGACGCAGTTGTGGAAGTAGAAGAACTCCAGGTGCTTGAACTCGCTCTTGACCGCGGAGAAGAGTTCCTCGACGCGATGCACGTGCTCGTCCATCGTGCCGCCGACGTCCATCAGCAGCAGCAGCTTCACTTTGTTGTGGCGCTCCGGAATCATGCGGATGTCCAGCATGCCGGCGTTGGCGGCGGTCTTGTGGATGGTGTCGTCCAGGTCGAGCTCCAGCTCCGAGCCCTCGCGCGCGAAGCGGCGCAGCCGCCGCAGCGCGACCTTGATGTTGCGGGTGCCCAGCTCGATGCCGTCGTCGTAGTCCTTGTAGGCGCGCTGCTCCCAGACCTTGACCGCGCTGCGCTGGCCGCCCGGGCCGCCGATGCGGACCCCGCGCGGGTTGACGCCGCCGTTGCCGAAGGGGCTGGTGCCGCCGGTGCCGATCCAGCGGCTGCCGCCTTCATGGCGCTCCTGCTGTTCCTCCAGGCGCTGGCGCAGCGTGTCCATCAGCTCGTCCCAGTCCAGGGCCTTGAGCTGGGCGAGCTGCTCGGGCGTGAGCTCGCGTTCGAGCTGCTTGGTGAGCCATTCCTGGGGCAGCGCCTTGAACAGGTCGCCCATCAGTTCCACGCCCTTGAAGTAGGCGGCGAAGGCACGGTCGAACTTGTCGAACAGGGCCTCGTCCTTGACCAGCGCGGTGCGGGCGAGCGCGTAGAACTTGTCGACCGTCGGGCCGCTGCCGCCCTCGGCGCGGTCGTCGAGCACGCCGGCCTTCAGGGCTTCGAGCAGGGTCAGGTACTCCTTGACGGAGACGGGCAGCTTGGCGGCGCGCAGCGTGTAGAAGAACTGGATCAGCATGGGCCTCCCCCTGAACTCCGGGGCATCCGGGCATTATCCATGCCGGTTGACCGGTCCGCGGGCGTAGCATCGGCGGCACGCACGGGTCCGCGGCCGCGGGACCGCGGAGCTTCCAACGTTGGGATCGGGTGCATGGATCACGGTCAAGGCCACGGCGACGACAACGCCGAAGTCGAGGCGATGCTGCAGGCGCTGTACGGCGCGGTGCGCGAGGAGCGCGGCCGCTGGGTCGGCAGCTACGAGAACTACCGGCTGACCAGCGCGTTCCAGCCGGTCTACGGCTATCCGCACCGCCGGCCGGTCGGTTATGAAGGCCTGATCCGCGTCGAGGACGACCGCGGCCGGCCCATCACGCCGGTCACCGCCTTCGACGGCGTCGGCAATTTCGACCAGCAGGTCTGGCTGGACCGCCTGTGCCGGCTGCTGCACGTCCACAACTTCGTCGCGCAGCGGCAGCCGGACTGCTGGCTGTTCCTGAACATCCACCCGGCCGTCTTCAACCATGCCGCGCTGCAGGTGCGGATGCTGGCGCGGGCGGTGGAGGTGGTGCATCAACTGGGACTGCCCACGCACCGGCTGGTGTTCGAGGTGACCGAGGACGTGATGGCGCGCGACGACTCCTTCGAGGACGCGGTCGAGGCGGCGCGCGCGACCGGCTGCCTGCTGGCGCTGGACGACTTCGGCGTCGGCCATTCCAACTTCGACCGCATCTGGCGCATCCGTCCGGAGATCGTCAAGCTGGACCGTTCGCTGCTGGTGCGCGCGCGCGGGTCGCGGCGCATGGCGCGGGCGCTGTCGCAGATGGTGGCGCTGCTGCATGACTGCGGCTCGCTGGTGCTGCTGGAGGGCATCGAGACCACCGAGGACGCGCAGATCGCGATGGATGCGGACGTGGACCTGGTGCAGGGCTTCGCCTTCGGGCATCCGGCGCCGTTCCTGCGCGACGAGGAGGGCGTGTCCGCGCTCGAGGACGTCTGGGGCCTGTTCAACGAGCGCCAGGCGCGGCGGCAGCGGGAACACCAGGACCGGCTGACGCCGTTCCGCAGCGCGCTCGCGCTGGCGCTGGGACCGCTGCAGCAGGGCCGGTCGCTGGCCGAGGCGTGCCAGGCCTTCCTGCGGCTCGAAGGCGCGCAGATGTGCTACCTGCTCGACGAGGAAGGTCGCGAGCTCGGCCCGCGCGCGGTGCCGGCCACCGGGCCGGCCGGGATCGATCCGCGCTTCCTCCCGATGGCGCGCGCCGGCGACGCGCGCTGGGCGCGCCGTCCCTATTTCCGCCGCGCGGTCGAGACGGTCGGCGAGATCCAGGTCACCCGCCCCTACCTGAGCCTGCACGGCGCCCGGATGTGCGTGACGGTCTCGGTGGCGTACCGGCAGGACGGCCGGTTGCGGGTGCTGTGCGGGGACGTCGACTGGAACGAGGCGTGAGCGGCGCGGCGTCGCGTTGCGGGGGCCGGTTCATCGCGCCTTGAGCACGCCCAGCCGATACGGCAGCCGGTCGTAGTCCGCCGTCGACGTTGCCGATGCCGGGTCGACGCCTTGATACAGGTACTGCATGTTGCAGGCGTTGATGGTCAAGGTCTCGTCGTGACCGGCGCGGATCATTTCGCCGTGGCTGATGTCGTTGGTCCAGCGCGGGCCGTCGAACGACACATTCGCGGCGCCTGCGAACGGGGCCGACTGCTTGTCCGCCAGCGCCGTCCACGGGCCATCGAGGCTGGTCGATGTCCAGGCGCGGAAGTAGCGCGGCCCGTAGGCCTCGACCAGCAGCAGGTACTGGTTGGTGCCTTCCACCTTGTAGACGTTGCTCGCTTCGAACAGGCGCGGCGCCTCGTCCGACATCACCGTCTCGTAGCCCGAGAAGTTGGGGAAGTTGCCGATGGGGGTCTTGGAGCGATACAGCTTGCCGTTGTCCGCGGAGAAGAACAGGTGGCAGTTCTCGCTGTCGCAGATGACCCAGTAGTCGAGCGCCTTGGGCGGTCCGCCGCTGAGCAGGGGCTGGGGCGCGGCCCAGCCGTCGGGATTGGCGATGTCGGTGTTGGTGGAGTACTTGGCGCCCCACTGCGAGATCAGGTACCACTTCTTGTGCGGCCGGAAGTAGAAGACCTGCGGCGCGACGGCGTCGCCCACCGGCTTGCCGGCCAGCGGCACCTGCACCGCGCTGGCGGCCTTGGAGAAGTCGCTGAAGTTCAGATAGACGGCGCTCCAGGCGTTCCTGGACGTATCGAAGACCGTGGCGAAGACGTGATAGAGATCGTTGTAGCGGACGATCGTCGGATCCTTGATGGACACGAAGCTGGCCGACTGCGGCGCGATCAGGGGCTGCGTGGAGGTCCATGAGAACGAGGACGGCAGGGCGCAGGGAGCGGGCGCCGGCGCAGACGGGGGTGCTGGTGCCGGATCGGGCGCAGGAGCAGGAGCAGGCACCGGTGCAGGAGCGGGCGCAGGCGCAGGCGCAGGCGCTGGTGCTGGTGCTGGTGCCGGTGCAGGTGCAGGTGCAGGTGCCGGTGCAGGTGCAGGTGCAGGTGCGGGAGCAGGCGCTGGTGCCGGTGCCGGTGCCGGTGCCGGTGCCGGAGTGGGCGAAGCCGCGGGAGCGGGGGCTGGGCTGTTGGCGGTCGGCGGATTGGTCGGGTTGCCGTCGCTGCCACCACCACAGGCCGTCAGCAGGAAGGGCACCAGCGCCCAGCCCCTGACGAACGCCGACAGGATCCGGGTGGTGCGGGGCGGTTCAACCTTGCATGCGCGAGAAATCATGGCGGCGGGGCGGTTGATCGAGAGAAGGGTCAGTTCGTTTTCCCGACGAAGGTCGTCACGCCATACGCGATCGGCGCGGTGAACCGGCCCTGCGCCACCGGGATCGATGCCGGCACCTGCTTGGACGCCGACCCGAGCGACAGGTTGCCGTCCGTGCCGATGGCGCCCAGGGCCGTGTCGGCCGTCACGTAGGCCGACACGGCGCTGCCGTCGGCGCCGGGGACGGCGAAGGTGCGTGTCGTCGCGGCGCCCGCGTTGATGGCGACGACGGCGAACTCGCCGGTGGCGGGGTTCTTGAAGGCGGTGATGAGGAGTCCCCCAGCACTGCCGTCGACGCCGATCCGCACCCACCCCGGGCGCACGAAGCGCGAATAGTTGCCCAGGGCGAAGAGCCGCTTGGTCAGCTGGAAGTCGCCCTTCTTGCCGATCAGTCCCTCGTTGTCGTCGTTGATGCCGTTGAGCCACCAGTAGTGCCAGGCGGTGACGTTGCCCGAGACGATCGCCTCGTTGATCCAGCCGCCCACCTTCAGCGCATTGGCGATGGAAGGATCGAAGGCCTCGAAGGAGGACTGCTCGGTCTCCCACAGCGGCTTGTTCAGCGGCTGGTACTTGCCGACGCCGCCGTACTGGTGGGTGGCGTAGATGCCGACGTAGCCGCGGGCCGTGGGGTCGGCGTCGATGGCCGAGGCATAGCTCCAGAGCTTGTCCCAGGACGCCGATTCGGGCGCCAGGATCCGGGGCGGCGAGGGCAGGTTCAGCGCGGCGACCGCCGCCCCGAGCCGGCCGACGAAGGCGGCCATGTCGGGGAAGCTGTACAGGCACATGTCGTAGAGGCCCTTGGTGTCGAAGTCCGGCTCGTTCTGGGCGGAGATCGCGTACAGCGGAGTGCCGACGTTGCCGTTGAAGTTGGTCACGAACGACGCGAGGGTGGTGGCCCAGGTGGCATAGGCGTCGCTGCGCAAGGAGCCGGAATTGAGGTCGCCCGTCGTCTTCAGGCTCGCCGGCGGCGACCAGGGGGAAGCCCACACCTTGGCGCCCCGCGCGATGGCGAGCTTCGCGTTGTTCCAGGTGGAGAAGGTGCCACCGTCACGATTGATGCCCATGCGCAGCAGCGACAGCCCGATGCCGGAGGACGTGCTGAAGTACAGGTCCGCCTGCGCGCCGGTCAACGGGCCATGCCAGGCATCGGAGGCGCCGAAGCCGTCCATGGTCTGGTGAAGCTCGGTCCACTTGAGGGTGAAGTCCACCGCGGAGGCTGGCGCTGGTGCTGGTGCTGGTGCTGGTGCCGGAGCTGGTGCCGGAGCTGGAGCCGGAGCTGGAGCCGGAGCTGGAGCTGGAGCTGGAGCTGGAGCTGGAGCTGGCGCGGGAGCAGGTGCCGGAGGCGGAGCTGGTGCGGGAGCAGGTGCCGGAGGCGGCGCTGGTGCCGGTGCCGTGGAAGGTCCGGGTGCGGGGGAGCCGGAAGTCGACGGTGTCGGGGCGGCGCTGTCGCTCCCCCCGCCGCCGCACGCCGCCAGCGTGGAAGCAACCAGGAGGCTCAACAGGGCGAATTGCGAGGACGCGCGGCCAGTGCTTGCGGACATGACGAATCAGGCGGGGAAGACGAGACGCGCGGATTCTTGCGGACACGTCGCGTTCGTCCCACCGTGGGCGTCACGATCACCGGCGCGATCGTTTCATTGCCATGGCCCCGCAGCGACATGGGCGAGGACGCCCCAACGCGGGCGAAGGCCGCGCGAAGCGGCTTGCCGTCGAGCAGCGGATGAGGCTGCTCACGCCATCAAAACGAATTGGTGATGATTTGGTTGGATCCGACTGGCGCGGGCGCGACACGTCTCTTACGCTCTCTTGCGTCTTGCACGTGGCGCGTCCGCCTCGCCACCAGTCAGCGAGGCCTTTCGGGGCTGGTCATGCCGCTTCAGCCAGTCGAAGAACTCCCCGTACCAGAGCTTCGAGTTCCGCGGCTTCATGACCCAGTGGTTCTCGTCCGGGAACCACACCAGCCGGGCGGCGATGCCCTGCGCCTTCAGCGTGTTGTAGTAGGCCAGACCCTGCGCGTCGGGCACGCGGTAGTCGAGCTGGCCGTGGATGACCAGCGTGGGCGTGTTGAAGTGCTGCGCGTAGCCGATGGGACTCTGCGACGCGACCTTGGCCGGATCCTTCCAGTAGGCCGTGCCCAGCTCCTTCGCATGCCACAGGTAGGCGTCGTTGGCGAACATCGCCGTCCAGTCGTAGCAGCCGGCATGGCAGACGTAGGCCTGGTAGCGGCCGGCCGGCACATGGCCGTTCATCCACGCGACCATGTAGCCGCCGTAGCTGCCGCCCGTGGCGAAGACCCGCTTCGGGTCGGCCCAGGGCTGCTGGAGCAGCAGGTCGGTCGCGCGCTCGACGTCCTCCAGCTCGAGCTCGCCCCAGCGGCCGGTGATCGAGTCGGCGAAGCGATTGCCGAAGCTCGATGAGCCGTGGTAGTTCACGCAGGCGACCACGTAGCCCGCCGCCGCCATCGCCTGGTGGTTCCAGCGCCAGTGCCAGCTGTCGCCCATCGCGGTGTGCGGGCCGCCGTGGATCAGGTGCATCAGCGGCGCCTTGGTCTTGCGGCGCGGGTCGAATCCCGGCGGATAGTAGAGCCACATCTGCACCGGCTCGCCGAGCGCGCCCTCGTACCAGCGCTCCTCGACGGCGCCGAAGGCCAGCGTCGACAAGGCCTCGTCGTTGAAGGACTCGATCCGGTGCAGCACCTGTTCCGCGGCATCGCCTTCCCGGTCGACGACGGACAGCCGCGGCGGGAAGCTCGCGCTGTCATGCAGGACGACCAGCGTGCCGGCCTCCAGCGCGAAGGCGCCGACATGGCCGCCCTCGCACAGCGGGAAGGCGTGCAGCGTCTTGACGTCGAAGCGGTAGAGGTGGCGGCGGCCGCGCTCCTCGGCGCAGAAGAGCACGCCCAGGTCGTCCTCGTCCCAGCGCAGCGGCGCGGCGACCTCCTGGTCCCAGTCCTCCGACAGCACCGCCCAGTGGCCATGGGTGTCCAGCACCGCCAGCTGCTGCGGCATCGTGTGCTTCAGCCCCTGGTGACAGGCGACGAACGCGATGTGGTGCCCCGCATGGCTGTACACCGGCGCGACCAGGTCCCAGGCCGGCTCATGCAGCAGCACCTGGACCCGGCCGGAGCGCACCTCGACCTCGGCCAGCGCGTTGCGGTGCTCCAGCGTCTTGGGCGTGTTGGGGTCGAAGCTGAAGACGATGCGGCGGCCGTCGGGCGAGATGTCGAAGCTGTCGGCATCCGGCTCGGCGCGGCTCAGTTCGTAGTCGGTGCCCTCGAAGAGGTCGCGCACCTGGCCGCTGTCCAGGTCGACGACATGCAGGTGCGGCACGCGGCCCATCGGCAGCGCATGGTCCCAGAAGCGGTAGAAGCCTTCCTCGGTGACATAGGCCGAGTCCTTGCGATCCTTCTCGGCCTGGCGGCGCTGGGCCTGCGCGGCCTGGCCCTTGAGCGCGGGATCGACCCAGGACACGAAGGCCAGGCGCCGGCCGTCCGGGAACCACTTGAAGGCCTCGACGCCGAACGGCATCTTCGTCACGCGGCGCGCCTCGCCGCCGTCGGGCGGGATCACGTACAGCTGCGGGGAATCGTCCTTGTCGCCCTGCTGGTCGCGGCGCGCGACGAAGGCGACGAGGTCGCCCTGCGGGCTCCAGCGCGGCTGGCCGTCCTTCTCGCCGGCGGAGGTCAGCGGACGCGCATCGCCACCCAGCGTGGACAGCAGCCACAGCGAGGTCGCGCCCTGGTTCTTCTCCATGTCGAAGCGCGTCACCGGCACCACGGCCTGGGCGCCGTCCGGCGACAGGCTGGGCGCGCCCAGTCGCGCCAGCGACCACAGCGCGTCGACGTCCAGGGCCTTGAGCGCCATCGTCGCGCGGGCGCGCTTCGTGGTGGCCCGCTTGGCGCGCTTGGCGGTCTCGCCCTTGGCCGTGTCTCGCTTGGCGGTGTCTTGCTTGGCGGTGGTTTTCCTGGACGTGGCCATCAGGCGCTCCGGGGCTTGTCGAGTTGCCATTGCAGGTGGTTGCGGACCGTCGGCCATTCGGCCGCGGTGATGCTGTAGACGCAGGTGTCGCGCAGCGTGCCGTCGGGCATGCGCAGGTGCGAGCGCAGGATGCCGTCGAGCTGCGCGCCCAGCCGCTCGATCGCGCGGCGGCTCTGCGTGTTCAGGCGATGGGTGCGGAACTCCACCGCGATGCAGTCGAGGGTCTCGAACGCATGCTGGAGCAGCAGCAGCTTGCACTGCGTGTTCAGCGCGCTGCGCTGGCAGGACGCGCGCGTCCAGGTGGAGCCGATCTCGACGCGGCGGTTGGCCGCATCGATGTTCATGTAGGTCGTCATGCCGGCGGCCCGGCCCTGCGCGTCGAAGACGGCGAAGGGATTCATCGTGCCGGCGTCGCGCAGGCCCAGCCGGCGCTCGATCTCGGCGGCCATGCGCTCGGGCGCCGGCACGGTCGTGTACCAGAGCTTCCACAGCGCGCCGTCGTCGGCGGCCTCGGCGAGCGCCTCGCGGTGCGCGGGCGACAGCGGCTCGAGCCGCGCGTGCGGGCCGGCCAGGGTGACCGGCGCGGTGAAGGGAGTGGATGCGGTCATGCGATCGGGCCGACCCCGCGGCCGGCGGTGGAGGGAAGGAGTGGGGCGCTCAGCCCTTGCCGCCGAGCAGCAGCCGGCGCAGCAGCCAGCGGCAGCCGCCCATGCCGGCGAGGATGGTGAGCAGGCCCAGGATCTGCGTCGTGCCCCAGCCGGGCGCGCCGATGAATTCCCAGCCCAGCGCGCGGCCGACCAGCAGGCCGATCACGCCGCCGCCCACGAAGCCCAGCGCGTCCGCCAGCGCGGCGCGCCAGGCGGCATTGAAGTCCTGGCTCATCGCGGCGGCCTCAGCGGTTGCGGCTCTGCATGTAGACGAGCTTCTCGAACAGGGTCAGGTCCTGCTCGTTCTTCAGCAGCGCGCCCACCAGCGGCGGGATCGCGACCTTGTCGTCCTGCGTCTGCAGCGCCTCGGCCGGGATGTCCTCGGCCAGCAGCAGCTTGAGCCAGTCGATCAGCTCGGAGGTCGAGGGCTTCTTCTTCAGCCCCGGCAGCTTGCGCACGTCGTAGAAGGTCTTCAGCGCCGCCGCCAGCAGCTCCTTCTTGAGGCCCGGGAAGTGGACGTCGACGATGGCCTGCATCGTGTCGGCCTCGGGGAACTTGATGTAGTGGAAGAAGCAGCGCCGCAGGAAGGCGTCCGGCAGTTCCTTCTCGTTGTTGGAGGTGATGAAGACCAGCGGCCGGTGCTTGGCGCGCACCCACTCGCGGGTCTCGTAGACGTAGAACTCCATCCGGTCGAGCTCGCGCAGCAGGTCGTTGGGGAACTCGATGTCGGCCTTGTCGATCTCGTCGATCAGCAGCGCCACCGGCGTGTCCGAGGCGAAGGCCTGCCACAGCGTGCCCTGGACGATGTAGTTCGAGATGTCGCGCACCTTGTCGTCGCCGAGCTGGCTGTCGCGCAGGCGCGAGACGGCGTCGTACTCGTACAGGCCCTGCTGCGCCTTGGTCGTGCTCTTCACATGCCACTGCAGCAGCGGCAGTCCCAGGGACTTGGCGACCTCCTCGGCCAGCAGCGTCTTGCCGGTGCCCGGTTCGCCCTTGACCAGCAGCGGCCGCTTCAAGGTGATGGCCGCGTTGACCGCCAGCATCAGATCCGGCGTGGCGACGTAGTCCTGGGAACCTTTGAATTTCATGAGGGGTTTCTCTAGCGCAGCGGTGAAAACCAGTATATAGGGCCCCCCCTATAATCGCGCCGCCCCAAATCCTCGAAGATCGGGACCATGAGAAGACAACTGCAGATCTCCCTCGCGTTGATGCTGGCCGGAAGTGCGTTTGTTGTATCCGCTCAGTCCAACGCCCCTTCGTCGCCCGCGCCGGGACAAGCGCCGGCCGCGACCCCACCCGCCGCGGCAACACCTGGCCCCCAGGCGCCGGTGCAGGCCAAGGTGGCCATGTGCATCGGCTGCCACGGCATCCCGGGTTACCAGGCCACCTTCCCCGAGGTCCACAAGGTCCCGATGATCGCGGGCCAGAACGCCAAGTACATCGCCTCCGCGCTGACCGCCTACGCCAAGGGTGACCGCAAGCATCCGACGATGCGCGGCATCGCGCTGCCGCTGGGCGACAAGGACATCGCCGAGATCTCCGAGTACTACGCCGGCCTGGCCCAGGTCGAGGCGGTGCCGGCGACGGTCGAGGCGCCCGCCGACGTGAAGAAGCTGCTCGACAAGGGCGCCTGCGCCAGCTGTCATGGCGCCAACTTCAGCAAGCCCATCGACGGCACCTATCCGAAGATCGCCGGCCAGCACGCCGACTACCTGTACGTCGCGCTCAAGTCCTACCAGATCCAGGGCAAGCCCTATCACGGCCGCAGCAACGCGGTGATGGCGGGCCAGGTCAAGCAGTTCACCCACGCGGAACTCAAGACGCTGTCCCAGTACCTGGCCAGCTTGCCGTCCGAACTCCGTACAGTCCCGCAGTCCCGGTTCCGCTGAACCGTGGCACGCTGAGGCCGGGCTCCCGGCCGCGGCGCGAAGACAATCACGAACCGCCCCGAGGGGCGGTTTTTTTCATGGTCGCCTGACTGTGCGAGCGCCGGGGAGGGCGCCATACTGTGTTGTCCTGGACGAAAACGCCAGTCATGCTGAAGAAGATTCCGACGTCGGATGTCAAGCTGGGCATGTTCCTGCAGGGGATGGAGGGCTCGTGGTTGTCCCATCCATTCTGGAAGACCAAGTTCGTCCTGACGGATCCCGAGGACCTGAAGGCCTTGAAGGCGAGCGGCGTGCCTTTCTGCTGGATCGACGCCTCCAAGGGGCTGGACGTGGCGCCCCCGGCGGCGGCCCAAGGCGCGGCGCCGGCCGCGCCCGAGGCTCCGGCGGTGGTGCAGGCCGCGCCCCGGCTGGAGCTCGGGACCGCGCCGGCGTCGATGGGCGAGGAGCTCGAGCGCGCGTCGCAGGTCATGCAGCGCTCCAAGCGCGCGGTGATGAACCTGTTCGGCGAGGCCCGGCTGGGCAAGGCGATCGACGCCGAGCAATGCCTGCCCCTGGTGGCCGAGGTGGCCAGTTCGGTGGAGCGCAATCCGTCGGCGCTGATCAGCCTGGCGCGGCTCAAGACCAAGGACGACTACACCTACATGCATTCGGTGGCGGTGTGCGCGCTGATGGTGTCGCTGTCCCGCCAGATGGGCCTGGACGAGGCGCAGACCCGCGAGGCCGGCCTGGCCGGGCTGCTGCACGACGTCGGCAAGATGGCGATGCCGCTGAACGTGCTGAACAAGCCGGGCGCGCTGACCGATGCCGAGTTCGCGATCATGCGCGACCATCCGACGCGCGGCCACGAGATGCTCAAGGAGGGCACCTCGGTGCCCGAGGCGGCGCTGGACGTGGCGCTGCGCCACCACGAGAAGATGGACGGCAGCGGTTACCCCGGCAAGCTCGCGGGCGAGCAGATCAGCCTGCTCTCGCGCATGGGCGCGGTGTGCGACGTCTACGACGCGATCACCTCGAACCGGCCCTACAAGAACGCCTGGGATCCGGCGTCCTCGCTGGCGCGGATGGCGCAATGGACCGGCCACTTCGATCCGCGCGTGTTCCAGGCCTTCGTCAAGTGCGTGGGCATCTACCCGGTCGGCACGCTGGTGAAGCTGCAGTCGGGCAAGCTCGCCGTGGTGCTGGAGCAGAACGCGACCGCGCTGACGGCGCCGCGGGTGCGGGCGTTCTATTCGACCAAGTCGCAGATGCCGATCCCGACGCAGGTCCTGGACCTGTCCTCGCCCGGGGCGACGGACCGCATCATCGGCCGCGAGGATCCGGCCACCTGGGGCTTCCAGAAGCTCGATGAACTCTGGCAGACGCCGGCGGGGTGAGCGTCGGCGCAGGCGCCAACGGCATGTCTCGGTAGGCGGACCAGACTCGATTGAGTGGAGGGCTCCGAGTTTCGAGGCGAAGGTCTCCTAGTCAGGGTCATGGTCCTTCCGAACGCGCCGCTCGAAGATGCGGACCTCGCGCCGATGTCTGGCGCTGGAGGGCATCCGATGGCAGTGAGTTGGAAGGATGAAGCGGACGGCGTGGAGAACGATGTCGCCGGGCCGGCGGAAGAGAGCGCGGAACCCGTGTCGCCTCTCATGCCGCCCTATGACGTGGTGACCTACACCGGTGAGGTATCAGTTGCCGGCTATGAACGACTGAGCTCCCTGGTTGAGACCGGGAAGACGCACGACGATGTGCTGCTCGTGCTCGAGACGGCCGGCGGTGACCCGGATGCTGCGTTTCGAATCGCACGGGCATTGAGCCACCACTATCGGCAGATGCATGTGCTGATCCCCCGCTATTGCAAGAGTGCGGGGACGCTGATCGCGTTGGGTGCCTCGGCGCTTTACATGGACGACAGGAGCGAACTGGGCCCGCTTGACGTTCAGGTCTTTCGTGGCGACGAGCTGGGTGTGACGAGTTCAAGCCTTGAGCAACTGACGGCGGCCAACATCCTCTTGGCCCAGTTCATGACGGCCTTCCAGGTGTCCTTGCTGGACCTGTCCGAACGTGGCCTCTCCACACGCGTGGCGTCCGAGATTGCCGCGGACATCGCGGCGAAGCTGCTGCGGCCAATGGCGGAGCAGGTGAACCCGCAACGATTGGCCGAGATGCATCGTGCAATGACGATCGCGCATGCCTATGGCCGGCGTCTTGCAGAACGAGGGCGCAACGTCGAGCCGGGCGGTCTGGCCGAGCTGGTTGCTGGCTATCCGTCCCACTCCTTTGTCATCGATCGGAAAGAGGCGCGGCGACTGCTGCGCAACGTCTGGCCCGTGGACGAGGGACTTCGGGCCATCGTGGACCGATGCCGCACTCGCCCACTTGACGACCACGACGGTGGCCCCGTCGTCTCGGTTCATGGTTTCCCATTTGCATTCGAGGGGTGCATCCATGTATGAACGACTCAATCCACTTGATCTGCTGATCCACAGCAAGCGGGAAATGCTCAAACAGATCCTCACCTTGTATCCCGGCCTTTTCGACCTGGATCGCAAGCCGGGGTCGCCGCTCGCCGCGCGGCGGCAGGAGGAGCGGTGGGCCTCATATTCGCAGGAAGGGGCCAGCCCCTGGAGTGCGCGACGCGTTGTTGCGGCAATCCGAGAACCGTCCGGAAAGACCCCGACCACCCGCTGACCACTGCCTGCCTACACTCGGCCGACATTCACAGAGTCGTCGGGAGACCGGGATGACGCGCATGCTCATGCTGCTGGCGCTGTGCGCCGGCGTGGTCGGTGGGGCGGTCGGCGCGGCGTCGACCGCCGCGGCGCAGACGCTGCGCTGGGCCAGCCAGGGCGATGCCCAGACCATGGACCCGCACTCGCAGAACGAGAGCCTGACCAACGGGATGAACTCGCAGGTCTATGAGCGCCTCACCGCCCGCGACCGGCAGCTCAACATCGTGCCGGGTCTTGCCACCGAATGGACGCAGATCGGCCCGCTCGTCTGGCGCTTCAAGCTGCGGCCCAACGTCCGGTTCCACGATGGCTCGGCCTTCACCGCGGACGACGTCGTCTTCTCGCTGCAGCGCGCCAAGGCGCCGACCTCCCAGCTCGCGGTCTACGCCAACGCGGTCGGTACCGCCCGCAAGATCGATGAGCTCACCGTCGAGATCACCCAGCCGCGCTTCAATCCGATCTTCCTGCAGCACCTGGACCTGCTGTTCATCATGAGCAAGTCCTGGAGCGAGCAGCACAAGGTCACGCGCCCGCTCAGCTTCAAGGACAACGAGGAAAGCCACGCCAGCTTCAACGCCAACGGCACCGGCCCCTTCATGCTGGTGCGCCGTCAGCCCGGCATCCGCACCGTCTACAAGCGCAACCCGAACTGGTGGGGCCGCTTCGAGGGCAACGTGCAGGAGGTCCAGTTCACGCCGATCTCCAACGACGCGACGCGGCTGGCCGCACTGGTGTCGGGCGAGATCGATCTGCTGCTGGACCCCGCGCCGCGCGATGTCCCGCGGCTGCGCGCCACGCCCGGCGTGCAGGTGCTGGAGGGGCTCGAGAACCGCCTCGTCTTCATCGGCATGGACCAGGCGCGCGACACGCTGGTGTACGGCCGCGCGCCGGGCGGCAGAAACCCGTTCCAGGACCTGCGCGTGCGCCGCGCGATGTACCAGGCCATCGACATCGAAGCCATCCACAAGCGCCTGATGAACGGGCTGTCGCAACCCACCGGCGGCCTCACGCCGTCACCGCTCGGCGCCTATGACGATCCGGCACTCGAGACGCGCCTGCCGTTCGACCTCGCCGCCGCCCGCAAGGGCATGGCCGACGCCGGCTATCCCGACGGTTTCGAGGTCACGCTGGACTGCCCCAACAACCGCTACGTCAACGACGAGGGCATCTGCCTGGCGCTCGCCTCGATGTGGGCGCAGATCAAGCTCAAGGTGAAGGTCAACGCGATGCCGCGGGTGCTCTATTTCCCCAAGCTGGAGCGCTACGAGACCAGCCTCTACCTGATGGGCTGGGGCGGCGCGATCACCGATGCCGAGACCATCCTGACGCCGGTCTACCGCAGTGACGACAAGGCCTCCGGCGCCGGCTTCTACAACTACGGCCGCTCGCGGAATCCGAAGTTCGACCAGCTCGCGGCCGCGTCCTCGGCCGAGGCCGATCCGGTCAAGCGCGAGGCGCTCATCAAGGCGGCGCTGCAGGAGTACCGCGAGCAGCTGCATGTGCTGCCGCTGCATCGCCAGGCCGCGCCCTGGGCGCTGCGCCAGGGCGTGAAGGCGGTGCATCGCGCCGACAACTGGCTGGACTACGCCTGGATCACGGTGCCGAAGTGAGCCTTGCCCAGCGGCGCGGCGTCGATGGCGCGGATGCGCCTAACATCCGCCGCCTGCCTCCTGCGCCGTCATGACCGCGACCTTCGATCCCTCATTCCCGTCGACCTCCTCTTCGCCGAGCCCGGCCAGCCCGGCTTCGTTCGCGACGACGGCCGCCCCGGCCCAGCGGCAGTGGCTGGCCCGCCTGGGCGCCGACTACCGCCTCGAGCGAGGACGTTGCGTCGTCAGCCATGAGCACGATGGGCCGCTGCGCCTGCTCAAGAGCCTCTACCCGGAAGGCGACGCGATCTGCCACAGCGTGCTCGTCCATCCGCCCAGCGGGCTGGTCGGCGGCGACACCCTGGACATCGCGGTGACGGTCGGCGAGGGCGCCCATGCGCTGGTGACCACGCCCGGCGCCACGCGCTTCTACCGCAGCCCGGACGGCGCGCCCGCCACGCAGCGTGTGCGGGCGACGCTGGGCGTGGGCGCGCGCCTGGAATGGCTGCCGCTCGAGGCGATCGCCTACCCCGGCTGCGAAGCGGTCAACGAGGCGCGCTTCACGCTGGCGCCGACGGCCGAATTGCTGGCCTGGGACATCACCGCGCTCGGGCTGCCCGGCGCAGGGCAGCCGTTCTCGAGTGGCCGCTTCCTGCAGCACCTGGAGATCCCCGGCGTCTGGCTGGAGCGCGGCCGGCTGGACGCGGTCGACGCGCTGCTGATGGACGGCGAGCTCGGCCTGGCCGGGCAGCGTTGCCTGGGCACCCTGGTCTTCGCCAGCGGCGCCGCGCTGGATCGCGATCGCCGTGAACGCGCGCTGGACGCGGTGCGCGCGTTGATCGACGCCGATCCGCTGCGCGCGAGCGCCGGCGCGACCGCCGCGCAGGACGGCGTGCTGGTGGTGCGGGTGCTGGGACCGGTGGTCGAGCCGGTCGCGCTGCTGCTGCGGCGTTGCTGGGCCGCCTGGCGTCACGCCTTGTGGGACCTGGACGGCACCACGCCCCGCTTGTGGGCGATGTAGCCAGGCCCTCGCCGCGCGGGCCGCATCCCTCGGAGAGGGGACGGCGATTCATGTCGGTGTGGCAACGATGTCTCAGATTGGTAGCCAGCGCCCCGGCGCTGCGCTTAGCATGGCCGCTCCACGTCCGGTCTCCAGGGAGGTGATCGCATGGCTTCACGTACCGCTTCGTGCAGTTGCGGCCAATTGAAGATCGTGGTGCAGGGAGAGCCGTTGGGAACCGGCCTCTGCCACTGCCTGGCGTGCCAGCGCCGCACGGGCAGTGTCTTCGCGGCGCTGGCGGCCTTTGCCGAACCCTATGAGGTCATCGGCATCGCGACCGAATTCGTGCGCGCCGGCGATCAGGGCGCCCGATTCCGATTCCATTTCTGCCCGGTGTGCGGCAGCACCGTCTTCCACACGGAGGAGGGGGTCGAGGGATCGGTCGGCGTGGCGGTGGGGGGATTCGGGGATCCGGATTTCCCGCCGCCGCAGGACTCGGTCTACACCTGCCGCATGCATGGCTGGGTCCGGCTGCCGCAGGACGTCCGGGCCTACGACCGCGATCCGATGTAGCGCCGCGGCGTTGACCGCATCGATCCCGGGCACCCCGCCTCCGCCATGACTCTTCGGCGAGGCGCCCGGGCCGATGGGGCGGGACTCAACGGCGGGCAGCGGCTTGCGGCAGCTTGAGGCGGCCTCAG
This sequence comes from Mitsuaria sp. BK041, assembly GCF_014193085.1. Classification (NCBI taxonomy): domain Bacteria; kingdom Pseudomonadati; phylum Pseudomonadota; class Betaproteobacteria; order Burkholderiales; family Sphaerotilaceae; genus Roseateles; species Mitsuaria sp. BK041. The sequence continues at coordinate 124,128 of NZ_JACHYT010000002.1, read as the reverse complement.
GCGGCCAGGCGCAGCTCGGGACGGACGATCGGCGCCTCCGCCACGGGGCGCAGCGGTTGCGCCAGTCGCAGCAGGTGGCCCGGTTCGCTCAGGAAGCGCATGCGCTCGGCGTTGCTCATCGCGTCGAGGGCGCCAGGCTGCGCGCTCAACTGGTCCAGGCGCTGGCGACGCACCTGCGCGCGCATGCCCTGGCCCACGTCGCGGCGGCCCATCGCCTCGGCCGCCAGCGCGGTCAGGCGGCGGCTGGCGAGCAGGTCCGCGAAGCCGGGAAGGTGGCGCTCCTGGCGGCCATAGGCCCAGGCGTTGCGCAGCACGGTCGGGGTCTGGCTCTCTTCAGGGATCAGCAGCAGGCCGGCGCGGCGCATGCGCTCGCCCAGGCGGGCGCGGCTGGACAGCACGGTGATCGGTGCGGCCAGCAGCAGCGGCAGCGCGATCGGCGCGATCCAGATCAGCGTCGACGGGCTCAGCGCGCCGATCGCCGCGGCGATCACGCCGGTGATCGCGCTGATGCGGCCGTAGGCGGCGAAGGCCTCGCGCCAGGACACGTCCTCGGCGGCCCGCGGCGGCGACTTCCAGTCCAGCGAGATGCCGGTCAACGCGACCACGCAGAAGATCGAATGGGCGACCATGCGCAGCGGCGCCTGCAGCAGCGACATGCCGGCCTCGGTGGCGCAGGAGGCCAGCAGCTTCAGCGTGCCGCCGTACTGCGACTGCTCGCCGCGCAGGATCAGCGCGGCCACCGACAGCAGGCGCGGCAGCACCAGCATGCCGATCGTGCCTAGCCACAGCGCGGCCACGCCCGGGGCCAGCGAACCGTCTTCCATGAAGGGCTGGAAGGCCTCGTTGCCGCCGACGTTCCACAGCAGCACGCCCAGGCCCACGTACAGCAGCCACAGCGGCGCGGCGAGGTAGGACAGCGCGCCGGTGACCAGCATCGCGCGGTGCACGCCGTGCAGGCCGGGCTCGGCGATCAGACCGGCGTTCTGGATGTTGCCCTGGCACCAGCGGCGGTCGCGCTGCAGCTCGGCCAGCAGGTGCGGCGGCTGCTGTTCATACGAACCCGGCAGGTCCGCCACCAGCCACACCTGGTAGCCGGCGCGGCGCATCAGCGCGGCCTCGACGAAGTCGTGCGACATGATCTCCTTGCCGCGCAGCGGCGCCAGCGCGCAGTGCTTCATGAAGGGCTCGACGCGGATGATCGCGTTGTGGCCCCAGTAGTGCGCCTCGCCCAGCTGCCAGAACTGCATGCCGGCGGCGAACAGGCGCCCCGTCACGCGGCTCGCGAACTGCTGCGCGCGGGCATGCGGCGTATCGTGGCCGCAGACTTGGTTGGCGGCCTGCAGGATGCCGGCGCGCGGGTTCTTTTCCATCAGGCGCACCAGGCCCAGCAGGCAGTCGCCGCTCATGACGCTGTCGGCGTCCAGCACCACCATGTAGCGGTAGTTGCGGCCCCAGCGGCGGCAGAAGTCGGCCACGTTGCCGGCCTTCTTCTTCACCCGGCGCTGGCGCCAGCGGTAGTGGATGCGGCCCCGGCCGGCGAACTGCGCGCGCAGCTCGGCCCAGGCGGCCAGCTCCTGCGTGCGGCATTCCGGATCGGAGCTGTCGGACAGGATGTAGACGTCGAACAGCCGCAGCGCGCCGGCCGCCGCGAGCGACTCGCAGCTGGCGCGCAGGCCGGCGAAGACGGTGGTGACGTCCTCGTTGCAGATCGGCATGACCAGCGCGGTGCGGGCGTCGGCACCCAGCGGCTCGTTGCCGGCGTCCTTGATCGAGATGGCGTGACGGTCACCGCGCAGCATCACCCAGAAGCCCATCACCGCGGTGACGCAGCCAGCGCTGACCCAGGCGAAGAGCAGGGCGAACAGCGCCAGGTGCACGCACTGCAGCGCGAAGGCCCAGGGATCGCTGGCCCAGCCGTTGTGGGTCTGCCAGAGCACGCCGGTGGCCAGCGCGGTGGCGCCGGCGATGGACAGCTTGAGCGCGTTGCGCCGGTTCCGGGCCGCGGTTTCCCAGGCCTGAGGCGGCTCGGAGGCCGGCAGCGACTCGACCGGCGGCGTGCGCTGGCCCCAGGGCCGCGGCACCATCGCGCCGCGCTTGATGGCCGGCGCGCTCGGGCCGACCGGACCGGGGGCCGAGGCGGCGGGATGCAGGGCGGAATGCGTCATGTCGGGCTCCTTCACTGGGGAGGAAGAATCAGGCTCCAGGTCTCGGTGAGGACCTGCTGCTTCGTCTGGAGGAAGCCGCGCAGCTCGGTCGACTGACCGGGGCGCAACTGCTTGATGCGGACGGCCATGCGCCAGCCGCCGGTGACCGGATTCGGATAGGCGTTGACCTCGGTCACCTCGCCGTTGGCGTTGGTGCTGGCGATGGCCTTGACCTCGGCGCCGGGCTGCAGCGCGGCCAGCGACGGGCCTTCGAAGTCGACGATGAACTGCTGCTCGTTCTTGTCGAGCTTGGCGTAGCTGTAGCCGGTGCGGGTCTGCACCGCCCAGGCGCCGGGCGGACGCTGCTGCTGCTCGCCCTGCAGGTGCAGGCGGTACGAGTAGTCCAGCGGCTGGCCCGGGGCCGGCTGCTTCGCCGGGACCCAGTAGGCGACGATGTTGTCGTGGGTCTCGTCGGGCGTGTGCAGCGACATCAGCTCGACCCGGCCCGGCCCCCAGTCGCTGGTGGGCTCGACCCAGGCGGAGGGCCGCATCTCGTAGCGGGCCTCGGTGTCCTCGTAGCTGGAGAAGCGGCGGTCGCGCTGCATCAGGCCGAAGCCCTTCACGCCCGGCAGCGTGAACGAGGTGGTCAGCGTGCCATTGGGATTGATCAGCGGGCGCCAGATCCACTCGCCGCTGCTGCTGGCCACCATCAGGCCGTCGCTGTCATGGACCTCGGGCCGGAAGTCGCCCTTCTGCGGCTGGTTCTCGCCGAACAGGTACATCGAGGTCAGCGGCGCCAGCGCCAGCGTCGCCACCGGGGCGCGCATGAACAGGCGCACGCGGGTCTCGACGACGGTCTCGGCGCCGGGCTTGATGACGAAGGTGTAGGCACCGCTGGCGCGGGGCGAGTCCATCAGCGCATGCACGGTCAGCGTCTTGGCGTCGGCGCCGGGGCGCTCGATCCAGAACTCGCTGAAGCGCGGGAATTCCTCGCCCTTGCCGCCGACCGTGTCGATGGCCAGGCCGCGTGCCGACAGCCCGTAATGCTGGTTGGCGCCCAGCACGCGGAAGTAGCTCGCGCCCAGGAAGACGGCGAGCTCGTCCTTGTACTTGTCGTTGTTGAGGTGGTAATGCGCGCGGAAGCCGGCGTAACCGACATCGCCCCACTTGCCTGGCGAGAGCTGGCTGTTCTTGCCGTAGTCGAAGTCCTCGCGCTTGAACGGGACCGGCCGGGCCTGGCCGCCAACGATCTCGTTGATGCGCACGGCCTGGGTCTGGTAGTGGCCCAGGTGGAAGAACATCAGCTCGAAGGGCAGCCGCTCCTGGCGCCACAGCGCGCGATCCGGCTTGAAGCGGATGTCGCGCATCTGGTCGTAGTTGAGCTGCTTGAGCTCGGCCGGCAGGTTGTCCGGCGGCGCGACGTAGGGCTTGGCCGCCAGCCCCTTGGCGCGTTCGGCGATCTCGTCGAAGCCGAAGGCCTGGGCGGCGGAGGCCGCGGCCAGCAGGGCGGCGCCGACGGCCAGCCCGATGAACGATCCGATCCACCGACGTTGGTCAGCCTGGCGGCGAGCGCTGGTCGCCGGGATGCGGGCCTGAGGGGTGAGGGCGTGAATAGTTCGCATGTGGCGGGCCTTTCTGCAAGGCCCGTGCCACTGGCGATTTCTCTTTCAAATCAACAACTTACGCGTTTTGTGCGCTGCCGCACCGTGAATTTTCTGTCGCCGGGCGGCGACGCTGACGGTGGGTTTTTCTGCAAGTTGTTGATTTTGAATGAATTTTCTTGTCGCTATTCGGCGACAGGTCCGTCGGACCGGAACATCGAGGGCTCCAGTCCGTTGCGCTGCAGCAAGCGGTAGAACTCGGTCCGGTTGCGGTCGGCGAGCCGCGCGGCATCGGCGACGTTGCCGTCGGTGAGCTTGAGCAGGCCGACCAGGTACTCCCGCTCGAAACGCTGTCGCGCTTCCGCGTAAGGAAGTACTTCGACGCTGGGCGAGCGCAGCGCGCGCTGCACCAGCGAGAGCGGGATCAGCGGCGAGGTCGCCAGCGCGCTCACCTGCTCGACGACGTTGTGGAGCTGGCGCACGTTGCCCGGCCAGGAGGCCATCGTGAGCGCCTTGAGCGCGTCGGGCGCGAAGCCGTTGAGGCGCTTGTCGTACTTCAGCGCGAGCTTCTGCAGGAAGTGCTGCGCGAGCAGCGGGATGTCCTCGCGGCGCTCGGCCAGGCTGGGCAGCGTCAGGCTGACGACGTTGAGCCGGTAATAGAGGTCCTCGCGGAATTGCCCTTCGGCGAGCGCGGCCTCCAGGTCGCGGTGGGTGGCCGACAGGATGCGCACGTCGACCGGCACCGATGCGCTGGCGCCGACCGGGCGCACCTGGTGCTCCTGCAGCACGCGCAGCAGCTTGACCTGCAGCGGCAGCGGCATGTCGCCGATCTCGTCGAGCAGCAGCGTGCCGCCGTCGGCGGCCTGGAAGAGGCCGCGGTGGTTGGCCAGCGCGCCGGTGAAGGCGCCCTTGACGTGGCCGAACAGTTCCGACTCGAGCAGCGGCTCCGGAATCGCGCCGCAGTTGACGGCGACGAAGGGCCGCTTGGCGCGCGGGCTGGCGGCATGGATCGCGCGGGCCAGCAGCTCCTTGCCGGAGCCGCTCTCGCCGCGGATCAGCACCGGGGCCTGCGAGGCCGCGACCAGGCGCGCCTCGGCCAGCACCTCGGCCATCACGTTGGAGCGGCTGACGATGGACTCGCGCCAGGCCTGGTCGGGGCTGTCGTCCTGGTGGACCGCGGTGAGGGTCAGGGCTTGCGCGATGGTGTCCAGCAGGGCGCGACCGTCGAAGGGCTTGGTCAGGTAGGTGTAGACCCCCTGCGCGGTGGCGGCGACCGCGTCCGGGATGGTGCCGTGCGCGGTCAGCAGGATCACCGGCAGCGCCGGGTGGCGCTCGCGGATGGTGTTGAACAGCGCCAGGCCGTCCATGCCGGGCAGCTGCACGTCGCTGAGCACCAGCGCGGGGCGTTGCACGTCCATCTGCGCCAGCGCGGCCTCGGCGCTGGCCACGGCGGTGACGTCGTAGCCGGCCGCTTCCAGCCGCATCGACAGCAGCTTCAGCAGGTCGGCGTCGTCGTCGACGATGAGGAGTCTCGCGCCTGCGCTCATGCGCTTGCCTCCGAGGAGCGGCCCTGCTCTTCGCTCATGGCTTGTCGAGCGCCGAGCGCGGCCCGCCGAGGCTGCGTTCGATCGCCTTGAGCGCCTCGAGCTTGCGGTTGGCGTCGTCGAGCCGCCGTTGCAGGTCGTCACGGACCTGCTTGGTTTTCTCGAGCTCGCCTTCCATGCGCCGCTGCTCGGCGACGCGGTCGGCGAGGAACTGGGCGATGGGGCGCCACTCGTTGGCCTCCGGCCGGGCGTCGCGCAGCACCTGGTCGAGCAGGGTCTGGGCGCGGAAGGTTTCGCCGTTGTTGTGGCTGAACATCAGCGCCAGCGCCAGCTGCACCGCGTTGCCGGGCGGCAGCGTGGCATCGTCGCGCGGCGCGACTTCCTGGCCCAGCTCGAGCGGGCTGAGCTGGCGCAGGCGGTCGTTGGCATTGAGCACGATGCGCGCCGCGTTGTCGGTGGGCGCCACGACGGGCACCTGCACCGGCACCTCGACGCGGACCTCCTTGACGATGGTGCGGGGCGGCTGCTGCGCGCAGCCCGCCGCGAGCAGGGCCACCGCCACCGCGGCGACGGCGGCAAGCGGGACGGGTGGCCGCGCGGTCAGGCGGTGAGGGACTTCAGGGACCGTGGCGTGTGGGCGCATGGCAGCGTGATTCTGAAATGTGCGCCCTGGTCGGCGGGCAGCAGGTCGATGTGACCGCCATGGGCGGCGATGTATTCGGTGACGATGGACAGGCCGATGCCGGTGCCCTTGAGGGCATCGTCGGGCTGGCGCTCGCCGCGATAGAAGGGCTCGAAGATGCGGGCCTGGTCCGCCGGCGCGACGCCCGGGCCGTCGTCGCGCAAGTCGATGGTGAGCTGGCCGCCCTGGCGCGCGAGGTCGATGTCGACGTGGCCGCCGGGCGGGGCGAAGCGTATCGCATTGGAGAGCAGGTTGCCGACCGCGGCCGCGATCTTGGCCGGGTCGACCTCCGCTTCGAGCGGGCCGCCGGACAGGCGCACTTGCAATCCGCGTGCCTGCCACTGCAGGCGCTGGTGGTCGATCGTGCCCTGGATCAGGGACACCAGTTCGGTGCGCTGCGGCTTGAGGTCGCGGGCCTCGAAGGCCGCGGCATTGAAGCGCAGCAGGTCCTCGATCTGGCGCTGCAGCACGGCGGTGTTGTCGCGCAGGATGCGGGCGACCTCCTTCTGCTTGTCGTTCAGCGGCCCGGCGACCTCGTCCTCGAGCAGCGCGGTGCCCTCGCGCAGCGCGGCCAGCGGCGTCTTGAGCTCATGCGAGACATGCCGCAGGAAACGCGCCTTGTCGGCATCGAGCTCGGCCAGCCGCAGGCGCAACCAGTCCAGCCGCTGGCCCAGCGAGCGCAGGTCGGCCGGGCCGGGGATCTCGATGCGGTCGTCCAGGCGGTTCTCGCCCAGGCCGGCGATGGCGCGCTCCAGGCGCCGCAGCGGGCGGGTCAGGAAGATGCCGAACACCAGCGACAGCAGCGCGGCCACGGCGATCGCGCCGAGGACCTGCTGGCCCAGCAGCACGCGGCCGTTCTCGAGCTTGTCCTGCAGCACGCGGTTGCTGGTCTCGGCATGGCGGCGGACGTCCTCGGCCAGGCCGCCGGTCAGGCCGCCGAGCTCGCGGAAACGCGTCATCAGCTCGGTCTCGCGCCTGCGCGCGTTGGCGGGGAGGGCGCGCGGGCTGTCCAGCAGCGCGCGGATCTCGTCGAGCTTGGCTTTCCACGCCTCCAGCGGCGCCGGCGTCAGCCCCTGCGCGCGCAGCAGGCCCAGCACGTGCTCGGCATCGTCGGCATCCTCCTCGAAGCGCCTGCGCAGCGCCTGGTCCTCCAGCACCGCGTACTGGCGCGCGGCGCGCTCCATGCTGACGCCGCGATCGCCGAGCTGCTGCACCTGACCGCTCATGCGGGCGGCGCGCACGACGGCCTCGCGGCTCTGCATGGTCAGCCGCTCCAGCGTCAGCAGCCCGCCCAGCGACGCGGCGGCGAGCAGGCCCGCGATCGACAGGAAGCCGATCAGCAGCATCTGGCGGAAGGACATGCGGTGGAGGCTGAACATCGGCCGGCATGTTAGCGGCGGCCCCGCGCTCCCCGCGCCGTCCGGGGCGGCGGATACGGATGGATACTCCGGCGGCCATGAACCTGCATCGCGTCGATCTCGTCTCGCTGTCGCTCTTCGCCCTGGTGGCGCGCACCGGCAGCATCAGCCGCGGCGCGGCGCTGGCCGCGCTGGCGGTCGGCGCGGCCAGCAAGCGGCTGAGCGACCTGGAACACGCGCTGGGCACGACGCTGCTGGAGCGGCACTCGCGCGGCGTTTCCCTGACCGAGGCCGGGCTGGCGCTGCAGCGCCATGCGCAGCGCATCCTCAGCGACGTGGACCAGATGACGGCCGACCTGTCGGACTACGCGTCGGGCCTGACCGGCGTGGTGCGGCTGTGGGCCAACACCTCGGCGGTGACGCAGTTCCTGCCGGCGCAGGTCTCGGGTTTCGTGCGCGACAACCCGCGCATCCGCATCGAGCTGGAGGAGGCGGACAGCCACGAGATCGTGGTGGCCGTGCTCGATGGCCGCGCCGACCTGGGCATCTTCGCGGACCGCACGCCGGCGCTCGGGCTGCATGTCCTGAACTACCGCCAGGACCGGCTGGTGCTGGTGGCGCCGGCCGGCCATCCGCTGTCCCGCCGCAAGGCGGTGCGCTGGGTGCAGGCGGTCGAGTACGACTTCGTGACGCTGGCCAAGGCCACCTCGCTGCACAAGCGGCTGGAGATGGAGACCGAAACCCTGGGCCGGCGCCTGAAGAACCGCATCCAGGTCCGCAGCTTCGACGCGATGTGCCGGATGGTGGCGGCGGGCATGGGCATCGCGGTGCTGCCGGACGTGGCGGTCGAGCCGCTGCTCAAGCCGCTGGACCTGCGCCGCGTCGCGCTCGACGAGCCCTGGTCCGATCGCCGGCTGCTGATCGGCGTGCGTGACCTCGACGGCTTGCCGCGCCATGTGCGCGTGTTCATCGACCATCTCTGTTCCTGAGACCCTCGCCCCGAGGGTGAACCCCGATCCGCTTTCGCGACCCGCGAAAGCAGCCGCCGCGACTCCCGCCTTCCGCTCAGCGGCGTGCTTTCCCAGAATGCGCCTCCGTCACCAGGACCAGGAGGGCACGAGCCATGGAAGGACTGCAGGCGCTGCAAGGATTGCGCGTCGTCGAGATGGGCCAGTTGATCGCCGGCCCGTTCGCCGGCAAGACGCTGGGCGATTTCGGCGCCGACGTGGTGAAGATCGAGGCCCCCGGCAGCGGCGACCCGCTGCGCAACTGGCGAATGATCCAGGACGGCACCTCGGTGTGGTGGCAGGTCCAGTCGCGCAACAAGCGCTCGATCGCGCTCGACCTGCGCCAGGCGGACGGCCAGGACATCGCCCGGCAGCTGATCGCCGAGGCCGACGTGCTGATCGAAAACTTCCGCCCCGGCACGCTCGAGGGCTGGGGCATGTCCTACGAGGACCTCGCGAAGACCAACCCCGGCCTGATCATGTTGCGCATCAGCGGCTACGGCCAGACCGGCCCGTACCGCGACCTGCCCGGCTTCGGGATGATCGGCGAGGCGATGGGCGGCCTGCGCCACCTGACCGGTGAACCCGGCCGCGTGCCGGTGCGCTGCGGCATCTCGATCGGCGACACGCTGGCCGCGCTGCACGGCACGATCGGGGTCCTGACGGCGCTGTACCACCGCAAGGTCAATGGCGGCCGCGGCCAGGTCATCGACGTGGCCCTGACCGAGGCGGTCCTCAACGTGATGGAGAGCCTGATCCCCGAGTACAGCGCCTTCGGCGCCGTGCGCGGCCCGGCGGGCTCGGCGCTGCCGGGCATCGCGCCGTCCAATGCCTATGCCTGCGCCGATGGCGTCGTGCTGATCGCCGGCAATGGCGATTCGATCTTCAAGCGGCTGATGCAGGTGATCGGCCGCGAGGATCTGGCCCGGGACGAGACGCTGGCCAACAACGCCGGCCGCGTCGCGCGCGTCGAGGAGATCGACGCCGCGATCGGCGCCTGGGCAGCGACGCGCACCGTCGAGCAGGTGCTGGCGCCGCTGGCCGAGGCCAGCGTGCCCGCGGGCCGCGTCTACACCGCCAAGGACATCGTCGAGGACCCGCACTTCCGGGCCCGCGACATGATCCTGCGCCAGCCCACCCGCGACGGTCATGAGATCGACGTGCCGGGCATCGTGCCCAAGCTGATGGGCACGCCCGGCGCGGTGCGCCGCGCCGCGCCGCGGCTGGGCGGCGACACCGACGAGGTGCTGCGCGAGATCGGCCTCACCGCCGAGCAGATCGCCGCATTGCGCGAGCGCAAGATCGTTTCCTGAGGGCGTCCCGATGACCGCTTCCAACGCTTCCGCCTCCACCGGCACGGCGGTGCCGCGCTCACCGTCCGATGTCTGGACCGGCGCCGGGCGTCGCGTCTTCATGCAGGACGTCGGCACCCGCGACGGCCTGCAGGCCGAGGCCGTCTTCGTGCCCACGGCCGACAAGATCGCGCTGGTCGACGCGCTGTCCGAGGCGGGCCTGGCCAAGATCGAGGTCACCGCCTTCGTCTCGCCCAAGGCCATCCCGGTGCTCGCCGACGCCTCCGAGGTGATGCGCGGCATCACCCGCCGGCCTGGCGTGGTCTACACGGTGCTGGTGCCCAACGTCCGCGGCGCCGAGCGCGCGATCGAGGCTCGCGCCGACGAGCTCAACCTGGTGATGTCCGCCAGCGAGAGCCACAACCTGGCCAACCTGCGCATGACGCGCGCGCAGTCCTTCGCCGGGCTGGCCGAGGTCGCCGCGATGGCGCATCGGGCCGGGACCGCGGTGAACGTGTCGCTGTCCTGCGCCTTCGGTTGCCCGATGGAGGGCGACGTGCCGGTCCAGACGGTGCTGGGCTGGTGCGGCCATTTCATCGAGCAGCTCGGCGCGCGCGGCGTGACGCTGTGCGACACCACCGGCATGGCCTACCCGACGCAGGTCGTCGCGCTGGTGCGGGCCTTCCGCGAGCGCTGGCCCGCCACCGAGTTGACGCTGCACTTCCACAACACGCGCGGCATGGGCCTGGCCAACGTGATCGCCGCGATGGACGCAGGCGCGGACCGCTTCGACGCGTCGCTGGGCGGGCTGGGCGGCTGTCCCTACGCGCCGGGCGCGACCGGCAACGTCTGCACCGAGGAGATCGTGCATGCGCTGCAGTGCATGGGCTGCGACACCGGCGTGGACCTGCCGCGCCTGATCGCCGCGGCCAGGCGCCTGCCGGCGCTGATCGGCCACGCGGTGCCGAGCCAGATCGTCAGCGCCGGGCGCCGGCTCGACCTGCATCCGCGGCCGCGCGATTTCGAGGCGATCCGCGAGCGCGCGCTGGCCCGCGACGCCTGATGGCACGGCGGCACCGGGGCGCCCGCCCACGCGTTGCCCAGCTTCTTTCGATCCCAACGACAACGCCGCCACGAGCGGCCCTTTCTGGAGACAAGCCATGAACCCGACCCGCCGCCGCGTCACCGCGGTTGCCATCGCCGCCGCGCTGCTGGTGCCCTTGCAGGCCGCGCAGGCCCAGGCGCCGTATCCCAACAAGCCGATCACGATGCTGGTCGGCGCCGCGCCGGGCGGCACGACGGACATCGCCGCGCGCATGCTCGCCGAGCCGCTGGGCAAGGCGCTGGGCCAGACGGTGGTCGTCGACAACCGCTCAGGTGCGAGCGGCGCGCTCGCGGCCGTCGCGACCAAGCGCGCGGAGCCGGACGGCTACACGATCCTGATGCAGTACTCCGGCTATCACGTGATCACGCCGCACATCCAGAAGGCCGCCTGGGACCTGAAGGACCTGCGTCCCGTGGCCAACGTGCTGACCGCGCCGCAGTTGATCGTCGTGCGCGAGGGCGTGCCGGTGAAGACCGTGGCCGAGCTGGTCGCCCACGCGAAGAAGAACCCCGGCAAGCTGTCCTTCGCCTCCTCGGGCAATGGGTCGCTGCAGCACGTGACCGGCGTGATGCTGGAACAGCAGGCCGGCATCCAGATGATCCACGTCCCCTACAAGGGCACCGGCCCGGCGCTGCAGGACCTGCTGGGCGGCCAGGTCGACCTCACCTTCGGCACGCCGCCGCCGTTCATGCCCTTCATCGCGTCGGGCAAGCTGCGCGCGGTGGCCGTGACCGGCAAGGAGCGCCTGAGCTCGCTGCCCGATGTGCCGACCGCGACGCAGGCCGGGCTGCCCCAGCTGGACGCCGGTTCGTGGTTCGCCGTGTTCGCGCCGGCGAAGACGCCGCAGGCGGTCGTCGACAAGCTGACCGCCGAGATCCAGAAGATCATGGCCACGCCCGAGTTCAAGAAGAAGGCCGCCGAGCTGGGCGCGACGGCGGACTACATGAATCCGCAGCAGTTGCAGGCGCACAGCGACGCCGAGTTCCAGCGCTGGGGCAAGGTGATCGGCTCGGCCAAGATCCAGGCGGACTGAGCAGACGTCGCTTCAAGCCGTGCGCCGCCCCTCATGCGGCGCCGTCGGGACCGCCCTGTGAAGGCGCAGCCTGATCGCCCCCTCCCGCCGTCGTGCGGGGCGTTCCACATCTGACGTGTCGGCCTTACCCAGACGCCGACCGCGCGCCCTCGGGTTTCATCCGCCTGCGCTATGCAAGCGACCGCGACCCTCACTGCGGCAGCCCTTCGAGGGCCCGCCGGCAGCTAGCCAGTCCTTGCAGCAGCACGGCCGTGCGGCGCGGCGAACCTGCGTGAGCAAGCGCCAGGCGCGATATTGACTTGATCGAAGACCTGGTCCCCCGGGGACGATGCGTAAGCCGGAGGCGGACGCGTGCTCAATCCCATCCGCGGGAGCGGATTCCGTGCTCATGCCTCGCGTGCGTGAACCATTGCGCATTGCGCCGTGCCGGGAATGTTTCAAGGAAGGCTGGGGATCGGTGAAGGGGACGCTCTTGACAAATGTCAGAGGCGGGCACTCGACGCGGAGGAACCCATCACTGGCACCGGGGACTGACGTGCCTGTCGTCGCACCCCTCTCTGATCGCCGACACCGCCGTTGAGCGGGAAAGGCAAGGGGCTCGCGAACGGGTAACTTTTCCGGAGCGCATATGCCCTTCATTCGTGATCTCTCCCGCCGGCTGGCGATCGCATCGGCGTTTGCCGTGCTGACGACCGTTGCGCAGGCTGCGCCGTCCATCAGCATCGGAACAATGTTCGACTACCTGGGCCCGTCCCGCAGCACCCTCCTCAAGCAGGTGCGGAACAGCGGCGATACGACGGCTTTCGTCCGCATCAGCGTCAGCGAGATCGAATATGGCGAGGCAGGCGCAACCACGGAGCATCCGGTCGATACACGGCGCTTGAGCGCGGGCATCGGCGTCGGGCTCATCGCAAGTCCCGCGCGCCTGATCGTGCCGGCCGGCGGCATTCAGTCCACACGGCTGCTGTTCCGGGGGACGCGCGACAAGGAGCGCCACTACCGCGTCCGCTTCGTCCCGGTGCTCCCCGAAGCCGGCGACGAGTTCCTGCTGGGCGACGAGGAGCGCGAGCGCATTCGCGCGCCGCTCGCGGCGGGCGTGAGCATCCTCACGGGCTATGGCGGCATCGTCATCGTCCGCCCCGATACCCCTCGTTTCGACACCCGCGTCGATCAGGGGGAGGACCGCGTCGTCCTTCGCAACGAGGGCAACAGCACCGTGGTGCTGGATGCGCTGACCGTCTGCGACGCGTCAAAAGAAAACTGCACCGCTCCCTCGGTGCGGCATGTCAGACCCGGTGGTCGGCTGGAACTGGAGAAGCAGTCCGGCCATGGGGTTCTGTTCACTCTCTTGGAGGGAGACGAGCGGCGCGAAATGCACTTCTGGTGAGTTCGCCCGCCCGTGTTTGTTCACTTTCAACTGTTTGATCTGGAGATACGAATGCTCAATCTTTCCCGCACCTTCAAGGCCGGTCTGGCCGCCGCGACGCTCGCTGCCGCCTCCGGCGCCGCTTTGGCGGAGGTCAAGGACTTCTCGGTCTCGGTGGCCGCGGACATTCCGACGGCGACGTTCTATGTCACGGCCTCGCCGGGATGGAACCCCTCGGAGGTGCAGACCTTCGCCTACACCAACGGCAGCCTGCAGACGATGAGCCGCACCCTGGAGATGAAAAGCACCATCGGTCCGATCAAGGCCTATCTGATGAAAGCGGCCGAACTGACCGGCGCTGCCTCCAGCAAGATCGGCATCGATGTCACCGTCAACGACCAGGCGGTGAACGTCGGCAACGCTCAGGCCGCCGTCATCCTCGACAAGGACAAGGCGGCAGCCGGGCAACGGGTCAGTCTGACCCTGGCGCCCAAGGTGACCGGCACCCCGGCGCCTGGCGTCTACAACGGCCAGGTCGCCCTGGTGTTCGATTCCTCGATCTGATCGAGGCGGGGCGCCGCGGCGCCCCTTTTTCACTTCTGCCGCTTTCCCCAATGAAACACGCTGAACGGTTCGCGATCCCGCTCGCCGCCGTGATGTCGCTGGCTTGCCTCGGCATCAACGCGGCGCCCAAGCCGAGCGATCTCTCGCTGGTCGCGCAGGTGGCCCACCTTCCTCCCGACTTCAAGGACCAGTTCTTCGGTCTGCCTCGCGCGATGCGGATAGAGATTGACGGCGTCTTCCTGTCCGACGCCATGGGCGTGCTCACCCGGGATGGCGAAGTGCAACTGATCGAGTGGATGGAGCAGGGCAGCGCCGTCTCCGGCGGCGAACTCGCGCGATGGCTGCAGGCGCTGAGCAGAACCCGTCCGCTGGGCCCGTGCGCGCTCGAATGCGACGGTGTCGTTGCGCTCCATTACGACTTGCAGACCTCCACGCTGTTGATCGCGACGTCCGCGGCCGAGCACAGGACGTCGCCGGCGCGGCACTACCGCCTTCCTGAGCGGGGCGGCGCGGGACTGATCGTTCACAACGCGCTGAACATCGCCGGCGGCTCGGACACGAAACTGGCGGCGCGTTACACCGTGGACCTGATCGGCAGTGTCGGGCAATGGACTGCGGTCGGCACGTTGCTCGGGGCGCAAAGCGTCGATGAGTCCCGGCGCGAACGGCATCTCGTTCCTCGCTTGTATGCGCAACGGGAGACGGCGGGCCGCTTCCTGCGAGTCGGCGGTTTCACTCCGGATGCACCGGGCCGGGTTCGCATGCCGCGCCTGTCGGGCGGCCTGTCGGACACCATCATGGGCGTGATGGCGGGTTCGTCTGACGCCTTGCGCGTCGGCGGATCGACGCCAAGCATGGTGCCGCTGCACATCACCCCAGCCCGCCCCGGCGTCGTGGAGATTTTTCGCGACGGCGTGCTGCTCTATGCGCAGTCGGTCGATGTCGGACTGCAGACGATCAATACGCGAAATCTGCCGAGTGGCATCTACGAGGTGGAAGTCCGCCTCGTCGAGGATGGTCAACTCGTGTCGGCGCGCAATGAACTGGTCTACAAGCCTTCGGAGTGGGGCGACATTGAGCAGCGATGGCGCTATGCGGTATACGCGGGACAGCAGCGGCGCCTCTTCGGCAGCGATTCCAGGGCGACCGGCGACCTCGCAACGGGCATGTTGCTCAACTACTTGGCGCACCCTCGCCTGATCGTCGGCACCGCGTTGCAACAGGTCGGCAGCCGCAGGTCGCTAGGCGCGTCGCTCGACTGGTCCGCGAGTGAAGTCAGCAAGATCTACCTCGGCGCTTCCCATGGAACACGGGTCGGTCTGGGCTTCGATGCACAGGTGCTGCTCTTCTACCGGGAAGGCACAGTGTCCGTAGGTTTTGGCGCCGACGGTCGATCGCGCGTCGCGACATCACCCGGCAGTCACCAACGTCAACGCAACGGGACGATCACGTGGGCGCATCGCTGGGATGCGCGAACCTACCTGTCGGCGCACGCCGTCCACAACGAAGGGGGCGGGGTGCGGGCCGGCACGGGCATCGATCTCAGCCTGACGCATCAGCGCAAGCTGTTCGGCAACGATGCCTCCGTTGGGTTCGCGGTGTTTGATCGACCCGCCGGGCTATCCGCAGTGCGGCGGGACCGCGGCGTGAACCTGAGTTTGAGCCTGGCGCTCGGCGGTGGCGTTCGGGGTTACGGCTTCAGCGCAGGCATGAGGTCCGCGCAGACTGGGGAACGGGACCGTTATGCCGCCTTCAGCGTTCGTCAGCAACTGAATCACTCGCTCCTCAACCAGGTCGGTGGCGGTGTCACCATGGACCGTCATGGCATCGGTTTGAACGGGATTGCGCAGATGCAGCACGAGCGCTTCGCCGGCGATGCCTTCATGCAGCGCTCTTCGCTCAACGAGGGCTGGACGGGCGGAGCGAACCTTTATAGCGCGATGGCTCTCGGCGGTGGCGGCTTGGCGATGTCGGGCCAGCCACTGACGGGCACGGCGGAGGCCGGTGTGATCGTGGACGTCAACACCGATCTGCCCGGTGCGGAAATCCGTGCGCACGATATCCATGGTGGCAGCGTGGTGCTGCGGCCGGGACGGAACTTCGTGCCCGTGACGGCGTATCGCGAAGGCAAGCTCCAGTTCGACTTCGACGCCACCGCTGCACCCTCGGCGGTCGTCCAGCCATCCGTGGTGTCGTACCACCTGAACAAGGGAGGCGTCGACCATCAGGTCATCCGCGTCATGAAGACGGTGACCGTGATCGGGCGGCTGCTCGATGACGACGGGGAGCCGCTGAGCGGCGGCCGCGTCGTCAATCATGCGGGCCATGCCGTCACCGAGGCCGACGGGCTGTTTGCCATCGAGGTAAGCGAACACCATCCTCAGATCAAGGTGAGACATGCCGAGCTGGGGGAGTGCGACATCTCGCTCGACCCGGGAGGGGGTCATCGGGAAGGGGACGTGCTGATGCTCGGCGACCTGTCCTGCCACGCCGACCGCCCGGACCATCCATCTCCCAGAGTGGCCGCGCTGCCCGCAGAAGGCTCTTCCCGATGACTTTCCTTCCCTCTCTCACCTCGTGGATATGCGAGCGCCTCTCGCCGCTCGGCCATCGCGATGTCGCTTGGCGTGCGACTCGAACCTTGGCTGCAAGTGCGATGCTGACATTCAGCCTGGGCGCCCACGCCGCGGACATGACCATCACCGCGGAGTTCAAACCCACGGCTTTCGATCCGACCCGCACCGAGTTCACCAACACCACGCCGAAGTCGGGCTACTGTGCGGTCCATCCCGCGTACTGCCCCAACGGGCGATTCAGCATCTTTTTGCCGATCGGCGCTGTCCGGTATGGCGCCATTGCGTCCAATGCCGCGGATGAGGACGCTGTCCAGCTGCGCGTGCCCAGCGAGTTCAGGGAGGTCGAGGTGCAGAACCAGACGTCCGGTGAGCGAGCGACGGTCAAGTTCCGCGTCAGCGCGTTCTCAACCACCTATAACGTCTCCACCATCACGGTGATCCAATCCCAGGCCGAGCACGCGAAGCTCTGGGACACCGGGACGTGGGTCTATGCGCCACCGCCGTGCGGCGGCTCCGGGCTCAGTTCGCTCGGTCAGGGGGCCTACATGTTCATGTGGTACACGCCGCCCGCCGTGCAGCGGCTCGGTTGCACCAAGAAGCCGACGCGGGACCTGGCGCCGGGAGAACTGACGATGCTCGCCCCACGGATGTCGATCGGATACGAACTTGTGGCGCCGGATCCACTGCGGATGCAGAACGGCGTCTATAGGGGGTCCCTGCGGTACACGGTGGGCGCTGGCGGAGACTTCTCCTTCGGCACGAGCGCGAGTACGGCCAAGTCCCAGATCGACATTGATTTCGAGTTGACCGTGAAGCACGACTTCCAGCTGGTGCTGCCCGTGGAGGACCGGACCGCGGTGCTGGAGCCGCCGTCGGGATGGGGGGCTTGGCTGGCGGGCGGCGAAGCGCCGCCCGCGCTGCGACGCGACAAGGGGTTCCAGATCAGCGTGGGCGCGCCATTCACGGTCACGCTCAGCTGCGCGTCAGCGATGGGCGACCGTTGTCTGTTGAGCAACAGTGCCGGCAGCCGCGTGCCCTATGGAGTGTTCCTGACCATCCCCGGGATCATCACCGCGAGTGGCGATAGCGCCGCGCGCCTGGAACTGTTGCCCGACAAAGTGCGGCGCCTGAGACCGGCCGTCGGTTATGTCAACGGCGTGCAGGCGCGCCTGCATGTCGAAGCGGGAGGCGACAGCGTGCGGGAGATGGTGAAGTACCCGGGCACCCGGTACAGCGACGTGTTCACGATGACCTTCGACGTGCAGACCAATTGAGGCCGCTCGGCCACCGCATCTCGCCGCCGTGGCGATCGTCTCGAGCACTCGAGCACTCGAGCACTCGAGCACTCGAGTGCTGATTGCGGCTCAGATCGCCACCAGCCCCCGGATCTCCGGCGTCTGCATGTCCGCGTTGCTCCCGCGCGCGATCACGCTGCCGCGCTCCAGCACCAGGAACTCGTCGGCCAGCTCGGCGGCGAAGTCGTAGTACTGCTCGCACAGCAGGATCGCGACCGGATGGCCGTCCAGGCCTTCGTCGGCCAGCCGCCGGATCACCCGCCCGATGTCCTTGATGATGCTCGGCTGGATGCCCTCGGTGGGCTCGTCCAGGATCAGCAGCCGCGGCGACGCCGCCAGCGCCCGCGCGATCGCGAGCTGCTGCTGCTGACCGCCCGACAGGTCGCCGCCGCGGCGCTTGAGCATCTGCTTGAGCACCGGGAACAGCGCGTACAGGTGTTCCGGCACCGGCGTGCCGCCGGGCTTGCTCGCCAGGCCCATGCGCAGGTTCTCCTCGACGGTCAGCCGGGCGAAGATCTCCCGCCCCTGAGGCACGTAGCCGATGCCCGCGCGGGCGCGCTGGTAGGGCGTGGCGTGCGAGATGTCCCGGCCCGCCAGCGACACGCTGCCGGCACGGATCGGCACCAGGCCCATCAAGCTCTTGAGCAGGCTGGTCTTGCCCACGCCATTGCGGCCGAGCAGCACCGTGATGCGTCCCGGTGTCGCGCTCACCGACACATCGCGCAGGATGTGCGAGCCGCCGTAGTACTGGTGGAGGCCGCGCGCCTCGAGCATCGGCGCGGGCGCCGCGTCGTCGGCGGACACCGCCATGGTCCGGTCTTGAAGCTCAACGTCCAAGGTACACCTCGATCACGCGTTCATCCGCCTGCACCTGCGCCAGCGTGCCCTCGGCGAGCACCGACCCCTCCGCCAGCACCGTCACCTTCTCCGCGATGCGGTCGACGAAGCCCATGTCGTGCTCCACGACGATGAGGCTGTGCCGTCCCTTCAGCGTCAGGATCAGCTCGGCGGTGCGCTCGGTTTCCTGGTCGGTCATGCCGGCCACCGGCTCGTCCAGCAGCAGCAGCTTGGGGTCCTGAACCAGCAGCATGCCGATCTCCAGCCATTGCTTCTGGCCGTGGCTCAGCAGCCCGGCGGCGCGCGTCATCTGGTCCTGCAGGCGGATCAGCGTCAGCACCTCGGCGAGCCGGTCCTTCTGCGCGCCGCTGAGCACGCCCCACAGCGAGGCGCGCAGCGCCCGCGATCCCTGCAGCGCGAGCTCCAGGTTCTCGTACACGCTGAGCGCCTCGAAGACCGTCGGCCGCTGGAACTTGCGACCGATGCCCAGTTGCGCGATCTCGGCCTCGCTGTGGCGCAGCAGGTCGATGGTGCCGCCGAAGAAGACGGTGCCGCGGTCCGGCCGCGTCTTGCCGGTGATGATGTCCATCATCGTGGTCTTGCCCGCGCCGTTGGGGCCGATGATGCAGCGCAGCTCGCCGGGGGCGATGTCCAGCGACAGGCCGTTGATCGCGCGGAAGCCGTCGAAGCTGACGTGCACGTCCTCCAGGTACAGGATGCGGCCATGCGCCAGGTCCAGTTCGCCGGGCCGCACCACGCGGCCGTAGCCGGGGCCGCTGGCGGCGCGCAGGCGCTCGCCGCCTTGCTCGAGCAGGTCGGGGCTCATGCGGTGGCCTCCCCGGTCTTGCCGGCGGATTTCGCGCCGAACTTGCGCTTGAGCAGTCCGGCGATGCCATCGGGCATGAAGAGCGTGACCGCGACGAAGAGCGCGCCCAGCAGGTAGAGCCAGTACTCCGGCGCGAACTGCGTCAGCCAGCTCTTCGCGCCGTTGACCGCGAAGGCGCCGGCGATCGGGCCGGCGAGCGTGCCGCGGCCGCCGACCGCCGCCCACACGGCGATCTCGATCGAGTTGGCGACGCTCATCTCGCCGGGATTGATGATGCCGACCTGCGGCACGTACAGCGCGCCGGCCAACCCGCAGATCAGCGCCGACAGCACCCAGGCGGCCAGCTTGTAGGGCAGGGGCGAGTAGCCGCAGAACATCAGCCGCGACTCGGCGTCGCGCACCGCGCTGAGCACGCGGCCGAACTTGGCACGTGTCAGCCAGCGCAGGCCGAGGTAGCAGCCGATCAGCGCGACGGCGCTCAGCACGAACAGCGTCATCCGCATGCCCGGCGTCGTGATGGACAGGCCCAGCAGCCGCTTGAAGTCGGTGAAGCCGTTGTTGCCGCCGAAGCCGGTCTCGTTGCGGAAGAAGAGCAGCATCGCCGCGTAGGTCATCGCCTGCGTGATGATCGAGAAGTACACGCCCTTGATGCGCGAGCGGAAGGCGAAGAAGCCGAAGACGAAGGCGATGCCGCCCGGCACCAGCAGGACCAGCAGCATCGTCGCGAGGAAGCTGTCGCTGAGCGCCCAGTGCCAGGGCAGCTCCTTCCAGTCGAGGAAGACCATGAAGTCGGGCAGCGCGCTGCGGTACTGGCCGTCGGTGCCGATCTGACGCATCAGGTACATGCCCATCGCATAACCGCCCAGCGCGAAGTACAGGCCGTGTCCCAGCGACAGGATGCCGGCGAAGCCCCAGATCAGGTCCATCGCCAGCGCGCACATCGCGTAGCAGCAGAACTTGCCGAGCAGGCTGATCCAGTAGCCGTCCACATGCAGCGGATGGTCGGCGGGGACCAGCAGGTTGAGCGCCGGCAGCAGCGCGCAGGCCACGGTCATGGCGGCCAGCACGGCCAGCCAGCCGGCGCGGCCGAGCAGCGCGGGACGTTGCGGCAGCTGCAAGGGCGACGCGGGTCCGGTCGATGCACCCGAGGGCGGAATGGCCCCGGGCGTGGCGCCTGATGCCGCGACCGGGGGCGCCTCGGCGACGGGCAGGGCCGTCGCCGGGTCGTGCGCGGCGGGGTTGGTGGAGGAGGGCAGGCTCATGGCGAGGGCGGCGGGATCGGCGCGCATTCAGGTCTCCTGGGCGCGGCCCTTGACCGCGAACAGGCCTTGGGGGCGCTTCTGTATGAAGACGATGATGAAGAGCAGCACGGCGATCTTGGCCAGCACCGCGCCGACGACGCCTTCGAGCGCCTTGTTGGCCAGGCCCAGTCCGAGCGCCGCGAGCACGGTGCCCGCCAGTTGGCCGACGCCGCCGAGCACGACCACCATGAAGGCGTCGACGATGTAGCTCTGGCCCAGGTCCGGGCCGACGTTGCCGACCTGGCTCAGCGCGCAGCCGGCCAGGCCCGCCAGGCCCGAGCCGAGCGCGAAGGCATAGGTGTCCACGCGCGCGGTGGGCACGCCCATGCAGGAGGCGATCGGCCGGTTCTGGGTGACGGCGCGGACGAAGAGCCCCAGCCGCGTGCGCGCGATCAGCAGCGACATGCCGCCCAGCACCACCAGCGCGAAGCCGATGATCACGAGCCGGTTGGTCGGCAGGGCCAGGCCGGGCAGCAGCGCGAGCGAGCCGCCCATCCAGGACGGGCTTTCGACCGCGACGTTCTGCGCGCCGAAGAGCGAGCGCACCGCCTGCATCAGCACCAGGCTCAGGCCCCAGGTGGCCAGCAGCGTTTCGAGCGGGCGGCCGTAGAGCCAGCGGATCACGGTGCGTTCCAGCGCGGCGCCGACCAGCGCCGAGGCGAGGAAGGCGGCCGGCATCGCGACGAGCAGGTAGGCGTCGAACCAGGCCGGTGCCCAGTGGCGGAAGGCCACCTGCACCAGGTAGGTCGCGTAGGCGCCGATCATCATCAGCTCCCCATGCGCCATGTTGATCACGCCCATCAGGCCGTAGGTGATGGCCAGGCCCAGCGCGACCAGCAGCAGGATGCTGGCCAGGCTGATGCCGGTGAACAGGGCGCCCAGGCGCTCGCCCCAGGCCAGCCGGTCCTCGACGGCGCGCAGCGAGCGCTGCAGCGCGCGCTTCACCTCGGGATGCTGCTCCTCGGCGAGCCGCTGGTTCAGCAGCAGGCGGGTTTCGGGGCTGCGGGATTCGCCGAGCTGCTTCGCGGCGTCCAGGCGCTTGCCGTCGTCGGGGCTCGCGGCGAGCGCGGCGGCGCGGGCCAGTGTCAGAGCGTCCAGGACGGTGCTGTCGCGTTCCTTGGCGATCGCGACGTCGAGCAGGGCGACGCGTGATTCATCGCCACCGGCGTCGAGCAAGGCCTTCGCGGCGGCGAGGCGCTCGGAGCGGTCCGCGCTCGACAGCCGCAGCGCGGCCAGCGCGCCATCGAGCGCGCCGCGCAGGCGGTTGTTGAGCATCACGTCCTCGAGGGAGGACGCGGCCTCGGCGGCCAGTGTCACCGCCGCGCCGGTCGCGGCATCGACGACGCCGGCCTCGGAGGCGATCAGCACGCGCTGGTCGGGACCGAGCTTGAGGCGTTCATCCGCCAGCGCCTGCAGCAGCGGGGCGGTCCGGTCGTCGGGGGCCGCGACCAGGCGGCCGATCGCGGCGATGCGGTCGTCGGTCTCGCCCTGCGCGACGGCCAGCGCCTGGGGTTGCGTCAGCGCATGGGCCGCCGGAGCGAACGCCAGGAAGGCCGCTGGCAGGCAAGCGGCCAGCCAGCGAAGGAACAGGTTCATCGGGCGCTCCGATCCATGGACTGCACAGGACGCTGGCCCTCACCCCTCCCTCTCCCGCAAGCGGGAGAGGGCCGGGGGGAGGGCCTTCTCGCTCACTTCTTCACCGGCTCATCCGGCTTGCCCTCGTTGCCCGCGATGTACGGGCTCCACGGCTTGGCCTTGACCGGCGCGGGCGTCTTCCACACCACGTTGAACTGGCCATCCGCGCGGATCTCGCCGATGAACACCGACTTGTGCAGATGGTGGTTCTTCTCGTCCATCTTGGACGTGATACCCGACGGCGCGGTGAAGGTCTGCCCGCCCATCGCGGCGATCACTTTGTCGACGTCGGTCGACTTGGCCTTCTCCACCGCCTGCTTCCACATGTTGATGCCGATGTAGGTCGCCTCCATCGGATCGTTGGTCAGCGGCTTGTCCTTGTGGCCCGGGATGTTCTTCGCCTTCGCATACGCGGCCCACTTCTTGATGAAGGCATCGTTGGTCGGGTTCTTGATCGACATGAAGTAGTTCCACGCCGCCAGATGTCCCACCAGCGGCTTGGTATCCACGCCGCGCAGCTCCTCCTCGCCCACCGAGAACGCCACCACCGGCACGTCCTTGGCCTTCAGCCCGGCGTTGCCGAGCTCCTTGTAGAACGGCACGTTGGAGTCGCCGTTGATCGTCGACACCACCGCCGTCTTCCCGCCGGCCGAGAACTTCTTGATGTCGGCCACGATGGTCTGGTAGTCGCTGTGGCCGAACGGGGTGTACTTCTCGTCGATGTCGCTGTCCTTCACGCCCTTGCTCTTCAGGTAGGCACGCAGGATCTTGTTGGTGGTGCGGGGGTAGACGTAGTCGGTGCCCAGCAGCACCCAGCGCTTGGCGCCGCCGCCGTCCTTGGACATCAGGTAGTCGACCGCCGGGATCGCCTGCTGGTTGGGCGCGGCGCCGGTGTAGAAGACGTTCTTGCTGAGCTCCTCGCCCTCGTACTGCACCGGGTAGAAGAGCAGCCCGTTGAGCTCCTCGACCACCGGCAGCACCGACTTGCGCGACACCGAGGTCCAGCAGCCGAAGATCACCGAGACCTTGTCCTGCGTGAGCAGCTGACGGGTCTTCTCGGCGAAGAGCGGCCAGTTGGACGCGGGGTCGACGACCACCGGCTCGAGCTTCTTGCCCAGCACGCCGCCCTTGGCGTTGATCTCGTCGATGGCCATCAGGACGGTGTCCTTGAGCACGGTCTCGGAGATCGCCATCGTGCCGGACAGGCTGTGCAGCACGCCGACCTTGATGGTGTCGGCGGCGAAGGCGGGCAGGGCGGCGAGGTTCAGGCCGGCGAGCGCGCCGGCGACGGCCAGGGTCTTGAGCGTGAAGCGGCGGGGGGCTTTCGGATGCGAGGACATGGGGAGCTCCGGTGGATGAAGAGGACGTCGGCGGACTTCACAGGACTTCGGGAAGTGACCGGATGCTAGGAAGCCGGGCCTGCGGGGCATATACGGCACATGGCGTATGCGGGGCGCGTGCGTGGGGGTGGCGGGGCGGTGACCGCTCGTAACACCTCGAAGAAACGTGCGTGCACCATCGGGAAACCCCTGCCGTTGAGGCAACATCCGGCTCCCTCCCCGGAGCGCGGCCGAGGGCCGCAAGAGCAGGGGGCGGCCCCCGACTCCGGACAACAGGAAAGAAACAGGAGCAGAACGATGAATGCGATGGCGATGAGTTCGACCCCCCTGCCGGCCCGGCGGCCGGACCGCGCGATGGCGCGATGGCTGCTGGCGGCGCTGATGCTGCTGGCGACGATGCTGACGGGCGGCTCCGCCTGGGCGCGCGACGATGGCGATTGGCAGATCCTGAATGCGCGCTACGGGACGCCCCAGCACAACATCGACGTCACCGGCCGGCTGAAGGAACTGGCGCGGCGCGATGACCGCGTGCGGGTGACCAACGGGCTCTTCGGCGACGACCCGGACGTGGGGCGCTCGAAGGTGCTGCGCATCTACGCGCGCAACCGCGATGGCGGCACCCGCGTGTTCGAGTTCCGCGAGGGCAACGTCATCGACGGCAACGACTTCACCGGCTGGCGTGGCGGCGAATGGGGCCAGGGCGGCGGCAGCGGCGGCTGGGACGGCCCCGGCGGCCATGACGACGGTGCCTACGCCATCCTGGGCGCGCGCTACGGCGTGCCCGAAGCCAGCATCGACGTCACCAGCCGCCTGCGCGAACTGGCGCGCCGCGACGCGAAGGTGCGGGTGACCAACGACCTGTTCCGCGATGACCCGGCGGTCGGCCGCACGAAGATGCTGCGCATCTATGCCCGCGACCGCAGCGGCCAGGTGCGCACCTTCGACTACCGCGAGGGCGCCTGGATCGACGGCGGCCAGTTCACCGGCTGGGGCCGCGGCGACTGGGGCCAGGGCGGCTGGAACGGCGGCTGGGACGGCCGGCCGGGCGCCGGTGGTGGCGACTACGGTCCGCCGAGCCAGCGCCTGACGATCGTGCGGGCCACCTACGGCAGCGGCGGCCGCTACGTCGACGTGACCGAGCGCCTGCGCAACATCAGCCGCGGCGGCCGCCTCGACGTGCAGGCCGGCAACGACCTGGCGGGCGGCGACCCGGCCTACGGCGAGTCCAAGGTCCTGACCGTGTATTACGTGATCGGCCGCGGCCGCGAGCAGACGGCCGTGATCCGCGAGGGCGACCGCCTGCGCCTGCCCTGAAGACGGAGGCGATCCAGGATCGCCTGATCGATGAAGGACGAAGGCCCCGCAAGGGGCCTTCGTTGCTTCCGGCGGGACGTTGGCCTTCACGCCACACCGAGGATTGAGGCAGTCAGGCGTCCAGTGCTAGCCTGATGCGAATTGCCACAGGAGTTCCCATGTCGTCCAAATCGACCCGCGTCAACGCAGCGCCATGCCGGCTTAGCAATGAGACCGTCAGCGCGGAGCAGATGTGGGCCGACAAGCGTGCGCAGCGGGCGAAGGACATCGCGAACGTCGAGTCTGGCAAGGTCCCCGCCATGTCGATGGGATGGTTCTCATCCAAGCGGATCAAGCAGGTCGAGATCCTGGATTCGCCTTATTGAGCATGCAGACCACTCCAAGGCTTCCCCCCGACGAGGTCCCGCTGTCCGACGCCGTCATCGATCGCATCTTTGCGAACGCCGGGCAGGAACTGGTCCTCGTCGGCGGGCAGGCGTTGAACTTCTGGATGCGTCGTTTCGGCATTTCGGCGAAGGGTTTCGTGGTGTCCAACGACGCGGATTTTGTCGGCGACGTACATCAGGCGGGCCTGCTGGCCGACCGATTGAATGCCCACTTCCGGAAGCCTCCGGCTTCGTCCCTCACGGCGCTGGTTGCTCAGCTGCGGTTGCCTGCGAAAGACGGCAAGTTCGGCAACATCGACGTCTTGCATCAGCTCTATACCGTGGGTCCGCCCAAGAAGACCGCGGCTTTCACGCGCCGTGTGGTCGCGAACGCTCTTACGGTGAAGTGGGCCGAAGGTTCCTACATCAGGGTCATGGATCCTTTCGATCTTCTCGAATCCCGTTTTCAGAGCGCGGTTGCCTTCTCCGGGGCGGACAAAAAGGGCCCGCATGTCGTGACCCAGGCTCACTGGGCCGTGCATGTGGCGAAGGCGGCGCTGTTTCTGCTTGCGTCAGGGCATGAGGAGTTCGCGGCTCGCGCTGGCGTCAAGATTCAACAGGTCGTCCGATTGGCGCGAAGCTCCGTGGGGCGGCGCGCGCGACGCGAACTCGGTATTGACGTTCTCGACGCGATCGATGCGGACCTGCTTCAAGCGATGGCCCCCATTTGCGCACCGCAGCTTTCCGTCGTGCGCCTGCTGCAGGCGCAGCACGCCAAAGCACCGCGTTGAGATCCCGCCTCACACCTCCCACTGCGGATGCATCTCCCTGACCCGCGTCAACGCCATCGCGGCCGCCGCGGTGCGGGTCTCCACGCCGAGCTTGGCGTGGATGCGCTCCAGGTGCTTCTTCACCGTCGCCGGGCTGGCGCCCAGGATCTCGCCGATGTCGCGGTTGATCTTGCCCTTGACGACCCAGTACAGCACCTCGGCCTCGCGCGCGGTGAGGCTGAACGCCAGGCCCAGCGAGCGGATCACCGCGGCGTCCGAGACCTCGCGCATGACGATCAGCCAGTCGCCGCCCGCAGCGCCTGATGCGCCTGAAGCGGCGCCGACGCCGGCGCCCGCTTCCGGACCCGCGCCGTTCGGCTCCTCGCCGCCGATGCAGTGGTGCAGCCGGAAGCTCAGCCGCCGTGCGCCGAGCTCGGCGCACAAGCGTGGCGGCTCCTGCGGCGCACCGTCGCCCGGCGATTGGCGCGCCATCTCGTCGAGCGTCTTGCGCAGCCACGCCAGCACCGGCGCGGGCGTCTGCGGCGCGACCGTGCCGAAGTAGAGCTGCAGCAGCTCGCGGGCCAGCGGCGTCTGCCACAGCAGCCGGCCCGACGACGCCCGCACCGCGATGCTCGCGTAGCCGAAGGCGTCCAGCGCCTGCCGCGTCTGGCGGGCCTGGCGCGCGCCCTGCAGGTGCACCTGCATGCGCGCCAGCACCGCGCGCGGATCCAGCGGCTTGGTCACGTAGTCGACACCGCCCGCCTGCAGCGCGGCGACGAGGTGCTCGGTCTCCGTCAGCCCCGTCATGAAGACGATGGGGATGTGCGCCGTCGAGGGATCGGCCTTCAGCCGCCGCGCGACCTCGAAACCGTCCATGCCCGGCATCATCGCGTCCAGCAGCACGATGTCCGGCCGCCCCTGCCGGGCGCAGGCGAGCGCCGCCTCGCCGTTCGTCGCCGCCAGCACCGTGTAGCCGTGCTCGTCCAGCGCGTCATGCAGCAGCGACAGGTTGTCCGGCACGTCGTCGACCATCAGGACGCGATCGCCCTGCTGCTGGTCGAGCAGCGTCGTGACGGCGGAAGGAAGCGCGGAGTTCATCTCGGGTCACCCAACTCGGTCGGTCTCGGGAGGTCCTCGCCGCGCGGCAGGCCGCGCAGCATCGCCTCGAACTGGAATTGGCGCGCCAGAGTCCGCTGCGCGTCGCAGAAGCCATGCCAGGCCGGCTCGGCCGCCTCGATCGCGTCGAGCTGCTGCAGCACGCCGCGGTAGTAGCCCAGCTGCAGCGCCTCGCGCAGCCCGGCCAGGCGGGCCGGCGGCGGTACCTCGACCGGTGTGGCGGTCGATGTGGCCGTCGATGTCGCGGTGGACGCGGCGGCCCCGGCCAGCGCGGACGGCGCCACGCTCCGGTCCGGCGCCGCCCGCCAGGCCAGCGACAGCCGTTCGGTCAGCCAGTCCAGCAGCAGCTCATGGCGCACCGGCTTGAGGATGAAGTCGCGCGCCGCGATGCCGGCATCGTTGTCTTGGCCGCGTTCGAACGCGTTGGCCGAGACCACCGCCACGGCGGGCGCCTGCACGCCCAGGTCGCCCAGCATGCGCCGCAGCCGCCGGATCGTCTCCCAGCCGTCGATGCCCGGCATCGCCAGGTCCATCAGCACCGCGTCGGGCACCCAGCCGGCGGCGACCAGGTCCAGCGCGTCGTGACCGCTGCAAGCCTCGCGGACGGTGAAGCCCAGGGGCTCCAGCAGTTCGATCAGCAACTGGCGGTCGTCCGATTCGTTGTCGACCACCAGCACCCGCGGCGACGCGCCGTCCAGGCCGATGCGCTCCTTCGCGACGCGTCGCATGCGCGGCGTGTCCCAGATGCGGCCGTGCAGCTCCGGCAGGAACAGCCGCACCCGGAAGGTCGAGCCTTGGCCCGGCGTGCTGGTCGCCGACATCTCGCCGCCCATCAGCTCGGTCAGCATCTTCGCGATGGTCAGCCCCAGTCCCGCGCCCGGCGCGCCACCGGTGCCGCGGGTTCCGCGCGCGAAGGGCTCGAAGATGCGCGCCAGCTCCGTGGCGTCCATGCCGGGGCCGGTGTCGGCGATCTCCAGCGTCGCCATCTCGCGGCCGTGGCGCACCCGCAGCGTGACCTCGCCCGCGGCGGTGAACTTGATCGCGTTGCCCAGCAGGTTGATGAGGATCTGCCGCAGCCGCTGCTCGTCGGCGCGCACCCAGCCGGGCAGCGCGCCCTGCGGCTCGAAGCGGAAGCCCAGACCCTTGGCCGCGGCCTGCGGCTCGAACATGTCGGCCAGCTCGCGCAGCAGCTCGTCGAAGCGGACCGGCCCCGGCTCCAGGCTCAGCCGGCCGGCCTCGATGCGGGCGATGTCCAGCGTGCCGTCGATCAGCTGCATCAGGTGCTCGCCGCCGCGCTTGATGACCTGCACCGCCTGGTGCCGCTGCGGCGGCAGGGCCGCGTCCGCCGCCATCAGCTGGGCGTAGCCCAGGATGCTGTTCAGCGGCGTGCGCAGCTCATGGCTGATGGTGCTGATGTAGCGGCTCTTGGCCTGGTTGGCCGCCTCGGCCGCGGCCTGCGCGCGCTCGGCTTGCAGCCGCGCGCCCTGCAGCGCCTCGTCGGTGCGGCGGTGCGAATCGATCTCGCGCATCAGCGCCTGCGTCTGGCGCTTGGATTCCTCCTGCGCGACCTCGCGGCTCTGGTGCGCGAGCACCAGCCACCAGGCCACCGTGCCGGCCACCAGCAGCAGCGCGAAGAAGGCCTTCAGCAGGCCCGCGCGCACGCTCGCGCGCAGGGCGTCCTGCGCCGCGGCATCGATCAGCGGTACCTGCGGCAACTGCTGCAGCTGCTGGTGATAGAGCAGGCCGAAGAGCGTCGCCAGCAGCGGCGTGATGACCAGCATCAGCAGCAGGTAGTGGCCCAGCCCGGTGTCGATGTAGGCCCAGCCGCGGCGCGGCAGCACCCGGCGCAGCGCGCTCGACCACTGCGCCGAGAGGCTCGCGTGCGGCTTGCACAGGTCGCCGCAGCGGGCATCAAGCGTGCAGCACAGCGAGCAGATCGAGCCGCGGTACGCCGGGCAGTGGGCCATGTCGGGGCCCTCGTAGTCGCGCTCGCAGATCACGCAGCGGCGCACGGCCTCGGTACCGGCCGCCTGGATCTCCGCCGCCGGGCGGGCGAGGTAGTAGCGGCCCCTGGTCGCCCAGGCGATCAGCGGCGCGCTCGCGAGCGCCGTCACCATCGCGATCGCCGCCGACCAGGCCTGCGCCAGCGTGCCCATCAGCCCGAGGTGCGCCGCCACCGAGAGCACCGAGGCCAGCGCCATCGCGCCCACGCCGACCGGGTTCACGTCGTAGAGATGGGCGCGCTTGAACTCGATGCCCGGCGGCGACAGCCCCAGCGGCTTGTTGATCACCAGGTCCGCGACGACGGCCATGATCCACGCGATCGCGACGTTGGCGTACAGGCCCAGCACGTGGCCCAGCGCCTCGAAGACGTTCATCGACATCAGCATGAACGCGATCAGCGTGTTGAACACGACCCACACGACGCGTCCCGGATGGCTGTGGGTCAGCCGCGAGAAGAAGTTGCTCCACGCCAGCGAGCCCGCGTAGGCATTGGTGACGTTGATCTTGAGCTGCGAGACGACGACGAACAGCGCCGTCGCCGCGACCGCCCAGCCGTACTGCGGGAAGACGTACTCGTAGGCGGCGAGGTACATCTGGTTGGGGTCGACCGCGCGTTCCGCCGGCACCGCATGGCTGACCGCGAGGTAGGCCAGCAGCGCGCCGCCCAGCATCTTCAGCACGCCCAGCACGATCCAGCCCGGGCCGCCGGCCAGCACCGCCGCCCACCAGCCCAGCCGGTTCGCGGTGGTCTGGCGCGGCATGAAGCGCAGGTAGTCGGCCTGCTCGCCCATCTGCGTGATCAACGCCACGCCGACGGTCAGCGCCGCACCGAAGGCGTGCGCATCGAAGGCCGCGGTCCCCGATTGCGACCCAATCTGGGTCGTGATGCCATCGAATGCACCAGGATGAAGCCACCCCACCCAGGCGAAGGGCAGCACCAGCAGCGCCAGCCACAGCGGCTGCGTCCACAGCTGCAGCCGGCTGATGGCGGAGATGCCGTGGGTGACCAGCGGGATCACCGCCAGCGCGCACAGCAGGTAGCCCCACTGCGGCGGGATGTCCAGCGCCAGTTCCAGCGCGTAGGCCATCACCGCCGCCTCCAGCGCGAAGAAGATGAAGGTGAAGCTCGCGTAGATCAGCGAGGTCAGTGTCGAGCCGATGTAGCCGAAGCCGGCGCCGCGCGTCAGCAGGTCCATGTCGACGCCGTGCCGCGCCGCGTAGACGCTGATCGGCAGGCCGGCCAGGAAGATGATCAGGCCGGTGGCCAGGATGGCCAGCGCCGCGTTGGTCCAGCCGTACTGCAGCAGCAGCGTCGCGCCGACCGCCTCCAGGATCAGGAAGGACGCCGCGCCGAAAGCGGTGTTGGCCACGCGCCAGCTCGTCCAGCGCCGGAAGCGCTGCGGCGTGTAGCGCAGCGCGTAGTCCTCCAGCGTCTCGCGGGCGACCCAGGCGTTGTAGTCCCGCCGCAGCTTGATGATGTGCTGCGGGGCGTCCTGGGGGGCGGGCGGCGTGTCCATGGGGCGGGGCAGGGCGGGAAATGCATGAACCGTGCCCGCACCGGCATGGGGCTTGCTAGCGGTGGAGCGGCATCCAAGAATGGCGCGTCGTCGCCCACCCGCTGAAGGCCATGGAACTCACGCCCCGAGAGAAAGACAAGCTGCTGATCTTCACCGCCGCCTTGCTCGCCGAGCGGCGCAAGGCCAAGGGCCTGAAGCTCAACTATCCCGAAGCCGTGGCCTACCTCAGCGCCGCCGTGATGGAGGGCGCCCGCGAGGGCCGGACCGTCGCGCAGATGATGAAGGCCGGCCGCGAGCTGCTCACCCGCGACGACGTCATGGACGGCGTGGCCGAGATGATCCCCGACATCCAGGTCGAGGCCACCTTCCCCGACGGCACCAAGCTCGTCACCGTCCACCAACCGATTCCCTGAGGACCTCCCATGATCCGACGCCTCCTCGTCGCGACGGCCGTTGCCGCGCTGCCCGCCGTGGCCGCCGCCCATGCCGGCGACGCCGCCCATGACCATGGCCTGACGGCCGGGTTCATGCACCCGTTCACCGGCCTGGACCACCTCGCCGCGATGCTGGCCGTGGGGCTGTGGAGCGCGCTCACGCAGACCGGCCGGCGCATGCTGGCCGCGCCCTTCGCCTTCGCCGGGCTGCTGCTGGTCGGCGCGCTGGCGGGCCTGGGGCTGGGGGCGCAGGGCCTCGCGGTGCCGGGCGTGGAGCCGATGGTCGCCGCCTCGGTGCTGGTGCTGGGGCTGGTCGCCGCGGCGCGCTGGCGGCTGGGCGCCACGGCATCGGCCGCGCTGGTCGGTGCGTTCGCCGTCTTCCACGGCCTGGCGCATGGCGCCGAGCTCGGCGGCGGCGCGGCGCTCGTGGGCATGGTGCTCGCGACGGCGCTGCTGCATGCGGGCGGCTTGGCGCTGGGGCTGAAGCTGCGCGCGCTGGCGCCGGTCTGGTCGCGCGCGGCCGGCGGCGCGATCGCGCTGCTGGGCCTGGGCCTGCTGACCCGGCTGGTGATCGCATGATCCCCGGCGAACTGCTGACCGACGCCGGCGAGCTCGAGCTCAATCCGGGCCGCCGCACGCTGGTGCTGACCGTGGTCAACGCGGCGGATCGTCCCATCCAGGTCGGCTCGCATTACCACTTCGCCGAGACCAACGCCGCCTTGAGCTTCGACCGCGAGGCTGCGCGCGGCATGCGCCTGAACATCGCGTCCGGCACCGCCGTGCGCTTCGAGCCCGGCCAGCAACGCACCGTCGAGCTGGTCGACATCGCCGGCCTGCGCGAGATCTGGGGATTCCGCGGCCTGATCCAGGGAGCGCTGTGATGGCCCGCATCGGCAAACGCGCCTATGCCGAGATGTTCGGCCCGACCGTGGGCGATCGCGTCCGGCTCGCCGACACGGCGCTCGTCATCGAGGTCGAGGACGACCTGACGTTGCGCGCCGGCGGCTACGGTGAGGAAGTGAAGTTCGGCGGCGGCAAGACCATCCGCGACGGCATGGCGCAGTCGCAGCGCACCCGCGCGCAGGGCGCCGTCGACACGGTGCTGACCAATGCGCTGATCCTGGACCACTGGGGCATCGTCAAGGCCGACATCGGCCTGAAGGACCACCGCATCGTCGCCATCGGCAAGGCCGGCAATCCGGACACGCAGCCGGGCGTGGACATCGTCATCGGTCCCGGCACCGAGGTCATCGCCTGCGAGGGAGCGATCGTCACCGCCGGCGCGATCGACTCCCACATCCACTTCATCTGCCCGCAGCAGATCGAGGAGGCGCTGGCCAGCGGCGTGACGACGATGCTGGGCGGCGGCACCGGTCCGGCGACCGGCACCTTCGCCACCACCTGCACGCCGGGGCCGTGGCACATCGAGCGCATGCTGCAGGCGGCCGATGCCTTCCCGATGAACCTGGGCTTCCTCGGCAAGGGCAACGCGAGCCGGCCGGAAGCGCTGGTCGAGCAGATCGAGGCCGGCGCGATCGGCCTGAAGTTGCACGAGGACTGGGGCACCACGCCGGCGGCGATCTCCAACTGCCTGGACGTGGCCGAGATAACCGACACGCAGGTCGCGATCCACACCGACACGCTCAACGAGAGCGGCTTTGTCGAGGACACGGTCGCGGCCTTCAAGGGCCGCACCATCCACACCTTCCACACCGAAGGCGCCGGCGGCGGCCATGCGCCTGACATCCTGAAGGTGGTGGGCGAGGCCAACGTGCTGCCCAGCTCCACCAACCCGACGCGGCCCTACACGATCAACACGCTCGACGAGCACGTCGACATGCTGATGGTGTGCCACCACCTGGACCCGGCGATCGCCGAGGACCTGGCTTTCGCCGAGAGCCGCATCCGCAAGGAGACCATCGCGGCCGAGGACATCCTGCACGACCTCGGCGCGATCAGCATGTTCAGCTCCGACTCGCAGGCGATGGGCCGCGTGGGCGAGGTGATCCTGCGCTGCTGGCAGACCGCGCACAAGATGAAGCAGCAGCGCGGGCAGCTGCCCGGCGATTCGGAGCGCCATGACAACGGCCGCGTGAAGCGCTATGTGGCCAAGCTCGCGATCAATCCGGCGATCGCGCACGGCCTCAGCCACGAGGTCGGCAGCATCGAGGTCGGCAAATGGGCCGACCTGGTGATCTGGAAGCCGGCCTTCTTCGGCGTCAAGCCCTCGCTGATCCTCAAGGGCGGCGTGATCGCGCTGGCTGCGATGGGCGATCCCAACGCCTCGATCCCGACGCCGCAGCCGGTGCACTACCGGCCGATGTTCGGCAGCTTTGGCGGCTCGCTGGCGCGGGCCTCGCTGAGCTTCGTGTCGCAGGCCGCGATCGCGGGCGGCGTGGCCGCGCGCTATGGGCTCGCGAAGACGGCGGTGGCGGTGAAGGGCATCCGCGGCGTGGGCAAGAAGGACATGGTCCACAATGCCTACGCCCCGCGGATGGAGGTCGAACCCCAGACCTACGCGGTGCGCGCCGACGGCCTGCTGCTGCACTGCGAGCCCGCCTCGGTGCTTCCGATGGCGCAGCGCTACTTCCTGTTCTGAATGATCCAAGTCTCCAAACTGCTGGCGCAGGGCGCCGGTCTCGCGCCGGTGCTGCTCAAGCGCGCGGCGACCGTCACGCTCGATTGGGACACGCGCCAGAAGAGCCGCTTCCAGGCCACCGACAACCAGGGCCGCGAGCTCGGCGTCTTCCTGCCGCGCGGGACCGCGGTGCGCGGCGGTGACGTGCTGGTGGCCGAGGACGGCTCGCTGGTGCGGGTGATCGCCGCGCCGCAGCCGCTGCTGCGCATCACCGCCTGCGCGTCGCACGGCTCGCCGTTCGACCTGGTCCGCGCGGCGTATCACCTGGGCAACCGCCACGTGCAGATCGAGCTGCAGCCCGATCACCTCAAGATCGAGCCGGACCATGTGCTGGCCGACATGCTGCGCGCGATGCACCTGATCGTGAACGCGGTGGAGGAGGGCTTCGAGCCTGAAGGCGGCGCCTATGCGGCCGGTGGCCACGGGCACTCCCACGGCCACGGCCATGGACATGACCACGGCCATGGGCACGACCATGCACACGAGCACGAGCACGGCCATGCGCATGAGCACAGCCATGCCCCAGCGCCCGCGGCCGCGCCGAAGAAGACCATCGCCATCCAGTCGGCCACGACGCCGCACGTGCATGGCCCGGGTTGTGGACACGACCACTGATCCCGTCCCGCCGCTGCTGCGGCTGGTCTGGCTCGCGTCGCCGGCGTTGCCGATCGGGGCGTTCTCCTACTCCGAGGGGCTGGAGGCGGCGGTCGAGCACGGCCACGTGCATGACGACGCGAGCGCCGGCGCCTGGTTGAGCCAGCAGCTGCGGCTGCTCGCGCGCGGCGACCTGGCGGCCATCGCCGAAGGCATCGTCGCCTGGCGCGCCGGCGACGAACCGGCGCTGCGCGCGCTGGCCCGCTGGTTGCGCACCACGCGCGACGGCGCCGAGGCCCGGCTGCAGAGCGAGCAGATGGGGCAGTCCCTGCTCGTCTGGCTGCGCGGCCAGCCGATGGCCACGGCGGCGCAGCTGGCGCTGCTGGTCGACTGCGGCGAGGGGCGGCCCGCCCACCATGCCTTCGTCATGGCGCTCGCGTTGTCGACGATCGACGTGCCCGTCGACCAGGCGCTGCACGCGCAGGCCTTCGGCTGGGCCGAGAACCAGGTGCAGGCCGCGCTGAAGGCCGTGCCGCTGGGCCAGACCGCAGGCCAGCGCGAGCTGGCGCGCCTGGCGGCCGAGATCCCCGCCGCGGTGGCCGAGGCCGTCGCCACGCCGCCCGCGCGGCGCCAGCTCTTCGCGCCGATGCTGTCCATCCTCGCGGCGCGCCACGAAACCCAGTACTCCCGACTGTTCCGATCATGAGCACCACCACGCCCCACGCCTCGCCGCTGCATCACGTTCCCGGTCGCACCAAGACGCTGCCGCCGCTGCGGGTGGGCATCGGCGGTCCGGTCGGCTCCGGCAAGACGACGCTGCTGGAGATGCTGTGCAAGGCCATGCGCGAGCGCTGGGACCTGGTCGCCATCACCAACGACATCTACACCAAGGAAGACCAGCGCCTGCTGACCGTCAGCGGCGCGCTGCCCGCCGAGCGGATCATGGGCGTGGAGACCGGCGGCTGCCCGCACACGGCGATCCGCGAGGACGCGTCGATCAACCTCGAGGCGATCGACCGCATGCTGGCGCAGTTCCCGGACGCGGACGTCGTCTTCATCGAGTCCGGCGGCGACAACCTGGCCGCGACCTTCAGCCCGGAGCTGAGCGACCTGACGATCTACGTCATCGATGTCGCCGCTGGCGAGAAGATCCCGCGCAAGGGCGGTCCCGGCATCACGAAGAGCGACCTGTTCGTGATCAACAAGACCGACCTCGCGCCGCACGTCGGCGCCAACCTCGAGGTCATGGAAGCGGACACGAAACGCATGCGCCCGACGCGGCCCTTCGTGATGACCAACCTCAAGACGCTGAGCGGGCTCGACGAGGTGGTCGCGTTCATCGAGCGCAAGGGGATGCTCGGCAGTCGCTGATCCGGCGCCGCGATGCGGCTCGACGGCGGCGTGTCGCCCCGCAAGGTCCGAGCTCACGCGGCCGTCTGCCGCCGGCGACAAAAAAGCCGCCGCCCGCGATCGCGGGCGGCGGCCGAAAGGGACCGAGCCGGACTCGCACCCACCCGAGGGCCGAGCCGATGGGGGTGGACTCAGGCCACCTGCGGCGTCACCCCGCCGCCGTCCTTGCCTTGGGCATCGTCGTCGTCATGACCGCCCGCCGCGGGCTTGGCGCCCTTGCGATTGGCCAGGAGGAAGGCGATGAACTGCCAGGCGATGAAGATCGCGATGATCCCCAGCAGCGTCGCGCTGATCGGGCGCTGCACGAAGACGTCGAACTTGCCGCGGCTGATCAGCATCGCGCGCCGGAAGTTCTCCTCCAGCATCGGGCCCAGGATGAAGCCCAGCATCAAGGGCGCCGGGTCCATGTCCAGCCGCATGAAGATGTAGCCCGCCAGGCCGAAGGCCGCGGTGACGAAGATGTCGTCCAGGTTGTTGTTGACGCTGAAGGTGCCGATGCAGCAGAAGAACAGGATCGACGGGAACAGCACGTTGTACGGGATCTTGAAGACCGACAGCCAGTAGCGCACCAGCGGCACGTTCAGCACGACCAGGAACACGTTGCCCACCCACATCGAGGCGACCAGGCCCCAGAAGATGTCGGGGTGCCCGCCGATCATGTTGGGCCCCGGCTGGATGCCCTTGATGATGAACGCGGCCATCATCAGCGCCATCACCGGGTTCTCCGGGATGCCGATGCTCATCAGCGGGATGAAGCTGGTGCGCGCGGCCGACTCGTCCGCCGCGGCCTGGCCGGCCACGCCCTCGATGGCGCCGTCGCCGATCTCGTGGCGGTACTTGCTGACCTTCTTGTCCACCGCGTAGGCGGCGAATTGCGCGATCGTCGGGCCGCCGCCGGGCAGGATGCCCAGCACCGAGCCCACCACGCTGCCGCGCAGCGCGCTGGGGATGATGCGCTTGAACTCGGCCCAGGTCGGCATCAGGTGGATCTTGCCGTTGAAGGGCGTGCGCTCGTTCTTGGCGTCCAGGTTCTTGGAGATCTCCGCGATGCCGAAGCAGCCCAGCGCGATGCTGACCAGGCCCACGCCTTCGGCCAGGAAGGGCATGTCGAAGGTGTAGCGCTCCATGCCGGAGTTGACGTCGGTGCCGATCTGGCCGAACAGCACGCCGATCAGGCACATCGCCAGGCCGTTGAGCAGGCTGCCCGTGGTCACGAAGCTCACGCACAGGAAGCCCAGCAGCATCAGCGCGCAGTAGTCGGCCGGGCCGAAGAGGAAGGCCACCTCGCCCAGCGTCGGCGCCAGGCAGGCCAGCACGACGATGGCGACGGTGCCGCCGATGAAGCTCGAGATGCCCGCGGTGAAGAGCGCCAGACCGGTCTTGCCCTTCAGGGTCATCTGGTAGCCGTCGATGCAGGCCACGATGGAGCTGGCGTGCGGGATCTTCATCGTGATCGCGCTGACGCTGTCGCCGTACTGCGCGCCGTAGTAGATGCCGGCCAGCATGATCAGCGCGCCGTTGACCGGGATCGAATAGGTCAGTGGCAGCAGCACGCTGATGGTGGCCAGCGGGCCCAGGCCCGGCAGCAGGCCGACCAGGGTGCCCACCACGCAGCCGATCGCGCAGAACATCAGGTTCTGCCAGGTCAGCGCGTGCTCGAAGCCGAAGGCGAGGTTGTGCAGGATGTCCATGGCCGGGTCCTTACAGCAGCGGCAGGTTGAGGCCGAGGAACTTCTGGAAGATGAAGGCGATCGCCAGCAGGCCGATCGAGATCACCACGTTGCGCTTCCACGAGTAGTTGCTGCCCGCGGCCGTGGCGATGAACACCATGACCACGATGCCGGCCGACATGTTGAGGAAGCGCGAGACCAGCGAGAACGCGCACAGCGCCGCCAGGATCAGGCCGATGTTGCGGACCTTGAAGTCCAGCCCGGGGCCGCCCGCGACGACGCCGCGCACGATGGTGGCCAGCGCCACCAGGCCCAGCAGGACGCTGATCATCAGCGGGAACAGCCCGGGACCGGCATGGTCCATGCGGCCGATGGGATAACGCAGCGCGCCCAGTCCGAAGAACAGGGCCACCGCGGCGAGGAACAAGCCTCTCGCGAGCGATCGATTGAGGGTCATGAGGCACACCGGGGAGGTCCGAGATGTGCCCATGGTTCCGGTCGCGCCGGTCCGTGTCGTACGCGTTTCTGCGCAGCGACCGGTCCATGAAGGGATCCCGACAGCTTCGGGACAGCTTCAGGTTAAGAGAACGTTTGTCGAGCGTTTGGCGTGCGTTCCGGTGCGGCCGGCGACGCCCCGGGATGTCGTTGCGGCGTCATGCGGGATAGCCCTGACTCCGGCCCAGGTCGAAGGCGCCGACGACGCGGTTGAGCTGGCTGGCGTGGTCGTCGAGCGTGGTCGCGGCGGAGGCCGACTCGACCACCAGCGCGGCGTTGCGCTGCGTCATCTCGTCGAGCTGCGTGACTGCGGCGTCGATGCGGCCGAAGTCGCGGCGTTGCTCGCCGGCGGCATCGGCGATGTCGTTGATCAGCGCGCCCACGCGCTGCACCGAGGCCACGATGTCGGCCATCGTGCGGCCCGCCTCCTGCACCAGCGTCGCGCCGCTGCCCACCTGCTCGGTGGAGGCGCCGATCAGGGTCTTGATCTCCTTGGCCGCCTGCGCGGAACGCTGCGCGAGCGTGCGGACCTCCGCCGCCACCACCGCGAAGCCGCGGCCCTGCTCGCCGGCGCGCGCGGCCTCGACCGCCGCGTTCAGCGCCAGGATGTTGGTCTGGAAGGCCAGGCCGTCGATGACGCCGATGATGTCGGCGATGCGGCCGGAGGCGCGGTGGATCTCCTCCATCGTCGACACGACGCGGGTGACCGCGCTGCCGCCGGCATCGGCGACCCGCATCGCCTGGTCGGAGAGCTCGCGGGCCTGCTGGGCGGCCTCGGCGGTATGACGCACCGTGGCCGCGAGTTGCTGCACCGAAGCGGCGGTTTCCTGCAGGCTGGCGGCCGCCTGCTCGGTGCGGCCCGAGAGGTCGGTGTTGCCGGCGGCGATCTGCGTCGAGGCGCTGCCGATGTGCTGCGCCGCTTCCCGCACGCGCGCCATCGCCGCGTTCAGGCGCTGCAGCGAGTCCTTGATCTTGAGACCCGCCGGCGTGCTCGCCTTCACATGCGCGACGTCGAGCGCGAGACGGTCGTCGCGGCTGCCCAGCGCGCGGACCAGGTCGTGCAGCTCCAGCCCTTCCTTGGTGTTGCGCCGCATGTGCGCGGCCATCACCAGCTCGATGCCGGTCTGCGCGACGACGTAGGCCGCATGCAGCACGATGCGGCCGAAGTCGGGTTCGCTCAGGCAGTAGGTGCCGAAACCGGCGGCGAGCAGGCGGTCGAAGAGCAGGTGGTGGACGGCGAAGAGCGCCGCCCCCAGCACCAGCACCTTCCAGTCGCGGTACATCAGCAGGTAGGCCAGCGTGACGAAGACGCCGAAGTGCAGCTCGACCATGCCGCCGCCGAGGTGGATGTGCAGCATCACCATCAGCGCCTGCGCGGTGGTGAGCGTCATGCGGGTGGCGGTGGCGCCGGGTGCCGCCGCGTAGGCCAGCCCGGCCGCGGCCAGCAGCGCGGTGCCGATGCCGGTCGCCAGCCCGAACTGCGCATAGCGCCAGCCCAGCCCCAGCGCGAGCAGCCAGCTGACCGCCAGGATCAGCAGCATCGCCCGATCGCAGGCAGCGTAGATCTTGCGGAAACCGGTCAGGCCGGAAGGATGTCCCATCGTTGCTCTCCCTCGACGCGTGGCGGCGGCTTCTATCGAGGTGACGACCGTTCTGACCACGCGGGGCGCATGTTCGTTTCAGGATGTGTCGACCGGCTTGGTGAAAACGCCAAGGCGCAACAGGTCCCGCGCGACGGAATTCACGACGGGGCGGCGTCCGTGCCCGCGCGCGCGCGGGGCCCGGCGATCGCGAACACCTGACCGCGCAGCCAGCGCTGCGCCGCGTGGCCGTGGTTGCGCTCGTGCCAGACCATGGCGATGTCGAAGCCGTCGATCGGCAGCGGCGGCGGCAGCACCTGCAGGCCGGCGGCCTGACCCTTGACCAGGCGCTCGGGCACCAGGGCGACCAGGTCGGAGCGGCCGACGATGTCGGGTACGAACAGGAAGGACGCCGCCGAGAGCACGACCTGACGCGTCAGCCCGAGGCCCGCGAGCGCCTGGTCCACCGGCGTGCTGAAGGCGCCACCGGCCGGCGAGACGACCACCTGCTCCAGTTTGGAGAAGGCCTTGGCCGTGAGCCGGCCGCTGACGGCGGGATGGCCGCGCCGCGCGATGAGCACGTAGCGCTCATGGAAGAGCGGGCGCAGCCGCAGGCTGTCCGCGGCCTCGATCGGCTGCATCAGGCCCAGGTCGACATCGCCGCGCGCCATCTGGGCGGCATGCTGGTGCGGGTCCAGGTGCCGGACGGCGATGCGCACGCCCGGCGCTTCCCTTCGCAGCCGCAACACCAGCGGACGCAGGACCGAGGCCTGCAGGTAGTCCGAGGCGGCGATGGTCACCGTCAGTTCGGCGCTGCCCGGCTCGAAGTGCAGGTGCGAGCTCGCGACCCCGCGCACCTGGTCCAGCGCCTGGCGCAGCGGCTCGAACAGCGACAAGGCCTTCGCGGTGGGCGTCATGCCGCGCTGCGCCGGGAGCAGCAGCGGGTCCTCGAAGACATCGCGCAGCCGGCTGAGCTGCGCGCTGACCGCGGGCTGGCTGAGGCCCAGCCGGGCGGCGGCCTTGGTGACATTGCGCTCGGTCAGCAGCGCCTCGAGCGTCACGAGCAGGTTGAGGTCGAGCCGGCTGGTATCCATGCTTTGGATAGTAGGGCAGAGAAGACGTGATTTCACGGATGGGGCCGCGCTCGTCAGACTGACGCTCATTCCCGATCTTCTGGAGTCCGACATGACCACTACGCCCAACAGAGACCATCCCGTCGCCACCGGGGCTGCGGCAGCCGCCGCTTCCGCTTCCACCGCCGCCTCCGCCGCAGGTCGCAAGACCGTGCTGATCGTCCACGCGCATCCCGAGCCGACCTCGCTGACCCGCACGCTGGTGGGCGTCGCCGCGGAAACGCTGGGTTCCGCCGGGCATGTGGTGCTGCAGTCCGATCTCTACGCGATGGGCTGGCGTGCCGTCTACGGCGAGGCCGACTTCCCCGTGCGCGCCGACGCGACGCGCTTGAATTTCGTGCGCGAATCCGGCCATGCCTTCGAGCACGGCCATCAGCCGGCCGATGTCGTCGAGGAACAGCGCAAGCTGCTGGCGGCGGACCTGGTGATCCTGCAGTTCCCGCTGTGGTGGTTCGGCATGCCGGCCATCATGAAGGGCTGGATCGACCGCGTCTGGGCCTACGGCCTGGCCTATGGCCGCCACGGGCAGGGCAACCGCTTCCGTTACGGCGAAGGCGGCCTCTCGGGCCGGCGTGCGATGGTCTCGGTGACGACCGGCGGGCCGGCGGCGGACTACTCGCCGCGGGGCATCAACGGTCCGATTGATCAGTTGCTGTTCCCGATCACCCACGGCACGCTGTTCTATCCCGGCATGTCGGTGCTGAAGACGCATGCGGTACACGGCGTGGGCCGGATGACGGCGGAAGACGTCGA
Source organism: Mitsuaria sp. BK041 (assembly GCF_014193085.1). Taxonomy (NCBI): domain Bacteria; kingdom Pseudomonadati; phylum Pseudomonadota; class Betaproteobacteria; order Burkholderiales; family Sphaerotilaceae; genus Roseateles; species Mitsuaria sp. BK041. The sequence goes on along the minus strand of NZ_JACHYT010000002.1, from coordinate 82,829 downwards.
GGCGGCGAAGGCGGCGTGGCGCCTGCGCCTTGCGGGTGTCTTCGATGAAGCGCCGATTGCCTTCCGCGCCCAGAACGGCGGCGACTACCCGGATGGGCATCAGCTGCGCGATGACGTGGCGCCGGGACGCGTGGGCTTCGAGGCCCACATTGCCGGCTGAGGCGAACTCAGCCGATCAGCGGAGCGGGCGAGGCGATTGCGCGGAGCAGTCGCTGCAGATGCGGTGGCGTGGCCGGGTCGTTGAATCGCAGTGCGGTGCCGGATGGCAACAGGAAGAAGCCGAGTTGCTCGAAGGCGATGACGGAGGACGGCTCGCGCCGGTCGGTCATTCGCGAGCCGTCGATGACCGTCACGGCGCCCGCGCCGACGACGCGCAAGTCGTGGCCGGGACGGACGATCAGCGCGGTGTCCTCGTCGATGCCCACGCCGGTGCGGCGCGGGTCGAGCGAGACCAGTTGCAGCAGCCGCGCATGGCGCTTGCGCTGCGCGAAGTGCTGGTCGATCACGAGGGCCGGCATCAGTCCAAGCGCGGCGTGCAGCGGCTGCGAGGGGCCGGCGAACTGCTCATTGAGGTCGCCGACTGGCATGTGGGCGCCGAGCGCCGAGGCGCCCGCGCTGGTGCCGGCGATCGCGAGTTCGCCGGCGCGGTGGCGTTCTCGGATGAGCGCGTGCAGGGGGGTGTCGCCGATGACGTCGAGCAGGCGCTCCTGGTCGCCGCCCGTCATGAACAGCAGGTCGGCCGACCGCAATGCCTGCAGCGCGTCGTCCGCGCCCGCGGCCTCGCGGTCGCGCGGATCGAGCCAGGCCGGCACGGCGCCCAGCGCCCGGAAGGCGGGCTCGTACTGGGACCAGAGCAGGTCGGGCTCGCCGCTGGCGGTGCTCAGCACGACAACCCGGAGCGGCCCGCCGCCCGCATGAGAGGCGGCGCAAGCCGCGACCAGCTCTCGCAGCACGATGCCGGGCGTCAGCCGGTCCTCGTTGCCGCCGATCAAGGCGAGCAGGGCGGGGGGGCTGGCGGTCGTGAGGGCGTTCATGGGTGGCGGAGACGGTGAGATTCGAACTCACGGAGGGCGCGAACCCTCGGCGGTTTTCAAGACCGCTGCCTTAAACCACTCGGCCACGTCTCCTTGGAGAAGGCGCGCATTGTATGCGTGCCGTCGGCCTTCGTTCAGTCCGCCCCTGGCTTCCTCGCCTGCGCGCAGGGCACCTGGATGATCTCCAGCACCTGGCCGTCGGCCACGCGGGCGGCCGTCAACTCGCCGCCCCACACGCAGCCGGTGTCCAGCGCCAGCAGGTCCGGCCGCTGCACCAGCCCCAGCGTGGACCAGTGCCCGAAGGCCACCGGCTCGCCGGCCGTGCGCCGCTGCGGCACGTCGAACCAGGGCATGAAGCCCTCCGGCGCCGTGCCCAGGCCCTCCTTGGTCTTGAAGTCCAGGCGGCCCTTCGCATTGCAGAAGCGGATCCGCGTCAGCACGTTGATGATGAAACGCAGCCGCGGCGCGCCCGTCAGTTCGTCGCTCCAGCGGTCGGGCTCGTTGCCGTACATCTGCGGCAGGAAGTCCGCCAGTTCCGGGCCGCGCAGCAGCGTGTGCACTTCCTCCGCCAGGGCCAGGACCTGCGCGGCGTCCCACTGCGGCACCACGCCCGCATGCACCATCAGCCAGCCCTGCGCCCGCGCCGCCAGCCGCTGCCGGCGCAGCCACTCCAGCAGCGCCTCGCGGTCCGGCGCCTGCAGGATCGCGTCCAGCGTGTCCCCCTTGTGCGGGGCGCGCACGCCGGCGGCAGTCGCGAGCAGGTGCAGGTCGTGATTGCCCAGCAGGCAGTGCGCCGCGTCGCCCAGCGATTGCAGGCGGCGCAGCGTCGTCAGGGAATCGGGGCCGCGGTTGACCAGGTCGCCCAGCAGGTGGAGGCGGTCGCGGGACGGGGAGAAGTCGATCTTTTCCAGCAGCCGGGCAAGCGCGTCGCAGCAGCCCTGGAGATCGCCGATGAGGTAATGCATACGGGGATTTTGCGGTGTCGGCGTCACGCCGGCTCTGCTACCCTTGCCGACCTTGTGTTTTGGGCGCGACTCGGGGTTTTCACCCGGTCCGCGCTGTCAATGGATACCGCCCTAGTTCTCTTCCTGATACTGCTCAACGGATTGTTCGCCATGTCGGAGATGGCCCTCACGGCCGCCCGCAAGGCACGCTTGCAAGTGATGGTGGAGAGTGGCGAGGGAGGCGCGCAGGCCGCGATGGACCTGCACGAGAACCCCACCAAGTTCCTGTCCACCGTCCAGATCGGGATCACCTCCATCGGCGTGCTCAACGGCATCGTCGGCGAGGCGGCCTTCTCCGGGCCGCTGGCCGAGGTGCTGCGCGCCCACACCCCGCTCAGCGAGCGCGCCGCCGACATCACCGCCACCGGCCTGGTCGTGCTGGTGCTGACCTTCGTGACCATCATCTTCGGCGAGCTGGTGCCCAAGCGCCTGGGCCAGATGTTCCCGGAGAACGTCGCGCGCCTGGTCGCGCCGCCGATGGAGATCATGTCGCTGATCACGCGACCCTTCGTCAAGCTGCTGAGCTTCTGCACCGAATTCACGCTGAAGCTGCTGGGCATGGGCGGCCGCGCCAATCGCCTGGTGACCGAGGAGGAGATCGCCGCCAGCCTCGAGGAAGGCCGCGACGCCGGCGTGATCGAGGAACACGAGCACCAGATGGTGCGCAACGTGTTCCGGCTGGACGAGCGCCAGATCGGCTCGATGATGATCCCGCGCGCCGAGATCGCCTGGCTGGATGCGACCGATCGCGCCGAGCAGGTGCTGCAGATCCTGCGCGCGCACGGCTACAGCCGCTACCCGGTCTGCCGCGGCGGCCTGCACGACGTGGTCGGCACGGTGAGCGCGCAGAGCCTGCTGGCCCGCGTGCTGGCCGGCGAGATGCTGGACCTGTCCACCGGCCTGGAGCCGCCCGTGTTCGTGCCCGAGACGCTGTCCGGCATGGAGCTGCTCGCGCACATGCGCGGCACCGATACGCCGCTGGCCTTTGTCGTCGACGAGTACGGCGAGGTGCAGGGCGTGGTCGCGATGCGCGATGTGCTGGAGGCGATCGCGGGCGAGTTCAACTCGTCCGATGGCGAGGACGCCTGGGCGGTCCAGCGCGAGGACGGCAGCTGGCTGATGGACGGCCTGATCCCCGTCACCGAGCTGAAGGACCGGCTGGACTTGAAGGAACTGCCCGAGGAGGACCGTGGGCGCTACAACACCCTGGCCGGCATGGTGATGCTGCTGCTGGGGCGCTTGCCGCGCACGGCCGATGTGGTGGAGTGGGACGCGTGGAGATTCGAGGTGGTCGACCTCGACGGCAAGCGTGTGGACAAGGTGCTGGTCTCGCGACTGGCGGACGATGGAGTGAATCAATGAGCAACCCCCCGATGTATGAAAACCTGGTCCCCGTGGACCGGGTGCAGCACAAGAGCACGCGCATGAAGATCGGCGCGCCGGTGCTGGACCGCGTGACCCAGCTGAACTCGCTGTTCGTCGCCGTGGCCGAGTTCGCCGATGCGAGCCTCGAGTACCCGGTGGTGTTCGTGCGCGTCGGCCAGGCCGCCGAAGGCCAGCGTCCGGCGATCGCGCCGCTGGCCGTGTTCGGCCTGAAGCAGGGCAGCAACCTGTTCGTCAAGGACGGCCAGTGGACCGGCCGCTACGTGCCGGCCTACGTGCGCCGCTGGCCCTTCGCGATGGCCCGCATCGAGGAGAACGGCAGCGACATGGCGCTGTGCCTGGACATGGGCTCCGGCGCGTTCTCCGAGACCGACGGCGAGCCGCTGTTCAAGGAAGACGGCGAGGCCTCCGAGCTGCTGCTCAACGCGAAGCAGTTCTGCGAGGACTTCGAGCGCGAGGCCGAGCGCACCCGCCAGGCCTGCGAGCTGCTGCAGGACCTGGACCTGCTGCAGGACATGCGCTTCGAGGCGCAGCTGCCCAGCGGCGAGAAGCTCGATGTCGACGGCTTCATGACCATCAACGAGAAAGCCCTGGCCGAGCTGCCCGACGCGAAGATCGTCGAGCTGCATCGCAACGGCCTGCTGGAGGTCATCACGATGCATCGCCTGTCGCTGCGACTGATGAGCCGTCTGGCGCAGATGTACGTGCCGGCCAACTGAGCGCCTGGGGGACCCCTCACCCCCGCCCTCTCCCCGCAAGCGGGGGGAGGGAGTGAAAAAGGAGGGGCGATCACCGGCCGAGACAAACCCCAAGCGGGTTTGCTTGAGTACGGCGTACGCAGGAGCCTCGATAGCATCCTCGACCGAGAGGACGTAGATGCTGTTCGAGGCTTTTTTGTCGTCCACCGCGATGGAATCGGTGTTCTCGCCGACCGCGGTGGTCCAGTCGATGATGGATGTGGAGGCCGCGCTCGCGCGGGCCGCGGCCCGCGTGGGCATGATCCCGGCGCCGGCGGCGCAGGCGATCGCCAGCCTGTGCCGCGCCGAGCTCTATGACGTGCCGGCGCTCGTGGCGGCCGCGCCACGCAGCGGCAACCTGGCCTTGCCGGTGGTGCAGCGGCTGCGCGAGACGGTCGCGCTGTTCGACCCATCCGCCGCGGTTTACGTGCATCGCGGCGCCTCCGCCCAGGACCTGGTCGATACCGCGATGGTGCTGCGCACCCGCGAGGCGCTGCGCCTGATCGACGACGACCTGCAGCAGCTCTGCGCCCGGCTGCTCGAGCTGGCCGAGCGGCACACCGCCGTGCCGCTGCTGGGCCGCACGATGATGCAGCCGGCGCAGGTGATCAGCCTGCGCTTCAAGTTGATGAACTGGCTGATGCCCCTGCTGCGCAGCGCCGAGCGGCTGCGCGAGCAGGGCCAGGCCTCGCTGCTGCTGCAGCTGGGCGGCGCCGTCGGCACGCTGGACGCGATGGGCGACCGCGCCGAGGACATGCTGGCGGCCGTGGCCGCCGAGCTGTCGCTGCCGCTGCCCGACATGTGCTGGCACACGCAGCGCGACCGCTGGTTGCGCCTGGGCATGGAGGTGGGCCTGCTGTGCGGCAACCTCGGCAAGCTGGCGCAGGACTTCGCGCTGATGGCCCAGGCCGAGGTCGACGAGCTCAACGAGCCGCCCGGCGAGGGCTATGGCGCCTGCCTGTCGATGCCGCACAAGAAGAATCCGGTGGCCGCGCTGCAGGCGCTGGCGGCGGTCCAGCGCGCGCCGCAGCGCGTCGCCAGTCTGATGGGCTGCATGACGCCCGAACACGAGCGCGGCCTGGGGCAGCACCCGGCGGAACTCGCCGAATGGAGCGGCCTGATGGGCGGCGCCCACCTGGCGGTGCAGGCGCTCAACCGCGCGCTGGCCGAGCCGGTGCTGCGGATCGACCGGATGCGCGCGCACGTGCTCGAGCGCCAGGGCCTGGTCGCGAGCGAGCGCCTGGAACACCTGCTCATGCCGCGGCTGGGCCGGCAGCGCACCGGCGCCATCGTCCGCGACCTGATCAGCCGGGTGCGCTTGGGGCAGGGGACGCTGCAGCAACTGCTGCTCGCGGCGATCGACGTCGGCGATTTGCCGCCGACCGCGCTGTCGTCCGAGGAGCTGGCGGCGATGTTCGATCTGGAGGCGATCGCGGCCCAGGCGGATGGGCGCGTCGACGCGCTGATGGCCGACGCCCGACGGCGCGTGGAGACCCTGGCCGCGACGCCCTGGATTTGACGCAACGCGATACGAACTTCCGGGCCGCTCAGCGAGCGCGTCGCGCGCGAAGCGACAAATATCCCCATGCCGTCCAAGGGTTTCGGCAAAAAATTCTGGGCGTTTTGTCCCCTGAATTCGGCATCTGAACGAATCGCATCTGGTTACACCTGCAACAAAACCGCGGCCGGGAAGCCCGCCGGCAGGTCCCCGGGGATTCCGCAATATCGAACGGCGATGAGGGCTGACGCTGGTTTGCGGCGGGGTGCCCGGGATGTAACCGAATTCCCTCAAATGCGGGGTTTCGCCCTGGCAAGGGATTGACCCCGACCCGAACCCGGGACAGACCCGTAAGGTCAGGTACGCATTTGTTATCTATCGTAGCGCCCGGCAGTAATTACTTTGAGTGGGCCATAGACTCGCCCTTGATAACCAAGCAGTCTGGAGTTGGGAATGAGCGACGAATCTCACCTGTCGAGCATCGAACTGGAAGCGCCCGCAAGCCCCTTGCAGGCGCTGCAATCCGTTCGCGCGGAGATTCCCTTCGTTCGGTCCGACTCGGTGGAACTCGTCACGCGCGAGACGGCCTATGGCCGCATCGAGATCCGCGCGCTGATGGAAGGCGCCGGTCATTCCCTGCTGGAGCGTCGCTACGCGTCACGGGGTTACAGGCTGAGCCGTTCCGCGGACGTGACGCTGGGCGCTTATTGGGAAGGCCGGCTGGTCTCGACGCTGGGATTGCGGCGGGACAGCGGCAACCTCGCCGCGGACCAGAGCTTCCCGCAGGAAATGGCCGGCATGCGCCAGCAAGGCTGGCAGCTGTGCGAATTCACCCGCCTGGCCGCGGATCCGGAAGGCCCGTCCAAGCTGGTGCTGGCCAGCCTGTTCCACCTGGCCTACCTGCATGCGGCCCACCATTGGGGCGCCGAGTTCCTGGTGATCGAGGTCAATCCGCGGCACAAGGCCTTCTATCGCCGCATGCTGGATTTCCAGCCGCACGGCGAGGAGCGCCTGCACCGCAGCGTCGGCGCGCCGGCGGTGCTGATGAGCCTGTCGCTCGCCTATGGCGCGAGCAAGGTCCGCGAGTACGGCGGCACGTTGAACGAGGACGAAGGGCGCTCCCGCACCCTCTTCCCCTATTTCTTCTCGACGGACGACGAGCCCGAGCTGCTGAGCAAGCTCGCGGACGTCTACGGCTACGACGCGTGAGCGTCGCGCGCCTCAGGCCTGCAGCCAGTGCAGGCTGAACCAGCGCTGATCGTCGGTCCAGTGGGCTGACGGACGGAAGCCCGCTTCCCGCGCCAGCGCCTGGAAGCTCTCGACGCTGTACTTGTACGAGTTCTCCGTGTGCAGGCTTTCGCCGGGCACCAGCGTGTAGCGCCGTCCCTGCAGCTGCAGCTGCTGTTCACCGCGAGGCAGCAGGTGCATCTCGATGCGGTGCTTGCGCGGGTCGTAGAACGCGTAATGGTCGAATCCGGCGGGGTCGCACTCCAGGCCCAGCGCCCGCTGCGCATGCCGCAGCAGGTTGAGGTTGAAGCGTGCGGTCACGCCCTGGGCGTCGTTGTAGGCCGCATGCAGGCGCGCCGGCTCCTTGATCAGGTCGACGCCGATCAGCAGCGCGCCGCCGTCGAGTTCCTCGCGCAGCAGGCGCAGGAACTCGAGCGCCTCCTGCGGATCGAAGTTGCCGATGCTCGAGCCCGGGAAGAAGCCGATGCGCCGGCCCTCGGGCGGTGCGTCCGGCAGCACGTGGGGGCGGGTGAAGTCCGCCACCACCGGCAGGATGCGCAGCGCGGGCTGCTCGCGTTGCAGCGCCTCGCAGGCCGCCAGCAGGTGCGGGCCGGAGATGTCCACCGGCACGAAGCTGTGCAGCCGCGTGGCGCGCTCCAGCAGCAGGCGCACCTTCACGAGCGCGCCGGCGCCGTACTCGATCACCTGGGCGTCCGGGCCCATGCGGTCGGCGATGTCGCCGGCATGGCGGCGCAGCAGCGCCAGTTCGGTGCGGGTGGGGTAGTACTCGGGCAGCTCGCAGATCTGCTCGAAGAGCGTCGAGCCCTGCGCGTCATAGAAGTACTTGGGGGAGATCGTGTGCTCGGGGCCGGCAAGCGCGGCGTGAAGGTCCTCGGCGAAGCTGCTCATGCGTGGGTCTCCGCGCGCGGGCGCGCATCGCGGGCCAGTCGCAGCCCGGTGAATTGCCAGCGCGCGGCCGGCGGGAAGAAGTTGCGGTAGGTCGGTCGCGTGTGGCCGGGCGGGGTGGCGACGCTGCCGCCGCGCAGCACCAGCTGGCCGACCATGAACTTGCCGTTGTATTCCGAGGCGGCCCCCTCCAGCGGCTGAAAGCCCGGGTAGGGGTGGTAGGCGGAGCGGGTCCACTGCCAGGCCTGGTCGTGCAGCTGCGCGATGCCGGGCAGCGCGGACGCGGCCTCCCACTCCTGCTCGCTGGGCAGGCGCGCGCCGGCCCATTCGGCGTAGGCGGCGGCCTCGTAGAAGCTGAGCTGCATCACCGGCGCGGCGGGATCCAGCGGCCTCAGGCCATGCAGCCCGAAGACGGCCCAGCGCGAGGCGGTATCGCTGGCGCGCGCGCCGTCATCGCCATTGCCACCGCTCGCGTCGACCCAGTACAGCGGCGCCCGCCACCCCTGGGCCTGCACCGTCGCCCAGCCGTCGGACAGCCACCAGCGCGGCTCGCGATAGCCGCCGTCGTCGATGAAGCGCTGGAACTCGCCGCAGGTGACGAGCCGGCTCGCGATCTCGAAGGGCTCGAGCCAGACGCGATGCCGCGGTCCTTCGTTGTCGAAGGCAAAGCCTGCCCCCGGGGCCTGGGCGTCATGGCCGATCTCGACGAGGCCGCCCTCGTGGCGCAGCCAGGCGCTCGTGGCGGTGGTCGCCGGCGGCGGCGGGCTGTCCAGCAGCGCGGGCCGCCACGGATGGCAGGACAGCAGATGCAGCGCATCGGTGAGCAGCAGCTCCTGATGCTGCTGCTCGTGATGGAGGCCGAGTTCCAGCGTCGGCGCGATCGCGGCCCAGCGCGCGTCGTCGCAGCGCGCGATCAACTGGTGGATGTGCAGGTCGACGTGCTGCCGGTAGGCGCGGACCTGGTCGAGCGACGGCCGCGTCAGCAGGCCCCGCTGCGGCCGCGGATGGCGCGGGCCGAGGCCTTCGTAATACGAGTTGAAGAGGTAGTGGTAGCTGTCGTCGAGCGGCTGGTAGCCCGGCAGGTGAGGGCGCAGCAACAGGGCCTCGAAGAACCAGCTCGTGTGGGCCTGGTGCCATTTGGCGGGACTGGCGTCCGGCATCGATTGGGCGGCCTGGTCCTCGGCGGACAGCGGCTCCGCCAGCGTCAGCGTGTGACGCCGCACCGCCTCGTAACGGCGCGCGAGATCGCGCCGCGCGGGCGGCAGATCGTGATCCGACATGCAAGCAACTCCTGTCGGCCCGGGGGAGGGTGGGCCGAGCGACAACGGTAGCCGATTTGCCATCTCCCCATCCGGCGCGAGCCGCTGCGCGGGTGCCGGAGGGACGGCTCAGCTGCCACCCGATGTCAGCAAGGGCAAGGCGGGTACCCGCGACGCGGCGGCATCGTGCGCGGCTCATCGTGCGCCATTCATCGGGACGTCACGCCGCGCGGGCACGCTGGCGTCGCCCCGGCTCACGCATCCCTCCATGTCCATGACGCCGCCCTCGCTGTCCTCGACGATGGCTCCGCCTCCGTCCCCGCTGCCGACCGTTTCAATGCCGCCCGCCGTCCTGGCCGATGGCGACGCGCTGCCGCTGTCGTGGCTGCAGGATCGCCTGCTCGCGGAGCGGCTGCTCGAGGCGGTGTGGAGCGCGCGGCAGCCGACGACGCCGGCCCAGTTCTTCGTCTGGAGCCAGAGCCGGCTGCAGGTCCTGCTGCCGCATCGCCTGCTGGTGTGCGTCGGGGATCAGCCGCCATCGCCTCGGCTGGCCGCGCAGCTCTTTCACCTGAAGCCGATCGGGGACGTGCTGCAGACGCAGCTGGAGTCGCCCGAACATGGGCTCTGGCTGCACCTCATCCGGCGCTGGGGCGACGGCCGGCGGCCGCTGCGGCTCCAGCTGGAGCGGGAGGCGCCTTCGGCGCTGTTCCAGCCGCTGCTGGAAGCCGGGCTGCGCGAGCTCGCGCTGCATGGCGTCGTCGGCGATGGCGAGCGACCGCAGGGGCTGTTCCTGCTGGCCGGCGACGGCTGGGACGATGATCACCTGCGTCGACTGGAGCTGCTCACGCCGGCGCTGCACGCGGCCTGGCGGCGGGCGCGGCTGCAATCGCGGGGTCAGGCCTCGCCGCGCCGCGCGGGCGCGCTGGTGACGCCGCGCGAGCAGCAGATCGTCGAGGGCCTGCGCGCGGGCCTGAGCAACGAGGGGATCGCGATCCAGCTGGGCATCAGCATGTTCACGGTCAAGAACCATGTGCGCAAGATCCTGCGCAAGCTGGGTGCGAACAACCGCGCGCAGGCGGTTGCGATCGCGATGTCGCGCCGGGATTTCAGCGAGCCTGAAGCGCCCGCGGCGTGATCACGCGCACCAGCAGCGCATGCAGCGCCACGCCGATCGAGGCACCGATCATGTCGGCCAGCACGTCGCGGGCCTCGGCGTCGCGGCCGGGGATCTGCGACTGCACCAGTTCGATCAGCACGCCGTAGGCGAGCAGCACGGCCAGCACGATCCAGCGCCGGCGTGGCCCCGCCGCGAAGCACTGCATGCCGATGAACGCCAGCGTGCCGAAGGCGGCGAAGTGATTCGCCTTGTCCCAGCCGAGGTCGGCCACGCGGGGCGGATGCGGCGAGAAAGCGAGCCAGCTCGCGCCCGCCACCACGGCGAGGAAGAGGAGGCGCCAGGCAGAGCGCCAGCGCGGGTCATGCAGGACTTCAGACATCAAGGCGGCCCGCCTCCGGGTTCGGGCGGAAGGCAGTGTGCCATGGGCCTGTGAAGCCGATGTGAGGTCGCTCCGCGCCTCACTCGAGGTGCTCGTGGTGATGGCTCGTGCCGCGCTTCCAGTACGCCGCCGCGCGGATCGCATGCCGGTCGTGGCCCTTGTCCTCAACGAGGATGCGGCGCAGCGCGGCCATCGTCGCGGCCTCGCCGGCGCACCAGGCGTAGCCTTCGCCCGGCGGCAGCTCGAGCGCCCGGGCCGCGGCCAGCAGCGCGTCGTCGCCGTCGACCCAGCGCAGGTCCAGCGCGGCCCGGGTCTCGAAGACCCGGCGGTCGCTGGCCGGCACGTTCAGCAGCACGATGACGCGTGCGCCGTCCGGCAGCTCCTCGAGTCGGCGCGCGACGGCGGGCAGGGCGGTTTCATCGCCGGCCAGCAGATGCCAGGCGAAATCGGTGGGGATGATGAACGAGCCGCGCGGCCCGCCGACCGTCAGCGTGTGACCCGGCTGCGCCTGCGCGGCCCAGGCGGCTGCGGGCCCGTCGCCATGCTGGGCGAATTCGATGACCAGCTCGCGCGCGGCGGTATCGAACCGGCGCGGGGTGTAGTCCCGCATGACCGGGCCCTCGGCCGAGGCGGCGTCGAAGAACAGCTTCACGTGATCGTCGAAGGAGGCGCTGACGAAGTCGCCGAGCGACTCGCCGGACAAGGTCACGCGACGGAAGTTGGGCGTGATGTCGTCGACCCGCCGGACCGTGAGCTCGCGGCGCTTGAGTTCATGGCGTACGCGCTGGACGCGGCTGGTGGGCGTCTCGCGGCCGGCGTCGGCGGGCAGCGGGGCAGGGGTGATGGGCGCGTGGGTGGTGTCAGGCTTCATTGCCGATCCTGGGTATTTCATTGATAATGTCATCCATCTTGCGTTGGATCGATTGACAATGTCAACTAACACCACTGGCCGCAGGGACAAGGGCGACGACGTGCTCGAGCTCATCCATTCGGTGATGCACCGCTACCGCGCGCTGCAGTACCGCTTCCTGCGCGACGGCCCGCAGGACCTCACGCACATGGAGGGCAAGGTGCTGTTCTTCTTCGACCGCCACCCGGGCGGGACGCAGAGCGACCTGGCGCAGCACAGCGGCAGGGACAAGGCGCAGCTTGCCCGGCTGATCAAGGGGCTGCGGGACAAGGGGCTGCTCGAGGCCGAGACCGACGAGGTCGACCGCCGCCAGGTGCGGCTGCGCGTGAGCGAGTCTGGCCAGGCCGTGCAGCGCGAGCTGCGGCGCCAGGCGCGGCGGGTTTCGGTGCAGGCCCTGGCGGGCTTGAGCGCCGAAGAGCAGGGCCAGCTCGCCGCGCTGCTGAAGCGGGTGCAGGCGAATCTGGGTGAGGAATGACGCCTCACGCCGGCGCGGGGAGTGATGCGGCGAATGCTTGTCGACCTCGAAAATCTCGCTTATACTCTTTGACTCTGTTGTTCGCGACAGCGCCGGTGTAGCTCAGTTGGTAGAGCAGCGCATTCGTAATGCGAAGGTCGGGAGTTCGACTCTCTTCACCGGCACCAATCTGAAAAGCCGCTTGGATGTCCAAGCGGCTTTTTCTTTGGGCGCGGCAAAGGCGTGACAAGGCCTGCCCCCGCTGCCGGCGGGCTGTTCTGGCAGCGGCGCCGGATGCGCCCGCGCGGCTGAACGCCCGGCCGGTCCTGCGTCGATCGCAGGGACGGGCTCGCCGCGCGGCCGACGTGCCCGCGCGTCAGTGGCAACATGCCACGCCATGACCGCACATCCCCACGACAACCAGGCCGGCCGCCCGCCGGTGACGCTCCACCTGACCGCGCTGGAGGCCGAACCGCTGCCCGGCACCCTGAAGGGCCTGCCAGCGGCGGCCGAGGGCGTTCCACTGCGCGCGCTGGGCGGATTGGCGCTGTCCCTGCTCGACGGGGACCTGCCGCTGCCGGCCGCGGTGCTGAAGGAATCGGCGCTGGACCACAACGCGCGCTGGATGCGCGAGTTCACCGCGCGCGCCGGCGTGAGCCTGGCGCCGCACGGCAAGACGACGATGGCGCCGCAGTTGTTCCAGCGCCAGTTCGATGAAGGCGCCTGGGGCATGACGGCGGCGACGGCGGCGCACGTCCGCACCTACCGCCGCTTCGGCGTGCCGCGGGTGATCCTGGCCAACCAGCTGGTGGGCAAGGCCGACCTGGAACTGGTGCTGCGTGAACTCGAGGCCGATCCGGCCTTCGATTTCTACCTGCTGGTCGACTCGGCGGCGGGACTCGATCTGCTGCACCGGGCGGCGCGCGAGCGTGGCCTGAAACGGCCGCTGCAGGTGCTGCTGGAAGTCGGCACGCCGGGCGGGCGCACCGGCGTGCGCTCGACGGCAGAGGGCGTGGCGCTCGCCCGCTTGATCCGCGATGCGGCGCCGGTGGTCGCGCTGCGCGGCGTGGAGGCCTTCGAAGGCGTCTACAGCGGCACGGAGACGGCGCGCGTGGAACTGGGCGCGCTGACGATGATCGAGACGGTGGCCGAGCTGACCCGGCTGGGCTGCGCCGAAGGCTGGTTCGCGCCGGGCGAGGTGCTGCTGACCGCTGGCGGATCGGCGTTCTTCGACATGGCGGCCAAGACCCTGGCGGCGGTCGAGGCCGGCGGCAGCGGCCATGCCCTGCGCGTGGTGCTGCGCAGCGGTTGCTACCTCAGCCACGACAGCCTGCAGTACGAGCGCATGCAGGACCGCATGAAGCAGCGTGCCGGCGCGCTGTGGGGCGACGGACCGGGCCTGCGCAACGCGATCGAGGTCTGGGCCTACGTGCAGTCGGTGCCCGAGCCGGGCCGCGCGATCTGCACCGCCGGCCGCCGCGACCTGAGCTACGACGCCTGCCTGCCGCGGCCGCTGTGGTGGTATCGCCAGGGCGTCCATGAGGCGCCGCAGGCGACGCCGCCCGGCTGGTCCGTCTCCAAGCTCAACGACCAGCACGCCTACGTCGACGCGAGCGATGGCGCCTTGCCGCTGCGGGTCGGCGACCTGATCGCCTTCGGCATCGGCCATCCCTGCACGACCTTCGACAAATGGCCGCTGCTCTACACCGTGGACGACGGCTACCGCGTCACCGGCGGGGTACGGACCTTCTTCTGAAATGACGAAGGGCGGTCTCACGACCGCCCTTCGCGTTGTCCTTGCGTTCCGGGGGATCAGCGGTTCAAGCCGTCCCCGGATCCGGTGCGGATCACTTGGCCTTCTCGGCCTCCAGGTGATATTGCGTCACGCGCTCGACCTCGTTCTTCGAGCCCAGCACCACCGACACGCGCTCATGGAGCTTGGTCGGGGTCAGGTCCAGGATGCGCTGGCGGGCGTTGGTGGCCGCGCCGCCGGCCTGCTCGACGAGGAAGGCCATCGGGTTGGCCTCGTACATCAGGCGCAGCTTGCCGGCCTTGTTGGGCTCGCGCTTGTCCCACGGATACATGAAGATCCCGCCGCGCGTCAGGATGCGATGCACGTCCGCCACCATCGAGGCGATCCAGCGCATGTTGAAGTCCTTGCCGCGCGGGCCGGTCGTGCCGGCCAGGCATTCGTCGATGTAGCGCTTCACCGGCTCGTCCCAGTGGCGCATGTTGGACATGTTGATCGCGAATTCCTTGGTGTCCGCGGGGATCTTCACGTCGTCGGCGGTCAGCACCCACGAGCCCTGCTCGCGGTCCAGCGTGAACATCGCCACGCCGTCGCCCACCGTCAGCACCAGCGTCGTCTGCGGGCCATACACGCAGTAGCCGGCCGCCGCCTGCGCGGAACCGGGCTGCAGGAAGTCGTCCTCGCTGACGCCCTTGCTGCCCTCGGGCTTCTTCAGCACCGAGAAGATGGTGCCGATCGACACGTTCACATCGATGTTGCTCGAGCCGTCCAGCGGATCGAACATCAGCAGGTACTCGCCCTGCGGATAGCGGTTGGGCACGAGGTAGATGCTGTCCATCTCCTCGGACGCCATCGCGGCCAGGTGGCCGCCCCACTCGTTGGCTTCGATCAACACCTCGTTGGCGATGATGTCCAGCTTCTTCTGGACCTCGCCCTGGACGTTCTCCGACCCGGCCGTGCCCAGCACGTCACCGAGCGCGCCCTTGTTGACGCTGATGGCGATGCGCTTGCAGGCGCGCGCGACCACCTCGATCAGCAGCCGCAGCTGCTGGGGGATGTGGCCGTGCGCCCGTTGCTGCTCGACCAGGTATTGGGTCAGGCTGACGCGTTGACTCATGAAAAGACTCCGATGGTTGCAAATCTCGTGCGCCGCGCAGCGGCCCGACGCGCGGACCGCTCCGCACGCGGAATCAGGATTGCGCGGCGACCTCCGTCGGCGCGGCCGCCTCGGCTGGCGCCGGACGCGGATCCAGCGCCAACGCGCGCTGGACGATCTCGCGCACGTCGTTGGACAGGTCGGGCTTGGCCGCCACGCGGGCAATCGCCTCGCGCGCCGCGCTGCGGTAGGGCTCGGCCAGCGCGGTCCAGCGGTCCATGACGCGGGCCAGGCGGCCCGCCACCTGCGGGTTGATCGCGTCCAGCGCCAGCACCTGGTCGGCCCAGAACACATAACCCGCCGCATCCTTGCGATGGAACGCCGCCGGGTTGAACATCGCCAGCGAGAAGATCAGGCTGCGCGCGCGGTTGGGATTCTTCAGCGTGAAGTCCGGATGCTTCATCAGCTGCTTCACCCGCGCGAAGGTCCTGCCGTCGCGCTCGGCCGCGCGGCCTTGCAGCGCGAACCACTTGTCGATGACCAGCGCCTCGCCCTTGAACTGGGCGTGGAAGCGCGCGAGCGCGCTGTCGGCCAGCTCGGCGTGCGCGTTCACGAGCGCCGACAGCGCGCCCATGCGGTCCGTCATGTTGGTGGCGTCCTTGAAGCGCTGGTAGGCGCGGCCCGGCCAGACGCCGTCGCCGCTGCGCGTCGCGTTGAGCACCAGCATCGCCAGGGACAGGTTCACCAGCGCGCGCTTGCCGCTCTGCACCGGGTCTGGGCTGTAGCCGGCCGTGACCTGATGCGCGTCATGGGCCCAGGCCCAGTCCGCCTGTAGGGCCGAGGCCAGCTGCGCCTGCGCCGCCTCGACGGCCGCATGCACCGCCTGCGGGTCGACCACGTCGAGCTGCTCGGCGATGTAGGCCTCGTCGGGCAGCTGCAGCGCCAGCGCCTTGAACGCCGGGTCCAGTTCCGGATGGCGCAGCACGGCGCGCATCGCGTCCAGGTAGGCCGCGTCCAGCACCAGCGGCTGGCCGGCGCGCACGGCGCCCAAGATGCGGTTCAGCGCCAGGCGCTGGCTGGCTTCCCAGCGGTTGAAGGCGTCGCTGTCGTGGGTCAGCAGCACCAGCAGCTCGGCGTCGCCCAGGCCGTCGCCCAGCACCACCGGCGCGGAGAAGCCGCGCAGCAGCGAGGGCACCGGCTCGGACGGCACGTTGACGAAGACGAAGCTCTGCTCGGCCTGGTCCAGCACCAGCACGCGCTCGGTCTCGGTCGAGCCCGCGGCGCCGTCCTCGCCCTGCAGCATCAGCGGCAGCGCCTGGCCGTCGCGGGCCAGCAGGCCCAGCGCGACCGGGATCACCTGCGGCAGCTTGCCGTCCTGGCCCGGGGTCGCGGGCGTGGACTGCTGCAACGTCAGCGTGAAGGTCTGGGCGGCCGCGTCGTAGGCGCCGCGCGCGCGCAGGCGCGGCGTGCCGGCCTGCGAGTACCAGCGCTTGAACGCGTCCAGGCGGGTGGACAGCGCCGAGCCCGGATTCGCGTCCGCGATCGCCTGCGCGAAGTCGTCGCAGGTCACGGCCTGGCCGTCATGGCGCTCGAAGTACAGCGCCATGCCCTTGGCGAAACCGTCGCGGCCGACCAGCGTCTGGTACATGCGCACCACCTCCGAGCCCTTCTCGTAGACGGTGGCGGTGTAGAAGTTGTTGATCTCGACGTACTCGTCGGGGCGCACCGGGTGCGCCATCGCGCCGGCGTCCTCGGGGAACTGGCGGGCGCGCAGCGCGCGCACGTCCTCGATGCGGCAGACCGCGCGCGCGCTCGGCGTGGCGGCCATGTCCTGGCTGAACTCCTGGTCGCGGAAGACGGTCAGGCCTTCCTTGAGCGACAGCTGGAACCAGTCGCGGCAGGTGACGCGGTTGCCGGTCCAGTTGTGGAAATACTCGTGCGCGACGATGGACTCGATGCGGGCGAAGTCCGCGTCGGTCGCGGTGGCCGGGGAGGCCAGCAGCGCCGCGGTGTTGAAGATGTTCAGGCCCTTGTTCTCCATCGCGCCCATGTTGAAGTCGGACACGCCGACGACCATGAAGCGCTCCAGATCCAGCGGCAGCTGGAAGCGGGCCTCGTCCCACACGACCGAGGCGATCAGCGAGTTCATCGCGTGTTCGGTCTTCTCCAGGTCGCCCTGGCGGACGTAGACCTGCAGCAGGTGGTCCTTGCCGCCGCGGGTGCGGATGCGCTGCTCGCGCGCGACCAGGTCGCCGGCCACCAGCGCGAAGAGGTAGCTGGGCTTGGGGAAGGGGTCATGCCACTTGGCCAGGTGGCGGCCGTTGTCGAGCGAGGCCGTCTCGACCAGGTTGCCGTTGGACAGCAGCACCGGGTACCGGGCCTTGTCGGCGCGGATGGTGACCGTGTAGACCGCCATCACGTCGGGGCGGTCCAGGAAGTAGGTGATGCGGCGGAAGCCCTCGGCCTCGCACTGCGTGAAGAAGCTGCCGCCCGAGGTGTACAGACCCGACAGCGCGGTGTTCTTCTCCGGCGCGCAGGTGTTGCGGATCTCCAGCGTGAAGTCCGCGTCGGGCACGTTGTCGATGATCAGCTCATGGCCTTCCTGGCGGAAGGACACGCTCTCGCCGTCGATCAGCACGCGCAGCAGGTTGAGTTCCTCACCATGCAGGCGCAGCGGGCCGTGCGGCACCGCGGCGTTGCGTTCCAGGCGCATCTTGCTGGCGACCAGCGTCTTGGCCGGGTCGAGGTCGAAGCACAGGTCGACGGTGCGGATCCAGAAGATCGGCGCGACGTAGTCGGCGCGGCGGATCAGGGTGGCGGTGCCTTCACGCATGGCGGGCTTCCTTGTAGGAATGAAGAAGCCCCGGGCTCAAGGGTCGTGCGCCGGGGCTGTTGTCTCGTGTTGCTCTTAAACGCCTTGCTTCAGCGAGGCGGTGATGAATGCGTCGAGGTCGCCATCCAGCACTTTCTGGGTGTTGGAGATCTCGACGTTGGTGCGCAGGTCCTTGATGCGGCTCTGGTCCAGCACGTACGAGCGGATCTGGTGGCCCCAGCCTACGTCGGTCTTGCTGTCCTCGAGCTTCTGCTGCTCGGCCATGCGCTTCTTCATCTCGTGGTCGTACAGGCGCGAGCGCAGGCGGCGCCAGGCGACGTCGCGGTTGCTGTGCTGGCTGCGGCTGTCCTGGCACTGCACCACGATGCCGGTCGGGATGTGGGTCAGGCGCACCGCCGAGTCGGTCTTGTTGATGTGCTGGCCGCCGGCGCCCGAGGCGCGGTAGGTGTCGGTGCGCACGTCCGCCGGGTTGATGTCGATCTCGATCGAGTCATCGATCTCGGGATAGACGAACAGCGAGGCGAAGCTGGTATGGCGGCCGCCGGAGGAGTCGAACGGGCTCTTGCGCACCAGGCGGTGCACGCCGGACTCGGTGCGCAGCAGGCCGAACGCGTACTCGCCTTCCACCTTGATGGTGGCGCTCTTGATGCCGGCGATCTCGTCGGGGGTTTCTTCCTCGACCTCGGCCTTGAAGCCCTTGCGCTCGCAGTACTTCAGGTACTGGCGCAGCAGCATGCCGGCCCAGTCGCAGGCTTCGGTGCCGCCGGCGCCGGCCTGGATGTCGATGAAGCAGTTGCTGGGGTCGGCCGGGTTGTTGAACATCCGGCGGAACTCGAGTTCCTCGACCAGCTCGGTGAGCTTGGCGGATTCCGCTTCGATGGTCTGCAGGCCGGTGACGTCGTTGTCCTCCTTGGACATCTCGAACAGCTCGAGGTTGTCGGAGAGATTCGACGTCAGGTGATTGATGGTTTCGACGACCTTGTCGAGGGCGCGCTTTTCCTTGCCGAGTTCCTGGGCCCGCTTGGGTTCGTTCCAGACGTTGGGGTTCTCCAGGGCGGCGTTGACTTCATTCAACCGCAGCGCTTTGCGGTCGTAGTCAAAGGTACCCCCTTAGCGCGGCGGTCCGCGCTTGCAGATCGGCCAGCGTGGTGCCGATCGCATTGATTTGCTCGATGTCCATGATTCGTTCGAGTGAAAGAGCCCCCGACAGGGGGCCCGAAGCCGGGTATTTTCTCATGCTGAAGCAGGAGGCCTCCCTAAGATGGCGGAATGCTTCCCCATCCCCCTGTCCCCGATGCGGGTTCCCCCTCCGGTGCGTTCCGCGCCCGGCGTCGGCGCGTGCGGCGCGGCAACTGGCGCTTGACGCTCATGCTGCTGCTGGTGTGGGCGCTGGTGACCTTCGGCGTGGCCTACTTCGCCCGGGCCTTGAGCTTCGACTTCTTCGGCTGGCCGTTCAGCTTCTGGGTCGGGTCGCAGGGGGCGCTGATCGTCTACGTGGCGATCGTGGTCATCTACGCGACCGTCATGAACCGCCGCGAGGCGGCGGCCGGGGTCCAGGACCTGGTGCCGTACTCGGAAGAGGTCGACGCCAAGCGGCCCGAGCGCGAACCCTCGGGGCCGATCACCGGCTTCTGAGCCGCTTCAGGGGCGCTTCAGGATCGCGCCACGGGCGCGTCAGAACGGCGACGGATCCGCGGATTCCTGCTTCGCGGCGGCGAGCTGCGCCTGCAGCTCGGCGACCTGCGCGCGCAGCTTCACGTTCTCGTCCTGGAGCGCGCTGACCTGGGCGCGCAGCAGCGCGACGGCGGGATCGGCCTCGAGCTCGCCGTCCGCGTTGGTCGGCACGTCCAGCAGCGCGACGGCCACTTCCGCCACGGCGTCGCCGGCGGCCTTCTTGCCGACCTTCGATTCACGCACGCGCTTGGCGGCCTGGCGCAGTTCCTTCTTGCCGCCCGCTGCGGCGGCCGCCTGCTCCTCGGCGGGCAGGTCGGCGATGACGGCGGCGGCGCTGATGGAGACCTCGCCCGAGCGGACGGCGGCGACGAGCTCAGGCGCTGCCGCCTTCTGGATCTTTTCGATCTGCGTCACCGTGGCGCTGCTGATGCGCGCGGCGCGGGCGATGGCCTCGCGGCTCTTGAGCGGGGGCGCGTCCGGGACCGGCGCGCCGGTGGCGCTGGCGGGCGCTTCGGCCTCGGCGGCGGAGGCCTCGGGGCTGGGGTCGTTGAGCACGGCCAGGCGGCGCGCTTCCATGATTTCCTTCTTGCGCAGCGCGAGCACGCCGCGCTGGAAGTCGGAGACGCTGCGGCGGCCCAGGTGCTGGTCGATCATCCACAGGTGCACGTCTTCCATCGACTTGAAGCGCGTGTTCTGCACCGTCTGGAAGGGGAGGCCGTGCTTGGTGCAGATGCTGTGGCGGTTGTGGCCGTCGACGAGGATGTCGCCCCACAGCACCAGCGCATCGCGGCAGCCCTCGGCCAGGATGCTGCGCTCGAGCGCGGCGTACTCGTCCTCGGTGAGGGGATCGATGTAGGCCTTGAGTTCTTCGGTGACGATGATGTTTTCCATGGGACGACGGCAGCAGCGGGGAGCGGAGCAGGACAGGGCGAAGGGGCGCGACAGGCGGGCGGCCCGTTCGGTGGGCCGCACGGGCGCAGGTCGCGCAGGCGACGGACGTCGCCGGAAAAGGGCGGCATTCTGCCCAATCCGCGCGGCTAAGCTGACGCACCCCGACCACGCGTGTCGGATTTCGATGATTTCCGGGAAGTTCCCCGCGATGACCGCGACCTCTTCAAGCCTCCTCGCCAGCGTGAGTCCGAGCCCCGATGCGCTCGCTACCGGATGGGACTACCCGTCCCCGCACTGCCTGTCGGTGAGCCCGCGGCCCGAGGACATCGACGGCCTGAACCACACCAACAACGCGGTGTATGTGCGGTGGTGCGAGCAGGTGGGGTGGTCGCATTCGGTGGCGCTGGGGCTGGACATCGAGGACTACCGGCGGCTGGACCGGGCGATGGCGATCCGCCACGGCGGCTACGACTACCTGCTGCCGTCCTTCGAGGGCGAGGCGCTGGTGCTGGGCACCTGGCTCACCGGCGGCGACGGCAGGCTGGCGATGGAGCGTCGATTCCAACTGCGTCGCGTGAGCGATGGGCAGACGCTGATGCGCGGCCGCTGGGAGCTGGTGTGCATCGACATCTCCGCCGGTCGGCCCCGGCGCATGCCGCCGGAATTCGTCGCGGCGTATCAAGCGGCGGTAGTTGGGGCCCCGGCTGACTCGCGGCCATCTCCCTCCGGTGGGGAACAGCTGGCGTGAAGGACTGCGGGAGGCCGCTGCCCTCACCCCTCCCTCTCCCGCAAGCAAGCGGGAGAGGGTGAAAGACAAACCAGCGAGCCCCGCCGGTATTGCTCCCTCTCCCTCTCCCTCTCCCTCTCCCTCTCCCGCTCGCGGGAGAGGGCAGGGGTGAGGGCCGGCACCCTCACGCAGGCCGCTACCCCAGGAATTCTTCGACGGCGCGCGCCAGCGCCTCGGGCTGGTCGTGGTGCATCATGTGCGCCGCCTGCTGCAGCGTGACGCGCCGCAGGTCCTTGACGACGGCCAGGCGCGCCTCGAAGTCCTCGCGCGGATAGCGGTCGCCCCACCACTGCGAGAGCTGGGTCTCGCTGCCCTCGACCCACAGCGTCGGCGCCGTGATCGCGGACCAGCAGGCCAGCGCCTCGGCCTTGCGGTACAGCACCGGATTGGTCCGCTTGTGCGCCGGGTCGCCGAGGATGTGCCAGCGGCCGTCGTCGCCGCGCCGCGACCAATGCGGCGCCAGCCACGCCGCCTTGTCGGCGCTCAGCCGCGGGTTGGTCTTCATCAGCCGCTGCGCCACGCCCTCGACGCTGTCGTAGCTCTTGAGGCTCGGGGTCTCCTTCAGCTCGTCGAGCCAGCTCGCGAGCCGCGCCGGCGCCATCTCGGGCGTGGTGTCCGGCAGGCCGAAGCCCTCGAGGTTCACCAGCTTGCGCAGCCGCCCGGGCCGCACGCCGGCATAGCTCATCGCGATGTTGCCGCCCATGCTGTGGCCGAGCAGGTCGACCGGCGCCCCGGGGCTGAGCGCGTCGAGCAAGGCGTCCAGGTCGCCGAGGTAGTCGGGGAACCAGTAGGCGTCGCCCGGGGTGCTGTCGGTGAGGCCGAAGCCGCGCCAGTCGATGGCCACGACGCTGCGGTCCTCGCGGAAGGCGTCGACCATGAACTGGAACGACGCGCCGACGTCCATCCAGCCGTGGACCATCACGAGCAGCGGGCGCGTGCCGTCATGCTCGGGGCCCCAGCGCAGCACGTGGTGGCGCAGGCCGCGCAGCGTCAGGAAGCCGCTGCGATGCGGGCGGCGGACGCCGTACGCGACGTTGTGCGCGGCGTTGCGCGCGGTGCTCTCCGCGACGCCCGTGGCGGGACTCATGTCGGTGCTCATGGACGGCGACTGTAGTGTGAGGAACGGCGGCCGGCTTTCGCCATGGAGACAATGCGCCGACTTCATCCACAAGCCACCATGACCGCCACGCCCGATCCCTACACCCTGCGTCCCGCCCGGCCCGCCGACGTCCCCGCCATCGTCGGCCTGATCGGCGAGCTCGCCGACTTCGAGAGCCTGTCCCACCTGATGGAGGTCACGCCGGAGAAGCTGCATCCGCATCTCTTCGGCGAGCGGCCCGTCGCCGAGGCCCTGGTCGCCGAGCACGAGAGCGGCGCCATCGTCGCCTTCGCGCTGACCTTCGTGAACTTCTCGACCTTCCTGGCCAAGCCCGGCCTCTACCTCGAGGACCTCTACGTCCAGCCCGCCCATCGCGGCGCGCGACTCGGCACGCGCATGCTGACCCGCCTGGCGCAGGTCGCGATCGAGCGCGGCTACGGTCGCTTCGAATGGTGCGTGCTCGATTGGAACGAGAACGCCATCCGCTTCTACGAGAAGATGGGCGCGACGATCATGCCGGACTGGCGCCTGTGCCGCCTCACCGGTGACGCGCTCGCGCGCTTCAAGGGCTGAGGCTTCGCCCGCTCACGGCCACCAGCCGTCGAGCTGCTCCGGCGGCCGGGCGATCAGCGCGCGATCGCCGTCCACGACGATGGGACGCTGCAGCAGCCGCGGGTGGTCCGCCACCGCCTGCAGCAACTGGTCGTCGCTGAGCGCGGGCTCGGACAGGCCGAGCTCGCGGTACGCGTCCTCGCCCTCGCGCACCATCGCGCGCGCCGGCACGCCCAGTTGGCGCTGCAGCGTCCGCAACTCGCCCAGCGACAAGGGCGTGGCCAGGTAGTCGACGATCTCGGGGCGAAGGCCGCGTGATTCGAGCCGGGCCAGCGCCTCGCGCGACTTCGAGCAGCGGGGGTTGTGCAGGATCTTCACGGTCATCCGGCGGAGTGTAGGCGGCGCCTTCACGCGATCACGCCTTCACGCGATCGCGCCTTCGCCTTCATGCGCGCATCGAGGATCGATCCGCGTTTTCTCCGTGCACCGTGCGAGGGCGCGCCCGCCCGGGCCGGCACCGTCCTGGCGCTACGGGCTTTCCATGACGTCCCGTGCCGGCTCGCTCGCTAGCATCCACGCTCTTGTTCCAGTCCCGGAGAGTCGCGATGTCCGACGCCTACGCGCTGATCCACGGCGCGTTCCGCTGGCAGGTGCCTGAGCGCCTGTCCATCGCCGAACTCTGCTGCGGCCGCTGGGCCCGCGAGACGCCCGACGCGCCGGCCATCCTCTTCGACAGCGACAGCGGTTGTCGCGCGCAGTACTCCTTCGGCCAGCTGCAACGCGCGGCGAATCGGCTGTCCAACGCGCTGCGGCGTCTCGGCGTGCAGGCCGGCGACCGCGTGGCGCTGGTGCTGCCGCAGCGTTTCGAGACGGCGGTCGCGCACATCGCGATCAACCAGCTCGGCGCGGTGGCGATGCCGCTGTCCATGCTCTTCGGCCCCGATGCGCTGGCCTACCGGCTGCAGGACAGCGAGGCCAGCGTCGCGATCGTCGAAAGCGGGGCGCTCGCCGCGGTGCGCGCGGTGCGTGCGCAATGCCCGGCGCTGCGCCACGTCCTGCTGGTCGGCGAGTCCGAGCCGCAGGACGGTGAAGCCGGCTGGATGGCCGCGCTGCAGGCCGAGGACGCGCGCTTCGCCGCGCGGGACAACGCGGCCGAGGATCCCGCGATCCTGATCTACACCAGCGGCACGACCGGCGCGCCCAAGGGCGCCTTGCTGCCGCAGCGCGCGCTGCTGGGCAACCTGACCGGCTTCATCGCGAGCCAGAACTGGTTCGGCTTCGATCCCCATGACCCGCGGGTCCGCAGCGAGGCCGTGTTCTGGAGCCCCGCCGACTGGGCCTGGACCGGTGGGCTGATGGACGCGCTGCTGCCGTCGCTGTGCTTCGGCCGGCCCATCCTCGGTTACCAGGGCCGCTTCTCGCCGGAGAAGGCCTTCGAGCTGATGCAGCACTACCGCGTCAGCCACACCTTCCTGTTTCCGACGGCGCTGAAGGCCATGATGAAGGCGGTGCCCCATCCCGCCGAGCACTACGCGCTGCGCCTGGAGGCCGTGATGAGCGCCGGCGAGGCCGTCGGCGACGCGGTCTTCGACTGGGTCCGGCGCGAACTGGGCGTGACGGTCAACGAGATGTTCGGCCAGACCGAGATCAACTACGTCGTGGGCAACTGCGCGCGGCTGTGGCCGGCCAAGCCCGGCAGCATGGGCCGCGCGTATCCCGGTCACCGCGTCGCGGTCATCGACGACGACGGCCAGGTCTGCCCACCCGGGCAGATCGGCGAAGTGGCGGTGCATCGCCGGGACGGGCATGGCGACCTCGATCCGATCTTCTTCCTCGGCTACTGGCGCAACGAGGCCGCGACGGCGGCGAAGTTCACCGGCGATCCGCTGGACAGCTGGTGCCGCACCGGCGACCTCGCGCGCACTGACGAGGACGGCTACCTCTGGTACCAGGGCCGCGCCGACGACCAGTTCAAGGTCGCGGGCTACCGCATCGGCCCCGGCGAGATCGAGAACTGCCTGGTGCGCCACGAGGCGGTGGCCAACGCCGCGGTCGTGCCCAAGCCCGATGCCGAGCGCGGCGCGCTGGTGAAGGCCTTCGTCGTGCTGGCGCCGGGGCGGCAGCCGTCGGCCGCGTTGACCGGCGAGTTGCAGGACTTCGTCCGTCAGCGGCTCGCGCCCTACGAATACCCCAAGGAGATCGAGTTCCTCGACAGCCTGCCGATGACCACCACCGGCAAGGTGCAGCGCCGCGTGCTGCGGCAGCTCGAGGCGGATCGCGCCGCCGATCGCGCCGCCGGTCGGGCGGCCTGAGCGGCGCCCCTCGTCGAGGGCTCAGTCGCCGCCGCTTCGCCGTGGCAGGTGGGACGCGCGGCGCGTCTTCGCTCAACTCGCGCGCGGATTGCGCAGCTTGACGTACAGCTTGGTGTTGGTGCCCGGCGGCGTCTGCAGCAGCGCGGCGTCGGGCCATTGCTCCTGCCCGGTCAGCACGGTGCAGGCGCGCGAGGGCTTGCCCTTGGGCGTCTCCGGTTCGCGCTGCTGAGCGTCCGCCGGCAAGGGCAGGCGCCAGCGTTGCGCGCCCTCGGACCAGTCCAGCTGCCATTGCGGCGCGTCGCTGCAGGCGATCACGCCGTCGATCTGCGGGAACATCCAGCGCACGTACCAGGGCAGCAGCTCGGTGCGCAGCCGCTGGCCGACGGTGACGATGCGCCGCACCGTGGCCATGTCCAGCATCTCCGGCGGCGTGGCCAGGTCGATGCTCAGGCGCACGCCGAGCTCGCCCTTGGGCACGTTGGTGCCGAAGTCCATGTCCTTGGCCTGGCGCTCGCTGAAGGTCGGCAGGTCGAAGCGGCCCTTGTCGTCGATGGGGATGGGGATGTAGTCGTCGTCGCTCATCAGCGCGAGCTTGGTGCCGGCGGGCGGCGGCTTGCTGGCGTCCTTCGCGTCCGTCAGCACGAAGCGGCTGACGAAGAGCCCTTCGCCTTCGGTGCGCAGCTTCGACAGCAGTTCGTTCAGACGCTTGTAGGGGAAGGAGGCGCCGCGCTTGACGTCGCTCTGCACGGTCGGCAGCGCGACCGCCGCCGAGGCCGGGGCGGCCGCCGGCCGCGCGTCGTCCGCGCTGGCGGGGGCGGTGGGCGCGGTGGCCCCGGCGGGCGCCGCCATGGCCGCCGGGCCGCAGCCCGCGGCGAACACGCCGGTCACGAGGAGCGCGGCCGCGAGTCGCGCGCGCTGGAACTGCTGGGGTTTCACGGTTCTCTCTCCCTGGTCGCTGTGAGCGGTGCGCGCTGAACGGCGCGCGGTCAAGTTGCGTTGACGACGGTTGTCCCTCATCGGGGTGGCAGTCGCGCGGTGTCCGGACGGCGCGGGCTCAGCGCCGGCACTTGCCGCGCGCCTCGGCGAGCAGCCAGAAGGGCGCGCTGAGCAGCCCCATGCCGCCGCCGGCGTATTCGCCCTTGAGGCAATCGCCGCTGGCGCCCTTCATCATTTCGTTGCCCAGCTTGGTCGAGGCATCGATCCGGTCGGGCGCGCGGCTGGCCTCGTCGGCCCGCTCGGCGAGCAGCGGCTGGCCCTGCGCGGACTGTCGGATCGCGCGTCGCGTCGCCGTGCCGTCCATCAGCTCGCGACCACTGGGGCCGGAGGCGCCGGATGCGGGCGTCGGCGCGGCGATGACCACGGTGGCGCGCGGCGCTTCGTCGACGCGCTCGAGTCCAGGCGCGGGCGATGCCGCGCGCGGGCTCGCCGCGGGCGACTGCGGCGCCTTCGCCGTGTCGCCGGTCGGTGCGTGAGCCGCTGCGGCGCGACGGACCGCGGGGTTGCCTTCGGCGCGCTGCGTCGTCGCCTTCGCCGGCGGCCGCGGGACCAGCGGCGGCAACTGGATCGTCACCATCCGGATCGACGAGCGCCGCTGCGTGCTGTGCGCCTCGCCCCGGTGCCAGGCGTGTTGCAGCCAGGCGACCAGCGCGACGTGAAGCAGGAGGACCGCCGCCAGCGCGATCGCGCGGAACCGGCGCGAGGTGTTCGGTGTCGCGGCGCGCATCGCCCGATGCGCCGCGGCATCGGTCGCGCCATGTGCGGCCGCGGGCCTAAGCACTGCCATCACCGTCTCCATCCGGCTCCTCGCCGGGTTCCCAGGCGAGCAGGTCGCCCGGCTGGCATTGCAGCACCGCGCAGATCCGCGACAAGGTGTCGAAGCGCACGCCGCGCACCTTGCCGGACTTCAGCAGCGACAGGTTGGCCTCGGTGATGCCGATGGCCTCGGCCAGCTCCTTCGAGCGCATCTTGCGCTGCGCGAGCATGACGTCGAGTCGGACGACGATGGGCATGGGGCGCTCAGATGAACTCGGCGTTCTCTTGCGCCATGCGCTGCGCCTCGCGCATCACCTGGCCCATCGCGACGAAGACCAGCCCGCACAGCAGCACGACGAAATGGGAGCTGCCCAGCTGGAACGACAGGTAGCGCTGGCCCGGCGGATTGCCCAGCGTCAGCGCGAGCACCGTGGCCGTGTCGGTGAGCGGCATCGCCACCGCGATCGCCACCACCGACTGCCCCATGCGGCGCAGCAGCCGCGTCGCGGCGTCGGTGAAGACCTCGCCGCGCAGGTAGCCGCCGAACAGGCGCCACAGGCACCACAGGGCATACAGCGTCAGCAGGGCCAGCGGCAGGTTCACCGCCAGCGCCGCGCCGCGCGAGATCACGTCGAACTGCAGCGCGTGCGACAGGTCCCACTCCTTACGCGCGGTGCGCTCGATCATGGCCGGGTGGGTCCAGAACACCGCATGGAAGCCGACCACCGTCGCCATCGCGATCAGCGCCATCGCGCGCACGCAGTGGGCGATCCAGCGAATGCGCTGCAGGCCGGCGGGGATGGGGGAAGGGCGCATGGCTAGGCGGTGGCGTTACCGTGATGTGGCAAGAAATTACTGTAAAACAATAATTTCCAGTCGGCAACCGGGAGGGAGAGCCCATTGCGGCCATGTGGCGCACGGGGCAGACGGAAGCGGTGCACATGCGGGCGAGCAGGGAACCGGTGCGCCGCCCGCGTCGGGCACACTGGCCGTTTGCCGCGGCGACGGAGCCGCGCGGCACCTTACGGAGCACGGACAAGATGGAGCGCATCACCCTCGGACAGTCGGACCTGTCGGTCACCCGCATCGGCCTGGGCACGATGACCTTCGGCGAACAGGTCGACGAGGCCGGCAGCCACGCGCTGCTGGACCGCGCGGTGGCCGCGGGCATCAACCTGCTGGACCTGGCCGAGATGTACCCGGTGCCGGCGCGCGCCGAGACCTTCGGCAGGACGGAGGAGATCGTCGGCCGCTGGCTGCAGGCGCGGCCGGGACTGCGCGAGCGCCTGGTCATCGCGACCAAGGTCGCCGGGCCCTCGCGCGGTTATGACTGGATCCGCGACGGCAGCCAGGACCTGACCGGCGCGCAGATCGTCCAGGCCTGCGAGGACAGCCTGCGGCGGCTGCGCATCGACACCATCGACCTGTTCCAGATCCACTGGCCCGCGCGGCACGTGCCGATGTTCGGCGGCGTCTACTTCGAGCCGTCCAAGGACAAGCCGGTGGCGTCGATGTTGGAGCAGTTGCAGGCGCTGGACCAGCTGCGACGCGCGGGCAAGATCCGCCACGTCGGCCTGTCCAACGAGACCGCGTACGGGGTCGGTGAATTCGTGCATCTGGCGCAGGTCCACGGCCTGCCGCGCATCGTCAGCGTGCAGAACCCCTACAGCCTGGTGAACCGCGTCGTCGAGAACGGCCTGGACGAGGCGCTCTACCGCCACCAGGTCGGCCTGCTGGCGTATTCGCCGCTGGGCTTCGGCACGCTCACCGGCAAGTACGACGCGCATGGGCTGGGCGATCCCGCCAGGCCGGGCCGGCTGGCGATCTTCGACAGCATGAAGAAGCAGCGCTGGGCGCGGCCCGAGACGCTCGAAGCCGCGCGCCGCTACAACGCGCTCGCGGCGGAACTGGGCATGACGCCGGCGACGCTGGCGATGGCCTGGGTCACTTCGCGCTGGCAGACCGGCAGCGCGCTGATCGGCGTCACGAACGCGGTGCAGCTCGACGAGAACCTCGCGGCGCTCGGCCGCACGCTCGACGCCGAGGTCAACGCGCGCATCGACCGCATCCGCTGGGAGATCCGCGACCCGGCGCAGTGAGCAGGCGGCGCGCCACGTCCACGCCGGCGCAGCAAGCTCGTACAAGCGGGCCTTCGCCGCCAGCGCCGACAATCCGCGCCCATGAGCAAGAAATCCGTCCACGTCAGCGAGACGCTCGCGACACAGATGCTGCGGCAGCACGGGGTCGCGTTTGGCGAGCATGTCTACGACTACGTCGATCACGGCGGCACCGGCGAGTCCTCCAAGCAGCTCGGCGTGCCCGAGCACGAGGTGGTCAAGACGCTGGTGATGCAGGACGAGAAGGCGCAGCCGCTGATCGTGCTGATGCATGGCGACTGCACCGTCAGCCTCAAGGAACTCGCGCGGCAGATCCCCTGCAAGAAGGTCGAGCCCTGCAAGCCGGACGTCGCCCAGCGCCACAGCGGCTACCTGGTCGGCGGCACCTCGCCGTTCGGCACCCGCAAGGCGATGCCGGTGTTCGTCGAAGCCAGCGTGCTCGCGTTGCCGCGCATCCTGATCAACGGCGGGCGGCGCGGTTATCTGGTCAGCATCGAACCCCGGGTTTTGACGGAGCTGCTGGCGGCCCGCCCGGTCGAGTGCGCGCTGAAGTCCGCGGCAGAATAGCGCCCCATGCAAAGTGTCCTGTTCCCCTTGTTGGCCGTCGTGGCTGGGTACCTGATCGGTTCGCTGTCCTTCGCGGTGATCGTCAGCCGGCTGATGGGCCTGTCCGATCCGCGCAGCTACGGCAGCGGCAATCCGGGCGCGACCAACGTGCTGCGCTCGGGCAACAAGGCCGCGGCCATCCTCACGCTGGTCTTCGACGCGCTCAAGGGCTACGTGCCGGTGCTGCTGGTGCTGAAGTTCGGCGCGCCGTATGGCCTGGAGGAGGGCGCCGCCGCGCTGGTCGGCCTGGCCGCCTTCATCGGCCACCTGTGGCCGGTCTTCTTCAAGTTCGTCGGCGGCAAGGGCGTCGCCACCGCGGCGGGCGTGCTGCTCGCCCTCAACCCCTGGCTGGGCCTGGCGGTGCTGGGCGTGTGGATCGCGATGGCGGTGGTGTTCCGCTATTCGTCGCTGGCGTCGCTGAGCGCCGCGGTGGCCGCGCCGCTGCTGCAGATGCTGGTCTGGGACGTCGGTCCCGAGCTGCCGGCCATCGCGCTGATGAGCCTGCTGCTGGTCTGGCGCCATGCGGCCAACATCAAGAAGCTGATGGCGGGCACCGAGAGCAAGCTCGGCCAGAAGGCCGCGCCCGCGGCGGCCGCGCCGGCCGTGAAGTCCCATCGCCACGAGCAGTCGCGCGAGAAGCGCGATCACAAGTCTTCCCACAAACCCAAGCAGCACAGCAAATGAGCAGCATCGAACGCTTCGACGTCGGCCCGCGTCTCTCCGAGATGGCCATCCACAACGGCGTGGTCTACCTGGCCGGCCAGGTGCCGTCGGACGCCAGCGCCGACATCCAGGGCCAGACCGAGCAGGTCCTGGCGATGATCGACCAGCTGCTGGCCCGTGCCGGCAGCGACAAAACCAAGATCCTGCGCGCGCAGCTGTACATCGCCGACGTCAAGGACCTGGCCGGCATGAACGCCGCCTGGGACGCCTGGGTGCCGGCCGGCCACACGCCGCCGCGCGCCACGGTCGAGGCCAAGCTGGCCAAGCCCGAGTGGAAGATCGAAATCGTGATCACCGCCGCGGTCTGACCCTCGACGGTGCGAGACGCACCCCCCAATGCAAAACGCCGGCTTCGCGCCGGCGTTTTGCTTGGCGCGCTGGAAGCGCCGGTGGGCGTTTGTCGCTTGTCGTTGATCGGCGGCGCCGTCGTCAGTCCTCGGCCTCCGCCTCCTCGAGTTCCAGGCCCAGGCAGGCCGGATCGCCGCAGCCGCGGCGCACCAGCACCGGCGGTTCCGCGGTGAGGTCGACGACGGTGGTCGGCTTCATCGGGCAGGCGCCCGCGTCGATGATCAGCTGGATCTGCTTGTCGTAGCGCGCGGTGATCTGCTCGGGATCGTTGAGCGGCTCGTGCTCGCCAGGCGGGATCAGCGTGGTCGCCAGCAGCGGCCCGCCCACCAGCGCGAGCAGCTCCTGCGTGACGCGGTGGTCCGGCACGCGCAGGCCTATGGTGCGGCGCGAGGGATGCGACAGCCGCCGCGGCACTTCCTTCGTCGCCTCCAGGATGAAGGTGAAGGGGCCCGGCGTGGCCGTCTTGATCATCCGGTACTGCTTGTTGTCGACGCGTGCGTAGCTGCCCAGCTCGCTGAGGTCGCGGCACAGCAGCGTCATGTGGTGCTTGTCGTCGACGCCGCGGATGCGGCGCAGCGCCTCGGCGGCGGCCTTGTCGTCGAGCTGGCACACCAGCGCGTAGCTCGAGTCCGTCGGGATCGCGCCGATGCCGCCCTGGCTCAGGATCTGCGCCGCCTGGCGCAGGAAGCGGGCCTGCGGGTTGTCGGGATGGACTTCAAAGATCTGGGCCATGGTCCTCGCCTGGGGCAATCGGTGTGCGGGCCGGGCCGGTATCAGGCCGGCCAGTGGATGCGGTACTCGAGCGCATTCCACACCGGCTTGAGTTTGCCCGAGAGGTGCTGCTCGAGCCGGCCCAGGTCGACGCGGCTTTCCTCCGGACTGTGGAAGTCGGAGCCGCGCGAGGCGAGCAGGTCGAATTCGAGCGCGGTGTCGGCGTACTGGACCATCTCCGCCGCCGTGTGGCTGCCGGTGACGACCTCGATGCCGCGACCGCCATGGGCCATGAACTCGGTGATCAGCGCATATTCCTCGGTCGGCGTGAAGCCGTAGCGCCCCGGATGCGCGATGACCGCGATGCCGCCGGCGTCGACGATCCAGCCCACCGCGTCGCGCAGCGCCGCCCAGCGGTGCGGCACGTAGCCGGGCTTGCCCTCGGTCAGGAAGCGGCGGAAGACCTCCGGCACGTCGCCGCACTGGCCGGTCTCGACCAGGAAGCGCGCGAAGTGCGTGCGCGAGATCAGCTCCGGATTGCCGGCGTGCCGGAGCGCGCCCTCGTAGGCGCCATGGATGCCGACCTTCGCCAGCCCCTCCGACATCTCCCGCGCCCGCGCGCCGCGACCGCCGCGCGTGGCGCGCAGGCCCTCGACGATGCGGGGATCGTGGTGGTCGAAGCCCAGGCCGACGATGTGCACCACCTTGCCGGCGAAGGTCACCGAGATCTCCACGCCGGTCAGGTAGGCCAGCCCCAGCGCGCGCGCGGCCTCCAGCGCCTGCTGCTGGCCGCCGACCTCGTCATGGTCGGTCAGCGCCCAGAGCTCGACCCCGTTGGCCTTGGCGCGCGCGGCCAGCGCCTGCGGCGACAGGGTGCCGTCGGAGACGGTCGAGTGGCAGTGCAGGTCCGCGTTGGTCTGCGGGTGCAGCGCGATCCGGGCCGGCACGTGCGCGGGCGCGAAACCTGGCGCGGGCGTCGGATCGGCGGGAAGGGCGGTGGTCGCGAGGGGCGGGGTGTTCACCCGGCCGATTCTAGGAGCGGCGCCATGTCCGGGATGGCAGCACTGGAACGGCGGCGGTCGACGAAGTAGCGGCTCGGGCCGGTGCCGCACTTGGCGACGTGCTTGGGTTCGGTCAGCGCGGCGGACAGCGCGCGGACGCTGTCGAAGGCGCCGGGCTGCACCTGGATCACGCCGGCGCTGAGCGTGGGCAGCGGGTTGAAGGACTCCTGGTTCTGCCGGTTCAGCGTGACGTAGCCGCCCAGCGCCTGGTGCTCGGCCGAGAAGAAGGGACGGATCTGGCGGTCGAACTCGCGGCAGACGCGGGTGATGCGCGCGGTCCAGTCCGGCGAGCCCAGCACCATCACGAAGTCGTCCCCGCCGATGTGGCCGACGAAGTCCAGCACCGGATCGGCGGCGGTCTGCAGGATCTGGGCGCAGAGCTTGATGATGTCGTCGCCGGCCGCGTAGCCGTAGACGTCGTTGAAAGGCTTGAAGTGGTCGATGTCCCAGGCGACGACGACGAACTCCCGGCCCTCGTGCAGCAGCGCGTCCAGGTGCTGGTCGGTGGGCACGTTGCCGGGCAGCAGCGTCAGCGGGTTGGCGTAGCGCGCGCTGTGGACCTGCAGGTCGGAGACGGCCTTGAGCAGGTCGGTGCTGCGGCCGGTGCCGAAATACTCGCCGCCGCGGGTGACGATGAAGCCGTCCACCATCAGGCGGTCGTCCAGGCTGGAGATCGCGTCGCTCATCTCGCGCAGCGAGGTGCCGGCGTCGAAGATCAGCGGCTGCGCATCCATCAGCGCGGTGCAGGAGCGCTTCTCGTGGATGTCCATGAAGTAGCGCTCGGCGCTGCGCTTGAGCACCTGCAGCGAGCGCAGGATGCCGATGGGCCGGTTGGCCTCGTCCAGCACCGGCATCGAGAACAGCTGCTCGTCGCGCTGGAACATGTCGGCGACGGCCTGGCAGTTGAGCTTGGGCGTGACGGTGTGGCTGCGCCGGGCCAGTTGCGCGGCGGTGGTGATGGCGTCGGGCGGCAGCCGCATCCAGTCGGCGTTGCGGCGCCGGTGCTCGGGGGCCAGCAGCGCGTCGACCTCGGCGCGCAGCGCGGCCCGCGGCGCGGCGCTCGGGCGTGCGAGCAGGTAGCCCTGGCAGACCGGCACGCCCAGGCGGCGCAGCACGGTCAGGTCGCTGAGCTGCTCCAGGCCTTCGGCCACGACGGTGCAGCCGGAGCTGGCCGCCATCTCCAGGATCGAGCGGACGAACTGCTGCTTGAGCGGCTCCTGCGCGATGCCGTCGATGAAGTGGCGGTCGATCTTGACGAAGTCGGGACGGATGTCCATCCAGCGCTTCAGGCTGGCGAAGCCCTCGCCCAGGTCGTCCAGCGCGACGACGAATCCCAGCTCGCGCAGGCTGCGCATGCTGTCCTGCAGCCGTTCGGGCTCGAGGATGGGGCGGGTCTCGGTCAGCTCGATGACCACGCGCGACGC
This sequence comes from Mitsuaria sp. BK041, assembly GCF_014193085.1. Lineage (NCBI taxonomy): Bacteria > Pseudomonadati > Pseudomonadota > Betaproteobacteria > Burkholderiales > Sphaerotilaceae > Roseateles > Mitsuaria sp. BK041. The sequence goes on along the minus strand of NZ_JACHYT010000002.1, from coordinate 49,185 downwards.
CGGCAGGTCGAGCTGCGCGAACTCGCGGGCGATCAGCGCGCCGCGGTCGCTGGTGGCCAGCAGCGTGTCGGCGGTCAGGTTGAGGAAGAGCTGGCCGGGCAGCTTGAGTTCCTTGAAGCGGCGCAGCGCGCGGCGCACCACCAGCCGTTCCAGCTCCACCAGACGGCCGAGCCGGGCCGCGGCCTCGAACAGCACCAGCGGCGAATGCAGCGGCGTGTCCGCCGGCCCGCGCGTCAGGGCCTCGTAGCCGAGGATCTGGGCCCGCTCCACTTCGACGAGCGGCTGGAAATGGATGTCCAGCGCGCCGTCACGGATCAAGGCGGACAGGGCGATGCTCAACGGGTCGGGCGGCTGCAGGTGGGTGGTGGGCATGGGGAGGACCGCGGCGAGCGGGGCGTCGCGCGGTGTCCCCATTCTGGGCGGCCTCTATGTCATCGCTTTGACAAACAGTTACAGCATGACCTGCGCGTGAAATCCGCCGCGATCGCGGCCTGTCCAGCGCTCGATTCCTGATCGCTCAAGGCCGTTGCTTGCTGAAGTCGCGCTCGGGGAAGAGCCGCGTCGTCAGCTCGCCCAGGCTCTCGTGGACGACGTCGACGTTGGTCTCGTCGATCACCAGCTTGGCGACCTGGGGGCTGAGCGCCTTGCGCAGCAGGCCGAGGAAGCGCGGCGCGGCGACGATGCGCAGCTGCGTCACCTCGCCGTTGTTGAAGCCGTCGTCCAGCGTCCGCGCCACGCGGGTGGCGAAGCCGATGGCTTCCTGGTGCAGCTCGTCCACGCCGGCCGAGGAGGTCACGGTGTTGCCGCGCCGGCCCTCGGCGTCGCGGCGCAGGTCGGCCTTGTCCGCGTGCGCAGCGGCATCGGTGAGCGTGGTGACGTCTTCCAGGTCGCCGCCTTCCTCCGGCAGCTTGAGCAGGCGGGCCACGCCCTCGTCGGCCACCAGCACCCACAGCTTGCCGTCGTCCTTGTATGCAGGCATTTCGATTCCTTCTACAGAGTTCGCGTTGAACGGAAGGCGGCAAACGCCGTACCTTGGACCGCCCCGTCCGGTGGAGGCGCCACCCGGCGCGGTGGCACATGATTTGCCCTTTCGAAGCAGGCCGGGGCCGCTTCACCGCGCCCCGCCGGCGCCTTCACGCGAGACCGCCATGGACACCGACACCGCTTCCGCTGCCACCCATCTGCACATCGTCTGCCCGTCATGCGCGGCGAAGAACCGCGTGCCGCGCGAGCGGCTGGCCGAGTCGCCTGACTGCGGCCGCTGCGGCACGCCGCTGATGCTGCCCAGGCCGGCGGAGCTCACGCCGGAGGTCTTCGACCGGTTCATCGCGGGCACCGAGTTGCCGGTCGTCGTCGACTGCTGGGCCGACTGGTGCGGGCCCTGCAAGATGATGGCGCCGCAGTTCGAGCGGGCCGCGGCGATGCTGCCGGAACTGCGCTTCGTCAAGCTCGACACCGAGGCCGCGCCGCAGCAGAGCGCGCGCTACGGCATCCGCAGCATTCCTACGCTGCTGCTGTTCCTCGATGGACAGGAGATCGCGCGGCAGGCCGGCGCCATGCCGGCCGCGGCGATCGTCGACTGGGTGCGGCGGGAGCTCGGGGCCTAGCCCTTCTCCGTCGCCCTTCTCCGCTCAGTCCGCCATCGCCTCCACCACCATCTGCACGCGCTGCTGCCCCTGGTATTCGTCGAGGCTGAGCCGGTAGGCGAGGGTGACCTGCTCCGGTAGCTGCTCGGTCCGGCCGAACCAGATCGCGTCGCGCAGCATCGCGCCCTGGCGCAGCCGCAGCTTCAAGTGGCGATCGCCAACCAGGCGTTGGTGCACCACCTGCACGCGGTCGCAGAACAGCGGCGCCTCGAAGGCCTGGCCCCAGACCTGCGCCTCGAGCTCCTGCACCGTCTCGGCGCAGAACGCCTCCGGTGGCAAGGGGCCGTCGGTGCGCAGCGTGCGGGTCAATGCGGACTCGTCCAGCCACTCGCGCGCGACCGCCTCGAAGGCGGCGGCGAAAGCCTCGACACCGCCCGGCGCGAGCGTGCAGCCGGCCGCCATCGCGTGGCCGCCGAACTTGCGCAGCAGCTCCGGATGGCGCTTGGACACCAGGTCCAGCGCGTCGCGCAGGTGGAAGCCGGGGATCGATCGTCCCGAGCCCTTGAGCTGTCCGTCGGCGCCCTCGGCGAAGACGAACACCGGCCGGTGCAGCCGGTCCTTGATCCGCGAGGCGACGATGCCGACGACGCCTTCATGGAAGTCCGCGTCGAAGAGCGCGAGCGCCGGCGGCGGCGCGCCGTTCAGGCGCGGGTCGGTCATCAGCCGCTCCAGCAGCGCGAGCGCCTGCTCCTGCATGCCGGCCTCGATCTCGCGGCGCTCGCGGTTGATGCGGTCCAGCTCGCGGCCGAGCTCCAGCGCCTGGCCGGTGTCGTCGGTCGTCAGGCAGGTGATGCCCAGCGTCATGTCCTCGAGCCGGCCCGCCGCATTGATGCGGGGTCCGAGCGCGAAGCCCAGGTCGAAGCTGTTGGCCCGCGTCGCGTCTCGACCGGCCGCGGTGAACAGCGCCTGCACGCCGGGTTGCATGCGGCCCGCGCGCATGCGGCGCAGGCCCTGCGCGACCAGCCGCCGGTTGTTGGCGTCGAGCCGCACCACGTCGGCCACGGTCCCGAGCGCGACGAGGTCCAGCAGGCCGTCCAGCCGCGGCGGCGGGCCGTCGCCGAAGGCGCCGCGCCGGCGCAATTCGCCGCGCAGCACGGTCAGCACGTAGAACGCGACGCCCACGCCCGCGAGGCTCTTGCTCGGGAAGGGACAGCCCGGCTGGTTGGGGTTCACGAGCGCGTCGGCGTCGGGGATGGTGGGCGCGCCGTCGGGGCCGACCGCGGGCAGGTGATGGTCGGTGACCAGCACCTTCAGGCCGAGCGCGCGCGCGAAGGCGACGCCGGCGTGGCTCGCGATGCCGTTGTCGACGGTCACCAGCAGCTGGGGTTCCTGCTTGAGCGCGAGCTCCACGATGGTCGGCGTCAGGCCGTAGCCGTGCACCGCGCGATCGGGCACCACGTAGCCGAGGGTGCCCGGCCGCGCGCCCAGCAGCGCCAACCCGCGCAGCATCACCGCGCAGGCCGTGGCGCCGTCGCAGTCGTAATCGGCCACGATGCACACGCGCTCGCCCGCCGTGATCGCGTCGGCCAGCAGCGTGGCGGCCTTGTCGATGCCCAGCAGGCCTTGAGGGCCTTCGGGCGGCAGCAGGTGTTTCAGGTCCGGGTCGAGCTCGTCGTGCGACAACACGCCGCGCGCGGCGAAGAGTCGCGACAGCAGCGGCGAGAAGCCGGCCTGCTGCAGCGCATGGGCGGAGTCCGGCGGGACGTCGCGGATCAGGAGGCGGGGGCTGCTCACAGGTTCTCCAGCGCGGTGGCGACGCTGAGCCGGGGCGGGGCGAAGCGCTCCTTGAGCCGCTGCCAGCTGCCCGCGTCCTTGCGCGTCCAGGTGCGGGCCAGGCGCTCGCCGCCCAGTGTCAGCGAGACGCGGCGGCCCTCGCGCACGGCGGCCAGCGCCTGCGCGATGGGGCCGGCGTCGAGGGCCTTCCAGGCCTCGCTCCAGGCGTAGAGGTCGCCGCTGGTCATCGGGCCGCGCAGGCGGTCGTCGACCACCAGGTCCGCCGGCGGCGCGGTGCCGCGATCGCGGCCGCAGCCGCTGATCCACACCGCGTTCAGCGGACGTTGCCGGCGCTCCTCGCGGGCCTGGTTGAGCGGGTGCTCATGCAGCAGCATCTGGACCTCGTTGAGCAGCGTGCGCAGGCGGCGCGCCCGCGGGTACCAGGTCTCGACGCCGCGATTCAGGACGCGGTCGACGCTGGCGGCCTCGAGACCGTCCAGGTCGTCATGCGCGACCGCCCATTCGCCCGGCGACAACCAGGCGCTGCGCCAGCCCTGGTCGGCGGGGAACAGCGCGGTGGCGAGCACTTCGAGGAAGGCGCGCGATTCATCCTCGGACAGGTCCAGCGTGGCGGGGCCCAGCGCGGTCACCCCTTCGGTGCCGACGGCGAAGTGGGCGGGCGTCAGCAGCGCCCAGGCGGCGTCGCCGGGCTCGTGGCCGGCCGCGCGCAGGCGCCAAGCGGCCAGCGGTGGGTGGTCGTCGGTGATGCCGCGGGCTTGCGCCAGGAAACGTTCGTGGGGAGGGATCGGGGTGGTCTCGTCGGCGTCGCCGACCTCGCCGGCCGGCGCCAGCAGCCCGAGCAGGTGGCTCAGGTTGGGCAGCTCCAGCTCGCGCAGGGCCCCCTCGAAATGAGGATCCAGCGCACTGGCGAAGGGGATCATCAGGTGCATGGCGGCGGATTATCGGCGTTCCCCCGGAAGGCCCCCCATCGGGCGGTCATCAAGCTTTCATCCGGCCCCGGCAACCTGTGGGGCCATGCTGACCGACACGCTCATGGCCGCCGCTGTCTCGCAAGAACCGCCTGGGGCCGAGGCGGAAGAGGGCGGCTCGATCCGGGTGCGCACGGTGTGGATCTCCGACCTGCACCTGGGCACGCCCGGCTGCCAGGCGCGGGCCCTGCTGGACTTCCTGCGCGAGGTCGAGTGCGAGCAGCTCTTCCTGGTTGGCGACATCGTCGACGGCTGGCAGCTGCGCCGCAGCTGGTACTGGCCGCAGGCCCACAACGACGTGGTGCAGAAGCTGCTGCGCAAGGCGCGCAAGGGCACCCGGGTGATCTACGTGCCGGGCAACCATGACGAATTCGCGCGCAAGTACCTGCAGCACAGCTTCGGCGGCATCGAGGTGGCGCACGAGTGGATCCACGAGACCGCCGACGGCCGCAAGTTCTGGATCACCCACGGCGATCTCTTCGACGGCGTCATCCAGCATGCCAAGTGGCTGGCCTACGTCGGCGACAGCCTCTATGAATTCACGCTCAAGCTGAACCGCCACCTCAACTCGATGCGCGCGCGCCTGGGGCTGCCGTACTGGAGCCTGAGCAAGTACCTGAAGCTCAAGGTCAAGCGCGCCGTCTCCTTCATCAGCGAGTTCGAGGAAGCGCTGGCACGCGAGGCCCGCAAGCGCGGCGTCAACGGCGTGATCTGCGGCCATATCCACCACGCCGAGCTGCGCGACATCGACGGCATCACCTACGCCAACGACGGCGACTGGGTCGAGAGCCTCACGGCGCTGGTCGAGCACGCGGACGGGCACCTGGAAATCCTGGACTGGGCGGAGCGGCAGCGCGCCGGCGCCGAGCAGGACGCGGCGCAGGCGCTCGCCGCCGCCATGCGCCAACCCGCCTGAGGGGTCCCCTCTTCGGGCGACCCGGCCCCCGCATCGCCAACTCCGGGCGGCGCCGGACGACTCGCGGCGTCGGTCATCGGGGCCGCGCCTCGTCTGCGGACTGGCTCCAAAGAGGGTCACTGGCTTGTCATACCAGCTTCATAGAATGAGTTCATGACTTTGCCCGATGTCCCGCTGCTCAACCGCGAAAACGCGATCCTCGAGTTCAACCGGCGTGTCCTGGCGCAGGCCCAGCGCGTCGACGTGCCGCTGCTGGAGCGGCTGCGCTACATCTGCATCGTGTCCAGCAACCTCGACGAGTTCTTCGAAGTGCGCTTCGCCGACATGCTCGATGCGCAGCGGGACGGCAGCGGCCTGGTGACGCCGCGCGACGTGGAGCGCGTGGGACGCGCGGCCCATGACCTGATCGACCAGCAGTACGCGATCTTCAACGACCAGGTCATGCCCGCGCTGCGCGAGCACAACATCCAGATCCTCAACCACGCCGACCGCACCGACGAGATCCGCGCGTGGGTCAGCAGGTTCTTCGAGCGGGAAGTGCGGCCGCTGCTGGTGCCGGTGGGCCTGGACCCGGCGCATCCGTTCCCGCAGGTGGCCAACAAGTCGCTGCACTTCATCGCGCGGCTGTCGGGCAAGGACGCGCTCGGACGCGACAACCGCATCGCCATCGTCAAGGTCCCGCGCGTGCTGCCGCGCGTGATCAAGGTGCCGGCGGCGATCAGCGGCGGCAAGCAGAGCTTCGTCCTGCTCACCAGCGTCATCCGCGCCCACCTCGAGGAGCTGTTCCCCGGCCGGCATGTCGAGGCCTTCTCGCAGTTCCGCGTCACGCGGGATTCGGACCTGGAGGTCGACGAGGAAGAGATCGCCAACCTGCGGCATGCGCTGCGCTCTGGCCTCACGACGCGTCATTTCGGGCGCGCGGTGCGGCTCGAGGTGGTCAACACCTGCCCGGAGGAGCTCTCGCGCTTCCTGCTCGAGCAATTCGACCTGCCGGAGGCGGCGCTGTACCGGGTCAACGGGCCGGTCAACCTGGTGCGCCTGAATGAGCTGATCGACCAGACGGATGCCGACGACCTGCGCTTCCGGCCCTATGAACCGAGTTGGCCGACCGGGCGGCTGCCGCGGGGCAAATCGATCCTGGACAAGCTGCGGACCAAGGGCGACGTGATGCTGCATCACCCGTTCGAGAGCTTCGAGCCGGTGGTGCAGCTGCTGCGCGAGGCGGTCGAGGATCCGGACGTCCTGGCCATCAAGCAGACGATCTACCGCACCGGCAGCCAGTCGGTGCTGGCGGACCTGCTGATCGAGGCGGCGCGTCGCGGCAAGGAGGTCCTCGCGGTCGTCGAGCTGAAGGCGCGCTTCGACGAGGAGGCCAACATCAACTGGGCGGAGCGGCTGGAGGCGGTCGGCGCGCAGGTGGTGTACGGCATCGTCGGCCTGAAGACGCATGCCAAGCTGATGCTGATCACGCGCCGGGAGGGCGGCAAGCTGCGGCGTTACGGCCACTTGTCGACTGGCAACTACAACCCGAAGACGGCGCGTTTCTACACGGACCTCGGCTACCTGACGGCCGATGCCGAGATGACGGCGGACATGGATCTGGTGTTCCGCCAGTTGGCGTCGCTGTCGAAGTTCAAGGCGCCGAAGAAGCTGCTGCTCGCGCCGTTCAACCTGCACCGGACGATGGTCGAGCTGCTGTCGCAGGTGGAGGAGGCCGCGCGTCGCGGCGAGCCGGCGCGGGTGGTTCTGAAGATCAATGCGTTGACGGATGCGGAGCTCATCAACGGGATCGTGCGGGCGGGCCGCGCGGGCGCGAAGGTGGACCTGATCGTGCGTGGCGCGTGCATGTTGCCGCCGGGCCTGCCGGGCGAGACGGACAACATCCTGGTGCGCTCGGTGGTGGGTCGCTTCCTCGAGCACTCGCGGATCTTTTATTTCCGCTGGGGCAAGGAGGAGCAGGAGGCCTTGTACCTGTCGAGCGCGGACTGGATGGCGCGCAACATGTTGCGTCGCATCGAGGTGGCCTGGCCGATCACTGATCCGAAGCTGCGCCAGCGCGTCATCGACGAGGGCCTGACCCCCTACCTGCACGACAGTCTGGACGCGTGGCAACTGGGCCCGGACGGCACCTCGCAGCGCATTGGCACCGAGGATTCCCCGCTGCACGTCAGCGCGCAACAAGCCCTGATGCGCCTGTACCACGAGGACCCCTGACCAAGTCCCCGCGAGGTTCACGCCCACCTCCACGCCGTCCACCTCTGTTCCTGGACGGGCATGGCCTGGGCCGGCGACTCGTGTCGGGCTGGATGACTGACTTGGACGCCGTCTGTTTGAGCGTCGCGAACCGAAGGTGAGCAGAGCGAGTTGGCGTCCGCCCGACACGAGTCGCCGGCCCAGGCCATGCCTGTCGCGCTCGCCCGCTTGCAGTCAGCGCATTGGCCTCAAGCCTCCAACGCCAACTGCACGCGCCCGATCTTGCCCCACGCGTCCAATTCTTCGCGCAGCAGGTAATGCGCCCGCGGATGTGCTTCGGCCCAGCCCTTGCGCATTTCGATGATGACGTTCATCCCTTCGCGCCGCAGCTTGATGGCTGTCGCGTCGACCTCGCTGCGCGCGTGGCATTTGATGGCGGCGAGTCGCAACGCCAGCAGCTGCCAGATCATGGGTTCTTCCTGGAGCTGTTCTTCGAGCTTGCGGAGTCCTCCCCGCTGACCGAGCGCCAGGTCTCCGAGGCGCCGGAGCTGATTCTGGGAGAAGCCTGGCGCGTCGACGTGGGAGAGCAGGTAGGCGCTGTGGCGATGGTGGTCATGGTGGGAGACCATCATGCCGATCTCATGCAGCGCGGCGGCCCAGCCGAGTTCGCGACGATGTTCTTCCTCGGCTTTCGGCGCGAGCTGCGCATGAAGCCGCTGGGCGATCTGCTGGACGCGGCCGGCCTGATCGCGGTCGACGGCGAAGCGGCGCTGGAGTTCGGCGACGGACTGTTCGCGCATGTCGCGCCCGGCGGCGAGCAGGCGGGGATCGAGGCGCTCGGCGAGGTCGAAGATGACGCCTTGGCGCAGCGCGCCCTTGGCGGGGTGGAGGCGCTCGATGTCGAAGTGGGTGAGCAGCGTGTAGAGGATGCAGAGTCCGCCGCCGACGACGGCGCGCCGGTCGTCCTTGAGGCCGGGGAGCTTGAGCGCGTCGATGCGCCCGGCGAGCAGGCACTGCTCGATGCACCAGCGCAGGCCGTCGAGGGTGATGGAGCCGTCGGGGCTGACGTTGTTGGCCGCGAGGATCTGGGCCACCGCGCCGACGGTGCCCGACGAGCCCAGGGCCTGCTTCCAGCGCGGCTGCGCGGCCTGCCGGGAGAACTGGGTGATGGCTTCCTCGAGCTCGGCGCCGGCGGCGACCTGCGCGGCGCGGAAGGCCTCGGCGGTGAAGCGGCCGTCGGGGAAGAAGCGCATCGAGAGGCTGACGCTGCCGATCTGGAAGGATTCGGCGGCGAGCGGCTGCGGCCCGCGGCCCAGGATCATCTCGGTGGATCGGCCGCCGATGTCGATGACCAGGCGGGGGTCTTCCGCGGTCTGCAGCCGCGCCACGCCCGCGTAGATCAGGCGCGCTTCCTCGCGGCCCGAGATGACTTCGATCGGATGGCCCAGCACCTCCTGCGCCCGCGCCAGGAAGGCGTTGCGGTTGCGCGCCTCACGCAGCGTCTGCGTCGCCACCGCGCGCACCTGGCGGCCGGGCAGGTCGGCGAGCCGCTCGGCGAAGCGCCGCAGGCAGTCCAGGCCGCGCTGGGCTGCCTCTTCGGTCAGCATGCTCATCGCATCCAGGCCCGCGCCCAGCCGCACCGTTTCCTTCAGGTAGTCCAGCCGGCGGTAGTGCCCGTGCTGCAACTGGGCCAGCTCAAGCCGGAAGCTGTTGGAGCCCATGTCGATGGCGGCCAGGATCGGAGGAACTTGCGCTTGCGTCATGGGGCGCGATTGTCGCGGTCTTTGGCCCGCCCGCCGGGAACCAAGTGCTTTCATCGTGCTGTCGCGACGCCGTGGTCCGGAGCCCGGCGGCCGACCGGGATAGCATCCGGCGTTCCGTCCGGAACCTTCGGATCCATTCCACCCCGCATTCCCCACGAGGAGCTGCAGATGACGAATTCCGATTCCCGCGCCGATGCCGCCGGCCTGTCCCCTGAACTCGCCGACGCGATCCGCGACGACATCGACACGCTGGCGCCGGGCCGGGGCTTCAGTCGCCGCGCCTTCGTCGGTACCGCGGTGGGCAGCGGCTTCGCCGCGGCGGTGCTGCCGGTGACGGCGCAGACGGTCACCACCGACGCGCAGGGCCTGGATGCCGGTCCGGTCAGCATCCCGGTCGGCGACTTCAAGATGCCGGCCTATGTCGCGCAGCCGGCGGGCAAGAAGCAGGCGCCGGTGGTGCTGGTGGTCAGCGAGATCTTCGGCGTGCACGAGCACATCGCCGATGTCGCGCGCCGCTTCGCCAAGCTGGGCTACCTGGCAGTCGCGCCCGACCTGTTCGCGCGTCAAGGCGATGCGAAGGTCTATTCGGACATCGCCAAGCTGCAGACCGAGATCATCCAACGCACACCTGACGCGCAGGTCCTGAACGACCTGGACGCGGCGGTGGCCTGGGCGAAGGGAATGGGCGGCAACACCTCCAAGCTCGGGATCACCGGCTTTTGCTGGGGCGGCCGGATCGTCTGGCTGTACGCCGCCCACAGCCGCGAGCTGAAGGCCGGCGTGGCGTGGTACGGCCGCCTGCAAGGCCAGACCAATGCGATGACGCCCAAGCACCCGATCGACGTCGCGGCCCAGCTGAACGCCCCGGTGCTGGGCTTGTACGGTGCGCAGGACAACGGCATCCCGGTCTCGACCGTCGCCGCGATGCAGGAGGCGCTCAAACAAGGCAGCGCGGCGGCCAAGGCCAGCGAGTTTGTCGTCTACCCTGACGCCGGCCACGCCTTCCATGCCGATTACCGCCCCAGCTACCGGCCCGATCCCGCCAAGGATGGATGGGCGCGCTGCCAGGCCTGGTTCAAGCAGCACGGGGTGTGAACGTCCCCGGCGCAAGGGGGGCTTGACGACTCTGAGACAATTTTCGGAACCCCATCCGGCGCACCCCACGTGGTGCGCCTTTTTTATCCATGACCCTGACCTACATCCTGCTGGTGACCTTCGCTGGCGGTCTGGCCTCCGTGACGATCGCGGCGATGCTGACGGTCGGCCTGCTGAGCCGCATCGTGAAGCACCTGGTGAGCCTGTCCACCGGCGTGCTCCTGTCGACCGCGCTGCTGCATGTGCTGCCGGAGGCCTTCGAGAGCGGTGCCGATCCGCACAACCTCTTCCTGGCGCTGCTGGGCGGGCTGATGTTCTTCTTCCTGCTGGAGAAGGCCGAGCTCTACCGCCACACCCACCACCACGAGGGGGACGGGCACCACCACCATCACCATTTCGACCGGGAACAGGCCGGGCGGGGTGGGTTGTCGGTGCTGGTGGGGGATTCGATCCACAACTTCTGCGACGGGATCATCATCGCGGCCGCGTTCCTCGCGGATCATCATCTGGGCTGGGTCACCGCGATGGCGATCGTGGCGCATGAGATCCCGCAGGAGGTCGGCGACTACATCGTGCTGCTGAACGCGGGGTTCTCGCGCAAGAAGGCGCTGTTCTTCAATGCGGTGTCCGGCATGGCGGCGGTGGTCGGCGGGCTGGTCGGCTACTACATCGTCGGGCCGTGGCAGCAGCTGTTCCCCTACCTGCTGGTGGCGGCGTCCAGCAGCTTCGTTTATGTCTCGGTCGCCGATCTGATCCCGCAGCTTCAGCGCCGGCTGCCCTGGAAGGACACCGCGCTGCAGCTGCTGTGGCTGGGCGTGGGCATCGTCTTCGTGCTGATCGTCGTGGGCGGGAAGCACTCCCACTGAAGCCAGCCGGCAGCGCCCGGGAGGGCGCTGCGGTCATGTGGCGTGCCGGGGAGTGCCTTATTGGGACGGCGACGCTCCCTCGCCGTGCACCACCAGTACCGGGAAGGCGCAGTGGGTCAGCACCTTCTGCGTTTCGCTGCCGAGCAGCAGCGCCTGCAGCCCGCGCCGCCCGTGCGTGGCCATCACCAGCAGGTCGGCATCGACGCGCTTGGCGTGCTCGATGATGGCTTCCCAGGGATGCAGCGCCTCCACGCTGTGGGCTTCGATCTCCAGGCCCTGGCCGCGCGCCAGCGCCAGCACCTGTCCGAGGCGTTCCTGCGCGATGCGCTCCTGGGCGTCGAAGAACTCCTGGGGCGGCGTCGGCTGCATCTCCGACACGGCGCTGTAGGGGAAGGGTTCCTTGACGCTGATGGCGAACAGCTTGGCGCCGTGGAACTTCGCGAGCTTGACGGCGGTATCGATCGCCTTGGCGGTGATGTCGGAGCCGTCGGTGGGGATCAGGATGCGCTGGAACATGGCGAGCCTCCTTCAAACGAGCGGGTGGGCTGGGTGGGCCGGCCCCCACCGAGGTGGGGTCAGGGCTTGCCGTCGCAGTCTGAGCTTCCCATGGTGCTCGCACCATGCGCGTTGTCAATAAGGGCCGTCCGTCAGCCTTTCGCCAGCGGGAAACGCGGGTTGGCGCTCCACTCGCTCCAGGAACCGGGATAGAGCCGGCTGCCGGACAGCCCGGCATGGTGCATCGCCAGCAGGTTGTGGCAGGCCGTCACGCCCGACCCGCACTGGTGCACGGTCGCATCCGCCCCTTGGGGGCCGAGCAGCGCCGCGAACTCCTCGCGCAGCAGCGCCGGCGCCTTGAACCGGCCGTCGGCGCTCAGGTTGGACTTGAAGAAGCGGTTCGTCGCGCCCGGGATGTGGCCGGCCTGGGCATCGAGCGGCTCGACTTCGCCGCGAAAGCGCTCACCGGCACGGGCATCGATCAGCCGGACCTTGCCGAGCTGGCCGAGCAGCTCCTGCGCGCTGAGCGGTTCCTCGAGCGGAGCGCCCGGCGTGAAGGCGCCGGCCGTGGCGGTGGGCAGGTCGGTGCTCACCGCGCCCCCCGCCTGTTGCCAGGCCGCGAAGCCCCCGTCCAGCACCGCGACGTCCGCATGGCCCAGCCAGCGCAGCATCCACCAGACCCGCGCGCCGTACATGCCGTCGGCCGCGTCGTAGGCCACCAGGGTTCGGCCCGAACGCAGGCCCAGTTCCCCCAGCAGGGTGGCGAAGGCGGCCCGGTCCGGCAGCGGATGGCGGCCGCGGAAAACGCCGAAGGCGTCCTGCTTCGGGCCGCTGAGGTCGCGGTCCAGGTGGAGGTAGAAGGCGCCAGGAATGTGGCCGGCGGCGTAGGCGCGCTCGCCGGCCGAGGTGTCGGTCAGGTCGAAGCGGACATCGACGACCAGCGGCGGTGCGTCGGACGCCAGCAGCGCCTGCAACTGCCCGACGGAGATCAGGCCATCAAGGCGGGGGGGAGTGGGGGCGGAGACTGCGGAGCTGGTCGGGGTCGTCGCGGAGGTCGTCATGGCGCTTCAGGATTCCTGGACCGAGTGCTGGGCGTCCTTGGGGGTGTTCCGGGCGCGCAACAGCGTCGCCCCCAGGCCCGCGCCCACGATCAGCAGGATGCCGATCCAGGAGGCCAGGCCCAGCCGGTCGCCGAAAAGGAGCACACCATACAACGCCGAGAACACGATGCCCAGGTATTGGAGCGACGCGTTTACCAGCGGCTTGCCGGTGCCGTAGGCGCGCGTCATCAGCAGCTGTGCAGCCGTGGCCAGCACGCCGACGGCCAGCAGCAGCGCCGCGCCGGTCCAGGTGTGGTCATGCCAGCCGCCGTGCGAGGCGATGGTCGTCAGCGCGCCGGCGACCACGCCGCCCATCGAGAAGTAGAAGACGATGCGGTACTCGGGCTCGCCGGCGCGGCCCAGCGACGTCACCTGCAGGTAGGCCATCGCCGACAGCATGCCGGACGCCAGGCCCGCCAGGCCGTGCCAGACCTGCTGGTCCTCCATCGCCGGCTGCAGCACCAGGCCGACGCCGAGGAAGCCCAGCAGCACCGTGATGATCAGCCGGGGATCGACCTTGGCCGCGCCCATCAGTACCGCCCCGCCAATCAGGAACAGCGCCATCCACACCGACGACATGTAGTTGAGCGTCATCGCGGTGGCCAGCGGCAGCTTGCTGATCGCGAAGAACCACAGCGACAGCGCGATCACGCCCGACAGGCTGCGCCAGAAGTGCATCGCCGGCACGGTGGTCTTCAGCGACAGCCCCTTGACCCGCGTCATCGCGAACAGGAACAGCGTGCCGACCAGGCCGCGGTACATGACGATCTCGCCGGCGCCGTAGTAGGCCGAGGCCAGCTTGACGCAAACGCCCATGGTGGCGAACAGCAAGGTCGCCAACACCATCAGAAGGGGTGCAGACATGCGGGGGATTCTCGCGCCGAAGGCCGGCCCGCCCTGTTGTGGGGACCCGCAAAAGCGAACGCCCCGCAAGAGCGGGGCGTTGTGCGCACCGGAGGGCGATGCGGCTGGGAACGGGGGCGGGGACCGGATCAGCGCTTCATCAGCGCCCGGTACCACTCGTGGAAGTGCTTCATGCCGTCCTCCATCGGCGTCTGGTACGGGCCGACCTCGTTGTCGCCCCGCTCCATCAGCGCCTTGCGGCCGGCGTCCATGCGCAGCGCGATCTCATCGTCCTCGACACAGGTTTCCATGTAGGCCGCCTGCTGGGCTTCGACGAAGTCACGCTCGAAGGCGACGATTTCCTCGGGGTAATAGAACTCCACGATGTTGGTGGTCTTCTGCGCGCCCTTGGGGAACAGCGTCGAGACCACCAGCACGTTGGGATACCACTCCACCATGATGTTGGGGTAGTAGGTCAGCCAGATCGCGCCCTGGTCGGGCGACTGCCCGCCCGAGAAACCCAGCACCTGCTCATGCCACTTGGCGTAGACCGCGGAGCCCGGCTTTTCCAGCGCCTTGTTGACGCCGACCGTCTGCACCGAATAGTCGCGACCGAACTCCCACGCCAGGTCGTCGCAGGCGACGAACTGGCCCAGCCCCGGGTGGAACGGGCCGACGTGGTAGTCCTCCAGGTAGACCTCGATGAAGGTCTTCCAGTTGTAGTCGCACTCGTGGACATGGACCTTGTCGAGCTGGTAGCCGCTGAAGTCCAGCGCGCCGCGCGGGCCCAGCCGGGCCAGGTCGGCGGCGATGTCGCGGCCGTTGTCCTCGAACAGCAGGCCGTTCCACTCGCGGATCTTGTAGCGGTTCAGGTGCAGGCAGGGGTCCTGCTTGAAGTGGGGCGCGCCGACGAGCTCGCCCTTGAGGTCGTAGGTCCAGCGGTGCAGCGGGCAGACGATGTGGCTGCGCGTGTTGCCGCGGCCCCGCAGCATCACCGCCTGGCGGTGGCGGCAGACGTTGGAGATCAGCTCCAGGCCCTGCGGGCCGCGCACGATCGCCCGACCTTCGCCTTCCTGCGGCAGGGCGTAGTAGTCGCCGACCTCGGGCACGGCCAGCGCATGGCCGAGGTAGCGGGGACCGTGCTGGAAGATCAGTTCCTGTTCGCGGCGGAACAGGTCCTCGTCGAAGTAGGAGGTGACAGGCAGCTGGAGGTGGCTGGGGGCCGTGCTGCGTTCAAGCGGGCTGAGAGGGATGCTCAGGTCGGACATGATCCAAGAGGGTCTCCAAGACACCAATGTCAACCGTGACCGGCCGCCCCCCAGATTGGACGGGCCGGCATGTGGGACTGAGTGAAACAACGCCGGACGCTGCCGGAGCTCGGGGGCGATGGCCGCGCGGCGCCGCGAGCGAACGCGGTTGGGGCCCCGGCCGGGAAGTCGCCCCGATGACTGCCGGGCCCTTTGGGGGACAACGGAGCAGGCAAAGGAACCGGTGATTGTACCCGGACCGCCCCTTCAGGGGGAGGCAGGAGGCCGACGAAGCGGTCCGTCACCCGGAAACACCCGCTGACGCCTGTGGCGCTCGATTCACATCCCCCGACAGTCGGACCCCAGGCGGGGGAGTGCCGGTGCTTACAATCGGCCTTTTCGCGTTTTGAAATGAGCAAGCCTTCCGCCAGCGCCAAGTCGGCGCCGCCCACGTCCCAGGAGCAGGAGCCCGCCAGTTATGAATTGGCGGTCGAGGAGTTGGAACGTCTGGTGCAGGCCATGGAGGCCGGTCAACTGCCGCTGGACCAGTTACTGGCCAGTTACCAGCGGGGGGCCGCATTGCTCAACTACTGCCGCGCGCGGCTCCAGGCCGTCGAACAACAAGTACAGGTCATCGAAGGTGGCGGCGCGCAGGCTTGGGGAGAAGAGTAATTGGATGCCGGTGTCTTCGAACGTTGGGTGAAGCAGTCGCTTGAGGAAGTCGAGCAGGCGCTGGAGGCCTGGGTGCCCGCGGGCGCCCCGGCCGGCCTCGGTGAGGCCATGCGCTACGCGGTGCTGGGCGCCGGCAAGCGCCTGCGTCCGCTGCTGGTGCTGGCCGCGGCGGAAGCCGTCGGCGGGCAGCGCGAGGCGGCGTTGCGCGCGGCCTGCGCGGTGGAACTGATCCATGCCTATTCGCTGGCGCACGACGACATGCCCTGCATGGACAACGACGTGCTGCGCCGCGGCAAGCCGACGCTGCACGTGCAGTACGGCGAGGCGCAGGCCATGCTGGCCGGCGACGCGATGCAGGCGCTGGCCTTCGACGTGCTGACGCCGGACGAAGGCCTGCCGCCCGCGCTGCAGGCGAAGCTCTGCCGCCTGCTGGCGCGCGCCAGCGGCTATGACGGCATGGCCGGCGGCCAGGCGATCGACCTGGCCAGCATCGGCAAGCCGCTGGACGAGGCCGCCTTGCGCGACATGCACCGCCGCAAGACTGGCGTCCTGCTGCAGGCCAGCGTCCTGATGGGCGCGGCGAGCGGCGACCTGCCCCCCGCCGCCTGGGAGGCGCTGAGCCGCTACGGCGCCGCGATCGGCCTGGCCTTCCAGGTCGTCGACGACATCCTGGACGTCACCCAGGACAGTGACGTGCTCGGCAAGACCGCCGGCAAGGATCAGGACAACAACAAGCCGACCTACGTCAGCGTGCTGGGCCTGGAGCCCGCCCGCGCCTATGCGCTGCGCCTGCGCGACGAGGCCCATCAGGCCCTCGCCGCCAGCGGCCTGGCCGACACCGCCTGGCTCAGCCTGCTGGCTGACAAGGTGGTCGAGCGCGACAACTGAACCGGCGAGAGAGAGGCCAGGCCATGAGCGAGAACACCACCACCGCGACGGCTTCGCAGACGCTGCTCGGCGCGATCGACAGCCCCGCGGACCTGCGGCGCCTGTCGCGCAGCCAGCTGCCGCAACTGGCGGACGAGGTCCGCGCGCACATCCTGAACAGCGTGTCCAAGACCGGCGGCCACCTGTCGTCGAACCTCGGCACCGTCGAGATGACGATCGCGCTGCATTACGTCTACGACACGCCGCGCGACCGGCTGGTGTGGGACGTGGGTCACCAGACCTATCCGCACAAGATCCTCACCGGCCGCCGTGACGCGATGGCCACGCTGCGCCAGCAGGGGGGCATCTCCGGCTTCCCGCGCCGCGACGAGAGCGAGTACGACACCTTCGGCACGGCGCACTCGAGCACCTCGATCTCGGCCGCGCACGGCATGGCGATGGGCGCCAAGCTCAAGGGTGAATCGCGCCGCGTGGTGGCGATCATCGGCGACGGCGCGATGACCGCCGGCATGGCCTTCGAGGCGCTGAACAACGCCGGCGTCGCCCATGGCGGCCTGCTGGGCGACGTGCTGGTGATCCTGAACGACAACGACATGTCGATCAGCCCGCCGGTGGGCGCGCTGAACAAGTACTTCACCCGGCTGATGAGCGGCAAGTTCTACGCCGCCGCGCGCGAGGGCGCGAAGTCGGTGCTCAAGCACACGCCGCTGTATGAATTCGCGCGCCGCTTCGAGGAGCACACCAAGGGCATGTTCGTGCCCGGCACGATCTTCGAGGAATTCGGCTTCAACTACGTCGGCCCGATCGACGGCCACGACCTGGACGCGCTGATCCCCACGCTGGAGAACCTGCGCGACAAGAAGGGTCCGCAGTTCCTGCACCTGGTCACGCGCAAGGGCCAGGGCTACAAGCTGGCCGAGGCCGACCCGGTCAAGTACCACGGCCCCACGCCCTTCAACCCGGCCGAAGGCATCAAGCCGTCCACCACGCCGGCGAAGAAGACCTTCACGCAGGTCTTCGGCGACTGGCTCTGCGACATGGCCGAGGCCGATCCGACGCTGGTCGGCATCACGCCGGCGATGCGCGAGGGCTCGGGCATGGTCGAGTTCCACAAGCGCTTCCCGACGCGCTACTACGACGTCGGCATCGCCGAGCAGCACGCGATCACCTTCGCCGGTGGCCTGGCCTGTGAGGGCCTGCGGCCGGTGGTGGCGATCTACTCGACCTTCCTGCAGCGCGGCTACGACCAACTGGTCCACGACGTGGCGCTGCAGAACCTGCCGGTGCTGTTCGCGCTCGACCGCGCTGGCCTGGTCGGCGCCGACGGCGCGACGCATGCCGGCAACTACGACATCGCCTTCACGCGCTGCATTCCGAACATGAGCGTGATCACGCCGTCGGATGAGAACGAGTGCCGCCAGGCCTTGTACACCGGTCACCTGCACGACGGCCCGGTGACGGTCCGCTACCCGCGCGGTGCCGGCATCGGCGCCGAGATCAAGAAGGACATGGTCGCCTTGCCCTGGGGCAAGGGCGAGATGCGTCGTCAGTCGTCGCTGCCGCAGACCGCCGGCCGCGCCGCGCCGCGCGTGGCGATCCTGGCCTTCGGCACGCTGCTGCACCCGGCGCTGAAGGCGGCCGAGGCGCTGGACGCGAGCGTCGCCAACATGCGCTTCGTGAAGCCGCTGGACGTCCAGCTCGTCAAGGAACTGGCCCGCACGCACGATGCCCTGGTGACCGTCGAGGACGGTTGCGTCATGGGCGGTGCCGGCAGCGCGGTGCTGGAAGCGCTGCAGGCGGAAGGCCTGGCGGTGCCGGTGCTGCAGCTGGGCCTGCCCGACGAGTACGTGGAGCACGGCGAGCCCGGCAAGCTGATGGCCCAGTGCGGCCTGGACGCGGCGGGCATCGAGCAGTCGATCCGCGCGCGCTTCCTGTCGATGCCGGCAGCCGCGCCGGTGCTGCGGTCCGTCGCCAATCAGTGATCCGCCGCTGAGGCGGGCCGGTCCTTCGAGTGGACCGGCTGACCATGTCGAACCCATCCCCCTGAACGGCGCTGGCCTCGCGGTCAGCGCCGTTGTCGTTTGGCGCCGTCCGCGGCCTGCGCGGCGATGGCGGGCGCGAGGGCGCGCTTCACCGCGTCGATGAAGTCCTGCGCCAGCGCGTGGCCGGGACGGTGCAGCGCCCACAGGGCCTGGATGCGGAAGGGCACCGACACCGAGAGCGGTCGGATGTGCAGTCCCGGTCCGGCGCAGGCGCGCGCCGTCAACGGATTCACGAGCGCGATCCCCAGGTTCTCCTGGACCAGCGCGCACACGGCGATCGCGCTGTGCGTCTCCAGTTGCAGCCGGCGCTGGACGCCGGCGGCCGCGAAGATCGCGTCGAACTGGCGGCGATAGGGATCCTCCGACGACAGGCTGACGAAGCGCTCGCCGTCGAAGTCCCGCGGCGTCAGCACCGCGCGTTCGAGCAGGCGATGGCCCGCCGGCAGCACGCAGACCTCGTCGAGTTCCGCCAGCGTCTCGCTGCGCGTGCCGGGCACGGTCGCGGAGACCTCGCTCAGGCCGATGTCGAAGCGCTGCGCCGCCATCCATTCCTCGAGCAGCGGGGACTCCTGCGGCGTCAGCGTCAAGCCGGCCTGCGGATGGCGACCCGCCCAGTCGGCGCTCGCGGCGGGCAGCAGCGCATGCGCCAGCGCCGGGAGCGTCAGCACCTGCAGCCGTTCGTCCTCGGCCCGTCCCAGCGCCTGCGCGCGCGCCACCACCTGGTCCAGGCCCTGATAGGCGCGCTGGACTTCGTCGAACAGCGCCATCGCTCGCGCGGTGGGCCGCAGTCGGCCGGGCGCGCGGTCGAAGAGGACGTAACCCAGCAGCGACTCCATGCGCGCCAGGTCGCGGCTCACCGTGGGTTGGGAGGTGAAGAGCAGTTGCGCCGCGCCCGTGACGCTGCCGGCGGTCATGACGGCGCGGAAGACTTCGATATGACGATGCGTGATCGGGAGCGGCATCGGTCCAGCATATCAGTCCATATCAGGAATGAATCCGACAAGGAAAACAAAGCATTTGATTGAATGATCCGAGGCGACGATGCTTGCGGCAGTCTGAATACACCCCAAAAGGAACGCCGAGATGCCGCAAGTCCTCACCCCCGCCCGCGAACAACAGCTGCGCGCGCTCGCCGTCCGCCATGGCACGCCGCTTTGGGTGTACGACGCGGCGGTCATCCGTGAGCGCATCGCCGCGCTGAAGGGCTTCGACACCGTCCGCTTCGCCCAGAAGGCCTGCTCCAACACCCACATCCTGCGGCTGATGCGGGAGCAGGGCGTGAAGGTGGATTCGGTGTCGCGCGGCGAGGTGCTGCGCGCGCTGGCCGCCGGCTACACCGTGGGCACCGGCGCGGACGCGGTCCACTCGGACATCGTGTTCACCGCCGACCTGCTGGATCGCGAGACGCTCGCGACCGTCGTGGCGCATCGCGTCCCGGTCAATGCCGGCTCGATCGACATGCTGGAGCAGCTCGGCGAAGTCTCGCCCGGTCACCCGGTGTGGCTGCGCCTGAATCCGGGCTTCGGCCATGGTCACAGCAACAAGACGAATACTGGCGGCGAGCACAGCAAGCACGGCATCTGGCATGAGCAACTGGGCGAGGCACTGGCCGTCATCGCGCGGCGCGGGCTCACGCTGATCGGGCTGCACATGCACATCGGCTCCGGGGTGGATTACGCGCATCTGGGCCGCGTATGCGGCGCCATGGTCGAGCTGGTGCGGGTCGTCCGGGGCGCCGGCCAGGACCTGCAGGCGATCTCCGCCGGAGGGGGGCTTTCCATCCCCTATCAGGCGGGTAACGACCCGATCGACACCGCCCATTACTTCAGCCTGTGGGATGCCGCCCGCAAGGAGGCCGAAAACGTCATCGGCCATCGCCTGGCGCTCGAACTGGAACCGGGCCGCTACCTGGTCGCCGAATCGGGGGTGCTGCTCGCCGAAGTGCGCGCCGTGAAGACCCAGGGCCGCCAGCACTTCCTGCTGGTGGATGCCGGCTTCAATGAACTGATGCGCCCGGCGATGTACGGCAGCTACCACGCGATGAGCCTGCTCGCCGCGGATGGCCAGGAGCGGCCGGTGCGACCGACGGTCGTCGCCGGACCGCTGTGCGAGTCGGGTGACGTCTTCACCCAGGCCGAGGGCGGGGTGGTGCTGGCGCGGGAATTGCCGCAAGCGCGGATCGGCGACCTGCTGGTCATCCATGACACCGGCGCGTACGGCGCGTCGATGTCCAGCAACTACAACAGCCGGCCGCTGATCGCCGAGGTGCTGGTGGACGGCGACTCCGACCGCCTGATCCGCCGCCGCCAGACGGTGGAGGAACTGCTGGCGCTCGAGGCGCTGTAAGCCAATCGGTCGACAGGATCGGCAGACGCGGCCACTGCCGCGTGACTGCCGTGTGACGCTTTTGCTATCGCATAAAGCTGTTTTGATAGTTTGGCTCAATAGGGATTGGCAATAGGCTGCATTGGGGAATTCAACCCCGTCGATAGCAGCAGCCCCCTATCATTCCGTCCATCCCATCAACCCTGACTCGAGAGACCAAGCAATGTCCCTGATCAACACCCAAGTCCAACCCTTCAAGGCCCAAGCGTTCCACAACGGCAAGTTCATCGAGGTCACGGAAGAGTCGCTCAAGGGCAAGTGGTCCGTGCTGATCTTCATGCCGGCCGCCTTCACCTTCAACTGCCCGACCGAAGTCGAAGACGCCGCCGACAACTATGGCGAGTTCCAGAAGCTGGGCGCCGAGGTCTACATCGTCACCACCGACACGCACTTCTCGCACAAGGTGTGGCACGAGACCTCGCCGGCCGTCGGCAAGGCCAAGTTCCCGCTGGTCGGCGACCCGACCCACGCGCTGACCAACGCCTTCGGCGTGCACATCCCGGAAGAAGGCCTGGCGCTGCGCGGCACCTTCGTGATCAACCCGGAAGGCGTGATCAAGACCCTGGAAGTGCATGACAACGCCATCGCCCGCGACGTCAAGGAGACGCTGCGCAAGCTGAAGGCCGCCCAGTACGTCGCCAAGAACCCGGGCCAGGTCTGCCCGGCCAAGTGGAACGAAGGCGACAAGACCATCGCCCCGTCGCTGGACCTGGTCGGCAAGATCTGAGGATCTCGCCCACAGGGGTGAAGTGTCCTTCCGAAGAAGGACCTTCCCCCGACCGGTGATCCGGATGAGGACATTCCTCTCCCCCTCACTGCAGAAGCGTCGCTCGTGGACCGCGTCGGTCCGCGGGGCGGCGTTCGGCCGCCCCTTCGACCTGCAAGGGGGGCCAGTTCTCGAAGTCGCTTGAAGCAATTTGAAAGGAAGCAACGATGTTGGACGACAACCTGAAGGCGCAGCTCAAGGCCTACCTGGAGCGGGTGACGCTGCCGTTCGAGATCGAAGCCTCCTTGAGCGACTCCGCGAGCTCCGCCGAGCTGAAGCAACTGCTTCAGGACATCGCCGCGATGTCCGACAAGATCACGCTGCGCCTGGACGGCAACGATGCGCGCAAGCCCTCGTTCAGCCTCAAGCGCACGGGCACCGAGCAGAGCCTGCGTTTCGCCGGCATCCCGCTGGGCCATGAGTTCACCTCGCTGGTGCTGGCGCTGCTGTGGACCGGCGGCCACCCGCCCAAGGTCGAGCAATCGGTGATCGACCAGATCCAGGGCCTGGACGGCGACTACGCCTTCGAGGTCTACATGTCCCTGACCTGCCACAACTGCCCGGACGTCGTGCAGGCGCTGTCGCTGATGTCGGTGCTGAATCCGCGCATCAAGACGGTGATCGTCGACGGCGCGCTGTTCCAGGACGAGGTCAATGCCCGCGAGATCATGGCCGTTCCGACGGTCTACCTGAACGGCCAGGAATTCGGCTCGGGCCGCATGACGGTCGAGGAGATCGCCGCGAAGCTGGACACTGGCGCGGCGGCCAAGGACGCCGCCAAGCTGTCGGCCAAGGACCCGTATGACGTGCTGATCGTCGGCGGCGGCCCGGCTGGCGCCGCGGCGGCGGTGTACGCCGCCCGCAAGGGCATCCGCACCGGCATCGCGGCCGAGCGCTTCGGCGGCCAGGTCAACGACACGCTGGCGATCGAGAACTACATCTCCGTGCTGTCGACCGACGGCCCGAAGTTCTCGATGGCGCTGGAGTCGCACGTCAAGGATTACGGCGTCGACGTGATGAACCTGCAGCGCGCCGACAAGCTGGTGCCGGCGACGACGCCGGGCGGCCTGGTCGAGGTGCAGCTGGCCAATGGCGGGTCGCTCAAGAGCAGGACGGTCATCATTTCCACGGGCGCCCGCTGGCGCAATGTCAACGTGCCCGGCGAGCAGGAATACAAGAACAAGGGCGTGGCCTACTGCCCGCACTGTGACGGTCCGCTGTTCAAGGGCAAGCGGGTGGCGGTGATCGGCGGCGGCAACTCCGGCGTCGAGGCGGCGATCGACCTGGCCGGCATCGTGTCCCACGTGACGCTGCTGGAATTCGGCGACGCGCTGCGCGCCGATGCGGTGCTGGTCAAGAAGCTGGAAAGCCTGCCCAACGTGGTGATCCTGACGCAGGCGCAGACGACCGAGTTCACCGGCACGGCCGGCAAGCTCGACGGCCTGAACTACACCGATCGCGCCACCGGCGAAGCCCGGCGCATCGAACTGGAAGGCGTGTTCGTGCAGATCGGCCTGGTGCCCAACACCGAATGGCTGCGCGGCACGGTGGAGCTGTCCAAGCACGGCGAGATCATCGTCGACGCCAAGGGCCAGACCTCGGTGCCGGGCGTGTTCGCGGCGGGTGATGCGACGACGGTGCCGTACAAGCAGATCATCATCGCCGCCGGCGACGGCGCGAAGGCCGCGCTCAGCGCGTTCGACCATCTGATCCGCAACTGACGAGAGAGCCGCTGTCTCTCTGCTGACGCCCCTGACGGGGCGTCAGTCGTTTGAGGGTGAGCCAGCCAGCGGCCGTGGCCTAGCGCCGACTCCGCCACAGGCTCTCCGCGCTGTAGACCGCGAGCGCCGACCAGATCAGCACGAAGCCCACCAGCCGCGCGCCCGCGAGCGGCTCGTGATAGAGCCACACGCCCAGCAGGAACTGGATCGTCGGCGACAGGTATTGCACCAGTCCGAGGGTCGTCAGCGTGATGCGCCGCGCGCCGGCGGCGAACAGCAGCAGCGGGATGGCGGTGAGCGGTCCGGCCAGCAGCAGCCAGGCCGCCTGGCCGGCATCGCCGCTGGCAAAGGCGCTGCTGCCCTGCACCGTCCAGTAGATCAGCGCCCCGGCGGCGAAGGGCGACAGGATCAGCGTCTCCAGCGTCAGCCCCTCCAGCGCGCCCAGCTGCGCCGTCTTGCGCATCAGCCCGTAGAAACCGAAGCTCAGCGCGAGCACCAGCGCAATCCACGGCAGCCGCCCTGCGGTCACCGTCAGCCAGACCACGCCGGCCGCGGCCAGGCCGATCGCCAGCCATTGCACCGGCCGCAGCCGCTCGCGCAGGAACACGAATCCCAACATCACGTTGACCAGCGGGTTGATGAAGTAGCCCAGGCTGGCCTCGACCACATGGCCGTGCTGCACCGCCCACACGTACACCAGCCAGTTGCTCGACAGCAGCAGCGCCGACAGCGCGCAGGTCGCGAGCAGCCGCGGCGATCGCAGCACCGGTCGCAGCCATGCCCAGCGCCGCAGGCCGGCCAGCACCAGCGCCACGAACACCAGCGACCAGACCGTCCGATGCGCGATGACCTCGAGCGCGTTCACCTCGCTCAGGCGCTTGAAGTACAGCGGGAACAGGCCCCAGGCGATGTAGGCGAGCGCGGCGTAGAGCATGCCGGTGCGGGCATGGGCGCGGTCGGTGGGGGTCGAGGTGTCGTTGGTCATGGCGGGCTGGCCGGGAGGGCCCGCGATTCTGCCCAAGCCCACCGGCCCGCGTTGTCGAAGGGACGAGCGCCCGTTCGTCGTCCCTGGTCGCCCCTCTTTTCTTGCGACCCGCTTCGTCGCAGGATCGCCGACCATGGCCCACGTCGAATTCACCGCCCAACTGCACCGCTACGTCGATACGCCGAAGCTGGACTGCGACGCCCGCACACTGGGCGAGGCGCTGGCCCGGGCCTTCGACCGGAATCCCCGCCTGCGCGGCTACATCCTGGACGACCAGGGCCATCTGCGCACCCATGTGGCCGTCTTCATCGATGGCCACCGCGCCCAGGACCGCCTCGGGCTGACGGACGCGCTGACCGCGCAGTCCAAGGTCTACGTGCTGCAGGCCCTGTCCGGGGGATAGCCCCAGGAGCCGCGGACGCGGCGCTGTCGAGAACCGCGCCGCTCGAACGTCGTCACGGGTGACGCCAGCCATTGCAAGGAGACACCGATGATCACCACCGCCTGGGCCGCCACGCGCAAGGGCCTATTCGAACTTCGGCACGACCCCGCCTTGGGCGGTTGGTCGATCGGTCGCCACAGCTTCGTGGGGGATCCCGTCAGCATGGTGTTGCCCCCGCCGGTAGGAGGCGGACGCATGTTCGCGGCGCTGAACCTCGGCCATTTCGGCTGCAAGCTGCAGGCGTCGGACGACGGCGGCGCCACCTGGCGGGAACTGGCCGCGCCGGCCTTTCCCGAGCAGCCCGAGGGCGCCGAGGGGCCGGCCTGGAAGCTGCAGCAGATCTGGGCGCTGGAGCGCGGCGGCGACGGCCGGCTCTGGGCCGGCACGATCCCGGGCGCGCTGTTCGTCAGCGACGACCAGGGCGAAACCTGGCGACTGATCGACGCGCTCTGGCACATGCCCGAGCGGCTGGGCTGGTTCGGCGGCGGCTACGACGCACCGGGCATCCATTCGATCCACGTCGATCCGCGCGATCCCAGGCGGCTACTGCTGGGCATCTCCTGCGGCGGCGCCTGGCGCAGCGAGGACGGCGGCGCGACCTGGCGCATCAGCGCCAAGGGCATGCGGGCCGACTTCATGCCGCCGGAACAGCAGGGCGAGGAGAACACGCAGGATCCGCATCGCATCGTCGCCAGCGCGGCGGACCCGGACGTGCTCTGGTGCCAGCACCACAACGGGGTGTGGCGCTCGGTGGACGGGGGCGCGCATTGGGGGGAGATCAAGCCGCCGCTGTCCGGCTTCGGCTTCGCGGTCGCCGCCCATGCGGGCGATGCCGACACCGCGTGGTTCGTGCCCGGCGTGAAGGACGAGAAGCGGTTGCCGGTGGACGGCGCGCTGGTGGTCAATCGAACGCGCGATGGCGGAAAGACCTTCGAGACGCTACGGCAAGGCTTGCCGCAATCGCATTGCTACGACCTGATCTACCGCCACGGGCTGGCCGCGCATGACGACGGGCAGCGGCTGCTGATGGGCAGCACGACCGGCAACCTCTGGGCAACCGAGGACGCCGGCGACCGCTGGCAGCTGGTGTCGGCGCACCTGCCGCCGATCTACGCGGTGCGCTTCGGCTGATCGGGGGAGTCAGCGCCCGGCGCCGGGGCGCCTCTCAGAGGAACGGTGCCCACTCCGGGCCGGGCTTGGCTTCCAGTTGGAGCGTCTGGCCGCTGACCGGGTGCCTCAGCGTCAGCCGCTGCGCATGCAGCCACAGCCGCTGCAGGCCGAAGTGGGCCGCCAGCGCGCGGTTCAGCGGCCCCTTGCCGTGGTTGGCATCGCCGACGATCGGATGCGCGAGGTGCTTCAGGTGGCGTCGGATCTGGTGGCGCCGGCCCTGGACCGGCTCGCAGGCCATCAGCGCCAGGCGCGTGGTGGGGAAGCGGGCGTCGGTGGCGACCGGCAGCTCGAGGCGGCGCTCGCAGGACCAGGCGGTCTGCGCCTCCAGGTGCGGCTGGCCCGCGGACGGCAGCTCCGGATCGCGCGCGAGCGGGTGGTCGATGACGCCGGCGTCGCCGGTCGGCCAGCCGCGCACCAGCGCGAGGTAGCGCTTGCTCGTGAGGCGTTCCGCGAGCGCCTGGCCCAGCGCGCTGGCCACCTCGGCGCTGAGCGCGAAGACGAGCACGCCCGAGGTTCCGCGGTCGAGCCGGTGCGCCGGCCACACCGGTCGGCCGAGCTGGTCGCGCAGCCGCTGCAGCGCGGCGTCCTCCTCGTGCGCGTCGATCGCGGTGCGATGCACCAGCAGCCCGGCGGGTTTGTCGATCACCGCGAGGTGGTCGTCCAGATGGAGGAGCCGCAGCGGCGCGGTGGGCGGCGAGGGGAGGGGGGAATCAGGGGATGTCATGGCTGAAGGGGACGGCACGCGCACGCATGGAGCCGTTTTTGCCCGCTGTTCCCCGTTTCGGGGGAGCGGCTGGCAACAGGCGGGTTGGCCAAAATCCTGTCACGCCGCCTGCCCATCATCGCAGCAGGCATCCCGCGTCGCCGGCCCCGGTGGCGCGCTTCCATCCGGTCAGCAGCAGCCAGCAGGAGTCCACCATGCCCCAGGAGTTTCACGTCGGTCACCGTTCCCTCCTGGACCGGTTGCTGCTGGCGCTGGGCGGCGTGGTGCGTCGCGCGCCGGCGGTCCGGGTCGTCAGTCGATCTGCCCGTCCAGGTAGAGCCAGGCGTCGTGCACCCGCACGAAACGGCTGATCTCGTGCATCCGGTGCGCGCGGCCGCCGACCTTGCTGCGCGCGACGAACTCCACCGTCTCGTGATCCGCGTCCTGGCGGCTGTGCCGCCGCACTTCCAGGCCCAGCCACTTCAGGTCGCGCACGCCGCGCTCCAGGGTCTCGGGCCGCGTGTCCGGGTGCCAGGTCGCCAGCAGGTACTCGATCAGGTCGAGCGTGTAGGCGGTGTAACGCGAGCGCATCAGCGCCTGCGCATCCGGCGCCGTGAGCGCGCCGGTCTCAGCGAAGGCGCGGTGCAGCGCGCCGCAGCAGGCGTCGTAGCCGCGGCCGCTGCCGCAGGGACACGGGGTCGCGGCGATCCCAGCGGTGGCCGCCTTGATGGCCGCGCCGGTGGCCGCGCTGTTGGCCACGCTGGTGGCCGCGGTCTTGGTCTTTTCGGGCTTCATGGGGGCGGCATCATGCCAGCCTCCGGGCCGGACCGGTCTCCTGTCACCGGCGGGCGCGGCCCGGAACTTAGAATGGCTGGATGAATTCCCAGGATTTCGGCGACGGCCGGCCGACCCCGCCGCAAGACGACCTGTTCACACCGCGCGTGCCGCGCGGGCTGCTGGACAACCTCAACCCCGAACAGTACGCCGCGGTGACGCTGGGCCAGGAGCCCGCGCTGATCCTGGCGGGCGCCGGCTCGGGCAAGACCCGCGTGCTGACCACGCGCATCGCCTGGCTGATGAGCCAGGGCCACACCACGCCGGCCGGCGTGATGGCGGTGACCTTCACCAACAAGGCCGCCAAGGAGATGGTCACCCGCCTGTCCGCGATGCTGCCGGTGAACGTGCGCGGCATGTGGATCGGCACCTTCCACGGCCTGTGCAACCGCTTCCTGCGCGCGCACTGGAAGCTCGCCGGCCTGCCGCAGGGCTTCCAGATCCTGGACGCGGGCGACACCGTCTCCGCCATCAAGCGCGTGATCAAGGCGATGAACCTGGACGAGGAGCGCTTCGTTCCGAAGCAGGTGTCGTGGTTCATCGCCGGCGCCAAGGAAGACGGCCTGCGGCCCAAGGACATCGACCTGCGCGACGAGCAGACCCGCAAGCTGGTGGACATCTACCAGGCCTACCAGGACCAGTGCACCCGCGAAGGCGTGGTCGACTTCGCCGAGCTGATGCTGCGCTCCTACGAGCTGATGCGCGACAACCAGGCGGTGCGCGAGCATTACCAGCGCCGCTTCCAGTACGTCCTGGTCGACGAGTTCCAGGACACCAACAAGCTGCAGTACGCCTGGCTGAAGATGTTCGCGCCGCCGGGGCGCGGGCAGGGCGTGTTCGCCGTTGGCGACGACGACCAGAGCATCTACGCCTTCCGCGGCGCGCGGGTCGGCAACATGGCCGACTTCGAGCGCGAGTACCGCGTGCGCCAGGTCGTCAAGCTGGAGCAGAACTACCGCAGCTTCGGCAACATCCTGGACGCCGCCAACGCGCTGATCAGCAACAACAGCCGGCGCCTGGGCAAGAACCTGCGCACCGAGGCCGGCCCCGGCGAGCCCGTGCGCGTCCACGAGGCCAGCAGCGACTTCGCCGAGGCCCAGTGGCTGCTCGAGGAGGCGCAGGCGCTGCACCGCCAGGGCCTGCCGCGCAGCGAGATCGCGGTGCTCTACCGCAGCAACGCGCAGTCGCGGGTGATCGAGTCGGCGCTGTTCAACGCCGGCATCCCGTACCGCGTCTATGGCGGCCTGCGCTTCTTCGAGCGCGCGGAGGTCAAGCACGCGCTGGCCTACCTGCGTTTGCTCGAGAACCCCAACGACGACACCAGCTTCCTGCGCGTCGTCAACTTCCCGGCGCGCGGCATCGGCGCGCGCACCATCGAGCAGCTGCAGGACGCCGCGCGGCCGAGCGGGCGCTCGCTGGTGCAGAGCGTGGGCGCCGTCGGCGGCCGCGGCGGCGCGAGCCTGGGCAACTTCGTCGCGCTGATCGACGCGCTGCGCGAGGCCACCACCGGCCTGACGCTGCGCGAGATCATCGAGCACGTCATCGAGCATTCCGGCCTGGCCGAGTTCTATCGCGCCGAGAAGGAAGGCGAGGAGCGGCTGGAGAACCTGGGCGAACTGGTCAACGCCGCCGAGGCCTTCGTGACGCAGGAGGGCTTCGGCAAGGACGCCGTGGCGCTGCCGGTGGACGAGCATTCCCCCGGCGCGATCGCCGACGGGCTGCCGGCCGCCGTGGCGCCGGCGGCGCCGGCCACGCCCGACGCCGAGACCGGCGAGATCATCTCGCCGCTGGCGGCCTTCCTGACGCATGCCTCGCTGGAAGCGGGCGACAACCAGGCCCAGGCCGGGCAGGATGCGATCCAGCTGATGACGGTCCACTCGGCCAAAGGCCTGGAGTTCGACGCGGTGTTCATCACCGGCCTGGAGGAGGGCCTGTTCCCGCATGAGAACTCGCTGTCCGACGCGGACGGCCTCGAGGAAGAGCGCCGGCTGATGTACGTGGCCATCACCCGCGCGCGGCAGCGGCTGTACATCAGCTTCTGCCAGACGCGCATGCTGCACGGCCAGACCCGCTACAACATCAAGAGCCGCTTCATGGAGGAGCTGCCCGAGGAAACGCTGAAGTGGCTGACGCCCCGCAACCAGGGCTTCGGTTCGGGCTTCGCGCGGGACTACCAGCAGGCCTGGCAGCGCGGCTCGGGACTGAAGTCCATGGTGGGGGCGGGCCGCGTCGATCCGGGCGCTTTCCCCCAGGCGCCGGTGCCCAGCGCGATGAAGCAGTCCGCCGCCGAGAAGACCGGCGACGAGCACGGCGGCCTGCGCGTGGGCAAGGGCGTGTTCCACACCAAGTTCGGCGAGGGCGTGCTGCTGACGCTCGAGGGCAGCGGGCCCGACGCGCGGGCGCAGGTCAACTTCGGCCGCCATGGCACGAAGTGGCTGGCGCTCAGCGTGGCCAAGCTGACGCCGATCGATTGAACCGGGGGCGTCCGGCGGCCGGCATGCCCTGCGGGATGCCGTGCTGGCCGGATGAGCGCAGAATGCGCGGGGCATCAAAGATTCCAGCAAACAGGAATCACGATTGCCGGGAGGGAGATCCGATGACTGTGTTTTTGATTCTGGAATCTCCATGCGTACTGTCGTACCGATCGATCCCCCGGACGATCCGATGATTGAAGACGCGGTCGCGCTCGGCAATGCCGTGCGCGCCGCGCGGACCACGGCGCGCCTGCCGCTGGTCGAAGCCGCCGAGGCGCTGGGCATGTCGCGCCAGACGCTGATCAATATCGAGACCGGCCAAGGCGGCGTGAGCCTGTCCACCGTGCTCAAGGCCGCCAGAGCGCTGGGCGTGAGCCTCTTCGCCGTGCCCTCGCAGCAGCGGGAAGTCGTGCGGCGCGCGATCCGCACCGCGCGCGACTCGAAGTTCTCCGACCTCGACGAGAGCGCATGAGCCCGACGGCTGCTGGCCCTCACCCCTTCCCTCTCCCGCAAGCGGGAGAGGGAGTCGGCATGCGGCGGGCTGGGCTGGAGGTCTGGCTCGACGAGCATGAGATCGGGTGGCTGCGCCCGGTCGGAACGGACGAGCCGGGCTCGCCGCAGGGCTTGTCCTTCGCCTACCTGGCGCGCTGGACCGCCGAGGTCCTGGCGTATCCGCTGGCGCCGTCGCTGCCCTTGCCGGCGCGCGGCGGGCCGGGCAGCGAGTCGCAGGACGACGCCGTGCTGCGCTGCTTCGACCGCCTGCTGCCGGACGGGGCGCTCCGGCGCGCCACCTTCTCGGCGCTCGGCCTGGCGGCGGACGACCGGGTCGGCGCGCTGCGGCGGCTCGGACACGACCTGGCGGGCGCGGTCCGGCTGGTCGACACGCAGCGCGAGCGCAGCGCCGGCCCGTCGCAGCGGCTCGTCGCGCGCGAGGAGCTGTCCGAGCGCCTGCGCCACCCGGACGCGTCGCCGCTGGCCGCTTGGGACGGGCAGGTGCGCGGCGCGCTGCCGGGGCGCCGCGACAAGCTCGGGGTGTACGTCGAGCCGGATGGCGGCTGGTACCTCGTCGATGGGCCGCAGATGGCGTCGACGCATGTGCTCAAGCCGGCGCCGGCTGACGAGCCCGATCGGCCGTTCAACGAATACTTCTGCATGCGCCTGGCCGCGCGCGCGGGCCTGGACGTTGCCGCCGTGCAGCTGCACCGCGTGCCGGAGCCGCTCCTGCTGGTCGAGCGCTTCGACCGCCAGCGGCTGGACGACGGCCGGGTGCGGCGGCTGCACGCGATCGACGCCCGGCAGGCGCTGGACCAGCCGGCGGTGTCCTTGCCGGCGCTGTTCTCGCTGCTGCGGCACAGTCCGACGCCGCTGGTCGACAGCCGCTCGCTGCTGCGCTGGGTCGTGTTCCGTCAGCTCATCGGCAGCGGTCCGGCCTCGCTGGACAACGTGTGCTTCCTCGTCGACCACGGCGGGCTGCGCCTGGCGCCGGCGCACGGACTCACCGGCGCGGCGCCGGACGCCGAGGCCTTCGGCGCCGACGAGTGGGCCGCGCTCGCCCGCGACGCCGACATCGCTCCCCGCGCGCTCGCGCTGGAGCTCAAGCGAATGAGCGAGGCCCTGCGCATGCATGCGCAGGGCCTCGCTGAAGAGATGACGCGGGAGTGGTCCGGCGAACTGCCGCGATCGGCGATCGACGGCGTCCTGGCGGTGGTGCAGGCGCAGGGCGACCGCCAGGCCGCCCTCGCGCCGGAGATCGCGCGCTAGCTCAGATGCCGATCTCGCCGCCGTCCTTGCGGGTGATCACGACCGTCGCGGAGCGGGGACGCTTCTTCACCGTGGCGTCGGCCTGGTTGGCCGGCCAGTAGCTGCCGAAGGTCTTGGCCGCCCAGTCCGGCGTCGTTTCCTCGCCCGGGTGCTGGACGTTGAAGAACAGCGTCTTGTGGTCCGGCGTCATCGCGATGCCGGTGATCTCGCACTCCTTCGGGCCGACCAGGAAGCGGCGCAGCGTGTCCGCCGAGGCCTTGGCGCCGGCGCGGGTCTGCGTGCCGCCCGCGGCCGTGGCCACGCCGCCGTCGCCGACCTTGCCCGGCAGCGCCGCCAGCATCATGCAGTTGGTCACGTCGGTGTAGGCGCCGTCGTCGGTCTGGATCCACAGCATGCCGCGCTTGTCGAAGTACAGGCCGTCGGGGCTGGAGAAGTCGTTGACATCGGTGAGCGAGGACAGGTTGACGTCCGCCGCCGCGTCGGCCTGCGCGCCGAACAGGTAGACGTCCCACGTCATCTTGGTCACGTCGGCCGCGTCTTCCTTCCAGCGGATGATGTGGCCGTTCGGGTTGCCCTTCTGCGAGCTGGCGCCCTTCAGGTCCTCGTAGTAGCGCGGGTTCGCGGCGTCCGGCTTGAGCTGGCTGCCAGTCGGCGTCGCGGTGTTGGCCACGCGGTTGCTGTTGTTGGTCAGGGTCATGTAGACCTCGCCATTGGTCGGGTGCACCGCGCCCCATTCCGGCCGGTCCATCTTCGTGGCGCCGACGACGTCGCCCGCCAGGCGCGCGTTGATCAGCACGTCGCCCTGGTCGGCGAAGGCGTAGGTCGCGTTGGTCCCGTCCAGGCCGTTCTTGCCGAAGCTCAGTTCCACCCAGGTGCCGGTGCCGTCGGCATTGAACTTGGCGACGTACAGCGTGCCTTCGTCCAGGTACTTGGCGCCGGCGGCCATGCCCTTGCCGATGTCGGCCGCGTCCCAGTTGGCCTTGGAGACGAACTTGTAGATGTACTCGTTGCGCGAGTCGTCGCCCATGTAGATCACGATCGGCTTGCCGGCGACGGCTTCCGCCGGCCAGGCGCCTTCATGGTTGAAGCGGCCCAGCGCGGTGCGCTTGGCCGGCGTCGAGTCCGGCGCGAACGGGTCGATCTCCACCACCCAGCCGAAGGTGTTGATCGTATTGCGGTAGTCGGCCGCGGCGGACGCGCCGGTCACCGACGAGTTCCAGCGCGCAAACAGGTCGGCCGTGCCCGCGGTGTCCCACAGGTAGGGGCTCTTGCGGTTCTGCGGCAGGCCGTAGCGGTTGAGGCTGGACACCTCCTTGGCGCCGCCCGCCCGCAGCGCGTCATCGCCGGCGGCCCGGCTGATCACGTTGAGGTAGTTCTCCTCGCAGGTCAGGTAGGTCCCCCACGGCGTGTAGCCATTGGCGCAGTTGTTGTTGGTGCCGCGGGTCTGCACGCCGGTCGGGCTGAACAGCGTCTGCAGCAGCAGGTGGCCCTTGGCCGGGCCGGTGATGTCCATCGTCGTGGCCGAGGTCACGCGGCGGTTGTAGCGCGAGCCGCGCACCATCGTCGTGTTGGCGCCGTCGCGCTTGACCTCGACGACGCTGACGCCGTGCGCGTAGATCTCCTTCTCGACCTCGGTGGCGTTGCGCGTGGCGCCCGCGGCGCGGCCGGCGGGGTGCAGGCCGTAGGGCGCGACGACGTACTCGTGGTTCACCGCCAGCAGGCCGCGGTCCGAGCGCTTGGCGTCGAAGGCGCCGGCGTCGCTCATGCCGAACCAGTACATGCCGTCGTGGCCGTCGCCGATGCGGCGGTTGTAGGAGTCGGCGGCCTCGGAGCCATCGTCCTTCCAGGACTCGTCGCCGAAGTGCATCGGATCGCCCAGCGCGTGCAGGATGCTGACGTTGTAGCCCTCGGGAACCGTCACCAGGTCGTTCTTGTTCTTGGCGACCGCGGTGAAGCCGATCTTCAGCGCGGCCGGAGCGGGTGCCGGGGCGGGCGCAGGAGCCGGGGTGCTGTCATCGTCGCTGCCGCAGGCGCTCAGGAGCGAGCCGCCGAGCAGCGCCGCCGCGGTGGTGCTGATGCCACCCTTCAGGGCGACGCGGCGCGACAGGCGCGCGGCGAGGATGTCCTCGAAATGGGGATTGGCGGACGGGTTGAGGACGGCATCCTCGTCGTACTCGTTGACGTCGGACTGGCTGGCCACGAGGTCGTGCTGCTTGCTCATTCTTGAAGGCTCCGCTGCAAATGAAAAGGCGGGCGGATTCTGCGAAGAGCAAGTGACGATGCTGTGAAATCGTCGTGAGGACGCTGTCCGGGGGAACGCGCGGGCGCAGGGCGCCCGGCGGGGGGTCAGCCGGGCGTGCCCGGGGTACCGGGAGACTCCGGCAGGTCGCGGGGCGCGCCGAACATGAAGCAGTCGATGAACACGAAATACATGGAGCAGAACTGGGCCGTGGCCAGCGCCATCACCAGCGGCACCGCCAGCACCTGCGCCAGGCCCGGCTGTCCCAGCAGCACGGCGAACAGGGTCAGCACGATCAGGCCGGCGAAGCTCAGCCCGATCCAGGCCACGCCGAACAGCGCATAGGCGCCCTTGTTGCGCCACAGGCCCAGCACCGACGAGAACAGCGACTGCATGACGCCCTGGCCGCCCCAGTGGATCAGCGCCGGGGCCAGGGTGAAGGGCACCAGCACCGCCATCAGCAGGACCATGCGCAGCAGCCCGCCGAAGAAGAGCATCGGATTGGCGGCCATGGCGGCCTCGATCGCGGCGTCGCTCTGGCCGCTCTGGCGCATCTCGAGCAGCGTCAGCAGTGCGCCGCCGTCCACCAGCAGCGACAGCGCGCCGGCGGCCATCAGGGACAGCGCGCAGGCCAGGCCCAGCAGCAGCTGCGCGCGCCGCCGCTCGGGCGTGAGCCGCAGCGGCTGCAGGAACACCGAGGCGGTGGGCGTCTGCGCCTGCAGCACCTGGTGGGCGGCCAGCATGAAGCCCAGCGACATCAGCGGCAGCGAGCCCGCCGACAGCACCTGCCCGATCAGCGGCACGAAGTTGATGGCGATGTTGAACAGCGCGAACAGGCCGAACAGGCCGATCAGCGCGATCGGTTTGCGCTGCAGCACCTTCAGTCCATGGCGCACCCACAGCAGGCCGTTGCGCGGCGGGACCGATTGGAGGTGCAGGATCATGGGAGGGACTCCAGCGCATGCCACGGCTTGGCGATGCGCTCGCGCAGGACGCGCTCGAAATGGGTGGGATCGTGGGGCTTGAGCAGGCTGGCCTCGCGGGGCAAATGGAAGTCCCACAGGCGGGAGATCCAGAAGCGCAGCGCGGCGGCGCGCAGCAGGCCCGGCAGCAGGCGGTGCTCGGCGCCGCTCAGCGGGCGCACCGACTCGTAGGCCTTGACGAAGGCGGTGGCGCGCTGCTCGTCCAGGCGGCCGCTGTCCAGGTCGATGCACCAGTCGTTCAGGCAGACGCACAGGTCGAACAGGAAGCTGTCGACGCCGGCGAAGTAGAAGTCGAAGAAGCCGCTGAGCATCTCCCGGCCGGGCAGGCCGTCGAACATGACGTTGTCGCGGAACAGGTCGGCATGGATGGGGCCGCGCGGCAGCGCCGCGGCGCTGGGCGCGAGCTGTTCCTGGAAGGCGAGCTCGGCCTTGAGCAGCGCGGCCTGGTCCGGCGCCAGGTGCGGCAGCACCAGCGGCACGGTCTCGCGCCACCAGGGCAGGCCGCGCAGGTTGTCCTGGTGCAGCGGGAAATCGTGGCCGGCCAGGTGCATCCGGGCCAGGCCGGCGCCGACCTGCTCGCAGTGGAACTGGTCCGGCGCGAGCTGGTGGCCGCCGCGCAGCTTGTCCACGACCGCGGCCGGCTTGCCGGCGATCGTGTGCAGGATGCGGTCCTGCGCGTCGGGCTGGGGCGCGGGCACCGGCACGCCCTTTCGCGCCAGGTGCCGCATCAGCTCCAGGTAGAAGGGCAGCTGCTCGAAGCTCAGGCGCTCGAAGATCGTCAGCACGTACTCGTGCGACTCGCCACCGCGGACCGTGGTGACGAAGTAGTTGGTGTTCTCGATGCCGGCGGTGATGCCTTTGAGCGCCTGCAGCTCGCCTAGGGCCAGGGTGTCCAGCAGCGCTTGCGCCTGCTCGGTCGAGACGTCGGTGAATACGGCCATGAAAGGGGAGAAGGAACGGACCGGGGCCGACCCGAGCGGGTCGCGCCGGGGCGGTCAGAAATTGAAGAGGCGCCAGACCCGCGAGCCCGCGTTGCCGCGGTCGGCGCCCTGGCGGGTGGGGATGTCGCGACCGCCGTCGCCGAGCAGGATCTCGTACTCGGGCGCCTTGCTGTCCTTGTTCTTGACCACGACCTTTTGGGTCAGGCCCCGCACCCGGGTCTCCTCGATGCGGACCTTGTCGTCCTCGTTGACGAGCTGCTCGACCTTCACCTCGGGCACGTCGCGGAACTTCACCGTTTCGGCGGGCGCCGGGGCCGGGGGCGGCGCGTCGGCCGCGTGGACCTGGAGCGCGGTGGCGGCCAGGAGGGCGAACAGGGCGGCGAGGCGGGTGGTTTTCATGGTGGCGCCGATTCTATGCCCGCCTCCTCGAAAACCCTGTTCCCCTGGGCGAGGGGCCGCGTCAGGCGCAGGCTGCTGACATCGCGGATGGCGCGCGCCTGCAACAATGGCGGGATGAGCAAACCTCTGATGCTGCTGGTCGACGGTTCCAGCTACCTCTATCGCGCCTATCACGCCATGCCCGACCTGCGCGGGCCCGAGGGCCAGCCCACCGGCGCCATCCACGGCATGGTGGCGATGCTGAAGAAGCTGCGCGACGACTACGGCGCCGAGCACGCCGCCTGCGTCTTCGACGCCTCCGGCCCGACCTTCCGCGACGAGTGGTACCCCGAGTACAAGGCCCAGCGCGCTCCGATGCCCGACGACCTGCGGGCGCAGATCGAGCCGATCCATGAAGTGGTGAAGCTGCTGGGCTGGCCGGTGCTGACCGTGCCCGGCATCGAGGCGGACGACTGCATCGGCACGCTGTCGCGGGTGGCGGCGCAGGCGGGTCATCAGGTGGTGATCTCGACCGGCGACAAGGACCTGGCGCAGCTGGTGACGCCGGATGTCTCGCTGATCAACACGATGAGCAACGAGAAACTGGACGAAGCCGGCGTGGTGGCCAAGTTCGGCGTGCCGCCGGATCGGATCATTGACTACCTGACGCTGATGGGCGACACGGTCGACAACGTGCCCGGCGTCGAGAAGGTCGGCCCCAAGACCGCGGCCAAGTGGATCGGCGAGCACGGCTCGCTGGACGGCGTCATCGCCAACGCCGACAAGATCAAGGGCGTGGCCGGCGACAACCTGCGCAAGGCGCTGGACTGGCTGCCGATGGGCCGCAAGCTGGTGACCGTCAAGGTCGATTGCGACCTGTGCCTGCACGTGACCGGCTGGCCGGCGCTGGAGGCGCTCGCCTTCAATCCGGTCGACGAGGCGGGCCTGCTGGAGTTCTACGCGCGCAACGGCTTCAAGACCTGGAAGCGTGACCTGGAAGCCCGTCTCGGCGGTGAGGCGCCCAAGCGCGTCGCGCCCGAGGCGGACCTGGGCGGCGCGACTGCGCCCGACGCGTTCGCGCAGCATGCCCATCCGGCGATCCCCGTGGACAAGCGCTACGAGACCATCGTCGACCTGTCGCGCCTGGACGCCTGGATCGAGCAGCTGAACGCGGCCGAGCTGGCCGCCTTCGACACCGAGACCGATTCGCTCGACCCGATGCAGGCGCGCATCGTCGGCATCAGCTTCAGCGTCAAGCCGGGCGAGGCGGCCTACATTCCGCTGCGCCACGAAGGCCCCGACGCGCCCGAGCAACTGCCGATGGACGAGGTGCTCGCCCGCCTGAAGCCGTGGTTCGAGGATCCACTGAAGAAGAAGGTCGCCCAGAACGTCAAGTACGACACCCACGTGCTGGCCAACCACGGCATCGCCGTGCAGGGCACGGCCTACGACACGATGCTCGAGAGCTATGTGCTGGAGGCGCATCGCAGCCATGGCCTGGAGGCGCTGGCCGACCGCGTGCTGGGCCGCAAGGGGCTGAGCTACGAGGACCTGTGCGGCAAGGGCGCGCACCAGATCCCGTTCGCGCAGGTCGAGGTGGCGAAGGCGTCGGAGTACTCCTGCGAGGACTCCGAGATGTGCCTGCACGTGCACCAGACGCTGCTGCCGCGGCTGGAGGCGGATGCGGGACTGAAGTTCATCTACGAGCAGGTCGAGATGCCGGTGTCGGCGCTGCTGGCGCGCATCGAGCGCACCGGCGTGCTGATCGACGCCGCCAAGCTGCAGGCGCAGAGCGCCGACCTGGGCCAGCGCATGGTGGCCGCCGAGCAGGCGGCCTACGAGATCGCCGGCCAGCCGTTCAACATCGGCTCGCCCAAGCAGATCGGCGAGATCCTGTTCAACCGCCTGGGCCTGCCGGTGGTCAAGCGCACCGCCACCGGCGCGCCGTCCACCGACGAGGAGGTGCTGGAGAAGCTGTCGGCGGACTTCCCGCTGCCGGCCAAGATTCTCGAGTACCGCGCGCTGTCCAAGCTCAAGAGCACCTACACCGACAAGCTGCCGCTGATGGTCAACGCGAAGACGGGGCGGGTGCACACGACCTACTCGCAGGCGGTGGCGGTGACGGGCCGGCTGTCGAGCAACGAGCCCAACCTGCAGAACATCCCCATCCGCACGGCGGACGGCCGTCGCGTGCGCGAGGCCTTCATCGCGCCGCCGGGCCATGTGATCGTGTCGGCGGACTACTCGCAGATCGAGCTGCGGATCATGGCGCACATGAGCGAGGACCCGGGCCTGCTCAAGGCTTTCCAGGAGGGCCAGGACGTGCACCGGGCGACGGCGGCGGAGGTCTTCGGGGGCGGGCTGGACGGGGTCACGCCGGAGCAGCGCCGTTATGCCAAGACGATCAATTTCGGCCTGATCTACGGCATGGGCGCCTTCGGGCTGGCGCAATCGCTGGGCATCGAGCAGAAGGCCGCGAAGGATTACATCGACCGCTACTTCACCCGTTTCGCCGGCGTGCGCCAGTACATGGACGACACCAAGCAATTCGCCAAGGCGAAGGGCTATGTGGAGACGGTCTTCGGTCGCCGGCTGTGGCTGCCGGAGATCAATTCGGGCAACGGACCGCGCCGCAGCGGCGCCGAGCGCCAGGCGATCAACGCGCCGATGCAGGGCACGGCGGCGGATCTGATCAAGCTGGCGATGATCGCGGTGCAGCAGGCGCTGGACGAGCAGGGGAAGAAGACGCGCATCGTGATGCAGGTGCATGACGAGCTGGTCTTCGAAGTGCCGGATGAGGAGCTGGACTGGGTGAAGTCCGAGGTCCCGACGCTGATGGCTGGCGTCGCCGCGCTGAAGGTGCCGCTGCTGGCCGAAGTGGGTGTCGGCGCCAACTGGGACGAGGCGCACTGACGGGGAGCGCTGACGACGCGCCCTGCCGACGCAGGGGGTGGCGACTCGGTGCATCGCGGGTTGCGGAACAGGCCCGAGGCCGTTGGTGCTGCGAGCTTCCAGAACTGACTGGGGCGCCGTCTGTCCGAGCAAAGCGAACCGCAGGTGAGCGGAGCGAGTTGGCGCCCTGCGAGCGGCGCCGGCGGCCTCGGGCCTGTTCCGCAAGCCGTCGCTCATCAGCCTCCCCTAAGTGCTCAGCCGAAAGGGAGCGGTTAGCATCCACCCCCTATGAATTGGCCCTATGAGTTGCAGATCGGCTGGCGCTACACGCGAGCTGGGCGAGGGGGGCGCCGCAACCGCTTCATCTCCTTCATTTCTGGCGTGTCGATGTTGGGCATCGCGCTGGGTGTTGCTGCGTTGATCATCGTGCTCTCGGTGATGAACGGCTTCCAGAAGGAGGTGCGTTCGCGGATGTTGTCGGTGATCGCGCACGTGGAGTTGCTGAACGACAGCGGCGAGGGTTTGCCGGACTGGCGCTCCGTCGCCGACGCTGCAAAGAAGAATCCCGAGGTGGTTGCCGCCGCGCCGTTCGTCGCGGGCCAGGCGTTGATTGCGCGCGGTTCCGACATGCGCGGGACGATCGTGCGTGGCATCGACCCGGCCTTCGAGCCGGGGGTGACGCCGATCGCGGCGGAGCTGGCGAAGGAGGGTTTGCTGGCGCGCCTGGTGCCTGGCCAGTGGAACGTGATCCTGGGCGTGGAACTCGCGCGTCAATTGGGCGTGCAGCGGGGCGACAAGATCACGCTGGCGATTCCTTCGGGCCAGGTGACGCCGCTGGGCGTGCAGCCGACGCTGCGCCAGTTCACGCTGGTGGGTGTCTTCGAGGCGGGTCACTACGAGTACGACAGCGGCCTGGCGCTGATCCATGTGGCCGACGCCGCCAAGGTCTTCCGCACCGGCACGCCGAGCGGCGTGCAGCTGAAGCTGCGCGACGTCCAGCAGGCGCGCGAGGTCGGCGCCCAGTTGCAGCGCCAGATGCTGCAGGACGGCCGCGCCATCTACGTGCGCGACTGGACCCGCACCAACGCGAACTGGTACGACGCGGTCCAGGTCGAGAAGCGGATGATGGGCATCATCCTGACCCTGATCGTGGCGGTCGCGGCCTTCAACCTGGTGTCGACGCTGGTGATGACGGTGACCGACAAGCAGGCTGACATCGCGATCCTGCGCACGCTGGGCGCGAGTCCGCGCTCGATCATGGGCGTGTTCATGATCCAGGGCGCGCTGGCCGGCGTGATCGGCACGCTGGGCGGCCTGGGCCTGGGCCTGGTGGTCGCGCACAACCTGGACGTGATCGTCCCCTTCATCGAGCGGCTGCTGCACACCACCTTCCTGCCGGCCAGCATCTACGTGATCAGCCACATGCCGAGCGATCCGCAGTGGTCGGACATCGTGCCGATCACCGTGACCTCGCTGATCCTGGCGTTCGTCGCGACGCTGTACCCGAGCTGGCGCGCCAGCCGCGTCCAACCGGCGGAGGCGCTGCGTTATGAATGAGGGGAAGGACATGAAGCCGGCAGTGGCCGCCGCCGCGCGGATTCCCGCCGGGCAGGTGGTGCTGCAGGGCCTGGGCCTGGGCAAGCGCTTCGTCGAGGGACCGCTCGACGTGCAGGTCTTCCACGGCCTGGATCTCAGGGTGAAGGCCGGCGAGACGCTGGCGGTGCTGGGCGCGTCGGGCTCCGGCAAGAGCACGCTGCTGCACCTGCTCGGCGGGCTGGACAAGCCGTCCGCCGGCCGGGTCGAGCTGATGGGGCGCGACCTG
The DNA here is from genome assembly GCF_014193085.1 of Mitsuaria sp. BK041. NCBI lineage: Bacteria > Pseudomonadati > Pseudomonadota > Betaproteobacteria > Burkholderiales > Sphaerotilaceae > Roseateles > Mitsuaria sp. BK041. The sequence goes on along the minus strand of NZ_JACHYT010000002.1, from coordinate 8,221 downwards.
GGCTCGCTCGGCGAGCAGGCGCGCGGCGAGTGGCGCAACCAGCACCTGGGATTCATCTACCAATTCCACCACCTGCTGCCGGAATTCAGCGCGCTGGACAACGTCGCGATGCCGCTGCGCATCCGCCGGGTGCCGCAGGAGCAGGCGCGGGAGCAGGCGGCCCGGGTGCTGTCGCGCGTCGGCCTGGGCGCGCGGGTGCAGCACCGGCCCGGCGAACTGTCCGGCGGCGAGCGCCAGCGCGTGGCCATCGCCCGCGCGCTGGTCACCGGCCCGGCCTGCGTGCTGGCCGACGAGCCCACCGGCAACCTGGACCGCAGCACCGCGGCGACGGTCTTCGACCTGATGCTGGAGATGGCCCGTGAGCTGGGCACCGCCTTCGTGATGGTCACGCACGACCAGGACCTGGCGATGCGCTGCGAGCACCAGCGCCGCCTGGTGGGCGGCGCGCTGCAGCCGCTGCAGCCGACGACAACCTGAGCCGGGCGACGCAGCCCGGCATCGAGGCTGGGTTGCCCGATCGCGAGGCATGCGGCCCGGGGCCGCCCCGGGCCGCGGCGGCCGCTGGATTACGATGCGCGGCATCATGACCGCCTCGACGCATTCCCCTGACGCCCCGTCCACCCGCTTCATCCTGAAGCTCAGTTGCCCCGACCAGGCCGGCATCGTCCACGCCGTCACCGGTGTCCTGCTGGAGCAGGGCGCCAACATCCTGACCTCGGCCCAGCACGGCGACGCCGACCACCGCCGCTTCTTCATGCGGATCGAGTTCGAGTGCGCCACGCCCCGTCCCGCCGCCGCCCTGCGCGAGGCCTTCGCCCCGCTGGCCGGCCGGCTGGCGATGGACTGGGAACTGGTCGACGCGCAGCGCAAGACGCGCGTGCTGCTGCTGGTGTCCAAGCTCGGACACTGCCTGAACGACCTGCTGTTCCGCGTGCAGACCGGCCACCTGGCGATCGAGATCCCGGCCATCGTCTCCAACCATCGCGACTTCTATCAGCTGGCCGCCTCGCACGACATCCCCTTCCACCACCTGCCGCTGCTGCACGCGACCGACGAGCAGAAGCAGGCCCAGGAGCGCAAGATCCGCGATCTGATCGAGGAGCAGCAGATCGACCTGGTCGTGCTGGCGCGCTACATGCAGATCCTGTCGCCGGAGATGTGCCGCTTCCTGGAAGGCCGGGCGATCAACATCCATCACAGCTTCCTGCCCAGCTTCAAGGGCGCGCGCCCGTACCACCAGGCCCATGAGCGCGGCGTCAAGCTGATCGGCGCGACCGCGCACTACGTGACCTCCGACCTCGACGAGGGCCCGATCATCGAGCAGGACGTGGCCCGCATCGACCACTCGATGACGCCGGACCAGCTGGTGGCCATCGGCCGCGACACCGAGTGCGTGACGCTCGCCCGAGCGATCCAGTGGCATGCCGAACACCGCGTGCTGCTCAACGGCCACCGCACGGTGGTCTTCCGCTGAGCGGTCCCCGGACCGCGCCGCCGTCGGTGGAGCCCCGCGGACCCATGTGGACCGACACCCATTGCCACCTCGACGCGTCGGAGTTCGACGCGGATCGTGACGCCGTCGTGGCGCGCGCCCGCGCGGCCGGGGTGTCGCAGATCGTGATCCCGGCGGTGGTCGCCGGCAACTTCGAGCGGGTGAGGGCGTTGGCGCACGCGCAGGGGTTCAGCTACGCGCTCGGGATCCATCCGCTCTACGTGATGCAGGCGCGCGAGGACGACCTCGGGCGGCTCGACCGGATGCTCGCCGAGTGCCGCGACGATCCGCGGCTGGTCGGCATCGGCGAGATCGGGCTGGACTTCTTCGTCAAGGACCTGGACGAGGCCAGGCAGCGGTTCTTCTACCTGGAGCAGCTGAAGCTCGCGAAGCGCCACGGGCTGCCGGTCATCCTGCATGTGCGCCGCAGCGCGGACCCGCTGCTTGCCGGCTTGCGCCGCATCGGCCTGGAGACCGGCGGCATCGGCCATGCCTTCAACGGCAGCCGGCAGCAGGCGGACGCCTTCCTCGCGCTGGGCTTCAAGCTGGGCTTCGGCGGCACGGTGACCTTCGACCGCTCGCTGCAGATCCGCCGCCTGGCGGCCGAGCTGCCGGAAGAAGCGCTCGTCGTCGAGACCGACGCGCCCGACATCCCGCCGCACTGGCTGTATCGCACCGCCGAGGAGCGCGCCGCCGGCGCGAGCTCGCGCAACGAGCCGGGCGAGCTGCCGCGCATCGGTGCGTGCCTGGCCGGGTTGCGCGGCTGGACGCCAGAGCAGGCCGCCGCGATCACCACGCGCAATGCGCACGCCGCGCTGCCGCGGCTGGCCGCGCTCCTGCCATCCAATGGCTGACGCGGGCGCCGCCTTCGACGCGACACGCTGGCAGGGCCTGGCGCCGGTGCATGCGCCCGACGCCGAATGGCTGCTGCTGGGCAGCTTTCCCGGCGTGGCCTCGCTGCGCGCGCAGCAGTACTACGGCCATCCGCGCAACCAGTTCTGGCGCCTGGTCGGCGAGGTCTTCGGCGTCGACCTCGTCGCCATGGGCTACGCGGAACGCCTGGCCGCGCTGCGCGCGCATCGCATCGCCGTCTGGGACGTCATCACCGAGACGGAGCGCGCCGGCAGCCTCGACAGCGCGATCCGCAACCCCTTCGCCAGCGACCTGGGGCGATTGATCGCGCAGCTGCCGGCGCTGCGCACGATCGGCTTCAATGGCGGCACCGCGTTGCGTTTCGGGCTCCGGCAGCTCGGCCCGCTTGCAGCCCGTTACCGCGTCCTGGGGCTGCCCAGCTCCAGCCCCGCCTACACGATGCCCTACGATGACAAGCTTCGCGCCTGGCGGGAACTCGCCGGGCCTTCGAACGACACCTGAGCACAGCGCGGGCCTCCGAGGACCCGGCATGGGAACGACAGCCGTGAGCAAGCACCGGGACCCGAAGAACAACAAGGGCGGCAGGAAGACCGAGTGGGTCGAGGCGACGCTGAGCGAATTCGACGGCGTGCGCTTCCTGCATCTGGACTCGATCTGGGTCCAGGGCGCGATGCGGATCAAGAAGCCGGAGAAGCTGGAGCTGGAATACGTCCAGCGCATGATGGCCTGGATGCTCTGGCGCGACACCCGCGAGATGACCCAGGGCCAGGCGGTGCAGCTGGGCCTGGGCGCCGGCGCGCTGACGCGTTTCTGCCGCAAGCAGCTGAAGATGAAGACCACCGCGGTCGAGATCAACCCGACCGTCATCAGCGCCAACCGGCACTGGTTCCACCTGCCCGACGACGACGAGCGGCTGCGGGTGCTCAACGAGGACGCCGGCCAGTGGGTGGCCGACGCGGCGAACTGGGGCATGGCGCAGGTGCTGAACGTCGACCTCTACGACCACGAGGCGGCGGCGCCGGTGCTGGACGATGAAGCCTTCTACGCGGACTGCCGTCGCGTGCTGGCCGACGGCGGGCTCATGACGGTGAACCTGTTCGGCCGCAGCGCCAGCTTCACGCGCAGCGCGGCGCGGATCGCCAAGGTGTTCGGCACCGACCAGGTCTGGCACCTGACGCCGACCCGTGAGGGCAACACCATCGTCGTGGCCGCGCGCGGCGTCGAGGTGCCGACCCGCGAGGTGCTCGAGCAGCGCGCCGACCACATCGAGGCCAGACACGAGCTGCCGGCGCGCAAATGGCTGAAGCTGGTCCGGCCGCTGCCGATGAACGTGATCCAGCAACTCCACGCGGCTTCCGCCGCCGCGGACTCCGGCGAGTGACCATGAAGCACACCCCGTCGACCAGCGCCAAGGACAAGGGCGCGCCGGCCGTCAGCCCGGCGCCATCCACCGCGCCAATGACTGCGACAACAAGCGCGCCAACGAGCGCGCCAACGAGCGTGCCGCGCCCGCCGGCGAGCGCCCCCGGGCCCGCCAAGCCCAAGGCCGCCGAGGGCGGCGGCCAGCGCCTCGAGTGGCGCCAGCTGCTGCACTGGCTCGCGGAGGATGGCGTCATCGACGCCGAGCAGGTCCAGCGCACCGAGGCCCGCTTCGGCGCGAGCCACAGCGCGCAGCATCCGCTGATCCGGCTGGGCAACGCCGGCCTGACCCGCGCGGCCAACGGCCGGCCGCTGGACATCGAGGCGCTCACCGAATGGCTGGCCGGCCGCCTGAAGCTGCCCTATGTCCGCATCGACCCGCTCAAGGTCGACGTGGGCCGCGTCGCCGACGTCATGTCCGCCAGCTACGCCGAGGCCCGGCGCTGCCTGCCCATCCTGGTCGGCCTGACTGACGTGACCATCGCCACCGCGGAGCCGCTGGAGGCCGGCTGGGTGCCGCAGATCGAGTCCCACACCCGCAAGCGGGTGAAGCTGGTGCTGGCCAATCCGCAGGAGATCGCGCGCTTCACGACCGAGTTCTTCACGCTGGCCCGGTCGGTGCGCGCGGCGACGAAGAGCGGGGAGGTCAACCAGCCGGCCAGCTTCGAGCAACTGGTCGAGCTGGGCCGCAGCAATCGCCAGCTCGACGCCAACGACCAGGGCGTGGTGCAGGTCGTGGACTGGCTCTGGCAGTACGCCTTCGACCAGCGCGCCAGCGACATCCACCTGGAACCGCGCCGCGAGATGGGCGTGATCCGCTTCCGCATCGACGGCGTGCTGCACACCGTCTACCAGCTGCCGCCCTCGGTGATGAGCGCGATGACCGCGCGCATCAAGCTGCTCGGCCGCATGGACGTGGTGGAGAAGCGCCGCCCGCTCGACGGCCGCATCAAGACGCGCAATCCGGCCGGCGAGGAAGTGGAAATGCGGCTGTCGACCCTGCCCACGGCCTTCGGCGAAAAGATGGTGATGCGGATCTTCGACCCCGACACGGCGGTCAAGGATTTGGCCCAGCTCGGGTTCTCCGGCCACGACGCCGAGCGCTGGACCCGCCTGACGGCGCGTCCGCACGGGATCATCCTGGTCACCGGCCCGACGGGCAGCGGCAAGACCTCGACGCTGTATTCGACGCTCAAGCGCCTGGCCACCGAGGAGGTCAACGTCTGCACCGTCGAGGACCCGATCGAGATGATCGAGCCGGCGTTCAACCAGTCGCAGGTGCAGCCCGCCATCGATTTCAATTTCGCCGAGGGCCTGCGCGCGCTGATGCGCCAGGATCCGGACATCATCATGGTCGGCGAGATCCGCGACCTGGAGACGGCCGAGATGGCGATCCAGGCTTCGCTGACCGGCCACCTGGTGTTCTCGACGCTGCACACCAACGATTCCGCGTCGGCCATCACCCGGATGGTGGACCTGGGCGTGCCGAACTACCTGATCGACGCGACGGTGATCGGCGTGCTGGCCCAGCGCCTGGTGCGTACCCTGTGCCCCAGCTGCAAGGCGCCGGATCCCGAGGTCACGCGGGAGTCGCTCAACGAGATGCTCAAGCCGTGGCGCCTGAACGGCGGCGTCAAGCCGTACCGGCCGGTCGGCTGCCTGGATTGCCGCAACACCGGCTACCGCGGCCGCGCCGGCCTGTACGAGCTGCTGCTGATGTCCGACAGCGTGCGCAAGCATCTGCACCCCAATACCGACATGTCGGCGCTGCGCCGGCAGGCGCTCCAGGAAGGCCTGCGTCCGCTGCGCCTGGCCGGCGCCATGAAGGTCGCGGAAGGCCTCACCACGATGGAAGAGGTCCTGCGCAGCACGCCCACCTGGGAAAACTGAGCGGCGGACGTCGCGCGGACGCCCCTCGCTCATGGGGCGGGTAAGTCCCCGCAGACAGCGCGCGGGCCCCATGCCTACGGGGGTGTGAAGCTCCCCGCATGGGCGGGGCGAGGGGCGGTGTGGTCCATTACGTGATAACCACAGAGCCTGGAGGGGGCCCGATTCCTAGAATCGCCGCCATTCATGCCGCTAGAGGTTCCCTCGATGAAGATCAAGAGTCAACGCGACTTCTGGTCAGGGCTGATGTTCGTGGTCGTTGGCGTCGCGTTCGCGTGGGGCTCGGCAGTGAACTACAGCTTTGGCTCCTCGGCCCGCCCCGGGCCCGCCTACTTCCCGTTCGGATTGGGCATCCTGCTCGCGCTGCTTGGCGCGGTGGTGCTGTTCAAGGCGCTGACGATCGAGTCGGAGGGCGGCCAGCCGGTCGGCGCCTTCGCCTGGAAGCCGCTGCTGATCGTGGTGGGCTCGATCGTGCTGTTCGGCTTCGCGCTGCCGCGGCTGGGCATGGTCGTCACGCTGCCGCTGCTCATCACCTGCGTCTCCTTCGCCAGCGATGAATTCCACTGGCGCGACGCGCTGCTCAGCAGCGTGGTCCTGACCATCGGCAGCTGGGGCATCTTTGTTTGGGGTCTGAACCTGGTGATCCCTGTCTGGCCCACCTTCCTGGGCGGCTGAGGAGACCCACATGGATCTGATCAACAACCTGATACTGGGGTTCGGCACCGCGTTCACGCTGCAGAACCTGCTTTATGCCTTCGGCGGCGCGGTGCTGGGCACGCTGATCGGCGTGCTGCCCGGCCTCGGCCCGGTCGCGACGATCGCGATGCTGCTGCCCTCGATCTATTCGCTGGACGCGACGCCGGCGCTGATCATGCTTGCCGGCATCTACTACGGCGCGCAGTACGGCGGCTCCACCACCGCGATCCTGATCAACGTGCCCGGCGAATCGTCGTCCGTGGTGACCGCGATCGACGGCTACCAGATGGCCCGCCAGGGCCGGGCGGGCGCCGCGCTGGCGGCCGCCGGCCTGGGGTCGTTCTTCGCCGGCTGCGTGGGCACGGTGGTCATCGCGGCCTTCGCGCCGCCGCTGACCGAGCTGGCCTTCAAGTTCGGTCCCGCCGAGTACTTCTCGCTGATGGTGCTGGGCCTGATCGGTGCGGTCGTGCTGGCTTCGGGCTCGCTGGTCAAGGCGATCGCGATGATCCTGCTGGGCCTGCTGCTCGGACAGATCAACACCGACGTCATTTCCGGCACGCCGCGCTTCTCGTTCGACATCCCCGAGCTGACCGACGGCATCAACTTCGTCGTGATCGCCATGGGCATCTTCGGCTTCGGCGAGATCATCGCGAACCTGGGCCAGCCGGCCGAGCATCGCGAGGTCTTCACCAAGAGCGTGAAGGGCCTGTGGCCGACCAAGCAGGACTTCCACGACGCCTGGCCGGCGGTGCTGCGCGGCACCACGCTGGGCTCGGTGCTGGGCGTGCTGCCGGGTGGCGGCGCGCTGCTGTCCTCGTTCGCGGCCTACACGCTGGAGAAGAAGCTCTCCAAGCACCCGGAGAAGTTCGGCAAGGGCGCCATCCAGGGTGTAGCGGGTCCGGAGTCGGCCAACAACGCCGGCGCGCAGACCTCCTTCATCCCCATGCTGACGCTGGGCATCCCGCCCAACGCGGTGATGGCGCTGATGGTGGGCGCGATGACCATCAAGGGCATCCAGCCCGGCCCGCAGGTCATGACCAGCAACCCGGAACTGTTCTGGGGCCTGATCGCCTCGATGTGGGTCGGCAACCTGATGCTGGTGATCCTGAACCTGCCGCTGATCGGCATCTGGATCAAGCTGCTGACGGTGCCCTACCGCTTCCTGTTCCCGGCCATCGTCGTTTTCTGCTGCATCGGCACCTACACGCTGAACAACAACAACTTCGACGTGTTCATGACGGCGGCCTTCGCGGTGGTGGGCTACATCTTCTACAAGCTGAGCTGCGAACCCGCGCCGCTGCTGCTGGGCTTCATCCTCGGCCCGATGATGGAGGAGAACCTGCGCCGCGCGCTGCTGCTGTCGCGGGGCGACTGGAGCACCTTCCTGTCCCGGCCGTTGTCCGCCGGCTTGCTGATCGCGGCGGCGCTGATGGTGGTCGTCGTGATGCTGCCTTCCATCAAGAACAAGCGCGAGGAAGCGTTCCAGGACGCGGACTGAGTTCCGCTTCCGACATTGCCTCCTTGGAAAGACCCGCTTCGGCGGGTCTTTTTCATTGAGCGGTGAGGGCTCGGCACGGTGCGACAAGGACTTGGCGGCGATTCGTGCGAGACGCGGCCAGTCGTCAACAACTTTCCTTTGTAGTCCTTGTGAGCCGTTCTTTTGCTGTGCTACAGTCGCGGTCTTCGCTGCACAGACATCTGTCTCGCAGCGAATCCCCCGGAGGAACTGCTGGGGATGTCGGATGAATGGCCGGGCTTGTCCCGGTTTTCATTTGGCGGCGAGATTCTCGCAGTCGACGCTGAAAATAATTTCGCAGACTGCTTGACGGATTCAAAAAGAATCGTTCATAATCT